>NZ_CP168058.1:0-217404 GCF_041530035.1 Halomicrobium sp. HM KBTZ05 | reverse complement strand
CGTGCTGTACGTGGGCTATGGGAGTCTCGAACGACTCTTTGGTCCCCATCTGATGGAACTCCTGGTCGGAGGTGAGACGAATGCTCGATAGCCTGCTCGGCGGGTCCGGGATCCTGGGGACGAGCCCCGAAATGCTCGCGCTGTTCGTCGGATTCGGCCTCGTCGTGGGCGTCCTGTTCGGATTCTTCGGCATGGGCGGGTCGTTCCTCGTCACCCCCGCCCTGCTGATGCTCGATTACCCTGCCCCCGTCGCAGTCGGGAGCGGGATGGCGTTCGTCTTCGGGACGGCCGTCATCGCGACCCTGAAGCACCACGACCTCGGACAGGTCGACTACAAGCTGGGCGTGATCATGATTACCGGCACGACTATCGGTATCGAGGCCGGGCGCGCCAGCGTCTACTACCTCGAATCGCTGGGACTGGCTGGTGGGATCATCAGCGTCGCGTACGTCGTCTTGCTTGGCGGCGTCGGGGCGATGGTGACCCGTGACGCCCTGGGCGGCGACGGCGGGGATAGCATCGATCACGAGGCTGCTGACAAGGACCTCGACGAGTACGAGATCCCCGACGTCGCCAAAACGATTCAACGAACCGTTCGGATTCCGCCGATGGTGACGCTCCGAGGCGACATCCGCGTGTCCGTGTGGGTCATCACGGCCGTCGCCTTCGCGACCGGTCTCCTGTCGGGCTTTCTCGGCGTCGGTGGCGGGTTCATCCGGATGCCGGCGATGATCTACGCGATCGGTGTTCCCGTGCCCGTCGCCGTCGGGACGGACCTCTTCGAGATCGTCTTCTCCGGCGGTCTCGGGAGTTACCTCTACGGACAGGGTGGCGGCGTCGACCTCGGTATCGTCGCACCGCTGCTGTTCGGGAGCGCACTCGGTGCGCGTATCGGCTCCGCCGCGACCGCCGTCGTCGACGCCGACGGCATCAAGATCTACTTCGGCGGCATGTTGCTGGTCGGTGCCGTTGCCGTCGGCGTCGGCGAGATCGGGTCCTACGTCGGGAGCCCGACGCTCGAACTGCTCGGACTGGTGCTCGTCGTCGGCGCGGCGGTCGTCGTCGCCGTGGCGATCATCTATACGGCGCTGTCGTCGCTGCGCGTGACACGTCGTCAGCAGACGTCGACAGCCGACTAGCCGGTTTTTGTGGTGACCACACCAAGACAGACACATGACCGACACGACACCCGCGACGTTCGTTCGGGCACATCGCGAGGAGCTGAGCGAGATCGCCCTCGATCTGCTCGCGGTCGACACGTCGAACCCGCCCGGCGACACGCGCGAGATCGTCGCCGAGATCGAGCGGTTCCTCGACCCGCTTTCGGTCGACAGCGAGCGGTTCGCGGTCGATCCAGCGAAACCGAATCTGCTCGTCGAAGTTCCGGGCGAGTCCGACCGCACGCTGCTGTACAACGGCCACCTCGATACGGTCCCGTTCGACGCCGACGCGTGGACGCGGGACCCACTCGGCGAACGCGCCGACGATCGGGTCTACGGTCGCGGTGCGACCGACATGAAGGGTGCCGTGGCGTCGATGCTGTTCACGATACAGGCGTTCGTGACCACCGACACGACCCCGCCCGTCGACCTCCAGTTCGCGTTCGTGAGCGACGAGGAAGTCGGCGGCGACGCCGGGCTGCCTGCGCTACTGGACGCAGAGATGCTCGACGCCGACGCCTGCGTGATCGGCGAACCGACCTGTGCGGAAGGCCGCCACTCCGTCACGGTCGCAGATCGAGGGAGCATCTGGCTGACGCTCGAAGCAGCGGGCGAGGGTGCCCACGGCTCCCGGCCAGTCGTCGGCGTCAACGCGATCGAGCGGCTCTACGAGGCCGTCGAGACCGTGCGCGAGCGGTTCGGAACCCAACGCCTCGAAATCGATCCGGACGTGGCAGCCATCGTCGAAGAGTCCGTCGAGTACTACGCCCCCTCGATGGGCGAAGGCGTCGCTCGGGAACTGTTCTGGTACCCCTCGATCAATCTCGGCGTCCTGGAGGGCGGTGACGCGATAAACAGCGTCCCACAGTCCGCCCGCGCCGAGATCGACGTGCGGCTGACGGCGGGCGTCCACACGCCCGACGTACTGGCGGGCATTCGGGAGTGTGTCGCCGGCTGCGACGGTATCACGATCGCCGACGTCTCCTGGAGCGTCGGCACCGCCGAGGCACCCGACAGCCCGCTCGTCGAAGCAGTCGCGTCGACGGCGGCGGACGTGACGGAAACGCGGATCTTTCGACGGAGTGCGACGGGCGGTGGCGACGCCAAGAAACTCCGACACGCGGGCATTCCGACCGTCGAGTTCGCGCTCGGCACAGACACCGTCCACGCGCCCGACGAGTACGTGCCCGTCGACGTGCTCGTCGACAACGCGGTCGTCTACACGCAGCTGCCGGCGACGTGGCACTCCCAGACCAACGAGTGAAGTTGACAGCTCGTTCACGCTGTCGCCGGACTTCCTCATGATGGGTCCGTCCGAACTCTGGATTCCCAGAGTCTTGGAATTGGTGTGCAATACTAATACGGTCGAGACCTAACGATTACCTGTGAGCGATCTATGACCGACATCGAACCCGACGAAACCGTCGACGCCAGGGGCGCAGCCTGCCCCGGCCCACTGATGGACCTCATCGGAGCCATTCGGAGCGCCGACTCCGGCGAGGTGATCCGCCTGCTGAGCGACAACGAGCAGTCACTGTCCGACGTTCCCGAGTGGGCCGAGGAAGCCGGCAACGAACTGCGCGCCGTCGAAGAACTGGACGACTACCACGAGTTCTACGTGGAGAAAGCATGACCGAGCACGTCGTCATCGTCGGCGGCGGGACCGGTGGGTCCGTCCTCGCGAACGATCTCGCCGACCGACTCGAACCCGAACTCGACGCTGGAGACGTGCGGATCACACTGATCAACGACGACGACGACCACGTCTACAAGCCGGTCTGGCTGTACGTCCCATTCGGCCAGCGCGAGCCCGACGACGGCCGGCGGCCGCTCGAAGACCTCGTCGACGACCGGGTCGACATCCGGATCGATCGCGTGACCGAGATCGACACCGACGCCGAGCGCCTGGAGAGCATGGAAGGCGACGACACCATCGAGTACGACCACCTCGTCCTCGCGACGGGATCGACGCTCGTACCGGAGGAGATTCCGGGGCTCGTCGACGGCGGCCACGACTACTACAGCGAGTCCGGCGCGGTCGATCTGCGCGACGAACTGCTGTCGCTGACCGAGGGCAGGCTCGTGTTGAGCGTCGTCGGGACGCCCCACATGTGCCCGGCGGCACCGCTGGAGTTCGTCTTCATGGCCGACGACTGGCTCCACGAGCGAGGCCTCCGCGAGGATGTCGAGATCACGTACACGTATCCGATCCAGCGCGTCCACGGCAATCCCCACATCGCCGAGTGGGCACGTCCGATCATGGAAGAACGGGACATCGACGTCGAGACGTTCTTCAACGCCGAGTCGGTCGACCCGGAGGCGGAGACGATCACGTCCATGGAGGGGACCGAACTCGACTACGACCTCCTCGTGACGATCCCGCCCCACGGCGGCGTCGACCTCATCGAGGAGGCGGGGCTGGGCGACGACGGATGGGTCGATGTCGACAAGCACACGCTGGAAGCCGAGGCCGCCGAGAACGTCTACGCGCTCGGCGACACCGCCGACACCGGCGTCCCGAACGCGGGCAGCGTCGCCCACTACCAGGCCGGCGTCGTCGGCCAGCGCCTCGCAAGCGAGATCCGCGGTCGGCCGGCGACGGCGACCTACGACGGCAAGACGCTGTGTTTCATCGAAACGGGGATGGACGCGGCGTCGTTTGTCGAGTTCGACTACGAGACGCCGCCCGCGCCCGCACCGCCGTCGGAGAAGCTCCACTGGTCGAAGCTAGCGTACAACGAGGCGTACTGGCTCACCGCACGGGGGTTGCTCTGACGATGTCCGGGGAGCGCGCCACTGAGCAACCCGAGCTCGAAGCAGCGATCGCGGAAAATCCAGAGGCAGTCGCCGAGTTCGTGGCACGTCTCGACGCCGTCAACGAACTGCTCGACGTGCTCTCGCTCGGTGAGAGCGCCCTCGACGACGAGATGGTACGGGAGCTCTCGTCGACGGGATCGACGCTCGTCGAGTCCGCAGACGGGCTCGCGACCGACGAGACCGTCGCGCTGGCCGAGACCGTCGGCGACAACGGCGACGAGCTACAGGACGCGCTCGAAACTCTGCTCGCGCTGCAAGAGAGCGGAACGCTCGACGAGCTGGCGGAGCTGGCGGAGGTCGGATCGCTGGCGACCGCGGCGCTCGACGACGAGATGGTCAGATCGCTGGCCGCCACCGGCACCGGGCTCGGCGAGGTCGCACAGACGGCCGCGGACGACGATACTCGTGACGGAATCGAGACGCTACTGGAGAGTGTCGGTAGCGCGGAACGAGAACCGGCTGAACGCGTCGGTCTCCTCGGATTGCTTCGCGGGCTGCGCGATCCGGATGTCCAGTACGGACTGGGCTACCTGTTGGCGCTTGCAGGCGCGATCGGTCGCGAACACGCCACCGGAGAGTCACGCTAGAGAACACCGATGCGGTCGCTCTTGGCACCGGCGAGAGGGGGACTGCGCGCAATTGTATGGTTGGCCCAAGACTATTAAACAGCCAGCGCGTAGTATCCGGTAATGTCGACACAGACAGCGGAGACGGACAGCGTGGTTTCACTCGGTGATGACGACATCGGCACGGTCCTCGAAGACAGTAGCGTCGCGCTCGCGGAATTCTACACGGAGTGGTGTGGCACCTGCAAGCGAATGAAGCCGGTTCTGGAAGCACTCGCGAACGACACTGATGCGACGATCCTGACGATCGACATCGAATCGAACCTCGAAACCGCGATCGAGTTCGGTGCCCAGAGCACACCCACGTTCGTCCTGTTCGCCGACGGGCAGCCGGTGAAACAGCTTCGTGGCGGCCAGAGCGAACAGTCACTTCGCGACCTGATCGCCCGGTATAGCGACTGATTCATCGAAAGCGACATGAATCCCAGAGAACTTCGCGCCGACACGCCCGCCCTGCACGAGGACATCTACCTGAACTTCGGCGCTCACGGGCCGAGTCCGCGGTACGTCGTCGAAGCGGCCGACGAGTTCGTCCGGAGACACGAGTACGAGACGAGCGCTCGAAACGATCCGTACGACGTGGCGTTCGACGCCTACGACCGGACCCGAGAACGGGTCGCTGACTTCGTCGGTGCAGCGCCCCCCGAGATCGCGCTCACGGAGAGTACGACTGCCGGGATCAACGCCGTCGCGAACGCGATCGACTGGCAGTCCGGTGACGTGGTCGTTCGGACCGATCTCGAACATCCGGCCGGGACGCTCCCGTGGCAACGCCTGGAACGGGAAGGCGTCGAGGTTCGCGTCGTCGAGACCGAGGACGGACGGGTCGACCGCGACGCCTTCGCCGCGGCCGTCGACGGCGCGCGGCTCGCGTGTTTCAGTGCCGTGACGTGGACGCACGGCACTCGCCTGCCCGTCGCGGACCTCGTCGAGATCACCCACGAGGCCGGCGCGTTCGCGCTCGTCGACGCCGTACAGGTGCCGGGTCAGCTCCCGATGAACGTCGCCCAGTGGGGCGCAGACGCCGTCGCGGCGGCCGGTCACAAGTGGCTGCTTGGGCTGTGGGGCGGTGGTTTCCTCTACGTCGACCGGGCGTCGGCAGAATCGCTCAGGCCCGCGACAGTCGGCTACCGAAGCGTCGAGACACCGACGGCAGATCCATACGAGTTCGTACCCGGCGCGGGGCGATTCGAGGTCGGCTCGTCGAACCCCGCGCCACACGTCGCGCTGGCCGAGGCGATCGACGTGCTCGAGGAGGTCGGCGTCGACCGCATCGAGAGCCAGATTCAGGAGTTGGCCGGGCAGTTGACCGACGGCGTCCCGAACGAACGACTCCACAGTCCGGCGGAACCGGAGTCGGGACTCGTCACGATCGACGTCGACGACCCCGAAGCGACGGTCGATCGCCTCGCCTCGCGAGGGATCGTCGTTCGCGCTCTGCCGACACCGAACGCAGTCCGCGCGTCGGTCCACGCGGTCAACACCCGCAGCGAGATCGACAGCCTGCTCGACGCGCTCGAACCAGAGTGGACCTGATTCCTGCCGGCCGTCGTGCAGACTGGAGGGTCCCGTCCGCCGGGTGATAGTTCGCGAAAGAGACAAGATCGGCGGCCGGACGAGCCACGGTGTCCGCCACTGGCTCACGCCGTCGATCTGCCGGCAGGAGTTCGTGCGGCATTGTGGAATTCGCACACAAGTCTTTTAACGCGGTAGACCGTACGTGTATTCGATACCGATGCCAGATTCGATGTCTGAACAGCTTCAGCGGGACATGGAGTGTGAGGGGCTTCTGGAGTGTTTCCACGGACTCAAACAGCTCGATCGAGAGGTCTTCCAGTCGCTCGTCGACACCGAGGACGCGCTCACCGTCGACGAGATCGCAGACGCCGTCGACCGTGAACGATCGACCGCCTACCGGGCCGTACAGCGGCTCCTCCAGTCCGGATTCATCCAGAAAGAACAGGTCAACTACGACCAAGGCGGATACTATCACGTCTACAGACCGACCGACCCCGCGAACATCGCAGACGACATGCAGCGGCTCCTCAACGACTGGTACGCGAAGATGGGCCAGCTCATCCAGGAGTTCGAGACGAAGTACGAAGATCGCGACGCGACGGCACCATCAGTCGAGAGCTGAGCCTCCAGTTCGACAGCCCCGATCCCGCCACACGACGCCACTCCCGCCGGGACTGCCCGCTGTGGATTTTCACCGTATTCGTGCTCCTGAGTCGCACGGGCCGGAGAGAGTGCGACAGCCCGTCGTCGGCTGACTGGGCCTGCCGCAGTATTGTTTAGTACGTCCAAAACTCTTAACTACGAGAGCCACCTACGATGGAGTGATGACAACCGATATCGAAACGGAAGCCAGCGCGCCGACGGAGCCAGTACACGTCGACGGTCAGCCCGAACTGGACGACGCAGTCGCCGACTACGACGTCGTCCTGGCGGACTTCTACGCCGACTGGTGTGGTCCCTGCCAGATGCTCGAACCGGTCGTCGAGACCCTCGCGGCCGAGACGGACGCCGCCGTGGCGAAAGTCGACGTCGACGAGAACCAGCAGCTCGCGACGGCCTACGGCGTCCGCGGCGTGCCCACGCTCGTCCTCTTTGCCGACGGCGAGCAGGTCGAGGAGATCGTCGGCGTCCAGGGCGAGGACGAGCTACGGTCGCTCGTCGAACAGTACACCGCGTGAGTTCGGGTACGTGTGCTCGACCCGGCAGCGTCGCGCTGCTCGGACGAAGCCGTAGTTGGTATGTACCTCAGTCTCCCCTGTGGAGATAGGATGACACACGTGAGCGTTATCGGCTGTGGTAACATGGGTGGGGCCTTCGTGAAGGGGCTCGCCCAGACCGGAGCCTACGAAGTGACAGCGATCGACCTCGATCCCGAGGCGCTGGCGTCGGTCGCCGACGACGCCGACGAGACGACCGACGACGTCGACGCGGCTCGGGAAGCAGAGATCGTCGTATTGGCAGTCAAACCGAAGGCAGTCTCGGCAGTCCTCGCTGATCTCGATCTCCGACCGGACCAGTCGCTTCTCACCATCGCAGCGGGCGTCCCGCGGTCGTTCGTCGCGGGCGAGACCGACGCGACGGTCGTCCGGATCATGCCGAACCTGGCGGCCGAGACCGGCGACATGGCCGCGGCGGCCACCCGATCGGGGATCGACGACGACGTGCGGGAACTGCTGGACGCGGTCGGCGAGTTCGTCGAGATCGACGAGGCGCTGATGGACGTGTCGACGGCAGTCAACGGCAGCGGCCCGGCCTTCGCCTTCTACCTCATCGACGCGATGAAGGAGGCCGGCATCGACGGCGGCCTCGACCCGGAGCAGGCCGAGACGCTGGCGGCCCAGACGTTCAAGGGCGCAGCCGAGACGGTCCTCCGAGACGACCGGAGCGTCTCCGAGCTCATCGACGCCGTCTGCTCGCCCAACGGGACGACCATCGAGGGGATGGAGGTCCTGTGGGACAGCGACGCCGACACGGCGGTCGTCGAGGCCGTCGAAGCCGCCGAGCAGCGGTCCCGAGAACTCGCCGAGGAGTTCGACGATGAGTGAGCAGTCGGCGATCGCGACCGTCGACGAGGCGACCGTCGAGCGGGCGCGCGAGCAGGCCGCCGACGCCCAGCGCGTGATCGTCAAGGCAGGGACGAACTCGCTGACCGACGCCGACTCCCAGCTCGATCGCGTGAAGCTCGACAAGCTGGTCAGCGACATCATGGACCTCCGAGAGCGAGGGAAAGACGTACTGCTGGTCTCGTCGGGCGCGGTCGGTGCAGGCAAGGGGCTGATCGACGAGGAGACCGAGACCGTCGAGGAGAGCCAGGCCCTCTCGACGGTCGGACAGAGCCACCTGATGCGCCACTACACCCAGAGCTTCGACCGCTACGACCAGACGGTCGCACAGATCCTGCTGACCGAGCACGATCTGGCCAACCCCGAACGGTTCACGAACGTCCGCAACACCATCGAGACCCTGTTCGACTGGGGGATCGTGCCGATCATCAACGAGAACGACGCGATCGCGACCGAGGAGATCCAGATCGGCGACAACGACATGCTCTCGGCGTCGGTGGCCATCGGCGTCAACGTCGACCTCCTGGTGACCCTGACCGACGTCGGCGGCGTCTACACGGGCAACCCGAAAGACGACGACGACGCGGAGCTGATCGAGGCCGTCGGCACGAACTACGACGCCGTCCAGTCGCTCGTCGACGACAGCACCACCGCCGAGTTCGGCGGCATCCAGACGAAAGTCGAGGGCGCGCGCGACGTGAGCGAACACGGCACACCGGCGATCATCGCCGGCTCGGCTGACCGCGACGTGCTGGAACGGATCGCTACTGCCAAATCGGTGGGCACGCTATTCGTCCCGATAAACGGAGCCACAGATGACTGAGTACGACACCGAATCCCAGGTGACCGACGCACAGCACGCCGCACTGCGGCTGGCAAACGTCGACGAGGCGACCCGCGACGCTGCGCTGGAGTCGATCGCCGACGCCATTCGCGACCACGAGGGAGAGATCCGCGAGGCCAACGCGACCGACGTCCAGGAGGCAGAGGCCATGCTCGAACGCGGCGAGTACACCCAGGCGCTCGTCGATCGCCTGAAGCTCGACGACGCGAAACTGGAGAGCATCGCCGAGATGGTCGAGAGCGTCGCCCAACAGGACGATCCCCTCGGCGAGACGCTCGCGGCCCGCGAACTGGACGCGGACCTCGAACTGTACAAGGTCGCCGTGCCGATCGGCGTCGTCGGCACCATCTTCGAGTCGCGGCCGGACGCGCTGGTCCAGATCGCCGGCCTCGCGCTCAAGTCCGGCAACGCCGTCATCCTCAAGGGCGGCAGCGAGGCCAGCGAGTCCAACCGCGTCCTCTACGAACTCATCCGCGAGGCGACCGCCGAGCTGCCCGACGGCTGGGTCCAGCTCATCGAAGCCCACGAGGAGGTCGACGCGCTGCTTGAGATGGACGACAAGGTGGACCTGCTGATGCCCCGTGGCTCCTCGGAGTTCGTCTCCTACATCCAGAACAACACCCAGATCCCCGTGCTGGGCCACACCGAAGGGATCTGTCACGTCTACGTCGACGAGGCCGCAGACCTCGAACAGGCCGAAGAGATCGCCTTCGACGCCAAGGTCCAGTACCCGGCGGTGTGTAACGCCGTCGAGACGCTGCTGGTCGACGACAGCGTCGCAGCGACGTTCCTGCCGACGATCGTCGAGCGCTACGAGGCGGCCGGCGTCGAACTCCGCGGTGACGAGGCGACCCGCGAGATCGTCGACGTGGGCGAGGCGACCGAGGACGACTGGGACAGCGAGTACGGCGACCTCGAGCTGTCGATCAAGGTCGTCTCGGACGTGTACGAGGCCGTCGAGCACGTCAACGCTCACGGCTCGAAACACACCGAGTCGATCGTCACCGAGGACGCCGAGACCGCCGAGCTGTTCATGACCGGCATCGACGCCGCGAGCGTCTTCCACAACGCCTCGACGCGCTTCGCCGACGGCTACCGCTACGGCCTCGGCGCGGAGGTCGGCATCTCGACGGGGAAGATCCACGCTCGCGGCCCGGTCGGTCTGGCCGGGCTGACGACCTACAAATACTACCTCGAAGGCGACGGCCAGCTCGTGGCCACCTACGCGGGCGACGACGCCAGGGCCTTCACCCACGAAGACTTCGACGGCGAGTGGACGCCCGGCCGTCTCGCCGGCGAGTAGCGAGACAGTCGATCTGACGGGGGCGTCGCCTCGGCCGGCCCAGGGGTCCGGGTCTATATAGCCCTCACACCCGGTCGGTACCACGACGTACCGTCCCTACCCGGTGATCGCGGTATAGAGGTGTAATATAAAACACCTTTAGCCGGATTGCCGGACCACCGCGTGTGACTGATCACACACGACGCGGGTTCCTGACCGTGGCGGGCTCGGCGGCGGCTGCCACAGTCGCAGGGTGTAGCGGCACCGAAGCCATCGGCGGCGGTGGCGGCGAGACCTACGAGGTCGGCCACGGCGACTACCAGACGACCGTCAGCGAGAGCGACTTCCCCTCGGACAGACTCTACATCTACGCCGTCCAGACGGGGTGGTCGAACTGGGGTGCCGTCATGGACGCCTTCGACGAGCGCTACGGCGTCAAGTTGAACGACGACCAGCGCACCTCCGGCGAGGCGCTCACGCACATCCGATCGAACGCCGAGAACCCCACCCACTCGGCGTACAACGGCGGCTACTCGTTCGGTATCACCGCCATGGAGGAGGGGTTTACCACGGACTACAAGCCGGCCAACTGGGACGCCGTCCCGTCGGATCTGAAGACGGACAACGGCCACCTCACGGCGACCCGGCAGATGACGACGGCGGTCACCTACCGCAAGGACATCTACGAGGAACGCGGGCTGGGCGAGCCCGAGAGCTGGGAGGACTTCAAACACCCCGACGCAGCCAAGGACTTCTGCGTGACCCCGCCCCACTCGGCCAACGGGCTGGCGACGGCGCTGTCGATCAACAACGCCTACGGCGGGACGATGGACGATCTTGGACCGGTCGTCGAGTACTACAACGACATCGCCCAGGAGGGGGCAGACGTGCGTCGCAACATCACCGGCGACTTCACCAGCGGCGAGGTCTCGGCGGTCGCCCAGTACGACTACACCGCCCTGGAGATGAAGTACAACCACGAGGAGGTGCCCGCGGAGGACGTCGGCGTCGCGATCCTGCCCGGCCCCGAGGGCGACGCCGGAGCGATGAACATCCCGTACGGCTACGGCATGCTCGACGGCGCACCGAACCCGGAGACGGCGAAGCTGTTCATGGACTTCGTCCTCTCGCTGGAGGGCCAGCGGCTGTTCTTCGACGCGTTCGTCCGGCCGATCCGGGCCGGCGAGCTGGAGATGCCCGACGAGTTCCCCGACCAGGCGACCTACGAGGCGGCGGAGTTCACCGTCGACCAGCTGGATCTCGTCGAGCGACAGGAGCCCATCATCGATCGGGTGACCTCGGAGTCGGACATCCCCGGCATCCAGGGGTAACTCGGACGGGGACGCAGCTATGAGCACCACCACCTGGTTCGAACTGTCGGCTGCCAGAGACACTCTCACACCCGAGACAGAGCGCGACCGGCGACGGCGACGCATTCTCGTCCTGTGTGCGCCCTTCCTCGTCCTGGCCGCGGTGGCCGCGTTCGTCCCGCTGGCGACGATGGTCCGGATGAGCGTCTCCGCGGACCGGTTCGCGAACGTCGGGTTCTCGGCGTCGGCCTGGCGGACGCTGGCGACGGACCCGCTGTATCGACAGGTCGCCGTGAACACGCTGTGGTTCGCGGCCGCGACGAGCGCCGTCAGCGTCGCGCTGGGCGTCGCGGTGTCACACGCGTTCGCGAAGTACTCGCTGCCCTTCGAACGCGTGCTCGTCTCGGTGGTCTCGTTCCCCATCGCGCTCCCCGGGATCGTCGTCGCGTTCATGGTCGTCGCACTGCTGGGCCGGCAGGGACTGGTGACGAACGCGGTCGCGTTCTTCAGCGGTCAGGGGCCGATCGACCTGGCGACCGCGACGACCGTGACGGGGCTGTTCGTGGGCTACGTCTACTCGCTGCTCCCGCGGGCGACGATGGTCCTGCGCGGGACCTACGCCGAGGTCAACACCGACGCCGAGCAGGCGGCCAGAGCGCTCGGTGCCGATCCGCTGCGGACGTTCTACTACGTCACGCTGCCCGAGATCCGTCCCGGGATCGTCGCCGCGTTGTTGCTCACGTTCCGGACGGCACTGGCGATCTTCGGCACGGTCCTGGTCTTGCAGGGGTTGAACGTCGCGACGCTCCAGCTCAGTCAGGTGATCTCGGTCGGCTACGAGAGCCAGATCGCCGCCAGCATCGGGCTGGTGTACTTCGCGTTCATCCTCGCGGTCACGTTCGTCGGCCTGCGCTACACGGAAGCGGACGTGATCCGGCGATGACGACGCTCCGGACGCCCCGGTCGCTCGGGAAGACCGCGGTCACGCTGGTGACGGGACTGGTCCTCGCGGTGCTCGTGGTCCCGATCGCGCTGACGTTCGTCTCCTCGTTCGCGCAGTCGGCTACCGGTGTCGTTCCCACCGGCTTCGTCACCTTCGAACACTGGCGGACGGCGCTGGGCCTGACCGACGTGGGCGCGCGCAGGGGGATCGGCTCCGGCCTGTGGTTCAGCGTCCTCCTGGCGACCGGCGGGATGGTCGTCAACCTCGTCGTCGGCGTGCCGATCGCCTACGCGCTGACCCGCTACGAGTTCCGGGGCCGAGAGTGGCTGAACACGCTCGCGGTCCTGCCACTCGTGCCGGGGATCATCCTCGGGATCGCGTTCCTGCGGACCTATCCCGACAACGCCGGGACGGCCTTCGGACTCGTCGTCGGCTACGCGCTGTTGAAGTCGCCGTACATGGTGTTGACCGTCCAGAGCGCGTTCCAGTCGATGGATCTCCGCCAGCTCGAAGAGAGCGCGCGCTCGCTGGGGGCGTCGTGGCCCCGGACGTTCGTCACCGTCATCGTCCCCAACGCCAGGGGCGGGATCCTCGCGGGCTCGATCATCACGTGGACGCTGGCCGCTGCGGAGTTCAACTTCACCTACATGGTGTACACCCGCGGGCCAAAGCCCTTCTCGCTGTTTCTCTACGAGAACATCAGTCGCGCTCCGTTCCTGCAGTCGGCGGCGGCCATCTCGATGTACTTCTGTCTCGTCGTCGCCGCCATCCTCGTGCTACAGACCGTCGGTCGACACGGATTCACTACGACATGACCACTCGAACACACACTCACGGGAGGCAGACGCATGGTCGCCGTTGAACTCGACGGCGTTCGCAAGACCTACGGCGACGAGGTCGCGGTCGAGGCGCTCGACCTGACCGTCGCCGACGGCGAGATCCTCGGCGTCGTCGGGCCGTCGGGCTGTGGCAAGACGACGACGCTGCGGACGATCGCCGGCTTCGAGACGCCGACGGCCGGCCGGGTCCGGTTCGCCGACGAGGACGTGACCCACGTCCCCCCAGAGCGGCGAAACGTCGGGCTCGTGTTCCAGTCGTACGCGCTGTTCGACAACATGAGCGTCCTCGCGAACGTCGCGTTCGGCCCGAAGATGCAGGGCGTCGAGAAGGCCGAGCGACGGGACCGCGCCACGGAGCTGCTGGAGCTGCTCGACATCGCCGAACTCGCCGACAGAGCGCCCGAGACCCTCTCGGGCGGGCAACAACAGCGGGTCGGCCTGGCGCGTGCGCTCGCGATCGAGCCGAACATCCTCCTGCTGGACGAGCCCATGACGGGACTGGACGCCAAGCTCAAGGATCGGCTCCGGCGCGAGATCGGGAGCCTGCTCGACGAGCTGGGCGTCACCGCGCTGTACGTGACCCACGACCAGGAGGAGGCGATGGCGATGTGTGACCGCATCGCAGTGTTGAACGACGGCCGCCTCGAACAGGTCGGCACGCCTCGCGAGATCTACGAGTCGCCCGCAAACGAGTTCGTCGCCGGATTCGTCGGCTCGGCGAACCTGCTCGACGCACAGCTGGACGACGGCACGGTCGACCTGGGATTTGCGCGACTGGACGCGGTCGCGGACGACACGAGCGGGGACGCGACGGTCGTCGTCCGACCCGACGACATCGCGGTCGGCAGCGGTTCGATCCCGGTGACGATCCAGGAGTACCAGTATCTCGGTGAGACGACCAGCGCCGTCGGGGAGTTGCCCGACGGACGGCAGTTGCGCTTGCGCCTGAACGGCACCGCCGAGGAGACGACCGTCGGAACCACAGTTTCGGTCGCGATCGACCCCGACGGCGTCGCCATCGTCGACACCGCCTGACTGCGCGCGGACACTCGGTCAGGGCAGGTAGGTCGCGAGGAAGTTCACGAGCCGGTCCAGCCACTCGATTTTCCCGTCGTCCGTCTCGGAGTCTTCCTCGTCTCGTGTCATGGACCGAGCTACGCCCACCTGAAGTATATGTTCTGCTGTCGTGAGGTCGAAGGCCAGCGGAGAGTCACAGATTAGCTTAGCTCAGTAGCTCAGCTATACTCTGTCGAGCCGCCGTTCCTGGATGTCCGGTGTCTGTACGGCGACGCTACGCCCTCGGAGCGAGGTGGTGCCGAGCCTTCTGGGACGCGAGAGTCCGCCGTCTACTGCTGGGTCTCGCCGCCGTCGACCGGGAGGGCGTGGCCGGTGACGAACGACGCCTCGTCGGAGCACAGCCAGACGACGGCGCTCGCCACTTCGTCCGGGGAAGCGGCCCGCCCCATCGGGACCTCCTCGACGGCCGCGGTGCGTTCCACCTCGGACATCGACGCCAGCGCGGGCGTCTCGACGATCGTCGGACAGACCGCGTTGACGCGAACGCCCTCCGCCGCGGTTTCGAGGGCGGCCGTCCGGGTCAAGCCGACGACGCCGTGTTTGCTGGCGGCGTACGGTGACCGTCCGGGACTGCCACGGAGCCCGGCCTTCGAGGAGACGTTGACGATCGCTCCGCCGCCGGAGTCCGAGAGTGCGGGAATCTCGTGTTTCATGCCGGCCCAGACGCCGGTCTGGTTCACGTCGAGGACGCGCGCCCACTCGTCTTCGTCGATCTCCGGGAGCGGGGCCGGCGTGTTCCCGATCGCGGCGTTGTTGACCGCGTAGTCGAGTCGACCGTACTCGTCGAGCGTGGCCTCGACGAGCGCGGCGATCGAGTCGCTCTCGCTGGTGTCGACCTCGACGAAGGTCGCGTCGCCGTCGTCGGCTGCGATCTGTTCGACGGTCGCTGGACCGCCCGTCGTGTCGATGTCGGCGACGACGACGGTTGCCCCCTCGGCGGCGAACCGCGTGGCAGTTGCGCGACCGATCCCCGATCCTGCACCGGTGACGAGTGCGACGGTGTTCTCGAAGTCGTACATCAATTACTTGTATTGAATATTTAGTCAAGTAGTTTCTGGTATCGGGCCTCAATGGTGAACACGAGCATTACTGTCGAGTGATTCGCCGTTTTCCGAAGGCGGCAGATATAAGTATTGACTATTTCTTCGTAACGGACGAAGCCACCCGTCGACAATGACTCACCACCACACCGGTCCGTCCGAGTCCCCCCTCGCGTACTGTCACGAGGCTGTCCAGGGCGTCTCGCGCACGTTCGCACTGACGATCGACGCGCTCGACTCGCCGCTGGCCGACCAGATCTGTGTCGGCTACCTGCTCTGTCGGATTCCGGACACGGTCGAGGACGCGAACCACGTCCCGGCGGCGACACAGCAGGACCTCCTGGCGACGTATCGCGAGGTCCTCCAGCCCGGTTCGTCGACGTCGATCGAGTCGTTCACTCGGCAGGCCCGAGAGTGGATACCGGCCCAGAACCCCTCACCGGACTGGGAACTCGTCGGGAACGCACCGACCGTGATGGCCGCATTCGAGCAGTTCGACCGACCCACGCGGGAGGCGATGCTGCCGCCGGTCCGCGAGATGACCACGGGAATGGCCCGGTTCGTCGAGCGGTACGCCGACGAGCCGGGGATTCGCATCCAGACGGGCACCGAGCTACGGAGCTACTGTCACTACGTCGCGGGCACCGTCGGGACCCTGATCACGAACCTCCTCGCAGAGCAGTCCCTCTCCGAGGCTCGGGAGACGGCGCTGCGACACAACGGCGAACACTTCGGCCGGCTCCTCCAGCTGGTGAACATCGCGAAGGACGTACACGACGACTACGTCGCCGAGAACAACGTGTACCTCCCCGCGGAGTGGCTGGCCGCCGAGGGAGTGCCACAGGATCGGGTCGTCGACGACGACCTCCGCTCGGAAGCCGTCGCGGTGCTGTCACGGACACTCGACCGGGCACGGCAGCACCTCGATCCCGCCCAGTCGTACATCGAGGAGATGCCACTGGGCGGCGGGAACACCGTCGTCGCGTGGACCGTGCCGTACCTGCTAGCGGTCGGGACGCTGCGAGAACTGCGCGCGAACCCCGGAGCGGCGTTCACCGAGGAGGCGGTGAAGGTGTCTCGGAAAGAGGTGCGAACGATCGTGAGCGCGGTGTCGGCGACCGATCGCCAGCGGCTCGATCTGCTGCGCGAGACGGTTGCTGCGAGCCCGCTCGAAGCAGTCCCGCAGCGACTCTCTCACTGACGGATCGGTGCAGCCGAGCACACGACGACGGCGCGAGCGGAGCGGGTTCAGTCGTCGCTGTCGGCGTCCGCCGTCGAGATGCGGGCGACGTGGGCGTCGATCGCTCGCTTCAGCGGTTCGATGGACGTGTCCGGCTCGTAGACCGTGAGACGGCGGGCACGAGTGCCGACGAGCAGCGAGAGCAGCGCCTCCGCCTCGGCGTCGACGTCGACGTCGACGAAGTCGTTCGCCTCGATCCCCCGCCGGAGAATGTCTTCGAGGATGTCCCGCAGCTGTGCTTCGACCTCGACGTATTGCTCGCGCACGGCGTCGTCGTGGGGCGCGTTCATGCGGAGTTCGAACATCGCCAGCATCAGTCGATGGGGTTCCTCGTCGACCGTCGTCGGGAGGAGGCGATCGACGAGGGCGTCGAGTTCCTCGCGCGGTGCCGTTCCTCCCTCGGGGAGATTCGCGAGGAAGCCCCCGAGGATGTAGTCGAGAAAGTCGACCAGGAGGTCGTCTCTGCCGTCGTAGTGGTAGTAGAGCAACGCCTTGCTGCGACCGAACTCGTCGGCGATGTGCTGGATCGTGAGGTCGCTGTAGCCGTGTTCCCTGACGGCCCTGTGGGTGGCTTCCATGATGTCCCGCTTGCCGGGCTCCATGTCCTCACCGTAGCCTTCGAAGCTCATTGGAGGGATTTGCCCCGCGAGTGGCCTGTTGCTTTTGATTCCGAGAGCGTTCTTTCGGTCCGCCCCGTGGGCTGGGTTCGAGGGAGCACTCATCGACGACGGTGGCGGCGCGATCGTCGCCCGTTCCCGTGTCGTCGACGCTCTCCCCGGTCAGTACGCTTATGAGCCACTGTCCGTAACTCCCTGGCGATGCCCTCCACGAGCAGTGAGCGCCTGCCGACAGCGGCGGGGTTCGTGCCGGTCGTCCTCGCGAATCTGGTGCCGCTGGTCGGCGTCGTCCGACTGGGCTGGGAGCCGGAGACGCTGGTGGTCGTCTACACGCTCGAAGTGCTGTTCGCGTTCCCGATGGCTGGCGTGAAGGCGCTGTTCGCACAGCAACCGCCACGCACCGACCACGAGGGGTCGACCGTCGTCAGCGTCTCGGACGAGCTGACCAGAAAGCGCGGGAGCGTCACGGTGGTCCCGTGGCTGCCGCCGGTCTACCCGCGAAACGTGCCCTTCGCCCTCGCCGTCGGCGGTGTCGCCGCGTGGTTCGGAATGGCCATCGGCGTCGTGGTCAGTAGGCCGATCCCGGTGGCGGCAGTCGTCAGCCAGCCGGAGGTCCTGTTGAGCGTCGGCACGCTGGTCGTCGGCCAGACCGTCGAGACCTGGCGGGACTTGCGGGACGGACACCACGAGACGACCACGCCGTACGCCGTGATCGAGACGCCGGCCCGACAGGCGTTTTTCCTGGTGTTCGTCCTGTTCGTCGTCCCGGTGACGGCCGTGGCCGGCACGGCTGCGACGCTGGGCGTGTTCGTCGTCGTCAAGCTCCTCGTGGAGTGGTCGGGCTATCGGGCGACCCACGGCGACGGCGGGCGACTCACCGGGTGGCTCTCCGGACCCGACGAGTCGGGCCGTGCGCCAGCGGTCGACGACGTGCCCGCGGGCGAACCGGACGCGCGCGTTCGGACGGACGGCCGCGCGGTGCTGTCCACCGGCGCACTCCAGGCGCTGAGTGAGCGTGCGCCCGTCTACGCGACGTCCTTCGTCATCGTCTGGCTCTTCTCGCTCGTGATCCTCGGCGGGGAGGAGCCGTCCCGAGAAGTCGCGCTCGGCTCCGGTCTCGTCCTGGTCTGTCTGTTCGTCGCACTCCTGGCGGCGCGTGTCGGGACGTTCTACCTCAGGTACGGGACGCTCGAATACCGTCGGTACGACGACCGACTCGTCGCGTACGACAGCCTGCTCGACGAGCCCCAGTGGTGGGCCTCGATCGGGTCGCTACGCGACGCCGAGGTCGTGTCCGATCGGCTCCCCGACCGGCTGCTGGGGACGCGCACGATCTCGCTGGCAGCGGGCTGGGGCGACGATCCGCGGCGCTCGCTCGGACCCGTCGCCGACGCCGAGGCCCTCGTGACGGCGTTCGACCTGCACGTCAGAACGACGGCACTCGCGCCCATCGATCGGCGGGTGGCCGCCGTCGTCGCGGGCTGTGTCGTCGTGATCGTCCTCGCTCCAGTGATCGTCGTGCTCGTGCCGGCGCTGTCCTCGTCGACGGCGCTGCTGTACGGGGTGTTCGTGCTGCCGTTCGCCACCCTCCCGCTGCGGGGCCTCTGGAAGCGAGCGTATCCGGAGGAGAGCACAGCGGCCGAGAGCGACGTGTAGCGACAGCGGTGTGACTCGACCGGCTCGCCGCGTCGTGTCGTCGGCCGAGCGGACGGCCAGCGGCCACCTACAGCCCGGCGGTACGTTCATACTCCAGACGGGCGAAGCGCGAACACCGTGTTCGACGACATCCTCGTTCCGACGGACGGCAGTACCTGTGCAGCGGTCGCGCTCAGCGCCGCCGAAGCGATGGCGAAGCGATACGGAGCGACGATTCATCTCCTGTCCGTGGCCGATGCGCGGATCGAGGACCACACCGTCGGCGACGAGAGTCAGCACGCGGCACACGAGGCGATCGTTCGCGACGCACGCGAAAATCTCTCGGCAGAGATCGGCGTCGTGGAGGCAGTCGAGCGGGGACTGCCACACGAGGCGATCGTCGAGTACGCCGACGAGGCGTCGGTCGACCTCGTGATCATGGGCACCCACGGGCGGACCGGCGTTCAGCGATACGTGCTGGGCAGCGTCACCGAGAAGGTGCTCCGACTGGCCGAGACGCCCGTGCTCACGGTCCGGGGAGAGGACGCCGACGTGCGCCCGACGCCCTTCGAAGACGTGCTGATCCCGACCGACGGCAGCGACGCCGCGAACGCGGCGATCGATCCGGCCCTCGACATCGCCGGTGCGTACGACGCCCGCGTCCACACGCTCTCGGCGATCGAGCCGCTGTCGATGGGCGTCGACGTTCGGTCACACGTCATCGTGGAGGCACTCGAAGAACGGGCCCAGGCGGCCGTCGACGGCGTGGCCGAGCGAGCCGAGAGCGCGTCGCTCGGACCGATCGAAACCGCCGTCGAGTTCGGCGATCCGTACCGACAGATCCGGAACTACGTCGAGGAGAACGACATCGATCTGGTCGTCATGGGAACCCACGGGCGAAGCGGCGTCGAGCGGTTCCTGCTGGGCAGTGTCACCGAAAAGCTCGTCCGAACGTCGGCTGCTCCCGTGATGACAGTCAGACAGCCAGAGAACAGTGGCGACTAGCGACGATTTCGTCGTTTCTACGCCCAAGTAAGAGGATATCTATACAGTGCTCGATTCCTGTGCCTGTTTAGTCGAGAAGTTCGCTGGATACTCGTTTCCTGTGCCCAGACCGTCGTTAGACTTCGGTCCGTCCGGTCAGTTCGTCGGGGACGAGGCGGTAGAACTCGAACGATACTTCTCGGAGCGGTCGGTCGAAGATGTCCACCAGCGGGATGTCGACGTGTTCGAGCCCTGCTAGCGTCTCGGTCTCGATGCCCTCGCGCTCGACGTCTTCGAGTCTGCCGCGGGCGACGACGCTCTGCCAGCCCCCGGACTCCTCCCGATACGTGACGAACGACGCCGGCCGGTCGTCGAGGTCGCCCTTCGCGGTGTCGACGCCCACGGCCAGTCGGAAGTAGAACGTACTGGCCGCCGCGTCGTACCCGTACGACACCGGGATCGAGTGCGGTGGCTCGTCCCCGGCAGCGAGCGAGAGGACGCCCGTCCCGCCGCTGTCGAGGATCTCGTCGCGCTCCGCGGCCGACATGCTGACCGGGGTTTCTTTCGACATAGTTGACAGGACGGCGGGGATCACAATAAGTGCACTGTCGGTGGGGTGGCGAGGGCAACAGTCACTGTCGTCGCTTCCCAGCGAGGCTCGCTGGGACATCGCTGTAACCGCCCGTACGAGGCCGCCGAGAACTATTTACCGTTCCGTCGGCTACGAGCGGTCACGATGATGGCGACGACGCACGCGCTCTGGGGGATGGCGGTCGCGTTACCGGTCCTGGCGAGCGAGCCGACGCTCGCGCCGGTGGCCTTCGGAGCGGGACTCGTGGGTGGCCTGCTCCCCGACCTCGATCTCTACGCCGGCCACCGGAAGACGCTGCACTATCCGGTGTACGCGCCGCTGGCCGCCGTCCCGGCAGTCGCACTCGCGATCGCCACGCCCTCGACGGTGACGGTCGGGGTCGCCGTGGGCCTCACCGCGATGGCGCTCCACGCCGTCACCGACGCTGCGGCCGGTGGGCTCGAACTCCGGCCGTGGCTCGCCGACTCGGACCGGGCCGTCTACAGCCACTATCACGGCCGCTGGATCCGGCCCCGGCGGTGGGTCCGCTACGACGGTGCCCCCGAGGATCTCGCCGTCGCCGGCATCGCGACCGTGTCACTCGCCGCGGTCGCCGGCAGTGCCGTCACCGCGGTCGCCGTCGCGTTGCTGGCGGTCTCGGCCGTGTACGTCCTGGTGCGCAAGCCGCTGGCGACGCTGGCCGAGCGCCTCGTCGGCCTGCTCCCGACACCCATCGTGTCGTACGTCCCCGAACGCTACCGCGAGAGTCGGTAGTCCCTGCGATCGGGAACGATGCCACCGATTTATCTGACTGCTGGGCGAACACCGCGGTGATGTACGACCGAATCCTCCTCCCGACAGACATGAGCCCCGGTGTCGACCGAGCGATCGAGCACGCGATCGACGCCGCCGAGCGGTACGACGCCGCCCTCCACGTGCTGTACGTCGTCGACGCCGACGCCTACAGCTCCTACCCCGGCGACGAGTACGTCCACGAGTTCGAGGGACTGGAACACGCGCTCGAAGAGGCCGGCCGCGACGCGGTCGAAGCGATCACCGCCACGGCGGCCGACGCCGGGGTCGACACGGTGAGCGAGATCCGCCACGGCGTCCCACACGAGGAGATCCTCGCGTACGGCGACGAGGCCGACATCGACCTGACTGTCGTCGGGTCGAAGAACCGAGCCGGCGAGTACCGTCGGTTGCTCGGCAGCGTCGCGGAGCGGGTCGCTCGACTGTCGGAACGGCCCGTGACGGTCGTGAAGACGCCGGTCGAATCGTCCTGATACTGCCGGCTGTCACTGTTGCAAGCGATGCGCGACCACGGGGTCCCAAATTCGTGACAGACGGACAGCCGGCAGTATGAGCACGCCGACGACCACCCGGCGGTGGCACGCGACACCGCTATGTGTGTCGCCCGAGCAGTACGACTACGAACGATGCCACCGGACGAACGAGCGATCGAGCGGACCATCAGATACGGGTTAGTGGCGGTGTTCGTCCTGGGGCTCCGTCGGCGCGACCCCGGCACGGTCGTCAACGCCGCCGTCGGCGTGGTTGGCACCTACCTGACCGAGTTCGTCGAGCGAACGTGTGGCGTGACACTGGAGCCGTGGCACCACCTGTACGTCGACACCGCGATGATCACTCACGCCGTGGGAATGCTGGGGCCGTACGACGACATCCGGTGGTGGGACCACGTCACCCACACCCACTCGGCGACGATTCTCGGCGGGGCCGTCTTCGCGATCTGTCGGCGAACGGGCCGCGATCCCGGTCCGAGAGTCGTCGCCGCCGTCGCCTGTGGCGGCCTGCTGTGGGAACTCGTCGAGTACGCCATCCACGTCGGAGCCGATCAGATCGGCGTCGAGCCGATCCTCGTGAACTACGGCAAGCGCGATACGCTGCTCGATCTGCTGTTCGACCTCGTCGGCGCAGCGCTCGTCCTCGCGCTCGGTGATCGCGTTCTCGGGGATCTGGCGACGACGGACGCCTGACGAGTCAGAAAAAGCTGAGAGAAAACGGCGATCTGTCGAGAGAGTGCGTGCAGACGCGACTCGAAAGTGACATTTGGCTGGTGGGACTCTCGGAGGCGGCGACGAACGGCACGTGTTGGGGAATCTTTCGTACCGAGTGATACTATCTAGCGCCTGTACAGCATCAGTGACAGGCATCGGGCCATACAAGATAGGACTCGTGCAGAGACGAATCTCGTCCCGTATTAGAGAAGCGAGCGGACGAGGGTCGAGCATCGCTCGACGAACAGTGATCGATACCGGACGACAGCACGCTAGTCCAGCAATGCTGGATCGTAGTGGGAAAAGAACGAACACCGGAGTCGCCGAGATGGCGGGGCAACGTCCCGCACTGATCGTCACCGGCCGACGGTTTGCTTTACACACTTAGTACTGTAAAGCTCTGCGGCGGGTGACCGACAGCACGGACGAGCGAGGACACTGGGCAGGGTGTGCTCCCGTCGAGAGCGGCCCGCAGTGGCAGACTCGACGACGGCAGCTAGCTGGACGAAGTTTGTGTATGCACAATAGTATCCAGATATATAGACCTTTATTCTCTATAAGATAATATTGGTCGTGCTTTACTGTATACAGTTTGCTAACACAGACCCCGTCCGGAGTTCGTCGAGGCGAAGCCGCCGTAATGTGACCTCTCGCGCACACACAGACGTTTTCGAGCTTTATTGGACGTTCGTATTGCATTGCTGGACAGATCGTGTGGGACAGCTTCGCCGTGGATCGATGGTCGTGGGACGCTCGGCCGTCTCGTCGTACGGCAGCTTGCCAGTTGATGCGGCGAGGCGCTGGACGACTCGGTGTCGGACTACGTGTACGTGATGTTGAGTTCGATGACGTTGGCGACGCTCTTGAGCTTCGCGGGGAGTTCCGAGCGGAAGCGATCCCCCTGGAGTCGACTCGTCGGCCCGGAGACGCTGATCGCGCCCTCGACGACGTCGTCGTTGTTCACGATCGGGACGGCGACACACCGCAGGCCCTTGACGCGGGCTTCGTCGTCGAAGGCGACGCCCTCCGTTCGAACGCGTTTCAGGCGCTCGAACAGTTCGTCGCGTTCGGTGATCGTGTTCTCGGTCATCTCCGGGAGACCGTGTTGCTCGATGATCTCGTCGACGCGTTCCTCGGGGAGGTGCGCGAGGATCGCGTTGCCCAGTGCCGTGCTGTGGAGGTTGACCCGCTGGCCGACGTAGGAGTCGGTCTTGACGGCGTCGGGTCCGTGATCGCGGTGGATGTAGATCCCCTTGCCGTTCTCCTCGACGAGGAGGTTCGCCATCTCGCCGGTCTCCTCGGCCAGGTCGGTCACTTCGTCCCGGGCGATGTCGTAGATCTGCTCTCTGTGCCGGGCCTTGCCTCCGAGCGCGAGGTGTTTGAGGCTGAGCCGGTAGGTGCTGCCCTCCTTGACGACGTAGCCGTCCCCCTCCAGCGTGCTCAGGTAGTTGTGGATGCTGCTCTTCGAGAGCGAGAAGGCGTCGGTCAGTTCCATCAGACTCGCCTCGTTGCGGCGGCGCAACTCTTCGAGGATCTGGAAGGCCGTTTGCACTGACTGTATCTCGCCGGAGTTGTTCCGTTGGGGCATCGTTGTCGTGTTTCCCGTGTGTGATAATAAAGCTACTCCACCAATACTGAACGCCGGTCGCCGATGTCCGAACAGACGGTGGCTCGTCTCCCTCGAAAATCCGCCGCCAGCAGCGTGACACCGCCGGTCCGGGCTTCCAAAGAGGCTAAATGAGTGGGGCCTAATCGACCAGATATGCGTCAGATGCCAGCGATTGGACTCGGGACGTGGCAAAACACCGACCCGGACACCTGTCGAGAGAGCGTCCGGCTCGCGCTCGAAGCGGGTTACCGCCACGTCGACACCGCACAGTACTACGACAACGAAACGCTCGTCGGAGAGGGCATCGCCGAGGCCGACGTGCCCCGAGAGGAGGTGTTCGTGGCGACGAAGGTCCACGCCGAGAAGTTCGGACTCGCCCACGAGGAAGTGATCGAGGGACTGGCGGCCAGCCTCGACCGCCTCGGTCTCGACTCGCTGGACCTGCTGTACGTCCACTGGCCGGTGGGCAACTACGATCCCGCGGAGACGATGCCGGCGTTCGACGAACTCCGAGAACGGGGACTGATCGACCACGTCGGCCTGAGCAACTTCTCGGTCGAGCTCCTCGACGAGGCGCTTGCAGAACTCTCCGCCCCGCTGTTTGCCCACCAGGTCGAGATGCACCCGCTGCTCCAGCAGGACGAACTGCTGGCCCACGCGCGCGAACACGACTACAACCTCGTGGCCTACTCGCCGCTGGCACGCGGGAACGTCTTCGAACTGCCCGAACTCCAGTCGATCGCGGAGAAACACAGCGTCAGTGAGGCACAGGTCAGTCTCGCCTGGCTCCAGTCCAAAGACGTGGTGACGCCGATCCCGAAGGCGTCGAGCGAGCCGCACATCCGCGACAACCTCGCGTCACGCGAACTCGAACTCGACGAGGAAGACATCGAGGCGATCGAGGCGATCGACCGGACCGAGCGGTTCGTCGAGCGCGACGGCGCGCCGTGGCTCTGAGACCGGCGACCGTCCAGTCGTTCGCGACCTCGATCTCGAAGCAGTGACCGCGGACAGTCTCACCAGGACGTGATCGTCACGTCACGCAGCGGACGGTCGAGGGGAACGTCGACGACGCCCCCGGTGTAGTGTGAGACGTAGAAGCCGACGATCATCTCCAGCGATCGCACGGCCTCCGCGCCGGGCGAGTAGTTCTCCGACTCACCAGCGAGGAGGTCCTGCACGTGGGCGGCGGCGTTGGCGAAGGAGTTCTTGTAGTCGTCGTCCCAGGTCCACTCGCCGTCGATGCTGTCCAGCGGCGTCTCGACGTGTTCGCCGTCTTCGAGTCGCCAGTAGCGCCACTCGCCGTCGTCGTTGTTGAGATAGAGTTTCCCCTCGGTGCCGACGAAGTTCAGCGTCATCGAAGAGATGTCGCGCGGGATCGTACAGTCGACCGTCACGAAGGTCCCGTCCTCCATGACCACGTAGCCGCCGCCACCGGCGTCGTCGACCGTCTCGTCGACGTCGAGCGAGTCGACGGCCTCGTTTTCGCCGGTGATGTAGCCGTTGACCTCCCGTGGCACCGTATCGAGCAGGAAGACGAGCGTGTCGAGGACGTGTGTCGAGTTTCGCATCAGTTCCATGCGGTACTGGGTGCTGACCGACCGGACGTCGCCCAGAATGTTCTCGTGCTGGATGAGATAGCGGAGCCGCTGGAGCTTCTCGGTGAACCGGAACGAGTGGTTGACGACCAGTTCCGTCCCCGTCTCCGCGCAGGTGTCGACCATCTCCTGGGCCCGAGACACGTCGGAGGCGATCGGCTTCTCACACCAGATCACGTCCGGGTCCGCGGACGATCGCGCGGCGTCGATCGCGTGGCCGTCGTGGAGATACGACGGCGTACAGATCGAGACCACGTCGAGGTCTTCGCTCGCGAGCATCGTCTCGTGGTCCAGATAGCGGCCACTGTCGGGGATGTCCCACGCGTCGCCGAACGTGTCGAGTTTCTCGCTGTCGACGTCGGCGACGGCGACGAGTTCGATCTCCGAGGTGCTGGCGTAGCCGCCAGCGTGGCTGGCGTCGATCTTTTCGTTTCCGATGGCCTCCTCGTCGTGCATCCCGAGGATGCCCATGCCGGCGATACCGCCCGTTCCGATGATCGCTGCGTTGTAGCTCATAGTGGTCTGTGGTTCTGCGTCGTCGAGTCAAGCCGGATGGCTGGAGCCACTGCTCGACTGACCCATGCGAACCTCTTTCGACAGCGCTATTTATAAATCCTTGAGTTCCACACCGACCGAAGGCACGGAGGTCGTACTGTTGGCTGTCACTTCGTGACGATATTCGCCACCTGGCGTACGACGAAATCGGCCACGGACGGCCGGCAGTGTGGACATCCCCCCGAACTACGACGTGTCGGGCGACGAGCCACAACATACATTGTCCACAGCGCGGTTGGGGTGGTATGGGAAATCCAGTCACGGAGAACCCACTGGCGACGCGGTCGGACGTACAGCGGGCGGTGCGACAGCTCGTCGCACCGCTGGAACCACACCACAGTCCCGGCGGGGCGCTGGTTCGCGTCGGCGCGGCCGGCGCGTCGTTCCCGAACCATGAGGCGGGGATCGAGGGGTACGCTCGCTCGCTGTGGGGCGTCGCCACGCTCGCGGCCGGCGGCGGCGAGTTCGACGGGTGGGAGCGGTATCGGTCGGGACTGGTCAACGGGACGGACCCGGAGCACCCGGAGTACTGGGGCACGATCGCTGACGGGCGACAGAAGGTCGTCGAGGGCTCCTGTCTGGGGATGGCGCTCGGGCTCGTCCCAGAACAGCTCTGGGAGCCACTCGACGAGGCCGAACGCGAGCGAGTGCAGACGTGGCTGACGGCGGCAAACGGCGAGTGGATCCCGGACAACAACTGGCGGTTCTTCCGGGTGCTGGCCAACGTCGGGCTGTCGTCGGTCGAGGCCCCGTTCGACCGCCAGCAGGTCGCGACCGATCTGGACCGCCTCGAAACCTTCGCGCTCGACGACGGCTGGTACGCCGACGGTCCAGACGCCCCGGTCGACTACTACTGTGCGTGGACGATGCACGTCGAAGGGCTCCTCTACGCCTGGCTGGCCGAGGACGACCCCGAGCGCGCGGCCCGGTTCAGACGGCGGGCGATCGAGTTCGCCAGCGAGTACCGCCACCTGTTCGAGCCAAGCGGGCGCGCGGTCCCCTACGGCCGGAGCCTCACCTATCGATTCGCCCAGGCCGCGTTCTGGGGCGCGCTCGCACTCGTCGGTCGAGACGCCGACCTCCCGTGGGGCGAGATCAGGGGGCTGTGGCTCCGGAACCTCCGGTGGTGGTTCGACCAGCCGATCTTCGCCGCCGACGGGACGCTGACCGTCGGCTACCGGTACCCCTCACAGAAGATGACCGAGCGGTACAACTCCCCGTCATCGCCGTACTGGGCGTTTCGGGCGTTCCTGCCCCTGATCGTCGACGCGGACCACCCCTTCTGGACGGCCGACGAGCGGCCCCTTCCCGAACTCGACCGGCAGCGACCGATCGAGGCGGCGGACCTGCTCGTCCGGCGCGAGCCGGACCACGTCGTCGCGTTCACCGGCGGCACCGCCGCGCCCCGCTACCGGAACAAGTACAACAAGTTCGCCTACTCCAGTCACTTCGGGTTCGGCGTCGACGACGGGATCGCCGGACTCGACGCCTGTGGCATCGACAGCACGCTCGTGGTCAGTACGGACGGCGAGCACTTCCGCGGACGGACAGCGGCCCTCGACGGCAGCGTCGACGACGGCGTCGCAGCGTCGACGTGGGACCCCTTCGACGACGTGACAGTCAGGACGAAGGTGCTCCCGGTCGGGCCGTGGCACGTCCGGATCCACCAGCTCGAAGCCGCGCGGGCGATCGAGACCGCGGAAGGCGGCTTCGCGCTGCCGACGACCGAGGAACGGTACGCCGACGACGTGCGAGAGACGACCGAGGGGCAGATGGCGGCAGTGTCGTTCGAGGACTTCAGCGGCCTCCGGGCCGTCGGCGGCGGGGACCGCTGTGAGCCGGCGGTGACGACACCGGTCCCGAACACGAACGTCCAGCACCCACGCACCGCGGTCCCGGTCCTGTCTCGCTCCTTCGAGCCCGGCAGTTACCGGTTCGCGACGGCCGTCCTCGGCGTGCCTGGAACAGCCAGCCCGACGGCGTGGACCGAACCGCCGACCGTCGAGTGGACCTGGTCGGGGGCCACCATTGGCGACGGCGAGGGAGAAACGAGACAGACAGTCAGCCTCGAACAGCAGTAGCAGCGATCGTCAGTCCGCCAGCGAGGCGCTGAACGTGCCGTCGTCGAACTCGATCGGCGTCGCTTCCTCGACGACCCGGAGGTCCTCGCGCTGGCGTGCTTCCTCGATCAGCGCCTCGGAGGCGAAGAAGCGAGCGAGGTGCATGGTGTCACGCGCCCGGACCACGCGAACGGTCTCGGGATCGACGACGCCGATGGTCGACAGCGCCGCGACGAGACCGGCCCTGTCGCTCTCGACGACCGGCGGGAGACGGACGCCGCGGACGGTGCTGGCGGTGAGCGCGTTGATCAGGGTCGTCTCGGCGTCAAGCTCGGCGACCACGTCCTCGTGGATCAGGTCCGCCGAGCCGACGCCCATCGCGTTGCCGTGGGTCGCCGTCGTCAGCCCGCGGGTGTAGATGCGCTTGATCGTCGGCTCCTCGGGCGCCGGCTCGTTGATCGCGAAGGTCCGTCGACCGATGACGTTCGTGTCGAGGCCCTGGCCGCTCACGTCCTTGCCCTGTTCGTCGAACACGACGACGTCGAGCTCCGAGAAGGGCAGCGTCGGCATGATGTCGTATGCCCGTTCGAGCAGTTCCCGCTCGCGGTCGAGGAAGCCACTCGGCGGGACACCCTCGATCAGCGTCGTCTCGTCGTGCTGGTCTTCCAGCAGGGCGATCCCGCCCACGACCGGCAACGCGTCGAGCAGTTGCCCGGCGATCTCCGGGATCATGTTCCGGAACGACCAGTCGACGGCCCACTCGTGGGCGATCTTCGCGCCGCGTTGCTTGCCCATCCCGATGACGAGCATCTTCGAGAGCCCGCTCTCGACTGCCCCGTCGAAGTCGGTGTGGGGCTTGACGCGGTTGATCGGGACGATGGCGTCGGCTCCGGCGGCGTGGGCGTCGGCGACGACCGGCACGTCCCGCTCGGGCGTTCGACCCACCTCGACCACGTCCATGCTGGACCGGATCTCACAGCCGATGGCCGACTCCGTGACGCCCAGTTCCGCGAGCATCTCGGCCTGTCCCTCGCCGGTCGCGCCGCCGTGGCTCCCCATCGCCGGGAAGACGAACGGCGCGTACCCCCTGTCTTCGAGGGCCGAGACGGCCGCTGCGACGATCGCGGGGACGTTCGCGATGCCCCGGCTCCCGACGCCGAGCGCGATCTCGCCGCCCGTAGGCACGTCGTCGAGTTCGAGGGCGTCGACGGCGCGCTCGACGTGAGCGTCGATCTCTGCGGCGGGGATCGGATCTGTCTCCCAGACCTGTTCGACGACACCGAGTTTCGGGAGGTCGAGGTCGCCACACGCGTCGACGATCGTCGCCTCCGGCACGGAGAGTTCGCTGGCGCTTTGGTTTCGCTCCATGCGCTCACTGTGTGGCGAGCGCGTCATAAACGTGGCTGATACCGCCGGTCGGTAGGTGTCGACAGATCTCAAGATTTAAGGGTCGAACTGCCGCCTATCGAACTGATGCGCTTCGTTCGATACACCGACGGAACGACCCCAGCGTGGGGTCTGGAACGCGAACAGACGATTCACGCACTGTCGGATCTCCCCTGGGGAGAGCCGTCACTGAACGACCTCGCGAACCCCAGCTACCGATCACACGTCGCGGCCCGCATCGAGAACGGGGCGTCGACGCAGATCGACCCCACGGCGGTGTCGCTGCTCGCGCCGGTGCCACAGCCGGGAAAGATCGTCTGCTGTGGCCTCAACTACCACGATCACGCCCAGGAGCAAGACGAGACCGTGCCGGACAGCCCGATGCTGTTCGGGAAGGCCCCGACCGCCGTCACCAACCCGGCAGACCCGATCGTCCACCCCGATCCCGAAGGGCCAGCCCAGGTCGACTACGAGGTCGAACTGGCCGTCGTCGTCGGCGACACGATCTCCTCGGTCGACGAGGCCGACGCCTACGACCACATCGCCGGCTACACCGTGCTCAACGACGTGAGCGAGCGAACGGCCCAGAACGAAGACGGGCAGTTCTTCCGGGGCAAGAGCTACGACACGTTCGCGCCGATGGGGCCGCGACTGGTCACCGGCGACGACATCGACCCGAACGCCCTCGACGTGGAGTTGCGCGTCGACGGCGAGAGAAAGCAGTCCTCGAACACCGAGCAGTTCATCTTCGACGTGGGCGAGCTCGTCGCCTACATCAGCGAGGCCATGACGCTGCGACCCGGCGACGTGATCTCGACGGGGACGCCCGGCGGCGTCGGCATCTTCCGCGATCCGGTCGAGGTGCTGGAGCCTGGCCAGACGGTCGAGGCAGAGATCGAAGGCATCGGAACGCTTCGGAATCCGGTCGTCGGCCGATAGCTGCGGTCGCGACCGCAACAGCGAATCTCGTTACGAAGTGACAGACAACAGTATCAGGCGCGGTCGGGAACCACGAGGACCACGACGTCGTTGACGTTCGTTCCCGTGGGGCCGGTCCGGATCGTCGCGTCCGCCTCGCTCAGGAACCGTCCCGCGTCGTTGGCCGCGAGCGCCTCGCGGGCGGCCGCCCGATCCGTGACCGTCTCGTCGTCGACGAGCGCGCCAGCGACCGCCGAACTCCCGTCCTCGCCGTCGCTGTCGACGGCGGCGACGACCGTCTCGCCGGTCAGCTCGATGCCGGCCGACAGTGCGAGTTCCTGGTTGGGACCACCGGTCCCGCCCTCGCCGGTGATCGAGACGGTACACTCCCCGCCAGCCAGCACGACTGCCGGCGGTTCGACCGGGTCGCCCGTGGCGGCGATCTCCTCGGCGACGGCCAGCAGGGTCGTGCCGGCCTCGCGGGCCTCGCCGCGCAGGCGCGAAGTCACCACGAGCGGCGTGTACCCCGCCTCGCGTGCGACATCGCGGGCCGCGTCGAGCGCCAGTGCGTTGTCTCCGACCAGGTGTGTCCGGACGCGCTCGGCCGACAGCCCAGCGGTGGTCGGCGTTTCCGGTCGCCGACCCGCGTCCCCGGCCGCGAGGTGCGCGGCGACGGCCTCCGGCGGCGTAACGTCGTGCCGTTCGAGCACGGCCAGCGCGTCGCCGTACGTCGTCTCGTCCGGAACGGTCGGCCCACTGCCGATGGCCGACAGATCGTTGCCGACGACGTCAGAGAGGACGAGCGTTGCGACGGTGGCCGGTGCGGCCGCCGCTGCGAGGCGGCCCCCCTTGCTCTCCGAGAGGTGTTTGCGGACCGCGTTGATCTCGTCGATGGGCGCGCCGCTGTCGAGCAGCAGCGCCGTCGTCTCGCGGAGTTCCGTCAGCGAGAGGTCGCCGGCCGGAGCCGTCAGGAGTGCGCTCGTCCCGCCGGTGACGACCGGGACCACGAGCGTCTCGGCGTCGGCCTCGGCCACCAGTGCCAGCAGTTCGGCCGTGGCCTGGACGTTGCGCTCGGACGGGAGGGGGTGGTCGCCGGTGACACACCGGACGCGGTCGCTCTCGGTCGGGTGTTTGGTCACGACCAGTCCGTCGGTAACGTGGTCGCCGAGGATCGATTCCAGCGCAGTGACGACGCCGCTGGCGGCTTTCCCGCCCCCGACGACGACCACGTCGCGGTACGCGGTGAGGTCGTACTCGGTGTCGGCGATCGACAGCGTCCCGTCCGAGACGGTGACGTTCGACCGGATCGCCGCTTCGGGTGCCGCGGCGGCGACGGCGCGTTCGAGACAGTCGAGTGCGAGGGCGTGGGTCTGACTGCGCTCCAGTGTCGCTCGGTTCTCGATCATGGCTCACCGTGCGTGCTCCGACCCAAAAGAGTGTGTGTTCGAGAGCGGTCAAAGTGGCAGTAGCTTTAACTCAGTCCGATTAGTGCGGCCACAGTATGCAGATCGAACACCCATACACCGGCGACGGGCGTTGGCTGCGAGGGAACCTCCACACTCACACGACCGAGACCGACGGCGCGGACACCGTCGAGGAAGTACTCGACGCCTACGAGTCGATCGGACACGACTTCCTGGCGATCTCGGACCACGACCTGCTGGTCGATCCCGACCGGTATCGGGCGGACACGCCGCTGACGCTGTTGCCGGCCGTCGAAGTGACGGCGAACGGCGCTCACGTGGTACACGTCGGAGCGACGGCGGTCGTCGAGCCACGGGCAGACCGCCAGGCCGTCGTCGACGACATCCGAGAACAGGGGGCGATGGCGATCCCCGCACACCCCAACTGGGAGGCCGACTTCGACCACTGGCCCCAGAGCCGACTGTCGGAGCTGACCGGCTATCACGGCATCGAGATCTACAACGGCAACATCGAGCGGTGTCCGGGCACACCACTGGCGACCGATCGGTGGGACCAGCTCCTGTCGGCCGGGCGGCGCGTCTGGGGCTTCGGAACGGACGACACCCACGACGCGGTCGACGTGGGGAACGCCTGGACGGTCGTACAGGTGGCCGAGCGAACGCCCGCGGCGGTGCTCGAAGCCCTCGCTGCCGGACAGACGTACGTCTCGACCGGCGTCGATATCGAGCGAATCGCGGTCGAGGACGGGACCGTCGAACTCGCCACCAGCGAGCCCGTGACGGCCCGTCTGGTGAGCGACTGGGGGCGGATCCAGCAGACGAGAGCGGGCGAGACGGTCCAGTTCCACCTGCCAGAGGATCTGGTCTACGGACGAGAACACAGCTACGTGCGAGTGGAGTGTCGTGGCCGGGGCGACGACGCGGCCTGGACCCAGCCGTTCTACCTGACATAGATGGAGCGGGGCTATCGCCACGTCGTCCTCGCGAGTTGCGTGCTCGCTTTCTTCGGGAGTCGCGTCGGCCAGCTCGTCATCAGTCCGCTCGTTCCCGAGATCACCGGGGCGTTCGAAGTGTCGAAGGGGGCGATCGGTGCGGCGCTGACGGGCATGTGGGCCGCGTACGCGCTCGTGCAGTACCCCGCCGGTGTCTTCGGTGACCGGTTCGGCGAGCGCCCGGTCGTGCTGGTCTCGCTCGCGACGGCGGCCGTCGGCAGCGTCCTGCTGGCCGTCGTGGCGACCTTCCCGCTGTTCGTCCTCGTCGTCGTCGCCCTGGGTGCGGGCGTCGGGCTGTACTACAACGCCGGGACGACGCTCCTCACACGGGAGTTCGACGGCGTCGGTCGAGCGATCGGCGTCCATCGGATCGGCGGACAGGCGGCCGGCCTGCTGGCCCCGATCTCGGTCGCGGCCGTGACCGTCCGGTTCGGCTGGCGGGCCGGGTTACTGGTCGGGGCCGTCGCCGCGCCGATACTGCTCCTGTTCTGGGTGACCGTCCGACCCACGCCACCGCGTCGACCGGACGTGAGCGTCCGTCAGCAGTTCGACGCGGGCTTGTTCCGCGACATCCTCTCCCGGCCGGTGCTGGCCTACGGGACGGCAGTGGCCGTGCTCGCGGAGTTCGTCGGGATGGCGGCCACGTCGTTTCTCCCGACCTTTCTGGTGGCGGCACAGGGGTTGTCCCTCCAGCGAGCGAGCCTGCTGTTCTCGCTTTACTTCGTCGTCCTGGCGGTCGCCCAGCCGGCGACCGGCTGGCTGTCCGACGCCGTCGGTCGCGCCCGAGCGACGATGCTGGCGCTGGCGAGTGGCGTCGTCGGGTACGCCCTGCTGGTCGGTGCCACGGGCCTGGTGCCGGTCGTCGTCGGGGTCACGCTGGCGGGGTACGCGATGAGCTGGAGCACGCCGATCCAGGCGCTCTTTCTCGACCAGCTCGGCCGCGCGGAGCGAGGTACCGGCTTCGGACTCGTGCGGACCGTGTACGTCTTGCTCGGGTCGCTCGGAAGCGTCGTCACGGGCGGCGTCGCAGACCGCCTGGGCTGGATGGTCGCGTTCGGCATGCTCGGCCTCGTGCTCCTGTCGGCGGCGGGGCTCGTCGGCGCGGCACAGCTCGCGAACGTGGAAGCGTCGTAATTTCGGCCACTCGCCGCGGCCACGACACCGAGAGAGCGGTCGGCAGTTACCAGAACCGGTCGTAGTGTTCGGTCGCCCGGACGAGCGCCTCGACGTAGAAGTAGTCTCCCCAGATGCAACACTCCCCGTAGTCGCCGTCCGACGGGTGGTACGCTCCGTCGGTCAACAGCCCGTTGGACGCCTCGCCCGCGGTGTAGTGCTCGGTGAGACTGGCAAGCGTCGCCAGCGAGGCGTTGCGGTAGGCCGGGACGCGCTCGTCGCCACTCGGGAGCTGCCGGGAGAGTTCGTCAAGCCCGCAGGCGGCGACGGCGGCGGCCGAGCTGTCGCGGATCGCCGGGTCCGTCGGGGCGTCAAAGTCCCACAGCGGGACGTGGTCGTCCTCGACGTGCGAGAGGTAGTAGTTCGCGACCTTGGCCGAGAGCCCCGCGTAGGCACCGGTGTCGAGATAGTCGGCAGCGACCGCGTAGCCGTAGATCGCCCACGTCTGGCCCCGTGACCAGCAGGAGTCGTCGTCGTACCCCTGGGCCGTCTCACCACCCAGAGCCGTCCCGTCCTCGACGTCACACCGGAACGTATGAAACGTCGAGGCGTCCGGGCGGACGACGTGGGCGGCGTTCGTGCGGGCGTGAGACGCCGCGATAGCTCGGTATCGCGGGTCGTCCGTGACCTCGCTGGCCCAGAACAGCAGCGGGAGGTTCATCATCGTGTCGACGATCATCCGCCCACGGTTCTCGTCGTCTTCGTCGTCCATACTCCCCCAGGCCTGGAGGAGGCCAGGCGTCTGCCAGTAGCGGTCGGTGAGCAGATCGGCCCCGCGGAGCGCGATCGATCGATACCGCTCCTCGTCGGTCAGCCGGTAGCCGGCGACCGCCGACAGCGTGTACAGAAAGCCCAGATCGTGCGTCTCGACGAGGCCGTCGTCGAGGCGGTGCGCGAACGTCTCCAGTTGTGCCTCGGCGGCGTCTCTGAACCGCCGCTGGCCGGTCACGTCGTAGGCGAGCCAGCAGAGTCCGGTCCAGAAGGCGGTCGTCCACCCGTCGGTGTTGCCGGTCGACCCGTAGACGAGGTCGTCGCTCGAAGCCGTCGGGAACCGGTCGTAGTACCGATCGAGGTTCTCGCCGATCCGCTCGATCGCGGCGGTCAACGCCTGTTCTAGCTGTTCCTGGCTTCGCTCTGGCCGGTCGAAGTAGCGGTCGGGAAGCGCCGGTTCGGACACTGTAGCCGCGAGCGCCTGAGGACTTCGGCTCATTCGGTTCGAACTCACTCCAGACGGACAATAAACCTATTGTCGAAACCTGGCGGGGGTGTGCCATCCGAAAACTATATGTATAAACGTCATAGTTATTCCCACGTCCGCAATGACAGACCAGAATGCGAGCAGCGATCGGCGACAGCTACTGAAGGCGCTCGGCACGCTCAGTGTCGCAAGTATGGCCGGCTGTATCAGCCAAAGCGGCTCCGACGGCGAGGGGTCGGGCGAGAGCGGCGACGGCTCCGCCGGGGAATCGGGGGGCTCCACCGAGGAGAGCGGGGAGGCTACACCGGTACCCATGGCAGATTCGTTCAGCTTCTGGGAGCTGAGCAAGACGTGGGGGCCACACATCGAGCGCTACGAGTCCGAGACCGACGCGACGGTCGAACACACGAACATGGGCCCGGACGAACTGCTCGACAACCTCCAGACGCGGCTGCTCTCGGGGACCGGTGCGCCCGACGCCGCGATGGTCGAGTACACCTCGCTCAAGCAGGTCGCCAAGACCGGCGGGCTGCGTGACGTCTCCGACTGGATCGACGAGGCCGACATCCGCGACGACTTCACCTCGGGGATCTGGGAAGTCGTCAGCGACGGGGACGCAGTGTACGAGGTCCCCTACGACATCGGACCGGCGACGCTGTTCTACCGCAAGGACATCTGGGACGAGCACGGGCTCAGCGACGACATCGAGACCTACGACGAGTTCATCGAGGAGGGCAAGAAGCTCCCGGACGACGTGTCGCTGCTGTCGCTTCCGGGCAGCGGCCTCTCGGTGTTCTGGCGGATGATGTACCGCCAGCTCGGCGGCGTCGAGTTCGACGAGGAAGGACGGCTCGCGTTCGACAACGACAAAGCGGTGCAAGCGATGGCACAGCTCCAGGAACTGGCCGACGCCGGCATCACGGACGACACCGCGAGCTGGAGCCAGCAGTGGTTCGCCGGCTTCAACGAGGGGACCATCACGGCCTACCTCTCGGGGGCGTGGTTCAGCGGGACGCTGATGTCCTCGATGGACGAGGCGGCGGGCGACTGGCGGGGCATGAAGATCCCGGCCCTGGAGTCGGGCGGCACCCGTGCGAGCAACATCGGCGGCTCCGGCGTCTGCTTCCCGGCCCAGAACGACGAGGCCACGGCACGCCGGGCCTTCGACTTCGTCGTCAACACGACGACCAACGTCGAGGAGATGGCGAACCTGTTCGCCGAGGAGGGCAACATCAGCGCGTACATGCCTGCGTGGGACGACGAGGCCTTCGAGAACCCCCGCGAGTTCTTCGGCGGGCAGGCGCTCGGTACGCTGTGGACCGACATCGCCGACGACATTCCGCCGTACCGCTACACGCTCGACTCGCCGAAGATCATGAACCTGCTCAACCCGCTCCTGCAGGACGTCGTCTACGGTGACCTCGATCCCGAGTCGGCACTGGAGGAGTGGGTCACCCAGTCCGCCAACGAGACCGGGCGTGAAGTCGCCTAACATGAGCCGCCAGCTGCTCGTTCCGCTGCTCGATCAGGTTCGATTCAAGCGCGAGCAGTTGAAAGACCGGCTCCCGACGCTGCCTGGAACGCCGCTGTTGTTCTTGAGTCCGTTCTTCCTGCTGTTCGGCGTGTTCCTCGCGATCCCGGTTTTCTACACCTTCTACCTGTCTTTCTTCACGTTCCAGGGCGTCTCGACGGAGGCGCTGTTCGCCATCGACATCGGGGCGTACCAGATCATGATCCCCGAGATGGCGAACCTCCAGTACGTCGGTCTGGACAACTATCGACGCCTGCTCACCGACAGCGTGTTCTACCAGTCGCTGTTGAACACGGCGATCATCTTCGTCGTGCAGGTGCCCCTGATGGTCGCGCTGGCACTCGGGCTCGCGCTCGTGTTGAACGCCGCCTACACCAAGTACAAGGGCATCTTCAGGAGTCTCCTGTTGCTCCCGGTGTCGGCGAACACGGTCGCGTACTCCGCCGTGTTCATCGTGATCGCGGCGGAAGGCGGGATCGCCGACATCGCGCTCGGCGCTGTGGGGATCAGTCCGATCGACTGGCTCAGCGACGGCTTCTGGGCGCGGAACCTCGTGGCGTTCATGTCGGTGTGGCGCTGGACGGGGTACAACATGATCATCATCCTCGCCGGGCTACAGACGATCTCGCCGTCGCTGTACGAGGCCGCGGAGATCGGCGGGGCGACGAAGATCCAGAAGTTCCGCCACATCACGCTGCCACAGCTGAAGCCGATCATGCTGTTCGTCTTCGTGACGACGACGATCGGCGTCTTCAAGAAGTTCGCCGAGCCGATGATCGTCATCAGCTCCGGGGGCCCGATCAACGAGACGCGAACGATCGTCTACTACATCTGGCAGGTCGCGTTCCAGAACCTCGAACTCGGCTACGGGAGCGCACTGACCGTCGCCCTCGTGGCGATCATCATGACCCTGTCGCTCATCCAATTCAAGGTGTCCTAAGATGCACGAAAAACTCGAAAAGGAGGCGCTGTGGCAGTTCGGTGGCTACGGGTTCCTCATCGCCGTCACGATGGTGATGATGTTCCCCATTTACTGGGTCGTCGTCGCCTCGACGCTGCCACAGTCGGCGATCTTCGCCGGTGGTGCCGGTGAACTGCCGCGGCTGATTCCGGGGTCGAACTTCCTGACAAACGCCGAGGCGCTCGCCGCTCGGCCGGAAGTCGACTTCTACCGGAGCATGCTCAACAGTCTCGTGATCGCGGTCGTCTACACGGGACTGGCGTTGCTGTTCTGTTCGATGGGCGGCTTCGCGCTGGCGAAGTACGACTTCAAGTACAAGCGGGCGCTGTTCATGGGGATTCTGGGAACGCTGTTGCTCCCGACGAATCTGCTGGTGATCCCGCTGTTCCTGCTCGTCTCGAACATGGGCCTGTCGAACAGCTACTGGGCCGTGATCCTCCCGTGGGCCGCGTATCCGCTGGGGATCTTCTTCATGAAACAGGCGATGCAGTCGATCCCGGACTCGCTGCTCGAAGCCGCACGGATGGACGGCGCGTCGGAGTTCCAGCTGTACTACCGCGTCGTGCTCCCGTCGATGAAGTCGTCGCTCGCCGCGCTGGCGGTGATCCTGTTTCTCTTCCAGTGGAATCTCTTCCTGTGGCCCCTCGTGGTGTTGCGCGAAGGGAAGTACACGATCCCGGTGGCCATCTCGAAGATCATGAGCAACGACATGATCGCGTACGACCAGCTGATGGTCGCGTCCGCGATGGCGATCGTCCCGATGTTCGTGGTGTTCATCCTGCTACAGCGCCACTTCGTAAACGGTATACTCGGCGGAGCAGTCAAGGAGTGATACACGATGACAGCAATAACTCTCGATGGATTGACGAAGAGCTACGACGCGACTGACATGGACGACATCCCCGACAACGAGATCGTCGCCGTCGAGGACGTCGACCTCGAGATCGAGGACGGCGAGTTCCTCGTCTTCGTCGGTCCGTCGGGCTGTGGGAAGTCGACGACGCTGCGATGTATCGCCGGCCTCGAAGACGCGACCGGCGGAGAGATCCGGTTCGGTGAGACGGTCGTCAACGACCTCCGGCCACGGGACCGCGACGTGGCGATGGTGTTCCAGAACTACGCGCTGTACCCCCACATGACGGTCCGAAAGAACATCAGCTTCGGTCTGCGCCTCTCCTCGACGCTGACGACGCCGGAGATCGACAGTCGCGTCACCGACGTGGCCGAGATGATGGGAATCGAGGACCTCCTCTCGAAGACGCCCGACGAGCTCTCGGGCGGACAACAGCAACGCGTCGCGCTCGGACGTTCGATCGTTCGCGAACCCGGTATCTTCCTGATGGACGAGCCGCTCTCGAATCTCGACGCGAAGCTCCGGGCGGAGATGCGCACCGAGATCCAGGAACTCCAGAACGACCTCGGCGTGACGACGGTGTACGTCACCCACGACCAGACCGAGGCGATGGCGATGGGCGATCGGATCGCCGTGCTGGACGACGGGCTCCTCCAGCAGGTCGCGCCGCCAGAAGAGATCTATCGGAGTCCCGCAAACGAGTTCGTCGCCGGCTTCATCGGGAGCCCGAGCATCAACTTCTTCGACGTGAGCGTCGACGGACAGACGCTGACCGCTCCGAGTGGCTTCAGCTACGAACTCGAAGCCCACAGCGTCGAGGACGGCACCGTCCGCCTCGGGATCCGTCCGGAAGACCTGACGATCGAAGAGGGCGGGGACGACATGACCGTCACCGTCGTCGAGAAGATGGGCAACGAGAACTTCATCTACGGCACCGTCGGCGACACGGAGGTCGTCGCCCGGACCGAGGTGACCGTTCGCCCGGAGCCCGGCCAGCGGGTCGGTCTCTCCTTCGCCGAGTCGGCGATGTACCTCTTCGAGAGCGAAACCGGCGCGGCGATCAAGACCAAGACCGACGAGATCGAACCGCAGGCGGCGCAGTTCTAAGTCGTCGCCGCTCGCATTCTCCTTCGGCGTGTCATGCCCAGAGAGATCGACCAGAGACGGTGCGTACTGTGGCGTGTTCGACAGCGAGTGGAAAACGAGAGGAGACGGCTGCGTGTCGCTCATACTGCCGGCTGTCACTTCGTGACGATCTTCACCACCCCGGGGTGGCGAAATCGTTCACAGACGTACAGCCGGTCGTATCAGTCGTCGACGTAGGGGTGTAGCGTGATCGTGAACGAAGTCGACTCGGGCTGGACGCGGTCGGACTCGAACGTCTCCGGTCCACAGCTACCGGAGCCGAGCCCGGAGTGTGCGTGGTCCACGGAGAGGAACACGTCGTCCTCGCGGGAGAGTTCGTGTTCGTGATCTGCGCCCTCAAGTTGCTCGGTCGAGTAGTGGTGTGCGGTCACGTCGAGCAGCGAGTCCCCGGTCGCGAGGAGCCCGGTACCGTTGCGGTCGGTGAGAGCCACCCAGCGGGTGTCGCTGCGGTTGCCGTTCGCCTGGGGCCTGACGTAGGGCGTGTGGAGGTCGGCAACGTCGGCCTCGTACCGACCGACGGGGGACGCCTGCTCGCTGTCGGCGTAGGACTCCCCCGGACCGCGGCCGTACCACGTGACGTGGTCGAAGTCCCCGTCGAGCGTCAGGTCGAGTCCGAGCCGTGGCAGCGACGGGAGCATCGACAGGTCGCCCTCGGGGTCGAGGTGCGTCTCGATCTCGACGGCACCGGTGGGGTGGATCGTGTACGTCTGTGTCGTCGCGAACCCGTGGGCGAACATCGGCGGCGCGAGGCGACCGTCGACGGTGATCGTGACCGTCTCCTCGCCGATCTCGGTGTCGACGCCGTCGACGCGGAACTGCAAGCTGTCGAGACCGTGCTCGCGCCAGATCTGTGCGAAGCCGACCGTCCGCGCGTCCCAGTCGGCGATCGGTTCCTCGTTTTCGTGTAGTTCGAGGAAGCGCGTGAAGAAAGTCGGAACCAGCGGCAGTCCTCTGTCGTTGTCCGTCGGCGCACGCCAGAGTCCGATCTCGGGACCCTCGGTGACGACCGACCGACCGCGGTAGGACAGCGAGTCGACGACGCCGTACCGGGCGTCGAACCGGAGTTCGAAGTCCGCGTTCGAGACGACGATCTCGTCGTCGCTGCGCTCACAGGACAGCGGGGCGGGAAGCGTCGCGGCCGGCACCGTCGGTGCCTCGCTCGTCGGCAGTTCGAGCTGGGTCGTGGCGACCGTGTGGCCGGCCGGTGCCCACGAGGTGTCGCTGTCCAGCGAGACCTCGACGACGAGGAACTGCTCGCCCCGGCCGGCGTCCTCGAACGGCACCGTGACGGATTCGCTGTCGCCGGGTGCGACGGCGGGGAGTTCGAGCGTGCCGCTCTGGACGACCCGGCCGTCGGCCTCGACGCGCCACCGGGCGCGGAGGTGGTCGAGCCCGCGGAAGTCGTAGCGGTTCTCGACGGCGAGTTCGCCCCGTTCGAGGGCTTCGGGCTCGAACGTGACCGGCTCGACGACGTTCTTGAACTCGGTGAGCCCCGGCGAGGGCGTCCGATCGGGAAAGACGAGACCGTTGATGTTGAAGTTGCCAGTGTTGGGTTCGTCGCCGAAGTCGCCGCCGTAGGCGAACCACTCCGTTCCGTCCTCGGTCGTCTGGCGGATGCCCTGATCGATCCAGTCCCAGACGAACCCGCCCTGCAGTCGCTCGTGGCCCTCGAACACGTCCCAGTACGTCTCGAAGCCGCCGGGACCGTTCCCCATGGCGTGGGCGTACTCACAGAGGATCACGGGGTGGTCCGGATCGTCGACTGCCAGGTCTTCGATGTCCTCGGGCGGGGTGTACATGGGCCCGACGATGTCGCTGACCCGCTGGTCGTGGTCCTGCTCGTAGTGGACCGGCCGCGTCGGGTCGCGCTCGCGTGTCAGTTCGTACATCGTCTCGTGGTGGGCCCCGACGGCGGACTCGTTGCCCAGCGACCAGATCACGACGCTGGGGTGGTTCTTGTCGCGTTCGAGCATCCGGACCATCCGGTCGACGTAGGTGTCTTCCCACGCCGGATCGTCGCTGAGGTGCTGGACGGCGTCGATGCGTTCCATCCCGTGACACTCGATGTCGGTCTCGTCCATGACGTAGAGCCCGTACTCGTCACAGAGGTCGTAGAACCGCGTGTCGTTGGGGTAGTGAGCGGTCCGGACGGCGTTGACGTTGTGCCGTTTCATCAGCTCGATGTCCGCGCGCATCTGGTCGACGGTGACGGCCCGTCCCCGGTCGGGATCGAAGTCGTGGCGGTTCACGCCGCGGATCGTCACGGCTTCGCCGTTGACCAGGAACTGACCGTCGGCGATCTCGACCTCGCGGAAGCCGACCGTCTCGCGAACGGTCTCGACGGGCGTCCCGTCGTCCAGCAGCGTCACCAGGAGCGTGTAGCGGTCGGGCGTCTCTGCGGTCCACTTGTCCGGGTCCTCGACGGTCGTCGACAGCGAGAGCGTCGTCTCGCCGTCGGCCAGTGCGTACGACTCCGCGAAGGTGGCGACGGTGTCGCCCGCCTCGTCGACCAGAGCGGCGCGGAGACGGCCGGTCGCGTCCTCATCGCCTGCCGATTCGATGTCGACCGCCGCGGAGAACTCGGCGTCGACGTAGTCGTCGTCCAGCTCGGTGCGGACGTCGATATCGGCGACGTGGGTCTCCGGTACGGCGTACAGAGAGACGTCACGGAAGATACCGCTGAGCCACCACATGTCCTGGTCTTCGAGGTAGCTCCCGTTGGTCCACTTGTAGACCCGTGCCGTGACCGTGTTCTCTCCGGGTTCGACGTAGTCGCTCACGTCGAACTCGGCGGGGAGACGCGCGCCCTCGCTGTAGCCGACGCGCTCGCCGTTGACCCAGAGGTGGAAGGCGGAGTCGACGCCCTCGAAGCGCAGGCGGATCTGTCGACCGTCCCAGTCCTCCTCGACGTGGACGGAGCGCCGGTACGTCCCCGTCGGGTTCTCGGTCGGGACGTTGGGCGGATCGACCGGGAACGGGTAGACGACGTTCGTGTAGTGTGGGTGTCCGTGGCCGTCGAGTTGCCAGTTCAGCGGAACCTCGATGCGGTCCCACTCAACGTCGTCCGTCGCACCCGGAATCGCTGGCGCGTCCGCAGGGGTCTCGGCGAGGTGAAACTGCCACTCGCCGTTCAATCGCCGGACCCACGGCGAGGCAGTCACGCTGTCCTGGCGTGCAGATTGCTCGTCCGGGAACGGGAACACGTCGGTGTGTGGTGCGAGCCTGTTACGACCGACTACTCGCGGATCTGTCCAGTCGGGCATGCTGTCTGCCCACTGTCCCCGTCCGCTATTCATTCTTTTGGAAATCGGGCGTGCAGCGCAGTCTACACCGGAGACACGGCGTGTGACGGGCGCAGGAGTGACAGTCCGTTGTTGCTTGGCAGAAGTTTTAACATAACGATCTTCAATAACAGACGTATGCGAAGGATGTGGCAACTGTTCGCATCAGTCAGTAGCGGTGGGGAAACGACACTCGACGAAGGAGAGACTGATGTCTGACGGCTGGTCGCGCCGCTCGGTGCTCAAGTCCAGTCTGGGGCTCTCGCTGGCCGGCGTCTCGCTGTCTGGCACGACCGGGACGGTGGCCGGCGCGAGCGAGTACGAGACGCTCAGACAGCGATGGGCACAGTTGCTCACCGGTGGTGACTTCGACGCGACACAGCCCGAGTATCAGGACCCGCTGGCCGAACTGGACGAGACTGCACAGGACCACTGGGAGACGATGGACACCAGCGCCGACCGTGATCGGCTCTGGTCGGACCTCCCGATCCCGGCGTCGTCCAGTGCGAGCGCGAGCGAGAGCAACATCACCGACAGCTACGGCCGCCTCCAGGAGATGGCCATGGCCTACGCCACGAACGGGAGTTCGCTGGAGAACGATAGCGCGCTCGTGGCAGACATCGTCGACGGACTCGACTTCCTCTACGATCGGGTCTACAACGAGGACCAGTCCCAGTTTGGCAACTGGTGGCACTGGGAGATCGGCTCGCCGATGCGTCTCGTCAGTATCTGTGCGCTGGTCGGCGACGAACTGTCCTCGACACAGGAGACGAACTACACGAACGCCGTCGGCGCTCACACCGGAACGCCCTACGAGTACACGGAGTACGACGTGACGAGTGGCGGTGCCAACCGCGTCGACATGTGTATCATCACCGCGCTCCGTGGCGCGATCTCGGAGACGGACTCGACGATCGCTCTCGCTCGAGACTGCATCGAAGAGAGCGATATCTTCCAGTACAACACCAGCGGCGGCGGGAACGGCCTCTACCGCGACGGGTCGTACGTCTACCACAAAGAGATACCCTACATCGGGTCGTACGGCGCGATCCTGCTCGAAGGGCTCGGTGAACTGTTCACCGTCCTCGACGGGACGAGCTGGGCGATCACGGACGTCGACCACGACGTGATCTACGACGCCGTCGGTGACGCGGTCGCCCCGTTCATGTACAGAGGGCTGATGATGGACGCGGTCAGCGGCCGGTCGATCTCGCGAGCGGACCAGACCGACCACGTACGCGGCCACGGCATCACCGCGACCGTCCTTCGGCTGGCGAACACCGCGCCGGAACCCTACGCCAGCGAGTTCCGGTCACTCGCCAAGGGCTGGATCGAGAACGACACGTGGGACAGTTTCCTGAGCGATGCAGACGTGCCCGACATCGCGAACGCGACGGCAGTCCTCGACGATTCGACGATCAGTGCCGCCGACGAACCGGTCCGACACGACGTGTTCCACAACATGGACCGGGTCGTACACAACCGCTCTGAGTGGGCCTACACGATCAGCATGTGCTCGGAGCGGATCGCACGCTACGAGGCGATCAACGAGGAGAACCTCCGTGGCTGGTACACCGGTGCCGGGATGACCCAGCTGTACAACGACGACCTCGGCCACTACACCGACGGCTACTGGCCGACCGTCGACCCCTACCGGCTCCCCGGAACGACCGTCGACACCCGCGAGCGGTCCGCTCTCGACGGCACTCACCACCCGCGGCCGTCGACACAGTGGGTCGGCGGCGCGTCGGTCGACGAGTTCGGGATCGCCGGAATGGAGTTCGACGCCGAGGGTGCATCACTCACCGGCAAGAAGTCCTGGCTGCACCTCGACGATACCGTCGTCGCACTCGGTGCCGACATCACCAGCTCCGACGGCCGCCCGATCGAGACCACCGTCGAGAACCGGAATCTCCACACGGACGGGAGCGAGACGCTCACCGTCGACGACACCGAGAAGTCCACGACACCGGACTGGTCCGAGACGCTCACCGGCGTGTCCTGGGCGCACCTCGACGGCGTCGGTGGCTACCTGTTCCCGAACCAGCCGAACCTCGAAGCCAAGCGCGAGGAACGCACCGGTTCCTGGCAGGAGATCAACGCGGGCGGACCGAGCGAGTCGCTGACCCGCGAGTACCAGACCCTCTGGCTCGACCACGGTGTCGATCCCAGCGCCGAGACGTACGCGTACGCACTGCTCCCGGGCCACACTGCGTCCGAGACGCGACAGCGGAGTCAGGAGCCCGGCTTCGAGATCGTCGCCAACGACGCCACGGTCCAGGCCGTCACGGTGCCACGCCTTGGGTTGACAGCTGCCAACTTCTGGAGTAGCGGTTCGATCACGGTCCCCGGCTCCGAGCGGACGCTCTCGGTGAGTGGCCCGGCAGCCGTCGTCGTCAGACACCGCAACGACGAACTCGTGATCGGCGTCGCCGATCCCTCTCGAACACAGGAGACGGTCACCGTCGAGTACGAGCACTACACGGACGGAATCGTCAGTACAGACTCGGCGGTCGGCGTCACGCAGTTCCAGCCAGGTGTCACGATGGAGGTCGCCGTCGGCGGCACTCGCGGTGCGACTCACTCGGCGACCTTCGACGCCCCCGTCACGGAGCTCTCACCGCGTGCAGACACGTTCGTTCGCGACGGGTCGTACTCCGGCGACAACTACGGGTCGTGGTCCTCGTTGGTCGTCAAAGGCGGCCCGACGGGCTACAGCAGAGAGTCGTATCTCGCGTTCGACCTGGCGTCAGTCGCGGGCGAGGTGCAGGAGGCCGTGCTCGACGTGTACGGCGCGGTCACCGACGACAACGGCGGAGCGTCCGTCGACTGTACGGTCGCCGCCGTCGACGACGACAGCTGGACGGAGGACGGACTCACCTGGGACACGAAACCCGAACTGGGCTCGTCGCTGGGCTCTCTGACCGTCACGCGGGAACGGCGCTGGTGGCGCGAAGACGTGACCGAGTTCGTACAGACAGCCGCCAGCAGTGACGGTATCGCCAGCGTCGCACTCCGACAACCGAACGACGAGCGCTACGCCAGCTTCGACAGCCGGGAGGCAGACGAGCACCCGCCGTCGCTGCGGGTCACGACCAGTCGCCCCGACACGACGGCGCTCACCCCGACGGCCGACACCTTCGTCCGGGACGGGTCGTACTCCGGTGACAACTACGGATCGTGGTCGTCGCTGGTCGTCAAGAACGCGTCAACCGGCTACAGTCGACAGGGGTATCTCACGTTCGACCTGAGCGCGCTGTCGGGTTCGATCGACGAGGCCGTGCTCTACCTCTACGGCGCGGTCACCGACGACAACGGCGGAGATGCCGTCGACTGTGCGATCAGCGCCGTCGGCGACGACAGCTGGACGGAGAGCGGACTCACCTGGGACACGAAACCCGAGCTGGGCTCGGCACTCGGTTCTGTGACCGTCACCCGAACGCCGCAGTGGTGGACCGTCGACGTGACCGAGTTCGTCCAATCGGAGGCCGGCGGCGATAGCGTCGTCAGTCTGGCCGTCCAGCAGCCACAGAGCGGCCTGTACACCGACTTCAACAGCCGAGACGCCGACGAGAAGGTGCCGACGCTCCGGGTACAGACCTCGTAGCCGGATACCGAACTCTTTCATCACAGTTGGAGACCGTTCGAGCCGCCGACAGCGTGACCAGACTGACGACAGCCGTCGAGAGAGTCAGTACGTGTACAGGCATGGCGACTGGAGTTCAGCATAGCTGAACCGTTCGCTTCGAGAACCAGATCTATGCCAGAAGAACGCGAGGGAATAGCCAATAGTGAACGAAGTTCGCCTATAGTGCATAGAATTCCCTATTAGCGGACTTGGTGGCATATCGGACCAGCGCCTGCATTACAACACTAATGCTGTAATAGAATCGGACTATCCCGTATCCCGTGCAGTCACTCGTGGAACGACCGTGGCACCATGACCGGAGGAAGAATCACCAAATCGCCCGTATTTTCGACTGTTCTATAGATATATGCACCCCTATTACAACAAAATATCCTATATCATTCCGTATTTCAGAGAGAGGAAGCCATCTTCGAGCTTTTCAAATATAGACAAGCATTTTTAGTTCCACTAATCTAAGATACGATGATTGTTTTGACCCACCAGGAGGTTAGATTCGCCTTTCGAACTGACAGGCGACCACACACGACTCTAAGCGACGGTCGGTGTCGCCACCGGCGAATCGGTTCGGGAGAACACTCTCGGTCGTCGGGCAACAGCGATCCGCATGAAGCAATCGGTAATCGACCGGCCGGAGATCGCGTGCGCGCTGCTGTGCGGTGCTGTCGGGTTCGGGTTGTACGGCGTCGAGAGTGGCGTGCTGTGGGCCATCGTCGGATACTTCCTCGGCAAGTCCATCGAGAGTCTGTTCTGGACCGTCACTGGAGGCCCGAGCTCGTAGACCACGACCCACGCAGCGAACGACGACGGACCCGCAGGTGTGCGAAGCGATCGGAGACGACACGTGTGACCGGCGACCCACTGTGCTTTTGCATGCGTCGAAGCGCCGTCGCGGTGGTCCTCGTCACGAGCGAGGAGGATCACTGATCCGGACGGAGACGCCGACATGGTCTTCACACGACTGCAACGAGCCTCTCCTCCATCGGAGCGATGTCTCTCAGAAGAGGGAGAGACCGGGCACCACCGCTCCCCGATCGATATGAAAAAAGCCCGCAGCCACCACGGCTGCGGGCTCTGTAGTATGAATAGCAGGCGGCGAACCGGCTTTCCCAGGGGTTCGCACACCCCAGTACTCACCGGAACGCTGGCAGGCTTAACCGCCGTGTTCGGGATGGGTACGGGTGTTTCCCTGCCGCTATGGCCGCCTTTACGCCGAGTCACGGAATCGAACCGTGAAACTACCACTCTCGGTCTCCGCGCAATACGTGCGATCCAGTAAACGCCTGGACTCGTGCAAATTGAGTCACAGTGCAATGAGTGTGTGGCTTCGGTCGATTAGTGCTCGCGGGCTCAACGTCTCGTTGCCTCGACGCGTACACCCCGAGTCTATCTATCTCGTCTTCTACGAGTGACCTCTGCGGTATCTCTTTTCCAGGTGGGTTTCGAGCTTAGATGCATTCAGCTCTTACCCCGTGTGGCGTGGCTGCCCGGCACGTGCCCTCTCGGACAACCGGTACACCAGTGGCCACCAATCGGAGTTCCTCTCGTACTATACGATCGTTCCCGTCAGATACCTTTACACCCCCAATAGATAGCAGCCGACCTGTCTCACGACGGTCTAAACCCAGCTCACGACCTCCTTTAATAGGCGAACAACCTCACCCTTGCCCGCTGCTGCACGGGCAGGATGGAGGGAACCGACATCGAGGTAGCAAGCCACCGGGTCGATATGTGCTCTTGCCGGTGACGACTCTGTTATCCCTAGGGTAGCTTTTCTGTCGTAGATCGGCCCGCATCAAGCAGGCGCATCCGTTCGCTAGACCACGCTTTCGCGTCAGCGTCACCGTGTTGGTAGTGACACTGTCAAGCTATCTTTTGCTCTTGCGCTCTTCGCCGCGTCTCTGTCACGGCTGAGATAGCCTTAGGGCGCGCTCGATATTCTTTCGAGCGCGTACCGCCCCAGTCAAACTGCCCGGCTATTGGTGTCCTCCGCCAGGAGTGAGGGTCACAGTCACTACCGGGTAGTGTTTCATGTCTGCCTCGGTGGTCCGCTAGCGCGGATACCTGTGTAATGGCTCCTACCTACTCTGCACAGTAGCGACCATGTCCCAGCAACAGCCTGCAGTAAAGCTCCATAGGGTCTTCGCTTCCCCTTGGGGGTCTCCAGACTCCGCACTGGAACGTACAGTTCACCGGGCCCAACGTTGGGACAGTGACGCTCTCGTTAATCCATTCATGCAAGCCGCTACTGAAGCGGCAAGGTACTACGCTACCTTAAGAGGGTCATAGTTACCCCCGCCGTTGACGGGTCCTTCGTCCTATTGTACTAGGTGTTCAGATACCCGCACTGGGCAGGATTCAGTGACCGTACGAGTCCTTGCGGATTTGCGGTCACCTATGTTGTTACTAGACAGTCGGAGCGTCCGAGTCACTGCGACCTGCTCCTGTCAGGAGCAGGCATCCCTTATTCCGAAGGTACGGGACTAACTTGCCGAATTCCCTAACGTCGGTTGTTCCCGACAGGCCTTGGCTTTCGCCGCCACGAGCACCTGTGTCGGATCTCGGTACGGATCATATGCTCCCTTTTCACGGGCCCCAGGTTGAACCAATTTTCACTATCCCGCCGTTCGTCCGCTTCCTGCCATTACGGCTTCCACGGATTTGGACGGTTCGACCGGGCGAAGGCCCGGCTTGGTCGACCCCGAGGCGTCGGTTTCACTGCATATGAGCGCTGGAATATTAACCAGCTTCCCATGTCGTCCCCTTCGAATTACGGGGGGACTTAGGACCGGCTAACCCTCAGTTGACGAACAGTGCTGAGGAACCCTTGCTCGTTCGGCCGTCGGAATTCTCACCCGACTATCGCTGCTACTATGGCCAGAATTGTCGTCACCGATCGGTCCACAGGAGTTCTCACCCCTGCTTCCATCCAATCGGAGCGCCAACCTACTCGATCTCCCTTTCACGGGAGCGGCCAGGTCTCGGTGGTGGATTTGAGTCCCGATCATTTTCAGCGCCTCAAACCTCGGCCGGTAAGCTGTTACGCTATTCTTAGAGGGTAGCTGCTTCTAAGCTCACCTCCCGGCTGTCTAGGGCTTGAGACCACTTTCGATCACACTTAATCCACACTTTGGGACCTTAACCCGGCGCTGGGTTGTCTCCCTTACGGTACACAGGCTTACCCCGCATACCGGACTGCCCGCGTCGACGGCGTTCGTAGGTTCGGAGTTTGACAGAAGTGTTCACTTCTCTCGAAGTGAAGCACCTCAATCGGTCGCTCTACCCCACGAACTACCTCGGCGGACGTCATGCTTCGACATGTTTTGGTTGGAACCAGCTGTTTCCGGGTTCGATGGGCCTTTCACCCCTACACGTAGGTCACGGGAGGGTATTGTAGGACACCATCCCTAACGGGCCTCCACGTGCCTTTCGGCACGCTTCACCCTGCCCACGCGTAGATCACCCGGTTTCGGGTCGTGCCCGTTTGACTCCCCGCCCTTGAAGACGGCGGCCCTCGCAATGCTGCGGCCATGTCGGTTTCCCTATGCCTTCCCCGATTATCGGGTTAGACTCGCCAAACAGGCACACTCTCTGGCTCGTTTTTCAAAACGCACGACGGAACTTCGGCTTCCTGTAAGTCCTACACGCGGCTCGCGCCGCTTTCGTTTGTTACAGGACCTTTCAAGCCCCGTCGCTCGATCGCCACCTGATTTCAAGCCCTATTGCAACCCCCGTCTGAGGGTGCTTTTCAGCGTTCGCTCACGCTACTTGTTCACTATCGGTCTCGGAGAGTATTTAGCCTTGGCAGTCGATGCCTGCCATCTTGACGAGGGATTTCCAACCCCCGCTACTCTGGAACTACCGCACGACGTACTGATCTTCACTACGGGGTTGTCACCCTGTATCACGCTTCGTTCCAGAAGACTTCGTGAAGATGGTCGGCCGATGAAAGGTAGTCCGTACACCACATTGCCCGTGAGGGCTTCGGTTTGGGCTGTGTCGCGTTCACTCGCGGTTAGTAACGACATCGCATTGCGCTTTCTATTCCTCTCGATACTAAGATGTTTCAATTCTCGAGGTTCCCCATTGCGCGAAGCAATTGTTGAAGGGATTCCCATTCGGAGATCCATGGTTCTTTGCCTCCGTGCGGCTCCCCATGGCTTTTCGCAGCTTGGCACGTCCGTCATCGGCTTCCGAGCCGAGCTATCCACCAGGCGGCACAGTAGCCAACGTCAAATTTGGTTGTGACTCGATGAAATTGCACGAGTCCAGTGGACGCCTGGATCGCACGTACACGCGGTGTCATCAGTACAGCCGGTGCGACCCGGTCTGTACATCGACCCTTCCTACCCACGCTTGCACGGGGTAGTGCACTGGTCTTCGTACCAGATCCGAGCGCCGTCCCACACTTAAGGGGCTCGGTTCGGAACTGCTACGAGGTACGGACCCGCTGGGAGTTGCACCCAGCCTCCCCGGAGGGGAGATCCGCCTCGGATAGGTCTTGTGAGCCCTGACGGCCCAACACGGTCTTCCGACCAAATTGTTGGTCGCGCTCGACCAACGGTAACAGCAGGTGGGCCAGGCGCGTCGGCCTGATCCCGTTCAGTAGGAGGTGATCCAGCCGCAGATTCCTCTACGGCTACCTTGTTACGACTTAAGCCCCCTTGCGAAGCCCAGATTTGACCATCGCATGATGGCCTCATCCGGACCTCACTCGGGTGCTTTGACGGGCGGTGTGTGCAAGGAGCAGGGACGTATTCACCGCGCGCTTCTGACACGCGATTACTACCGAATCCAGCTTCATGTGGGCGAGTTTCAGCCCACAATCCGAACTACGACCGAGTTTGGGAGATTAGCTCTACCTCTCGGTATCGCGACCCATTGTCTCGACCATTGTAGCCCGCGTGTTGCCCAGTCCATTCGGGGCATACTGACCTACCGTTGCCCGTTCCTTCCTCCGACTTAGCGTCGGCGGTCTCCGTAGTGTACCCGACTACCTCAGGGTATCGCTGGCAACTACGGATGCGGGTCTCGCTCGTTACCTGACTTAACAGGATGCCTCACGGTACGAGCTGACGGCGGCCATGCACCTCCTCTCAGCAACTCGGGTAAGCTCGTCAAGCTGACCGTCGTTATTGCTGTCGGGACTGGTGAGATGTCCGGCGTTGAGTCCAATTAAACCGCAGGCTCCTCCGGTTGTGGTGCTCCCCCGCCAATTCCTTTAAGTTTCATCCTTGCGGACGTACTTCCCAGGCGGCTCGTTTATCGTCTTCACTTCGGCTCACCGTGCACTCGTAGTGCACGGCAGACCTAACGAGCATCGTTTACGGCCAGGACTACCCGGGTATCTAATCCGGTTCGAGACCCTGGCTTTCGTCCCTCACTGTCGGGTCCGGCTTCTCAGCGTGCTTTCGCCATTGGTGGTCCGTCCAGGATTACAGGATTTCACTCCTACCCCGGACGTACCCGCTGAGTCTTCCGGCCCCAAGCCGTGCAGTTTCCACCGGAAGCCGACGCGTTGAGCACGTCGATTTCCCGATAGACTTTCACGGCAAGCTACGGACGCTTTAGGCCCAATAACAGCGGCCATCACTCGGACTGCCGGTATTACCGCGGCGGCTGGCACCGGTCTTGCCCAGTCCTTATTCGTCGACCACCTTACGGTCGAGAAAAGCGAGGGCTATATGCCCTCGCACTCGGAGTCCCCCTATCGCACTGTCGTGCAGTGTAAAGGTTTCGCGCCTGCTGCGCCCCGTAGGGCCCGGTATCTTGTCTCAGATACCGTCTCCGGGTTCTGGCTGTCACCACCCGTACCGATTACTGGCACGGTGGGCCGTTACCCCACCGTCTACCTAATCGGCCGCAGCCACATCCTATAGCGCCGGAACGTTTCTCGCATTCGGCAATTCAAGCATGAATGCGATATCCACGATTAGCCTCAGTTTCCCGAGGTTATCATGGTCTATAGGGTAGTTTGGCCACGTGTTACTGAGCTATACGCCACGGGTCTAAGCCCGTGCGACTAGCATGGCTAAATCGGACTCCGATAGCAATGGCCTCCGGCAGGATCAACCGGAATGTGCTGACATAGTCAGCGGCGGAAAGGTATCACTCCGTCGGAAGCAAATGCTGGGGTATCCCTCCCCAGCTACATCGTGTTGGGTCCGTCAGGGCTCACATCAGATCTCATCTTGACGGCGGACCGCAGGGGTGAGATCCTCATCCTTCGCGAGCGTGCCGATCACCGCGAAGCGGCGATCGGAGACACGCTCGCTCGCTACTCGCCGACGACCGAAGTCGCCGAGAGCCGGGGTGACGTAGCGGGCAGCGACCCGGCGTCCGTCATCCCTCGTACGGATATAATCGTGAGAGAGGAGACTATAAAAGGCCAACGATTCGAACACGGCGTGGGTAGTGAAACCACAGGACAGCGGTGGGGAGGGTATCGAGGCCGGAGTCGCCGATTTGGGGGTGTAGGGGGACGCTCGGAGAACTTCTCAGAGACGACAGGCGTTCGCGGCGACGTGGGGAGGTTCGATCAGACGATGTCCGAGAGTCGAACAGCATTGGGACACCCTGGCGAGCGAAAACAGCACGTAGAGTTGCCCAGTCGTACTACGACGAGGAGTTCGTCGTCGTATCCGGGGTCGACTCGGGACAGGCCACGAGCGTCGTCATCGTACTCACGGACAGTTCGCCGTCGGCGTCGATCGTCGCCCGCGTCGAGGACTCGTTGCAGTCGAACGACGAAGACGGAACCGTTTCGGTCGCAGTCCCACCGGTTTCGAGCACGTCGAAGGAGACAGAGTAGCTGCCAGGTTCGGCGAGCGTGAGCCGGACACGTCCGCCGGGCGCGACGGTGTACACGCCGTCGAACAGGGGACCGGCGTCGCTGTCGACGAGGAGGCGAGCCGTCCAGGTCCGATCGGATTCGTTCCGGAGGGCGACGCCGTGCGTCGTCTCCTCCGGGTCCTCGTCAGTCGAGGCGTCTCCGAGCGTGCGTGAGGCGACGGCGTCTGCCGAGACACGTTCGGTGACGACACCGGGACAGGCCATGCGCGTGGACGTCGACAGTACGTCGAGAGCGCCACCGTCCTGTATCCCGATCGACGTTTTCGTCACGTTACACGTAAAGCGATCGGGACCGAGAGAGATCGTCTCCGTCGCGTCGGCTGCTGGCACGGTCACTGTGAGGTCGTAGCTGCCCAGTTCCGTGAGCGCGACACCGACTGTTGCCGCCGATCGGAGTGTGAACACCTCGTCCAGAACGGTGGTACCCGACCGCTCGAGAGAGACAGTTACCTGTTTGGGCTCGTCGCCCGAGTTCGTGACCGCGACGCGGTGTGGCCGACGGCGGCCGCGCTCTTCGAGGGCGCCCGTGCCGACGGTGCGTTCGACAGTCTCGTCGGTTTCGACGAGTGTCGCCTCGAATCGATCACGCTCGGTCGACTCCGTCGTGTCCGTCGAAGGGTCAGTCGTCTGTGAGTTCGCACTCCCAGAAGAGAGACAGCCACTAGCCGCCGTCAGTCCGACACCGATCGTCGTCAGAAACGCTCTGCGTTCCATACCACAGTGTCAGAGTGGGAACGCCATCGGTCTGTGGAAGATTCAAAGACGGCTTTGAGTCCACGAAGACAGCACGCTCGTCTCTCTGCTGTCGTCTCCTAGCCGCCCTACGTGGAGTCGTCGTGAATGGGATCGAGCGGGACGATCCGAGGGCCGTGTTCGGTCTCGACGACCGTCGCTTCGATCTCGAAGACGTCGGCGAGCAGGGCCGGCGTCACGATCGACTCGGGGGGGCCGCGGGCGTACACCGCCCCGTCTTTGAGCGCCACGACGTGGTCGGCGTAGCGGGCCGCCTGCCCGATGTCGTGGAGAACGAGGACGACGGTCGTGTCGCTTTCGTCCCGCAGCGTCTCGACGATCTGCATCACTTCGAGCTGGTGGTGGGGGTCCAGGAACGTCGTGGGTTCGTCGAGCAACACCACGTCGGTGTCCTGTGCGAGTGCCATCGCGATCCACACGAGTTGCTCTTGGCCGCCGCTGAGACTACCCACGTCCCGTTCCCGGAGGTGGTCGATGCCGGCCAGCTGTATCGCGTCGTCGACGGCGGCGTGGTCCGTGTCCGACAGCGAGTCGAAAAAGCCACAGTGGGGATACCGACCGCGTTCGACGAGGTCGGCGACCGAGATCCCCTCAGGTGCCACGTTCTCCTGAGAGAGCAGCCCCAGTTTCCGAGCCAGCGCCTTCGTGCCGAACGAGTCGACCGCTCGCCCGTCGAGCAGAACCGTCCCGCGGTCCGGTTCGAGCCTGTGTGCGAGTCCTTTCAACAGGGTGCTCTTCCCGCTGCCGTTGGGCCCGATGAGCGCGGTCACCTCGTCGGTCGGGATGTCGATCGACTCCCCATCGATGACCGGGTCGGACGTGTCGCCGTAGCCCACGACGAGATCCGTGCCACGGACCGCCGTCGTCGGCGGGCGTCGGTCGGGCGTCGCGTCGTCCGTGCGGTCGTCGGTCCCCGACTTGCGCGAACGGTGATCGCCCGCCATCAGACCTCACCCAACTTCTCTTTCTTGCGCATCAGGTAGAGGAAGTACGGCCCACCGACGAGCCCGGTGATGATCCCGACGGGGAGCTGTATCGGGCTCAGAGCGAGACGTGCGCCAACGTCGGCACCGACCAGCAGCGTCGGCCCGAGGAAGAGACAGCCGGCGAGGAGCCGGCGGGAATCACTGCCGACGATGTTGCGAACCATGTGGGGGACGATCAGACCGACGAAGCCCACGAGCCCCGCCACGGCGATTGCGGCGGCCGTCGAGAGGATGGCGATGCCGGCGACGGCAAAGCGGACCTTCTCGACGGGCATACCGAGCGACTCGGCAGTCTCTTCGCCAAGCAGTAACACGTCGAGCTCTCGGGTCACGGCGAAGGCCAGGAGCATCGCGAGCACGGTAAACGGGAGCGCGATGCGGACCTGTGCCCAGTCGGTTCCCAGGAGCGACCCGGAGAGCCACGTCTGGGCCGACATGACGACACCGAGATTGTCGATGAAGAAAAACAGTGCTCGCTGGACGGACCCGAAGACGGTCCCGACCACGACGCCGGCAAGTACCAGCCGGACGGGACTGGTCCCGTTCTTCCAGGCGATGACGTAGACGAGCAAGAACGCAGCGCCCCCGCCAGCTGCGGCCAGCACCGGCAACAACGGGAGCAAGCCGGAGAAGGCCGTCAGCGTGAGGAGCACGACCAGGCCAGCGCCGTCGCTCACGCCGAGGATGTAGGGGCTGGCGAGTTCGTTGCGCGTGATGATCTGGAAGATCGCGCCCGAGACCGCGAGGTTCGCACCGACGAGGACGCCGACGAGGATCCGCGGGAGCCGGATGTTCCAGACGACGAGCTGTCGGCGCGTGAACCACTCCGGGGTGTCGCCACTGAGGAGAAACGCGTGCCAGACGTCCCCGTTCAGCAGGATCGCCGGGTCGAAGACGGTCGCCCACGCCTCGCCGAGTGTCAGCGGATACGCGCCGAAGCTCACCTGCAGGAGGGTGACGAGCAGCAGGATCCCCAGGCTACAGAGCGCGAGTGCGGCGAGTTTGGAGGTCACGTACCAGTCACGCCCGACGGCGGAACGCTCGGCGAGTTCGTCGAGTACCTTCGCCATCGATGCCTAGAAGTTCCCGTTGATGATCGCCGAGAGAGCCTGCCGGTCGAAGAGCTGTTCGGACGGCTCGATTGCGTCCGGCGATCCCGGCCACTCGCCGAAGGACTCCGGATAGACCATCTTGGCGAGTGCCTCCGTCGAGAAGAGGTCGACGATCGGACCCATGAACTGACCGCCGGTCCGGACGAGGTTCCGTTCCTGGACGGCGGTCAGGTCCTGTCCGTTCGAGTTGGCCTCGAACGGTTCGACGACGGTCTCGACGAACTCGTCGTGAGTGAGCGACGTGAGCCCACCGACAGCACCGATGTAGTCCGGATCGGCGTCGAGGAGCTCCTCGTACCCGATGGGACCGTCCGGCACGTTGCCGGCGAAGGCGTCTCGCATGCCCAGCCGGCGGTACGTGAGCGTGTTGTTCTGGAGCGGGTCCAGTGGTGCGATACGGAACTGGCCAGAGTCCGGCCTGACGCCGCGCCAGATGGCGGCGACCGTCGGGCGCTCGTCTTCCGGTGGGAGGCCCGCCTCGATCGTCGACATGAAGTCGGCGTGGAACGACTGCCACGCTTCGAACTGCTCGCGGCGCTGGAAGATCTCCGCGGCCTTCTCGAAGGCCCCGTAGAGTCGGTAGTACGGCTCGCGGCCGACGGCGGAAGAGGACGCGAACCGAATGCTCGATCCGAGGAACGGCCCGACGCCGGTCCGGATCTCCTCGATGTCGGAGTCGTTCCAGTTCGCGAAGAACTTCAACATCCGCGGGTCGATGAGGTGAACGTCGCAGTCGGCGGCGTAGAAGTTCTCCTTGTCGTAGCCGGATTCGGAGTCGGACGCGAGTTTCACCACCTCGTCTTCCTCGAAGGAGACGTTCGGGAGAGCGTCGTAGTACTTCAGCGGCGCGCGTTCGAGACTGGCTGTCGCGGTCGGCTGGATGCCCAGCGCCATGCCGATGTCCATCCAGACACTCGGAATCGCCGCGTAGGTCTCCGGGACTGTTTCGAACGTGTACGATGGGTTCGGTTCGACTGTCACCGTGTACGACGCCGCCCCGTCCGTCGATCGGGAGCGAGTCGTCGTCGACCGATCTGTGGTGGTGGTCGTCGGCTCCTCCGAGCCGCTGGTGTCGCCGAGACAACCGGCGAGAGCTGTTCCAATGAGAGTGCCACCACTTGCGAGTAGTTGCCGTCTGCGTACCATATGAATTAGGCGTGCCTAAACAGCATTAGTAATTCGCGCCGTGTGGTGTAACGGGCCCGTTTACGCTGTTCACGCCGTGTTACAGCCAGCGGTGTGTGTACAGGCGGCTGTTCAGGATCGTGCAGAGAGACACCGATCGAGCGGGGTCGCGTCCGCCAGTTGTCTCTCGATCGTCTCTCGGGCCCAGCGAACGACTGCCGGATGGGTACAGCGAAGAATGTCGAAGCCGCTGTGCTGTTCGCGGTCGACGGTCAGAAACACCGTGTCGCCGTCGATGAGGTCGATGCTACAGGGAACGGGGTCGTCGACCGTGTAGTAGACGGTCGAACCGATCTCGGCTTCGATGTGTCGCCAGCGATTTCGGAGGTCGGCGTCGTCGACCATCGTCTCCGTCAGGCTCGCGTCGAACAGGACCACACCGTCGGGCGGGTCGCCGGATCGAACTGCGTCCTCGAACGTGTACATCGGCAGCGAGATGAACGTCCCGAGCAGCGCGTGAAAGCTCGAAGCGTCCTGGACGGCGTTGGCGACGACCCTCGCGGCAGCGAGCGGGTCGTCGCTGTCGGGGGCCACCAGCGTGCTCTCGCTGAGACACCGAAGCTCGAAGTCGAACCACTCCGTGGGCAGTCGATCGACGACGTCGGGAACCGCCTGCCCGACGGAGACAGTGCCCAGGAGGCGAGCGAAGTCCGCGTAGACGAGTTCGCCGAAGCCGGTCAGTGCGTACGTGTTTTCCGTCGGATCGTGCTCGATCAGCGTACGGTCGGCGAGGTCGTTGAGGATGCGACTGAGCGTGACACGCGAGACGCCCGTGTGCTCGCCGAGCGCGGTACGCGAGTGGACGCCGTCGTCGAGCAGTGCGAGAACGCGAAGCCGATGCTCCGAGCGGGCCAGGAACGCCACCGCCTCGATCGCGTCGTCCCCGAATGCCGGTTCGTGACTGTTTTCGATCGGTTCGTCCGTGTTTGCCGCCGTCATAAGGCATAGATAATTTAGGTGGCCCTAAACAGTTTGCTACTCGGGACGGCGGCGCGAGTGGGCGACGGTCACCCGAGGCTCCCCTCCATCTCGAGTTCGATGAGGCGGTTCAGTTCGACCGCGTATTCGATGGGCAGTTCTTCCGTGATCGGCTCGATGAAGCCGGCGACGATCATCTGCTTTGCGTCGTCGTCGTCCAGACCGCGGCTCTGGAGGTAGAACACGTCCTCGTCGCCGATCTTGCCGACGGTCGCCTCGTGGGCCACGTCGACGTTCGACTCCTGGATCTCCATGTACGGCATCGTGTCCGACGTGGACTCGTTGTCGAACATCAGCGCGTCACACTCGACGCTCGTCGAAGCATCTTCGGCCCCGTCGGCGATGTGGACGAGGCCCCGATAGTTCGTCCGGCCGCCGTCCTTGGAGATCGACTTCGACTCGACGGTCGAGTGAGTGTCTGGCGCGTTGTGATAGACCTTCGCGCCGGTGTCGATGTTCTGGCCCTCGCCAGCCATGGCGATCGTGATGTGGTTGTCCGTCGCGCCGGGACCCTTGAGGACCGAGGCCGGATACAGCATCGTCGCCTTCGACCCCATCGAACCGGACACCCACTCCATCGTCCCGTCGGCCTCGACGATGGCGCGTTTGGTGTTCAGATTGTACGTGTTCGTCGACCAGTTCTGGACCGTCGAGTACTGGACGTGAGCACCCTCACCCACGAACACCTCGACGCAGCCGCTGTGGAGGTTGTGCGTGCCGTAGTGGGGTGCCGAGCAGCCCTCGATGAGGTGCAGTTCCGAGTCCGGTTCCGCGATGACGATCTTGTGCTCGAACTGCCCCATTCCCTCGGCGTTCATCCGGAAGTACGCCTGGAGGGGCATCTCGACCGTGACCCCCTCCGGAACGTAGACGAACGAGCCGCCCGACCAGACGGCACCGTGTAGCGCCGCGAATTTGTTGTCCGACGGTGGGACACACGTCGTCATGAAGTGTTCGCGGACCAGTTCGGGGTGTTCCTGGACCGCCGTGTCCATATCACAGAAGATCACGCCCTGCTCTTCGAGGTGGTCTTGCATGTTCTGGTAGACGACCTCGGATTCGTACTGCGCACCGGCTCCCGAGAGTGCCCGCTGCTCGGCCTCCGGGATACCGAGCCTGTCGAACGTGGCCGCGATGTCGTCGGGGAGATCCTCCCACGAGTCGACGCTGTCGTCGGTCTCCAGGTCGGGCCGCAGGTACGGGACGATCCCGTCGACGTCGATCTCCGAGAGGTCGGGCTGTCCAGGCCACCCCTCGGGCATCGGTAGCTGTCGGTACCGTTCGAGAGCGTCCAGCCGCCGCTGGAGCATCCACTCGGGCTCGTCTTTCTCCGCCGAGATGAGCCGAACGGTCTGCTCGGTCAAGCCGGTCTGGGACTTGAACTCGGCCAGCACGTCGTTCTTGAAGTCGAAGTCGGTCCCCGATCCGGTCCGTTCCAGTCGGTCGTGTTCAGTCATGGCTGGCAGGGCGACCGAGAGAGGGTGTTCGTTCGAGGCGTCGCTTGTGGTTCCACCGAACGGCGTCGACGGAGTCGGTCGAGCGGCCGATTTGGCAGGGCGATCGCGACGGTCATCCCGTGCTAGTTCCCGAAGTGGGGGAAAGACACCTGTGCCGAAGCGGTTCGGCAGCGGCGAATCGCCCGGTCTCCGGCGGCGTCGCCGAGAGAGGGGACGACGCAGAGAAGCCGTCAAGTCACGGGGACCCGTAGCGAGGGTATGCGCGAACTCGTCTTCGCTCTGGAGTACGAACCCGGCTGCAACAGGGTGGCCGACACGCTCGCCGACCACCCCGAGGCTCGGATTCGATCGCTCTCGCTGCACGCGACCGCGGATCGGCTCTGGCGGGTCGACCACGCCACCGGATCGCCCGAGGCACTCAGCGCCCTCGAAGACGCCTTTCTGGACGCGGACTACTACGCGGACTGTCTGGCGACCGACCACTGTGGCGCGACCCAGACGACACAGGTGCTCGATCACGACGACGAGACGCTCGTGCTCTACTCGAACTGGGAGCGGACGCCGGACTGCGACTCCGTGCCCCACATCGCGCGCGACCACCTCGGTAACGGCGTCCTCTTCGAGACGCGCCACGAGAGTCGCCACTACACGTGGCGGATCATACACTCGGGAGCGGGTGACGTCACGACCTTCTTCGACGCGCTCGAAGCGGCAGTCGGGGACTGTGCTCGGACGGAGATGCTCCGGACGGCAGAGACGTCGACGGAGGGCGAGACGAGCGGATCGGGGTCGCTCTCGGCCGAACAGGAGGCCGCGCTCCGGGCCGCCGTCGAACACGGCTACTACGAATCGCCCCGCGAGGTCGACGTGGGCGAACTCGCCACCCACCTGGACGTGCCGCGGTCGACGCTCACCTACCGGCTGCGACGGGCCGAAGAGCGACTGGCAAAGCAGTACGTGGCCGACGAGCAGCTGATGGGTGAGCTGGCGAGCTACGACTGATACTGCGGGCTGTCAGCCTGCGACGACGGGCGTCACCCCCGTGTGGCGGCCGGCGAACGAGCGCGGGCGGCGGCGTAGTTGGAATATTCCAACAAGGGCTTATCGAACTGTGGCCCGAACGAGTACGTAATGACGAGCAAATCGAAGACGGCGGGAGACGGTGGACAGGACCCCGGTGAGACGACCGTCCGGGTGACCGTCCCCGAGATGGACTGTCCGTCGTGTGCACAGAAGGTCGACAAGAGCCTCCAGCGCCTCGACGGCGTGCGTGAGACGACTCTCCAGCCGACGACCGGAACGGCGATCGTGAGCATCGACACGGGCGCGACGAGCGAGGCCGAAGTCGTCGGAGCCATCGAGAGCGCCGGCTACGAGGTCAGCGGAGAGCCGGGCGACTCGTCCGGCGAGGGAATCGAGGTCGCTCCGCCGGCAGAGATCTGGCGGAGTTCGCGGGCCATCAAGACGTGGATCGGGGCCGCGTTCGTGACGCTGGGCCTCCTCTTCGAGTTCGTCCTCGGGGGCCAGAACGTCGCTCTCGGGAGCGTCTTCGAGTTCCCGCTCCATCTCGCCGACGGGCTGTTCCTCGTCGCGATCGTCGTCAGTGGCTACCCGGTCGTCCGCGGAGGCTACTACTCGGCGAAAAACAGGAGCCTCGACATCGACCTCCTGATGGGGACGGCGATCATCGCCGCGACGGGGATCGGCTACTTCGTGGAGGCCGCGACGCTCGCGGTCCTGTTCAGCATCGCAGAGCTCCTCGAAGACTACGCGATGGATCGGGCGCGGGACTCGCTGCGTGAACTGATGGAGCTGTCCCCCGACGAGGCGACCGTCCGCCGAAACGGAGACGAGGAGACCGTGCCGGCCGAGGACGTGGCCGTCGGCGAGACGGTCGTCGTCCGCCCGGGCGAGAAGATCCCACTCGACGGCACGGTCGTCGAGGGCACCAGCGCGGTCGACGAATCGCCGATCACCGGCGAGAGCGTCCCCGTCGACAAGAACGTCGGCGACGAGGTGTACGCCGGCAGCATCAACGCGGAGGGGTACTTCGAGTTCGAGGCCACGTCGTCGGCCTCGGAGTCGACGCTCTCCCAGATCATCGAGATGGTCCAGGGCGCACAGGAGAAAAAGACCGAGAAAGAGCAGTTCGTCGACCGCTTTGCCGGCTACTACACGCCGACGGTCGTCGTGCTGGCGATCCTGACGGCCGCGCTCCCGCCGTTGCTCGTCGAGGGCGGCGCGACCGTCAGTGTCGCCGGGCTCAGCCACACGTTCGTCGGGAGCTGGCAGACCTGGTTCGTCCGCGGGCTGACGCTGCTGGTCATCGCGTGCCCGTGCGCGTTCGTCATCTCGACGCCCGTCTCCGTCGTCTCGGGGATCACGAGCGCCGCCAAGAACGGCGTCCTCATCAAGGGCGGCAACCACCTCGAAGCGATGGGCGGCGTCGACGCCGTCGCCCTCGACAAGACCGGGACGCTCACGAAGGGCGAACTCGCCGTCACCGACGTGGTTCCCCTCGGCGAGGCGAGCGAGACGGAGCTGCTCCGGTACGCCGCCGCCCTCGAACAGCGCAGCGAGCACCCCATCGCCGAGGCGATCCGCGAGCGCGCCCGGGAATCGGGGGTCGGCGAGCTACCCGCCGTCGAGGCGTTCGAGAGCCTCACCGGGAAGGGGCTCCGCGCGGAGAGCGACGGCGAGACGTACTACGCCGGCAAACCGGCGCTGTTCGAGGAGCTGGGCTTCGATCTGTCACACGCCCACGCTCGGCCCGACGGCGGCACCGTCGTCGAGGCGACCGACGAGGAGTGTGACCGGGACGACTGTGCCGACCTCGAAGCCGGTACGCTCTCGCAGTTCGAAGCGGAGGGCAAGACGGTCGTCCTCGTCGGCACGGCCACCGAACTGCTCGGCGTCGTCGCCATCGCCGACGAGGTTCGCCCGGCGGCGTCACGAGCGGTCGAGCGGCTACACGAACTCGGCGTCGAACACGTCGTGATGCTCACCGGCGACAACGAGGGGACCGCCCGCGCGATCGCCGAGCGCGTCGGGGTCGACGAGTACCGCGCCGAGCTGTTGCCCGACGAGAAGGTCGACGCCGTCGAGTCCTTACAGGCCAGCCACGGCGAGGTGGCCATGGTCGGAGACGGGATCAACGACGCGCCCGCGCTGGCGACCGCCGACGTCGCGGTTGCGATGGGGGCTGCGGGGACCGACACCGCTCTCGAAACGGCCGACATCGCGCTGATGGGCGACGACATCGGGAAGCTCCCGTATCTGTATGCGTTGTCGAACGAAGCAAACAGCGTCATCCGACAGAACATCTGGGCGAGTCTGGGCGTGAAGGCGGTGCTGGCACTCGGAGTACCCCTGGGACTGGTCAGCGTCGCGCTGGCGGTCGTCGTCGGTGACATGGGGATGAGCCTCGGCGTGACCGGGAACGCGATGCGACTGTCCCGGATCGATCCGGGTCGGTTCTTCGACGGCTGAGCGGTCAGTACGGCTACAAAAATCTCGTTCAGAGAACGTTCAAGTCGCTTTCGCGCGTACCGATGGACGCACGATGAGCGAACACGAACTGCCGCCGCTGCCGTACGACTACGACGCACTCGAACCACACATCAGCGAACAGGTGCTGACCTGGCACCACGACACCCACCATCAGGGCTACGTCAACGGCTGGAACGCCGCCGAGGAGACGCTCGAAGCGAACCGCGAGGCGGGCGACTTCTCCTCCTCGTCGGGCGCACTCCGGAACGTCACGCACAACGGCTCCGGACACGTCCTCCACGACCTGTTCTGGCAGTCCATGAGCCCGACCGGCGGCGACGAGCCGTCGGGCGCGCTGGCCGACCGGATCGAGGAGGACTTCGGCTCCTACGACGCCTGGAAAGGCGAGTTCGAGGCCGCCGCCTCGGCCGCCGGTGGCTGGGCGCTGCTGGTCTATGACTCGTTCAGCAACCAGCTCCGGAACGTCGTCGTCGACAAGCACGACCAGGGCGCACTCTGGGGGAGCCACCCCATCCTCGCGCTGGACGTGTGGGAACACTCCTACTACCACGACTACGGGCCGGCCCGCGGCGAGTTCGTCGACAACTTCTTCGAGGTCGTCGACTGGGAAGAACCCAGCCAGCGCTACGAGCAGGTCGTCGAACAGTTCGAATAGCGCAATTGAGGCGACTGTGAGGCATCACGTCGGCGCTGGGGCGCTGACGGTCTGAGTGCCGTTCGACCCTCCCGACTCTCGGTTTGTTACCACTCTCCCGCCGATTCCTGTACCAGAGATGCAGACAATGGGAGACGGTTTACCCCTCGGACCACTGTGTGTTCCTGATGAGGCGACGGCGATCAGCCACCGGCGAGGACACGCCACTGAAATCGACGCTGTACTGCCCGGAGTGTGACCACCGGAGTCCGGCGACCGGGGAGTGGAACGTCTCCGAGACGGCCCGCCGGACCCGCTATCGCTGCCCCGAGTGTCGGACCAGCGTTCTCACACAGCCCAGATACGATGACGGAGAGACCGCCGCGCCGGTCGTCGCGATGTGGGGCCGCTCCGTCCGGGGCGTCGTCGACCAGCTACGACTCTGTCGGCGGTTCTGGGCCGAGACGACCGCGTAGCGCTACGACGGAGAGGGCGTCGGCGTGTGAGAGTCAGTCGCCGCTGGCCGACGACGCGGTGCCGTTCGTCTCGAAGGTCACCGTCTCGTTGCCGTCGACGACGACGGTATCGGTCTCGTCGACGCTCTCGATCGAGAGCTTCGTGTAGGCGGTGACGACGCTCTCGGTTTCGAGATCGATCCGGACCACGACGGTCGGACTGTCCGACGACGCCGTGAGTTCGAGTGCGACCTCGCCGTCGTTGGTCGCTTCGACGACGGTCGCCGCCAGCGCGCTGGGATCGTCGAACCGCTGCTGGACGGTGTAGCTGGCCTGTGAGTCGTTCTCGACGAGTCGCTCGACCAGCGTCCGTTCCTCGTCGTCGAGGACGCCGATCGTGTCCGTGATCGTCAGGTCGAGATCGTCGAGTGCCGGCTGTGCGGAGCGCACGTCGACCGACTCGTTGTCGAGCGAGACCGTCCCCGCGACGCTCGGGAGACAGCTGTCGGCGGGACTGGCGCGGACGCCGACGGTGTCGGTCGGCTCCTCGCGGTCGACGCTCTCGTAGTACTGGTTGACCCGGAGTTCGACGTGCTCTGACTCCCCGAGTCCAGCGCTGGTCGAGAACTCGTCCCAGACCAGCGCCGCGAATCGCTGGCGGTCGATCTCGTCGAAGGCCTCGCCGCCGTGTGCCTCGATCAGCGTGACGGTGACGCCGTCGACGCGCACGTCGGTCCGGGTCCGGTTCGGATCGTCGACCCGGAGCGCGCCGCTGCACGTTCGGCCGGCCTCGCTGACCGTAAACGTCGTTGCGCTGGTGTTGGTGACCGATACGTCGACGGTCTCCGTGTCGGCGTCGGTGTAGGTGCCGGACGAGGTGACGGTGCCGTTCGTCGGTTCGGGCGACTCGTCTGTCGAGTCGGTCACGCTGCCGTCGGCGACGACGACCGCGCCACTGGCGGCCAGGAGGAGCGCCGAAACGGCCAGCGCGTAGGCTGCAAGCCGGTACTCACGTCGCATCTGTACCACTCCGTTGGCGGGGACTGGATCGTGTCATGTGTTCGTGTGGCGATCAGACCAGCCCGCGAGCGGCCGAGAGCGGCTCGTGGAGGGGGAACGTGTGACGGGGTTCGTCTCGGGGCCGCCGGCAGGGGACTGACCCGATCGCGCCACCCGTGGGTTGACAGAAAGGGCTTGTAAGCGTCCGTTGGAAACGGCCGTGAAACAGGTGTGAAACGCGTTTCAGTTCCGTTTCAGGCGTTTCGAACTGGTGGAAACCAGCACCTTCTTGGGAGGACGTTCGGTCTCGGAAGACATGAAGACGGTCGTGCGGTCCCGAGTGGTGTTGGTCCTCGCACTCGGCGTCCTCGGCGGCAGTATCGCGGTGTTCGCGACCGTGACCGGCGTCACTGCGGCGGTCACGCCACCCGCGGAACACGAGTTCGCGATCGACGACGGACAGCTCGTCGAAACGAGCGGCGAGCGCGACCGGACGGTGGTCGCCGATCTGCGTACCGTCGAGCGGGTCGAGATCGCCGGTCGCGGGAGTTCCCTCGTCGTGACGACGACGCCGCGCGAGCCGGTCGAGCTCCCGCTCGCGACCCGAGAGCGTGCCAAAGAGATCGTGACGACAGCGGGGACGGTCGCCGACGAGTCCACGCCGGAGGGCGCGGTGTACACGATCCGACCGATCCCCGAGTCCGTTCGAAGCGACACCGCCGCAGTGGCAGGAGCAGACCCGGGGACGGCGTGGACGCAGCTCGCGCCGGCAAACGACTCCGCGTTCACCCTGCGAGAGCGAGCGGACGGCGTCGTCGTCGAGCGAACCGAACGGCGAATGAGCGACCGGCGGGCGCTGGTGGTCGTCGATCCGGTCGAACGAGCGACGCGGTACAGCGTCGTCGTCGATCTGGAGAACGAGACGGTCGACGCGTTCGTCCGACTCAGAGAGGGGGCCAGCGGGTCCCCTCGTGGACGATGAACAACGAGAGCCGCGACCGACGAACGGTCGTCGCCGCCGGGACCTTCGTCGCCGCGACGGCCGTGACGGTCGCGCTGGCCGCCCGCCTCGCCACGCCGCCGTCGATCACGGTCGCGATGGGAGACGCCACCGTGCGGGCCGGGACGCTGGGTCCGTCGCTTCGCCCCGGCGGCGCGATCGCACTCACGATCGCGGCGTTCGCCGCTGGCGCGAGTGCGACCGTCCTCCTCGTTGACGGCGAGCCTGCGTCGCCAGCGGACCGGTCGATCACAGAGCCGGACAGCCCAACCGACGGTGACGGCGAGCAGACAGCGCCGTCGGAACTGCTGGCGGCCCGACGCAGCGAGTGGGAAAAAGTGGCAGACCGGCTCGCGAACAACGAGCGGATCGTCTACGAGACCGTACTCGACGCCGACGGCGTGCTCCCACAGAGCGAGATCGTCGAGCAGACGGACGTGTCGAAAGCGACCGTCAGCCGGGCGCTGGACAACCTCGAAGCGCGGGACCTCATCGAGCGCAAGCGCCGCGGGATGGGGAACGTCGTCGTTCTCACCTGAGACGGACAGTTGTCGTTGCTTCCCGGTGAGCGCTGGGACGGGGTCGATGCTCACCAGTACATCGCGACAACGGTCCGTATGATCGACCGTCGACCTCGCTGGCTGCGGGACCGAGACCGTCGGCCAGACGATATGAAAGGTTAATTCGGAGCGACTGTAACAGGCCCCCGTGAGCGAGTACAGCCCTGTTCCCTCCCCCGATGCGACGACCGTGTTCCCGTATCACGATCTCACCCCACCAGCGACCGCCGACGTGTACGAGGCCCGTCCCGTCGTCGACGACCACCTCCCGCGAACGCCGCTCGTCCGGAGCGAGTCGCTCTCGGCCGAGTTCGACGCCGACGTGTACCTGAAGCGCGAGGACACCCTGCCGACGGGGGCGTTCAAGGTCCGCGGTGGCGTCACCCTCGCGTCGCGCCTCGACGAGGAGTTCCGCGAGTCGGGCCTGATCGCCGCGAGCACCGGCAACCACGGGCAGTCGGTCGCCTACGCCGGCCGCGCGTTCGACCTGCCGGTGACGATCGTGGTGCCCGAAGCAGCCAACGCAGCGAAGGTGGCCGCGATGGAACGGCTCGGTGCCGACGTACAGTTCCACGGCGCTGACTTCGACGAAGCCCGCGAGCACGCCGAGTCCCTGGCCGCGCAGGCGGGCTATCGATACGTCCACTCCGCGAACGAGCCGAGTCTCGTCGCCGGGGTCGGGACCGCCGGCCTCGAAATCGTCGAGACGCTGCCGGATCTCGACTATCTGTTTTGTCCCGTCGGTGGCGGATCCAGCGCCGCCGGCTACTGTCTGACGGTGGGCGCGCTCACGGACGCCACCGTGATCGGAGCCCAGTCGGAGGCGGCACCGGCGATGCACCGCGCCTGGGCCGAGGACACGCTCGAACCCCACGATCGGATGGAGACGTTCGCCGAGGGTGTCGCGACGCGCGTCCCCTTCGCGCTGACGACGACGGTCCTCCGCGAGCGACTCGACGAGTTCCGACTCGTGAGCGAGGCGGCCCTCCGGCGAGGCGTTCGCGATCTGTTCGTAAACGAGGGGGTGCCCATCGAGGGTGCCTGTGCGACGAGCCTGGCGGCGATGAGACAGCGCGCGGACGAACTCGCGGGATCGACGGTCGTGTTCCCGATCTCGGGTCGGAACATCGAGCCCGAAAAGCTGACCGACATCCTCGACGGCGCGCCCTGATCGGCCGGGCTCGCGGGGACGCTCCCCAATACCTATCTCAGAGGAGCCAGAGAAAGCAGACAACGGAATGGGAGGGACACAGCCAGGAGCGACGCTGGCCGCAGGCGTCGGCATCGAAGTCGATGGCGGTCACTGCGAGCAGTTGCTCTCCCGAGGGCAGTCGCTACCGGCGTCGGCGAGGGAGACCTTCACGACGGCCGAGGACAACCAGCAGACGGTCCAGATTCGTGTGTTCCAGGGCGAGCATGAACGTGTCGAGGAAAACGAGCTGCTCGGCGAGTGTACGGTCTCCGGCCTCGCACCCGCCCCCGCGGGCGTGCCGGAAGTAGCAGTCATGTTCACCGTCGACAGCGATGGGACCCTGCGGGTCTCGGTCCAGGACGCGACCGGCGACGCGACACTCCAGATCGAGGGACAGCGTGAGTTCGACGACATCGCGGTCGAGACGGCAGGAAGGACCGGCGCAGGTCCGACCAACGACGTGATACTCGGCGTCGATCTGGGGACGACCGACAGCGTCTGTGCAGTGCCGGTGGACGGCGAGCCCGAAATCGTCGTCAACAGCGAGGGGGACCGTGCGACACCCACCGCGCTGTCCGTCGACGACGACGGGAATCTGCTGGTGGGCAAAGCGGCCCGGAAGCGAGCGGTCTCCCGACCGGAGCGGACCGTCACGTCGGTCAAGCGCGTCCTCCTCGGCGAGGGCAGCACGGTCGAGCTGGGCGAGCGAGAGTACTCGACCGTAGAGCTGGCGGGATCGCTCTTCGAGAAGTTTCGCTCTGACGCCGAGAGCGCCCTCGGGCGGCCCGTCGAGAAGGCGGTCGTCACCGTCCCCGCGGTGGCGTCGATTCGCCAGCGGAGACGCATCGAGCGAGCCGGCGAGATCGCCGGGCTGGAGATCGAACGGACGATCGACGACGCGGCGGCCGCGGTGATGGGATACGCTTACGGGAGCGACGGAGAACAGACCGTGCTGGTCTGTGATCTCGGCGATGGCTCGCTGAGCGTCTCGCTGCTGGACGTGGAGAACGGTATCTACGAGATCGTGGCCAACGGCGGAGACGACGAGCTGGGGGGCGAAGAGTGGGACGCGGCGATCGTCGACCACCTCGCCGATCGGTTCGAGGCGGACCACGGCATCGATCTGCGCGAGGACCCACAGGCCCGTAGACGGCTGGCCGACGCAGCGGCGGCCGCGAAGATCGAGCTCGCCTCGCGCGAGCGGACGCGGATCGACACTCCCTACGTCGCGACGACGGACGACGGTCCGCTGGATCTGAACGCGACACTCGATCGAGACACCTACGAGTCACTGACTGAGCCCCTCGTCGAGCGCGTCGTCGAGTCGACCAGCGCGGTCCTGAATGAGAGTCGACACGAGACGGACGACGTCGACGAGCTCCTCCTCGTCGGCGGCGCGAGCCGGCTCCCGCAGGTCCGAAACAGAATCGAGACGCTGGTCGGACAGCAGACGACCAGACGCGTCAACGAAGACGAGGTCACCGCACTCGGGACGGCCGTGCAGGCTGGCATCCTCTCGGGCGAGGTCGACGACGTGGTGCTGCTGGACGTGACCTCCCTGCCGCTGGGCATCGCGGTCGAGGGCGGTGATTTCGAGCGCATCGTCGAGCGAGGCGAGACCATCCCCACCGTCGAGTCAGTGGTGTTCACCACGACGGTGGACGACCAGACGGCGGTGCCGATACGCGTGTTCCAGGGCGAACACGAAACCGCCACACGGAACGAGTTGCTCGCCGAGTTCGTCCTGACCGACGTGCCACCGGCCTCGGCTGGGACACCGGCGATCGAGGTCACGGTGAGCATCGACGAGAACCGGAGGATCAACGTCGAGGCAGCCCACGACGGCGGCAGTGAATCGATCACGATCGATCCGACGACGGAGCTACCGCTGGAGGATGGAACGAGACGGCAGTCCGAACAGGAACGGCCCGCGCCCCGACTGGTTGCCGCACGGGACGAGGACGAGGCGACGGCAGCCGACGGCAACTCGGAGACGAGCGCCCCGATGGAGCTGGAGACGCTGATCGACGAGACCCTCGACGTGCGCAACCAGCTCCACCGGGGCGTCCTCTACTGTCGCCGATCGATCGACAACGACGTGGCGAACCTCCGCGACAACCTCGAAAAGACGGCCCGGAACGTCGAGTCGATCCTCGGGACGAACGCGGAGAGAGCAGACAGCCATGACGAGGACGGCGAGAGCCAGGGAGCCGACCGGCTCGTCGACGAGCTCGCGGCCGTCGAGGAGTCGCTGCGAGGACTGCTCGGCGAAGACACGTCGACCGGGCTGGCGTTCGACGACCTCGAAGCGCTGGTCGACCGGATCGACCGCGGGCTCGAAGCGGCGGGACTCGTGCTCGTCGATCCCGACGGCGGGGCCGAAACGGATCCCTACCGCCATCGGGTAGTCGCCTCGACCGAGAGTTCCGTTCCGGAGGGGCGAATCGTCTCCGTCCAGCAGATCGGATACGAGCGCGACGGTGCGGTGCGCCGGGAGGCGAAGGTGGTCGTCAGCACGGGTTCTCCAGCGGAGCGTGTCACAGCGGCCACGGACCAGACCGATCCCGACCGGTCGAGCGCCACACTCGATCGGGCGATCAGAGACGCGCGCGCCCCGGCTGTCGAACAGTTCCCGAGCCCACCACGACGGTCGGTGAGCTACGAGGACTTCGAGATCGGAGCGACGCTGGGAACCGGCGGCCAGGCGGTCGTGTACGAGACGACCCACCCGGCGATCGAGTCGCCGGCCCGGATCGCGCTGAAAGAACCGGCTCGCGGCGAGCGAACCCTGACACACGACGCGATCAGTTCGTTTCTCCAGCGGGCACAGACGTGGCGGACCGTCGACGACCGCGAGCGAGAGGGCCGCCGGTGGCGCTCCCACGAGTACATCGTCGGCGTCGTCGACGTCGGGGACACCCGCCCGTGGATCGCCATGGAGTACATGGACGGCGGCGATCTCGCCGATCGACTCGACGGCACCGACGGGCTGGCGGTCGAAGAGGCCGTGTGGATCGCGCAGTGTCTCTGCCGCGCGCTCGAAGTCGCACACGAGTACGGGATCGCCCACCTGGACGTCAAGCCGGGGAACGTCCTCTTCACCGAAACGGCACCGTCACGCTGGGACCTGCCGAAGCTCGCCGACTGGGGCCTCGCGAGAAAGCTGCGGGACCGAACCGACTCGATGGAGGGGTTCTCCCGGCACTTCGCCGCGCCCGAACAGTTCGACGCCGAGACCTTCGGCGAACCGGACCCGGTCACGGACATCTACCAGGTCGGCGCTGTGCTGTACGCGATGCTACGCGGCGAGCCCCCCGTGAGCGGCGGACGCCTCGCCGTCCGCAAGCGGATCGTCCGCGACGACGGGCCACCACCAGCCCCGAGTGCCTACCGTGACGACGTGCCCCATGAACTCGACGAGATCGTACGCACGGCACTGGCGACGGCAAAGCGGGATCGGTACGAATCGATCCGGTATCTGCGGGACGATCTGGAAGCCCTGTGGAAGTCGCCGGACGATACCGGCTAGCTTCGATCCCACAAGGGTCCGTCTGAAACTGAACACGACCGTCAATGTCGGAGATTCCGGCGGCGCTTCAATCCCACAAGGGTCCGTCTGAAACCTCGCCGAAGTGCTGCTCCTGGGCGAGATTCATCGCACGCTTCAATCCCACAAGGGTCCGTCTGAAACCGGCGGTCGAAACCCTTCGGGACGACGGGCAGATGACGCTTCAATCCCACAAGGGTCCGTCTGAAACAGTTTCTAAGAACGACTCGGGTTCGTCGGCCCAGAGTGCTTCAATCCCACAAGGGTCCGTCTGAAACAGTTTCTAAGAACGACTCGGGTTCGTCGGCCCAGAGTGCTTCAATCCCACAAGGGTCCGTCTGAAACGCCGGCACTGGCCAGGTTCGCCGGCCCAGTTCCGAGCTTCAATCCCACAAGGGTCCGTCTGAAACGATGTCTGAGACGGTCGCCCCATCGCCGTCGTCTCCGCTTCAATCCCACAAGGGTCCGTCTGAAACACGGCCATCCCGAGCACCGGATCGGACCGCATGACGCTTCAATCCCACAAGGGTCCGTCTGAAACGTGTCGGTGGGTGTACGACCGAGTGGCCCGGCGACGAGCTTCAATCCCACAAGGGTCCGTCTGAAACCATCGGCTCGAAGCGCACGTCCCCGCCGCGGCCGGCGCTTCAATCCCACAAGGGTCCGTCTGAAACTTTGGCAAGAGGTGACTGGCATATCGAGCGACCTCGCTTCAATCCCACAAGGGTCCGTCTGAAACGCGGCGACGTGTGTCCGTGGTGTGGTGTTCCCCTCAGCTTCAATCCCACAAGGGTCCGTCTGAAACGCGCGTCGTGGCAGTATCCGCGGCCACCTCTCGCACGCTTCAATCCCACAAGGGTCCGTCTGAAACCATGGCCGATTTGACCACGTGTACACCGCTATTTGCCGTTTGCACTTCATGGTTTCCGTCGACCCTCGATACCCCTCGAACCCCCCGGGGGTCGATGGAAACGCGTGCACTCCGGTCAGTACGCGGGCGAGAACGGTCGACGTGGCGGGAAACCGGCGACAGAGGGATCGGTCCGACCGTCTTAACCAACAGAACGACGGTTCTGGAGTCCGTGTTGGTTAACAGGGAGATCGAAGTGAGCGACGATCCACCGACGCCGCCGACAGACCTGCCCGATGACCTCGGCGACGGACTCGAACAGTGTTCGCCGACTCGTCTCCGCCAGATCGCGGAGTACGCCGAGGCGCTCGCAGCGTTTCGCGAACGGAACGATCGTCTGGATGGGGCCGACGACGGCGACGGCGAGCACGCCGACAGAGCCCACAAACGGGAGGACGGACCCGAGAACCCTCCCGACGGCGTCCCGTCGAAGGCGACGATCACGGTCAAGGAGATCAACGACAACCGCTACTACTACTGGCAGTGGCGCGACGGCGAACAGATCCGTTCGCAGTACGAAGGTCCCGTTGATCCGGCGTAGTCGTCGCCCGAGGCGACAGTGGCTGATACTACCGGCTGTACATCTGTGAACGATTTCGCCACCCCGGGGTGGCGAAGCTCGTCACGAAGTGACAGCCGGCAGTATGAGGAGTGTGACACACCCCGTGTGCGAAGTGATTCTCGGGTCGTGTCCGGAGCACCACCCCCCGTGTGCGAGATGAATCTCGACGAGAGCGGGACCGACCCCGTGTGCGAAGTGAAACGGAGTCCTGTGCTGGGTGCACGCCGGAGGCGTGTCGCCGCCGCCAGTGAGTGGTACACACCCACCCCGTGTGCGAAATGACTTGGGCGCTCTCAGTCTGCGAAACGATAGGCCACGAGATCGGCACCACACCGTCTGCGAGATGACCACCCCGTGTGCGAGATGAAACTGTCAGTGCGAGCGAGAGAGATCGTCCGGCGTATGCGAGCTGGGTCGGAGGGCATCAGAAGTCACGCGGCCTCACCCCTCGAAGAAGTCCTCGATCTGAGCGTTGACGACGGACTTGATCAGTGACTCGTCCTGCTCGACCTCTTCGAGTCGGATGTCCGAGCGTAGCGTTTCGGCGACGACCTCTGGGTCGTCGACGAACGTGTACTCTTTGTGGACGCCGCTGCCGTAGCCACGGCCCCGCTTCTCCGAGGTGACGAAGTTGTAGGTCTCGGCCTCGCCCATGTACCGGAGGTAGGAGTCCCGAGACTTCTCGTCCGTGTCCAGAAGGTCCGTGAGGTACTGATAGACGCGGTAGGCGACCGTACTCGGGACGGCGTTGAGGGTGCGATTCGAGTAGACCGGGACGATCGCCGTCGCGTACAGCGAGAGCTTCTTCTGCGAGGAGAGGCCCTGCATCTGGGTCAGCGTCCGGTCGCGTTCGGCCTCTTCCTGTGCGTCGCGAACGTGCTGTTCGTGGACCGTGTCGTCGCCGGCACGATCCGCGATCTCGCCTGCCGTCCGGAACAGGTCGATCGCCTTCCGCGCGTCGCCGTGATCCTGTGCCGCGAAGGCAGCACTGAGCGGGATGATCCCGTCTTCGAGGACTCCCTCCTGGAACGCGTCGCGTCGGCGTTCCAGGATCGCCTGCAGTTGGTTGGCGTCGTAGTCGGAAAACACCACGTCCTGGGGGTTGAACGAGCTCTCGGCACGGCCGTCGAGTTCCTCCATGAAGCGCGGATCGTTCGTGAGCGCGGCGACCGAGACGTGCTGGTCGATCCGGCCCAGTTGGGAGGCCCGCGACAGCTGATACAGGAGTTTCGAGTACGCCGGTTCGTCGTTTGGATCCCGCTGGCGACCGACGAGCAGGTCGACCTCGTCGAGAATGATGATGACCGACTCGAAGTGTTCGCTCAGAATATCGTAGAAGCGGTTGAGCTTCTGGCTCGTCGAGACCCCGCTCTGTGGGACGCCGACCTCGACGCCCGCTTTCGCCGCGGCGTTTTCCACGAGCTGGTAGACGGCCCGGTCGTGTGACTTGAGCGTCTGGCAGTTGATTTCGACGACGCCGAAGTCGATGTCCTGGCTGTTTGCCAGTTCGAGCACCTGCTGGCAGACGGCGTTGATGATCAGGGACTTGCCGGTCCCGGACGGGCCGTAGAGCAGCATATTCGGCGGGCGATTGGCCTGCAGCGCCGGCCGGAGATAGGTAATGATGTCTTCGAGTTGGTCGTCGCGACCGACGATGCGGTCCTCGTCGATAACGGCATCCGGATCGAGGAGACCCTTGTCCCTGAAAACGGAGTCCTGGACGCCCTCCTGAAGCCGTCCCTTGATAGATTGGGACAGTGACTGCTGGTCGTCGCCGTCGCCCATGATACCGTGATATGGCCCACTTCGCAGATAAAGATTTGGAACCGCCTGCGAGATTAAATATGGCGAATATACTGCAGAGAGTGGCTAATGTCTACGAGATGAGAGTGGCGGGACGTACCGTGGGCAAAGTCAAATTCGGTCGTGTTCAAATACACAGATGTCCAGGAATGGATGTGTTCAGAGACGAACGTGATAGGTCACGGGCCCCGTGTGCGAGATGAAACGACAATCCGGAAGCCACGACGACTGTGAAGATCGAGGGAACGTCGTCCCAGCGAGCTCGGACTGCGTCCGGATTCGGACGACATGCAGACCCGCACACCCCGTGTGCGAAATGAAATGTAGACGAACGGGGAAGGTACTGGTAGAGAGTCGAATCACGACAGCAGTCGAGATCCGTCGCTCCCACAACCCGTGTGCGAAGTGAATCGGAGCGGAGGACAGACTGGTGAACTGTCCCGAAGTCCGAGCGCTGTGGAGTGATACGGATTGTCGTCGCCCTTTTTCCGCCAACAAGAGATAAAGCGGGGAAGAGGAAGGGAAAGAAGAGGAAGGGAAAGAAGAGGAGGGGAAAGAAGAGGAGGGGAAAGAAGAGGAGGGGAAAGAAGAGATGGGTGAAAGAAAGCGGAGAGTGACCCCCACACCCCGTGTGCGAGATGAAATTGGTAAAGAGAAAGAGTCCCCTCCAGTCAGAGTCGGCGACAGATATCGTCGGAACAGCCGAAAATCCGTGGTTGATATGTTGTGAAGTGTATCTAGCGGTAATTGACGATCGATAGATTCTATCTAGATCGTCTAAGCTATCTAGCCCAAGTTACCTAACCAAGTTACCTAATAGTGTCAATATATTCACTATATTTCTGTCTTCGACTTGCAGTACGGCTATGGTTGCATACACTTGTTAATAAGTCTTTCTCATATAATAGCTTATTTTCTATTCTGTCTTATTAGACCTTCTCTCTGCTGAAAACGCCAATATCTGGTGTTTTCCGTCTCAAATCGCCCGCTCTCGCTAACACCCCACCCCCACTCTCTCACCAATTTCATATCGCACACGGGGTGAGGGGGTTCACTCACCCACTGACCCACTCATCCACTCACTCGCGCTTCTCCTCATACTGCCGGCTGTAACTTCGTGAGGATCTTCGCCACCCCGGGGTGGCGAAATCGTTCACAGATGTACAGCCGGTAGTATCACCACAGCACCGACCGAACAACTCGCCCTCTGTATTTTGTTGTCTCTTTCCTCTCGCTACGCTCTCTCGTTCTCCTGTTACGCTCTCTCCCGACGTTCTTCTGTCTTCTTTTCGTGTTGCTCTCACCCACGTCTTCCTTACGTGCCGTTACCGTCCCGCATTCCCTTCCACTTCGAGTGGTCCAAATGATCGACGGCTACAGGAAACGGTCGACGGCTACAGGTCTTCACACGCTTCCTGTAGAGCGTCCCGGAGGTAGAGAATGTCGTCGTACCGCTGGGTCTTCGATTTGGACAGTGCCGTCAACAGGATCTCGTCGATGCGCGGTGGGACCGCTGCGATCTCGCTGGGCGGCGTCGGCTCACTCTCCAGGATCTGGTACATCGCCTTCGATGGATTCCCGTCGAACGGTGGCTGTCCAGTGAACAGCTCGTAGAAGACCGCGCCGAGCTGATAGATGTCGGTGCTGTGATCGCTGGTCCCGTAGTCGTCGTCGAACTGCTCCGGTGCGGCGTACTGTGGCGTGAGTCCCTGAACGCTCTGGGAGTGTTCGAGCAACTGCTTCGAGAGTCCCCAGTCCGCTACTTTCGGCACGTCCCAGGCGTCTTCGACCGTCCGAAAGAGGACGTTCTCGGGCTTGAGATCGAGGTGAGCGACGCCGTGTTTGTGGGCGTGGCGAACGCCTTTCGTGACTACGAGCGCGGTCCAGAGCTTCTGGGCCAGACTCATCTCCCCGGCCCGTTCGCCGAGGTGTCCGCCGTCCATGAACTCCATTCCGATCCACGGGACCGGGCTCGCCCCCCAGTCGACGACGCCGACGATGTGGTCGTGTCCGTCCAGCCTCTCCCACCGCTCGGCTTCGTCGAGCATCCGCTCGATCGTCTCGCCGTGAATCGTCCCCGACATCCGCGGTCTCTTGATCGCGATCGACGTGTCCACCGTCCCCAGAACCGACGCTTCCACCACGTCGGCGTTGCCTCCCTGTCCGATCGTCCGTTCCTCTTCGATCTCGTCGAGGGCGATCTCCGCTTCTGGCGCACCTGGGATGTCTGCCGGTCGCCGTTTGTCGACGTGTTCGTCGACGTGGCTCGACTCTGCGATGTCGTCCTCGCCGTCTTGTGTCGACTCTGCGATGTCGTCCTCGTCGTCTTGTGACGTGTTTGCAGCCAGAATTGCTGCTACTCGCTCGACCGCCGCCTCTCCGAACTGCTTCGACTCGGAAGAGCGGATCAGGTCTCGCAACGGCTCGGGATCGTGTCTGGCGACCTGGGCGAAGCAGGATCCTGCGTAGTCCTCGACGGTGTCGTTCCCGTCTGCCAGCAGTGGGACGATCGACGGGAGGTAGTCGACGACCTGTGACGGATCTTCTTCGGATACGGTTGCGAACGTGGAGGCGGCGAATTCTCGTGTCGATCGCTTCGGATCGTCGAGTCGCGGTTCGATCGCGTCCAGATAGTCGATCACCTGCCGGGGCTCTTCTTTGGCCACTTCGGTGAACACGTAGGTCGCGAGATTCCGCGTGTTCTCACTCTCGTCGTCGAGCCGTGGTTCGAGCGCGTCCAGATAGTCACTCACTCGCTGGGGGGCGACCTCGACGCCCTCACTGAATGGCGTGGTCGCGAAGTTACGCGTCGGTCGTTTGGGGTCGTCGAGCCGTGGTACGAGTGCGTCTAAGTAGCCGATTGTCTGCCGGGGCTCTTCCTTAGAGACCTCTCCGAAGACGTAGGCCGCGAGGTTTCGCGTATTCTCGCTCTCGTCGTCGAGTCGTGGTTCGAGTGCGTCTATATGACCACTCACTCGCTGGGGGGCAACCTCGACGGCTTCGCCGAATGCGGTGGTCGCGAAGTTCCGCGTATTCCCACTCGCATCGTCGAGGCGGTCCTCGAGCGCGTCGAGATAGTCGAGAACCCGGTTCGGTTTCTCGTCGGCGACTTGCTTGAAGACGTAGGTTGCGAAGTTTCTCGTTCCTTGGCTTTCGTCATCGAGGCGGTCTTCGAGCGCGTCGAGATAGTCGATCGTCAGTCGTGGATCTTCCTTGGAGACTTCCTTGAAGACGTAGGCTGCGAAGTTTCTCGTCTCTTGGCCCTGATCGTCGAGACGGTCTTCGAGGGCGTCGAGATAGTCATACGCGAGGCGTGGCTCCTTTTTGACGACTTGCTTGAAGACGTACGTTGCGAAGTTCCTCGTCTTCTCTTCCCGGTCGTCGAGGCAGTCTTCGAGCGCGTCGAGATAGCCGCTCATGTGCCGCGGCTTCTCCTTGGCGACCTCCTTGAAGACGTAGGCCGCGAGGTGTCTCGTGTTCTCGCTCTCGTCGTCGAGTCGTGGTTCGAGCGCGCCCAGATAACGACTCACTGGTCGGGGGGCGACTTCGACGACTTCGCTGAACGCGGTGGTCGCGAAGTTCCGGGTGGATCGTTTGGCATCGTCGAGTCGTGGCTCGATCGCGTCCAGATAGTCGATCACCTGTCGGGGCTCTTCCCTGGCGACCTCTCCGAAGACGTAGGTCGCGAGATTTCGCGTATTCTCGCTCTCGTCGTCGAGCCGTGGCTCGATCGCGTCCAGATACTCACTCACTCGCCGGGGGTCGACTTCGACCACTTCGCTGAACAGCGAGACCGCGAAGTTCCGTGTCGACTCCTCGGCGTCGTCGAGTCGTGGTTCGACTGCGCCAAGCGAGTCGATCACCTGCCGGGGGTCCTCCTGGGCGACCTCCTTGAAGACGTAGGTCGCGAGATTTCGCGTATTCTCGCTCTCGTCGTCGAGCCGTGGCTCGATCGCGTCCAGATAGTCGTTCACCCGCTGGGGGGCGACTTCGACGACCTCGCTGAACGCGAACAGCGTGAAGTTTCGCGTCTTGCCGTTCGAATCGTCGAGACGCGGTTCGAGACTGTCGAGATAGCCGCTCACTCGCCGTGCGTCCGATTTGGCGACCTGCTTGAACACGTAGGTCGCTGTCTGGCGGTTCTTGGGCTGGTTGCTATCGAGAAACCGACCGGCCGCGTCGAGATCTACCCGGGCCGGAGCGGCATCGGCGTCACGCCGCAGACTGTCGATCTCGCGAGTCGAATCCTCGTCGGTGTCCATCACTCCTCTCGGCGTAGGACTTCCAGTTCAAATTATCTTCCCACTAGAACACGTCTCGAATCGGAGCGAATACGGACACTCATCGGTCACGTTCCGCTCGGTCAGTACGTTGAAGCCACTCCCAGTCCAACGACCTGCAGATGCGTGACTCACGGGAACCGGACCCCTCGACCGTCGAGAGTCCGAGTCGGCGGTCGCTGTCGCCCGACTCGTTCGATCACGAGGCGGTGATCGGCCGAACTCCCACGACGGTCGTCCACCGAATCGGGGTCGGATCGGACGATCCGATCGCAGTCAAACACCCGGCGACCCACGGGACCCTGGGCGGGGACGTGTTCGATTCGTTTCGACGGGAGGGCAAGCGGTGGGCCCAGCTCGCCGACCACCCTCACATCGTCGGCGTCGTCGACTGGGGCGAGAGCCCGCTGCCGTGGCTCCACCACGACGCCGACGTGCCGTGGGTCGCGATGGAGTACATGGACGGCGGGGACCTCGGAGAGTACACGGAGGGGCTCTCCGTCGAGGGCAAGCTCTGGGTCGCCCAGCGACTCGCCGACGCCGTCTGGTACGCACACCACGACGGCGGCGGCCTGATCCACCACGATCTGAAGCCCGAGAACATCCTCTTCCGGGAGACGGACGGCCGGCAGTGGGACGTGCCCAAGATCGCCGACTGGGAGCTCGCCCGGACGCTCCTGAACCACTCCGACAGCGTCGGCGTCACCACACCACAGTACGTCGCGCCCGAACAGGCCCACAACGAGTCGACCGACCAGCTCACCGACCAGTTCCAGCTGGGAATCGTCCTGTACGAACTGTTCACGGGGACCCATCCGTTCGTCGACGGTCCCGAGTCGGCACCCGAAGCGGCACTGATCACGGGCATCCTGCAGAACGATCCCGTCCCGCCCAGCGAGCGTCGACCCGCGCTGCCGTCGGCGCTGGACGACGTTCTCCTGACGATGCTGGCAAAGGACCCCGACGATCGCTACGAGGCGATGCTCCAGGTCCGGAACGACCTGCGTTCGATCGGGCGAGGCGACGACCGTTCCGACGACCCGGAGCCGAACCCGACCGCCAAGACCCGTCCTGACTCCCCTTCGGAGACGACGCAGACGGCCGACTGGAACGGTGTCGGCGTCGGCACCGGCGTGGTCCTCGATACTACTGCCCGCGGGGCGGCGGCGATCAGGACCGAACTGGCTGACGACGGGACCTTCTACCTGAGCGATCTGGACCACGATCTCGAACCCACCCAACGGGTCTCGCTCTACTACGAGGGGGACGATCCGGGAGCGAGCGACATTATCGAGGTCCAGCCCGTCGGGAGCGACGCGGACCCGCCCGCCGTGGGCGACAGCGAGACGTTCGGCGAGGGCGTCGTCGTCGACACGACCGGCGACAGCAAGGCGGCCGTCGAGACCGACCTCGCCAACGACGGCGTGTTCTACCTCAGCGGTATCGAGGCGACCCTCCAGACCGGTGACGCGGTCGCGCTTCGCTACGAGGGATCCGATCCGACGGCGAGTGATATCTCGCAGGTAGTGCCGGTCGACGAACTCGACCAGGCCGACGCGGCAGAGGCTGGCGAGTCCGACGCCACCCGACGCTCCGACGCCCAGGCTGCGTCCGAATCGTCGTCGGCGACCGCCAGCGACCGATCGATACGCGGCAGCTGGCCGCGATTTGGCTACGATCGAGGACGGACGTTCCACACGCCGGACCAGCAGGGGCCCGGCGACTCGCCGGACGTGGTCTGGGAGTCGGAGATCGGAAGCGGGCTCGAAGTGTCGCCGGTCGTCGCGAGCGGTGTCGTCTACGCCGGCACCACGAACGGGCTGGTGTTCGCACTCGACGCGCGAACCGGGGAGAAACGGTGGCACTTCGAGACGGAGAACGCCGTCGTCGCCGCGCCAGCGGTGGCTGGAGACACGCTCTACGTGGCCAGCAAGGACGCGCACGTGTACGCGATCGACCGCGAAGACGGCACCGAGCGCTGGGCCTCCGACACCGGGAGCGGGATCTACGCGCCGCCCCTGGTGACGAACGACCGCGTCGTCGTCACGTCTCGCTCCGGCGCTGTCAGAGCGATCCACACCGAGACCGGCAACGAGATGTGGACCGTGGAGACGACGCCGGGCATCCGCGTGCCGGTGACCCAGTACGGCCGGCGGCGCTTGCTGGTGGGCGACGACAACGGCGTCGTCCACGTCCTCACCAAAGGGGGCTCCGAGCAAGCCACCGTCGACCTGAGCGGACGAGGACGCATCCGAACACCGATCGTCGCACCCCACAACTCCGGGACGGTCCTGATCGGCGACACGCTGGTCGATCTCCGGCGGGAGACGGTCTCGGACACGCTCGCCCGTGGGGTCCGGTCGCTGCCAGCCGTCGCCGAGGGGACGGCCTACTACGTGACGGACGCCGAGGTCAGAGGCATCGAGATCTACAGCCGCGAACAGGTCGTTTCCTACGGGTTCGACGGATCGACGAGCCGCCTCGGAACCGACACCACGCCGGCTGTCGTCGACGGCACCGTCTACACGGGCCTCGGTGACGGTACGATCGTCGCGTTCGACGGCGCGACCGGCCGAGAACGGTGGCGACAGACCGTCGACGCGCCGGTCGCCTGTTCGCCCGTCCCCGTCGACGGGCACCTCTTCGCCGCGACGCGTGAGGGGACTCTCTACGCACTCGCCGAACAGTCTTGACTTCGCGTCGGGACCGCACGGTCCCCTCCCGGATGGGTGTCGATCACACCCCGGAACAAAGCATTTAGTAGTCGAACCGGAACGTGGCACCCAACGTGGTCTTTTCAGCAACGCCGTCCGTCCCGTCGCACGCTCGCAACACGACCGCCGCGTCGAAGGGAGTCGCTCGGCGTCTATGAGCCCGGAGACGACGGCCGGGTCGGACGCCGACGGTCGTACCGTCGGCTCCCGGACGGACGAGACCTTCAGCGAACTCTCGGTGCTCGAAGACGTTGGCCACGAGAAGGTGCCGGGCGTTGGGCGAGACGACTACCACCACCGCCAGATCGAGGGCGATCGGACCGACGTCGAGATCGTCACGCGGGCGCTGGAACTGGGGATGAACGTCGTCCTCAAGGGCCCGCCCGGCGTCGGCAAGAGCTTTCTCACGCGGTACGTCTGTGCGATGACCAACCGCCCGCTGTACCGCGTGACGCTGTCGGAGACGACGTACCGAGAGGACCTGCTTGGCCACCTCCACCTCGTGAGCGGCGACGGCGGCGAGACGGTCACGGAGTGGATCGACGGGCCACTCACTCGCGCGGTCAGGGAGGGCGCGGTCCTCTTGCTCGACGAGATCAACGCCGCCGACGCCAACACCGTCGCCGCTCTCAACGCCGTGATGGAACAGCGCGCGACCCGGTCGCTGACGATCCCACAGACCGGCGAGCAGATCGTCCCACACGAGGAGTTTCGCGTCGTCGCGACCTCGAACCCCGGCTATCAGGGGACCTACGAGCTGAACGACGCCTTCGAGGACCGCTTTCGCCACGTCAAACTCTCGTATCTCCCGGAATCGGTCGAGGTCGAACTCGTCTTCGACCGGACGGACCTCGACAGGGGGAAAGCAGCACAGATCCGGGACCTGGTGTCGTTCGCGAGCCGACTCCGGGAGGCGTACGTCGACGGCGAGCTGTCGACGCCGGTCACGACCCGGGAACTCGTTCGGATCGCCCGGTTCGTCGAAGACGACTTCATGACCGTCGGGGAGGCGGCCAGGAGCGAACTCGTCGCGCGCGTCGACGAGTACGACGAGTCGCTGGTCCGGACGCTCATCGACAAACGACTGTAGATGCGACTGACAGCACAGACCGAGGCGGCGGATCTGGCCGCGCTCTCGACGCCCGAGCGAGCGTCCGGCGAGCGCCGCCGAGAGCTCGAACGGCTCGCGTCGCTGTGTACGGACAGGGAGACGACGATCTCGATCGCCTTCGACGAGGAGCGAGCGTTCGCTCGGCCGGCCGAGGGCAGTCCGGACGCCTACGAGATCGTGCTGCCGACGGAGAAATACGAGCAGCCCGGCACGGCGCTGCCGCCGGGGCTGTGGGATCGCTCGATCCAGGTCGCCTTCCTCTTTCACGAACTGGGCCACGTCTACTACTCCGATTTCGACCGGTTCGGCGACTGTTTGGAGCGGGTCGACGGGCGCTGGCGCGACCTGTTTCGGATGGTGTACAACACCGCCGAGGACGGCGTCGTCGAGACCCAGATCGCCAACGAGTTCAGCGTCAGCGACGACTTTCTCGTCCTCAACGACGTGCTCGTCTCGCGGGCCGACGAGCGACACCGCGCGTACGTCGAGCTGTTCGACCTCGCGACCGTCGACGGCGAGCCGGTCCAGTCCTACACCGTCTTCGAAGCCCTGGCCGTGGGACTGCTGGACCGTGGCTTCGTCGATAGCGGTCGCTTCGCCGCCATCGTCGACCCGGACGACGACCGGCGTGTCGTCTACGACGGCCAGCGGGAGGCGGTCCGCGAGCTCGTCCCGGCGATGGACGAGTTCGTCGCGGACGTGCTTTCCGAGCCCGACGGCACCCGACGGGTCGAGCGGACCTCCGAGTTCTTCGAGACCGCCAGAGACACCCTCGCGGGGCTCCCGCCGCGACAGAACGGCCGGCTTCAGACCGCGCCGGTCCGGCCCAGCGACGCGCGGGCCCGCGCCGGGTGGACCGCCGACGCGGCCGACCAGCTGCCAGACGACGGTGCAGCCAGCGCCCACGTCGCCGGAGACAGCTCTGCCGACGGGCGTGCTGCCTCTGGGGCCAACGATGCGGGACGCGTCGCTGATCGAGACGGGGACCGTCGGCCGCCGGGCCGCGTCGAGGCCGACACAGTCAGACGAGTCCGGCGACAGCGCGTGCGCGCCCAGTCGACCCGGGCGGGCTCGGGCCGGTCGCCCCTCGAACGCGAGGCTCGCGAACTGCTCGCCGTCGTCGACGACGAGTCGACGGCCCTCGAAGAAGTGATCGTCGTCGACCCCACCGAGGACGGTGGCGACCGCGACCGCTGGGACGACGCTGTCGGGCGTTCGAAGCAACTCCAGCGAGACCTCGCGACGCAGCTGCGTCGAGAGCGCCGTCCCAGAGACGCGCCCGGCCATCGCACCGGTCGACTCGACGGGCGACGACTCGTCGACGCGAGCCACGGGACCCAGCGGGTCTTCACCCGCCGGGAGTCCGGGACGGCCAAAGACTACTCCTGTCTGGTCGTGCTGGACCGGTCGGGATCGATGGACGGCGAACCGATCCGGACGGCCGAGACCGCGACGGCCCAGCTCGTCCACGCGCTGTTCGCAGTCGGGGTCGACGCGTCGGTGCTGTCGATCTGGGAGGGGTACCCGTGCCTGGAACTCCCCTTCGGGGGTCGCCCGTCCGAGCACGTCGACCGCCTGATGACCGAACGCGCAGACTGGGGGACGCCGCTCTCGACGGCCGTCGCCGTCGCCCGTGAGCGCCTCGACGACGGGCAGGGGTCTCACCCGTTCGTCGTCGTCGTGACCGACGGCGAGCCCGACCACCCCGACCGCTACCGGTCCCAATTGGCGGCCTGCACCGTCCCGGTGTTCGGCGTCTACATCGGGTCGGAACCGGGGACCCACACGGAGTACTTCGACCGCATCGTCCACGCGGAGACGGACACCCTCGCACGAACGATCCAGCGCCTCGTCAGGGCGCTGTTCTCGACGGAGGCCTGACCGTGTTCGACCGGACGCCGCGGGCGCTCCGCGTCGGGTTCGAGACCGGGCGCGTCTCTGGCGAGACCGTGATCGACCGCGCACTCCCGGCGCTGGACGCGGCGACGATCGGGCGGCGACGCGCCACACTCGCGGCACTCACGGCGGCCGCCGACTCGCAGCCCGAGCAGGCGACCGAGATCTTCGACGCGGTCGAGTCCTCGATCGGGCCGGGAGCGATCCCGACGCGGGCCGAACTGGCGGCGCTTGGCGACCTCGGCTGTGACCGACCGCGCGCGTTCACGCCGCTGGTCGAGACGTTCCGCCGACCGCTCGCACACCCCGACGACTCCGCCATCGACCACGCCGCGCTCTCGGCGCTGCTGGGTGATATCGGGACGGCGGCTCCCGGCGTGGTGAAGCCACTGCTGGGGCCGCTGGTCGCGCTGACCGCGAACGACTACTCGGAACACCGGGTCGAGGCCGCCTGGGCGGTCGTGCGGATCGCGGCGAGCGAACCGACCATGCTCCGCCCGCTCGTCGCCGGCCTCGTCTGGGATCTGGACAGCGAGGACCCGGCCACCGTCTGTGAGGCCCTCGCGACGCTCGGCCGGATCGGGCAGTTCCTGCCCGATCACCTCGCGGGACTGGACACGGTCGCGTCGCTGCTCGATCACCCGTCTCCCGAGGTTCGGGCCGCCGCCGTCGAGACCCTCGGCGACACCGCTGGCCGCGGGGCGAAGTTCGACACCGGCGTCCCAGCGCCGGCCCGCGTCGAGCCGTTTCTGGACGGCGTCGCCGCCCGTGGGACCGACTCGGACCCGGCGGTCCGAGCGGCGGCCGTCGAGACGCTTGGGCAGGTGGCGCGACACGAGCCCCGCTTCGCGGAGACGTACTCGGCGCTGTTCCTGACCGCGACGGCGGACGACGACCGGCGGGTCCGGATCGCGGCCCTCGACGCGATCGCGGACACGTTCGAGCCGTCGGCGTTCGACCGCGACCGGTTCCTGCGCTACGCCGTGGGGCGATTGACTGACGGGGACGACGACGTCGCCGGGGCCGCCGTCGACGCGCTCCTGGCGGCCGCCCGCGCACTGCGTTCGGACCACCCGGAGACGGCGCGGTATCTCGTCGACGTGCTCACGTGGTTCCAGCTCTCGCCCCACGGCGGGCTGGGGGTACCCGACCCGATCGAGGAACTGGGATCGGCACTCGTCGGCGTCGTCGACCGCGACCGGTACCTCCAGGTCGCACGCACTCTGCGGGACGCCGAGGACAGCGCGCTCCGACACGCCGGCCTCTCGATCTGCGAGACGATCGTCTGTCACGCCGACAGCCATCGACTCGCGGCCGTCGGCATCCTGCAGTCGCTGCTCGCCGACGAGGACGAGCACGTCCGGCGGCGCGTGCTGTCGGTGTTCGAGCGACTCGCCGAGGACACCCCGGCTCTGTCTCCGGTCCTCGGCCAAATTGCCTGGCCCGTCGCCGCCTACGATCCCGCGGTGCGGCCGCGGGCCGTGGCGGTGCTCGTCGCGACCGGGCAGACGGACGCTCGGGATCGTCTGGGACCGGTCGCCGTGCAGTGTCGCGTCCTCCGCGAGCGTCGTGACGCCGAGGACGACGGCGACGGCCTCGACATCGTCGACTCGGAGCCCGAGTCCAGCCCGCTCCAGCGACTGGCCGAGGCCACGCCACGGGCCGTCACCGACGCCGCCCCCACGCTGGTCGAGTTCCTCTCAGAGGAGGGTGACGTGAGCGTCGCGACCGCGCTCGCGACCGCCGTCGCCGAGGGCGGGCGACTCGCTCCGGAGACGGTTCGCCGTATCGAGGCTGTCGTTCGATCGGCGTCGGTCTCCCCGCCGCTGCTCGCGTGGCTCTCGACGGCGCTCTTTCTCGGCGGCGACGAAGCGGTGCAGCGACGGGCGCGCGACCGCCTGCACTCGCTGGCCGAGCGCCGCGAGGAGACGCCGCTGCTCGCGTGTCTCTCCCTGCTGGTCGATCACGACCCGGTCGTCGTCGCCGAGATCCTCTGCTCGTATCCGCCCGCAGAGTCCCTCTCGACTCCGCGGGCCGAACGGCTGGCGGCTCTCGTCACGGCCCACCCGCGGCTCTCGCTCCGGTGTCGAACCGGGTGGTCGCCGTTCCCCGACGGCGCTCGCTCTCGTGAACGGGCCAGCCAGACGGCGTGGCCGGCGGCGCTGGCCGAACACGCTCCCCAGACCGTCCCGGCCCGGGACTGGCTCGCCGACCGCTTCTGGACCGACGACGGCGAGCTGACGGCGTCGCTGCTGGACACGATGGGACGCGCCGACACACTCCCCGGCACCGACGCGTGGCGGCGCCATCCCCACCCCGCGGTCAGGGACGCCGCCCGTGGGCTGCTGGACGGCGAGGCGGCCACCGATCGACCGGACCCAGTCGATCCGAGCGCGGCGACGACGGACACGGTCGCCGAGGTCGCGTCCCGTCTCGCCTCGACCGCTCGCGATCGCTGTCGGCGCGCGTGTGAGCGGCTGGTCTCGATCGCCGCACGCGACCCGTCGCTGCGCCCGGCCGTCCGACAGCACCTCCTCGCGAGCTCCGTCGCCCTCTCCGAGACGGCCGCGCCGACCGCCGTTCTGGGCGCGCTGTCGACGCTCGCGCCCCGTCCAGACCAGCCGGGCGGACGAGCCCGCTCGTCGGTACCGCCGGCCGAGCGCGTCGCCCCGCTGCTCTGTCAGTACGCCGCCGCGCCGTCGCCCGGCGTCCGAGACGTGGCGCTGTCCGCGTTGCGTGTCCGCGGCGGGGACGAGTCGGCAGCGCTCGCGAGCGTGGTGATCGAGCGACTGCGAGATCCGTCCGGTGCCGTTCGCGCCCAGGCCGCCCACACGGCCGCCGCGCTGGTCGGGGACGCTCTCGCCGTCACGCCGTCGCTCGTCGACGCCCTCGTCGACGCGGTCGACGGACCGCGGTACGTCGCGGTCGCGGCCTGTCACGCGCTGGGCCGCTGTGGCGCGACCGAGCCGTCGGTCACCGACCGCGTGGTCGCGGAACTGACGACCCACCTGCGGGCACGCGAACGCGGCGTCAGGCGCTCCGCGGCCGGCGGACTCGCCCGCATCGGACACGCCGATCCCGGGGCTCTCGCACCCGTCGCCGACACGCTGTGTGATCGCATCGGGGCCGATCGCGTGACCTGGCCCGCACTCTTCCCTGTGGTGTCGATGCTCCGGACCCACGACGCGGTGACGCTCGACTCGCTCGCGCGCGCTCGCGACGAGGCGTCGGACGGCTCGCGGTGCTGGCCACTCACCGCGCTCGTCTCCGAGACGCCGCCGTGTGTCACCCGGGCGGCCGGTCGCCTGCTCGTCGCCGCCGCCGAGGACACGCCCGGCACCGTCCACGGACAGCTAAACGCCGTCGGCGAGCGCCTCCACGAGGAGTACGATGAGGAGATCGTCACCAACTTCCAGGATATCACGACCAGCCCGCTGTCGACGTACTGGCTCTTTCGCGTCGTCGCCACCTGTGCGCGGGCCAACCACACGGTGACAGCGTCGTTCGAGTGGGCGCTGGCCGAGACCGTCGACTTTCTCACCTCGCCCGCGGCGGCGTCACCGCACTACGATCTTCCGCGGGACAGCCTCACCACGGACGGACTGGCGACAGTGACCGCGCGAGCGGCGGGGCTGGGCGGGGACTCGTCCTACGAGACGATCCTCGAATCGTGGCCGGGCGAGCCGACGAAACCGGCCCTCGACCCGACGGTGATCGCGCAGTTTCTCGTCCTCGCCGACGAGCCCACCCGGACGCGTTCGTTCGAGCACGTCGCGACGGCCCTCTCGCCCGCCGACCGCGACGACGTTCTGGCGGCACTGCTCTCCCAGTCGGTGAACCTCCACCGCTACGAGGCCGTCTTCGCGTCGCTCACCCGACTCCTCCCGCTGAGCGACGACGAGCGACTGCACCGCCGCGGCGTCGCGACGCTGCTCGACGCCTGCGAGGCCCACAACTGGGAGGTGCGGGTCAACGCGATCGAGGCGCTCGCGACGCTGGGAACCACCGCGGTGCTCCCGGCCGACGAGGCGATCGGTCACCTGCTGGGACAGACCGGCCGGGAACCGAAAACGCAGGAGGCGATCGCCGACGCGGTCCTCGACCTGCTGGGCCACGCCGAACGTACGCCCGAGACGGTAGCCACCGCGATGGTCGTCCGGTACGAACGCGGCGGGCCAGCGCGTCGCCGGCTCGCCGTCTGGCTGCTCGGGCGACTGGCGACGCGGCACGCGACGGTCCGCTCGCGAGCGGTAGCGACCCTGCTCGCGGCGCTGTCGGACTCGGATCGCTGGGCGAGAGAACGGGCCGGCGAGGACCTCGCCGCGCTCGCGGCGATCGATCCGGAGCCACTCGCTGCCCACCGCGAGCGACTCGAACGTCAGGCGGCGCGGGCCGACGGCGAGGTGGCCGACGACCTCCGGACGTGTCTCTCCGAGCTGGACGACCGGGAGTAGTCTCCCGCCCTGGAATCTCTCCGCCGCATGGCGCTCACAGCAGGAACGCGAAGACCGGATACGAGGCGGCGATCGCCAGCGACGGGGTCAACAGCCACATCGTCACGATCCGCTTCGCCGCGCCCGGATCGAAGAGGCTCCGCTCGTCGAGATCCGCCGGCCCCTCCATCCCCACGTCTGGGACGTCCGGCATCTCTGCGGGCTTCTCCGCGGGCTCTTCCTCGCGGGCGATATCTCCGATGGTCGGACCGGCGGGTGCCTCCTCGGCGCGTGAAGTGACCAGCGCGCCCGTCGCAACCTCCAGATTCGGGCGCTCGGGGGTCGGCGTCGCCAGCTCCGTCAGCGTCGCGGCTCGACTCGCCCGGCCCCAGCCCAGCCCGATGATCGTCGAGGTCGTACTGACCGCGAGACTCGCGGGAATCCCGAAGTAAGACAGCACCGTGATCACCGAGGCACCGACCACGGAGACGATCAGCGACGCGAGAATCGGCAGCTCCGTGATGTCGTCGCCGACCGTCTCCAGGGTCCGCCGAGCGATGGTGAAACTGCCCAGCCCGAAGGCCCCCACCGCGAGCAAGACGCCCTGGTTGACGGTGAGCGACCCACCCGCTCCGACCAGCGGAGCCACGGCGTTGGCCGCGTTCGACGCGCCCGCCGAGAACGCCATGTAGCAGGCGATCACGATCACCAGGAGCGAGCCGACGATGTCCTGTAGCGACGCGTTCACGTTCAGATACGGACGCGGGATCGTCCCCGAGCGGTCGAGTTGGACGAAGTGGAGGTCGAACTTCGTGAACGCGACGTAGCGGTCGAGATACGGGTAGACGTACCGTCCGACGACGACGCCGATGAGGAAGCACAAAAGCGGCGCGACGATCCACGCCGAGACGATCACGAACATGAGCGCCTGGTTGAGGGTGCCAGAGGCCAGCCCCAGCCCGACGATCGCGCCGACGGCCGTCATCGAGGTCGAGGCCGGGACGCCGTAGAGATTCGAGATCAACAGCGACGCGCCGGTAAAGAACAGCACTGCGACGCTCGCGACGGGCGTGAACTGGGCTGCCGGCACGATACTGCTGCTCATCGTCGCGATGACGTTTCGCCCGACCGTCCAGGCACCCAGGAAGCCAAACGCGACGAACAGGGCTCCCGCTGTCGTCTTCCGGACGAGGCGTGAGCCGACTGCCGGGCCGAACGCTACCCCCGTCGACGAGCCGCCGATGTTGAACCCCACGAACACGGCGACGCCGATACCGACGACGGTCAGGATTCCGAGCATCGTGTTCCTCCCGATACTGGCGTCTGTTCGTCTGTAAAGCGATCCGATATCACGAGAGCCGTCCCGATCGAAACGAGTATAGCCAACGGTATGGATCACCGTCGCTCGGCACGCATATAACTCCTGCCGACCGCTCCGAGTCGATGCCGCCCGAGCGTCGCCGCTCTCAGATCACTCTGTTCTGGAACCGGTCTCTGTGCTTGACGTTGTACAGGAGCTTGACGTGGTCCGACGCGGGCGTCCCGATACAGGTCAGGACCATGTCCTCTTGTTCGACCTCCTCGTCGGCGAGGATCTGCTGCATCTCCATGTCGATCTCGCCTTCGACGACGACGGCCGCGCAGTTCGTACACGCCCCGGCACGACAGGAGAAGGGCCAATCGAGCCCCGCCGCCTCGGCGGCTTCGAGGACGTACTCGTCACGCTCGACCTCGATCGTCCCGTAGTCCTCCGGCGGGAGGTCGCTCGCGGCCGCCCGCGTGAACGCCCGTTCACTCTGTGGGTCCCACCCCCGATCTGCGACGACTTCGTCGTTCAGGTACTCGACGGTCGCCGTCCGCGAGGACGACACCGTCGAACCCCGGTCGCTCGATCGCTCCACCGAACTCCGCGAGCCCGTGCGGTGGTAGCCGCCGTTAGGGTCCGAACGATACGCCACGCGGCCGTCGTCTTTCAGATCGTCGAGCGCGTCGAGGACGGCCCCGCGGCTCGCGTCGAGATCCCGGCTCAGCTCGACGCTCGAAACTGGCGTGGTTCCACGCCGCGATCGCTCCCTGATTGCCTCGTAGACGGCTTCGACACCGACGCTCGACGCTCTGTGCTGAGACCCGCCGGTCTCACGACCGTCGCTCTCGCCACGCTGGTCCGTCCTCGACACGTCGACTTCGATCGTCTTCGCGCGCTCGACCCCGCGCCGCGTCGGCCGGTAGCCGGAGGGGCCGTCGGAGGTGTACTCGACCAGGTTCGCCTGCTTGAGTTCGTCGAGCCGATCCAGCACCGACTGTCGTCCGCCCTCGACGTGCTCTGCTACCGTCTCGCTGGACACTGTCCGCTCCCCGCTGTCGGTCAGTTCGTCGACGACTGCGAGCACTGTCGTCGTGTACCGCTGTGCCGTCGTGTCTGATTCCTCGTGGTGGTCACGATCCGATTCGCTCGTCTGTTCGTCCCGGTCGTTCTCGGAGTCGCCGGACTGGTCCGTCTGTCCCCTTTCCCTATCGGGGGCTCCACCAGAGTCCTCGACCCGTTCTGCGATGATCGTCGGCAGCCGCCCACCGCTCCGGACGGCGTGTAGCGCCCGCTCGAACAACTGGACGCTCTCGTATCGCGACCGCTTCTCGGTCTCCAGTGCCGTCAGCACGACCGCGTCGATGGCCTCGGTCACGTCGTCACGGTACTCGCTGGGCGGCGTCGGCGGATCTCCGTAGACGATGTCGTGCATGATTCCGGTCTGACTCCCGGTGTAAGGCGGTTCGCCGGTGAGCAGCGCGTAGACGATCGCACCGGCCTGATACACGTCCGTCAGCGTGTCGGGATCGCCGAACTCGTCGGACTCGAACTGTTCGGGCGCGGCGTAGGCCACCGACAGTCCGTCCATCGTTCCGGTCTGCTCTGAGAGGACCCGAGATAGTCCCCAGTCGCCGATCTTGGGGAGGTCCCACGTCCCGGCGGCCGTCTCGCGAAAGAGGACGTTCGCCGGTTTGAGATCGAGGTGGACGATCCCGTAGGCGTGGGCGACGGCCAGGCCCCGGCAGAGACATTCGCCGATCCAGAGCGCGTGGGGCAGTCCCAGTCCGCCGTCGCTCGCGTCGAGGCGATCGGCGAGCGTGCCACCGCCCATGTACTCGATGGCGATCCACGGCAGCCGGTCGCCGGTGTCGACGACGCCGACGATGTGTTCCGACTCCGTCCAGCGCTGCTTGTTCCGTTCCCGACCGTCGACCGTCTCCCAGCGCTGGGCTTCGCTGAGAAACCGTTCGATCGCGTCGCCGGTGAGCGTCCCGGCTCGGGGTGGCTCCTTGAGTGCGATTTTGTCCGGTGGCTCCTCGTCGGTGACTCGTCCCTCGTACACGACGGCCTGTCCCCCTCGCCCGATCGGCTCGTCGCTGGTCTCGATGTGCTCGTATCGCAACGACCGACGCGGCGGACTGGTGACCGCTTCGACATCGGGTGGCTTCCGATCGCTCATCGTCTCTGCTGTCTGGCTGGCTCTCATTAATCTTTTTCTGGTGTCTTCGGGGCTGATTCGTCGGTTCGTGAGCGACTCGTAAGATTGAATTGACCGGTTGCTAACTACCTGGTATGCGTGCAACGATCCGTGCGGCCGATCCCGAGTCGGCGGCGTCTCTCTCCGTCACCGACGAGTCGGCTGTACGCGTCTACCGCGTTCCCGAGCGCGGGGAAGCGGTCGTCGCCGACAAGGACGGGTCCGTCACCTCGCTGGGCGTCCACGACATCTCCGTGTCCCGCGAGTTCGACGACGACGGCGAGCCCGGATACATCGAGTTCTACAAGGAAGACAGCCAGCTGTACGTCCGGGACGCGGGGTCGAGCAGCGAGACGGTACAGCAAAACGCCTTCGGCGAGATCGACCTCTCCGACGGCGACCCCTCGCTGATCACCGGCGACTGCACGGTACAGATCGGCTACAGTACGGCACTCGAAGTCGAGGTCGAGCAGTCCCGTGGTGACGATCGTCCGATCCCGTACAAGGCCGACCTCGTGCTCAAGATCTGCGACGTTCGGTCGACCAACGAGGTCAAGAGCGAACTGCGCGAACTCAAAGCGATGATGCACGAGGCCTCGATCTCCGACAAGCGGTACCGCAACATCCTCGCCGACGTGGAGACGGCCTTCGAAAACGTCGAGAACACGAGAAGCGACGAGCTACCGACCGAGGCCGTCCAGAAAGTCTCCAGTGCAACCAAACGGGCTCGCAACTACTTCCTCAGCTCGTAACGCCCATCTCGGCGTCGTCGCCCTCCCGCTTCCGGACCGCTCTCGATAGCGGACGGCGTCCGCGGATCACGCCACCGTCCTCTCACGCGCCGGAGCCAAACTCTCGGTCCCACTCGTCGAAGCGCCGCACGCTCTCCTCGGAGAGCGAGGCCGAGGTGCGTTCGAACGCCTCTCGCACGTCCTGTGGCCGGACGGCGTCGACCGAGAGGTCGTACTCCCTGACGGCGTCGAAGCCGCGGTCGGCGACGGACGCCAGCCCCGTGTTCGACCGGTTGATCATGGCGTTGACGGCGGCCCGACACACCGCCTCCACGTCACTGCCGGTGAAATCGCGGTGGATACACTCGCTGGCGATCGCCTCGACTGGTGTGTCGACGCGTCGCCCGGTGTCTGACAACTGGAACGCAGAGGGCTCTCCCTCGAAGGTAATTCCGCCTTCGACGGTGTTGATCGCGACGATCTCCTCGGCCGCGCCCACGTCGGGCAGCGGGATCAGCACCCGCCGCGGGAAGCGACGACGGATCGCCTGATCGAGGTCCCAAGGGGTGTTTGTTGAGCCCAAAACCATCACGAAACTATCGTCGTTCTTGTCGATCCCGTCCAGCTCCGACAGCAGCGTGTTCAACACGCGCCGAGACGTTTCGTCCAGGTCGGACTCGCGGGACTGTGTCAGCGCGTCGATCTCGTCGAGGAAGACGATGCTCGGACTCATCTCCTCGGCGAGATCGAACAGTGCGGTGATCTGCTTGCTCGTCTCGCCGAAGTACTTCGAGAGCAGCCCGCCGAGCTTGACGTCGAAGAACGTCGCGTCGAGCGAGCCAGCGACCGCAGACGCCAGCAGCGTCTTCCCGGTTCCCGGCGGGCCGAACAGGAGGACGCGGTCGGTCGCGGCGACGGCGTCGGGCTTGTCGTCGATGCCCCCCAGCGTGATCGTCCGCTTCAACTCGCCTTTGACCTCGTCGAGGCCCCCGATGTCGTCCCACGTGACCTCCGTCTGGGAGATGAACGATTCGACTTGCTCACGAAAGTCCGACTCCGGCTGTTCGGCGTCCTCGGCCTCGCCGCCGTGGTCCTCGCCGATGTCCTCTTCGGAGAGGGACTCGCCGCTCTTTAGCTTCGAGATCGACGACTCCAGTTGCTCTTTGCGATCCGGATACGTCGTCTCCCGGATCGTTTCGAGCTCTTCCAACCGATCGAGAGACTGTGAGAACGCTTTCGCGGCCTTCTCGTGGTTCTCCTGATCGAGGTGTGACTTCCCCTTCTTGAGGTACTCCTCGTACTGTTCCTGTAGGATGTCCTCTTTGTACTGTCCGAGATCCATAGTTACAAAATTAGTGTGACGGGAACGCGGCGAGCGCGTTAGCGACCCAGCTCCTCGTTGAAGATGTCCTCACTCTCGTCTTCTTCCTTCGTGAGCTCGCTCAGCGAGACCGGGTCTTCGTTGGTGTCCTGGAACAGCGTGTCGATCTCCGACTCCTCCATCGTCGCCCCGAAGTCCTGCGAGACGCTGGTGAGGGTCCGGTTGAGCTGGTCTCCCTTGCGCTGGATCCACTCCGTGTCCTTGTTGCGCTTCTCGATCTCGCGGACGATGTCGTTCATGAACGCCTGTACGTCCTCCTCGCTCATATCTCGGAGCGACGACTGGGGCTGCTCTTCGAGCCGTTCTTTGGCGTTTTTGGCAGCCAGCAGGGTGGTGTACTCTTCCAGCATCTCCTGCCACGCGGCTTCCTTGTTCTCGTAGTCCCGCTTGAGCTGCTTGGCCTTTCGCTTCAGTCGCTCTTTTTTAGGTCCGGCGACCTTCCGCCCCTTCTCGACCAGTTGCTCGAACTGGTGATCCAGCCGTTCGAGCTCCTGTTCTTTCAGCTCGATCTGAGTTTCGAAGGTCCGCGCTTCGAGATCGAGTTCGTCGGCGTCTTTCTCCATGAGCTCGTTCGAACTTCCGCCCCAGCTACCTGGTATCCAGTCTCTGAACTGAACCATATACGAGTACATGGTAGGCACCATAATAAAACTTTGGCACTAAACCCATTCTACTGGATCTCCATATCGGAGAAAACCGCTACGAAAACTCGACGGTCTCGTCGTCGCCGTCTTCGCTCAGTGTGTCCGATTCCGTTTCGATGTCCCCCACTGCTGTGGGCTCTTCGCTCACTTCTTCGTCGGTCTCGGGGGTGTCGTCGCTCCACTCTTCTTCGAGTTCAGAGCCAGTGTGGAGCTGGCTCGCGCCCTCACTGAACGAGTCCAGGGTGTTCGAAGAGAGCGTATCTGTCTGACCGAGCACGTCGTGTAGCTCCTCGTTTTTCATCTCCTCTCGCTGGAACAGCCGGACCAGTTCGCTCTGTTCCATCTCCCGGAGCTGGCTCCAGTAGTCGTCGCCCCGGCTCTCGCCGATCTCCTTGATGTTCGCCAGGTTCGAGGCCAGATTCCGCTGTTTGCTCGTCTCGTCGATACGCCCTCTTACGGTTTCGAGCTCCTCTTTGATCTCTTCCGCGTCGCGAAGGAAGTCCTGTGCTTGCTCTTCGTTACCGGCTTCCTTCGCCGACTCGTACTTCGAGCGCTTGTCCTCGAGCGCTTCTTTTAGCTCTTCTCGGCGACTCTTGAGCTCGTCGAGCTTCCGTTCGGCTTCCTGTCGCTTGACCTGATGGTCCTCCTTCGAACGATCGAGCAGGTGCCCGTCGTCACTGTCGCCAAACAGTGAACCGAACCACGACTTCACGGTAGCAAACATAGTTGCTATCTTTGGTCACAGATGCATAAATATGCGTGCAAGTGGCTATCACACGAGAACGGTCGTATCAGCGACGGCGGCCCGGAGTTCTTTGCACGGCGCGCGAACTGGTCGACTCGTGGACCGACCTGCGAGGGACGCCGTCGTCCGTCGCGGAGGGTGACATCGACGGTGCGCTACTGGCGGATCACCGAGTGAGGACTTCGATCGTTCGCTCGATCACCGCCCGGTAGAACGGCCCCGGATCGTTCTCCCGGAGTCGCGCTGCGAACGGTTCGATCCACGTGCGCGGGTGTTCGTCGAGGAACTGCTCCAGCGTGTCGTCGTCCTCGGTGGCGGCGAGGTAGGCGGCGAATTCGAGTTCCGTCGCGATGTGGTCCGGGGGTGCCGATCTCGAGTCCCGCAACTCCAGTCCGTACTCGGCGTACCAGCGCGCAACCGCCTGTGTCGCCGGCCCGTACACCGGACCGACGTTCTGTTCGTCGCCGTCGTGGTCGCCGTCCCGATAGACGCTCTCGTAGGGCGGACACTGTTCGGGACCGGGACCGATGAACAGTCGCGTGTACTCGACACGCAGGTCGTCCAGATCGACGGCCGCCTCGCTCTCGTCGAGCCACGCGATCGCATCCGACTCGACGGCGGTACGCAGTTCCTCTGACGGCTCGCGCCAGCACACCGCCAGGGTGCCCAGCGTGTCGGCCGTCGGCAGTCTCGTCTCTCCCGTCGGGTCGTCGACCGCCGTCGCGGTGTCGTCAGTCACACCCGCCACCTCCGCCGTCTGGGGCGTATCTCTCCTGCTCGGTCTGTCGCTGGAGCGGGACGTATCGGAGCCCGACGGTGACGATCAGTGCGCCGAATGCGACGATACCTGCGGTCACCACCAGCTCGATCACCGTCGGCGTGTACGCCCCCGTCGTGGCCCAGATATCCGTCGTGACACCCGCGTACTCACCGCCCAGCGAGATGCCCGGCGCGGCGTCGATGTTCACGCTCTCGTAGCCGGTGAACACCAGCCGAACCCCTTCGAACAGGGTGCCGAACACGGCGAGTACGCCCGCGACGAATATCACGGACAGTCGCTTCCTGAGTTGCGGTGTCGCCAACAGCACCAGCGGTAGCGCCCCGCCGACGCCGGTCCAGAGCCAGAAGTAGACCGAGTCTCCGATGAGGAACTCGCTGGTGATCGCCCAGAAGCCGAAGTGGTCTGCCCACGCGTGTGGCAGGCGCTCGGCAGCCAGGAGGTAGACGACGTGAAACGCCAGGAAGATACCCAGCATCTTCCCCAGACTCGTCAGCTCGTCCCGATCGGCGTCGAAGCCCGTGTAGCGGTCTGCCAGTATCGAGACCACGAGCAGGAGCCCCAGTCCGGAGACGAGCGCCTTGGCGATGAACACCGGTGCGACCAGCGGGCTGAACCAATCACCGCGGCCGACCTGCGTCGCGAAGATCCAGCCGGTCACGGAGTGGAGCATCACTGCCGTCGGCAACGCGACCGCGGCGGTCCAGAACAGCAGCTTCCGGTCCCGATCCCGGCCGGCCTGCGTGTCCTCGGCCCCGAAGGCCAGTCGCGATCCGCGGGCGGCGAGGTCTCGCCGGGTGAGCAACCAGAGGTACCAGACGTTCAACACGCCGTACAGGACGACGATCCCGAAGTCCCAGACCATCGGCGAACGAAAGTCCGGCGACGTGAAGAACTGATACAGCCGCTCTGGGCGGCCGATGTCGGGCAGGATGAGCAGTCCCGCGACGATGATACAGGCCAGACTCACGAGCACACCGAGCCGCGCGAACCCCTCGTATCGGTCCGAGTGGAAGAACTTCGGCGCGCTCGAGATGATGAGTCCGCCCGCCGACAGCCCGACGAACATCACGAACAGCATGATGTACAGCCCCCAAGAGAACACGTTCCGCATCCCGGTCACGACCAGCCCCTGCTGGAGCTGGTACGCCCACGCTCCGAGTCCGGCGACCAGGAGCACGCCCAGGAGGCCGAGCCAGACCTTCGAAACGACCCCGAACGAGGACAACACGGGGCTGCGGGCCGTCGACGTCGCCGATCTCTCGGTCACTTCACCAGTCATCAGTCGTCACCCCACACTGGATCGGCAGTGGCTCCTTGCATCGACTGCTCGCTGTCGGGGTCGCCGGCCTCCTCGGCCGTCGGCTGTTCGTCGAGTTCCGATTCGAGTTTGTCGCTCGTCCACGTCCGACCCGGCGTCATCTCGCCTTGCACGTAGTAGGTGTTGGGGTCGGTCCCCTTCTCGTCGAGCAACTGCTCGGTGTTGTACTCGTTCACGTACTTCGATACCGTGCTGGTTTCGTCGTCGAGATCGCCGAAGATCCGGGCGTCTGCGGGACAGTTCACCGCGCACGCGGGATCGAGCCCCTCCTCGACGCGGTGGCTACAGAAGGTGCACTTTTCGACGACGCCCTGGGGCCGTTCTTCCACGTCCCCAGTTCCCTCTTCTGGGAGGTGCTGTGGCTCGTCCCAGTTGAATACCCGAGCGTTGTAGGGACACGCAGCCATGCAGTACCGGCACCCGATGCACTTGTCGTAGTCGATCTCCACGATCCCGTCGTCGCGCTTGTACGTCGCGTTGACCGGACAGACCTTCACGCAAGGTGCGTTCTCGCAGTGTTGACAGGCTGTCGGCTGGTACTGCATGTCGAGGTCCCCGCTCTCGCCGTCCTCGGGGTACGACCCCTCTGGCGTGTCGATGTGGTCGCCGCCGACAGTCAACACTCTGTTCCAGAACTGTCCCATCGGGACGTTGTTCTCTTGCTTACACGTCACGGCGCACGTCTGGCACCCGATACACCGCTCTTGATCGATGACGAGTCCGTAGTTGGTCATGGTCAGTCACCCCCTGCGGCGTCGGCGTTCGAGCCGCGGGGATTGTTTGCAGTGTACTTGCTCGTGTCGAGGTCCTCCGGAGCCGGTTCGACCTCCACGCGCGTGTCGTAGAACGCGAAGTTCCCCGTCGCGTCGCTGATGTCCATGTGGGTCAGGTCGTTGTGGTGGCCCCGCACGAAGTCCCGGACCCACCACCCCTGATCGGTGTTGACCATCTCCGGGCGAATCCCGTTGTTGTACTTTGCCTTGACGACCATCTCGCCACGGTCGTTGTACACTCGAACGTAGTCCCCGTCCTCGATGCCGCGTTGCTTCGCGGTCTTCGGGTTGATGTCGAGCTGGGGCTGGTCGTTGATCTCCCGCACCCAGGGCTGATACTCGTACTGCGAGTGAATCCGCCACTTGGAGTGTTTTTGCATGAACGTGAGCGGATACTCGTCGGCGTTCTCCCAGTCGTCGTCGGTGCGGCTCTCGAGTGGGACGGGGACTTCCAGCGAGACCGGTTCTCCTACATCTGCTCCACTCTCGGTCGGTGCGTCCTCGTCGTATATTTCGAGCCGACCGGACGGCGTGTTGAACGCTCCCTTGTAGAGGACGGGGTCGTCGTCGATGTGTACGGAACCCTGTTCGACGAGCCTGTCGTAGTCGATTCGGTCGTCGTTGGCGATAATCTGCTCGATCGCCTCGCTCTTGTCCGAGACGAACTCGTCACCGTAGCCGAGCCGATCGGCCAACTGGTTGATGATCCACCAGTCGTCTTTCGCCTCCCACAGCGGATCGTGGGCCGGTTCGCGGTAGTTCACGTGGGGGTGAGTCCCGGCACTAATTATGTCCTCGCGGGTAAACCAGTGTGAGGCCGGGAGGACGATGTCGGCGTGCTGTACCGACGGCGTGTGGTGCATGTCGGCAACCGCGATGAGGTCGAGGTTCTCTGCGGCGTCGAGCCACCGCTGGCGGTTGGGCAGCTGGTTCGCGAGGAAGTTCGACGCCTGGCTGTACATCATCTTGATCTGGTACGGGTCACCGCTCTCCATCGCGGTAATGATCTTCGACTGAGGGAGCGGCGACGTTCCCGGGGCGTCCTCACCCGCAGCAAAGAAGCCACCGCTGTCGTAGCCACTGCCGCTGGGATGTGAGGCGTGAATGTTCCCGTGGCGGCCGAAATCACCCGTCAGGCTCAGGAGGGTGGCGTAGGCCTGCCCGAAGACGTGTCCGTACTTGTAGCGGTCGACGCCGTAGCCAGAGGCGATACCACCGGGACCGCGAGTTGCGAGCCAGCGCACTGCCGTTCTGATGTCCTCGGCCTGCAGGCCCGCCGTATCGGCTACCACTTCGGGCTCGTACTTCGACGCTTCGCGTTCGAGCGCCGTCAGGCCGGTGTGTGTCTCGACGCCGTCGACGGTGTACTCTCCGAACAGCTTGTACTCGCCGTAGGTCTCCGGTTCGAGGGCCACCGGTTCGTCGGTCGCTGCATCGAGTGCGACCGGCGTCTCTTCGTCACCGTCTTCGAAGACGTCTGCCGTCTTCAGCAGCTTCCCGTCGTCTTCGCGGACCAACGCTGGTGCGAGCGTCCGCTTCCGGAGGAACTCGGCATCGTACAGTTCCTCGTCGAGGACCGTCTGGATCATCGCCATCGCGACGTGTGGATCTTTCCCCGGCCGGACCGGTAGCCAGAGATCAGCTTTTGACGCCGTGCCGGTGTACACTGGATCGACGACGACGAGCTTGGCTCCGCTCTCGATGGCGTCCAAGAGGATCGAGGCGTCTTGTTGGAGGTTACTAGCGAAGATGTCGGAGCCCCAGACGATCACGGTGTTGGCGTTCTCCCAGTCCTCCCCGAAGTTCGTATTCGCGTTGAACCAGCCAGCCCCGGTTACCCGCCTGAAACCTCGCCCGGTGTTGATGTCGATCGACCAGGACATCTGGGTGCCGCCAAAGAGGGCGGACAACTGCCCCTGCATCGACCCACTGAGTCCGTAATCGCCCGATCCGGTCTCGAAGTAGACGCTTTCTGGCTGGTACTCTTCCCGGACTCTCTCCATCTGGTCGGCGATGTAATCCAGCGCCTCTTCCCAGCTGATCCGTTCGAACTGCGCTTCCTCGCCGCGCCCAGCGGGTTGCGGATCGTCTGGTGACCAGTTCACGCGCTTCATGGGGTACTTCAAGCGCGTCGCGTTGTAGACGCGCTGCGTGTGGGTGAGCCCCAGCATGCAGCCGCGCTTGTACCGCTCGTCTTCGGGAACGTTGGGCTGGACTTTCTTTATCCGTCCATCCCGAACGAACGCTCGCAGGGAACACTTCCCCCGACAGTTCGGGGAACACGCGGTGTTGAAGACCTTGTCCTCACCGAGGAAACTGGTGACCTGGTTGGCGGCTTCTCCCGAGTCGTCGGCGGGTTGGAGCGTCGAGAGCACGCTGTCCGCGCCGCCGAGTCCGACCGCGGCGACGGCACCGCTCTTCAGAACGTCCCGGCGAGAGGCCGTGAACTCGTCGTCAGTCATCGAATCCCTCCGGTTTCGTGGGTCGCTCGTCTGTTCCGAACTCTGCTTTGACCTCCTCGTGATACTTCTCGTGGAACTCCTCCTCGGTTAGCTCACCGTTCGTGATCTTGATGGCGTCTTCGGCCATCCGCTTCCCGAGATCCGGGTCGTATCCACACCCGTCGAGGATCTCGTCGGCAACCTCGTCCCACTCTGGTATCGGCTCGTGGGCTGGTTGCGATTCTTTTGTCATACGTTTCAATATCGCCCGCTCCCGTCGATATCCCTTCTTGTGGATTATGAAGTGGTTTAAATGGGGGAGGATGCCGACATCGTCGTCGAGCGGCACGTGTCGCGTCTCGTCGGTCGCCGAGATCACTCTCGCCGTTTGACAGAACTCGTCGCCTCGGACTGCCGAAATACGTCACAAACGAAGGCTTGGCGGTGTTGGTCGTCGTCGCTCGACCGGTGCAATCCTTATACTGCCGGCTGTAACTTCGTGAGGATCTTCGCCACCCCGGGGTCGCGAAATTCTTCACAGACGTACAGCCAGCCGTATTAGTTGGTGGTCGCGTTCGCAAATGCGCCGACGGTAAGCGTCGACTCTACGGCGTTCAAACGCTGCGAGCACGCCGACTTCGAGATGTCGAGATCGTCGGCCAGCTCTTCCAGCGACGTTTCGCGTGGCGTCGCGTAGTAGCCGGCGGCGACGGCCCGCGTAACGGCCTCACGCTGTTTTTCCGTAACGTCGTCGAGAGCGAGTGTGACGGTCTGTCCGCTCGTCTCGTCCGTCCCCGTGTCGATTCGTTTCAGCTGTCGCAGATGCAACTCACTCGTTACGTCCCTCAACGACTCGACCAACTCGGTGAGCCGGTTCCTGTCGGGCAGATACGTCTCGACGCGGACCGACTCCTCGGTGACGTCGACGATCTCCGGGATACAGTCGAACGCACCGAAGACAGCACAGAAACAGGCTCCGTCGACCTCACTCGCCGAGTGAACGATGTCCGCCTCCTCGCAACCCGGAGACGCGAGAGCTTCCTCCGACTGAATCGTCATCTCGGTCTGACACTGGTCGTGTAGTAACTGCTGTCGTACCTCGACGACGTCGCCGTCGGCGTCTTCGAACTCGTCGAGCGGACAGTCACTGTCGAGTACGGGTTTGATATCGAAAGCGACATAGAGATCCCGTCCGTCGTCTCGCTGTTTTGTCGTAGTACCTTGCATATCCAATAGGTGTATCTACAGCCAGCGCAGGTATACGAACCCGGCTGGTTCTCACTCACTGAGAACGAACGGGTGACGTTGACGTGTCTGATACCGTCGCCGTCTGTCGGTGTCGCAGCTCGCGACCTCGGTGCTCTAAATTTTCGAAACAGTGGCGGCCGACAGTATCAATCTGAGGAGCCGATTGCAGCAGTCGTCTCGACGTACTTTTCGTTGCGCACCCAGTCGCCATCTTCCTCGACGAGGTACTCTCCGTAGTACGGGACGCGGTTGCTCACCGTTTCGACGAACGCCTCGCGGATCTCGGCCCGAGACATGCCCTGGATCGATTCGTGATCGTCACGTCGGTTGAGACAGCCCCGCAGCCGACCGTCGTGGGTCATGCGGATGCGATGACAGTTCGCACAGAACTGCGGGTTCTCTACGGGATCGACGACCTCGACCACACCCGTGCTCTCGGAGTCCGGTGACTGCACGTGGTACCGCCGCCGATCGTGCATCTCGCGGGTCTCGACGAAGTCGGCGCGGTCCTCCAACCAGCCGTGGACGCGGTCGATGTCGATCGCCCACTCTGGGTGGCCGGCGAGCTCGGGCATGTACTCGACGAGCTGGAGCCGGAGCCCGTCGCGCTCGGCGACGTGGTCGACCATCTCTGGGACGTAGCCAGCGGTCGGCTCGAAGACGACCATGTTCAGCTTCACCGGCGATAGTCCGGCATCCAGTGCGGCCTCGACGCCTTCGAGAACTGTCTCGTAGGCACCACTCTGAGTGAGATCGGCAAACGCCTCTCGGTCCATCGCGTCTTGCGAGACGTTGACGCGGTCGAGACCGGCGTCCACGAGGGCCTGCGCGCGGCCCGGGAGGAAGGTCCCGTTGGTCGTCATCGAGACCTCCATCTCGTCCGGGGCCTGGCGGACGATCGCCTCCAGATCCGAGCGCAACATCGGCTCCCCGCCGGTGAGCTTCACGGCGTCGACGCCGAACTCGCGGACGACGCCGAGGAACCGACGGATCTCCTCGGCCGAAAGCTCGTCCTCGCGTGGTGTTGCCGGTCCTCGCGCCTCTCCCAGTCCCTCGTTGTGACAGTACACACAGTCGAAGTTACAGCGGTCCGTGAGCGAGACACGAACCTCCGTCACTGCCCGCCCAAAGTCGTCCTGAAGGACCATACTGCCGCTTTCTCACACGGCCTGAAAACTCCCCGTTCAGTTCTCACGCATCGATAACGGGACGGCGGGACAACAGAAGTGGACTGTGTCACATTCGATGCCGCCGTCAGGATCTCAATGATTCACAGGTGGAACTCGCGGCGCTGCATCAGACTCTCACCTCGCTTGAGCCCGCCAACTGGTCAGCGAGTACGGCGAACGAGTCTGCACCGTCAGCGATGTATCGACTGCTTTCCCACTCGCGTCTCCCCACGCCGTCGCGTTCGACCGGTATCCTCCCATCCTGTCCGTCGAACTCTTTCGGGTGTCGGTCAGGCCACCAGCTTCTGTCGCAGTTCCCGTTCGTCGACGCGGAACTTGAACGCCGGCCGGCCGTCGACGAGCACGTAGGGGACGCGGTCGCCGTACTCCTCGCCCAGCGACGCCTCGTCGACGTCGACGACTTCGATGTCGACCGACCGAGCCACCGACTGTGTCACCGTCCGTATCGTCTGGAGTGCGTCCTCACAGAGGTGACACTCCTCCCGGGTGTACACCGTCACTGTCGTGTCCGCCATCGTCTCGGTGTTGGTCCAGCAGCGTGAAAACCGATGCGATGGCCCGGCCACCGAACCGTCGTCCCCTCGCCCGGCAGTACAGTTATCTGCGACGCGTGATAACCGATCGGTCACGATCCGTTCGTCGCAGCTCAACTATGATCTCTTACTGTCACAGCAACGTCGGCCAGCAGCGTTCCGAAAACGAGGATGCGGCTCGCTGTGCGTCGCTCGACGACGGGCGCGAACTCGTCGTCGTCGCCGACGGCATGGGAGGCCACTCGAAGGGTGCCGAAGCGAGTGCAACGGCCGTCGAGCGACTGTTCGAAACCGTCACGTCGGAGACGCCAGAGGCCGCCGACCGGCCGGAGGACTTGCTCGAACGCGGCTTCCGGGCCGCACACGACGCCGTGACCGACCTCGCGGCGGGCGAGCGCAAGACGCCGGGGACGACGCTCGTCGCTGCACTCGTCGCGGACGACACCGCGACGATCGCCAACGTCGGGGACAGTCGCGCCTACTACGTCGACGAGGAACTCCGGCAGGTAACCACCGACCAATCACAGGTCCAGGAACTCGTCGAGGCGGGCGAGATCACGCCAGAAGAGGCCTCGAACCACCCGATGAGTCACGTGCTGTCCCAGGCGATCGGGACCGCCGACGACCTCGATGTCGACCTGTACACACAGTCGATCTCGGAGGGGTGGCTCCTGCTCTGTACGGACGGGCTCACCGACCCCGTTCCGGAGGACGCCATCGAGGCGACCTGTCTCGACGCCACGTCGCTCGAAGCCGCGGGGACGGATCTGATCCGGGAAGCCAACGATCGAGGCGGACCGGACAACGTCACTGTCGGTCTCTGTCGGACCGACACGGCGTAGCCACACCGTGGTGTCCGCTTCGTCGCCGCGTCGGGGACTGCACCCGCCCGCCGGCCGCGTCTGCCGGGCAGTTCGCGGCCCCGGAGTGGCGAACACCTCCCACTCACGGAACCAGTCTCGTACGGATGGTTGTCGATCTTTCCCAGATCGACTGCACGCCGTCGTGCGGTCAACCGGGAAAACGGTGACAGCAATCCGTCTCAGTCGACGACGAAACAGAGCCCGTCGGCGGTGTTGGGGTAGCCAGTCTCGCCGTAGCCGTCGTCGGCCAGTCGCTCGAAAGCGGCCCGCACGATGTGTGGGCCGAAGTCGTGTTCGTCGACGACTGCGTGGTGCTGGACGACTTCGGTCATCGGGTCGTCGACGTAGTCGTTTCGCAGGACCTCGATGCAGTCGGCGACGCGCTCGCTGTCCACCGCACGCGTGAACAGATCGACGTTCTCGGAGACGAGGCGGTCGTTCCGGTCGTAGAGCAGCTCGTTGGACTGGATGTCGACCAGACAGACGCTCACCTGCTGGTCGAACCGGGACCGGGCGGCGTCCTCGTTCTGGACGAACGCTTCCACGTCGTCGGTCCAGCCGGTGGGTGAGGCGATGCCGATCAGGTGGGTCGTGTCGTTCGACTCGGCGCGGGCGACCGTCTCGTTGACGACATCGATGAGATCGTCGAGGCCGGCGGGCCGCGCGTCGAAGCCGTTCGCGGCGAAGGCTTCGAGGTTGGCGGCGACGACGGCCTCGACGACCAGCTTCGTCTCCGAGAACGCGACGAACTTGTTCGTCCGCACGCGGTAGGTCGAGAACCGTCCGACCGGGTACCGGTCGACCGTGGTCTCGTCGTCCAGTACGTCTGCGACGATCGATCGATGGTCACCGGTGAAGTGTCGCCGTCGGTCCTCCCAGAACCCTTCCGGGATCTCGAAGCGCTCGCCACCGGGGAGCGTCAGGTGGGTCGCCTCCTCGACGGAGGTCTCGAACCGCGTGACGTAGTCCATCTCGTACAGCCGCGCCACTTCCGCGCGGATCGCCTTCCCGTCGGGCTCCTCGTGCTGGCTCCGGACGGATTCGGCGATCTCACTGACTCGGTCGTCCAGCTCGTCGACCTGGTCGACCCGCTGTTCGGCCGTCGCGACCCGCTCTTCGAGGTCGCCAAACTCCTGGTCCAGTCGATCCCCGGTCGTCTCCAGGCGCTCGCGCTCGTTCCGTAGCCGCTGGATCTCGGCGCTGAGATCGCCTTTCCGCTCCGAGAGGCGTTCGAGTTCGTCTTCGAGCAGCGACGCGGCTTTCGACGCGGCCTCGTCCTGTAGCTCCTGGCGGGTCTCCTCGCGGGCCGCCTCTAGCTGGTCGATCTGGGCTTCGAGATCGTCTTCCAGCGTCGAGATCGTGTCGAGCTTCTCCGAGATCTCTCGTCTGTCCGCGGAGCGTTGTTCCGAGAGGGTCGCGATCTGGTCTTTGATCTCGTCGAGTTCGCCTTCGACGGCGTTTGCGTCGACGCCGCCGGTCGCCATCTCCGACTGGAGGCGGCTCATCTCGGTCCGGAGGGCTCGCTCTTGATCCCGGAGGCTGTGGTGGATCGTCTCCGAGAGCGACTCCAGTTCGTCCCGGACCGTCGCTTCGACGGCCTCTCGCTCGGATTTCGCGTCCCGGGCCGCTTTCGCGGCACTGACGATCCCCTCGATGGTGTTCGGGAGCCCGTGGTGTTTGATGTAGAGGAAGACGGCCTCGTCGGCGAGTTCGAAGAACTCCTCGAACTCCTGCTGGAAGTACGAGATCGTCGCCCCGCGGATCTCGTTCGACGACGTGTCCAGCAGCGACTCTCTGAGGTCGGCCTGGGCCTCGAGTTCCTCGGTGACGAACTCGTGGACCTTCCCGTCCTTGTTCTTGATGTTGGTCTCCAGGTTCTCTTCGTCGATCTGTTTGAACTTCCGGCGGAAATCGTCGAACTGCCTGACGAACTCGCGTTCTCCCGCCTCGAACTGGTCGACGAACCCCTTCGACTCGGGGTCCGCCTCGGCGGCCTCTTCGATCGCCGTCGCCAGGAGCAACTTCGCGGCCTCGAAGGAGGCCAGTTCGTTTTCCTTCGTCGCCTCGGGGATCGACTCCCGGTGTTCGGGGTAGAAGTCCCACTCGTACTCCTCTTTGTTCTGTTCGAGTTGGTTGTACAGGTCTCGTCGGCGCTGTGCCGAGTAGTTCGCTAGTTCGACCAGGTCCTTCTGCAAGACCTGGTGGGCTGGATACGTCAGCTCCTCGCGCTTGTCTTTGATCGTTCCCATTGTTAGGCAATCATGTACCCGATCTCTTCTTCGATGAATTCACGGAGAAACTCCGGTGCCTCTCCGAAACCGTCGATGACGACGTGGAGTCGGACCGCGTTCTGTTCTCGTTCTCGGATGTCGTACTGGATCTCGGCTCGTCCCTTCTTCGTGTAGACGGCCCAGAGACTCTCGCCGTCGGCCGTCGACCCCTGGTCGACGGCCTTTCGCTTTTTCATGATCGACTCCATCGCCCACTCGACGCGTTCGGCATCGACGTCGTCGAACGTCTCGTCGATCGTCGCCTGGACCTGCGTCGCCTCGGTGTCGACGCGGTTCAGTTCGTACGCCGACAGCTCCTCTTCTGGCACTTTCGCCGCCAGCTGGTCGTACAGTTCGTCGATGTCGACGTCTCGCACGACGCGAGACATGCCGTCGAGGGATTCGATCGTCCCGTCCTCCCAGTTGTCGAGCAGGTACTCCGCGCGCTTTCGCTCGCGCTCGTCTTCGTAGTCGACGACGACGAGGTACGCACCGTCCTCGCTCATCTCGGCGCTGCCCTCCACTGATCCGGGTGCTCCGTCGCGACGCCGGCTGGCGTCGACCGACTCATACACCCATTCGTCGCGTCTCTCATCTCTCTGGCACAACGTTCCGTCTCCAACTATAAACAATTTCTCCACATTGGACACAACTGTCCGTCGGCCGGAAATCTGGGCGCGACGCGTCGGCTCCGACACCTTCGCGCTCACCCCGCTTCGCAGGCCGCTCGGTGGGTGTCACGTCACTCGCACAGGTCGATCACGTCGTCCAGCGTCCACTCGTCGTCGGCCACCTCGAAATCGAGCGACCAGTCGGGGAGGTACCGATCGTCGATTGCCAGTGCGTCTGCGACGGCGGCGAGATACTCGTCGGCCCGGCGCAAGTCGCTCGACACGGCTGCTACGGCGTGTCGTCGACGAGATCGTCCAGCGCGTCGGCGAGGTAGATCGCCCGACCGTACCGCTCCGAGGGGGCCGGTGCGAGCGCGGTCTGGACGACCTCGTCGACCGACGACGGCAGTTCGGGGCGCAGTTCCGACGGCGGCGTCGGGAGCGACCGCTCGGCGACCGACTCGCCCTCGGCTCCCGTCGCCGTCGGCACCGCTCCGGTCAGCAGTTCGTAGAGCACCGCCCCGAGCTGATAGATGTCTGTCCGGTGGTCGAGTTCTCGGTCGGACTCGAACTGCTCGGGGGCGGCGTAGCGGGGATCGAGCGCCGTCGGACCGTCGCCGCTGCGCTGTGTCTTCGCGACGCCCCAGTCGCCGATCTTGGGGAGGTCCCACGCTTCGTCGGACGTCGTGGCGAAGAGGACGTTTCGGGCCCGGAGATCGAAGTGCCGGACGCCGAGGTGGTGTACGTCGGCGAGGGTCTCGGCCAGCACGCTCGCGATCCACAGTCCCTCGTCGATCGCGAGCCCGTCGTCGGCGTCGCGGAGGCGCTGGCGCAGGTCGCCGCCGGTCAGACGCTCCATCGCGATCCAGGGCCGGGGTACCTTCCCCCAGTCGACGACGCTGACGACGTGGGGGTGGTCGTCACACTGGCCCCACAGCTTCGCCGCTTCGACGAACTGGTCGATCGTCGCTCTGGCCAGCGTCCCCTCGTCGGACAGGCGCTTGACCGCGAGCTCCGCGTCCGGGGACGATTCGACCGTCGCCGCCCTGACCTCTGCGAAGCCGCCGTCGCCGACGCGCTCGCCGATCGTCAGCTCGCTGTAGGCGACCGACTCGGGCAGCGGCGGCTCGACCGGCTCGGGCACTCTCTCGACGGGTCTGGCGACCGTCGTCGCGGCGTCGGGCTCGTCGTTCGCTTCGGTGTCTGGGTTCTGTGGCTCGGCTGTCTGGTCAGCTGTCGTTGCTCCCTCGTCGGTCACGCGCAGGTCGGTCTCGTCCGTGATCGTCGCGACCTCGCTGGTGGCTACATCCGGTTCGACGGAGCGGACTTCGGCAACGACGGCGTCGTCTGGTGCCTGCACGTCGGGAGGGTAATCTTCGTCCCCCACAGGTTCGATGTCGAGTCCCTCGGTCGACACTTCTATTCGGTCGCCCTCCTGGACCGGACGCCCGGCCAGTTGTCTCGCCAGCGGATCATCCACTCCACGAAGACGGCCGGGGGCAGACAGATCGACAGTGTCTGCCGCCACCGTGAGCGCCGGAGACACAGTGACGGTCTCGCCCAGCGCCGCGTCCGCATTTTTCCGCTGGAGTGCGTTACAGCGGACGATTCCGAGGCCCCTGTCAGCCGTCTCGGCGTCGGTGACGACACACGGCGTCCGCTCGTCGCCGGCCAACCAGATCACGTCCCCGCTTTCGATTTCGAGTTCTCGTTTCGCGGTCGCGTCGAGTGCGACTCCCGATTCCCGAAGATCGGTTCCGGGCGGGACTTGACCGACCCGGAGGTCCACGACGCGTGGCGACCGGGGCTCGTCGATCCAGACCGCCAGGTGACACTCGCCCTCGTGGATCTCGGTCGAGTAGACCCCGACGACCGCCTGGCCGCCTTCGCCCGCCAGGCTGTGGACGAGCACCGGCTCGGACTCGACCGTCGTCGTCCCGAAGTCCGTCGAGAACTGCTCTGTCGTCGTCACGAACCGCGGCGGCTCGTCGTCCGTCATCGCGCGCTCCGCTGGAAGCTGGCGGTTCCGACGAGGCCTGTTCCGCACGACGTTTGGACCATTCTGTCGTCGCCACTGTTTCCGTGCCACCGTCTCAACTCTTGTGCTTCGCGGAGAGTTCTGGTTTTAACATCCGTCCACTGGTCACTCCGACCATGGCTGCTGACTTCGAAGCTATCGACGCCGGGAGGCGCGTCGGGATCTCGGTCCTCACCGTCGATGGGGTGACCGATGTCACCGAGGAGTGATACTACCGGCTGTACATCTGTGACCGATTTCGCCACCCCGGGGTGGCGAAGCTCTTCACGAAGTGACAGCCGGCAGTATGAGCCGTTCGGCGACTGTCGAACGGCCCCTGGCGAGCGGAGGGGCGACTCGTGAGCGACACCGACGAGGGCGAAGTCCACCTCGACGAGGCCCGAGCGTTCCTCGCGACGCTGCCCGACGACCCGGCTGCGTACACCGAGGCCGACCGGTCGCGCATCGAGGAGCTGCTGCTGTCGGACAACCACGGCGTCGTCCACGTCACGGCGCAACTGGTCAGGGAGGCAGCGGCACGGGACCCAGAGGCAGTGGCATCGCTGGTCCAGCCGCTGATCGACGCGGTCGTCCACACCGACCGGATCAGCCGTCCGACGCTGGTGGCCGCGATCGCGGAGTTCGATCGCACACGAGTCGCGGCGGCAGAGCCAGCGTTCGACCGGACGCCGGTCGCGCGGGCCGATCCCGTCGGTCAGTACCACCGAACGCTGGCCGACACCGAAAACGAGGAGCTCGCCCGCTCGAAGCGGGCGGCCGCACTCGCCGCGATCTACGACCTCTTTCCCCAGCAAGTCCGGGACACGGTCCCCACGCTGCTCGACTGTCTGGAACCGGCCGAGGACGATCACGGACTGCTCTGTGAAGCCGCCGGAAAGGCGCTGGGGACGGTCGCGGGCAAAGACGAGCAGGTGCGCGCGCAGATCGGGGAACGGTTCGAGCGCGAACTCGACCGCGGCGCGCTCCCGAACAAGGGGGTGGTGTACGGCGTGCGGAACCTCGTGACCTGCCGCTCGGACTCGGGGGCGTCGCTCGTCGAGCCGCTGGTCGAGGCGACGATGCAAAGCGGCGTCGAGAGCGCGGTCTCCGAGGCGTCCCGCTGGCACGTCGTCGTCGCACTCGAGACGATCGCCGAGGACCGGCCGGCGCTCCTCGATCCCCACGTAGACCGGCTCACGCTGCTCCTGACGGACGACGAGTCGATGGTCCGGAAGGGGGCGATCGACCTGTTCGGGACGCTCGGCGAGACGGAGCCAGCCGTCCTCGAACGCGTCGCCGACGACCTCGTGGCCGCCGCCGACGATTCCGACTCGAAGATACGACGAAAGGCCGTGACCGCCCTCGCCCCGCTGGAGGCTCGACTGGCCGAGGCAGCCGAGCGCGCGACACGCGCGCACCTCTCGGCGCTGTCGTCGGCACCGGACTTCGAGAAGAGCACGGTGCTTGGCGAGCTGGGCCGGCTGGCCGAGCACTGTCCAGACCTGGTCGTCGGCGGGCTGGACGGGATGGTCGACCACCTCGACCACCAGTCCTGGGCCACCAGATCGAGTGCGGCCTCTGCCATCGGTCGACTCGGCAGCGAACGCCCAGCGGCCGTTCGACCGCTGATCGACCAGCACGCCACGGGAGCGGCCGTTTCGGCCGGGACGGCTCCCCTCCTCGATCTCCTCGACGACGCGGAGGAATCGGTCCGGGCGGACGCCGTCGACGCCCTCGGACGGATCGGCGCGGCCGATCGCGAACTGGTCGACGCCGTGCTCTCCGCCGTTCTCGCGGCCGTCGACGACGGCGACCCACTCGTCGAGCAACGAGGGCTCCAGGCGCTCGGCCAGATTGGCGAGGCCCATCCCGACGCGGTGACCGACGACCACGTCTCGTCGGTCGTCACTCGGCTGGGACACGTAAGCGCAATGGTCAGGGCGGCCGCGGCCGAGGCGATCGGCGCGTTCGCCGAAGGGGGTCGCACGCTCCGCGCTGCGCGCGATCCGCTCGTCGACCTGCTCGACGACTACTACCCCAGTCCCCGCGTCGAAGCCTGCAGAGCGCTCGCGGCACTCGGCGCGGCGTCGGCGGCCGAGCAGATTGCGCCACTCCGCACGCACTACGACGACGACGTGCGGGCGGCCGCCCAGGCCGCACTCGCGGCGCTCGACTACGACCCCGACGGTTCGACCGAGCGGGATGCGGAGTCGCCGGCCGACGCGGCCTCCGGTTCGGAGCGCCCGGCGGGGGCACGGTCCGGGGCGACCGATCACCGGGTTCGCGACGAGCAGTCGGCGACCACCAGCGAGTCCGCTTCGACGGCGATACCCACCGGCCAGCCGACACAGGCCCCGTCGCTGTCGCTGGACTACGGCGACGTGGAGACCGGCCGAGTCGTCGGCCGTGGCGGCAACGCGATCGTCCGGGAGGGGACAGTCGAGATCGACGGCGAGTCGCGGACGGTCGCCGTCAAAGAGCCCGTCACGGAGGGGACACAGACGGCCGACGACATCGCCGCCTTCGAGCGCGAGGCGCGGCAGTGGGAACGACTCTCCGACCGGGCTCACGTCGTCGGCGTCATCGACTGGGACGTCGAGCCTCTCCCCTGGATCGCACTGGAGTACATGAACGGAGGATCGCTGGCGGCCAGGGTCGGCGAGTGTGACGACCGCCAGGCGCTGTGGATCTGTGAGCGCGTCGCGAAGGCGGTCCGACACGACCAGACCGGGATGGCACACCTCGATCTCAAACCCGCGAACATCCTCTTCGAGTCGACGCCCGAGGGCGTCTGGGACGTGCCGAAGGTCGCCGACTGGGGAATCGCCCGACTGTTGAACGAGCACGGCGCGACTGCCGGCGGGATGACCGCGACGTACGCGGCACCGGAACAGTTCGATCCCGACACCTACGGGACGCCCGACAGCAAGACGGACATCTACCAGCTCGGGGTCGTCCTCTACGAACTCCTCGTCGGGGAGCCTCCCTTCACCGGTTCCGACGTGGCCGTGATGCAGAGCGTTCTGTCCGAGGACCCCGAACTGCCGGGCGAGCGAGTCGACGCTCTCCCCGCCGGGATCGACGACACCGTCGAGACGGCCCTCGCCAGGGAGCCAGAGCACCGCTTCGAGACGATCGAACGGCTGCAGTCGCGGCTGCAGGCCCACCTCGACGAGCTGTAGCTCAGAGCTGTGCCCGGAGCTGGGACTGGAGGCGCTCGACGGTACTGAACCGCTCCGCTGGCTCCTTTCGCAGCGCCTTCATCACGGCGTCGCTGACGGCCTGCGGGACGCGATCGTCGACCGCCGCCGGTGGCTCGGGCTCTTCGGTGAGGATCGCGTTCATCAGCGCGACGCTGTTGCCCTCGAAGGGCGGTCGGCCGGTCAGCACCTCGTACATGAGGACGCCCAGCTGGTAGATGTCCGTCTTGCTGCTGGGGTCGCCGAACTCCTCGGCGTCGAACTGCTCGGGGGCGGCGTAGGTCGGCGACATGCCCTCGACGGTCGGCTGGTGTTCTTCGAGCGTGCGTGCCAGCCCCCAGTCGGCGATCTTCGGGACGTCCCAGCTTCCCTCGCCGGTCCGGCGAAACAGGACGTTCTCGGGCTTGAGATCCAGGTGGAGGACGCCCGTCTGGTCGTGGCGAACTCCCTGCGCGATCCGTTCACACGTCCAGACGGCCTGCTCGATGGAAAACTCCGAGAGCCGCTCGCGCAGCGTGCCGCCGTCCATGTACTCCATGGCGATCCAGGGCTTGGGCTGTGTCCCGCTGTCGACGACGCCGACGACGTGGTCCCGGGGCGACAGCAACGACCACGTCTCCGCCTCCTGCTCGAAGTCCTCGATCACCGACGACGTGATCGTCCCCTCGAAGTTCGGTACCTTCAGCGCGACCGTCGTCGGCTCACCGTCGACGCGGTACTGTGCCTCGTGAACGACGCCGCTGCCCCCGTGTCCGAGTTGCTCCTCGATCTCGAAATCGGCGTACGCCAGCTCTTCTCGGGCCGGACTCTGCACGCTCGCCACGTCGGGCACTTTCGAGGCCGTCTCGACCGTCGTTGCAGTAGAGGACTGCGCGTCGGCCGACGCCTCGGTGGCCGCCGTCGATTCGGTCTCATCGGTGTTCTCGGCCGCCGATTCCGTCTCGGTCGCAGACGCCGTCTCGGCCGTCGACGCCGACTCGCTGCTCGCTTCGTCCGGCGACGCGTCGGTCGTTTGCTGTCCTCCCGCCTGCTCTGTGTCCTGGCCTGCTGTCGCTTCCGTCCGTCTCTCTCCTTCGAGGGCATCCGCTTCCGTCGCCTCGCTCGACTGTTCCTCGTCCGAGCCGAAGGCGGCTGCACACGTCCGGAGTCCGGACTGAAGCTCCGCCAGTCCGGCGTTTGCCGCTTCGATCGTCCCGACGACGTCACCGGTCGTCACCGCGCCCTCTGCCGTCGGCTCGATGAGGTTCTCCTCTTCCAGCACTCGCAGCGAGTATCGGAGCTCGTGGTGAGGGTGGTCAAGCACTTCGGCGAGATCGGTGATCCCCGCGGGCTCCCGTTCGAGGACGGTTCGGAGCACGGTCAGATTCCGCCCGGTGAGCTCGGCCTCGCTCTCGACCGTTTCGAATATCTCCGTGAGCGTCGGTGTCTCCTCCTCCTCGGAATCCGTCATTATCACAGCATCCGCGTGCCAAAAGTAATAGCTTGTCCCGAGTGTTCGGGACCGCTCCGGCGTTTCGACGCGCGTTTTCCAACGGTGGTCCGTCGCGTTCCCGATCTCATTTGTCTCCATTCTGGAGATTCAATATTGCATCTTTCAAAGCCAAATCTTTATGTGTCTGGTGTGCATCGGACGACGTACTGGGAGCGATCCAACATGGCACTATCACTGTGGACGCTGGCGCTGGCACTGCTCGTCAACCTCGTACTCGGTGCGGTCCTCGTACTGGGCGTGTTCACGCTGATGGAGCAACGCATCCTGCTCGGGGCCATCGCGGGGCTGGTCATCGGCGGCATCGTCGTCTACGCAGAGGCGACCATCGGCGCACAGCTGTTCTCGCTGACGTTCGAGGAGAAGCGACTGATCGTCGTCCTGGCGGGCATCGGCGCGGCGCTGGGAATCTCGGGGACGATGCTGACGATCGAACCGGAGATCAACTGACGCCGTCGGCCGTCACTCTCTCACGAAAAAGTTCAACACCTGTTCCGACGTACTCTCTGAGAGATGAGGGTTCGGTGAGAGAATGAGTGTCGATGCACTGCAGCGGGTGTCTCGTCTCCGATCTAAAGCCGACTCCGAGCGCCACACCGTCACTGCAGACGAGATCGAGGAACTCACTGAACTGCTGGAGTATCGCCAACCGACGGCTCCAGCGTCGTCCGCGGAATCGGCCGAGACCCCTCTGGACGGCGGGGACGTTCGCGCTGGGGCGGCTCTGGCACTTGCGGCCGTCGCTCGGGACCGACCAGACGCCGTCGTTCCTGCCGTGGATGGTCTCAGACAGTGCCTCACTGACACCCATCCGGGTTTACGTGGGAACGCCGCCCTCGCACTCGCTGCGGTCGCGGAGGCACACCCCGAGGAGGTCCGACCGGCGGTTCCCGACCTCCGGACGCTCCTTTATGAGGCGCGCAACGCGACACGCGCCACTGTGACGCCAGCGGAGTATCCCGAATCGATCCAGCCGCTGGTCGCGGAGCTCCGGTCGCTGCGAAACGACGAGCGTGACACGGCGCGTGCCGCCGGTGCCATCGCGCTCAAAAACGTCGCGAGCGCCTATCCCGGATCGGTCGTCCCCGTCGTCGACTCGCTTCTGACACTCCTCGACGAGGAGAAAGCCGCGACACGCACTGCGGCCGCCGAGGCGTTGCAAAACGTCGCCAGCGAACGACCGACTGCGATCGAACCGGCCGTCGACGATCTGCAGGACACACTCGACGACGACGACCAGCGCGTACGCGAAGCCGCCGAACGGGCGCTTGCGGTGCTCGACGGTGACTCCGTCGAGAGCGCAGCCGCCGAAGAGACCGCTCAGGCTGCGTCGAACCGCCAGCAACACCAACGAACCACGACCATGGACTCTGCTCACGAACCAGATCTCGACGAGGGAGGAGAGACGCCGTCGGTGTCGCTCGACCCGTCCGCACTGCGCCACGACGACGTCATCGGCCGCACCGCGACGACGGTCGTGCATCGGGTCCGTCGCCCCGGCGAGGACGGGCCGGCCGACATCGCCGTGAAACACCCCGCTCGACACGGGACGCTGACCGAGGAGACGATCGACGGGTTCGATCACGAGGCCCGGCAGTGGGCCGGCCTCGACGACCACCCGAACGTCGTCTCGGTGATCGACTGGGGGTACGACCCACTCCCCTGGCTCCGCGGCGATGCGCCGGTGCCCTGGATCGCCACGGAGGTCGTCGACGGACCGGACCTTCGCGCCGTCGCCGAGGACGCGACGGTCGAGCAGTCGCTCTGGACCGCACAGCGACTCGTCGACGCGGTCTGGCACGCCCACCACCGCGGCGTCGTCCACCTCGATCTGAAGCCGTCGAACGTGCTGTTTACCCCCGGCGAGCCCGACCGGTGGCCGATTCCGAAGGTCGCCGACTGGGAGCTCTCCCGGTCGCTGCTGGGCCAGGGGGCCGCCGTCGGCATCTCGACGCCCGGCTATTGCGCCCCCGAACAGGACGGCCAGGGCACGACGGACCAGCGGACCGACCAGTTCCAGCTCGGGATCGTCCTCTACGAGCTGTTCACCGGGACGCATCCGTTCGTCGACGACCTCGCGGCCACCCCGCAGCGGGAGCGCATCGAGCGCGTCCTCGACGCCGATCACAGGCCGCCCAGCGAGCGCCGTCCAGAGTTGCCGGCCGCTCTCGACGACGTGTTCGAGCGCGCACTGGCGCGGGACCCGGCCGATCGGTACGAAGCGACGATCGACCTCCGTCGCGCCCTGGAGCGGATCGCTGGGGAGTGGGAGTCGACGCCGGACGACCGGGAGCGCGCGACCGAGCCCGCGACGGCAGACCGCGACCCCACTCCGACGACCGATCCCCCCGCGCCGGAAACGACGAGTACGGACCGCTCGGGGTCGACGGCCGACGACCGCGACTGGCCGACCCTCCACGGGAGCGCGTCGCGGTCCGGCCCGCGACAGAGTGCGGTCGGTCCCACGCCACCCGTCACCGAACGCTGGACGTTCCAGGCGGGCGATTCGATCAAGGGCGGACCGACCGTCGTCGACGACACGCTGTACGTCGGGAGCGACGATATGGCCGTCTACGCACTGGCGACGGCGTCCGGCGAGACGCGGTGGACCTACGAGACGGGCAATCCGGTCCAGTCGCCGCCGACGGTCGTCGACGGGACGGTGTACGTCGGCAGCCACGACAAGCACGTGTACGCGCTCGACGCTGCGACCGGAGAGACTCGCTGGGCGGTCGAAACGGGCGGGATGGTCGACGCCGCGCCCGCGGTGGTAGAGGGCACGGTGTACGTCGGCAGCTACGACAAGCACGTGTACGCGCTCGACGCCGCGACGGGAGACGAGCGGTGGGTCGTCGAGACCGACGGCAAGATCGGCGCGGTCCCCACTGTCGCCGACGGGACGGTGTACGCCTCCTGTGGGACTGGCATCCTCGCCGCGCTGGACGCCGACTCCGGCGAGCACCTGTGGCGCTACCCCACCGGCGGACCGGCGATGTCGACGCCGGCGGTCTCGGATGGCGTCCTCTATACGGGCACCAACGACGGGTGCGTCGTGGCCCTCGACGCCGACACGGGCACCGAGCGCTGGACGTTCGACGCCGGTGGTAACGGCCGGTCGGCACCGGCGATCTGTGGGGACACCGTGTACGCGGGCAGTATCGACGGCTACGTCCTCGCGATCGACGCGGACAGTGGCACCGAACGCTGGCGCTACGACACGACGGGACAGATCAACAGTGCGCCGGTCGTCGCCGCCGACACCCTCTTCGTCGGGAGCTGGGACGAGTGTCTGTACGCGCTGGACGCCGCGACGGGGGACGAGCGGTGGCACTACCGGGCCGGCAGTCTCATCGACGGGTCGCCAGCAGTGGCAGACGGGACGGTGTACGTCGCCACGCACGACGGCGTCGTGTCCGCGCTCGGCGAGGAGTAGACCACGGTCGCTGTCGTCGCCAAGCTTGATGTCGCTCTCTGCCCAACACCTGGCCAATGACTGATCCTCGGATTCCCGACCGCTCGGCGGTCGCGAGTCCGCCGCGTCGGGACCTCGATTACCGGACGATCGACGCTGCGAAGTCCCCGCTCGACGCCGGTGGACAGGCACTCGTCTACGAGGCGGCCGTCCCGGACGACGAGCCGCCCGATCGGATCGCTCTCAAGGAGCCCGCAGACCCCGGAACGCTGACCGGTGACGTGGTCGAGACGTTCCTGGAAGAGGCCCGCACCTGGGAGCTGGTCGACCGCCGCGAGCGCGAGAAGCGCCGGTGGGCCGACTCCGAGCACGTCGTCGGCGTGATCGACACCGGCGAGCGCCTGCCCTGGATCGCGATGGAGTTCATGGACGGCGGCGACCTCGCTCAGCGCCTCGACGGCACCGACGGGCTGGCACTGGACGAAGCCCTGTGGATCGGCGAGTGTGTCTGTCGCGGGATCGAACTCGCCCACAACTACGGGGTCGCCCACCTCGACGTCAAACCGTCGAACGTGCTGTTTCGAACCACGGCGGGCGACGCCTGGGACGTGCCGAAGCTCGCCGACTGGGGGCTCGCCCGCTCGCTCTCGGAACACACCCGCACGATGGAAGGGCTCTCGGTCACCTACGCCGCACCCGAGCAGTTCGAACCCGACGAGTTCGGCGACCCGGACATGCTGACCGACGTGTACCAGGTCGGAGCGCTGGTCTACGCGCTGCTCACCGGTCGCCCGCCCTACGTCGGCAACCAGATGAGCGTCATGCACGACGTCGTGTACGGTGACCAGCCAGCACCGCCGAGCGCGCACCGCGACGACGTGTCTCCGGCACTCGACGCCATCGTCTCGACCGCCCTCGAAACGAGCAAGCGCGACCGCTACGACGCCATCCAGATCTTCAGGCAGGCACTCCAGGCGGCCCGGACGGATCGCGCGCTCCCCCCGATCGTCGCCGATCGCCTCTCGGCAGACGACCGCTCGCCCCGCGTCGACGCCGCAGAGAGTACATCCACGGACGCCGAGTCGACCGAAGTTACTTCCAGCGGGGACGACGCGACGGACACGGACACCGACGAACCCGACGAGGACCTGACCTTCAGGGAACGCGTCGAGCAGGTCAGGGAGGAGCGATCCGAGGACGGCGAGTCTTCGCCAGACGACGACACGACGGACACCGCCGAAGCGGACGAGAGCGGAGAGGACGAGAATCTGAGCTTCAGAGAGCGCGTCGAGCAGATCAGAGAGGAGCGGTCCGGGGACGGCGAACCCTTGGCAGACGACGATTCAGTCGACAGTGCCGAAGCGGACGAGAGCGGAGAGGACGAGAATCTGAGCTTCAGAGAGCGCGTCGAGCAGATCAGGGAGGAGCGGTCCGAGGACGGCGAATCACCCTCGGACGACGACTGTTCGGCGGACGACGACACGACGAACACCGCCGAAGCGGACGAGAGCGAGGAGGAGGAGAATCTGAGCTTCAGGGAACGCGTCGAGCAGATCAGAGAGGAACGCTCCGAGGACGACGCTGGGGGGAGCGGCGACCTGCGGACCGACGGCTGGTTCGACCCGGCTGCGTTCCCCGAGGGCAGCGAGCGAGACCTCGCGGCGGCAATCGACGGAATCGACTCCAGTACCGCCGAGCTGTCACTCGCCGACGCGATCGCCAGGTGCGACGATCGCTCTCTCGCGGCGGTGCTCGCCGCGATGGATGCCCCCGATCACTGATCTCGCTCGGCGAGGACCGCCTCGATCCGTAACATTCGGGCCTCGCTTCGCTCGACGCTGACGATCAGGGACGTGCCGACCAGTGCGTCGACCACGTAGCGGAGGACGTAGTTCTTCGTCTGGGTCTCCTCGGTCTCTCGCATCGCTTCGATCGTCCCCCGATCGGAGAAGCCACGTACGAACGGCTCGCTGGCGGTCTCGTATCGAGATCGCAGATCGACGGCTCCGTCGATCGGGTCGACCCCTTTCTCGCTGGCGTGGAACCGGACGAGGTCGAACAGCGCGTCGGAGGCGGCCTCGACGACGAGTTGCTGGCGGCCCGCGACGCTGTGAGCGAAGTCGGCCACCCGCTGGCTGAGCACCATCGCCGTGGCACCGTTGCCCGGCACCCGGCCGTCGTCGTCGACCTGCTCCGCGATGTCTGCGAGCTGATCGACGATCTCGCCTTCCACCACGTCGAGCCCATCCGTGATCTCCTGGCGCGTCACGCCATCGGCCCAGAGCTCGGCGCAGTTGTGCAGGAGTCGCTGGGCTAGAACTCTCGTCTCGCGCGTGTCGAGGAACGCCGCCACCAGGTCGGGGTACTCGTCGGCGAGCGCCTCCGGCCGCTGGTCCGCGATCGCCAGTATCGTCCGCTGCACGTCGTCTCTGACCATCATCTCGTCGCGGCTGTAGCCCGCGGCTTCCAGGAGCTTTCGCAGCCGTGGCAGGTACGTGGCGACGACCGCCGGGTCGGACTGGGCCCGCGTCTTGAACTGGTCGGCTTCGGCCTGTAACTCAGATATCGACTTGTCGAAACGGCGCTCCATCTCCGAGTCGAGTCCTGCCATGTGGCCACGACGGCACGCCAGCGCCAAAACTGTTGAGTCTGCGCGCCCCCGCCGTGTTACCGACGGGTCTCGACGGTGACGCCGGGGCAACTAAGCGCCAGCGCGTCGAACGGGCACTCGATGCCCAGTGCAGCGGACCCTCACGACCTACAGCGCTTCGTCGAGGCACAGGAGTCGGTCATCGGGACGGTCAAGCGGGAACTCCGGTCGGGCCAGAAACGCAGCCACTGGATGTGGTTCGTGTTTCCCCAGGTCGCCGGGCTCGGCCGGAGTGAGATGGCCCAGCGGTTCGCCATCGCCTCGCGAGCGGAAGCCGACGCCTACCTGCGCCATCCCACTCTCGGAGCCCGATTACGCGAGTGTACCGCGATCGTCAACGACCTCGAAGGGCGCTCCGCGAACGACATCTTCGGCTCGCCGGACGATCTGAAGTTCCGGTCGTCCATGACGCTGTTCGAGATGGTCGCCGACGATCCGACGCCGTTCGCCACGGCACTGGAGCGGTACTACGACGGCGACCGCGATCAGAAGACTCTCGATCTGCTGGAGGACAGCTGAACGCCGCCTCTGGCTGGCCGGTCTCGTTCAGAACCGCACTCTGCTCCTGCCCTCGAAGGTATCGAAGTCGAAGACGAGAACGGCGTGGGGGTGCTATGGAGACGTTTTATGCGCACACGGTGGCATACCTCCGGCAATGTTCGATTCGGTTGCGAGGGCTGTCGAGACCCTGACGGCTGAGTACGCTGCCCACTCCGATGTCGAGCCCGCCTTCGACCTCACGGAGTTTTTCGAACCCGCGCTCGACGATACCGAGCCACGCGAGACCGTCGGAGAGCGCCGCAAACGACGCTTTCGCTCGACGATCGAACGCGGACAGACGTTGTCCGAGCAGGTGTCTCTCTCACTGCCCATCGAGGCGATCACCGAACGACTCGTCGACGTGGCCAACGACCAGTCGATCGAAGCGCGTCGGCGCGCCGCGGTTCTCGACTACTGTGACGCTCTCTTCGCGTTCGCCGCGCTGGCGTTCGAACTCCAGGAGCGCTATCCCAGTGCGCCGGTCGCGACGGCCGTCGATCGACTCCGAGACGCCGGGGACGCCGCCGTCGCGGACGATCTGAGCGGCGGTCTCTCGTCGCTCCAGTCGGCCGGCCACGAGCTGTATCGCACCGCCGTCGTGGTCCGCCGTGCCGATCAGCTGTTCGCCGCGCTGTCAGCCGTCGGCGAACCACAACTGGGACGCGCCGAGGCCACCCTCGGCGGGACACTGGACGAGGCGATCGCCGAGCGCGACACGGACCGTATCGACACCGTCGCCGAACGGCTGAACGCCGCCACCGACGGCGAGTGGACCAGCGACGATCTGCTGTCCTGTTCACACCGCGAGTTCGAGGTCCTGATCGCGGACCTCTGGCGAGAGGGCGGGTTCGACGCTCGGACCACGAAGTACGTCCAGGACTACAACGTCGACGTCATCGCCCAGGCCGACGGCACGCGCGAACTGATCCAGGCCAAACAGTACGAGCCGGGCAACACGGTCGGGGTGCGCACGGTCCAGCGGACCGCCGGACTGCTCGTCGAGTTCGACGCCGACTCCGTCGCCGTCGTCACCAGTTCGAGCTTCACCGAGAACGCCAGAGAGAGCGTCGAGCGGATGAGCGAACAGGTCCGCCTCGTCGACGGCGAGCAGCTCTGTGAGCTGCTGACGCGCTCCCAGCTCGTCCCGTCGCTGTAGGGCAGCCACTCTCCCAGCCGCCACCCTCGCCCGGTGCAGTCGACGACGTGTCCCAGCGGCGTCGGAGCCCGTCGCCCGAGGGATCTCCACTCCGGCCGTCTTGAGTGGCGGTAGGCACCTTTATTACCGTCATCCAGCAAGCAACTCGTAACTGAGATGGGCCGACTCCGCACGTCGACGAAAGTCGTCTTCCCCGCAGTCTTCGTCGTCAGCCTCGGTATCGGATTCGTCGTATCGATGGTGGTTGACGTCCTCGGCCTCTCGCTCACTCCCCTGCAAACCAGTCTCGCTGGCGCGATCACCAGTGTCGTTCTCGTCGGTGCGACGTTGGTCGCGATCTACGGAATCCCACCGTGGCGGTCCGAGCGTCCGACTCCCGACGTCGATGTCGAGGACTTCGAGACACCGGCAGCGAACACAGCGCCCGACGACGACGCCGCCGAGACGGATCGATCTCTCACCTGCCCCAACTGCGGGACGGAGTTCGACTCGTCGGCCGCGTCGGTCGGCGACCGCTGTGGGGCGTGTGGCGACGGTTACCTGACGAGAGCCGGCGACAGGGTGGTGCTCGATGACGGCGAGTGAGTCCGTCCCGGAGCAGATCCCGGACGTGTCGCCGATCTCGGTCGACCTCTCTGCGGAACTCGACGTGCTGTCTTTCAAGCTCGCAGACAGGATCGCGACGGGGGCCAGCGGCGAGGTGTATCGGCACTCGCTCTCGGACGGCACTGCGATCGCCGTCAAGGTGCCCGACACCTCGGGGACGATCGACACGGCGGACCGCATCGAGCGCATCCTCCAAGAGGCCGAGAACTGGGCCGAGTTCGAGGGCCACGACCACGTCGTCAGTCTGGTCGATCACGGGAAGAGCAAGGGAAAGCCCTGGATCGCGATGGAGTACATGGACGGTGGCCACCTCGGCGAGTTCGTCGAGCGCGACGGGGTCCAGTCGCTCTGTCACGGGCTCTGGATCGCCCGGTGTATCGCCAGCGGCATCGAGGAAGCCCACTACCGCGGGGTCGCTCACTGCGACATCAAGCCACAGAACGTCCTGTTTCGGACCGTCGAGGACGGCTGGAACGTCCCGAAGATCGGCGACTGGGGGACCGCCAGCGCGCTCTTGGGGCCGAGTGACACGATCGGCGAGTACACGCCCCGGTACGCGGCCCCGGAACAGCACGCCCGACGGGTACAGAGCCGCCAGCAAAAGCGCGTCGACGTGTTCCAGTTCGGCATCCTCCTCTTCGTGCTCTTTACCGGCCGCCATCCGTACGGGAACACGTCCGAGCGTGCCCTCGACGAGGAGCCGCCCCGGCCCGCGGAGATCCGTCCCGGCGTTCCGAGAGTGCTCGAAGACGTCATTCTCCGCTGTCTGGAGCGCGCTCCCGCCGACCGATACGAGGACATCAGGCCGGTCTTGCACCGTCTCGACGAGTTCTGGGACGCGCTGTGTGACTAGACGGACGCCTGTGTGCAGTTGTATGGTCGCCGACGCGTATCGTTGGGTCGTCTACAGGTGATCGAGAGCCGACGCTCGACACCGGGCGTTCGATTCCGGGGTCGCCGGCCGGCTGGGCCGGCGAACTCTCTCCGGTGGCTCGCTCTACTGGTTCGCACACCTGGCTCTGCTGGCTGAGTAGGATAGTTATTTGGGTTAGCTATTTTGAATATTTGGCTAACTCAACTAATTGGCTTAGCTGAGTGACTTAGCTAGCTTAGCTGGCCGAGTCGTCTGGCTGAGCTTTATAGCTGCGGCGCTCGACTGGGTAGCTATGCTGGCTTACACAGTGTACTCGGAGGCCGGCGGGGTCGGGAAGACGACCCTCGCCGCGAACCTCGCGAAGGCCGAGGTTCGGGCCGGTCGGCGCGTCCTCGTCGTCGACCTGGACACGCAGGAGGCGTCGCTGTCACACCTGCTCGACGTCGCCGACGACCGGAACAACGATCAGGCAGACAGTCTCTTGCGTCACATGATCGATCGTCCGCGAGGGGAGTTCTCGGATCTCGTCCGGACGAGCGAGGGCATCGACGTCGTGCCGGCCCACAACATCCTCGAGTACGCCTCGAAACACCTGCGCCGTCGCGAGGAGGAGGCCGCGGACTTCGGGGAGTCGTGGAACCCGAACAAGCAACTCCTCCGCGTCCTGCGAGAGGCCGGCGTCCACGAGACCTACGACACGCTGATCGTCGACCCGCCCGCCAGCGCGGACATCAAACTCCACAACGCGATCCACGCGACGCGCCACGTCGTCATCCCCTTCGAGCCCAGCGGCAAGGGGTACGAATCCGTGCAGGGACTCGACCAGCTGGTCGGCGGACTCGAAGACCAGCTCGACATCGAGGTCGGCGTCCTCGCGGTCGTCCCGAACCGCTACAAGGGGATGAACGACCAGGATCGGTTCCTCGACGAACTGGCGGCCGACGGCTGGGAGCTGCCGATCAAGTTCCGCGAGCGGTCGTCGCTGCTGGAAGGGTGCTGGGCCGAGCAATGTACCGCATTCCGCTATATCGATGTCCACCGGGAGCGCGAACGCGACCACGAACTGGACACCCTCGAAAAGTACGACGAGCTGGCGGCACACATCCGTGAGATGCGGGCGGTGGAAGCATGAAGCAGGGTTCGACCGACGATCCGTTCGCCGACGACCCCGACGGCGAGAGTGGGGAGACGGCCGACGAACCGACCGACGCCGAGGAACGCGACGCTGCCAACCCGTCGCCGAGCGAACTCGGGAGCGACGAGCGGACGGACCCGTCACTCGACTCCGAGCCGTCGAGCCAGCAAAGCGGCCAGCGGTCCGCCGATCGCCAGTCCGACGACCAGCAACGCCACTCGCTGCCCTACATCCACGCTCGGGACGGCGTCAAGGACGGTCGGACCCAGCGCCCGGTCTTTCTCAGAGACGACGTCGAGGCGGGCATCGACGAACTCGTCGCCACGATGGAAGCCGAGTTCGGCGAGGACGTGTACAAGACCGACGTGACCGAGGCCGCGATGGTCGTCGCACAGGAACACCCGGAGCTCGTCGTCGCCGAACTCGAAGGCTGGGGCTACGGCTGGGACTGACAGCTGTCACTTTGCCGGACGGTGCGTCTCTCCGACGGTCGACAGTGAGCGTCGGCGCTCTCGGCCTCAGTTCAGGGCGTCGATCGTCTGGTCACACGCCGGTGGGACGGCCCGCGCGACGGCCGTCGCAAGCACGTACCCCTCGACGATATCGTCCAGACGGTCTGGCCTCACGTCGCGATCGAACCGAGCGAGCCGCCAGTCGGCGTTGGTCACCTCCCAGGACACGTCGCTGACGACAGTCCGGGCGAGCGCGGCGTCGCTACTCGCTTCGAGGGCGGCATCGAGCGCGTCGTAGGCCGTCGTCCGCAGTGCTCGCAGTTCGTCGGCGCTCTCGACGCCGGTGATCTCGCCGACATCGATCCGCTCCTCGATCTGCTCTAGCGCCCGGGACCGTGCCAGCCGTCCGGTCGCGTCGACGACGGCACTGGCCGGTCCGCTGGCGTCCTCGACGGTGGCGGGGCCGCGTTCGATCGATCGCCGGAGGTCTGCGACTAGGTTCTCGGCGACGCCCCACTCCTCCGGCGTCGGTTCCGGCGGGAGCTGGGACCGACGCGATCGAACGTCGGCCAGCAGCGTCTCTGCGCCGCTGGTGAGCGCGTCCTCGACGGTCCCGGCGTCGGCTGGCAGCGACTCGGTGAACTGACTGTCGAGGTGGCGGGCGTCGTCGAGATCGACTCGCGCCGACTCGACGGTCTCGCCCCACTCGGCGACGGTCAGCAGCGCCCCGTCGTCGTGGGTCCGTGGGCCGTCCATCTGGGCGAGTCGATCGAACGCGTCCTCGATGCGAGCGTGTACCAGCGCCGCTCGGACGGGGTCGGTCCCGCGGTACGTGTGCTCGTCCCAGAACGCGTGGGCGTTCGAGACGATCTCACCGTGCTCGCCGCGGAGACCATCGACCGACAGTCCATCGTCGGCCATCGCCCAGCCGGCGGCCGCGTATCTGGCTCGTTCGCGCGCCTCGCCCAGCGCCGTCAGCGCTTCCAGCTCCGTCCGGGCGGTGCGTGCGTCGTCGAGCGCGTCCGTCGCGTCGCTGGCGCTGTCGGTCAGACGCTCGCGGACGTACCCGTTGGGAATGTCGTCGGGTCCCATCGGCGTCGGGAGTTCGCCGAGCAACGCGTCGACGCGCTCGCGGGCCGCCGTGAGGTGCGAGGGCGCGATGTCGACGGGCACCGACCGGGCGACGATCGGCGACGGGATCGACTCCCGGTCGAGGTCGGGGAGTTCGTACACGCTGATCTGCTCGTCTGTGTCGTCGCTCAGCCCGCCGATCGATTGACAGCCGGCGACGGCACCCGTCGCGGCCACGGCGAGCAGCCCACGACGCGTCAGGCGCTGTCGGTCTGCCACGTTCCGAGCGTCGTCGCCCATCACCGGTCACCCCCCGTCGACGCGGCGCTCGCACTGTCGCCGCTCCCGGCCTCGGCCCGATTCCGTCTCGCACAGCCGGCCGTGCCGATCGACGAGCCGTAGCCACGCACTTCGTCGGCCGAGAGGCTGGCCGGAATGCGGACGAGACGCGCTTCGAAGACGTGGTCGTCGACGCCACAGCGCGTATCGTAGGGGAGCTGAGTGCGCGCGTAGTCTGTCGATACTTCGTCGGGCTGCCACTCGATCCGACACAGCGTCAGCTCGAAACAGGCTCGGACCTCGACGCTCTCCAGATACAGCGTCTGGCTGTCGAGGTCGGTCTCCGACAGGAACGAGTCGAGCCCGTCGGCCTCGACGCCGTCGGCGACCCTGAGCCGTTCCGCTCGGGCCGGCGTGTCGACGACGGTCCGCGAGTGTCGACGCCGCTCGCGGTGCGACCTGCGCTCTCGCTCGGTCTCGCTGTCTGGATCGGCGAGCCAGAGCGGTGCCCGTTCGGTCGCCCCACGAACGTGGACCATCTCGGGATCTGTCGCGGACCCGGCCCCCGGCGCGTCCGTGTCGATTCCGCCCTCGGCTGCCCTTGTTTGCGTCGACTCGCTGGTGGCGCTGCCGTACCCGCTACAGCCGGCCAGCGCGGCGGCGACCCCCGCGAACGCGGCGAGGGACTCTCGTCTGTTCATGCGGGTGCTTGCAGTAACCGACACAAGAGAGCGGCGGTGGCTCCAATCTCGCTTTGAGTGACGCTCACCACTGGTCGGCCAGCACGTCACGGACCCGAGCGGCCGTTTCCGGACGCGCCGTCGGTAATCACGACCAGATTGAAGTGGCCCCGCGTCGTCGGGGCGCACGAACGATGCGACCGCCACACGCCGACGCCGCTTCGACGCTACCGAAGTCCTGCCGGAGTCGTGAGGTGACCGGCGGTGTCTGATCGGTCGCGCTCGACGCCGCTGACCGAGACCTTCGAGCGGTATCTCACGGACAAGGGGAAAGGTCGCGGCGGCGATGGGGGCAACTACCGACGCAACGCGGCGCGCGAACTCGATCGATTCGCCGCGTGGGCCGCTGGCGACGCCGGTTCCGACGACTGGTCCGGGATCGCTGACGACGCCGACCGGGGACCCACCTTCGCCGACCTCGACGAACGCGTCTTTCGCGCCTACGCCCGCCACCTCGCCGGTGATCGCGGGCTCAAACAAAACACCGTCCACACCTATTACCGCTACGTCTCGGCGTGGTGTGGCTGGTGTGTCAACGAGGGGTACCTCGGAGCCCACTACGCCCAGCGGGCGAGCGCGATGGCCCCGCTGCCCGAGGACGACGGCCGCAAGCCAGGCGACCAGCAGGCCTGGACCGCCCAGCAGCGCCACGCGCTCACCCGACACGTCGACGAGCGTGCTCGCACGGCCATCGAGACCTACACCACGCTGCCGGCGGACACCGACCCCCTCGACAAGCAGCGAGCCCGCTACGCGGCGCTGAAGGCGGCCCGCGACCGCGCCCTCGTGTTCGTCCTCGCGTACACGGCCGTCCGCGTCGGGGAAGTTCTCCGGGACCCCAACGATCCGCGTCGGCGCGGCGTCCGCTGGGGCGAGCTCTCGCTCGACGAGGGCAGCATGGAGGTGTATCGGAAGAAACAGCAGTGGGACGCCGCTAGCCTCCCCGACCCGGTGATATCGCCGCTGCGAAGCTACCGCCGGCTGCTGGCTCCGCCGACCGACCGGTGGCCCGTCTTCCCGACGTTCGACCAGCGGACGCTCGGGGGACTCGTCGAGGACGAGCTGGCCGACCGAGGGGAACGTCCGGACGTGATCAGCGAGCGACGAGACGCGTTCGCCCGGGACCTGTTGCTGGCCCTCGACGCGGACGTTCGACCGCCGTCGATCACGACCGACGGCGCTCGCTCGATCCTCCAGCGACTCTCGGACGACGCGGCGATCGACGTCGACCACCCGAAACACGACTATCTCGCGCCCCACGGCGGGCGGCGCGGCATGGGCGAGGTCCTCGTCAGGGCCTTCGGCTACACCGTGGCCGCCCGCTATCTGGACAACTCCGAGGAGATGATCCGCGAGCGCTACTCACACATCGAGGCCGGCGAACTCGGCGACGTTGCGACGGAGGCCCTCGACGAGATGGAGGGGACCGTCACCGGCGGGATCGAGTGACGCCGCGTCTACTTTCACTTCGAGGCGAGCATCTTTAGGGCACAACTGCACTTCTCTCACAGGTATGGACGACGCTGCCGCCGCCCGGCGCTGTTCGCCCGCCGTCCACGTCCACGACGAGCAGTCCCTTCTGGAACGCCCGCAGCGAGCCCGCGACCCGATCGACATCGTGATGACGCCCGAGCAGCTCCACCAGCGCAACTGCAAGCGGGCGCTCGCACAGCGCAGCCGGCCCCGTTCGTCGGTCCTGTTTCGGACGCCGATCGACGTGGCGTCGCGGGTCCTCTCGACCCACGAGGGCCGGGCGGTCGAGACGCTCGACCGGCTCGACCGGCTCCGGCTGTTCCGCACGCTCCTCGACGAGCCGCCCGCGGGCGTCGAGGCACTCACCACCGTCTACGGCACGGCACTGACCGAGCACGCCGAGTCGATCGAGGTCGCTCGCGAGGAGCTCCAGCTCCTGACCGGCGGGCGAGCCGACCGAGCGGCGGCCCTCGACGACGTTCGCTCGTCGCTGTCGGCGGCTGCCAGTGCCGACACACGCGCGCTCCGCACCGGTGTGGGGGCGCTCGTCGACGCTCTCGACGAGCGTGTCGCGGCCTATCCAGCTTCCGGCGCTGTCTTTCGGGCCTGTGCGAGCGCGATCGAGGAGACCGACGGCGCAGTGTGGTCGGCGACGTTCCCGACGATCGAGCGGATCGATCTCGCTGGCGTCAGCACTCTCGGCGCGCCGGTCCGGGACTTTCTCACGGCGGTCGAGGCGGCGACCGACGTCGACGTGCAGTACTACCTCCGAGCCGGGACCGGGCCCCGGATCGCCCGTCGGCTGGCTGCCCGGTCCGGGATCGCTGACACCGTCCCGGATCGCGTCGAGCAGTCGCCCGACCGCCGGCTCGACCAGCCGCCGCGGACGACCGAGATCGCGGTCGAGACGAGACACGACGAGGCTCGCACCGCGGCGGCGATCGTCGACGGGGCCCTCCAAGCGGGTGCCAGCGTCGACGATATCGCGCTCGTCGCTCGTGACGTCGATCGCTACGAGCGGCCGGTGGGGCGCGCGCTGTCGACGTACGGACGGCACCCGTCGGTCTGGACGCAGCTCCCGCTGACGCGGACGCTCCCCTACCGGCTCGTCGTCGCCGTCTGTGAACTGCTGGGGGCGGCCGCGACCGACGACATCGCCGCCGACACGCTGCTGGAACCGCTCGCACTCCAGTGGACCCCACCCCGCGGCGGTCACGACCGCCCGACGCCACCGGCGACGGTCCACGCGCTCGGCCGTGCGCTCGACGGCGCGTCCCGTTCGCGGGTCGGATGGCTCACGGCCGTCCGGGAACTCGACGGCGTCGACACGACCGCACGCGAAGCGGCGGCCGGCCTGCTGAACTGGGTCGGCCAGCAGCCCGCCGAGCCCGCGCCGGCCGACATCTGTCCCGTCCTCGAGCCCGTCGTCGACGCGTTCGACGAGTCAGTCCTGCCCCGCCGGGCCGCGTCAGACGGGCCGGACTACACCGAGACCGCCCAGACCGCCCGCGCCGTCGAGCGCGTCGCCGGCACGGACGACGGCGATCACCTCCTTCGCGAGACGTGGGCGAAGTACGCCGACTGGCTCGAACGGGGCCACCTCGACCGCTCGTGGGACACCGTCCTGACGGTCCTCGACGCGCTCGCGACCGCCCGACCCGGTCGGCGCGAACACGCCAACGCCGAGCGCATCGACGTGCTCGACGCGACGGACGCCTGGCTCCGGACGTACCCGCTCGTGGTCGCGCTGGGGTTCGTCGACGGCGAGTGGCCCCAGCGTCCCCACGGGGAGTTGCCGGCCGAACTGCGGGCAGCGATCGTCCGGGGCCAGACACGGTCGGCACGTCAGTTCCCCGTTCGGGGGGCCTGGTCGACCGAGCGGGACTTCGATCACTTCGCCGACGCGGTCCGGGCTGCCACCGACCACCTCGTCGTCACTCGCTACACCAGTGACGTGGACGGCGTCCGCTACGAGCGGTCGCCGCTGCTTGCCCATCTGGACGCCGACCGCCTCGCGCCCGAGCGGGTCCGTCGATTGCGGGCCGGCGACGCATCGACGCTCCACGACTGGATCGACGACGGCCCGAGCGTGGGGGGTGGTGGCCGGTGACCGACGGCGTCCCGCCCCTGGAGGGCGCACAGGAACGCATTCGCGACGCGTTCCTCGCTCACGACCGGGGGCTGTTCGTCCTGAACTGCACGGCGGGGTTCGGCAAGTCGACGACGGTCGAGCGCGTCGCCGCCGAGGCGCTGGTCGAGGCGGCCGCCTGCGAGCCCGCTCCCGAACGGGGGCTCTGCGTGGTCTCGTTCTCCCGCGAGGACGCTGCCGGCATCGTTCCGGGGATCACTGCCGCGCTGACCGCGTTCGCCGACGACGAGCAGGCGACGGCGACGACCATCAGCCCCGAGCGTTCACAGCGGCTCCGCGAGCGGGTCCGCCACGCCGACCACGTCGGGACCATCGACAGCATCTTTCGCACCGTCTTCACGGAGATTCACGCCGAGTACGGCTTCGAACAGATGCCGACGGTCGGTAACGACGCGCACCTCACCTCGCTTCGGGAGGCGGCGCTGGACGCCCTGCGTGCCCGCGAGTCACTGACGGCCCGGTTCGAGCGTCTCGACGAGGCTTACGGCGACGAGACGGCCAGCGACGGACGGGGGGCCGACGAGCGCACGCTGGACGCGCTGCTCGAAACGGCCCGCTCGGCCAAGCGCGCCCGCCGACTCTCCGACGAGCAGTTCCGCGACAGACTCCTGGGCGCGATCGACGAGGCCTTTCCGGACGGTCGCCCGGCCACGTTCGACGCCGTGGTCCGTGACGTGGCGCGGTTCTTCGACGAGGAGACCGCCGCGGCGTTCCGGCACCGACACGACGACGAGGCGGCGGTCACGGCCCAGTCCCGGGCGTGTTTCGACCGCTGGCGTGCGCGTGTCGAGGAGTTCTGTTCGCTCGTCGCCGCCTACGAAACCGAGTACGACCGTCGGTGTCGAGAGCGCGGCGTGCTCGCCCACCAGGACGTGGCGTACTGGGTCGCCGACTTCTTCGAGGACGCTGGCGACGCCGACGACTCGTTCCGCGAGCGGGTCCGACAGCGCCACGCGCACGCCCTCCAGACGCTCGTCATCGACGAGGCCCAGGACGTGTCCGTCGCACAGCACGACGCGCTCGCGCCGCTGGTCCCCGACGACGCTCGCGTCCTGCTGGCCGGCGACACCGACCAGTGCATCTACGCCTGGCGCGACGCCCGGCCGGCGCTGTTCACGCGGGCGTTCGAGGCGGGGGAGTACTTCGGACGATCCTGGACGCCCCACGAGCGGGCCGACGCCGCACGGACCTACCGGATGCGACCGGACGTCTCGGCCGCCGTCGACGCCGTCTTCGAGACGGTGTTCACCGATCCCGCACGCGGTGGCGTACACCGGACCGGCGACGACTACACGTTCGTCGAGACCGACCGCGAGGCGACGGGCGAGCCGGCGGTCCACGTCGCGAGCTACCGGGCGCGGGGCTCGCCGGGGACGACCACGTGGTTCGAGGAGAGCGAAGCAGCGCCGCTCTCGAACTACCTCCACGGTGCGCTGGCCGACGACGGCTTCGCGAGCCGAGACGCCGACGGCCCGGTGGAGGTCCTCTTCCCGACGCGGACGAACATGCGCTCGCTCGCCGCCCGTCTGGAAGCGACGGGGCTGTCCGTCGCCGACGCCAGCGAACTGCTGTTCGAGAGCCCGCTCGTCGAACTCGTCGTCGGCGTCGTCGAGTGGCTCGTCGACCCGTTCGACCCGGAGCGAACGCGCGCGCTCCTCGACGGTGCGGTTCCGGCGGTGACCTGCGACGACGGGACGACCCTCCACGAGATCGCTGCGGCCGCCGATTACCGCCTCGACGAGATCGGGACCGACGATCGACTCCCGGCCCGCGTCGAGACGTTCTTCGACGGCCTCGCCGAACTCCGCGGGCGGCTCGCGCGACGGACGGCCGATCCGGGAGCGCTCGTCGTCGCGAACGTCGTCGAGACGCTGGCCCTGGCGACCGATCCGTTCGACCAGGTCGACGATCCGCGGCGCTGTCTCGCCGTCCTCGACACCCTCGTCGAAACCGTCGAGGAATGGGAGGGAACCGACCGCTACGCGCTGTCCGAGCTGGCCGGCGTCCTCAAGCAGTACCGCGCGTCCCCGTCTCACGGGCCGCTCGTTCCGGTGCCCGACGCCAGCGACTACGACGTGGTGTTCCGGACGATCCACAACGCGAAAGGCGACGAGGCTGACGTCGTCTGTCTGGCCGATCTGAGCCGCCCGCTCGGAGTCAACGGCCCGCACCGCGATTCGTTCGTGGCCCGCGGTGAGACGCTCGCGCTCGCACCGCCAGCGACCGCGCCGCCGGTCCCGATCGACGAACCCAGTGCCCACGGCGTCGAGTCGGTGCCGCGGCTCCGCTGGGCGACGAACCGCTGGGTCGGGGACGAGCAGCCGCGAATCGGCGGCCCGCCGGTGTTCAGCGAACTCGCGGCCGCACACCGCGCGGACCGCTGGCGGACGCTGTACGTCGCCATGACGCGGGCTCGGGACCACCTCGTCCTCTCGGTGCCACGGGACGCGACGAGCGTCGGAACCCCGCCACAGGACAGCTGGGTGACGACGATCCGGCGGGCGCTCGATCTCCCCGACTCGCTCTCGCGCGGTCGGATCGACACCACACTCCAGCGACCGACCGGGGAGTACCCGCTGACGATCGGCTGTCTCGACGTGGCCTACGACGCCAGCGTCTCGCCGTCGTGTCGCCCGACGCCACGGACCGCGCTCGCGCCGTCGCCGACCCGGACGGGCCGGACGCCGCGCTTCGTCAACGGCAGTACGCTCTACCCGCTGGCGACGGGACTGGACGAGCACTGGCTCGACCACCTCAAAGGGACTTCACTTCACAGCGAGCGCCCCGCTCCCGCCGACGACCTCCCGCTGGCCTTCGACGCGGTCGGTCCCGACGACCTCGGCACGATCGCACACGACGTGCTCACGACCGCCGTCGAGCGAGGCGTCTCGACCGCGACGCTGGAAGACTGTGCCGAACCGCTCGCGGGGAGGCTCGAAGCCGCCATCGACGAGCAGTGCCGCGCCGTCGGGGGCCGCGAGCGCCAGCAGGTGGTGCGCTACGTCCGCGAGACCGTCTGTCCGCAGTTCGCCGCGACCGGCGTCTGGGAGCGCCTGCAGTCGAGCGCCGTCTACGTCGAGGAGCCACTCGACGCCGTGATTCCCGTGGCCGACCACACCATCGAGACCCGGAACCACGCCGACATCGTCTCGCGCGCTCCGGACGGCACGTGGTACGTCGACGACATCAAGCTCGTCCTCGCCGACACCGACGCCACCCGCGACAGATACGCGCTCCAGACTGCCTTCTACGCCTGGCTGCTCGAACGCCAGCTCGACGACGCGACGGTCCGGGGGCGCATCACCTGCGTGGGCGAGCGCGTCGACTCGACGGCCGGCACCGCGCCGGTCGACGACATCGAGTCGTGGCTCGCGCGGTTCGCGTGAGCCTCGTACCGCTGGCAGTATCAGACATCGCCGGTCGCGATCTCTGCCAGCCGTTGTCTGTCGAACAGCTGTTCGTCCGACGACAGCTCTCCGTAGCCCGGATACGCGCCGAACTCCTCGGGGTAGAGCTGCTTTGCCGCCATCTCGGTCTGGAACATGTTGATGATCGGTCCCTGGTAGGGCGTGCCCCCGACGTACAGGTCCCCGTTGTCGACCGCGGTCACCCTGCTCCCGACGGGGTGGTCTTCGAGCAACTCGCGTTGCTGCTGGATGTAGTTCGTGCCGTCGAAGTCCCGGTAGGTGATCCCGAAGTTGAAGATGATCACGTCGGGATCGTACTCCAGCAGTCCTTCGTGGTCGACGGTCACCGACGATTGGCCGTCGTAGGCTCCCTCGAACGCGTCGACGACGCCCAGATCTCGATACTGCTTTTTGCCCCACGTCGCTTCGACCTCGGATTTCGGGTTGTAGACGACCCATCCGTCCCGGTTCTCGGGGTTGTACCGGCCGTTGACCAGCGCCATCGATCGCCGGTCCTCGGCGGGTGGGAGCCGAGTGGTGACCTCCTCGACGAACGGTTCGTACAGCTCCAGCAGTGCGTTCCCCCGTTCTCGTTCGCCGAACAGCGCCGCGTACTTCGGGATGTACTCGGGGAGCGAGAGGTAGTCGTAGGGCTCACCGACCGGCCAGTGCGTCCAGCCGTCGAAGCGCTTTCGCCTGCTCTCGTTGCCGAACCAGGGGGCGACGTCCGCTTCGATCTGGCGCGCCCCTTCTTCGTCGAGCCCGTAAATGCCCATCAGGGCGTTCGGGTCGACGGCCATGAGGTCCGGATCCAGCTCGTACACCATCTCGATGTCCGTCTCCCGGTCTTCGGTCGTGATCTGGGCGAGGTCGTCCGTCGACGGTGCGGTCACGCCGTCGAGGAAGTCGTAGAACCCGGTGTACCAGAAGCTCGGATCGACCATCCCGACCGCGCCGTCTGCCTGTCCGAGCGCCGTCAGCACGTCGGCAGTGAACCCGAGCCCGCCGATCCACGAGGACGGCGGCGCTTCGAGGGTCACCTCGCCGACGGGAGGCATCGTCGCCGTGTACGACTCCTCGGTGGGCGTGCCCGCCTTCGACGCCGTCGCCGTCGGCTCGGGTGTCGGCGTCGCCGTCTCGGTCACGTCCGAACCCGAGCTCTCCTGGTCGGTACAGCCGGCCAGCAGGCCCGATGCGGCGACGGTGAACCCGTACTTGATCGCGTCACGTCGCGTCGATGTCTCGTCTTCGGCCATGCTTTTAGGCTAGCCTAATGATATAAAGTGGCTGTGATTTAGGCCGACCAAAGAACTTCGCCACAACTTCACTGCGACTCGTACGTCCGTCGCCGGTCGCCGTCGTGACTGGTGGCACCGCTGTCGCCGTTCGACCTCGCGGGGTGGAGACCGCTGTGACAGTCAGACCGTCGGCAGCGTCACGGGGCTATCTCGAACTCGAACCGCGCTCCGCCCGCTGTCCCGCCGGTGACACTGACCGTCCAGCCGTGGGCCTTCGCGATGTCTTCGACGATCGAGAGTCCGAAGCCGGTGCCGCCCTCGTTGGTGGTGGTGCCGTGTTCGAACACTGTCGCTCGCTTCTCCGGCGGAATGCCGACACCGTCGTCTTCGACGTAGAACCCGTCCGTCTCTGCCAGTCGTCCCACTCTCACCGCAACCTCCTCGCCGCCGTGTTCGACGGCGTTTCGAAAGAGATTCTCGAACAGTTGGGTCAAGCGACCGCTGTCGCCCGCGACGACCGGGACAGATTCGACCGTCAGTGTCGCCGCGCTCGTGTCGACGTACCCCCACGCTTCCGTCGCGATCGTTTCGAGGTCGATCTCCTCGGTCTCGGTCACGGTCGACTCGCCACGCGCGAGCGTGAGCAGGTCGTCGATCAGACGCTCGATGCGCTCGTGCGCGGTCTCGATTTTCTCGAAGTGTGCCGGATCCTGTGTCTGTTGGACGATGTCGGTGAACCCGATCGCGACGCTGAGCGGGTTCCTGAGGTCGTGGGCGACGACGCTCGCGAACTGGTCCAGCCGTTCGTTCTGGCGCTGTAGCTTCGCCTCCCTGTTCGCCCGACCGAAGGCGGCTTCGACGGTCGCTCCGAGGATGCGAAACAGGTCTACGTCCGTCTCGGAGAACCCTCGCTCGTTCGAGGTCCCGACGCCGACGAGCCCGTACTCACCCAGTGGAACGAACAGCCCACTCGCCGGCAGCGCGTCTGCCTCGTCGATTCCCGGCTCCGCCTGGAGATCGTCGTACGTCCGCAGCTCCGAGGACTCGAACGCCTCCCAGGCCAGATTCTCATCGGGCTGGAGCCGTGGCAACTCGCCGAGCAGGTCCCCGACGGCCTCACTCGACGCCAGCGGAACGAGCTCCTCCGCTCGTTCGTCCGATTCCCAGATCCCCGTCAGCTCGAAGCCAAGAATTTCGACGGCTGTCTCGACAGCGATCTCACCGATCTCGTCGCTGGATTGTGCCCTGCTGAGCCGCTGGGCCGTCTCCTGTAGCGACCGCAGTTTCGTCTCCAGTTCTTTTTGCTCGGTGATGTCCTCGAGCACTGCGAGGATGCTCGTCACCTCGCCGTCGGGATCGCTGATCGGCGCGACCGACAGCAGCAGATCCAGTTCGTCGCCGTCCTTGGTCTCTCGTCGTATCTCCTTGCCGCGGATCCGCTCGCCGCTCAGGGCTCGCTGTCGGTGTTCGTCGAACTCGGCCTGCCTCTCTTCGGGGATCATCGGATTGGGCTCCCCGAGCACTTCCGCTCGCGACCAGCCGAACATCTTCTCGGCCTCGTCGTTCCAGCGGACGACGGTGCCGCCACGGTCGATCTCCATCACTGTGAGTGGCGTCGCCTCGATGAGCGATTCGAGCCGCTGGTTCGTCGCTTCGAGATCCCGCTCACGTTCGACCTGTTCGGTGACGTTGCGTGCGATACCGACGATCTTGACGATCTCACCGTCGACCATCACCGGTGCGAGGCTCGTCTCCCAGAACCGCGCGCCCTCGTCGATGGCCAGTTCTTCGCGGTACGAGATCGGCTCTCGCTGCTCGACACAGCGGCTGTAGTTCGATTCGAGCGCTGCGCCGCGTTCCGCTCCGAACACCTCGCTTGGCGTCTGGTGGCGAACGGCCTCGGTCGTGAGCCCGGTCTGATTCTCGTATCCCGAACTGAGCCGTGAGAACTCGAATGCCGGCTCCGAGCCGGTCGTATCGACGTTCAGCAGGAAGATCGCGTCACCGGACGTCTCCAGCAGCGCCTCGTACTCCTCTGCGAGCTCTCGGTGGTCGCGCTCCTGGGCTTTTCGCTCGGTGATGTCCTGAAAGACGCCACGGAGTACGGTCGTGCCGTGGGGTGTGCTGTCGACGCGTTCGCCCCACACGCGCACGTCCCGGATCTCGCCGTCGGCTCGAACGATCCTGAGGTCGAGGTCGTAAGCCTCGCCGTGTTCGAGTGTCTGCTCGACAGCAGTCGCGATCGTTTCCCTGTCGTCGGGATGGTAGAAGCCGAGCGCGCTTTCGAGTGACGGGTCGTAGTCGTCATCGACACCGTGGATTCGACGGACGCCGTCGGACCACTCGAGATCGCCAGTCGAGGGGAAGTACTCCCAGACACCGATCTCTGCGATGTCCTGTACCCGCTCGAAGAGGAAGTCCTGCCGTTCGAGTTCGGTCTGGTCGCGACTTCGGGATATTTCGGTGCTCACCAGCTCCGACAACAGTTCGACGAATGTCCGCTCGGCCACCCCGAACGGCGTGACTCGTGTGGTCGGGCTCGAGAAGTTGATCGTTCCGTAGCGCTCACCGTCGACGACGAGTGGCGCACCGATGTACGACTCCAGGCCGAGTTCGCGATATGCGGGATGGGTCCGCTTTCCGTCGGCGACCGCGTCGGTGAACGCACAGATCCCGTCATCGTCGATGACCTCCGCACAGTACGTCGCTTCGAGCTCGAACTGCGCTCCCGGTTCGATGTCGGCTTCCGGTGCGTGGACTGCCTCGACGGTGTAGTCACTGCCCCGAACGCGCGATGCGATCCCGATCTCCAGGTCCAGCGTCCGACAGCCGACCGCCAGCAGTTCCCGGAGTCGGGTCTCGCCCGAGACGTCGCTCTTTGCCATGACGCTCTGAAGCTCTCGGAGCGCGTCACGCTCTCGCTCTACTCGTTGCTCGACTTCGCTCTGTTCCGTGATGTCTCGGGCGACGACGAGGACCTGCTCGCTGGTGCCACTCCGGAACGGCGTCACGCGGATGTCGAAGGTCCGCTCGTCGTTCCCGACCGCCATATCGACCTGTAGATCCGAGTCGTACAGGCCGGTCAGGCCACCGTCGCCCTCTGGCCCGTCGAGTGCGGCGTCGATGACGCTTCGTAGCTGCTCTGTCTCGTCGTCGGAGAGTCGCTCCTCGACGACCGCGTCGAGCTGTCGCCCGTCGAGTGTCGTCGACTGGTTCTCCCCGACCAGGCGTTTTCCGGCTCCGTTCGCGAACTTCACGACGCCGTCCTCGTCGACGACGAACACGATGTCGTGGATGTTTTCGAGGATGGCCGCGCTGCGCTCCAGTTCTCGTTCTCGCTCCCGTTCGTCGGTGATCTCACGCGAGAAGACGGTCAGGCCGTCGTCGTCGGGAAACGCCCGCACCTCGACCCAGTAGTCGAAGGGGTCGCCGAGGCGCTGTTCGAACGACACCGGCTCGCCAGTCTCCATGGCAGTCCGATACCGCTCTTCGAGTTCTGTGCCGACGATCGAGGGGAACTCGTCCCAGATTCTGCTGCCGACGATGCTCTCTGGGTCCCTGCCGATCCGGTCGGCCATCTTCTCGTTCATGTACTCGATCCGCCAGTCGTCGTCTACCGCGTAGATCGCGTCTGTGGCACGTTCGAGCGTCCGCTGGAACCGGTCGGAGAGCCGCTGTGCGATGGCCGCTTTGCGTGTGGCTTCGACCAGCGTGTGGATGCGGCGTGCGAGTAGCTCGAAGTTGTGCTGGTCTGCCCGCAGCGGGATGTAGTCCGAGACGCCCGCCTGCGTCGCTTCGCTGGCGATCCGCTCGTTGCCTCTGCCGGTAAACAGGATCGTCGGCAACTCGGTGTCTGCCGATCGGAGCTGCTCGATGAGCTCGATTCCAGTTCCGTCCGGCAGCGAGTAGGAAGTGACCACACAGTCGATGGTCGCCGTCTCGATCTGTTCACGGGCGGCTGCGACGGTGCCGGCAGTCGAAATCTCGAACGCCGAAGAGTGATTCTGGAGTTTGGCGCGTGCCAGATCGACGAAGTCGGTGTCGTCGTTCACATACAGAAGACGAATCTCTTCCGACGTGGCGTTCTCTGTATGATTCATTACTGTACAGAGGCGGTGCTGTTTAATCAATCACGTGCACCGATTCTCTTTCCTGATAGTCGAAGGTCTCGATCGAGTCGACGACTGTCTCTCTCGGCCCGTCCCGAGTACGCTCATACTGCCGGCTGTCACTTCGTGAAGATCTTCGCCACCCCGGAGTGGCAAAATCGGTCACAGATTTACAGCCGGTAGTATCAGAAGTCCCCGCCGATGACGTCTGCGACCCGCTGTCGATCGAACAGCGTGAGCGACTCCTCCCGAAGTGTCTCTATCCCGTTCCACTCGCCGAACGCCTCGGGGTAGAACTGTCTCGCCGCCGCCTCCGTCTGGAAGAGGTTGACGATCGGCCCCTGGTACGCGGTGCCGCCGCGATACAGCCGGTCGTTTTGAACCGCCGACAACTGGCTGCCGACCGGATCCGCACGCATCGTCTCCATTCGGGACTCGAACTCCTCGGTCGAGACGTGTGAGAAGCCGTACTGGAATACGATCGCGTCGGGGTCGACGTCCAGCAGTTGCTCGTAGTCGAACTGGCCGTAGCCTCCCTCGATGTGGTCGTCGAAGGCTCCGCGCATCCCGAGGTCGCGGTACTGCTTGTGGTTGTTCCCCGCCTGGACGGGATAGACGTAGAACGTGGCGTTCTCGAACTGCGAGTTGACCGACACGAGACCGACGGTCGGTCGCTCCGCTGCCGGCGGCAGCCGCTCCTCGATAGTCGCCTGCACGTCGTCGTGGACGGACGCGAGCGCCTCGTAGCGCTCTCGCTCGTCGAACGCGTCCGCGACGATCTCGAAGGCCTCGTACAGCGAGTAGTACGGGTAGTCGTGCCAGTCGTCGCCACGCCGCCGGATGTAGTTCCCGAGGAACGGATCGACGCCGGTGGCGATCTCTTCGGTGTCGTCCTCGTCCCAGTCGTCGGCTAACACGCCGATCCAGTTCGGATCGAGTAGGTGTACGTCAGCGTCTAGCTCGTAGAAGATCTCCTTGTCGAACTCGCCGTCACCGGAGATCGGCGAGACGTCCTCGAAGGAGATGTCGACCCCAGGCAACGCGTCGTAGAACACGTCGGGCATTCCGTCGGGGTCCCACAATCCCTGCAGGCTGTCGGCTTTGCCCAGGGCGATGCCCATGTCGCCGTACGTACTGAGATAGCTCACCCAGCGCTCGGGCGGTGCGTCGAACTCGACGGTACCCATCGGCTCCATCGTTACCGAGTAACTGGTGTCGGCGTCGGTTTCTGTCGCCGCCACTGTGGCTTCCGGGGTCGTGGCCCTGGCGTCCGTCGACTCGCCGTCACCGCCGGACCCGCTGTCGCCCGTACAGCCGGCGAGCAAACCTCCGCCGATGACTGCGCCGCCGTACTTCATGTACTCACGTCGTGTCGGTGGCTCCTCACCGCTGCTGTCGCCTCTCATGATTTTTAGGCCGACCTAATATAGTAAAAGCGTTCCGGTACTTCGCCGAGCCGCCCCAGCGATACGTCTGTGGGTGTGTCGGCAGTTGCGGCCGGCTCTCACTTCGAGGGCTCGTCATGCCGGTCGAGGGATGCCTCGAAGCTGTCGTCGTGAGCACTGTTTCCCACACGATACCGCAGTATCACCGGCAGCGATACCTCGGCGACGGACTCCACGACCACGAATTAGACCAGTCTAACCTTTATCTTTGATAGATACTATTATATAGTTTGACTAATCTCTAGCTAGTCGACGATGGACGATACGACGCAGTCGCGAACGCAGCACAGCTTCTCACGTCGAAGAGCCATCACTGCCGGTGCCGGACTTCTCGCCGCCGGCCTCGCCGGCTGTACGACCAGTGTCGGTAGCAACGATTCCGAGTCCACGAACGACGCGGACGGCGCGAACGGAGACGGACCCACCGTTGCAGTCGCTTCCTTCTTCAGCTTCTACGACTTCGCACGGAACATCGTCGACGGGACGCCAATCCAGGTGGAAAATCTCGTTCCGACCGGATTGCACGGTCACGGGTGGGAGCCGAATGCGAGCGTCACGAAAGATATCATCGAAGCGGACGCGTTTCTCCACGTCGGGCCGGGGTTCCAGCCGTGGGCCGACCGCGCGATTCAGACACTCGAAGACGACGACGTCGACACACAGTTGATCAACGTCCGTGAGGGCGTCGAAATGGTCGATCTCGCCGCGACGCTGGATCCCGACGAAGAGGGGGTCGGAAAGCAACAGGGGAAGGACCCACACTTCTGGCTCGATCCCGACCGCGCGAAGCAATCGGTCGACAACATCGCCGACGGGCTCGCACGACTCGCGCCCGAACACGCACAGACGCTCCGGAAAAACGCCGAGACGTACAACTCTGACACCCTCGAACGGATCGACCGGGACTACCGGGCCATCTTCGATGCCGCCGACCGAAACGTCGTGCAACTCGCGGCGCACAACGCCTTCCAGTACATCGGCGTCACGTACGACGCCGAGATGGTCCCCCTCGTCACGAACCTCGCAGCCAGTGGCGACGTCAAACCCTCTGACATCGCCGAGGCGAAGACGGTCATCCAGGAAAACGACATCGACTACATCGCCAACGGTGTCTTCGAGTCACGGAAGCCCGCGAAGCAACTGCTCGAGGAAACACGGGTTACTGGCTATCTCCCCGTCACCCCCTACGCGGGGGTCCGAGAGGACTGGGTCGAGAACGACTGGGGCTACGAGGAGATCGCTTACAACATCAATATGCCCACGTTCGAGGTCGTCCTCGGCAACAAACGACCCGAGGAAGCCGGACCCGACGGCTGGGCCGACGAGTGGCTGAACTTCGAGTGATCGTCCAATGAGCACACACAATTCCGAGAACACCACGAGCGTAGAGTCGGCCAACAGTACCGAGCCGATCGTCGAACTGTCCGGCGTCGACTTCGGGTACACGTCTACCCCGGTCGTCGAGGACATCTCGCTTCGGATCGACCCCGGTGAGTACGTTGCGGTGGTGGGTCCGAACGGGTCGGGCAAGTCGACGCTGATGAAGTTGCTGCTGGGGCTGCTTCGACCTGACGAGGGCATCGCTCGGCTCTTCGGCGAGCCCTCTCACGAGTTCGACGACGGCTCCCGTCTCGGCTACGTCGCCCAACACGCCAGTGCCTCGAAAGAGATGCCGATCACCGTCCGCGAAGTCGTGAAGATGGGTCGGTTCCCACACGTCGGCTTCGGTCGGCTCTCGGGTGCGGACTGGGACATCGTAGACGAGGCGCTTGCGACCGTCGGCATGACGGCGTTCGCCGATCGCCGCGTCACACAGCTGTCGGGCGGTCAGCGCCAGCGGGCATTCATCGCCCGCGCGCTCGCCGGTGAGGCCGACCTGCTCGTGCTCGACGAGCCGACCGTCGGCGTCGACATGGAGTCCGTCGAGGCGTTCTACGACCTCCTGGATTCGCTGCACGGCAACGGTATCACGGTCTTGCTCATCGAGCACGACCTCGGTGCGGTCACCGAACACGCCGAACGCGTCGTCTGTCTCAACCGGGAGATCTACTTCGACGGACCGGCCAGTGAGTTCGTCGAGAGTGATTCCCTTGCTCGCGCGTTCGGCACCACGGCGAACCTGCTGGGTGGTTCTCGATGACCCTCCTCGCTGCTCTTTCGCTTCAAACGGGACTGCTGGACTCTGTGCTCGGGCCACTGTACTGGTTTCTGGCGTACTGGTCGGAGATTATGTCGTGGCTCGCCGGACAGACCGGACTCGAAATCCTTCAGTACGGCTTCATGCACCGGGCGATTCTGGTCGGTCTCTGTATCGGCGTGATGGCACCGCTGATCGGGACGTTCCTCGTCCACCGCCAGCTCGCGCTCATCGGTGACGCACTCGCCCACACGGGCTTCGCTGGCGTCGCGATTGGCCTGTTCCTGAACGCCGTCATCGACCTGGGGGTCTCGCCGTATCTGACGGCCGTCGTCGTTGCGATGATCGCAGCCCTGCTCATCGAGCTCATCTCGGAGGCGACGGACGCCTACAACGACGTCTCGATGGCGATCGTGCTCTCGACGGGCTTCGCGCTGGGGACGACACTGATCAGCATCAACGCAGGCGGGCTCGCTGTCGGCGTGAATCAGTTCCTCTTCGGCAACCTCTCTACCGTCTCGAACGAGAGTGCGGCGATACTGCTGGCGCTGTTTGGCATCATCATCGGCGTGATCGGGCTCACACGCAACCAGCTACTGTACGTTACCTTCGACGAGACGGCCGCTGCGGTGTCGGGTCTCTCGGTGAGCTGGTACAACCGCATCACGGTGATGCTGACTGCGATGGTCGTCGTCGGCGCGATGCAGATCATGGGCGTCATCCTGGTCGCGGCGATGCTCGTCGTCCCCGTCGCTGGCGCGAGCCAGGTCGCACGGAGTTTCAACGAATCCCTCCTGATCTCGGTCGTGCTTGCCGAACTGGCAGTTATTCTCGGCATCGGAGCGTCGTACTACGGTGAGGCGACTGCCGGGGGCGTTATCGTCCTCGTCGCGGTCGCGATTTACGTCGTCGCCGTCGTGCTCGGGAAGCTCCAGACGGCCTTCGGCGAGGAAGCGACTCCCGAGATGGGCAGTATCGACATGGGCGAATCCGCATCGAAGGGTGAGCAACACCGGCCTGGGAGCTGACGCGGTCCATCGCGTCCTCTTCGGCGTTTCTGACGGCGTCGTCTCCGAGCAGCCCCGCCAAGAGTACACCACCAGTGGCGAGAAACGAACGGCGGGAGGGCATACAGAGAGACACCCGTCCGAATCGTATAGACACTCTGGAGATCGTCTCTGAGACCTAAATAGAACATCCACCCGGCACAATATTTAGGCTAACCTAAAACACCACTGTTAAGTAGAATTAGGTGGGCCTAGAATATATGGCCGGCAGCTATAACTCTCAGAAGACACCGACGCGGCGAGATGTGCTCAAGTACGGCGGTGCTGTTACAGGTAGCGGATTGATGGGGGGTTGTGCGGGATTGTCCGATTCTGACTCTGAATCAACTCCGACTAACGATACGACTGAAGAGTCGACCGAGACATCTACTGAATCCACTAGCTATTCTGTAACGATGGAACCGACGGGCACCGTCGAGTTCGACTCGGTCCCCGAACGGTGGATTGCCTACGATGGCAGCTACGCAGATATGGGGGTCGCATTGGGCCAAGCCGACGGTATGACCGGCATTGGTGGGGCTGATCGATACTATACACACCTGTACGACGAGTTACCAGGTGTGGCGGTCGATACCGATCCCATTGAAAGTTCTCCAGAAGTTCGGACAAAAGAAGAGTTCTACGAGCTCGATAATGATGTCCACTTATATGACCCATACATGCTCATCAATTGGTTCGACTGGGACGAGTCGGACATCGAGGAAATTTCCACGAACGTCGCCCCCTTCGTCGGCAACTTGATTTTCCGCCGATCGGACAGTTGGCACGACTATCGGTACTATACGTTGTACGAGGCTTTCGAAAAGGTCGCCCAAGTGTTCCAAGAACAACAACGCTACGAGGCGTTCAAGCGACTCCACGACGAGTTCATTGCAGACATACAGACCCAACTCCCAGCAGCCGATGAGCGACCGAACGTTTTCCTCACATACGGCGTCACGGAGGAACCCGACGAGTTCACACCGTACCGGCTCAATGATAGGGGAACGAGCAAGAAGCAGTGGCGTGACCTCGGCGTGAACGACGCTCTCGGCGGGACAGACATCGAGAATCAGAGTACCACCGAGAACACGGATCTCGACTACGAGGGGCTGCTCGAGCTGGACCCGGACGTGATCTTGTTCCGAAACTTTGCCGAGATGTCGGCGGCAGAGTTCCGGGACACCGTCCTCGCGTACATGGAAGACCATCCGGTTGGAAGCCAACTGACGGCCGTCCAGAACGGTCGCGTCTACCGCGGCGGATACCTCCATCAAGGGCCGATCCACAACCTGTTTCTGACCGAACGGGCCGCGAAACAGATTTACCCCGACGTGTTCGGGGACGTGACGGGCGACACGGAACTATTTGACCGTCAACGCGTCGCAGACATCATCAACGGGGACTTCTAGAGTCCTGTCCCGTCGTCTCTGATTCGACAGAGGGCGAGCGATCACTCTCTGATAGCTTGTTCGAGGGTGTGGACGGCGACGGTCAGCTCCAGTTCTCTAAATTCGCGGTACACGCGGCTGGCCAGACAGCGGACCGAATCGGTGTTTGATGGCCGAAAACGTCGTCTCGGCAATCAACCGTTGCCCGTAGAGACCGTGTTCAACTGCGCGTTGTGCGTGTCCGTAGTGAGTGAATCGCCGGCGTTACTCTCTCTACACTGATTCTATCTTCGGAGCGACACCATTTCCTGTCGTCTGTGGATGAACAGAGCACTATCCTCCGAAGTAGCACATCTCCCCATGCTGCAGTAGTTGAGACTGATACGCCTAATGCATACGATATTGCCATCACGAGTCCTATTTAGTGAGATGGTGACTGAACCAGGTGCTTGGTAAAGCTGCGAACGCAGATATAAGACAGAGAATTGAGCTACAGCAACCCTGATCTCCCCGCACCCAGTATCTGTTTGCTATGTACATACTGTCGCGGTTAGTCAACACTACGATACTGATAGAGGACGAGTGCAACCCCGAACGGGATGACACACCAGAGGATGAGCTCGACGAACGCAACTGTTGGATGCAGGTACCACACAGGTACGTTCGAGCCATAGGCTGATTGTACGACCACGATATTCGAGAACACGTTCTCCTGCAGATCGCGGATAACGCCGGCCGCTGATGCTGCCGAATTCGGGACCCCGAGAATCGGGTTTGTAACGACATTGAACAGTCGGAGCGGTGGGAGCCAGCGTACGAACACGAATATCGGATTGTCCGGTGGAGCGAACCCGTCGACACTCGTACCAGTGGCAACACTGTAGATTGCGTTCGATATTGGGAACCACGCAAAATGAAGCCCGGTGAACACGAGAATCACTGTTCCAGCAATGGATTGGCTCCGTATGACTGTTGAGATTGCAACGCCGAGTCCAGCCATACAGCCAACAAAGACGAGAGTAACTGCCAGAAAGCCGGCAAGCGTACCAAAGGGAACCAGCCCGTATCGAGGGATTGCAACAAGACAGGTCCCAAGAACAGCACCGACGACTGGAACGGCGAACGCGCTCGCACGGCCGAGAACGAGACCGACAAGGGTATTTGCCCGTGAGGCCGCGGTGCCTGCAGTCACCCGGATGGTCCCAGTATCGCGTTCGCGTGTGACCGTCCGGAAAGTGCCAAAGAGGATACCAACACCGCCCAGCAAAGCGATAGGCGTCTGAAGCCCTGCCAGAGGGACACGGGCACCAAGCGAGTCCTGAACGAGCGTGGTCGGGGAGAGGCTCAAAACGCCAGCATCGAGAACGAGAACGCCGAGCACCCACACGCCAGGTGTTCGAACGAGACGACGGAACTCGCGGCGAGCTACTGGCTGCCACGACCCAGGTAGTGAATCAACGACACCGTTCTGGCCGGGTATCCATTTGAATGGGAACCGACCCAACAGGAGGTGTGACGGGGATCGATTCCAGAGCTTCTGAAGAATTCCCGTCTCGCTGGCTGGGGCGAGATCATTCCGTCGAAAGACCGCTGTACCGCTCCACAGAGCTATCGCCGGCCACGCAGAGGCGATTATAACGGCAGTCCATAGAGGAATCACTGGACCCGTTGATGTGGCCTGCCCAGTTTTTCTAAGAGCATCGGAGACCTGGGAAGCTGCACTCGTGGGCCCGACAGGCCCGCCGAGAAGCCAGTCGGTAAGGGCGTAGTACGCGCTCGGAAGCGAGAGCCACTTTGCAGCCTCGAAGGCTGCCGGATTTGCCATCTGGTTGCTCGGTGCGGAGCCGGTTACAAACTGCCAGAGGAATGGGAGCGTGAGAGAGTTCCAGAAACCACCGAGAAAGAGCGTTACACCGAAGACGATTACGGCAGCACGAGCCGTTGACGAACTCGCAGCCGATAGCCCCACTGTCACCCCGACCCATGCAAACACATAGCCGAGGGAAATGAGTAGTAGTCCGACCAGTAGTGGGACCGAGAAACGGCCATATTGGAAGACATCAGAGCCGACGATGACGATGGTTCCAGCGACAATTGGGACGGCGAGAGCTGCGCTACGGCCGAGTGTTTTGCCGAGAACGAATTGACGTCGAGTAAGCTGGGTCCCGATAAGTACCCGAGTAGTTCCGTTCTCACGTTCGCCGATAATCGATCGAAAGCCGAGCGCGGCCGCAGCGAATGGCACGGTGACCGCAACGGCAACTTGGGCATCTACGAACACGACTGCATCACCGAGAACCTGGACAACGTCTGCGTCCGGTTGCGTCGGCAATCCGCTCACCAGGACGAAGCACAACCCGATAATCCACGGTGTCTTCCCGCGGAGATAGCGCCGGAATTCGGTCCGCATGACGGAGGTGGAGGGCATCGATACTGGGTCGTCATTGTATTGATGTAATACTCCCGAAACAGTCCACTGCGACTTCGCTTCTGTCTGGACGACGTTTAATAAGCATAGATTTGAAAAGGACAGTCGTTCCAAATGTTTTTACAGGTATTCTACGAACCGCTGGTATGGTCCTCCAGAACGATATTCCGATGTTACAGTCGGCGAGTAGCCCCCTCCGAGTGCGATGACTGCAATCAAAACGTCAGGGCTCACAAAACGCTACGATGGTCAACCCGTTGTTTCCGACCTCGAGCTCTCTGTCGAGGACGGTGAAGTGTACGGGTTCCTCGGCCCGAACGGCGCTGGCAAATCAACGACCATCGATATGCTGATGGATTATACGCGACCCTCTACAGGAACTGCAATCGTTCTCGGGATGGATGCCCGCCAGGATGCCAGTACGATCCACGCACGAACTGGTATTCTCCCCGATCAGTTCGGGGTCTATGGTTCGCTTTCCGGCCGTGAACACGTCGAGTACATCCTCGATGCGAACGACGCGAGCGGTGATCCCGAGACGGTTCTTGGACGTGTCGGTCTCGGTGACGCAGTTGACCAGCGTGCTGGTGGCTATTCGAAAGGGATGCGCCAACGTCTCGGCCTCGCGATGGCGATTGCTGGCGAGCCAGACCTGCTCATTCTGGACGAGCCCTTTTCTGGGCTCGACCCCTACGGAGTACGACTCGTGCGGGAGGTCGTCACCACCGAACGAGAGCGCGGGGCGACTGTCTTCTTCTCGAGTCACGTTCTCGATCAAGTCGAGCGTGTCTGTGATCGAGTAGGTCTGCTCGCCGAGGGCCATCTTATCGCTGAGGGTACACCGAAAGAACTCCGCGACATGGCCGGGGTCGAAAGTCATCTCCGAATAGAGACTGACGGCGACGACACTGCGCTAACCGCTATCCGGAAGATCGACGGGGTCGAGCGTGTGTCCCAAGCGGGTGGAGATATTGTTGTGACGTGCCCCCGCGGCCTCCGCTATCGTATCCTTGATGTGCTTGAAGAAACTGGAGCGACTATTCGTTCATTTGATGTCGATCAAGGTACCATTGAGGATGCGTTCGTGGAGATAGCAAACAAGCAAACTGCGTAATCAATATATGTAGTAGTTGACGATCCATACGTGGAAAATCATTCGGATAGACGAGTTCTTATTTATGTATTTGCCAGCATCTCTTAGTGGCTCCGACACTCAGATCTCGCCAGATTACCTTTCGGAAGATAGCTCGTCAGCCGTACACAGACTGGCCCGCATACAATTCGACGCCGCTGTACGACCGTGCTTCTCTCACCGCGCTGGAATCGGATGTCCGAGTCGTTTCAGAGGTCTGGTTTACTCATCCGAGTCACGACTCGGTTGAGCAGTTCGTCTGTGAACTTCCACTAACCTACTTCCGATTCGAATCTCACGACTGCTATGAGAATTCGACATACTATGATATGGAAACCCTTCTTCGCGTGTTCGTACTGAAAGAACTTCATGAATGGGAGCATGAAACAGCACTCGTCAGTTACCTCAAGAATCACCCTGAACTCTGCGAACAACTGGGTTTCGAGTCGATTCCGGACCAGTCAACACTGTGGCGGAGCTGGCACGATCGGTTCACTGCTGACCTCAGGGAAACAGTTGAGGCGGCGGCTCGAACTATCCTCATCAAAGCCCAGAATGCGGGTGTCGCGGTTCCGCGTGAGCCGGCACGAAAGCTCCAATACCACGGGAACGAGTCTGGTGAGTCAGACCCGGATGATCAAACCACGTTGAAGCAGGCAGAGAAGATCACTGACCACGTCAGCCGCATCGTTTTCCCGGCGTTCTCGCTGGACCGTGGCGAGGGCTGTGCAATCCACGAGAACGCCTACTGGGGCCTGCAGACATATCTCGGACTTCGTGAGAGTCTCGCTGCAAATGAGGGGGCTCGCAGTTTCGTCTACGAGTCGACTCGGGAGCGGACACCACTCGGGCACGCTCATCGTGACCACATTCGCAACCTCTCGATACCGGAAGTTCGAGAGATGTACCGACAGTCAATTCGGCAACTCATCAACGAGGTCGCAGAGACGGAGGAGTTCTTCCGCGCAGGGATCGTCGCCATCGACATCACCGAAGCCGACCCATTCACAGGCGACCGCACGGGTCACGAGGACGAAATCATCGGAACGAAAGAGAACACCGACGAGTACACCTACCAATGGGCGACAGTCCAGTTGGTCGGCAACGCCGTTCCGCTCGTGCTTGATGCCCGCCCGGTACGGAAAGGCGAGTCACGCGAGGAGATCGTCGGGGATTTGCTGGATTCGGCTGAAGAGCTCGTCCACGTCGATAACGTGCTGATGGACCGAGAGTTCGATAGTCAGCACGTCCTGGAGATGCTCAGCCAGCGTGGCTTGTCGTATGTCGTGCCGAAGCGGATGCAGACCAGCGAGAAGGCTCAGGCGAAGCGGTTGCTTCAGCGCGACCAAGACCGCTACGAGACCGACCGGAAGCTCCACCTCGGCAAGAACGAATGGCACGAAACGACGCTGATCTACCGCCGGAAAGAGGACTCCGAGTACGACGACCACCGGCAGTACTCGGTGTTCATGACGAAGTGCGGGAGTGGGCACCTTACAGAGTATGGATACAGGTGGGAAATCGAGAGTGGCTACCGATCGATAAAGCGGTTCATGGCGGCGACAACGTCGAAGAATTTCGGGTTGCGGTTCTTCTACTTCGCATTCGCGTGTCTCTTGTACTCGATTTGGCGAGCGGTCGATTTGCTCGTCCAAGTCGAGTTGACGGGTGAGTACGAACACTCACCCATTGTGACGGCCGACAATACGCTCACGCTGCTGAAGAAGGAGACCGGAATCGGATAGAGAGATACTCTGTCCGGGGAAATTCGGATTCCTGAGTGGCAACGCTGTCGGGGATCTTGGAAATTCACCGGTCTAGTTGGTAGTACGACACGAGAAGACTATCGAGAGTAGATCCGAAGCAGCTTCGCCTCGAAAATTCGCCCGAAACCACGCATCACAGCCCCGCTAAACCCACTGTAGTCTCAACTTAGGCATGCTGAACTCTATATAGCTTTATGTGGTTTATGGATTGGGGCTGTGGAGTCTCGGAACTGCTACTGCGGGAATTCGGCATTTCGGGCAAATATATACTTGCACGTGATTACTTCAATAATCACGACCACATTGACGTACCCCGACGCCGTCGGTGAAGCGCGAATGCGGTACCTGGTGGAACGAGGCCCGACACCCGATCGGGCGACGCCGTGGCTGATGACCGACGGCGTGTGGCCAGCGAGTGCTCCTTGCGATGGCAGGCCCAACCGTTTCTCACCCTCCGGTCGAAGGACGCACGGGAATGTCTCTCACAGAAACGGTCTCGAAGATCGAAACCCTCAGCGACGAACAGCGCGAATGCATCGAACACTGCAACGAGGCGGCCGAGGTGTGTGAATGGTGTGCAGACGAGTGTCTCGGGGAGTCGGAGATGGAGGAGTGTGCCCGACTGTGCCGTGACGTGGCCGACATCGCGTCGCTGCACGCTCGCCTCGTGGCACGGGGGTCGACCTACAGCACCGATCTCGCAGCGATCTGCGCCGAGGTCTGTGAAGCGTGTGCCCAGGAGTGTGAGACACACGACGCCGATCACTGTCAGGTCTGTCGTGACGTCGTGCAGACGTGTGCCGAGAGCTGTCGGCGGATGGCGAACGCGTAACGAGGTCGGGCGCTCCCCTCGGGTCGGCGTCCCTCTGCGATGGGGTCGACGACCTCGGTGACGGTCCACGTGTCTGTCCGGCGTGTCACGCCTTGAATCGCTTGCAAGTGCCTGCAGACCGGTTTTGCTGCTCGGGCCGAGAGAGCAGGTATGGCACAGATCGTCGAACGGGAAGACGAGTACGTCCACGTACAGTTTCGCGATCCAGACGCGTTCCAGACGGTCAGAGAGCCCAACTGGGCCCAGTGGGTCGCGTGGTCGGTCTCGTCGAGTGCCCGCGTCCGCATCGGGAAGGAGCGTGGGTGCGAAGAGTGGACGGTCCAGAGCGTTCTCGTCGACGGAGAGGAATCACTGGCGCGGGAGCAGGCGGAGGAGATCGCCGAAAAGATCGACGCCTGATGCTGTCGGCTCGGTCTGTGACGACTGGCGTCTCCCCGGTGTGATGGTGAACATAGAGCAGCCAGCGTATCAGTCGTCGGACGGCGTCCCGCGGGCGGCGCTACAGGCCCCGAGGAGCGGTCCGGACCGGGTAGATTCGGACTCTGCGGTCGGGTCGCCGAGCGCGTCGACCGTCTGGCTGTCGACGTGGTGGTAGATGTGACGGTGCTGAGCACCGACCCGTTCGAAGCTGTTGGCGCTCTTGTACTGGGCCATGCGTTCCCCCAACTGCTCGCGGGCCGTGTCGTCTTCGAGCAACGACCGGACCCGCTCGACGAGCGCGGACCTGTCCTCTGCGTCGACCGTCGCAGGAGCCCCCCACTTGGCCTCGATGCGCCGGAAGTACTCCACGTCGTTGGCCAGCACGGGCAGCTCCTGGCTCGCACAGGAGTTGAACGTCCCGCTCTGGGTGACGACGCGATAGGGGAGGACGGCGAGGTCGGGGGCGGCCAGCGCAGTCCAGTACGCTTCGTCGTCGAGCACGCCCGTGACAGTCACGTTCTCCGGTGCGTCCTCGCGGATCCGCCCGGCGAACTCGAAGTCCGCGCCTTTCGGCCGTGGGCCACCCGCGATCACGAACTCGTAGTCGGGCAGCGCGCGCGCCAGTTCGATGAAGATGTCGTGGCCCTTCGGCGGCCGGACGAAGCCCGGAATCGCTACGACGTCGTCGTCGGGAGCGAAGCCGAGCGCGCGTTTGGCCTCGGCCGTGTTCGACACCCCCGGTACGTCGGTGTTGACGCCGTGTGAGAGGACGCTGTGCTCGGCGTCGCCGAGAGCGATGTCGGCTCGGAACTTCGAGGCACAGTCCGGCGATAGGAAGATCAGGTGACTGGTACCCACTGCCAGAAGCTTGTGCAGCAAGATCAGATACAGCCGGACCGACAGCGGAGATTCGTCGGGACTCGGTTTCAGGACGGAGTGCATCGTGACGACGACCCGTTTCGACCGCAGTCGCGCGAGCAGGAACAACACGGGGAAAAAGACCAGTCCCATGATCCCGTCGTACTTGCTTCCCTCCCGCCTGAACAGGCCGTACTCGTGCTGGACGTGGACGACGTCGCCCGTCCCGCGGACGGCCCGGACGGCCAGCGAGAGGAACTGACCGATCGATCGGTCCGCCTGTGAGATGTGGACGGAATCGGCGTCGATCGAGTCGATTCCGTCCAACAGGTCACGTGCGTACGTGCCGATACCGCACGAGCCGTCTCCGGGCGTGGTGACCATCGTGACGCTCACGTCCGTTGAGGGTGTCGACTCCGGGTCTGCCGTCTTCGCGTTTCCAGATGTATGCGTATTGCTCATGGTGCGGAGATGCCACTGACCCGGACCGGCAGGACTGAACCCAGAAGTGTCTGGTCGGGGCCCGGCGTCCGGATTGCGGTATGCGGACCTGACGTGCCACACTTATTGTAGTTAGTACCGTTCACAGAGTGTCTCGGCCTTACCCATACCGGAGAGCGGAGTTTGGGCACCCAGCGACCACGGGACGGCGGTTCGAGGATACGTGGGTGTACGATCCCGATAAGTCGACCACTACCATCGGAGCCGCCGTACGTCGATGCACGTCTCCGACGGACAACCGACAGTCTGGAGCGCGTAATCGGTGCTTACCGGCGTCTCCTCGACGGGACGGGCGGTGAACGAGTCGGGCATCGCCTCTATACGGAGCGGTACGCTTCCCGGCCGAGAGTGGTACACACTCGAAGGTAGCGGACACGCATCTACAGACAACCTGTAAGAAGGCATATACGTCAAACTTCTCTTAACGGAGGTATGAGGACCCAACCGAAGCCGACCCTCACTGGTAAGCACTGCTTCAGTCGACAGATACACCCGTTCGCGACGACCGTTCGACGGGGTGGTCTGTGACGATGGCCGAGTTCGACGTTGCGTTCGTCGGCACGGGTGCAGACCCCGACGAGCCGTCGGTCGACGGATTCGCCATGGCGTACCGCCACGCGGCGGCCTACCGCGAACTCGACAACTGTCGTCTCGTCGGCGCGGCCGACATCGTCCGTGAGAACGCCGAGGCGTTCGCGGACGAGTACGACGTGCCGGCCGACGGCGTCTTCGAGGACTACGAGGCGATGCTGGCCGCGGTCGAGCCCGACATCGTGAGTATCTGTACCCCGCCCGCGACCCACGCGGACCTCGTCGTCGGCACCGCCCGGAGCTGCGGCGTCGACGCGATCCACTGCGAGAAACCCATGGCTCTGACGTGGGGCGGTGCCCGGCGGATGGCTCGCGTCTGCGAGCAAGAGGACGTGGCACTGACGTTCAACCACATGCGCCGCTTCGGCGCACCGTTTCGCGCCGCCAAGCGCAAACTCGATGCCGGTGCCATCGGCGACCTGCGCCGGATCGAGTACAGCTGGGGGAACTTCTACGACAACGGCACCCACGCGGTCGACATGTGCAACTACTTCAACGACGAGCAGCCCGCGTCGTGGGTTATCGGCCAGCTGGACTACACCGAGGAGGACGTTCGCTTCGGCACACACAACGAGAACCAGGTGCTCGCCTGCTGGGAGTACGACAACGGCGTCTTCGGCATGGCCGCGACGGGGCCGGCCGAGGACGTCGCCGAGGGCGACTGGCGACTCGTCGGCAGCGACGGCTTCATGGACGTTCACCTGACGGACAGGCTCGCCGTCGAGGTGTACAGCACCGATCCCGACGACTGCGAGGAGCAGACCTTCGAGGAGATGGTGCCTGGGGAGGCGACCGCGATCGACCTCGCAATCGCCGACGTAGTCCAGGCCCAGTCGGAGGGTCGGACTTCCGAACTCTGTGCGGAGAACGCACTCACGGCCACGGAGATCATCTTCGCCGGCTACGAGTCCGCCCGCCGTCGCGGCCGGGTCGAACTCCCTCTCGAGATCGACGACAACCCCCTGGAGTCGATGGTCGACGCCGGCAAGCTCTCGCCGTCGGCTCCCGGCGACGACTAGGCGTCGTCACTCCATCGCATCGCGGACCGTCGTGACCGTCTGCTCGACGGCCGGCGTCGGATTCTCCCCGTCGGCCTCGTACTCGATCACGAGCGGTCGGTCGAACGCCGTCTCCGCATCGAGCAGGTCGAGCAGCGCCGCCACGTCGAGCTGTCCGGTCCCCGCGACCGCCTCCGTCTCCTCGTCGACGAAGTCTTTCAGGTGCAGCGCCAGCACCCGGTCGCCCAGCCGCGAGATGACCTCGCTTGGCTCCTCGCCCGACCGGAAGAAGTGGCCGGTGTCGACACAGGCCCCCAAGCGCGGGTCGTCGGCGGCGTCGAGGACGCTGGCCACGTCGTCGACGGTCGCGTACGTCGCGTCGGGGCCGTGGTTGTGGATCGCCAGATCCAGGTCGAACTCCGCGGCGACCGAGAGCAGGCGGTCGCGGATCGCCGCGTCCTCGGGCGGGAACTCCAGCGAACAGTAGTCGCCCCCGAGCCGGTCGACCAGCTCGAACGTCTCCCGGATCTGGGCTGCCGACTCGTCCTCGAAGGAGACGACGCCGTACCCGCAGACGCCGAGGCCGGCGTCGGCGAGAGTGTCGCGGACCCGGTCGATCGCGGCGGTGTCGGCGTCGGGCCGAACGTGTACGTCGCACAGCTCGACGGCGGAGACGCCGGTGTTCGAGAGTTCGTCCCGGATCGCGGGCACGTCGAACTCCCGATACGTGAAACTCTGGACGCCGATCTCGTACCGTCCGCGGGCCTGCTCGGTGGGTGCGCTCATGTGTTGGCTCCGTCCCGCGATACGACGTGGTGTGTGACACGATCGTCTGCTCGTCTCATTGTCGGTAGCAGCCGACGGAGGCAATTAGTTAGCAGCGCCTTATCGGGATCAAACGTGGCGGAACGCTCTCGCGTCCACGTTCGTGATCCCCACGGACACCTCTCCGGCGGTCGTTTCGCCGACGGTGTCGACGGTGTCCCCGACGTAGGCCGCGTCGAGACGCGTCGTGACCGTCGCGTCGTGACGCCACAGCGTTCCGGCGACGTTCGCGCCGTAGAGCATCCCGAAGCGGTTGATACCGCAGTCGTCGCCCACCAGCCTGACGCCGTCCTCGCAGGCCTCGACGTTGAGCCACTCGACGACGTTCGCCATCGAGTACCCGGAGAGCCGGAGTGACTGGCCCTGTCGGCTGCTCGTCGATCCTCTGAGCCCCCCGAACTGGAACTGTCGGAGGTCCAGTGCCGTCCCGCCGACCGTGTTGTGGACGCCGAAGTGGTCGGTGTTGAGGACGTGGTTGAGCCGACAGGCCGCCGTCGCAGTCGATGAGCCGTTGTTCGTCGCGATCGACAGCGTGCAGCTGTTGTACGCGTCCGCGAAGTCGTCCCGGCCCAGACGGAAGAGGACGCCGTCGCGGTCGCCCTGAAACCCGACGCCGGTGATCTCGACGTAAAAGAGATCGCTCCCGTCGCCGTCGACGATCGCGAACCCGTCGCCGTCGCCGTCCCCGAGATCCAGGACGCTCGTACCGACGCCGCCACCGCGGATCGCGAAGTCGTCCCCCACCGCCTCGTAGTCGGCGAGATCGACCGTCGTCGGTTCACAGTCGTGCGTTCCCGGCGGCACCCAGAGCACGCCGCCACCGCGCTCGTCGAGGCGTTCGAACGCGCCGTGCCAGTCTCCGTCGCGGAGTGTGACGACTCCGGATACGTCGGTCATGCGCCGACCTGTGCGCGAGGGGGCAAGAGTATGCAGGGCTTACGGCGGCTGTCGCGGGGGATACGTCGGTACAGCCTCGTTCGTCCCGTGGCTGTCGGACGAGAGTCGCGCTCTCGGCCGGCGACGGTCCGTCCAGACGCAGTCGGCTGTCCGGGCGATCCCGTTCCCTGCGCTCTCGCTCTCAGACGAGACCGATTGAAACGATTGACACACCGACTGCACTTTCGTCGTACGATCGGGTGTGCAGTGATTTTCAGTGGCTACTATATTACAAAGGCACCGTCTTCCCACTCTGGTGTATGCAAATCGCGATCACCGGTGGTGCCGGTCGGGTCGGCCGCGTCGTCGCCGAGGCGTTCGACGCGGCCGAGCGGACGCTGCTCACCCACGGCGAACACGACGACCTCGACGGCGAACTGCTCGACGCCACGGACCGGGCCGCGTTCGAGGAGGCCATCACGGGTTCGGACGTACTCGTCCACCTGGCCTGGAGCCCAGCCGACCGGGACGCGTGGGACGAGGGCGACGAGGCGAACGTCCGGATGGCGGACAACGCCCTCGCGGCTGCCCTCGCCTGCGATCTCGACCGGGTCGTGGTGGCGAGTTCTGCCCACGCGTTCGGCATGTACAACCGCGACGACCCCACAGAGTTCGAGGCCACGGTCGAGCGGCCATCGACGACGATCCGGCCCGAGACGCCGCCGCGACCGGACTCGTACTACGGCGTCGCCAAGGTCGCGATCGAGGGCTTGTGCCGGTTCTACGCCGACCGCTACGACCTGGCGGTCGTCGTGGTCCGTGTGGGGTGGCTGATGGACGAGACCGAGTTGCGCGCGACGGCCGACGACGCCGAGGCCCGCCACCGCTTCGCTCGCGCGATGTGGCTCAGCCCGCGTGATTGCCGGGCGCTGTTCCGTGCCGCCGCCGAGCACTCGATCGAGCGGTCTCCGGTCGTCGCCCACGGCATCTCCCGCAACGCCGACCGCACCCTCTCGCTGACAGAGACGATGCAGCGACTCGACTACCGACCCCGAGACGACGCGGCGGCGGTCCTCGACGGCTGATACCGCCCGGCACCGCGACGCGGGCCACTCTCTCCGAGGTGGCGATCACCGTCACAGACGAGCCGTCCGTTTCGGCCACGTGGCAGGCGCTGCACAACGCCCTTGTGGCTGGTCCGCGTAGCTGGGGTATGGCGAACGACCAGTCCAGCAGCGACAGTGACGCCGCCACCGACTCGCGAGAGATGGGCGTCGACTTCGGCCAACTGACAGACGAACTCCGGGGCATGGAGTACCCGGTGACCAGAGAGGCCGTGCTCGCGGAGTACGGCGACGCCGATATCGAGTTGTCCGGCGGCACGGAGACGCTCCAGTCGATCCTCGGGGATCAGGAGACGGAGACCGACGGAGCAGAGCGTCACGAGTACGACTCGGCGGACGCCGTCCGCCAGGCGGTCCTCACCATGGTCGGCTCCGAGGCCGTCGGTCGCGAGGACTACTCCGACAGAGGTGGCTCCGCCGAGTCGGCCGGCGGCGATATCGACGGCGATGGTGACGAGGACCAGTCACTGTAACCGCGGTCTGCGGTCCGATGCCGGGGTGGGCCACGCGCTGCGGGACCGATCCCGCCGATCGCCGTCCACGGGCAGCTTCGAAGCGACGCCCTACCCAGAGTAATCACGCGAGCGTCCGTGATAGTCCAGATCAACCGTCGAAACGGACGGCATACCTATTCGTTCCCCGTTCGCAGGGCACACCGATGTCGCGATATCCACGCTCGGTGAGAAGCGCTCACCTCAAGTGTATCCCCTGTAACGCACCAGTCGTCGAGACCGTCGACGGCGGGTTCTACTGCGTCGACTGCGGCAGTTCACCGATCCGATCACCCATCGCCGGTGACGGCGCTGACGGGCGGACCGTCACGAACGGCGACTGATCGGTCCCTCGCCCGTCCTGGGTGTCAGCTCTGAGCGAGACGACGGGTCCAGCGTGTCCTTTGGTGCGCCGTTCACTCCGTGAAGGCGGTGTCGACGTACGATTCGAGTGCCGTGGCGTTTCGATCGTTGACCTTCAGTGTCGCGTCGACGATCGGCCCGAGGACGGGGACCGACCCGACGAGGAAATCCAGTGCGACAAAGAGGAGCATCGCCGCCAGCGTCCGGAGCGGGACGCCGACACGGAATCCTTCGAAGACGATGTACAGCGACGCGGCGGCTGCGACGGCGTCGCCCGCGACCGGCGCGATGCCGATGAGCGGGTCGAGGCCGATCCGGTACCCCACCCACGGGATCTCGATGGCGTCGTCAAGCAGGTGGCCGACGCGGCGTGCTCGCCCGGCCGCCCGCTCGGCCTCGGCCCGCGAGAGAATCCTCCCGCGACCGGTGACCCGTGCCACCACCGCGTCGAGATCGGGATCCGGGCGGATACCGGTCTCTCGTTCGTCGCTCGCGACCTCGACGCCGGATTCGCGGCTCGGACTCATACTTCGTGTTGATCGCGGGGACGGAAAGAAGCTCGGTCGCTTCGAGCGCGAACTGGGCGGTCGTCCGACCGCTGGCGGGGCGGTTGTGTTCGGGAACCGCAAGTTCATGTGCCTGGGTCGTCAGAAGCCCGACAATGAGTGAACACAGCAGCTCCGACAGCCGCCGGACCATCCTCGCACCGTTCGATTTGCAGCCGCCGGGGACCCCGCTCACGACGACAGAAATCCTGAACGAGGTCGACACCGACCGGTCGACGACGTGTGAGCGCCTGCATCGACTCGTCGAACGCGACGCTCTCGAAACGAAGGCCGTCGGTGCCGAGGAACGGATCTGGTGGCGTCCCACTGCGGAGACACGGGAGTCGGCCGACCGTCAGTTCTCCTCTCTGGTCGCGGCGGTCGAGGAGTACGCGATCTTCAGGCTCGACGAATCGGGCCGAGTCCAGAGCTGGAACGCGGGCGCAGAGCGACTGAAGGGGTACGCAGCCGACGACATCGTCGGCGAACACTTCTCCCGGTTCTACACCGAGTCCGATCGGGAAGCGGCGGTCCCCGAGCGAAACCTCGCCGCCGCTGTGACCGAGGGCTGGATCGAAGACGAGGGGTGGCGGGTCCGCCAGGACGGGACCCGCTTCTGGGCGAACGTCACGATCACAGCGCTGCGAGACGACGCCGGAGCCCTCACGGGCTTTACGAAGGTCACCCGTGACATGACCGAACGCCGCGAGTACGAGCGGCGTCTCCGAGAGGAGACGGCGTTTACCGAGAGCATCCTCGACAACCAGCGCGATATCGTCTACGCGTTCGACACCGAGGGACGGCTGTTGCGGTGGAACGAGACGCTGGAGGCGGTCACGGGCTACGATCCCGCGGCGGTCAGCGAGATGGGCCCGATCGACTTCGTCGTCGACGGGGCGGCCGAGCGAGTCGTCGGGGCGCTCGCCCGCGTGTTCGACGGCGAGTCGGTCACCACCGAAGCGCCGCTGGTGACGGCCGACGGCGAGACGATCCCCTACGAGTTCAGCGGGACGCCGCTGACCGACGAACGGGGAACGGTCGTCGGTGTCACCGGCATCGGTCGCGACATCTCCGAGCGCAAGGCGACTGAACGACAGCTCGAACGCCAGCGCGAGCGACTGGACGAAGAGCTCTCCGAGGTGTTCGACAGGGTCGACGACGCGTTCTTCGCGCTCGACGAGGAGTGGCGTTTCACACACGTCAACGAGCGAGCGGCGACGGTGCTCGATCGATCCGTCGGCGAACTGCTCGGTGCCACCATCTGGGACGAGTTCCCCGCGGCCGCCGATTCGACCTTTCGGGACCAGTACTGGCGAGCGGTCGAGACACAGGAGTCCGTCTCGTTCGAGGAGTACTTTCCACCCCTAGCGACGTGGTTCGAAGTCACTGCGTACCCTTCTGAGACCGGTCTCTCGGTGTACTTCCGTGACGTAACCGAGCGTAAGCTGTTCGAAGAACGATTGACTGCCCTGAACCAGGCCTCTCGTGACCTCCTCACGGCCGAGTCCGAAGCCCGTGTCAGCGGCGTCCTCGCACGGACGGTGACGGCGGTGTTCGACCTGCCACTCTGTGCCGTCTACGCGTCTGACGAGGTGACCGGCCAGCTCGTCCCGGTCGAGGAGTCGATCGAGGGCGCGTTCGAGGGCGTCACGTTCACCGCAGTGCCCGCCGACGACAGCTCGCTGGCCGGCCGAGTCTTCGAGCGCGGCGCGGCGCGGTACGACGAGACGCTGGCCGACCTCTCGTCCGCCCAGACGGAGTCCGAAGGCGCAGGGGGACAGATCGGCTCGCTCGTCTCGCTGGGCGGCCACGGCCTCCTCGTCGTCGGGAGCCCCGAGCCGCTCGATGCGGACACCCGACAGCTCCTCGAACTGCTGGCGGCGAACGCGGCGGCGGCGTGGGACCGGGTCAGACACGAACGCGACCTGCAACGCCGCGTCCGACAGCAAGCGATCGTGACGAGGCTCGGCCAGGCCGCACTGGAGGACCGCAACCTCGATACCCTGATGGCGGACGCGGCCACCGCCGTCGCCGACGGTCTCGACAACGACTACTGCAAGGTCCTGGAACTCGACGACGGGGGCACCGAGCTCCTGTTACGGCAGGGCGTCGGCTGGGACGACGGCATCGTGGGCACGGCGACGGTGTCTGCCACGGAGTCGGATTCGCAGGCGGCCTACACGCTCCGGACGGAGGAGCCAGTCGTCGTGACGGACTTCGACGCCGAGACGCGATTCTCCGGCCCAGCCCTCCTGGCGAACCACGACGTGCGCGCCGGTATCAGCGTCGTCGTCGGTCCCTCGGACGATCCGTGGGGGATTCTCGGCACGCACGATCGGTCTCCCAAGCAGTTCTCCCCGCACGACGCGAGCTTCGTCCAGTCGATTGCGACCATCCTCGCGACGGCGATCGAACGCCACCGCGACGAACAGGTGCTGGTCGACCAGCGCGAGCAACTGGCCGCGCTGGTCGGTCTCAACGAGGTCGTCGGTCAGATCAGCGACTCGCTCATCGACCAGTCGAGCCGCGAGGAGATCGAAACGGTGGTGTGTGAGCGCCTGACCGCGACCGAGTCCTACGAGTTCGCCTGGATCGGTTCGGTCGACCACCGCACACAGACCGTCGAGCTGGAGGCCGAGGCCGGCGTCGAGAACTACCTGGACGACGTGTCGATCACCGTCGACGCCGAAGACGAGCACGGCTGTGGCCCGACCGGTCGCGCGTTCCGTACCGGGACGGTCCAGACGTGTCAGGACATCCCCAACGACCCCAAATACGCGCCGTGGCGGGACCGAGCCCGCGAGTACGGCTTCCGTTCGTCGGCTGCCGTTCCGATCACACACGACGGGACAACCTACGGCGTCCTCAACGTCTACGCGGAACGGTCCAACGCCTTCTCCGGCCAGGAGCGGGCCGTTCTCGGCCAGCTCGGTGGGGTCGTCGGTCACGCGATCGCGGCGATCGAACGCAAACGGGCGCTGATGTGTGACGACGTGGTCGAACTGGGCTTTCAGATCCCGGAGCCGTTCTCGGAGCTCGGTGTCGACCCCGTCGACGGGACGATCCGACTCGCGGGCACTGTCCCCGTCGGTGACGGGAGCTACGTGATGTACGGCTCCGCCACGGAGGAGGCAAGCCAGCGAATCGGGGAGATCGCCGATCGGCTTCCCCACTGGGACGGCGTCGAGTTTCGCGGCGGCGACGACGGCGAGCGACGCTTCGAAATCAGGCTCACGGAGCCGCCCGTCCTCTCGACCGTCGCCTCGGTCGGGGGGACCATCGTCGAAGCCGTCCTGGAGGACGGCCACTACCACATGACGGTCCAGGTGCCGCCGGGCGACGGCGTCAGGCAGGTCCTCGACACCGTTCGAGGGGCGTACCCCGACGCCGAGATGGTGTTGCGCCGACAGACGACGCGCGACAGCGGGATCACGAAGCAGGCGGTCCTCGATCTCTCCGAGGCGTTGACCGACCGGCAGCTCGCGGCCCTGCGAGCGGCGTATCATGCCGGGTTCTTCGAGTGGCCCCGCGACGCCTCCGGCGAGGAGGTCGCCGAGTCGCTCGACGTGGCTGCACCGACGTTCCACCAGCACCTCCGGAAAGCCGAACAGACGGTCTTCGACTCGATCCTCGCGACGCTCGCGTAGCGTCCGACGGGCCGTCCAGACGGGCCGTCGCTCGCTGCCCGTCGTGTTCGCACGGTGGGGCCACCACTCTCGAAGTAATCCCGGATTTCCCACAGAGGCGTTCCGTGGGAGTCGCCGTGGTCACTGTATACTCTTGAGGTCCGGGACCCATCCTCGGGACATGACCACGATCATGAAAGTCAGCGTCCCGCCAGAGCAGTTCGCGCTGGCAGACACCTTCGAGGCCGTTCCGGGCGTCGAGTTCGACGCTGTCAGGCTGGTCACGCACGGCACCGACTGTGCCGTCCCCTTGCTCTGGGCGACCGATGCCGACGCCGGGCAGGTGTACGAGGCCCTCGAACGCGACGAGACCACGAGAGACACGAGACTGATCTCTCGCAGGAATCACGACGCGCTGTTCTCGATGTGCTGGTCCGGACATGTCAGCTTCCTCACGCACGTTCTCGTCGAGGAGCGCGGTGCCATCGTCAGCGCTCGCGGGACCAGCGAGGGGTGGACGTTCCGGATGCTGTTTCCAGAGCGGGAGGCCGTCTCCACGACCTACGACGCCTGTTCGGAGTACGACGTTCGCGTCGAACAGCTCACCTCGCTGGACGAGTCGCCGTCACTGGGCGGGTTCAGCCTCACCGACGAGCAGTTCAGGACCGTCGCGGCGGCGGTCGACGACGGCTACTACGAGGTCCCTCGCAGCACGACGCTCGAAGAACTGGCCACTGAGCTTGACGTCTCCCATCAGGCGCTCTCCGAACGGTTGCGTCGTGGACACGGGACGCTGGTCGAGTCCGTCCTCGCGCCCTGAGGGCACTCTGGAGATAGGTGCCGGTACTATCGGGAGTCCGGGAGAACTGTCGCTCGATGAGCAACATCGTCGAAGCGTCCGTCCCGGCAGCGCAGTTCGCACTGGCAGAGACGTTCACGCGGCGACCGGACGTGGAGGTTCGCATGGTTCGTCTCGTCGCACACGGACTGGACGAGGCGATGCCGTTCCTCTGGGCCGACTGCGACGACGTCGATCGACTGCGCCGCGTCGTCGGCGCGGACGAGAGCGTCCACGGCGTCGACGTGCTCACCGACGCTGACGGCGAGTGCCTCCTCCGGATCGACTGGGGACCCGCCGTCGGACTCTTCGCACAGATCCTCGCGGAGGCCGACGCGTCGATCCTCGACGCGTCGGGTCACGACGGCCGCTGGCAGTTCCAGATCTTCTTTCCGGAGCACGACCGCGTCTCCCAGACCTACGAGTTCTGTGCTGACCACGGGATCGACATCGCCGTCGAGCGAATCGATCGGCTCTCGGAGACCTCGGCCTACGGCCACCTGGGGCTCACCGAACGCCAGTACGAGACGCTCGTCAGTGCGTACGAACTCGGCTACTACGACGTACCGCGGGGCATCAACCAGGCGGAGCTGGCAGCGAACTTCGACATCTCTCACCAGGCACTCTCCGAACGACTCCGTCGGGCTCACGGGACGGTGGTCACCAACGCGCTCTACCACAGAGTCCACCGGCGGGACCACGCCGTCTCCCCACGGATGCGTCACGGAGCCGATACGTGATCTGTCGGTCGTGGTGTGCGTATACGTGATCTTACCGAGCATACAGCGAGACAGAGCGTCCGTTCGACGGCGCTGGTCCACTCGCACTGGTCGACGCGGCCCGGTTCTTATCCCGTCCGCGCCACAACTGGATGTATGGTAATCCGAGATCCGCTCGTCAACGACGACCGAGCGAACGCCGTCGTCGGCTGGACGCTGCTGGCCGCTCTCCTCGCCGTCGCCGGCCGGAGCGCACTCGTCGGGCAACTCCTGTGGAGCGCTCTCGCTCTGGTCGTCGCCGGTGCCGTCGCAGCCCCGGCGGTCGTCACGCGATCGACGACGACGATCGTGCCGTGGCCGCTGGTGTTCCTCGCGACCGTCGCAGTGACGGTCCGGTCGTTCGGGTACGCCCTCGAAGTGGCGGGGTACGTGGCCGTCGCGACGTTCGCACTCGTCGTCGTGGTGGAACTCGACGTGTTCTCCGAGGTCGACATGTCCCGGCGGTTCGCGGTCGGATTCGCCGTGCTCGTGACCCTGGCAACGGAAGCGCTGTGGACGGTCGCCCAGTTCTACTCCGACCGGTGGTTCGACACGGCGTTCCTGCAGTCACAGACGGAACTACAGTGGGACTTCGTCGCCGTGACGACCGTCGCGCTCGTCATGGGGCTGTTCTTCGCGTGGTACTTCCAGCGGATCGGCTACGGCGGGTCACAGGAACTACCGGGGGAGGCGGCGTCGGCGTGACCGACGGCATCGTTCCGGGGCTCTCCGAGCGCCAGGAACGCCTCGTCACACGGACGATGCAACTGGCGCTCGGTGGCCTGTCGGCGTACGGGCTCGTGACCCTCCAGTTCGGGATGGCCGCCAACGGCGGAGTCGCGTTGGCCGTGACCCTGTTTCCGGCTCTCTTGAGCCGGGAGTACGACTATACGATGGCCCCCGCTCTCGTGCTCTGGCTCACCGTCGCCGTCTTCCTGCACAGCATCGGTTCACTGGGACCCTACCGGTGGTTTAGCTGGTACGACGAGATCGCACACACGGTCTCGGCCTCGGTCATCGCGGGGCTGGGCTACGCCTCGTTCCGGGCACTCGAACGCCACTCCGAGGACATCGAAGTCCCGCCCGGTTTCCGGGGCGTGTTCATCGTCGTGTTCGTCCTCGCTGCCGGCGTCGTCTGGGAGCTGCTGGAGTTTGGCTCCGGTCGCCTCGCGAGCGCCCTCGGGGCCGATGCACCCCTGGTGGTCATGGGTATCGACGACATCGTCACCGACTTCCTGTTCAACGCCGTCGGTGCAGTGTTCGTCGCGCTCGCCGGGACCGACGCCGTCGGCGGCCTCGTCGGTTTCTTCCGTCGACGGCTCCGCGCCAGCGATGGCGACTGATACTGTCGGCTGTCACTTCGTGAGGATCTTCGCCACCCCGGGGTGACGAAATCGGTCACAGATGTACAGCCGGTAGTATGACTCCGCCGGCACCGAAGGCGGAGACTCGCCGCTCGCGACCGCGTCGAACGGGAGCGCGACGAGTATCTCCCTAATCGTTGAGACGCCTCTCTTTTATACTCACCACTGCTGGTACCGGCATGGACATTGTCGATCGAATACAGTCGTTCGTCGCCGGAGAGCAACGAGTGCAGGACCGTGACGCGGCGGTGCCTCCGTCGACGAGCCTCTACCGGTGTTCGACCTGTGAACGCACGTTCGTGACCGACAGCGAGATGGAGGTCTGCGAGCGGTGTGGCGATCCGGTGTCCCGGACACCGACCGGTGCGGAACTGGACTTTCTGTGAGACTGCCGGCCGTCACTGCGAGCGACGGCCAGACTAAACGAGCAGGTCCGACACCGGCTCCGAGACCTGCACTGTCCCTGCTTCGCGGTCGTACGCGACGACGCCGGCATCGGCCAGTAGCGGAACGTCGACGTGGTGGAGTCGAACTTTCACCCGTTCGACTGTCTTCTCTGCCGGGAGCCGTTCGGACACCTGCCTGGCCAGAGCGTCGATCGAAACGCTGCTCGACCGCTCTCGTAACACCGTTATCGTGACGTGTCGCTGCCGGTTCGAGCGGAGGCGGTAGTAGTCGGTGGCGCTGGTCTCGGTCGACTGCGATGCGGTCTCGTATCGAGGATTCGTCGTTGCCATGAGTGTGTTCCCCCCTGTGAGGTATCTATTCGGAGGGTGCGTTCCACTGAAAGAGTTGGGTCAAATCGTTTAGGGTCGCTCTCACTCGGGGCACGAACGCCCTGGCCGTCGTCGGTCGACACGACCGATGCTGGCGTTTCGCCTGGAGGTACTGAGTGCTCGGAGACGGCAGCGATCATCCCTGCGACCGTAGTGGTGTCCTTCTCTCACCTACTGGCCGGTATCGAAAGAGTATAACGAGCGTACTGTTGTGATGTGGTGTGTGGTTGGTAACCGTCGTGAGCCGGCGAGTGACCGCCGTCGGACTGATACTGCCGGCTGTCACTTCGTGACGATCTTCGCCACCCCGGGGTGGCGAAATCATTCACACATGTACAGCCGGTAGTATGAGTGGGAGCATCTCCGTCCGAACGACGTCGTCGCTCGTCGTCCGTCCGAGTGAGAAGAGACGACGCACGGGCGGCTGAATGAGAGACGGCGACACAGAACGCGGCTCTGCCCGTCGAAACGAGACAGTACGCCGTCCTTATTCGGGTATCGGGGCTGGTAACAAAGCACCTGTCGGCCTTTCGATAACTGTGTCTCGATCGAACCCGCTCGTCTCGCGAGGGTTTACACCGACAGCGTCCGCCCCGCGATCGCTCGTCGGGCCGGTGGCGGAACAACAGAGTGCAACTACTGTCGGCGCTCGCTCTATCTGGGTCAACCCATGGCAGAGACAGTGATCATCCACAATCCCCGAAGTGGGAACGGCGCTCACGCCGACACGGTTCGAGCGCGCGCGGATCTGTGCGGGTACGCACTCGAACAGACCGAACGAGAGGGAGAAGCGATCTCACTGACGCGGGAGGCCGTTGCGGCCGGTTACTCGACGGTCGTGGCCGGCGGCGGTGACGGCACCGTGAACGAAGTCGTTCGAGGACTCGACGAGGCCGGTGCGTTCGACGCCGTCACGCTCGGCGTCCTCCCGCTTGGTACGGGCAACAACTTCGCAGAGCAGATCGGCATCACAGATCTGGCGACCGCTTTCAGCGTGCTGGAGGACGGCGATCGGCGCAGCATCGACATCGGTCGAGCGACCGACAGGCCCTTCGTGAACTCCTGTGTCGCGGGGCTGACTGCCACGTCGAGTAGCGAAACCTCCAGCGCGATGAAGTCCCAGATCGGGGGGTTGGCGTACGTGCTCACGACGCTGCGGACAGCAGTGGAGTTCGATCCGCTCGAACTCACCATCGACAGCGACCGGGACGACGGCGCGCCCGCTTGGAGTGGCGAGGCAATCTGCGTGTTGGTCGGGAACGGTCGCCGGTTCACGACGGAGGGGACGACACAAGCCGACATGGAGGACGGCCGCTTCGAAGTCGCGATCGTCAGAGACGTGGCGACGCTCGATCTGATGAGCGATACGGTGCTCGAACGGCTCCTGGGACGGAACTCGACGCATATCGATCGGTTTCAGACCTCGTCGCTGGAGATCTCGAGTCACTCTCCCGAGCCCGTCCGGTTCAGCCTGGACGGTGAGATCGTGGAACACCGCGATCTCACGCTCGCCGTCCAGCCGGGGACACTGCGGATCGCGGTCGGAGAGGGATACGATCCCGATCCCGGGACGACGGGCGAATGAGGGCGAACCGTGCCGCCAACTGGCCGCTGTACTCACTCCGAGGAGTGGTATGTTGACAGTCGATCTCCACACGCACACGCGATTCTTCCACGGCTGCCAGTCGGAGCCCACCGCCTTCGACCCGCTCGGTGCCCGACTCCTGGCGCTGTGGGGTCGACGCCGTGGACTCGACGGCATCGCACTGACGAATCACGACTACTACAGCCCGCTGGGCAACGAGCGGCGGTCCCCACAGTTCATTCCGGGCATCGAGGTGACGACGACGGCGGGGCACCTCCTCGTCGTCGGACCGGATCCACCGCGCAAGACGACGCCGGGTCGTTCGACGCCATCGGAAGTCGTGTCACGGGCTCACCGTAACGGGTGTGTCGCGATCATCGCACATCCGTTCCGTCGGAGCCGTGTCCACGAGTGTGAGGCCGCGTTCGACGCCGTCGAAATCAACGGTAAGCACCCCGACAACGCCGACCGAGTGCGAGCGCTCGCGGGCGAACTCGGAGTCCCGATCGTCGGGGGGAGCGACGCACACTACCCATTCGAAGTGGGACGGACGGTGACCCGGATCCAGAGCGGGACGCTCACGCCAGAAGCCGTGGTCACCGCGATCCGGGACGGAGCAGTCGAAGTACACGTCCGCGAAACCACCGCTGACGATCTCGTGCGGACCGGCTACGAGTACGTTCACCGTCACCTGTGAGCCCGTCGAAGGCCCGTCCCCGCTACTGTAGCGAGAAGATGCCACCCGACGCGGTCAGGTGTGCGACGGTCGAGAGCCGCAGCATGTAGGCGGTCAACACGAGATACGGTGCCAGCGAGACCGTGAACGCGACCGCCACGAACGTCTGGAGCGGTGGGAGCCCCAGAATCAGGCCGTCGGGCAGGACTTCGCCGTTGATCGCGATGATCGTCGAGGCGTTGAACAGGATCGCCGGGAGCGTGACGACCAGCAGCGTCCGGGACAGCTGTGAGACCTCCTTCGTGTAGTAGAGCGTCTTGAAGTACTCCTGTCCGATCGCGAACAGCTCGAACGCTTCGACGAGGTCCTCGAACCGCTCGGAGGGTCTGTCGCGACCGGACGCAATTGCCCGCGACCGTTCGATGTGGGTCCCGTAGTCGAACCCGATCCCCTTCCAGAGGACGGCAAACTCCGCACCGGTCGTCTGTCCGACTGCACCGAGGTCGGCGGCGGCGTTCGAGACGCCACTCGAGTACTCGTCGACCTCCTCGACGAACTCCTGTTCGGCGTCGCCCAGTTCGTCGGTCAGCGCCTCCGCACGTGTACTGATTATGTGAGACATGACCTTGAGGAAGGAGGCGGGATCGGACGGACTCTCGTCGCCGTCGGTCAGCTGGCCGAGATCGTGGCGGAAATCGATCGCGCCGCGGATTCGTTCCTCCTGGGTCTCGACGGAGGTGATGTCGTGTGAGAGCACGATCGAGTTGATCGAGACGACGATCGAGACGAGGAGGATCATCCCGCTCAGGAACGTGTTGAGAATCGTCTGGACGGTCGAGGTGTCTGTCAGCAGCGTCTGCATCTCGATGGTCCAGAACGTCGCGATTCCCATGAACGTCGCGAACACGACCGTGAGCAAGGCTCCGGTCACCGCCAGGCGTTCCGCTTCGAGCAACACCCACCGGACGATGCCCACGCCGGTCCCTCGGGTCGGGATCGGGAACCAGTCACGCCACCGAGTGAACCGCTCGACGATACTCATCGGCGGCCTTCCCGAGACCGTCGCGCGTCCTCAGAGATACGCATCGTCCCACTCGTCGGCCCGGTGGGCGTTGCCACAGTTCTCGCACTCGAGTCGCTCGAGGCTGTCGGCGGCGATCTCGGTACTACCACACTGCGAACAGAAGTAGCCGTACGACTCCGTCGTCCCCGCCCCCGAACTGTGTATCACGAAGAACGGGGCCTCTCTCCCCGGAATACTCTCGTTTCGGTCGACGGGGTGGTCGTCTCCGTCCACGGTAACGCTCTCGGGAATCGGGACCGTCGGGTCGTCGGGCGAGTGCGTCTCGCTGCGCTCGGTGAAGACGGTGACGGCGAACGCCTCGCCCCCGATCTGGATCTGATCGTGGCTGCTCTGTTCGAGGTCGAGGTGTTCGGGGAACGTCCCGCCCTCGACGGCGTCTTCGAGGATACACGCCCGGATGGGCGTCTCGCCGACCGTCTCGCGGACGTGATCGAACAGCGCCGTGGCGATCCCGTCACCGCGCGTCTCCGGATCGACGTGGAGCCAGCGGATCGTCGCTTCCGTGCCGATCTGGACGGTGACGAATCCGAACACCGACGGAGTGGTCTCGGCCGTCTCCTCGGCGACGAGGACCGTGCGGTCGTCGTCGTCGAACAGTCCGTCGAGCGCCGTGTCCGAAAACTCCTCTTCGAGTATCATCTCGATCTGTTGTGGGCTGAGCGCGTACGACGATTGCAAGCAGTCGCGTGCGATCGTTCGAATCCGTTCCCGGTCGTCGGACGCTGCTGGGCGAACGTTCATACTATGGTGTCGCTGAAGGGGTGCGGTCGCAATCTCGAACGCACTGTACTCGACGCCGATGTGTACCGTGAGACGGCGTTACCTGCTCAGGTGAACCTCCTCGTCGGAGACGGTCTCGACGTTGGAGCCGTCGATCTGGTAGCTGTCTTCGTCGCCCTCGCCCCAGCCCAGTTTGGACCGAATCGTGTCCGTGATCCCTGGATCGGGTTCGACGTGGCCCGTGCCGTGTTCGACTTCGATGACGCGACCGACTTGCTCGCCGTTCGCGTTGACCACTTTCTTACCCTCGTCGTCTGTCGTGAGTGTGTCTCGCATGGCGGTTTCACCGACGGCGTCGCCGCACCTGAGAGCGGCGCTTGCAGACGCAAGGCGCACTTGTGTGGCGAGTCCAGCGGCGGAGCCGCGTCCGGACAGATGACGGCTCGGTGACAGCCGACAGTATGAATACCCGTGCGAACGAACGCCACGGCATGGACGAACAGGACCAAGTCCACGGTCAGTCGATCGAGCCGGGAGAGATAGTGTACGACAGCGACAGGCGGCCGGTGGGACGCGTCAGTGGGTTCACCGACGGCGGGTTCGAAGCGGAGGCGATGGATCCCGACGGGAGCGACGTCGAAGAACTCCCGGGCCAGGAGTTCGGCGAGGGGTACCTGATGTGGCGCTGTGCCGAGTGCGGCGCGATGGACGAACTGGACGGCGGTTTGCCGGGGTCGTGCCCGGACTGTGGCGCGCCGCGGGAAGCGATCTCGGTCGTCGAAGAGGATTGAACGCCGTCGCCACGAGCCGTACCGAGGGCCCCAACGCGCTCGGTATCACCGCAGTTTTATCCGGTGTCTGGTCGTGTACACCGTATGGTTCCCGAGCTTCGGACAGCGCGTACTGTTCGAGACGACGACCCAGTCTGGGTTCGTCTGGTAGATTGGATACTGTTCGGCGGTGACCGACGAGCCGTCGCGGGCGGTCTGGTCGTCGTGGTGACCGGGATCGTCTGGGGGCTCATCGCTGCCGACGTACTGGCGGTCGGACCCGACAGTTCCGTGTCGGGGCTCTTCGGGAGCGGACTCGCCTCGGGGATCGTGACACTGCTCACGATCGCGCTCTCGATCAACCAGCTCGTTCTCTCGCGGGTGTTTGGCTCGCTCGACACGCTGACCAGCCGCCTCACTGGCTCACGGGACCTGCGACGGACCGTCGAGTCGATCGCCGAGGTGCCGTCGAGCCCCAACGATCCGGCCGAATTCCTCTCTCTGATCGCGACGACGCTGCGTGACCGCGCCGACGGAGTGGTGACGACCGCCGACGACTCCGACTGGGAGCCGCCGGTGGAGTTTACGAGCGCGCTGGGCGACATCGCCGCGTACGGGGACAGCATCGACTCGCACCTCGAAGCGAACACGAACGTCAACGACACCCTCGATGTCGTGTTGGGGCCGGAGTACGCGCTGAACATGGCCGCGGTCCAGCACCTCCAAACCGAGTACGCGGCGTCGATTCCAGAGGCGGCGCTGGCGGAGCTTCACGACATCGAGGCGTTGCTCGAATCCATCGCGGTCGTCCGGCAGTTCTACAAGACGATCGCCGTCCAGCAGGACCTCGCGACGCTCTCGCGGCTGCTGGTCTACTCGGGTATCACCGCCCTGCTGGCCACGGTCGCCGTGACGCTGGTCTACCGAACGGGGTCGGTCACGCTCCCCCACGCGGTGCTGCCCGCGGTCGTGAGCGTCGGGTTCGGGCTCGTCGTCGTCCCGCTGGCGCTGTTCGTCGCGTACGTCCTCCGAGCGGCGACTGTCGCACGCCAGACGGTCTCGGTCGGCCCGTTCGTCCCTCCCAGAAGTCGCTGAGGGCAGGCGTGCGCAAATCGACGGCGCAGACGGCTGGCCGTCCGCATTCGTCGGCGTCCGTTCGAATCGACGACCCCTAAACGATTAGACCGTAGAAACATGCCGCGTCGACGTGTCTCGACGAGTGGACGACACGCGACAGCCGCGGCCGTCGCCGTCGCGTCGTCACCACCCTCAGTATGAGAGCTACAACGACACCGCTCGCGAGCGTTCCAGAGGTACAGTGTACTGGCGAACACGACGCCGTGAACCGACTCGTCGACGCAGTCGCCACCTGACTTCCATGTACACACTCACCACCGGCGTCGAACTGGAGTTGTGGGTCGTCGACGAGATGGGACGGCTGTGTGACGGGGGACCGATCGTCGACGCACACCCGCAGATAGAGCCCGAGTTCATCGACCCGCTCGTCGAGGTGAAGACCGAGCCCCACACCAGCGAACGCGACCTGCGGCGCGATCTGCGGTCGACGCTCCGGGCGGGAATCCGGGCGGCAGAGTCCGTCGGGAAACACCTCGTACCACTTGGGACGCCGTTGACCGCGTCCGATACCGCTGCCAACTGCAAGCGCGGTCGGGTCTTCGAGACTGTCTACGGGAGCGGCGTCGAGAGTGCGAAGAACTGTGCCGGGACGCACATTCACTTCCAGCAGGACGCCGTGGTCGACCAACTCAACCTCCTGACCGCGCTCGATCCCGCGCTCGCGCTGGTGAGCTCCGCACCGTACTACACCGGGCGGCGAAGAGCGAGCTCGGCCCGCGCGCTCGCCTACCGGACCGGCTGTGGCGACGCGTTCCGCTGTTACACCGACCTGTGGGAGTACGCAGACAGCCTCGCGGAGTGGCGCGGCCGGGTCGACCAGAAGTACGATCGCTTCAAACGGCTGGCCGCCGAGCGCGGCGTCTCTCGCGAGCGGATCGAGGCGCTGTTCGCCCCCGAGGACACGGTGCTGAACCCCGTCCGACTCCGGGAGTGTCAGCCGACCGTCGAGTGGCGCGCACCGGACGCGACCCTCCCCAGCCAGGTCGTCCAGCTCGCGACCGATGTCGAGAACCTGATCGCACAGACGGGAACGGCGGCTATCGAGTACGGGGACGGGCCGCCGACGGTCGGTGCTGACCCTATCCAGCTCCCGGAATTCGAGGAGCTTCGGACCCTGAGCTGGCGGGCGATCGAGTCTGGACTCGCGTCCTCGGCCGTCAGAGCGTACCTCCGTGACCTGGGATTCGATCTCTCGACGTACGATCCGCTCTCGCGGCAACTGGACGGACCGCGAGAGATCGACGAGTCGGACGCCCGAACACGGCGGTTGCGACAGGCCGGTCGCTTGCACGCAGACATCCGACGGCTGACCGACGAGCGGACGGAGCCGTCGACGTTCCCCGCGTAACGGCGTCGCGGCGACGACGGCCGACACCGAGTCATACTGCCGGCTGTCACTGTTTCAAGATATTCGCGACCCCGTGGTCGCGAAATTCGTCACAGACGGACAGCCGGCAGTATCAGTTCGTGAGGAGCAGCCGGCGACCAGTGGCGGAGATGGCCGTCCTTACCGTCGGACCGTCACACCGCGACCCCGTTTTACCGACCGAGTGCGATCTCGGTCGGCAATAGCAGTCGTATAACTAACCTCCTGTGACGTGGACGGTACGCATGGCACGAACACAGGCCGTGCTCGACACCGCCGCGTTCGCTCCCCTCCAGTTTGGAGGCGATCTCATCGGTCTCGCGATCGCCTTCCTCGTACTGGCGATAATCGCCGCCGTGCTCGGTGCGAGCGGTGTGGCCGGTCTCAGTATGCGCATCGCCAAGTGGATCGTCATCATCTTCGTCGTCCTCGCGATTGTCTCGTTCCTCCTCTAGCTGCCCGTTCACGACAGTCGCCGGCCGTCGGGATCCCCATCTCTACCGATCGGGGCCACCGTTATGACGGTGCGATCCGAATTAGTGACAGCCGGTCATGAATACACTCAGCCAGATCACCGTCTGTTCACAGCACCACACGACCGAGCTGGGCGGAGGGAAGCTCAAGATCAGCCGTGACTACACGTGCGTCTACGTCACCGGGTCCCCGGAGCGGCTGCTGCCGGACTGGGACGTTCGCGGCCACTCGATCGTCGCCTCCGACGCTGGCGACGTGCAGTACACCGGGGACGTCGTCGAGGTCGTCGAACGCGACAGAGACCGTGGACCGACGGTCACACTGCTCTGTAAACCGCCGGAACCACACGGGAAGTAGCGGCCAGCGAGCCAGGCAAGAACAGATGGAGACACCTACAATCGAATTACGGACAGACAGTCAATTGTACGACTGGGCAAGGCAATCGAGTGTAGAAGACAGTAGATAAGCAGTCGTATTTTCCACTTTTTCTCTAAAGTTTGCCTTACAGAACTTTATCTCGGCATATCCTCGTCTATCTGGTCGCTGACGTAGCGAGTCTGGTCGCTGGTGTGGCTGTCTTCGTCACGTCGCCGTCCCACCGCTACGGTCCCGCCCCGGCGGGCGACGGGGACGGAAAAACCGACCGGACCCGCTCCGTCGCCTGCTGGACGCTCAGCCTCGCTCGTCGTCGGTGAACCACGACAGACGCTCGCGCAGGATCTCGGCGGCGAAGTCGTACTCGTTGCCGACGCTGAGCAGTCGGTACCCTCGCTCGATCGCCTGTCGAGTGCCGTCCCGGCCGGTGAAGGTGCTGTGGTACGTCCCCAGCATCGGGATCGATCGGTCACGGCAGGTCGCTTCGACGTACTCGATCTGGGCACGCACGTCCGGGTGGTCGTACTCCTGTGGGTGGCCCATCGACACGCTCAGGTCTCCGGGACCGGGAAACACGAAGTCCAGTTCCGGCACGTCGAGGATCGCGGGGAGGTTCTGTACCGCCCGCTCGTCTTCGACGAGGACACCGAGCCGGACCGCGTCGTCCTCGGTTCGGTGGTAGGACTCGTCTCCGAGGTAGGCCGTCCCGTAGCCACTCGATCGACTCTGGGAGAGGCCGCGTGCTCCGGCGCCAGAATCGTACTCGAAGTAACAGGCTTCGGCCGCGCGTCTGAGGTCGGCCGCCGTCTCGACGCGGGGCACGACGACGGTTCGCACGCCCGCGTCCAGCACCTTCCGGACGGTCGCGGGATCGCCGTCTGGGAGTCTGACGACGAGTGCAACACCGCTACACTCTCCCGCGCGGGTCAGTCGCTCCAGTGTCGGGCCGTCCAGCGGACTGGCGTTCTTGTGTTCGAGATCGATCCACACCCAGTCGAGACCGACCGCCCCGTACAGTTCGATCAGGGACTCTGCTGCCGTCTCGACGGCGGCACCAGCGTACACGCGCTCGCCGTCGCCCAGTCCCGCGAGGCGGTTCCGCTGGGAGTCCGTTCCGCTCACGATTCGCCTCCCACTCGCCGCCGGTCGTCGAAGTCGCTGTGAGAATTGTCTCTGGACACACTCGCGTATACTTTAGGCAAGCCTAAAAATTATATGGTCGAGGGTTCGAGACGAAGACGTTCGATGAACACTCAGACGATCGCGGATCGATGTGAAAAGGCGGATGTCGAGCTGTTGCGACTCCTGTACGTCGGCAACGACGGTGTCGTCCGTGGCCACGCGGTCGAACGGAACCACGTTCGGGACGCGCTCGACGCTGGCGTCCCGCTGCCGGAACTGGTACAGTCGTTCAACGCGCTGGGCCACCGCGTCAAAGACGCTCGGTTCGACGCCGTCGGCGAGGTGCGGCTCGTCCCCGACGGCTCGTCGTTCAGGGTACTCGACCACGAGGATCGGGTCGCAGCGGTGCTTTGCTCGCTGCGAGACCGCGACTCCGGAGATCCCTGGGACGCCGACCCGCGCTCGGCGCTCTCGCGACAGCTCGCCGACCTCGCAGCGGAGGGGCTCGAAGCGGCACTCGCGCTCGAAAGCGAGTTCCACCTCGTCACCGACGAGGAGGAGCCGTCGCCACACGGCGACCGCGGCGTCTACTCGACGGCGAGCATGCGCAACGGCCACGAGGTGATCCTCGACATCGTCGACGCCCTGAAAGCCCAGGGGATCGACGTAGCCAAGTACTATCCCGAGTACGCCGCCGGGAAACACGAGGTCGTGACCGAGTATGGCCGGGGTATCGGGGCCGTCGACGACTACGTGTTCCTCCGGGAGACCGTGGACGCTGTCGCCGACGCTCACGAGCTGGGAGCCACGTTCCTCCCGTACCCGTTCGACGGTGCCACGAACGGTTGCCACGTTCACCTCTCGCTGTGGGACGACGACAACCGGTTCGCGCCGACCGACGGCGACCGGGCACTGAGCCCGATGGGGCGACACTTCGTCGGCGGCATTCTGGCGCACGTCCCGGCGTTGCTCGCACTCACGTCCCCGACGGTCAACTCCTACGCACGCCTCAGGCCCCAGGCCGGCGCAGCCGCGTACGGCTGCTGGGGCGTGGGCAACCGAGAGGCCGCCGTGCGGATCCCGGCGGTCGCGCCCGACGAGCGGGCCACGGCGACCCGCGTCGAGTTCCGGCCAGCGGACAACACCGCCAACCCGTACCTGTCGGTTCTCGGACTGCTCGCGGCCGGGCTGGACGGCGTCAGAAACGAGATCGATCCCGGCCCCCCGCTGGAAGCGGATCCGGCCAACTGCGACGAGGCGACGCTGGCCGAGCGCGGCGTCGATCGACTGCCGACGACGCTGGGAGCGGCCCTCGACGCGTTGGCCGACGACGAGGTGCTGCGGTCGGCGCTGGGCGAGCCACTCGCGGCGTCGTATCTCACGGTCAAACGCAGCGAGTGGGAGGCGTTCACCGACAGCGGGGCCACGTGGAGACGCGACCAGTTCCGCGACACGTTCTGAGCTGGCCGCTACCGTCACGGGCTTTCCGGGGTGTCGAGAGCAGTGGTCGCGTCGGACCACGCCGGTCAGTCGTCGGAGCGGGCGGGCTCGCGGGCTCGCCTCGCCGGGGCGTCGTCGACGAACCGTTCGACGGCGAAATCCTGGAAGACGGTGTCCTCGTCGATCGGATACACCTCGCGGCCGGTGAGTTGCTCGACGATGACGGCGTTGCGGTAACAGCCCAGCCCCAGATCCGGGGTGCCGACGCCGTGGGTGTGTACTCCGGCGTTCTGGACGAACAGCCGCCCCGCACAGTCGCTCTCGACGCGGTACTCCTCGGTGATGCGGAGCCGCCCTTTCGGATCGCGTTCGAGCGCGTCTTCCAGCGGTCCCAGGAACGACGGCGTCGGCCGGTGGTAGCCAGTCCCGAGGACGACCGTCGCCGCCTCGTGGACGAATCGCTCGTCCTGCTGGGTCTGGTGGCACGCGAGGCAGTACCCGTCGTCGGTCGCCTCGATATCTTCGACGGCGGTCGTCGCGAGCATCCCGAAGTCGGGCTCGCCCGAACCGATGGACCGCTCGTACAGCGTGTCGTAGATCCGAGCGCTCGTCTGCACGTCGATCCCCTTGTACAGGAGGTCCTGGTCTGAGAGTGTCTCGTCTCTGGTCTCCTGATCCAGGTCCGAGAAGTACCGCGTGTACTCCGGAGTGAAGTGTTGCAGCCCGATCTTCGAGTACTCCATCGGGAAGAAGCCGTCCGAGCGGGTGAGCCAGTCGAGGCGGTAGCCGTAATCGGCCTGTCGTTCGAGCAGGTCCAGGACGACCTCGGCGGCGCTCTGGCCGGAGCCGACGACGGCGATCGCGTCGCTGTCGAGAGCGCCGTCGCGGCGGTCGCGGTACTGTGCGGTGTGGAAGACGGCGTCGCCCAGGCAGTCGCGGAACTGTTCTGGAACGTAGGGCCGTGAGCCGACGCCGACGACGAGGTCGTCGGCAGTGAACGCGTACCGCTCGCCGGTTTCCGGATCGACGGCTTCGACCCGGAAGCCCGAGTCGGTCTCGGTGACGCTCGTGACTCGGCGGCCGAACCGACAGCTGTCGAGTCGATCCGCGACCCAGCCGAGGTAGGCGTCGTACTCCCGACGGGGCACCTGGAACGTCTCGTAGAAGTAGAACTCGTAGATCCGGTCGTTCTCGCGCAGGTAGTTGAGGTAGCTGTACTCGCTGGTCGGATCGGCGAGCGTGACCAGATCCGCGAGGAACGGCACTTCGAGGGTCGCTCCCTCGATGAGCATCCCCTCGTGCCAGGCGAAGGCTGACGCCTGTTCGAGAAACGCTGCCTCGACGTCCGTGTCCGCGAGCAGGGCCGCGAGCCCGAGGTTGAACGGGCCGAGTCCCACACCGAGGACGTCGACGTGGCCACGGTCGGTCTCAGTCATTCGCTCTCACCTCCCCCGCCGCGTGGCCGTCGGGCCAGATCGTCTCCTCGAAGGGCTCGCGGTGGCAGTACATGAGCATCGCGTCTTTCTCGGCCATGGCGATCTCCCGGACCGGTTCGAACCCACAGCGCCTGAACACGTGTCTGACGACCTCGTTGCGAACGTCGGGCTCGACGACGATCCGGTCGGTCTCGGCGTGTGTGAACTGAAAGCGCAGCATCGCTCTGACGAGCGGGACGGCCAGCCCCTGTCCGACGAACTCCGGCGGGCCGACGAGGAGGTGGAGCCCCTGGTCTGTCGGGTTCGCGTCGAAGTGCTCGCCGACCTCGTCGTCTGCTGCCCAGTAACACTCCCAGTAGCTCATCGGGACGTGATCGACGGAGCCGACGTAACAGCCCACGCCCTCGGTCGCCAGCTTCTCCGCCATCGTCTCGCGAAACACCGACAGCGGTTCTGCGAGGTCCCAGAACGGCTGGACGTGGTCGGCGTTGAGCCACGCGTGCAGTCGGCCGAGATCCTCGGACAGCGAGACCGGCCGGAAGGCGACCGTCCGGTCGATCGTCTCGTCGTGGACCCGGAAGCTGTCGTCGCGAGCGACGGACGTCGCGGGCGCGGTCATCGCATCACCGCCGGTGGGAACGTCTCGACCAGCGGATTGGGGACGGCAGCGTACACCGACTGGTCGTCGAGCGAGGGGGCGTCGAGTTCGTCGAGCCCGCGGAACCGCGTGAGCAGGTTCGCCTTGCGCGGGACGGTCTCGGATTCGAGGAGCGGGTCGAGTATCGACGAGGACGGCCGGTCGAACTGCCGGAGCGACGAGAGGTGATCGCGCAGGACTTCGAGGAGTCGCCGTTCGTCCACGAGGCCGGCGGTGCCGAAGGCGTTGATCACGCCGAAGGCGTTGTTCAGGACGACGTAGTAGCGGATCCGCTCGTCGGCGACGGCGTCCGGGCAGATCGTGTCGGCCCGCTGGCCGACGCCGGGACAGACGGCGTCGATCCGATCGTAGGCACCCTCCGGGAAGTAGTACCCCTGGTTGTCCCGGTAGAAGGCACGGTCCGGGTAGCCGTCGTCGTCGAGGGTCAGGACCGTGTTCTGCTGGTGGGCCTCCAGTCCGAGCCCCCACTCGAGGAACAGCCAGAGGACCGGTCTGATCGCCGTCTCCAGATACTGCTCGAACCAGTCGACGCTCACCGCGTCGGGGCTGTGTCCCGTTCGCTGTGCGATGTCGCGAACGACCCGCTCCAGGCGGGACGGTCCCGCGATGCCGTCCTGACACAGCGCCGCGACCGGCGTCGCCCGCCGCCGGCCCGACGGAGCGAACGGATTCTCTCGGAGGACGACCTCGAACCCCGACTCGGCGCTCTCGCTCTGGACGGTCAGGTAAGCGGGGTCTCGAATCACGTCGAACGCGGGAAATCGGTCGTCGATCGCGTCCCTGAGTTCGGTGTCGAGCAGTTCCGAGATCGCGACGCCGCGGTCCAGCTCCGGGCGCTTGTTCGTCCGCTCGGCGTTCGTGATCTTGACCGCCAGCGAGCCCTTGACCATGAACGGCGACTCGGGCGCGTACAGCGTCCGCACCGAGGAGGTCGGTGCGAACTCGCGGCCGATCGGTCCGAGCGATTCGAGACGCCCGTCGTCGAGCAAGCGCCGTGCGGGCTCCCGGTCGAGCAGGTACTGGGCCTGCCAGGGGTGAAGCGGGAGGAGGACGCGCCCGTCGTCGACGTGGCGGTCGACGACCTCGTCGGCGACGGTCGGATCGTCTCGGAGCGCCGATGCGACCCACTCGGCGGCGCTGTGCTCGCGCGTGGAGTCCTGATCGACGACGGCCGAATCGGCGCTGACGTAGTGAAGCGAGAAGCTCGTCCCGAGTTCGGGCGCGTAGCGTGGCCCGTCCCGACCCATCCCGCGCCGGCTCTTGGGGGTCGGATGCATGAGGTGGCCAAACACCAGCGACTGCTCGGCCTCGCGGAACGTCGCCTCGGGATCGGTGAGCGCGTCGTCGCCCCGGCGGGCGTCGACGAACCGCGCTGTCGCCCGACAGCTCGAAACGACCCGGGCCAGCAGCTCGTCCCGATCGGCGTCGCCCCCGCGCGTCAGTTCGAGTTCCTTGGTCAGGAGCGTCGCGAGCGTGAGGTAGTCACAGTCGTGGTTCGTCCCCTCGACGCGGTACTGCACCGGCGTCTCGAAGAGGTGCCGACCGGTCGGCGAGCGGTGTACGACCGGGGCGTACAGATCGATGCCCTGGGCTTCGAGCGGACAGTACAGGACGAGCCCCTCGGCGTCGATCGGCGTCTCCTCGCCGGGTCGAAACTCCCCACTGGCGGTCTCGTGGCAGTAGCAGTTCAGGAAGCTGTGCGTCGTGGCGTGGCGCGCGATCTCGCGCGCCGAGTCGTCGTGGTGTCGTGTCAGTCGCGTCATGTCGATCTCTCTCGTTCGATCTCGGTGCCGTGTTCGACGACCGATGCGAGCAGCGCACGGAGCGACGAGCGCGTCGCCCGCGGGTTCAGCAGGGTGAACTTGAGCGTCGCCCTTCCGTCGACCTCGGTGCGGGCGATCACTGCCCGCCCCGCTCGGAGCAGCCGATCGCGGATGGCCGGGTTGATCTCGTCCGGGTCGCCCTCCTCGGGCCGGTAGCGAAACAGGACGGTGCTCAGTTGCGGCTCACACACCAGTTCGAGTTCGGGGTGGTCACGAACGTCGTCGCCGACAGCGGTCGCGAGGTCGACGACGTACTCGACCCAGTCGGCGAGGCGCTCGCGTCCCAGCGTCCGGAACGTCACGTACGGTTTCAGGGCGTCGAACCGGCGGGTCGTCTGGAGGGACTTCCCGACGAGGTTCGGGACGCCCGCATCGTCGTCGGCTTCGGGGTTGAGATACGCTGCGTTGCGGTCCTGTAGCCGGAACTGGTTGCCGTCTCGGAGCAGAAAAGCCCCACAGCTGATCGGCTGGTAGAACAGCTTGTGGAAGTCGACCGCAGCGGAGTCCGCCCGCTCGATGCCGTCGAGGGTCGACCGCTCGCGGTCGGAGAGCAGCAGTGCGCCGCCGTAGGCAGCGTCGACGTGGAACCAGAGGTCGTGCTCGGCCGCGCGGTCGGCGAGTGCCGGGAGCGGGTCGACGGCACCGTGGTCGGTCGTCCCCGCGGTCCCGAACAGCGCGAACGGTCGGCACCCCTCCGCGCTGAGATCCGCGAGGGTCGCGTCCAGTGCGTCCGGGTCCATCCGGTAACCGTCGTCGGTCGGGACCTCGACGACGGCGTCCTCGCCGAGACCCAGCTGTGCCGTGGCCTGGGCCGCGGTGAAGTGAGCCGCCTCGGAGGTGACGACCCGGAGGTCGTCGGCGTCGGCGGGGAGTCCCTCGGTCTGTACGTCACAGTTCAGTCGCTCCCGACAGAACCACTCCCGGGCCAAGAGCAGGCCCTGGAGGTTCGACTGGGTACCGCCGCTCGTGAACACGCCGTCAGCGCCGGCAGGGAAGGACAGGCGGTCACAGAGCGCGTCGACGACCCGCTCCTCGCAGACGGAGGGCGCTGGGGCCTGGTCGAAGGAGTCCATCGACTGGTTCGTCCCCGCGACGAGCGCTTCGGCCGCGAGTCCGGGGATCGTCGGCGGGCACTGGAGGTGAGCGACACAGTCCGGGTCGAAGACGCCGACGACGGACGAGAGCACCTCGTCTGTGATCTCGCCGAGCGTCGCTTCGACCGACTGTCCACGCTCGGGGAGGACACGCCGTTCCGCGAACCGCTCGCGGAGCGTGTCGGGGGCAGCGCCGGAGTACGGCGTCGCGCGGTCGGTCGCGGTCACCACGGCGCGCGTCGCCGCGTCGGCCGCAGCCGCGTACGCGCGGTTCCCGTCGTCGCTCCCGAGGAACGCGTCGTCGACCGGCGGCTGGTCCAGGCCCTCGGTCGCGTCGGGAGCGCCGCCGCTCATGCGAGCACCTCCGCGCGTTCGTCGGCGTCGATCGCCGCGCGAACGCTGCGGTGGAACAGCTCGGCGATGTCGTCGACCTGTCTCGGGGAGACGACCAGCGGCGGGAGGAATCGAGCGGTCGCGCCGTCGCGCCCGCCGGTCTCGATGATGAGTCCGCGATCGAACGCCTCGGCCTGGACGCGCTCTGCGAGGTCACCGTCGGGCGGATACTGGCCCTGCGGGCCGGGCTCGCCGGCCGGATCGACGAACTCGACGCCCAGCATGAGCCCCCGTCCCCGAACGTCCCCGACCGCCTGGCTGATCGTAGCGGTGTCTGCGAGCTGCTCTCGGAGCCGCTCGCCCATCGCCGCGGCGTGTTCGTCGAGGTCGTTGTCGAGAACGTGTCGCATCGTCACCGTCCCCGCCGCCATCGCGAGCTGGTTGCCACGGAACGTCCCCGCGTGTGCTCCCGGTTCCCACTCGTCGAGTTCCTCGTCGTAGACGACGACCGCGAGCGGGAGCCCGCCGCCGACGGCCTTCGAGACGGTGACGACGTCGGGGACGATGTCGGCGTGTTCGAAGCCGAACAGCTCTCCGGTACGACCGAGCCCGGTCTGGATCTCGTCGGCGATCAGCGGCACGTCGTGCTCGTCGGTGAGACGCCGGATCTCGCGCAGCCACGGGACCGGCGCGGGAACGGACCCCCCTTCGCCCTGGACCGACTCGAAGATCATCCCGGCCGGCGAGACGACGCCGCTGGCGGGATCGTCGAGCACGCGTTCGACGTACCGGGCGCTGGTGCGCCAGCACTCGTCACCGCCCGCTCCGAACGGACACCGGTACGTGTAGGGGTACGGGAGGTGGTGGACGGCCGAGGACAGTCCGGGCAGGGGCTCTTTGGGCCCGGTGTTGCCCATGAGGCTCAACGCCTCGCCGGTCATCCCGTGATAGCCGCCCTGGAAGCCGAGGATCGGCCGGTTTCCGGTGGCCGTCCTGACGAGCTTCAGTGCCGCCTCCACCGCGTCGGTCCCGGCGGGGCTACAGAACTGGACCTTCGCGGTGTCTGTCAGCTCGTCGGGGAGACAGTCGAACAGCGTGTCGACGAACCGCTCTTTCTCCGGCGTCGTGATGTCCAGCGTGTGGATTGCTCGCCCGTCAGCGAGCACGCGCTCCATCTCCTCGACGACGGCTGGGTGGTTGTGTCCGAGCGCGAGCGTCCCCGCCCCCGCGAGGCAGTCGTAGTACTCGTCGCCGTCGACGTCGACGACGGTCAGTCCCGAGGCGCTCTCGATCGCCAGCGGAAGATATCGCGGATAGGTCCGTGCGCTCGATTCGCGATCTGACTGCTGGGCGAGCAACTGGTCGGCCGTCGCGTCAGCGTAGTTCACTCACGATCACCTCCGGTCCGGAAAGCCGCCCCTCCGGACAGCGTGTGATAGCTCGTCATCGATTGTTTTAGGCACACCTAAAAACAAAAAGCTACTGGTAATAGTTAGATTTCTAGTAAAAGTTCGCAGAAAAACTCTAGAAATTCGAGATATTCTGAAGAATCTCGCGGCCCCGTGGTCGCGACTCTCTTGAAACAGTGACAGCCGGCAGTATCAGTCGTGCCGATCGTCGCCCAGCTCGGCGAGCGTGTTCGTCACCGTCCCGTGGGCAGTCACCCCCGGTGGCTCGGGATCGTCGGTGTACCCGTAATCGGTCAGGCGGCCGCGGTTCAGACAGAGGCGCGTGAACTCGGGTTCGAACAGATCGAAGCGCTCGAAGCGCCCCTCCAGTTCCGGGTGTGCCGACTGGTACCGCTCGATGCTGTCCCGGACCTGCCGCCAGAAGGTCGTCTCCTCGTAGCCGGTTTCCCGTTCGAGGAGGTCGGAGACGTACCGGAGGACACAGATGAACACGGTCCCGAAGATGTGCTGACACAGCGCCTCCGGCCCCTTCTGGTGGAGGATGTCGGGATGGTCGTACAGGTCGTCGGGGATCACGGACGCCTCGGGGAGGCGCTCTTCGCTCAGCGCGATCTCGTCGACGTAGTCCTTGACCGCGATCCGGACCGGGCGTCCGTCCCGGTGGATGACGAGGACGTTCGTCCCGTGTGGCATGAACACCAGCCCGTACTTGTACAGGTAGTGCAGCAACGGCTCGAAGAGCACGTCGAGGAACTCGTCGATCCAGGCCGACAGCGAGAGCCCCGCCCGGGAGGCGAACTCGGAGACGATCGGCGAGCCGTCGACGTCGCGGTGGAACAGCGCGGAGAGTGGCACCGCCTGCTCGGACGCCGCCGTGAGCGACTGGACGCTCTCGCGCCAGACCGCGCCCAGCAGCTCCTGGTACTGGTAGGGTGCGCCGGAGAGCTGCGAAAACTGTGGGTGCTCGTAGTTGATGCTCGCGATCTCGCCGGGGAGCACGAGATCGCACTCGTCACTGAGAAACGGGTCCCGATCGCGAATCGCTTTGACCGCCGCCGTCACGCGGGGCGCGGCCAGCGCTTGCTCGCCCGGCAGACCGCGATACACGATCGTGTTCAGTATCCGCATCGGGAGCTTGACGTGTGGTTTCGTCGGGTCCGAACGGTTGGTCAGGGTCCGGATCGACTGCTGGGGGAGGTACGTGTCGGGACCGGCCCCCAGTGGCACGATCTCGTCGGCCGCGATCGCGGGCGCGAACAGCTGGGCAAGCGTGTCTCGCCACTGCCACTCGTGGACGGGCATGAGGTAGTACTCGGAAGGTTCGAGACCCTGCTTCGAGACGAGCCGTTCGAACTCCCCGACGTGGTCGCCGAGGTGTGTCTCCATCAGCCCGTCGTAATCGAGTCCGTCGACGCTCGCGAACGTCGCCTCGGATCGGCGAACGGCGACCCACTGCAGTGACTGGGGACGCTGGTTCTCCGGCGCGTACCGGAGGTAGTCCTCGTAGTCGAAGCCGATACGTCCCTTGTTGACTGTGAACCACGGATGGCCCCGCATCTCCCCTTCGATCTCTCTCGCGTCGAGATCCAGGATACTGTCCGCGGCGTCGTCGTCGGCATCGATGTGTGTGTCCGCCAGGAGCGTGTTGTTGTACTCCCGGACGAGGTAACTCGCCGTCTGATCGTCGATGCCCAGCGTCTCGCGGGCGTCGAGCAGGAACTGGATGGCGTCGCTCGCCGCCGTCCACGCACCGTCGCCGACGCGTTTCCGTATCGACGACGGATCGACGCGGTAGCTGTCGAAGACCCGCTCCTGTGCCCGGAATTCGTAGGTGGTGTCGCCCAGCGGGACGCGATAGACGCGCCAGTCGCCGTCGACGGCGTACTCCTGGGGGTCGAGGAGTTGCTCGTAGGTGAACTCCGCGAGCATCTTCGCGAGCAACGCGCGATCGGCGCTCTGCCAGCGGTCCGTCTGCAGGGTCGTCCGGAGCCGCTCGACCGCTGTACTCGAGACGCCACGACTGGCCTCGTCTCTCATGTAGGATGTCACCCGTTGATCTTTAGGCTAGCCTAAAACGTAATAAGTGTTCCCCTCGATCTCGTCTATCGGGTTGTCATCCGGTGGTTTCGGGCGACTGGAACGCCGAAGAGACCGGTGCAACGAGACAGCGAAAAGACCGCGTAATCAGAGGTCAGTTCGACCCGGTGACGGCCGCTGCGAGCGCCTCGCGGTCGAACAGCTGTTCGTCCTCGGGGATCGTCGGCAGCTCGGCGGCGGTGACCTCGCCCGGCCACTCGCCGAACTCGTCGGAATAGAGCTGTTTACCCAGCATCTCGGTCTGGAAGAGGTTGATGATCGGGCCCTGATACGCCGAGCCGCCGACGTACAGCTCGTCGTCCTGAACGGCGGTAAGTTCCTGTCCCAGTCGGCTGTCGCGCATCCCTTCGACCGTCTTCCGGAGCGCGTTCTCGTCGTTCCAGTCGCGGTAGTTGACGCCGAAGTGGAAGACGATCACGTCGGGGTCGGCGTCGAGCAACGTCTCGTAGTCGACTTCGATCCCAGACTGACCGCCGTACTCGCCCTCGAAGGCGTCGACGACACCGAGGTCTCGGTACTGCTTCTTTCCGTACGCCTTGTCGATCTCGGTCTTCGGGTTGTACGCGTGGAACGACCCCTCTGTGTCGGGATTGATCTGTGCGTTGAGCAGCCCGACGCTCGGGCGCTCGGACTCGGGCGGGACGCGCGACCGCATGTCTTCCATCGCCGACCGGTAGAGGTCGTTGATCGCCGCCGCCGTCTCGGACTTGCCGAACAGGTCGCCGTACCGGCTGACGAACTCGGGGATGTCGTAGTAGGCGTAGGACTCGTCACCGGGCCAGGTCGGCCAGTCGTCCCCGCGCTTGCGGCGGCTGGCGTTGCCGAAGAACGGTGCGATCGAATCCTCGATCTCGGAGATGTCGGCCTCGTCGGCACCGTAGTACGAGATGAACCGGTTCGGGTCGGTAGCGAACAGATCGGGATCGAGTTCGTACAGGTACTCCGTCTTGAGCGACCAGTCCTCGGTCCGGACCAGATCCAGTGACGCCGGGTCCGGCACGTCGACGCCGGGCAGCTGGTCGTAGAACCCGGTGAACCAGAACTGGTTGCCCTCGGCGGCGACGAGCTTGTCGGCCATGCCCAGGGCAGTCAGTACGTCTTCCTCGAACCCCCACCCGCCCACGATACGTTCGGGTTCTGACGCCAGACTGCGTTCGCCGACGGGTTCGATCGTCCCCGAGTAGGACGGCCCGGTCTGGGTCTCCGTCTCGGTCGACTCGGCCTCCTGGCCCGAAAGTGCGGAACACCCGGCCAGCGAGCCGGTGGCCAGCAGCGTAGTGCCGTACGCTATGCATTTTCTTCGCGTCGGTCGTGGCTCGTCTCCATCGTCTCTTGCCATAGATTTTAGCCCAGCCTAAAGTAATAAATGACTTTCGGTTTTTAGTCCAGCCTAAAAGCTGCTCACAACAGCTGGCAAACGTGGCAGCGCCGTACGGTGACTCCGGGTACCTGGAACGGCTATCCGGTCTCTTCGGTGAGAGCGACGACGCCCCCCTGTCGACCCGTGACGAAGAGTCGAGCGCTGGTCATCGACACCGAACGCGGCGCGAGCCGGAGAGAGGTTCGCCAGCAGACGCGCCCGTCTGTCCGCGAAATCGCGACGATTTCGCCCCGCCCCGCCGCTGTCTCCGGGAGGGTCCCATATCCCACGACGAGACAGTCACCGGTCACGGCGGGCCGGCAGAGCCTGAATTCCCCACTATCACTCGGAGATGCGTCTCGATCGGCCAGCGGCTCACGGAAGAGCCAGTCCAGTTTGCCCGTCGACGCGTGCAAGGCGAACACGAGCAATCGATCCTGCTGTTCGTGACTCACACAGACGAAAACCCGCTCGCCGTCGGTCGCCAGCGACGAGTACGCCACCCCGCCCGAACCCGTGTGTCCGGGAAACTCCCACTCGGCCCCCTCGTCGGTCGTCCCGACTGCTAACGTCTCCTGTGGCTTCGACGCCCACACGATATCGTGCGTGAAGACGGCATCCCGATATCCGGGCACCACTGGCCTCGACGGAAACTGCAGCGGCGAGGAGACCCGCTCGATCTCGGGTTGCCCGTCCGACAGCTCGATGGTGAACAGCGACTGGACGGTGCCACCGTAAACCGCCCAGATTCGTCGATCAGTCACTGCCAGCCCACGAGGTTCTTCGAGCGCGTCGGCGTCGTGGTGTGCGCCCAGGTACAACCGCCACTGCTCGGTTCCGTCGCGGGGCGCGATTCCGTGGACGCCGTAGCTGCTCTGGACGTACACGATCTCCGGCGTCGCCAGTGCGCGGGCTGCAAATTCCGCCGGTGAACCAGCGACAGAGAGGTATTTGTCGGGAACGCTGTCGGCGACGCGGTCGTAGAGCGAGCGACGCCAGCGAACTGTGCCGTCACTCGCATCGACGGCGACGACGTCGGTGCCGCCGTCGGTCACGTAGACGGTTCCATCGACGAGACCGCCGAACGTCGGCGTCCGACCGTCGGGTGGATAGACGATCCATCGGCTCCACCGACGCGTGCCGTCGGTCGCGTCTTCGGCGTGCAGTTGGACCTCGCTACCGAACCGCCGTGCGGTAATCACCCGCTCCGGCGTTGCAGCGACGATAGCACCGGTTGGTGTCGTCGAGCGGCCGCCGTCGAAAGAATCCTGCCAGGCGACGCTCGGAGCGGTCTGTACTCCGTGAGGAGAACTCGCCGTGTTTCGAAGGTCGCCGTGGGGAAAGCGCCACGTCTCAGCCGACGGCGACCAGGACGTACCGACCGATCGTGGCGGTTGTTCGTTCGGTCCGCTCCACGGCGTCACCGAACGACAGCCAGCGAGTGCACTCACACCGGCGAGACCGGCGAGTCGGAGGGCATCACGGCGGGATGGAGGCGACATCACTGGGCACGTGTTGGGCTGTTCGAAAATAGCTACTGGAAAGAATGGCGGCCTACTGTCTCGTGGCGATCACGAGGAACGTCTCCGGGCGAACGGCGTCGTGTTCGATGGTGAAGCCGGCGTCTCGGAGTGCGTCGGTCGTCTGCGACGCGGTAAAGCGCTCGTCGAGGGGCGGACCGGCGTCGCCGCTGCCACTGGCCGCCCAGTCGGCGACGACGAGTCGCCCGCCGCCGGTCAGCACTCGCGCGATCTCCGTGAGGGCAGCCTCGTCCGCGAATTCGTGGTACGTCATCGTCGAGAACGCGGCGTCGAGAGCGTCGGTCGCCAGCGGGAGGTCGGCGACGCCGCTGGTCACCAGTTCGACGTTGTCTGGAACGCCCTTCTCCCGGTAGTAGTCGTGCATCTCGCTCTGTACGTCGACGGCATACACCGTGTCGGCGATGGCAGCAGCGTCGTCGGTGTAGAAGCCGGTCCCGCTGCCGAGGTCCGCGATCACGTCGTCGCCGTCCAGCGACAGCGCCCAGAGCAGTTCCTCGGCAGAGAGCGCGCGGTACCGGCGGGCCGCGTCCTCCAGCTTGTCCGCCCGCGCGGCGTCGAAGGTGTGAAACCCCATCTCAGAGGTTCTCGAAGGCTTCGTCGACCATCTCTCCGGTGTCGGCGACGATGTCGGCCATCACGTCGTCGTCGGGAGCCATGCCGACCAGGCGCGCGAGACGCATGATCGAGACGTGGTAGACGCGCTGTCGGCCGGGCGCTTCCTCCCAGACGACGACGTTGCAGGGCATGAGCGCGCCCAGTCGGTTGTCGGTCGCGTCGAGCACTCGATCCGCGACGGCCGGGTTGCAGGCACCGAGGACGTAGTAGGGGTCCCGGTCCGCGTCGACCTTCTCGTTGAGCATCTCCGACGGCGAGAACTCGACCGGAATGCCGAAGCCCGCAGCCGTGAACACCTCGCGGACGTGTTCGACGGCGTCTTCGTGGTCCATCTCCAGCGTCGTCTGGGCCTCGCCGATGTCGTCGGGGTCGATCTGTGTCGGGTCGATAGGGAGCATCATTCCTGTGGAATATTGGGCCCACTCAGAAAAACTCTTTCGGCGTCGACCTCGCGCCGCGGCGAGCGAGAGCGGCGACGACGAACGAGGTGACGCCGGGAAGCGCGACGGTGTTGGCCGCTTTTTCCACACAACCGAACGAGACGACAGCGACGTTTCGACGGTACGACAATACAGCGTGATAGCTGTCGGAGAAGGTCGACTGCATCCGGCGGCAATATTGTAGCATCTGTGAAAATCTATCCGAGAAGTCGGTCACGTTCGTCGGGCGCTCGTTTCGATGTCTCAGTGTCGTAACTGATCGAGGCGTTGCCGAAATTCCTCGGATACCGTCGAGAACGGAGCCGCGGTCACTCGATCGCGTCCGTCGCCGCGCCGTCTGGAGCCGGACTCGACTCCGTGTCGCTCGCGTTCCAGTACGCTTCGAGCGGGCCGTCGACACCCGTCAGCTGGACCCACGCCTGAACCGTGATACCGAGGACGACGATCGAGACCACCGCAGACTCCAGCGAGAAGATCGCCTGGCTGGCCAGGAACATCGGCGACTGGAACGTCACGTCGGGCGTGAGCTGTCCGAAGAGCAGGCTGAAGACCATGTTCACCGCGTAGGGAACGACGAGTGCGAACCCCAGTCGCAGTCGGTTGCCGGCGACGACGCGCCAGCTCCGAACGAACGCCGACGGGACCGACGCGTCCCGGACGACGATTTCGTGGTCGACGAAAGCGAACACCACGACGACGACAGCGACCGGAAGGGCGGCCAGCAGGAAGGCTGGGACCAGGAGCAGCGGCACGTACCACGAACCGACGACTGTCGTCTGTAGTGATTCCGGTAGCACCAGGAAAACCCCGATCGCCGCCAGAAAGACGGCGATCATACTGAGTATCGTCAGGACGAACACGGCAACCATCTTCAACAGGGAGGCGACGAACAGCCGCAGCGTCGCCCAGCCGAGGGACCGAAAGACAAGCTGTTCGGGGATGTGGTCGCGCCCGTCGTCGACGAGCGCACGAACGGCGACGACCTGGATGGGGACCGTGAGTATCCCGCCGGTGAGTCCACCCAGCAGCGCAGCGCCCGCCGACGCCAACGCTGGGAGCGCCGTCCCGGGTGCCGGCGCGCCGGCCGGTGTCATCGCTCCGCTCGTGCCGAGGGGAATGTACGTCGTCGCCAGCACCCACATGAACGCGCCCTGGAGGAGGCTCGCAGCGAAGAACGTCGCCACGAGGAGAGCACCGTTTCGCGAGAGCGCACGTGCGAGACCACCGGTGATCGTCTGTCGAACGTGGAGGGCCATACGTGGGATTTGTCACCTCCTGAGTTCAATTCTACGGAGTGTCCCCGTGTCGGCGAAGTCGACTGACGGGAGCGTATCCGACACAGATCCGTCCAGCGTGGCGAGAGCGTCACAGACGGACGACCGGCAGTATGAACGCAACCCGATTTTCCGACCCGGAAAAGAAGTGGTAGCTATTACTTGGTCCGTCCAGAAGGGCCGACCGTGAGTGAGGGTCCCGCCGACGAGGATATCTTCGCACTCCTCGACGACGAGTACGCACGGGAGATCCTTACTCAGACGAGTGTCGAACCGATGTCAGCTAAAGCGTTGAGCGACCGATGTGACGCGTCCTTGCCGACGATCTACCGGCGGACCGAACGGCTCGTCGAGTGTGACCTGCTCGTCGAACAGACGAAAGTGCGACAGAACGGCCACCACTACAGTGTCTTCGAGGCGTGTCTCGATCGACTCACCGTCGAACTCGACGAGGGAGAGCTCTCGGTGACCATCGACGCAGGCGAACCCGAGGACCCCGCCGACCGCTTTACCAACCTCTGGGAGGGGATCTAACATGATACAAACCGGCAGCACGGGACTGTACGTACACTACCTCGCGTTACTGGCGGTGACGCTGCTTGGCCTGGTGCTCAGCTTCGCGATCGTGTTCCAGGCGTATCGTGGGTACCGCCGCAACGACAGCCAGCCGATGCTGTTGCTCGCGGTCGGACTGGTCTTGCTCACGGTCGTCCCCTTCGTTGTCTCGTTGGTCGTCACGTCCGCCGGGACTGTCCTCGGCTTCGGGCCGATCGTCTACAGCTACTACGTCCCGATTCTCACCAGGACGATCGAGGTCGTCGGCCTCGTCACCATCCTCTACTCTCTGTACCGCCGTACCTGACTCGGCGGCGTGGAGAGCCGACACGATGGCTGTCACAGATTCGAACGCTGTCAGGGGCAGTTATCCGGAGAGGTAGCTTTGCTGTCAGAAGGAGACTGCACCTCTGCGTGGATCTGCCCGAGGAGCGGATGACCACTCGAAGTGGCAGACCCGTGACGGCGTCACTGCCGGCAGTATCAGGCGGTGAACTCGTCGTAGACCGCGACGGAGAACGTCAACGAGAACGCCGAGACGAGGCTCCCGACGACCGCTGCCAGGAGGCCGACGACGACGAGCAGCGGGGTCGAGAGTGCCGGCAAGCCGTACGCCGCGGCGTCGGGCATCGCCAGCACCGACAGGCCGCCGTAGAGCCCGCCCGCCACGCCGCCGACGAGCACCGCGATCGCCAGATAGCCGATCGTTCCGAGCAGGTTCGCCCGGACGACGCGGTAGCTCCGCGCGAACGCAGCGATCGCAGACTCCCCGTCGACGACGATGGCTTGTCCGTAGAACTGGACGAAGAACGTCACGAGGAGATACAGGAGGCCGACGACGGCGACGACGGCGAGGAGCACCAGTCCGGTGGGGTCGCGGCCTAGCAACGCGCCGACGCCAGCAAACACGGCGACGACGCCGAGCACGCCGTTGACGACCAGTAGGAGGACGTAGGCGATCAGCAACTGCACGTAGTTCGACTTCCCGTCGGCGAAGAATCGCGACAGCGAACTACGGCCTCGCAGTGCCTCGTCGGCCATGCCGAACATCCCACCCTGGATGAAGGGCGTCACGACGAGGAAGATGCCGGAGACGCCCAGCGAGACCAGCGAGGAGAGGAGCGGCGCTGCCGACTGCAACAGCAACTGGGGGAGCAACAGGACGAACACGATCAGTTGGGGGACCAACAGCCCAGGGGCACGCTTGAGTGCGCCGGGCGTACGTTGGAGTGCTTGGAGGACACCCATGGATGGGCAGAAGACGCCCGACGACATAACCCCGGACGCTCTTTTTCCGAGCCAGAAAACCGTCGCTGGAGACGGCGTCAAGTCGTCCCCGACCGTCCACACGCCGACGTGCTGGCCGAACTGGCTCTGTCGCTCATACTACCGGCTGTACATCTGTGACCGATTTCGCCACCCCGGGGTGGCGAAGCTCGTCACGAAGTGACAGCCGGCAGTATCACTCCCGGTCCGTCTCCGTGTACGCGTCCAGGCCGCGCTGCTGTGGGCTCTCGTCGGTCGCCGTCGAGGTGTCGTCCGACCCGTCCGGAGGCCGTGGCTGCGAGGACAGTGACGCTCGCCGAGCGACCCCCGGCTCTTCGAGGGCCTGACGGGCGGCCGGTTCGAGACGTTCGTAGCGTTCGATCGCGCGCTGTCTGGCGGCCTCGTACTCGACGACCGGGTACGGGTAGTCGGTGCCGATCTCGACGCCACACGCTTCCTGAACGTGGAGCGGGGTCTTTTCGGGGCGTGGGAGATGCTCGGTCGGGAGTGGGGCCAGTTCCGGAACGTACGTCGAGACGAACGTGCCGTCGGGATCGTTGTCACGCACCTGTTTGATCGGGTTGTAGATGCGCATGAGGTTCGTCCCGACTGTGCCGGCCTGTGACTGCCACTGGGTGTAGTTTATCGCCGGATCGGCGTCGATCAGGTGGTAGTGATAGAAGTCCGCGCCGATCTGCCAGGGTTGCTGGAACAGGTCGGCGAAGACGCTGGCACACATCGCTCGCATCCGGAAGTTGAGCCACCCGGTCTCGACGAGACACCGCATGGACGCGTCGACCATGGGAAAGCCGGTGGTACCCTGCTTCCAGGCGGTCACCAGCTCCGGGTCGTGTGACTCCGCTCGACAGTCGCGCATTGCGGGGTTGACCGCCGTCGTCGTCCAGCCGCTCCAGTCTTCCAGTTTCTGGTGGTAGTGCTTGTTCCAGTAGAGTCGGGAGACGAACATCTCTCGGCCGGCACACGACGGTGCGTTGTCCATCACGTACTGGTAGACTTCGCGTACCGACAGCGATCCGAACCGGAGGGACGGCGAGAGCCCGCTCGTACCGGTCCGTGCGTCCGTCGGCGCGGAGATGGTGCCGGGATACTGCTCGATGTCTGCGACGAACTGTCGGAGTCGTCTGGCTCCCGCCGCTCGGCCGCCGGGAGGGACCGTCGTCTTCGCCGAGTGGACGTCGTACGTACGCTCGATATCGGCGACTGACACCGTCTCCGGCAGCGAGGCGAACGAAACGTCGTCGGGGTCCCAGCAGTACGGGGACGACTCGAACCACGCCTCGACGCGGTCGCTCCACCCCTCACGCGGCCACGCCTGGTCACGAACCAGCCCGTCACTGTCGACGAAGCGTACGTCGCAGTGTGCTGCGGCCCGGTCGTCTCGCTGGCGGCCGTAGCGTGCGGTCGGGTCGGCCGTCGCGACGACGTCCCAGCCGGCCGCTGCCAGAGTCGAGAGCACCGACAGCGGATCACCGTGGGCGTAGCTGAGCGTCCCCCCGACGGCCTCGTACAGTCGACAGAGACTCTCGACGGACTCGTGGAGGTACTGGAGTCTGGCGTCGCAGGCGAGTCCGTCGTCACCGTAGAACTGTGGGTCGAAGACGAACAGCGGCAAGACGGTGTCGTACTCCTCGCTCGCGTACGAGAGCGCACCGTGGTCCGTCGTCCGGAGATTGCGGCGGTGCCAGACGACACAGCCGTTCGTCGTCGTCGGCACGTCGTCGGGTGTCACCGCCGTCGGCCCGTCGCTCATCACTGGCACTCAGGACTGGAGCCGAATGCAACTGACGATGCCGTGAGTGACGCGGGGACGACGCCGACGGAAACGCCGGCACGCGGCCACCCCGGCCCGCCGTTACAGCGCGCCCGCGAAGGTCAGCAGGTCGATGGCGACGATGAAAAGCACTACGAGAATCGCGACGAGGATGATCGTCTTGAGAAACCACGGCATCGACTGTTCACCAGTGCCCGTATCGCTCATACCTCACCGTCGGGGACTCGACTACGTGAATCCTCCGTTGGCTCAGGACAACCACCCGTCGACAGAGAGACCGAAAGAGACTGGCCCCTCGGGGAATCAGTGCAGCTAGATGCGGGAGTTCGTCTTCACACTGAACTACGCGGAGGGGGCCGACGCCGTGATGGACGTGTTCATCGACGCTCCCGAGATGCACTCGACGACGCTGATCTGTCCGATGACCGACAGCGAGTTCTGGCGGCTCGATCGGATCAGCGGTGGCCCGGAGTCCGTCGAGCGAGCGGCCGGGCTGCTCACGGGCGACGAGTACGGCGGGTTCTCGATCAGCGACAAGCGCTGTGGGGGCGATCGCCACAGCGAGGTGCTCGCGTCCTCGGCCGGCCAGGCGACGGTGTACACACACGTCGTCGACGCGAACAGCTGTGACTCCGTCTCGCTGGTCGCAAACCGCTATCTGCCGGGTGCGGTGCTCATCGAAGTCACGCGCCGGGGGCCGGAAGAGCGCTGGCGCGTCCTGATGCAGACCGACGAGCGGATCGGACTGCTCTACGACACGATCAGCGGGAAGCTCAGAGAGGAGATTACCTTCCGGTTCGAACACCTCGAAACAGTCACGACGCCCCCGACGGACCCGCTGGCTTCGCTGTCGCTGCGCCCCGAACAGCGCCGCGTGCTCGAACTCGCAGCGGAGATGGGGTACTACGAGACGCCGCGGGAAACGACGCTAGAAGCGGTCGCGTCGCGCCTCGACGAGCCCCGCTCGACCGTCTCGTACCGACTCAGGCGAGCCGAGGCGGAACTGGTCGACGCCTTCCTCTCGTCGACGTGACGGCGGATCGGCCGAGAGGGTCCCAGATCAGACGGGGACCGGCGGAACAGCCGGATTGAAGGCCCCGTCTGCCAGCATCGAGTAGATCGGGAAGCCGTAGGCAATGGCCACGAGCACGACGGCCACGACGACCCACAGCTTCATGTTGTCCAGCACGCGCGGGCTGTCCGAGACTCCGGAGATCGGTTCGGGGAGGTGACTGTCGACGCGGAGCCGTCCGCGGCCACGCTCTGCGAGCCAGGTGCCCACCATCACGGTGACGAACAGCAGGGCACCGATCGTCAGCAGCATGGCCCCCGCTGCGATCTGCAGTCGCATCTCCGGGACCGATCCGAAGACCGCCTCGAAGGAGAACTGCTGGTACTGTGGCTCGGCGGTCCGGCGCGGGACGCCGGCCAGTCCCGCCCGGTGCATCGCGTTCGACATCAGGGCCATCCCGATGAACCAGACGTAGGGCTGGATCTGTGCGAGGCCGTAGAACTGGAGGCGCTTGCCAGTGACCTGTGGGTACAGCCAGTAGCTGATCGCCATCATCGTCAGCGCGCTGGCCGTCCCGACGGTGAGGTGGAAGTGGCCCGGCACCCACAGCGTGTTGTGGATCAGCGAGTTGATGTTCATGCCCGCGTTGACGATCCCGGAGAACCCGCCCGCGGCGAACATCAGGCCAGCGAGCGCACACCCGGCGAAGGCCGGATTCGACCACGGCAGGGCGGTCATCCAGCGAAGGTAGCCCTTCCCGCCGCGCTGTCGCGCGCCGTACTCGATGCTCGCGACGGCGGTAAACGCGGTGAGGAAGCTCGGGAGCAACAGGAACATCGTGTTGGTCATCGCGACGAACTTGAACCCTTCCGCGATCCCGGGGTCCGCGTACTGGTGGTGGAACCCGACGGGCGTCGAGAGGATCAAGAAGAGGACGAACACGACGCGTGCGAGCGGGTCGCTGAACAGTCGGCCACCGGCGAGCTTGGGCAGGATCGTGTACCACGCGAAGTACGCCGGCATGAGCCAGAAGTAGACGACCGGGTGGCCGAAGTACCAGAACAGCGTCCGAGTGAGCAGCGGATCGACGCTGTCGAGCAGCCCCAGCGAGAGCGGCAGGAGGAACACGAGCACCTCGACGGCGACCCCGATGGTGGCGATGTACCACATCAGCGTCGTCGTCAACACCATGAACGTCTGGAGTGGGATCCGCTCACCGCCGTTGTCACGCCGCCAGTGGAGGTACAGGCGGATCCAGTCGGCACCCGCGAGCCACGTGCCGACGAGCCACGCCGCCAGTCCGGCGTAGAACAGCGGATGGGCCTGCAGGGGCGCGTAGAAGGTGTAGAGCACGTCTGCCTCGAACGGGATCTCGCCGACGAAGCCGCCGAAGATGGCCAGGGCGACCCCGGCGGCACCGGCGAGTTGCAGCCCGAACCAGAACAGCGAGAAGCGCCGCGAGAGGAGGTCGCGGCCGAGGCTCCGGGCGACGCCCCAGGAGAAGACCCCAGAGAGGAAGAAGATCGTGAAGAACAGCGCGAGCAAGACGCCGTGGCCGGTCAGCACCGTGTAGTAGTCGACCGAGCGGATCACGCCACGGAAGACGTTCGTCCGGTGCAGCGCCTGGACGATCCCGAGCACCGCACCGATCAACAGGGCGGTAAACGAGACGCCAAAGCACAGCCGCGTCACGCGTGCCGCGGTGGGATACTGGTCGACGAAGGCGACGCGATTGCTGGCAGTCAGCTCGGACTGTGCTCGGTTCTCGCCGGTCGGGTCGTCGTGTGCGTGTGCCATCGTTACTGCACCTCACTCGTCTCGTTGAACTCCGAGGGTGGGACCACCTGCAGTGATCCCTCCATCGTGTGGTGGCCGCTGCCACAGTACTCGTTACAGACGATACCGTACTCGGCCGGCTCGTCGAACTCGGCCGTGACCGTCGCCTTCTGTCCCGGAACGGTCATCGTGTTGATGTTCGTGCCGACGACCTCGAAGCCGTGGAGGACGTCGCTGCTGGTCACGTGGAAGGTCACGGTACTGTTGGCCGGTACGCGGATGGGTTCGTTCGTTCCGGGGACGAACAGGAACCGCTGTGTCCGCACGTAGACGTCGTAGTGACCGTCTTCGCTCCCGTTGTAGACGCCAGGTTCGCGGAAGTTCTCGCTCGCAGTAGGGTTGGTCCCGTCGACCTGTCCACCCTCGGCGTCGACCATCCCGTAGCCAGCGCCGACGGCCCCGTAGGTCACCGTCGCGACGAACAGAGCGATCAACAGCAGCGATCCCACCAGCCAGATGCGTTCGAATCTGTGGACGTGCATAGTCACCCGATCACCGTCGGTCCGTTGTCGAGGAACTCGACGAAGTACATGAACAGCCAGGTCAGGGAGACGACGGCGAAGTAGAGCGCCAGCAACGTCGCCGTCCCGACGGGGTCGAACGCGTCGTGGTCGACCGACTCCGTCTCGGATTCGGCCACCGACGACTCGTACATCACCCCGGCTGCTCGCTGTGTGTCCGTTCGCTCGTCGCCGTGCGACTCGAACGACGTGTCGGGCCGATCGTGCCACCCGAATCGATAGCTGAGTAGCAGGATACCGGCGGTGACTCCGAGGCCGATCGCGGTCGTCAGCAGTAACATGCGACTCCCGCCGGAACCACCACCCGACGCTGTGGCCAGTGCTATTTCGAGACCCCTCATACTCGGTTGGGTCCGAGCGAACTGACATGTACTCTGGGTTGTCACAGGACAACTTCGGGACGACGGCCCGCCGTGGTCGAGGGCTACGACCCCGCCTCGCCACCGACCGGGCGGGTCGAGTTGAGCACGACGAGCAGGCTACTGGTCGCCATCGCCACGGCGGCAAACAGGGGGTTCAGGACACCGACGACGGCGAGTGGCAGCGCGATCCCGTTGTACAGGAACGCCCAGCCGAGGTTCTCGCGGATCCGTCGGCGAGTCCCTTCCGTCGTGGCGAACACCTCGGGCAGCGCGGCGAGAGTGTCGTCTGTGACGACCACGTCTGCCGCGTCGAACGCGAGCCGTGTCCCACTCTCGACGGTGATCCCGAGGTCGGCCGCCCCCAGTGCCGGCGCGTCGTTGCTCCCGTCGCCGACCATCGCCACGGTGCCGTCGGCTCCCAGCCGATCGACGACCGCGGCCTTGGCCTCGGGCGGGACACCGGCGAAGACCTCGTCGACCGAGCGGTGGGAGGCGAACTGTTCGGCCGCCGCCCGGTCGTCGCCCGTGATCACGACGACGCGGCGGTCGGCCGCGAGGCGATCGAGCACCGAGCGCCATCCCTCGCGCACCTCGTCGCCGACGACGACGGCACCGCGAACGCGCCCGTCCCAGCCGACGTAGCTCGCGATCGCGTCGTCACCAGCATCGTCGTAGGTGGCGGCCACGCCGCTGGGGACGGTCCAGTCCCGCGCCGCGAACAGCGACTCGTCGCCGACCAGCACGGTCCTGTCGCCGACTGTCGCCTGCACGCCCCGTCCGGGGATCGTCTCGAAGGCCGTGACGGGCTGGTCGGGCGGTGTCCCCGCCTCGGAGATCGCCTCCGCGACGGGGTGGGTCGCGAACTGTTCGACGGCGCTGGCGTACGCGAGGGTCTCGTCGTGGCCCGCGACCGTCCGAACGGTCATCGATCCCGTGGTGAGGGTGCCCGTCTTGTCGAGCGCGACGGTGTCGACCGCCGGTGCCGTCTCCAGGGCCGTGTCGTCGGTGATCACGATGCCCGCGTCGAGAGCGTCTCGAATCCCGGCGGCGACGGCCATCGGCGTCGCCAGCCCCAGCGCACAGGGACAGGAGACGACGAGCACGGTCAGGCCGGTCAACAGTGCCGCGGTCGCCCCGCTGCCCGCGAGCAGGTGGACGACCAGCGTCCCGACAGCCAGGACGAACACGAGCGGGACGAACACCGCCGCGATCTTGTCGACGAGGCGCTGTGCGCCGGGTGTCGCGCTCTGTACGTCCCACAGCGTCTCCGCGAGTCGATCCACAGTGCTCGTCGGGTCCTCGTCGGCGCGGACGACGATCCCACCGTCGGTGACCGTCGTCCCACCCAGAACCGCGTCTTCAGTGGCTTTCGAGACCGGCAACGACTCGCCGGTGACCAGTGACTCGTCGACCGCGGCCGTGCCTTCGACGACCGTCCCGTCGACGGGGACCGGTTCGCCGCCTTTGACCACCAGTTCGTCGCCGCCGTCGATTGCCGACCGAGGGACCGACTCGGTGCCGTCGTCCGTCCGGCGGCGCGCCGTGTCCGCTCGTTCGTCGGAGACCGTTGCGAGGCGGCCCATGGCCCGTCGGCGGACACGCTCCTGATAGTAGTCGCCGACGGTCACCGCGAGGACGACGACGACTGCCACGTCGAAGTACAGATCCGTCTGGCCCAGCGCCATCGCGATCGTGCTGTAGCCGTAGGCCGTCGCCGCCGCGATCGCGACGAGCAGGTCCATGTTCGGGTGGCCGACCCGCAGGCTCACGACCGCACCACGGAACAGCGGATAGCCGGTGTAGGCCACCACGACCGTCGCCATGACCCAGACGTTCGCGAACAGGAATCCACCCGCGGGACCGTTCAGGTCGACGAGCAGCGACGACGGCGCGACGCCGGTGTACACGGGATAGAGAAAGAGAACGTACCAGGCCATCACCATCATCCCGAAGAAGCCACCGACCATGAGACGACCGACGGTCTCCTGGGCGTCGTCGGCCGACGCCGTGCCCTCCCGCGTCGCGTCGTAGCCGTGCCCCGAGATGCGGTCCGCGATCGCGTCGGGTTCGGCCGTCGCCGGATCGAAGACGACACGCACCATCCCGGCGGTGTAGCTGGCCTCGGCGGCCCGAACGCCGGCAGCGTCGGTCGCGGCGGCTTCGAGGAACGTCTCGCAGGTGGCACAGTGCATCCCGTCGACGTCGAAGTAGGCCCGGTCGCCCTCGACGGTGTCCACGTCTGGCCCGGTGTCGACGGCCGTCTGGGGATCGGCGTCGGCGGGCGCGTCGTCGAGCGTGCGGGCGACCGTCAGGCAGCCCTGACAGCAGAAGGCACCGTCCACGTCCGGAGCGGTGTGGGGCGGCTCAGGCGTCGACAGGCCACAGAGCGTACACTCGCCCATAGTTATCCCAGTGGTTGGTAGATCGGAACGCTCGGATGCGGGAGGTGGATTCCCAGCAACATCGCACCGTGTGCCAGCGGGAGGTAGCCAAGCAGCAAGAACGTGACGCCGAGGACGCGGTGGAGCGGGCCCTGAAACCGCGGCGAGATCGACTGGAACGCGACGCCGTAGGCGAAGACGGTCGGCACCGTCGCCAGCCCCAGCACGGCGAGCGCGACGCCGCCACGGACCGGCGACCCCGTCGCGAAGGCGTACAGAAACGCGGGGTACAGCAGGGGACACGGGAGGACCCCGTGAGCCGCGCCGAGCGCGACGATCCGGGGGCCACGAACCCACCGCTCGATCCGGTCGAGCAACGCGGTACTCACCCGCTCGAAGACCGCCGGTGTCGGGGCGTGACCGAACAGTCCCCCAGTTCCCGTCAACAGGTAGTTCGCGCCGACGAGGAGGATGACACCGCCGATCACCAGACCGGCGACCGCGCGAACGTCGTTCGCGACGGCCGCGACCGCCGCGGCGTCGTACAGCAGCGCACCCAGCACGCCGAACAGCGCCCCGAGGGCGGTGTAACTCGCGGTCCGCCCGAGGTTGAAGAGCAGGTGCTGGCGGATCGTCTGCCAGGTCGCCGGACCGTCCGTCCCCATCTGATCGGCGTAGACGGTCACCAGCGGCCCACACATGCCCAGACAGTGGACGCCACCCAGCAGTCCGACCAGCGCGAAGACGGCCAGTTCGACCTGGCCAGCGAGGGCACCAGACACCTGCGGGACGGACATCGCGTCAGGCAAGGCCGCCGGGCAGCCGCCGTTCGTCCGCCGAATCGAACATGATGCGGACGGCCGCCACGATCAGGACGGTGTTGAGGACGGCGAGCACCGCGACGGGCTCTAGCCAGATCACGAACGCGAGCGCCGACGGGATCGTGAGCAGTCCCACCAGCGGCAGCCACGAGAGCGGAATCCGTGCCATGGGCTCCGGTACGCCACACCGCTAATTAAATCAGGGGTTGTCCCTCGACAACTCCCTGCGGTGGCGGATTTTGGCTGGTGGTGCCCTCGTATTTCTCACGTGGCGCTGGAATTATCACTGCTGGGAACGGAGGGACAGGCTTACTTTCGGGCGTTTTTTCTCTCGGGGTATGAAAGATTGGTCGAACACCTTCGGAGACGGCGGCCTCAACGCCCTCCTCGACGTTGACTCGCTCGTCGCCGCGTGTGGCATCGACGAGTCGGAGATCGAGTGGCGAAAGGAGTTCGTCGGCTTCGACGAGACCGACGAACAGCACCTCTCGGAGCTCGAAGAGCTGTTTCGGGCCCACACCGACGAGATCGCAGACGGCTTCTACGACAACCTGACCGACCACCAGCAGACCAGCGACGTGATCGGTCGGTCGGACAAGTCCCTCCAGCAGCTCAAAGAGACCCAGTCCGCGTATCTCGTGACCCTCGCGAGCGGTGAGTACGGAATGGACTACTTCCGCGACCGGGCGCGGATCGGCAAGATCCACGATCTGCTCGAGATGCCGATGAAACACTACATCGGTCAGTACGGCGTCTACTACGACCTCATCTTCCCGCTCTTGTTCGACCGGATCGAGGAACGGCTCGTCGACCGCCTGACGGACACGGCGACACTCGCGGGCGACGGCGGTCCCCAGGCGGTCGAGGCAGGTACCCGAGAGTCAGTCGGGGAGATCGTCGGCGAAGAACTGGATCGCGGCCTCGAAGAGATCCTCGCAGTCCTGCGAATTATCAACCTCGACATGCAGGTCGTCGCAGACACGTACATCCACTCCTACAGTCAGGAACTCGAACAGTCGATCGAAGAGCGCGAGCAGCTCATGGCGGAGATCGAGCAGGACCTCGCAGATCCGATCCGGACGCTCCGAGACTCCGCCGAGGACGTGGCCACCAGCACCGACGAGATCAGCGACATCGCTCGCGAACAGGCAGAGACGACCGAAACCGTCGGACGCGAGGTCAGCAACGTCAGCGCGACCGTCGAAGAGATCGCCTCGACGGCCGACGAGGTCGCGGCCACGAGCGAGCGTGCCGAGCGACTCGCCGAGGACGGGCGCAACGCCGCCGCCGACGCGATCGAGGCGATGGAACGAGTTCAGGAGTCGTCCGGAGACGTCGTCAGCGACGTGGATCGGCTGGAAGAGCGCGTCGCAGAGATCGACGAGATCGTGGACATGATCAACGACATCTCCGATCAGACGAACATGCTGGCGCTGAACGCCTCCATCGAGGCCGCCCGTGCCGGCGAGGCCGGCGACGGCTTCGCCGTCGTCGCAGACGAGGTCAAGAGCCTCGCAGAGGAGTCTCGCACACACGCAAGCGAGATCGAAGAGATGGTCGAGGAGATCCAGGCCGACACCGAGAACGCGGTCGCCAGTCTCGAAGCGACCGCGCGCGACGTCGACCGAGGGATCGAGCGGGTCGAATCGGCGACGGAGACCCTCCAGGAGATCGTCGACGTCGTGGCCGAGGCCTCTCGTGGGATCCACGAAGTTTCGGACGCGACCGACGATCAGGCCGCCTCTGCGGAGGCGGTGGCGGGCATGGTCGACGAACTCGTCGATCAGGCCGACCAGGTCGCAGACGAGGTAGAGGCCGTCGCAGCCGCCAACGAAGAACAGACGAAGACGATCCACGAGATCAGCGAGACGGCGGAGCGACTCGCAGAGTGACGTTGCTGGCAGTCCAGCACGTCGCCACGTCGGGCGACGAATCACCGCACCACGCGGCCGTCGGCGACACCGTCGAGATTCCCGTGACCGTGGCTGGGAACATATTCGGCCCGTCGTGAAAGACATATCCCCGTCAATCCACTCCGATCGGGCATGACCACCCACAGGAGCGAACGCGTCCGCGTGCTCGCGGTGACGGCAGACCCCTCGTTCGCAAGTTCCTGTGAGCGCCACCTCGGCGATCACGACCACCTCACCGTCACCACGGCGGAGACCGTCGGGGAGGCGATCGAACGACTCGCTGGCGACAGCGGTGTCGACTGCATCGTCAGCGACCACGATCTACCCGACACGGACGGACTCGCGTTTCTCGAAGCGGTCCGGACGCAAGCACCGATGCTCCCGTTCGTGCTGTTTACCAGCGAAGGGACCGAGGAGATGGCCAGCCACGCGATCTCCGCCGACGTGACGGAGTATCTCATCAAAGGGCGTCACGACGACCAGTGGGATCGGCTGGCGACGCTCGTCGTCGACGCGGTCGACTACCACCGCAGCCGACAGGACCTGTTCGATCCAGAGACGCGAGCGACTACGTTGTTAGACGCTGCAAACGACATGATCACCGTCGTTCGCGACGGTCACTGCGAGTACGTCAACGCGACCGGCCTCGATCTGCTGGCCCTCGACGACCGAACTCAAGCCGCCGGCCGTCCCATCGAGTCGTGGCTGTCGCCGCCCGACGGAGGAGACCTCGCCGCGTCGCTAGCTACCGTACAGTCTGGCGACCAGCCAGTCGAGCAGTTCGAAACGACCCTGACGACCAGCGAGGACCGAGAGCTGTCGGTCGAAGTCACCGCGACGCGAGTTCACTGGAGCGACGGCCCGGCGACCGTGCTGGTGGTGCGGGACATCGACGACCGGAGAGCCGACGAGCAGATGCTCCGACAGTTTCGCCGCGCCGTCGAGGCGGCCGGACACGCCATCTACATGACCGACCCGGACGGCACGATCACCTACGTCAACCCCGCCTTCGAGGAGATGACGGGCTACGAGAGCGACGACGTGCTCGGGAAGACGCCCGCAGTTCTCTCCTCTGGCACGATGTCCGAGGAGTACTACGAGGACCTGTGGTCGACCATCACGAGCGGCGACGTGTGGGAAGAGGAGATCCGTGATCGCCGGCAGTCGGGAGCGCTGTACTACGCCCACCAGACGATCGCTCCCCTGACCGACGACGACGGCGAGGTAGTGTCGTACGTCGCGATTCAAAACGACACGACGGAACAGCGCCGACGGGAGTCACAGCTCCGGCAGTACGAGCACGCGATCGAGGGTGCGAGTGAACTGATCGCCGCCGTCGATCACGACTACCAGTTTCTCTTTGCCAACGAGTCCTATCGCCAGTTCCACGGAATGGACCCGAAATCGGTCACTGAGACGCGACTGATCGACCTCCTGGCACCCGAACAGTTCGAGGCCGTCGAGCCCTACCTCGATCGGGGCTTCGAGGGCGAGACGGTCCAGTTCCGCGCGACACGAACGCGATCGGGCAGATCCGACCACACGTTCAACGTCCAGTACACGCCGCTGACCGACGAGAGCGGGACGATCCAGGGGCTGGTCGCCACGATGCGAGACGTGACCGAACAGGTCGAGCGCGAACAACAGCTCGCCTCGCTGGATCGACTGCTCAGGCACAATCTGCACAACGCGCTGAACGTCATCCGCGGACGGGCAGAGATCATCGACGCTCGTGCCTCGAAAGAGGTCGCAGAACTCGCAGCGCCGATCGAAGACGCGGTCGAGCGACTGCTCACGCAGGCGAACAAGGAACGCGAGATCGTCGAGCTGTTGACCGAACCGCCGACGCACGCGACGCTCGACCTGACGCAGATCGTGACGGACCTGGTCGCCGAGCTAGAGGCAGAGCACGCAGACGCCGAGATCGCCGTCGACGTCGACGACGGTCTCCAGTTGACGACGGCCGGCGAGATCGAGCGCGCGATCCGCGAACTCGTCGAGAACGCCGTCGTCCACTCAGACCGCGATCACCCCGAGGTGTCGGTGGTCGGCCGCCAGACCGGCGGCTCGGTGGAGATCACCGTCACGGACGACGGACCGGGGATCCCGGCCCGGGAACGGGAGGTCATCACCGAGGACAGCAGCATCGAGCCGCTGTTACACAGCAGCGGGATGGGGCTCTGGCTGGTCAAACGAATCGTGACCGCCGTCGACGGCACGCTCCAGTTCGACGACGCCGAGCCACGGGGGAGCGTCGTCACGCTCGTCGTCCCCGGCGGGAGCCTGGCTGAGTGAACAGCTCAGGGCCAGAGTCCCCTGGCCTCGTGGGCCGCTGCGATGCGCTCCAGGGCGACGGTGTAAGCGGCGTCGCGCCACCGAATCCCTCGCTCGTCGAACGCGTCGCGAACGTCGCGCCACGCGGCGAGCATCTCGCTTTCGAGTTCGTCGTTGACGCGCTCTCTGGACCATGAGCGGCGGTTGATGTCCTGGAGCCACTCGAAGTACGACACCGTGACGCCGCCCGCGTTCGCGAGGATGTCGGGGATCACGGGGAGCGAGCGGTCGGCGAAGATCTCGTCTGCGGCGCTGGTCGTCGGTCCGTTGGCACCCTCGACGACGAGGTCGGCCCGCACGTCGGCGGCGTTCTCGGCCGTCAGAACGTTGCCGAGCGCGGCCGGAACGAGCACGTCGACGTCGAGTTCGAGGAGTTCGTCGTTGGTGATCGTGTGGGGGACCGACTGGCGTGTCACCGCCTCTGGCTCCTCGTCGTGGCTGGGAATCGAGTGGGTGTCGAGGCCGTCCGGATCGTAGATCGCGCCGTTGACGTCGCTGACGGCGACGACCGTCGCGCCCCAGTCGTCGAGGAGTCGGGCGGCGTTCGCGCCGACGCTGCCGTACCCCTGGATCGCGACCGTGGTCGTCGAGAGGTCCATCTCGTAGTACTCGACGGCCTCGCGGGTGACGATCGCGACGCTCCGGCCGGGGGCCTCGTCGCGGCCGTGGCTCCCGCCGACGGCCGGCGGTTTCCCCGTCACGACGCCGGGCACCGTCTCGCCTTCCTGCATCGAGTAGGCGTCCATGAGCCAGGCCATCGTCTGTGGATCGGTGCCCATGTCCGGGGCCGGAATGTCTCTGTTCGGGCCGATGCTGTCGCGGATCTCCTCGGCGAACCGACGCGTGAGGCGCTCTTTCTCGGACGCGCTGAGTCGCTTGGGGTCGACTGCGATCCCGCCTTTGGCCCCGCCGAAGGGGATGTCCATGACCGCGCACTTCCAGGTCATCCACATCCCGAGGCCGACACACTCGTCTCTGGTCACCTCTGGGTGATACCGGAGGCCGCCCTTGTGGGGACCACGGACGCTGTCGTGCTGGGCTCGATACCCCGTGAACACCTCGACGGAGCCGTCGTCACGCTCGATGGGGACGGTGACTTCCTGGACCTTCGTGGGGTGTTTGAGCCGCTCGACGATGGCGGGATCGATGTCGAGGTGGGCCGCGGCCCGGTGGAGCTGTCGGCGCGCCGTCTCGACGGCGGACTCCGCGTCGGACGCGGTCTCCGACTCGTCGCGGTCGGCCGTTACTGATTCGGGCGCCATCACTCGATCGGTGTCAGGCGGTTCCGTATCTCGCCGCCACACTCCGGGCAGGCGGTCGGGTTGTCCTCGGTGACGACGATCGTTCCACAGTCGAAGCACTCGTACGGCGTCTCTTCCTCGGGCTCCTGGTTGACATCTCTCATGTAGGGTCACGAGTGCCAGCGGCGGCACTCGGTTAAGGAGTATTAGGTGTTTTAGGGAGTATCCAGTGGTTCACCATCGAAGGGTGTAGCGATGGGCGTGGTTAACTATTGAACCCACCAGACTCCAGGAGTCCGTGTGCCTCGAACACCGCCGTGAACAGCTTCTGCTGGGCGGCCCTGACGTGCTGGTAGAACGCGGGTGGGGAGATGTCGAGCATCGCCGCGAGTTCCTTGCCGTTGGTCTCTCGGGGCGACTCGAAGAACCCGCTGTAGTAGGCGGTCTGGACCACTTCCAGTTGCCGCTCGGTCATCTCGTCGAGGACGGTCGAGCGAACGTCGTGCTGTGTGGGCTGCTCGACGCTCCGTCTGGAACGGAGTTCGACGTTGGACACCGTCTGGCCGATCAGTTCCGTGATCTCCCGGACAGTGATGCGCTCTGGCACGTCGACGCGGAGTTCGGTGCCCGCTCGACTGGCGGTGGCCTCCCGGAGGAGCGCGCCGTGGTCGGCCAGCTCCTGTGCGAGAAAGCGCGCCACGACGAGCCGCACGACGCCGCCGTTCTCGTCGGCGCTGACCGCCTGCACCTCGTCGACCGACGCCATCTCGGCGGCGTGGTCGACGACGGCGTCGACCGGCGCGCCCTCGACGGTGAGAAAGAGGGCGCTGCCCGCTTCGGTCTGTCGGATGCCGCCCTGGTAGCCGACCGTACACCCCGCCTGGTCGGCGAGCCGCGAGAGGAGGAAGGTCGGATCGTCGACCGTAAACTCGACGCGGGTGACCGACGGCGTGAGGAGCGCGTTCTTCCGTTCGAGTGCGCTGAGCGCCGACGCGATCGTTTCGCCGAGTTCGGCGAGCACCGCCCGCGCCGTCTCGTCGAAGGCGTCCTTGGAGTCGGCGTAGACCGAGAGGACGCCGTGGCTGAGGTCGTTGTACACGAGCGGAACGCTCAGGACGGACGTGAAATCGCGCCGGAGCGCCTCCGTTCGCCAGGGCTCGTCTCGCAGTCCGGCCGCGACGTTCGGCTCCAGAGCCGCGGTGTCCGTCGCCGCGGCCTGGCCGGACGGTTCGGTGTCGGACGCGTCGACGGCGAACGACTGGCAGTCCAGATACCCCTGCTCGTCGCCGGCCCAGGCCCGCGGTTCGAGGTGCTCGTTGGCGGGATCGACGGAGCCGATCCACGCGAAGCTGAACCGGTCGCCGTCGGTCAGTCGCTCACAGACCGCTCGGTCGATCTCCTCGCGGGTCTCCGCTCGCACGATCGTCCGCCCGATCTCGCGGATCGTGTCGTTGATGCGGTTCAGCGCCGACAGCTGCTCGTTCTGGCGCTGGAGCTGTCGGTCTCGCTCGCGGAGCTGTGCCTCGCGGGCCACGCGATCGAGCGCCGCCTCGGTGGTCGCGGCGAACAGGTCCGCCAGCTCTCGGGTCACGTCGTCGAAGGCACCGACCTCGGGCGAGGCGGCGACGAACACGCCGTGGTCACCCAGCGGGATGTAGCTCGTCCCGCGAAACTCCGTCGCCCGGTTGGCCAGTCGGTCCGCGTGGTGAACGTCGTCGAAAAACAGCGTGTCGTCCGCGACGAAGCTGTGTCCCGGCAGCGTCTCGTCGTCGACCGCGACCGTCGGGAGTGGGCCGTGGAGCTCTGTCGCCGACGGCGAGTACGCCGCCGGCCGGAGTTCGTTGGCCGCGTCGTCGAACAGGTACACCGCGACGGCGTCGACGCCGAGGACTGCCGGCGCGTCGTCGACGACGCGCTGTGCGATCTCCTGGTGGGTCTCCGCGTAGAGGAACTGCCGTGCAGTCCCGTGCAGCGCGGCCAGTGCGTCCTCGCGGCGCTTGCGTTTGGTGATGTCCCGACAGCTGTAGAGGAGCGTCCCGTCCTGGATCGACACCTCCCGGACGTTGACCAGGAGCGTGTGCTCGCGTCCGGCCTTGTCCGTGGCCGTACACTCGATGTTCTTGCAGACGCCACGTCGAGCCAGCTCCTCGCGGTCGAAGAGGTCCGCTCCGAGCAGCTCCTCGATGGGCTTTTGCTCGCGGATCTCCGCGGCCGTGTAGCCGAAGATGAAGTGGACGTTCGGGCAGACGTACGTGTACTCCCCGTCCTCGTCGGTCATGAGGACGGTGTCGGTCATGTTGTTCAGCGTCACTCGGTGGAGCGCCTCGGATCGGCGAAGGTCCCGTTCGAGTTCGACCCGGTCCGTGATGTCGACGGCCTCGACGACGATCGAATCGACACCGCCGCCGTCTTCGACCGGCCGGACCGACAGGTCGAACACTCGCGACGGGCCGTCGATCGCCGCCAGCGTGACGACGGCGTGAGCGAAAGCCCCGTCGATGCCACGCTCCACGAGGCGTCGCACGTCTGCCCTGGTGCGTTCGTCGCCCGACAGCCACGGGAGCGTCCAGAACGGGCCACCCGTCTGTGCCGACGCCGCGTCGTCGCCGATCTCGCGAGCGGTCTGGTTCGATCGCACGGGCGAGCCGTCGGGATCGAGCACCCACGTCGCGGTCCGCGCGTCCGCGAACACCGCCTCGAACTGGCGTGCTCGTCGCTCGTGACCGTCGCCGTCCGGCGTCGCTTCCAGCACCGCCTTCGTCCGGTCAAGGAGCGCGTCGGTCGGTCGGTCGGCCGCTTCGTCGATCACGACGTAGTCGTCGACACCGGCGGCGATCGCGTCGCTGGCCGCCGATTCGCTGCCGTCGGCCGCGCCGACGACGACCGGGAGCGCCGGAGCCACGTCGCGAACGTCTCGCAGGAGGTCGACTCCAGTGGAGTCGGGGAGGTCGTACGCCGTGACCAGACAGTCCGGCGACTGCTCGGCGATCAGCGTGAGCGCCGCCTCGGCGGTGTCGGCCCGCAAGAGCGTCGTCCGATCGTCGAACGCCGTCGCAGCGTCGTCGACCCACTCAGCGGTCCCGACAAGTACGACCCGCGACGACTGGAGTTCGTCGTCGGTCATCGCTTGTCAGTTGCTCGGGGGACGTTCGAGATACCGAGCGAGTCAACACGCGGTCGGCGATCGGTGGGGCGGGCGATGGGACTGTCCACGAGTGGTTAACAGTTGAACCCCCCAGGACAAAACTCTGCGGCTGGGGTGCACTGCTGCCGTCGACCTGACGAGCCGTTCCCGACCCATCGCAGGTGAGATGAAAGCGAGAGCCGTCAGACGAGAAGCTGGATGTCGGCATCGGCCATGTCCTGTAGCGCCGTCGCAGCGCCGACGCCGGTCGTGACGCCGTCGTAGAACTCCGATTCGTCGTAGCCCATCAGCTCGATCGTCATCTGGCAGGCCTGGAACTCTACGCCCATGTCGAGGCTCGTCTCGACGAGTTCCTCGATGGTGGCGGTGTCGTTGTCCGCGATCTTCTTCTCCATCATCTTCGTCGTGACGCGGTCCATGCCGGGGAGCGCGGCGACGGCGTTCGGGACGGGCATGTTGGGGTTGCCCACGGAGCTGAGCTTGAGATCCGTCGAGCGCTCCTCGTGGAGGATCTCCAGTCCCCAGAACGTGTGAAAGACCGTCACCTCGTATCCGAAGGCGGCGGCGGTGCTGGCGAGGATGAGCGGCGGGTACGCCATGTCCAGGGTCCCCTTGGTGGCGATGATGCTCATCTTCCTGCCGTCGTCCTCGCTGGTGGCCTCGGCGAGCGCGTCTTCCAGTTCGTCGACGCGCGCGGCGAGTTCCGCGCGAGAGGGCGTCTCGTCGCCGGGCGCGTCTGGCGTGTCCGTGCTCATCGTCACTCCGTCTTGCGGACGTAGTGTTTGTACACGTCGTCGCCTTCCGCCTGGTCGAGGAGTTCGACGCCCTCGGTTCCGGAGGCCCAGCCGTCGATGTCGCTCATACTGCCGGAGTCCGTCGCCAGCACTTCGAGAACCTCACCCTCGGAGAGGTCGTCGATAGCGGACTTCGTTTTCACCACTGGCATGGGACACGATGCACCTTTCACGTCAAGCGTCTCTGCGATGTCGAATTCAGCACTCATAGTGTATCTGCTCCGTTGATTCGTATTGGAGCTATCGCACAATACCGCCTTCGGGGTTAAAAGAATGTTGGTTATTGTGTGTACTGCAACAGTCTGTATGGTCGGATATGGATATGGACGCCCACAAAATACCGTTAAATGGCTTTCAGCAGCTCTTTGCTCTCCTTCCCGGAGTGTTGTATTGTGCAGTTAGTGAATTTCTTTGCAAACCCTTTTGTGCATCGACCCGATAGCTGAGGGTGTACGACATGAACGCCGAAGACTTTCCGACCCCGGACGCAGACGTTTCGAGCGTCGCACCGAAGACGCTGAAGGACCGAATCGACGCCGGCGAGGACGTCACGCTCCTCGACGCGCGCATGCAATCGGACTACGAAGAGTGGCGGATCGACGGCGAGAACGTCACGTCGATCAACGTCCCCTACTTCGAGTTCCTCGACGACGAGATCGACGAGAGCGTGCTCGCCGAAATTCCCGACGACCGCGAGCTGACGGTCCTCTGTGCGAAGGGCGGTGCCAGCGAGTACGTCGCGGGCACGCTCGTCGAACAGGGCTACGACGTGGACCACCTCGAAGACGGGATGAACGGCTGGGCGAGCATCTACGAGGTCGTCGAGGTCGAACGCTACGACGGCGCGGGCACGCTCCTGCAGTACCAGCGCCCCTCCTCGGGCTGTCTCGGCTACCTCCTCTACGACGACGGTGAAGCCGCGATTATCGACCCGCTGCGGGCGTTCACCGACCGCTACCTCGCGGACGCCGCGGAACTCAGTTCCACGAGCCCTGCCTCGCAGGCTCGGCAGGACGCCGCGGAACTCGGCGTCGATCTGCAGTACGCGCTGGACACCCACATCCACGCCGACCACATCTCGGGCGTCCGCGATCTCGACGACGAGGGCGTCGAGGGCGTCATCCCCGAGGCCGCGGTCGACCGCGGTGTCACGTACGCCGCGGACGGGAGTTCCGCGAGCCCTGCCTCGCAGGCTCGACAGGACGCAGACGAGCTGACCACGGCCGCGGACGGCGACACCTTCCAGGTCGGCGACGCCACCATCGAGGCCGTCTACACGCCCGGCCACACGACCGGGATGACCTCATATCTGATCGACGACAGCCTGCTCGCGACCGGCGACGGGCTGTTCGTCGAGAGCGTCGCCCGCCCCGACCTCGAAGAGGGCGACGACGGCGCGCCCGACGCCGCGCGCATGCTCTACGAATCCCTGCAGGAGCGCGTGCTGACGCTGCCCGACGACACGCTCGTCGGTGGTGCCCACTTCAGCGACGCCGCCGAGCCCGCCGACGACGGCACCTACACCGCGCCCATCGGCGAGCTCGTCGCCGAGATGGACGCGCTCACGATGGACGAGGACGACTTCGTCGACCTGATCCTCTCGGACATGCCGCCGCGACCGGCCAACTACGAGGAGATCATCGCGACGAACCTCGGCCAGAACACCGTCGACGACGAGGAGGCGTTCACGCTCGAACTCGGCCCGAACAACTGCGCCGCCAGCCAGGGCTCGCTGGCGGATGACTGAGGCGGGCGATGGTGACTGATCCACTCGCGCTTCAGGTGACCGCCGAGCTGTTTCCCAACGGGATCAGCCGCTACGCCGTCGGCGGACTGCTCGTCGGGCTCGGCACCGTTCTGATTTACATCGGGACGGGTATCCCAGCCGGGGCGAGTACGTTCCTGGAGTCGACGCTGTCGTACGTCTCCGACCAGTCGCGGTTCCAGCAGTACGGCGGCTCGCGTGACTGGCGACTCGTGTTCACGGCCGGCATCATCCTCGGCGGGCTGGCGTTCGCGGCGACCGTCCAGTCCGGGCTGGTCACGAGTTCGCTGTACGAACCCGGGACGACCGGCCAGCTGTACGAGGTCGCCGGGGTGACGCTCTGGATGACAGAGGTGCAGCCGTGGCGGCTGTTCCTCGGCGGCATCCTCGTCGGAATCGGTACCCGAATCGGCAAGGGCTGTACGTCCGGGCACGGCGTCTGCGGCGTCGGCTCCGCGTCGAAGACGTCGCTGGTCGGCGTGGTGACGTTCCTGACCGTCGCCATCGGGACCGCCCAGGTCGTCGCCGCGCTGGGGGTGAGCCCGTGACGCGCGAGACGCGAGCGGTGCGAGGTGCGAACATAGTGAGCACCTCGAAGAGCGAACGGCGAACGACTGTGAGCCGTGAGCAGCGAGGGTCTCGGAATGCGCGAACGGGAGCGAACGGAGGGAGCGACACGTGGGCAGCGAGGCCGACCTGCGAGAGGCCTCGACAGACGCGAACGGGAGCGAACGGAGGGAGCGACACGTGAGCGACGACCGACATCCGCTGTTCAAGCCGCTGATCTTCGTCGGCGGCATCGTGTTCGGCTTCGGGCTCGGGTTCAGTCAGATGGCGCGGCCGGAGGTCGTGCTGAACTTCCTCCAGTTCGAGGATCTCGGGCTGCCGTTCGTGATGTTCGGGGCCGCTATCGTCTCCGGGATCGCGTTCGCAGTGATGCCTCGGATTCGGGACGCGGCACCGCTCACGGGCGACCCCTACGAGCGGCGTCTGAAGCCGTTCGACCGGAACGTTCTGGTCGGCGGCGCCGTCTTCGGCGTCGGCTGGGGGCTTTCGGGCATCTGTCCGGGCGCCGCGTACGCGAGCCTGGGCGTCGGCAACATCACGATCCTCTGGGCGCTGGCCGGGATGTTCCTGGGCGCATACGCTCAGGGCTACTGGCGGAGCCACAGACAGGCACGTGACACCGCCGTAACGGGCGCGGACTGACCAGTTCCATGGATCCCGCCCTCATCGCTCTCTTCGTCGGTGCAGCGCTCGCCAGCCTGTTCATGGCGTGGGTCATCGGCGCTGGATCGAGCGGCGCGACCCCTTTCGCACCGGCCGTCGGCGCGAACGCCATCGGGACGATGCGGGCCGCCTTTCTGGTCGGCATCTTCGGGTTCGCAGGGGCGGTCACACAGGGCGGCAGCGTCTCGGAGGCGGTCGGGAGCGGTCTCGTAGGCGGCATCAGTCTGCCCGTCGCCGGAGTCATCCTCGTGCTCGTGCTGGGCGCGGGGCTGATGGCGGTCGGGATCACGACGGGGTATCCGATCGCGACCGCGTTCACCGTGACGGGTGCCGTCATCGGCGTCGGCCTCGCGCTGGGCGGGACGCCGGTCTGGCCGAAGTACCAGCAGATCGCCGCCGTCTGGGTGTTGACGCCGTTCGTCGGCGGCGGCATCGCGTTCGTCATCGCCAGCGTTCTGCCCCGTCCCGACGTTGCCGAGCGGGACAGCATCCCGGCCCTCGCCGGTCTCGTCGGTGCCGTCCTCGCGAACGTCGAGTTCAGCTTCCTCGGCGAGGGGACCACGTCGGGGACGGTCCGCGGGCTCGGGCAACGCGTGCTGGCAGTGGACGGTCTCGCGTCGGGGCTCGTCGTGACCGGCGTCGTCGCGCTGGCCGTCGCCGCCGTCGTCCGGTGGGACATTCGCCGTGACGAACGCGGCGGTTTGCGGCGCGTACTGCTCGCGCTGGGCTCACTCGTCGCCTTCTCCGCGGGCGGGAGTCAGGTCGGCCTCGCCGTCGGGCCGTTGCTGCCCCTGCTCGACGAGATCGGGATGGTGTCGACGATGACCGTGCTCGTCGGCGGCGGGGTTGGGATGCTCGCCGGGTCGTGGACGGGCGCGCCCCGAATGATCAAGTCGCTGGCACGGGACTACTCCTCGCTGGGACCGCGACGCTCCATTTCGGCACTCGTGCCGTCGTTCCTGATCGCACAACTGGCCGTCCTGCTGGGCGTTCCGGTGTCGTTCAACGAGATCGTCGTCAGCGCCATCATCGGGAGCGGTGCCGCCGTCGGCGGACGCGACGCGGTCGACGCACGGAAGATACTCGTGACTGTGGGAGCGTGGGCAGGGTCGTTCGGCCTCTCGTTCGTGCTCGCGTACGCCGCCGCGGACCTGCTGCTGTAGCAGGGCCGACACAATATCCCTCGGTGACAGACACCCCAGTATAGTAGCCGTTGAAAGTCAATGCATACCCGATCGCACTGCTGTCGTGCGATCGGGGTGTCAATCGTTTCAATTGTTACGATAGCTCTCGGTCGAGCACTCCAACGTGTGACAGCGACAGCCACAGTCCAGGCGACGAGTTGCGCTTGGAACGCCGCCGAGAGGGGGATACGTTCTCTATACGTTATCGGTACTCCAGCGAAGGTTACTCGAATATAGTATTGTATAGTATTCCCAAAACCGTTATAGGGACGAACCGGATAGAGAGAGGTGAGCAGAAATGTGCCGACAACGAATTTCCGCGGTCGGACGTCAGAGGGAGAATCGATGGCTGGACTAGAGATACCCACGTGGGACCCCGAAACGGCAGTGCTCATCGGCACGATCCTCTTGGAGGCGAT
>NZ_CP168057.1:0-3039360 GCF_041530035.1 Halomicrobium sp. HM KBTZ05 | reverse complement strand
CACTTTCACCGGGGTTCGCGCGCCACTTAACGATTCCCCAGGGTGGTGAAAGTGAAATCGCAGGCTGATGTCGGACGCTGATGACGGCCACTTCTTCGATCAAAACTGACATCTGGTGGTGTCATCTAAGCGATGGTATGGTCGAGGGAAATCAGTTGGTGAATATTGTTGCCGTCCTGATCATCATCGGCACAGCCGTCGTTACGGATGAGCTTCTTCTCGGTATCATCGCCGTGATACTGCTGCGAATCCTGACCGTGCTCGTCGATTTGCGTCGCAGTCTTCGACAGACCGATCGGCCGTTCGCCGCAGGCAGCGAATAACACCCTCGAATCTTCGGCGAGGTAGAACCGTTCTGGTGGGGACTGCCGCGCCGGCCGACGACTGACGACCGGCCGTCTTCGGAGTCGTTCGACCACGTTCAGAGACTCTCTCGCACGCTCAGAGGAGCCCGAAGAAGGGAACGTCGACAGCCGTCCAGGAGAGCGCGTGGATCAGTGCGACCACGAGGAGGTTCCGCGTCCGCTCGTAGGTGAGACAAAACACCAGCCCCTGGCCGAACAGGACGATCAGGTACGTCGCCAGGAACTCCGGCCCGCCACCGAGCCCGTACAGGCCGTGCATGAGCGCGAAGAGAGCCGCGCCCAGGACGACCTCCAGGGCCGGATGGAACCGCTCTCCGAGCCGTCCCTGGACGATTCCGCGAACGAACTGTTCCTCGACGAGTGCGGGCAGCAGGTACAGCCCGAGGAAGACGAGTGGCCACAGCAGCGGCCACGTCCCGAGGCCGACGGCCGAGCCGGAGCCACCGGAGCCGCTGAGGACTTCGATCGAGAGCCCCGCGAGCGGCAACACGAACTGGATGGCCTCGGCCATCAGATCGAGGCCGGCGGCTCCGAGCACCATCCACAGCGTGTCGTGGAGTGTCGGTCGCCGGATCTGCACGACGTTCCAGCGTCGCGTCGTCGCGAGATAGCCCACGACGACGACGGCGACAGCCACCTGTGATCCCTTCGTGCCCGCGAGCGACGCGAGATCCGCGGACCACGGCGCGACGAAGCGATCGAGCAGCGATCGGTGTATCGGGAACACGAACAGCGAGAGGACCGACGCGAACAGCGTCAGCCCGGTCATCCGGATCACCGTCCCGACGCCAGTGTCCGGGCCGACGCGTCGAGACAGGGTGTGCAACCAATGTGCTATCTGGACCATGTGCGTCTCGTTCGACGGTCGACGCCCACATCAACGCCACAGAGATTTAACGCCGTTTTATCGGCGTGTACGCCCGTCTCTGTTCACTCTGGCTGATCGTGTACGCCCGTACACTCGCCCCGAACGAGCGGCGTCCACGACCGGACGGCCGCGTCGAACAGTAGAGTGAAATGTGCTATCGCTCTACGACGACACATGGCCGATCGGGTTTCCTCGCTGCTCACGCGGACCCAGCGCGAGCGCGTCCGAACCGACTTCGCGGACGTAGAGCAGGCGAAACGTCGCCGGGATCAGCGAAAGATCCGCTCGCGCGTCGCTGCGGGCGTCGAGGACTTCGAACTGCTCGTCGACTACCCGGACCGGCAGTTCGAGCTGGCCTTCGAGGACCACTCCGACGAACTGCTCGAAGCGCGCCTCGCCGACGCGTATCTGACGGTCGAGCGATGCAGAGCGATCAACGACGTCGACCGCGACGACCTGCTCGAACGGGCACAGCAGCGTCGGAGCGCGGTCGAGACGGACGAGACGCCATCACTCGAAGCCCTCTCGATCCAGACGAGCGAACAGCGCCGACAGCGCGTCGCGGCCGACCTCGCGGAGAGCTACCGCCCGAGTCGGTGGAAACGCCTCTCGGACGCACTGTTGAAGATCGGGCTGGCGCTGATCGCGTTCGTGAGCGTGCTCGCGGTGATCGTCCCCGAGTTCACGAACGGCTTCGGGTCCGTTCCGGGCATCGTCGGTGCCGGTGTGCTGGCGGGCGGCCTCGGCATCGTGGGACTCCGGGCGGTGAAGTACGACCTGCTCCCGGCGGTGCTGGCGCTCGCGGACGATCCGGCGGGGACGGTCCAGTCCGCGTGGAACCGGCTTTGAGGGTGGCCGCGTCGCCGCTTCACTCCTCGACGACGACCGTCCCCACCATCCCGTTTGCCACGTGGGGCGTACAGATGTAGTCGTACGTGCCCGGGACCTCGAAGGTGTGCTCGAAGGTCTCGCCTTCCTGGAGGGTCTCGTAGCTGTTGCCGGCCTCGTAGCTGGAGAACGGTTCGGCCCCCTCGGGAAGCGAGGCGCTGTCCCACCCGTCGGGCCGACAGCTGACGTTGTGGTTCGGGCTCTGGAACCGCCAGGTGACCGTCGTCCCCGTCGTGACGGTCAGCGGATCGGGCTGGAAGACGTACCTGCCGTTCGGTCCGACCAGCACCTCGTCGTCGCCGGGCGTGGCCGTTTCTGAGTCGCCGCTGCTGGCACAGCCGGCCAGAGCGCCGGTCGCGCTCACGCCGGTCACGCGGAGGAACGTGCGTCGTCGCATCGTCCGAGACGCAGTGCCGGCGCTACAAATAGGGTTCGCTACTCGAACTTCCCGAGCAGGTCGCCGTAGAAGTCGCCCTCGGCGTCGTCGGCCAGCTTCTCGACGATCAGCTCCGGCGTCGAGCGGGCCAGCGTGCCCTTGACCGGCGAGCGATTGACTCGCAGTTCGCCGTCGACCAGCCCCTCGGCCTGGATGCCGTCGACGCTCAGTTCCGCGTCCGCCGCCTCGATGATGTCGCCCGCGAGATGGGAGACGAACACGCCCGTCGCGTCGCACTCGGCGAGGGCTTCGAGGATGCCGGCGACGATCGTCGCCGCCGCGCCGGGCTCGGTGATCGACTCCAGTTCGTCGACCAGCACCATCACGCGGCCGGCGCGAGCGTCGCCCGGACTCCCGTCGACACCGTCGACCAGCGCGCCGAAATCGCGCAGCGTCGCCTCGAAGGCCCCCGCGTCCAGCGTCCCCTGTGTCTTGGCGTGGTAGTGCAGTTCCCGGACGCGGCCGATCCGGGCGTGCTCGGCCGGGACGGGCAGGCCCATGTGGGCCAGCGTCGTCACCAGCGCCACCAGATCCAGCGTCGAGGTCTTCCCGCCGCTGTTGACCCCCGACAGCAGCGCCACGCCGTCGACGCGGTAGTCGACGGGCTCGACGGCTTCGAAGGCCACGTCGAGCAGCGGCGAGCGCCCGCCTTCGATTGCGAAGCCGGGATCGTCGCCGGCCCCGTCGACCCCTCCTACTTCGGGCATCGTACAGTCGAAGTCGGCGGCGAACCGGGCGATCGCGAGCTCGACGTCCAGTTCGAGCGCGTTCTCGACGAGCGTCTCGGCGGCTCCGCGCATCTCTGCGAGGTCGTCGGCCAGCGCTCGTTTCAGCCGCGTGGCCCGCTGGTCTCGTGCGGCGGTCAGTTCCTCGCGCAGGCGCGAGACGGCTTCCTCGTTGTGCTCGACTGGGTAGGTCGGATCGTCGGGGAAGGCCCGGCGTGCGACCGCCTCGGTGTCTGTCAGACCCAGCGTCTCGATCAGGCGGTCGCGGGCCTTCCCGACGGCGGCGTCGTACTCGTCGGCCAGCTCTCTGGACAGCAGCGAGTCCACCCCGGCCCCCCGCTCGACGAGCGAGAGCAGGTCCGTCCCCTCGATGGTCACGTCTCGCTCCTCGATGGCCTCTCGGAGGTGGTCGTTGGCGGCGGATTCGGCCGTCGAGACCGCCGCATCGAGGTCGTCGACGGCGACGGTCAGCCGATCGAGTTCGTCGTCGCCCCGCACGCTGCCGTCTTCGGCGAGCCGGTCCAGCGCGCTCTCCAGGGCGTCCAGATCACAGGGGGCATCGAGGTCGGCCACACGGTGTACCGCGACGGCCGCCCGGATTCGGTCCCGGTTGCGCGTAAAAAACGCAAGCGGGCGCTCTGGCACCACGTCGGCGGGGTTCTCCAGTGCGTCGGGCTGGACGCGCACGTCTCCGTCCACGTCGAGGCCGGCGAACGACTCGTCCAGCGCGACGACGGTCGCGTAGCTGCGACCCAGCTCAGCGAGCTGTCTGGCGTCGTCGACCACCTCGACGGTGACTTCCGGGATCGCCGCCTGTGCCTCGGCGTAGCGCTCGGCGTCGGTCGTCGCCAGACACCGGTCTCGGACGCGCACGTCGCTGGGATCTGCCAGGGGTTCGACGGCCGACAGCGCGTCGCGGACCGCCTCGTCTGGTTCGCGTTCCATCGCCGCCCGCGCTCGCTCCCGGACGGCCGCGATGCGCTCGGGGACGACGCTGGGATAGATCGTCTCCAGGCGCTTCTCGGCGTAGTCGGTGACGGTCCGGTCCTGTAAGAGTCCCAGCGCTTCCCGATACATCTCGCGTGCGCGACTCGTCGCGGCCCACCCGCCGGGGTCGTCGTGTTCGTCCCGGACGGCCGCTCGCGCGATCCGGGCGGCCCGTCCCTCGCTGATCCCCGGGGCCTGGGCCAGCGTCGCCACGTCCCCCTCGCGAAGCGCCCGCTCGGGATCGTCGAGTTCGGCCAGTGCCGCCGCCGTCTTCTCCCCAACGCCGGAGACCGATTCGAGCTCCATCTACCCGACTCCTGCACCCCGGCGGAAAAAAGTCTCCCGCTCGTCGCGATCCCAACGGATTTGCCGACAGCGGTCGACCGAGCGGGCATGACGGAGTATCTCGTCGCCACGTCGTCCGTCCACGTCACGGCCGCCGCCGCCGACTACCTCCAGGAGCGCCTCGATCCGGCGACCGACGAGGTCGTCGTCGTGGCGGTTCGCGAGGCCGACAGTCCCGACCGCGACGCCGGTGACGCGGCCAACGTCGCCCGGTCGCGACTGGCCGCCGTCGCGCCGACGGTGGTGACTCCCGACGGCGATCCGACCGAGACGCTACTCGACGCAATCGAACGGCAAGCCCCCGACGTGGTCCTGGCTGGGCCGAACCGGGGCGTCGAAGGAGCCGAGGGTGTCGGCTCGACCGTCCGGGCGCTCCTCGAACGGGCGCGGTGTCCGGTCGTCGTCGTCCCGTTGCCCGAGCTCTGAGGGGTGTCGGGACGGCCCTTTTAACACTGGGGACGGAGAAGGCGCTTGCATGTCCGCCTCGGAACTGGCGCAACGAGTGCGAGAGGCACTGTCGGCCGACGGCGACGAGTTCGAGGTTCGTGCCGCCGAGGAGGCCGAGTGGCTCAAAGCGGAGGTCCGCGATGGCACCTTCGACAACACCGAAGCGATCGTCGGGCTGGAGCTGGAGCTGTACGCCGTCGACGACCGGACCGACGCCCTCCAGCGCGTGCCCCGGAACCTCCTGGAGCTGATCGGCTTCGAGAAGGAGCTGGGGCTGCACAACGCCGAAATGCAGACCAGCCCCCAACCGCTCAACGAACACGGACTGGAGGCCCAGCTCGCGGAGCTGCGGGCCAACCTCGCGCCCGCGCTCGAACAGACGCACACGGAGAACATCCAGCTGGTCTCCGACGGGATGTGGACGGTCCCGCCGAACGGCGAGACCGCGAGTGGCTACCTCTGTGACTCCGTCGAGGAGCAGGGGGTCCGCATCGCGACCAACATGTCTGCCGCAGTGCGCTACCACGCGATGGCGAACACGGACTACCCGTCGGGGATGGCCCTGGACGCGCCCAACGTCTCGCTCCAGGCCGACACCGTGATGCCAGAGAGCCTCATCACCTCGATTCAGCCCCACTACCAGATCCCGCACGCGCCGGATCTCCCGGAGTACTTCCGGTACGCCTTGCGGATCGCCGGCCCGCTGGTCGCGCTGGGGGTCAACTCGCCGTTCTTCCCGCCGGAGCTCTACGACGACGTGCCAGACAGCCGGATCGTCGACGAGGCCCACATGGAACACCGGATCGGCGTCTTCGAGTCGGTGCTGAACCCGCGCGAGACCGGCTCCGGGACGGACGCGCAGCCGAAAGTCACCTTCCCGACGGACTTCGAGACCGTCGAGGCGGCCATCGACGACGTGGTCGCCGACACCACGATCGTCCCGATGTCGGTGTCGACGGGCGAGCGCTTCGACGACGCCTTCGCACACCTTCGGCACAAACACGGCTCGTACTGGCGGTGGGTCCGACCGGTGTTCGACGGCCCGACGCGGTCGGCCGCCAACGCCCGCATCGAGTTCCGGCCCCTGCCCGGGCAACCGACCGTCAGCGACGCCGTCGCCTTCCAGGCCGTGTTCGCCGGCCTGATGAAGAGCCTCACCCGGCTGGAACACCCCGTGCGCTCGCTGGACTGGGAAACGGCCGAGGCGAACTTCTACGCGGCCGCTCGCGACGGGCTGCGGGCCGACTTCGAGTGGATCACCGCCGACGGCACCGAGACCAGCGCCGTCGACGAGATCTACGGCGAGCTGTTCGAACTCGCCCGCGAGGGACTGGAGGGCCGCGGGCTCTCGACGGAGCAGGCCCTCGGGTACATCCAGCCGCTCAAGGAGCGCGTCGACCGGCGGCTCACTCCCGCCCGCTGGAAACACGAGCAGGTCCAGACGGCCGTCGACGAGGGCGTCCCGCTGACGGAGGCGATCTGGGGGATGCAGTCACGCTACGTCGACCACCAGTCCGAGACGCTGCTCGACGGGAGCTTCACCGACTGGCTGTAGCCGACGCCACGTAGTCGACGGTCGGGCGGGACCCACTTCAGCGTCGGCTCCCGGTCTTTTCGTCTCGAAACGGCGACGGACTGGCCTTTGGCCGCGCGCGCTACTCGTCGACTCGCTCTTCGAGCTCCCGGATGACCTGCTCGGTCTCGCCGCCGTCGCCCCGGACGACCTGCTTGTACTCCGAGTACTCCTCGCGAGACAGCTCTACCGTCTTGGTCTCGCCCTCTCGCCGCAGTTCGAGCCGGACGGTGCCGTGTGGGTTGTTGCGGATCCGATAGCTGGCGACGGCGGTGAAGACGAACCAGAACGCCAGCGACCCCCCGAGGAAGTACACGGTCGTGGTCGGGAAGGCCAGCGACTGAGCGGTCCCGGTCCACCGGGCCGGGTAGGCGTAGGCGAACAGGCCGACGCCGACGACACAGAGGAGCGTGCCCGCGAGCACGCCGACGTGCTCGCGGCGCGTCGCTGGCAGGACGACGACGACCGACGCGAGCGACGCCGGGACACCCAGTCCCGCGAGGACGCCGGCCAGCGACTGGGCCTCGGTCGCGCTGTCGGCTCCCAGTAGCGTCCCGAGCGGCGTCGTCACGATGAGGATGCCGACGACGACGGCGAGCACGCCGACCGCGAACAGCACGACCCCGGCGTAGACGCGTCTCGGATCGCGCCCGTTCCAGCGGGAACCGCCGTAGGCGTCGCCGAGACTCTCCATACGCGGCTACTCGTGGTCGTCGTACAAAAGGGTCCGTCAGACGGTCGCAAGACGGAGCGGGCTCGGTCCCCCTCGCGGCCGACGGTCCGTAGCGGTTAGGTACTCCCCGCCGGAACCCCCGCTATGGCCGATCCGTTCAGACTCTTTCTGGGTTTCGTGGCTCTTCTGGCCGTGGCCTTCCTCGCGGTGTACGCCTACTACGAGAGTGCCGGCGCACCGGCACCGCTCCGCACCCGCCACGGACTGACGCCGGGGCGATCGGCGGTCGCCGTCGCTGTCGGCGTCGGCGTCGCCGTGCTGGTCGTCGCCGTCGGCGGGCGAGTCTCGTTCGAGGCGGTGTTCGCCAGCCGACGATACGTCCTCCGGGTCGGTCTCTGGGTGGTCGTCCTCGTCGGCGCCTGCGAGGCAGTGGCCGGGGGCTACGGCTTCGCCCGCCGGTGGTGGCGGTGCCGGCCCGACCAGGTCGACGCCACGGGGCGGGCCGAGACGGGGACGACGGCGGTGTCCGGTACGGTGACCGACGACCACGCCGACGCTGCGCCCGTGACCGGTCGCTCGGCGGTCTGCTGGTCGTGGTCCGTCTCGGTCACCGGGCCGGGACTGCGACGCTACGACGAGGACGACCCCCACCGGACCGTCGACGGCGGCACCGGTGGCTGTCCCTTCGTCCTCGACGACGGCTCCGGCCCACTGTGTGTCGATCCCACCGACGCGACGCTCGCTCTCGACGGGGAGCGGTCGGTCGTCCGGCGACCGGACAGCGAGCCGCCCGACGGCTTCGCCGACCCCGCACCCAGCGTCGAAGCCGACTACGCCGATCGGCCACGCGAGTACACCGAGACGGTGCTCCGGCCCGGCGACACCGTGACTGTCTGGGGTGCGGTGGTGAGCGACGACGACGGACCGGTCCTCCGCGGTCCCCGGACCACGATCGTCGCCGGGTCGCCGGCCGGCGTCGCGCGGCGGTACCGTCGCCGGGCCGCTGGCTACGCTCTCGCCGGGATCGCGGGCGGTGCCGTCGGCGTCCTCGGCCTGCTCTGGAGCGTCGGCGGGCTCTGATGTCGTCTCCCCCGACCGATCTCGACAGGCTGCGTATCGATCGCTCTGACTGGGGGCGATATCGGGAGACAGCAGCAAAACACGGCTGACACTGCTGGCCGTCACTGCGACGCGGTATTCGCGATCTGGCGAGCTTCTCCCCAGACGTAGTCGGCAGCGTTACTCGCTCTGGATGCGCGGCGCGAGCATGTAGGTGACCGATCCCTGTCCCTCGGCGAAGTCGAAGTGCATCTTGACGGGGAACTCGTCGCCCAGTTCCATCCGGACCTCGGCGTCTTTCGGGATCGCCTTGTTCATGTTCTGCAGGTAGTCGAGTGAGAACAGCGAGTGAGCGTCGCCGGGCGTGAGATCGATCAGGTCCTCGCGGTCGAGTTCGAGGTGGACGTCGTCGGTGTCGCCCTCGGCGTCGACGTAGAACAGTTCGTCGGTGGCGTCGACTCCCAGCGCGATGTGATCGGAGACCATGTCGGCGGCGGTGACGGCACGGTCGATGTCTTTGCCCTCGATGACGACGTGGGCCGCCAGGTCGAGATCCGGCAGGTCCGGCTCCTGTCGGATCGAATCGGGGTCGATCAGCGCGAGCGTGTACTCCAGCCCGTCGATGGCGATGTGGAGCTTGCGCGTCTCTTCGTCCAGTTCGAGGTGGACGAGCTGTCCGGCGTCGGCCATGCCGGCGATGTCTTCGAGCCGCGAGAGGTTGACACCGATGAGGCCGCCGTCGGTCTCGTAGGATTCGAAGGCTGCGGCTTCGAGTGTGAGATCGACCATCCCGACGTTTGCGGGATCGACGGCGCGAATTTCGAGGCCCTCCTCGTTCAGGTGGATCTTGCACTCGTCCACCAGCACGCTCACGGAGTCGAGTGTCGCCTGGAGCGTGTCTGCGCTCACGATGGCGTTGAACATCTTGGCCACGGCTACGCCCCCATCCATTAAAAAAGACGCCATTCATCGCGTGCGCGTGCGGCGACGACCGTCGTCAGGGCTCGGGGTCGAACACGTCGGGCTGTTCGTCGCCTTCCCGCATGATGACGGCCATGTTGCCCTTGCGAGCGACTCGGGTGAGCGCGTGGTCGACGAGCTTGATCGCACCGGGCACCTCGGCGTGCAGCGTCGCGATGACCGTCGATCCGGGCTTGACCGGCGTCGTCTGGACGTTGACGTGGGGATCGCTCTCGATGGCACCCTGTGGGTACACCTCGTCCCAGACGGAGCCGATGGGGTGGAAGCTCGAATCGAGGTTCGGACCGCCAACCGCCATGTACACCCTCGCGGTGTCGCCCACCTGCATCGTCGGCGAGCCGTGGACATCGGGCGTGATCGCGTACTTCTCCCCGTTGGTGAGGACGTAGGTCGGGTCCTCTGCCTTCATCGACTCGAAGTCGAAGTCGTGGTGGCCCTCTTCGCCGGCCTCGCCCGTCGTGTACAGTTCGTGCTGCCCGAAGTAGAACTCGTGGTCGACCTCGGGCAGCCCGTCTTCCGGTTCGACGAGGATCATGCCGAACATCCCCGAGGAGATGTGCATGTCGAGGTTCGGCACGGCACAGTGGTAGATGTACGAGCCCGCGTACGTCGCTTTGAACCGGAAGGTCTCGGTCTCGCCGGGTGCCACCATCGACGCCTCCGCGCCGCCGCCGGGACCGCGCACCGCGTGGAGGTCGATGTTGTGGGGCATCGAGTTGCCCTCCTCGTTCGTGATGGTCAACTCGACGGTGTCGCCCTTCCGCACGCGGATCATCGGCCCGGGGATCTGGTCCTCGAAGGCCATGTACGTGTACGTGACGCCGGGCTCGACCTCGGCGACCAACTCCTTGGTCGTCAACTCGACCTCGACCGTCTCGGGTTCGTCCCGATCGATCGGCTCGGGAATGTCGGTCGGGTCCGCGGCGATACGGTCGACGTCGGTCTCCTTGGCTGGGTTCATGCTTGGCTCCTGTGGGGTCGCGCGATCAGTCGTCGATACCTCGGTCGCCTCCTGGTTGCTCGGCGCGGTACAGCCAGCGAGGGCGGCCGTCCCGCCGACGCCGAGCGCCTTGAGCACGCGGCGACGCGTCGAGCGTGGAATGGATGACATTGAGCTTGCCTCCGACATCTGCACCTTTCTACCCAGACCACATATATACAGAAGCGGCTTCTCAGGCCGTCAGAAGCGCCCGAACAAGTTCGGGATGTACAGAAAACACGTACTACTACACGACGATAGCTATGCCTTCGTACCGCGGGCCGTCTGCCTGTAACGGCGTTCGTCGTCAAGAGGTGGTTGACGCGGTGACGCAATGACAGGTAACAGTCTCATACGGATTATTGTAGATCTTTACCGGATTGACCGCACACCGTGGTGCGGTCGACCGGGAAAACGGCTACACTAATCCGTATCAGTCCCTGCCGTCGGTTTCGGATTCGTCGTCGACGGTGAAGGCGTCCAGAGAGTCTGCGAGCGTCGTCGCACGCTCGTTGAGCGTGGCGGCACTGCTCGCGATCTCGGCGACCGACGCCGTCTGCTCTTCGGCGGCGGCCGAGACTTGCTCTGCACTCTCGGTCACCTCCTGACTGATCTCCGTGACCTCGTCGACCTGACTGACGACGCGCTGCGTGGCGTCGGCCTGTTCGTCCGTGGTCGTGCTGATGTCTTGGACGCCCTGATTGGTGTCTTCGATCGCGTCGACGATCTCCTGTAGCGTGCTGGAGACTTCTCTGACGGTCTCGACCCCGTTACTGATTTGATCTCTCGTCGTTCGGATGTCTGTGACTGTCTCGTCGGTCGCATTCTGGAGTTCGTCGATCTGTGTCTCGATTTGCTCTGCCGCGGTCTTCGTCTCCTCGGCGAGATTCTTGACCTCGTCGGCGACGACGTTGAATCCCTCGCCGCTGCCGTCGGCGTGGGCAGCCTCGATGTTCGCGTTGAGTGCCAGGAGGTTCGTCTGCTCTGCGATGTCGGTGATGAAGTCGACGACCTTGCCGATCTCGTCCATCTGGCTCTGGAGTTCGAGCATCTGTTCGACGGCGGCATCCGAGCGTGACTCGATCTCGGCCATGTCGTCGATGGCAGAGCGGGCCGCTTCTCGCCCCTCCTTTCCGCGTTCTGCCGTCTCGCCTGCCGTGTTGGCGACCGTCGCGGACGCGGACGCCACTTCTTCGATGCTCGCCGAGAGGTTGTTCATGTCGCCGGCAGTCTCTTCGAGTGTCTCGTTTTGCCGGAGTGCACCGTCGGAGATCTGCTGGATCCGTTCGGCGACGGTCTGGCTTGTGGTCTCTATCTCACCGGCACCGCTCGAGACCTCTTCACTCGCTGTCGCGACTTCCTCTGCGAAGGCCATCACGCTGCCGACGGTCGATTCGAGTTGGTCGATCATCGCGTTGAACTCCGTCGCGATCTCGACCATCGCTTCCTGATCGGTGTCGAGGTCCATCCGACGAGTGAGGTCGCCGTCCGCAACTGCCCGCATCACGTCGCTGTAGGCCGCGGCCTGCTCTTTGAGCTGCTGGCTGACTGCTTCTGCCTGCTGTTTCGCGGCCTCGGCTTCCTCACGTGCCGACTCGGCCTCCGAACGAGACTGTTCGGCCTCTTCGAGTGCCTCTTCGGCCTCGGTGATACGTCGCCGGAGAGAGTTACGCATCGCGTCGAAACTGTCGTACAGTCTGCCGATCTCGTCTTCCCGCCCGGTGTCGAGATCGACGTCGAGGTCGCCAGCCTCCATCTGTTCGGCTCGGCTTCGGAGGCGCGTCAGCGGGCTGATCGTCCGCTTGCCGAGCACGACTCCGACGACGCCGAGCGACAGGAGTCCGAGCACCACGAGTAGCCCGACCGACTGGGCGACGTCGTTACGGACGGCGAAGGCCGTCGAAGTCTCGATGTCAGTCATGGCGACCCAGTCGGTGCCGGGAACGGTCGCGTACGCGTAGACACGGTCAGTCCCGATCCGGGTCGTCGTGCCGTTCACGGTTCCGTTCCGGATCGCCCCGAACTGCTGGGTGTGTTCCGTCGTCGACACTGTCCGGTCGATGTCGAGGACTGTCTCTCCGTTTTCGTTGACGATCGTCGTCCGTTGGTCGGTGTTTTCCCCCTGGATCCGTTCGAGTTGTGGTTGGATCCGACTGACGACGACGACGTAGGAGTTGGGCCGCTGTGGGACGGAACTAGCGAACGCCATCACCGGCCGATCGTTGAGAACCGGTGAGCGGTACGAGCGGTCCGACTGCCAAACGCGGCTGTTCTCTCCCGGCCCTTCGGGTACCTCTGCGTCGGTCCACGGAGCGTCGACCTCGTCGAGTGAGCGATCTTCGATCGGTAGCTCCGTGCTCGCGACGACCCGGTTCTGGCTCGTGTTCACGTAGTGCATGCTCACGATGTCTTCCGAGAGCAACTGATCCTGCAACAGGATGTGTGCCGCCGCCGTCCGGTCGGACTGGAGTGGTTCGCCACTGGACACCGACCGGGTACTCGTTCGCATCTCTGCGACCCACGAACCGATCGACTCGCCCTGGAGTTTGCTGGTCTCTTCCAGTTGCTGCGTCGTACTGCGCTCGACCGTCTCCTCGGCTTGGACGTAGGTCATCCCCCCGACCCCGGCAATGACGATCATGACCGCGAGAAACGCGATCGCGAACTGTGCGGCGTACCGCTGTCGGACGAACGACGGCGTGAGCAGACGGCCGTAGCGCGTGAGTCGATCACTCATCTGTCGTCACCCCTCTACCTCCGTCGGAACCGTGATCTCTCCGGCGACGATGTCGTCTCTCGACTGCTGGAGTGCCGCGGCGACCTCGTCGGGGACGGCGGGTTCCAGCGAGATACCGTAGACCAGGTCGACGCCGTTGGCTTCGAGGCCCAACGAGACGACGTTGCCGCCCTGGAAGTCGTTCTCGACCACGTCGGTGGTGGCGCTGTAGACCGCGTTGTCGACGCGCTTGACCATGCTCGCGAGGATCACGTCGGCGTACTGTGGATTGCTCCGAGACTGGTCGGCGTCGACCCCGATCGCGTACCGGTTCGACGCTTGAGCGGCCTGAAAGACCCCGAGCCCTGCACTGCCTGCGGCGTGATAGACGATGTCTGCGCCCTCGTCGTACATCGCCTTCGCAGTATCGTACGCCCCTTCGATGTCACTGAAGTTCCCCAGATACGACGAGCGGACGGTCACGTCCGAATCGGCGTAGTTCGTCCCGGCCCGGTATCCCGCCTCGAAGCGCTCGATCAGCGGATTCTCGACACCGCCGACGAAGCCGACTGTCCGCTGGTCGGGGACTGTCGCGCCGGTACCGAGATCGATCTCTCTACTCGTCAGTTCGCCCGCGAGGTGGCCGGCCTGGAACGACCCCTCGTGCTCACTGAAGACGTAACTGGCCACGTTCTCGGCGTCGACGACACTGTCGACGATCATGAACCGCTGCTCGGGAGACTCGGATGCGATGTCGCTCAGTGATCCCTCCTGGACGAAGCCGATACAACAGAGAAGATCGTAGTCAGGTGCCTTGCTGTCGGCCAGTCGTTGCTGGAGCAGTGCGATGTCGTCTCGAGTCTCGGGTTCGTGATTCGAGAACGAGATCCCGTAGTCGAGTCGCGCCCGCTGGATACCCCTGTTTGCGGCGTCGTTGAACGATCGATCGTCGAGTCCGGCGAGGGCGTATATCATGCCGACCTGCGTGACATCCTCGTCGACCTGTTCGGTCTCTGTCTGTCGACCTGTCGACTCGTTATCCCCCGTGATGTCCGAGCAGCCTGCGAGCCCGGCCGCGCCGACACTGGCGGTCGCCTGGAGCAGTTGTCGTCTGGTAAAGCGTGGGAAACTCATTGCACGTTACCTTTCAGACGGATCTGTTCGATAAAGAGTGTATCTCACCAATATCGTAATTGATAATATATATGGTAGTCACTCACTCACACTGGTATGGTCGCTCCAGAGAGCCGCCCCGACCACGCGAGACGAACAGACAGCCATCCGTACGGTGGTGTGTCGCTTCGGTTCCGATCGCTCATTCGATGTCCCTTTCCCCTTCGGCCGCGTCCATCAGTGTATGACCACCAGTACGTCCCGACACGGAGAGCGAGTCTCACGGAGGCAACCGTAACATGTCCGGGAAAGACGACTACTACAACAGGGCCAAGCAAGAGGGGTATCGCGCCCGCTCGGCCTACAAGCTACAGCAACTCGACGAGACCGCCGGCCTGCTGGGCCAGAACCGGACGGTGCTGGACCTCGGGGCCGCACCCGGCGGCTGGATGCAGGTCGCCGCGGAACGCGTCGGCAGCGGCGGCGTCGTGATCGGCGTCGACCGCCAGCGCATCGACGACCTCGACGATCCCGACCCGAAAGTCGAGACGATCCGCGGGGACATGACCGACGAGGCGACGAAAGCGGAGGTGCGCGACGTGGTCGGTGCCGAGGGCGACGAGCGGCCGGTCGACGTGGTCATCTCCGACCTCGCGCCGAACATGACCGGGGAGTACGACCTCGATCACGCCCGCTCGATCCACCTCGCACGCCAGGCGTTCGCGGTCGCCGAAGACGTGCTCGCGACCGGCGGCGACTTCGCGGTGAAGGTGTTCGACGGCCAGGACCTCGCCGACCTGGAGGCCGACATCGAGAGCGAGTTCGAGTACGTCCGGCAGGTCCGGCCCGACGCCTCTCGGGACTCGTCGTCGGAGCTGTACCTCGTCGCGAAGGGCTTTCTCACCGCGCCGGTCCGCGAGGGCGACACGGTGGAAGTCACCATCGAGGACGTGGGCAGCGAAGGCGACGGCATCGCCAAGGTCGAGGGGTACACGCTGTTCGTCTCCGGGACCGAAACGGGCGACACCGTCACGGTCCGGGTCGACGACGTGAAACCCAACTTCGGGTTCGCACAGCCAGTCGGCGAGTAGCCCGTTCGGGTACGTCGTCGTAACCTCTCGACAGACGGTGTCTCGGCATCGACTCAGATCTGTCGGTCCGTACGGCTGCGAGTTCACCAGTCAGGCGTCCGTACCTCTTTATTGGATGACCGTCTGGAAGAGATATGGTCCTCCTTTCCAAATACTGGTCTAGTAAACCTATCCAGTTCCTCCTTGTCGTAATCTCTGCAGTCATCGCTATCGACCTGTCTTACGAGTATTGGGCGACAGCAGGGCGAGCTAATATCTATCTCGGTGTCATCGGTGTATGCACGCTACTGGTCGTGCTTTTTTCTACACTTGGTTCTAAATCTGACAACGTTCAAAAATCGGACTGATAGACTCACCACCTGTACTGACCGCACGTTTGCCGTAGCATCCGGGCGACCGAGCGGTCCGGAGGACCCGGCAGGTCGCCGGCAGCCTCACTTCGCGACGCTCAGTGAGACCACGTTTTTGCGCAAGCGGTCGCCGAAGGCGACCCGTAGCGGAAAATGGTGGTCGGCTATCGTCCGATCGTCCCCTGTCGCGTGATCGGCGCGTCGGGGTCGATGAGGAACGCGACGACGATGGCGTCGTCCTCCGCCGTGAGCGTCGCCGTTCCGTCGCCGACGACCAGTGCGCTCTCGGTCTCCGCCAGCGTCGCGTCGTCGACGGTCGCTGCTCCCTCGAACACGTAGACGTAGGTGTCCCGGCCCGCTCGCTCCGGGAGCGTGATCTCGTCGCCCTCGTCGAGTCGCAGATCGTACAGGTCCACCTCGTTGCGAACCGTGACGGGGGCGTCCGACCCCTCGGGGCCGAACACGCGACGCCACTCGCCGTCGACCGGGTCGGGGAGGGGTTCGTGCTGGATGTCGGGATCGAGGTCGAGGCTGTGGGGCCGGACGAAGATCTGGAGCATCCGCAGCGGCGGATCGTCGGCGTCGGTCCGCTCGGCGTGCCAGAACTCTCGGCCGGCGTTCATCGCCATGACGTGCTCGCTGTCGGTGACGAGGTCGTTGCCCCGCCGGTCGTCGTGGCGCATCACGCCCGCCGGGACCCAGGAGACGATCTCCTCGTTGCGGTGGGGGTGCATCCCGATCAGCGTGTCCGGGTCCATGAACGACTCGACGACCGTCGCCAGCGGGCCGTAGCCGTGGTCCTCGTGGTCCGGGTGGTTCCGTCCGGGGAAGTTGAAGTGAATCCGGAACTTGCCCTGGTTCTGGGACACGTCCGTCCGCGGGGCCGTGTAGATCTCCGTCGTCGTCTGCTGGCTCATACCGCTCGTTGGGCGTCGAGACACATATGCTGGCGGTGGCATCGCTGTCACCCGTCGGGTAGCTCCACACCGCAGTGTTCAGATAAGCAACCTCAGTCTCAGACTTACAGACACCGAAAGCCCTCGGCACGCTAGGCGGATCTGCGGCGGATATTCTCTCTGCGGTCGAATAGTGCCGCCGCAGATCCGCCTACCGCGCCTCGCCCTTTCATCCGCCAGGAGTCGGCTGTTCAGCCGTCTATACCCTGGTGGATGAAAGGGCGAGCGTCGTTGCGAGAACCCCCGACGACGCAAGCACGCGAAGCGCGCGCAGCGAGTCGCGGGACCGCAACGACGCGAGGGCTTTCGGTGCCTTGTTGCGACCACTCCTGGTCTCTTATCTGAACACTACCCTCCACACCGGCCGAGCGATTTAGGCTGCTGGAGCACCTCCCTATTCGTACGGACACATCTCGCCCAAACACCCGTGTCCACCACTATGACGCTCATCGATCCCGCCGACGCGCCGCGCAAGACTGCACTGGTTCCCGACCTTCGACGACTCGACGAGCGGGCCGCTCGCGCCTGGACGGAGGCGATGGCGGTGCGGTCGCTCCCGGGCTCGCGCTACGCCGTCGACTCCGAGAGCGGTGCGACCTACGTCGTCGACGCGACGACCGGCAGCTGTACCTGTCCCGACCACGAGATCAGAGGCCGGCGGTGCAAGCATGTCCGCCGGGTGGCCATCGAGATCACCGCCGGTCGGGTCCCACCGCCGGGACAGGTCCGGGCGGTGTGTGACGCCTGCGAGACCGAGACGTTCGTTCCCGAGGACGCCCCGACGCCCCACCTCTGTGCGACCTGCGCGCTCGATCCGGGGACGGTCGTCCTCGATCGGGAGACGGGCGACCGGCTGGTCGTCGTCCGCGTCACCGATCGCCGGGCCGACGACGTCCGCGTCGACGCCGCGGACTGTACGGTCGCGGCCTACCCCACCAACGAGGGGTATCCGGCCGACGACGTCGTCGTCGAGGTGGCGTATCTGGGCGACGGCGACCGCCGGTACTCGTTCCCCCGGTCGCGGCTCCGGCGAACGGACGACGCGGCGCTGCTCGCGTGACCGAGCGCCGTCCCCAGGCCCCGACGCGCCCACACGACGCCGTTCGGCCCCGAGAAACCGTCGCTCGTAAGCGTTTTGCCGACGGCCACAGTAACCAGTCGCATGGCCGACTGTCCACTCGCGGACGACTGCCCCGAGTTTAGCGAGCGCATCGAGGGGATGGGGTGTCAACACTACGGCGACCGCGGTGGTGCCGAGTGGTGCAACCACTACAACCAGCCGATCTCGGATCTGAAGAGCCAGCCCGTCAAACTCGGCGAGGAGGTCGTCGTCGAGGTCGACGACATCCACGAGAGCGGTGCCGGCGTCGGCCGCACCGAGGACGGCTTCATCGTGATGGTCGACGGCCTCCTCCCACCGGCGAAGGCCCGCGTCCGGATCACGAAGGTCCGGTCGAACCACGCCCGCGCCGACGAGGTCGAACGCCTCGAACTGGACGAGGACGACGGAGAAGACGACGAAGACGAGGGGTACCAGGGCGAGGACGACGAGGACGGCGAGCGTCTCGGTAGTCGCGACAACTTCTGGGGCGGATAGCGCCGCCGGGGTGGACAGTCACCCGTTTTTTCCCAGCCACGGAGAGTGGATCATCGGATTTATTCGAGCCCGTCGGACACGGTAGCCCGTGCCATCGGCGTCCTCGCCCGAGTCAGACACCGCTCGCAGCGACGAGCACAGCGAGGCGTCCGTCGAGGCGACCCTCGACGACGCGCTGGAACGGGTCGCCCACGGTGCGACGGTCTCGATTCCGGGGATTCTCTTCCAGCGCGCGCTCACGCTGGCGTTCACGGCCGTCCTGACGAACGGCTTCAGCGCCGGAGCCTACGGCGTCTTCGCGGTCGCACGCAGGCTCCAGCGCTTCCTGTTGCACCTCGCGCTTGGCTTTCGCTCCGGCCTGAGTCGCTTCCTCCCGAACGCCGACAGCGACGCGGAGCGCGACGCGTTGCTGACCGTCGCGAGCCTCCTGTTGCTCGGCGTCGCGACGCTGTTCGGTGCGGCCCTGTACGTCGCGACGCCGCTTGCCGTCACGGTGACCGGCGAGGGCGAGCGGTTCGGGACCTTCCTGCGAATCTTCGCCGTCGGGCTGCCGGCCAGCGTCTGGCTCTTTACCGTCGCCGAGATGTTCCGCGGCTTCGAGGCTGTCGGGCCGCTGACGCTGACGCTCCGGATCGCCGTCCCGACGGGCCAGTTGCTGGTCGGCGTCGCCGGGACGATCCTCTTCGCCGACCTGGCGGCGGTGGCGCTGGGCGTGGTCGCGGTGATGGGGCTGGTCGGCGTCGTCGCCGCCGTGTGGCTGGCCCGTGATCGCGGCGTCCGGCCGCGACTGCGAACCGACGGCGAGGGCTCCATCTGGCGGCGCTACGTCCGCTACACCGCGCCGCTGTTCGCGGGCGGGTTCGCGACGGTCGTCCAGCGCCTGGGCTTTTACCCGCTGATCGCGCTCTTCCTCTCTGGCGTCGCGGGGGGCGTCTTCTCCGTCGGCGTCTTGCTCGGCTCGCTGGTCAGACTTCCGCTCATGGGGATCAATCAGTTCATCCCGCCCGTCGCGGCGGCCCTGCACGAGGAAGAGTCGCGGGCCGCGCTGTCGCGGCTCTATCACGTGACCAGCCGGATCGTCCTCGTGGGCGTGACGGCGCTGTCGGTCCCCGTCGTGGTGTATCGCGAAGCCGTCATGGCGCTGTTCGGGCCGACGTTCGTCGAGTACGCGCCGCTCCTGCCGGGCTTCGTCGTCGCCCAGTACGGCGCGTGTGCGGCCGGCAGCGTCGGGATCCTGTTGACGATGACCGACAACCAGCGCGCACTGTTGCTCGTCAACACCGTCGTCACGCTCCTGTTGATCGCGGTCGCGGTCCCGCTCACGCTGGCCTACGACCTGCCCGGGCTGGTCGCGAGCTACCTGCTCATGCTGACGCTGAACAACGGGTTCGAGGTCGCCGTGCTCTATCGGCTCGAAGGGCTCCAGCCGTTCACTCGGCTGCACCTGCAACCGATCGCCGCCGGGGCCGTCCTCGCGGCCGTCACGCTCGGGGCGAAGGCGACGCTCCCGTCCACGACTGCGCTCGTCGTCGGCACCGCCGCGGGACTGGCGGCCTACGCGGCCGTCCTGCGGTGGCTGGGGTTCACGCCGACCGAGCGGCGGCTGGCCGAGACGCTGCTCGACCGCTATCGCACTCGCCTGTCGAGGCGCTGACGACGACGTTTTGGGGCTGCCGCGCGCACCGGGCCACATGGATCTGGAACTCGACGGCAACGTCGCACTGTGTACCGCAGCGACCAGCGGCCTCGGACTGGCGAGTGCCACGGCGCTGGCCCGCGAGGGCGCTCACGTCGCGGTCTGTGGCCGCACGGCGGCCCACGTCGACGCCGCTCGCGAACAGCTCGAAGCGACCGGCGACGGCGACGTGCTGGCCGTCGAGGCCGACATCACCGACCAGGATCACGTCGCCGCCTTCGTCGAGGAGACCGTCGACGAACTGGGCGGGCTGGACCACGTCGTCACGAGTGCCGGCGGCCCATCCAGTGGGGACTTCCGCTCGACGACCGACGACGACTGGTACCACGCCTACGACCTCCTCGTGATGAGCGCGGTGTGGACCACCCGCTTTGCCTACCCGCACCTCCGGGACTCCGAGGCCGGCACGGTCGTCAACATCACCTCCCGCTCGGTCAGAGAGGTCATCGACGACCTCGTGCTGTCGAACTCGGTCCGGCGGGCCGTCATCGGCCTCATGAAGACACAGGCCCGCGAGTTCGCCCCCGAGGTCCGGGTCAACGCGGTCCTCCCCGGCGCTCACGAGACCCCGCGCATCCAGGAACTGATCGAGGACGCCGTCGAACGCGGGGAGTACGACAGCTACGAGCAGGGCCGAGCGGAGTGGTCCGACGCGCCCCTCGACCGGATCGCCGACCCGCGCGAGCTGGGCGACGTGGTCGCGTTCCTCTCCAGTGTGCGCTCCTCGTACGTGACGGGGACGGCACTGCCAATCGACGGCGGGTCGATGCGGAGCTAGCGCCGCTCGGGTTCGTCGATCCCGCCGACGACGGTGCGCTCGCTGACGACCGACTGCCAGACGACGATTCCAAGCGACGCGACCGCGACGATCGCCGTCAGCAGGTAGCCCGTGCTGTCGACGGTGTAGAGTTCGCCCGGGAAGAAAAACGACAGCGCCAACAGCCCGACGGCCGCGAAGCCGACGATGAACGGAATGACGAACAGCCAGAACTGCCGGGCAGCGCCTGCCATAGCGCCGCCTACTGCCGGCGATGGGAAGACTTTTTCGGCAGTGCCAGTCGTCGCGCCCCTCAGAACGCGTCTTCGTCTCGGAGGCGGGCGACGACCTCGCGGACGCGCTGGCTCTCGTCGGCGGGGACGACCAGCGTTCGGTCCCCGTAACTCGCGACGACCAGATCGGAGACGCCGACGAGGCTGACGTGGCCGTCGGTCGCGACGACGTTGTCCGCCGCGTCGACGGTCACGGCGTCGCCGAGCACGGCGTTACCGTCGTCGTCTGTCGGCAAGTGCCGCGCCAGCGCGTCCCACGCGCCCAGGTCGTCCCAGGCGAAGTCGGCGGGCACGACGAACACCTCATCGGCCCGTTCGAGGACCGCGTAGTCGACGCTGACCGGATCGACGGCGTCGAACCCCCGTTCGGGTTCGCCCCGCTCCAGTGCGTCGACGAGGGCCGACAGCGGCGACGCCCGCGCGGCCGACAGCAACGCTTCGGGCGTCCACGCGAACATGCCGACGTTCCAGTAGCAACCACGGTCGACGTACTCTGTGGCGGTCTCGCGGTCCGGCTTCTCGCGGAACTGCGTGACGGTCTCGTAGCCCTCTCGGCTCTCTCCGGGCTCGATGTAGCCGTAGCCCGGTTCGGGACGCGTCGGCTCCACACCGACGGTCACCAGCCCCTCCGTTTCGACTGCGGTGCGAGCCGCCCGCCGCCCGACGGCCTCGAAGCCGTCGCCGACGACGTGGTCGCTTGGCACCGCAAGGAGGACGCAGTCGCCGACCTGCTCGCGGATCCGGTGGGCGGCGTAGACGAGCGCGGGGCCGGTGTCTTTCGGCGCTGGCTCGGTGAGGACGGCCGCCTCGGGCGCGTGGTCGTGGACCTCGTCGGCGAAGGCCTCGCGAGTGAGGACGTACGTCTCCTCGGCGAAACCGACTCGCTCGATGGCGCTGGTCAGCAGCGACCGGTCACCGCCGAACGACTGGAACTGTTTGGGCCGGTCCGAGCGACTGGCTGGGTAGAGACGCGTCCCCGTCCCGCCGGCCAGTACCAGAGCGACGATGGGGCGATCCATGTATCCGCTTGGACGCCGGCCGCTCTCAAAAATTCTGTCCGAGAGACTGTCGGCCGGTTCACTCGACCGAAGTCGAGCCTCTTTCGCCAACACTTTTCGACACGCAGTGGGCTTCTGGCGCACCCGTAGTCGAAAAAGGTGGTTTCTACCAGGTCTCGACGCTGCCTGCTTTCACGTCTTCGGCACAGCCCTGGCAGTCAGGGTGGTCGGGGTCGAAGCAGGCCGGGCGCGCCTGGTCGTCGAGGCGGACTGCGCGGCGCTCGGCGTAGCGTCGACAGACGATGCGAGCCTTCCCGTCGTCGTTCTGGGGGAGATCCGCGAGCGCGGACCGCTTGGCGTCGGTGTAGGCCTGTTTGGCGTCCTCGATCTGGCGGCCCGCCGACCGGAGGGTCGTCCTGATCATCTGCTGAAAGAGGCTCGTCCGGTCGTCGTCGGCCATACGTACCGTTTCGGCTCGCGCCTCAAGAATCTTCTCTGGCAACGAAGGATCGTGTTCAGACAGGCAGAGGGTGTTGGAGCAGAGACGCCGAAAGCCCTCGCCACGCCGGGCGTCGCTTTCACTTTCGGTGTGGTTGACGAGGGTTTATGTACCGAGACGACCAATCGACAGGTGTCTCCCATCGAAAACACGCGGAGACAGAGACACCAATGACCGATTTGCATACCCCTGCGACAGAGATACAAGAGCAGTTCGACGACCAGTTAGACGTGACCGTCGACGAGATCGAGGAGCGCCTCGAAACGCTGGTCGAGGAGTACAAGGTCCCGCTCAGCGAGGCCCGCCGCAGCGTCGTCAACACGTACCTCGACGACGCCGGCATGGACCGCGACCAGCTCTCGGGCGGTGGCGGCAACGAGCACGTCGACATCGCCGAGGTGGACGCCCCCGAGGAGTGGATCGACGTGACCGCGAAGGTCGTCGAGCTGTGGGACGCCACGGCCGACGCCGTCGCGCAGGTCGGCCTGCTGGGCGACGAGACCGGGACGATCAAGTTCACCAAGTGGTCCAAGTCCGACCTCCCGGAACTCGAAGAAGGGCAGGTCTACGAGCTTCGAAACGTCGTCACCGACGAGTACCAGGGCCGCTTCTCCGTGAAGCTCAACCGGACGACGACCATCGAGGCCGTCGACGAAGAGATCGAGGTCGGCGACGACGCCGTCGAGGTCGAGGGCGCGCTGGTCGACATCCAGTCTGGCAGCGGCCTGATCAAGCGCTGTCCCGAGGAGGACTGTACGCGGGTCCTCCAGAACGGCCGCTGCAACGAGCACGGCGAGGTCGAAGGCGAGTTCGACCTCCGCATCAAGGGCGTCCTCGACGACGGCGAGGAGGTCACCGAGGTCATCTTCGACGAGGAGGCGACCGAGGCACTGACCGGCATCTCGCTGGCGGAGGGCAAAGAGATGGCCATGGACGCGCTGGACACGACCGTCGTGGCCGACGAGATGCGCCAGAAGGTGCTGGGTCGGTACTACCGAGTCACCGGCCCGACGCTCGGACGGTACGTCCTGGCGAACGAACAGGAGCGACTGGACGGGCCAGTGGACGCCGAGGCGATGCTGATCAAAGCGAGGTCGATTTGAGATGGCTGCAACACCCACCCGCGAAGTCGCACGCCGCGTCTTCGCCAGCGAGTTCAACGACGCGAGCTACACCTTCAAAGAGTCCGACGACGAGCGCGCACCCGTCTACGTCCTGTTGCCGACGGGCGAGCGGGCCAACCGCGTGTTCCTCGTCGGTACGCTGACCGAGACCGAGGACGTCGGTGAAGACAGCGAGTACTGGCAGGGACGAGTCGTCGACCCCAACGGCGACACGTTCTTCATGTACGCCGGCCAGTACCAGCCCGACGCCGCCTCGATGCTGCGGGAACTGGAGCCGCCGGCCTACGTCGCCGTCGTCGGCAAGCCCCGGACCTACGAGACCGACGACGGCGAGGTCAACGTCTCTGTTCGTCCGGAGTCGATCTCACAGGTCGACGAGGCGACCCGCGACCGCTGGGTCGTCGAGACCGCCCAGCGAACGCTCGACCGGATCCAGGCGTTCGACGACGAGGACGGTGCCGAGATGGACGAGTACGTCCAGATGGCCAGCGAGCAGTACGACCTGCCCGTCGAGAACTACCGCCGCGCCGCGGTCGGCGCACTGGAGAGTCTCGAAGGCGAGCAGCGAGACGCGCCAGAAGCGTAGCGAAGGCGGGTCTCGGAGTTGCGAGCGAGGAACAGCGTGACCCGTGAGCAGCGAGAGACGACCAGCGCCGAGCAGTAGTCCGACTTCCGGCACCCGTTCGTTTTCTTTCGATCCCCCGTCAGCCGTGCGATCGTCTGACAAACGGTTAAGTATGATGCGGGGACAAACTGAACACAAGGATGAGCAACAAGAACAAGACGATCTCGTTTCGGGTCAGCCAGGAGAAGTTCGAGACCCTCCGTGGCATCGCCGAGGAACGAGACATCTCGCTGTCTGCGGTGTTCCGTGACTACGTGGATCTCCTCGTCGCTCACGACGGCCAGGTCGAGGTCGTCCCCGAACACGAACTCAACGAAGCGACGGACACCGAGGAGACGACCGAGAGCTTCCCGCCGAAAGTCGAGGTGCCCAAGAGCTTCGTCCGAGAACACGAGCGGCTGGAACTGGAGGCCGACCACCTCCGCGAACAGCTCGAAGAGCACAAGCGCTACGTCACCCAGCTCCGCCAGCAACTCGACGAGCACGACCAGGAAGACATCGTCCAGCTCGAAGATCTCGACGGCGAAGACGACGACGACGCGTCCTACCGCATCGGTAGCTTCGACGACCTAGACTAATTCGTCTCTGCTCTCGCGTGCCTGCTTCGCTACGTCCGGTTTTCCGTCTACGTCTGCCAGTGCCTCGACCGCTTCGAGCGTCCTGACCGAGTCGTCCAGAAAGGAGAGCACGTCGCCGGGGTAGGCGTACAGCATGTAGTCGTCGCCCATCACGTCGACGATGGCGTCGGGGCCGAGTCCCTGTGCCCGAAGCTCCAGGAGGTATCGGACGAACTTCTCCTCGGGACAGCCACAGTGGGGATTCGCCTGACAGTCACAGTCGAGGAAGTCTTCGGCGAACTCGAGGACCCGATCCTGGCTTGCCTCGTTGAGCTTCGCGAGTCCCTCGCCCTGAAAGAGGATGTCCAGCGTCGCTCCCTTGAACGCGCCCTTCGGGAACGAGGTCTCCAGCTGTGAGGCGAGCTGGCGGTGGTTCTTGACGTAGATCTTGTCGGTGATGGCCACGCTTAGAGACCGTTGGGGTGTGGCGTGTAAAAGCGTCTCGAAGGCCGTACGGAGTCGTAACGTATATGAGTTCCAGCGGGATAGTGGTAAACGCTTCAGCGTGTCCGGGCTGGGGTAGTGGCATCCTACAGGCTTGTGGTGCCTGTGAGGCGGGTTCAATTCTCGCGCCCGGACCTAGTAATTTTCACATTACTTAGCGTCGGCTGTGTAATCATCTGCTTCACTTTCACCGTGGTATCCTATGCTATAATATCGACGGAGTTGTTGTCGTAAATATGCCTGTTCACGGATGCCCGACGTGTGGAAAAGTCTTCGACAGTCGACGAGGACTTGGTGTTCACCACAGCCAGGTCCACGACGAGCATCTTCCGAACCGGGAATGTGCGGCCTGCGGTGAATCGTTCTATTCGGAGTACGAGAAGAAATACTGTTCCGATGAATGTCTCGATGGATCGGTCTCCTACACGGGATCTGACAATCCCAATTACAGCGATGCGAAGGAGGAGACGGCGTGTGAAATCTGTGATACCGTGTTCGAGTACTATCCGAGTGAAAAGCCGGGGAAATTCTGCTCTGAATGCGTCGAATCCGAGTCGTGGCGCACACCCCTCGACATCGACGGGGAAAAGAACCCCCGCTGGAACGGTGGTAAAGCCACCGTCGCCTGTGACGAGTGCGACGCCACAGTCGAGCGCTACCCCCACCAGATCACCGGGGAGGCCACGTTCTGCGGTCCCGACTGTCAGTACGCGTGGCTCTCGGAGCAGTTCACGGGCGAGGGCCACCCGAACTGGGAGGGTGGGACGGTCGGGCCGTACGGTAAGGGGTGGAACGCGGTCCGGGCGGCGGCACTGGAGCGGGACGGCCACGAGTGCGTCGTCTGCGGGACCACGGCCGAGGAACTGGGGCGCAACCCCGACGTCCACCACGTCGTCCCGGTGCGGGCGTTCGTCGAGATGCCGGTGCTGGCCGAGCGGGACGCCCACACGCTGGACAACGTCGTCTCGCTGTGTCCGCCCTGTCACCGGCGGGCGGAGTTCGGGTGCATTTCGCGGGCCGAGCTCCGGTGGCGGGCGGCTCAGTTCGATGGTGTAGGTGAGTGTAGTCGATCCGGGCCGATTTCGATCGATTCGGGGCCCACGATTTCGACGTAGACGTGCTGGATGTCCGATTGCATGCGGACCGTCGCGACCCGGACTGTCTCGTCGTCGACAGCCACGCGGAGTCGTCGTTCTGGACGACCAGCGCAGCCCCATCATCGCCGGAGAGTCCCGGACAGCCCGCGACGAGCGCCGTTAGTCCCACTCCAGCGCCGGCGCTCACGAACTGTCTTCGATGCATACTCTTCTGGAAGAAACGCGCCAGGATAGGTTTTGTGCCACGGCGGCGGACGGTGTGCAGTCCGGTAGTGCTGTGTCGCTCACGCCTGTGGCTCGAAGACGGTCGCTTCGCCTTCGTCGTCGGCCTTGTAGTCGGGGTTCTCTTTGATGATCGTCAGTGCCGTCATGATGTCGCTGCGGGTGAGCAGCCCGCGGAACTCGTCGGCTTCGTCGAGGACGATCAGGCGGCCGACGTTGTTCCCCTCCAGCTCCGAGAGTGCGGTCATCACGTCTTCCTCGGGCGAGAGGACGATGAGCTCCGTCGTCATGATGTCGCTGACGGTGTAGGCGTCCCGTTCGACCTCTCGCACGGCGCGGGCGTCTTCCAGCGTGACGAGGCCGACGATCTCACCGTTGCGCTCGACGGGGTAGCCGGTGTGGCGTTCCTCGAACATCGTCCGGATGAGCTCGCGGACCTTCGTGTCGGGGTCGACGGTGGTCACGCGGTCGGCGGGCGTCATCACGTCGGCGACGGTGACGCCTTCGAAGGCCGCTCGCATGACCGTCTGGCGGGACTCGCCGGCCGCGCCGATGTAGATGAAGAAGGCCAGCCCGATCAAGAGCGGATTGAACGGCGGGAACAGTCCGAACAGCGCCAGCAGGATCGCGAAGCCCTTCCCGACCTCGGCCGCGATCTCCGTGGCGCGCGCGTAGGGGTTCGTCCTGGCCAGCAGCGCCCGGAGGATGCGGCCGCCGTCCATCGGGAACCCCGGTAGCATGTTGAAGACGGCCAGCGCGACGTTCATCAGCGCGAGGTAGCCAAGGACGAAGCGGACGGCAGCGAACGCCGTCGTCCCGCTGGGGACCAGCACGAACCCGACCAGCGAGACGATCCCGACGAGGACGCTGACGACGGGGCCGGCCAGCGCGATGAGAAACTCCTGTCGCCAGTCTTCGGGCATCTCGTCTAACTGTGCGATGCCGCCGAACAGCCACAGCGTGATCGACTCGATCGGGTAGCCGTAGCGGATCGCCACGAGTGAGTGGCCCAGCTCGTGGAGGACGACGCCGGTAAACAGGCCGATCGCGGCAGCGATGCCCAGCAGCCACGGCAGGAGATCGGTGGTGAGGACTGCCGGGTCGAGATTCCCACCGAACCGATTGAGCAACTCGACGGTCGGCTCGACCTGCGAGCCGATGATCCACGCGAACAGTGGCAACACCAGCAGGAAGGTCAGGTCCAACTGGATCGGAATGCCGAAGGCACTGCCGATACGGAATCGTCGCATAGTCGTCGCTTGTCGTGGGAGGGGCTTAAGCCCCCTGCGTGACCGACCTCAGACGCCGAGCCACTCGTCGTTGCGGACGCTGTATCCGTTCGCGCGACAGAACGTCGCGGCTTCCCGGCGCACCGCTCGCGATCCGGGCAGCGTGCCCGTCTCGTCGATCCGTTCGACGATCCAATCGGCGACGTACTGGATCCCTTCGTCGTCGTCGTCGGCGTCGACCGCTTTGAGTGCCCGGAACGTCTTCTCGTAGGCCTCTCGCTGTGAGGTGCCAAGCGAGGTCTGCTGGATCGACTGACAGTGTTCGACGATGCGCTTCATCGCTGCGGCGATGGTCGGACGCTGGACGCGGGTCCGGACGGTCGCCGGCTCGTCGAAGGTCTCCTGATCTGTATCTGGGAGGAGATCCGCGACCGTGTGGACGCCTGCGTCCGACTCGACGGTCCGATCTCCGAGGGTTTCGACGACTTCCCGCGCTGTCACGGGGAACGACAAGGTGTCCAGTTCTGTCTCCAGTTCGCCCAGTGCCCGCTCGTCGACGGGCGGCTCCGTCTCGTCGTTACGTTCGAGCGCGGTGAGGATGTCCCGCTCGCGTTGGCGTCGGTCGGCGTCGTCGGCCTGATCGTCTCGTCCGCTCTTGTTGTCTGCCATTGTGAATTATTGCCTCTCTGACCTGATAACTCTGTGGTCGACATTACGCGACGCTCGTGCTCTCGTCTACCGTCGACTCGACGTGCGTGTCGGTCGCAGCGGCGAACCCGTCTCCCAGGAGCCACCCCGCGATGATCAGGGCGTAGAAGCCCAGGAAGACGCCGACGATCCCGCCGAGGATCGGGACGACGTTGAGTGCACCAGCGAGGACGCCGACGACGACGTTGAGCGCGATCACGTAGAGCCACGCGACGGCGTAGTCGCGTGACGTGACGGCGGTTCTGATGACGGCCACGTCGAATCCGGCACCGAACGACCGCTCTCTCGCGTAGTTTGCGACGCCCGCCAGACCGACGTAGCCAAAGACGATCGCCAGCACCCACCAGAGGAGCAGGCCGCCGAACAGTCCGAACAGCCCCAGTCCCGCGGCGGTCTCTGAGCCGGTCGTGAACGTGAGGATCGAGCCCCCAACCAACACGCCGAACACGACCATCGGGATGAGCTGGTAGACGAACGTGATGACCGCCGCGACCAGTCCCTCTGTGAGCAGTGATCCCCACTCGTCGAAGACCGGCGGCTCGCTTGCGTCCTCCATACCGGCCCGGATCGCCCGGACCGTGTAGCCCGTGACCACGAAGATCGGCACCACGAACACTGCCAAGAGCGTCGCTACGCCGCCGATCGCGACGGTCACGACCCAGTCGTCCGATTCCATCGGGTACCGTGCCAGTTGCTCGATGTCGAGGTTCATGTTGTTGTTTCTGAATTCACACATCTGTGAAGTAAGCGTTCGCGTCGGATTCGTACCGACTGGTTGCGGGGTAGTCGGGCGAACCGGCGAGGTTCCGAACCGCTCAAATAGCTCCGCCGCGTTCGTCCAGGCGTGTCTCAGCAGGTCGCACGCGTCGATACGCTGTTCCTCCACGAGCACGGCGACGACTACCGGGTCGTCGTTCGGCGGGACGGTGATCGAGTGTTTCACGGCGTGCTCGAACTCAAACAGACCGACGCCGGGCCACGGCCTCGCCGGCTCCGGATCAAGCGGGGGGCCAGCGAGGACCTGCGCAGTCCCGACCAGTTCGTCGAACTCGCTCGTCGGGCCTCGCGGATCCGTATCTCCGAGCAGACCTCCGGGCGAGGGCGCGAGGAGCTACAGGCGATGCTCGACGGCTACCAGCTCTCGGCGAAGGTCGTGCGCACCTGCCGGTACTGTGCCTCCAGTGGCCGGTACTCGCCGATCACGAGCGAGACGGCGATCAAGGCCGACGACGAACACATCTGTCCGGACTGCGCTCGCGAGGAACTGGACCGCGAACTCGCACTCAACGGCGGGATCACCGGCGACGCCCAGGCTCGCCTCGAAGAGCTCCTGCTCGACGTTCAGGACCTCGATCGCATCGAGAACCTGCTCGCTGGCGAACTCGATCCCGACCTGACGAAGTTCGACGAGATCTCGGCGACCGTCGACGACATCGACCTCGTGCCGGTGGACTCGCTGGATCTCCACCCCGGCATCCAGCAACACCTCGAAGGCCGCTTCGACACGCTCTTGCCGGTCCAGAGTCTCGCCGTCGAGAACGGCGCGACCGACGGCAGAGACCAGCTCGTCGTCTCTGCGACCGCGACCGGGAAGACGCTGATCGGCGAGATGGCCGGCCTCGACCGCGTGCTGAACAACAAGGGGAAGATGCTCTTTCTCGTCCCGCTGGTGGCGCTGGCAAACCAGAAGTACGAGTCGTTCACGGAGCGCTACGGCGACATGGTCGACGTGTCGCTGCGCGTCGGATCGAGCCGGATCGACGGCGACGGCAACCGTTTCGACCCGAACGCCGACGTGATCGTCGGCACCTACGAGGGCATCGACCACGCGCTGCGGACCGGCAAGGATCTGGGCGACATCGGCACCGTCGTCATCGACGAGGTCCACACGCTGGGCGAGGGCGAGCGTGGCCATCGCCTCGACGGCCTCATCTCGCGGCTGAAGTACTACTGCGAGCAGGGCGAGACTGCGGAACAGTCTCGGAAAGGGCGAACGGGCGGAGCCCGTGAGCAAAGCGTCGGGCCGGACGGCACCCAGTGGATCTACCTCTCGGCGACGGTCGGCAACGCCAGCGACCTCGCCAAGAAGCTCCGGGCGAACTTGGTCGAGTTCGAGGAGCGTCCGGTCCCCATCGAACGGCACGTCACCTTCGCCGACGGCCAGGAGAAGACCCGCATCGAGAACAAACTCGTCAGGCGGGCCTTCGACACGAAATCGAGCAAGGGCTACCGGGGCCAGACCATCATCTTCACCAACTCCCGACGGCGCTGTCACGAGATCTCTCGGAAACTGGAGTACGACTCGGCACCGTATCACGCCGGTCTGGACAACAAACGCCGCCAGCGCGTCGAGCGGCAGTTCGCCGACCAGGACCTCGCGGCAGTCGTCACGACCGCCGCGCTGGCCGCCGGGGTGGACTTCCCGGCCTCGCAGGTCGTCTTCGACTCGCTGGCGATGGGCATCGAGTGGCTGTCGGTCCAGGAGTTCAGCCAGATGCTCGGCCGCGCCGGCCGGCCCGACTACCACGACAAGGGGACCGTCTACCTGCTGGTCGAACCCGACTGCTCCTATCACAACAGTATGGAGATGTCGGAAGACGAGGTCGCGTTCAAACTGCTCAAAGGCGACATGGAGCCGGTCATCACCGAGTACGACGAGGCCGCGGCCGTCGAGGAGACGCTGGCCAACGTCACCGTCGCCGGCGACCAGGCAAAGCGGCTCAACGACCGCATGATCGGCGAGGTCCCGACCAAGCACGCGCTGGGCAAACTCCTCCAGTACGAGTTCATCGACGGGCTGGAGCCGACGCCGCTGGGCCGGGCCGTGACGCGGTTCTTCCTCGCACCCGATCAGGCGTTCGCGATTCTCGACGGGATCCGAAAGGACCTGCACCCCTACGAGATCGTCGCCGAGATGGAGCTCCGAGAGCGCGACTGATCGGTGCGCTCTCGGAGTGTGTGAGCGGGGCGTGTACGACCCGTGAACTGCGAGGCGTTCCGAGAGTGACACTGCGCTGAACGCGTGGCGCTTCGCGAGGGTGACGTTTTTATCCCCGCCGGCCCCCTCCTCTGCTGTGACACTGCCACCGATCACGCCGGCAATGGCGTTCGTCTTCGCCGTCGTCGCCGGTGCGCTCGTCCTCTTCGCGACCGAGCGCGTGCCCGTCGACGTGACCGCCATCGGCGTGATGGTGGCGCTACTGGTCGTCGAACCGCTGACCGCGCTGCTGGCCGACGCCGGACTGCTGACCGAGCGACTCTACGTCCTCCACGAGCCCGGCGACGCCGTCGATCCGGTGGCCGTGGGGCTCTCGGGCTTTGCCTCTCCGGCGACGATCACCGTCCTCGCGATGTTCGTCCTCTCGGCGGGCGTCCAGCGGACCGGCGTGATCCAGATCCTGGGGGCCAAGGTCGCCGCGTTGACCGGCGACAGCGAGACCAGACAGCTCGGGGCGACCGTCGGCATCGTCGGGCCGATCTCCGGGTTCATCAACAACACGGCGGCCGTCGCCATCCTGCTGCCCATGGTGACCGACCTCGCACACAAGGGTCGGACCTCGCCCTCGAAGCTGTTGATGCCGCTCTCTTTCGCCTCGATGTTCGGGGGGATGCTCACGCTGATCGGCACCTCGACGAACATCCTCGCCAGTGATCTCGCCGGCCGACTGGCGATCGAGGATCCGGCGCGCTACGGCGACCTCCACGTGTTCTCCATGTTCGAGTTCACACAGCTGGGCGTCATCCTGCTCGTCGTCGGCTCGCTGTACCTCATGACGGTCGGCCGCTGGCTCACTCCCGAACGGATCGAACCGCGTGGCGATCTGACCCAGGAGTTCGAGATGGCCGACTACCTCACCGAAGTCGTCGTCCGCGAGGACTCGCCGATCGTCGGCCAGACCGTCCACGACGCGCTGGAAGCGACCGACCTCGACATCGACATCGTCCAGCTGATCCGGGATCGCCGGACCTTCCTCGAACCGCTCGGTGCGAAGTCGATCCGGGCCGGTGACGTGTTCGCGATCCGGACCGACCGGGACACGCTCGTCGAACTGCTCGACGCCGAGGGCCTGGACGTGGTGCCCGACGTGGTCGTCGACGAGGCCGAACTCGAAGAGGCCGAAGAGCGACAGAACCTCGTCGAGGTCGTGATCGCACCGGGCTCGGAACTGGTCGGCGCGTCGCTCCGGTCGACGAACTTCCGCCAGCGCTACGACGCCAGCGTCCTCGCGCTCCGGCGCGGCGGCGAACTGATCCGCCAGCGGATGGACCGGACGACGCTTCGCGTCGGCGACACGCTCCTGGTCCAGGGAGCCGGCGACAGTATCGATCGCCTGAACAACAACCCGAACTTCATCGTCGCCCGCGAGGTCGAACGCCCCGACTTCCGGGAGTCGAAAGTCCCCGTCGCCGTCGGCATCGTCGCCGCCGTCGTCGCCGTCGCGGCACTCACGCCGGTCCCGATCGTCGTCTCGGCGCTGGCCGGCGCGCTCGGGATGGTCCTCTCTGGCTGTCTGCGCTCCTCGGAGATCTACGACGCCGTCCAGTGGGACGTGATCTTCCTGCTCGCGGGCGTCATCCCGCTGGGGCTCGCCCTGGAGGCGACCGGCGGCGCGGCGCTGCTGGCCGACCTCCTCGTGCTCGCCGCGCCGTCGTTCCCACCGCTCGTGGTACTCGGACTGATGTACGTCGTCACGGCGGTCCTGACGAACATCATCTCGAACAACGCCAGCGTCGTCCTCATGATCCCCGTCGCCGCCGAGGCCGCCGTCCAGCTCGGGGCCAACGCCTTCGCGTTCGTGCTGGCCGTGACCTTCGCCGCCTCGACGGCCTTCATGACGCCCGTGGGCTACCAGACGAACCTCTTCGTCTACGGCCCCGGCGGCTATCGCTTTACCGACTATCTGCGGGTCGGCGCGCCGCTACAGGCGATCTTTGCCGTCGTCACGACGCTGGGCATCGCCTACTTCTGGGGCCTGACTCCGTGACAGGGTGTGTCGATGTGCCACCGCAACGAAACCCTTTACTCAGCGACGGCCGCATCTGTTGGTACGGGATCGTGGGTTAGCCTGGTATACTTCGGGCCTTGGGTGCCCGTGACCCCGGTTCAAATCCGGGCGATCCCATCCACCTTTTCGTCGCCGCCCTTCCTCGCGAGCCTGCGGTGAGGGCTCCTCGAAAAACGCGGACGAAACAGACTCTCCGCATGCGTGGACAAAGCGTTTGTAACCGGGTACGCAAGTGTGGCTGGGATGGTCAACACGACGAAGTTGCTCTTGGGTCTCACCTTCGCACTGGTGCTCTTGATCGTGGACGTGCTCGTCTCTTATTTCACTGGCACCCTGGGCGACGGCGTTGCAACGTTTCTCATCCAGGCCCTCGGGACTGTTGCCACCCTCCTTTTCGTCGGAGCGACCTTTCTCACGGTCCGTCAAAACCGAACGACGATCCGGGAGCTCAGAAAGGATCGAGAAAAACAGGTCGTCATCGACGAACTCCAGTACGTCATCCAGCCCGCAATCGATCGCCTCACCGGGAATATCGAGAAACTCGAATCGGGGTTCGTCGGTTGGAAACCGGGCGACCAGGCATTTCCAGAACACGAGCAGTGGGAGCCCGACGGTGGGCTTTCGATTCAGAAGCCCCTCTCGAAGACGCAAACAGACGAGGCAGCACTGTTGCGTTCGAAAGAGCGCCATCCGGAGTTACACTCGGAACTGGCGTCGTACGACACTACCGTCGAAGACCTGACTGCCGCGGCACACGACGTGGTGCGGACAGCTGGTCCCGAACTGACGAAAAAAGTCGAGCGTGACGTGCCTCGGTTCGACTTCTCTCGGGGGAGTATGTCTGTCGACCCGCCGCGGCTTTTGTCGTATCTCTTAGACGGCGAGGGGCGGGAGTACCGCGACCTCCACACTGGCTGGTCGCAATTACTCGAACACCACGGAGACGAGTTCCGGGCGCTCCTCGACGAGGTCGCTCTCGAAGAGCGCCAGCAACTCCGCGACGAGAAGAGTCGAACGCTCGCCGAGTCACGACGGCTGAGGGCCGCTCTCATCGAGAGACGGAACACGCTTCAGGAGGAGTACGGGATCTCGGTCAACGAATTCACGCAGGAGAATCTCGTCGAGAGCGCCAAGTAATACTGCCGGCTGTAAGTCTGTGAAGAATTTCGCGACCACGGAGTCGGGAATATCTCGAAACAGTTACAGCCGGCAGTATAACGACTACTGCAGCCGTCGACATCCTCCGAACTGCTAACGGCGGCGCTTTCCGGTTCGGTCCGACCACTTCCACCCCGGTTTGCGAACCTTCTTGAGCGAGGACGCACTATCTCGGTTCCAATGGCTACCGGCGTCGACAACACCGAACTCACCGACGCGTTCGAGGAGTTCTACCGGGACTACTACCGCAACGAGATCGGTGAACTCGCCCAGAAGTACCCCAACGACCAGAAGTCGCTGTGGGTCGACTGGGACGACCTCTATCGCTTCGACCCCGACCTCGCCGACGACGTGCGCAACCGCCCCGAGCAGATGCAGGACTACGCCGAGGAGGCGCTGCGACTCTACGACCTCCCGGTCGACGTGAAGCTCGGCCAGGCCCACGTCCGCTTTCACAACCTCCCCGAGGCCGAGGACATCCGGGAGATCCGCCACGAACACCACGGGATGCTCATCGCCGTCCAGGGGATCGTCCGCAAGGCGACCGACGTGCGGCCCAAAGTGACCAACGCCGCCTTCGAGTGCCAGCGCTGTGGCACTCTCACCCGGATTCCCCAGGTCGCCGGCGACTTCCAGGAGCCCCACGAGTGCCAGGGCTGTGAGCGCCAGGGGCCGTTCCGCCTGAACATGGACCAGTCGGAGTTCGTCGACGCCCAGAAGATCCGCGTCCAGGAGTCCCCCGAAGGACTGCGCGGCGGCGAGACCCCGCAGGCCATCGACGTGAACATCGAAGACGACATCACCGGCGAGGTGACTGCCGGCGACCACGTCCGCGTGACCGGCGTCCTCAAACTCGACCAGCAGGGCGACGACCGCAATCAGTCCCCGATGTTCGACCTCTACATGGACGGGATCGACGTCTCGATCGAGGACGAACAGTTCGAGGACATGAACATCACCGAAGAGGACAAAAAAGAGATCATCGAGCTGTCCAACGAGGACGACCTCTACGACAAGATGGTCGGCGCGATCGCACCGTCGATCTACGGCTACGAGCGCGAGAAACTCGCGATGATGCTCCAACTGTTCTCCGGAGTCACCAAACACCTCCCAGACGGCTCCCGAATCCGTGGCGACCTCCACATGCTACTGATAGGTGATCCGGGAACGGGAAAATGTCAGAAATACGACACAAATGTCGTCTTGGGAGATGGAACAGAAAGAGAACTCGGGGACTTGGTCGAATCCCACCTGGATGACCCCAGAACAGTTGAAGATGGAGTCTACCAGCCTGTCGACTTCCAAGTACAGTCGTTTACACCGGCTGGTGACGTAACGACTGAACGCGCCACGAAAGTCTGGAAGCGTGAAGCACCGGAACAGATGTATCGAATAACGACTGCTTCGGGACGAGAAGTCGAAGTCACACCGTCCCATCCGCTATTCGTCCAATCCGGAAGCTCTCTGTCCGCACGACGCGCTGATGAATTAACCACCGACGAGTTCATTGCCGTCCCGCGCCAGCTCAACGGAGACAGTGACGATGTACTCGAAGTCGATTATCGAACGGTCGAGACGTACAACGCGAATCGCCTCGAACAGCCCACAGAGTTGACCCCACAACTCGCTCGTCTGCTGGGATATATCATCGGTGAAGGTCATGTCTCCGATGGTGAATCGAGCGCTTCTGTTACAGTCACGAACGCGGATACTGCAATCATTGAAGACGTGATCGATGGCTTCGAAGCCCTGGAACTTCGATGGTCTCGCCGTCCCCATCACGACAACCCTCACGTCGAAATTGCCACCTGTTCCTCGGTGGAATTCGTTGAATTCCTTCGAGAAATCGAACCTGCAATTCTCCAAACATCGGGAGAACAAGTCGTACCAGAGTGTCTCAAACGCGCAAGTTTCGAGAACAAAGCCGCGTTCGTACGTGCTTACATCGAAGGAGAGGGCTCAGTCTCATCAAAAGAGCGCGAAATAACGGTTGCGTCGATGAGTCGAGACCTTCTGGAAGGTGTGAGAACACTCCTTCTCTCGTTCGGAATAACAAGTCACATAGAGCGAAGACAAAACGATAGTTATCGTCTCCGGATCAGTGGCTGCGACTTTGTCGATTACGTCGACAACATCGGTTTCGTCACTGAGCGCAAGACCATCTCGTCAGATGCATTCGATGGTCTCGAACAAAATACCAATACTGATCTCGTTCCGGAAGTAGGAGAGACACTGCAGCAGATCCGTGAGGCGCTCGCACTCTCCCAATTCGAATGTGGTATCCCGCGGCCTACGTACCAGCATTACGAACGTGGTGATCGGCAGCCAAGCCGTGTGACACTCAAGACTGTTCTCCAAACATTCTCCGAGAGGATTGATTGGCTTCGAAAGAAGCGAGACGAACTCGAAAAGGGTGGCTGGAGTGATGTGGAGGCGCTTCGACAGGCTCTGAATGTTTCCCAGCAAGCGCTCGCACAGAACATGGAAATCGCTCAGACTGCGGTCAGCTACTACGAGCAAAACGAGGCTGTGCCGGATGGTGGACATACGACCGACGCAAAGGAAGTACTCTGTGACCGCCTTGATGAGGCACTTTCGGTTGCGCCAGCGATATCTGCACTCTCCGATCTGTGTGAAAACGATATCCACTGGGATCGAATTGAGTCGATTGAGCTGATTGATCCCGATTACGACTGGGTGTACGACCTCGAAGTCAGCGATACGCACACGTACATCGGAAACAGTGTCGTCTCCCACAACTCCCAGATGCTCTCTTACATCCAAAATATCGCCCCTCGTTCGGTCTACACCTCCGGGAAGGGGTCCAGCAGCGCCGGGCTCTGTGTCACTGGTGACACGATGATCCACACCGACGAGGGATTCCGACCGATTCGTGATCTCGTGTCGTCGGAACTCCCAGAGCCAGTGTCCGAGGAAACGTCGGTGCGAAAGCAGATCGATCTCCAGACGTTCGACCGCGATGCAGGGGAGATGCAAGATGGGACCGCCTCGCGTGCGTGGCGGATGCCGGAGAAGACGTGTCGACGGATCGAAACGAGCCACGGCAAGGAACTCGAAGCGTCCGTGAACACTCCGGTGCTGACGTGTGGCACCGACGGGATCGAGTGGACCGAGATCTCCGAGGTCGAACAGGGCGATCACGTCGCAGTCCCGCGATACGATGCTATCGACCGGTCGGAGGTGCCAGTGAGAGAGTTCCTCGAACTGACGACCGAGAAGGTCCTGCTCACGGACGACTCGATCGAGTTCCTCCGCGAGTCGTTACAGGCAGAGTTCGGGACGCTCAGAGATGCAGCCGCCGCGCTGGATCTCTCGGAGGACTTCATATATCTGCAGCTCAAGAACCGCCACGTCCCGCTGGAGAAACTCGACCGGATGCTCGATGCGATCGGGGCGACACGTGAAGACGTAGATTTCGATCGCCTCATGATCAGGCACGGGGACTCGATTACGCTCCCGGAGACGTTCGACGAGGACCTGATGTACCTGCTGGGGCTTGTGTTCGGAGACGGGGACATCTCGCTGGATCGTCGCGGCGGAAACAGAGGGATGGTCCGCATCTCGAACAGCGACGAGGCGTTACTGGAACGGGCTATCGAGATTTTCGATGCGAAGTTCGATAAGCGGCCAGAGATCGAATATCAAGACGAGAGGGTCCCCTGCATTCGAGTCAACAGCGCGACGATCGCTCGGATATTCGCCAACGCCGGAATGCAGACGCCGAAACAGGATCTCGCACTGGCCGACTCCCTGACGGTCAGTGAACACGCGGACGCCTTCATCCGTGGCCTCATGGATGCCGACGGATCCGTCTCGAACCGAGACGACGGCGGTTCGAGCGTTCTTCTGTCGACGATCAGCGACGAACTCGCTCGACAACTCCAGCTCATGCTCGAAACCTACGGTGTGCGGGCGAGGACGCGCGAACGCGACCGTCGCGGGAGCTACGAACGTGGGGACGGGTACGTCATCGAGTCCAAACACGTCCAGCAGTTCGTCGAGATCTACGGTGCAGACATCGATCGATACGCCGAGGCGATCGGCTTCGACAGTGTCGAGAAACAGCGATCGCTCGCCGAGATAACCGCTGTCGAGCGACGCCAGCGTGAGACGCTCCCGATCGGTTCAACCCTCGCTACAGTCGAGGGGGCCGCCGGCCAGTACTATCAGAACATCAACCAGAGTGAAGATCCCGGCCGTTCGCGGGCCAGATCGATGCTCGAAGATGTCGATCTGGGATCGACAGAGCCCTTCGTGAAGGAGGCGGTCGACGCCGATCTGCGATGGGACGAGGTCGTCGCCGCCGTGGACACCGGCGAGAAAGAAGTGTTCGACCTCACCGTTCCGGAAACGCACAACTTCGTCGGCAACGGCATCGTCACACACAACACCGCAGCGGCGGTTCGGGACGACTTCGGCGACGGCCAGCAGTGGACCCTGGAGGCGGGTGCGCTCGTGCTCGCAGACCTCGGGATCGCCGCTGTCGACGAGCTGGATAAGATGAATCCGGACGATCGGAGCGCGATGCACCAGGCCCTGGAACAACAGGAGATCAGCATCAACAAGGCGGGCATCAACGCGACGCTGAAGTCCCGGTGTTCGCTGCTTGGAGCTGCGAACCCCAAGTACGGCCGGTTCGACCAGTTCGAGCCCATCGGCGAGCAGATCGACCTCGAACCCGCGCTGATCTCTCGGTTCGACCTCATCTTCACGGTCACCGACGAGCCCGACGAGGAGGAAGACCGGAACCTGGCGAGTCACATCATCCAGACGAACTACGCGGGGGAACTCCACACCCACCGCACGGAGAACCCCACGTCGGACTACAGCCAGGACCAGGTCGACGCCGTCACCGAGGAGGTCGCACCGACGATCGAGCCGGACCTGTTGCGCAAGTACATCGCTCACGCGAAGACGAGTTGCTTCCCGACGATGACCGAGGAAGCGAAGACCGAGATCGAGGACTTCTACGTCGATCTGCGGGTCCAGGGGACCGACGAGGACGCTGCGGTGCCGGTGACGGCCCGAAAGCTGGAGGCGCTGGTCCGCCTCTCGGAGGCGTCGGCGCGGATCCGACTCTCGGACACGGTCGAGAAAGAAGACGCCGAGCGGGCGACGACGATCGCTCGCTACTGCATGGAGCAGATCGGCGTCGATCCCGAGACGGGCGAGTTCGACGCCGACGTTGTCGAGACCGGGACCTCGAAGAGCCAGCGCGATCGGATCCAGAACCTCAAGGGGATCATCTCCGACATCGAGGAGGAGTACGACGAGGGTGCGCCGGTCGACGTGGTCGTCGAGCGGGCAGAGGAGGTCGGGATCGACGAGTCCAAGGCCGAACACGAGATCGAGAAGCTCAAGCAGAAAGGCGAGGTGTACGAACCACGTACCGATCACCTGAGGACGACGTAGATGGACCGCATCTCAGCACTCAGGAACGTCGAGGACGCACTGGCTCGCTTCGAACGGGGCGAGTGTTCGCTGACCGACCTCGAAGCGGAAGTCCGGGGCGTCTTGCGGACCTACGCGACCGACTTCGACGGGGAGTTGCAGGCCTACCGTGCCGACGGCGGCGACGCCGACGGCGTCGTCGTCCTGGCGAGTTCGCGCCCCGACGCCCGCGACCGGGTCCAGTCGCTCGTCGAGTCGCCGGGCCGCTTCGAGGTGACGCCGGTCGATCCCTGACCTGGCAGTAGAAAGGGATTTGCGGGTGTAGTCCATGTGGTTCCGGTAATGCAGTCCGTGATCGACCGGTTGGACGGTGTGACGACGCTCCTGCTCTGTGGGTCGTGTGCGCGGACCGACGAACTCTGTGGGCGACTGCTGGCCGACGGCGGTGCTGCGGGCCGGACGGTGCTGTGGGTCTCTTTCGGACAGTCGCCGTCGGAGTGTCTCGACGACAGGGTTGCGGCGGACGCCGACCGTGCCGTCCTGGCGGTCGGCACGACGCCGACGGGTGAGCGAGACGACGACGTCACCGTCGAGGTGATCTCGACGCCCAGTGACCTCGCGGCGCTGGGGATCAAACTCAGCCAGTTCATCGCGGAGACCGACGGCGAGCTGACGGTGTGTTTCGACTCGCTGACCGAACTGCTCGGCCACGTCGCGGTCGAAACGGCCTACGAGTTCCTGCACACGGTGACCCGACAGTGCTACCTCGCGGACGCCCGGGCCCACTTTCACCTCGATCCGGCGGCCCACGACGCACAGACGGTCGCCTCGATCACGTCGCTGTGCGACGCTCGCGTCGACCTCGACAGCACGCCACCGGTCCGCATTCGAAACGGCCGCTAGTTCGTAAATTTAAACACTGATAGCAAGGATCGTGGGCGTATGTTCCTCGTGATCACGTACTCGCGGTCGGCACGGTCGTCGCTGCGCAACGTCACGCGGGCCCACGAGGAGACGACCGTCCGGCAGTTCGGTCGCGCGGCACTGCTCGCAGGGACGGCCTTCGGGGCGTTTCAGGCGTGTCGGCTCCGCGAGAAGCACGGACGGGACGTACAGATCGAGCGCGTCGAACCGTTCGTTCCGGCGGACGTCCCCGCCGACGTTCGCGAGGCTGCCGGGGCCTACGAAGACCGCGACCAGCCGTCGGTTCCCTATCGCCAGTTTTCCGCCGGGACCGACCACCCCGGGCCGTCGGCGCTCCGGGAGCGAGACCTGTGATCGTCCGGACGGCAGACCGAACGTGGTGTGGCAGCGTCGCGGACCTCCGGGCGACCGGCGTCTCCGGCCACCAGGTCGTCGACGCCGTCCGCGGCGACGACGCCGCCTGTCGCATCCACTGTCCCCCACCGGGGCCGCTCTTCGACCGCGTAGGACACGTCCATCCGGAGATGGGACTCCGGGTCCGGCCGGCACTCGCCGTCGCTGCCAGGACTCGCGGCCTCACGCCACCGCAGGACGACGAGATCGAGCGACTGCGGGCCGAACGCGACGCGATCGACGTGGACGAGCGCGTGCCACAGCACGCGACACCACCCGAAGAGGATCCGGCGGCCCTCGAAGAGCGCGTCGCCGAACTCCGCGGTCGGATCTCGGCACTGCGAGCGCACGATATAGACGCCAGCGACGAGCGGGCGGCACTGCGTGAGGCTGCCACACGGCTGTCCGAGGCACAGACGACCCGTCTCGCGGCCGCACAGACCCGGCAGGCGACACGCGAACAGCGAGACCGACGCCAGCGTCGCCTCCGCCTCGACGACCGGATCGCCAACCACGAACGCGACGCGCGCTCGTGGCTGGTCGAGCGCGTCCGCGACCCCTACGAACGGGCCGTGTTCGCGCTCGATCCCGGTGCCGACCCGTTCGACTGTGACCCGACGACCGCCGCTCTGGCGATCCTCCGTGTCGGGACCCAGCGAGCGCCGGTCGTGCTCGCGACGGAGCAGTTCCCGACGCCGGCCGCCGCGGCCGCCTGGGTGGAGGGCCCCGTCGTCGCCTGCGGCCCGGACGTTTAAATCGCGTGACGGGGCCACCGACCGTATGGTTTCGGTGGATGCGAGTGCGACGGCGATCGACGGTGTGACGCTCGTGACGGTCTCGCTGACCAGCGACGGGCTCGCCCGTCGGGTCCGCGTCGAACAGCGACTCGACGGGCCGGTGTGGCCGCCCCGCTGCGAGGGCGAACCCGAGCGCGGCTGGGACGAGTCGGGATACGAGGGCGTCGTGCCGGCCGACGGACGGCTCGCGCTGGGGTACGCGACGCCGGCACCACCGGCCCAACAGCCGGTCGTGGTCGAGGAACGCGAGGTCGTCCCGGACACGGGTGACGCCGCTGGCGAGGACGCGACGACGGTCCTCCAGCGACTCGGCGATCCGTCACCGCCCCGTGATGGGGTGCCCGAACCGGCAGCCGTTCGAGCCGACCCGCGTCCCGACTGTGACACGGCCACCGCGGCCGAGGAGACGCCAGACGCACCCGACCACAGCCCCTCTCCCGAGCACCGTGTACGCGACGAGTCGACAGCCCAGACAGTGCCGGACCGACGAGCGGGTTCGACAGATCCGGTGACCGACTGGCTCGACGGCGTCGAGGAGCGGGTGACGACGCTCGAACGACTGGACGCCGTCGAGACGGTCCCCGAGGCGACGAGGGCCCTCCAGTCGACGGGGGGACTCGCTGCCGGCCGGCGGTCCGCCCGAGCGTGTGCCGCCGACCGACGCCGGCTCCTGGCGGTCGCAGACCGCGCACGCAGGCTCGCAGATCGGATCGAGGCGACCGATCCGCCGCTGTCGTCGCTGGAGCGACTGGCATGATTCTGGCCGTGACGGGCGGCAAGGGTGGCGTCGGGAAGTCGACGGTCGCGTACAACCTCGCCGCCCACCTCGACGCGGTCGTCATTGATGGCGACCTCGGGATGGCAGACCTGCCCGCCGACCACGGGCCGGATCTGCACGACGTACTCGCCGGACGTGCGGATCCCGTCGAGGCCGTCAGAGAGGGGCCTCCGGTCTCGATCCTACCGTGTGGACGCAGTCTGGCCGGTGCTCGTGCCGGCGATCCCACGGCGCTCGTCGCCGCGATCGAAGCCGTCGAGCGCGCCTACGGCGACGTGATCGTCGACTCCCCGGCGGGATTGCGAGCCGACGTTGGCCTCCCGCTGTACGTCGCCGACGCGTGTGTGCTGGTGACCACCCCGTCCGAATCGGCCGTTACGGACGCGGTCCGGGTTCGTGAACTCGCACGAGAACTCGACGCCGGCCTGGCACGCGTCGTCCTCAACCGCGCGGACGACGGCGCGAACCCCGACGCCGTCGCGGCGACGCTTGGCGCACCGGTGAGCACGGTGCCCGACGACGCAGTCGTCGCGGACGCACAGGCCGCAGGTCAGCCGGTCTGTCGGGCGTCGCCGGGAACGCCCGCTTGCCGGGCGTTTCGATCGCTCGCCGACGCCGTCGAACGGGTCTGTCGCGGTCACCGCCCGTAGCCGCTGTTCTGTACCGTTTGCCGCCACCTCTCAGTCTTCGAGGGCCTGATACGTCGACCGCAGCGTCACCGGACTCACGTCTGCGACGGCGGCCGCCCGGGCCTGCGTCAGCTCGTAGTCCGCCTCTCGGGCGGCGGTGTAGAGACACGCGGCGGCGACGCCACCGGGGTTCTTGCCAGCGATCAGATTGCGCTCTGCTGCCAGATCGGCCAGTACCGTCGCTCGGCGTTCGATCTCGTGGGGAACGTCGAGCTCGCTTGCGAACCGCGGGAGATACTCGCGCGGATCGATCGGACCCGTCGGCAGTCCCAGCTCGCGGTTGATCGCGTCGTAGGCGACCCGTAACTCGCCGGTGCTGGCCTGAGCGTCGGCGGCGACCTCCTCGACGGTCCGTGCGATCTCGCTCGTGCGACAGGTCGTGTACACCGCCGCGGCCGCGAACCCTTCGATCGACCGTCCCACCAGGAGATCGGCCTCCTGTGCGGACTCGAAGAGGACACAGGCCCGATCCCGAATCGTCGACGAGAGGTCGAGCCGACTCACCAGCCGCCGGATCTCGATGAAACCGATGCGCTGGTTCCGGTCGCGCTTCGAGCCGGTCTGGGCGCGGCTGTGCTCTCGACGGAGGCGCGCCATCTGGCGGCGCTTGCGACCCTTGAGACGAGTCGACCGTCCGATCTCCGTCGAGAGCCCGCGGTCGTGGCGCGAGCGGGTCAGCGGTGCGCCGGTGCGTGCCTTCTGCTCTCCGTCGTCCTCGAACGACCGCCACTCGGGGCCGCGGTCGAGCTGGTCCTCGTCGACGACGAGGCCACACTGGGTACACACTGCTTCGCGTGTCGATGCGTCGATCGCGCCGTCACACTCCGGACATCGCTGTGCCGTTTGGCTCATTCTATTTCGAGATTCGTCCGGATGGAATATTTAAAACCGGGTCGTTCGGACGGTGATCGGCGGTTTCGAGCGAATTTTACCGACCGGTAACCGGTAGGTAATGCGCCCGTAGAGCCGGTCGAACTCGCCCTCGACCAGCGACGGCTTTCGCCGTTCAATGGGTTTAAATTACGAAAGAGATGATGTGATGGTAATGGGTCTCTCCGAGATCGCGGCCGGCATCGAAGTGACTGCCACCCAGCGCCAGCACGGCGTGGCGTCGGTCGATCGAACGGAGGGGACGCTCGCGGAACGCCTCGACGGCGTCGCGACTCGGCTCCCCTGTGATCCCGAGCGGGCGGCGACGCTGGTCGAGGCCTACGCCGCGGGCGAGAGCGTCGGTGACGCCGGGCGGGCGGCGGGACTCACACCGCTTACGGCAGCCAAGACGCTCCACCTGTGTGGCGAACACGTCTGTCCGCTCAGCCCGCGCCAGCGCGACGTGCTCGACGACTGGCTCTCGGGGGATCTCGCCCGCAGCGAGGCGGTCGCACTCACCGGCGCGAGCGAACGCGAGTTCGCGCTGGCGACATACGTCGCCACGCACGAACCGATCGCCGACGCACGCGAAGCGCTCGAAGGCGCGCTGACAGACGGGCAGGGGACCGACCGACAGGCGTCGCTTGGCGACGCCGTCGAACAGCCGTCGGATCTGCTCTGAGGCGGATCGTTGTCGTCGTTTTCCCGGCTGAATGGACACTCTCGTGTGGTCGATCCGGGACAGACAGTCACCCGTACGAAGCTGTGGTTGTCACCGCCGTCCGATTGCCGGTCGCGATTCGACACGGCGGGCGAGCCAGCGGTGTCAGCTCAGCAGCCCCTCCTCCGGGAAGTCGAGATCGAGCGAACAGCGACAGAGCGCTTCGGTCATGGTCGCGACGGCGGGTGCGAACTCGGTGTCGGGATCGATCGCGGTCGGCTCCGTCACGCCACGTTCGGCGGCGGGAAGCTCGTAGTCCGCCGACAGCGCCGTCTCGCCGTCGGCGAACGTCCCGACCACCGCGTCGGCGTCGAATCCAAGGTCGACGAGTCGGCCGCGCATCCGGGGCAGGTGGTCGTTGCCCCGCCGCGTCGCCGGTGCGACGAGCGCTCGCCGATCGGCCCCCCGGACCGCTGCGACGGCCTGGTTGTCGGCCACCGGGGGCACGTCCAGCAACACGTGGTCGTACTGTCCCGCGGCGTGGTCGATACACGTCTCCAGTCGCTGTGCCGCGTCGACCGTCTTGGCGCGTGCGAGTCGCTCGAACGGTGCGTGAGCGGGGTACAGTGCCACCTCGCCGTCCAGCTCGGGCCACCCCGGAATGGCCGCTTCCGAGAAGCCGGTCTCCTCGACCAGAACCGCCGTGAGATCGGGGTCCAGTCGTCCCTCGACGTAGGTCGACAGTCCCTGTGTGCCGAGCGCGGCGTCGAGGACGGCGACCGAGTGGCCGTCCCGCGCCAGCGTCGCCGCGGTCTCGACGACGGTGCGTGTCGTGCCGACGCCGCCAGCGACGCCGACGAACGCGAGCGTGTCTGCCATCGTAATCTTCGATCGCTCGCCACAGGATAAAAAGGGCCGGACTCCGGCTACGGCTCGATCGCCGCTTCGATCTCGTCGAGTTCCTCGTCCGAGAGATCGGGCCGGGAGCCGAACATCGCGTGGATCGGGCCGCCGCCGTCGCCCTCGAAGCGGGGGACGACGTGGGCGTGGACGTGGGGAACCTCCTGGCCGGCGTCCTCGCCGTTGTTGAAGGCGACTGTCGTGGCCGGTGCGTCGACGGCGGCCTCGACGGCCGGGACGACCTCGTGAAGCGCGCTGTACAGGCCCGTCGCTTCCGCGGCCGGCACGTCGTCGAGGCGCTCGTGATGGTTTTTGGGGATCACGAGCGTGTGGCCGCGAGCCAGCGGGTTCGCGTCGAGGAACGCGACGGCGTCGTCGGTCTCGTGGACGATTCGGCCGGGGATGTCGCCCTCGACGATCGAACAGAAGATGCAGTCCTCACTCATACTCGCCCGTGCGTCCGGCGACCAAATCAAAGTTCGCCACTCGCCCGTCACTACTCGCGACGGTCGCTCGCAGATATCGACCGGTTCACGTTCCCCGCCGTCCACGTCTGGGACATGCCGACGTTCACAGTCGAGACGGACCGCCGCTGTCAGGCCGTCGACGTGACCGAACGAGTCGAGTCGGCGCTGCCCGCCGACGCGAACGGAACCGCGACGATCTTCGTGCAACACACGACGGCCGGCGTCGCCGTCAACGAGGCGGAGTCTCGTCTGCTCGGTGACTTCGAGTCGATGCTGACCGATCTCGTGCCCGACGACGGGTGGGACCACGATCGACTCGACGGCAACGCCGACGCCCACCTGCGGACGCTGTTGCTCGGACCGGGCGAGACCGTTCCGGTCGACGACGGCGACCTCTCGCTCGGGACCTGGCAGTCCGTGTTGCTCGTGGAGTGTGACGGGCCACGAGAGCGGACGGTGACGGTCCGAGCGTGAGGGCGGATCGTCCGATACGTTCGGGCTGCTTCTCAGACGGCGTATAAATCCTTCGCCGATGCTTGCCGGCGCGCGGTCGACGACCCGGTATAAAGGTGACCGGCTGTCATCGATTACGTACCACGATGGTTCCACTAGACGACTCCTCCCGGTCGACGCGTCGCTCGGTGCTCCACCGCGCCGCGACGGCCGTCGCGATCGGGCTGACAACCGGTCTCAGTGGCTGTAGCGGTCTCCCGCCACTCGGCGACAAGCCCCAGTACGGCCGCGTCGATATCCCCGACCCCGGCCCGCCGGAGTACCGCCGCTGGCTCCCCGCAGGGTGGGACAGCGACACGGACGAAGACTGGTTCCTCACCTACGTCGAGCCCGGACCGTTCGACGGCCCGGTCCCCGAGGAGTTGGTCTCTCGCCGGGCCGTCCAGCGCCGGGACCTGGAGTACCTCGGGATCGGCTACGAGAACTACGACAGCCTCACGCGTACGACCCTCGCCACCGTGCGAGAGGGGACGTTCTCGGCTGACACGGTTCGGTCCGCCCTCGCAGACAGTGGCTACGAGCCCGACGGCACGTACCGCGACTACGATCTGTACGCTCGCTCGGACATCTCGCGCCGAGTGGCCGTCCGGGACGGTGTCGTCGTCTCGACGAGCGCGTCGCTCCACAGGACGCCGGACCTGGAGGCGACGATCGACGCCGGAGACGGACAGACGGAGCGGTATCACGAGGTCGATCCCATATTCGAAGCGGTCACCGACGCGGTCGGTGCCAGCCGACTGCTGTCGATCGGCGACCACCCGAGTCTCAATCCGACCGTCGCTGCCCTCGGTGCCGACGCGTTTCGGGTCGACGGGGACGCTGCGTACCACGTCCTGCTCGAACAGTATCCGGAGACGGTCGAACAGCCCGGCGAGCGGATGAAAAGCGCCATCGAAGACGAGCACTACACCGGTATGGCGGCGGCCGACACCATCGACATCGGCGTCGACGGCCGGCTGGCGACGGCCGGCGCTCGCGTTTCGCTGCAACCGGACGAGCCCCGCGACTTCGTCCACGATCCGCCCCAGATCACGTGGGGCGTGGCCTTCGACGCGGAGACCAGTACGGTCACGCTCCGCTACGAGCTCGGTCCCGAACTCGACGCCGACCGCCTGTGGTACGATCTCGTGCCCGTCGACGCGGTCAACCGGATCGAGAACCAGCCGCTGTGGCCCGATCGAGACACTGTCGGACCGGGCGACGAGGCGACAGTCGAGATGAGTGACCGTCCGGACGCCGACGGCGTCGACGTGCGCTGGGGGCCGAAAGACGACCCCGGAATGGGGCTGTTCAGCTACGTGCCCGAGCGTGGCGACTGATCCACACATAAATCCTTCGCCGATGTTTGCCAGCACACGGTCGACGACCCGGTATAATGGTGGCCGGCTGTCATCGAGTACATGCCACAATGGTTCCACCAGACGACTCCTCCCGACCGACGCGTCGCTCGTTTCTCAACGGCGGCGCGACGGCCGCCGCGATCGGTCTGATGACCGGACTCAGCGGCTGTACTGGAAGTCTGCCACCGCTGAGCAGCAAACCGAAGTACGGCCGCGTCGACGTTCCCGATCCCGGTCCGCCGGAATACCGCCGCTGGCTCCCCGCAGGGTGGGACAGCGAGACCGACGAAGACTGGGTCATCACCTACGCCGAACCAGGACCGTTCGCCGGTTCCGTCCCCGAGGAGTTCGTCGCCAGACGGGGATTGCAGAAGATGGAACTGGACTACTTCGGGATCGGCTACGAGAACTACGACAGCCTCACGCGTACGAACCTCGCCACGGTGATCGAGGCCGATTTCACGGCTGACGACGTGGCGTCGACGCTGGCAAACACTGGCTACGAGCCGGACGGATCGTATCGCGACTACGACCTCTACGCCCGTTCAGACGTACGTCGACGAGCTGCGGTACGAGACGGCGTCGTCGTGTGGGCGAGTGCGTACAGGCACACCGCACCCGACATCGAAGCGACGATCGACGCCGGACACGGTCACAGTCGCCAGTACCACGAAGAGAGCGACGCGTTCGCGGCGGTCACCGACGCCGTCGGCGCGAGCCGACTGCTGTACGTCGGCGGCTCTCATCCGGGGCTCAACCCTGGCATTGCCGAACTCGGTGCCGACGCGTTTCGGATCGACGACGGTGTCGCCTACCACCTGTTGATCGAACGGTACGAATCCGCTGCCGACAACTCCACAGACAGGACAAAAAGCGCCCTCGAACAGCAGCGACACGAACTCACGACGGAGGCGAGGACCGTCGACGTCGAGGCCGACGGCCGATTCGCGACGGTCACTGCTCGGGTGCCGACCCGGCCGGATAGCGAGCGTGATCCGATGGACGACCCGCCCCAGATCACGTGGGGCGGACGCTTCGATGCCGCGACTCGAACCGTCACCCTTCGTCACGAGGCCGGTGAGTCGGCCGATTCGGATCTGATCTGCTACGACATCGACACGCCCGAGGACAGGGGAGAGGTCGAGAAGAAACCGCTCTGGCCGGACCAGCACACCGTGAGTGCCGGTGACGAGACGACCGTCGACTTGAGCGACGAGCCCACCGCAGAGGGAATCAGCGTGGTGTACGGTCCGCTAGACGACGTTAGCTTCCGAATGCTATTCACGCTGCCACTGGAGGACGACCGATGAGCGCCACGATCGCGCCTCGTCTCACACCCTCGCAAGCGGCACGCCCTCGGACAGCCGAGGACAAAATACTTGTTCCACGTATGTCAGACGATCCTGTGGACGAGGACCCAGACGTTGCCGATATCGTCGCCTTGCTCGACGACGAGCACGTTCGGTCGATCCTCGTCGCGACGAGTGGGGAACCGCTGTCGGCCAAGGAACTCGGCGAGCGCTGCGATCTCTCGGTGTCGTCGATCTATCGACGGGTCGACGAGCTCTGTGACTGTGATCTGCTTACCGAGCGAACGCGACCGCGCCGCGACGGCCACCACGAGACGGTGTACGTCTCGACGCTCGATCGGTTCGAGCTGACGATCCGCGACGGCGAACTGGACTGGACGATCGACCGGGCAGAGAGCGATCCGGCCGACGAGCTCTCGCGTATGTGGGGGAAACTCTGAGATGGACCTCTTCAGCGCGCTCACCGACCTCTTCGGTATTGTCGGCCTCGCTGCCGGGGTGGCAGCGACCGGCTCTGCCCTCGTTGGCCTCTACATCGGCGGCCAGGCCTATCGCGGGCTCCGACGCAACGACGACCCCTCCATGCGGTACCTCTCGATCGGGATGATCCTGCTCTTCGGCGTGACGTACGTCCTGGCGGTGGCTGGACAGGGACTCTTCATGTTCCGCATCGCTCCGATCCGCTACCAGAACGTGTTCCGACTGATCGTCCGCCTCCTCCAGTTTGGCGGACTCCTCTTGATCGCCTACTCCCTGCGTATCGCGACCGACGATCGGTCGACTCCCCCATAGCCGCCCGCAACCGCTGACGCCCCCCCCCCTCCACCACGTTCCGACCGATCCCTCCTCTGGGCCGCCGCTAACTCTCTGACTCGCTCGTCTTCGCAGGCCGCGACGAGAGTGGAACACTCCCGGTGGTCGCGTGCTGTGCTGGTCACTCACATCCACCTTTTTCCGCTTCGGATTCGCTCGCTCTGCTCCCGAACCACTCGCGCAAAAACGTGGGCGAAAAAGCAGCACGCTCTCGGTGGTCGCGTGCTGTGCTAGTCGCTTACGTCGGCCGCGGCGATTGCCTCGATCGCGATCTCGCATCCACCTTTTTCCGCTTCGGGTTCGCTCGCTCTGCTCCCGAACCACTCGCGCAAAAACGTGGGCGAAAAAGCAGCACGCTCTCGGTGGTCGCGTGCTGTGCTAGTCGCTTACGTCGGCCGCGGCGATTGCCTCGATCGCGATTTCCATCTCGACGCCTTCGACGTCCCAGGTCTTGCGGTGGCCGTCGTCGACGGTCGCGAACTCGTCGGCACGAACCTCCTCGGCGATGAGCGTCTCGTGTTCCCGGACGAGGTCGTCGATGCGGTCGTCGGCCACCGCCAGATCCAGCCGGATCCGCTCTTCGAGGTCCAGTTCCAGGTCCTTGCGCATCTCCTGGACGCGGCGGATGACCTCGCGGGCGTATCCCTCGCTCTCGATGTCCTCGGTCAGCGTGGTGTCGACGTAGACGACGCCGTGGCCGCCCAGTGCCTCGAAGTCGGTGCTCGCGACGCCCGCCGGGGTCTCGCGGCGGAACGACACCATCTCGTCGGTGAGCTCGATCGACTCGCCGAGCGCGTCCGAGACGGCTGCTTCCAGCGTTTCGAGGCTGGCCTCCTCGACGCGGGCCTCGTTGAGTGCGTTCATCACGCGGCCGGCGTCGTCGCCGAACGCCGGTCCGAGTTCGCTCATGTCGGCTTCCGCGGAGTAGGCCAGTTCGCCCCAGGCGTCGCCGCCGCCGACGATCTCGACGGTACGGGCGTTGAGCCGGTCGGCGACGAGGTCGGTGTGGGCCTCGATGGCATCGGTCACGTCGTCGCTGTCGGTGTCGATCACGACGCGCGTGACCGGCCAGCGGAGCTTGCGTTCGGCCTGCTGGCGGGCGTTCGAGCCGGCCTCCTCGACGGCGCGGGCGACGGCGACCTCGTCTTCGAGGGTGGGATCTCGCAGGTCGTCGTCGGCCGTCGGCCAGTCGCACATGTGGACCGTCGGATGTTCCGTTTCGCCGGTGAGCGTGCCGTAGATCTCCTCGGCGACGAACGGCGTGAACGGTGCCAGCAGCGCGACGACCTCGCGGAGCACGCGGTACAGCGTCGCGTAGGCGGCTCGCTTGGACTCGCTGTCGTCCTCTTCCCACATGCGCTCGCGGACCAGCTGGACGTAGTAGCGGGACACGTCTTCGACGACGAACTCGAGGACGCCCTCGATGGCGTCGTCCTGCCGGAACTCCTCCATCGCCTCCGTCGCTTCGGCCTCGACCGTCTGGAGCCGCGAGAGCACCCACTCGTCGGCCAGGTCCAGCGTCACGTCGGCGACGGTCGTCGCCTCCGGGTCGAACCCGTCCATCCGCATGTACGGCAGCGGGAAGCGAAAGACGTTCCAGAGGATGTTGAGCCGTCGCTGCATCTCCTGGGTCCCGTCGTACGAGAAGTTCATGTCCTCTCCGCGGGCCGCGAGCGACAGGAGGAATGCTCGCATCGGGTCCGCGCCGTAGTCGTCGATGACCTCGCCGGGATCGACGCGGATGTCCTTGGACTTGCTCATCGCGCGCCCGTCGGGCATCAACGCGTGGCCGTGCATCACGACGCGCTCGTAGGGACTCGCGCCGACCGCCGCCGTCCCCATCCCGAGCTGGGACCAGAACCACCCGCGGGTCTGGTCGTGGGCCTCGATGATGAGGTCGGCGGGCCACAGCTCGTCGAAGGCCTCGCTCTCGGAGGGGTAGTCGATCGTCCCCCACGTCGCGACGGCGGAGTCGAGCCACACGTCGAACACGTCCGGCACCCGCTCGTAGGTGATTCCCTCCTCGGTGATCGTCAGGTCGTCGACGGTGTCCTTGTGGAGGTCGACGGTCTCGGGGTCGATCTCCTGGTCGACGCGCTCGGCCAGCTGCTCGCGGTCGCCGACGACGATGGCGTCGTCCATGTCGCCGCTCCACTCGACGGGCTCGCCGTCGGCGTCCTCGCTGGGCAGCCAGATCGGGACGGGCGTCCCCCAGTAGCGCTGGCGGGAGACGTTCCAGTCGGGGGCCTCCTCGACGAAGTTCCGGAACCGGTTCTCGCGGGCCTCGTGGGGGTACCACTCCGAGTCGTCGATGTTGTCCAGCAGGTCGTCTTTGATGTCCGTGATCGTGATGAACCACTGGTCGGTGACGATCTGGACGATGCCCGTGTCACAGCGCCAGCAGTGGCCGTAGCTGTGTGTCGTCGTCTCGGCGGCCAGCATCCGATCGCGGGCTTCGAGGTCATCGATGATCTGCTCGTCGGCGTCTTTGACGAACTGACCTTCGTACCTGCCGGCAGCCTCGTCGTAGACGCCGTCGGGACCGACCGGACAGAAGATCTCCAGCCCGAGTTCGCGCCCGCGCTCGAAGTCCTCCTCGCCGTGGCCCGGTGCGGAGTGGACCAGCCCGGTCCCTTCGCCCTCGGTGTCGACGTACGGGGCTTCGTACACCTGTCCCGCACCCTCGCCGTCGGGTGCGTCGGGCACTTCCTCGCGGAGCGGGTGGTCGTACTCCCAGCCGAGCAGGTCCTCGCCGTTCAGCTCCTCGACGATCTCGTAGTCGTCGTACCGACCCGCCCGGAGCACCTCGTCGACTTTCGGCTCGGCGACGTACAGCAGTTCCGTCTCCCCGTTCTGGGTCGCCTCGACGCCGACGTAGCTCCCCTCGCCGTCGACCGCGACGAAGGTGTTGGCCGGGATCGTCCACGGCGTCGTCGTCCAGACGACCAGGTTTCCCTCCCGGTCGGCGAGGTCGAACTTCACGTAGATCGACGGGTCCTCCACGTCCTCGTACTCGACCTCGTTGTTGGCGATGGCGGTCTCACAGCGGGGACACTGGGTGATCGAGCGCTGGCCCTGCTCGACGAGATCGCGCTCGTGGGCGCTGGCGAAGCCCCACCAGGCGGCTTCCATGTACTCGGGTTCGACCGTCCGGTAGGGATCGTCCCAGTCCATCCAGACGCCAAAGGACTTGAAGTCCTCTTGCAGGCCTTCGAGGCTGTTCTCGGCGAACTCCCGGCAGGCGTCGACGAAGTTCTCGACGCCGAACGCCTCGATGTCTTTCTTGTTCCGGAAGTCCTTCTCCTCCTCGACTTTGGTCTCGATGGGCAGGCCGTGCATGTCGTAGCCCGGCCGGTCGGTCACGTCGTAGCCACACATCCGCTTGTAGCGGATGTACACGTCTTTGAGGCTCTTGTTCCAGGCGTGGCCCATGTGGGCCGAACCCGAGGTGTAGGGCGGTCCGTCGACGAAGAAAAAGTCCTCGCCGTCGGCCCGGTGCTCCACTGTCTTCTCGTAGGCGTCGACGTCGTTCCAGTACTCGAAGACCCGCTCCTCGACCGCGGCGGGGTCGTACTGGTCGTCGACGGGGGCGAAGCGTTCCATACCCGAGTACTGCGACGCCGGGACTAAAGGACAATCGGTTGTGTGTGACTCCTTTGGCGGGACACGCCGAGACGCCCGGCCGACCCGCTACACCTCGCGCTGGAGCAGGAGACTGACTGTCTCGCCGGTCTTGTCGGTGATCGGGGCGGCAACGTCCCACCCCTCCGCACCGAGTTCGTTCAGCTCTTCCATCGGCGGGCTGACGTCGCCGCCCAGGCCCGCGATCATCACCTCGCTGTTCACCTCGATCGTTCGGTACTCGTAGGAGGGCATACACCGACCAGCGGGGCCACCAGCGGCAAACCTCTTGTGGTCGGTCCGCCACCGCTTTGGCACCCAGGCCCCTGGCTCGTCGTGTGACCGCGTTCCCCGACGACGAGGACCGCCACGCACTCGCGTCCGACTGCCGGCGCTGTCCGGCGCTGATCGAGAGCCGGGAGTGCATCTCGTGGGGCAACGGCCCGCTGGACGCCGATCTGGTCGTCGTCGGTGAGGCACCCGGTGAGGGCGATCCCGACGCCGAGCGGTGGCGCGGCGGCAACTACACCGGGATGGCCTTGTGCTCATGATGACCATGACCACGTGGTGTTCGGTCCCCATTTGACTCGTGAATGATGCTCCGAGCGCTCTCGTTCACGGCGAGATTCTAACGAGGTCCATATGATGTCTGGAGATCCCAATATGCCCTCTCAGGGAGTGTCAGCGACTATGACGGCCTGTCCATCGTCGTCCCAGTAGTGAGACTTGACGTTTGTTGATATTGCGCCCAGCAGTCGCTGAATCAACCGGTTGCGGGTGGTCTGGTCACAATGAGCAACAACGACCGAATTAGATGAGAAAGCCAGTAAAGACGGTCATCATACCGAGTAAAATGACTATTATCCCTTTGCCTTGCTGTACAAATCTTCCTCGGTCAGATAATTCAGAATCTGCAAATGAGTGGCCTGCCCCGAAATCAACCAGTTTCTGCGGATGTACGACGCTGTAACCTCCAGCCATGGATAACCCAAGCCCGAGGAGGACCACCGGAAGATTCACTATTATAACAGATGTGCTCAATCCAAATAAATACATGTATTATAAACGTGCTTTATAATGTAGCGGCCTTCCAATGATGGATTGACCACTTCACTCCACTTTTTCTTAGTCGGGGATCCTCGCCTCGCTCACGCTCACGCTCACTCCTCATACCCACTGGGTAGCTGTTCCAATCTGAGGGGGCTGAATGAAACCGTTGTCATCCACATCATATGCCACCTCTCTGCGTACGGGTACGAGGAGCCGACGACGCCGACACACGAGTCGTTCGCCGAGGAGGCGGAGGTGTCCGAACACGCCGTCTCGCCGCTCTTGTCGGTGATCGGGGCGGCGACGTCCCACCCATCCGCGCCGAGTTCGTTTAGCTCAAAATAAGAATAAGTAGATTATGTGATATTATGCCAAAACCTCCAGTGAATATCATTGCTTGACTAACGGCAAACTGGTCATCGTCCCCGAATTGATAGAGAATTACACCAAAAATAATCGCAGCTATCCCAACCGTTTTGAGATCGAAAAGAAATGCTCGGCGGATAATTCCAAGGGCCAGTCCCAAAAGGAGGCCAACCTGAAGCGGCGGTTTAATTGACCCTACGCCGAACGATCTGGATTCAGTCTTGCTCATGTCTTTCATGTAATTTCACAGTCGAATGAGGTTTTTGGCACTGTCTAGTTGAGGGTTTGAGGAATGAGCAGGCCGTAGCGAGAACTGATCATGGAACTCGCAGACCTGCTCAGAGAAACGTTAGAAACGGACGATCAAGACGTTTGGACAACGAGCGCGGTAGTGTTTAGTTTGGAGCATTGTGCCAGTTGGCGAAGGCCCCGAGCCAATTTTCGGCTGTTTCTGGTTCGACGTGGCTAAAGCAGTTCGAAAAGGACGAGATACGGGGCTTCAGCTCTGGGAAGATTCGTTCGTCAGCATTCCGATTTCCGTGGCGAGATATCTGGAAACCGGAGTCCTGATCGTTGGAGTGGGGTTTGGAGGTGTTGAGCCTCGTCGACGAGGAAGATGGCAGCTTCGACGTCGTGTTTTTGCTGCAGTTCACGGAGAAAGATATCGGTGAGAACGGTGGCCGTCGTCGCAAAGAGGCGGACGTGAAGCAGTTCATTCGCTGCGGGATCGCCAGCGGCGTACAGCCAGAATTGCTGGTTGTTGATCCGAATCACTGTTTCGGCCAGCGCGACCTGATTCGGAGACCGACCAGAATCTGGCTGTCGATCGGCCTTCTGAACCCAGTCATAGATGACTTTCCGACTCCGTTGGACTCCCGGGGCGACGAGCAGATCGACGGTATTCGATAGTGGAGATCCTGCTCAGTGCAATTGAATACCCAGCGCCGTCGCCGGTTCAGGTGTCATCGCGCCCCACAAAACCCAAATCGATCTAGTCGTTACCACCGCTGAAGCGGCTGATTTCTGGCGTGGACATCAAGAAATCCGTCCGCTGTGTGCTGCCCTTCCCGGAGACACAAGGACCACCTCGTCGCCATCGACGGGTAGCTCCGATCCTCGAACGGGAAAAATACGCGCCCGATACTGCCGGTTTGGTATCGCCTACTTAAGTCTGCCGGACGACACTGATACACACATGCCAGCAACCACCACCCTCTTGCAGGCCACACAGTCGGAGGCGGTCACGGCGATCGAGAACGACGTACTGTTGAGTTCGTCGCTGTGGGCGAACGTCGCCCTCGCCGGACTGGCGATCCTGCTGTTCGTGTACATGGGACGCAACGTCGAAGCCCCGCGGGCGAAGCTCATCTGGGGGGCGACGCTGCTGATCCCGCTGGTGTCGATCTCCAGTTACCTCGGCCTGCTCTCCGGGCTCACCGTCGGCTTCATCGAGATGCCGGCGGGACACGCACTGGCCGGCGAGGAGGTCATGAGCCAGTGGGGCAGATACCTCACGTGGGCGCTGTCGACGCCGATGATCCTGCTGGCGCTGGGGCTCCTGGCGGACGTCGACGTCGGTGACCTGTTCGTCGTGATCGCGGCCGACATCGGTATGTGCGTGACCGGGCTGGCCGCGGCGCTGATCACGTCCTCCTACGGGCTCCGGTGGGCGTTCTACCTCGTCAGCTGTGCCTTCTTCCTCGTCGTGCTGTACGCCATCCTGGTCGAGTGGCCACAGAGCGCGACGGCGGCGGGCACCGACGAGATCTTCGGAACGCTGCGGGCGCTGACGGTGGTCCTGTGGCTCGGCTACCCGATCATCTGGGCCGTCGGTATCGAAGGGCTGGCGCTGGTCCAGTCGGTCGGGCTCACGTCGTGGGGGTACTCCGCGCTGGACATCGGCGCGAAGTACCTCTTCGCCTTCCTGCTGTTGCGCTGGGTCGCTGCGAACCAGGACGTCGTCGGACAGCCGACCCTCGGCACCCACTCCGAGGAGACGGCCCCGGCCGACGACTAACCTGTCGGCCGGCACCGCTACAACTATTCGTCACGGACAGACAGCCGACGCGAGACGGCCCGTCGCGACCGTCTCGCCCACTCGCGACTACTCGGCGAAGTAGCTGGTGAAAAAGCCCGAGAGGAACGACGAGATGGCGACTGCCAGCGCCATGTCGCCCAGTCCCCACGGTCCGTCGTCGTCGGCCAATGCGACCGTGACGCCGACGCTGACGACCAGTGAGACGATTCCGTTGACGAGGTGCTTTCCGAAACCCATACGCCTCCTTCGTCGGCCAGCGTCTCCACTCTTTCGCCGCTCGTCGGGAACCGTTCGCGGCTCCGGGTACGCGACACTCGTGCCAGACGACGGCCAGGGGGCTCCCACGCCACGGTCGGCGGTCGTCTCGCTGTCGTCTCTCGCGAGGAGTGGACCGGAGATTTAAACCCGATCAGGGACCAACCTCGCGCCGATGGGACCAGTTCCCGACCTCGACGACGCTGCGACCGCGTGCGCTCAGCGCCTCTGTCGCGCGGACCGCGTACTGTTGGCGTCACACATCGACGCCGACGGCCTGACCAGTGCCGCCGTCGCCTCGCTGGCACTGGAGCGGGCGGGGATCCCCTTCGAGGTCGTGTTCAAGAAGCAACTCGACGAGACCGAGATCGCCTCGATCGCCGCCCGCGAGTACGACACCGTCCTCTTTACCGACTTCGGCAGCGGGCAACTCGACGTGATCAGCGAGCACGAGCGAGCGGGCGACTTCGAGCCCGTGATCGCCGACCACCACCAGCCGGCCGTCGTCGACGGGCAAAGCCCGTCTGCCAGTGGGAAAGAGTCCCGCGCTGCCGAGACGGAGTTTCACCTGAACCCGCTGCTCGTCGGCCTCGACGGGGCCTCGGAGCTGTCGGGTGCGGGCGCGAGCTACGTCCTCGCGCGGGCGCTGGCCGAGGTCGGCGAGACCGAGCCACCCGACGGGAACCGGGATCTGGCCGGTCTGGCCGTCGTCGGCGCTGTCGGCGACATGCAGGCCGTCGACGGCGAACTCGTCGGCGCGAACACCGGCATCGTCGAGGAGGGCGTCGCGGCCGGCGTCCTCGAAGAGGGGACCGATCTGACGCTGTACGGCAAGCAGACCCGGCCGCTGCCGAAGCTACTGGAGTACGCCACGGAGGTCCCGATCCCCGGCATCTCCAACGACGAGGCCGGCGCGATCCGGTTTCTCGAATCGCTCGGGCTCGACCTGAAGCGGTCCGGCGAGTGGCGCACGTGGGCGGATCTGACCGACGACGAACGCCAGACCGTCGCCAGCGCGCTGGTCCAGCGGGCCGTCGAGCGGGGCGTGCCCGCCGACGACATCCAGACGCTGATCGGGACGACGTACACGCTGACCGAGGAGTCGACGGGGACGGAGCTGCGCGACGCCAGCGAGTTCTCGACGCTGCTGAACGCGACCGCCCGCTACGAGCGTGCCGACGTGGGCCTGGCGGTGTGTCGTGGCGACCGCGAGGCCGCGCTCGACCGCGCCCAGACGCTGCTCTCGAACCACCGGCGGAACCTCTCGGAGGGACTGACGCTGATCCAGGAGCGGGGCGTGACCCACGAGGACAACGTCCAGTGGTTCGACGCGGGCTCGGCGATCCGCGAGACGATCGTCGGCATCGTCGCCGGCATGGCGCTTGGGACGGCCGACGTGGACGCCGACAAGCCGATCCTCGCGTTCGCCAGCAAGGACGACGACGAGACGAAAGTCTCCTCGCGCGGCACCGGCCCGCTCGTGGGTCGCGGCCTGGACCTCTCTGCGGTGATGCGCGAGGCGGCCCGTTCGGTCGGCGGCGACGGCGGCGGCCACGACATCGCGGCCGGTGCGACCGTCCCGGCGGGCAAAGAGCAGGCTTTCGTCGACGCCGCCGACGAGATCGTGGCCGACCAGCTCGGCAACAAGAGCTAACTACCTGCCTCACCGAATGCGGGTGATGGACGAACGGGACGTCTTCGACCTGCTACTCGTCGTCGGGGTGTCGCTGGCCGCGTACGTCCACGTCTACGGGCTCGCCGATCCGCTCGCGACCGCCGACGAGATCGCGGCCCTGCTGCTCGCGCTGGACGTACGGATCTACCTCGTGCTCGGCAGTGTCACGGGCGTGTTCTTCGTCGCCTACCTCGTGGTGTATCTCCCACAGAAAGACACCAACCGTTCGGTCCGGCGCTCCTAAGAGCGTCAGCGATCGAGAAAGTCCGGCAGATCGAGCGCCTCGGTGCTGTCGACGTCTTGCCGATCGAGGAGTTCGGTCGGATCGAGCGCCGAGGGGAGCCCGTCGCGACCGCCGGTCGGGCGCTCGTCGGGGTCGACGAGGATCGTCTCGCCCTTGACGAGGTCGGCCCAGACCGCGTCGCCGTCGGCGTCCGTCGACTCGGCGGCCGCACGGGCCTCCTGGCGGCCCTCTCGGTAGGCGAGTTCGACCATGCTCCGGTTGTAGTTGGTCCCCATCTCGTCGTAGATGGCCTCCAGTTCCTCGCGGTTGTACTCGCCGAGTCGCTCTGCGACGCCGATCGCGTAGGCCCGCTCGGTGGCCTCGTCCTTGTCGAGGGCGTCCCACTCGTCGTACTCGGCGTGGTACAGGCTCATGATTCCACTTTCTCGCTCGGGTGGACCCGGAGACCGGTGTCGGAGAAGCTGATCCGGCGGATGTCACAGTCGATGGCGGTGCCTCGCATCTTGATGACCTGGAGCCCGCGGGTCATGCTCCCGCCGTCGAGGAAGTTGTGGAAGAAGACGACGCCGTGAGCGAGGTAGTGCTCGTCGGAGTACGACGTGGGGTCGGTCATCTCGGAGATGAGCAAGACGGTCGCGTCGGTCTGTTTCAGCGCCGAGAGAAAGCCAGTGATCTCCTCGGAGACGTCCGTCAGAAAGTGCTGGAGCAACATCGTCGAGTCGACGACGACCCGTTCGACGTTGTTCTGCTCGATGAAGGCGACGAGGCGGCTCGTCAGTCCGCCCTCGGAACCGAACTGGGTGATCGTCCGCTTGCCGCTCTCGGTGACGAGGTTGAGAAACTGGATCGCGTCGGACTGCATCGCCCGGTCGAAGCCGAAGTCGTAGCCGGCCATGTCCTGCATCAACTCTTCTTTGGTCTCGTGCATCGTCACGTAGAGGCAGTCCTCGCCCCGCTTGGCTCCCTGTGTGATGAACTGTGCGCTGAACGTCGTCTTGCCGCTCCCGGGCGGACCGCTGATCACGTAGAGCCGGTTCTCCAGCAACCCACCTTCCACGAGTTCGTCGAATCCCGGCACACCACTCTCGAGTCGCATACCGCTAGTCACAGCGAATCACGTAATAGGTGTTTTCGCTCCGTTTTCACGCCTGATAACTCACAGACGTGAACCGAACGAAGGCGCGGGCGTCGACGGTCACGTCGGCCGGAGCGACGGTGGCCGACCTCGTCGGTCACTGGAGACGGGCCCCACACTGCCGGCAGTAGACGAACGCCGAGTCGTCCTCGTTGTGCGTGCCACACTCGCGACAGCGACCGCCGCCGGCAGCGGGGTCGACAGACGCCGGGGCGGCGGTGTCCACTCGGCTCGGCGTCGTGTCGGGCGCGGGATCGTCACGCTGGAAGTACCGGTAGAGCAGCAACTGCACCAGCCCGAACCCGAGGACGTACGCGACGAGCCAGAACACCACGTCCATACCGTGTGATTCGGTACCGAGGAACTTGGCTGTTTCGCCGGGTTCTCGGGAGTGATATTTCGACGGATCCCGTCGAACGGATTCCTCACCGATCGGGCGGGGACAGATCGCGACCGAACTCGTCGAACTGCGTGACGTCGTCGGGGACCGTCGTGTCGAGTTTGCGCTGGTCGCGCCGATCGACGTTGGCACCGTCGAGCGAGTCGGCGACGGACTCCCAGCCGTCCTTGATGGCGACGCTCTCCGCGGGGGTGCCGGCCGCGATGTGGTGGGCGGGCACGTCGCGACTGACCGACGACTTGGCCGCGAGAATCGAGTTCTCGCCCAGTCGGACGCCGGCCCGGACCATCGAGTCGTAGGTGACCCGAGCGTCGTCTTCGACGATCGTGTGGTAGTTGTCGACGTGGGTCTGGTCGACCGAATCGTGGTCGTGGGTGTAGACGTGGGCGTCGTCGGAGATGGAGACGCGGTCACCGATCGTCAACTTTCCGCGGTCGTCCAGGTGTACGTCGTCGTGGATCACGACGTTGTCACCGACGGTGATGTTGTGGCCGTAGGTGAACGTGATCCCCTTGAAAAAGCGACAGCCGTCGCCGACTTCCTCGAAGAGGTGCTCCGCGATCATCCGGCGAAAGCGTAGCGCGAACTCGACGTTGTCGGCCATCGGCGTCGCGTCGAACTGCCGCCAGAGCCACTGGAGGTACTTCGACTCGGTGAACGCGTCCTCGTCTTTCTCCGCGTAGTACTCGCTCTCCAGGGTCGCGTTACAGGGGTCGTACCCCTGGAGACGGACCCGCTCGGCCGGCGACACGTCCTCGCCCGACTGCCATCGCTCGTAGGCCTCCCGGTCGCCGTGGAGGTCGATGAGCACGTCCTCGACGACGTCGCAGGTGTCCTCGTCGCTCGCGAGGCGCTCGTCGACCTCGGAGATGAACGCGCGCAGGCCCTCCTCGGCCAGCGGCGGCAGCGAGACGTGGCGCTTCGTCATACTGCGAGGATGGCGATGCCCGCTGATATGGGTTTCCGTTGCGTCGCCGTTACCGCCGAGTAACCCGGCGACGTAGCCGTAACGTGGCGATTGGGCCCTACAAATGTGGGGTTCCGAGAAGGGGAGCTACTTTGCCCTCGCCGCCCGCACCGTCGGCCAATGGCGCGATCGGATCTCATCATGGACGTACGCCGCGTGCTCGTGAACCCGCAGGAACGACGCCTGCGAGCGGGGTGGCGATTGCTCGTCGGACTACCGGTGCTCCTGTTCGTGCTGGCGGTCGCGGGCGTCGGTCAGCGGGCGTTACAGGCCGCACCGCTCACGGTGCCAGTGCTCGCGGGCGGGGCCGTCCTGGCGGGGGCGCTGTTGTCCTACGGTGCCGGGACGGGCACGCTGATCGGGCTCTCGTGGTGGCTCGGCGGGCGGACCCTCGCGGGACTGGGACTGGGCGGCGACGGCTGGTGGCGCAACCTCGGGTTCGGACTCCTCGTCGGGGTCGCGATGACGACGACGATCTTCCTCGTCGAGTTGAGCCTGGGGCTGATCGCCGTCGACGGCGTGCTCGTCGCGAGACAACCGAACCAGCTCGGCGTCGCCCTGCCGGCGCTGGTCGCCGTTCCCGTCACGCTCCTCTTTTTCGTCGGCGTCGGCGTCTTCGAGGAGGTGCTGACGCGTGGCTACCTCCTGAACAACGTCGCCGAGGGACTGAGCGGTGTCGGACCGATCGGCAAGCGGGGCGCGATCGCGGTTGCGGCAGCCCTGACCAGCGCCGTCTTCGGTCTGTTGCACCTGACAAACCCCAGCACGACGCTGTTCTCGACGCTCAACATCACCGTCGTCGGCCTGTTTTTCGCCGCGACCTACGTCGTCACCGACGATCTGGGCATCCCGATCGGGATCCACATCACGTGGAACTTCTCGCTGTCCTCGCTGTACGGCTTCCCCGTCAGCGGACTCGCGATGCCGGGGACCGTCCTCTCGGTCCGCCAGACCGGTGCCGACGTAGTGACCGGCGGCACGTTCGGCCCGGAGGGCGGACTGATCCTCTATCTCGGGCTCGCGGTCGGGATCGCGCTCACCTGGTGGTGGGTCCGCCGAGTGGACGGCCCAGTGCGTTTCCGGACCGACATCGCCGACCCCGATCTGCGCGATCCGCCCCGGCCCGAGTGATACTGCCGGTTGTCGCTGTCGCAAGAGATTCGCGACCACGGGGTCGCAACATTCGTGACAGACGTACCGTCGGCAGTATGAGACCCGAGCAGCGCCGGTGTCCTCGCGTGTGCCGGGACCAAGAGGGCTAAGTACGCGCATCCGTAACGTCGGAACATGAACGAGCGGGAACTCGGAACGTCGGGCGTCGAAGTTTCGGAGATCGGTTTCGGGGCCTGGGTCGTCGGCACCGACTGGTGGGGCGACCGCAGCCGCGACCAGGCCATCGAGATGGTCCAGCACGCCATCGACCAGGGCGTCACCTACTTCGACACCGGCGACGTGTACGGCCACGGGGCGAGTGAGGAACTGATCGGCGAGGCGCTGTCCCAGCACCGCGAGGACGTGACGGTCTCGACGAAGGTCGGCTACGACTTCTACAACAACCCACAGGCCGGCCACGGCGAACTCCCCAAACGGATCGACGGCGAGTGGATCCGCGAGGCACTGGACAACTCTCTGGAGCGACTCGACATGGACTACGTCGACGTGCTCATGTTGCACAACGCCAACGCCGACGAGGTCGACGCGGACGTGCTGGCGACGCTCGACGAACTCCGAGAGGAGGGCAAAGTCGAGGCGATCGGCTGGGCGCTGGGCCCCTCGATCGGCTGGCTGGCCGACGGCGACGCCGCCGTGCACGAGGAGTTCGACGCCCTCCAGACGGTCTTCAACATGTTCGAGCAGGTGCCGGGCCAGCACTTCCTCGACACCATCCGGGAACTGGACGCCGACACCTCCGTCATCGCCCGCGTGCCCCACTCCTCGGGACTGCTCAACGAGCAGGTCACGCCCGACACCGAACTCGGCGAGGGCGACCACCGCTCTCACCGCCCGACCGAGTGGTACGAGACCGGCTGGGAGAAAGTCGACAGCGTTCGGTTCCTCGAAGCGCCGGACCACGCCGATGGCCAGCGAACGATGGCCCAGGCCGCCCTCCAGTGGCTGCTGTACCACGACGAAGTCGCAAGCGTCACGCCGACGTTCCGGACCGCCGCCGACATCGACGAGTGGGCTGGCGCGCCGGCCACCCCGGCGCTGTCCGACGCGGAGTACGAGCGCGTCCAGGGCCTCTACGCCGACAACTTCGGCATCGACCGCGACGACGGGATGGACCAGCTACGCTCCTCCGTCGGCGGCGAGGACTTGGACGAGACGGGAACGGCTCCGGCCGACGACTGATCGGCGGCACTTCTCCCCCGCGATTCGGACCCACGGGACGTTTCGAAATTCGACACGCGTTTATCCACGCTCACCCAGAACCAGAGCATGCGCGTGACGTTTCTCGGGACGAGCGGAGCGGTGCCGACGACGGAGCGCAACCCCAGCGCGCTCTTCGTCAACAGAGACGGCGACAGGCTCCTGTTCGACTGCGGCGAGGGGACCCAGCGCCAGATGATGCGCTTTGGGACCGGCTTCGCCGTCGACCACGTCTTCGTCACGCACACCCACGGCGACCACGTGCTGGGGATCCCCGGCCTCCTCCAGACGTTCGACTTCAACGACCGCGAGGAGCCCCTGGCGATCCACGCACCTTCCGGCACGCGAGGGACCATCGAAGACCTCGTCTCGGTCACCGGCGACACGCCCTCGTTCCCGGTCCGGATCACGCAGGTCTCGGCCGGCGACACCGTGCTCGACGGCGACGGCTACGACGTGCGGGCGATCCGCACCCAGCACCGCTGTCAGTCGGTCGGCTACGCCGTCGTCGAGGCGGACCGCAAGGGCCGGTTTGACCGCGAGAAAGCCGAGGAGCAACTCGGGATCGAGCCCGGCCCGAAGTACTCGAAGCTCCACCGCGGCGAGCCGGTCGAACACGAGGGCCGGACCGTCCAGCCCGAGGAGGTCGTCGGTCCGGACCGACCCGGCCGGACGCTGGTCTACACCGGTGACACTCGCCCCACCGACGCCGTCGTCGAAGCCAGCGAGGACGCCGACCTGCTGGTCCACGACGCCACCTTCGCCGACGACTGGGCGGAGCGAGCGCGCACGACGGCACACGCGACCGGCCGCGAGGCCGGCGAGGTCGCACAGGAGGCCGGCGCGAAGCGACTCGCGCTCACCCACATCTCGACGCGCTACGGCGGCAACCCCCGGCCGATCCTCGACGACGCCCGCGAGGCCTTCGACGGCGAGGTCTTCGTCCCCGACGACGGCCGCCGGATCGACCTGCCGTTCCCCGACGAGTGAGGGGGCGGGCCCAACAGTTACGGTAGCCTGGCACACAGTAGAACCATGCACGTTCTGGTCACCGGTGCGACCGGCTTCGTCGGCGGGAACCTCGTGCCCGCGTTGCTGGAGCGGGGCCACGAGGTCAGGGCACTCGTTCGTGATCCGACGGGGTACGACGGCCCCGACGGGGTCGAGGTCGCCGTCGGCGACCTGCTGGAACCGGGCAGTTTCGACGACGCGCTCGACGGGATCGACGCCGCGTACTACCTCGTCCACTCGATGCGGGCCGGCGAGGACTTCGAGGAGCGCGACCGGACCGCGGCGCGGAACTTCGCCGACGCGGCCAGCGAGGCGGGCGTCGACCGCGTCGTCTACCTCGGCGGCCTCGGCGAGGAGACGACGAAGCTGTCCTCGCACCTCGAATCGCGACGGGAGGTCGAACGGCTGTTGCGAGACGGCGACTACGACCTGACGACGCTGCGGGCGGCGATCATCATCGGCGACGGCTCGGCGAGCTTCGAGATGGTGCGCCAGATGGACCGCCGGCTGCCGGTGATGACGACGCCACAGTGGGTCGAGACGCCCAGTCACCCCATCGCCATCGACGACGTGATCGCCTACCTCGTCGGGGTACTGGACGTGCCCGAGACCGCGGGCGAGACATACGACATCGGCGGGCCGGAGGTGCTTTCCTACGCGGAGATCCTCAAGCGGACCGGCAAGGTGATGGGCACCGGCGAGCCCTACATCATCCCGATCCCCGTCCTCTCGCCGCGGCTGTCCTCGTACTGGATCGGCTTCGTCACCGACGTGCCCACCAGCGTCGCACGGCCGCTGATCGAGGGGCTGAAAAATCCCGTCGTCGCCAACGACGAGCCGATCCGCGAACTGCTACCCGTCGAGCTGACGCCGTTCGAGACCGCGGTCGAGCGGGCACTGGGCCAGCGCGAGGCCCGGCTGGCCGTCGAGCAGCTCCCGGCGGAGGTCCGGTCCCGGTGAGCGAGGACCCGCGACCGCTCCGGTACGGAGAGACGTGGGTCTACGAGAGCATCGTCGGGGCGCTACCGGGGATCAGCCTGCCGGCGTGGGCCGCCGTCGCCATCCAGTTGCTCGTCTTCGAACTCGGCGTGCTCGTCCTGGCGGCGTACTACGACCTCTGGGCGGCCGCGGTCGCCGGCACGGCCGCGGTCGTCGTCGCCGCGATCGGCAGCGTCGAGATGCTGCGGATCGGGACGCTGGTTCGCCGGATCGACGTTCCCGGCGACTACCGCGACCTCCTCTTTAGCTCGAACGTCGAGGTCGTCCTCTCGGTGCTCGCCTACATCGCGCTGGTGACCCACCTGTTCGTCTTCGACCCCCAGCAGGGCGGGGAGACGCTGGTCGGGCGACTGTTCGGCCCCGACCAGCCGATACTGGTCGTCTACCTGATGTTGCTGGTGCTGTGGGACGTGTGTTACCGGATCGGCACCGGCTGGTGGGCCGCGATCACGTCGCTGTGGCGGTCGGCACGCTACCGGTTCGACCCGGAGACCGCCGCCGTGTTGCGCCGGGCGGACCTGGAGATCCTCGGGTTCGGACTGCTCCAGCTGGTGTTGGTCCCGTTCGTCCTGGAGTTTCGGGTGCTGCTCGCGGCCGTCGTGGCACACGTCGTCGCGGTGACGGTCGTGATGTCACTGTCGGTGTTTCTGCTCGGCCGACAGACGACGGCGTAGCTACGAGGATTTGATCTGCTCGAACTGATCGAGCAGTTCTTCGGTCGAATCGCTGGAGTCGTACTCGACTTCGCCGTGGTACGCTGTCCGGTCGTCGTCTTCGCTCAGATCGACGTCGCTGTTCTTGCGCTCGCGGCGTTCGTGTTCGTCTTCGTCATATGCGCCCATCGACATTGCTTACCACACTCAAAGTAACATGGTAGTAGTTATCAATGTAACGGTCGGATGAAATACGACTGACAGTTGCGCCCATGCAGAACCCTCAAACGGGCTGGGCGTGTACGGTGATCCGTGGCAGGCCCGATTCGATTCCGACACTCGTCCGAACGCTGGAACGCGGGACGAGTACACGACGCCCTCTACCAGCCCCTCGACGCGAAGTTCGGCGCGACCACGGCCGATCCGTGGTACCGCCCGCCCGACGGCTACGAAGCGCGCCGCATCGCGATGGACAACGGCGACCTCGCGCTGTTCTGTTGGTCCGACGCCGACGCCTACTGGCTGGGCAACACCGAGACGCCGAAGACGCTGTGGCGGACGAACAAGTGTACTTTCGAGGAAGCACCACACGGGGTCGCCCGCTGGGGGAAGCGCGAACTGCTCGCCCAGCTCGAACAGGAGGACCCGTGGCTGGCCGAATACGACCACCTGGCGTGGTTCTTCCTGCCGGTCTTCTTCTCGAAGGACGGCCGGGAGTCGACGCGAGCGTTCTTCCGGGACCACGCCGGTGGGTTCCCCGACGCCGACCGCGAGGCGGCGCTGTCTTTCTACGAGGAGCTGCTCTCGACGGGGCTGCTCGACGACCACCGCTACACGATGGCGAGCAAGCTCGGGACCAGCGATGGCGTCGACCTGACCAGAATGCAGGCGACGATGGGCGAGTTCAACGCCGCCAAGCTGCTCGCCGACGCGGGCCACGACTTCGAGCCCGAGGTCGAACTGGGGTCGGGCCACGCGCTGGACTTCCAGGTCGACGACATCCTCGTCGAGGTGACCCGTCCCCAGCCGACGAACCGCCGCAAGATCGACTCGCCGATCCACGCGGTCAAGGCCAGCGGCGACGCCAAGACCCGCGACCAGATCGCGATCCACGGCAACGCCGCGCTGTTCGTCGACTGCTCGTCGTTCCCCGACGACGACTGGCGACGCATTCTCGGGGAACGTCCGGACGTGGGTCACGAACCCGCCGTCGTCTTCCGGATGCGTCCGGACGGCACGACCGAGGGGTACGCGAAGGGGACCTTGCACCTGGACGTGGCCGGCGAACTCGAACAGCCGGCCTAGCGGCGTCAGGACAGTCGCGACTGGAGCGTCGCCGCGGTCGCTTCGCCGACGCCCTCGACGGCCAGCAGTTCCGCCGTCGAGGCGGTTCTGACGTTGTCGACGCTCCCGAAACGCCTGAGCAGTCGCTTGCGGGTCTCGGGACCGACGCCGGGGACCTCGTCCAGCGCCGTCGCGACCTCGTCGCGGACGGTCTGGTGGTACTGGACGGCAAAGCGGTGGGCCTCGTCGCGCACTCGCTGACAGAGGTGGAGCTTCGGATCGTCGTCGTCCCAGTCGCGGGTGCCGGTGGGGGTCACGACCAACTCCTCGTCCTTTGCGAGCGCGACGGCCGGCACGTCCCAGCCGGTCTCGGCCAGCGCGTCCCGCGCCGCGCCGAGCTGGCCGTCGCCGCCGTCGATCAGGAGGAGGTCGGGATCGGAGCGGTCGTCCCGACCCTCGATCGCTCGCTCGGCCCGCCAGCGAACCAGCTCCCGCATGTTGGCGTAGTCGTCGTTGCGCTCCGTGAGCTTCTTGCGGCGGTAGTCGCGCTTGGCGGCGTCGCCGTCGACGAAGGTGACGTTCGACCCGACGACGGCCCGCCCCTGTGCGTGGCTCACGTCGAACCCCTCGATACGGTCGGCGGCGTCGATCGAGAGCGCGTCGGCCAGTGCGGCGGTGTCGTCGCGTGCCGGGCCGCCACGGCGGGCGTTCTTCAGCGCGAGGTCGACCAGCGTCGCCTCGCGTCCCGCACCGGGGACGCGCACGTCGACGCCCTCGCCAGCGAGCCACCCGACGACGTCCTCGCCGGGGCGTTCCGAGCACAGCACCGCCTCCGGAAACTCGCGTTCGGCGTAGTACTGGGTGATAAACGCCGAGAGGACCTCGCCGACGCCGTCGCCGTCGGGCGCGTCGAGCCCGTGGCGCTCGCGATCGACCAGCTGGCCGTCGGCGGCGTGCAAGCGGGCGACGGTCGCGCGTTCGCCCTCGCGGACGGCTCCCAGCACGTCGACGGCCCGTTCGTCGCGGGTCGTCTGGACCGCGTCGTCGGCGTCGCCGTGGAACGCCTCGACGGCTTCGAGCTTGTCTCGACAGTTGGCCGCGCGCTCGAACTCCTGGGCCTCCGACGCGGCGGCCATCTCCCGGCGGAGCGGATCGGCCAGCACGCCGGTCTCGCCGCCGAAAAAGCGCTCGACGCTCGCCACGTCTTCGGCGTAGTCGGCGGGACCGATCTCGCCGGTACAGGGCGCGGTACAGAGCCCCATCTCGTAGTCCAGACACGGCCGGTCGCGGCCCTCGTACTTGTGGTCGGAACACCCCCGCAGGCCGTAGGTCTCCCGCAGGGCCTTGACGACGGTCTCGACCCGGCCTTTGTCGGTGAACGGGCCGTAGACGGTCGCGCCCTCGTCGGGGTCGCGGGTAACCTCGATCCGGGGCACCGGGTGGTCGGTGAGCTGGACGAGCGGATACGACTTGTCGTCTTTGAGCCGGACGTTGTACGGCGGCTGGTGGCGCTTTATCAGGTTCGCCTCCAGCAAGAGCGCCTGTGTCTCCGTGTCGGTGACGCTGAACTCGATCGACTCGGCGCGCTCGACCATCTGTGCGATCCGTGCGGATCGCGGGTCGGCGTAGGAGCGGACCCGATCGCGCAGGTCGACGGCCTTGCCGACGTACAGCACGCGGTCGGCGACGAAGTGGTAGACGCCGGGCTCTCGGGGCAGGGTGTCGGCGGCCTCGCGGACCCCTGTCGCGTCCATCGCGCTGCTGTTGGCACTGAGCGGCTTTGAACGTCACGCACCGGGACCAGCTTTATCAGCCATCTGAGAGACAGTTCACGCATGGGCGAGTCTGGTCCCGGAGACGAGGCGAGCGGTGCGAACGTCGACGGGGAGTCACCGACGGCACCACCGGAGCGAGTGACCGACGAGACGACGGTCCACGACGACACCGAACTGGAGCGGACGATCGGGCTGGTCGGTGGACTCGCCATCGGGATCGGGACCATGATCGGGGCGGGGATCTTCGTCTTTCCTGGACTCGCCGCCCAGAACGCCGGGCTGGCGGCCACGCTCTCTTTCGCCATCGGCGGCGTCGTCGCGCTACTGGTGGCGTTGCCGACCTCGGAACTGGCCACGGCGATGCCCCGCAGCGGTGGGGGCTACTACTTCATCTCTCGGGGGCTGGGGACGGCCTACGGTTCGGTCGTCGGGCTGGGGCTGTGGCTCGGGCTGGTGTTTGCCTCGGCGTTTTACCTCGTCGGTCTGGGCCACTACGCGACCGCGGTGCTCGCGGAGGTCGGCGTCGTTCTCTCGGTGAATCCGGTCATCGCCGTCGGGCTGGTGTTCGGCGTCGCGCTGACCGCGCTGAGTATCGGCGGGACCGAGAACACGGCGACGCTGCAAAACGCCGTGGTCGGCATCTTGCTCGTCGTGTTGACCGTCTTTCTCACCTACGGCGTCCTCGACGCGGTCGGCGTCTTCGGCAGAGAGAGCGCCCCGGAGCAGTTCTTCTCACAGGGGATCTTCCCGGCGGTGTTCTCGACGGCCGCCCTCGTGTTTACGTCCTACCTCGGGTTCGCACAGGTCGCGACCGTCGCGGGCGAGATCAAGGACCCGGAGCGAAACCTCCCGCTCGCGATGGTCGGCTCGGTCGTGATCGTCACCGTCTTCTACGTGGTGACGATCTTCGTCGCGACGAGCGCGTTCGGAGCCGAGCAGCTCGGTCGGTTCGGGGAGACGGCGATGGTGGAGGTCGCTCGGGATTTCCTGGGCGTGCCCGGTGCGATCGCGATCCTCTTTGCCGGCCTGCTGGCGACGTTTTCGAGCGCGAACGCTTCGATCCTCAGTGCGTCACGGGCCGTGTACGCACTGAGCCGGGACGCCCTGTTGCCCCGCAAGGCCAGCGAGATCAACCTCCGGTACGGAACGCCCCACGTGGCGCTGCTGGCCGCCGGTGGCCCCATTCTCGTGCTCGTCGCCACCGGGCAGGTAGAGCTACTGGCGGAGGTCGCCTCGTTCCTCCATCTCGTCATGTACGCGTTGCTGTGTGTCGCGTTACTCGTGTTGCGACGGCGAGATCCTCCCTGGTACACGCCCAGCTACACGGTCCCCGGCTACCCGGTCGTGCCGGCACTGGGCGCGCTCGCGAGTGTCGCACTGATCGCGTTCATGCAACCGGCCTCGATCGTGATCGGGGTCGCGATCATGGTCGTCTCGTACGGCTGGTACCGGTACTACGCCGGTGACGTATCCCTCAAAGGAGCTGTCTAACATGACCAGACCACCGATACTCGTCCCGATCCGCGTACTGGAAGGCGAACCGATTCCCGACGGCGTGCCCGAACTGCTCGCGAACGCCCACGTCGTGTTGCTGGGGTATCACGTCGTGCCCGAACAGACCGCCCCCGGTCAGGCCCGGATGCAGTTCGAGGACCGGGCGACCGAGCGCCTCGACGAGTTCGAGTCGCTGTTCGAGAGCGTCGGCGCGACCACGGAGCGACGCCTCGTCTTCACCCACGACGGCCAGCAGACGATCGACCGAACGATCGAGGAACACGACTGTCTGGCCGTCCTCGTCCCGAACTCGACGCAGCCGCCCGACGATATCCTCGTGGCGGTCCGGGGCACGGTCGGCGTCGACCGCCTCGTCCGCGTCGTCGCCGGGCTGTTCGCGGAGAGCGAGGTCGGCGTGACGCTGTATCACGTCGCGGCCGACGGGGAGACCGACGAGGACAGCCAGACGCTTCTGGACGGACTCACCGACCGGCTGGCAGAGCAGGGCGTCGAGCCGTCGCGCCTCGAAACGGCGGTCGACCGCGACGTGTCGCCACTGGACGCGATCGTCGAGACGGCCGCCGAGTTCGACGCCGTCGTCATGGGCGAGTCCGACCCGTCGCTCTCGACGTTCGTGTTCGGGATGCCGACCGACCAGGTCGCCGAGCGATTCCTCGGCCCGGTCCTCGTCGTCCAGCGCAGCCCCGAGACGGACGACCAGTGACGCCCGCTCACGACTCGCCCTGCGGGAGGATCACGGACTCCAGTCGCGCGGCGACCGCGGCGGCGTCGTCCGGCGCTGGCAGCCGCAGGTCCTCCTCGTCGCCGGCCACGGAGACGACCAGTTCGGCCTCGCGCGACCAGGCGTAGACGCCCAGCACGATCGCCCCGAACAGCAGTGCCAGCGCACCGAAAAGCGTCAGCAACTCGTCCAGCTGGGCCATCAGCGAGAGGAACGTCTGGAGCAGTCCCAGCATGCCGCCCATCCCGACCTGTCCCGCGCTGGCCCCGATCTCGATGCCCTCGACCATCGAGTCGAGGCTCACCGTCTGGCCCGCGACCAGCAACACGCCACCGGCGACCAGCGCCTTGATCGCCCGCTCCAGAAACGCCCATTCACCGCTGGTCCCGGCGGCGACGCCGACGACGTTCGGGCGATCTACGTCCCGAAAGTTCGCCCCGTCGCCGCCGGGCGTAAACACCAGTACGCGGTGGGACGTGACCACGACGCCCCCCTCCCCGATCCGGACCCGCTCGATGGACTCTTCCCCGTCGTACAGGAGTTCGTCGGCCCGGTCGAGCCAGCCAGTCATTGTCGGCCGTTTGCGAGCGGCCGGTATGAATCTGCTGGCGGGAGTACCAGAATCGAGAACGGGCGTGGTGATCCATCGACCACTGTCACCGAACCCCACCTGTCCGTACAGGAGACAGGTCACCGTCTCGACTGGGCAGTCTTTAAATAGCTCGCCGCACAGATGCGTCGTATGATCAATCCGGACCGGCCTGTAGCCGACGCCGACAGCGCCGGAGCGTGCGAAACTACCGGATCAGCCGACGTGGGTACGTTCGAAAACGAAGGACATATCAAATATAGCGCAATAGGTCAGGACAATGCTGAGTAGTGCCGGTGACGACACTTGCCCGTCGAAACGACAGGGGGACGACGGGAACGACGCGGTCGACGACGAGTTCGAGTCGCAGTACGAAGCGATGGACGGCGACGAATTCTTCCAGTTTTTGACCGAAGAGACGGCCAAGAGCGCCGGAATCGAGGCCGAAGAACTCGCCGAGATGCCGATCCACGAGTTCGAGGAGCGATCCGACATCGAGATCACGAAACCACACCACCCCAACGGTGCCAGAGAGGGGTACAAGGACACCGACCGGCTTGACGTGGTCGACAAGTCCGAGTACCAGTCGCGTCGAGAGCGAATCAAGCAACGGCTGGGACTCTAGCTCCGTCAGCGCATGGAGGACCGCCAGTCACCACTCGACAGGAGCGATCTCGACGATCTGCGCAACAGCGTCGTCGACGACCCCGAGACTGAAGCGGAGATCCTGACCGAGCTCGAACGCCTCCTCGGAGAGCCCTACGAGCGGGCAAAGCGGACACACATCTGGGCCGAAGAGGAGCGCGGCGAGCACAACTGGGTCGCGATGACGAACTTTCGGGACGCACTGGACCACATGAGCAAGATCTTCAACGATCTGGAACAGGACGACATCGACGGGGCCAGAGAGAACCTCGGCGAGATGGAAGCACACATCCAGCGTGCCGCGTTCGACAGCGCACAGTCCGTGCCCGACAAGAAGCTCGACCAGTACTTCAACGAGCGAGTGGCACCGACCCTGTACACGATCACCCGACTGGACGCTCCGAGCAAGGCAGAGAGCGAGCGCCGCCTCCAGACCATCCGAGAGCAGATGGTCAAAGGGCGCGAGAAGAAGGCCAAGTCGATGGAAGAGAGCGTGAAAGCGTTCAAAGTCGCCGACGACCACATCTCGAAGCTACTGCAAGAACTCCCCTCGCGCCGGGAGGTCCAGTACCGGCTCATCATCCTCGGCGGCGTCTTCGTGTCGGTCGTCGCGTTGCTGCTGACGATCGCCTCGTTCAACGTCGGCGTCCTGTGAGGCCGCCGGACCCACAGGCCCTAAACCGTCGGCGGCGAAGGGGGAGTAATGACCGAGACCGTGCAGTGCTGGCTGGTCGAACGGGACTACTGGGACAAGAACCTCGTGACGCTGGTGTACGCGACGCCGGACGGCGAGCGCGCACAGACGAGCCAGCGATCGACGACGATGCTGCGCCAGCAGCCACCGACCGCGGCCACGGAGGTCCCGGTCGAGGACCTAGAGCCCGTCGAGGACGACGACGAACGCGAGCGGTACGCTCGCGAGGTCGAGCGGGTTCGCGAGCAGTTCGCTCCCGACGACGAGATCTAGGGTCCCCGAGCGGCGCGACGAGTGCAGACGCCTGCCGGGACGCGACGAGTCAGTTCCACGAAGATTTTACGTCACCGGGGTAAATTCGGCGCGTATGGCTGCAATAGAACTGGACGGAGTAACGAAGCGGTTCGACGGCGTGACCGCGCTACAGGAGGTGGATCTCACCGTCGAAGAGGGTGAGATCTTCGGCTTCCTCGGCCCCAACGGCGCTGGGAAGTCGACGAGCATCAACATCCTGCTGGACTTCGTCCGGCCCACGGAGGGTCGCGCGGAGGTACTGGGATACGACTCCTACGAGGACTCCACGCGGATCCGCGAGCGGACCGGCGTCCTGCCGGAGGGGTACGACGTGTACGACCGCCTGACCGGGCTCCAGCACCTGGAGTTCGCGATCGAGTCGAAAGACGCCGACGACGACCCGCACGCACTTCTGGATCGGGTCGGCCTCAGCGAGGAAGATGCAAAGCGCAAGGCGGGGGGGTACTCCAAGGGGATGTCCCAGCGGCTCGTGCTGGCGATGGCGCTGGTCGGCGAGCCCGACCTGTTGATCCTCGACGAGCCCTCCTCTGGACTCGACCCCAACGGCGCGCGGATGATGCAGGAGATCGTCCGCGAGGAGAACGAACGCGGCGCGACCGTCTTCTTCTCGTCGCACATCCTCGGGCAGGTCGAGGCCGTCTGTGACACCGTCGGGATCCTCAGAGAGGGCGAACTGGTCGCCAAAGACACCATCGAGGGGCTGCGCGAGGCCTACGACACCGGCCTCACGCTGACGGTCACCGTCGGCGGGACCGCGAGCCAGATCGACGACGGTGTGGCTGCCGTCCGGGCACTGGACGCCGTTTCCGACGTGCGTTCCGACAGCGACGCCATCACGGTCACCTGCGAGGGCGACCAGAAGATGGCGGTCCTGAACGCGCTGGAAGACGCCGAGGTCAGCGTCGAGGACTTCGAGACCGAGGAGGCGTCGCTCGACGACGTGTTCAGCTCCTACACCGAGCGCCAGGAGGCCGAAGCATGAGCTGGCAGGCCGTCGCGCGCAAGGACTTCCAGGACGCCTCCCGATCCTATCTCTTGTGGGGGCTGACGATCGGGTTCATCGCGCTGGTCTCGCTGGCTGCCGCGGTGCTCGGGTGGGTCCAGTCGGATCCCACCTCCACGGACATCCTGGGGCTCCTCCACATGCTGTTCCAGTACATCGTCCCGCTGATCGCGATCGCGATCTCGTTCGGGGCGATCGTCAACGAACGCGACTCCGGGTCGCTGAAGATTCTGTTGTCGCTGCCTCACTCCCGGACGGACGTGATCCTGGGGAAGGCGCTGGGCCGGACAGCCGCGTTCGTCGTCCCGCTCGTGCTGGGGATGCTCGTGCCAGCGGTGGCGCTGCTGGTCGTCGGCGTCGAGTTCGAGGCCGCGAAGTACTTCGGCTACCTCCTACTGGCGACGCTGTTCGGCGTCGCGTTCGTCTCCGTCGCGACGGGGATGTCCGCGACCTTCGAGTCTCGCTTCCGCATACTGCTCTCGGTCTTTGGCTTCTACTTCTTGTTCAACATCCTCTGGCGGGCGATCAACACTGCGTCGTTCGTCATCGTCCTCAGACTTAGCGGCCAGTGGCCCAGCTGGATGCCCCTGACAGTCCAGGAGACGCTGCGTGTGTTCCAGTTGCTCAGCCCGACCGGCGACTTCCAGATCCTCCGACAGGCACTGATGAACGACGTGCTGTTCGCCTCCGAGGTCGGCGAGGGGCTCCCGGACTTCCGGCTCCAGCTGGGCGCGATGGCGATGTTGCTCGTCTGGATCACGCTGCCGATCCTGATCGGTATCCTCCGGTTCGAAGACGCCGACCTGTAGCTGCCTCGGGACTGCGCTCTCAGTTCTCGATGCCGCGGTCGGCGAGCAGGTCCGCGAACGCCTCTTCGTCGATCGTCTCGACGCCTTCCGCCGCGGCGTCGTCGCGCTTTGACTGGCCGGGGTTGTCGCCGACGACGAGATAGTCGGTGTTGCCCGAGACGCTGCTGGTCGCAGCGCCGCCGTGGGTCTCGACCAGTTCCTGTGCCTCGCTGCGGGTGTAGCCGTCGAGCGAGCCCGTGAACACGAACGTCAGCCCGTCGAGCGCGTCGCCGGTCTCCGTGTCGGCCGGCTGGGGGTCGACGTGGTCGAGCAGGTCGTCGAGTACCGCCTCGTTGCGCTCGCCACGGAAGAACTCGCAGATGCTCTCTGCGACGATCTGCCCCACGTCGTCGACGGCCTCGAACGCGTCCGTGTCGCCGGCCTCGCCGGCCTCGCGGATCGCCTCGAAGCTCCCGAACTCGCGGGCGAGGTTCCGGGCCGTGACCGTCCCCACCTCGTGGATGCCGAGCGCGACGAGGAAGTTCGCCAGCGGCGGCTCGCGGGTCGCGTCGACCTCCGCGACGAGGTTCTCGGCGCTGCGCTGGCCCCACCCTTCGAGGGCGGCCAGTTCGTCGACGGTCAGATCGTAGAGGTCGGCCGGGCTCTCGACGAGCCCCGCGTCCAGGAGCGTCGCGACGGCCTTCTCGCCCACCCCCTCGATGTCCAGCGCGTCGCGGCTGGCGTAGTGTTCGATCGCGCGTTCGCGCTGGGCGGGACAAGCCAGGCCGCCGGTACAGAAGGCCATCGGCCCGTCGCGCTCGACCGGGCTCTCACAGACCGGGCAGCGCTCGGGGAAGGCAAACGTCGCTTCGCCGCTCGACTCGACGACTTCGACCACGTCCGGGATCACGTCGCCGGCTCGCTTGATCCGGACCGTGTCACCGGCGTCGACGCCGAGCGACTCGATCTGTGCGGGGTTGTGCAGCGACGCCCGCGAGACCGTGACGCCGCCGACCTCGACGGGATCGAGGAGCGCGACGGGCGTCAGCCGGCCGGTCCGACCCACTTGGACGGCAACGTCACGCAGCGTCGTCCGTTCCTTGCGCGCCGGGAACTTGTAGGCGAAGGCCCAGCGGGGGGCGCGACTCGTCGACCCCAGCAGGTCACAGGCGGCGCGGTCGTCGACCTTGATGACGACGCCGTCGATCTCGTAGTCCAGATCGTCCCTCGCGTCGAGTTGTCGGTCCCGGTAGTCGATGGCGGCGTCGATATCGTCGACCACGGCGGTCCGGTCACACACTCGCAGCCCCCACTCGGGGAACCGTTCGTGGAGCGCGCCGTGGGAGTCGAAACCGACCGACGCGTCGAGCACGCCGAAGAAGAAGATCGAGAGCGGTCGCTCGGCCGTGATCGACGGGTCGAGCTGGCGCAGCGTCCCCGCCGCGGCGTTGCGGGGGTTGGCGAAGGGGTCCTCGCCGCGTTCGATGCGCTCGCTGTTGTACTCGGTGAAGGCGTCGCGCGGCATGTACACCTCGCCTCGCACGGCGAGATAGTCGGGGTAGTCACCGCGCAGGCGCTGGGGGACGCTGGCGATCGTGCGGACGTTCTCGGTCACGTCCTCGCCAACCTCGCCGTCGCCGCGGGTGGCGGCCCGCTGGTACCGGCCGTCCTCGTAGACGATCTCGACGGAGAGCCCGTCGAACTTCGGCTCACAGAAGTAGTCGATCTCGTCCTCGTAGCCGGCGTCTGCCAGTCGATCCCGGACCCGGCGGTCGAACTCGCGGACCTCGTCGGCCTCGCCGCCCTGGTCGATCGATCCCATCGGCGCGACGTGTTCGACGGACTGGAGTTCGTCCAGCGGCTCGCCCCCGACGCGCTGGGTGGGGCTGTCCGCGCGGTCGAGATCGAAGGCGTCTTCGAGGGCTTCGAGCCGCGAAAAGAGGGCGTCGTAGGCCCGATCCCCGATCACCGGATCGGCCAGCACGTAGTAGCGGTAGTCGTGGTACCGGATCGCCTCGCGGAGCGCCGCGGCCTGCTCGCGGGCCGCGTCGTCGGTCAGGCCGTCGATGGGATCGAACTCAGTCGGCGGGTCCTCGACGTAGCGGTTGTCCGGTGGTGGTGTCGGCTCCGTCTCCGAACTCATACGGTGTGGGTGTGGCCGTCGGGGGTTAAAAGGAGCCATCCCGAACAGCGGCGGTGAGGGCGGGCGGCGGGCGACGGGTCAGCGGGGCGTGTGGGCAAGCGATCGACGCGTTATACCGTCGACGGCAGTAGGACGGCCTTACCGGGGGCATCCCACGTCCGGGTCGGGCTCGTCGCTACCGTAGTGGTTGGCCTCGTACTCGACGTTCGCCCAGTCGCTCGTGTGGACCTGCGTGATCGCGCTGCCGTCCCAGTCGGCGGGGGTCGACTTCGGTTCGTCGGGGTTGTAGAACCAGTTGTGATGAATCGCGGCCACGTCGTCGGGCGTGCCCCGGATCGCGACCGCTTCCGGTTCGCCGCCGTCCTGGACGTGGGAGACGGCCTCGACGGTGTTGTGGTGGATCTCCATGGTCGTCCCGCCGGGCTCGTGCTGGTCGATGACGTGATCGACCGTCTCCGGCCCGAAGTGGTTGTACCGGGCGGTGTAGCCGCAGTTGCCGCTGCCGGCGACGCTGTGGCGGTTGTAGTTGAAGTAGTTGTACTCGATCAGGGGCTCGCCCCGGGTGACGCTGACGCCGTAGCCCAGGCCGTCCATCGGGTTGTGGTGGACGTCGTTGTGGTGGACGTGGGTGTCGTCGAAGGGCCGGATGGCGGCGTGAGAGAAGCCGAAGACTTCGTTGTTGTCGATCTCGACGCCGCTCTCGGCGACCTGTAGCCCGATACTGACCGGTCCGTCGGTAAGGTCGACGTACTCGTCGTACTGGCCGCTGACGCGCAGGCCGGTCACGCGAGCGTTCGCGCGGACGACGAACATCGGCCACGGGAGATCGGTCGTCTGGAGGTGGCCGCCGGGAGCGCCGTCGATCCCGCGGTCCGAGGCCAGCGTGACGCCCTCGGGGATCGACCACTCCGCACCGCCCATGTCGATGGTCGCGTCCCCAGCGACGTACACCACGTCCCCACTGGACGCGTTGCCCAGCGCGTCCTGGAGTTCGCTCCGCGTACCGACGGTAACGTCTGCCTGATCCGGTTCGACGGTGTTCTCGTATCCGGTGCCGCCGCCGACGACCGGAGCCTCGTCCGTGTCGCTCTCGCCAGCCGGTTCCGACGCGCGGCCGGTCACGTCGTCGTCGGCCGCCGCGGCCGACTCGGCATCGCGTGCGCTGGCAGCACCGACGCCAGCGCCACTCATGAGCATCAGTCCGGTCAGTTCCAGACAGCGGCGTCGGCTGACGGGGAGCTCTGTCGTCGGTGCAGTACGGTTCCGGTCGCCGTTAGGTTCCGGCATAGTCGAGTACAGTGATCTTACCGTTAAAGGGAATTTTTACGGGGTGGCAACCGGGTTGTCACACCCACAGCCCAGCGACGGTCGGACGCTCGGCAGTTGCTTGCCAGTTCGGTGCGAACCGGCCGGGGCGAGAACGACTCGCTTACCCCGCCACAGGTTCGGGTTATCGAGAGTAAGCAGTGATTACGAGCCAGAGAGCGGTTCTCGTCGCCACCCCGCTGGCAGTGACAGAGCGGTGCGCGCGAGCGACGGCGTCCCGTCAGTCGACAGTATCATACGGATTATTGTAGATCTTTACCGGATCAACCGCACGACAGTGTGCGGTCGACCGGGCAAACGGCTACAATAATCCGTATCAGTCGGCTGGCGTCGCCCCGGACGCGGTCGACGGACGCAACGACGCGGCTCCGACGGCGTCGAGGTTCGTGAAGAGGAAGCCGGCAAAACCGACACGGAGGAGCACCGTCATGTACTGCTGGACGATCAGCGTAGTGAAGTTGTCGAAGATACCGAACAGTGCCAGAAGGACGAAGACGACGAACATGCCAACGATGAACAGCAACAGGTTCCGGGCCTTCCAGTGGAGGAGCCGGGGCTGTTCGGGGACCGCCTGCGCTCGTCGCCAGATCGGACCGAGCAAGAAGGCAGCGAGGGCGAGATGGCCACCCACGAGGATCACCAGGCCGAGCAGCGCGATGGGTCCGTCAGTGACCGTCGCGACCTCGAAGCCGAGACGCTGGGCGACCGGCGTGAACACGATAGCGGCGAGCGCACGACCGTTGATACCCGCAAGGCGAGCCATCACGGCGTACAGTAACACGTAGGCCACCAGATCGTCGAGGACCGAGGGAACCACGACCTCGCCGGTTCCGACCGGCACCGTCCCGACGCCGGCCGCGACCAGCGCCGTCGCCACGGCGGCAAAACCGACGACGAAGAGGACTGGCCGACAGAACGCCCGCTGGTCGTCTGGAACACGGCGATACCAGGCCAGCAGTACCATCAGCGCGACAACGTAGACGCCAGCTCTGAAGCCGTGGAGCGTCGCAGCCTCAATCATCGTCGTCACCCGCCGTTGCGCTCGCGGTTTGCACTGTCCCGGCAGTGCCCGTGTCTCTGGTCTCGAACGAATCCAGCAGTGCCATCAGGTCGGCCGTCTGGTCGCTCAGCTCGTCGGCGCGCTTGCGAACGCCACGCATCGTCGACGCCGTCTGCTCGGCCGTGTCGGCCAGCTCGTTCGAGCGAGTCGCCACCTGCTGGGCGGAGTCGGCGACCTGGTCGAGCGCCGCCGAGACCTCCTCGGTGGCGGCCGCACCGTCGTCGGTCGCACGGGCGATCTCCGCCATCGCGTCGTCCACGTCGTCGACGGTCTCGGTCAGCGTGCCAAGCGTCTCTCCGGCTTCGGTCACCGTCTCGACGCCGTCGTCGATCCGGCGGCGCGTCAGCGCCATCTCCTCGGTCACGTCGTCCACGTCGTCGCGGGCACCGTCGACGATCGACTCGATCTCGTCGATGGCGTCCTGAGTCTGCTCGGCCAGCCCCTTCACCTCGTCGGCGACGACGGCGAACCCGTCGCCACCGCTCCCGGCGTGGGAGGCCTCGATGTTGGCGTTGAGCGCGAGCATGTCGGTCTGCTGGGCGATCTCGTCGATGAGTCCCGTCGTCTCCGCGACCTCGTCCATCCGGTCGTCGAGGGCGGTGACGAGCCGGTCGAGTTCGTCGACAGCGTCGGCGACGTGTTCGATCGTCTCGACTGCCTCCTCAGTGCGCTCTGCGCCGACCTCACCGACCTCGGCGGCTTCGGTCGCCCGTCCTGCGACCTCGTCGGTCGTCGAAGCGACTTCCTCGATCGTCGCCGAGAGGTCGTTCGTCTCGGCGACCGCGCTCTGGAGGCGTTCGGCCTGTCCGGACACGTCACTGGCGAGTTCACGGATGTCGGTCGCCAGCGACTCGTTGAGGCGCTCGACCTCGGCGGCGTCCTCGGCGACGGCCCCGCTGGTCTCTTCGACCGTCGTCGCGAAGGTCCGAATCTCGCCGACGGTCTCGGAGAGGTCGACGGTCATCTCCTCGTAGGCGTCGGCGATCCGCTCGATCGCGTCGACCTCGCTGTCGGCCGTCAGCCGCGTGGTGAAGTCGCCGTCGGCGGCGGCCGCCATCGCGTCCCCGATCGTCTCGGCCTGGTCGACCAGCTGGTCGTTGAACTCTTCGGCCTCGGCGCGGGCCGTTTCGGCCTCCGACTTTGCCTGTTCGGCCTCTTTGCGTGCGGCCTCTGACTCGTCGAAGGCCGACGTGAGCGAGTCGCGCATGCTGTCGAACGCGTCGGCGAGCCGCCCGAACTCGTCGGCCCGATCGACCTCGGGGGTGGCGTCGAGGTCGCCGTCCTCGATCGCGGCGGCCGCGTCGGTGAGCTGTCTGAGCTCGACCGCGACGTTGCCGGCCAACACGATGCCGAGCAAGCCGAGGTTGAGCGTGAGGACGAAGATCGTCCCCGCGAGTCCGGCGAGGCCGGCCTCCGGCGAGGTGGCGACGTGGCCAGCGAAGACCGCGCCGAAGCCGACTGTCACTCCCAACGTGATCGCCAGCGCCGTGCCGATACGGCGGCTGTACTGCGAGGCGAGCCACGTGACTGTCCGTGATTGCATCTTACTGGAAACAAACTCGATACGACTCTTGAAGCTGTGGCTCCAGATTCCACAATTGATAACGTAGCGAGATTGCCTCGCTCACAGAGACGCCCGACAGCGTGCGACGGGAGCGTTACAGGTCCGCGACGTCCTCGATGGCGTCGGTCAGCGTCCGGATCGACTCGACGTCGTGTTCGCCCATGTGGCCGATCCGGAACGTCTCCTCGCCCAGCGCGGAGCCGTAGCCGTTCGAGAACACCATGTCGTACTTCTCGGAGACCTCCTCGATGGTTGCGGCCACGTCGATGCCCTGCGTGTTCTCGATACAGGAGACCGTCTGGGACTCGTAGCCCTCCTCGGGGAACATCTCGAAGTGATCGCGTGCCCACTCGCGGGTGTACTCGGCCATCTCGCGGTGGCGCTGGTCGCGGCCCTGGTGGCCCTCGTCGAGCATGTGCTTCATCTGCTTGCGGTAGGCCAGCATGATCGGGATGGCGGGCGTCGAGTGGGTCTGTCCCTTCCGGTCGTAGTAGTCCAGACAGCGCTGGAAGCCGCCGTACCACGAGGCGGACTCTTTCTCGATCTCGCGGTCGTAGGCGTCGTCGCTGACGACACAGACGGTCAGTCCCGGCGGCATGGCGAAGGCCTTCTGGGTGGAGGCGAAGATCACGTCGACGTTGTGCTGGTCGATGTCGACGTAGTCACCGCCAAGCGAGGAGACGGCGTCGACGACGAAGTAGGTGTCCGGGTACTCGGCGACCACGTCGCCGATCTCCTCGATCGGGTTGCGGACGCCGGTCGAAGACTCGTTCATCACCGTCGCGACCACGTCGTAGTGCTTGTCGCTGGCTTCCAGTTCCGCGCGGATGTCCTCGGGCTTGATCGCCTGTCCCCACTCGTATTCGAGTCGGTCCACGTCCTTGCCGAGACGCTCGGCGACGTTGGCGTGGCGCTCGCTGAAGCTGCCACAGGTCGGCACGAGGATGTTCTCGTCGACGAGGTTCAGCGTCGATGCCTCCCAGAACTCCGTCCCCGAGCCCGTGAGGATGATCACGTCGTTGTCGGTGCCGAGGAACGTCTTCGTGTCCTCGACGATGGTCGTGTAGAGGTCGGTCATCCGGTCCATCCGGTGGCCGAACATCGGCTGGGCCATCGCCTGGATCACGTCGTCGCGGACCTCGGTCGGGCCGGGAATGTACAGCGTCTTGTCGGGATAGTCGTCCGTGTATTCGCTTTTTTTCGTCACTGAAGCCACCTCTGAGTGTTGTGAACGGTCGTCGCCGAACGGTATGGTAGTTGTGATACCGTCCGCTCGACGGCCAGTAACCTCGCCTTATCTCCGCTGGCGGCGTCGCCCGGTCGATACGGTTCGCTTTCCGGGTCCCCGCGGTGGGATCGTGCCGGCAAACAAGCGGTCGTTATCGAACGAGCGCGAGACAAACGATCGGCTTACTCCGGAGCACCGTAGCGAGCCCACACCGGCGGCGGCGGCGGGCGGGCGCTTGCTCTCGCATAACAAAGGGGGAGAGGACGAATGACTCCACTGCATGCCAGACAGCACACGCAGTACCGCACTCGTATTGGTCCTCTCGGTCGCGCTCGTGGCGAGCGCGGCCTTCGTCGGGGTCGGCTTCGGCCAGCAGGCCGAGGACGACGCCGACGACACAGAGTTGAGCACACAGAACACGTCGTACCTGCGCGTCGCCCACGCCGCGCCCGGTGCGACGTCGGTCGACGTGTACGTCGACAACGAGACCGTCGCCGAGGGCGTCGCGTTCGACACGTTCAGCGACTACATCGCCCTCGAGTCGGGCAACCACACGATAACGGTCACCGTCGTCGACAGGCCCGACGAGGTCGTGTTCAACGAGACGGTCGACTTCGAACCGCGGTCGGTGACGACCGTGACCGCGGCCATCACCGCAAACGAGAGCGAGGGCGGGGTCGTCCCCGTGGCCTACGACGACAGCGCTGCCACGCCGGCAGACGACGAGGCTGCACTCCGGATCGCTCACCTCTCGCCGAACGCGCCGGCAGTCGATATCGTCGCCGTCGAGAGCGGCGACGACAACGCCACCGAGGAGACGGCGACCGAGACGGAGGCAAACGAGACCGCAACTGAGGAGGAAGAAGCGACTGACGAAACAGCGACCGGCGAGACGGTCCTCGCGGAGAACGTCTCGTACACCGAGGCGACCGAGTACGCGAACGTCCCGGCCGGCGACTACACCGTCGAGGTCAGAGTCGCGGCCGAGGACAACGACGGATCGGTCGTCGCCAGTACGGATCTCACCCTGGAGAGCGGCGTCGCCCACACCGCGTGGGCGCTCGGGAACGTCCCCGAAGACGGCGAGGAGATGCCACCGACCTTCCGCGTCGTAACGACCCAGGACGCAAGCAGGACGATCGACTTCCCGGGCGCGGAAAACGAGACTGAAGGGACGGACACCGAAACGGAATCCGAGGAAGAAGAGACGACTGAGGAAGAGACCACCGAGGAAGAGACGACCGAGGAAGAAGAGACAACCGAGGAAGAAACCACGGACGAAGAGACGACCACCGACGAGGAAGCGACGGAGACCGAAGCCGCGACGTAGGGCTTCAGCGCGTCTTTTTTTACGATCCGTCGACCGCCGGCCCCCGTTTGCCGACCCAGTAGCCGAATGCGGCGACCGGTGCGGCGACGAGGACGGCCCCCAGTTCGAGGCGCGCGAACACGCGAAGCTGGTCGGCGAGCGAGGGTGTGTACTCGAACGAGACCCCGACGACCGGGAGACAGAGGACCAGCACCGCCGTCGAGTAACACCCGAGACGGGTCGCCTCGTAGACGCTGCCGCGAGTGAGGAGCAGGGCCCCGGAGCCGACGAGAACGACGAACGGGAACACCAGTCCCCAGGCGCTACCGACGACGGCCATCCCAATCGGGAAGGCGAGGAGTCCGTTGACGAGCGCGACGAGTGTGCCGACGACGACGGTCGGCGTGTCGAGTTCGGTGTCGGACGAAATGAGAGCGACGTCGGCCATCACGTCACCTGTCGAACCCATCCCACTTCATACGGATGGTCGTCTGGTAGTGGCGGTTCGACCAGACTTATGCCGCCGCTGGCCGAGCACTCGCGTATGGATCACGAGACCGCCGGCCGGGCCTGCGCCGAGATTCTCGACGCCGTCGGGAGCGCGGTGATCGCCGAGGACGCCTTCCTGGAGGGCGTGTTGACCGGCATCCTCGCACGGGGCCACGTCCTGTTGGAGGACGTGCCCGGCACCGGCAAGACGCTGACCGCCCGGAGCTTCGCGAACGCGCTCGATCTCTCGTTCAACCGCATCCAGTTCACGCCGGACCTGTTGCCGGCCGACATCACCGGGTCCAACGTCTACAACGAGGGGACGGGGAGCTTCGAGTTCGCGCCGGGGCCGATCTTCGCCAACGTCGTGCTGGCCGACGAGATCAACCGCGCCCCGCCCAAGACACAGGCCGCGCTGCTGGAGGCGATGGGCGAGGGCCAGGTCACCGTCGACGGCGAGACCCACGCGCTGCCCGAGCCGTTCTTCGTCATCGCGACGCAGAACCCCGTCGAGCAGGAGGGGACCTTCGGGCTACCCGAGGCCCAGCGAGACCGATTCGTCGTCAAGACCGCGATGGGCTACCCCGACTTCGACGGCGAGCGAGCGCTGATCGACCGGCGGGCCGACCGCACCGCACAGGCACCGAGCGTCACCGCCATCGTCGACGCCGAGCGGATCCCCGACCTCCAGCACGTCGCCGAGACCGTCACCGTCGACGGGAAACTCAGGGACTACGTGGTGGAACTCGGGCGGGCGACCCGCGCCGACGAGCGCGTCGACGTGGGCGTCTCCCCGCGCGGAATCCAGCGACTGTTCGAGGCCGCGCGCGCTCGCGCCGTCATCGAAGGGCGGGACTACGTCGTCCCCGAGGACGTACAGCGAGTCGTCCGCGACGTGTTCGCTCACCGACTGGTGCTGACCGCCGACGCGAGCGTCCGCGAGGTGGATCCCGACGAGGTCGTCCGAGACGTACTCGACCGGATCGAGGTGCCGGCCGTCTCGCCGACCTGAGACGGATTGTCGCCGGTCTGTACCGGATCGACCGCACGACAGCGCGCGGTCGACCGGGCAAGCGGCGACAACAATCCGTCTGATGGGGCCGACCTCGCCGTCTCGGCCAGGCGACACCAGCGTTGTCCGTCAGCGCAGCGCGACCAGCAACGCCAACAGCCCCACGACGGCGACGACCAGGCCCGCGACGACGGCCCCGTCGGCGACGGTGACCGCGCCGACGGCGGCGTCGGTCACGGCCACGGCGACGGCGACGCCGACCCCGCCGACGGCCAGCGTTCCGGTCGTGTGGACCAGTTCTGTCCGGCGGGTGTCGGCCCGCTGTCCGATCTCTTCTCCCAGCGTCGTCCCGAACTCGCCCACGTCCCAGACGAGGACGGCTGCGACGAGGCTTCCAAACAGCAGCGCCGTCGGCACGCCGACGACGCCCGCGAACGCCGCGACTTCGAAGAGTGCGGCGCTGGCGATCCCGACGCCGGCAGTGCGGTCGTCGAGGTACTTCGTGAGCAAGACGAGCCACAGACACATCGCCACGACCGCGGCGACCAGCAACACGAAGCCGACGCCGGTCAGGACGATCGGGACCGGGCCGTAGAAGTCGACGACGGAGCCGGACAGCTCGCGAAACTGCGGGCCGAACTCGCCGGGCAGCGTCGCCGCGACCCAGCCGCGAGCCGCCGACAGGACCGGGCCGGCGACGAGGGCGGCCGCGACGAGCACCCCGCTCCCGGCCGCAAAGGGCGCGACCGCGGCCCCGATCCGGTCGGCGGAGGTCTGGGCGGTCCGCCGGAGCAACGCGACGGCGACCAGCGTCGCGACACAGACGACGATCACGCGCCACGCGAGCCTGCGAGCCGGCGGCGCGGTCGTCACTGCGACCAACAGGTCGAACACCGGCGGCGTCACCACCGACTGGAGTCGCTCGGGCGGGAACACGTAGTCGGTGAAGAACCCGACAGGGACGCCGAACCCGGCGAGGACGGCCGCCCGGAGCAGCCACGACCGGGCGCTCGCGACGGCGCGCTCGACCGCCGGCTCGGTCGTGAGTTCGGTGAGCGGCAGGGCACCGACGGTCCGTCGGACGACGAGGAACGTAGCCGCGACGAGCAACAGGAACGTCGTCACGCTGGGTCGGACCGCTGGGGGCTCGAAGACGATCGTCGTGGTCGTCCGGAGCACGTCGCCGAGGACGGCCCCGACGCCCGGTGCGTCGCGGGTGGCTTCGAGATACCGGAGGGCCTCGCTGGCGACGAGAACCAGTCCCACACCGAGCGGCGGTATCGTCGTCTTCAGCGACGCCTCGGCGGTCCGCCTGGCCGTGTCCCGATCGAGGACGTGTCCGATCGCGACGCTCGCGCCGAAGACGGCCGCGGCCGCCCCGACGACGACCATCGCGCGGGCCGACAGGTCGACGACGGTCGCAGGCAGCCGAGACAGCGACTCGACGGGGAACAGAACGCCCGCCAGGACGATGACGGTCCCGACCGTCGCAGCGACGACGCCGAGCCCGATCGGGAGCGCGAGCAGGCTGGTCAGGACGGTTCCCAGCGTCTGGTGGCGTTTCCAGCCGGCGGTCCAGACCGCCAGTGCGAGCGCGACCGCGCCGGCCCCGCCCAGCGCGGCCGGCACCGCGACGCCGATCGCTCGCACGAGCACCGTCGCTGTCAGCAGCGTGACGAACACGACCAGCCCCGTGCTCGCCGTCGTCGGCCGCCAGTCCGTGCGATCGTCGATCATCGGTTGAACAGCTCCGCGAGCGAGGCCCGCATGGCGATGTCGATCGGTTCGTCGAGGTCCCAGTCGATCAGCGTCGCCCCGGTCAGCTCCACCGACTGGAGGCGCAGCCGGCGTTCGAGCGCGACGACGGTCTGGGCCGGTCCCTCGCCGCGAGTGACGTCGGGACTGACGACGGTCGTCGGGTAGCTCCGCGCCCGGAGGCTCGTGATCAGTTCCGTCGGCCAGTCGTCGAGCAGCGGTGAGAAGACGACGACCTGTGCCGTCGGTGGGAGGCGAGCGAGCAGGGTCTCCACGTCGGGAGCGGTCCGATCCGTCGCGCTCTCGGCCCCCGCCTGCTCGCCGCCGTCGGGCGCGACGCTGTCGCGCGTGGCCGCCGACTGGACGCCGTCGAACAGACGACTCGCCTGCGGGCTCTCGACGCCGCCGTCGGGGTCGGCCCAGGCCAGTCCGTCCGGACCGAGCCCGCCCACGAGGTCCTCGTCTGCGAGCCCGACGGCAGTGATGCTGGCGACGACACTCGATCTGGACAGGGCATCGAGCAGGCGCTCGGCGGCGTAGGCGGCCAGTTCCGCACCCGTCGGATACCCCGCTTCCGGCGTCACCCGCGTCGGGGGGCGTGCGTCGACGACGAGCACGGTGCGGACGGCCTGCTCCTCGCGGTACTCGACGGTCGTCAGTTCGCCGGTCTTGGCGAAGCGCCGCCAGTCGATCCGCGCGACTGGATCGCCCGACTGGTAGTCGCGGGTCGCGTGAAACTCCAGCCCGCTCCCGCCGCTGTCGGTCGGGAGCGTGCCGGCGCGGGGCAGCGTCGCGTCGGCAAGCGGTGCCTCGGCGACCACGTTGGCACAGGTCAGGGCGGTGTCGCCGGCCGCGGCGACCGTCGCCGTCGCGATCTCGGTGGCCGCCAGCGGCCGGATCCGAACGGCGGGATCGTCGAAGGCGTAGGTCCCCCGTTTCGAGCGGACGGCGTACTCGACGGTCGTCGACTCGCCGGGCCGCAGCGAGCGACAGGCCCGCGGCGAGCCCGAGACGACGGTCAGTTCGGCGGGGACGCCGTCGACGATCCGCACGTCGGTCAGGGTCCGCCGGCCGGTGTTCTCGACGGTCAGGGTCACGTCGACCGGATCGCCCGGCGTCGGTGCCGCGGCGGCCACGGTCCGGTCGGCGTCGAGGTTGGCTCCCGACGGGACGCGCGACAGCGCCCCGACCAGCACGTAGGCGAGGGGGATCGCCGCCCCCGCGAAGAGGGCCGGTTCGGCGGCCAGGAGACCGACGCTCAGTAGCGTCACCGTCCCCGCGAGCGGGACGCCCCAGCGTCGGACCCGGTCGGTCACGGCCACCCCTCCGTGAGTCCGCGCGTGGCGCTGACCGTGCGGTGCAGTCGGCGTCGGCGCTCGGCCGCCGGATCGAGCCAGAGTCTGAGACGCGACCACAGCGAGTGCGACGGGCCGTCGTCGCCCGAGAGGACGGCCGCGGCGGTCCGGTCGTCGGTCCAGTCACCGCGCTCGACCGCTCGCCGGGCGGCCTCGGGGCCACAGCCGGCCGTCTGTGCGTAGGCCGCCGTCGCCGTCTCGCGAAACCGCTCGCGGACGGCGTCGAGCGCCTCGTCCTCGCCCGCGATGGCGTCGTCGATCGTCGCCGCCAGCGCCGCGCCGGTCCGACGCTGGCGTGCCGTCGTGACGGCCTCGGGCGGTTCCGCGGTCGCAGCGTCGAACGCGTCTCCGCCCTCGCCATCGCGGCTCGGCAGCGTCGCCGACCGGGCGGCGACGAGCAGGTAGAGCCCGGCGAGGAGGCTGCCCCCCAGCAACAGCTGGCGCGCGTTCGCCGCCTCGCCGAGGGTCACGAGCGGAGCGACGGGCGCGACCGACAGCAGCGTCTCGGGAGCGAACAACAGTCCGGCGGCCAACAGCGTCGCGACCGTCCCGACGACTCCGAACAGGACGACCCGGACCCGCATCAGTCGGCCACCTCCGGCTGTCCCTCGGGCGCGTCGCCGTCGGCGTCGTCGGCGCGCTCGACGGCGTCGTCGATCGCCGCCAGGGCCGCGTCGACGGCCGGCACCCGTTCGGTGGGTTCGCGCTGGCCGTACTCGACGGCCCGGAAGGCGTCGACGATCGTCCAGACCGCGTCGGCCGGGAGGTCGTCGACCTCGACGGCGTGGGCCGCGATCGCCTCGGGCGTTCGCCGTTCCGGCCGGGCCACCGAGACGTGCCCGAGGAACTGCGACCACCCCTCTCTGATCGTCGCGTGGGCGTCGTCGGACCCGGCGTCACCGTCGCCGGCTGGAGCCAGCGACTCGAAGCGGGCGGTCACCGTCGACTGGACGCCGCCCGACCGGTCCGCGAGCCAGCGCCGGAGCGCAGCCAGCAGCGCGGTCGGCGAGACGCGGCCGGTGACGAGCGCGCGCAGGTGGTCGACGGTCAGCACTGTCCGCCGGTAGAGCCGACGGATCGCGCGATCGAGCAGCGAGCCGATCCCCACCAGCGCGACGACGACCAACTGTCCGCTCCGGGCGAGCGCCGCCCCGATCCGTCGGGGCGTGACTCCGTAGCGGCGAGCCAGCGCGACCGCGGCGACGACGGCGACGAGGAGGGCGGCCACGACCGCCGCCAGGTTCGCGTACAGCCCCTCCAGGGCGGTCCGGCGAGACTGGCCGTACTGCGAGACCGCGACGGTCGCGCTGTCTGCCAGCGGCAGCGAGACCGTCGTCGTCCCGTCGACGCCGGTCGTCCCGATCCGTTCGCCGTCCAGCGCGACGGTCGCGCCGGCCGTCGGTTCGCCCGCCACGGTCGCGTTGACCCGGGCGTCGGTCAGCGGGAGCGCCAGCGGTGCCGTCGGCTCGACGCTCACGTTCAGCCGCCCGAGCGTGAGCGTCCGGGTGCCCTCGACGGCACCGCGACGCACTGCCAGGGTCGTCTCGCCGGGCTCGTCCGGCAGGCGCACGGTCGCCCGGCCCCGGTCGTCGGTCGTCGCGACCTGCTCGCCCCCCAGTGTCACCGCCGCCCGCCGGAGCGGCTCGCCGTCGACGAGCGCGACCACCGACACCTCGCTGCCGGTGGTGAGATCGCCGCTCACGGCGATCGCCGCGGTCGTGTTCAGATCGAAGGTCTCGGTGTCGTGGGTCGCGGGACCCGCTGGTCGGAAGAGCCGCCCGTTCTCGCGGCTCGGCGCGCCGTAGACGACCACCCGTTCGTCGGCGGTGCCGGCGATCGTCACGTTGAGTGTCGCGGCGTAGGGGACGGTGGCAGTCACGTTCCCGTCTGTGGCGGTAGCACCGACCGGCTCGCCGTTGAACAGGACCTGCGCGCCCATCACCGGAACGCCGTCTTCGGTGACGGTCACGGTCACCGGCACGCCGGGGACGGCCGTCCGGTTCAGCGACACGTCGTAGCCGCCGTCTGCGGTGTCGTCCTGCTCGGTCGGCGTGGCTGTCGCCGTGTCCGTCGGCGTCGGCGTGTCGGTCGGGGACTGGTCCGTCGGAGCCGGTGTCGGTGTCGCCGTGGCCGGCTCGTCCAGCGCGGCCTGCTCCTGCTGGCGGCGCTCGTCGCCCGGCGTGGCGTCGAAGCGGACCCAGCCCACGTCGGGGAAGTACACCTCCGTCCAGGCGTGGGCGTTCATCCCTCGGACGGTGTAGCTGTTCTCGCCGACCTGCTCGCCGGTGGAGTAGCCGACGACGTAGCGGGCGGGAATGTCCTGACTGCGCAGCATCGCGACCATCGACGTGGCGAAGTACTCGCAGTACCCCGACTCCATGTCGAAGACGAACTGCGTCGCGACGCCGGCCTCCCGCTCGGGATCGTGGCTGGCGTTCAGCGAATAGGCCTTGTTCGATTCGAGCCACCGCTCGATCGTGCGAGCGGTCTCGTAGGGATCGTCGGCGTCGGCCGTCAGCTCGTCGGTGAACGCTCCGAGGCGGGCCTCGCTGTCGGCCGGGAGCTGGGTGTACCGGTCCTCGATCGCCGCCGGATACTCCCGGCCGGCCTGGCTCAGTACGGCCGGATCGTCGGCCGGGCGCTGACTGACACCGGTGTAGGTGGTCCCCTGCGGGACGGCCCCGTCGGCCGTGATCGCACCGTTCTCGGTGACCGAGACGCCCGGCCGAGAGATCTGGGTCGGCCGCCAGACGGTCGGGAGCGACGCGGCGCTCCGTTCGAGGGTCACCTCGTAGGTGACGCGGCCGTCGCGAGCGCCCTCGACGGGCAGTTCGCCCTCGACCGGCGTCGTCCCGCCGCGTCGCTCCCAGCCCGCGCCCGTGTACTCGCCGTATGCACCTGTCCGCCAGTAGCTTGCCTGCGTGCTCTGGACCCGGAAGTGGACTTCGTCGCTCTGTGATCGCAGGGCCGACTCGCCGCCAAGCGACCCGCCAACGTCGGTGCTGTCGCCGGGACTCAGCGCGCCGAGCCCGCCGCCACCGCCGGAGCCGCTGCCCCCCGACCCACCACGGACCTCCTCGGGGATCGGGACCAGCGACGAGGCTGGCGTGTCGGTACCTGCCGGCGACAGCGCCGGCACCGCGGTCGTCGCCACCACGAGCGCGAGCAGCGTGACTACCACGAGCGCGACCCGCGAGTAGTCGCGCGTGCCGCCGACCTCGAAGAGAGAGTCGTCATCTGCCATGGCTCGTCGATGTGGGACGACCGGCCGGAACGTGACTGAAGATGGACGTACGTCAGTCGTGACGCGATATAAGCTTTGACCAGACGAGACGGTCGCTGGATGGGCGGTCGACCGCCGACAGCGACCTGCCAGCGGGCGACGCACCTGCGAGTTTTGCCGTAACTGGTGGTTATAGATGGCTGGAGCAATATGCGTGTTGTACATGACTGACGACACCCAGGGGTTCGGGACGCGCTGTGTCCACGCCGGCCAGGAGGAGCCCGATCCGGCGACGGGCGCGCGTGCGCCACCGATCTACCAGACCACGTCGTACGTGTTTGAGGACGCCGACACCGCCGCCCAGCGGTACGCTCTCGACGACACCGGCAACGTCTACTCGCGGTTCGACAACCCGACGGTGTCGATGCTGGAGCGGCGCATCGCCTCGCTGGAGAACGGCACTGCGGCGGTGGCCACGGGCTCGGGGATGGCCGCGCTGGACGCCGGTACGTCGATCCTCGCGAGCGCGGGCGACAACGTCGTCACGGCCGCCTCGATCTACGGGGGGACTCACTCCTATCTGGCCAACATGGGACCGCGCCGCGGCATCGAGACGCGCTTCGTCGACACGCTGGACCCACAGGCCTACGCCGACGCCATCGACGACGACACCGCCTACGTCCACTTCGAGACCATCGGGAACCCCTCGCTCGTGACGCCACCGATGGAAGAGATCGCCGAGGTCGCTCACGACCGTGGCGTCCCCGTCTTCGTCGACAACACCTTCGGCACGCCGTACCTCTGTAACCCGCTGGATCACGGCGTCGACCTCGTCTGGGAGTCGACGACCAAGTGGATCCACGGCTCGGGGACGACCGTCGGCGGCGTGCTGGTCGACGGCGGCTCGTTCCCGTGGGCGGAGTACCCCGAGAAGTTCCCGGAGCTCGGGGCTCCCAATCCGGCCTTCGACGGGATCACCTTCGCCGAGCGCTTCGAGGGCGAGGCGTTCGCACACGCGGTCCGCCAGCGCGCCGTTCGCTCGCTGGGCGACGGCCAGAAGCCCTTCGACGCCTGGGCTACCCTCCAGGGGTGTGAGACGCTCAAGCTCCGGATGCAACAGCACTGCGAGTCGGCGATGGCCGTCGCCGAACACCTCCGGGACCACCCCGAGGTGGCGTGGGTCACCTACCCCGGACTCGAAGATCACGAGACCCACGACAACGCGAGCCGGTACCTCGACGGCGGCTACGGCGGCATCGTCACCTTCGGCCTGGAGGGGGGCTACGACGCCGGCCGCGAGGTGTGCGAGCGGACCGATCTCGCGCAGTTCCTCGCCAACATCGGCGACGCCAAGACGCTCGTGATCCATCCCGCGAGTACGACCCACGCACAGCTCAGCGAGGACGAACAGCGGGCCAGCGGCGTCACGCCGGACCTGATCCGCTGTAGCGTCGGCATCGAGGACACCGAGGACGTCGTCGCCGACCTCGACCGGGCCATCGCGGAGGCGAGCTAAATGGTTCGAGACCAACGAGAAGACCGTCTACGGCACAGCACCACGGCAATCGGGTCCCCGTTTCGAACGACGACAGTGAGGGCCACAGCATGGACGTAGACCACCAGACCCTCTCGCTGGGCGAGTTCGAGTTCGCCTGTGGCGAGACGATCCCCGAACTCGAAGTCGCGTACGAGACCTACGGCGAGTTCGACGGCGACAACGCGGTCCTCGTCTGTCACGCGCTCACCGGCAGCGCACACGTCGCCGGCCGCGGTCGCTTCGAAGACTCCGATCAGGCCTTCGCCTGGTGGGACAACATCGTCGGTCCGGGCAAAGCCATCGACACGACCGAGTACTACGTGGTCTGCGTGAACGACCCCGGCTCCTGTTACGGCACGTCCGGGCCGGCCTCGACGAACCCCGAGACCGGCGAGCCCTACGGGACGGCGTTCCCGCCGGTGACCGTCGGCGACTGGACGGAGGCCCAGCGGGCCGTGCTGGACGAACTCGGGGTGCCCCACCTCCACGCGGTCGTCGGCGGCAGCGTCGGCGGCATGAACGCGCTGGACTGGGTCAAGCGCCATCCCGACCACGTCGAGCGCGTCGTCGCCATCGCCACCGCCGCGCGACTCGACCCGCAGTGTCTCGCGCTGGACGGGATCGCACGCCGGGCGATCACGACCGACGACGACTGGAACGGTGGAGACTACTACGGCGACGACCGCCCGGACCCAGACGAGGGGCTGGCGCTGGCCCGCGAACTCGGCCACGTGATGTACCTCTCGAAGGCGACGATGGAGCAGCGCTTCGGCCGGCGGGCCGCCACGAGAGAGTACGAGCGGGCCTTCCCGACGGATCCAGCGGGCCGGTTCTTCCCCTACCGGGACGTGGAGTCGTACCTCGATCACAACGCCACGAAGTTCGTCGACCGCTTCGACGCGAACAGCTACCTCTACCTGACCCGAGCGATGGACAACTACGACCTCTCGTCGGGCTTCGAGTCCGACGCGGACGCCGTCGCCGCCTTCGACGGCGAGGCGTTGCTGATGTCCTTTACCGGCGACTGGCACTTCACCACAGAACAGTCCGAAGAGCTGGCCGACGCGTTCCGCGAGACCGACACTGCGACCGCACACCACGTGGTCGACTCCGACTACGGCCACGACGCCTTCCTCGTCGAGCCCGACCGCGTCGGCCCGCCCGTCGCCGACTTCCTCGCCGACGGCGTCGGCGGCAGCGCCGTCTCCGACACCACCGACGACGACGACGGCGACGACGGTCCCGACCACGCCCCGGTCCACACCAGCCTCTTTTCCTGATACGGCCGCCGTCGGCGGTGCGTTACGCGTCCTCGTCGGTACCCGCCCCGGCGAGCAAGGCGAAGACGATCACGAGCGGCGCGACGACCGACGCGACCAGCATCGGGAGGTAGTCGGTGATCGGTTCTCCAGTGATCACAGACTTGAGGACGTACCCGAGCGCGAACGCCGCGATCAGGAGCAACACGAGGGCGACGCCCCGTCGCTCTCTGTCGGCGGAGAGCCTGTCGACAGATGTCGAGAGATCGTTCTCGATCTCCATATCGACCGCATTCTTTCACCAGGTGTATAAATTCCCGCGTGTTTCTCTCGACGAAGCCACCGAGTACGGTAGCGTTCGATCACCTGTTCTCTCAGTGACCTTTATTGCCGTGTGGTGTGAACTGTGTTACACAATGTCAGAGATGCCAGACGCGGCCAGCGACATGGGACTGGGCTTCGGAGAGACCGTCTACGACGAGGACGGCCAGCGACTCGGGACGATCCGCGGGTTCGACGAGCGGGGGTTCTACGTCACGCTCGAAGGCGGCATGGCCGCCATGTCGATCGAACACGTCCGAGCGGGTGAGTCCGGAGAGGCCGAACTGATGTGGCGGTGCTGGGCGTGTGGCGCGATGGGCGAGATCGAGGACATCCCCGAGGAGTGTCCCGACTGCGGTGCGCCAAAGGAGGACATCTACTACTGGACGGAGGATTGATTTGCACAGTGAGCGTCAGGCCCGAACAGCGAATCAGTCCGAGTGATACTGCTGGCTGTCACTGTTGCAAGATATGTGCGACCACGGGGTCGCAACATTCGTGACAGACGGACAGCCGGCAGTATGAGGACGAGCGAGATTCGGAGCGAGCGAAGCGAGTGAGAATCTCGGGGCAGACGAACGGCGACCACGGGGAGCCAGCGCCCGGCCGACGGCGGCCTGTCCTCCGCTACGAGACGACTTCGAGTCGCTCTCGCAGCGACGACGGCAGCGACGACTCGACGGCCCCAATCACGTCGTCGGGAACGGCGAACGTGAACCGTTCGTCGCGTCGCGTGACGAGCGCGAGTCCGTCGTCGTCCCGAACCACCAGCGTCCGGATCTCCGGAGACACGTCTGCGAGCGCGTCGAACGTGCCATCGGTCAGCGGCACCGTCCCGCTGGTCTCCTCGTGGCCGACCGCCACGTCGGAGTGGGCGGCCAGATCGGCCAGCGCGTGACGGATGTGGTCGCGGTCGTCCCGCCGGCCGGTCCCCACGCGGACGGTGGCCGTGGCCGGTGATCGCGGACTCTCGTCGAGTACCGTCGCCAGCACGTCCAGCGGGGCGTCGTCGTCCGTCGCGGGCGTCTGGAGACGGTACTGCGGCGTCTCGGCCGGCCACTCGGCGTCGGCGAGGGGATCGTCCGAAGCGGATCCGTCGGTCATACCCGTCGTTGGCGACGGCGCGGCAAGTGGGTGGTGATCCCCGTCGCGCTTTTCAGCACTCGCGACGGAGTGGGCGCATGGACGTCGTCGTCTTCGGGGCGGGGAGCCTCGGCAGTCTGATCGGCGGGCTGCTGGCACGCAGCCACGACGTGACCCTGGTCGGGCGCGAGCCACACGTCGAAGCGGTCGAGCGATCGGGGCTGACGATCGAGGGCGCGATCGAAGCCCAGGTGGGGCCGGCCGCGGGGACGACGCCGCCCGCCGCGGCAGCCCTCGCCGTCGTGACGGTCACGGCCGGTGACACCGACGCGGCCGCCGCGGCGCTTTCTGACACGGCACTCGACGCCTGTCTCTCGCTGCAGAACGGCATGGGAAACGAGGCGACGCTCGCCCAGCGACTGGACTGTCCCGTCCTCGCGGGCACCTGTACCTACGGCGCACGCCTGACCGAACCCGGCGTGGTCGCGTGTACCGGCGTCGGCGAGGTCGTGCTGGGCCCCCGCGAGGGCGGCCACTCCGCGCCGGCCGACAGGGTCGGGGCGGCGTTTACCGACGCCGGTGTCGAGACCACCGTCGCCGACGACATGCCGCGACGGCTCTGGGAGAAGCTGGCGATCAACGCCGGGATCAACGCCACGACGGCGCTGGCCCGCGTTCCCAACGGCGCGCTCGTCGACGGCCCGGCCCGGCGCGTCGCCGAGCGCGCTGCACGGGAAACGGCGGCCGTGGCCCGCGAGCACGGCGTCGATCTGTCGGACGAACGGGCCGCCGAGGCGATGGCGCAGGTGGCCACGGACACCGCCGCGAACCACTCCTCGATGTTGCAGGACGTGGCCGACGGACGACAGACCGAGATCGACGCGATCAACGGCTACGTCGTGGCGCAGTCTGCGGATGTGGCGGTGCCGGTCAACGAGACGCTGACAGCGCTCGTACGAGCGTGGGAATCGGGCTAGTCCCGGTCGCGAGGCAGCGGCGAGCGACCGGCTTTTTCGCCCACGTTTTTGCAAGGGGGTCCCCGCAGCGCAGCGAGGATACCCCCGCAGGAAAAAGGTGGATCGACGCGATCAACGGCTACGTCGTGGCGCAGTCCGGGGACGTGGCGGTGCCGGTCAACGAGACGCTGACAGCGCTCGTACGAGCGTGGGAATCGGGGTAGTCCCGGTCGCGAGGCAGTGTCGAGCGAGGGATCTGGGGGCACACCACGGTGGTGGCGCACGGCCCTAGCTCCGCCGGAGCACGAACACCGCCGCCGCGCCGCCCACGAGGAGCGCGAAGACGTAGCTCGCGACCCGGTAGAGAATCGAGATGGCGGTCGCCCCGTCGCTGGCGATCGGCGTGAGCGCGACGATCAGCACCACCAGGAACGCCTCGACCGCGCCCGAGCCTCCCGGCGAGGGCGCGAGCCCGCCCAGCGTGCTCGCGGGGACGATGAAGAAGACGAGCAAGAGCGGGATCGCAGCGTCGCCGACGGCCATCGCGACGAAGTACAGCGGGAGCGCGAAGAAGATCCAGCCGACGTACGAGTAGCCAAGCGCCCGCACGAGCGCTCTCCGATCCGTCGCGATCCGCTGGAAGGCCTCGTCCAGTTCTGCGAGGCGGCTCTGGAGCCCGTCGACGGTCAGGCGCGGCAGGAGTCGGACGATCGGTACCACGACTCTGGCACCGACTCGTCCCAGAGACAGCCGGTAGCGCCAGCCGACCGCCGCGAGCACCGGGACCCCGAGTGCGACGGCGAACAGCGCCACAGCGAGTGGTTCCAGCACTGCCGGCAGCGACGACTGGTAGAGCAGGGCCGCGAACCCCACCCCGGAGAAGGTGACGAACGGGAAGAGGTTCAGCAGGTCCGCGGTGACGACCGAGGCCAGCGCGTCCTCGTAGCTGGCGTCCGTGTCTCGCGAGAGCACGTAGGCGATGAAGGGCTCGCCGCCGGCCTGGCCCAGCGGCGTCACGTAGTTGGCGAACGTCGCGGCGTAGTAGGTCACGACCAGTCGGCGAAACGACTCGCGGACGCCGGCCACGTCCAGGACGATCTGCCAGGCTTTCCCCCAGAACGTGAGACAGAGCAGCGTCGAGAGACAGCCCATCGCCAGCCAGCGCAACTCTGCCGTCGCCAGCCGATCGAGGACGTTGCGCGTCCCGACGAAATCGACCAGCACGGAGAGGACGAGTCCGGCGACGGCGAACCCCAGGACGGTCTGGACGACTGTCCGACGGTCGAACAGGCCACCGATCCCGCCTGCGTCGTCGCTCACGATCAGTCGATGTAGCCCAGGTCTTTCAGGCGATCCTTCGCGTCGTCGTCCATCGAGTCCAGCACCTCGCCGTCGGTGCCGTCGGCCTCGTCGGGCCAGTCGGCGTCGACGCGGTCGACGAAGTCGCTCAGTTCCGCTTCGAGGTCGGCCAGGAGTTCGTCGTCGCCGCCCACGCGGTCCTCGGTCTCGCCGGGGTCGCTGTCGATCCGGTAGGCCTCGTCCGGGATGCGCGTACAGTGGATGTACTTGCCCTCTGGCGAACGGGCCGCCCCCATCCGAGAGTAGAACCGCGACGCTGTCTCCAGGGAGATGCCGGCCGCGCTGGCTTTCCCCTCCAGCTGGCGGAGCTCGACGACCGGCTGGTGGTACTCGACGAAGCCCACGTCACCGCGGGGGCCGTGTGCGCCCGCACCGCTCGGGGCCTCCCCGGCGAACTCGCGATACTCCGTCGAGAGCAGGGAGCGAGCGGAATCGAGCGAGACGCCGTCGCCCGCGACGCCGGTCGCGTCCAGCACGGAGTGATACAGGTCGACGAGTTCGACGACCGTCTCGTCGTCGCGTTCGGGCTCGATCTCGGGGTGTTTGACCATGCAGGGGACGTTCACCAGCGGATCGTAGATGCAGAACTCGTGGCCGTAGAGGTCGTGCTCGCCGTGGAGTTCGCCGTGGTCGGCCACTACGACGACCATCGTCTCTTCCCACTGGCCGGTCTCCTTGAGGTGGGTAAAGAGCCGGTCGAGCTGGTCGTCGATGTGGCGGATCTCGGCGTCGTACAGCCCCTCGATGTCGTCCCACTCTGCGTCGTCGATATCGCGAGCGCCGCAGTTGAACTCCTTGGAGTTCTGGCACACCTCGGTGGAGTCGACGCCGGGAGCGAACTGCTCGACGTACTCCTCGGGCGGGTGGTAGGGGAGGTGGGCGTCCATCAGGTTGATGAACGTGAAGAAGTTCTCCGAATCGTCGATAAAGTCCATCGTCTTGTCGATCACGGCGGGGGTCTTCGTGTCGCCACCGCCCTCGGAGGCGAAGTACTCGTGGAACTTGTTGCCGATCTGGACCATCCGATCGGCGACGCCCCGCAGGGTGTCGCTGTCGTTCATCGTCTTCCAGATCCGGGCCAGCGGCCCCGAGAGGAGTTCGCTGGGCATGATCTGGAAGAAGTTGTCGTGGTCGTCGAACCCCGAGGTGAGGTTCGTGTAGGGCGTGATCCAGGCGTTCGAGGAGTAACAGGCCGTGTCGTAGCCGGCCGAAGACAGCGACTCGGCCAGCGTGGTCGCCCCGTCGAGATAGGGGTCCTCCTGGGTGGCCCCGTGTTCGGAGGGGTACAGCCCCGTAAACAGGGAGGCGTGGACCGGCAGAGTCCAGGGGGCCGGCGCGACGGCGTGTTCGAAGACCGCCGCTTCCTCGGCGAACGCCTCCAGGGTCGGGGTCGTCGGCTCGTCGTACCCGTACGCCGAGAGGTGGTCCTTGCGGACCGTATCGAGCACGACGAAGAGCACGTTCGTCCCGTCCGCACCAGTCATACTGAGTACGGCATCGTCCACGAGTTTAAAGACCGCGTTTCACGGCTCTGGGTGGGTTCCTAGCGCCATCGCTGGTTGGGGTGTCCGATCGCACTCCACAAAATCCAAATCAATCCAGTCTCTAACTCCCATGAGGCGGGCGATTTCTGGCATAGAGCACCAAGAAATTCTCCCGCCTCACTTTTCACGCTTAACTAAACACTAGAGTGAGTAGTGGGGCGAATCTTATCTGAGACGCCCTCGTCGAATTAAGCTCTAGGCAAAGTTTCCTCGGAACCAGTCTCGTATGCATTGAGACATCAGTCTTAATTTCAGGGTTATTAATTTTATTATAGCATTTAATAAATAGTGCATAGGTGGGGATATATTACCTCCATCATAAGTTTTAATGTGGGATAGAAATGTAATTGAATATGGTCAAAAAGACCAACCGTCGCAAAGTAATCAAATCTGTAGGTAGCGGAGTCTTTCTATCGCTTGGTACTAGCTCCGTGTCCGGTAAATCAAATGGGAATAAATACAGTGGGCTGGCTTATGATCCGGTAACTCACAAGATTCTTGGAGAGGCTTCTGCCCAGCTCAACGGGGCTCATGATGATCTTCGAGGTAATCTAAGAATCGGGAACTACCGTGTGAATATGAACAAGGCCACTAAGTTCGATCATGCAAATAAAAAATTCACAGAAACAAAGTACCGTTTCAATAATAAAAGTGTAGATAAGAATACAAATGAAGATTCCCCAAGTTCTGCCCGTTTGACAGCTGTAGATAACAGGCTAACTGGATACATTAAAGATGGCCAAAATAAGATTGCGTATACTCTATTTCCTCAACAAAGTCGTGTTTCTCAACAAAGTGGAGGTTCAATATTGAAGAATGTACTGAAGGACACGCGTCTAGTAGGAGGTGAGTAAATATGGGATACAAAGTCATGAGTCATCCTACATTTAGCTCAATTGGAAAGGATGGAAATAACCTATCAGATTGGTCCTATCAAGGGTACGTAGTGGCTGATCAGTCCAATGGTGATTTGGATGCCGACCAATTGGGCACCCATAAATCAAACACTTGGGCTGCAAAAGGATACTTTAGTGAGGAGCCAACTATTCAAGATGAGAATAAAGGTTGCTCTGGAGGGTATGGTCCAATATGGGATGTTGAAGGAACTGGTGCAGAGTTCTCTATTGCATACCCCGAGGAAGAAGATGATCAGACTTCAATACACTCAACCGCTCATAACCCGAACAATGGCGATGGGAAAGACAGTTTCTCTCTCAGTATCGGTGCCGGACTTGGACCAATCAGTGTCGGCGTCTCTAAGGCCTTTTATGATGGTCCAAACCTGACGAATAATCCATATGTGAATACAGAATGGGATCTTGACTTCGGTCTCCTTGGGGAATCAGTTCCCACAAGTCAAGAAGAGAGTGTAGGTGTTAGATGGGATTTCGAAGCTGAAAGTGAGACTGGTTGGTACGATGTGGATATTCAACAACAGTATTCATTTCGAGTGACGAAATCCTGTTCGGGTGGGCCGATACCAATTTATAGCTCTACACCAAAAGTCGGTCACTGGGAAGGTATCGAGATAGTTCAGTAATAGATTGCGTGCGCTTGATCGTCGAGAAAACGGTTTCACACATCGCTCGTTGCCGGTATCGACGCCCATCGATCAGCGCGCTATGCGCGTGATCGATGGGCTGGAACTCGCGGTGTTTGATCAACGGTCTCATGCTCTCTTCGCAGGGTTTCTCACGCAACTCCATCTAGTCGTACCCTTTGTCTGCTGCGAGGCTGGTCAGGTTGTCCGAGTTGTGGTGGGCGGCCTGCCAGCCGAGCTGTGTGTCATGGAGTTTCTCGGTCGTACAGTGAACATCCAGAATCGCGTGGCTTTCTGTGTCGACGAGCGCGGTTGTTTTGAGCGTCTGGACGCGATAATTTGTCCGCCGACAGTAGTGCTGGCTGACGTTTTCGGGGTCGAAAAACGCCGCGTCGATGGCAGTGTGACCGCTTTGATCGTGCAGTTGCCGACAGGCGCAGCAGTGCTCGCCAGGGCACTGTCTAGTTCTGGACCTCCTGAGCTGGCGTTCGCCTGTCGAGTGCTTGATTGGGTCGTTCGTGGTTGTAATGGTGTTTGAAGCGTTGTAACCACTGTCTGGCGTTCGATTGACTGCCCCGTCAGTACGTATAGAAGCGGTCGATTCGCATGGTGACGGTCTGGAACCACTTTTCGATGTGGTTCCGAGTTCGATAGTCGAGCCGACCGCTCAATTCGTGACGCGCAAGGGCAGTCAGATAGCCACCAGCATCGACGAGAAACTCTGTGTCGGCGAGATCGTGTTTCTCGGTGAGCCGATGGAGGAACGCCGCCGCGGGATCGGTCCCACGGCGGCTGAATACGTCGATTTCAAGCAGTAGTTTTGAATCGGTGTCGATTGCGGCGTAGAGCCACTGTTTCTCACCATCGACTTCGATCTGTTTCTCGTCAACCGCGACCCGCGACGGCGCTGCCGTCGGCGGGTCGCTCTGTGCTTTAGACAGCGTATGCACCCAATTCCAGACCGCGCCATGAGAACGATCGACACCCAACAACTCTAAGATCGCCACCGTCTCCCTGATCGACAGCCCTGCCGTGTGGAGACGCACCCCAAACCGCCGGACGGGTGTCGGGGTGCGCTCGTTCTCCCAAACGTCTTGGCTGTCCGTTTCCAACGTTTCTCTGAGCAGGTCTGCGAGTTCCATAGACAGTTCTCGCTACGGCCTGCTCATTCCTTAATCCCTCAACTAGACAGTGCCGCTATTCACTCAATCTCCGAGTTAGCACTCTTTTTGAAGGAACTCGACAGACATATCATCCAATACTTCGATAATCAGTCTTTGATGATAACAATCGGCTGGAGTCCATCTCGTTTGAAATGGTCCCGCACTCTGTGACCCATCTTTAGATTCAATTTCCACTTCAACGTCGTAGGTCCCTGTTTCAACAACATTCAAATCACCACCTCGGGCATGTTGTGTCGGGAAAACCCGATACTTAGTTTGGTATTCGACCTCTGAAGAAGAAAAAAAGCTGTCATTAGAAGTCACGGTTGTCTCTATCCATACTTCTTCGTCTCGGTTATTTGCCCACTCGATGTCGGCATATCCAGTCGAAAGTACGGACAGTCCTATATAAGCACCTACACCACCGACGACTCCTCCTCCAGCTGAAAACAAGATCTCTCTTCGTGTAGTCATACGCAAATATGCTACATCGAAGAATAGTATATCTCTTCTGGTCCTTCCATCTGATCGTCAATAGCGAGCAATCTCGACATTTCTCACAGTCGCTTTCAGAACGAGTTCACGAAATTTTCCAAATCACGTTCGAGCAAGAACCGTGCCGCCGTACCGCTGCTTGTATCTATAGAGTGTCATACAACAGTTCTCACGATCACCGACAGATTCAGCGTTATCATCTTTGTACCTACTGTCTCTAGCTCTAGGGAGATTATGATCACTACGCTGGATCGCGTCAACTAGGGAAGAATGGTAACTATCCAGAAATAAAATGCCGATCTGTGAGCGTTTCTAAGTGCCGTGCACCTAGTGCACTTTTCTACGACTGTAATATTCTTAAAAGATAATGTCTTTGACTATAGTTTGAAGACTTCTATGACACACTGGTAACGTCACAGCCGACAGTGTCACTCGCGGTGACTCGGCGCGGCCGCCTCGACCGCCGTCGTCGCCAGCGTCTCGAAGTCGGCGGTGTCGGGGACGACGTCGACGTCGATGCCCGCGTCCGTGGCCGTCTCACGGGTCGGTTCACCGATCGCGCCGACGACGGCGTCGTTCAGTCCCTCGATCGCTTCCCCTCGGAGTCCCCGCTCGTCGGCGGCCGCGAGGAAGTGCCGGACGGTCAGCGAGGAGGTGAACAGCGCGGCGTCGAGGTCGCCGGCCGCCGCACGCTCCGTCGACGCTCCGGCCCCCTCGGGCCGGACGAGCCGGTAGAGGACCGTCTCGTGGACGTACGCGCCGGCCGCTTCCAGTCCGTCGGTCAGGACCGCCGAGCCGTGATCCGAGCGCGCTACCTCGACGCGCGCGCCGTCGACATCGTCTTCCAGCGCGGCGACCAGGCCACTCGATGAGTACTCCTCGGGCACCAGATCGACCGCGTAGCCGGCGTCTTCGAGTACGTCTGCGGTGGGCCGGCCGATCGCACAGACGGTCGCGTCGCCGGGGTCCCACCCGGCCTCTGTGGCCAGCTCGACGCCGGTCTTGCTCGTGAGGACGACGTAGTCCGCGTCGGATCGGGGCCGCGCCCCGGTCGCCTCGACGGCGAGCATCGGGTCCGGGACCGGGTCGGCACCGAGCGACTCCAGCAACGCGACGGCCTGGGTGGTCCGCTCGTCGTCGGGGCGGAACACGGCGACGCTGAGCCGTGGCTCCTCACGCATCGTCGGCACCTCCGTCGCCCGCCGAGTCGTCCGCTGTTCCGACGAGGAACTCAAGCACCGCCGCCCGCGTCGCCGCCACGTCGCCGATGACGGTGATCGCTGGCGGCTCGATACCGGCCGCGTCGCGGGCGTCGACGATACTGTCGAGGGTGCCCGTCGCGACCTGCTGGCCGGGCCAGGTCGCCCGTTCGATCAACGCGACCGGGGTCTCGGGGTCCATGCCGGCCTCACGGAGCGCGGCCGTGTACTCTGGCAGCTTGCCGACGCCCATCAGGACGACGATGGTGCCGCCGGTCGCGGCGAGTGCCTCCCAGTCGACGGCCGACTCCGACTTCGTGGGGTCTTCGTGACCGGTGACGAACGACACCGACGACGCGTGGTCGCGGTGGGTGACGGGGATGCCGGCGGCCGCCGGACCGGCGACGGCCGACGTGATGCCGGGGACGATCTCGACCGGAACGCCGTGCTGTGCGAGGTGGACGAGCTCCTCGCCGCCGCGGCCAAACACCGTGGGATCGCCGCCCTTGAGCCGCACCACGTCCTTGCCCTCGCGGGCCAGCTCCACGAGGCGACGGTTCGTGTACTCCTGGGGCGTCCACTCGCCGCCCGCGCGCTTGCCCACGTCCTCGCGTTTCGCCTCGGGGATCATGCCGATGATCTCCGGGCCGGGGAGCTTGTCGTGTAGCACCACGTCGGCCGCTTCGAGCAGCCGCTTTGCCTTCACCGTCAGCAGCTCCGGATCGCCGGGGCCAGAGCCGACGAGATAGACCGTGCCGGTCGCCTCGTCGTCGCCCGTCTCGTCGCTCATTCGTCGCCGGCTCCCTGGGCCGTCGCCGCGTCGCCGCCCTCGCCCGCTCGCTTGGCCTGCTCGATCAGGTCGGCCGCGCCCTGTTGGGCCAGGTCGGCGGCGAACGCTCGCGCGTCGTCGACGTGGCGATCCGCCGAGAGGTCACGCGTGGCGGTGACCTCCTGCTCGCCCGCCTGGTCGAGGACGCGCACGGTCGTCCGGATCACGCTGCCCTGCAAGATCGCGTGGACGCCAAGCGGTGCGACACATCCCCCGCCCAGCTCGTCGAGGACGGTCCGCTCGACGGTCGTCTCCGCTCGCGAGCGCGGGTGATCGAGGGCGTCGTTGAGCTCCTGTGCGAACTCCCCGTCGGTCGCGGTGACCGCCAGCGCGCCCTGGCCGGGCGCGGGGACGAACGTCCCGGTCGGGAGCGACTGGTACTCGACGTGGTGGAGCAGCCCGGCCCGTTCCAGACCTGCGCGAGCGAGGACGACGGCGTCGTACGCCGTCTCGACCTCGCGGCCCAGCGCCTGGCGCTCGATCTCAGTGAGCCCGTCGAACCACGTCTCCACGTCTTGCTCGTAGGGAAATTCGCACTCCTCGTCGTCGACGCTCTCCTTTCGCTCTTTCTCGGCCTCGCTGCGCTCCTCGTGTTCGGCCTGGAGGGTCGGCGCGAGCAGCTTCTCGATGCGCGTGTCGACGTTGCCACGGAGCGGCTGCACGTCGAGATCCGGCCGCTCGGCCAGCAGCTGGGCCTTTCGACGGAGGCTCGACGTGCCGACGGTCGCGCCCTCGGGCAGCTCCTCGACGGTGGCTCCGTCCGGCGTCACCAGCACGTCGTCGGGCGATTCCCGCTGGGGAACGCCAGCGACGACCAGCTCGTCGGGCTGTTCGGTCGGCACGTCTTTCATCGAGTGGACGGCGGCGTCGACCTCGCCCTCCACGACCTGTTCGTCGAGGCTGCGGACGAACGCCCCGGTCTTGCCAAGCCGGTGGATCAGTTCGTCCCGAATCTGGTCGCCGGTCGTCTCTACCTCGACGATCTCGACCGTGTACCCCCGCGCTTCGAGCGTCTCGGTGACGGTCGCGGCCTGACGCAGGGCCAGGTCCGAGCCCCGCGTCGCCAGCCGCACCGTCGTCGCTGTCGTCATACACGTTGGTCGTCGGCCAGCGTAGAAAAGCCCACCACTTTCGTCGCTCTCGGCGAACACGCCCCGCGCGATCCCGGCCCGCCGATCACCACGGCTCGTCTTTCAGCCCCAGCGCGTACGCGATGCCGTTGGTGACGACGTGCAAGAGCGGCGTGATCACGACGACTGCGACCAGTACGGGCGGCCTGAACGTCGCCAGCGCCCACTCCGGTGCGAACAGCGTCGCCAGCGCGAGCGCTCCGACGACGAAATCGAGCTGGTCGAGCCCCGGAAACGCCGCCCCGCGTTCGCGACCGGTGCGACGCTTGAGGAACGAAGCGCCGATGTCGCCGACCATCGCGCCGAGTGCCAGCCCCAGGCCGGCCACCACCGGGAACGGGTCGGCGACGACCCCCAGCGTCGCGGCGACCGGCTCGTAGACGGCGTTGAGCGCCAGCGCCAGCGCCGTCCCCGCGAGCGTGCCGGCAGCGGTCCCGCGCCAGGTCTTCCCGTCGCCCAGGAGCCGTCGGTCCCCCCACGTCCGTCCCCCGTCGATCGGCCGTCCCCCTCCGGCGAGGACGGCCGCGTTGTTGGGGACGTACGCCGGTAGCATCGCCCACAGCGCCGTCGCCACGATCGCGAGTACGTCCATGTCGCGGTGCTGTCCCGCGGGCGGCTTAACGTCGGCGACTCCCTGCGGCACCTGCCTGGGCGGGTGCCGTGGTGCGGAACAGATCGCCTCGGTGACAAACCTCATAGGGAGGCGGGTCGTACCACCGGACGATGATTCCGCCACTGGCGCGGCGGTTCGTCGCGGGTGAGACGACCGCCGGAGCGCTGGAGCACGCGCGACAGTGCAACGAGGAGGGAATCGGCGTCATCCTGAACCAGCTGGGTGAACACTACGATCGTCGCGAACCGGCCGCAGAAGCCACGGCGACCTACGAGGCCCTCGTCGAGGAGATCGATCTGGCAGGTCTGGATGCGTGCCTCTCGATCAAGCCGTCGCAACTGGGCCTCGACGTGAGCGAGGCGCTCTTCCAGTCGAACCTCGACAGCGTCGTCACGCACGCCGCCGACCGCGACGTGTTCGTCTGGATCGACATGGAAGACCACACGACGACGGACGCGACGCTCGACGCCTTCGAACGGCTCGCCCGTCAGACCGACGGCGGCGTCGGCGTCTGCGTGCAGGCGAACCTCCGACGGACGCCCGACGACCTCGAACGGCTGGCCGACCTGCCGGGAAAGATCCGGCTCGTCAAGGGCGCGTACGATCCACCGCAGTCGGTCGCACTCCAGGACAAGGCCGAGATCGATCAGGCCTACCGCGACCAGTTGCGATACCTCTTCGAGCACTTCCGGGGCGAGGTCGCCGTCGGCAGCCACGACCCGGAGATGATCGACCTCGCCGCGTCACTACACGAGGAGTACGGCACTCCGTACGAGGTCCAGATGCTGATGGGCGTTCGCGACGACGCCCAGCGATCGCTGGCGACGGACTCGGAGGTCTGGCAGTACGCTCCCTACGGCGGCGAGTGGCTCGCCTACTTCTATCGACGGATCGCAGAGCGGAAGGAAAACGCGTTGTTCGCCCTGCGGGCGATACTCTCTTAGCTGGCAGCTGTCTGACAGAGACGAAGGGAAGGGCTGATAACGGGGGAGGGCTACGGACTTGACATGGCCTCGGCGACGTGGAAACGTGACTTCGCGAGCGGGCTGATCATCCTGCTCCCCCTGTTGGTGACGGTCTACGTACTCGCCTACCTCTACGGTATTCTGGCCTCGTTACCGCTCGCGAACGTCATCACTCCCGAGCGGCTCGCTCCGCTGCTCAATATTCCGGAGGAGCACCATCTGATGACACAGCTGGTGACGTTCGTCCGCGTGCTCACCACGCTCGCGGTCTTCGTACTCCTCGTGTTCTCGATCGGCTATCTGATGCGGACTGCTTTTGGCGACGTGATCGAACAGGCTCTCGACGACATGATGAACCAGGTCCCCGGCCTCCGCGTGGTGTACAACGCCTCGAAGATGGCCGTCGAGACGGCCGTCTCGGGGGCCGACGAACTCCAGACGCCGGTGAAACTCGAAGTGTGGGACGGGCTGCGGATGACGGCGTTCAAGACCGGCCAACAGACCGAGGACGGCCGAGACGTACTGTTCTTGCCGACCGCACCGAACATCACGACCGGCTACGTCATCGAAGTCGAGCCCGACGCCTACGAGGAGACCGACGAGCGCGTCGAGGACGCGCTGACGCGGATCCTCTCGGCCGGCTTCGGCGACGCCGAGGAGAACCACACGCAGGTCCCGGCCGGACTCGTCGACGCCGACGACGACTAGACTACCACCTTTTTCGACTGCGGGTGCGCCCAAGGCGCACCGCTTGTCGAAAAACGTGGGCGAAAAAGGCCGGAACCGGGCGACCTGCCGGGTCCTTCGGACCGTTCGGTCGCCCGGATGCTTGTGGCGGTCAGCATCGAGAGAGCAGGGTCGTCCTACGCCTCGCCGTGCCACTCCGCCAGAAACCGTTCGAAGAACGCGTGTCGTCGAGTGTGTCAGCGTCAACACCGCACGTGATCGATCCGGCCTTCAGACGTACTTGAACCAGTCGTCGTACTGCTCGGGTGGTTCTTCGAGGATGTCGAAGAAGCGCGTCTGGATCTCGTCGGTGACCGGCCCTTTCGTTCCGGCACCGATCTCGTTGTCGTCGACGCTGCGGATCGGCGTCACCTCCGCGGCGGTGCCGGTGAAGAACAGTTCGTCGGCGGCGTACAGTTCGCCCCGCGAGATCGTCGCGTCGTCGTGGACAGTGTAGCCCATATCTTCGGCGATCGTGATGACGCTCCGTCGGGTGATGCCGTCGAGGATCGACTCCGCCAGGCCGGTGGTGTAGATTTCGCCGTCGCGCACGAGGAAGATGTTCTCGCCCGGCCCCTCGGCGACGTTGCCCTCCTTGTTGAGGACGATCGCTTCGCCGTAGTCGTTGCCCTTGGCCTCGAGCGAGGCGAGGACGCTGTTGACGTAGGCACCGGTCGTCTTCGCGCTGGTCGGGATCTGGCTGGAGGCGTGCTTGCGCCACGAGGAGATCGCCGTGTCGATGCCCTCTTCGAGTGCTTCCTCGCCGAGGTAGGCCCCCCACGGCCAGACGCCGATGGCGGTCTCGACGGGCGACTCGCTCGGGTTCAGCCCCAGCGGGCCGTAGCCGTAGAACGCGATCGGGCGGATGTAACACGACTCCAGCCCCTCGCGGCGGATCAACTCGACGGTCGCCTCGGTGAGTTCCTCGGGCTCGAAGGGAATCTCGATGTCGTAGACCTTCGCCGACTCGTACAGTCGGTCGAGGTGCTCCTCCCAGCGGAAGATCGCCGGGCCGTCGTCGGTGTCGTAGCAGCGCACGCCCTCGAAGACGCCGGTGCCGTAGTGCAGCGCGTGGGCCAGCACGTGGACCTGTGCGTCCTCGAAGTCGACGAACTCGCCGTCCTGCCAGATCTCGTCGACGCCCTCGAACATCTCCGGGCGCTCGCTCATCGAGCCGTCCCCCCGCGTGTGGTCTGTCCCTCGCGATACTGTCCACGCATCGTCTCAGCGACGTACATACCGGGCCATTGCAGGCCATCGTTAAGAGTGTTGACGATGTGTGTGTCTCCCTGTCGTGCCAGACGACGCGTCAGCGCGCCGCGCCGGTCGCGTCGAGATCGATCGTCGCGAGCGCGACCCCGGCGAAGACGACGCCGAGGAATTGCACCGTCGTCCACAGCAGGGACGCGACGGTCTCTCCCGCGAAGAACTCGACCGGTGCCGTCAGGACGGTGAGGACGAACGGTCCCAGCCCCGTGCCGAGACAGAATCCGACGACGACCAGCAGCTTTCGCTCGTTCGGGACCATCCGGCGGCTTTCGGCCATATCCGTAGCTGGTCGGGGTGTCGACTCAAACCTGTCGCTTCCCTCTCACGACAGTCGTCCGTGAAACGCGTCGACGCTCGGACACAGTGACGGCGAACGGCGACTTACGACGACGCTCCCAGTCGCTCGACGAGTGCGCTCCCCTCGACGTAGGCGAGTCCCTCGCGCTCGGCGTAGGCACGCGCGGCGGCCGGCGAAAGCGCCCCGCCCGTCTCGTCGTCGAGCATCTCACAGACCACGACCGCGGGCGGCTGGTCGGCCGCCGCGGCGACGGCCAGCCCGAGTTCGGTGTGGCCCAGCCGGTCGGAAAGCAGGTCCGGCGCACCGCGCAGCAGCGTCACGTGGCCCGGCGAGCGGAACTCGTCGGCGAAGGCCGTTCCGCCGGGGTCGGCGGCGGCCCCCGCGAGTTCGGTGATCGTCAGCGCGCGGTCCTCGTCGGTGATGCCGGTGTGGGTGTCCCGATGATTGACCGTCAGCGAGAACGAGGATCGCTCGTCGTACGCGAGGTCGTGGCCGTCGGCGCTGGGGTGGGTCAGTTGCTCCTGCATGAACGGCAGGCCGAACGTCTCGGCGACCGCATCCGAGAGCGCGACACAGACCAGCCCGCCAGCGTCGTTGCGCAGGCGTGCGACGGCCCCTGGCGTGACCGCTCCGGCCGGGTAGACGAGGTCGACCTCGCCCTCGCGGTCGGCCGCGTCGTGGATCAAGATCGGCTGGCCACGTGCGAACGCCGCGATGGCGTCCTCGGCACCCGTCGCTGCCTGCTCACTGCTCCGAGACATGGACAGTCACCTCGTCACCGTCGGCCAGGCCGACCACGTCGCGCAGTTTCTCCGGGGCGATCACTTCCAGTTGGCTCTCGCCGTGGTGGGTTCGCTCGGGGGCGATGACGTGGGCGGGCTCGTACTCGCTGTCCCCGGCGACGACGGAGGCCGGATAGCAGTACGCCGGTCCGTACGTTCGCTCGTCGTCCTCCCATCCCTCGATCGTGACGGGCTCGAAGGCGCTCAGCCGCGCGCGCTTGCGGACGCTCTCGTCGACGAGATCGACGTTGAGCGTTCCGGCGAAGGGCTCGTAGCCGAGCTTGTCGATGAACTGCTCCATGTACCCCGGCAGCGTGATGTAGTGTCGCCCCTCGCCCATGCCGGAGGTGACGATCCCGCCCAGATCGACGCCGACGGCTCCCTCGAAGATCCGCCGGTAGTCGGCGTACTCTCGCTGGAGAGCCCGCTCGCCGACCTCGCTGATCCGGATGAGCTGTCCGTCGCCGACGATGTCCCGATCGATCATCTCGGCTTCCTCAAGCCGCTGGAGCCGCCGCGAGGCGGTCTGGTTGGAGGCGTCCAGCCGGTCGGCGAGCGCCGAACAGGACTCCTTTCGCTCGCCCTCGATCGCGCCGTCGAGCGCCAGCAACTTCAGCGTCGCCAGCTCGTCGTGGCCGACGGCCCGCGTTGTCTCTGCCATAGCCGTCGGTTGGCGCTATCGCGGGAAAAGGATAACGAATGTGGCATTCGTCACAGTTCTGGAACGGCAGGCAACGGGACCGGCGTTGTCTCGTTCGGTCCCGGTAGCCACTTGCCCGTCGAGTCGTTACGACCAGTATCGCCGTCGAGCAGGCGGCAACACTACCATGAACGAAACGGATTCGACCACGTCGGGGCGGCGCGTCGTCGGCTGGGTGTTCGTCGCGGCGCTGGCGCTCGGCGTGGGCTTCGGTGCCTTCGTCGGTCTCGTGATCAGCAACGACGCCGCCGTCCCGGTCGGTCTCTTCGGCGTCCAGTTTCGGCCCACGCCACTCAACATGGCCAGCTACGGCGGCGGTGCGGTACTCGTGTTGTCCGGGATCTTCTACGCCGTCATGCGCTACACCCGCCGGTACGACGACGAGATCGAGTCGGCCTGATACTGTCGGCTGTAGCTTCGTGAAGGGGTTCGCCACCGTCAGAGCGGGCGCTGCTTCACTGCGTTCAGCAGAACCACGGTTTTGCGAGCGGGGTCGCCGTCGGCGACCCCCGCAGTAAAACGGTGGTCTAGAACGAGACCTGATCCGGGCCGTCCTCGCCCATCGCGATCGGATCGCGGTCGGAGTAGCCCTTTCGACCGATGCCTTTCTGGCTGACGGCGCTGTAGGCCGCCAGTCTGGCCTCGTTCTCGGTGTCGTAGGTCTCTTCGGTCAGGCGGCCCAGAACGTCGGCGACCGTCTCCGAGCCGTTGGGCAACTCCAGCGTCAGGTGGCCGTGGGCCTCGATCAGGTCGGTCGTCGTCGCGGGGTAGCTCTGTGCGGTGAACATCTCGTCTGCGCTGTCGAACATTCGCATGGCTCTGGAAAGTTAATGAACGATAATAAACCTTCATTATTAATAATTAATACACTCCTTAATGTGTATAAGGGCCACGACCCGAAGTGGCTTGGGCTCCGGCGGCCAGGCTCCGGTATGACTGTCGCGGACCTCCACGTCCACACGCAGCGCTCGGACGGGACGCTGTCCCTCGACGAGGTGCCGGCGGCCGCACGGCGTGGCGGCCTCGACGCCGTCGCAGTGACCGACCACGACCGACTCTCGCCCGACCTCGACGCCCCGGTGACGACACGCGAGGGCGTCACGGTCGTCCACGGGATCGAGCTCCGGGTCGACGCCGGCCAGCAGCGCCTCGACCTGCTGGGCTACGGTGTCTCGCCGACGGACGCGCTGGTCGCCGAGTGCGAGCGCATCCAGCGAAACCGGGCCGAGCGCGGGGCCGCCATCGTCGACTGCGTCGAGGAGCGCCTGTCCGTCTCGTTGCCGATCGAACCGCGGCCCGGACTGGGTCGGCCACACATCGCACGTGCGATCGCGGAAGTCAGCGACTACGACGTCGACGGTGCCTTTGCCCACCTCATCGGCGACGACTGTCCGTGTTACGTCCCCCGAGCGGTCCCCGCTTTCGAGCGAGGCCGGGCGTTGCTGACCGAGGCCTGCGGGCTGGTGGGGCTGGCACATCCGCTGCGCTACGACGACCCCGAGAGCGCGCTCGCGCTCTGTGACACGCTCGACGCCGTCGAACGCCCCTACCCCTACGCCGACGACCCCGACCTGTCGGCCGTCGACCGGGCCATCGAGCGCCACGACCTGCTGGTGACCGGCGGGAGCGACGCGCACGACGACCGACTGGGCCTGGCCGGTCTGGACAGCGCCCAGTGGGAGCGCGTCCGGGACGCCCTGGACGTGTCGCCGGAGTGACCGGCGAACGGAGCATTCAATGTCACAGGGACCCAATCGTATCGTATGCAATGTCACTACTGCGAGAGTGAGGCGGACATCGCAGTCGAGAAAGACGGTATCTCTGTGGGGGTCTGTGAGACTCACTTCCGCGAGCAGCTCGAAGAACTCGAAGAGACCGAGTGGCTCGGCGATCTCGAAGAGGAGCTCGACGTCGACCGGACGGAGTGAGGACTTCTTTCGATTACTGGATCGAGCGCACGCCACCGAGAGACTCGCCGTCGTCTCCCGACCCGGCCCACAGATAGTTCGGCTCGACGCCGTCCCGTCGACCGGACAAACGACGACGACGATCCGCGTGCAGTCGCCTCTTTTCGATTGGTTGCTACGGTCGTTCTGTCACGTGATCCGCCGGGACGACGCACCGACACTGGCGTCTTGCCACCGGTGAGATACGCAATCCGAAGTGCTTATTTTAACCACTCCGATGACCGTTAGTGTGCAACGCTCAGCCGCCGTGTTCCTCGTCGTCGCTCTTTCTGTGGGTAGTGCCGGACTGGTGCTCTCGACGAACGTCGTCGCGCTCGACGGTGACGGAATCCCCGCGGCAGCGGAACTCCAGCAAGACACAGATCCACTCGTCGCTGATACGGACCGTGATGGCCTCCCAGACGGCGAGGAAACCGCGGTCGGTTCGGACCCGACGGTCGTCGACACCGACGGGGACGGTCTCGACGACGGCGTCGAAGTCCACGATCTCGGCACAAATGCGACAGTTGCCGACACTGACGGGGACGGTCTCGACGACGGCGACGAAGTGTATACGCACGGAACGGCACCAATGTCGGCCGACAGTGACCACGATGGACTCAACGACAGTGCTGAGATCGAGGTTCACGGGACGGACCCTGTTTCTGCCCACAGCGACAGCGACGATCTCGCCGATCTCGACGAGATCGAGGTTCACGGAACGGATCCCACGGCGGCCGACACGGACGGCGACGGCCTCGACGACGACGCGGAAGTGTACCAGTATCGAACTGGCACGACGGCGGCTGATACGGACGGTGACGGTCTCGACGACGGCGAGGAGGTCGAGATTCACGGAACCGATCCCACGGCGGCAGACACGGACGGCGACGGCCTCGACGACGGTGCCGAAGTCGGCCACGACGCTCTCGACGAGAGTGATCCATTCCGTATGGATATCTACGTCGAGGTGGACTACGTCGAGGGGTACAAACCACCCGCCGACGCCCTCGATCCGGTCACGAAGGCGTACGCGGCAGCCCCGATCTCGAACCCGGACGGTTCGACCGGTATCCGACTCCACATCAGCTACGACGAGGCGATCGAGACTGACGAGCGCGTGAGTCTCGAGGAGCTGCGGCAACGCTACATGCCCGTCTACTTCGATCACGAAGCCGATGGCTACCACTACGGCATCGCGGTCGGTGACGCTCGGCACGACGGTCGCTCCGTCGCTGGAGTTACCCAGAGCTGGGGCGACAACAGGCCCTTTCTCTTCGAGACGGCCCGGGACGACAGCGACCAGACGCTGTCCGACGACTCCATCGCAAGTACGTTCATGCACGAACTGGGTCACTCGAACGGGATCCGACCGAACGACTACGACGGCGTCGACTCGAAGACTGTGAGTGCAGATCGCTACGAAAGTACGATGAACTACAACGCTCCCGATGGGTACGTGGGCTACAACGACGGAGCGCCGTTCGACGACTGGGCGCACATCGAACACCACCTCCACACGCCGGCAGTGCGGGACTGACACTGCCGACTGTCACCGCCTTCGACTCGCACCTCGGGAGACAGTAGCCGCCACAGGTAACTGCGCAGCCTGCGGTGTGGGTCGTCACGCTTCGTCGTCGTGAGAGCGCAGTCCGCTCGCGACGCGATTCCCTACTCGAAGGCGTCGATCCCCGTCAGATCCGCACCCAGGATCAGCGTGTGGATGTCGTGGGTCCCCTCGTAGGTGTAGACGGTCTCCATGTTGGCGGCGTGGCGCATCGGCGGGTAGTCGGTCGTGATCCCGTTGCCCCCCAGCATCTCGCGGGCGGTCTGTGCGACCTCGCGGGCCATCCGGACGTTGTTGCGCTTGGCCATCGACACCTGCTGGGGCCGCAGGTCGCCCCGCGCCTTCAGCGCCGCGAGCCGGTCGGCGAGCAGCTGTGCGGTCGTAATGCGGGTCGCCATCTCGGCGAGTTTCTCCTGTTGGAGCTGGAAGCGGGCGATCGGCCCGCCGAACTGCTCGCGGTCGGTCGCGTACTTGCGGGCGGTCTCGAAACAGTCTCGGGCGGCCCCGACCGCGCCCCACGCGATGCCGTAGCGGGCTTCGGTGAGACAGGACAGCGGCCCCTTCATTCCCTCGACGCCGGGCAGGAGGGCGTCCTCTGGCACCCACGCGTCCCGGAGGTGGATCTCGCCGGTCGAGGAGGCCCGCATCGAGAGCTTCCCGTCGATCTCGCTGGTCTCGACACTGTCGCCGTCCAGATCGACCAGAACGCCCCGGACGGGGCCGTCGGTCTCGCCGTCCCCGTCGTCGATCTTGCACCAGATCACGGCCACGTCGGCGATGGGCGCGTTCGTGATCCACGTCTTGGTCCCGGTGAGCCGATAGCCGTCCCCGTCGGGCACCGCGGTGGTCGCCATGCTCGCCGGATCGGAGCCGTGTTCGGGCTCGGTCAGCCCGAAACAGCCGACCGCTTCGCCCGCAGCGAGGTCGGGGAGCCACCGCTCGCGCTGGGCCTCGCTGCCGAACTCGTGGATCGGGTACATCACGAGCGCGCCCTGGACGCTGGCCATCGAGCGCACGCCCGAGTCGCCGGCCTCTAGCTCCCGCATGAGCAGGCCGTAGGCCTCCGGACTCACGCCCGGAAGCGTTCCCCACGACAGCGTCGGCGCGTAGAAGTCCAGCTCGCCCATCGCTTCGAACAGGTGGTCGGGCGAGGTTCCGGACTCGAACCACTCGCCGATCGACGGGCGGACGCGCTCGTCGACGAACTCGCGTGCGGTGTCGCGGATCAGACGCGCCTCCCCGTCGCGGTCGGCTTCGAGGTCGAGATAGTCGAGCATACGACCGCTACGCGTGGCGCGGGCAAAAGTGTGGTCCGCGGTGACGGGGTCGTGTTTAGTTAAGCGTGAAAAGTGAGGCGGGAGAACTTCTTGGTGCTCTATGCCAGAAATCACCCGCCTCAGTGGGAGTAGAGAGTGGATTGATTTGGATTTTATGGAGCGTGAGCGGACACCCGAACCGGCGATGGCGCTGGGTATTCAGTCCCATCTTGCGGGACTCTCGCTGTCGAATACCGTCGATTTGCTCGAAGCACTGGGTGTCCAACGCAGTCGGAAGGCGATCCACGATTGGGTTCAGAAAGCCGATCTACAGCCAGACTCTGGCCGATCTCCGAATCAAGTTGCGGTGGATGAAACAGTGATTCGGATCAACGACGAGCAATTTTGGCTGTACGCCGCCGCAGATCCCGCCACAAACGATCTGCTTCACGTTCGTCTCTTTTCGACTACCACGACTTCCCTCACCGAAATCTTCCTGCGCGAACTTCGGCAGAAACATGATGTCGAAACTGCCGAATTTCTCGTTGATGGCGCTCAACACCTCCAAACTGCGCTACAACGAGCAGGACTGCGATTTCAAATATCTCGCCACGGAAATCGGAATGCTGTCGAACGGATTTTCCGCGAACTGAAGCGCCGAACCTCGTCGTTTTCGAACTGCTTCAGTCACGTCGAACCGGAGACAGCCGAAAATTGGCTCCAAGCCTTCGCCAGCTGGCACAATGCTCCAAACTAAACACGACCGGTGACGGAGGCCGTAACGACACGCGTCGGCACTGCCCGGAAACAGCACGCTTTACTGTACAGATCGGCAGCCTCCGGCACAGTGACGGCACCGCGAGCGCTGTGGCTTCGGCAGGCGGTCAGAGCGGCGACACTGCTGTCGACGCTGGCCGGTGCGGTGTGGCTCAGCGGTCTCCCCTTCCTCTTTCCGAGCCTCGGTCCCACCGCGTACCTCTTCGCGACGACCCCGGCGGCCCCGGAGTGTGCGCCGCGCCGCGTCGTCGCCGGCCACGCCATCGGCGTCCTCGCGGGACTGGTCGCGTTCCACGCGCTGGGCGCTGGCATCGGCATCGACACGCTGACCACTCCGGGGTCGATCTCGGCGCTCCGACTGGCCGCCAGCGGCGTCGTCGCCGTCGGCCTGACGACCGCCGGCATGGTCGCCACCGACACCGGCCACGCTCCCGCGTGTGCCACGACGCTCATCGTCTCGCTGGGGATCCTCACGACGCCGCGGGCGGCGCTGTTGATCGTGGTGGCCGTCGTCGTCCTCGTGGTAGAACAGCGGGTGCTCGACCGGATCGGAGTGTAGTCGGCGTCCGACCGATCAGTCGTCTGCGGCCGCGACGCCGCCGGACTCCCCCGTCACAGCTCGCTCTCGGAGGTACTGCGTGAAGTTGTCGAACAGTCGCTTGGCCTCGCAGGCGGCGTCGTAGTTCTCGGCCGTGATCCCGTCGAGCACCTGCTTGATCCGTGCCTCGGAGAGTTGCTCGTCTTTCCCCCGCGTGACCTCGCGGGCCGTCTCCGGGTCGTACTCGGGGTGGAACTGGACGGAGAACACGTCCTCGGTCTGGAACCCGTGGATGCCGTAGTCGTTCGCAGCGAACTGCTCGGCTCCGGGCGGGAGTTCGACGACGCGGTCGGAGTGTGTGGTAAAGACGGTGAACTGCTCGTCGACGCCGTCGAGCAGTTCGCTGGTGCCGTCGTGCTCGACCGTCCGATAGCCGATCTCGTACTCGTCCATCGGCTCGACCTCGCCGCCCAGCGCGTGAGCGAGCAGCTGGTGGCCGAAACAGACGCCCAGGAACGCCACGTCGCGGTCGACCGCGTCGCGGACCCACGCGGTCAGGTCCGCGATCCAGGGCTCCTCCCAGTAGACGGAGGCGCGGGACCCGGTGAGGAGACAGCCGTCGAACGCGAAGGTGTCGGGCAGTTCGCGTTCGGTCACGTCGTACTCGACGAGGTCGGCGTCTAGCTCCCGCCGGAAGTTCCGGCGGTTGAGCGCCCCGTCGTGGGCCGCGTTCAGCAAGGCGATCCTGAGACTCATCACTCCTAGTCAGCGGGTCGAGTCACAAAAGCGTACAGATACGTGGTCGTATTTGCCGATCTCCGCGACGCCGCTGGCGGGGCGGCCGGTCACGCGTCGCTCGTCTGCTCGTCGAGCCAGCCCACCAGTGCGTCCGAGACCGCGGCGCTCTCCTCGACGAAGGCCCAGTGGCCGCCCTCGACGGCGCGGTACTCCCCTCGCGGGAGGTCCCGAGCCAGCGACTCGCCGGCCGACGCCGGGACGATCTCGTCGTCGACGCCGTGTAACACCAGCGTGGGCAGCGTGATCTCGTACAGCGGCGGGGCCTCGAACGACCGCATCGCGGCGGCCTGTGCGTCCCACGCCGTCGGGTCGGCGTCGTCGGCCTGCCGCCACTCGACCATCTCCTCGCGGATGGTCGGATGGTCGGTCAGGTCCGAGGCGAACGCGGTCTGCAGCGACGCCGCGAGCGCCTCGCGGTCGTCCAGCGGGGCACGGAGGTCGGCCAGCCGGTCGGTCACGGCGTCGCCGCTGGCGGCGGTCCCGAAGAGCGTCAGCGACGCCCCGCGGTCGTACTCGTGGGCGTAGGCCAGGGCGACCATCCCGCCCAGTCCCGCGCCGACGAGGTGGACCCGCGCGACCCCGGCGTCGGAAAACACTGCCTCAAGATCGGCCGCGAGTCGGTCAACACTGTAGGGACCCGGCGGCGCGTCCGAGCGCCCGGTCCCACGCAGATCCCACACGAGGCTCTCGTAGGGCCCGGCGACGACGCCGTGTTGCCAGCTCCAGAGCCACGCGCCGGCCCCTACGTCGTTGACGAACGCCACTGTCTCGCCGTCCCCGTCGCGCTCGTAGTGTACTGCGACGCCGTCGGCTGTCGCGGTCGGCATAGTCGAGCCGTGGCTCGCGAGCCCGTTGTGCGTATCGGTTCACCGAACGGGCTCGTCGGGGGCCGGCGGGACGACGCCCGCGGCGGCGGCGCTGCGGTAGTAGTACCCCCACAACACTCCCAGCGAGTAGGTGCCCCAGGCCCGGACGACGACGGGGCCGACGAGCGTGATCACCGACAGCACCGCCGCGAGGGCGACGGCGACGATCCCGGCGAGCCAGGCGAGCCACGCCCGGACGTACGTCCCCGAGGTCGCGAACCGACCGGCCGACGCCCGCGAGAACGCCGTTCGCAACTCGCCGGTCGCGGCGTAGACCGTCAGCGAGGCCGGGAACGGGTAGAGTCCCAGCACGCCGGTCGTCACGCCCAGTGCGATCCCGAGCGGTTCGTCGACGGTCCAGACCGCCGCTGCGGCCCCTCCGCCGACCACCAGGACCACCCCGTAGAGCCCCGCCACGAGCAGGGACTGGAGCCCGCCGACCAGCGACTCGCCGTAGTCGTCGAACGCCGGCCGCTCGCGCTGGCCCCGCGCGACCGCGCCACAGAGCCGGAAGCCGTACCCGACGGTGACGAGCGAGAAGACGGGCAACACGAGCGCGATCAGTTCCACGATCCCGCCGACGACCAGCGGCCGGTAGTCCTCGTCGACCGGATAGGTCGCCGCCACGCCGAACGACCAGCGATCGGCGAAGGGGGACGGGCCCGACGGGTCCGTCGACGGCGGAGTGTCGCCCGCTCCGTCGTCCTCGACCGCGAGCGTGTCGTCGATCCCCGCCAGTGGCTTCGACTCCTCGGCCCCGGCCCCGTTCGTGGCGTCGTCCGTCCCAGATTCGGCGTCGTCAGCCCCAGATTCGGCGTCGTCAGCCCCAGATTCGGCGTCGCCCTCCTCCCAGGGGACTTCCGGCTCGGACGGCTCCGGAAACGCGTCTCCCGGCGGATCGATCCGGTGTCTGACCGCCTGCCCACAGGACGGACACGTCTGTGTCTCGAAATCGGACTTCGTCCCGCAGGCCAGACAGTATGGCATCGGTCGGCCCTTCTGGACCGACGTAAAAGTAGCTTGGTGCTCTGATCGTCAGGACGGATCAGCCCGCAGCCGTGACCGAACTCGCGACTGCGGGAACAGCAAAGCAACGGGGACGGTCCCGATCAGACGTTCGCGATCTGTCTGAGGATCTCCGGTGCGTCGTCCAGTGCCGCGTCCAGTTTGTCGGCGTCTGGGCCGCCCCCCTGTGCGAAGTCCGGCGGGCCGCCGCCGCCGCCACCGACCCGGGAAGCGAGTTCGCCGACGACCTCGCCCGCGTTGACCTCGACGCCATCGGGGACGGCGACGACGAACTGCGCACCGCTGGCACCGGAACCGAGCACGGCGATCGAGCCCTGGTCGACGACGGCGTTGGCCTGGGCCCGGAGTTCGTCCATGTCGGCGTCGATGCGCTGGACGACGGCGGTCGTGTCTGCGACCTCGACCGCCTCGCTGTCTCCGCCGCCGCTCGCGCGGGCCTCGGCGAGCTGTTCTTTCAGTTCCTCGATCTCCTTGCCGCGGGCCTTCCACTCGTCGAAGAAGCGTGCCGCCGTCTCGGGCACGTCGCCGTGTGCCACGTCGAACAGTTCGGCCGTCTCGTAGAGCGCGTCCTCGACCTCGTGGGTGGCGTCGATGGCCGCGTCCCCGGCGGCGAAGGTGAGCCGGATGACGCCGTCCTGGATCCGTTCCGTGTTCAACAGCTTGATGGCTCCCACGTCGCCGGTCCGGTCGACGTGGGTGCCACCGCAGGCCTGCACGTCGTCGTCGACGTGGATCAGGCGGATCTGCTCGCCGGTCGGGATCCCGCCCTGGTAGAGATCGAAGCCGTGCGCTTTCTCGGCCTCGTGGCGGTCGGGCCACTCCTGGGTGACGGCGGCGTTGTCCATCACGATCTCGTTGGCGCGGTGCTCGATCTCCTTGACCTGTTCGCGACTGATCGACTCGTAGTGGCGGATGTCGATCCGCGAGGAGTCGGTCCCCTTCTGTGCGCCGGCCTGACGGACGTGCTCGCCCAGCACCTGCCGGGCGCTGTGGATGACGACGTGTGTCGCGGTGTGGTGGCGCATCAGCCGACGGCGACGGGTGGCGTCGACCTGCCCGCGGACGAACTCGCCGGTCCCGGGGTCCTCGTCACACGTGTGGACGATGACGCCGCCGTGGACCTGTACGTCGGTCACTTCACCGGTGACGTCGTCGGTCGAGATCGTCCCGTGGTCTGGGGGCTGGCCCCCGCCTTCGGGGTAGAACATCGTCTGGTCGAGCACCACGTCGTAATTGCCGTCCTCGCGGTCGAACACTTCGAGGACGACGGCCTCAAACTCCATGCGCTGTTGGTCCTCGTAGTAGAGCCGGTCGGTCTCCGGGAGTTCGTCGAGCCGTTCCTCGTGTGGGACCGTCGTTTCCGCCTCGACGGCCTGGCCGCCGCCGTGGCGGTCGGCGACGAGGCCGTAGAAGTTGTCGGGCACGTCCACGTCGACGCCCCGCTCGGCGGCGATCTCCGCGACCATGTCCGGCTGGATGCCGTGGGAGTCGTACAGCTCGATCAGCTCGGACACCGGGATCGATTCGCCTCGCTCGGCGTAGTCGTCGGCCAGCTGGCGGACCTTCCGGCCGCCACGGTCCAGTGTCTCGCGGTACTTCTCGACCTCGGTCCGGACGATGTCGCGGATGGTGTCCCGGTTGTCGTAGCCCAGCCGGTCGGCCTGCATGTCGACGAGTTCGTCCAGGGGCGCGTCGACGCCGACCGTGTCGACGAGGCGCTTGGTGCGACGCAGCACCATCCGCGCGAGATAGCCCGTCCCGACGTTCGAGGGGACGATGCCGTCGCCGAGCATGTACGCGAGCGTCCGGGAGTGGTCGGCGATGGCGTAGATGTCTTCGAGGGGCTCCATCAGCTCGACCAGCCGCGCCGTCTCGACGCCCAGCTGCTCGGCCATGGTGTCGCGGGCCGCCTCGACGTCCTCGGCCTCGTCGATGTCCATGTGGCCGGCCAGCTTGGCCGCCCGGAACACGATCTCGTCTTCCTCGTCGGTGTAGTCGAGCCCGGCGTTGTCCCGCAGGAACTCGATCATCTCGGGGTAGATCGCCTCGTAGACCGTCGGGGTCCCCTGGCTCATCCAGGTCCAGCGTTCGATCCCGTACCCCGTGTCGACGACCCGGCGGTCCATCTCCGAGTAGCTGTTGCCGTCTTTCATCTCGTAGTCGCCGTCGGGGTCCTGCTCGAACTGCATGAACACGAGCGTCGCAAGCTCCAGCCCCTGGTAGATCACCTCGAAACACGGCCCGGCGTTGCCCCCGCCGACCCACACGTCCTCGATCAGGGTCAGCTCGCTGCTGTCGACGCCCAGCTCCTCGAACAGCTCCACGCAGTACTGGACGGTCTCCTCTTTCCAGTAGACCTCGCCCTCGTAGGCGTAGCCCGACCCCTCGTCGGCGTTGAACGCGTGGTGGCCACCCATCTCGAAGGCCATCGTGTGGCGACCGGTCTTGCCGACGTTGTCGATGTCCTGCATCCGGATGCAGGGCTGGGAGACCACCAGCGGATTCGACGGCGGCGGCGACTGCCCCGTCGTGACGTGGGGCTGGAAGTCGTAGATCGACGCCTGGGTCAACAATACGTCGTCGCGCCAGCGGTTGGCGGCGACGGGATAGGGGTCGACCCGGCCGTGGTCGCGCTCTTCGAAGAAGGAGAGAAACGTCTCGCGCATCTCTTCGAGCGAGAGGGTCTCCTCGAAGCCGGGGTCGTCGATGAAGCCGTACTCGGCACAGGGTGGCTCACCGCACGTCTCGCGGGAGGCGTCGCGCGTCCAGAAGTGATCGCCACACGTCCCACACTTCAGCCGCTCGAACCCCTCCTCCTCGAAGTAGTCGAGTCGATATTCGTCGGCGAGGTCGCTCATTGGGATACTGTTGGCCCAGCAGCGGGTAAAACAGTTCCGAAGGCTCAATCCGTGACAGCCGGCGTGACGCGCCGTCTGCCGACGCCGTTGTTAAGCGTTCCCCGGTCGTGCCAGACGCGCCACGACCACCACACGAGTTTTATCTTCCCCTTCGATCCTCCGGTCGCATGTCAACAGAAAACGTCGACGCGCAGCGAACCGCGGCTGGGACCGCCGACTGGAAGGCTGGCGTCCTCGGTGGTATCGCTGGCGCGCTCGCGATGGGTGTACTGGTGCTGGTGATGAACGACGCGACGCTCGCCGTCGCGATTCCGTCGCTGTACGGCCTCGCGCCGCCGCCCAACCCCGGCCTCGCGATGGCCGTCCACGTCTCTCACGGGGCCGTACTGGGCGTCGGCTTCGCCGCGCTCGCACAGGCACTCGACGTGCGAGAGACGAACCGGCTCGTGGGACTCGGCCTCGGCTGGGGCGTGCTCACATGGATCGGGCTGGCCGCGCTGGTGATGCCAGTCTGGCTGAGCGTCGTCGGGTCGCCGGCCTCGCCGCCGTTCCCGAACTTCGCGCCGCCGTCGCTGCTGTGGCACGCCGTCTACGGGCTGGTGCTGGGCGTCGTCGCGGCCGCGCTGCGAACGCGGCTCTGATCAGTCGTCTAAGCTCATACGACCGGCTGTACATCTGTGAACGATTTCGCCACCCCGGGGTGGCGAAGATCTTCACGAAGGTACAGCCGGCAGTATCAGCGATGCCAGCATCGCTTCGAGCTGGACCCGCTCGCCGCGCTGGTCCCCGGACAACGGATACTTTTTTACGGTCAGATTGACTACCTTCAGACAGTAATGGCGTCGAATCCCCAGTCTATTGCGTCTGACGAACCCCACCGTCGGGAGCTGCCCGAGGAGATCAGTGCCGACGAGCACGGCACGATCACACTGGCGTTCCGCGACGAGCGCGTCGGCGACAGTGACGCCTTCGAGATGCCCGAACGCGACGACTAGTCGTACAGCTGGACGTTCGTCGCCGCTCTCCTGAGTTCGTCGTCACCGAACTGCTCTGTCAGCTGGCGTTCGAGTTCGTCGACGATCCCTTCGACCGGTTCGGCACTGTTTTCGACGACCGGTGCGAGTGCGAACGCGTCGCCAGAGACATCGTGAAAGAACGTCGAGAACGTGGGGTTACCGTCGCCCCAGTTCCCGTGTCGCTCGATACTCGTGACGGGGACGACGACGACGGGATCGGGGAACGAATCGACTTCGGCGATGTTGACGCCCACGAGTCCGTTGTGGTGGACGGCGTGACGAAGGCCGACGAGTTTCGGACTCTCGTGTTCGATCGGCGCATGCTGTTCTAGCCGAGTGCCGAACTCGTCGTGGGTCCGCTCGACCATCTCGCCAAGCATGTGCAGGAGACTCGCGTACTGGTAAATCGACCACTCACATTCGTTGAGGTCGCGGCGGAGTTCCCGTCGCCCGGAGAACTTCAGTCGATAGGTGTGAACGCACTTGTCCATATCGCTGAGCGCCGTCTGTCGCGTGTCCCGAAGCTTCGATCTGATACTGTCGAACTCGACGAGGCGTCGCGCCGCGTGCGCCAGATCGGCCGCCGGAGGTGACACTGGTGGTTCGCTCTGTCGGCCGCTGATTAAACGTACCGTTTCGGACCGCCGTAGAGTGACCTACTCGTCTAAGCTCAGCGAGGCCAGCATCGCTTCGAGCTGGATCCGTTCGTTGGCTCCCTCGGTGATCCGGTAGTCCGTCTCGCCGACCCGATCGAGGATACGGACGGCCTGCTCGTCGGGCACGTCGAACTCCCAGATCGACCGGTGGAGCTGGTCGATGATGTCGCCACCGGCGATCCCCTCCTCGGTGATGAGATCGTCCAGTTGCGCCCGAGCGGCCGTGAAGTCGCCGTCGATGGCGTCCTGAACCATCCCCTGGATGACCTCCGGACGGGCCGTCGAAGTGATCGCGAAGACCGCTTCTTCGTCGACCACGTCACCGGAGACCGATGCCGCTTGCAGGCCGTTGATCGCCTTGCGCATGTCGCCCCCGGCGGCGTAGACCAGCGCGTCGACGCCGTCGTCGGTGAGTTCGATCCCCTCCTCGTCGGCGATGTGGCGGATCTCTTCCTCGACGGCTTCGTCGCCCAGCGGCGAGAAGCGGAAGACGGCACAGCGAGACTGGATCGGATCGATGATCTGGCTGGAGTAGTTACACGACATGATGAAGCGGACGTTGTTCGAGAACTGCTCCATCGTCCGCCGGAGTGCTGACTGGGCGTCAGAAGTAAGCGCGTCTGCCTCATCAAGAAATATTATTCGGTAGTCGACGCCGCCGAAAGAAGTGCGAGCGAAGCTCTTGATCCGGTCTCGGACCACGTCGATCCCGCGTTCGTCGGAGGCGTTCAGTTCGAGGAAGTGCTCCTGCCAGTCCTCGCCGTACAGTTCCCGGGCGATGGCCGTCGCGCTCGTGGTCTTGCCGGTGCCGGCCGGCCCCGCGAACAGCATGTGGCTCAGATCGTTGCGATCGACGTAGCTCTGCAGGCGCTCGACGATCGTCTCGTGGCCTACGACGTCTGCCAGGGTCTGCGGGCGGTACTTCTCGATCCAGACTTCCTCCCGACCCGAACGCTCGACCTCGCTCATACCCTATCGGAGGGTGGGACCGTCCTTAACTGGTTTGAAACTGCCAGCCTCGACGGAGCGCTACTCGGGAACGACGCCGACCGTCAGTAGCGTGCCGTACTCGCGGTATCGCTCGACCATCGCCGCGCGCGTCTCCCAGTCCTCGGTCGGGAACTCGCTCTCGGCGGGGATCTCCGTCTCCGTGTCCGGAATCCGGTCCTGGCCCGCGACGGCGAAGCCCGCCTCGCGGAACGCCTCGCGGTACTGCTGTTCGCTCCACAGCAGCATCGGCACGCCGACCAGTTCCTCCCACTCGTGGGAGTGGACGTGCTCCTCCCAGCGGTTGACGGCACAGTAGAAGGTCCCGCCGGGGCGCAGGACGCGGCGGAGTTCGTCGAGCACCGTGTGGGGGTTCTGGGCGTAGTAGAAGGCCTCCATCGACCAGCAGTGGTCGATGCTGTCGTCGTCGAAGGGCAGGTGTTCGAAGTCGCCGACGGCGAAGGCGACCCGCGGGTCGTCGGTGTAGGCGCGTGCGTTGTGGGCCATCTCCGGCGCGGCGTCGACGCCGTAGACGCGACCCACGTCTTTCGTCTCGCGCAGGGCACGGCCGGCGTAGCCGCTGCCACAGCCCAGATCGAGGACGGTGTCGCCAGATTCCGCCGGGAGGCGGGCCAGCGCGTGCTTGGCCGTGTGCCAGTGGCGCTCTTCCATCCCCTGATCTTTGCCCGAACGAGCCCACTCGTCGAAGGCGTCGCTGACGCTCATACCCGAGCGAACGCGGGGACGGGACAAAGGCGGTTCGGACGGTCGCGATCGTGACACGTATGTTCCGCCCGCGATGGTGTGGAACTATGATCGTCCGATCCGTCGCCCTCCCGTTTACCGACCGGCCGGCACTCCTGATCGGCGTACTCGGGGCTTGCTTCGTCGGTGGTCTGTTCGCGTTACTCGGCTACTGGGTCTACCGCGACGCCAGCGCCCGCGGTCGACGGAACCCGATCCTGGTGGTTCCGGTGGCTCTGTTCGCGCCGTTCGGGCTCCTGCTGTACCTCTACCGTCGGCGTCGCTGGGAGCGAGAGCACCCCAAGACCGCGTGGGATCGCCGCGTCGAGACGGCACTCGTCGCCATCGGCGGTGCGTTCGTCGTCGGGGTCCTAGTGACCCCACCGGACCCATTCACGCAGATCCTGGCGCTGCCCGTGCTCACGACCGCGGCTCTCCCCCTGTCGTACCTGCTCGTCTACCGCGAGGGCTGGACGCGACTCCGGCGTGCCCTGTCGCCGTGACCGTCGAACACAAACCGTTTTCCCGGCCCGCCGCCCAGACCACGGCATGACACGGGCACCGCGCTATCGAATCGCCGACAGTGCGCAGCAACTCGTCGGCGGGTTCCTGCTGGCCGGTCCCTTCGTCGTCACCGAGGAGGTGTGGGTGCTGGCGGCGAACATGACCGACGCCCACGCGCTCCTCGTCGTCGCCATCGTCTTCGCGATCGGCTACGGCGCGCTGTACAAGGCCGACGACGACCGCGATCCCGACACCGAGGCCGAGGTCGCCGGTGTGCCGATCCGGTTCGTCTCGCTGATGGGCGTCTCCTTTGGCTCCGTGGCGATCCTCGCGCTCGCGTTCACCGCACCGCAGACGTTCCTCGTCGAGGCGGAGATCCTGGCGGAGCCGACCCAGCGGAGGGTGTTCACGACCACGCTGAAGGCCGTCTCCGTGGGCGCGATCTTCAGCGTCGTCGGGGCCGCGACCGCCGACAGCGTCTTCTGAGCCCGTCGGACCGCTTGCCCGATCGGTGTGGTCACATCTCTCGTCGGGGGAAACGACCGATACTCTAAAGCGCGCCGGGCACCCTTTGCGACCACATGGAGTATTCCCTCGCCATCGAGAACACGCCCGAGTCGATCCCGGGCGGGACGGGCATCCTCTTGTTGCATCCCAGCACCGGCGAGACGGACCGACTGGACACCGACTTCCTCAGTACCGACACCGACCACCTGCTGGTCGTCTCGACGCGGACGACGGCCCGCGAGGTCGAACAGAAACTGGAGTACTACGAGGTCGACGAGGACCGGGCGACCATCCTCGACACGCTGTCCGTCGAGCGCGGGTACACGCGCCGGAAGTCCGACAACGTCCGCTACGTCTCCGCGCCCGACGACTGGGAGGCCATCGTCGACGAGGCCGAGACGTTCCTGACTGATCACGACGGCAAGCTGCGGGTGACCTTCGACTCCGTCACGGAACTGATCTACTACGCCGACGAGGACCGCGCCGTCCAGGCGCTGGAGCGGCTCCTCGACCTGCTGGCCGACCACGACGCCGTCGGGATGTTCCACCTCGCTCGCGGCGTCCACGACGACGAGACGGTCGACCGCTTCCGGGAGCTGTTCGACGGCGTCGTCGAACTCGACGAGGACGGCTCGATCACCAGCCAGTTCTGATACGACCGGCTGTCCATCTGTGACCGATTTCGCCACCGCGGGGTGGCGAAGCTCTTCACGAAGTGACAGCCGGCAGTATGAGACGGCCGGCCGTCGCTGTCCGCGCCGAACCCCGACCCGCGCTCGCATCGGAGGAACGAACCATTAAGAGGCCAGATTCCCTTGTTGAGAGACGTATGCCGGAATGCCAGAACTGCGGGAACTTCGTGACGGCTGATTACGCACGGGTCTTCACACCCAACGGGGTCGATGCACCGCGGGTCTGTCCGCAGTGCGAGGACAAGATTCGCGACGGCGCGGGCGTTCGGGAAGCCCGGTCGAAACGGCGCGGATAGTCTCCGATCGTCGCGCGGTCTGACAGACACGCGAACGCTGCGAGTTCTCTCGTCTCACGTCGCGGCACAGTCGAACGCGCCCAGCGAGCGCTCGGCTGGGCAGCTCTGTCGGTCTCGTACTGCCGGCTGTCACTGTTTCAAGATATGTGCGACCACGGGGTCGCAACAGTCGTTACAGACGGACAGCCGGCAGTATCACTCACGAGCCCCAGCGACGGCGTCGCGCGCGATCTCGAAGGCGTCCGTCGCTCGCCCCTCGTCTCGTGCCTCGGCGGTGATCCGGATCAACGGTTGGGTCCCGCTGGCCCGGACCAGGAACCACGCGTCTCCGAGGTCGACCCGAACGCCGTCGAGCGTCGCCACGTCGTCGTACTCGGCGGTGATCCGGTCGGCCAGGCGATCCACGACGGCGTGCTTGTCCTCGACCGCGACGCTCTCGCGGCGGATCGGATAGTCGGGCACCGCGGCGACGCGTTCCCGGAGTGGCTCCTCGGCGTGGAGCGCCACGAGCCGGCAGGCCGCAAGCGGTCCGTCCGGACACAGCGTCTGGTCGGGCCAGATCCAGGCACCGCTGGGCTCGCCGCCGAAGGCGACGCCCGACTGGCTCGCTCGCTCGGCCACGTACACGTCGCCGACCGGCGTGTACGCTACCGCCACGTCCGACTCGGCGAGGAAGTCCGCGACTGCGAGGCTCGTGTCGACCGGCACCGCGACGGTGTCGCCGGGCGACGCCGCCTCGCGGGCGAACACGGCCAGCAGTTCGTCGCCGGAGACGAAACGCCCGTCGGCCGTCGCCGCTCGCAGGCGGTCGGCGTCGCCGTCGTGTGCCACACCGAGTTCGGCGTCCGTGTTCGCGACCAGCGCAGAGAGGGACGCGCAGTTGTCCGCGGTCGGTTCGCTGGGACGGCCCGGAAACGAGCCGTCCGGCTGGGCGTTCAGCGTCTCGACCGCACAGCCCAGCCGCTGGAGCGCGTCGACGCTCACGCCGCCCGCGCCGTTGCCGAGATCGACGGCCACCGGGGGTGCGTCTGCCGGAGCGAGCGAGACGGCGTCGGCGATCGTCCGCGCGTGGCGCTCGCGGCCGTCCCACGTCGTCCGCGTGCCGAGCCCGTCCCACGCTTCGAGGTCGGCGACGCCGTCGCGGACCCGCTCGGCGATCCGCTCGCGGCCGGCCTCGTCGAACGCCTGGCCGGAGGGCTGCCAGAGCTTGATCCCGTTGTCGGGCGCGGGGTTGTGCGAGGCCGTGATCGCTGCCCCGGCGTCGGCGTCGCGCCACCCTACCGAACGGGCGACCGTCGGCGTCGCCGCCACTCCGAGGTCGATCACGTCGGTCCCGGACTCGCGCAGTCCCGCCGCCAGCGCGTCGGTCAGTAGCTCCCCGGACTCGCGCGGATCGCGCCCGACTACCACCCGATCGGCCTCGACGCCCAGCGCCCGCCCCACGTCGAGGGCGAGCCCCGCGGTCACCGCCTCGCCGACTGGTCCCCGGATACCGCTCGTACCGAACATACCGGCAGGTCGCGAGAGCGTGATAAAAAGTATGCGTCGTCTAGCCGACGACCTCGTCGCTTCGGCCCACGGGTCATACTGCCGGCTGTCACTTCGTGACGATCTTCGCCACCCCGGGGTGGCGAAATCGGTCACAGATGGACAGCCGGTCGTATCAGTCTCGCCCGCCGATCACTCGGTGAGTGGGAGGACGATCCCGAACAGGAACGGAGTCACGAGCGCGATCACCAGGCCGACCAGCTCCAGGTCGAACAGCAGTGTCTGCTCCCAGCCGGGGAGCGGACCGCCCATCGCACCGGCGGCGGTCCCACCGAGGCCGCCGATCGCGAACAGGGCGACACCCAGGAGGAAGCTTCGTTTCGTCAGCGTCGCGTAGTCGACGTTACCGTACCGTCCTGCCATAGTGCGAAATCGGAAGAGCGGAACGCATAGTCGTTGCGATCCCGCGAATCAAAAGGTACTCGGCAGCGACTCTGGTGGGTCCGTACATGGACTCGGAACTGTTCGATCTACTTCCCGAACTCGTCGAGTTGCTCGTCGCGGGCCTGAGCACCGCGGTGCTGTCGGTCGCCGGCACGTACGTCGAGCGGTTCGCGTTCGCGACGATCCAGACCGGCGACACGACCGCAGGAGCGTGGGCCGCCTTCATGGGCGTCGCGATGCTCTTTCTCGCCTACGTCGTCGTCACCGACCGCCTCGTGCCGACGCTGTTCGAGGTCACGGGGCGCGTGACCGGTTCGCCCGAGTGATACGGAACGTTGTAGTTACTTACCGGTGCGCGTCGCCACGGAGAACAAACGTTTTGTTCGCGTCCCTGGACCCTCCGGGCATGAAACAGGGCGGGAGCGACGACGCGAAGCGCGCGGCGGGAGAATCGGCCGCCGAGGCCGTCGAGGACGGCATGGTGGTCGGACTCGGGACCGGCTCCACCGCGGCCCACGCGATACGGGCGATCGGCGCGGCCGTCGACGCCGGACTGGACGTGACCGGGGTTCCGACATCGTTTCAGTCCCGCGAACTCGCACGGGACGCCGGGATCCCGCTGACCGACCTCGACGCCGCCGAGATCGATCTCGCGATCGACGGCGCGGACCAGGTCGCCGGGGGGAACCTCATCAAGGGCGGTGGCGCGGCCCACGCCCGCGAGAAGATCGTCGACACGGCGGCCGACCGGCTCCTCGTCGTCGTCGATCCGACCAAGGAGGCGGACGTACTCGATCACACGGTTCCACTCGAACTGCTGCCGGACGCCAGACGGCCCGTCGCGGCGGCCGTCGAGCGACTCGGCGGGGTGCCGACGCTTCGCCGCGCCGAGCGCAAGGACGGGCCGGTGGTGACCGACAACGGCAACCTCGTGTTCGACTGCGCGTTCGGTGCGATCGCCGACCCCGCAGCGCTGGCGGCGGACCTCGCGACGATCCCCGGCGTCGTCGAGCACGGCCTGTTCGTCGGCGTGGCCGACGAGATCCACTGCGGGACCGACGACGGTGTCGCCGTCAGAGAACTGTAACTCGGGCGCTGCGGCTAGTCGATCGCGTCGAAAAAATCGATCGAGTGTCGACCTTACAGGTCGCGCGGCTGGACGGTCTTCCGGTCGTTGGCCTCGGCTCGGCGGGCGGCGTCTGCGAGCAGCTCCTCGACCTCGTCGTCGAGGGCTGTGTAGAAGTCGGAGGCAACGTTCATGTCATCGAGCTCTTCCTTCACGGCTGCTTTGACGATTAGGTCTGCCATACAGAGAACGTGTTCCAGGTGCCATGTTAAATACTTTCCTGAATCCTGGCCCTCTCGCCGGTATTGACGGGGGTTTGAGCCACTTTGACACTCGGCAGCCCATATAAACTACGGTGGTCTGGTTCGCCTTGGGGTGGCCTCGACCACCGAAACCGCCGCTGGCGACCGCTGGTGTGGCGCTCGCGCGCGAACGCGGCGGGCGAACAGTTATACTGCCGGCTGTCACTTCGTGACTGATTTCGCCACCCGGGGTGGCGAAATCAGTCACAGATGTACAGCCGGTCGTATTAGGAAAGAGTCGAGTGTGCGCGCTCCAGAGAGTGGGTATGCGCGAACTACTCGACGCCGTCGCCGCGGGCGAGGTCACGCCCGCCGAGGCCGAGGCGGAACTCGCCGGCTACGCCACGGGCGAGGCTGGTCGATTCGACGCGACGCGGGAGCAACGCTCCGGCGTCCCGGAGGCGGTGCTGGCGGACGGAAAGACACCGACGGAGGTCGCACAGCTGGCCGCGACCGCGCTGTCGACGACCGGTCGAGCGATCGTCACCCGGGCCGACGAAGCCCAGGCCGGTGCGGTCCGAGCGCGACTCGACGAGGTGGCACCGGTGGCGACGCTGTCCTGGTCCGAGCGCTCCCGCTGGCTCGTGGCTCACGGCCCGGAGTACGAACGACCCGACCTCGACGCCAGCGTCGGCGTCGTCACCGCCGGCACCTCCGACGCGGTCCCGGCTGGCGAGGCGGCGATGATCGTCCGCGAGATGGGGGCCGACGTAGAGCGCGTCGACGACGTCGGCGTCGCCAGCCTCGTCCGCGTCGTCGACCAGCTCCCGGCCCTGCGCGAGCAGGACGTGTTGATCGTCGCCGCCGGTCGCGAGGGGGCGCTGCCGACGGTCGTCGCCGGCCTCGTCGACGTGCCGGTGATCGGGCTCCCGGTCTCGACCGGCTACGGCCACGCTGGCGAGGGCGAAGCGGCGCTGTCCGGCATGCTCCAGTCCTGTACCGCCCTCTCGACGGTCAACGTCGACGCCGGCTTCACGGCCGGCACGCAGGCCGGGCTGATCGCCCGCCAGATCGACGATGCGAGCGGTGCGTAACGCCCTAACTGTGTTGGCATGTGAGGCTATGGAACTGGCTCCCATACGTGTGAGTGCCGGACGCCGAGAGACCGGCCCCAACCATGCCAGAGTGCGATCACTGCGGCGCGCACGTGTCGGATCGTTTCGCTCGAGTGTTCGCGGACAAGAGCGGCAACGTCCGCGCCTGCCCGAGCTGTTCGGCGAACGCTGGAATCGCCGAGGTTGCCCGAGAGCGCGCCCACAAGGTGTGAGGCCCGACTGGGCCACCCGTACCGTGGTACCAGTACCACGCGACGCCCTGTTCTGCCGACGAACGCCCCAGCCACAGGCACGCGACCGATGAGCGACCACTACGTCTACGTCCTGCGCTGTGCCGACGACACGCTGTACACGGGCTACACGACGGACGTACAGCGCCGCGTGGCCGAACACGACGCGGGCGAGGGCGCGAAGTACACCCGCGGTCGGACGCCCGTAGCGCTGGTCCACGTCGAGTCCTTCGAGAGCCGCTCGGCCGCGATGAGCCGCGAGTACGAGATCAAGCAGTACTCACGGGGGCGAAAAGAGCGGCTGATCGAGTGCGACTGTCGGGAGTAGCGAGGACGGGAGCTTTTTGCCGGCCGGGGTTGCACTGCCAGCCATGACAGACGCAGACGCCGAGGCCATCGCCTTCGGCACCGACGGCTGGCGGGCGACGCTCGACGAGTTCACCGACGAGCGGGTCCGCATGGTGGGCCAGGGTGTCGCGACTCACCTCCGGGAGGCGGGTCACGACGGCGAGACGGTCGCCGTGGGCTACGACGCACGCTCGCACTCGCGAGGGTTCGCCGAGGAACTGGCCCGCGTGCTGTGTGCGAACGGCTTCGACGTGGTGTTGCCCGACCGGGACACGCCGACGCCGGTCGTCGCGTGGACGGTCAAGTCCCGCGGACTGGCCGGCGCGCTGATGGTGACGGCGTCGCACAACCCGCCGGAGTACAACGGCGTGAAGTTCGTGCCCGCCGGGGGCCAACCGGCGCTGGCCGACGCGACCGACGCCGTCGAGGCGGCGCTTGCCCGACCGGACTCGCTGCCAGAGTCCGAGTGGGGGAGCGTCGAGGAGACGGACCTGCTGGCGGCGTACCTCGACCACGCCGTCGAGTTCGCCGGAGAGAGCCGCGACGAGCCGGTCGATCTGGACGGGCTGACGGTCGCCTACGACGCGATGCACGGCAGCGGCCGCGGCGTCACCGACCGCCTGCTAGAGCGGGCCGGGGCAGACCTCGTCCGCCTGCGCTGTGAGCGAGACGCCGACTTCGGCGGTGGCGCACCCGAGCCCGTCGCCGAGCGCGTCGAGGCGCTGATCGAGCGGGTCCGAGACGGCGACGCGGACCTCGGGATCGTCAACGACGGCGACGCCGACCGGATCGGCGTCGTGACGCCCGACCGCGGTTTCCTCGACCCGAACCTCTTCTTCGCCGCGGTGTACGACGACCTGCTGGCGACACGCGGGAGCGAACCGGACGGTGCCGGGCCGGCCGGCGTCGTGCGGACGGTCTCGACCAGTTCGATCGTCGACCGCGTCGCCGCGGCTCACGGCGAGTCGGTCCACGAGACCGCCGTCGGGTTCAAGCACGTCGCCGCGGCGATGGCCGAACACGACGCCCTGATGGGCGGCGAGGAGTCGGGCGGGTTCGGGCTCACCGCACACCTCCGCAACAAGGACGGCGTCCTGCTGGCGCTGCTGGCCGCCGCGGCCGCACACGACCGCCCGCTCGACGAGCGCGTCGACGCGCTGCTGACCGAGCACGGCGAGATCCACCAGAGCCGGAGCAGCGTCGACTGTCCGGACGACCGCAAGGAGCCCGTGCTGGCGGCACTGGAGTCGGCGCTCCCGGACAGCGTGGCCGGCCAGTCCGTCGACTCGGTCTCGACGGTCGACGGCTTCAAGATGACGCTGGCAGACGGCACCTGGCTCCTCGTTCGCCCCTCCGGCACCGAGCCCAAGCTCCGGGTGTACGCCGAGGCGACGAGCCGCGAGCGGGTCGACGAGCTACTCGCCGCCGGACGCGAGATCGTCACGCCCCTCGTCGCCAGCGCGGAGTGACAGCCGACAGCACGAGCCCCGATACGCTACACACCTTCCAGGCGACCGCGATAGCGCGACTCGTCTCCCTCGACCGGCTCGATCGCGAACCCGAGGGTCTCGTAGAACGGCCGGACCCGCTCGTCGAACGCCGCCACGAGCCGCCCCCGTTCCGCGAGGGCGCGCTCGACGAGTGCCGAACCGATCCCCTGCCCACGTCGGCGACGGCGGACGGCGACGCTGACGATCCGATCGCCGTCCAGCACGAGCGCTCCCAGCACGCGCTCGCCGTCGTCGGCGACCGCCAGCAGCGTCTCGCCGCGCTGGAGGCTCGCTTTCAGCCGGGCCGGCTCGGTCTCCAGAGCCGCCCCGTCGAGGACGTTCGCGACGGCAGCCCGGTCGGCCGGCGTCGCCTCGCGGACCCGCATCGTCTCGTACTGGCGGCTCGCTCGCCAGAAAGAATTTCGCTCTCCCGGGACGGCTACCACGTCACCCGCCTTTGACCAGGCGGACCACGCGGACGTGGTCCGCCTCGACGGGCTGATCTTCCGGGACGGGCGTGCCGTCGACCAGGATCGAGACCGTGTGGGGGCTGAGGTCGGTCGGAGCCAGCAGGTCGGCGTAGCTGTCGCCGGCCGCGACATCGACCTCGTGGGTCTCGCCCCCGACGATCTCGACTGTCACGCGCATACGGTTCGATTCGGACGGTCGCCCTTGAGCGTGTCGCCGCGTGGCGCTCATACGACCGGCTGTACATCTGTGACCGATTTCGCCACCCCGGGGTGGCGAAGATCTTCACGAAGGTACAGCCGGCAGTATCAGGCCGACGGCTCGGTGTCGACAGCGGCCGGCTCGGGGGCGGGTTCGGCCTCGTCCTCGTCGCTCTGGTAGCGATCGTACATGCCGATGACGAGCGCGCCGAGTCCGACCAACACGACGACGGCCTCGACGAGGTCGCCGAGGATCGGCACGAACTTCACCGCAGCGACTCCGAGGACACCGACCAGCAGCGCGAGCCACCGACTGTCCCGGTCGATCTGTCGGAGGAGCCAGCGCCCGAGGGCAAACCGGCCGTACAGTGCGCCCGCCCACACGAGGAAGGCGTACGCGACGATGCCGGCGATCGACAGCGGGATGCCGACCAGCGTCACGAACAGGAGCACACAGACCAGGGGAACCCCGACGAGCGCGAGCAGTCCGAACGCCCCCATCCGGAGGGGATCGTCGGTCACGTCGTCTGCGACGCTCGTCGAGAAGCGAGGGAACGCCACCAGGAGGACGGCCCCCGCGACGAGGTTCGCGAGGACGCCGTAGGCGGTGAAGGTCCCGGTCGGCAAGGCGAACGACGGGCCGCTGGGGCTGACGCTCACGTTGTCGGTCCGCTCGACTGTTCCGCCGACGGTCGCGCCGTCCGCGCGGTTCAGGGTGCCGTCGTAGGTCAGATCGCCGCGGATGTCGGCGGTCGGGCCGAGCGTGATCTCCTCGGCACCGATCTCGACGTTGCCGTCGATCCGTCCGTCGACGGTGGCCGAGCCGGCCCCGGCGGTCAGGTTGCCGCCGATCTGAGCGCCCTCGTCGACCTTCAGGGACCCACTCGCGCCCTCGACGTCGCCGCCGACGGTCCCGCCGATGTCGAGGGTTCCGGCAGCCGCCTCGACGTCGCCCTCGACCGTGCCGTCGATCACGACGGTGCCGCCGGTGGCTTCGAGGTCGCCCGTGACGGTCCCTTCGACGACGACTGTGCCCCCGACCGCTTCGAGGTCGTCGTCGATCGTCTCGCCCGGGCCGACCGTGATTGTCCCGCCGGTCCGGCTGGCCGCGGCCGCCGTCCCGGGGAGCGTGCCGACCACGAGGATCACTACGAGCAGTGCGCAGAGTGTGCGTCGCATATTCGATCGTTCTCGGCCCGACAGTATAAAACGGAACTCGGAGTTTCTCGGTGGGAAACTGTGAGTGAGTCGGCCCGTGTTCCCGGCGGGGAACGCTTTTGAGACCGGGGGAAATGTACTGTGGCATGCGAAGACGACAGGGAGTGCTCGTCGGGCTGGTCGCCGCGACGGGGCTGTTGACGATCGTGTTACTCTGGAGCGTCGTGACGACCGTCTTCTTCGCTATCACGGTCGCGTACGTGCTCTATCCGCTGCGCCGACTGCTCGTCGAGCGAGGGGTCCACCGTCGGATCGCCGCCGCTGCGGCGACCAGCGTCGCCTTCCTCGCCGTCGCGGCGCTGATCGGCCCGCTGCTGTGGTCGCTGTACCGCCGTCGTGGAACGCTGCTGGCGTATCTCAGGACGCTTCCGACCGCCTTCGAGTTCGAGATCCTGGGGATGCCGTTTGGCTTCGAACTCGGATCGCTGGTCGCGACCGCTCGTGTCGCGATCACCGGCCTCGCCGTCGACGTGGCCGGGAGCGCGCCGATCATCGGGCTGAAGCTGTTTCTCTTCACGCTGCTCGTGTACGCGCTCCTGTTGCGACCGAGTGCCGCACCGGCAGTCGTCTTCCGTGCGGTCCCCGACCAGTTCCACTCGCTCGTCCGCACGATGCACGAGCGGACCAGAAACACCCTGTACGCGATCTACGTCCTCCAGGGGGCGACGGCACTCGGCACGTTCCTCATCGCCTACCTCGTGTTCGCCGGTCTGGGCTACTCCGGTGCCTTCGGACTGGCGGCCGTGGCCGGCATCCTCCAGTTCGTTCCGGTGGTCGGCCCGAGCATCCTGATCGCGCTGGTCGCTGCGACGGACGTGGTCGCCGGGGATCTGACCGGAGCGGCCACGCTGCTGGTGATCGGACTGGTCTTCGTCGGTTTCCTCCCCGACGCGATCATCCGGCCACAGCTCGCACCCTACACCGCAGACATCCCCGCGAGCCTCTACTTCATCGGCTTTACCGGTGGCGTGCTCTCGATCGGGCTCGTCGGATTCATCGCCGGCCCGCTCGTCGTCGCGCTGTTCGTCGAAGCCGTGGAGTTGCTCACGAACGATCGGCCGGCGGTCCAGCGCCAACTGGATTCCGAACACACGGAGTAGGCCGTCGACCGCCAGACGGTCAGCTCTCGCCGGTCTCCAGGGGACGGTCCTGTGCTTTCCACTCGGTGAGACTCCCCTCGTAGAAGGCCAGATCGTCGTATCCGAGGTGACGCAGGACGACGTAGGTGTGACTGATCCGGCGTGCCGTGTTACAGTAGAGGACGATCCGCGCTTCGGGGACGATCCCGCGCGACGCCAGCAGTTCCCGAATCTCCGTCTCGGGGCGCAGGCCGCGGCTCTCGTCGTCGACCAGTTCGCGCCAGTCGAGCCGGACCGCACCGGGGACGTGGCCCTCTTCGTACTCCCATTCCTCTCGGGTGTCGACGATCACGGCGTCGCCGTCGACGGCCTCGGCGACCGCGTCGGCGTCGACCAGTGGCGTCTCGGCCGGTGGCTCGATCGCGTACTCCGTCGGCGTCGGCGCGGGCGTCTCGCTGGTGGTCTCGCGTTCGAGTTGCCACGCCGAGAAGTCCCCATCGAGCAGGTGCAGCGCCGCGGGGTCGTGGCCGTACAGCGCCGCCGTCACGAGAAAGCGCGCGGCGAAGACCCCGTGTGTGTCGTCGTAGGCGACGATCTCGTCGCCGTTGGCGATTCCCGCCTCCGAGAGCAGCGTCGCGAAGTTCGCTCGCCCGGGGAGCATCCCCTCGTCGTGCTCGCCGCTCTCGTCGGCGCGAAACGCGTCGAAGGGGACGTTGACTGCACCCGGGAGGTGGCCGATGCCGTCGTACTCCCAGGCGTCGCGGACGTCGACCACGCGCACGTCGTCCAGACGCTCCGCGAGCCAGGACTGGGACACGATATCTGTCATTGCTCGACCGTTGCGGACGCGACGGCTTGAAACCGTTCGTCTCGGTCGCTCGAAGATAGCGGAGATATTTTCCAGCCCGCGGCCCGCAGTCGGGACCGAACCGCCAGCAGTCGGGGAGCGCCGCCGGAACCGTGCGAAATATTCGCATACTAATACGTCCGACAAGGGGCAGAAACTGCCGCCAGAGGGGAGGAGTGGCGGGCTATGCCGAGAGAGGGTGGGGTTATATGGATGGGGTGCATATTTTGGCCTGTATTATGAGCGACTACGCAAACGACGTTCTCGTGACGGCGGACTGGGTCGAGGACAACCTCGACTCGTTCCAGAGCGACGATCCCGACCACCGACTGGTCGAGGTCGACGTAGACACCGAAGCGTACGACGAGGCCCACGCGCCCGGCGCGATCGGCTTCAACTGGGAGACACAGCTCCAGGACCAGACCACCCGCGACATCCTCTCGAAGGAAGACTTCGAGGACCTGCTCGGGAGCCACGGCATCAGCGAGGACTCGACGGTCGTCCTCTACGGTGACAACTCCAACTGGTTCGCTGCCTACACCTACTGGCAGTTCAAGTACTACGGCCACGACGACGTTCGACTCCTCGACGGCGGTCGCGAGTACTGGCTCGACAACGACTACACGACCACGGACGAGGTCCCCGAGTTCTCCGCCGTCGAGTACGAGGCCGCCGGCCCGCGCGAGTCCATCCGCGCGTACCGCGACGACGTCGAGAACGCCATCGAGAAGAACCTCCCGCTCGTGGACGTTCGCTCCCCCGAGGAGTTCTCCGGCGAAGTGCTGGCCCCCCCGGGCCTGCAGGAGACCGCACAGCGTGGCGGCCACGTCCCCGGTGCGAAGAACATCTCCTGGGCGGCCGTGACCAACGACGACGGCACGTTCAAGGACTTCGACGAGCTGCAGGAGCTGTACGCCGACGAAGACATCGACGGCGACGAGACGACCGTCGCCTACTGCCGCATCGGCGAGCGCTCCTCGGTCGCCTGGTTCGCGCTCCACGAGCTGCTGGGCTACGACGACACCGTCAACTACGACGGTTCCTGGACCGAGTGGGGCAACCTCGTCGGCGCGCCCATCGAAAAGGGCAACTGAGGTCAGTTTCCGTTCTTTCTTTCGTGCCACGACGACGAGTGCCGACAGTCGCTACACCCGCTCGTCGAGCACGTACCGCCGCGTCGCGCTTTCCGTCTCCTGAACGACTGCCATCGGTCCGTCGGGGACGATTTCGAGGCGAACCGGTCCGCCGAGGGTCCGCGTGAGCGCGCCCAGTTCCGGCCCGTACCAGTTCCGGCAGTCTGGTCCCTCGACGGTCCGGGCCGACAGCGTTCCCGTCCCCGCTACGACCTCCCCGGACACGGCTAGCCGGAACTGCCCGTCCTCGACGACGACGGGTACGCCCTCGCTGTCGACGATCTCGGCGGCCGTCACGAGTCGTTCGAGGGTCGCGGCGTCGGTCTCGACCCGCGTGGGAGCGGGCGCGCCGTCCGGCGCGAACCGCCCGTCGTCGTCGAACGCCGCGGGCATCCCGAGATCGACCGACTCGACGGCGACGTCGGTCGGGAGCGGCTCGGCGCGCATGCGGTGGTCCCGCCCGCGGATCTCGGCCCACTCGATCAGTTGCCGGCCGGGATCGCCCCCGAAGACGACTTCGACGCGGTCGTCGTCCAGCCAGTCGAGCCACTGCAACGTCGGGACCGCGCCGAGGACGACGTAGCTGGGCCGGTCGACCGCGTAGCTGTCGAAGTGGTCGGGTCGATAGCTCGTGTACACCGCCGGAGAGCCCGACCGTGCCGGGGCTGTCAGCGCGTCCTCTCTGAGCGCGAAGAGCACCCGCTCGTAGTACGGATCGGTCGCGTCCGGCGTCAGGGTCGTCTCTCCGACCAGATTCGCGAGGCGATCGGGCGCGCCCGCCAGCCGGACGAATTCGGCCATAGCCCAGCTATGAGCGCACACGCTCTTGACTGTTCGGCCGGCGACCACCGGCGGAAACGCCGCGCCTGCGGTGGTCGGTCCGCGGGCGGTCACTCGCCCGGACCCGAGTCGTTGGCGGTTTCCTCGCCGACGTTGCCCGGACCGGACGGGAAGAAGAACTCCCGTTCGGACTCGGTCCGGAAGCGACTGAGCACGTCACCCAGCGGCCCGGCGTACTGTTTGAGAGTGCTGGCCTGCTGGGACACCTCGTTGAGTTCGGCGGTCTGTTCCTCTGCCGCACCGGCGACGGTCTCAGCGGCCTGTGTCGTCTCCTCGCTGATCTCTGCCACGTCCGACAGGGTCGTCGCTACCGCGCGGATGCGAGCCAGCGGCTCGTCGAGGTCCAGCGCTTCGTGCTGGTCGGCGTGCCGTTCGAGCGTCCTCGCGACGGCGTCTACTTCTTCGCTGATCTCGGCCAGCTGTTCTTGTTGTTCGTACGCGTCCAGCGACACCTGCTGGGCGGCCTCGGCGACCTGTTCGGAGGCCTGCCGGAGCGTCGCGGTACTGGTCTCGACGTGGCCTGCCGAATCGGCCACGTCCTCGGCGAACGTCTTGAGCTGACCGGTCGTCTTCTCCAGTTCGGCGACGGTATCGTTGAAGTCGCGCGCGATGCGGTCCATCGCGTCGTGTTCGCCGTCGGGCTCCATCCTGACCGTCAGATCCCCCGCAGCGCACTCGGCGAGCACGTCCGAGTAGTCGTCGGCAGTCGCTTCGAGGTAGTCGGTCAGTTCCATCGCCTCGGCCCGAGAGACTTCAGCGGCTTTGCGCGCAGATCGTGCCTCCTCGATCTCTTCGCGGAGCGACTGGCGCATACTGTCGAAGGCCGCCGTGAGTCGCCCGATCTCGTCGGCTCGGGTCTGTTCGAGCGTCACGTCGAGGTCGCCGTCTTCGATGCGTCCGGCCTTTCGTTCCAGCCGTTCGAGCGCGTTACCGGTTCGGCGGCCGCTCACCAGGACGAGACCGCCGAGCAACACCAGCGGTGCGCCCATCACGGCGAGGATGCCCGTCCGGATCTCCTCTCGGACGGCGAAGGCGGCCGACGCGGGGAGGTGGCGGACGATCACCCAGTCGGTCCCTGCGACGGGGGCGTGGCCCACGACTTCGCTCGCGGACGATTCGAGGTTCACCGACCCGGTGTCGCTGGCACGCCGGACCCGTTCGGGAACGTTCGCTGGCGACTCGACGGTGGCAAACAGCATCCCCTCCGAGTCGTGCAGCGTCGTGTACCCCGACCGGTCTTTCGGATCGAAGCCGGCCACCGGCTCGCCCAGCGACGCCTCGACCAGTATCACGCCCTCGCTCCCGACCGAGTTGCCGACGATGCCGGCGACGGTCGTCCCTCGGCGGGCGTAGGTGTCGTCGACGACCTGTGCCGGTCCGACCGGAACGCCCGCGGTGATGGCCTCGCCGACCGCCGTGCCGGTGACGGTTGTGTCAACCCGCGAAGCGTTCGTACTCGCGAGCACCGTCCCGTCGTCGGCGACGTAGTTGACGCTGACCACGTCCGGACCGAAGCGATGAGCGTCGAAGTACGACTGGACCGACGAGGCGTTCCCGGCCTGTACGTCCGGGCGGAGTCCGATCTGGTTGGCCGTGTCTCGGTGACCGTCGAGCCACCGGTCCAGCGCGTCGGCCTGTAACTCCGCGGTCGTCGTCGTCCGCTCGTCGACCTGCCCCGTCAGGGTCGCCGTCGCAGTGTTCAACGAGACGATGCCGATGCCAGCCGTGACGACGATCACGACCGCGACCGTCGTCAGAAACTTCCACACGAACCGTCGCCGGATCGCGCTCGGCAGGACGGACCAACTGTCCGACCCGGAATCCCCCTGTGAATCCATTACGTGGATCGGGCCGGCACTGTCGGATAAATCCCGCTCATATGTACGGTATATAGACAACAATGGGCATAGAGAGCCACCCGGTTCAGTACTGCGATTCCGTCCGAAAACTGCTGCCCTTTCGTCTTTCTTAGAGCTATCCTGTCACCTCTCGCCGGTCGGAGTGTCTGTTCGCTACGCTTTCGAAACGACTGTCGGACACTCCGTTTTGCTCGGGGTTCCCGTACAGACAGGCCGATCGCTCGCGGCTCCGACTATCCTGTCAGCCAGTACTGCGTCTGATCGACGGTCGTCGAGAGCCACTGGCCGTGGACGCGGCCCGGTCCGGGCTCGAGCACCGCGTCGAAGACGAGGTCCCGGCCGTCGATACGCAGTTCTCGGAGCGTGAGCGTGCGCTCGCTGGCCCAGGTCGCGAGGCGTGCGTCGCCACACTCGTCGAGTTCGAAGTAGGTCGCTGGCGTCCGATCGGTCGTGAACGTGTACTCCCGGTCGCCGTAGGACAGCGTCTCTTCGACGATCTCGCCGAAGGCGAAGGCGATCCGGCACTGCTCGCGGGGCTCGTCGGCTCGGTCGCTGTCGACGCGGCGACGGCGATCGACGTCGTAGCCCCACTTGCGAGCCCACCCTTCGAGGAGGCGCACGTCGATCCGCGGGTTCGACCCCGACCGGCCGCCGTCCCACAGGACGTGGTACTCGGACGGGCGGTCGTCGCCGAGGTGCTGGTCGAACATGGTGGTGAGATTCGGCTGAGCCACTATATACCTGCCTGGTCGTTCACCGACGCTGCCGGCGACCGACATCGATTCAGACTTCGATAATCGGGCAGGGACCCGCTATACTGCGGCTTTCGGTTCGGTCCCGGCGTTGGCCGCGACCATCCGGCCGAGCGTCCGCACCCGGTCCTCGATGTCGGCGTCAACGAAGGCTCCGTCGTCGTCGAAGGCGTCGGACGCGTTGCGGATCCCGACCTCGTGGGGGAGCGTCCAGCCGTGGACCGTCCGGACGCCGGTTCGGAGGTGTTCCAGCGCCGGGCCGTAGGAGCCACCGCCGGCAGTCGCCAGCAGTCCGACCGTCGTGTCTCGGAACTCGTCGCGCCCCAGGTAGTCGAGGGCGTTCTTCAGCGCCGACGACACCATCCCGTGGTACACCGGCGTTCCGAGCACCACCGCGTCGGCGTCGTCGAGCAGCGCCCGCAACGCTTCGGCGTCGCCCCGGTCGCGGTCGTCGGGATCGAACAGCGGGAGTTCCCACTCGCGGAGGTCGACCAGTTCCGTCGTCGCGCCGGCCGTCTCTGCGGCCGACAGCGTGTGTTCCAGTGCCAGACACGTCGTGCTCGTCTCGCGCAGACTGCCGCTGATGGCGACGACGAGCGGGGACTCGCTCATTACAGCGTGTCTGGACCCCGACGGGCTTAACGCCCGTGATGGTCGGTCGGCCCGGTGGCTGCCGTCGGATCCCGGCAGTTACAAGCCCTGGCGACCGTAGCGACCAGTATGGACGCTCAGGAATTCGTCGACACGATCAGTTCCGAGAACAAGACGGCGCTCTCGCGGCTCGGCTCGTCCAAGGCGCTGTACGCGCTCACCGGCGGCGAGATGGACGAGGGGCCGATCCTCGCCGGCGCGGCCGACCGCGCACACTACGCGTTCGAGACCGTCGACGGGTGGGAGGGCGACGTCTTCGAGACGACCGCCGACACCGCCCGCGAGCACTACGAGACGATCGTCGACGAGCACGGCGACCACGAACCGGGCGAGCGGCCGGCCATGTTCGAGACGCTGGCCGAGCAAGACGAGACGGCCGCCCGTCTGGGCGGTCTCGTCGGCTGGACGCTCGTCGCGAAGAAGACCTTCGAGCAGCTTACCGGCTTCTTCGTCGGGCAGGCCGACCCCCAGACCTCGCAGGTGTTTCGTGATCTGGGCGGTGGCATCGAGGAGCTGCGCCAGGCGGCACTCGACGCGCTGGCCGAAGACGGCGACTGGGACGCCGCCGAGACGGCCGCGAGTGCGGTGGTCCAGGCCGCCTACGAGGACTACTTCGAGACGCTGGAAGCCCTCGGCGTCAACCCCAAGCCGGTCTGCTGATCGCGTTCTCCCCCGCCGTCACCTGAACACGTCCCGCAATTTCCGTGCGCCGAGCCGTCCCAGTAGCTTCGCCGGCCCGCGCTTTGGCGCGTCGGCGAGCACGTCCCGGAGTGCCGGTGGCTCGGGCGTTCCGAGCCCGAGGTCCCACTCGGTCGCCGCCGCGAACTGCTCGACGGCTGCCGTGGCCCGTTCCCGGACCGCTTGCGCGTCCATCGTCTGGACGACGCCGTCCTCGACGACCACTTCACCGTCGACGACGACCGTCTCCACGTCCGAACGGCGGGCACCGTTCGCGAGCTGTGCCGCCACGTTCGTCAACGGCGTGAACTTCGCCTGGTCGACGTCGAGGACGGCGAGGTCGCCACGAGCACCGGGGACGAGGCGGCCGACCGACTCGATGCCCACCGCGTCGGCGCTCTCGGCGGTGAGCATCCGGACCAGCGCCATCGAGTCGTACTGCTGTGCTCCCGCGTCGAGGTTGGCCAGCAGCCGCGCCGATCGCGCCTCTTCGAACAGGTCGACGGAGTCGTGCCAGTAGTGGTCGTCAAGACCGAGGCCGACGGCCACGCCGGCCTCGCGCAGGTCGGCCACCGGCGTCCAGGGAGTCTCTGGATCGAGGTTGTAGTAGCCGAAGATGGACGGACAGTGTGCGACACCGGCGTCGGCCTCGCTCATCCGCTCGATGTCCCTCTCGTCGGCGACCCGGAAGTGCGCGCCCACGAGTCGGTCGTCGAGCAGCCCGACCGTGTCCAGCAGCGCGAGCGAATCGTCGCTCCCGTTCGCACGGGCCATCTCGTCGCTTTCGCCGAGTTCCAGCAGGTGCGTGTGGACTGGCACCTCGGGGTACTCGGCCGCCAGGTCTGCGACGCGCTCCCAGAGGTCGCGCGTACACGACCAGTCGTCGTGGGGACAGAGGGCGGCGCTGATGCGGCCGTCGTAGCTGCCGTCGAACTGCTCGACGAACGAGCGGGCCCGCTCGAACTGTGCGTCGACCGACCGGTCCCAGAACAGGTCCGACAGCATGGGTCCCATCACTGCCCGCAGCCCCGCCTCGCCGAGGATGTCCGCGCCCAGTGCCGGGCGCACGTCCATCGTGTTGACCGTCGTCACGCCCCCCTGGAGGTGAGTCAGGGCCGCCAGCTCGTACCCCGCTCGCAGCAGGTCGTCGTGTTCGCTGGCCATGTCGGCGATCAGCGGCGTCATCTGGGCGAACAGCTCGACCGGCCCCATCTCGCTGAAGGCACCCGTCAGCGCGGTCCCCTCCAGGTGTGCGTGGGCGTTCACGAGCCCGGGCAACACGAGCCGTCCCGCTCCGTCGAGGACGTGGTCGGCGTCGATCTCGGCGTCGCCCGCCCGGCTCTCTCGGACGGTCGCGATGTCGCCGTCCCGGACGACGACGGTGCCGGACTCGTAGACGCGGTTGCGCTCGTCGACGGTCACGACCACTGCGTCGTGGACGACGAAGTCTGCCGTCACTGTGTGGCCCTCCCACGATCGCTCGGGAGTTCGCCGGTCCGGACCCAGGTGCGAGCCGCCTCGCGTTCCGCCGGGCCGAAGTATCGCATCTCGTCGGGACTGACCGGCCAGACCGGCGCGATGGCTCGCCAGCAGTCGAACAGTCCCCGCGCCCAGACCGAATCGCCGACTGCGGCGTAGCGACCGATGTCGAACGTCGACCCCCATCGGAGGTCCGGCAGGATGCCGTACCAGTTCGAGAGGGCCGACCGGGCGGTCCAGTCGACCGTCTCCTCGTAGAGGTGGACGGTGTCGTGTGCGTCGGTCGTCGCCGAGAGGAGTCGGTAGAGGTCTCTGAATCCGGCGGGCGAGCAGTCGCCGACTCGAATGGCGACGACAGCCGGTGTCGGCTCGTTCAGTACCTCGAACATCGCGTCGTTCGGATCGGGCCGATAGTCGTCGAGCGTGGCCGTCACCGTCTCGCGATCGATCATAGTCGACGGTTCGACGACCTGTTTGTTAAAACGGCTGCTATTATACGCCATTTTATGCACAATCTCTAGCAAAATTGCGGGACTCAATTGTTAAACAGCCGGCTTATTTCCGAACCTGGTCGAGTGCCTGCGGCCCCGGCCACCGCGCTCGCTGCGTGGTCGGTTACCTGCTTCCGACCGGATTCGCCGAGGAAGAAGATTCATATGTCTGTTCGGACCAGTTAGGGCATGGACAGTTCTCTCGACGCCGTCCGGGCGGACGACGACCTCGCCGTGGCGCTGGCGGTCGTCCTCGACCGTGCCGAGGCGGGCGACGGAACCGTCGCGTGGGCGGATCTCCGGGGACAGATCGATCCCGTCGAGTGGGGCCGACTGCTCGACCACGGCGTCGTCGTCCCCGCTGGTGACCGCTTCGTCGTCGACGATCCGACCGCGGCGCGCGAACTGCTCGCACAGCGAGACCTCGACGACGCGGACCCCGACGCCCCAGAGACCGGCGGCTGGTCGCGCGCGGACAAGCTGGCAGGCGTCGGCGCACTCGCACTGATGGCGAGCTACCAGTTGCCCGGCGGGCGCGAACTGGTCGGCCAGAGCGTCAACACCGTCCTCGGACCGCTCGCGGCACAACTGCCCTTCGTCGCGACGATCACACTACTTGCAGTCGTGACCGCGCTGGCGTCGACGACGATTCGCCGCCGACTCCAGTCGAAAGAACGGATGGAACGGCTCAAGACCCGGCTGACCGACGTTCGCGAGCGACTCGACGACGCCCGCGAGCGCGGCGACGACGAGGCCGTCGAACGGCTCCGGGCCGAACAGCAGGAGCTGATGACCCAGCAACTGTCGATGTTCAAGCACATGCTCCGACCGATGGCCTGGACGGTGCTGGTCTCGGCACCGATCTTCCTGTGGCTCTCGTGGCTGGCCGTCGCGCCCGCCGCCGCCATCGCGCCGACGGCGACGGTGTTCCCGATGCTCGGCCGGATCACCTGGACGGCCAAACTGATCGGGCCGCTGCACGTCTGGACGGTGTGGTACATCGCCACCTCGATGCTCTCGGGGCTGACGATCCAGCGGACGATGGACCGGGTCGACACGGCGGCGTAGCGGATCTGGGTGGGTCGTCCGTAATTAGATAATTCATTGACCACCTGCCATGTGACGCTTACTTCGATGTATTCGGTACTCGTGGCGGCCTGTGGTGTCTGCTGTCGCTACGTCGCCCTTTGTGCAGCGTCGTCAGTGATTATTTGTGAAGTCGCGTTCGGTATTGACAGCAAACCTCACTGGCTATCACCAGAATTTCTCTTTCTGACAGTGGCCCACGGGGTGGCTCATAATCGCCACCGAATGAAATATAACAGACATGTAGACAGTATTATCAAGGTCTGCTGAGGATGGTCGATACGGTGAAATCTGTCGTCGGAAAACTGAGTGAGCGAGTCGAACTGAAAGACGTGATTATCATACCGGCAGTCGCGCTCGCGTTGTATTTGACTACGGGAGATGTTTTCACGTCAGTTATCGGGCCCGCGGTCGTCATGCTCGTATTCTTGACCTTTGCGGCGGTCGATGTTACGAACAACGACATTCGGTGCGTGGAACTGGCGATATTCGTCGCCGGAATCGCTGGCGGTGTCATTATGTACAGCAGCACAGATATCCCTGCTTGGTTCGGTGTCTTGGTCACTCTCATTTCCCTGTGGTGGGCCGGAACCACTCTGGTGGATATCCTCCGACGTAATCGAGGAGCGCCGTGACAATTGGAACTTCAGTGTGACGTGGCGGTTGAACGGCTCCGGACCGAACAGCAGGAGCTAACGACCCAGAAACTGTCGACGACCGGTCACACGTCTGACCAATAGCCTGGACGTTGCTGGTCTCGGCACTGATCTTCCTGAGCTCTCGGGCTAGCCGTCGCGCCCGTCGCCGCATCGCATCTCTGCACACCCGATCGCCGGCCGTCGTGCAGTCAGTGTGAAGCCCTTCGACTGTGCTACCGCTGTCTACCGCGGGTGGACGCCACTCGCCGCATTCGATATAGCGTACAGCAGTTTATTTCTCCGCGACCCAGATTCTGAACCTCGCCCCAAAACACGGCCGACAGCCTGGAAAACCGGCGAATCTGCCCAAAGCACACCGCTCAAGTCGATCGAGCCCTACTGTCGGACAATGAGCGACTCCGGCCCACTGTCTCCGGACCGACCGGACGCCGAGACGGCGTTTCGCGTCGACGCACCGTTCGAGCCAGCCGGCGACCAGCTAGACGCCATCGAGCAGCTCGTCGACGGATATCGCCGAGGAATGGACAAACAGACTCTGCTGGGGGTCACCGGGTCGGGCAAGACCAACACCGTCTCGTGGACGATCGAGGAGCTCCAGCAGCCGACGCTGGTCATCGCCCACAACAAGACGCTGGCGGCCCAGCTCTACGAGGAGTTCCGGAGCCTCTTCCCCGACAACGCCGTCGAGTACTTCGTCTCGTACTACGACTACTACCAGCCCGAGGCCTACGTCGAGCAGACCGACACCTACATCGACAAGGACGCCTCGATCAACGACGAGATCGACCGCCTCAGGCACTCTGCGACCCGCTCGCTGTTGACCCGCGACGACGTGATCGTCGTCGCCTCGGTGTCGGCCATCTACGGGCTGGGTGACCCGCGCAACTACGTCGACATGAGCCTCCGGCTGGAGGAGGGCCAGCGCATCGAGCGCGACGAACTCCTGGGCCAGCTCGTAGACCTGAACTACGAGCGCAACGACGTGGACTTCACTCAGGGGACCTTCCGCGTGCGGGGCGACACCGTCGAGATCTACCCGATGTACGGCCGCTACGCCGTCCGGGTAGACATGTGGGGCGACGAGATCGACCGCCTCGTGAAGATGGATCCCCTGGAAGGCGAGGTCGTCAGCCAGGAGCCCGCCGTCTTGCTCCACCCGGCAGAGCACTACTCGATCCCCGAGCAGCGCCTCCAGCGGGCGATCGAGGAGATCGAGGACATGCTGGCAGACCGAATCCGCTACTTCGAACGGCAGGGCGACGCCGTCGCGGCCCAGCGCATCGAGGAGCGGACCACGTTCGATCTGGAGATGATGAAAGAGACCGGCTACTGCTCGGGGATCGAGAACTACTCGGTCCACCTCTCGGACCGCGAGAGCGGCGAAGCGCCGTACACGCTGTTGGACTACTTCCCCGACGACTTCCTCACCGTCGTCGACGAGTCCCACCAGACGATCCCCCAGATCAAAGGCCAGTTCGAGGGCGACAAGTCACGCAAGGAGAGTCTGGTGGAGAACGGCTTCCGCCTGCCGACCGCCTTCGACAACCGTCCGCTGACCTTCGAGGAGTTCGAGGAAAAGACCGACCGGACGCTGTACGTCTCGGCGACGCCGGGCGACTACGAGCGCGAGGAGAGCGGCCAGGTCGTCGAGCAGATCGTCCGCCCGACCCACCTCGTCGATCCCGCGATCGAGGTCGCAGACGCCAGCGGCCAGGTCCAGGACTTGCTCGAACGGATCGAATCGATGCCCGACGAGGAGCGCGTGCTGGTGACGACACTCACCAAACGCATGGCCGAGGACCTCACCGAGTATCTCGAAGAGAGCGGCGTCGACGTGGCCTACATGCACGACGAGACCGACACGCTGGAACGTCACGAACTGATCCGGTCGCTGCGGCTTGGCGAGATCCAGGTGCTCGTCGGCATCAACCTCCTGCGGGAGGGACTGGACATCCCCGAAGTGAGCCTCGTCGCGATTCTCGACGCCGACCAGGAGGGGTTCCTGCGGTCGGAGACGACGCTCGTCCAGACGATGGGGCGGGCCGCCCGCAACGTCAACGGCGAGGTCGTCCTCTACGCCGACGACACGAGCGACGCGATGCGGTCGGCCATCGAGGAGACCCAGCGCCGCCGCCAGATCCAGCAGGCGTACAACGAGGAACACGGCTTCGAGCCGACGACTATCGAGAAAGAGATCGGCGAGTCCTCGCTTCCGGGTGCCGAGACGGACACCAGCGACGTGGCCGGTGACGGCCCGGCCGACGCCGACGAGGCTGCCCGACAGATCGAACGGCTCGAAGCGCGGATGGCCGAGGCGGCAGACAACCTGGAGTTCGAACTCGCTGCAGACATCCGCGATCGGATCCGCGAGCTCCGCGAGGAGTTCGAACTCGGCGGCGAAGACGACGGTGGCGTGCCGGCTCCCGGCCCCGGCGAGTTCTGACACTGTCGGCTGTGACCGATTCCGCCACTCGGATGGCGAATCTCGTCACGGGGTTACAACCACGCATGACGACCGACATCTGTTCGAGACGGACGCAGCTCACGCATCCGCTCCTGAGGCACAGATAACGCCGTGAGTCCGCTGTTTGTGGCTGTGGCGACTGTTCCAGAAACACGCGTCTGTCCCACTCCATAAACCGCTATCCGCGATACAAAAGCACGACCTCGGCGGATGCAGCGGGCTCGCGGCGATAGCGACCGCTCTCGTGTCCGATGCGTGGGCCTACACCGGGATCGGATCGTCGACGATCAGGCGTCGGCTCGCACGCCGATCTCGCTCTCGAACTGCTCGAAGAACGCCTCCATGAAGCGCCACCGCGATCTGCCGAGCCGCCGGGCCGGTGGCGTGTGTAGTCGTGCCAGTCGTTCGCGTGCCCACTCCCTGAGGACCGAAATGTCGCGACGGTCGGTCGTCGCTTCGTGTGTCGAGGCGTCGTCGAGGTGTGCGTACTGAGTCCCCGTTCGCCCCGATCGTTCGCCGACGACACACGCGAGTCGGACGATCCCGACGGCACCGGTCGCATCGAGCTTGTCGGCGTCGAACAGGAGCTTCGCTGCCGGGCTCTCGGGCTCCGGTGAACTCGATCGGATGCTGTGAGTTCGCAGGCAGTGTGCGACGGCGTCGATTCGGCTGGCAGCGACCCCTTCCTCGGCCAGCAACTCTCTGGCCGTGACCGTAGCCCACTCGCCGTGGTCGTCGATTTCCCCGACGCGCTCCAGGGGGCGGCCGATGTTGTGCAGCCACGCCGCCGCGGACAGCACGTCTCGATCGACAGCGCGGTCCCACCTCTCGGCGAGTCGCAGGGAGAGATCGCGGACCCGTTTCGCGTGGAACCGATCGTGCGCGGGGAGGGCAGCGTCGTAGTACGGCATCGCCAGCGATCGTGCGAGCGAATCGAGTGTGGAGGGCATCGCTCGGGGCGTCGTCGACCGGTGAAAAAGCGATTGTGGAACACGATGGCGTCCCGAAGCGTCGGTTCGCAGACCGATGGCCCTCATTCTATATCGCGGATAGTACTTTATGGCACCTCTCGTCGGGACCGAGTGGTATCCGACAATTCGACTGATGAGGCGCCGTTCGGCGGGCGGTGCGTGGGTTTTTGATGCTGGCGGTCGTCACCGACGGTATGCCGACCAGTGAGACGGTCACCGCCGACGGTCTGGCGATCCACTTCCTCGAAGCCGGCGATCCGGCGGATCCGACGATCGTCCTCCTGCACGGGGGGATCATCGACGCGGGGCACGTCTCCTGGGGCGAGGTGATCGAGCCGCTGGCCGCGGACTGTCACGTCGTCGCGCCGGATCTCCTGGGGTACGGCCGGAGCGGCGTCGACAGGGGTGAGGGCACGGACGGCCGGACGGTTCTCCCACCGGGCTCCTACCCGGTCGGCCGGCACGTCGACGCTATGACGAGGTTTCTCGACGAACTGGCCGTCGACACGTTCTCGATCGCTGGGCTCTCGCTCGGTGGTGCCGTCGGACTCGGCATGGCACTCCGCCGTCCCGCTCTCGTCGACGATCTCCTGTTGATCGACAGCTACGGACTGGGCCGGACGCTGCCGAACGGTCGACTCTCCTACGCCCTCGCGCGCGTTCAACTGTTCAATCGGGTCGCCATCGCCCTGTTCCGCCGGAGCCGCCGGCTCACGAAGGCGAGCCTGGGCGGAATCGTCGCGGACCTCGACGACCTCTCCGAAGAAGCGGTCGACGCGGTCTACGAGGAGGTCCAGCGGCCCACTGCCGGGGTCGCGTTCCGTCGCTTCCGCGAGGCCGAGGTGACGCGCTCGGGATACCGGACCGTCTACGTCGACGAGCTACCGGCGCTCGAGGTCCCAACACGACTCCTCCACGGCCGCCACGACGAGGTGGTCCCGCTGTCCTGGGCCGAGCGGGCGGCCGATCGCATTCCAGAGAGTGAGCTGGTGGTCCTCGACTCGTGTGCCCACTGGCCGCCCCGCGAGAGGCCGTCGACGGTGGTCGAGCACGCTCGCGAGGTCGCGACTCGCTGACGGCTCTCGCGGACGTTCTGGCTGCTTCGGGAGTTCGGTAGCGTGGCCCGGGATCGACGTGATATATCGCTATCCGCGATACAGAACGGTATGATGTCGTCACCGTCCGTCGATTCGTCGGTGATCGGCCATTGCCCGGAGTCGTTCGATCCGCTCGTCGATCGGCGGGTGCGTCGCGAGCAGTCTCGCCAGTGGTGTGTCTTCCTCTCCCTGGACGTACAGCGGCGTCAGAAGGCCGAATCCCGGCTTCGAGGCCCGTTCGATCGTCCGGAGTGCCCGGGCGAGCGCGAGCGGGTCGGCGACCGCGGCAGCGCGCTCGTCGGCGGCGTACTCCCGTCGGCGGGAGTAGCCCATCGCCAGCAGTCCGACCACGAGTCCGAGTCCCGCGATCGAGAGCAGCGCCAGTCGCTGTGCACGGCCCAGCAGTGACCGGGACGCGGCCTCGGGCTGGCCTCGGACGAGCGCGAACGCGCGAGCGAACCCGCCGAGCAACGTCGCGACCGGGAGGACGATCAGCGCGACCACGCCCGTGAGCGTCTGGACGAGGTTGTACGCGAGCGTCTGGATCAGGGCGTCGTTCGTTTCGAGGTGTGCCAGCTCGTGGGCCAACAGCGCCTCTATCTCCGTCGGTGACAGCAACCGGAGCAACCGGCGGTCGACGACGATCGCGTCGCGGCCGCCACCGATGGCCAGTGCGTTCGGTGCCGACAGCTCTGCCACCAGCAGTTCCGGCCGAGCGACGCCCATCCGCTCGGCGACCGCGTCGAGTCGCCGATGCACTCGCGGGGCGCGTTCCGGAGCCAGCGGCACGGCGTCGAGTTGTCGCCGGAGCTGCATCGTCCCGACCCTGTAGCTGTGGTATCCCAGCGCGATCCCCGTCGTCAGGACCACGACGGCGGCCAGGAGCGGGTCCGGTCGGTTCGCCCACAGGAACGTCGCGAGTCGATAGCCGGCCACTGCGAGCACGCCGTACACACACAGCGTCGCGAGCCCAGCCAGCGCCAGCAAGAGCCGACGACCAAGCGCCATGGCTGTCGGTAGGCTCGTGTCCGTCAAACCGTTGCCGGCGGCTGCAACGCCTGTCAGTCGCGGATCGACACTCGATTCGGTTCTCGATTCGGTTTCGAAGTCGACTACGAGACCACTTTCTCCCGGAGACGGCTGTTGCTGTCTGTCCGGTCGTCGTGAGAAAGCCTAGGCCGGGATTTGAACCCGGGCTCTCGTCCTTACCAAGGACGCGCTTTACCTCTAAGCTACCCAGGCGCGCATTCATCCGTTGTCCGGAGTTGTCTTTAGGCGTTACGATTCGGGGACGGCACGCTACTCTCTCTCAGTGGTCGGCCGAGGTGCGGACGCCGTCGGCGCTGGTGGCGTCGGTCGTCAGCGCCGCGAGCGTCTCGCGTACGTCCTCGTCGGCGAACGTCTCGACGGGTGGCAGTCCGTCGGTCACGAGGTCGCTGGCGTACTCACGCAGGCGTGGCGCGGGTCGGTTCCCGGCGGCGGTGACGCCGGCCACAGCAGCGAGTTCGAGCACGTCGGCTTCGAGGTTCCGATCGAGCGTGGGGTCGTCGGTCTCGCGGCGGACGGTCTGGTCGGTACCGAACGCCCGGACCACGTCGACGGCGGCGTCGGCGGCCTCGGTTCGGGCCAGCAGATAGAATCCACGTGAGACGAGGATGTCGGCGATGAGAACGTCCAGATCGGCGGCGTCGCGGTCGCCGCCCGCCCAGGGGTCGTCGTGGGCCAGCGCCCGCGTCAGCCGGAGTCCCTCGTAGATCAACTGGACACCGGCGGCGCGGTCGCTGAGGCCGTCGAGTTGTCCCTCGCAGCCGGCGGCGCTCGCGCTGACGAGCGTGCAGACGCCGGGGGTCATCGAGGCGGCGTCGAGCCGGTCCTCGATACGGTCGCGCAGACGAGCGGGGTCGACGTCGTCGACTGCCGCCAGTGCGGCTCGTCGGACCGCAGCGGCTTCCTCCATTACCTTCGCCTAGCGACGGGAAGGGCAAAGACCTTTGGAAACGTCGGGTCGGGCATGGGGACGATACGGACCGAGCGGACGGGCGAGGTACTGGTCGTGACGATCGACCGGCCCGACAGCCGCAACGCGCTGACGGCCGACGCACTGGGGACGCTCCGGGACCGAATTGCGGACGCGAGCGCGCCGGTGGTCGCAGTTCGGGGCGCTGGAACGGCGTTCTGTGCCGGCGCGGATCTGGACACCGTCGACGCCCTCGACGGAGACGACGCGCGTTCGTTCGCCCGGCTGGGCCAGGCCGTCGCGGACGCGCTGGCTGGCTACGACGGGGCGACCGTCGCGGCCATCGACGGGCCGGCACGTGGGGGCGGCGTCGAACTCGCGCTGGCCTGTGACTTGCGGGTCTGTACGCCCCGCTCGACGTTCGCCGAGTCGGGCGTGACGCTGGGGCTGTTCGGCGCGTGGGGCGGGACCGATCGGCTGGTCGACACCGTCGGCCGGAGCGTGGCGATGGACCTCTCGCTGTCCGGTCGCGTCGTCGACGCCGACGAGGCGCTGCGGGTCGGCCTGGTTTCGCGGGTCGTCGACGATCCGCTGGCGGTCGCACACGCGGTCGCCGACAACGACGCCGGAGCGGTCCGGACGATCAAGGAGCTGCTCGCCGAGTCGGCCGACGGCGACCGCCAGTTCGAGCGGGAACGCGAGGCGTTCGCGACCCTCGTCGAAGCGCGGGCCGAGCGCAAGGATTGAAGCCGTCCCACGCGCACTACGAGACAATGGTTGACTGTGAGTACTGTGACGGGTCCTTCGACAGCGAGGACGCGTATCTCGATCACCTCGGCAGCGCCCACGAGGGTGAGCTGGGGTCGATCGATCAGCGACGGGTCGCCGAGCGCGACGGGAGCGACGAGGGCCGGATCCTCTCGCTGGGGCCGGCTATCCTGATCGGTGTCGTCGGCTTCTCGATCGCGGTCGTGGTCTACGTCGTCGTGTTCATGGGTGCAGGCGGTGCTGGATCGAGTCTCCCAGACAGCGGCGATCAGGCCGTCGTCTCGCAGGTGACGACACAGGAGTCCGAAGGCACCCAGCACGTCGACCGGGGCACGGAGCTCACCTACGAGCACATGCCGCCGACCTCCGGGCCACACTACGCCGACTGGGCGACGGGCGGGTACTACGACGACGAGACGGCTCCGCCGCTGGGTGAGGTCGTCCACGCACTGGAACACGGGGCGATCGTCGTCTACTACGATCCAGACGGTATCGATCCGGACGTTCGCGAGAGCTTCCGGCAGTACGGGAACCGGTACACGGACGACTTCATGAGCTTCCTCGCGGTCCCGACGCCGGTCGAGGACCCGGCGGCGACGTACGTCCTGACGGCCTGGACCAAGCGCCTCGACATGGACGAGTACGACGAAGAGACGATGCGGCAGTTCATGGCCGAGTACATCGGGCGCGGGCCCGAGCAACAGGTCCGCTGACACCGTCGGCCGTCCGAGCGGCCACCGGCGGTCAGCACAGCGGGTCGGGACCCGGCGGAGCAGCCCGTTTGTGCGCGCTGCCCTCGTACAGCGTCCGCACCCGAGCGACGGCGTCCTCGTCGACGCCGATCTCGGCGGCCGTCGCCGAGGTGGAGACTCCGCCCTCGACGTGGAGCGCGAGAATCGAGTCCAGCGTCGGGTAGTCCAGTCCCATCTCTTCTTCGTCGGTCTGACCCACCCACATCTCGGCACTGGCGGTCTTGTCCGCGAGGTCGTCGGGGACGCCGACGTGTTTGGCGAGCTGGCGGACCTGCCCCTTGTAGAGATTCGCGATCGGGTGACAGTCCACGGCACCGTCGCCGTACTTGGTGAAGTAGCCCACCAGCGCCTCGCTCTTGTTCCCCGTCCCGAGGACGATCGAGTCCCGGTGGTTGGCGGCGAGGTAGTTCAGCACCGCCCGACAGCGCACCCGGAGGTTGCCCACGGCGAGCTGGTCGCCCTCGGCGTCGGGGTAGCCCTCGAGGAAGGCGTCGGCGATCGGCTCGATCTCGATCACGTCGTACTCGATCCCCAGCAGCTCGCTGGCGACGCGCTCGGCGTCGCTCATGTTCGCCTCGCGGTTGACCTCGCTGGGCATCACCAGCCCGTAGACGTGCTCCGCGCCCAGCGCCTCGACGGCGAGGTGGGAGGTGAGCGTGCTGTCGATGCCGCCCGAGAGCCCGATGACCGCCGTCTCGACGCCGGCTGCCTCGACCTGCTCGGTGACGAAGTCGGTGATGTGATCGCGATACGCCTCCAGTTCCGCCTCGGAGAGAGTCAGATCCAGCGGATCGTCGGCTCGCTGGACCGGCTTCGCTTCTGCCATCGTATCAGACGAGTAGGGCGCTAGCGACTAATACCCCACCGAGTCGCCCCCAGGACTGGACGATCGGTCAGTCTCGGGCGTTGGCGTCTCTGGAGTCACGATCACTGATTTCTCGTTGGAATTCGAGAACGTATTGCCGAAATCGTCCACAGTAAGCCGGCCGGTAGTTGGACAACCGGGAGAAACCCAGTATCAAACAGTTCACTTCGATTCACACCGACCGATACCAATCTGATACGATACGAACGGTACGAGAATTATTGAAAATGTGAGGATAAACGCATTGAGCAAAAGGATGATGAGGAGTTCGACGATCCAGATTGTGTTAGGGACGACCGGCCTCATTCCGAACATAACTACTCCTGCGACGGCTATCGAAAACATCCCTATGGCGAATATTTCTAATCGACTTGACCACGCATCCTCTCGCATGAGGAGGTAATCTTTCGGCGGAATCTCCACATTCTGTTAACTCAGACAACAATAATAAATGCGCTGGAACCTCCTCTACAGCGGGTCGCAACTTCACTGCCTGACGAATGACGTGCGGTTGCCGAAATCAGTCCTCTCAGTCCAGCGGCTCCACGAACTCCAGGACGTACCCCTCCGGGTCCTCGACGAAGGCGACGTAGGCGTCGGCCGGTTCGATCACGGTCGGCGCGGTGACGACCGTCCCACCGGCGTCGGTGGCGCGCTCGACCGTCGCCTCGGTGTCGTCGACGGTGAGCGCGACGTGATCTACGTCCGCCCGATTCGGCGCGATCGGCGTCGTCCGGTCGGGGTCGTGGCGCAACTGGAGTTCGCCGTGATCGCCGCCGACGTAGACGTTCTCGACGCCGTCGAGCGTGAACGACCACTGGCGTTCCAGCCCCAGTTCGGTGTAGAACTCGATCGCACGATCCATGTCCGAGACCCACAGCGCGACGTGTGCAACGTCCATGCTCGGAGGTGCGCGGCCCGGTAGTTGTGTGTATCGGCTTCCGGCGGGCCAGTTTTCGCCCTCGTCGTGTCAGAACTGTGCCGTTGACTACTTGGTCAGTCCCCGCAACGGGGATATGTATGGAGTACACGACACTCGGCTCGACCGGGATCGAGGTCTCGAAGATCTGCCTGGGCTGTATGAGCTTCGGCAGCGGCGACGAGTGGATGCTCGACCGGGACGACTCCGAGGCGCTGATCGAGCGCGCGCTCGAACTCGGGATCAACTTCTTCGACACGGCAAACGTCTACTCGACGGGCGAGAGCGAGGCGATCCTCGGCGACGTGCTCGGCGAGTACGACCGCGACGAGCAGGTCGTCGCCACGAAGGTGTTCGGCGAGATGGGCGACGATCCCAACAGGCAGGGGCTCTCGCGGAAGGCCATCGAACAGGAGCTGTCGGCCTCGCTCGAGCGGCTGGGGATGGACACCGTCGACCTCTACCAGATCCACCGCTGGGACTACGATACCCCCATCGAGACGACGCTGCGGGCGCTGGACGATGCCGTCCGGCGCGGCCAGGTGCGTCACATCGGGGCGTCGTCGATGTGGGCCCACCAGTTCCAGCGCGCCCTGCACGTCAGCGAGCGGGAGGGGCTGGCCCGCTTCGAGACGATGCAGGACCTCTATCACCTCACCTACCGCGAGGAGGAGCGCGAGATGTATCCCGTCTGCGAGCAGTGGGACGTGGGCGTCATCCCGTGGAGCCCCCTCGGCGCGGGCTATCTGACCCGGCCCCACGAGGAGTTCACTCGCACGACGCGGGGCGAACACGAGAAGGAGAACATCGGGCTCCCCTACGACGAGGGGCCGGGGAGCGAGGCGATCAACGAGCGCGTCCAGGAACTGGCCGACGAGAAGGGCGTGACGATGGCCCAGATCGCGCTGGCCTGGCACTTCGAGAACGAGTACACCGACGCGCCGATTCTCGGCACGTCGAGCATCGAACACCTCGAAGCGGCCGTCGAAGCACTGGAGATCGACCTCTCGACCTCGGAGATGGAGTACCTCGAAGAACCGTACGAACCGGTCCCGGTGTACGGCCACGAATGAGGAGACAGGCCGACCGCGGTGCTGGCCCTCCGTCCGAGTAAGCCGGCGGGCGCGTGGTGGCCCGGTGGCGGTAAGCCGGGCGCGATGATACCGACGACTCACAAAGCACCCTATAACGAAGTACCGTCACGGGAAGGTCCGGACGACGGTGGGGCGGGCGGGCAGTCGACACCGTCGCGCTATGTCACAGGAACGATTGACGGAGCGAAACGACCTGCGGGCGTATCTCGACGCGGAACTGTCGTACCCGGTCACCCTCTCGACGGTGCGTGACCGACTCGGACAGGTGACGGTTATCGCGCCGGACAGCGACGAGTCGGAGACGCTGGCGTCGATCGTCGAGCACGTCGACGACGACAGCTACGAGAGCGCCGACGAACTGTTCGAGACGGTCGTCTCGCGGCTGCCCGACGCCTACATCGGACGGAAGTACTACGACGATCGGGGCTCCTCGCTCGCGGTGGCCGGCAGCGCGGAGGACGAGTCGCTGTAACCCCCGCTCTTTTTCGCCCGGTCGTCCAACGACCCGCTATGAGCGACAGCCAGGTCGCGCTGGTCACCGGGGGAACGAGCGGGATCGGACGCGAGACGGTCCGCGGGCTGGCAGCACGGGGCTGGACGGTCCTCGTCCACGGCCGCGACGCCGAGCGTGGCCACGAGATCTGTCGGACGGTCCGCCGGGAGACGGCGGGCGCGGCGACGTTCCACCACGCGGACCTGTCGACACTCGACGCCGTCGGTGCGCTGGCCGACGCGATCGCCGACGACTACGACCGCCTCGACGCGCTCGTCAACAACGCCGGGACCTGGCAGGACGAGCGCCGTCTCGTCGCGGCGACCGGCGAGCGCTCGGACGGCACCCGCGCACAGGTGGCGCTGACGGTGGCGGTGAACCACTGCGCGCACTACCGACTGACCCACGACCTGTGGCCGCTGTTGAACGCGGCCGGCGGGCGCGTCGTCGCTGTCTCGTCGGACCTCCACCGGCGAGGCGAACTCGACACCGACCGGTTCCTCGGTCCGGACGGGCCGACCGGACAGCAGGCCTACGCCGACTCGAAGCTCGCGAACGTCGCGTTCACGCGGGCACTGGCCCGACGAACGGACGCCGTCACGGTGTCGTGTTGCCACCCCGGCATCGTCCCGAGCAGTCGCTTGGCACGCGAGACCGGCGGGCTCTCGCGGCTCGGCTGGAAGCTGTTCGGCCTCGTCGGCGGGCTACTTCCGGTCGGCCCCGTCGACTCCGAACGGGCGGCCGCCGAAACGTCGCTCTTTCTGGCGACGACCGACGACACGGCCGACCTGCACGGTGGGTACTTTTCGGACTGTGAGCGCACGGACGCGAAACCGATCGAGGAAGCCACCGAGGAACAGTGTTGGGCCTGGACGGCGGACGTTGTCGGCGTCGACCCGGAGTGGCCGCCCGTCGAATCCGGTTCCGACACCTGACCGTCCGCTCGCGTTCCGTCGCCAACGACTGCCTTCGACCTGCGCTCGCTTCAGGTGGACGTGTCGTCGATCGAGTCCCAGCCCGGCGTCGGCGGTGCGCCGTCGTCGTCCTCGATCTCGCGTGCGCATTCGGGCTCCGGTGCCGGCTCACCGACCGCGTCGGCGAGGGTCTGCCAGCGCTCGATCGCTCGCCCGGTCCACGACGCTGTGTCCCGTGCGCGCTCGCGATACCGTTCGTACCAGTCGTCGCTGACGGCTCCGGTCCCGGGCGCGGAGGCGGCCGCGACGGCGACGAACTCCGCGCGGTCGGCGGCCGTCAGGTCGTCGGCGACGAGGCGAGACACGACGCCGGAGAGGCGCTCGGGCTCGGGGTGTGCGAACAGCTTCGAGCCCAGCGCGGCCGGGCCGAGCAGCGGCGTGGCGTCGGCCGGCGGCTCGTCGTCGCGGAGTCGATCGCCAGCGGCCTCGCCGGGTGCGTGGGCCTCGACGCGCTCGCACTCGGTCTCGACGGCCAGCGAGAGGTTCTCGCCGGGGTAGGCCCCGCAGGTGTCCGGGTACAGCTCGCCGTCGTGGAGCCGGCACTGCAGGGTCACGGGATCGAGGAAGACACAGGTCTCCAGCCAGGTGGGGTCGGCGTCGAACGGCGCGACGGGTTTGGGCGGCTTGCGAAGGCCGACGTAGAACGCCGGCCGGCCGCCGATCGCGGCGACGCTGTGCCCGTCGATGGTGACGCCGTCGTCGTCGGCGAACAGGCGGGGCGTGAGGGCGTCGCCGTGACCGCGGTCGACGAACGCACGCACCTCCGGGCGGGTCAGCGGGACGAGGTTGCTGGTCTCGTCGAGAGGGTGGCGACTGCCGCGCCGCTCGTGATCGATGTCGGCGTCGGTCAGGGGCCGCCAGTCGATACAGCAGCCGGCACACCCCTCGCAGTCGACTCTCATGTCCGGTCGTTCGACCGTGCGGGAGAAAAGAGCCCGCCCCGAGACGGCCTAGGCGAACTCGCCGGTCGTGTCCGTCGAGGAGACCATTCCGACGTAGTCGCCGTGGTCGTCCATCACCGGGAGGTGTTTGATGCCGAAGTTGGTCATCATGGCCGCAGCCTCGTTGAGTTCCGTCGTCGTCTCGACGCGCTCGACGGGAGAGGTCATCACGTCAGCGACCCGGGTCTCCGAGAGGTCCGCGCCCTCGGCGACGGCGTGGACCACGTCGGTCGTCGTGACGATTCCTGCGTCCGCACCGGGGACGAAGAGTCCGTTGACGTTCGCTTCGCGCATCTGCTCGGCGACGGCTCGGACGGTCGCGTCCGGGCTCGTCGTCTCGAGCGGCGTCGACATTACGTCTTCGACGAGAACAGTGTCGGCACTCATACGTCGACTGTCGGGGCCAAGTGTCATTGTCCTTTCCCTCCCGCGACGCCGCGACGTTCTTTGTGGTCCCGGCGCAACGTCGGCTATGGAACACGTCGAAGCTGGCGGTGCGTCGATCCCGAAGATCGGGCTCGGAACGTGGCAAAACACCGGGACAGCGTGTACCGAGACGGTTCGGACCGCTCTGGATCTCGGCTATCGACACGTCGACACCGCACAGGTGTACGACAACGAGCGGGCGGTCGGCGAAGGGATCGCCGCGGCCGACGTGGATCGCGACGACATCTTCCTAACGACGAAGGTGTGGCGCTCGAACCTCCGGCGCGAGGCGGTCGTCTCGACGGTCCAGGAGAGTCTGGCAACGCTCGGTGTCGACTACGTCGACCTGCTGTTGATCCACTGGCCCCACCCGCGCGTCCCCGTCGAAGAACCCCTCGCCGCGATGGCCGAACTGCGCGAGCGGGGGCTGGTCGAACACCTCGGCGTGAGCAACTTCACGCGGTCGCAGCTACGGGCGGCCGGCGACGCCGTCGACGCCCCGATCGTCGCCGATCAGGTGCTGTACCATCCCTACAAGGATCAGTCGGCGCTGCGAGAGTACTGCGTCGGCGCGGGGATCGCACTGACGGCCTACAGCCCGCTCGCGCGGGGCCGCGTCCTCGGGGACGATCTGCTGGCCCGGATCGGCGACCGCTACGACCGGAGTCCGGCACAGGTCGCACTGCGCTGGCTGGTCCAGCAGGACGGCGTCGTCGCCATCCCGAAGAGCACCAGCCGCGACCACCTGGCCGACAACCTCGCTGTCTTCGAGTTCTCCCTGACCGACGACGAGATGGCCCGCATCCACGAGCTGGAGGGGGGCTTCAAGACGAAGCTTCGCAACCGTCTGCCCGCGCTGATGCGCCGGCTGCCCGTCTGATATCGTAGCCATTGAAAGTCGATGGCCACTATACCTGTACTAGGACCTCCCAGAGGCCCCCACCCATTAGTTCCCCTGGTAGGGAATCACTATCAGTAACGAGTCGAACTGCTGGTATCGTGTACTGCACGCCACGATCTGTGATCGAGTCGTCCGGCCGACAGCCGACGCCGTTTGTCCGGTGGCCGGCGACAGCTATCGTGCTGGCGGTCTCCGTCTCACGAGGAGTGGTCTGCCGAGGGCGGGGCAGCCGGCACCGCCGTGGGTCCGGCGGTGTCCGCCCTCTGGAGCGACACGGTCGCGGTTCGGGCGCGTCGCCGGGTGGTGGTCGTCGTGAGTGACTCGAAGCCCAGCGCACACGATCCTGCACTGGCCCGTGAGCGCTCCGAGCTTGCGACCGAGCCGGAGGCGGTCCAGCAACTTCGCGAGCAGTTGCCCCGCTTCGTCGAACGGACGCTCGAACGGGCCGGTGCCGAGGGCGTCGTCGTCGCGCTAGACGGGCGAGTCGGTTCGACGGTCGCGGCGGTGCTGGCGATCGAAGCCGTCGGCGTCGATCGGGTCAGCGGTCTCGTGTTGCCGGCCAACATGAACGACGAGGCGTCGGCCAGGGCGGCGGAGGCGGTCGCGTCGATGCTGTCGATCGAGTACGAGCGACTCCAGTTGCGGCCGCTGCTCTCGGCGTTCCAGCGCGTGATCGGTGCTGCTGGGGAACCGGCCGACGACGTCGTCGCGCTCGACAACGCACGCGAACGGTTCCGAATGGCGTGTCTGTACTACGTCGCCAACACGACCGACCGGCTCGTGCTCGGCTCTGTCGACCGTACCCGGCGGCTCCTGGGGTCGGTGACGAAACACGGGGACGACGGCGTCGACCTCGCGCCGCTGGCACCGCTCTATCACACCGAGGTACGCGCGCTCGCGAGAGCGGTCGACGTGCCGTCGAACATTCTCGACCGGTCGACCCGGACGGCGGGACGCGCCGACAGCGACCCACAGAAACTCGGGGTCGGCCCCGAGACGCTCGACGAGATCCTCCACGCGCTCGTCGACCAAGCGCAACCACCGGCCGCCGTCGCCGAGCGACTCGCCGTCGATCGAGCGACGGTCCAGCGGGTCCGGAAATGGTGCGAAACCACCAGACACAAGCGCCGTCCGCCGCTGACGCCGTCGATCGATCTCTAGCAGTCACGACCACGAAACTCATGGTTGCTGACCGTCAACAGACAATCAACAAATGAACACGAACGACATCGACCTCTCTCCGACACAGACCCAGCTCGTGACGACACTCATCAACGAACACGAGACCGCGGACGGCCCGGTCACGAGCGGCCAGGTCGCCGAGGTCCTGGACCGCAGCTCGGGCACGGTCCAGAACCAGCTCACGACCCTCCAGTCGATCGGGCTCGTCGAGAGCGTCCAGGGACCCACCGGCGGGTACGAGCCGACGCCAGCGGCCTTCGCCGCGATCGGGCGAGAACCGATGGACGACGCCGAGACGGTGACCGTCTCGCAGGCGTTCGACAGGATCGACGCCACGGTCGAAGAGATCGACCTGACAAACGTCCACCACCCGACGGAGTGTACGGCACACGTCTCGGTCCAGGGGACCCTCGACAGTATCGAGGTCGGCGATCCGGTCGTCGTCGGGCCGACGCCCAGCGCCGATCTGGTCGTCGCGGGCGAAGTGACGGCCGTCTCCGAGACCGCAGACGAACTGGTGCTCGACGTTCGACGCATGGACGCGCCGGTCACCGAGGAGTAGGTGACGGCGACCTCGCCGCAATCGTGTCGTCGCAGCGAAAACCAGTCGTAATTCAAAGAGCGTGGCGTCTCGTTCTCGCACCGTCGGCTGTCACGGCGTGACGGGTAGTCTCACAGCGGGGCGATGCTGACGGTCACGGTGCCGACGCCGGGGACGGTGACCCGACGAGGCGCGTCGTTCGTCCGGCGGACAAGTGCAGCCAGTCCGAACTGCGTGCCTTTCACTGCAAGTGCCGTCGCGGCGAGGGCCGTCGCGGCTGCGAGCGGATAGCTCAGGGCGACGAGAGCGGCGACGAGGAGGACGGGGAAACCGACCAGCGTCGCGAACGACGGGGAATCGACTGCGGGACCACGCTCGGATCGTGTGCAAAGATGGGACGTGTTCGATGACATTGTGAGTGCTCCGTGGGGGCGAGCGGTCGCGGGACCACTGCCGTACGTACACCAAGACTCTCGCCATACAAAAAGTTTCAGAAAGTCGATTGGTTTTGAGAGACGGTACCACGGCACACTCTGTAGAAATACTTTTCACGCCCCAAAATGCGGTGCAACAGTTACCACGGTATTCGTTCTCTCAACTCCACTTTCTTATACATCGTCTGGTAGAGCGTGTCGACGGTCGACTCGTCGTCCCCGTCGACCCGGCTCTCTCTTCACGTGTCGTTCGCGACGCCGTCGGGTTCGCGCCCGCCGTGAGGGTGGGAAGCTGTACGCCGTTCGAAATCCTTTTACGCGCTTCAGGGGCAATGTAGGGACAACGAACCATGGAAATCGACATCATCAAAGAAGACGACAACCCGATGTTACACCGGACCGACGTTCGGTTCGAGGTGCGACACGACGAGGCGACGCCGTCGCGACTCTCCGTGCGCGACTCGCTCGCGGCCAAGCTCAACAAGGACGCCGAAGAAGTCGTCGTCCACGAGCTCGACACGAAGTTCGGGATGCGAAAGACGGTCGGCTACGCGAAAGTGTACGACGCGCCCGAGTTCGCCCGCGAGGTCGAGCAGGACCACATGCTCGAACGCAACAAGATCGTCGCCGACGGCGAGTCGGGTGAGGAGGCATAAGATGGCCCGTCACGAGTACTACAGCGACGACGGTCAGATCGAACGCGAGCAGTGCCCCCGGTGTGGCGACACCTTCCTCGCCGAGCACGACGACCGCAAACACTGCGGCAAGTGCGGCTACACCGAGTGGGAGTAACGCCCGCATAGCGGCTTCACAATGCGCGTTCTCGGCATCGAAGGCACAGCCTGGGCAGCCAGTGCTGCGATCTTCGAGGCGGACGACAGTGAGCTTCGAGATCCCTCGGCAGCCGCCAGTGACGACCACGTCTTCATCGAGACCGACGCCTACCAGCCCGACAGCGGCGGCATCCACCCCCGCGAGGCCGCAGAACACATGGGTGAGGCGATTCCAGCCGTCGTCGAGCGCGCGCTCGAACACGCCCGCGAGCGAGCGCCCGACACGGAGACCGGCCCGCCAATCGACGCCGTCGCCTTCTCGCGTGGCCCCGGCCTGGGACCGTGCCTGCGGATCGTCGGGACGGCGGCGCGGGCGGTCGCACAGCGGTTCGACGTGGCGCTGGTCGGCGTCAACCACATGGTCGCACACCTCGAAGTCGGGCGCTACTTCTCGGGGTTTTCCTCGCCTATCTGCCTGAACGCCTCCGGTGCCAACGCGCACGTCCTCGGGTACCGCTCGGGACGATATCGCGTGCTCGGCGAGACGATGGACACCGGCGTCGGCAACGCTCTCGACAAGTTCACGCGCCACGTCGGCTGGTCTCATCCCGGCGGTCCCAAGGTCGAAGACCACGCGACCCGCGGGACGTACGTCGATCTTCCTTACGTGGTCAAGGGGATGGACTTCTCTTTCTCGGGGATCATGTCCGCCGCCAAGCAGGCAACCGACCGCGGTACGCCGGTCGAAGACGTCTGTCGCGGACTCGAGGAGACGATCTTCGCGATGCTGACCGAAGTCGCCGAGCGCGCCCTCTCGCTGACCGACGCCGACGAACTCGTCCTCGGGGGCGGCGTCGGCCAGAACGAGCGTCTCCGCTCGATGCTCGCGGAGATGTGTACACAGCGCGGTGCGGAGTTCTACGCGCCCGAGCCCCGCTTTCTCCGGGACAACGCCGGGATGATCGCGATTCTGGGCGCGCGGATGTACGCGGCCGGCGACACGCTGTCGATACCCGACTCCGGCATCGACTCGGACTTCCGACCCGATCAGGTCGAGGTGACCTGGGACGCGGGCGAACCGGTCGCTCGCGTTGGCGGCGACGCCGACGAGATTCAGGGGGCCGAGGCGCTCGTCCGCTTCGAGGGCGACCGCGTGATCAAGGAGCGCCGTCCCCGTTCGTATCGCCACCCGAAACTGGACGAACGACTGCGTTCGGAGCGCACCAGACAGGAGGCCCGCCTCACCAGCGAGGCCCGCCGGCACGGCGTTCCGACGCCGGTGATCTACGACGTGGACCCACGGGACGCCCGGATCGTCTTCCAGCGGGTCGGCCGGCGAGAACTGCGCGACGGGCTGACCGAGGAGCGGGTCCGGGCGGTCGGCCGGCACCTCGCTGCGATCCACGACGCCGGTTTCGTCCACGGCGATCCGACGACGCGGAACGTCCGCGTCGGGGAGGGCGACCCCGGCGTCTTCCTCATCGACTTCGGACTGGGCTACTACACGCGAGACACCGAGGACCACGCGATGGACCTGCACGTCCTCGATCAGTCGCTGGCCGGGACCACCGACGACGCCGAGCGGCTCCGGGCCGCCGTGGCCGAGGCCTACCGGACCGCAAGCGAGCGCGACGACACCGTCCTCGACCGTCTCGACGCGATCGAAGATCGCGGCCGATACCAGTGAAAATTAAGTGGGCTCCGCCAGATCGCTCCTGACATGGACGACGCACTCGTCGTACTCGATACGGACGAACGCGGTCGCGAACTGTTGACCGAGGCCGCGCAGCTGGCCGGTGGCGCAGACGCGCGACTCCACGTGCTCTCCTTGCTCACTCACGAGGCGTTCGAAGAGAAACGCGACTCGCTCGACGCCGTGGCCGAGGAGGAACACACGAGCTACGACGACAGCGTGATCATGGACGACGTTCACCAGGAGGCGGCGGCGGTCGTCGAGGAGGTCGTCGGCGACTACGACGTCGAGTGGGACGTCCTCGCGGGACGCATCGGACAGGCCGAAACCGAGGCCGACCGCATCCTCGAAGCCGCCGCGGACAACGACATCGACCACGTGTTTCTCACCGGCGACCAACGGTCCCCGACCGGCAAGGCGGTGTTCGGCGACCGGGCCCAGGCCGTGATCATCAACTTCGACGGCCCCGTCACCTCACTGCTGGGCTGAGCGAGGAAAAACGACTTAACGCGGCGTGCCGTACCGGATTCCATGGCCGACAAACCACAGTCCGGCGAACTCTTCGGAGTGCCGTACAACTTCGAACGCCCGAGCGTTCGACGGATGCTGTCTTCGTACTGGCAACCCGGCGACTCGATGCTCGTCGAGAAACCGTTCGGGATCGGGTACTCGCTGAACCTCGCCAACTGGCGCTCCTGGGTCGTCCTCGCGGTCGTCGGCGCACTGGTCTGGCAAGAGCAGGGCGGCATCGAGGAGGAGCCAGACGCCGAGGACGAAGCGGTCGAAGTCGTCGTCGACTGAGTCGCGAACATCGACGGCTATTTTCCCGTCCTCGCCCGACTCGCGGTATGCTCAAGTTCGTCACGACCAACCCCGGGAAGGTCCACGAAGCCAGGGAGTACCTGGGCGCGGAGACGGTCGAGCAGTTCGACTTCGACTACACCGAGGTGCAGGGCGACGACCTCGCCGCCGTCGCTGCCCACGGCGCACGCGAGGCCTACCGGGCGGTCGGTGAGCCGGTCATCGTCGACGACTCCGGTCTGTTCGTCGACGCGCTCGATGGGTTCCCCGGCCCGTACTCGTCGTACGTCGAAGACCGACTCGGCATCGAGCGGGTCTGGCGACTCACCGAACCGGAAGACGACCACAGCGCCGCCTTCGAGACCGTCGTCGCCTACTGCGACGGCGACGGCTTCGAGGCTGCACCCAGCTCCGTCGATCACGACGACCGGCGCGGACACGACCTGGCTGCCGACGAGCGGGGCGGAGCGACCACCGACGCGCAAGTCGACGGTGCGGCGCTCCCGGTGAAGCTGTTCCGCGGGCGCGTCCCCGGGACGATCGTCGCGCCCCGAGGGGACGGCGGCTTCGGCTTCGACCCGATCTTCGAACACGACGGGGCGACCTTCGCCGAGATGGACACCGAGCGGAAAAACGCCGTCAGCCACCGGGGCCGGGCGCTTTCGACGTTCGCCGAGTGGGTCGAGACGACGGGTCGGATCGATGGCTAACGAGCGAGCCTACACCCACCGGTCCCGTCGACCATCGCTGCACGCGAGCGACGGCCCTGGAGTGGGTGACGCGTGACCAGCGAACGGGAGACGGCCGGGACGGCGCTGATCACGGGTGCCAGCGCCGGGATCGGTGCGGCGCTGGCCCGGGAGTTCGCCCGCCACGGACACGACCTCGTTCTCGTGGCCCGCCGGGCGGCCCGCCTCGAATCACTCGCGGCCGACCTCGAACGCTACGGGGTCACGACTCACGTCGTCGCGATGGATCTGGCGGCGGACGACGCGCCCGATCGGCTGTGGGCGACGCTGGCGGACCGTGGCATCGCCGTCCAGACGCTGGTCAACAACGTCGGTGTCGGCACGCACGGCCCCTTCGCGGAGAGCGACCCCGACGAGGAGCGGACACAGCTCCGGCTCAACGTCTCGGTGCTCGTCGAACTGACCCGCAAGTTTCTCGACGGCCGGGACGCCGGGCAGGTGCTCAACGTCGGCTCGGTCGCGGGCTTCGTCCCCGGTGCGTACATGGCTGGCTACTACGCCAGCAAGGCCTACGTCAACAGCTTCTCCCAGGCACTGGCGGCCGAACATCGGGACAGCGCCGTCGACGTGACGGTGCTGTGTCCCGGCCCGACCGAGACGGAGTTCCAGGAGCGGGCGGGGATGGGCGACTCGGCGGTCGGTCGTACCCTCTGTGACACGCCCGAACGGGTGGCGCGGGCGGGATACCGGGGACTCCAGCGCGGCGAGGCCGTCGTCGTGCCGGGGCTGGCGATGACCGTCCTCGTGGGGCTGCTCTCGTTCGTCCCGCGCCCACTCCAGCGGTGGGGGAGCCGGCTCGTCAACGGGAACCGCTGACGGCGACCTACGCTCGCGGGTCGCTGTCCGGTCCGGGGTAGTCGCCGTCGTGGGTCGCCTCGTACACCGCCGCGGGGTCGAACAGCCGGGCGAACGCGTCCGGCGGACGGACGCTGAGGTCGGCGTGGGGCTGGATCGACAGTCCGGTCCTGGCCGACCGGAGCGTGTCGTCGTACGACAGCAGGTGCGTGGCCTCGCCGCGGTAGGCGGCGGCCAGCCCCGGATGGTCGTCGGGCGGGTGCTCGACGCAGTGACACGCCGTCCTCACGCGCTCGCGCCAGTCGCTGGCCAGCGAGGCGTCTGCGAGATCGGCGATCACCGCCTCGGCGTCGTCCAGCAGCGGGACGCTGGCGACCAGCGTCACCCAGTCGTGCCGGCGCACGTGATCGAGCGCGGCGCGGGCGTCCCCACCGACGAGGAGGTCCGCGGCGAGTACGTCGGCGTCGGCCACGATTCGGGTCGACTCACCCGCCACGGCGTCGCTCCTCCAGTGCCGAACGCACGCTCTCGACGCTCGTCTCGTACGCCGTCGCTCGCTCGAAGAGTGCCGCCCAGGTCATGTTCGAGGGGAGGCACGCGCGAGAGAAAAACCCACGGACTACGCCGCCGTCGAACGCCCGTCTGACGGGTATTTATGTACGGTCGTCCTGACCCGTCGACACGGGCGCGCACACCGACTGTACATTCAGTCTCCCATCCTCCCGAGCGCGCCCGGACACCGCAACCCACCCCTCTCTTTCGTCCGCGAGCCGACGCGCTGAAACCAGATCCCACAGAGACTTACGTCGGCCCCACGCAGTGGACGCCGAAGCGATGAGCAACACTGCCACAGAGCAGACCAGACCGGGCTTCCCGGGCGTCAGCGTCGTCGAGGCGCTCGGCGTCCTCGCCGTCTTGCTGGCGCTGCAGTTCGTCTACGCCGCGAGTGGCTTCGCCGACGGTGTCCTGACGATCGCCCACCGGATCGCCTACATCATGACGACCGCGCTGGCCTGTACCTGGACGCTGCGGCTCCACGACGGCTTCTCGCTGAAGTTCATGGGCGTCACGGTCGTCCTCGTCGCGGGTGGGATCGTCTCGATCGTCGCGTTCGCGACCGCACCGCCCCTGGCCGTGACTGCCGCCGCGATCGCCGTGCCGGTGGTCTTCGGGATCGTAGTCCGCCTCACCGACGCGCTCCCCAACTGGACGGGGACGCACACGACCCTCCTGCTGGTCGTGCTCGGCACGACGGCGATGTTCGTCGCGGCCGCCCCCCGCGACGTCGGCTCGCTCGCGTCCGTCGGCTTCGGGATCGAGATCGTCCCCGTCACCGACGGCCTGTCCAGCCGACTCGAAATCGTCCGGGACGGCGTGACCAGCGTCGTCCACGCGCCGCTCGCAGTCGTGGGTGCCGGGCTGTACGTCCTCGGTCGAGTGTTCGAGTGACACTGCCGACTGCCCGTCCGTCCCGACAATCAACGAGAGCGGTCTTCGCGACCGCTCGCAGCCGTGGGGGACTTCTCGCTACTCGTCTGGGTACTTCGGCTCTCGGCGCTCTGCCCGTTCGAGCGCGCGTTCGACGACCGCTCGCACGTCGCCCTCGAAGACGCTGCCGTGGCCGGCGTACATCGCCCCGACCGACGCGGGGAGTCGGTCGAGGAGGTCCCGAATCGACTCGATGAGCCGCTCGCGAGACTGATCGGGGGCGTCGGTCCGGCCGAAGCTCCCGTCGTCGAACGCGCCGTCGTCGTGGACGACCACGTCGCCGGAGAACAGCGCCGTCTCGGAGACCAGCGAGACGTGGTCGTCGGCGTGGCCCGGCGTGTACACGACCGTACAGTCGTGGTCGCCGACCGTGACGGTGTCGCCGTCGGCGAGCGCGTGATCTCGTCGCGGGTGCTCGCCGTAGGCGTACAGCTCGGGGTCGAACGCGTCGAGGACGGCGGCCAGCTCCGCGACGTGGTCGCCGTGCTGGTGGGTCAAGACGACCCGATCGAGTTCGTCGACGTGGTCTCTGATCGCGTCCACGACGCCGGCGTACGCACCGGCGTCGACCAGCGTCGTCCGTTCGCCCGTGACCAGATAGGCGTTGCAGGTGAACGTCTCTGCGCCGTCGGTGACGGTGTAGACTGCCATCGTTCCCGATAGGGGTGGCTCGTGTTTCAGACTGCCGACTACCGGGTGAGAGGGCATCTCCCGAGGCGGTGACAGCCGTACCACGGCGGCTTCTTATAGCCTCACTGTCGTGTTCTGTGGCGGTAGCGGCAAAACCGCCGAGTGATTTATCACGGGGAATCTATAATGGTTACATGTATGGGGTTTGGGAGCTACGACGAATCCGAACAAGACAACCAGGAGTACGACACAGAGTACGACGACGAGGATGGACTGTCCACCTCGGAAAACGAGCACGACGGTGACGTGGAGTTCGAGTTTACGGCCTCGAACGACGAACTACTGGATCGGCTCGACGACATCAAAGGCGAGAACACGTAATCGACAGCCTGCAGACTCGGGAGTGACTTCGAGATGAAAGCCGGCGTCCGCGCGCTGGGCGTCGCAGAGTCGTATCGCGGGTCGACGAGTACGCTGGCGGGCGTCGTCGTCCGCGCCAGCCGGGTCGTCGACGGATTCGTTTTCGGCAGTTGCACGGTCGGTGGGAGCGACGCGACCGCCGAGATCGCCGATATGGTCGACCGGCTCGACCGCGAGGACGTTCGGTACCTGCTGGTCTCTGGCATCGCGCCCGCGTGGTTCAACGTCGTCGATCTCGCCGAACTCCACGACGCCACCGGGCTCCCGGTCTGTTCGATCACCTACGAGGCGAGCGAGGGCCTCGAATCGGCGATCCGGGGCGGGTTCGACGATCCTGTGGTCGCGGAGGATCGGCTGGCGATCTATCGTGCTCAGCCAGAGCGTCGTCCGGTCTCGGTCGCAGACGGAACGGTGTACGTCCGGAGTGTCGGCATCGACGAGGAGAGGGCCGGCGAGGTCGTTCGCGCGTTCACGCCCGAGGGCGGACGGCCGGAACCGCTCCGGGTAGCGCGCCTGGCCGCCAGCGCTGCCGACGCCGCTGGTCGAGAGCGGTAGACTACGTGCCCTTGAGCGACGTTCGCACGTCGTCGAGCGTCTCGGGACTGGCCATGACTGCGACGGTGTCGCCGGCTGCCAGCTTCGTCCGTGGGAGCGGGATCGTCATGGGTTCCCGGTCGCTCCCGTGGGCGTAGATCCGCGCGTCGCCGGGGAGATCGAGCGCGACGACGCGCTCGCCGACGACGGGCGATCCGTCGGGGACGGTGACGCTGGCGACCGAGAGCTGTTCGGTGAGGTCTGCCAGGACGTTGAAGTTTCCGCCCAGCAGCGCGGTCTTCGCACCTGCCGCACCCAGCCGCTCGGGGTAGACGATCTCGTCGACGTCGGCGGCGTACTTCTCGTAGATCTCTTCCCGGTAGTCGGCGTCGATCCGGAGGACGGTTCGACAGCCGTGTTCCTTGCCGACCATGCAGGCCGCGAAGTTGGTGTTGAGGTCGCCGGTCAGCCCCGCGATGGCGTCGGCGTCGTCCAGCCCCGCCGCTTCGAGGACGGACTCGTCGTTGCCGTCGCCCCGGACCGTCTCGAACCCTTCCTCCGCGCTCCGATCGGCCTTGTCGAGGTCGTTCTCGACGATGACGACGGCGTGGCCCTCGCTGTCCAGGATGCGTGCCGTCCGCGTCCCGACCCGACCGTAGCCGACGATGACGAACTTCATACCGCGTGGTACGTCACCATCCCACAAAATGCTGCCGCCCGTTCGGTCGGCGGCTTGATTCGACGGACGTGAGACGCTCTCACGTCACGAACCCCCTCGTTTCGACTAGAGATCGACTGCCGTCTTGTGGTTCTTCTGGACCGATTTCACTTTCACCGCGGTGCGTCAGACGCGCGAAAGACGCGGGACGGCGGCGGGTTCGAGGGGAAACGAAGGGGTCGTGGTGAGTGTTCTCACCGCATCGCGGGGGCCGGTCTCGAACGGCGGGCGTCGCCGTGCGTTACTCGTCCATCAGGCCGCCCTCTTCGACGCGCATGACCGCTTCGCCGTCCGGGAGGTTCGGCGCGTCGACGAGCTTGACGATCCGCTTGTTCCCCTTGGACTTCCGGAGGTAGATGCGGAACGTCGACGTGTGGCCCAGAATGTTCCCGCCGATGGGCTGGGTGGGGTCGCCGAAGAAGGAGTCGGGGTTGGCCGCGACCTGGTTGGTGACGACGACGGCGGTGTTGTTGAGGTCGCCGACGCGCATCAGGTCGTGGAGGTGCTTGTTGAGCTTCTGCTGGCGGTCGGCCAGTTCGCCACGGCCGACGTACTCGGCACGGAAGTGAGCCGTCAGCGAGTCGACACAGAGCAGGCGGACGGGGAACTCGTCGTCCTGGCTCTCGCTGGCGATCTCCTGGGCCTTCTCTGCCAGCAGGATCTGGTGGTTGGAGTTGAACGCCTTCGCGACGTGGATCTTGTCGAGGACGGACTCGACGAGCGCTTCGAGCAGTTCTTCGTCGCCCGCGTCGGCGTCGCCCGCTTCTTCGACGATCCCGTGCAGGACCATCGTGTCTTCGAGAACGTCGTCGTCGAGGCCACGCACCATCTGATCGATCCGCTCGGGCCGGAACGTGTCCTCGGAGTCGACGAAGATCGCGCTGCCCTCCAGACCGCCGTGCTCGGCCGGTAGCTGGACGGTCACGGAGATCTGGTGGGTGACCTGGGACTTGCCGGCCCCGAACTCGCCGTACACCTCGGTGATCGACTGGGTCTCGATGCCACCGCCCAGCAGGTCGTCGACCTCCGAGACCGACCAGGTGAGCTTCCCGATCTGTTCGCGACGCTCCAGGACGGTCGCGCCGGTCTCGAACCCGCCGATGTCGGCGGCCTCTCGGGCGGCCTGGATGATGTCGGCGGCCGACGACTCGCCGATGTCGGCCGTGTTCGACAGCTCGCCGGGAGAGGCGACGGCGATCCCCTGATAGCCGTCGAAGCCGTTGTCTTTGAGCTTCTCCGCTGTGGCCGGACCGACGCCCGGCAGCTCTTCGAGGTCCTCTGATGTGGACATACACGGGGCTTGTGCGTCGGGGGTAATAAACCTCCGTTAACAGGGGAGTGAAAGTGAAAGTGGCTGCCGGCGACGGGCCACTCGACAGTCGATGCGAACGTTCAAACGAGAGCAGCGGTTCGTCGTCGGGAACGGACGGCCAAAAGAGAGCCGACCGGACGGCTACAGCGGCGCGTGCGTCGCGGTCCCCGCGACGAGGACCAGCGCCACGAGCAGACTGTTGACGAACGCGCCGACCCAGACGCGGCCGGTCCGCCGGAAGAAGTACGTGGAGACGGCGGTGACGATCGAGAGCAGGGCGACGAACTGGAACGCCAGCACCGTCAGGAGCGGCTGGACGACGGGCAACGGACTCCCCGTCAGGAGAACGCCGTACTGCACCGCGAGGAGCAGGACGAACCCGCCGACGACGGCGATCCAGTTGTGGGCCAGTGCCTCCCGGAAGGAGCGGTCACCCGTTCGGAGTTGACCGTGTAGTAGCAGCTCCAGTGCGAGGAAGAACAGCGTCAACGGCACCAGGTACACCAGCGCGATCCGGAACTGCGTGGGCGTCGGGAGCTTCATCGCGAACACCCAGAACCGGAAGTCGGTGCCAAAGAGGTAGCCAACGGCTCCGAGCGTACCGAGGAAGCCGCTGACGATCGTCGCCGCCGCGACGGCCGACCGGGCGACCGTTCGCCAGCCGTCCGTGTCGAACCCGTAGCGCGCGAGCGAGTCACGGTCGGATCGGTAGTGCCACGCGCCGACCAGCCCGGCGACGATCAGACCGTTCCCCAGGGCCCACACCATCACCCCGTTGGTGACCTGCTGGGGGAACAGCCAGTTGATCGGGACGAACCCCTGGCCGACGAGGTTCAGCGGGAAGTAGGTCACCACGGGGACGAGTGCGGCCACCGCGACCGCGCCGTACCAGCTCCGCCCCTCGACGCCGGCCGGCTCGGGTACCGTCCGACGGAGCTCCGAGAAGCGCCGGTCCGAGAGGACCATCGCGCCGAAGGGGAACAGGAAGAGGACCCCACCGAGCAGCGAGGCCAGCGTTCCCAGTTCTTTGAGCCACCAGATCTGGTTGCCCGGCGGCAGTTCGTCCTCGCCGTCCAGCGTCACCTGCATCCACTCGACCGCGTCGCCGACGGCGGTCGTCGAGAGATGGTCGCCGGGATGGGTCGTCGCCGGGGTGTACAGACGGCGAGCGGTTCCGTCTTCGAGGCTCCCGTAGGTCCGCCCCTCTTCGACGGGCTCGTCAGTACCGAACAAGGTCTGGAGCTTCTCGCTTCGCTCGACGTTCGAGGCGTGGGGCACACCCCACATCAGCATCGAGAACTCGTCGTACTCGCTGAAGACGACGGCCGTGTTGCGCGGGAAGGTCGCGTTGCCCTCGGCGACGCCCGAGTTCCCCGTCGAGGAGCCGACCAGCGCGACCGACTCGTAGCCGTCGCGGTCGCTCTGGGCCGCCGCGACGCTGGCCCAGCCGCCCATCGAGTGCCCCTCGAGCCCGACGTTGTCGTCGTCGACGAACGCCAGCGACCGCATGTACGACAGGGCTGGCGGGCCGCCGAAGCCGTTTCCGAACGCTGGCGGATCGGAGTGGCCGTGACCGGCCTGATCGATCGCCAGGACGACGAACCCGCGACGCGCGAACTCGATGGCGAACGGTGACTGTGTCTCCCGGGTGTTGATGTAGCCGTGGGTCGCGACGACTCCCGGACTGGGGTTGTCGGCACTGGCACCGGGCGGGACGTACAGGGTCCCGTGGATCATCTGTCCGTCCGGAGCGGCAAAGCGCACGTCTCTGGTGTCGACGCTTCCGCCGTCGGTCTGGACCAGATACGCGACCGTCCCGCCGCCGAACACGAGCAGGAGTGCGATGAACAAGATTGTCGTCTTTCGTGTCATCCTATACCGCGTTGCAGAGGTATGTACAAATAGCTTTCCGATATTAGAGATCAGGTGGATATAGATTACCACCGTTAGGGTAGTGGCTGGGTACGGGCTACAGTAGATTCGAGCCGAGCGCGGCGAGCGAGAGGCTCCCCGCGAACACCGCGACCGAAAAGACCCACTCGGGCGCGGACACGAACTGCTCGCCGACGAGCCCGACGAGCAGGACGGCCCCCGCGAGGGTCGAACGGCTGGGACTGTCGGCCAGCGAGCCGGCGAACGTCCGGAGCTGCCAGCCGAGCGTGTCGAGACCGTCCCGGAGTCGCTCACCGACTGGGCGGTTGCCATCGGGGTCGTCGGCCGGTTCGAACGCGGTGAGATCGTCGCGGTCGACAGTGAACACTTCTCCGGTGTGCTCGCGGCACGCGTCCGCGTCGGCGACCCGGAGGAGCGTCACCGTCCCGTCGCCGGTTCCGACCACGCGGTAGACGCCGGGCGTGGCGTCGGCGTCGATCGCCGCTGGCTCCGACAGCGAGACGTGGTCCGAGACCGCGACGCCGTCAGGCACTGGCGTCACTCCCACGGGTGGTTCCCCGGCCGGTCGGGCCACAGCGGATACCAGTACTCCTTGTCCGATTCGACAGTCAGCTCTCCGTCGAGGTTCGAGTCCAGTTTGAACTCGGCGCTGGCGTCCCGTTCGTGGTCCGTGTCGTCTTTCGGTGCGAACGGGTAGTACGCGCCCCGACGGAAGGAGTACACCCAGTAGACGAGCTGTCCGTCGCGTTCGCGCTCGAAGGCGAAGACCGCAGCCAGGAGCCGAGATCCGTACCGTGCCTCGATCAGCGTGTCGGCGGCGAAGTGGATCGACGTGACCAGATCCTCGAAGCCGTCGTCGTGGAGAACGATCCAGTCGTAGCCGTGTTCGTCGGTCGTGAAGTCGGCCGTCGTTCCCGTATCCACTTCGCCGGCTTCGAGGATCGCCTCGACCTCCGCCATGGCGTCCTGAAAGTCGGTGTTGTCGACGTCGGCGAAACACAGCGCGGCGTCGCCGGTCGGGGCGTAGCCCAGGTCGGCCTCCATCGTGACGTAGGCCGTCGACATCCCGAAGAGGTCTTCCGGGTCGGCGTCCCGAGTTGCGTCGGCTTCGGCCTTCGTCCCGAGGATGCTCTTGAGTCCGTCCAGCAGTCCCATACACGTCCCGTGGGGACGTGTGCTCTTATGTGTTGTAGAACGGGGCCATCCAGCACACCGATCGAAATCTCCCATTCTGGTGTGTGAATAGACAATATAAATCTTATATGACTGATTGATGGTACCACTTGGTCCAAAACTCTACCAAATATAGAATTACGGATATAGGTAGGGCTAAACGAGTATATCATGGGATAATATCTCTACAAATAGGATCGTTGATAACTCAAATTCTCATACGCTACTTCGCGAGACGGATACAGGCATCGACGGCCGCGGTTCGGTGAAGGGTGGTCACGATGCACCGCCCGACGCCCGTGTCGAGAGCACCAGTGTTATCCTCGCCAGCTGTTCACTATTAGAGAACAAGTACACGATCTTTCGCACAATACACGGCTGCGTCGGACCACTCCAGCCGACGTGTGTTTCCCACTGTCTGGGTTACCGCCTACTGGAAGAATCTACGGTCCCTGGTTATTAGGACCTCGGGATATCCCGTATAACGGATTTTTTCACTGCTGGACGAGTGGACTGTACGACGTTTCCGGGTGGCCGACACGCTTCTCAGGTCCGTCGAGACTCGCTCTCGAGGGAAGTCGTCCTCAGAGTTCGGCCGCCGATGTAGCGATCTCTGATAGCAATAACAATTGTACTACTATTACTCTTCCGCCCGGCGTTTCTTGATAGTATATGTATGCCAGTTATTCAGGACATATCCAGCGTGTGTTTTCTATGGCGAAAGTCAACAGGGAACACGGGGCGTGTGAACGACCAACAACGCACAGCAAAGGCGTTGAGTGGGTCACTGCGGTCGAACTCGCAGATGAACCCCATGATCGAAAATGCCGACAGACAGTCGTGCCGAGACCATCGCCGCTATATAGAAACGATCAGGAATCTTAGGGGAAACACTCTCACAGAGATACTCAACCGAAACAGGGTTCGGGAGCCCGCGTCTCTCGTGTCTCGCCGAATCTCTACCCCGCTGCCCGCACTGTCAGCTTCGCAGCTCTGAACTGCCGATCACGTTCGGGGATGGACGGCCGACGACATCGCTGCTCTCTCAGTTCGAGCCGGTCGAGGTGCGTTTCGGTCCGATCGGCGCGCGTACGTGGCCCCGTACTGTTAGCTTCGGTCCACGAAGATATTCTCCGATGTGGGGTGGTAAGTCGTTTGCAGATTCACATCTGACAGTATCAGCACCGACGTCTCACGCGCGTGACTCTGGCTGTCCGCCAAACATTCAAGATGTGAGATGGTATAGAAAAGTGATAATACAGCCGCCCAGACACTGTTCGGGTAGTACGAGACCAGGTCTTCGACGACCGTCGTACGAATACGCAGACCTTCTCGTCGGGGTCTGTGAAGCGGATTTAATCGGACAACAGCTGAATCATCTCCCGTCGGGGCTACCAGCGCACTCCCGGTGCTCTCTGATTCCCTTGTTACTCTCCCGTACTGATCGCGCAACACCTATCGAGAGACGCTCTGCTCCGGTCATAGGTGGACGATAGTCGAACGATCCCCTATCAGTCGAACCCACAACGAATTGCTGTCGATTGGTGTCTCGTTCAACATCGATAGTGATGGTCTTGGCTGCCTATCGCAATAGACTCGCTCACACCGGTACGCCGACGGTCCGATCTCAGATGCTAGCCGGCGTTCGCCGTCGAAGTCCTCGATCGTGTATCGGGTCTGAATCCTCGAAGAGAAGCACTTTCGTCGGTATCTCGGCGACGCTGGCATGTCTCTGGCTGTGGTGCCTGCTCACCGGTTGACTGCTTCTCCCTGCATCAATATTGTATGAAATCCACACAGCTGAGTTCGTCATAGCTTGGCAGACGTTGCCGTCTGCGAGCCACCCGCTGTTCAGTGTGTGGATCAATACCATCTGTTCGACATGCACGTTGAGGCTCGGGTTTTCCGACATAGGCCGAAAAAAGGTTAGCTAACTTCTTTAAATCCTTATCTGAACCCCCTGTGTAGAATTATCCAAAACCTTTATTATCAGACAACGACGCGGGATAACGTGGATATGGCAGACAAGTCCAACGACTACAAAGACGTTCTTAGCCGCCGCCGGTTCGTCGCGCTGACAGGCGCGGCAGGTGCTGCTGCACTTGCCGGCTGTGACGGCTCGGAGGGTACGGATGACAGTACGCCGGCCGACGAGGGTGGGGACGACGACACGTCGACCGAAGACGACGACATGTCGACCGAAGACGACTCGATGGAGGTCGCCGACGTTCGTCACCTCAGCGGGACGAACCTCTCGCCCGCAGACATCCAGTTCAACCCCTGGGGCCAGAACACGGCACAGATCTCGAACGAGCTCATCTTCGATCCGTTCGCGGAGTTCAACTACGCCACTGGCGAGTACGAGCCCGCGATCATCGAGGAGTGGGAGTACACGGGCGACGCCTTCGAGATGGTGCTTCAGGAGGGTGCGACCTGGCACGACGGCGAGCCGGTCACCGCCCAGGACCTGGCCACCTATCTGCGACTCGACCGCGAGTCCGGTAGCTCGATCTGGGACTGGGGCAGCGACGTCGAGGAGATCGACGAGCGGACCGTCGCCATCACCATCGAGGGCGACATCAACCCGTCGCTGATCGAGTTCTCCGTGATGGAGAACCGACTCGCCACCAAACACTCCCGCTACGGTGACATTCTTTCCGAGGTCCAGGAGGCAGACGGCACCTCGGCACTGACCGAGTTCGTCGACGACGAGCCGATCGGCAACGGAATCTTCCAGTACGGCGAGGCCGACGAGCAGGTGATCCTCACGGAGCGTCACGCCGATCACCCGAACGCGGACAACGTCAACTTCAAAGAGTACGCGTTCCAGTACTTCGACGGCAACACGGCGATCCACCAGGCGCTGCTCTCGGGCAACATCGAGAGCATGTTCACCATCTACACGCCGGGCAACGTCGTCTCGGACCTGCCCGACGCGGTGAACGAGTACCGCACGCCCCGCAACGGCGGCGTCGGGCTGATCCCCAACCACAACCACGATCACCTGGGTCGACGCGCGGTCCGTCAGGCGATCGCGTACGCCATGGACCGGACGCAGGTCGCAGCCAACTCCGACCCGCGGACCAAGGTCGCTCCGCGCGTCCCCACGGCACTGCCCAACGCCCAACTCGAGAACTGGCTCGGCGATTCCATGGAGAAGTTCGAGACGTACGGTCGTGAGTCCAGTGAGGTTGAGCAGGCAGCCAGTGTACTCAAGGAGGCTGGCTACAGCCGCAACGGCGACGACGTCTGGGAGGACGAGGACGGCAACACCCTCTCCTTCGAGCTCATCGCGCCCGGTGGCTGGTCCGACTGGGTCACCGCGATGGAGTCCGTGGCCGACCAGCTCAACGCCGCCGGGATGGACGTGAGCTTCTCGACAGTGCCGTTCGGCGAACTCGGTGGCTCCGACGGTCGCTGGGCGAACGGAAACTTCGACGCGACCGCCGAGTACTGGACGGCGGCGTTCGCGCGTGCTGCTCACCCGTACCACAACCTGCGCCACCAGATGGTCGATCCCGGTGCGACACTTCGTCCCAACGGCTACGCCTATCCGGCTGCTGTCGAGGCCCGCAACGGCAACGAAGCCGACATCACCGTTCCGGCACTCGACGGCTCCGGCGAGCTGACGGTCAACCCCGTCGAGGACGTCGGGACGCTCGGAACCACCTCCGACAGCGAGACCGAGGCCGAGCTCGCACTCGAACTCCTGTGGGTCTCGAACCAGGATCTCCCGATGATCCCGATCCAGGAGGGGCTGAACCAGACGTTCATCTCCTCGAAGCGGTTCGACGTGCCGGCCGAAGACGCCGAAGTCGCACAGGTGCAGTACGCCAACACCTGGCTCCCGCGCCAGGGCGAGATGACGTACAACGGTAACTAACGGACAGCTACCTGGCCCGGTCCCCTGGGTGGGAGGTCGGGGCCACGCCGCTGTCGTCGCGAGGCTCGGTCCAGGCATCGACGGCGTGACAGGGAGCCTGCGATCGACGTAGTTGACGAACTGACGTTTTCCTCGGGGGCACCCGGTTCGACGAACCGCCGGGAACCGTAATCCATATTTGTGTGAAGCGTAAGGACTCCATCATGCGCTACTACGCAGAACGGGTAGCTCGCTCCGTGTTAACGGTGTGGGCCGCCATCACACTAACCTTCGGAATCCTTCGACTGATGCCAGGGGGACCACTGGTACAGCTCCGGGGGCAACTGTCTCGCCAGAACATGACACCGGAGGAGATAGATAACCAGATCGCAGTGTACAGAGAACGACTCGGCATCATCGACGCGCCGATCCACGAGCAGTACTTCGCATACGTCTCGAACTTGCTTCAGGGGGACTTCGGCCAATCGCTCAAAGAGGGGGAGCCGGTGCTCCAGCTCATCGGCGAAGCGCTCCCGTGGACGGTGTTCGTGATGACGGTGGCGACGATCCTGATCTTCGCGATCGCGATCGTCTGGGGGGCGTTGACGGCCTACAAGGAAGGCTCGACGTTCGACAAGGTCTCGTCGGTGGTGGGTGTCCTCCTGGGGTCGATCCCGTTCTACGTGTTCGCGTTCATCCTGTTGCTGTTCCTGGCCTACGAGAACAAGTTCTTCCCGGCCAGTGGCCGGATGACGGCGCTGACCGACGTGCGCCTCTCGGTCGGCTTCGTCATCGACGTGCTACACCACGCGGCGCTGCCGATCGCGTCGGTCGTCGTCGTCCAGGCCGGGCTCCAGATGCTGTCGATGCGTGGGAACAGCATCCAGGTGCTGGGTGAAGACTACGTCCGTGTGGCCAGACTTCGTGGGCTCTCTGACCGCCGGATCTCGACGCGGTACGTTGCGAGAAACGCGATCTTGCCGATGTACACCGGCTTCCTGACGCTGATCGGCTTCAACATCGGAAACTCCGTGATCCTCGAACAGGTGTTCACCTACCGGGGGATCGGCTACGTCATGTTCGACGCGCTCGAAATCCAGGACTACTCGATACTGATGGGCGTGTTCCTGGTGTTTACCATCGTTCTCGTCATCGCAGTGCTGATCGCAGACCTGACCTACTCATGGGTCGATCCGCGGGTCAAATCGGGTGATGCAAGTGAAGCATACTGACTCAGACACGGACGGAGAAGAGTTCGTCTTCGAAACACAGACCTCGACTGTCGAAACGTCTCGCAGCGAACGGCTGCGAGACTTCTACGAGGAGTTCATCTACAAGCCGGGTCTCGTCGCCCTCGACGACTCGCGGACCCTCATCGGCGGTGTGATCCTCTTCGTGTTCATCCTCATCGCACTGGTCGGGACGCGGGTGTATCCGGCACCGGTCACCAACCAGGTCGAGCGAAGCCTCAAGCCGTTCGAGACGATGAACGCACCGCTGGGATCGAACCCGTCGGGGACCGACCTCCTCGCGCAGGTCATCCACGCGACGCCGTCGATGCTGATCCTGGTGACTGCGGGTGCGGTCTTCTCGACGTTCGTCGCGGTCTTTACCGGGACCGTCGCGGGATACAAGGGCGGCACGACCGACCGCGTCATCACGACGATCTCGGACATCGCGATGTCGATTCCGGGACTCCCGCTGGTGATGGTGCTGGCCGTGACCATCAAGCCCGAGAACCCGGCTGTCGTGGGGATCCTCCTCACGATCAACTACTGGTCCGGCCTCGGCCGAGCGATCCGGTCGCAGGTGCTGACGCTGCGCGAGGAGTCGTACGTCGAGGCCTCGCGGACGATGGGTGTGAGCACCCGGCGGATTCTGACGAAAGACATCATCCCGAACCTGATGCCGTACATCCTGGTCAACTTCGCGTTCGCCGCACGATACTGCATCTTCGCAGGCGTCGGACTGTACTACCTCGGCGTGTTGCCGGCGGACCTGGCAAACTGGGGGCTGCAACTCGACAGTGCGTACAACGACTACAGCGCACTCGTCGGCAGCGGCTCGGAGTATCTGGTGATCGTTCCGATGATCCCCATCGCCCTGCTGTCGCTCTCGCTGGTGTTGCTCGCCCAGGGGCTCGACCGGATCTTCAATCCGCGCGTTCGCACTCGGATGGCCGGCGAGTCGGAGTCGATCGAAGAAGATGATGACGATGTCGTCCACACGGGGGGTGTCTAAATGGCCAGTACGACTGTCGAAACTCGCGAGCCAGACGCAGAGGATCCCGTCGTAGAGATCCGGAACGCTTCGGTGACCTACGACGACGGTAACTCTTACGTCCTCGATCACGTCTCGATGGACGTTCACCGTCACGAAGTGATCGGTGTCATCGGCGAGAGCGGTTCGGGCAAGTCGATGCTCGCCGAGTCGATGCTGGACTCGATTCCAGACCCCGGCATATTGCGCGGACAGGTCACGTACAACCCGAGTGAGGGCGAGCCGATCGACGTGCTCGACCTGACGACCGAAGAGCTGCGACAGCTCCGCTGGGAAGAGATCTCGATGGTGTTCCAGGGCGCGATGTCGTCGTTCAACCCGACGATGCGAGTCGGGAAGCACTTCGAGGAGACGCTGTCCGCCCACGACGCGGACGTCGACGAGGGGCTGGAGTTCGCTCGCGAACTGCTCCAGGACCTCTATCTCGAACCCGACCGCGTGTTGAACTCCTACCCCCACGAGCTGTCCGGCGGGATGCAACAGCGGGCCCTGATCGCCCTGTCGCTGGTGTTGGAGCCAGAGGTCCTCGTGATGGACGAGCCGACGGCGGCGCTGGACCTGCTCATGCAGCGCTCGATCCTGCGACTACTCCGCGAGCTCAAAGAGAAGTACGACCTGACGATGGTCTTTATCACGCACGACCTCCCGCTCATCGCGGCACTCGCAGACAGACTCGCGATCATGTACGCCTTCCACCCCGTCGAGATCGGACGGACCGAAGAGATCGTCCGGAATGCGGCCCACCCGTACACGCGGGCGCTGCTGAACTCGACGCCGAACCTCGACGCACCGATCGAAGAGATGGTCCCGATCCCCGGTTCACAGCCGGCACCGATCAACGTGCCAGACGGCTGTGCGTACCATCCGCGGTGTCCGCTGGCCGACGAGCAGTGTCGCTCCTCGGAACCGGACTACGCGTCGATCAGCGATCGTCACGCGTCCGCGTGCTACCACTGGGAGGACGCACGAAACGAAATCTCGCTCAACTACTCGGAGAACCTTGGCGACGCCGCCCGCTCCGGAGGTGAGGAGTGATGCCGGGTGACGAAGTCGTGTTGAGCCTCGAAGACGTCGAGGTTCACTTCGAGAACAAGTCGTCGCTCCTCGATTTCGGTGGCGAAGACGAGGTCGTCAGAGCGGTCGACGGCGTCTCGCTCGACATCTACGAGCGCGACGTGATCGCACTGGTCGGCGAGTCCGGCTGTGGGAAGACGACGCTGGGCAAGACCTCGATCGGTCTCCAGCGACCCACCGGCGGCTCGGTGAAGTACCGCGGCGAAGACATCTGGGACATCCGTGACGGAAAGGTCGACACCGACACCGAGTGGGCCGACATCCGCCAATCGCTGCAGATCATCCACCAGGACCCCGGCGCGTCGCTGAACCCGAACCGCCGGCTGGTCTCGATCCTCTCGGAGCCGCTCCGACAGGTCAACCCGGACCTCTCGAAACAGGAGAAGCGCGAACGCATCTACGCGCTCTTGGAGCGTGTGGGTATGACGCCGGCCGCCGACTTCGCCGAGCGCTACCCACACCAGCTCTCGGGCGGCGAACAACAGCGCGTGGCCCTCTGCCGGGCGCTGTTGATGAACCCGGACGTGATCCTGGCCGACGAGGCGATCAGCGCACTGGACGTGTCGCTGCGCGTCGAGATGATGGACCTGATGCTCGACCTCCAAGAGGAGTTCGACACCTCCTACGTGTTCATCAGCCACGACCTCTCGAACGCTCGCTACTTCACCGCCCACAGCGGTGGGCGAATCGGCGTGATGTACCTGGGACAGATCGCAGAGATCGGTCCGGCCGAGGCGATGATCCAGGATCCCCACCACCCCTACACCAACGTCCTCCGGTGGGCGACGCCGGACCTCTCCCTGCAGGACGCGGGCGACCTGCCCATGCGAAAGATCGACATCCCGGACCCCGTCGATCCGCCGAAGGGCTGTAACTTCCAGACGCGGTGTCCGGAGGCCCGAGAAGCCTGCCGGCAGGCAGACCCACAGAGCTACCACGCGGGGAACCAGCGCGTCCGGTGCTTCCGCGAGGACGAGGACCACGAGTACTGGGAGAGCCCGGAACTGACGGACTAATACTGCGCGCAGTCCGTCAGGACCCTCGCCGCTACGGTCGTGAGGCGGTGACCTGACAGTAGCAGCGGTTTGTCGGTCCGCTTTTCTTTGACGCCCGTGATCCGATGCCAGTGGACAGAGCAAGACTCTTGTCTACTCGCCGGTAGTACACTCCCATGGCGCGTTTCGAGGCCTTCTGGCGGACCATGTGTGCGTACCGGTCGTACATCTGGCTCGCCGTCATGGTCCACATCTTCTTGCTCTTGCTCGCGATCTTCGGACTGGTGGTCGGACAGCCGGGAACGGCGTCGTACACCCTCTCGGTCGTCAACGTCGGCCTGCTGACGGTGTCTGGTGGGACTGCCTTCCTCGTGTTCTACACGTGTACTCGCCGCGAGGTAGAAGAGTACTAGGCGTCGGCCTGTTCCTCGATGAACGTCGCCGTCTCGCTGGCCAGTTCGCGCAGGTCCTCGTCACGCTGCTCGTCCGCAGCGATGTCGCGAAGCGGCTCGATCGCGGCTGGCGGTGCGAGAAAGCCCAGCGCGGCGACTGCCGTACTGACCGTGGGCGTGTCCTGGTGACCCAGCAGTTCGACGAGGGGATCGACGGCACCGTCGACGAGCGTCGGATCGTGTTCGGCGACCGACGCGACGATGTTCGCGACCGTCGTCAACACCCCCACGGCGTCGCTCTCGCTGTCGAGGACGCCGACCAGCGTCGGGATGTGGTCGGCGACGGCCGCCGGTTCGATCGACGCCAGCTCGGCGATCATGTTGGCCGTGACGACCCGCGTCGCCCACTGGCGTTTGGTCTCGTCTTCCGAGATGTTCTGGTAGAACTCCGCTCGCTCCTGGCTCGGCGTTTCGCCGGCCCGTCCCTCGGTGAAATCCACCGCCGGGTCTTCCATCGTCCGATCGACCAGTTGCTGGAGGTGGGGACGGTAGGCCCGCGGCATCGTCGTGATCGACTCGCGCACGAACTGGACGGCCGCCAGCTGTAGAATCGGCGGATCCTGATCGAGCAGGTCGACGATCGGTCCGACCGCGTCCTCGACGGCCTCGGGCGCTTCGTCGACGAGCGAGGCCAGCGCCAGCGCGCTGTGGAGCTTCACGTTCGTCCGCTCGTGTTCGAGGTTGGCGATCAACTGCGGGGCGTGTTCGATCACTGTCGCGGGGTCGTCGTCCGCGACGGCGGCGGCGACCCGCACGGCGTGAGTACGAACGAGGTTCGTCTCGTGTTCGAGTCCGGACCGGAGCACGTCCGCCGAGACCTCGTCGGCCGACACTGACTCGATGTCGTGTGTCAGGACACCGTGGCTAAGCGAATCACTCATCGTCCATCGAAGGACGCCGACGCCAATAATGGTGGCGATGGGGACCGTCACCAGTCTCGTCCACACCGGCGTTCGTCACGGGAGGACGGTCCGTACGGCGACACGGACGCCCCCGCCACGTCGCACCACGATGGTCCGAGAGGAGTGGCACTTTGCGTATGGCTTCGCATTTGTGACTGTCTCCGAACAGTAGCGCATCAGTTGACGTTCGACCGGCCTGCCTGTGACATACCGAAGTGCAGGCGGGCTATCCGTGGTGAAAGTAGGGGAATAGCGTTCGGTGTCCGTGACCTCGCTTCGAGAGCACGTCAGTTTCTCTTTGTCTATCGAGAACTTCGCAGCGACCTCGAAGACGAATCTGCTCACCGCTTTCGGATTTCGGTGGGTACTCTGACCAGTTCCCGACTATTCAAATACCGACAGTTATGTAGAACTGATAGTTACCGCTGTTCCAGCTCGCGCTCCAGATCCTGGAGGCGATCGATCCGCTGTTCCGTCGAGGGGTGCGTGCTGAACAGTTTCCCGACGAAGCCGGACTTGATCGGGATGATGAAGAAGGCGTTCATCTCGGCCTGATCGCGCATGTCCTCTTTGGGGACCTTGTCCATCCGGCCGTCGATCTTCATCAGCGCCGTCGCGAGCGCCGAGGGGTTGCCGGTGATCGACGCGCCGCCGCGATCGGCGGCGTACTCCCGATAGCGGCTCAGCGCACGGATGAGGAGGAACGAGACGATCCACACCACGAGCGAGACGAGGATCGCGACCAGCACCGGCGCGCCGCCGTTGCCCCCGCGGTCTCGCCCGCCCGAGAACAGCCAGCCCCACCGGACGACGAGGAAGGCGATCGTCGAGAGGAACGAGGCGATGGTCATCACCATCACGTCGCGGTTCTTGATGTGGGCCAGCTCGTGGGCCAGGACGCCCTCCAGTTCCTCCTGGTCCAGCGTCTCCATGATCCCGGTCGTCACGCAGACGGCCGAACTCTTCTTCGAGCGGCCGGTCGCGAAGGCGTTGGGGACCCGAGAGTCGGCGACGGCGACCGTCGGCTTCGGGAGGTCGGCCTGCTGGGCGAGGCGCTCGATCGAGCGGTGGAGCTCCGGGTACTCGTCGGGTTCGACCTCGCGGGCACCCATCGAGTACAGCGCCAGTTTGTCGCTGAAGAAGAACTGTCCGAGCAGGAACACGCCCATCCCCAGGATCGCGATACCGAAGAAGCGAGTCTGGGTCATCACCGCGATGAAGACGATGTACAGCGCGAACAGCAGGAACATCGTCAGGATCATGCGAGCGCGGAGACCCCAGTCTGTTTGCCACTCCATACCCGTGCTACGGGGCTGACGAGTAAAAGGGTTGTTCGACGGACTGCGAATGGATTTCGCCGCTTTCTCCCGGTTTCTGGCACGCAACGACACCGACGGAGCCGATTCGACCACAACTGGTTTGTTCCTGTTGGCTGTATTATCTGTATGTCACTCGCCGACGCTGCTCCCGATCGGTCCGATCGTCGCGATCTCCTCTGGGCACTGGCGGCCGTCGTCCTCGTCAACGTCGTCGGCGGCGTCCCGGCCGTCCTCGGTGGCCCGGACTCGGCGTGGTTCGAGGGGCTGGTCGAGCCAGCGATCTATCCGCCGGGCTGGGCCTTCGGCGTCGTCTGGACGCTGCTCTTTACCCTGCTGGGCGTCGCGGTCTATCTGGTCGCCAGCGAGGGACTGTACGAGCGTCGCGTCCGGGTCGCGCTGGGGCTGTTTGCCCTCCAGTTCGCGTTCAACGTCGCCTGGACGCCGGTCTTTTTCACGCTCCAGCGACCGCTGGCCGCGCTCGGGGTGATCGTCGCGCTGGCGGTCCTGATCGTCCCGACGACGTGGGCCTTCGATCGGGTCGACCGCCGGGCGGCGGCACTGTTGGTTCCCTATCTCGTCTGGGTCCTGTTCGCGGCCCTGCTGAACTATCGGTTCTGGGTCCTGAACGCCTGAAGATCGGCTCCCGACTCCGGAACGCACGACTTAACCGCGACAGCCACCAACGGCGTCGCAATGAGTCGATCCGGAGCTTTCTGCCCGCGCTGTGGCGACGAGATACCGGACCACGAGCGCGAGCGCCCGAGCGTCGCGGGCCAGCACGACCCCGACAGCGTGCTCTGTGACGCCTGCTACTTCGAGGAGTTCGATCTCGTCGACGCGCCGGACCGCATCGAGGTCCGGGTCTGTGCCCAGTGTGGTGCCGTCCACCGGGGCAACCGCTGGGTCGACGTGGGTGCCGAGGACTACACCGACATCGCCGTCGACGAGGTCAGCGAGGCCCTGGGTGTCCACGTCGACGCCCAGTCGGTCGCCTGGCAGGTCGCGCCCGAACAGGTCGACAAGAACACGATCCGGATGCACGCGGAGTTCTCCGGGGTCATCCGGGAGACGCCGGTCACCGAGGAGGTGGTCGTCCCGGTCAAGATCAGCCGCCAGACCTGCACGCGCTGTGGCAAGATCGCGGGCGGTTCGTACGCCTCGACGGTGCAGGTGCGGGCAGACGAGCGCACGCCGACCGGCGACGAGGCCGACCGCGCCAAGGAGATCGCCCACGAGGTCGTCGACGAGATGGAGGCCACGGGCGACCGGGACGCCTTCGTCACCGAAATTTCCGAGCCCGAAGCGGGCGTCAACATCAAGGTCTCGACCAACAAGATCGGGATGAAAGTCGCCCGCCAGATCACGACCGAGCTGGGCGGGACGTTCACCGACAACGAGACGCTGGTCACAGAAGACACGGACGGCAACGAGGTGTATCGGGTCACGTACGCGATCCGACTGCCGCGCTATCGCCCCGGCGAGGTGATCGATCCGGAGGACGGCGACGGTCCGGTGCTGGTCCGCTCGGTACAGGGCAACCTCAAGGGGACGCGCCTCGCGACGGGCGACTCCTTCGAAGCGTCCTTCGAGGACGAGAACGCCCCCGACGCCCGCCGCCTGGGGACCGACGCCGATGCCGAACGGACCACCCTCGTCGCCGTCGAGGACGAGCGTGCGGTCCAGGTGCTCGACCCCGAGACCTACGAGTCGAAGACGATCCCCCGGCCCGACTACCTCGACACCGACGCCGACGAGGTGCTGGTCCTCAAACACCGCGAGGGGCTGCACGTGCTGCCCGACGAGCGCTGACGAGAGACTTCGGGACACGTGCCCGCCGCGTGTTGTCGTCCAGACAGAAGATACTTACCGGCAGACGTTGGCCCCGTTCGCACGGATGCAACGCCGTCAGTTCCTCGCTGCGACCGGCCTGACGCTTCTCGGTGGCACCACCGGCTGCGTGGGCCAGCTCTCCAGTCCGCTCGCGCCGACGAGTGACGAACCGATCGCCGTCGACGAGACGTGGAATCAGCCCGGTGGCGGGCCGGGCCACGCGTACGCCGCCAGCGGCAGCGGTCCGGGCGCGGCCATCGAGTCGCGGTGGCGGTTCTCGGACGGTGACAGTCACCTCGAACCGATGGCTATCGCAGACGACACGGTGTTCGTGGCCAGCGGTAGCACCGTCGTCGCGCTCGACGCGAGCCGCGGGACGGAGCGCTGGCGCGCGGCGGTCGACTCGAACGACGACTTGCTCGCCGTGGGTCCGGACCACCTCTTCCTTTCGGACGGCTGGATCGAACGGGAGCCGGAGACGGCCAGCGTGACGCCGTATCCCGAATCGTCGCCCCACCAGGACCGATTCGTCCTCCTGGAGGACCTGTTCGTCTACCTCACCGACGACGCGGTCGTCGCAGGACGGCCCGGAGCCGACGAGGCGCGCTGGCGGCGACCGCTCGACAGGCCCCACTCGCTGTGTGGCGTCGCCGACCAGATGGTCGTGGTCGCCACGGAGACGGGACTCGCCGGTCTGTCACTGAGCGACGGCAGCCAGCAGTGGCTGCGTGAAGACCTCTGGTCGGAGGTGAGTTTCGTCGATGTGGCCGGGGCAGACGAGCGCGTCTACGCGACGACGTGGACGCGCGACGCGACCGTCTTCGCCCTCGACGCGGCGAGCGGCGAGACGGCCTGGACGTACGAACCACCGACACAGGTGTGGCTCACGGCCGATTCGGACCACGTCGTTCTCGGTGGGCTTCCGGACGTCGAACCGATGAACCGCGTCGACGTCCTCGACGCGGCCGGCGACCGCCAGTGGGTCGTGCCCACCGACAGCAACGACACGACGGTCCACGTGCCGGTCCTCGCCGACGGCGTCGTCTACGCCGCCCACGTCGCCGACTGTTTCGCCTACGACCTGGCCAGCGGTGAGGAACTGTGGTCACTCTCGCCAGACGGCCTCTTGCCGAGTGACCTCTATCCGCTCGGTCAGCCCCTCGTCGCCGGTGACGGCCTCTTCCTCGAACAGGACGGGGCCGTGTACGGGTTCGGCCCCGCTTGAGGTTTGCCGTGGCCGGTACGACCGGCTGACGGCCGACCGGTCGACACGAAACGGGTTTCCGTCCCGGCCGCCTGTCGTCCCACGATGAGCGCAGACGATCGACTGGCCGTCGTCGTCGCCCGCGACCGCACCCAGACGGTCATCGACCGGCTCCGGGAACTGGACGCCTACGACGACGACCGGACGGTCCAGCCGTGGGACGACGACAGCGTCGCCGTCCCGGTGACCAGCGTCCCCGCCGATCTCGCCGTTCGAGACGTGGTCAAGCAGGTCGGCGAGCCGAGGCTCCGAGACCTGGACGACTACCTCCGGGACCGTGGGTGGACCGACGCGGAGATCGATCTGGCACCCGCGTCCTGGGCCGTCGTCGGCAGCGTCGTCCTCGTGGACGTCGGGGACGCGCCACGGCCCGAGGAGGTCGGTGAGGCACTCTTACAGCTCCACGGCGAGGCCGACACCGTCCTCGCGCGGGGACCGATCACCGGCGAACACCGCGAGCCCGCGGTCGAGGTCGTCGCCGGCACCGGCGACACCGAGACCGTCCACCGCGAGCACGGGACCGCCTACGCGCTGGACCTTGCCGAGGTGATGTTCTCGCCGGGCAACAAGGCCGAGCGGAGCCACATGGGCGAGGTCGTCCGCGAGGCCCACGAGGGACGGAGCGAGTCGGGAGCCTCGACGAGCGCGAGCGGTGCAATCGAAAGCGGCGAGCGCGAGCGGGTACTCGACATGTTCGCCGGCATCGGCTACTTCACGCTCCCGATGGCCCGCGCCGGGGCGACGGTCACTGCCGTCGAGCGCAACCCCGCTTCCTTCCGGTACCTGATCGAGAACGTCCAGCTCAACGAGGTCGCCGACCGGGTCCAGCCCTACCGGGCCGACTGCCGGGACGTGACTCCCGACCTCGCCGCCGACCCGGTCGACCGGATCGTGATGGGCTACTACGAGGCCCACGAGTATCTCGACGCCGCACTGCCGGCGCTGGCTCCCGGCGGCGTCGTCCACATGCACGAGGCGACGCCCGACGGGCTGGTCTTCGAGCGCCCAATCGAGCGGATCGAGGCCGCGGCCGCCGACGCGGGCCGGGGCGTCGAGATCCTCGACACCCGCCGAGTCAAGAGCTACAGCGAGGGCGTCGCACACGTCGTCGTCGACGCCCGGATCGAGTGATCGTGTCGGCGTCCGCTCGGGATTGCGAACCGCTCCCAGCGGTGACAGCCGCCCGTCCGGGTCCGGAACCTATTCGGCGCTGGTCTCGGATCGGGTACGTATGCGCCGCCGTTCGTTCCTCGCGACCATGACGACTCTCGCCCTCCCGCTGGCCGGTTGTGTGCGTCCGGACTACGGCTCGCTGACGATGGCGTCGATGGCGTCCGACGCGGCGATCGCTCGACGCCACGCCGAAGACCTCGACGCTCTCCCGCCGGACTCCCGTGCCCTCGTCAGAGACGCCATCGACGGCGAGACGCCGACCAGAGCAGACACCGGTCCGCCGTTCGACGCCGACCGGCCGTTCGAAGACGACGGTGCGTTCTACGACATCGGGTACGAGGTCGTCGAGCGCCGTTCCGCTACCCAGTACGATCTCCAGATCGACTACGATCCGGTCGCGGAACCGTCGTCGGTCGTCGCGTACGCCGACCTCCCGGCCGTCGACAGGCGCGCCCTCTCTCGGCTCTTGCCGCCCCCGGCAGAGCCTCCGACCGGCAGGGGCTTCGACGTAGACGTTGCCGACACGTACCTCGACGACACTGAGAGCGTCCTCGTCCCGGAACCGGAGTACGAGGCGGTCTCCTACGACGGCACCGCCTACCGGGTCGGCGTCGGCGGGAGCCGGGAGATCGAAGTCGACCGATACCAGTACAGCGCCGATCGGATCGCCGACAGCCCGGCGGCGTTCGGCCGTCAGCTGCGCGAGCGGTACCTGTTCACCCTCAGCGGACTCCCAGAGGCCGAACGGGAGATCGTCCTGGCGGCCGCCGACGAGGGCTACTATCCCGACAGCCCGAACCGGGCGTTCCGGTCGCTGACCGAACGACTTGGCTCACACGAGCCGGTCCGCTCGACGGCCGACACCGGCCACTGGCTGGTCCGGTACGACGGGCGGATATACTGGGCGGAACTGTCGACGCCGGGGGAGACGATGCCGTAGCGCCTCGAAACGACTATCCGTTCTCACTGGCAAGGCGTGGGTATGGATCGACAGCAAATCCTCGCGATCGTCCTCGTCTTGCTCATGGTGGGCTCTTCGGCCGCCTACGCACTCTCGATGTTCTGATCGGCCGGCCGCTCAGTCGCCGCGGCTACTGTCGATGGCGTATCACAAACTATTCACCACACCCTGCGGTGCTCCGACGTATGCGCCGCCGAACATTCCTCGCGACCGCAGCGACCGCCGTTGCCCTCCCCCTCGCAGGCTGTGGCCACCCCTACGACGGTTCGCTCTCGATGAGCGAACTGACGAGCGACAGCGCCATCGCCGAGCGATACGCCGGCGAGACGGAGAACCTCTCCTCGGATCGCCTGGCGCTCGTCGACGCCGCCGTCGCCGGTGACGCACCGACACGGGAGGGCCGGTATCCCTACGAACGTGATCGTCCGATCGAACACGAGGGCGCGTACTACCGGATCACTCACGAGGTCGTCGACAGCCGTACCGAGACCCGGTACACGATCGACGTCGACTACGACCCCGAGACGACCCCGTCGTCGGTGATCGCCTACGAGGACCTGCCCGAGGCCGACAAGCGGGCGCTGGGCGAGTTGATCCCGCCGGAAGAAGATCACCCCGACAACGACGGGTTCGACATCGGTCGCTCACCCCGGTACGAAGACGTCTCCGAGAGCGTCCTGGCCTCCGATCCCGCGTACGAGGGGATCTCTCACGAGGGGTCGACCTACCGCGTCAGAGTGGCCGAGGGCGGCGAGGTGACGATCGAGACCTACGAGTACAGCGCCGAGCAGGTCGCCGAGAGCGCTGCCGATCTGGGCGCACAGCTCCGCGAGCAGTACCTGTTTTCCCTCTCGGGGCTCTCCGAAGCAGAACGCGAGATCGTCGCCGAGGCGATCGATGGGAGCTACTTCCCCGACGGCGGCGAGGTGCCCGACGCGTTCCGGTCACTGGCCGATCGCTTCCGCGACCGAGCGGGTATCGACACCACCGAACACGGCGGGACGTGGCTGGCTCGCTACGAGGGAACCATCTACTGGACGGACCTACAGTACCCGCCGGAGACGGACTCCGAGTAGGACTCGTCTCACTCCGTCTCCCACACGTCGGCCATCGGACTCGTTCCCGAGGAGCGCCGTCGGGACCGCGAACGGGACCGTCCGCTACTGGTCCTGTCGCCAGTCGAATCACCGGAGCTGCCGCCACCGAGCGCGCTCGCGGGATCGAACGCGGGCAGGTCCGGCGGTGCCATCCGATCGACTTGCTCGGCGAACCAGTCGGGCATGTCGACGCGAGCCCGCTCGAACAGGTCCAGCAGCGACGAGTCCGCGAGATAGGTCGCGCCGTGGTCGTCCGGCGCACGGACGACGCGGCCACAGGCCTGAATGACCGTCCGCAGCGCCGTGCGGTAGTACCAGCCCCACTGGCCGTCCTCCAGGCGCTGTGCGACCCGCGAGTCGCGGGTGTTGGGATACGGTGCCTTGCAGATCACCTGCCAGCGACAGAGATCGCCCTCCAGGTCCAGCGCCTCTTCCATCTTCACCGAGAGGAACACGTCGGGGTCGTCGCTGCGCTTCCAGGCGGTGAGTTGCCCGTCGCGGTCCTCGCTGTCGTGGCTCCGCAGGCGCGATCCGACGCCGAAGTCGACGAGCAGCGATTCGAGTTGCTCGGCGATCGCGTAGGAGTGACAGTGGATCAGCCCCTTCTCGTCGGGGTGGTGTTGCATCGCCCGGACGACGATCCGGGCGATCTTGGGCAGGGTCTCCTCGCGGTGTTCGTAGGTCATCTTTCCCTGGGTCACGTCGTACAGCGGCCGGTGTTCGACGGGGAAGGTGTGGCCCACGTCCACGAGCGCGACGTTGTCCGGGTCGAGCCCGACGTTGGCACAGAACGCCTCCTTGTTGAGGATCGTCGCCGACAGCAGAGCGTGGCGCTGGCCGCGATCCCAGACCGTATGCTTGAGGTACTTTTCCGGGTCCAGCGGTTTGATCGTCACACTCCCGCCCTCGCCCTCTGGCTGGTCGACGACCCACGTCGTCACGCTCTCGGGATCGCGGTAGTCCTCGACGAACCACGAGAGGTCCTGCCGGAGTTTGTTCAGTCGATCGCGCTCGGCGACCTCCTCGGGCGTCAGCTCCTCTTGCTGGCGCAGTTCCTGCACCCGGCGCTCGCCCACGTCGGCCAGTCGCTGCGCGTAGCCCGCGGCGTCTTCCAGATCGTCGACCGCCTGAGGCCTGGTGTCCTCCCAGACCGGCACCGTCTCGGGACCGAGCTCGATCGTCGCGTACATCTCCGCCCAGTCGCCCAGCCCGTGGGCCTCGTCGATCACGACCACGTCGCGCGGGCCGAACACGTCCGAGCCGGCCGTCTGCATGAAGTAGGCGAGCGTCATCGCCGCGACCGGCCGGTTCGAGGCGATCGCCCGGTCCGAGAAGTACGGACAGCGGTGTTTCACCTGACAGTCGAATTTCCGCTCGCGGGCACAGGGTGCCTGATCGACCGGCGTGTCGGTCTCGCCGGGGAGGATGCAGTCGTAGTTGTTCTTCCCGCGGATCACTTCGAGATCCGAGAGCAGCGGGTCCTCCGCCACGTCGTCTAACTGCGAGACCTGTGGGGTCGTGTAGTAGGCGTCGATGACCTCCTCGGCCCCGGCCTCTCCCGCCGTCCGGGCACAGCCGGCGATGGCACGCGCGAGCAGGGACTTGCCGCTCCCGGTCGGCGCACGCACCAGCACCACGTCGTTGCCGGCCGCGAAGGCGTCGCGGATGTCCGCGAGCGCCTGGCGCTGGTTCCCCCGGTATTCCGGGGCCGGAAACTCGTCGAAGATACGGGCGGGATCCACGAGGGATGGCAACCGTGCGTCGGTCGTAAAACTGCCGGTCAGCGGAGCGCCGTCGAGACGAACAAGTATTTGCCGTCCCAGAGGGTGGGCCACTGTATGGATCAGACACGCCGCGCCCTCCTCCGCGCGGTCCCGCTGAGTGTGACGGCCGGGCTCGCCGGCTGTTCGGCCCTCTCTGGCGACGACGAACCGGCGACGGAAACGGCGACCGACACCCCGACCCCCGAGCCGGTCCTCGACGGCGACTCGTCGGCCACAGAGTGGCTGTTCCCGCCGTCGGCGCTGGAACAGGACAGCTACTCCTTCGTCTCGCTGCACCCCTCGGCGATGCTCGAATACGCCGACGCGCTGCCCGAGGCCCGCGTCAGCAACCTCCAGTCCGACATCGGGCTGAGCGGCTTCGACACGATCGGCTCGCTCGACGGCCTCTACCAGTTCGGGCAGGGCGTCGCCGTCTACGACGGTCCGTTCGACCGCGACCCACTCGTCACGGAACTGACCGAAGCGGGCTTCGAGGAGATCGGCTCCACTCACGGCTTCGACCGGTACACCCCCGACGACAAGCGGCTGGTCGCCGTCGGCGAGAGCGACGTGTTGCTCGTCGACCTCCGCGGTGGCGACCTCTCCGTGACCGCCGACAGCGTCGCCGGAGCGGCCCTGGACGCGGTGACCGGCGAGGGCGACCGCTACCAGGACGTGAGCGACGACTGTGCGACGCTGCTCGACGCGCTCGGGACGGGCCACGTCCGTATCGGCCAGCCCGGGTCGACGGCACTCGACGGCGACGACGGCGTCGCACAGGGCGCTCGCTGGCGACTGGACAGCGAGACGACGGCGGTCGCCGCTGCGACCGTCTTCGAGAGCGCGGACGCGACGGACGAAGACGCCGTGGCGTCCTGGGCCGCCGCGTCGGGTCCCTTCGGTGATACCGCGCCAGCGACCGCGAGTGACGGGCGGGTCGTCTCGGCGACGGCCGACGTTCCGACCGGCGAGCTGGGGCCGTTCGAACTCTCTTCGTCGCCCGACGCGGCACCGCAGGTCGCGCTGGACTTCGACTACGACGCCGACGCGGGGACGGTCACCGTCACCCACAACGGCGGCGACAGCGTCCCGGCCACACGACTCGAACTCCGGGGCGACGGCTTCGCCGAGCGCGACAGCGCCGATCAGAGCGAGTCCGGGCTATGGGACGGCGAGACCAGCGGTGACGACGAGACGGTCGTCGCCGGTGACAGTGTCGTCGTCGGTGTCACGCCCGCGTACCGGCTGTTCGTCCTGTATTCGCCCGAATCGGGGCGCGGGACGACGCTGGGCTCCTCGACCGGACCCGAGGCCTGAGCCTGCCGCCCTGCCGTGGTTACAGCGCCGCCACGTCCTCGGCGGTCACGTCCTCGTCGGGGAGCCGGTCGATACAGTCGAAACAGAGGAAGTGCTCGGTGTCGTCGACGAGTTCCAGCGTGATGCCGCCGGTCGGCGTGTGCTCCTGGGTCCAGATGTTGGCGATGCCACCGGCGATGGTCACTTCGACGCCACAGCCGTCACAGGGCTGGGTTGCCATAGCTCCCCTTCGGCCGGCAGAGTGGAAAACGCGTCGGTGACGCCGCCTCGAACGGCTGTGGACGGAAGGATGTTTCAGGCTCCCGGTCTATCGGCTCTACAATGAGCGAATCGGACGGGCCAAAGCAGGTCGACGACCCGGACTACCACAGCGAGAATCACACTGCGGCACAGACCTGTGGCTGGACGGCGAACTCTTTACGCGGCGAGGGGAAGTGTTACAAGTACATCTTAGCCGACGCCCAAAGTAGTATAAGATAGTCCTGTGAATAGGGGTGTATGGGAAAGACCGACGACCCCGAACACAAATACCAGTTGGCACGGGACCGGATCAAGAAGGCCGGATTAGACGACGCCGATCAAGAAGCGATTTTCGAGTTCCTTGATGCAATCAACCCCGACGTTTCGACTACGTCATTCATCAATGACCGAAACGAACGGGAAACCAAGTCGTATGGAACGCTAGCGGCGTATGCACAATCCCTGAAGCGGTTTGCCGAGTTTGCCGAAAAACCGCTTGTGGAAATGCCCGACGACAGAGAAGTTAACGCACTCTTCGAGCGGCTGGAATCCGGCGACCACCCAGACGTGAAAGACGACGGCTACGGTCGGGGAACACTCACACAGTGGCAAAGTGGTGTCACCAAGTTTTATGAATACCATTCGGACCTTGGGATTGATCCCACTGAAATTGTGGTCAAAGCGCAGGAGAATACATCGGTAGACGACCGGGATATGTACACCCGCGAAGAGATCGAAGCACTCCGGGACGCAGTGAGCAATTCCCGGGACCGTTGTATCCTTGAACTACTCCTAAACACCGGCCAGCGTATCCGTGCCATTCAGACGCTCCGGGTGAAAGACGTTGATCCTGAAGAGGGCGTGTATTACCTCAATACCGACGAGGCGGGATTGAAGGGTGCCGACAAGAACGGCACCAAGCGACCGCTTCTCGGGGCACGTAGGGCCGTCTATGATTGGCTGAAAGACCACCCGACCGGAGATCGGGAGGACTACCTGATTACGTGCCTTCCGTCGGCCAACCGTGGCACACACGGGGATATGCTCTCGCAAAGTAACATCCGCCGGCGACTGAAGATTATTGCCGACCGCGCGGAAGTTGAGAAGCCACCGAACCCACACAATTTCAGACACTACTTTGTGACGACCTGTAAGCGGGACTACGATATGGACGAGGCGACGATCAAGCACCTAATCGGCCACGGTCCCGGGAGTAACATCATGGAACGGACTTATCAGCACCTTAACGACGAGGACCATATCAAAGAGGCCGAAGTTGCTCAAGGAATCCGCGAAGAGGAGGATGAATCGCCTCTTACGCCGTCGGTGTGTCCAACTTGTACCGAACAGTTGCCACAGAACGCGAAAGCTTGTCCTTCTTGTGGGACCGTCTTTGCCCCGAACGCGAAGGCCGCAAAAGACCAGATGCAAGGGGACTTACAGAATGAGGCTTTCGAGGCCGATCCAGAAGATACGGAAATGAGAGACGCAGTCCAGTCTACAGACGAGCTACTGGACGATCCCGACGTGATGGATAAACTCATGCAGAATGACGAGGTGATGGACAAGGTGGCCGACAAGGTGGCTGATAAGTTGGACGAATAAAAACAGGCTATTGGATCTTTGCGTATAGCAAAGGATATGGATAGATTAGACAGGTTCCTTTTTGATTTAGGACAATATACTTATTAACCATGACCTCGTAGTAACATACATCGACGGATTATACTAAGGAGTCAAACGACACAATGGGAAAATCGGCCTAATCAGATTCACGCTATTTGAATAAATGACAACCCCCCCTGCGGTTGTCATTTCAACTATAGGCCAACCCATTGTGTAAGCCCACCCCGCTGGAGGGGCGGATTGAGGGGTGAGACGCCTCCAATATCCAGCACGCCTACCACTGTGGTAGTCTCGTCTAATTGCGGCAAAGCGTGACAAGTTCAAGGCGTATCTTTGGGAAGCTACCTCCCACCGCTACATTCGGGTGACCAAGCTCCCTAGTGGCGAGAATATCAGAAACTGACTGTTGGATTGACGCCTTTGGTGGAACCTCTAGCAGTTGGTGGAACGGGTTTCATGCTGTTCGATAAAGGCGACTGGCCCTGCTGGATACTAAGTGATTAAGCTACAGTCATATCCAGCGGAGTATAGTTACAAAACCAATCCATCAGATTACCACAGAACCCATGAGTGATTACACTACAATTTCGGTTAGCAAAGACTTCAGAGACGCAATCTATAGCCAGAAAGATCCGGGAGAAAGTTACGAACAAGTCCTTCGACAGTACGTCCCGGCGGAATTGCTGAATACGGATAACTGAGTATTTGGAGGGTTGCATATCGTTAGACAGCAGTCGATGAGCAACAGGTGTATCGAGAGAACGCCGCCCGGTGTGTGGTTATGTAGGAGTGACCACCGTATGACGGCGCTTGATTCAACTACGCAGGAGGTCCCTGCGGTTTGGAGATTTACCTTCTAGAATAAATGGCTACTGCAAAACATCATGATAGTGGTATTGAGAAAATAGAAAACAACCGCGAAGAGCTTGAATACCTCGCGGAACACGGAAATAGCGCGGATTACATTGCCGAGATCCTGCTGGAGGTACTAGACGAATGAAGGGGTGGGAAAACGACGACGGCGAGGGGCCGTCTACTCATTCCTACGGTATCGAATCACAAAGGCGTTACGGATCACTATTTTGTGATGGCTGTTGGAATCAAGCCGCTACCTATGTTGATGGAATACCAGTCTGTGAGATCCACGCTCAGGCTTCGGGAGTGATCGGTAATGAGTAGCGTCACAAGCCCCCCAGACGAGCCTATCGGGAGGTACGATGCAATCCCCGAAGAGTTGAAGGAACGCTCGCAGTGGCTCTTGTGGGACGCTAATGCCGACAAACCACGACGACCACACTGGAACGGTGACTTCTATGGTATTAGTTGGTCGGACCCTGACGACTGGCATACCTTCGAGGAGGCTATTGAAGCCGCCAAGGAACGCGAGAGTTGGGGAATCGGCTACGTCATGGCATTGGATAATGACGACTATCCCCGCGGTCTATACGGTTGCTTAGACCTTGATGGCTGTCTGAGAGAACCACAAGAGGAGAAACCGAAAGACTGGGTCCCGTCCATCGAGAAATTCGTTAACGCTGGAGCATATATCGAGTTTAGTGCCGGCGATGACGGCCTACATATCCCTGTTGTGGGCCATGAAGCGCCGGAGTGGTGGAGTGATAGTCATTTCACTGACGATGAACATGAAGGCATAGAATACCTGACGAACAAATTCGTCACTTTCACCGGAAATCAGCTATCCGTTGCTGGCGACAGTGTGACCGAAGCCGACCCCACGCAATTCCTGTTTGACGCATATCAGGAGATCAATGGGAAAGCGCCGAAACTCTCGCCAAGTAGTGGCGGTGAAACTGCTGATTACGACGGCGACGAATGGCTCGATGAATCCGACATTCAAGAAGCATTAGACCACATTGATCCAGATTGTGGTTATCCCAAGTGGCGGGATATTGGCTTCGCTATTCACGACTTTGACAGTACCTCAAGGGGTAAGAAACTCTTCGAGGACTGGTCTAGAGGCGGGAGTAAGTACGACAGTGACGCCGGCAGATATATTGAGGCGATTTGGAATAGCGCCAGCCAAGGCGACGGAATCACTGTTGGAACACTAATCCATCATGCCAAAAAAGCCGGTTGGACCGTACCTAAGCGGTCTAACCCCCACAGTCAACAGTCGGAATCCGACCATGCAGAGACGCCGTTAGTTGATGCGATTGATAGTAGTTGGTTCGACAAGTCGGATAAGACCGTTACTGTCCACACAGTCGAAGGCTACGATAGTGACGAGTTGGTTGATGTATTCCAAAGCCCCAGTGAGATCTTTGATACCTGTGGACATGAAGTAATCAAGGCTATTGGAGAGATCGACGCCGGTGGGCAATTCTTAGAAGATAGTGGTACTGGGTGGTCAGTCGAACCCAACCAGAGAAACCCATACGCACATTTGGAGCCACTATCAACACGCGAGCGAAAGAATATCGCGTTAGACGAGTTGCCAACCGACCGTATCGCCTATCTGCCAACACGCGAGATCTGGCTACGGTGCGACGGCGGGGTTTGGAAGCCCAACGGTGATGGGTTCGTTCGACAGTGGCTAGACGAGTATCTTGGACCATACTACTCCGGTCACCTCCGGCGCGAGGTGATGGACCAGCTCCAAGCGCGAAGCCAAGTGAAAGAACAAACCTTCGGCGGTGGCCCACCCGGTCTAATCGCCGCAGAAAACGGCTTGATTGACTTAGACGCCGGTGAGATACGACGGGAAATCCAACCGTCCGACCATATCCGATGGACCTTAGCAACGGAATACGACCCCACTGCTGACTGTCCCAAGTGGAAAGAGTTTCTTGGGGAAGTGGTGGAAGGCGGTGATATTCCACTGCTCCAAGAATATATCGGCTATTGCCTACGTCATTGGGACGTAAAGCGAAAGAAGGCCTTGATGCTCTTGGGTCCGACCGATGCGGGAAAATCCGTCTTTGTGGACGTGATTGAAGCCTTATTCGGCGGGGAAGATAGCGCGGCCACGTCCAGTACATCGGTGCAATATCTCGCAAATGAACGGTGGGGTCCGGCGCGGTTGGTCAATACCGCATTGAATACCCGGTCGGACCTTGGGGAGAAATCAATTGAGAACACAGGGAAGGTGAAAGAGCTAATCGCCGGTGATAGTCTCGATGCTGAAAGAAAACGGAAGCCTGTGTTCCAATTCAAGCCCACGGCGAAGCACATTTTCGCGGCTAATCGCGCACCGAACCGAAGTGTGGACGATGAGGCATTTTGGAATCGGTGGCTGACTGTTGTGTTCCCCCAAGCGATCCCGCGAAGTGAGCAGGTTGATGACCTTGATGAACAACTCCTCGAAGAGCTACCCGGTATCTTGAATTGGGCCATAGAAGGCTACCAGCGATTAGAGGAGCAGGGGCATTTCACCAATGAACCACTCCCGTATCAGAACCGCGAGAAGTGGGAACGATATGGGAATAGCATCGAGCAGTGGCTAGACCGTTGCACCGAAGAGCAACCGGACGGATTCACGCCGAAGGAATCCATTGGTGACGACATTGGTGCGTATGACTCATACGTGGCCTATTCCAGACAGAACGGGCTAGAAGTGGAAACGGATAGCAAATTCACGTCGGAACTAAAACGACGTGACGGGGTGAGCAAAACCCGACGGCGGATTGATGGAAGCCGGATCTATGGCTACAATGGGTTTGTTCTCACCGATGACGCACCGGGTGATTCCGAACCACAAGAAGAGAACAACAGTCGGAACGCCGGAATTGATTCTTTCGAGTAGTGGTGTCCCAAGTGTCCCAACTTTCAGACGTACATCGGCATATAATGAAACACCATATTGACTCTCTAAATAGAATCAATGGGCGGTCTTAGGTTGGGACACCGGGGACAGTAGGAGACCTTCTCCGATGAATTGGAAATTACCAGAGACATGGCCGAGTGAGACGTTAGCCGCTTCGCTGTTGGTCACGTTGCTTGTGTTGCTGAATCAAGCGGATGGAACACTCGGCATTGTGATTATCGGGTTCTTGCATATTGTGGATCTCTCCACGTTGCTGACGGTCGTATGCAGGGAAGCCCGGAAGGAATCGACTTGTAACTGAATTGCGGGCGATGACCGGGAGTATCCCGCGAGCAACTTGATTAGCAGAGAGGAGATTCATAGCTATGAGTGACTTTGACAACATCGACAGTACCGACAAAGAACTACGCGCAGCAGCGGCAGAGCTGAATGAGATCCAAGAGAAGGAACGCATGGCCGAGAAGATCGTTGCCAACAGTGCCGAGTACACCGACACGGACACTGTGATTGAGGACTTCCCAACGAAAACGTCTCTGGCGACGAAACTAGATCTCGTGACGCCGGCGGGCGTGTCGACTGATACGACGGCAAATACGGATAGTGACGAGTTTGACGATATTCCGAGCGGGATTCTGACAGAGAATACCGACTCGGACGAAAGCGATGATTCAGACGGGCATGACGTGGGTAGTGGGGTGCTGAACTAATGCCTACGATTGAACGCCCCGAGGAGGACGCCGAACCCGAGCAGGTGCTTCCCGAAGGCACAGAGACGGTCATTTGGGCAGCAACAGCCGGCGATTTCCACCTTGGGAATCCGTCAGACTATCCTGAAGACTGCTTCCCCGAGGAGTTGGATCTCTCGCCCGTTCCGGCGCGGGTCGAAGGTACGACGGACCCAACGATTGCGTTTGAAGCCGGCGAGGAAATGCCGCTTCCCGTGGCTGAAGATCAATGGTCGGACTGGCATGACCGCATGATTGCACTCGATAGTGACGGGAATCGGGTTGATTCCACGGGTGGGAGTAGCCTCGATCTTGCCGCACTGGAGAAGTGGCGCGTTCGTAACGAATAGCGGGTTTGCCGATGACCCATGATTGGCGAGGTATTTCTCTCGGTCCACGTACCGGAAGCTTGTCTACTTCCGGTTTTTCGGTATCCCGGTGGCGGATTCTGGCCGGGGAAAAACGAACACAAACTGCATGAACACAGGTGATTGACCCTATGGAATACGGCGAACACGGACGGTGCGAGGCACAGGCAAAGACCACTGGCGAGCGGTGTAAGCGTGCGGCTATTGGAGAACACGGGAAGTGTGACAAACACGGGGGGAAGAGTACCGGCCCGAAGGATACAGCACACCTCGAAGGGAACGACCATGCCGAAGGGAACGACGGCGGATCACCCCCTGAAGGCAACATGAACGCGCTTCAGACGGGGCTTCATGCTGACCCGGTGAAGCTCTTTGATTGGTTGCTCGAAGCCGATAGAGACGCCGCTGTATGGATTCTAAACAAATTGTACGGATACAGTCAGGATGCACCCAAGCCAGTGTATGAGGCGACACTAACGCCTACTGACGTGGATACCTTCGAGGACGCACAGATGAATCTCACCGCCTATGGTGACGACGTGTTGCTCATGTGCATCCGGGATTACGCCCGCTGGAAAGCAACCAAGCAACAGCTACAGGACGGGATCCTGAAAGACCAAACCAAAGCCACCGACGACGGGCCGATTAGTGTCGAAGATAGCAACCCTGTGAACCTTGACCTTGACCGGATGGACAAGACCACAATTCGCCAGAAAGACAAACTGGGGCTACTTCCGTCGCCGGCCAAAGAAGAGGCTGAAGCGAAACAGGATCTCGGTACATTAGTGGCCGAGAAACTGCAAGAGGAGTGAATACTAAATCTAGAAGGATTGAGTATCCGCCTCAGTTACGTTAGAAACTCGAATACGTGACTTGAGCGACACCATACTCAGCGCTTGTCGATGTTTCCTCAACTACCACCCCGTCTTCAAGAATCTGTATAGTTAGCGTCTCTGAGCTATCATCTTGTTTCTGAGCATTTGCTGAAATAATATCTGGACTCCCATCAATGGCAAACGTCTCAGTACCAGATCCGTCAACACTTCTGCTAGAGCCTCCTTGGGCAATACTCCCTTGCCACTGTCCACTATACTCAATCCGAACCTCGAAACTGCTACTATCCGAAGAACCACTACTATCACTCTCAGTTTGAATATCGTCTTCAGACGTAACCTGTGCTAAACCGTAAGCAGCGCTGGTTGTTCGTTGGGCGATTACATCTCCATTTTCGAGGATTTGGACGGTGAGTGTGCCTGCTCCATCATCACCCTTCTGAGCGTTTGCAGAGACAATGAACGGATCTCCCGCAATATCAAACGTTCGCGTTCCTGTTCCATCGACAGACCGAGTTGAACCACCCCCTCCAATGCTCCCTGACCATTCGCCATCGTAGCTTATGCGAACCTGATAGCTTGAAGTCGCTTCAGTTGGTGTATCGGTTTCAGTAGGAGTGTCTGTCGGTGTATCTGTCTCTGTTGGCGTGTTGGTCTCTGTCGGTGTCTCAGTCGGTGTATCTGTGGGGGAATCTGTTGGAGTTGATGAGTCCGTTGGAGTGGTATCTGGATTTGTGGTTTGTGATCCACTAGATCCCGATTCGTTTGAGTCACCTGAACACCCAGCTAAGAGGGCAAACCCACCGATACTCAATGAGAGGAATGTGCGGCGGTCCATAATACATTGTTCGGACAGAACCTGATAACTATACTGGATTTTCAAATCAAAGTGATTTACTGATTTCTAGTGGAAATATCCCCTAAACCTATTGCCAGTGGATCTAGACTAGTGACTATGAGTAACAAAGTCAAGATCCTATGGTTCATATTCGTTGGGTGGTGGCTGGGACTACTGTGGTTTGGTGCCGGTGCCTTGGCCTGCTTAACGATAATCGGAATTCCAATCGGTATGCCAATGATTCAAAGAACACCGGAAATCATGTTCATGAATTAGTCCCCCCGATTCGGCGGCAAAGAGTCACCGACCACACGCCTTTTCTCCATTCGTAACAACCTATTCAGCAAATGAGCGAATCGAACGGGCCGAAACAGGTAGACGATCCCGATTACCACAGTGAGAATCACACGGCGGCACAAACCTGTGGGTGGACCAAGAATGCTCTTACAGGACGTGGCAAATGTTATAAGTACATCTTCTACGGCATCGAGTCCCACCGCTGCATCCAGATGACCCCCGTCGTCAAGTGCAACGAGCGGTGTGTCTTCTGCTGGCGCGACCACGCCGGCCACGCCTACGAACTGGGCGACGTGGAGTGGGACGATCCGTCGGCGGTCGCCGACGCCTCGCTGGAACTCCAGAAGAAACTCCTCTCGGGCTTTGGCGGCAACGAGAAGGTCCCTCGCGAGCGCTTCGAGGAGGCCATGGAGCCTCGTCACGTCGCCATCTCGCTGGACGGCGAGCCGTCGCTGTACCCGTACCTGCCCGAACTCATCGAGGAGTTCCACGACCGAGACATCACGACCTTCCTCGTCTCCAACGGCACGAACCCCGACGTGCTGGCCGAGTGTGATCCGACACAGCTGTACGTCTCCGTGGACGCGCCCGACCGCAAGACCTTCGACGACACGGTCAAGGCCGTCGAGGACGGCGCGTGGGACTCGTTGATCGACACGCTGGACGTGCTGGCCGACAAAGACGACACCCGGACCGTGATCCGGACGACGCTGGTGAAGGGCCACAACATGCACCACCCCGCCTGGTACGCCGCGATGTGCCAGCGCGCCGACGCCGACTACATCGAGATGAAGGCCTACATGCACGTCGGCCACTCCCGTGGCCGTCTGGATCGGGACTCGATGCCCAGCCACGACGAAGTTCGGGCGTTCACCGAGCGGGTCGGCCAGTTCCTCCCCGAGCACGACACCCTGAAAGAGGTCAAGGAGTCCCACGTGACGCTGCTGGCCCGCGAGGAAGAGACCTGGGTGCCGAAACTGGAGAAGGGCAGCGAGTTCTGGGAGCGGGATCCGGTGGTGAGTTACTGACGCTGTCGTTTTTCGCCCACGTTTTCGCCGAGTGAGGAACGAACGAGGCGAAAAGGTGGTCTCGGGAGCGGGATCCGGTGGTGAGTTACTGAGCTGGTGGCGTTTTTCGCCCACGTTTTCGCCGAGTGAGGACCGAACGAGGCGAAAAGGTGGTCTCTGGAGCGGGATCCGGTGGTGAGTTACTGACGCTGCGTTCGGTCAGTCCTCGCCGCCCCACTGCCACTGGGCACGCTCGGCCTTCGTTTCGAGCGCGTCGATCCTATCCGCGAAGCTGTCGCCGGCCTCGGGATGTGCGTCCGAGAGCTGCTCGGCCCGTCGGAGGCGTTCGAGCGCTCGCTCGTAGTAGTCGGCGGCGTCTGCGTGTCCCTCGCCCCGGTCGTCGCCCTGGGCTGCCAGTTCGGCGGCCGCCGTCGCGAGCGCGTCGACACAGCGATCGACCACCCAGACCAGCTGGAACCGAACCATCGCCTCGGTCACGCCCGCGGCGGCCGTCCACCCGGCGGCCGCTGCGGCCCTGTAGCGGTCGAGTGCGTCCTCCCAGGCGTCGACCCTCTCTGGGGGCGTCGCCGCATCGAGTCCGTCCCGACAGCGCTGCTCTGCGCGCTCCAGAAACGTCGTCGCGAGCTCGTCGTGGGTCTCACGGAGGGCTTCGAAGCGGTTCTCGACGTCGTCGGTCTCGCTGGCCTCGTCGAGTGACTCGCCGGCTGCGACCAGTGTCTCGAAGGCGGTTTCGTAGTCGCCGTCCTCGTGGGCGCTGCGAGCTGCTTCGAGTCGCGTCTCGACCTCGTCGGCCGTCGCCACCGCACAGAGTCGGTCCAGCTCGTCCTCGACGGGCTCGATCTGTGCCCGCATCGCCGCCGTCGGCGCGTCGTCCGCCTGGGTCGCACAGTGGTAGGCCTTCGAGAGCCGGGCGCGTGCGTGCTGTCGGTGACGGTCGACGGCGTCCGACGCCTCGATCGCCTCGCGCAGCGCGTCGAGGCCGGCCCGTGCGTCGTCGAGTGCCGTCGCCAGCTCGGACCAGCACGAGCCGACGCGGTCGACGTACGCCTCGGCGGCCGCGGCCTGTTCGGCGTCGACCGGGCGGAAGACGACGGACTCCGTCGGAGTCTGGACGGTCAGTGTCGTCCGTAGCAGTCCGTCGTCGAGCGCCGACCGGGAGACTGCACCGAGGGCGAGGGTCAGCGCCGCCGTCGTCGGCTCGTCGCCCAGCAGCGCGTACAGCCGGTGGTCTGTCACGACCAGGTACGCGCCGTGGCCGTCGTCGGGCTCGATGCTCGTCGGTTGCCCGTCGACCGTGTGTTCGATCGCGCTGGTGCTTGCCAGGACGTACTGTGCGGCTTCCTCGTCCCCGAGGAGCGATTCGAGCGGCCCGGTACCGAGCTCCGCGATCGTCGTTTCCCCCCGGACGGTCTCCCTCGAAAGTTCGCTGATTCGGTCGAGCATTGAGTGGCCCCCGCAGTACAGTCCGCTGCTGTCCGATTATAACTATCGATCCAGTAGATAAAATTCAGAATATTTCACCGACAACGATGGGGCGTCATAGAACTCTTCACAAGGTGACTATTTTTCGGCGTTGATTGACTAAATACGCTGCTCAGTAATCCTGCCTATTGAACGCTAGTTGGTGGGTGCAAAACACTTGTAGTAGATAAGAAACATCACACAGTATGGACGCTGCTGCCGCCCGGAAGAACGACATTATGCTTATGATTATCGGCCTTCAGCTCAGTGTCATCGGAGCCGCTGTTGACGAATTAATTCTTCTCCTCGCAGTTGGTCCACTCTTCACATTCGCAGTGTACACGAACGAGCTTCGGCGAAGACGATAAATCTGGATTCGGTACTAAGCGATCAGTGTTTCACCTGCATTGAGCGATTCGAGAGGGCAGAAGACGGGTGCGCCAACCGTTCTATGACTCCCTATACGATGACTACTCGGCTCCGCCCCACTGCCACGCTCCGAGTTCGATCTTCTCTTCGATGTCGTCGAGTCGCTCCGTCGAGACCGGCGCGGTCGCGTACGTGTGCTGGCTCGCGAGCTCCCGTGCGCGGGTGAGCTGTCGTTTGGCTCGTTCGTAGCGGTCGGTCGCCTCGTCGCTGTCGTCGATCTCCTCGCCCTCGGCTTCGAGCGCGTCGCCGTAGTCGATGTGGGCGTCGATCAGGCGCTGGGTCACCCACGCAAGCTGGAACTCGAGAGCCTCGGCGCTGACACTCGCCTCGCCGTCCCAGTCTGCAGAGAGCGCGGCCCGGTAGCGCTGGCGTGCTTCCCGCCAGGCGTCGACGGCGTCCGCGGGATCGTCCGTCGACTGCCCGCGGTGGCAGGCCGCCGTCGCGTCCTCGAAGGTCATCTGCACGAGTTCGTCGTAGGTCGATCCCAGTTCGTTGATCGCTTCGAGGACGCCGCCGTCGGTGACGGCCTTGCGTCCGTCGGCGATCGTCGAGTGAGCCCGGGCGAGGGTTTCGAAGGCCGTCTCGTGGTCGCCCTCGACCTTGGCCTGGCGGGCCTCGGCCAGCAGCGACTCGATTTGCTCGGTGTCGATGGCCACACAGAGCTGGTCGAGTTGCGTCTCGACGGGTTCGATCAGCTCCGTCATGCGCTCTGTGGGCGCGTCGTCGTCGTGGGTGGCAGCGTGGTGTGCGTTCGAGATGTAGGATCTGGCACCCTGGACGAGTCGTGAGGTCTCCTCGCCGCTGGCGAGTCGCTGTTCGATCTCCTCGATCGTCTTCCGTGCGTCCGTCAGCGCGGCGTCGAACTCTCCCCAGGCGGTGGCCATCCGTTCGATGTAGTCGGTGACCGTCGCCCCCTGATCGGCGTCTTTGGGCGTGAACCGGACGGAGCCGTCGGCGATCTTGACCAGTATCGTCGCGTTGAGGAGCCCGCTGTTGAACTCCGCGCTCGTGATCTCCGCGTGAGGGAAGGTCACCTCGGCCGTCTCCGGGTCGTCGCCGAGCACGAAGTAGACGCGACGGTCCGTGACCACCATGTACGCCGTGTGGCCGCCGCTTGGCTCGATCGACGTCGAACGCCCGTTGGTCGTGTGATCGAGCCCACCGTTCCCGGCGACGACGTGTTGCAGTGTCTCCCCCTCTCCCAGCAGCGACGCCAGCGGCCCACCATCGAGTTCGTCGGCCGACGGCGTCTCACCGTTCGACAGCGACTTATTCGACAGCTCACTGATTCGATCGAACATCGAAGTTCCTTGCGAACTATTAACAACGCTGTTGCAATTATAATCTTCGGTGATCGTCCGTGAAAGTCTGTCGCCGTATCGACAGATACGACGGCTTCGACGGGCGACCTGGGGCGCTCGGGACTGTGTCGGCCCCGGAACCCTTTTGGCCGGGACTCCCCTACTCGCCTCCAACAATGGGTCTTGGCGGCTCCGATATGTACCGACAGCAGATCCTCGATCACTACAAGAGTCCTCGCAACTACGGGGAGATCGAGGAGCCAACGTTCACCCACGTCGGCGAGAATCCGATGTGTGGCGACACCATCGAGATGGACGTCGTCCTCGACGACGCCGAGGAGACGATCGAACGGGTGGCGTTCCGGGGCGACGGCTGTGCCATCTCCCAGGCCTCGGCCTCGATGCTCTCCGAACAGCTCCACGGTATGTCCGTCGAAGCACTCGACGAGATGGACCGCGACGACATCGTCGACATGCTCGGCGTCGAGATCTCTCCGATGCGGGTCAAGTGTGCCGTGCTGGCCGAGAAGGTCGCACAGGACGGCGCGGACATCTACTTCGGCGAACTCGACGTGGAAAAGACCAGAACCGAAGAGGACGACGCCGACGTGCCCGACGACGCCCAGTAGCACTCGATTCTCCATCGCCTCGCTACAGGTAACTCACTTCGCTCTCCTCGACGAACACCGGGACGTGGCTGGTGTGTTCCCGCCCGTCGAACGCGATCGTCGCCGAGACGGTCGCCGGCGTCACCCCCACCAGTCGCTCGACGGAGAGGTTCGGCTCGCTGACGACCGCTCCGTCGCGGTCGCGCGTCGTCGTCGCCGAGACGGTGATCACCAGCCCGAAGGACACACCGCGGACTCCCTTTCCGATGCCGGTCGGTTCACCGTCGACCCGATCCGCGATCGCCGGGAGCACCACCTCCGAACCCACGCTGGCACAGCGCCGGTTCGCCCACAGTACGAACGGCTCCGACCGGGACTCGATCGGTCCGTCGCTCCCGACCAGCGTCGGATAGCGGATCGTGTCGCGGTCGGCGTCGTACGTGATCGACTCGTCGGTGATCGTCCGCGTCACCGAGACGGGATCGCCGCGACCGCGCCGCGCGCCGTCGATCAGGCGCGGTCGATGGGCCGCGAAGCCACTGGCCGCGGCGAGGCCGCCGCCGGTCAGTGCCGCGAGGAAGGAACGTCGGTACATACACAACCGATTCGGCCGACGCGTCGAAATAGTTCCCGTCGCTCAAAACGCCGTCAGAGCGACGGCGATCAAAAAGCGGCCACTCGTGTCACTCGTGGCCGTTCTCAGGCCAGGAAGACGTGGCGCGGGCGATCTGCGAGGACCGTCCGCCCCCGACTCCACCTTTTTCGTCGTCGGATCACTCGCGTGACCACTCCTCGAAAAACGTGGTCCTGTCGACCTTCGCGAGGCAGGGCTCGGAAATCGAGCAGAGCGAGTTTTCCGGCGGCGAAAAAGCGGCCACTCGTGTCACTCGTGGCCGTTCTCAGGCCAGGAAGACGTGGCGCGGGCGATCCGCGAGGACCGTCCGCCCCCACTGGACGGTTTCGGCGAACTCGTCGGACCGGAAGAACGCCATCGCGTCTTCCTTGCTGTCCCACTGGCTCGCGATGAACATGTCGTTCTCGTCGTCGCGGTTCGCAAGCAGCGTCGTCTCTCGGTGGCCGTCCATCTCGTCGAGTAGCTCGCCGACCTCGTCGAAGGTCTCGACGAACTCCTCGCGGTGGTCCGGCTCGACGGTGTAGAACATCCCCATCGTACCGAAGCCGTCGCCCTCGTCGGGGCGGCCGACGATCCCCGGGAGATCGGTGAGGAAGCCACTCGCCGTGTCGGCGGCACTCTGGGTCTCCCAGAGGCTGACGACGGCCGCTCGGGGCTGGTCGGCGTCCGCCGTCGCGGCGTCGAGGGGCTCGCCGGCCTCGTAGACCGCAGTGCCCTCGTGTGTGTCGTAGTGATCGAAGCTCTCCGTGAGTTCGGCCACTTCGGTAGACAGCGTCTCGGGGTCGGCCTCGGAGTACAGCACCAGCGCGAACACGTCCTCTCCGTTCGGCTGCCCGGCGTAGACGTTTGCGTCGGCGAGCTGTTGCTGGATCTCTTCGCTGGAGTTCGCCGTCGTCGGCTCGGGCTCGTCGTCCGCGCCGTCGCCGAGGTGGCCCCCGTAGGTGTCGTCGACGCCGGACACGTCGCCCAGGAACCCGGCGGCGGTCTCGGCGGCTTCCTGTGCGGTCCAGATGCTGACGACGGCGGCCCGACCGCTCTGGGCGCGCACGGTCGTCGCGACGTGGCGGTCGTAGTGGTCGAAGCTCTCCCGGAGGTCGGCGACCTCGTCGGCCAGTGCCTCGGCGTCACTCTCCGAGTAGAACAGCAGTCCGTAGTCGCCGGCGTCGTAGTCCTCGCCCTCGGACAGCCCCATCGTGGCGAGTCGCTGGGTGAGGTCGTCGACGTCCTCGTACGTGGTCTCACCCGGCGACGGGCGGCCACCGCTCCCGGGGTGGCCGTCGTCGTCGGTCTCGCTCGCGTCGTCCTGGTTGGCCACGTCGCCGCCGTCGTGTGGGTGGTCGCCCTCGGCGGAGCTGCCCGGATGGACGCCGCCGTGACTGCCCGCGTCGCCGGACTGGCCGGCCGTCGCGGTCTCGCGGGTCCCGGGATGGTCTCCGTCGGCGGGCCGGGCGTGTCCGTCGGTCGTCGCTCCCGGTGCGTTCGTGCCCTCGGCCGGAACGCGCTGGCCGTTCATCATCGCCGGCAGGTCCGACGGCGCGAACCGGCGACCGACGTAGAAGCGCCCGAAGTCGGCGAACTTCGACGTCGAAGGGTCGAAGCGCATCTGCGTGAGCAGGTCCTTGACGTGGGTCATGTCGTCGCTCCAGAGCGTGATCCCCCACTCGTGGTCGTCGAACCCGATCGAGCCGGCGATCATCTGCTCGACCTTGCCGCCGTACTGACGGCCGATGTCACCGTGGCGCTTGATGTGTTCGGCCCGCTCGGCGAAGGGCAGGTCGTACCAGTTCTGGTCCGGCTCGCGACGCTTGCTCATCGGGTAGAAGCAGACGAACTCCTCGTCGGGGATGTCGGGGTGCAGACGGGCCTGGATGTACTGTGCCAGCCCGGAGTCGTCGTCGACCTCGCCCTCGAAGTACTCGCGGGCCTTCTCGGTGTAGCCCGAGGCCTCCGTCACGGAGACGTAGGAGGTGGCCTGCTCTGTGTAGCGGGCGAACTCGGTCTGCTCGAACTGCCGCTCGGCGGCGTCCAGGTCGGCCATCGTCGGCCGCAGGTGCAGAATCATGAGGTCGGCCTTGTCGCCCAGCACGGTGTAGACCGCAGACTGGCCCGCCGAACTGTCCTCGACGGCCTCGAAGTACTCCAGGTAGTCGATCCCGTCGGTCAGCGCTCGATCCCGGTCTCGCTCGGGGGCCGCCCGCCAGGCGTCCCAGTCGACGTGGCGCAGGTCGTGCAACACGTACCAGCCCTCTTCGGTCTGTGGCGGCTCTCGTTTCATGATCGTAGCTACTGCTTCGATCCTAAGGAAGCTTCCCATGTCGAGCGACGGGTGGTCGACACCAGCCTCTGTGTGGCCCGCTATTTAGAGGTTCGAGACGGCTTCGCCAGACTCGATCCGATCGAGTGCGTCCTCGACGCGGTGGTGGGTCTGGCCGTCACAGGCCGGATAGATCCCCGCGATCTCGCCGTCCTCGCGGACGACCAGACAGATCACCGGGAGATAGAGCACGTCCGAGTCCGCGGTCTCGTGGCCCGTCGCGTGACGGAAGGCCGGCTGCAACGAGATCCCCGTTCCCTCGACGGCGTCGAGCAGTTCCTCGACGATCATCGGACAGGAAGCTCCCTCACTGTCGTCTGTCCCCGGTGTACAGACGCGCGTGCTCCACCACTCGCGGGTCACCTCCTCGACGAGCCCCCGGTCGGACAGCGCTTCCAGCTGTGCGACCACCTCCCGTTGGCGTTGCTGGGCCGCGTCCGGCGCGAACCGTCGCATGCAGAGCTGGACGGTGCTGACACCGGCTGACATCTGACTCATATCACCGGATACTACTGATACTCAGATGAAAAGTGTTGCTGATAGTGTAAAAATTGGACTACTTTCGGAGATGCACGACGCACGCCGGTGGGTCCGGTCTCCCGGCCGACCACCGCCGCTCACCCCTCTGTCTGTGCCAGTTCGCCGATCTCGGCCAGCAGATGGGAGACGTGGATCCGGTCGCTCGTCCCTTCGACGAGGTCGGCGTCGATCCGGCCGGCGATCCGGTGGATCTCGGCGACGCGGTCGCCCGAGTAGCGAGCCCGAACGACTTCGAGTACGTCTTCGAGCACGTCCCCGCCGCTGTGGCCCTCGTCGACGAGCAGGTCGTCGAGGGTCGCACGCGCGTCGGTAAACTCACCGGCTTCGGCGGCCGCGATCATCGACTCGACCTGGTCGTCGGCCTCGACGGCGTTGAGGGCCTCGTAGGCGGTGTTCATCGTGATCTCGCCCGCCTGCTCGTGGGTGGTCTGGGCGGCCAGCACCGCCTGCCGGAGATCGCCGTCGGCGTAGCCGGCGACGTACTCCAGTCCGTCCGCGTCGTAGTCGACCCCCTCTCTCTCGACGACTCGTTCGAGCGCGCCGACGGTCTCCTCGTGGGTCGGCGCACGCATCACGATCGGGAAACACCGCGAGCGGATCGGCGGGATCAGCGCGGAGGGCTGGCGAGTCGCGATCACGAACTGCGTCGCCTCGTAGTACTGCTCCATCACGCGACGCAGCGCCTGCTGGAAGTCCTCTCGCATCCCTTCGGCGTTGTCCAGCAGGATCGTCTTGTACGAGCCCGACATCGGCGTGTAGCTCGCCGACTCCTTGAGGACGTGGTTGATCAGGTCCGCCTTCGAGGAGTCACGTCGGCGCTTCGAGTCGATAAACGACGAAAACCGGGGGTCGTTGGCGACTTCCTTCTTGGTCAGATCGAACACGTCGGCGACGTTGATCTCGACGAGGTCGGCGTCGGGGTTCTCGTGGGTCTCCTCGGCCAGCGCCCGCACGGCCGCGGTCTTGCCCGACCCGATCGGTCCGTGAACGAGGAGGTTCATCGGCTCCTCGATCGCGCCCTGGAGGTGCTCGCGGGCCTGTGGCTGGGGAATGTCTGCGAGCGATGGGGCGTGTTTCTCGGTCCACAGCGGTGCGTCCATCGAATCGTCGTTGGCCGGCGACGGGTATGGATTTTCCGGATACGTACGAGATCCGTGACGACCGACGGGAGTCACGGATCTCGGAAGCGGTGAGCGGGAGCGAACAAAGTGAGCGACACGTGAGCGGCGAGGGGTGTGACTCACTCCACGATCGGCCTGACGTACTTCGGAATCCGTTTGCGAACGAGCGCGTACACTGTGCCCAGGAGGAGGGCACTCACGGTGACCCAGCGGACCGGGCCGTCGTAGACTGCCAGTACCGGAATCGCAGCGAGGACGGCGACGAGCAGATCCCGTGGGTGGCCGTCGTAGGGGACCAGATAGCGGGCCGCCAGCCACCGCCCGCGGTAATGATCGTAGACGGCGTCGGTGTTGGTCCGTTCCCAGGGTCTGAGTTCTCGGCCGCCGCCGAGCGCGTCGCTGGCCGAGTGGACGACGAACGCGACTCCGCCGACCGCGACGGCGGCGGTGAGGGGGCCGGGTACGAGCAGGGCAACGACGACGCCGGCTCCGGGGGGAATGAGTCCCAACACCGGGAAGTGGAGCGTCTTGCGGTGCTGTCCACCGAGGAGGTCGAGATCGGGGACGAACCCGCCAATGATTCCGCCGAGCGCGGCCGGTCCAGCCAGCGAGGGGGCCACGACGGTGACCGGAACTGCCAACGACAGTCCGACGAGGATGTGGGTCAGCACCATCATAGTCGCGCGAGGAAGTCGTACTGGTGGGCGACGTAGGTCAACGCACCCGCTTCGAGCTGTGCCCGCCGCGTCGTGAGCCAGTCAGTTCCGTCGACGGCGGATTCGGCCAGCGCGTCCGCGACGAACGACAGTATCTGCGAGAGGAAGTAACGTTCGTCGGCGGGATACGTGCCGTCTCGTGGCCTGACGATCCAGTCGGCGCTATCGACCGCCAGCACCGCTCGATCTCTGAGCCGATCGAGGAGGTGTCGCCCTGCCCGACTGTCCCGGCCGGGCTGGGTATCGATCGCCGCGTGGTACGCCCGCTGGACGGCCTCGTCGTCGGGGTGGTCGGGCTGGAAACAGGTCACGCCGTCGAACGTGATCGGTGCGTACAGCAGGCCGCTGGGGGCGAGCGCCCGCCGGACGGCTGCGAGGGCGTCGTCGAGGTCGACGAGGTCGAGGAACGCCTGTGCGACCACGACATCGGCCCCGTCCTGGAACTGTTCGTCGGCCGAGGCCAGCGCCTCCCCGACCCGAAACCGACAGTCGAGGCCGTCGGCGGTCCATCCCGACGCGTCTCGCGACACTGTCGCCCCCGTCTGCCGACAGATTTCGGGGCGAACTGCGCGGGCGTGGGTGACGATCGGTGCCGCCGTGTCGATCCCGCGGTAGCGCCCGCGGTCGACACCCCATCGGCGGAGGTTCGAGACGGTGACGCCGGTCCCGCACCCGAGATCGACGATCTGGGGGTCGTCGGGGAGGGCTGCGAGCAGCCGGTCCCGGACCCGCCCAGAGCGCGCTCGCTCGTCGACCGACTCCTTGGCGTGGAGGTAGCGTGGTGTGGCGTGGTCCATCAGTCCAGCGTCCGTTCGTGGCTCGCCCACGCGGCCTCGTCCTCGTGGACGCGGACGGTGAGCGTCGTCGCCGGAGCGTCCTCGAACCGTGGGGCGACACGGTCGCCGATCAGTCGCGCGAAGTGTTCGACGCTCGGATTCAGCCCGTCGAACTCCGGGAGATCGTTCAACAGGCCGTCGGTGTATCTCTCCTCGATGTCGTCGAGCGCGGCGTGGACAGCGTCGATGTCGGCGAGGTAGCCGTACTCGTTTAGCTCCGGTCCCGTGAGTACCAGGGTGACGGTAAAGTGGTGACTGTGGACCGTTCCTTCGGGTCCCGGATCGGGGACGGTGAGGGAGTGCTGTGCGATCAGATCGCGTTCGACCGCGACGCGGTACGTGTCGTGTGTGTCTGGTCCCATGTTGGTCAGTGAAAGGCTAGTAGGTGAGTATGATACCGCCAGGTGGGCAGTGTTCGTCCAGTCGTCGGTACGCCTCGGGGGCCGAAGCGAACGGGACTCGATCGTAGACGAGAGCGTCGGTCGTGATGTCGTCGAGGTGCTCCAGGGCGGTCTCCAGGCGACGTTCGTTTGACCACCGTCCCCGAAGCTCCGGAGCGATCGTACTGACCTGACTCGACTCGATGGTGATTCGGTCCCGGTGGAACCGACCGCCCAGACCCAGGTCGGCGCGGTTGGTGCCGTACCACGAGCCGACGACGATTCGCCCATCGTAGCCGACGGTACCGACGGCATCGTCGAGTGCTTCGGGATTGCCCGACAGTTCGTAGACCAGATCTGCGCCGTCGGGCTCTCGATCGGCGAACCCTATTTCGTCGCCAGGGGCAACTGCTCGGTCCGCGCCGAACCGCTCTGCGAGCGCACGTCGCTGTTCGACTGGATCGACGACGACCAGTTCGGCCAGTGGGAACGAGGCGAGGACGCTCGTCGTACACAGTCCGATCGTTCCGGCTCCGTAGACCACGACGCGCTCGCCGACGCGAGGCTGTCCGTCGAGCGCGAAGTTGACGGCGGTCTCGACGCTCGGGAGGTGTGCAGCCGTCTCCGTGTCCATCGTCTGTGGGACCGGGACGACTGCCGACACGGGAGCGGTAAACGACGTTTCGTGTGGATTGAACGCGAAGACGCGTCGTCCACGCCAGTCGTCGGCGACGGTACTTCCGGTGTCGACGACCGTGCCCACCGCGGCGTAGCCGTAGGACAGCGGGAAGGCGAGATCGCCGCTGAGAGCGTCGAGTTCCTCGTCGGCGACCAATTCTTCTGGTGCGTCACCCCGATAGATGAGCAGTTCCGTGCCCGCGCTGATTGCCGACACTGCCGTCTCGACCCGGACGGCCTCCGCGTCGAGGTCTCTTGCGGGCCGATCGCGGATCGCCGCCTCTCGTTCTGCGGTGAAGTACAGTGTCTGGACCATCAGTCTCCTCTGGCAAACCGCGTTCCGGTCTCGCGACAGCGTTCGAGCGCCTCTTTCGCCTCCTGGCCGGCATCGCGGGCGGTCGATCCCGCACCGACACCGACCTGGAGGGTGACGCCAGCGATCGCCTCGACGTGGGACAGGGCCTCGTCGAACTGCGCCTCGTCCAGTGGCGGGCAGGCGGCGACGACGTTGTCACCGCCGACGAACTGTGTGACGCCGTCGTGTTCCGAGCGGAGGTAACTCGCGAGCTCCGTCGTCGCCCGCTGGATGGTCAGGTTCGTGTCGACGGCGTTGTGGGTGTTCGTGTAGGTCCCGGTCGCGTCGACGACGTCGAAGTGTGCGATGGTGACGTGTCCCGACGATCGATCCGGACCAGCGACTGCGATGGCGGACTCTCGGGCGGGGTCCTGAGCCCCGCCGGCTGACTGCAGCGCTTCGCTGGCGGCTCCCAGTGCCGCGGCCGGCGTGGGCGCGCGGCCGATCCCGACGCTGGCAGTCACGGGGTACCGGTTGCGAACCCGTTCCTGGAATCGCTCGTGGGTCTCCGGGTCGATTCCGTTGGTCACTGCGATCATGTTGTCGAAGCGCCCGAAGAAGGCGTAGCCATCTCGGCTCCCGACGAAGTCGGCCAGATCGGCGAACAGTCGGGACTGGAACGCCTGCAGGTCGGTCTCCGACCGTGGCTTGGGTGTCACTGTCCAGGGTCCGTAGTCGTCCAGCTGGACGAGCGACATCTGGAGCCAACCGTCGCCTGATGATTGCACGGCTATCTGTTGGTGTGTTCACCTTTTATTATTATGCCAACGACCACTGATGGCGAGATAATCTCGCAGGAACACCGCCAGTGACGGAACGAGGACGACGGCCGCGAGGCTCCGGACCACGGAGGGGGGAGTCACCGGTGCCAGAGCGAACGTGATGAAGGCCATCTGGAGGCCGGCAAGCGGCCGCCGAAGCCGGCTCTCGGGAAGATCGTAGACCGGACGGCCGCGCGCAATCCGGAGTCTCCGTCCGCTCTTGAACAGGTAGCGAGCGAGCGACAGCGAGAGGTACCAGACGGGCAGTTGTCCCCAGAGCACACCGACGACTGGGGCCACAAGGAACCCGACCGTGTCGATCGCCATATCGAGGCGAGACCCCAGAACCGTCACTCGATCGGTCGCTCGCGCGACGGTGCCGTCGAGCCAGTCGATGGCTACGCTCACCCCGTAGCAGGCGGCGGGCAACCAGGCGAGCGGGGCGAAGGGATCCGGTGTGATCAGCGCACACCCGGCAACGATTGCGAGGAGGCCCCCCCGCAGCAACGTCAGCGCGTTGGCCGCACCGAGCGTCTCGAACGACGCTCCTCCCGTGCGATGGTTCGCGCCGAGGTGGTAGTACCAGAACGCGAGTTCGAAGCACAGGATTACTGCCGCGCCAACCGTCCAGCGGAACGCGGCCGGATGCACGAGGACCATCTCCAGGAGAGCGGTCCCGAGCGCCAGTCCGACGACGGCAACTACGACGCCTGCCGCCCACCGCCGCACTAGCGCGGGCGGGACCTCGCCGTCGACGCCGCTCATCTCCCGAACTCCGCGTCGGCGAGCGCCTCGATTCGGGTTATCGCGTCCGGCGGGAGGCGTCGACCGGCCGCGGCAGCGTTCGCGACGACGTGCTCCGGGTCGTTGCTCGCGGGAATCGGGACCACGCCGCGGGTGATCTGCCACGCCAGTGTGACCTGTGCCGGCGAGAGATCGTGGTCGTCGCCGACGGCGGCCAGCACTGGTTCCTCAAGCAGTCCGGGCGCGGACAGTGGCGAGTGGGCGACGACTCGGATGCCACGGTCGTGACACTCCGCGACTAGCTCCGAGCGGGGACGATACGGGTGGGACTCGACCTGAACGAGTGCCGGTGGGACACGAGCGCCCTCACAAACGGCATCGAGTTGCTCGACGGAGACGTTACACAGCCCCAGCGTGCGGGTCAGTCCCTCGTCGACGAGCGATTCCATGCGCCGCCACGTCTCGGTGAGGGACACGTCGACGGTCGCTGGCTCGCCGTCGCGTTCGGGGAACGTCAGCCGCTCTTGTTCCGCGACGGGCTTCTCCGCGAGCCGATCCAGCGGCCCCCGATGTTTCCAGGCTGTCGGCCAGTGGAGCGTGTAGCAGTCGAACGCGTCGATCCCGAGTTCCGAGAGCGACCCTCGGCAGGCCGCCGCGACGTGTTCGTGGTTGGTGTTCCAGACTTTCCCAATCAGGAAGAGCCGCTCACGGTCGGGTGTGCCGGGACTCGCCAGGAGATCTCCGATCCGGTACTCGTTGCCGTACAGTTCTGCGGAGTCAAGCAGCCGGTAGCCCGCGTCCAGCGCCCGTGCGATCGAGTCGGTCCGGTCGACGTACTCCCCGTCGCGGTAGCGCGAACAGCCGAAGCCGATCGACGGCAACCGGAGCGCCGCTCGCCCGTCGCCAGGCTGAACAGTCCCTTCGCTGAGCGGCGACGGTGGGCGAACGACCGGTGGAACCGGATCGACCGCCGTCGCGCCGCAGTCCTCGACTGTCACCGGACCGCCAGACGCCGCGGCGCGCTCGATCGCAGTACAGACGGCGACCACGTGGGCGCTGCGCCTGGCATCGGCGAGTGGCGGCCGCTCGCGGTGCCGGTGCCGTGCCAGCCGTTCGACGCCAGCGAGGTGGCGGCGCTCACGGTCGGGCGTCTGTGGCGGCATCGACGTGTACGACCGACCGAGGCCGCCGTACTGTACACTGTCGTCGGTCGCTGTCAGGGCTCCCGCGTCGTCCAGATAGAGCGACCCGTCGTCGCCGTGGAGTTCGAGTCCGTAGAACTCTCGGCTCCGATGTGGTGCGTAGAAGCTGGCGGTCAACTGGACTGTCGGGCCCGCGAACGACAGGGTTGCGGTCACGTGGCTCGCGCGTTCGGGGTCGTCCTCTGCCCGGTCTGGCCATGGCGAGCGCGCGTCGGCGGTGCGAACCGTCTCGACCGGCCCGAACCACGCGACCAAGAGCGTCAGTGGGTAGACGGCTCCGTCGTACAGCGGCCCGACGGCCAGGAAAGCCTCGGGATCGTCGTGCCACTCTGTCACCCGGCCGACGTGTGCGTGGGCGTACCCCTCTCGAATCGTGCCGGTCCGTCCGTCCGCGAGTACGCCAGCAGCCTGGCGCTGGGCGACCGAGCGGTGATTCGTCGGCGCACAGCCAAGCGCCAGGCCGCGATCGGACGCCAGCGCGAGGAGATTCCGCGCCCGCCAGGCGTCTACTGCGAGTGGTTTCTCCGAGTGGACGTGATAGCCCGCTCGCAGCGACTGCTCGGTCACGTCGGCGTGGGCCTGGTGGTCGGTCAGATTGACGACCGCCACGGCGGTGGTCTCGGCCAGTGCCGTCGTAAGGTCCGTGTAGGCCACCGCTCCGACCTGTTCGGCCAGCCGTTCGGCACGCGCCCGGTCCAGGTCACAGACGCCGACCACATCGACGGGCGACGCTGTCAGTCCCGCCGCGTACTGACTCGCCACGTCGCCGGCACCGACGAACAGGCATTGCACAGCCGATCGTTGATCGCCCGCGTAAAAAAAGAACGAGCCTAACTGGGCGCGACGATGGCATCGCCGGGAGTGACCCCGAAGGCTGGCCGCGAAAACAAGAGTCGACATCGCCGTCATCAGAGCACTGGCCAGGTCGGGGCGACAGATCCGCTGGTCGGCCACACTCCACAGGGCTGGACACCGTAGACCGTGGTCGACAGGAACCACGACGCAGCCGCCCGCGTTCTCGGCCGCTCCGGTTGGTTCTCACCCCGGGTGGTGTCTCTCGCGGTCCGTCCGAATCCTGTACTCGACCTGCCGTGGGCTCGGCCCCTCGGTACGCTCTGGTAGCTGACGAGTCGCTCGCCTGGACCGCCACGATAGGACTTTATCCGCTCCGCCCCACTGGACACCTGTGGCCCGGATCGCCGTTCTTCACAACACGCTCGATCTACGCGGGGGGGCCGACGCGGTCTGTCTGCACGTCTGTGAGGCGCTGCAGGCAGATCACGAGGTGACGCTGTTTACGCTCTCACGGACCGACATCGACGACCTGAACGACCTCTTTGGGACCGACGTGTCCGTGACGGTCGAGCGCCCACTGGCCGGGCGTCGACTCGCCGACTGCTTCGCCGCCGTCGCGCCGGTGGTGGGGCCGCAACTCCCGCTCCGGAGCGTCCTGCTCGTCACAGCCTTCCGGCGGCGTGCCCACGCCTTCGACCTCGCAGTCAGCACGGCCAACGAGATGGCACTCCCGCTCCCCTCGGTCCAGTACGTCCACTTCCCCCAGTTCGCTCAGTACCACTGTCCGGCTGGCGGCTTCGACCGCTGGAATCGACTGTGGTCCCGACTGGCAGGTCCCGGCCGGGAACTGCCCACGGACGCAACCGTCCTCGCCAACTCCGACTGGACGGCCGACGTGGTCGCGGCGACCTACGACCGCCGGCCGACCGTCCTCGCCCCGCCGGTCGACTCGATCCCGCCGGCCTGTCCGTGGGACGAGCGCGAGCGTGGGATCGTCACCGTTGGCCGTCTCGCACCCGACAAGCGGCCGCTGGCAGCGATCGAAGTCGTCGACGCGGTCCGCGAGCGCGGCCACGACTGCCACCTCCACCTCGTCGGGTCGGCGGCCTCGGCGTACCGCCAGTACGTCGAGCAGGTCGAAGCCGCTGCCCGAGACCGTTCGTACGTCACGCTCGAACGGGAGGTTTCCCGGGAGCGACTGGAACACCTGCTTGGCTCTCATCGCTACGGGCTCAACACGAAGCGCCGCGAGCACTTCGGGATGGCCCTGGCCGAGTGTGTGGCTGCCGGGATGCTCACCTTCGCCCCCGACAGCGGCGGGCAGCGCGATGTCGTCGGCGACGAGCGACGGCTGTTCACCTCGCTGGACGACGCCGCCGCTCGTATCGCACGGGCGATCGAACGCGACGAACGCCCGTCGTCGTCACGCGAGCGGTTCGACAGTGCCCGATTTCACGAGGCCGTGCGCCACCACGTCGCCGAGAGGCTGTAGACTGAAGTTCGAGCCGTCCGTACTATGAATATGGCATCGACGACTGCCGACCGACAGAGCGAGGGTACCCTCGCGACGGAATCGCTGACGACGCTGCACTGGGCCGGGATCGGCCTGGCTGCGATCACCGGGGCCATCCACCTCTGGCTGGGCGTGAGTTTTCTCTCCTCCCCGATGGGGCTCACCTTCCTGTTTGCCGGGGTCGTCTACGTCGGCGCGATTATCGGAGTCCTGCTCGACGTGCGGCGACGACTCCTGTACCTGCTGGGAATCCCGTTCACTGCCGGCCAGATCCCGATCTGGCTGGCGGTCAACTGGCCGGACCTGGGCGCGATCGGGATCGGCGACAAGGTAGTACAGGTGGCCCTGATCGCCGTTCTCGCAGTCCTGTACCGCCGGTCCGGGTAACTCGTCTTCTCTGGCGCTTGGCTTCCAGAAGACCGGAGCGAACGAAGTGAGCGCCGCCCCTCGCTATCTCGCGGGCCGTTCCTCTCCGCTCGATTGTCCGGCGAGGCATCGCTCCCGGTGGTCGCGATGCCTCTCGCCTGTCTCACGGCTCCCCGTGGTCGCCGTTCGAATGTCCGGAGACCCCTCGCTTCGCTCGGGCTCTCCTACCCCTCGAACCCGAAGACCTCCCGATGCTGGGACTCCAGTTCCTCGACGTACCGTTCCAGGACGGTCGCCAGTTTCTCGTCGTCGACGATGATCGCGGTCAGGCGCTCGGTCGGGTCCTCGGGGAGGTCGATCCCGAACTCGCCGTCGCCCTCGTAGACCGGCTCGGACTCGTTGAGGATCTGCTGGTCGATGGCGTGGATCAGTTCGGAGTCGTAGCGGTCGTTCATCACCTCGAAGGCCTGCTTGTAGGCCTTCTGTAGCTCGGTGAAGTAGTGCTCGTACTTGTCCTCGAACTTCTCGGGATCGAACGCAGCCATACCTGAGGCAAGCCGCCGACGCTACTAGTCGGCATCGAATCCGCTCGCCGCCGTCGTTGCCAGACACTACAGAAAGTTGATGTGATCGTTCGGGAATTGTCGAGTATGTGCCCCCGTCGTGGTGGCGGCTCCCTCCAGTCTGGCGGTCTCGACGCTCTCGTTCGGTTGTTGACGGTCCCGTTTCGGCATCCGGGCGTGGCCCGGTGCGTGATCCGGGACGGCTTGGTTACGACTGTCGCCTCCCTCATCGTCCTCCAGCGGTTCGTCTGGCTAACACTCCTCGACGGTCTGCTCGCTGGACGGCTCTCGGAAGGGACCGCCATCATCCTCGGCACGCCCACGCCGTTCGACATTCTGGTCTCAAAGGTGACCGTCGCCGGGCTCCTCGGTATCTGTGTCGGGACGACACGTCTCTCGTTCGAGTGGTGGCGAGCGGTGCGTGCGACGCTCCCGGATCCGTGGCAGCGACGCCGCCGGTTCGCCTCGTTCCTCGCTGGCGGTGTCGCCGTGTTCTCGGGAGCGCTCGCGGTCGCGTACTGGCCCCTCACGTCGTGGCTCCTCGACACCGCTGCCGTTCCGGCGGTCGTCCGCGGTGACTCACCGCCGCTGCACCCGTTCCAGTGGGCCGTCCACGTCGTTCGCTTCTGTCTGGCGTGTGGCATCGGCGGAGTCCTCGCGTACAGCGTGGGCGTCCTCGGGGCCAGTCGACTCGCGATGCCCCGGACTGTGATCGTCCAGGCTGTCGGCGTCGCCGCCCTGTTTGTACTGCTCGGCCCCGTCGTCTGGCGCTGGACGGTCCCGGTCCTGGTGTTCTGGGCAGGACCGATTGTCGCCGGAACTGCTCTGGGGACGGTGCTGGCGGTGCTCGGGGATCAATTGCGTGGCTGGCGTGGCGGAACGTAGTTCGGCCAGTACAGCACTGAACACACCGATCTCAGCAGGTGACGCACGGGCGGCCGTTCGACCACTCGCCGGGGAATCGAGTGTGTCGACTGCTGGGGCGGGCCAGTCGTCGCCGGGTTTCGTCCTGCTGACGACTCTCGGTCCGGTCGCGTCGGCGAAGGAGGGCCACGATCAGGCATATGTCTGACGGCTGCCGTCCAGAGATACCGGCGTCTCGGCTGACGAGTCCCCGCTACCGGGGATCCGTAGCCTCGTCGCGGGTCGCGATCGTCTCGCCCGGTGTCGCCGGGATCGACTTCGGCTCGCCGTCTTCGGTGACGCCGGTCGTCACGAGCAGGCGCAGGCCTGCCTTGACGCTCATGTCCGTCTCGTGGAGATCGCTCTCGGGAACGAGCGCGAGACGCCCGCCGGTGGGATTCGGGCTGTTGGGGAAGTAGACGTTGTACACCGATTTCCCACCGAAGGCGTCTACGTCGACCGGGCTGTCGCCGGTGACGAGACCGATGGAGTAGATCCCGTCGCGGGGGTACTCCACGAGGACGACGCTCTCGTAGGCTTCGTCGCGGTCGACGAGCGAGTTGGCGACCTGGCGGACGCTGGTGTAGATCGTGTTCACGAGCGGCACGACGTTGACGATCCGCCCCACGTTGCCGAACAGCTGCCGGCCGGCGTTGCGCTGTGCGAGCGAGCCGAGCAGGACCACCGCGACGAGGACGGCACCGATCGCGACGAACTGGGCCAGCAGCTGGTCGTCGCCGGTGTAGCTCGCCAGTCGCGTACTGGCGACGATCGGTTCCACGAGCTGGAGCGTCCAGTTGGCGAGTGTCCGTACGACGTAGACGGTCACGACCAGCGGCGCGACGAGGATCAGGCCGGCGACGAAACTGCGCCGCAGCCGGTCACTCAGGCTCATACTCTGTGATTTACGACACCCGGCAAAAAGGTAGCGCCACTCGCCGCGCCGTGCCCACGCACTCGGGAGGCCCGGAGCGACACAGTATCAGAACCGATAATTTGACGGCGTGTCTTATGTTCCGTTAGTCGCCTCCTTCTACTCGTATGCGTATCGCTCTGTCGACCCGCTTACTCGCTCGGGCGTCGACAGGACCCGTCTACCGTCGGCGGCCGAAGCACGGCGTCCCATGTAGCAGTATCGGCTCTGATACCTGCTGGGTGGTGGGCGATGGCTAGCCGGCCACGGGCCGGTCGCCGTCGCCTCGCCGCGCTCGCCGACGCCGTGAGCGTGGGGCCGATCCACGTCGTCACCGCGCTGCTGGTCGTCGCGGCGGTCGCCAGCGGCACACTGGCGGTGTCGGTCAGCGACGACGAGACGCAGGTTCGGCCTGCCGGCGGCGCGACGGTGGCCGAGCGGCTGGCCGACGCCGACGACGCCGAAACCGAGGGGGCCGCGGCTCGCCGACAGAGCGTCGGCGGTGCGACCGAGTCCGACGGTCCGACCGCGTCGGTGAACGCGACGGACACCGACGCCGACGGACTGGTCGACGAGCGGGAACGCCGCCTTGGAACGGACCCGACGGATCCCGACACGGACGGTGACGGTATCCCCGACGGTGCCGAGGTCGACGACGCGCTGTACCCCGACGCCGACCCGCTCGAACACGACATCTACGTCGAGGTCGACGCGACTGGGGAGAATCAGCTGAGCGAGGCTGCGGTCGACCTGATCGAGCGGACGTTCGCGGACGCGCCCGTCGAGAACCCGAGCGGTGAGTCGGGGATCGACATGCACGTGTTCGTCGACGACGGGGGACTCGAAAGCAACGCCACCGTCTACTCTACCGACAGACCCGGACCGCGCGACGACATGTACGACTTCCGCGAGGACTACTTCGACGCCAGCGGCTCGGCGTACTACTACGTCGTCCTGGCCGACGACGTGGCCTACGACGGACAGCCCCGCTACGTCGGTGCCGGCCGACCCGGTATCGTCGCGATGCAGACCTTCGACGCGCCGAAACTCACCGCGTCGCTGTTCATGCACGAACTGGGACACGCCTTCGGACTCGACGGCCGGGCCGAAGGCGTCGACAGCAAGACGTACTCCACCGAGGAGTACGACAGCGTCATGAACTACAACGGGCTGTACGACCAGCTCGATTACTCGAACGGGACGGACGGCCTCGGCCGCGACGAGTGGCAGTACGTCGCCCGAGAGCGCCACCAGCCCGGGACGACCGCTGACGCTGATCTCGGGCCAGCGACCGCCCACGGAGCGTGGCACCTCGCTCGCGGGACCGCGCCTCCGGCGCGGATGCTCGTCCGCTATGCGAACAGTTCGCGGGCCTGATCGAGCGCGTCGACCAGCGCGTCCACCTCCTCGCGCGTGTTGCGAGACCACCTTTTTGCTCTGCGGGTTCGCTCGCTGTGCTCGCGAACCGCTTGCGCAAAAACGTGGGTGAAAAACGCCGGTCCTCCCTGCAGTCGGACCGGTGAACCGCGCCTCCGGCGCGGATGCTCGTCCGCTATGCGAACAGTTCGCGGGCCTGATCGAGCGCGTCGACCAGCGCGTCGACCTCCTCGCGCGTGTTATAGATGTAGAAGGAGGCCCGCGTCGACGCGGAGACGCCGAGCTTGTCGTGTAGCGGCTGCGTACAGTGGTCGCCCGCGCGGACGGCGACGCCGTTGGCGTTGAGAATCTCCGAGACGTCGTGGGCGTGAATGTCGTCGAGCGTGAACGAGACCAGCGCGGCCCGTTCGTCGCCGCCCGGCCCCAGAATCTCGACGTCGTCGAACGCCTGGAGGCGGTCGTAGGCGTACGACGCCAGCTCCGTGCCGTGGCGGTGGACGCGCTCCATCCCGATCTCGTCGAGGTAGTCACAGGCTTCGGCGAGTGCGATCCCCTCGCTGATGACCGGCGTGCCGGCCTCGAACTTCCAGGGGAGTTCGTGCCACGTCGAGTCCTCGAACGAGACCTTCTCGATCATCATGCCTCCGTAGAGGTACGGCTGCATCGCGTCGAGCAGGTGCTCTTTGCCGTAGAGGACGCCGACGCCGGTCGGGCCACACATCTTGTGGCCCGAAAAGGCGAAGAAGTCCGCGTCGATGGCCTCCACGTCGACGGGCATGTGTGGCACCGACTGCGCCCCGTCGACGAAGATCAGCGAGTCGTGGTCGTGGGCGACGTCGGCCAGTTCGGCGACGGGGTTGACGGTCCCCAGCGTGTTCGAGACGTGGACGACGCTGACCATCTCGGTGTCGTCGGTGATCAGCTCGCGAGCGTGGTCCATGTCGAGGCGTCCGTCCTCGTCGACCTCGACGAACTTCACTGTCGCACCGGTCTTCTTGGCGATCTGTTGCCAGGTCACGAGCGCGGCGTGGTGCTCCATCTCCGTGAGGACGATCTCGTCGCCGGGGCCCAGCTCTGCCAGTCCCCACGCGTAGGCGACCGTGTTCATCGACTCCGTCGTGTTCTTCGTGAACACGACCTCTTTGCGCCCGCCGCTGGCCCCGATGAACTCCGCGACCCGGTCGTGGGCCTCCTCGTAGGCGATCGAGGCCTCCTGACTCAGCTGGTGGAGGCCGCGGTGGACGTTGGCGTTGTAGTGTCGGTAGTAGTGGCTGATCGAGTCGATGACCTGGTCGGGCGTCTGGCTCGTCGCCGCGTTGTCGAGGTACACGAGCGGCGTTCCGTCGAACTCCCGGTCGAGGATCGGGAACTCGTCCCGGATGGACTCGACGTCGAGGGCCTCTGTCTCACTGTGGCTCATTACCTGTAACGTAGGCTCGGACGGGGAACTTTCCTTCGGTTCGTCGGCTCGTTGCCAGGTCGCTCCCGCTGGTCGTCACTGTTTCGAGGCGTCCATGACTCCGGACACGCATGACGCCCAGACGGACGGCCACCAGTACGAGCCGCCGTCGATCACCCACTCGACGATCTCTGTCCCGTCACATCCAGAGCAGTTGTGCGTGGCGCGTCCCGTCGATGTCCAGCACGTTCTCCTCGTCGATGAACCCGTGTTCGACCGCCAGCGTGACGGTCTCGGTGCCAACGAGGTTGGCGACGGTACACTGCGAGAGGCTGTCGAGGACGGTCTGCTCGTCGACTTCCTCGCCGTCGTAGAACCCCTCGTCGACGGTCAGCGAGATCTCGCCGTCGTCGAAGGTCTCGCCGATGATGTCGGGATCGCACACGGAGACCAGCGTCCCTTCGTCGGTCTCGCGTTCGTTGAGGATCATTCGAGCAGTTCTTGTTCGGCCTCTTCGCGCATCTCTTCGGCTTCTTCGACCAGTTTCTCGGCGCGCTCGAACTCTTCCATCTCCTCCAGTGCGCGGGCCTTCTCTTCGAGGATGTCGGGGTTGCGAAAGCCGAGGCGGGTGGCGTTGTCGAAGGCGTCGACGGCGTCCTCGGCCAGCCCACGCTCCAGCAGGAAGAAGCCGCGGTTGTACCAGGCTTCGGCGAAGCGCGGGTCGATCTCGACCGCTCGCTCGGCGTGTTCCAGCGCCTGTTCGGTCCGCCCGGACTCCCACAGCGCGTACGCGAGGTTCGTCTCGGCCGTGGCCGCGTGCTCGTTGCTCGCGCTCGGCGCGTCGTCCCCGAGGGCACCGCCAGCGTCGCTCTCTTCCTCGACGTTGAGGGCTTCCCGGTAGGCACCGATGGCGGCGTCCCACTCTTCCATCTCGGCGTGGGCCGCGCCCTTGTTGGTCCAGGCCTCCTGTTCGATCCGCTCGTCGTCGGCGAAGCGAGCGGCTCGTTCGAAGGTCTCGGCGGCCTGTTCGTGGCGGTTGATGTGGACGTACGAGACGCCCACGTCGAGCAGTTCCTCGGCGTCGACCGCGTCGGTCGGGACGTTCTGCTCGTCGAGGATGTCGGTGACGACTCGGGAGTCGACGGGATCGACCTTGTCCGTGTCGACGGCCAGTTCGGGCGGATCGATGTCGAACCCTTCGTAGGGCTCGTCGAACCCCTGCCCGGAGGAGAACTCGTGGTCGTCGCGCTCTCGATCAGTCATACACCGGGGTTGGCGGTCAGGATGGTTAAGGGCTACGTCACTCGCCGTCCGCGGCGGTCGCGTCGGACTCGACGGCGTCTGGCGGAACGTAGACGGCACTCACAGCGAGGTACAGGAGACCGCCGACGACGAGGAGCGCGGCGATGGGGATGTCTTCCGAACTGACAGCACCGACCAGGAGTCCCACGGCGACCACGACGACCGCCGTACAGCGACGGACGGTCCGTTGCAGGGCGGCAGCGTCTTCCATATCGGTCCCTGTGCGCTGGGCGAAATAGTGGTTGTGGAAGACTCAAGTCGGCGACGCACGATCGTTCGGTATGAGCAAGCGACTGTTCGTCAGTGTCGGACTGGACGGGCTGTCCGAGGCGGTCGCCACAGTCCAGGAACCCTTCGTCGACGCCAGCGGCCTGAACCACGTCGACCCGGAGCAGGCCCACGTCACCCTGCAGTTCCTCGGCGAGACGGAGTCCCACCGTGTCGACGAACTCGTCGAGGAGCTACACGCCGCCGTCGCCGACAGCGGTGTCGATCCGTTCACCGCCAGCTTCGAGGGGCTCGGCGTCTTCCCGAGTCTGGACTACATCAACGTCGTGTGGCTGGGCGTCGAGGACGGCAGCGAGCAGCTGACCCGCCTCCACGACGCGATCGAGGACCGGACCACCGCGATGGGGTTCGAACCGTCCGACCACGAGTTCACGCCACACGTCACGCTCGCCCGCATGAACCACGCCGGTGACAAGGAACTGGTCCAGGATCTCGTTCGCGAGCGCAATCCGACTGTGGGGACGCGCCACGTCGAGGAGATCAGACTGACAGAGAGCGTCCACACCGACGCGGGGCCGCTGTACTCGACGGTCGCGTCGGTGCCGCTGTCGTGACCGGCCGATCAGGGACCCAGCCCGAGTGGTGCGCCCGGCTTGATCCGGGTTGCGATCCACTCTTCGCCCGCCGAGTCGGCCGGCGCGAGTGCGAGCCGGACCGTGGTGCCGACCGGCCGCGCCGCCAGCTTCTCGCGGACCAGCGCGTCGGCGTAGTCGACCACGTGGTGGGTGGTAGTCGTGCCGGTCTCCCGGACCGTCACCGAGCCGTCGTCGCCGACCGCACTCTCGATAACGAACGTCTTTTCACTATTTGCTGACTTCACCGTAGACATGTTTCTGAATTCCACTAATTCCTGTATAAACGTTCCCCAAAAGGTGGTTAGAACAGTTCGATGTGTTATACCGGTGCCCGCCAGTACAAGGACGATGTGACAATCGAAGGTGTACTAGGACTTCCCCGTCCCCCGATTTAGGGCTCCCAAAAACATCGGATTAGTGATAGTTTTTATCCCGTCGTATCTGCAAGGGTCGATATGGGCCTCGTCGAGAATCTCGTGTTGGTCTTCGTCGCTGGATTGCTCACGGCGCTGGCCACGGGACTCGGTGCGATCCCGTTTTTCGTCGTCGACGACTTCAGCGACCGCTGGAACGTCGCGCTGTGGGGTGTCGCGTCCGGGATCATGGTCTCGGCGTCGCTGTTCGGACTCGTCCGAGAAGGATTAGCCTACGGATCGTCGATCCTGCTGGTGCCCGGACTGCTGGCGGGGGTCGTACTCGTGGTCGTCGGTCACCGCGTGGTCGACTCTTACGACCACCACCCCGAGGCGTTCGAAGAAGCCGACTTCAAGAAGCTCGTCCTCATCCTCGGGGTGTTGACGATCCACAGCTTCCCGGAGGGCGTCGCCGTCGGCGTGAGCTTCGCCGAACTGGGGCTTGCCGGCGCGGAGACCGTCACCGTCCTCGGCCTCGGACTCCCGGTGCTCGCGGTGTTCATGACCGTCGCTATCTCGATCCACAACGTCCCCGAGGGCGTCGCCATCTCGATCCCGCTGCGGACGCTGGGGGTCAGCGAGTGGAAGATGGTGTGGTGGGCCGTCTTCTCGTCGCTACCCCAGCCCATCGGTGCGGTCATCGCCTTCGCGTTCGTCCGGCTGGCACGGGAGTTTCTGCCCTTCGGCTTCGGCTTCGCGGCCGGAGCGATGGTGTATCTCGTCGTCACGGAGTTCGTCCCAGAGGCCCTCGAATACGGGCGTGATCTCCCCGACGGCGGCCGGAGGGAACTCGTCACCGGAGCGGTTGCCGGCGTCCTCTTGATGGTGCCACTGGCGTTCGTCTGAGACGGACTGTTGTCGCCGTTTTGCCGGTCGACCCACGACAGCGGGGGACGCGATTTCGGAGCGGCCGCCTAGATGCGATTCTTGACGACTTCGAGGTCGACGAACGCGCTGAGGGGGTCCCCGTACTCGTCGACGCGGTTCTCCATCCGATAGTTCGAGTGGTCGACGACGAAGTAGTAGGGGCCGGCCACGTCGAGTGACTCCCGTGCGCCGTTCTGGGTCGACGCCTCGTAGGTCGACCCGTCGTCCGACTTCGGGACCGCGGCCTTGCTGAACTCCTCGTGGCCGCTCGGGGTCTCGGTGGGCTCCTCGTCTTTGACGTACGCGTCGTAGTGCTCGTACTGGTCTTCGCCCACGAACAGATACACGTCGAAGCGCCGGTCGTCCGACCGGACCGTATACGAGACGGCACCGCCGGTGTCGGACACGTCCGGTATCTTCTCGACCCAGCCGCTACCGGGCTCGACGCGGACGCTCTTTTGAACGCTCACGATCGCTTCTCCGCCCAGTCCCAGACAACCGGTGGCTCCGAGCGACACTGCGACGCCGGTAGAACGCAGAAAGCTCCGCCTTTTCATTACTGATACTATCACGATCACAACAGCATAATACTGTCTGGCCAGTTTCCATCTCTGATAACTCCCGGCACAGCGTCGTGGTCGTCGACGGTGTTGCCAAGGCTGGCCGAAAAGAACACACATTTAAGCTACGGCGCGGAAGGGACGCACATCATGAGCAACAAATCGAAAGCCCAGAAGAAGCGCCTGGCAAAGCTCGACCGCCAGAACAGCCGCATCCCCGCGTGGGTCATGCTCAAGACCGACCGCGATGTCCAGCGCAACCACAAGCGTCGCAACTGGCGGCGAGGCAACACTGACGAATAATGAGCGCTAACGACTTCGAGGAACGGGTCGTCACCGTTCCGCTCCGCGACGCAGACGCCGAAGCGAACCACAAGAAAGCAGACAAGGCGATGTCCATCGTCCGCGAACACCTCGCGAAGCACTTCGCCGTCGACGAGGACGCCGTCCGCCTGGACCCATCGATCAACGAAGCGATCTGGGAACGCGGTCGTTCGAACCCGCCGAGCAAGCTCCGCGTACGCGCCGCCCGATTCGACGAAGAGGGCGAGAGCGTCGTGGAAGCCGAGACTGCAGAGTAAATCTTGCTCCGCGCGGCCTTCTCGGGTTCGTCGTACGTCGGTGTCTTCGCACGGGCGACGGACGACTGTCTGCTGGTTCGCCCCGACATCGAGCAGTCGCTACAGGACGCACTCGGTGCCGAACTCGACGTGCCGGTCGTCCCGACCAACGTCGGCGGCTCCGGCACCGTCGGCGCACTCGCGACCGGCAACGAGAACGGACTCCTCGTCTCCAGTCGCGTTCGCGACCGCGAGGTCGATCGGATCACCGACGCCGTCGACCTCCCGGTCTACGAACTCCCCGGCCGGATCAACGCCGCCGGGAACGTCGTACTCTGTAACGACACCGGTGCGTACGTCCACGCGAAGCTCTCGGACGACGCCGTCTCGGTCGTCGAGGACGCACTCGACGTACCGGTCGAGCGCGGGACGCTCGCAGACGTCGAGACCGTCGGGACCGCCGCCGTCGCGACGAACCGCGGCGTCCTCTGTCACCCCAAGTCGACAGACCCGGAGCTCGACGCTCTCGAAGCGCTCCTGGGCGTGCCCGCCGACATCGGGACGATCAACTACGGCGGACCGCTGGTGGGCTCTGGCCTGCTGGCAAACACCAACGGCTACGTCGTCGGCAACGACACGTCCGGTCCAGAGTTGGGTCGGATCGAAGACGCACTTGGCTACATCGACTAGTTTCCCGTCGTCGGCGATTCGTTCCGTGTTCTCTCGGTGGCGCTCTCGCCACACAGTTCTCGTACGTACTACCAGTATCGACGAACGCCGCACGCTGGGCGCGAATCGATCGGCGACGCCCGTTCGCTGTCGCGCAAGGAGAAGATACTTCCCTATCCCCGCCGCATCCAGAGTCATGAGTGAATTCACGGTCACCGGGACGTTCGAATCCCGCGACGGCCCACAAGACTTCGAGAAGACGGTCGAAGCACCGAACGAGAACGTCGCGCGAGACCGAGCGTTCGCCGCCTTCGGCTCGGAGCACGGCCTCAAGCGCACACAGGTCGAGATCAGCGAGGTGGCACAATGATGGGCGGTGGCGGCGGTGGCGGCGGCCAGATGCAGCAGATTCAACAGGAGATCGAGCAGATCGAACAGGAGCAGGAAGCCATCGAAGAGGAGATCGAGTCCCTGCGCAACGAGCAGACCGAGATCGACGAGGCCATCGAGGCCATCGAGACGCTCGACAGCGGCGACACGGTGCAGGTCCCGCTGGGTGGCGACGCCTACCTCCGTGCCGAGATCCAGGACATCGACGAGGTCATCGTCTCGCTCGGTGGCGGCTACGCCGCAGAGCGCGCGGAAGCCGGTGCCATCGACAGCCTCGAGACGAAGAAAGACACCATCGACGACCGCATCGAGGACCTCGAATCCGACATCGCCGAGCTCGAAACCGAGGCCGAGAAGATGCAACAGCAGGCCCAGCAGATGCAACAACAGCAGATGCAGCAGATGATGCAACAGCAGGAAGAAGGCGACGACGAGTAAGGGGCCGATGTTCGACGGACTGAAAGACAAGCTCGGTAGCTTCACCTCCGACGTCGAGGAAGACGTCGACGACGAGGCACAGGAGGCCATCGAGGAAGACGCTGCCGAGGCAGACAGCGCGGCTCCCGAGAGCGATGCCGAACAGACGGACGCCGCTCTCTCGGCAGACGCGGACACAGCGGACGCTCAGGCAGCCGACGCGGACGATGCGTCGGACGACGACGGCCGCGGCCTGACCGAGAAAGCCAAGATCTTCGCGTCGGGCAAGTCGATCATCGACGAGGAAGACCTCCAGGACCACCTCGACGATCTGGAGCTTGCTCTGCTCTCAAGCGACGTGGAGATGGGCGTCGCCGGAGAGATCCTCTCGGGCGTCGAGGCGAACCTCGTCGGCGAGACGCGTCGTCGTCTCTCCAGTACGGGGAATCTCGTCCGCGACGCGCTCCGCGAGTCGCTGTACGACGTGATCAGCGTCGGGCAGTTCGACTTCGAGCAGCGGATTCGCGAGGCCGACAAGCCGGTCGTCATCATCTTCACCGGCGTCAACGGCGTCGGAAAGACGACGACGATCGCCAAGCTCTCGGAGCGACTCGAACGGCAGGGGCTCTCGACCGTGCTCGCGAACGGCGACACCTACCGTGCGGGGGCGAACGAGCAACTTCAGAAGCACGCCGACAACCTCGGCCGGACGCTGATCTCCCACGAGCAGGGGTCCGATCCCGCCGCGGTGATCTACGACGCCGTCGAGTACGCCGAGGCGAACGACACCGACGTAGTGCTTGGCGACACCGCGGGGCGGCTTCACACCTCGGACGACCTGATGGCCCAACTGGAGAAGATCGACCGCGTGATCGATCCGGACATGACCGTCTTCGTCGACGAGGCAGTCGCGGGACAGGACGCCGTCAACCGGGCTCGCGAGTTCGACGAGGCCGCCGAGATCGACGGCGCGGTGTTGACGAAAGCCGACGCCGATCCCCAGGGCGGGGCGGCGATCTCGATCGCACACGTCACCGGGAAACCGATCCTCTTCCTTGGTACCGGCCAGGAGTACGACGATCTCGAACGGTTCGATCCGGAAGAAGTCGTCGACCGACTGCTCGACGCCTGAGTACGCGTCTCCGTTTTTTCGCGATCTCCGACGCGAACTGCCGCCGATCAGTTCCGGGCGTCCTCGACAGCCTGAACGAACTCCGCGGCCTGTTCGCGGACCCCGTCCATGTCGCCGGCTTCGATGGCCTCGTAGTTCACCAGCGCAGAGCCGGCACCGACCGCGACCGCACCGGCATCGAAGTAGTCGGCGACGTTGTCGGCCGAGACGCCGCCGGTCGGCATGATCGGCACGTCTCCGAGCGGGCCCTGGAGTGCGCCGATGTGGCTCGGGCCGACGGTCTTGGCCGGGAACATCTTCAGGATGTCCGCCCCGGCGGCCATCGCCGCGTCGGCTTCGGTGGGGGTCATGACGCCGGGGATGGCGACGACGCTCTCGCGATTACAGACCTCGATGACCTCCTCGTTGAGGTTCGGGGCCAGCACGAACTCCGCGCCGGCCTCGATGACGTTGCGCGCTGCGGCGGCGTCCATCACGGTGCCCGCACCGATGACCGCATCCGTCCCTTCGAGCGCGCGGTCGACCTTCGCGATCATCTCGCTGCAGCGCTTGGCGTCGGCGGTCAGTTCCAGCGCCGTCACGCCGCCCGCGTGGATCGCTTCGGCCACGTCGACGATGTCGTCTTCGGGGATGTCGCGCATGACTGCGGTCACGCCGCTGTCGACGATGCTGTCCACGACTGCCTGTTTGTTCGTCATGGGCGAGGCTGCGTGGGGCGGTGACTAAAGCCCATCTCTTTGCCCGCCAGATCTGAGAACCGCAGACGCTTCACTCCGCGTCGTCGTAGGGGATCGCCGGATCGGTCTTGGGCGCGCCCGTCCCCATCACGGTCACGTCGCCGTCGGCCTCGGCGGGGTTGTACGCCCGGTGGGGGCTCTCGGGCTCGGCCACGAACACCTCGCCTTCCGGGACGACGAACTCCTCGTCGGGCGTCTCGACGTGGAGCGTCCCCGAGAGCACGACGAAGGCCTCCTCGCGCTGGCGGTGTGCGTGGTAGACGCGGGGTAGTTGCTCGCCGGGGGCCATGGTGTACCGGGCGAGGTGGAGCAGCGACGTGTCCGCCTGGTCGGAGACCGCTCGTCGGTCACAGGGGTAGTCCGGCGTCGCGTCGAGCTCGTCGGGGTCGATCTGGTGGTACATGAGTTAGCTGTGTGGATCGTGTGGTGTGTCGAGACGGGTGAGTTCGTCCACAGCGTCGAAGTCGTCGTCGAAGCTGTAGACGTATTCGATGCCGGTCCGTCGCATGTAGGCCACGAGTATCGCGTCCGTCAACGAGAGTCCGTCGTACTGTCGGAACAGTGAGCGACCACCGTCGAAGTCGGTCCTGGTCGTCTCGTCGAGTTCGAAGTCTGTGCTCGCCTGGAGCGCGTCGAGCGTTTCGATCGCGGTCTCGTTGCCGACCCGCGTGTGCAGGTAGTTCAGCGTCTCTGTGAGGACGTGCTCCGGGATTCGTCCCGTCGGCAGGGTCCCGGCCTCGATGGCCGCCGTGATCGCGCGACCGTCCTCGTGGTGCTGGTCGTTCGCGATCCGGGCCGCGATGAGGACGTTCGAGTCGACGAGCGCAGTCGCCATCAGTAGTCTCCGGCGACTGCGTCGTGGTCGGCGGCGGCGTCTGTGGGTTCCTCGGCTTCGACGGGATCGAGATCCGAGAACGCCCCGCGACGGCGTTCGACGATCTCGACGCTCAATTCGCCGTCGTCCGTGACGCGCCAGCGGAGTCTGTCGCCAGCCTCCAGTCCGAGTTCGTCCCGGACGCTCGCCGGCACCGTCACGGAGTAACTGTCGTTGACCGTCGTCTCGTCCTCCGTGGTGTTGGACATGCCTATCGATTGACGATGTGCCCGAATAAATTTGCTGGGTAATTACCACAGTAGCCGGTGACGCTCGGGTGACGGCACGACTCACTGGCCCGTCAGCCGTCGATACACGTTCGTCCGGACCCGATAGGCCAGAATAGTGGCGAGGAGTAGCGCGCAAACGGTCGACAGACCGGGATAGACGAGCCCGCCGGCCGCTCCGAAGGGGATTCCGACGGCACTGAGGACGAACAGTGCCGGTACTGTTGCCAGAGAGAGCCCGAACACGGACAGGACGAGCAGCGTGACGAACTCTGAGGCCCGGTCCCCGCCGTCGTACCGAGCGTTCAGGCCTGCACAGACTGCCGCGCCGGCCACTGCGAGACCGATCGTCGCCGGCCCAGCGTCAACGCTGACGTTCCGAGCAGGAGAGCGCAGCAGGTACTCCGTGTAGATCGCGAACCCGACGAGCCCGAGACAGAGTCCAACGAGAGCGCCCTGGACAGCACCGAGAAGTACGTTCCGGTACTGTTCGTACCACCCGGGATCGGTTCGATAGCCCAGCACGTCGGCGATCAAAAGGACGAACAGGGAGGTCAGGGACGGCAGCAGAAACCACGGCACGGTGTACAGTCCGTCACCGAGTACACTCTGGTAGAGCAGTGTCGGGACGATCGCGAGCGCCCAACCGGCGAAGAGGGCACCGGTGAACCGTATCCGCCGCTGGTGGGCGTCGGTGGTCGTTATCCCACGGTCGGTCCGCAGCCACGAGTACCCGGCGACACCGCCGACGAGCAGTGCAGGGAACGTCGCTAACTGAAGGACGAACACCCACTGGGGCGGGAGGAAGGCCTCGGAGGTCGCCCTGTAGTAGTTCCTGACCGCACTCGCGGCACTGTCGACGACGAACGAGCAGCACAGTCCCCACTGGAGAGCCGCGACGAGGCTCTGCCTTCGCTCCGAGGGCGGCGATTCAGTCGGCATATTTCCGCCCCGAATTCGACTGATATAAGTGCTGTGGAACTGCCGAGGGCTCGTCCCAGCAGACAAAGGCTTTAACGACGGGGTCGCGTATCTCCGTCAAATGGTACTCGACGATCTGGGCAGTTCCCTGCGGGGGACGCTCGACGATCTCCGTGGCAAGTCCCGCATCTCCGAGGAGGACATCGAGGGCATCGTCAAGGAGATCCAGCGGTCGCTGCTGCAGGCGGACGTGGACGTGGGGCTGGTCCAGGAGCTATCGGACAACATCGAGTCGCGGGCGCTGGACGAGGAACCGCCCGCCGGCACGACCCCGCGAGACTGGGTCTTGCGCATCGTCTACGAGGAACTGGTCGATCTGGTCGGCGAATCCACCGAGATCCCACTGGAGAACCAGACGATCATGCTCGCCGGCCTCTACGGGTCGGGGAAGACCACGACCGCGGCAAAGATGGCGTGGTGGTTCTCGAAGAAAGGGCTCCGGCCGGCGATCATCCAGACCGACACCGACCGGCCCGGCGCGTACGACCAGTCCAAGCAGATGGCCGAGCGCGCGGAGGTGGAGTTCTACGGCGACGAGGACGCCGACGATCCCGTGAAGATCGCCCGCGACGGGCTGGCAGCCACCGAAGACGCCGACGTGCGCATCGTCGACACGGCCGGTCGTGACGGGCTGAACGAGGAACTGATCGAGCAGATCGAACGTATCGGCGCGGCGGTCGAGCCCGACCGGAACCTGCTGGTGATCGACGCCGCGATGGGGCAGTCCGCGAAGGACCAGGCCCAGGAGTTCGAGGACGCCATCGGCATCGACGGCGTCACGATCACGAAACTCGACGGGACGGCGAAAGGTGGGGGCGCACTGGCCGCGGTCGACCAGACCGACTCCACCATCGCCTTCCTCGGGACCGGCGAGACCGTCAAGGACATCGAGCGCTTCGAGCCGTCGGGCTTTATCTCCCGACTGCTCGGCATGGGCGACCTGAAGCAGCTCACCGAGCGCGTCGAGCGCGCGATGGAGGAGACCGGCCAAGAGGAGGGCGAGTGGGAGCCCGAGGACATGATGGAGGGCTCCTTCACGCTGAAGGACATGCGCAAGCAGATGGAGGCGATGAACAACATGGGGCCGCTGGATCAGGTGATGGACATGATCCCCGGGCTGGGCGGCGGGCTCATGGACCAGCTGCCAGACGACGCCATGGACGTGACCCAGGAGCGCATGCGGGACTTCGAGGTCATCATGGACTCGATGACCGAAGAGGAACTGGAGAACCCCCGCGTCGTCGGCCAGTCTCGCACCGAGCGCATCGCCCGCGGGTCGGGCAAGCCCGAGGAGCGCATCCGCGAGTTGCTCCAGCAGCACAAGCAGATGGACCAGATGCTCAACCAGTTCCAGGGCATGGGCGAGGGCGACATGGAACGGATGATGCAGCAGATGCAACAGCAGGGCGGCGGCCCCGGCGGCGGCATGGGCGGGATGGGCGGCGGTGGCGGTCCCTTCGGGGACTGAGCGTTTCTCACCAGACGCCCGGTAGCAGCCGGTACGGCGTTCGTTCGACGTAGTTCTCGTAGTCGTCCAGTTGCTCCCGGAGCGCCCGCTCCTCGACGGTGATCCGGTGGCCGAACCCGACCAGCGCGCCCCCCAGCGCCGCGAGGAGGCTCACCGCGTTGCCGGTGACGAGGCCGATCCCGAGGTAGGTCACGACCGCGCCGGTGTAGGAGGGGTGGCGCACCCACCGGTACGGACCCCACTCGACGACGGTGTGGTCGTCTTTGAGGGCGACGCGGTGACTGAACTGCTCGCCAAGCGCCAGCATCGCCACGAGCCGCAGGCCAAAGCCCGCGAGCATGGTGGCGATCCCGAGCCAGAAGGCGAGGACGGGCGCGCCCAGCGAGCCGACGCCGGTGAAGGGGACGGCGACTGCGACGACGGTGCCGACGCTCGTCGCCGTCCAGAGCACGCCGAACGACCCTCGCTCGACGGGGATGTCGGTGTCGGCGTCCCAGAGCCACCGGGCGACGGCCTCCCGCAGTGCCAGCAGGCACGCCGTCCCGAAGAGAACGCGGAGGTACGGCGACTGCACGAACAACGGCCGCGTCATGGGGTGGTGTAGGTCTATTCGGGAAGAAAGCGATTCCGTTTTCGGGCGCAGTATTCAACAACAGGGGCAATATCGGGACAGGACACCGAAAGGGCGAGTGGCGCTTGATCCCTCCCAGACGAAGCAAGCACCTACTGGAGCGCAGCGAGTCTCGGAGCGGTCAAGCGGCGCGAGGGCTTTCAGTGTATTGAGCCAAGCGAGTAAAGCAACGTGTTCGGCGTGTCAACGAGCAAAACGATCGATTGCTCGAAAGGCGAGCGCAGCGAGTCTTGCGGTGTCTGCAACCGGTCACTCACTGCTTCCGAATCCGATCCTTGCTTGCCGGCAGTATCAGTCCCCGCCCTCACTCCTGGCCGCCGCGAGCGACCAGAAGAAGCCGTAGTAGGCGAGGACGCCGGCCCCCATCGTGAGGTAGTAGGCCCACTGGGGGCCGGCAAGCAGGTCGAACAGCAGGGTCACGGCCGTGACCCAGATCACCGCGAAGGCCAGGTCGACCAGCATGCCAGAGCGGTGTTCCTGGACGTGTTCGCCGATCGTTTCGAGGACGCCCATCAGGCCTCGTCGCCCTCCCCGTGTGCGTCGACGACCAGCACCGGCAAGCGAGTCCGGCGCAGCACCTTCTCGGCGACGCTGCCCAGGACGACCCGCGAGAGCCCCGACCGGCCGTGCGATCCCATCACCACGAGGTCGATGTCGTTGTCCTCGACGAACTTCCGGATCGCCCGCGCGGGCTGGCCGGCCGTGACGTGTTCCTCGACGGTCAGGTCGTGCTCGGCCGCCCGGTCGACGACGTAGCCGGTGGCGTTCTCGGCCTCGTCGGTGACTTCCGTCATCTCGTCGAGGTCGCCCCGACGGATGCGGTCGATCTGTTCGGTGCCCAGCGAGTAGTTGGTCGCGTCGATGTCGACGACGTAGAGCGCGTGCAGCGTCGCGTCGTACTTCGTGGCGATGTCGATCGCGTGCTCGACCGCGCTCTCGGCCGTGTCGCTACCGTCTGTCGGGACGAGAATGTTGTCGTACATCAGTCATCACCTGGCGTTTCCGCACCGCTGACGACCTCTTCGGCCGTCTGCTGTTGTCCCATCGGTTCCGGGCTGTGACACTGGCGGACCATCCGTTTGGTCTCCAGTGGCGGTTCGTCGGTGACCAGCGAGACGGCGATCGTGACGACGAACACCACCGGCGCGGCGACCAGCGCCGAGCCGATCGCCGGGAGCCACTGTGCGAGGGCCGCCGAGAGCACGCCGTCGGAGCCGGCGGCACCCGCGAGGATGCCGTAGCTCGGGACGACCTCGTTGATCATCGGGACGAGCCAGATGACGAGCCCGGTCGACATCCCGGCCAGCGCGCCCTGTCGGTTCGTGTTCTCCCACCAGAGGCCGAGGAAGAACATCGGGAAGAGTACGGAGCCCGCCAGCGAGAAGGCGTAGGTCACCAGCGCGGCGATCGGCGCGGCCGGGTCGAGCGCGGCCAGCGTCGTGATGACGCCCAGCGCGACGATGCTCAGGCGACCGACCAGCACCTGCTGGCGCTGGGTCGCGTCGGGGTTGATCAGGCCCTTGTAGATGTCGTGAGAGATGGCCGAGGAGCCGGCGATAAAGAGGCCGGCGGTCGTCGCGATCGCGGCGGCGATCCCGCCCGAGGCGACGAGGCCGACGAACCACTCGGGCAGTCCCGCGAGCTGGGTCGCCAGCACGACGATCACGTCGCCCGCGGCACTGGACATGCCGGGATCGCCGTAGACGGCACCGATCTCCTTGGCGTAGAGGTCGGTCCCGAAGGCGGCGAAGGCCGGCGCGCTCAGGTACAGCAGGCAGATGAAAAAGAGGCCCCAGACCGTCGACCAGCGGGCCGTCCGCTCGCTCTCGACCGTGTAGAACCGCACCAGCACGTGTGGCAAGCCACAGGTCCCGACCACGAGCGTGAACGCCGTCGCGATCCACGTGTAGTAGCTCTCGGTGGTGAACGGCTCGCTGAACTCGGCGCTGAGCGCACCGATCAACCGACCGTACTCCAGCTGGGGCAACACCGTCGAGTACCCCTGGGTGTACCCGACCGCGTAGAGGCCGGCCAGGAACGCGACGATGAGGATGACGAACTGGACGGTCATGTTCTTGGTCGCGCCCAGCATGCCCGACAGCGTGAGGTAGCCCACCGTGATCGCCATCATCAACACGACCATCGACTGGTACCCCGAGAGGCCGGGGATGCCGATGTCGCCGAAGATGTACAGGCCGACCAGTCCCATCCCGCGGGCCTGTCCGATGGCGTAGACGAACCCGATCAAAAAGGTCGTCACGGCCGCCATCGCGCGTGCGCCGTCGGAGTTGAAGCGGTCACCGACGAAGTCCGGTGCGGTGTACTTCCCGAACCGGCGCATCTGGGCGGCCATGAAGATCAGGAGGATGAAGTAGCCCGTCGACCAGCCGACGACGAAGGCCAGTCCGTAGAAGCCAAACAGCGCGATCGTCGCGGCCATCCCGAGGTAGGAGGCCGCAGACATCCAGTTCGCGCCGATCGCCATCCCGTTCTCGACGTTGCCGATCGAGCGGCCGGCGACCCACATGCCCTCGGTGTCTGCCACCTTGAACACGTAGCCGACCGCCAGAAAGAGCAAGAGCATGGCCGTGACCATGATCCCGGGGATGAGCTTGAACGAGATTTCGAGTCCCTCCGGGAGCAGGCCCGACTGGAGGAGGAGGCCGCTCATTCGGCGGTCCCTCCGTCGGCCGCGGTCGCGACCTCCGTCTCCGGTTCGGGCTCGGTCTCGTGGCTGATCCCGTACTCCTCGTCGAGCGCGTCACGCTTGCGAGCGTACCAGATCGACAGGAGCAACGCGCCGACTGGCGCGCCGATCCCGACCAGGAAGTAGTGCAGCGGGAACCCGATGACCGGGATGGGTGCCGTCATCACGCCGGGGATGATCGGCGTCAGCGAGACCGGGCCGAACACGATGAGCAGCCACGCGACGAAGCCCGACCAGATGATCCGCAGGTGGTCGCGCATGAACGGCGTCGACGGACTGAAGATGTTGACCTCGGCGTCCAGGTACGCCACGCCGTCCTCGGTCACGACGCCGCCGTCCGGGCGGGGGTCGGACTCGGTGGTCGACTCGTCGGCTGTGCTGCCGTCGTCAGCATCACCATTTTTCATGATGTACACTGGGTCGGTACTAACGCCTGTTTGAAAACTCTATGGTCGAAATGACAGATAAACGTTATTCGAGTGGCGATCGATTGCACGCAGACACACCCGCCGGCCGCTTCGCTCTCCGCGGCAAGTGACAACTCACGTTGTCGGCCCGCGACGCGGAGCGATGCACCCCCTTTTTGGACTGTCCGGTCGTTCCGTCGTCAATGACGGTCCGCGAGATCGCCGCGGAGGCCTACCGGGAGACGATCCCGGTGCTGGTGTTGAGTGCGATCGGCGGCCTGTTCGCCGGACTCGTCCTGGTGGGGATGGAGGCAGAGCTCGCGGCCGTCCCCGGCCTGCTGGTCCTGGTGCCGGCGCTGCTCGCGACGCGGGGCAACGTCTACGGCTCGCTGGGCGCGCGGCTCGGCTCTGCGCTCCACCAGGGTGTCATCGAACCCACGCTCGGCTTCGGCGACGAGCGGCTCAACGCCGCGATCGCCGCCGCGCTGGCGAACGGCGTTCTCGTCAGTGGCTTCGCGGCCGTGCTGGGCGTCGTCGTGTTGCGTGTCCTGGGCAGCGAGTCGGCCGGCCTCGCGACGCTCGTCGCGATCTCGTTGCTCGCCGGTCTCCTGTCGGGACTGTTGCTGACGGTGGCCGTCGTCACGGTCGTCGTCGTCGGCTACCGTCGCGGACTCAACCCCGACACGCTCGCCGGGCCGGTCGTGACGACGACGGGCGACGTGGTCGGTATCGCGACGATGCTCGTGGCCGCACGGGTCGTGCTCGCCCTCGGGGGTGGCTGAGATGGTCGAAGGATCGGCCGAGTGGTCGGTGTCTGGCATCGTGGAGACGATGCTCCCGCTGCTGTGCGTGTTGACCGCGATCGAACTGGTCAGTGGACTCGTCCTGGAGTCCTTCGAGGCGACGCTGCTGGCCGCGCCGTCGCTGCTCTTGCTCGTTCCGGTGACAATCGGGATGGGCGGCAATCTCGGCAGCGTGCTGGCCGCCCGGCTCTCGACGGCGCTTCACCTCGGCTTGCTCTCCTTTTCGCCGACCGACGACCGCCTCGCGGGCAACGCCGTCGCGACGATCGGGCTCTCGCTGACGGTGTTCCCGCTCGTCGGGGCCGGCGCGTGGGGGCTGACCGCCGTGGTCGGCGAGACGGGGCTCACACTGGGCACCGTGGTCCTGATCGCGCTCCTGAGTGGCCTCGTGCTGTCGGTGCTGGCCGTCGTCGTCACCGTGGTCACGACCTACGCGGCCTACCGCTACCGTCTGGACCCCGACGACGTGGTCGTGCCGGTCGTCACCAACGTCTGTGACGTGCTGGGCGTGTTGGTGCTGTTCGGGGTCTACCGGGTCGTGGCGTGATCGGCCGGGACCGACGCGCCTTTGCTCGTCAGGTCCTCAGCACCGCCCGTGCAGCCACACGTCGCCCTCCAGTCGGTCGGGCCGGTCGTCGATCTGCTCTGGGGGACGGTACTCCCGCGGGTGGGGACCATCGCCGTCACGCTGGCGCTGGGCGTGTTCCTCGCCGATCTCGCCGTCGCCTTCGGGATCGTCGAGTACATCGCGACGCTCTCGAAGTACCTCACCGAGCCGGCGAACCTCCCCCGCGAGGTCGGCACCGCGATCCTGGCGACGACGGCCTCGCCGACGGCGGGCTACGGGATGCTCGCGGAGTTCCGCGAGTCGGGCGTGCTGGACGACCGCGCGACGCTGGTGGCCGTCACCATCAACACGTTCTTCGGCTTCGCCCAGCACATCTTCACCTTCTACGCGCCCGTCTTGATCCCGATCCTCGGGCTCCGGGTGGGACTGCTGTACGTCGGCGCTCGCGCCGGTATCTCGCTGGCGATTACGCTCGTAGGCATTCTCGCAGGCGCACTCCTCCTCTCGAACCGCAACGTCGACCGCAGCCGGATGCCCGAGGTGGAGGATCCGACCGAGGAGAACGACACCGCCCACGAGAAAGTCCGGGACGCGGCGGCGTCGACCGCAGACAAGCTCCGGGACATCCTGCCACGTCTGCTGGTCATCTACGCGATCGTCGCCGTCCTCGTCGCCTGGCGCGAGATCCCCGCGCTGGTGACGCTGGTCGGTGCCCTGAGCGAGTCGGGCGCGGCCAGCGTCGTCCCGTCGCTGTCCGAGAGCGTCGGCGCGTTCACCAGCGCCGTCGGCCTGCCAAGCGCCGCCGTCGGCGTCGTCGCGGTCTACACTATCGACACCACCAACGGCTCGATCGTCCTCGCGCCGCTGATCGAGAACGGGACCTTCACCCCTCGTCAGGCCGTCGCGACGATGCTCGTCGGCGGGATCGTCTCCTTCGCCGTCTCGACGTTCAAGCGCTCGATCCCGTTCCAGTACGGCATCTGGGGGGCCGACTTCGGCTCGAAGGTGATCGCGGTCAACACGACGCTGAAGATCGTGTTCATCGCGCTCGCCGTGGTCCTGTTGCTCGTCCCCTAGACGAGCGGCCCCAGTCCGCCCCGGTCGACGAACCGATCGGTCCCGTACCGGACGAGTGCTTCGACGAGTCCGGGGAGGAGTGCGAACCCCAGCAGGAGCGGCCAGACGACGAGGTACGAACTGAGCGGATGCAGGTGCGTGCCGTAGGCCCACTGATACACCGTATCGCCGAGCACCCAGAGGGTCGCGGCGGCCGGCGTGACCAGCGACAGTCGGACGAGCAGGTACAGCGGGACGGCACCGATCAGGAAGAGGCCAACGAGGGCGTAGCCGACGCCAAAGGCGGTCGCGGCCACGTCGTCGGTCGCCCAGTACACGCCGTTCGCGCGCAGCCACGCGAACACGACGGTCGCGTAGACGATCCCACCGACGGCGGCGATGACGCGAGGGTCGCGGAGCTTGGAGGGCATCGTCCGTCACTGCACCGCCCTCGCACATCAATCTCGTGTCCCGACGCTAGAGCTTTGAGTCTCCCCGGCCACCGGACACACGATGGACCGTCGGTGTTCACTGCTCGTCGCCGTGCTGGCTCTGGCCGCCCTCGCCGGCTGTCTCTCGGGCGGGCCACAGACGCCAGCCGCGCCCGGCGACGCCGTCCCGGCAGGGAGTGACACTGTCAACGCCACGGTCACCCGCGTCGTCGACGGCGACACCGTCGAGATCCGGTACGACAACGGGACGTTCGACACCGTCCGGCTGCTCGGGATCGACACCCCCGAGACCCGCGGCGGGACGAACCCCGCGGAGTTCGAGGGCGTGCCCGACACCGCGGCCGGCCGTGCCTGTCTCGAACGGGCCGCCGGCAACGCGACCCGCGCGCTGGAATCCCTCGTCGGCGGCGAGCCAGTCGTCGTCGCTGTCGACCCGCAGGCCGACCGACGGGACCGCTACGATCGGCTGCTGGCTTACCTCGTCGTCGACGGCGTCGACGCCAACGAACGGCTCGTCGAGGCGGGTCACGCGCGAGTCTACGACAGCGCGTTCTCGCGCTCGGAACGGTTCTACGAGCACGAACGGGCCGCGCGGGACGCCGGCCGCGGCGTCTGGGCCTGTGGGGACCCGGCCACGCCGACCGGCGATGTCGGCCTCCGGATCGTCGCCGACGCGCCGGGCGACGACCGCGAGAACCCCAACGGCGAGTTCGTCGTCGTCTCGAACCACGGCGGCGACCCGCTCGCGATCGGCGACTGGACGCTCACCGACGAGGCCGGCCACAGCTACACTTTCCCGTCGAGCGCGACGGTGCCCGCGAACGGCTCGGTCCGACTCTACTCCGGATCGGGGACCGACACTCCCACCGAGTTCTACCGCGGGAACGGCCCGATCTGGAACAACGACGGCGACACCGCCACCCTGCGCGCCGCGAACGGGACGGTCGTCGCCGTGGCGTCGTACTGACTGCTCGCGAGCGTCGCGCGCCGACGCCCGCGACACCCACAAACCGATCCGGCCCCAAGCTGGGGTATGCGCCGGCCCGACTGGCTCCCCGCGCGACCGCTCCGGTGGCTGGAGCCCGGCCCGCGCGTCCTCGACTGGAGTCTCGCCGCCGCGGTCGCGCTCATTCTCGCGACGGGTCTCTACAGCCTCGTCGCGGGCGTCCCCGCACAGGCCTGGGTCTTCGATCTCCACGCGATCGCCGGGATCGCGCTCGTGGTCCTCCTGGCGTTCAAGCTCCGCCGGGTCGCGCCCCGAGTCACGCCCGACCGCCTGACCGGGCCGCGCGTCCTCTCGCTGTCTCTCGCTGTCGTCACCGCGGCGGCGCTCGCAACGGGGCTGTGGTGGGTGCTGGGCGGTTCGGTCTCGATCGGTCCTTGGGGCCTGCTGAACCTCCACATCGGCGTCGGGCTGGTCGTCCCAGTCGTCCTCCTCTTGCACCTTCGCCATCGCTTTCACGACCCACGCGACGTGCCGAGCCGTGACCGCCGCACAGCACTGCAGTACGCCGGGATCGCCGGCATCGCGGCCCTGACCTGGCGGAGTCAGCGAGTGCTCAACGACGTCCTCGATACGGCCGGCGCGGACCGGCGATTCACCGGCTCCCGCGAGGTCGGGACGGACGAGGGCAACGCCTTCCCGCCGACGAGCTGGATGGCCGACGATCCAGATCCGATCGACCACGACGAGTGGGCGCTATCGGTCACTGGCCGAGTCGCCAATCCCGCGACGTTCGGCGTCGACGATCTGGAACTGGACGATCCCGAGGGTGCCGACGAGCAGCGGGCCGTCCTCGACTGCACCAGCGGCTGGTACTCCGAGCACGACTGGCAGGGCGTCGCAGTCGCGGAGCTGCTGGCGGCGGTCGAACCGGACGACGCCGCCCGGTGGGTCCAGTTCCGTTCCGTGACGGGGTATCGCTGGTCGCTGCCCATCTCGGAGGCCGAGGACGCACTGCTGGCGACCCACGTCGACGGCGACCCCCTCACGCACGGCCACGGCGCGCCGATGCGACTGGTCGCGCCGGGACGCCGCGGCCTCCAGTGGGTCAAGTGGATCGACGAGGTCAGACTCTCTCGCCGCCGCGAGATCGGCGAGTCGGTCGCGATCTTCGTCAGCGGCTTCGAGGAGTGATCACAGCATCGCGGTGAGGATCGCGAACAGGTCCGTCTCGGCGTCCTCGTACTGCACCGGGACGAAACCGGCCTCCCGGGCGGCCACCACGTCCGACTCGTGGCTGTCGCCGACCATCACGTACTCCTCGGCGTCGACACGCTCGCGGACGGCGTCGTAGGGATCGCCGTCGGTCTTGTGCCCGCCCACGTCGTAGGAGATCACCGTCTCGTCGAAGTGCGCGCCAAGGTCGTGGTGGCCGATCTTCGCGCGCTGCCACTCGCCGACGCCGTCGCTACAGACCACGAGCGTCGTCGCCTCGTCCGCGCCCAGTTCCGAGAGACAGTCTCGCGCGGCCGACGACACGCTGGTCGCCGCGAACTCCTCGGCTCGCAGCGCCGCCACGAGCGCGTCCACGTCGGCGTCGATCTCGGCTTCCGCCAGCGCGGCCCGCATCCCCGCGTGGTACGGCTCCGGCGTACACCCCTCGAACGCGTCGAAGAAACCGCTCTCGTAGGCCGCGACCATCTCCTCGGTCGCGGTCCCGAGCTCGCGCTCGAAGGTCGTCGTCAGTATCTCGTCGAACGAGCGATCGTACTGGACCAGCGTCCCGTCGAGGTCGAAACAGATCGCCGTCGTGGTACTCATTCGGTGTCGATGGGTGCGCCGTCCTCGGTCGGCGGTGCGATGGCGTCGATGAAGGCCTCGGCCGACGGCTCGGTCACGCGCACTCGGACGTGGATGTCGCCGAGCTCTGCGGGACCGCCGACAGAGAAGTTGATCCGCCCCTCGAAGGCCGCCTGCTTGTTCAACTCGAAGGTGAACGTGTCGTCGTCGAGCGTGTCGAGGAAGACGCCCCGCGCCGTGTCGAGGATCTCCTCGCGGTGGAGCAGCTCCGAGACGTGGCTCATGTCGTGACACGTCGCGACGATCTGGTCGCCCTCGTAGCTGGGATCGGCCGCCGGGAAGATGTTGGTGACGGCGTCGGCGACTCGATCCGTCACCTCGGTGTCGTGGACCGGCGCAGTCACCCGCACGTCGACGCTGTAGACCGTGCTCATGCGTCTCCCTCCGCGGTGTCGTACTGGCTCCGGTAGGCGTCGACGCCGTCGGCCAGCAGCGTCCGCACTTTCGACTGGAACGCCTCCAGACTGTCGGTGTTGTCGATGTGTACGTCGGCCCGCTCCATCGCTGCGTCCATGCCAAAGCCTCGCTCGCGTTCGTCGCGCTCTTCGAGGGATTCCCCGCCGTCGTCGCGGTCGCCGTCCCGGCCCCGTTCTGCCAGCCGCGCTTTCCGGACCTCGAACGGTGCCTCGATGCTGACCAGCGAGAACGACGCGCCGAACGCCGCCTCGAAGGCGTCGACCTCCACGTCCGACCGGACGCCGTCGACCAGCACCGCGTCGTTCGACGCGAGCTCGTCTTCGATCAGCGGGAGCGACCGCTCGGCGATGGCCGCCGGCCCGTTCTCTTCGCGCAGCGCCGTCGCCACGCGGCCGTGCTCGGTCGCCGGATCCAGGCCGCGGTCCCGACACTCCGCCCGGATCACGTCTCCCATCGTCACGACCGGCACGTCCAGCTCGCGGGCGACGTTGGCGGCCTCGCCCTTGCCGCTGCCCGGTAGCCCGACCGTCGCGAGTACTCTCATGGTGCTGGGATAGTCCCAGCCGTCGCTTAAGCACTGTGCTCCACCCGCGACAGCAAGCATATACCCACTGATCGTCTACCCCTCGACATGACCCAGCGCTCCTTCGCCGTCCGTGCCCTCTGGTTCGTCCTCGTGGGCTGGTGGCTCACGCCGATCGTCGTCAACGTCGCGTGGCTGTTGAATGTTACCGTGATCCTGCTCCCGTTCGGGATCAAGCTCATCAACCTCGTCCCGACGGCGCTGACGCTGGCCGAACCTCGGTCGCTAGAAGACGGTGCCGGCGCGTCACAGCACTCGCTCGTGGTGCGGGCGATCTACTTCGTGCTCGTGGGCTGGTGGCTCTCGTGGCTGTGGGCCAACGTCGCCGCCGCGCTGTCGATGACGATCGTCGGCATCCCGGTCGCGATCTGGCTGTTCAACCGGCTGCCCTACGTCACCTCGCTGTATCGGTTCCACGGGCGGTAGCTACCGCTCGCGGACGACCACGAACTCCGCCAGATCCTGCAGGTACTCCGTCGCCTGGCTGTCGTCGGTGTCGACGGTCGCGAGCGCTTCGAGCGCGGCGTCGGACTCCGCACGAGCCCGTTCGTTGGCCTCCGCTGGCGTGAGGTCGGTCACCTCGACGAAGGAGGGGCGGTCCATCGCTGCGTCCTGACCGGCGGGCTTGCCCAGCTTCTCCGCGTCGGCCGTCGCGTCGAGCACGTCGTCGCGCATCTGGAAGGCGACGCCGACCCGCTCGGCGTACTGGCCGAAAGCCTCGACCGTGTAGGCGTCGGCGTCGGCCGCGATCGCGCCCAGTTCTGCCGCCGCCCGGAACAGCGCGCCGGTCTTCCGGCGGGCCAGCTCGATGTACTCGGTCTCGTTGGTCGGTTGGCTGACGAGCTCGGTCGCCTCGCCCTCGCCGAGTTCGACCATCGACTCGGTCACGGCCTGCATGGCTCGCTCGTCGCTGGAAAAGAGCGCGAACGCTTCGCCCAGCAGCCCGTCGGAGGCGATGATGGCCGGCCCGTGGCCGAAGGCCGCCCACGCCGAGGGCGTCCCGCGACGCACGTCGGACTCGTCGATGATGTCGTCGATCACCAGCGAGGCGTTGTGGACCAGTTCGATCCCGACCGCGAACTCCACCGCGTCGGCGGGCTCTCCACCCAGCGCCTCACAGACCAGCACCGTCACTGTCGGCCGAACGCGCTTCCCGCCGGCCAGGGCCACGTGGCGGACTTCGTCGGCGAGTTCGTCGGGTTCGACCCCGTCGAGGACGGCCTCCAGCCGTTCCTCGACGCGGTCCCGACGCCGCTGTAAGTACTCCATCATCGGTCCTTAGGACTACCCCAAAAAGTACCTACTCATCCGTCTGCTTCTGGTCGCCGCCCCCGTGCCGGTCTCGGCCGGCCCCGACACCGGAGCCCTCTTGTACCGGTAGCGAAGACGTACACACGACGGCACGGTCGGCCAGCGATCTTTCGGCCCGCGTGGTTTCCACGCGTGGTTCTCGCTGGCTTTCCTACCCCGTCTCTCGAACACCGACGAGCGACGGCGTTCTCACTCGAACTGCTCGATCAGTGCCGGCACCACGTCGAAGAGGTCGTCGACGATCCCGTAGTCGGCGATGTCGAAGATCGGCGCGTTGGGGTCGTCGTTGATCGCGACGATCGTGTCTGCGCCTTTCATCCCGGCGACGTGCTGTACCGCGCCGGAGATGCCGATGGCGATGTACACGTCCGGCGTGACGACCTTGCCAGACTGGCCGACCTGCCTGTTTTTGGGCAGCCAGCCGTTGTCGACGATCGGGCGGGACGCCGACAGCGTCGCGTCGAGCGTGTCGGCCAGATCGCGGATCAGATCGAGGTTCTCCTCTTCCTCGATGCCGCGACCGATCGAGACGAGTACGTCGGCTTCCGAGATGTCGACGTCGCCGCCGCCGACCTCCTGGAAGCCGGTGACCGTCGAGCGGATCGCCGACTCGTCGATCGTCGCCTCGAAGGGTTCGACCGTGGCGTCGCCGCTGCCCTCCGCTGCGGGCCACTCGGCGGGTCTGATCGTGACCGCGGTGCTGTCGGCGTGGCTGTCGATCGTGGTCTCGACCTTCGAGCCGTACAGTTCTCGGGTGGCAGTCAGGCCGTCGTCGTAGGCGAGATCGACGGCGTCGGTGATCAGCGGCAGGCCCAGCCGGTTCGCGACGGCCGGCGCGTAGTCGAGCCCGTTGACGCTCTGGGGCATGAGCAGTACCGTGGGATCGATCTCGTCGGCCAGTTGCGTGACTGCCTGCGTGTACACGTCGTGGTTGAACTCCTCGCCGTGGGCGACCGTGTGGATCACGTCGACGCCCTCGCGGTCGAGCCGATCGGCGAACTCCTCGACCGAGCCGCTGACGACGGCCACGTGGAGGTCGCCGTCGGTCGCGTCGGCCAGCTCGCGGCCGGCGGTCACGAGTTCGTGGCTCACGGCTCGCAACTCGCCGCGGCGGTGTTCGGCGACTGCCAGGACCGTCATTGGCCCACCCCCCGTTCGGCGAGCAGGCCAGCCAGCTCGCCGGCCGTTTCCTCGGGCGTGCCTTCGTACAGCGTCGCGTCACCTTCGGATTCTGGCTCGTACAGCGCGGTCTGTTCGATCGGGCTGTCCAGCGCCGTCGCGTCGAGCCCGATGTCGTCGAGGGTCTTCTCGGCCAGCTCCTTGCTCTGGGCCTGTCGAATCCCGCGGAGGCTGGCGTAGCGGGGATCGTTGATCCCGGTCTGGATCGTCAACACGGCGGGCAGCTCCACGTCGGTCAGCTCCTCGACGCCGCCTTCGAGTTCGCGGTGGACGTGTGCGACGCCCGCTTCGGCGTCGAGGTCGAGCGCGTTGACGACGGCCGCCCACTCGGTCCCCAGCTGGTCGGCAAGCGTCACGCCGGTCGCGCCGAGGCTGTCGTCGGCCGACTGGACGCCCGTGAGTATCAGGTCGGGATCTTCCTGCTCGGCGACGGCCGCGAGCAGGCGCGCTTTCGTCGCGGGATCGAGCATCGCGTCGTCGTCGAGCGCGTCGTCCCAGACACGGATCGCGCGATCGGCACCCTTCGCCAGCGCCTGTCGGATCGTCTCCTCGCTGTCACTGGGGCCGATCGTCACCGTCACGACCTCGACGTCGTCGAGCGATTCGGAGAGCTGGACGGCTTCCTCGACGGCGTACTCGTCCCACTCGTTGAGGTCGGCCGTGACGTACCGATCGTCGATGCCGAGTCCGTCGATCTCGAACTCGTCGTCGACTGCGGTCACCTCCTTTACCGTGACAAGGACTTTCATACCACGCAGTGGGGCCGGCCACCGAATAAACGTTTCCGAACCACGGACCACGCGACGAGAGTTTTTCGGCTCCCGACGCTCCCCGCCGTATCCGCGATCCGGGGTTCACGACGGTCTCAGTTCTCGATGTCCGTGACGTCCTCGTCCGGGAACGAGATCAGGTTCTCGCGTCCGATTCTGAGCTTGTCGATCTGGCCGTCCTCTTCCATCGAGGAGAGCAGCTGCGAGACTTTCGCGTTCGACCAGCCGGTCTCTTTGACGATGTTCGCCTGCTTCATTCGTCCACCGTTGCGCTCTAACAGGAGTTCGACGCGTTCCTCGTCGCTGAGCAGTTCCTCGTCGATCTCTTGGTCGGGCGCGTCGTCGTTCTCCGTCGGGGCCGCTGTCGACGCACTCGCGGGTGGTTCGTCTCCGTCGTCGTCGGATTCTGTGAGGGGACCACCGTCGAAGGCGTCGCGGTCGATCACGCTGTCGTCCCGAAGCAACAGCACGTAGACCCCGGAGACGGCGACCACGGCACCCATCAGGGCGAGGCCACCCCAGAGCAGCGACAATCCGCCGTCGGGATCCTCACCGGGACCCGCTCCGGGGGAGGGCGATCCCGACGGCCCCTCTGCTCCGGGATTGTAGGCGAGTTCGAGTTCGGACTCCGTGAACGTCGTCGGCCCCTCCCAGACGATCTGTCCGTTGCGTACCTTTTTGGGGACTGTCCGAATCACGGCATCCGGCGGCAACTCGAGGATCAGCGTCTGATCCGCTTCCAGACCGGTCAGCCAGGGATCCGTGGTGTTGTACACGTCGTCGACGTACTGGGTCTCCCCTTCCGAGCGCGCGAAGTTGGTCCAGGTAAAGGACAGCGTCAGCGTCCCGTTGGTGAGGTTGCTGCTTCGTCGTACGTCGCGCAGTTCCATCGGGCGGCCGGTCGCTTCGCTCGCGGCCGTGTTCGCCCGCCGGAACGCCGACAGCCCGAGCGTGTCCGCTTCGCCCTCGGTGAACCGCTCTGCCGTCGTGTTGAAACTGTCTCGCTCCTGCTCGCTCGCGACGTCGAAGCCGCTGGCCGTGATAGAAAACGTGGCGTCACCGTCAGACTGAAGCTGTATCAGGATCGTCGTGTGGCTGGCGGTCGACGACGCTGTCGGCGGGGGCGTTTGCTGGGCGTCGACACCGCCGACCACGCCACTGGTGGCCGCAACTGGTGCCGAGAGCACCACCAGCAGGAGGGCGAAGTGGGCGGCTCGTAACCGGTGTGACATCTTCACCCCGTGACTGTGCTGCCCGGGAGGAAAACGCTTTCCATCACGGGATAAAACGTCAGCGCCGTCGTTGAAACGTCTCGCGGACTCTCGTCGGAGAACGACGGTCCCACGGAAGAGAGGGATTTTTGTGGGACGGGGGAGAAGGGCGTAACAATGCGTCCCGCCACCGTCTCGATCCTCGCCCTCCTCTTCGTCGTGCTGTCGCTGCCCGCCGTGGCTGCGGGTCCCGTCCCTGCTGGACAGGGGACAGCGGCGCAGTTCGACGATCCGTCGCCGGTGATCGTCCCGATCCAAGAGTTCGCGAACTACCTGACGATTCCGCCTGGCAACGTGACGATCTCCGATCACGGAGCCGTCAACGTCAACATCGGGACGGCAGTCGCGACCGACGCCGCGTCCCTCCGCGGACAGCATCGGACGACCGCCTTCGAAAACGAGTTCTACGACACCTCCTCGACCAGCGAGCGGTCCGAGATCATCCGCTCGGAAGTGAGCTGGGCAGAGACCAGATCCGACGAGTTGCGCGTCCGACGTGCCGGTGCCATCGAGGCGTACGCGTCCGGGACGATCTCTACCACGAAGTTCGTTCGGACGATGGCCCTGATCGACACCGAGGCGAGGCAGATCTCGGCGACGATCGGTCGGGTCAAAGACGTCGCCAGACGGTCGAGCTATTCGCTCCCGCGACAACTCGACACGCGTATCGAGAACCTCAGAGGCGAAGTCGAGGTGCTCCGCGGGCCGGTCGCCCAGCGTGCCAGCGAGGCCGTCACCGGTGACCGGAGGATCGAATCGATCTACGTCGAGAGTTCGGACTCGGGGTACACGCTCGCGATGGTCGACGGCGACTCGTACTACCGCGAGACGTATCTCGCCGACGAGCGCCGGCCCGACGCCACCGATCAGTTCCGGGAGAGCGATCTCTATCTGGTCAACGCGGCCAACCGTCGCGGCATCGAGCTGTACCCCTGGGTGACCAACGACACCTCGCCGTCCGGCCAGGCACTCGGTGAGACCGGCATCTACCGGTTCCGTGCCGAGTACACCAGCGGCGACCTCACGGCGTATCTCGACGGTGGGACCACCAACGTCTTCCGCGAACGCCAGCGCCAGTCGCTGGCGGCGATTCCAGTCACCGACACGGTGACCGAACAGGACGACTCGCTCCGGCTCCAGATCAACCGGACGTACGAAACCGGGCCGATGCACGTCCGGCTGGTCGACAGTGTGACCGGCGAGCCGGTGTCGGGTACCGTTCGGATCGACGGCGAGTACGTCGGGACGACCGGTGAGGACGGGACGCTCTGGACCGTCGAACCACGGCCCGGCGTTCCGCTGACGGTCAGCACCGACGACGGCACCGTCCTCGACGCCCGGCTGCCACCCTGACGTTCAAACCGGAACGGGCCACACCGGCCGTATGGACCGGGCCACCTCGCCGGTCGTCGGTGTCGCGCTACTGCTCGCGCTGACGGTGCTGGCCGCGACCGCGGTCGGCACCGCGGCCGTCGCTCTCGATGCCCCGACACCGGCACCGACGGCGTCGTTCTCGTTGACGGCCGACGCCGCAACCGACACGCTGGTCCTGACACACCGGGGCGGCGACACCGTCTCCGTCGAGCGACTCCGACTGGTCGTCACCGTCGGCGGGGACGAACTCGACGCCCAGCCGCCGGTGCCGTTCTTCGCCGCCGAGGGGTTTCGAGGCGGCCCCACCGGCCCGTTCAACAGCGCCGACGGCGGCACCTGGAGAGCTGGCGAACGCGGATCGTTTCGACTCGCGTCGACGAACGCACCGCTGCCGGAAGCTGGGGATACTGTCGTGGTCCGGCTCCTCGCCGGTGACACGACCGTCGGGATCGTCCGTACGACGGCGAGTTGACGGCCTGTGCAAGCGTCGTCACACCGACGCGGCGAGTCCTCACGACGGTCCCCGACCGTCTCGTACGGCTTTTCTCGATCGTTACCGGCTGTCTCACTCGGGGACGCGTGCGATCGTGGTGATGGCCTTCGGACTCCCCGGCCTGTTCTGCTGGACGAAGTGCTCGAAGTCTGTGAAACCGGCGTCTTCGAACATCCGGTCGGCCTCGTCCTCGTCGTAGAACAGCATGATCGCGTCCGCGAGCTTCTGGAAGACGCTCTGGCTCGGGTAGTCGGGGCCGACGATCAGCACCTGTCCACCGGGCTTGGTGATGCGTCGACACTCTTCGAGCGCGTCGACGGGGTTGGGCCAGTACTCGATCGATCCCGACGACCAGACCACGTCGAAGGTGTCGTCCTGGAAGGGGAGCCGTTCCGCGTCGCCGCGGTGGAACGCGACCGGACCACGCTTGCCGAACTTCGCGTACGCCTTCTCCAGTTGGTGGGCGCTCTGGTCGAGTCCGTAGACGTGTTCGGTCGCTTCGAGTAGTCCCTCCGTGGCGAAGCCGGTGCCACACCCCACGTCGAGGACGTGATCGTCCGGTTCGATGTCGAGCTTCGCGATCGCCTCGTCGCGCATCTCCTCGTTCCAGATGAATGGGTTGACACGGTCGTACACCTTCGAGAGGTACTTGTAGAACGTCCGCGCACGCGACTTGTTTTCGAGGACTCCCATTGCTCAGGCTTTGGGCTTGGCAAGCATAATTGCCCCGGATCGTCGTCGCGGTGACAGTCCATTGGGCCGGTGACGTTCGACACCCGTCGTTTTTTCACGGCGCGTCGCTCCCCACAGAACCGGGCCAACTTCGCAACTACCAAATAGCCGCTACAGCAACGTCAGGGTGATTAGAGAATGCCACGGCCAGAAGTTCTCGACCGTATCAAAGCGGCCGAACAGGACGCCGACGACATTGTCGACGAGGCCGAACAGGACCGTGAGCAACGACTCGAAGACGCTCGCGAGGAAGCCGAGCAGATCCGCGAGACGGCCCGGGAGGAGGCCCAATCGGAAGCCCAGGAGCGTCTCGGGGAGGCTCGTGCCGAAATCGAGGCCGACCGCAAGGAACTGCTCGAAGAGGGCGAGCAGGCCCGAGACGATCTCGAATCGCGCGCCCAAGAGCGCACCGAGGACGTGATCGAACACGTCACAGAACTGTTCGAGGAGGCGGTACATGCTCAGACCTGAGCGAATGAGCCGCGTCTCGGTGACCGGCTCGAAACGCGTCATGGACGACGTCATCGAGACCGTCCACGACCTGGGACTGTTGCACGTCACCGAGTACGACGGTTCGTGGGACTACTTCGAACCCGGCGACCCGGCCGAGGGGGCCGAAAACGCCTCGGAGAAGCTCGTCACGGTTCGATCGCTCAAGTCGATCCTCGACGTCGACGAGGCCGATGCCGGCCCGACGCGGCTGGTGACCGACGAGGCACTCGACGAGGAACTCGAAGAGATCCGTCAGACGGTCAACGAACTCGACGACCGACGCGACGAACTCACTGACGAACTCCGAACGATCGAAGACGAGATCCAGACGATCGACCCGTTCGTCACGCTGGGGATCGATCTGGACCTCCTCCAGGGGTACGAGAACCTGTCCGTGGTCGTCGGCGAAGGCGACATCGAGACCGTCCGGGACGCACTCGCACACAGTGACGTCGACCTCTACCAGTTCTTCCAGGAAGACGACGTCATCGCGGTGGCCGCACGCACGGACGAGGACACACTGCAGGATGCCCTCGTCAGCGCGACGTTCACCGAGCTGACCGTCCCCGACAGCGAGGCGGACCCCGAGTCCTACCGCGAGGAACTCCAGCACCGCAAACAGCAACTCGAATCGAAGCTCACGACCGTCGAGGACGAACTCGAAGACCTGCGCCTCGACGTCGCCGGCTTCCTGCTCGCGGCCGAGGAGAAGCTAGCGATCGACGTCCAAAAGAGCGAGGCACCGCTGACGTTCGCGACGACGGAACACGCCTTCGTCGCCGAGGGGTGGATCCCCTCGGATCGGTACGCGGACCTCGCGGAAGCACTGACCGACGCCGTCGGCGAGGCGATCGAGGTAGACGAACTCGAACGCGCAGACTACAGCGACGAGGGTCATCCGGAGTCCACCGAGACGGTCGAGACCGACGACTCCGGCGGCTCGGGCGGTGCGTCGACCGGCGAGACCGTCGAAGCGTCGGCCAGCGACGAGACCGAGAGTCAGGAGGTCGCCGCCGACGGCGGGCTCGTGACGATGGGCGACAGCCGCCCGCCGGTCATCCAGGACAATCCCGGCGTCGTCAAGCCCTTCGAGGCGCTGGTCGAGATCATCAACCGACCCCAGTACGACGAACTCGATCCGACGGTCGTCTTCTTCCTCACGTTCCCGGCGTTCTTCGGGTTCATGATCGGTGACCTCGGCTACGGGGTCCTCTACATGGGACTTGGCTACTGGCTGTTGAAGTCCTTCGACAACGACGTGGTCAAGAGCCTTGGCGGTGTCGGCCTGCTGTCTGGCCTGTTTACCGCCATCTTCGGCGTGTTGTACGGTGAACTGTTCGGTCTCCACCAGCTCGGAGATATCCTCTGGAACGGTCATCCGCCGATCCACAAGGGGCTCCAGCCACACTACCTGGCGTACGGACAGGCCTGGCTCCTCGTCAGCGTCATCGCTGGCGTGCTCCACCTCGTCGTGGGCCGGATCTTCGACTTCTACAACAACCTCGATCACGGCCTCGGTGAGGCGATCATGGAGAGTGGCTCGTGGATCCTCTTCACCGTCGGCCTCTGGCTGTGGGTGTTCACCCGGACCGCCATGGGACCGAAGCCCGCGTTCATGTTCGAGGTGTTCGGGAGCGGTGACGGCGCGGCGCTGCCGATCGGCTTCACCGGTTTCCCCGTTCTGGAGCTGTTCCGGTTCACGGTCCCCGGCGTCGGCTTCACGATGGTCGTCGGCGTCGCGCTGGCCATGACGATCGTCGGACTCGTCATGGTCATCGCCGCCGAAGGCGGGATCGGTCTCATCGAGTCGATCACCCAGGGCTTCGGGCACGTCGTCTCTTACACCCGGATCGCTGCGGTGCTGCTGGCCAAGGCCGGGATGGCACTGGCCGTCAACCTGCTCGTGTTCGGCGCGACCCTGCACGGTGGTGAGTTCCACCTGATCTGGTTCATGTCCGAGGAGCCGGTCGCCGACGACGTCGTCTTCCAGGGACTGCTGAACCTCGACGGGTCGATGGCGATCGTCGGCCTCCTGTTCGGGATCGTCCTCCTGGTACTCGGGCACCTGCTGGTGCTCGTGCTCGGGATCACCTCTGCCGGCCTCCAGGCCGTCCGTCTCGAATACGTCGAGTTCTTCGGCAAGTTCTTCGAGGGCGGCGGCAAGGCCTACGAGCCGTTCGGGTACGATCGCGAGTTCACGACCGAGGACTGACATCCTCCCGGCCGTTTTTCGGGACGTAATCGATTTTTCGAGGTCTGAACCGAACGATGTCCCGTGTCGAGCGAACGCGATAGCGACCGGTACGGTGTCGTCGTCTGACACGCTATGCCGGCGACAGTCGGGGTGCGCGCCGTCGGACCTCAGCGGCGTTCCGAGAATGTCTGTTGGCCAATGAGTTTCCCACGGCGCTTACAAAGCAGACAAATATCCGCACGTTCTGTGGATGATCGTTTATTTAAAATCCGATCTACGGTTCGCACAGTCACTTCTCCACACAGCGCTGCGTCGCGGGTCGTCCGTCCCAACTAATTTCACCCGCTCCACAACCGAGTACTTGCTAGGCGTTCACGTCCCAAGGACCCAGCCGAGACGGCCCAAACCAGCCGAGCAGGGCCGTGACCATCTGTTTTGGGAAGCTTTATGACTCCGGTATGGTCATATGCGCTTGTCCGGAACCAACTACAGGATTCCAACAATGTCATCCGCACTACTCCAAGCGTTTGTCGGTAGTACCGCTGCTGCACCTGCAATCCCACCGCTGGCCGCCGCCGCGCTGGCCGTCGGACTCGCCGCAATCGGTGCAGGCTACGCGGAACGTGGAATCGGTGCCGCCGCAGTCGGTGCGATCGCGGAGGACGACTCCATGTTCGGTCGTGGCCTGATTCTGACAGTGCTCCCGGAGACCATCGTCATTCTGGCACTGGTCGTCGTGTTCCTCACGCTGGGACAGTAGACTCCACCCCTTTCAAACCCATTTATGAGTCTTGAAACAGTCGCAGAGGACATCCGAGACGAGGCCCGCGCGCGTGCAGAGGAGATTCGTAGCGACGCCGACGAGCGCGCCGAAGAGATCATCGAGGCGGCCGAGGCCGACGCCGACGAGATCCGCGACGAGCGACAGGCCGAGGTCGAACGCGAAATCGAGCAGGAGCGAGAGCAGAAACTCTCCAGTGCGAAACTGGAGGCAAAGCAGGAGCGACTCGAGGCTCGCCGCGACGTACTCCAATCGGTCCGCGACAGCGTCGAAGCGGAGATCGCCTCCCTCGAGGGCGATCGCCGAGAAGAGCTGACGCGGACGCTGCTGGACGCTGCCACGGCGGAGTTCGACGACGACGCCAGTGTGCAAGTGTACGGGCGAGCCGACGACGCCGACCTGCTGGAGTCGATCCTCGCCGACTACGACGGCTACGAGCTGGCCGGCGAGTACGACTGCCTGGGCGGGGTCGTCGTCGAGAGCGAGAGCTCGCGTATCAGCGTGAACAACACGTTCGACTCCGTTCTCGACGACGTCTGGGAGAACAATCTGCGAGACATCAGTTCACGGCTCTTCGAGGAGCAATGACCGTACGCTTCGAAGAACAGAACTGGGAAAGCGCAAACTACGAGTACGTCATCACGCGTGTCCGCTCTCGTCGAGCGAAGCTGTTCGACGACGACGACTACCGGAAGCTCGTCCGCATGGGTCCATCCGAGATCTCCCGGTTCATGGAGGAGACGGAGTACGAGACCGAGATGAACGCCCTGGGAGCGCGATACAGCGGCGTCGACCTCGTCGAGTACGCGCTGAACCGGAACCTCGCCAAGCACTTCGAGGATCTGCTGCGCTGGTCGGACGGACGACTGTACGACTACGTCGCCCGCTACCTCCGGAAATTCGACGTGTGGAACGTCAAGACGATCGTCCGGGGGCTGTACTCCGAAGCCGACGCCAGCGAGGTCGAGGACGACCTGATTCGTGCCGGCGAACTGTCCGAACAGCTGCTCGACCAGCTGGTCGCCGCCGGTTCGATCGAGGAGGTCGTCGAACTCCTCGACGGCACGATCTTCGGCGACGACCTCGCCGAGGCGTACCAGGACTACGAGGACAGCGGCGTGCTCGTCCCGCTCGAGAACGCGCTCGACCGGGCGTTCTACGACGTGTTGCTCTCTGGGCTGCCCACGCAGCCGGAAGTCGACTCGCCGACTGGCCTGTACGTCTCCTTTCTCACGGCCGAGATCGACTTCCGGAACCTCCGGAACGCCCTTCGACTCGCTCGCAGCGGGGCGGAGATCGATCCGGCCGAGTACCACATCGAGGGCGGTCGCCTGTTCGACGCCGACGAGATCGGCGCACTCGCCACGAGCACCGACCAGCTCGTCCAGCGAGTTCGTGAGAGCACGTACGGCGACGACCTCGACGCGGCACTCGACACGCTCGAAGCGGCCGACAGCCTCATCGAGTTCGAGCACGCCCTCGACGCGGCACTGCTCGAGTACTCCGACCAGCTGTCGAACCGCTACCCGCTGTCGGTCTGTCCGGTCCTGTCATATATCCTCGCCAAGGAGCGCGAGGTCGACAACATCCGAGCGATCGCTCGGGGCCGCGAGGCCGGACTCGACAGCGACGAGATCGAACAGGAGCTGGTGATACTATGAGTCAGGAGATCGGTGTCATCGGCAGTCCCGACTTCACGACGGGGTTCCGGCTGGCCGGCGTACGGAAGTTCGCCGACGTGCCGGACGCGGACAAAGACGAGGAACTCGACGCTGCCGTCGAGGAGATGCTCGACGACGAGGAGATCGGGATCATCGTGATGCACGACGACGACCTTGCACATCTCTCGCGCGGGGTGCGCAAGGACGCCGAGACGAGCGTCGAACCAGTGATGGTGACACTCGGCGGCGGCACCGGCAGTGGTGGCCTGCGCGACCAGATCAAACGCGCGATCGGAATCGACCTGATGGAGGAAGACTAATATGAGTCAAGCGACAGAATCCGACGTCCGTGAAGACGGCGTCATCGACAGCGTCTCGGGGCCAGTCGTCACGGCGACCGGCCTCGACGCCCGGATGAACGACGTGGTGTACGTCGGTTCGGAAGGGCTGATGGGCGAAGTGATCGAGATCGAAGGCGACATCACCACGATCCAGGTGTACGAGGAGACCTCCGACGTCTCTCCGGGCGAACCGGTCGAAGGGACCGGTTCCCCGCTGTCCGTCGACCTGGGTCCGGGGATGCTGGACGCGATCTACGACGGCGTCCAGCGCCCGCTGGACGTTCTCGAAGAGAAGATGGGGTCGCCCTACCTCGACCGCGGCGTCGACGCTCCCGGCATCGACTTAGAGAAGACCTGGGAGTTCGAGCCCGAAGTCGAGGCTGGAGACGAAGTTTCCAGCGGCGACATCGTCGGGACCGTCCCCGAGACGCCCAGTATCGACCACAAAGTGATGGTGCCGCCCGACTCCGACGGCGGCGAAGTCGTCGCCGCCGAGTCGGGTAACTTCACCGTCGAGGAACCGGTCGTCGAACTCGACACCGGCGAAGAGATCCAGATGCGCCAGGAGTGGCCGGTGCGCCAGCAGCGCCCCTCCGAGGAGAAGCAGACGCCGACCACGCCACTGATCTCCGGCCAGCGAGTGCTCGACGGTCTGTTCCCCATCGCGAAGGGTGGGACGGCCGCGATTCCCGGCCCGTTCGGCTCGGGAAAGACGGTCACCCAGCACCAGCTCGCCAAGTGGGCCGACGCGGACATCGTCGTCTACGTCGGCTGTGGCGAGCGTGGCAACGAGATGACCGAAGTGATCGAGGACTTCCCCGAACTGGAGGACCCGACCACCGGCAACGCGCTGATGGACCGGACCTGCCTCATCGCGAACACCTCGAACATGCCGGTCGCAGCCCGCGAATCCTGTGTCTACACGGGAATCACGATCGCGGAGTACTTCCGTGACATGGGCTACGACGTGGCACTGATGGCCGACTCCACCTCTCGGTGGGCCGAGGCCATGCGGGAGATTTCCTCCCGACTCGAAGAGATGCCCGGCGAAGAGGGGTACCCGGCGTACCTCGCCGCGCGCCTCTCGGAGTTCTACGAGCGGGCCGGCTACTTCGAGAACATCAACGGCTCCGAAGGGTCGGTCTCCGTCATCGGGGCGGTCTCGCCGCCGGGCGGGGACTTCTCCGAGCCGGTCACCCAGAACACGCTGCGTATCGTCAAGACGTTCTGGGCGCTGGACGCAGACCTGGCGGAACGTCGCCACTTCCCGTCGATCAACTGGAACGAGTCGTACTCCCTGTATCGCGACCAGCTCGACCCGTGGTTCGTCGAGAACGTCCGCGACGACTGGCCGGAGAAGCGCCAGTGGGGTATCGACACCCTCGACGAGGAAGCGGAACTCCAGGAGATCGTCCAGCTCGTCGGGAAGGACGCGCTGCCGGAAGACCAGCAGCTCACGCTGGAAGTCGCACGCTACCTGCGTGAGGCGTGGCTCCAGCAGAACGCGTTCCACCCGACGGACACCTACTGTGAGCCCGAGAAGACCTACCGTATCCTCGACGCCATCAAGACCTACAACGACGAGGCGTTCGACGCGCTCGACGCCGGGGTCCCGGTCGAGGAGCTGACGGACCTCGAGGCCGTCCCGCGGCTCAACCGGATCGGTGTCCAGGAGGACTACAACGAGTACATCGACGAACTCGAAGCGGACATCGAGAGCGAAATTCAGGAGCTGTACTAACGATGAAGAAAGAATACGAGACAATCACGGAGATCAGCGGCCCGCTGGTGTTCGCGGAAGTCGACGAGCCAGTCGGTTACGACGAAATCGTCGAGATCGACACCGGCGACGGCGACGTTCGCCGCGGCCAGGTGCTGGAATCGACGAGCGACTACGTCGCGATCCAGGTCTTCGAGGGAACGACGGGGATCGACCGCAATTCCTCCGTGCGCTTCCTCGGCGAGACGATGAAGATGAAGCTCACCGAGGACCTGCTGGGGCGTGTCCTCAGTGGTTCCGGTGACCCGATCGACGGTGGCCCCGAGATCGAACCGGACGAGCGACGTGACATCGTCGGCAAGGCGATCAACCCCTACTCTCGGGAGTACCCCGAGGAGTTCATCCAGACTGGCGTCTCCGGTATCGACGGGATGAACACGCTCGTTCGCGGTCAGAAACTGCCGATCTTCTCGGCGTCGGGACTGCCCCACAACGACCTGGCACTCCAGATCGCCCGTCAGGCGAGCGTCCCGGAAGAGGAGGAGGGCGACGACGACGAGGGCTCGGAGTTCGCAGTGATCTTCGGCGCGATGGGGATCACCCAGGAAGAGGCAAACGAGTTCATGGACGACTTCGAGCGCACCGGCGCACTCGAACGCTCCGTCGTCTTCATGAACCTCGCAGACGACCCCGCCGTCGAGCGGACGCTCACCCCGCGGCTCGCACTGACGACCGCGGAGTACCTCGCTTTCGACAAGGGGTATCACGTGCTCGTGATCCTCACGGACATGACCAACTACTGTGAGGCACTGCGCGAGATCGGTGCCGCACGAGAAGAGGTCCCGGGTCGCCGTGGCTACCCCGGATACATGTACACCGACCTGGCACAGCTCTACGAGCGCGCCGGTCGGATCGAGGGTCGGGAGGGCTCTGTCACCCAGATTCCGATCCTCACGATGCCGGGCGACGACGACACGCACCCGATCCCGGACCTGACCGGCTACATCACCGAGGGCCAGATCTACATCGATCGGGACCTCAACAGCCAGGGGATCGAACCGCCGATCAACGTCCTGCCGAGCCTCTCGCGGCTGATGGACGACGGGATCGGCGAGGGACTGACCCGCGCCGACCACGCCGACGTGAAAGACCAGATCTTCGCAGCCTACGCGGAAGGTGAGGACCTGCGCGACCTCGTCAACATCGTCGGCCGCGAGGCGCTGTCGGACCTGGACAACAAGTACCTCGACTTCGCCGACCGGTTCGAGACGGAGTTCGTCGACCAGGGGATCGACACCGATCGCTCCATCGACGAGACGCTCGAACTCGGCTGGGACCTCCTCTCGATGCTGCCCAAGGACGCACTCAACCGTATCGACGAGGACCTGATCGAGGAACACTACCGCGAAGACGAGACCCAGGAAGTCACCGCGGACTGACGCCTCGTTTCCGTCCATTTTTCCCAGTCGTGATCGGATCGCCAGCGGCCGCACTTTCTCGACGCGACCGCCTCGACACGAGCGGGTGTCGAGCAATCGTCTCGACCGAGCCGACGAGTCCCCTCGCCGTCTGGTGGTTTCCCTTTCGGCAGGTTTTGCCGAGCCGGCGAAGCTGCTCTACGTGGTGTCTGTGTCTGGTTCGCGTCTCCTCGACGGGGTTCGACACGCGTACCAATCCCTGTTGGCATGGGCTGTTTAAGTGACGGGCCGTTATTACGACATGAACCATGTTACAGTCTGGCATGAGTACGTACGTACCGGGCGGCGAAAGCATATTCCTGTGGGTCGGGACGGCAGGGATGTTCCTGGGGATGTTGTACTTCATCGCCAGGGGCTGGAGTGTCTCCGACCAGCGTCGCCAGAAGTTCTACATCGCGACGATCATGATCGCCGCGATCGCCTTCGTGAACTACCTCTCGATGGCACTGGGCTTCGGTGTCACGACCATCGAACTCGGAGGCGAGGAACGGGCGATCTACTGGGCGAGATACACTGACTGGCTGTTCACGACGCCGTTGCTGCTGTACGACCTCGCCCTGCTCGCGGGGGCCGACCGGAACACGATCTACTCGCTGGTCGGTCTGGACGTGCTGATGATCGGTACCGGTGCGCTCGCGACGCTGTCGGCGGGTTCGGGCGTCCTCTCGGCGGGTGCCGAACGCCTCGTCTGGTGGGGTATCAGCACCGGCTTCCTGCTGGTCTTGCTGTACTTCCTGTTCAGCAACCTCACCGACCGGGCGAGCGAGCTCTCGGGTGACTTGCAGTCGAAGTTCTCGACGCTGCGCAACCTGGTGCTTGTCCTGTGGCTCGTGTACCCCGTCCTGTGGTTGGTCGGGACCGAGGGCCTCGGACTCGTCGGCCTCCCGATCGAGACGGCCGCGTTCATGGTGCTCGACCTGACCGCCAAGATCGGCTTCGGGATCATCCTGCTCCAGAGTCACGCGGTCCTCGACGAGGGCCAGACCGCGTCGGAAGGCGCAGCCGTAGCCGACTGAGCGCTCCCCTTTCGGCACTCCAGCCGAAACACTCAGGACGACCTGTCCGGTAGTGTAACCGACTCGGGCCGTCGTCGTCACGACGGTCCGTCCGACGCACCGTCCGTACAGCGCCGTCTCAGTACACCCGCGTTTCAGTACTTCACAATGGCCGCTTTCACATACGTCCAATTTCACGCGCTGTTCGTCCTCCCGGCGCTCGCGGTACTCGTGGGGGTCGCGGGGATTCGCTCGCGGACGACCCGAAGCGAGGTCCGTCCCCTCGCCGTCGCCGTCATCGTCGCAGTGGCGATGCTGTACACCGTGCCCTGGGACAACTACCTCATCCTGCGGGGCGTCTGGTCGTACGGCACCGACAGCGTCGCGGCCGTCATCTGGCACGCACCCATCGAGGAGTACCTGTTTATCCTCTTGCAGCCACTGGTCGCCGCGCTGTGGCTGCACGTGATCTCGCCGGGGATGCCGGCCAACGACGAGACGACGGTCTCCGCCCGTGATCGAGTGGTCGGGGCTGCGGCCGGAGCGCTCGTCGGCCTCGTCGGTGTGGCTCTCCTCACGACCGACGCGACCTTCTACCTCGGTGCGATCGTCGCCTGGAGCGGCCCGGTGCTTGCGCTCCAGTGGGCCGTCGGGTGGCCGTACCTCCTCGCTCGGGGACAGACGCTCGTCGTGGCCGTCTTCGCGCCGACGGCGTACCTCTGGATCGCGGATCGCGTCGCCCTGGAGTCGGGCATCTGGATCCTCTCGGAGCAGTACACGACGGGGCTGGCCGTCCTCGGACTGCCACTCGAAGAGGCCGCGTTCTTCCTCGTGACAAACGTCTTCGTCGTACAGGGTCTGCTGTTGTACCCGTGGGTGATCGACCGATGGCAGTCGAGGTGACTGCAGATCGGGGCCGGCGGCTGCGGTCGGGCCGTCGCCGCCTCGCCCGCTGGACCTTTCTGCCAGCCTGGCTGCTGCTCGGTGCTGTCACGGTCGCACACACGCTGGGCGTGTCGACCGCCGTTCCGGTTCGCTACGGCGTTTTGCTGGTGACGCTGCTCTGTTTCGGGCTGCCACACGGCGCTGCCGACCATCACTCGGTCGCGCGAACGCTGGGCGTCGATCTCACCCCCCGGTTCCTCGCGGCGTTCTGTGCGGGGTATCTCGGACTCGCAGTACTGTACACTGCCGTCTGGTTTCTCGCCCCGGCCCTCGCGTTCGTCGCTTTCGTCGCCCTGACGTGGTTTCACTGGGGACAGGGCGACGTGTATCCGTTGGCGACGCTCGCCGACGGCCGTCACCTGGACAACCGGGTCGTCGCGGCGCTGACGGTGGTCGTCCGCGGCGGCCTCCCGATGTTGGTCCCGCTGGTCTTCTTTCCGGATCGGTACGCCGCCGTCGCCCGGACGGTCGTCTCGCTGTTCGACCCCGGTCGGGTCGCGTCGCTCGCGCCGCTGTTCACCCAGGAGGTGCGCCTCGCGGCCGGGATCGGATTCGCCGCCATTACGGTAGTGACGCTGGCCGCCGGGCTCGCCGTGGCCGGCCCGAGACGCGCCTGGCTCCTCGATGCCGCCGAGACTGCGCTTTTGTGGGGCTTTTTCGCCGTCGTTCCGCCGGTTCTGGCGATCGGAGTCTACTTCGCGCTGTGGCACTCGGTGCGTCACATCGCTCGACTGACCGAACTCGACGGGGTCGCGCTGGCGGCACTGGATCGCGGTGCCGTCGCGCGTGCGGTCGGTCGCTTCACGCGGGACGCGCTTCCGGCGACGATCGGTGCAGTCGTCCTGTTTGGCGGCCTCGCACTGGCCGTTCCGACGACCGTGGCCGGCGTCTCCGAGATCGGCGGGCTCTATCTCGTCTTGCTCGCGGTGCTGACCCTACCCCACGTCGTCGTCGTCACCTGGCTCGACGTGCGACAGGGAATTTGGGGGTAACGACCGCGTCAGGACGGTGATCGGCCTCGTCCCGGCCGTGGGAACTGTAAAAGGTTATCCGACTGGGCCCGTAACGCCCCGGTAATGGCCAAGGACGTCAAACCCACCCGGAAAGAGCTGATGCGAATCGAGGATCGCATCGACCTCTCGGAACGGGGCCACGACACGCTGGAGAAGAAACGCGACGGCCTCATCATGGAGTTCATGGACATCCTCGATCAGGCACAGGACGTTCGATCCGACCTCGACGACTCCTACGATCGCGCCCAGCACGCGATCAACATGGCCCGGGCGATGGACGGCGACGTGGCCGTCCGCGGTGCCGCGGCCGCACTCAAGGAGCATCCGGAGCTGACGACCCAGTCCAAGAACATCATGGGCGTCGTCGTCCCCCAGATCGAGTCCAGCAAGGTCCGCAAGTCCCTCGACGAGCGTGGATACGGCGTCATGGGCACGTCGGCCCGGATCGACGAGGCCGCCGACGCCTACGAGGAGCTCATCGAGAACATCATCCTCGCGGCCGAGGTCGAGACCGCGATGAAGAAGATGCTCGAAGAGATCGAGACCACCAAGCGCCGCGTCAACGCTCTGGAGTTCAAGCTGCTGCCCGATCTGTACGACAACAAGGAGTACATCGAGCAGAAGCTCGAAGAACAGGAGCGCGAAGAGATCTTCCGCATGAAGAAGATCAAGAACAAGAAAGAAGAAGAGGAAGCCGCCGCTCGCGAGGAAGAGAACGCGGAAGCCGAAGAGACCGCCGCCGTCGCCGCCGACGACTGACTGGCGTCGACGCCGCTTTTCGCCGCCGAGCTTTTGCCCGTGCCACGCCCACGTCAGTGCATGGACTGTCCCGAGTGTGGCCACGAGACCGTCGTCTTCGCCGTCGATCCCGAGCTCCGGGAGTATCTCCCCGGCGAAGAACCGGGCGCGTCGCTGTGTCCGCGGTGCCTGTCCGTCCGTCCCGCCGTGGACCCGCCCGCCAGCGAACCGGACTTCTCGCCCCTGGGCGACGCGTTCCCCGACGGCGGGGCCGCCGTCCCGATGGCGCTGTTGCTCGGCCTGCTCTCCTCGCTGGCACTGTATCGCGACGAGATCGCCGCGCTACTGGAGCGTGTCGAGCGTGCCGGTACCGATCCACTGCTGGTGATCGATCGACTCGACGCCGATCCCGCGATCGAAAGCGAGGTCGACCTCGGCCGTCGTCGCCACCAGCTCGAACAACTGCTGTGACGATCTCGTGGTGGTCTCCGGGAGAACCAAACTAGTAAGGTACCAGTTCTTTATATGTGTGGGCTATACAACCATGTGCGGCATCAGGACGTGGACGTTCCAGTCCACGACGCCACAGCGGTGTTGTGCCCACTCACCATCCCCACCCCACCACAACATCATCCTTCCCATGCCACCTTGGACGTGCCGCACCCGGTCGCCCTGTCCCGGGCGACCGTGCCTCTGACTTTCGGACGGTTCACACGAAGCGCTAGCCATCGCTTCCCGTCCGTCTTCGTGCCGAAAAACGTGTCCGTTAGACGCCAGTCGAGTAGCGCAGGAGTCCGGCGACGCCGCCGAAGGCCGACAGGAGCTGTTCGCCCTTCTCGAAGTCCGTCGAGATGAACAGCGTCTCGCTCCCGCGTTGCTGGGCGATCTCCATGAGGTGGTCGATCGCGTCCTCGCGGTCGGCCTCCTCGGCGGGGACGGTCTCGCCACACCGCGAGCAGTCGTGGTCGTCGATCGACGCCGACCGATTGACCATCTCGTACTCGTCGTGGCCGTTCTCACAGGTGTAGATGAGCACGTCCTTCCGGAGATCTTCGGAGATGAGCAGGCGGTCGACCGACCCCATGATGAGGTTCTCGCGGGTCGGGCCGAAGCCGTAGGTCGCCAGATCGCCGTCGTGGAGTTCCTTAAAGAACTCCTCCATGGCCTCCTTGTCCTGGAGGATCTCGTGCTCGGCGAGGATCTCGCTTGCGGCGTCGACGAGATCGTACAGTCCGGACTCGTCGGTGTAGGCCACGTCGAACTTCCCGAGGACGTTGTCACCGAGTTCGTGGTGGAGGTAGTCGCCGTCGAGGAACTCGTCTTTCGTCGGCGACGGCCCCCCCACGAGGATGCCGTCCATCTCGTGGCGACGCGAGACGAACAGGTCGTTGGCCATCTCGGCGACCTCCTGATAGAAGTTGTCGATGGCCTCCAGGCGCAGCCGTGCGAACCGCTGTGCGGACTGACCACCTTTCCGCTGCTTGCCCGGGACCAGCGACGAGGCGGACTTGACGGGTTCGACGCGCTTGCCCTTGAGCCAGCCGACGTTCGCCTCGCGGCGGTCGAGGACGATCAGGCCGAACAGTCCCTTGTCGGCCAACATCTCCGCCAGCGGCTCGGTGAGGAAATCCGAGTCACAGTGGTAGCGAAACGACTGGATGGGGTCGGGCGGACTCTCTAAGACCTCCGTGACCATCTCGGTGCGTCCGCCACTGGAGTCGACCGCTCCGGAGAACAGGACCATCCCGTTCTCGGGTGGCGTGTTCCCGTAGTAGCGGAGCCGGTCTTTGATGCTGGTCAGGGCGTCCTGGACGTTGGTCCGGGTCTGCTTCGACTTGATGTTGGACGCTTCGGAGTGTTCCTGTGTGACGTGGGCGACGACGTCGCTGATCTGCTTGTCCTCTGGCACGTAGATCGTCACCAGTTGCGTCCCGGATCCGTCGTACCCCTTGAGCTTCTCGATGACCTTCTTGAACTCGTATTTTTGTTTGTCGGATTGCTCCTGCTCGGACTCGCTCATTGGGCCAACGTTGGCTGAGCGCGGGTAAGTAACTGTTGACAGCGAGAGCCGTCGGATCACGTGTGACGGGCGGCTTTATATGATAGCCAACCTTGAGCTAAGGTATCTAACTATGGCGGGCTACGTGTGTACCATCGCGGGTGGCAAAGGCGGGGTCGGCAAGACCACGACGGCGGTCAACGTCGGAGCCGCCCTCCAGGAGGCAGGCCACGACGTCGTCGTGGTCGACGCGGATCTCGGGATGGCGAATCTCGGATCGATGCTCGGCATCGAGCATCACGCTTCTCTCCACGAAATTCTCGCCGGGGACGCGGCAGTCAGTGACGCCCTGACCGACGCCCCGGGCGGACTGACGATCATCCCCGGCGAGCAGTCCCTGGAGGCGTTCGCGGACGCCGATCCGGCGAAGCTGCGCAAGGTGATCAAGACGCTGCGCAACGCCTACGACGTGGTCCTGATCGACACCGGTGCGGGTCTCAGCCACGAGGTCGCCGTTCCGCTCGGTCTGGCCGACGGCATTCTGCTCGTGACGACACCGGACGACGTGGCCGTCGGTGACACGGTCAAGACTGCCCAGCTCGCCGACCGCATCGACGGGGACGTGGTCGGCGTGGTCGTCAACCGCGTCACCAGACACACGGACATCGCCGAGATCTCCGAACGGCTCGGCTTCGAGTTGCTTGCGGTCATCCCCGACGATCAGGAGGCCACCGCCGTCGAGCCCCTCGTGCTCAACGCGCCAGACAGTCGCGCGGCGAGCGCGTTCGACCAGTTGTCCGAGTCGATGGCTGCGATGTTCTTCCGGGGCGAGCGGGCGGCCGACCTCGAAACCGTTCTCGAAGAGACGTGGTTCGTCGACGAGAGCGACGACGACGAGGAAGAGGAAGAAGAGTCCGGCGGCGTCTTCGGTCTGTTCAGCTGATCTTTCGGCCGAGCGCGCTCACATCGACCGGGGAGCCGCGATACCGATGGCGTCTAGCGCGTTCGCGATCGCGTGTCTGGCCGCATCGACGAGCGCGAGGCGCGCCTGCCTGGTGTCTGACTCGGCGTCCAGCACCGGACACTCTCGGTAGAAGGTGTTGAACTGCTCGGCGAGCGTGCGAGTGTAGGTCGCGACGACGTGGGGGCGGTGTTCGTCGGCGGCCTGCTCGATCACGGCGGGGAACCGCGCGATCTCTCGCAGCAGATCCCGTTCGGCCTCGGTCGCCAGCGGGGCCGCGTCGAGATCCGCCGCCGTCGATTCGGGCGCTCGCTCTTCGCCCTCCGCCACAGCGTGTCCCGCCTCGCTGAGGATGCCACAGCACCGCGCGTGGACGTACTGGACGTACGGTGCCGACTGCGCCTCGAAGTCGAGCGCGCGGTCCCACTCGAAGGTGATCCCCTTCGTCGGCTGTTTGGAGACGATGTCGTACCGGACCGCGCCGATGCCGACCTGGTGGGCGATCCGTTCGATGTCCGTCTCGTCGAGGTCGTCGTCGCGGTTGCGGGTGTCGATTCGGCTCTCGACTTCCTCGCGCGCACGGTCGATCGCTTCGTCCAGCAGGTCGTCGAGGTCGATCCCGGTTCCCTCGCGGGTGCTCATGCCGCCCTCGGGGAGGTTCACCCACGAGTAGAACACCTGGCTGAGCTGGTCGGTGTCGTGGCCGAGCAGGTCCAGCGTGGTGTCGAGCTGGTCGGCCTGGAGCTTGTGGTCTTCCCCCAGCACCGTCACGGCCCGATCGTAGGTGTCGAACTTCCACTCGTGGTGGGCCAGGTCCCGCGTGGTGTACAGCGAGGTGCCGTCCGAGCGCAGGAAGACGAGGTTCTTCTCGAAGCCGGGCAGGTCGAGCTGCCAGGCGTCTTCCTCGTACACCGCCTGGTCGAGGGCTTTGAGCCGGTCGACGAGGTCCTCGGTCGCGTCGTTGCGCATGAACCGCGTCTCTTTGACGAACTCGTCGAACTCGGCCGGGAGCCGGCCGAGCGTCTCACTCATCCCGCCCAGCACGGTGTCGACGACCTCGCCGACCCGTTCGTAGGCGTCTTCGTCGCCTGCCTCCAGACCCTGCAAGATCGACTGGATCTCGCTTTCGGCGTCTTCGACGCGGTCGGCGTCGGCCTCTTCGAGGAAGCTGTTGCCCTTGCGGTAGTACCGGACCATCTCGTACTCCGGCGAGTCCCGTTCGGGCTCCGGGAGGTCGTCCTCGTCGAAGGTCTCGTAGGCCCAGGTGAACACCGCCATCTGGCGGCCGGCGTCGTTGACGTAGTAGTGGCGATCCACGTCGTAGCCGGCGTAGTCGAGCACGCGAGACAGCGCGTCGCCGATGATCGGATTGCGAGCCCGGCCCACGTGGACCGGCCCTGTCGGGTTCGCGGACGTGTGTTCGACGACGACGCTCGTCTCGCGATCCGGGAGCCGCCCGTAGTTGTCGGCCTGTGCGGCCGCCAGCGTCTCGCCGAAGTAGGCGTCGCTGGGCAGGAAGTTGACGTACGGGCCTCGCTGTTCGACGCTGTCGACGTAGGTCAGGTCGCCGGGGTCGATCGCGTCGGCGATGTCGGCGGCGACTGCCGGCGGTGGCGCACCGACCTCGCCCGCGAGCCGAAACGCCGCGCTAGACGCGAGCACGGCCGCCACGTCTTCGGGCGGTTCCTCGATACCGAGGTCCTCACTGGGGAGATCGAGCGCCTCCAGCGCGGCTTCGAGCGCCGTCTCGACCTCCGAGCGGGTCTGGCGGAACATACCGGGCCTTTCCCAGCAGTCCGTTTAGCATTGACGAAGTGTCCCGATCGCCGGGCCGAGCGAACCCGCCCGCTGACGGGCGGACTACCCGAGTAGCTGCGGGACCGCGATGATGAAGACGAAACTCCCGATCATCGTCAGCGAGACGCCGTAGGTGATCGCTTTCACGAGCCCTTCGCGACGCTCGATCGGGAGGCGAGCGGCAATCGACTCCGAACACACGCGCAGGATGTGGCCGCCGTCGAGGGGGTAGGTCGGCACGAGGTTGAACTGGCCGACGACGAGGTTGAGCCAGCCGGTCCAGAACAGGAGATTCGCGAGGACGAAGGCCCCGTCGGTCCCCAGTGCGCTCAGCGGCCCCGAGACTGTGTAGAAGTTCGCGGCGATCCCGGTGAAGCCAGGGAAGTTGTAGCTGAGTCCCTCGACGATCGACGCGAAGGGCAGCGCCAGCGCCAGGCCGATCCGCTGGAGGAACGGGGTCGACTCGAAGGGCTGCTGACCGGGCACGTCGCCGCCGAGCATCGCGAGGAACCGCTCGGCCGGGTACGTCTCGATGCCGAAGTCACCCACCGAGAGCCCGCTGGTCCCGCGTGCGACGTAGTCGACGCCGATCCCCGGATCGCTCCGACTCGCTTCCGCGAGCGTGATCTCGTAGGTCTCGCGCTGGCCGTCGACGTAGCCCGCGAGCCGGATCGTCTCGCCGGGTTCGCGCTGGCCGATCGCGCTCACGAGGTCGGCCGCCGTCGCGGTCCGCTGGCCGTCGACGGCCGTCACGACGAACGCTGCGCCTGCGGGTGCGCCCTCCGCTTCGAGCGGACCGTCTTCGGCGACGACGGTGTAGCCGCCGATCGCCGTCTCGACGGTTTCACCGTTGTCCAGCGTGAGCCGTGCGACGCTTCTGTCCTGGACGGCGTCGTTGAACGCGGTCGTCGTGTTCACCGCGGTCCCGTTGACCGCGACGATCGTCCGGTTGGTCTGGACCGGTGCCCCGGACACCGCTCCGACGACGACCACCGCGCGGTCGACGGTCGTGACCGTCCCGTTCTGGAGGGTGACCTCGACCGTGCCACCGGCCTCGTCGAGGCGCTGTTGCATCTCCGTGGCGTTTGCGACCGACTGGCCGTCGATACCGGTGATGACCGACCCGCTCTCGATGCCGGCCTGGTCTGCGGGCCCGCCGGGGAGCGTGCCGCCGACGTGGACGCCCTGGACCACGCCGAAGCCGGCGATCACCGGCCCGAACAGCAGCCCCAGACAGAGCAGGCTCACCGCGAAGTTGTTCGTCACGCCCGCGACGTACATCCGGATCTGTTTGCCCCGGTCCGAGAGGCTGACGCCCTCTTCGTTCGGTTCGACGAACGCGCCCAGCGGCACGATCGTGAGGAGGGCCAGCCCCATCGACTCGATCTCGATGTCGCCGACCCGACACAGCAGCGCGTGTCCGCCCTCGTGGACGACCAGCGCCACCACGAGACCGGCGACGATCTCGCCGGCCACCGACAGCGGGAGGAAGTCGTTGACGCCGGGAATCACGAGGACGTTTCGCGGCTCGGTGACGGCACTCGGAGCCGGATCCCGCACTGCGAGGACGGCCGCCAACACGACGTAGAAGAACGAACCGACCATGACGACCAGTCCGACGCCGACGCCGACGTTGCCCCACGCTCGCCACGCCCGTTTGGGCGTCGCGAGCCAGTCGACGAACCGCCGACCACGCTTCGTGTGGAGGGTCGCGATCGGGCCCGACAGATGGACGTACTCCGGGAGCACACCCCAGGTTCGCAGGAGCATCCCGAGAATGGAGTAAGCAACCACTCCGACGAGGACCCACGTGAACGTACTGACCATTCGATCGGATACAGGAACCACCCGGCAAAGAGGGTTTGGTCTACCGATTCCGGCGGAACCGTTCGACGACGAACTCCCGGTCGAGCTTCGCGACGAAGGGGCCGAGCTGTGGCCCCTCCGATTCGTCGAACAGGAGCCGGTAGCCGGCGCTGAAGAGGTCACCGATCGGCACGTCGTGGCGCTTTGCGGTCTCGTAGATCTCGCCCTGGATCGTCTCGCCGTCGTGGCCCTCGGCGACGAAGTCGGCCAGCTCGTCCAGTGCGGTCTCGGTGGCTGCGTCGAAGTCGGTCTCGGGCAGCTCGGCGCGCTTGAGCTCGTAGTTGAACTCGTTGTCCGTCCGGCGGGCCCACTCGCTGGCCAGGTCGACCCGCTCCATCGCGGTCTCGACGGCCCACTCGGGGGTGTCGTCGGCGAGATGTCCCTCCTTGCGAGCCACGTCCGTCCGCAACTCGGGATCGTCGAACATCCCGAGCACCGCGGCGAAGGTGTAGGGGATGCGGACGCGGTCGGCGTACTCCTCGGCGAGCAGGTCCGCGACGGTCTCGCGGGCCGTCCGGTCGTTGGCGACCGACCGCCACGCACCCTCGCCGAACGCCTCGTCGAAGCGGTCGGCGACGGTCGGCCTGATCGAGGGCGGGTAGGCTTGCTCGCCGAGTGCCTCCTCTCGGTCGGTCCCGTCTTCCTCGCCGAAGTAGAGGCGCTCGGTCCGGTCGAAGTCGTCGACCAGCTGGTCGAGGCGCTCGATGCTGAAGTCCCGTGCCTTGCTGGGATCTTTCGAGAAGAAGTACCGGACGACCGCCGGCTCCAGCAGCTCCAGTACGTCGTGGACCATCACGACGTGGCCCTCGGAAGAGGAGAACGGCTCGCCGTCGAGCGTGAACCACTCGTAGACCATCGGCACCGGCGGCGCGATCTCGAAGACGTTCTCCGCGATGTCGACGCCGGAAGGCCAGGACCCCTCGGCGTGGTCCTTCCCGAACGGCTCGAAGTCGACGCCGAGCACGTCCCAGCCCGCCGGCCACTCGAAGCGCCAGGGCAGCTTGCCGTCCCGCAGCGTCGCGCTTCCTTCGTGGCCACAGCCCTCGATGACGCGGTCGCCGGCCTCCATGTCAGTACAGCGGTACTCGACGGTGCCGGCGTCCGTATCCACGGCCGTGACGGTTTCGGTGACCTTCCCACACTCTCCGCAGATCGGGTTGAACGGGACGTAGTCCGCGTCGACCTTGTCCTGGTACTCGCCCAGTACGTCCCGTGCCCGCTCTTGATTGTCGAGGACGTAGCGGGTCAGTTCCTCGAAGGAACCGTCTTCGTAGAGGTCCGTCGTCGAGACGATCTCGATGTCGACGCCGAGCAGCTCCGCACAGTCGGCGATCAGGTTCGAGAAGTGCTCGCCGTAGGAGTCACAGCAGCCGAAGGGGTCCGGTACGTCCGTGTAGGGACGCCCGAGATTCTGGCCGAGCGCACCGGCGTTGACTTCCCCCAGATCGACGATGTTGCCGTCGAGATCGGCGAGCTTACGGGGGAGCTTCCGGAGCGGGTCCCGGTCGTCGGTGGTAAACACCTGCTGGACCTCGTACCCGCGCTCTCGCAGGGATTCGGCGACGAAGTAGCCCCGCATGATCTCGTTGACGTTGCCCAGGTGGGGGACGCCCGAGGGGGAGATCGCGCCCTTGATGACGACTGGCTCGGTGGGTTCTCGGGCCTCGATCTCGTCGGCGACCGCGTCCGCCCAGAACACCGCCCGGTCGTCGGGACCCTGTTCGCCGTCGTGATCGCCCAGCGCGTACGGGTCTCGCGTTGCCGTCTGCCGTGTGCTGTCGTCCCCTGGATCGCTCTCGCTCATGCTCGATCCCACGCCGTCGGAGCGGCACCGAGATTCTCGGGGACCACGTCGGTGCCGTCGTGTTCGCCCGTTTCGACGGCGCGTCGAACCGCCGTCGGGTCGGTGCCGTCGAGGACGATCGACCGGAGCCCGGCCCGCTCGATGATCTTCGCCGCCAGCAGGTCGACCGGCGCGTTGCTCCCGGCGTTCATCTCGATGCCGGCGATCAGATCGACGAGTTCGCCGGCAGCGATCTCCTCGTAGCGCTCGGCGTCGTCGTCCTCGTTGGGGTCGGCGCTGAACACGCCCGGAACGCTGGTCGCGTACACGAGCAGGTCCGCGCCGACGTGTTCCGCGAGTGCGGCGCTGACGGCGTCGGTGGTCTGGCCGGCGACGGTCCCGCCCATGACGGGAACGTCGCCTCGTTTGAGGGCTGCCCGCCCCTCGTCGTAGCTCTCGATCGGTGCCGGCGCGGCTCCATCCCCCAGCGCGGCGATCAGGAGCCGGCTGTTGAGCCGCGTGACGGCGATCCCGAGCTGGTCGAGTTCGATCTCGTTGGCCCCGAGTTCCCGCGCCGTCGTGATGTACTCCCGCGCCGTGGGGCCGCCACCGACGACGATTCCGATCTCGTGTCCCGCTTCGTCGAGTGTCTCGATGACGCGAGCGTACTCGCCGATCCGGTCCGGTTCCAGATTGGGGGCGAGGACGCTCCCGCCGACGGAGACGACTACTTTCATTGTGCCTGCGTAACCCCGATGCAGGCTTAAGGGTTGTCAAGACGCCTGACACCGTCGGCTGTCCCTCTGTGAACGATCTCGCCACTCCAGCGAGGCGAATCTCTACACGAAGTGACAGCCAGCAGTCTGACGCCCGTCACACGGTCGCCAGAAGATGCGGCAAGAAACTCTTATTTTTGAGCGGGAACGACTCTCTGAACGCATATCTTTTCGTTTTCTTTCCCGAGAACAAAACTCTGGCCAAAACGCCCTCAAAACCGCTTGTAAAATGTCTCGAAGGATATGAGGCGCTCGTAAAAGGTCTGTTTTTCGGCGCTTCACGCTGAAAGTGGTCGAATCGTCCCGAAGCTTCCCGCCTTTATATACTCCTACGGGGGGTACAGACGAGTGAGGTTCCAAAGATGAGCACAACTGTGCAGCCCTCCACGGACGAGCTGAGCAAGGAAGAGCGTCTGGCTGCCTTCCTCAAAGAGAAGGCCAACAACGGTGAACTGTACTTCAAGAGCAAGTTCATCGCAGACGAAGTCGGTCTCTCTCCCAAAGAGATCGGCGCGCTCATGGTCAAGCTGAAGGAGTCGGCGTCCGAGATCGAGGTCGAGAAGTGGTCGTACACGAGCGCGACGACGTGGCGCGTCGAGCCCGCCTAGTCGGTCTCTCGGTTCCCGCAGCTCGCAGGACGCTCCGAGCGCGTTCTTCTACTCGTTCCCGACGGCGTGGTCCCCGTCCGGGGTTTTATGCTCGCTCGACGGCTAGTAGCGCGTGATGGATCGGACCGACTCGCCGACGACCGCACCGTCGGTCGAGGACCTCGCGTCCGTCTTTCAGGTCTACCAGGTCCGCCGCGACGGGGATCGGCTCCTCTACGTCGGACGGCCCCGCGTCCAGCCAGACGCCGTCGAGCGACGGCTCTGGGACCGGTTTCGAGAGTCTGGCTACGAGATCTCGCTGGAGCGGGAGTACGACACCGACGCCGACACGCCGATGCCGACCCACGGCTGGGTCCTCGTGGCTCGTCCCCACTCCGTCGGGATCGACGGGATCCCCTGGACGAACATCCTCCTGGCGCTGCTGACCATCGGGTCGACGCTGCTGGTCGGTGCCGTCCAGTGGTACCACGTCGATCTCGGCGCGAACCCCCTCGGGATCTTCCGGGCCTGGCCGTTCGTGGCGGCCGTCCTCGGCGTCCTCGCGGTCCACGAGCTGGGACACTACGTCGCGAGCCGGTACCACGGCGTCGACGCGAGCCTCCCCTACTTCATCCCGTTCCCGACGCTGATCGGGACGATGGGCGCGGTCATCCGTATGAAGGGGCGGATCCCCGACCGCAAGGCGCTGTTCGACATCGGAGCGTCCGGACCGCTGGCGGGCCTCGTCGCGACGGTCGTCGTCTCGGCGATCGGGCTCCAGCTCGACCCCGTCGTCACGCAGGAGGCGATCGCCGCCGGCTCCGACGCGCCGGTGGTCCGCTTTCACAACCCGCTCTTGCTGGAGCTGATCGCCGCCGCCACCGGCACACTGGAGACGCTTCGCTCCGGGACGATCCACCCGGTCGTCTTCGGCGGGTGGGTCGGGATGTTCATCACGTTCCTGAACCTCCTCCCGGTGGGCCAGCTCGACGGCGGCCACATCGTCCGGGCGCTGTACGGCGAGCGCCAGGAGACGATCGCCGCTGCCGTTCCCGCGGCGCTGTTCGGGCTGGCCGGCTACCTCTACTTCCTGCAGGACGTGACCAACGCCGTCGGCATCTGGGTCATGTGGGGGCTGCTGGCGACGGGACTGGCCTACGCCGGCCCGGCGACTCCCATCCGGGACTCGCCGCTCGACTCCAAGCGGACGCTGCTGGGCGTCTTTACGTTCGTCCTGGGGATCCTCTGTTTCACTCCGGTGCCGTTCGAACTGGTGACGTGACCGCTCGGAACGCTCGTGTTTAGTGAAGCGAATGTAGTCGTTGCTACCCAAAATCTGTTCACGAAACACTGCCCTCGGAACGACGGTAACCCGTATCAGTGGCTGTAACCCCGGTCGGGGAGTGGCTCGCCGTCGAGCGTCACTCCGCCCTCGGTGACGGTGCCGATCGGCGTGAGCGGACAGGGCGTCGCGGCCCGAGCCCGTTCGACCTCGTCTTCGGGCACCGTGCAAACGAGTTCGAAGTCCTCGCCGAAGAACGCCCCCAGTTCGAGGCGTTCGTCGCGTCCGTCGGCCACGTCGTCGACGCTGTCGTCGATCGGCAACGGGGTCTCGACGGCCATCCCGCAGTCCGACGCCGCGGCGAGCTGGTGGAGCGAGCGGGCCAGCCCGTCGCTGGAGTCCATCATGGCCGTCGCGATATCGGACAGCGCCGTCCCGGCCGCGACACGTGGCTCGAAGCGAAACAGCTCGTTGGCCCGCTCGTCGTCGCCACGCTCGAACAGCCGGAGTCCCGCGCCGCTCCGACCGAGCGTGCCGGTGACACAGACCACGTCGCCGACGCTCGCCCCGGAGCGCAACACCGGATCGTCCGTCCGGCCGAGCCCGGTCGTCGCGACCGTGAACTCGTCGTGGCCGTCGAGGTCGCCGCCGACGTACTCGGCTCCGACTGCCTCACACACCTCGCTGGCACCCTCGACGAACGCCGTCAGCGCGTCGGCCTCGAACGTCGGCGCGCCGTACACCGCCACGGCCGCGGTCGCGTCGGCACCCATCGCCGCCACGTCCGACAGCGAGGCCCCGACTGCGCGCCAGCCGGCGGTGTAACGGGTCGTCCCGTCGGGGAAGTCCGTCGTCTCGTGGAGCATGTCGGTCGTCAGCACCTGGCCGTCGACGACGGCACAGTCGTCGCCCGCCCCCGGCAGTTGTGTGCCGATCATCGCGAGTGCCGCGCGTTCGTCCATGGCTGTGTCTGGCTGGCCAGCCACAAAAACCGTCGCAGTCCCGCTTTTGGCCACCGGTATCGGTGATTTGAAACGCGAGCCGCTTCTCGCCTCGGTATGGCCGATCGCCTCCCGACGATCGTCGGGTTCGCCGGCACGCTCGTCGTCCTCGGGGCGCTCGTCTGGTTCGTCGGCGCTGGCGACATCCTCGCCGCGCTCTCGCGGGCCGACCGGTCGGTGCTGGCCGGTATGGTCGCCGTCGCCGTCCTCTGGCTCTGCCTCTGGGGGATGGCGCTCAAGACCGTCCTCGCCTCGCTGGGCGCGCCGGTGGCGTCTCACACCGCGATTCTCGTCTTCTCGGCGGCGGTGTTCTCGAACAACATCACGCCCTTCGGGCAGGCCGGCGGCGAGCCGGTCAGTGCGCTTCTCATCTCCGAGGCCGCCGACACCGAGTACGAGACCGGGCTCGCTGCCATCGCCAGCGTCGACACGCTCCACTTCGTGCCCTCGATCGGCTTCGCCGTCGGCGCGTTCACCTTCGTCGCCGCCGGTGCGGTACAACTCGGGCGCAATCTGTTGTTCGCCGCTGGCGCGATCGCGGCGCTCGCCGTCGGGCTGCCGACCGCTGCCTATCTGGGGTGGCGCTACCGGTACGAACTCGAAGCGGCCGTCGTCCGGTTTCTCACCCCCGTCGCCCGCACGGTCGGCCGCGTCGTCCCCCGCTGGACCCCCCCTTCGCCGGGTGGACTCGAACACCGGATCGAGCGCTTCTTCAGCTCGATCGACCGCGTCGCCGGAGATCGACGGTCGCTCGTCGTCGCAACGAGCTTTTCGGCGATGGGGTGGCTCGCGCTCGGCGTCACACTGTGGCTCTCGATGTACGCGCTCGGCGAACCGGTCGAGTTCTCTTCGGTGATGCTGGCGATTCCGGTCGCGATGGTCGCCGGCATCGCCCCGCTGCCGGGCGGGTCCGGTGCCATCGAGTCGGTGCTTGCGACACTGCTGGTCGCGACGACCGGCGTTCCCTCTGCGGTCGCGCTGTCCGGCGCGCTCCTCTACCGGGGCGCGACCTACTGGCTCCCGATTCTGATCGGCGGCGGCGTCGCCAGTTTCCTCGGTGCCGACCGGGCCAGAGGCGGCGAGTAACGAACGCCAGCGTCGCCCTGGGCGATGGCCACCCACACCACCCCCCGGAGACTGTCGCCACACGCCGTGTGACGACCTCTCGCACGGCCCAGGCCCGGTAGTAAACGATGGCCTTAAATGACGCCGACGGGAACCAGAGTGCAATGACGACGCTCTACGACGTGCCCGCGGACGAGCTCATCGAGGCCGCCGCGGTCGAGCTCGCCGAGGAGGACGCCATCGACGCGCCCGACTGGGCCGAGTTCACCAAGACCGGTATCGATCGCGAACTCCCACCGGAACAGGACGACTTCTGGCAGCGCCGCGCCGCAAGCGTCCTCCGGAAGGTCGCCACGGACGGCCCCGTCGGCGTCGGCGCGCTCCGAACCGCCTACGGTACCTCGAAGAAGGGGACCAACCGCTACGAGGTCCGTCCCCACCAGAAGACCGACGCCTCTGGCAACATCATCCGGACGATCCTCCAGCAGCTCGAAGAAGTCGGCTACGTCGAAGCCGCCGGTGGCGAGGGTCGCCGCGTCTCGGCCGACGGCCGCGCGTTCCTCGACGAACTCGCCGGTGAGGTCCTCGAAGACCTCGACCGTCCCGAGCTCGAACGCTACGCTTAACGACCGTTTTCCGCTTCGGGTTCGAGTCGCACCTTCGGCGCGCTCGAACCACTCGCGCAAAAACGTCCTCAGAAGTCGAAGACTTCTGATGGGCTGCGATAGAGCTCCGCTCTATCGAACGTCGATGAAAAAGGCCGGAATCGCCAGCGGCGATTCCGGTGTCGTACGTGTGCTTGCGAACGCACTGCTCGTCAGAACTTGCTCTGACGGTGGATAACTACGGGTGAGGCAGTCGCGCCAGCGACCTGCCGAGGGCTTAGGTGGAAAGAAATTTTGGCGCGAAGCCAGTAGTGGTGGTAGAGACAGCATGAGCGGTGAACCAGACGAGGAACGACTCGAAGAACTGCGCGAAAAGAAGATGGAACAGCTGAAAGAACAGCAGGGCGGTGAGGCCGACGCCGAGGCCCGCGAGGAGGCCAAACAGCAGCGAGAGGCCCAGAAGAAGGCAGTCCTGCGACAGAACCTCACCGACGAGGCTCGCAAACGGCTCAACACGCTGAAGATGTCCAAGCCACAGCGCGGCGAGCAGATCGAGCAACAGGTCGTCTCGCTGGCCCAGAGCGGCCGAATTCAGGGCAAGATCGACGACGAGAAGATGAAGCAGCTGCTCAAAGAGCTGACTCCCGACTCCAAGAGCTTCGACATCGAGCGCAGGTAGATGCGCTGTGGGGTCCTGTACAGCGGCGGGAAGGACTCGACGCTCGCAGCACTCGTTCTGGAACCGTTCTACGAGCCCACGCTCGTCACGGCGACGTTCGGGATCGCCGACGTGGTCGCCCCCGGCCGGCGTGCGGCCGCTGGTGTCGACCTCCCCTTCGAGACGATCGAACTCGATCCAGCCGTCGCGGCGCGGGCGGCCGAGCGGATGGTCGAGGACGGCTACCCTCGAAACGGGATCCAGCAGGTCCACGAACACGCCGTCGAGACGATCGCAGACGGCGACTTTTCGGCCGTCGCAGACGGGACGCGCCGGGACGACCGCGTGCCGACGGTCGACCGCTCGCTGGCCCAGAGCGTCGAGGACCGCTTCGGCGTGGACTACCTCGCGCCGCTTGCCGGGTTCGGCCGCGCGGCGATCGACGACCTCGCCGACCGGCGACTGCGGGTCGAGACCGGACCGAGCGAGACGATCGCCAAGGCCGACTACGAGACCGAATTGCGGGCGCTGCTTCGCGACGAGTACGGGCCGGAGACGGTCGCCGACGTGTTCCCCAAGCACACGCAGTCTCGCGTCGTCGGCCGGCGGTAGCCGGGGAAGGACAGTTTCAAGCGGGCGCTGGCTGTAGCCGGTGACATGTACGACTCGCTGAAGGGGTTTCGAGACGTCTACCCCGCCGAGATGGCCGCCTACCGCCAGGTCATCGACGAGATCGAGACGACGGCCCGCCAGTACGGCTTCCGTGAGATCACGACGCCGGCCCTGGAGGCCACCGAGATGTACGTCGACAAGAGCGGCGAGGAGATCGTCGAGGAACTGTACCACTTCGAGGACAAGGGCGGACGCGACGTTGCGCTGACGCCGGAGCTGACGCCGACGGTGGCCCGGATGGTCGTCGCCAAGCAACAGGAGCTGTCCAAGCCGATCAAGTGGGTGTCGACGCGGCCGTTCTGGCGCTACGAGCAGGTCCAGCAGGGCCGATTCCGGGAGTTCCACCAGACGAACATCGACATCTTCGGGTCGAGCGAGCCGACGGCCGACGCCGAGATCCTGGCGGTCGCGGCCGACATGCTGACTCGACTGGGCCTGGGCGGCGACGACTTCGACTTCCGGGTCTCGCACCGCGACATCCTCACGGGACTGCTCGAATCCTTCGAGGCCGACGTGGACACCCAGGACGCGATTCGCGTCGTCGACAAGCGGGCGAAGATCGACCGCGACGAGTACGTCCAGGGCCTCACCGACGCGGGGCTCTCCCCCGCCCAGGCCGAGCAGTTCGACGAGTGGCTCCAGGCCGGCGACGACGATCTGGCTGTGCTCGCGGAGATGAGCGGCTCCGAGCAGGTCGCAGACGCCGTCGAGAACCTCGAAGCCGTCCTCGCGGCCGCGGAGGACTTCGGCGTCCGAGAGTACTGTACGATCTCGCTGACCACCGCCCGCGGGTTCGACTACTACACCGGCGTCGTCTTCGAGTGTTTCGACTCGACCGGCGAGGTCTCTCGGGCGGTCTTCGGTGGCGGTCGGTACGACGACCTGATCGAGGGCTTCGGCGGCGAGCCGACGCCAGCGGTGGGCTTCGCGCCGGGCGTGCTGAACTCGACGCTCCCGCTCTTGCTCCAGCGGGCGGGCGTCTGGCCCGAGGAGGCGGTGTCGACGGACTACTACGTCCTGCAGGTCGGTGACACTCGCCCCGTCGCGGCCCGTATCGCGCGGGAACTCCGGGCGGCCGGTCACGTCGTCGAGGCCGACGTGTCGGACCGCAGCTTCGGGGCCCAGATGGGCTATGCGGACTCGATCAACGCCGAGACGGTCGTCATCGTCGGCGAGAACGACCTCGAAAACGACGAGGTGACGGTCAAGGACATGGCCAGCGGCGAGCAGACGACCGCGCCGGTCGACGGGTTCCCCGGCGACCACGAGCGCCCGACCTACGACGACTTCGCGTAATCGCGGATACTTTTGTGTGCGGTGTTCGTACGCCGATCCATGAGCGCCCTGTTCCCCATGGAGAAGTGGCGATTCGCCGGTGTCGTCGCCATCCTGACGTTTGGCCTGACCTCGCTGGTCGCCGTCCTCGGAGCCCCCGGATCGATGATCGCCGCGCTGTCTATTCTCGGGTTCTTCCTCCTGCTCCCGCTGATCGCTCTCCTCGGATCGGATTTCCCGCTGGTCGCGGCCGAGGATGCTGAAGACGGACGCGAGGTCGAGGCTTCGCTCGACGACACTGATCCCGTCGAAGTCCTCCGCGAGCGGTACGCACGCGGGGAACTCTCCGAGGAGGAGTTCGAGTCACGCCTCGACAGGCTGCTGGCGACCGAAGACGTCACGACCGAGCGGTCGGTCGAAGGTGTCACCGACCGCGAACGGCTGCTCGAAGAGGAGTCCTGAGTCCGGGCTATGTTCGATCCCTTTCCGATGCGGCTCACTCGTCTGCTCCCGTATCTGATGCTCTCGACGTTCGTCGTCGGCATTATCGGTGCCGTGATCACGGGAATACCGCAAGTGATGGGAGCGATATTTGTCCTGGGGTTCTTGATTGTGGCCCCAGTTGTCGCCGTGCTCGGTGATTCGCTCTCGTTCGTCGCCGACCGGCGCGAGGAGAGCCTTTGGCGGTCGATGGGCGAGGAGTTCTCGAAGGGAAAGAACCTCGTCGACGACGCCGATCTCGATCCCTACGCGAGACTCCGGGAACAGTACGTCAGCGGCGAAATCTCGGAGGGAGAGTTCGAGGAGCGCCTGGAGGAACTGCTGGAAGCGGAGTCCGACAGCCGGTGGGCAGACGAGCGCACACGCGTGCCCGAAGTCGAGTGACCTCGCGACTTACAGGTCCAGTTCCATCTCGTGTTCGTTGCGCTCCCGGCGTGTCGTCTCGAATCCGACCGACCGGTAGAGGTTCATCGCGACGTGGTTGTCCCGCTGGACGGAGAGCCAGACGTGGTCCAGTCCCGCGCGCTGGCCCGCGCCCAGCAGCGCCCTGATCAGGCGGGAACCGATCCCGGCGTAGTGGTAGTCCGGGTGGACGAAGATCACGAGTTCCGCGGTCTCGTCGTAGGGAAAGAGCGCGGCGTGACCGACCGCGTCCTCGCCGTGCCAGGCGACGAGGTTGATGCCGTCGTCGAGCATGGTGTCGACCCACTCCGCCACGTCGCGTCGCTCGCGCGGCGGGATCCCCTGCGCGCGGTCGGCGTCGGTGTAGGCCGCGTACATCTCGACGACGGCCTCGCTGTCGGCGTCGTCGGCGACGCCGATCTCGATCGCGCGATCGCGACCGTCTGTGAACGAACGGGGCGGACGTGAGAACCGGTGGGCGGCCGTCGCCTCGTCTGTCATTGTCCGGTATTGTGGTGCCGACTACCTAAATCCGCGTCGGCTTGTCGTCGCGTGCGAACGGCGGTGGATAAGTAGCCACGGCGTCCAGACGGCGTATGCGCGCCTATCGGATCGCCTACGACGGCCAGCCCTATCACGGGTTCCAGCGCCAGCCCGACGTCGAGACGGTCGAGGGGGAGCTACTGGCCGCACTCGACCGACTCGGAGTCACTGACGGGGGCGTTCCGGCGGGCTACGCCGCGGCCGGACGGACGGACGCTGGCGTCTCGGCGCTGGCCCAGACGGTCGCCTTCGAGGCCCCGGAGTGGCTCTCCCCGGCGGCGTTCAACAGCGAACTCCCGGCCGCGGTTCGTGCGTGGGCGAGCGCCGACGTGCCCGAGGACTTTCACGCGACCCACGACGCCCGAGAGCGCGAGTACGTCTATCACCTGTACGCGCCCGAGCGCCACGACGACCGGGCTCGGCGGGCCGCGGACGCCCTCGCCGGTGAGCACGACTTCCACAATCTCACGCCGGACGACCGTGGGACGGTCAGAGCGCTCTCGATCGATCTCACCCGGGAGGCGGCGTTTCTCGTCTGTCGGCTCCGTGCCGGTGGGTTCTGCCGCCAGCTCGTCCGTCGGGTCGTCGGTCTCGTCGACGAGATCCGCCGGGGCGAGGCTCCGGTGTCGAAGGTCGACCGCGTGCTCGGCTCGGAGCCGATCGACGGGGGCGCGGGTGTCGGACCCGCGCCGCCGACGCCGCTGGTCCTCACCGGCGTCGACTACGACCTCGCGTTTTCCGTCGACGACGCTGCTCGCAAGAGTGTTCGGTCGATCTTTGCCGACCGCGTCGCCGAACGCCGCGCCGGTGCCCGCGTCGCCGAGGAGATCCGCGACGGCGTGTGACGGATTACTGTCGCCCGTGACCCTCCACGATCTTGCCCGGCAAGACTTACGGCATCGAGACGCTAACCCGGTCACATGAGTTCGGTGCCCGACAGATCGGAGATCGAGACGCAGTACAAGTGGGATCTCGAGTCGCTGTACGCGACCGACGAGGACTGGGAGGCCGCCTACGAGCGAGCCGAAGCACTCGTCGCGGATCTCGCGGCTTACGAGGGGCGCGCGACCGACGACGCCGAGACGCTCCGCGCGACCCTAGAGACCTACGAGGACCTGATGCGTACCGTCGCCAACGTCTCCTCGTACGCGCGGATGCGGAAAGACGAGGACACTACCCGGGACCAGTACCAGGCGTTGACCGCGCGGGCACAGTCGCTGTCCTCGGACGCCTCCAGCGCGGCGAGTTTCCTCGAACCGGCCCTCCAGGATCTGGAGTGGGACGACATCGAAGCGATGATCGACGCGGAGCCGGCCCTCGCGGAGTACGAACACTACTTCGACGACGTGCTCCGGATGAAAGACCACACTCGCTCCCCGGAGGTCGAGAACCTGCTGGCGGAACTGAGCGAGGTCACGGGCGCGTCGGGCGAGGTGTACAACATGCTGGCCAACGCGGACATGACGTTCCCGTCCGTCGAGGACAGCGAGGGCGACGACCAGCCGGTGACGCTGAACAACTTCACGACCCTCCAGAAGCGACCGGACCGCGACTTCCGCCAGCGGGTGTACGAGAGCTTCTACGACGAGTGGGAGACCGTGCGCAACGCCGTCGGATCGGCCTACAAGAACAGCGTCAAGACCGACGTGAAGATGGCCAAGGCCCGCAACTACGACACCGCTCGCGAGGCCGCACTGGACGGCCCGAACGTCCCCGTCTCGGTCTACGACACGCTGGTCGACACCGTCCGAGACAACCTCGACGCGCTCCACCGCCACGCCGACCTCAAGCGCGAGGCGATCGGTGCGGACGAACTGGAGATGTGGGACCTCTACGTCCCGCTCGTCCAGGAGGAGTCTCCGGAGATCGAGTACGAACAGGCCTGTGAGTACGTCGTCGACGCCGTCGCGCCGCTGGGCGACGACTACCAGTCTCGCGTCTCGGAGGGGCTGGACTCGCGGTGGGTCGACGTCTACGAGACCGCCAACAAGCAGTCGGGCGCGTACTCCGGCGGGACCTACGACTCCCAGCCGTTCATCCTGATGAACTACCAGGACGACGTGGAGTCGATGTACACGCTGGCCCACGAACTGGGCCACTCGCTGCATTCGGAGTACACCAGCGAGTCCCAGCCCTACGTCTACTCGGGCTACGAGATCTTCGTCGCCGAGGTGGCCTCGACGGTCAACGAGACGCTGCTGACCCACCACCTGCTGGACGTGGTCGACGACGAGCGACTCCGCCGACACGTCCTCAACGAGTACCTCGAACGGTTCCGATCGACGCTGTTCCGCCAGACGATGTTCGCGGAGTTCGAGCACCGCGCTCACGAGATGAGCGAGGCCGGCGAACCGCTGACGCCCGACCGCCTGGACGAGCTCTATCACGACCTCAAGAGCGACTACTACGCACCCGCCAACGTCGACGACCGGATCGCTCGCGAGTGGATGCGCATCCCGCACTTCTACCGCTCGTTCTACGTCTACCAGTACGCGACGGGCATCTCGGCGGCCGTCGCCCTCGTCGACGAGATCCTCTCGGAGGGCGAACCCGCTGCCCAGCGGTACATCGACTTCCTCCGGAAGGGTTCCCGGGAGTACCCGCTGGAACTGCTCCAGGGTGCCGGCGTCGACATGTCGACCTCGGCTCCGGTCGAGGCAGCCATCGACACCTACGGCGAGTACCTGGACGAGTTCGACCAGCTGAGCTGAAGCCGGCGGGCTGCCGTCCGGCGACGCGTGTCGGCTCGGCTATGCGTACCTGACCCAAAGGCCCTTAATAGTTCAGTTCCCTACGTTCGATAACCAGATGTCGCGCAGTCCCTCGCTTCCCGATCGGCCCCGGCTGGATCTCGATCCCGACATGACCCCCGAGGAGCGCCTCGAAGCGCTGCGGGATCACTTCGAACAGATCGTGGAAGTCAACGACGAACTGGAATCGCAACTCGACGCGGCCAAGGACCGTCGGCGCTCGCTGACGGAGGACGTCGACCGCATCGAACGGGAAAACGAGATGCTGAAGACCTCGTCGCTGTACATCGCGACGGCAGAGGAGGTCACCGACGACGGCGTGATCGTCAAACAACACGGCAACAACCAGGAGGTGCTGACCGAGGTCTCGCCGTCGATGCGGGAACGGCTCGAAGCCGGCGATCGGGTCGCGATCAACGATTCGTTCAGCGTCAAGGAGATCCTCGAAGGCGAGAAAGACGCCCGCGCACAGGCGATGGAGGTCGACGGCTCCCCCGACGTGACCTACGGCGATATCGGCGGGCTCGAAGCGCAGATCCGCGAAGTTCGGGAGGCCGTCGAGGAGCCGCTGGTCAACGCCGAGCAGTTCCACGAGGTCGGCATCGAACCGCCGTCGGGCGTCCTCCTGCACGGTCCGCCCGGCACCGGGAAGACGATGCTGGCCAAAGCCGTCGCCAACGAGACCGACGCCACGTTCATCAAGATGGCCGGCTCCGAGCTGGTCCGGAAGTTCATCGGCGAGGGCGCGCGACTCGTCCGTGACCTGTTCGAGCTGGCGGCCGACCGCGAACCCGCCGTCATCTTCATCGACGAGATCGACGCCATCGCGGCCAAGCGGACCGAATCGAAGACCTCCGGCGACGCCGAGGTCCAGCGGACGATGATGCAGCTGCTCAGCGAGATGGACGGCTTCGACGAACGCGGCGAGATCCGGATCATCGCCGCCACCAACCGCTTCGACATGCTCGACCGCGCGATCCTCCGGCCCGGCCGCTTCGACCGCCTCATCGAGGTCCCCAACCCGGACTTCGACGGGCGGACGCGCATTCTGGAGATCCACACCGAGGAGATGGAGCTGGCCGATACGGTCGAGCTGTCGTCGATCGCCGGCAAGACCGACGGCCTCTCGGGTGCCGAGCTGGCGTCGCTGGCCACCGAGGCCGGCATGTTCGCGATCCGCGACCAGCGCACGACCGTCACCGAGGCGGACTTCGACGACGCTCTCGAAAAGATCGAGGACGGCACCGAGGGCGGCAGCGTTCCCGTCGCCTTCGCCTGAGGCTGCGGTCGCCGTCGGACGATCGCACGGGGTGGCGACGCACTTTCGACCGAACAGCCGACAGTCCGCTCCGTCTTCAGCGCCCTACTCGGAGGCGTCGGAGACGTCGACGGTCAGCACCGGTGCGGGAGACTGCGTGACGACCTTCTGGGACGTACTACCGAGCATGTTCTGCTCGTATTCGCCCGCCTGTGACCCCATCGTCACCAGATCGATCCCGGCGTCTTCGACGTACGAGACGATGTGGTCGGCCGGCCGTCCGCGGCGGATCGTCTTCGTCACCGAGAGGCCCTCCTGTTCGAGGGCCGCCGCCACGTCCGAGGTGGCGGCTCGCCCCTCGGCTTTCAGCTCTTCTAGCACTTCGTCTTGCATGTCGTCGTCCATCGACAGGAACGCCCGGTCGTCGACGACGTAGAGCGCGTGGACGGTGACGTTTCGTCCGTCGGCGATATCGATCGTGTGCTCGAGGACCTGCTCGATAGAGTCGCTGCCGTCTGTCGGAACGAGAATGTCGCTGTACATCGTCTGTCTCTATCCGGTTGTGACAGACATCGTTTTTGATTCCGTCGGGCGGACGGTCACACTCGCGCTGGCGTGTCGCTGGGGTCACACCGTCGGCTCCGTGAAGCGAAACCCCTTACAGCGAGCGTCGTCCAACGGCGAGTATGAGCGTTATCCGGATCGTCTGGGGGACTGCCGGCGGCCCCACAGAGCTGTCGTCGTTCGACGCCGCGCTGGCCGACGCGGGCATCCACAACTACAACCTCGTGACGCTGTCGTCGGTCATCCCGGCCGATCCGGAGATCGAAGTCGTCGGCACCGCCCCGGACCTGGGGCCGGTCGGCGCGGAACTCCACACCGTCGAGTCGTCTGCGACGGCCGCGCCCGGCGAACGCGTGGCGGCGGGGATCGGCTGGTCGCGAAGCGAGTCCGGCCGCGGCATCTTCTACGAGGTCTCCGGCGAGGACCCCGACGACGTGCGGGCAGAGATCGAGGCGGGACTGGCCGCCGGCCGTCAGCTCCGAGATTGGACGTTCGTCGACACGGAGACGGTCGTGCGGTCGGTCGAGGCCGACGAGGAGTACGCAAGCGCCGTCGTCTGTGCCGCCTACGGCAGAAGCCGGCCAGCGCTGTAACCATCGCCGCCCTTTTAAACTCTGTTCGCATAGATGCACCGGAAACCGAATGTACGGGAACACACAGTTTGGGGCAGACGTAGAGGAGGTGGACCTGACGCCGGAGCAGCGTCAGTCGCTCCGTCGCGATCTGACCCACGTGGCGGCCGGACTCCGTGAGGTCCTCCCCGGCGAGTTCGTGGTCGGCTCCGAGATCACGAGCGGTTCGAGCGGACCGCGTGCGACGATCGCCGTCCAGCCACCGCTTGGCTCGGTCGTCAGCGCAGGCTACTCGCCGACCGAGGACAAAGTCGAGATCACCGACGACGAGCGCGACGACCTCGTCCACGGACTGGCCGCGTCGGCGGCGCTGCAGGTCAAGCAGGCAATGACCGACGACGCCGCGCCGACGGCACAGTAGACGCTCTGCTACTCGCTTGCCGGCGGATCGTAAAACAGCGCGTAGCCCAGCGTCCCGCCGGCCGGCACACTCCCGGCACCCATCGCGACGCCGAACTGTACCGAGAAGACGACGCCGACCAGCGACGCCACCAGCAGGGGCAGCGCCATCGCGACCAGCACCAGGTCCGCGGTCGCCAGTTCGCCCGAGAGCATCCTACCCGTACCGGCGGCCGCCGTCTAATTAAATATTATTACTCGGCCGCCGGCGTCACGGTGCCGTCGTCCGCTACTTCCCCCAGAAGGGGTCGCGGTTGCGCTGCTTTTCGAGGTACTGATTGAGCGCCTCGCGTTCGTCGCCCGTGATGTCCTCTTTGAGTTCCTGTTCGAGGATCTTGGCGTGTTTCTCGGGCAGTTCGGTCCACAGCTCGTCGCCCTCCTCGATCTGGCGGCCGACGGTCGGTCCGTCGATGGAGACGGCGACGCGGTCGCCACGGTTCGCCTCGTCGACGTCCTCGCCCTCGTCCTGGATGGACTTGAGGTGGCCGACGCGTTCGGGCTCGTCGCCGTCGAACAGCGCGACGTTGCTGTTTCGCTTGATCCGTCCGGCGAGGATCTCGACGCCGACGACGGCGGGGTCAGACTGGCGGAAGGTGTGATCCTGGAGGATCTGGAAGCGGGCGGGGCGGGTGATGTTGTCGAGGATCTGGTCTTGCTGGGCGGTCTCGATGGCCTCGACGTGGTCCTCGTAGCTCTCGATCAGCTGATAGATCACGTCGTCGGCGAAGATTTCCACGTCCTCCTGGTCGGCCAGCCGTTCGGCGTCGTCGAGCGTGTCGACCCCGAAGGCCAGGACGGCCCGGTTGATCGGCTCGCCCGCGGTCTCGGCGACCCGAACGTCCCGCGGAGCCACGTCGCCGACCTCGGCGCGCATCACGGGAATCTCGTGTTCTTCGAGCGTCCCGGAGAGCGCTTCCAGCGAGCCGAGCGTGTCGGCTTTGATGACGACGCCCTCCTCGGCTGTCGAGACCTCGAAGCCGGCCAGTTCCTCCTCGACTTCGAGGATGACCTCGTCGATGTCGCGGTCGCGGACGACCCGGACCGGTGCTCCGGCCATCGCGTCGTCGAGATCCGGCGCGGCGATTTTCACCCCGTCTGCCGCGGCGACCGACTCGACGCGCTCGAACTGCTTCTCGGTACGGATCTCCGCCAGCGGTTGGGGCTTCAGCAACGCTCGGACCTCCGTGACGATCGGGCCGTCGAGGCCGCCGACGACGATCTCGTCGTCCTCGCTGATGGTCCCGTCGTAGACGACGGCGTCGACGGTCGTCCCGAACCCGCGGGCGTCGGTCACTTCGAGGACGGTCCCGACGCCGGGCCCGCCCACGTCGATGGACATCTCCTCTTTGAGGTATCGCTGAGACAGCCCCATCATCACCGTCAGCAGGTCGGGCAGTCCCTCGCCGGTCTCGGCCGAGACGGGGACGACGCCGATGTTGTTCTGGAAGTCCTGGACGCGCCAGTACATGTCGGCCGAGAAGCCGTTGTCCGAGAGCTGGCCGATGATCTCGTACAGTTTCTCGTCGAGGTCGCCCTGGACGCGGTCGGACTGCTTTTCCTTGCTCACCCGGACCGGTTCGCCCTCGTTGGGGTTCCAGCCGGGGACGGTGTCGATCTTGTTTGCGGCGACGATAAAGGGCGTCTGGGTCCGCTTGAGGATGTCGATGGCCTCCATCGTCTGGGGCTGGAAGCCGTCGTTGACGTCGACGACGAGGATCGCGATGTCGGCCAGCGCGCCGCCGCGCGATCGCAGCGTCGAGAACGAGTGGTGGCCCGGCGTGTCGATAAACAGCAAGCCGGGGAGGTCGAAGTCGGTCGGATCGACGAGGTCGCCGGCCATCGACGAGATCACGTCCAGCGGCACGGCCGTCGAGCCGATGTGCTGGGTGATCGCGCCGGACTCGCCCGCGGTCACCGCCGAGCCACGGATCTTGTCCAGGAGGCTCGTCTTGCCGTGGTCGACGTGGCCGAGCACCGCCACGATCGGGGTTCGAAGGCCACCAGCGTCGGCGTCGTCGTCAGCGTGAGAATCGGGTTCGGACATGAGAGATCACCGTCCAGAAGTTATTCGTTCGGAGTCGGTCGCACCTGATAAGTGCATCGTAATCTCGGCGTCTGTAGCGTCGCTGGCACGATCAGACGACTTCGAAGGACGCGGTCATCCCGGACCCTCGGTGGGGCACACAGTAGTACTCGTAGGTGCCCGTCGTTTCGAAGGTGTAGACGTGCGTGTAGCCACTGCCGTAGGTGTCGGTCCCCGGCGTCCCGGACCAGTCGCTCTCCTCGGGTGTCGTGTCGGGGGCGACGTTGTGACCGCCCGCTTGCCACACCCAGCGGACGGTCTCGCCGGCACTGATCTCGAACGACTCCGGCGAGAACCGGAGCCGTCCCTCCGGTGCCACCGTGACCGTCTGGGCGACCGTCGGTGTCGCGGTGGGCGTGTCGGTGGGTGTCGGCGTCGGCGTGTCGGTCGCGGTCGGGGTGTCGGTTGGCGTGTCGGTCGCGGTCGGTGTCGGGGTGTCAGTCGCGGTGGGCGTCGTCTCGGTCGCCGACGGCGTGTCGGTCGTCCCGCCGTCGCCGGCACAGCCGGTGAGGCCGACGACGGGCGCGGTCACGAGCGCGGCGAGGTAGTCGCGGCGGTCCATACCACTCCGTCGGACGGCAGACACTAATACCGTATGCCAGCACGTCTGACGGCCCGTGGCGTTTATGGTACAGGAATCGGAAGGGGCCAGTATGGCAGAAATACTCGCCGAGAATCTCTCGGGGAAAGACGTCATGGGGACGGACGGAACCGAGATCGGTAGTCTGTACAACATCACGATGGATCTGGATACGGGGGCACTGAAGCACCTCCTCATCGACGCCGACGGCGCGCTCGGACAGACGGAGTTCGAGCGGGACGAGACCGGGCGCTTGCTCGTCCCGGTCGAGCGAGTCCAGGCAGTCAAAGACCACATGATCGTCAAGCGTTAGATGTACATTTTGGACTCCTCGGCGTTTATCAACGAGTATCACACCGACGAGCCGATCGCTTCGATTCCGCTCGTCCGCGAGGAACTCGAAGACGAGAGCGCCTACCGCTTCGACGCGCTGGAAGGGTCGGGAATGCACATGCACATCCCCGAACCGGAGACCGTCGAACGGGTCGAGCGGGCCGCCGACGAGACCGGCGACCTCGCGGAACTCTCCCAGACCGACGTTCGCCTGATCGCCGCCACGTTCGAACTCGACGGGCGGCTGGTCACCGACGACTACGCGATGCAGAACGTCTCGGAGAAGCTCTCGGTCGCCGTCGAAGTGATCGCACAGGACGGCATCGACGAGCAGCGTGACTGGCGCTTCCAGTGTCAGGGGTGTGGCCGCGAGTTCGACGAGAACCACGACCGCTGTCCGATCTGTGGTAGCGATCTCTCGCGGAAGAATCCGGCCTAAACTGTCGACTCCTCGGCGGCTTCGAGTCCGAGGTCGAGCAACTGTTCGAGGACCTCCTCTTCGGTGATCCCGTACCGGTGGGCCAGCCGACTGACTGCCCTGGCCTGGTCGTCGTCGCACACGACCGTGTACCGGGTTGGCATACCACTCGATAGGAGAGATTGCGGCATAAAGCCCCGTCAGACGGCCGTCACACCCGTCTCTATCCAAGTAGCGAGAGCCCGTAGACGGCCTGGAGCCACTGGCCGAGGTAGATCGAGACGTTCCAGGCCGCGTGGATCCCGACCGGAACGAGGATACTCTCGGTGTGTTCGTAGACGGCCCCCAGGATCAGTCCGAGGACCGTCGCCACGGCGAGGTAGGTCACCGTGCCCGCTCCGGACAGCGCCCCCGAGTGAGAGAGCCCGAACAGCAGGCTCGCGATCACGACTGCCGGCACCGAGCCGTACGCCTGACGGAACTTCCCCTGGACGAGGCCGCGAAAGAGCAGTTCCTCGCCCGGAGCGACCAGCAACACTGTGATCGGGAGCAAGGCCAGAAAGAGCAGCGGGTGCTCGCGGCCCGTGAGGACCGCCTGGTTCTGTGCCGTCTCGACGCCAAGCAGTCCGATGAGCTGCTCTAGGGCCGTCGACGCGGCCAGCAAGACGAGAAAGCCAAGGGCGATCCAGCCCAGGTCTCGGAGCGTCGGAGTGTGAAATCGGACGAGTCCGTCCGTCTCGCGGCTCTGGTGGTACCCGAACACGGTCACCAGGAAGCCCGCCGGCAAGAGCGCGTACTGCACCGAGTAGTAGACGACCGGCGTTGTCGACTCGGTGACGCCGAGCGCGTCGGCGACGCTGACGCCCAGCGACGCGAGGACGAGTCCCACCAGATAGGCGAACGCGATTACGGCCAGCGACGTGACGGCGGCCTCCAGTCGTACCGAGCGATCGGCGGTGTGGTACAGATCCGACCCCATCTACCCGGCCGTTCGGGGCTCGGCCGTAAATACGCTACCGTCCGTCCTCGCCGTCGACGATCAGTTCGTGCTTGTCCTCGATGGCGGCGGTCTTCTCGGTCTCGTCGCCTTCGAGGACGTCTCTGGCGGCCTGCTTGCCCCACTCGACGGCGGGCTGGGTGAACGTCTCGACGCCGGCCAGTTCGCCCACGAGGATACAGGCGGCCTCCATCGCGTAGAGGAGTTCGCCCAGCCCTCGCGGATCGAGGCGGTCGAGTTCGACGCGGACGTTGGGCTGGCCGGCTTCGGCGAGACTGGCCTCGGTCGCGCGCAGTTCCGTGTCCAGCAGTTCTCCGAGGTCGGTCCCTTCGAGGTGGGCGAGCGCGTCGGCCGCCGCGGCCGGCACGTCCAGCGACGGCCGCTCGCGGGGCCGGAGCAGCGTCACGAGCTTGTCACGGCGGCCCGCCCGGTACAGCTGCAGCTGGGAGTGTTGATCGGTCGCGCCCAGTGCGCGGGCCGGCGTCTGGCCCCGGCCGTCCTTGCCGAGACTCTCGGCCCACAGCTGGGCGAACCACTCGGCGAACGGCTCCAGTCGCTCGGCGTAGGGGACGACGGCGTTGATCGTCGCGCCGCGCTCTTCGAGACCGTACGCGACCGCGCCGTAGGCGTAGGCGGGACAGTCGAACAGCGACGAGTCGAGCGTCTCGGCGGCGGCCGCCGCCCCGTCGAGCAGCCCCTCGATGTCACAGCCCAGGATCGCAGCCGGCACCAGCCCGACCGACGACAGCGCCGCGAAGCGGCCCGGTACGCCGTCGGGCACCGCCAGCGTCGGCAGGTCGTGTTCGTCGGCAAGCGCCGCCAGCGGCCCCTCGTCGCCGGTCGTGACGACCGTCCGCTCGGTCCAGTCGACCCCGGCCTCGACCATCGCCTCGCGGACGACGAGGAAGTTCGACAGCGTCTCGGCCGTGGTGCCGGACTTCGAGACGACGTTGATCGCCGTCTCGGAAAGCGACAGATCCGAGAGGACGCGGGTGACGTGGTCCGGATCGACGTTGTCGAGCACGACGTGGCTCGTCCCGCCGTCAGCTGCCAGTGCGCTCGTGATCGTCCGCGCACCGAGCGCGCTGCCACCGATACCGACCGTCACGACCGTCTCTGCGTCCGAAACCGGCGCGACGGCGTCGCGGATCGCTTCGGCGTCGGTCGTCGCCGGCAGGTTCAGGGCGGCGTAGCCGAACTCGTCGTCGGCCCGCCCGCGCTCGATTCGGTCGTGAGCCCGTGCGACGCGGTCGTCGAGTGTCGCCAGTTCGTCCCGAGAGAGGCCGGGTTCGGCGACCGCTGCCAGTGCGTTTCCGATGTCGACGTTCATACGCTCGCCTCGCCCGGAGCGGGTAAAAAGTCCGTTCTCTTGGCTTCGCACTCTCGGTAGGCGGTGCCGTCCCCTCGAAACACGGCGTTTAACCACGGGCGAGCCGTACGCTCGGCCATGGCCGAAGACGCCGCCGAACCGGGAGCCAGCGGGGCGACCGGCGACGCCGTCGGGACCGGTGTACCGTCCGAGGACGGCGACGACAGCGCAGCCACCGAGGAGGCGGACGACAGCTACGACGGCCTCTTTGGGGCCTTTCCCTACGCCTTCCGGTCCAGTGATTCCGTGCTGTTTCGCACCTACGTCGTCGTCGGCGGACTGGCCGCACTGGCGACTGGGCTGTTGTTTACGCTCGCGCTCGTCGTCCTGATCGCCGAGACGATCGGCGGGGGCGGCGGTCAGTTCAGCTTCGTCCGGGCGTTTTTCGTCTTCGTGGGGATGCTCGTGGTCGCGCCGCTGATCGCGCCGGTGCTGTTCGTCGCCCGCCGGCTCAGACGGGGCCGTGCCGACGGACGGTTCGCGGCCGTCCTGGCGGGGCTGGGCTACGGCTTTCTCGGGTCGCTGTATCTCGGGGCGCTGATCTCCGCCCCGGCGGCACAGCAGACGCTCCCGTCGAACCCACTCCTCTCGTCGGTCGTCGCGACACTGTACGCCCTGCCGCGACCCGCCGGTATCGCCCCGCCGCTGCTCGTCGGGGTGGCGATGCTGGTGGTCGCGCGCCGCTGGTGACCGGCCGGAACCGTGACGGGCAAAAGCACTCGACCGCTACGGAGACGCATGAAATCGAGCACGTTCCTCGTGACCGCTGCCGACGACGAGACGGCGACGCTGCGCGACGTGGTCGACCAGCAGGTCGTCACGCTCTCGGAGAACCCCGGCCTCGCCGCCGACGAGGTGATCGAGGCCACCGTCGAACCGGAGCCACCGCTCGAAGTCGCCTACCAGATCGTCGACATCGAGCGCCAGTGGGAGATCCCGGTCGAGCGGAGTCCGGAATCGCCGACGACCCTCGCCCGCGACATCGCCGCCGAGCAGGCCGACGGCGAGATCACCAAACGCGAACGTGCCGGCGAGGGCGAGGTCCACGTCCTGACGGTTCCCGACGCCGAGGCAGCCGCCGACGACGTGCTCGACGACGAGGCGACCAGGGAACGGGCCGCCCGACTCGGCGTCGATCGGGTCAGCGTACGCGTCGGCGACGGCGTCGTCTCGGTCCGGTACCTGCCGAACTGATCGGAGCCGTCGATCGCTCCGGCCGGGACACTGGGCGGCGGGGACTGCACTGAATCTCGGCCGCGGCGACGCTGTCGTCGTGTCCGTGTGTCGTGAGATAAGAAGGCTTATTCGGGGGGCTCGCACACCCACGCCCATGAACGCGTTCGAGGTACCGGAGGTCGACTACGACCAGTACACGAACCGCCAGCTGGCGGCCGTGCCGCTGGCGGTACTCGCCCTCGCGATACTGATTTTGGTCGGGTGGTCCCTGTTCGTGTCCGGATCAGTCGCGTCGCCCGGTGCGCCCGTCTCGCCGGGGATCGACTTCACAGGTGGTTCCGAGCTGACAGTCGTCACGTCGATGTCCAAGGCAGAGATCGGCGACCAGTTCGACACCGAACCGATCTCGGTCCAGCAGGCCGCCGAGAACGCGGAGGCCGAGACCGTCGGACCGAACGAGAATCAGTACATCGTCCGGTTCCAGTCGTTCGACACGCAGTCGCTGCGGGACCAGGCCCAGAGTGCCGACATGCAGCTCCTGTCGAGTTCCTCGACCTCTGCGACCTTCGGCGGTGACAACCAGACGACGGCGGTCGTCGGCGTACTGATCGCCTTCGCCGGGATGAGTGCGATCGTCTTCGCGCTCTTTCGCTCGTTCGTCCCGAGTATCGCGGTCGTCGTCTCGGCGTTCTCCGACATCGTGATCCCGCTGGCGGCGATGAACGTCCTCGGGATCGAGCTGTCGCTGGGGACCGTCGCCGCGCTCCTCATGCTGATCGGTTACAGCGTCGACTCGGACATCCTCCTAAACAACCACATCCTGCGTCGTTCGGGGTCGTTCTACGAGAGCGTCCACCGCGCGATGGAGACCGGTGTGACGATGACGATCACGTCGCTGTCGGCGATGGCAGTGATGGCAGTGGTCGCCTCCTTCTTCAACATCCAGCTGATGGCCTCGATCGGGACTGTGCTGGTGATCGGGCTGGCGGCCGACCTGATGAACACCTACATGTTGAACCTCTCTTTGCTTCGCTGGTACAAGTTCGAGGGGGTGAACCGATGAGCGGACTCCGCGACAACTGGCGGATCATCCTGCTGGTCGTGCTCGCCCTCGGGAGTACCGTGACGCTACTGGTGCCCGGCGCGACGGTCGCTACCGGCGACAACGCGACGGCCCAGCCCGACGGCGCGAACGCCTCCGCGGCTGGCATCACGAACCTCCAGTACGGGATCCAACTCGACGGCGGTTCGCGCATCCGGGCACCGATCGTCGGGACGACCGCCGAGAACGTCGGCATCCAGCCCGTCGGCGCGGGTGACGAGACCAACGAGACGATCGCCATCGAGGACGAACTCGTCTCGCAACTCGGCGTCGATCCCGTCGACGTGAACGCGCGAGCACCCAACGAGCCAAACGCCGACGGCACCGTCGAGGTGTACTCCGAGAACGTCACGCAGGCCGAACTCGCCGCCGCCCTGCAAGAGCAGGGCTACGACGTGTCAGAGAGCGACGTTCGCGACGGCGTGACCCGAGCGACCCGCGACGAGATGGTCGAAGTCATCGACGAGAAGCTCTCCCAGTCCGCGCTCAGCGGCGGGAGCGTCCAGTCGGCCCAGTCGGCGACCGGACAGAACTTCGTCGTCATCGAGGCTCCGGGCCGTGACATCGACGAACTCCGCTCGATCGTCGCCAGCCGCGGGATCGTCCGCGTGTACGGTGGCTACGCCGCCGACAACGGAACGTTCGTCCGCCAGCAGATCGTCAGTCGAGAGGACATCGACGGCATCGGAAACGCCCGAAAGGTCGACGGAGGACAGGGGTACCAGGTCAGCGTCACGATTCGAGACGACGCAGTCGACCAGTTCCTCGAAGGGGTTCGGGCGACCGGACTCGACGAGCCAAACACCGCACGCGGGGCGATCAGCTGCGAGTACAACGCCGAGAAGCCGAACCAGAGCTCGGGCAAGTGTCTGATCGCGTCGCTGAACAACGAGGTCGTCACCGCCAAGGGCGTCTCGCAGGGGCTGGTCGGGCTCTTTGCCGACGGGAGCTTCGCGAACGATCCGACCTTCGTCATCGAGACCAACACCCGCGAGGAAGCGCGCAACATCGAGCTCAGCCTGAAGGCCGGCCAGCCACTGCCCGCGCCGCTTGACTTCCAGAACGCACAGACCACCTCGCTGGAGCCGGCACTGGCAGACCAGTTCAAGACGAACTCGCTGATCACGGGTATCATCGCCGTCCTCGCGGTGTCGATCGCCGTCTACCTGCGCTACGGCGATCCCCGCGTGGCGGTCCCGATGATCGTCACCGCACTCTCCGAGGTGTTACTCCTGCTCGGGTTCGTTTCGGTCATCCAGTTCCCGCTGGACCTGTCACACATCGCCGGGTTCATCGCGGTGATCGGGACGGGGGTGGACGACCTGATCATCATCGCCGACGAGATCCTCCAGCGCGAGGGCGTCGCGACGGGACGGGTGTTCCAGAACCGCTTCCGCAAGGCGTTCTGGGTGATCGGAGCCGCCGCCGCGACGACGATCATCGCCATGAGCCCGCTGACGGTGCTGGGCCTCGGCGACCTCACCGGGTTCGCCATCATCACCATCGTCGGCGTCCTCATCGGCGTCCTGATCACGCGGCCGGCCTACGGTGACATCCTCCGCCGGCTGGTGCTTGACGAGGAAGAGCGAAGCGAGTAATACGACCACGCTTTTCGGCACGAAGTTCCTCGCTGGAAGGTCGCGCGGACCGTCGTGGCTGTGCGTTCAGAACGACGCCAGCGACGACTGTTCCGCGGCGGCCAGCACGTCGTCGCAGGTCGACCACGAGGTCCGCGCACAGTCGGGTAGGTCGCCGTGCTCGTCGACGTAGCACTCCAGAAACGCCCGCGTCGTCGGATCGCTCGGGTAGCCGCTGCCGACGGCTCCGAACTCGTCGGCCAGCGCCGCGACGTGGGCCTCGCGGGCGGACTTGGCGACGATACTGGCCGCTCCGACGAGCGGGTCGGTCTCGTCGGCCCCGTGTGCGGCACCCAGGTCGATTTCGGCGTCGACCCGGTCGGCTACCCGCCGGCCGAACCGCTCGGCATCCGTGTCTCCGGCGTCGACTAGCCCCGAGAGATCGTCGCTCGCGACCGCCGAGAGCGCCTCAGCGTGGGCGGCGACGGTCAGCGTGTTCATATCCGTCTCGGGATCGTCGATCCGGGCCGGTGGGATCTCGGCGACCCCGACCGTCGCGACCGACTGGATCGCTTCGGCCAGTCGCTCCCGTCGCCCGTCGGGAATCCCCTTCGAGTCGCCGACGCCGTCGGGGAGGTCGCCGGGGTCACAGCGGACTGCCGCGGCGAACATCGAGCCCAGCACCGGCCCCTTTCCGGCCTCGTCGACCCCGAATCGCATCGCTCGTGGTGATGGTGTAGGTGATGAAAGTCGTTGCGGTGCTTATGCGAGCCGCGAGAAGGCCAGCGTCCCGCTGATGTTCTCGATGTAGATCTCCACTTCGTCGCCTTCCTGCGCGCCGGGGACGAAGATCGTGTACTTACCCTTCTCGGCGACGCCGTCACCCTCGCGGCCGGTGCCGGTGATCTTGACCTCGTAGGTCTTGCCCTCTTCGAGGGTCGGCCGGTCGGTCTGGGTGTTCTTGGTCGACTCCTTGGTGACTGGGCGGAAGGCACCGCAGGCCTCACACCGGAGCATGTCGACGCCGTCCTCGGTGGTGAGTCGGGTGTCGGGCAGGCCACACTCCGAGCAGGTGACGTACTCGGCGACGTAGGCGTCGATAGCGGCCTCGAAGTCGCTGACGGCGAAGTCACCGTTGTAGCGGGCTTCGTTGCCGTCGAACTGGCCGTTGGTCCCGAACTCGCGCTGGATCGTCCGGTGGACGTGCTTTGCCTCTCGCGAGAGCGCGTCCGCGATGGCCTGGAGGTTCGTCAGTCGTGTGAACGCGCCGTCGGTCTGTCCTTCGGGGTCCGGAACCGACAGGCGTTCACCCGCGTCCCGCGGCTGGTCGGGGAGCGCGTCGAACGCCCGGTCGAGAGCTGCATCGTAGTTCATACCTAGGTCTCGCGACTGGGACGTATATGGGTTCCGTCGTCGCCCCGAGCGGCCGTCGTCGGGCGGATAACCCCTGCTTTCAGCGGCCGGCGGCTGGACGACGTGCCGGGATACGGTCGCGTTATCCTCGGATGCCAGTGGACAACGTGGGATTACTGCTCGCCGGGGCCGACGGCGGGCGACGGCCCCACCGGATGGCGATTTATAACAAAACGGTGCTGGATCGACGACGCGAGTGTATGTCACGAAACGCACGGACGATCGGTGCGCTGATCGCGTCGCTACTGGTGGCCGGCAGTCTCCTGACGGCCGGCGGTGTCGTCGCGACACAGCTGGCCGACGACGCCGCCGAGCCGGCGACACAGGACACGTCGTATCTCCGCGTCGCCCACGCTGCTCCCGACGCACCGGCCGTCGACGTCGCTGTCGACGACGAGACCGTCGTCCAGAATCTCTCCTTCGGCGAGGTCGGTGACTACCTGACGCTGTCGGCGGGAACGTACAACGTCACGATCGCTACCAACGACACGGGAACCGTCGTCTTCGACGACACGGTGGCGCTCGACCCCCGGTCGGTCACGACCGTCGCCGCGGCCGGCGAGGTGAGCGACGACGCGAGCGTTCCCTTCTCGCCGATCCGCTACGACGACAACGCCTACGAGCCGGCAGCCGGTGAGTCGGCGGTCAGCGTCCTCCACCTCTCGCCCGACGCGCCGGCCGTCGACGTGACCGTCGGCACGGGCAACGAGACGACGGTTCTCGCGGAGAACGTCTCCTACGGCGAGGCGTCGGACTACGTCACCGTCCCGGCCGGGAACTACACCGTCGACGTTCGCGAGGCGACCGCGGACAACGACGGGCCGATCGTGGCGACGACCGGGATCGCACTGAACAACGGCAGCGCCCACTCCGCGCTGGCGATCGGGACCGTCGACGGTGAGAGCGAACCGTTCCAGGTGGTCCGCACGGAGGACGCGACCGTCGACGTGGATCTGCCGGACACCGAGACGCCGACGGCGACGATCACGCCGCCGCCGGTCGACAACGCGACCGAGACGCCCGGCGAGACCGCGACCGAGACTGAATCGGGAGAGCCCACGATGACGGAAGCGCCGTCGCCGACCGAGACTGCCGAGCCCGTCGAGACCGAAGCGGGTGCTTGATACGGGCAGTTGTCTATTTCGGCGACGACAGTGGCGTCGCTCTGGTCGGTGAGATCGGTGAAAACGTTGTCCGTCGCGCCGCGATGGCGGTCTGGAAGAGAAGCGCCGTCGCCGGCCGGCGGGAGACCCGCGACCGGTCTGGCCTCACACGCCGCGAAGCGGCGCGGTCAGCACCGACGGCAGCTCCGAAACGTTAGTTGCGGACGACGTTCGTCGCGCGGGGGCCTTTGTCGGCCTGTTCGATGTCGAAATCGACGTCTGTGCCTTCTTCGAGGTCCGGGCCGCCCACGTCTTCCATGTGGAAGAAAACGTCGTCGTCCGCATCCTCTGTCTCGATGAAACCGTAACCGCCTGTGTCGTTGAAGAAATCGACAGTACCGTTTGCCATTGCAATTAACGAAATGCCAGTCACAGGGATAAAGGCTTGCATTTCGTTTTCTTTGCCCCGATTCTGCTGGACGTTTGCTTTCCATACGTCGCCTTTCGCGCACATCGGCGACGGGTCGTCCACGATCGCGCCCAGTTTCTGTGGGTTCCACTCGCCTGTGGGCGAAAGCCGACGAAACAGCAGTTCTCGGACGACGACAGTCGTTCACACCATCGCACTGTCGTCGATCCCCGGGTGTTCGCGGGCGTAGGCGACCAGCCTGTCGGCGTAGCTCTCGAACAGCGGGCAGGCCACGCCCGTCCCCGACAGCGCTCGACGGGCGTTCGTGTCGGTGTAGGTCGTCGGGTGCGTGAGATACGGCATCGCTGCCGGTTCGAGGCCGTATCGCTCGGCGACGGCCGGGAGTCGCTCCAGCAACGCCGTCGAGAGTCCCGCGGTCCCGCGCAGCGGGACGACGATCTGTCTGGTCGCTCGCCCGAACGCGCGCAGAATGCCGGCGACCGTCGGCGGGTGAGGGTTGCACAGCTGGTACACCTCGCCGACGGTGTCAGCCCGCGCGGACAGTGCAGCGATGGCGTCGACGACGAAGTCCCGCGGCACGACGTTCATGGTCGTCGGTGCCGCGGGTGCGGGCGCGACGGCGAGACGTGGCTGGCGACGGAGCACCGCGAGGAGGTAGTAGGGGCCGTCGTACTTCTGGGTCGCGCCGGTCTGGCTGTCGCCGACGGCGATCGCGGGGCGGTAGATCGTCGCCGGGAGGCCCGCGGCCATGCGCTCCTGGACGGCGACCTCGGCGGCGAACTTCGTCGCCTCGTAGTGGTTGTTGAACGACTGGCCCACGTCGAGGTCCGCGTGGGTGAACGTGCCGTCGTGGCGGCCGCTGACGTAGCAGGTGCTGACGTAGTGCAAGCGGTCGACGCCGGCCCGTTCGGCGAAGTCGAGCACGTGCTCGGTCCCGTCGACGTTGACCCGCTCGGCCAGCGCCCGTTCGACGCCGAGGTCGTACACCGCGGCCAGGTGATACACCGTCCGCGTCGCCGCTCGCAGCGACGCGGGGTCGTCGAGCCCGAGGTCGGGTTCGGTGATGTCGCCCTCGACGAGTCGGACTCGTCCGGCCTCGACTCCGGCGGCCTCGGTCAGCGATCGCCGCCGTCGCAGAGCTTCCTCCCGGTAGGCCGGCTGGACCAGACAGGTGATCTGTTCGTCGCCACGCTGTAGCAGCCGCTCGACCAGCGCCGACCCCAGGAAGCCGGGGAAGCCGGTGAGAAACTGCACTACGGTCCTCCCGGCCGGTGGCGACGCCACCAGCGCAGGACCTCGACGCCGGCCTGTGCCGCCCGCCCGATCCAGCGTTTGGGGACGCCGTCGACGGGAGCCAGCGGCGGCCCCCGCTGGGTCGTGACCGTCTGTGTCTCTGTGTACTTCTCGATCCCCTGGCGGCCGTGCCGGCGACCGATCCCGGAGTCGCCGACGCCGCCCATCGGCGCGTCCGTCGAGGCCCACATTCCGAGGTAGCCGTCGTTGATCGAGACCGAGCCGGCCTCGATCTGGCGGGCGACTCCTCGCCCGCGCTCGGTGTCGGCTGTCCAGACGCTGGCGTGGAGTCCGTAGTCGGTGTCGTTGGCGCGCGCGATCGCCTCCTCGCTGCCGGCGACCGGCGTCACCGACAGTACCGGCCCGAAGGTCTCCTCACGGGCGGCGTCGGCGTCTGCGGGCAGCCCCGTCAGCACCGTCGGCTCGTAACACAGCGGCCCCACGTCCTCGCGGCGCTGGCCGCCCGTCTCGACGGTCGCACCGCGCTCGCGGGCGTCGGCGACGTGGGCCTGGACGGTCTCCAGCTGGTGCTGTGCGATCAGTGACCCCACGTCCGGCTCGAAGTCGAAGCTCGCACCAACGTCGAGCCGTTCGGTCGCCCGGACCAGCGCGTCGCGGAAGTCGTCGTAGATCCGGTGGTCGACGAAGACGCGCTCGAAGGAGATACACAGCTGGCCGGCGTTCGCGAAGGCTCCGCGCGCGATCCCACGCGCGGCGTCGGCAATGTCCGCGTCCTCTAACACGACCGCCGGGTTCTTGCCGCCCAGCTCCAGGGACGCGTCGACGAGCTGTTGGCCGGCCAGCCCGGCGACGATCCGCCCGGTCGCCGTCGAGCCGGTGAACGTGAGGTGGTCGATCCCCTCGATGAGCGGCTCGCCCAGCGTCTCGCCGCGCCCGGTCACGACCTGGACGAGATCCGTCGGGACGCCCGCTCGGTCCAGCAGTTCGACGGCCCGCAGCGCGGTAAACGGCGTCGCCTCGGCGGGCTTCAGCAAGACGCCGTTGCCCGCGAGCAACGCTGGGAGCATGTCCGAGATCGCGAGCGTCAGCGGGTAGTTCCAGGGCTCGATCAATCCCACCACTCCGACCGGATCGTGATACTCCGTCGCCGTCGTCACCAGCGGGAGTCCGCCCGTTCGCTCGTCTGCGGCCAGATAGTCCGGCCCTTTTCGCGCGTAGTAGTCGGCGTTGAGGACCACGTCGAGCAGTTCTTCGAGGGCGTCGAAGCGGGCTTTCCCGGTCTCCAACTGGACGGTGTCGAGCAGGCCGGCCCGGTCGTCGAGCATCTCGTCGGCGACGGACTGGAGGATCGCCGCCCGCTGTTCGACCGGCCGCTCGGCCCACGCCGCTCCGGCCGCTCGGGCGCGCTCGACGGCAGTCTGCACGTCCTCGGCCGTACACAGCGGCACCGCCCCAACCCGCTCGCCGGTGTAGGGCGCAGTCACTTCGAGGTCGTCCCGTTCGCCCGTCCGGGTCACGCGGTTTCTGAGCCGTTCGCGCGTCCGTTCGGGCAGCCGTCTCTCGGCGTCGACCGTGTCCATACGCCCCCGCTACGGGTCCTGGCCCCATGGGCTTTCGGCGCGAACCGGGGCGTTGAAAGCGCGGGGCCGTCGAGTACCGACAATGAGCGACGACGAGCGCGAGACCTTCAGCCACGATCCGATCGACCACGTGGACGTCCGCGGCGGGATGACCGTCGGCGAACTGGTCGAACAGTACGGCGCGGCGGGGATCGGTGCGGCGGACCTCCACGAGGCCGTCGACATCTTCGCCGAGATGTGTGACGACGACGTGACGACCTTTGTCGGCCTCGCGGGCGCGATGGTCCCGACGGGGATGCGGGCCATCGTCGCCGACCTGATTCGGGACGGCCACGTCGACGCGCTCGTCACGACGGGCGCGAACCTCACCCACGACACCATCGAGGCCATCGGCGGCAAGCATCATCATGGGCAGGTCCACGCCGAGGACAAGACCGAGCGCGAGCACGACGAGAGCCTCCGCGACGAGGGCGTCGACCGCATCTACAACGTCTACCTCCCGCAGGAACACTTCGCGCTGTTCGAATCGCACCTCCGCGACGAGGTGTTCCCGGTCCTCGCCGAGGAGTGTGACGACGGCGGCGTCTCCATCCAGCGCCTCACCGAGGAGCTGGGCCGGGCCAACGCCGCGGTCAACGAGTCCGAGGACATCGACGAGGGGGCCGGCATCGCCGCGGCGGCCTACGAGCACGACGTGCCGATCCACTGTCCGGCCGTTCAGGACTCCGTGCTGGGGCTCCAGTCGTGGATGTACTCACAGACCTCGCCGTTCACGCTGGACGCGCTTGGCGACATGACCGCGATCACCGACCTGGCCTACGAGGCCGACGAGGCCGGCGCGCTGGTCGTCGGCGGCGGCGTCCCGAAGAACTACGTCCTCCAGACGATGCTGGTCTCGCCCGACGCCTACGACTACGCGGTCCAGCTGACGATGGACCAGCCAAACACCGGCGGCCTCTCCGGCGCGACGCTGGACGAAGCCCGCTCCTGGGGGAAACTGGAGAAGGCCGCCCGCAACGCCTCGGTGTACGCCGACGCGACGATCACGCTGCCGCTGCTGGTCGCCGGAGCACGCGAGCGGATCGACCAGTAGGACCTCGACCTGGAAGGGCTCGTTGTCGCTTTCAGTCCCGTCTGGGTCGCCTGATGCCCATCACAAGCGACTGACCCGTTACTGCCGGCTGTCACTTCGTGACGAGCTTCGCCACTCCGGGGTGGCGAAATCGTTCATAGATGTACAGCCGGCAGTATCAGTCGAGATAGGAAATCTTTCGTACCGATACGACAGAGATGCCGTCTGGATGGCTGATGCATTCGTGCTCGGTATCGCCGGGGGGTCCGGCGCGGGCAAGTCGACGATCGCGAGGGATCTCTCGCAGGCGGTCGATCCGGAGATAACGATCATCTCGCTGGACGACTACTACGAGGACCTCTCCGAGCTCCCGCTCGCGGAACGCGAGGACCGCAACTTCGACCACCCGGACGCCATCGACTGGGACCGCCTCGTCGCGGACGTCGAGGCCCTCGCGCGCGGCGAGACGGTGACCGTGCCCCAGTACGATTTCGAGAGACACGCCCGCGCGCCGACCGCCAGGACGGTCGATCCGGGGCCGATCGTCGTGCTGGAGGGGATCTTCGCGCTGTACCACGACCGGATCGTCGCACAGCTCGATCTCGCGCTCTACGTCCAGACCGACGCCGACGTTCGCGTGCTCCGTCGCCTCCAGCGGGACGTGACCGAGCGCGGCCGCACCGTCGACGGCGTCGTCGAGCAGTACCTGTCGACGGTCAAGCCGATGCACGAGCAGTTCGTCGAGCCGACCAAGGAGAACGCGGACCTCATCGTCCCCGAGGGAACGAACCCGGCGGTCATCGACGTTCTCCGCGAGAAAGTCGTCAGTGAGATGGCCGCCCACAGAGAGGCCGCGACCGAGCTCTGACCGTTACTCGTCTGTCGCTGCGGACGCTTCGTCTGTCTCTCCGGTCGCCGTCGTCTCCTCGGCCTCGGCCGGCTCCGAGCTCTCGGACTCCGTCTGGGCCATCGCCTCGGCGTCGGCGGCCGCGGCCGCCTCGGCCGCCGTGCGCTCCTCGCCTCCGCCGATCACGTCGTACCTGAACAGGAGCCACACCGCCACCACGACGCCACCGGCGAGTGCGAACGCCAGTGAGACGGTGCCGACGCGACCGAACAGCTGGCCGACGATCCCCAGGAACAGCTCGATCATCGGCGCTGCCGACGCGTCGCCGCCCGCGATCTGCTGTGTGACGCTCCGTTCGACGAACGACTGCAGCGGCCCCAGCGCGAGGTAGATCGGGAGCCCGGCGATCACGAGCGAGAAACCGAGCGAACCCGCGACGGTCTGGACCGAGCGGGTCGCGTAGTACAGCAGGCCCACGAGTGCCAGCCCGACCAGCGGGAGGACGAACACCAGCCGATCCAGCCAGGTGACCGCGGTCCGGGCGTCTTCGAGGCTCTGTCGCGTCGCGGGGTCCATGTCCTCGGTCAGATCCAGCGTGTCGGGCAGTTGCTCGTCGAGCTGGGCTTCCGTCTGGTCACCGACGGCGGCCGCCGCCGCGGCCTTGTGGTCGTCGATCTCGGACTGGAACGTCTGGTAGCTCATGTCCGTCGTCAGCGCCTCGGCGAACGTCGCCCGCATGTCGGTCGTCACCGCGTCGATCCCGTCGCTGTCGGCGTCGCTCGGTGCGACCGATTCGTTGATCGCGGTGAGCTGCGTGTCGACCTCTTGGTCGATCTCGTCGCCGCGCTCGTTCTCGACGCGCTCTCGCAGCGCCGCTCTGATCTCCGTCTCGTTGTCAGCGACGAGTTGCTCTTTCTCTTCTTCGGTGTACTCTCGCGGGTCGTAGTCGGGGATCACCAGCGCCAGCTTCTCGTCGTTGCTGGTGTTTTGCCAGGCCCGCTCGACGGCCTCGTCGAGGACCCGCTGGCGGACGTCGTCGCGGAAGTCGGCCTTCGCGGCCGCGTATCCGCTCTCGTTTGCGGTCATCTGCTCGACGGTCGACTCGTCGACGGGGCCGTCCAGCTCCGTCTCGGACTGTGCGAGCAGTTCCGGGACGGTCGCGTTGCGCACCTGTTCCTCGACCGCCACCGACAGTTCGCTCTTGAGCGGTGCCGTGTCGACGGTGAGATTCAGCGTCTCGCTGTTGCCGTGGAGATACGCGTACGTCGCCGCGACGTTGCGCTCGGTCTGGTTGGCCAGATACGACCGATCGATGCTCTCACGAAGCAGCGCCTCGGTGTCGACTCCCTCGGCGACGCCGGCAGAGACCTGACTGCTCGCCGTCGCTATCGTCGCGTTCTCGACGAGCTGATAGCCGCCTTCCTCCTCGATAGCCGTCTGGGTGAACCCCGGATCGAGGACGGTCAGGTGGGCCGCCGCCAGCAGATTGCCCGTGACGAGTGTCGAGGCCAGCAACAGCGTCACGACGACGACGGTGAACTTGCGAACGAGACTCATCGGGACCGCCTCCCTGTGCGTGCCTGCATCGCCGGGAACGTGTGCTGTCGACTGTGAACCATACGTCGGATACCCCCAATCTGTGAGCCCTCGACTTAGCCCTACCGGCGGGAGTATCACCTTTGACACTGACCGGTGGCGACGGCAGGGGTAACGCTATGGGGATCTCGTTCGTACCGTCACTCATGCCACCAAATGTCACGGTCCGGCCGGCGACAGAAGACGACGTGGCAGCGATTCGGCGGGTCGCACACGCCGCCTGGCACGCGACCTACCGGGACGTGTTCGACGAGGCGCGCATCGACGAGATGGTCGACGAGGGGTACGCACGGGACGTGCTCACGGAGCTGATCGCCCTCGACGAGGTCGGGCTGTTCGTGGCGACGGTCGAGGACGCGGTCGTCGGCTACGCCAGCTGTGGCATGACCGAGGCGATCGGTGTCGGCGACCTCGACATCTACGTCCACCCGGATTACTGGGGAGACGGCGTCGGAACGGCGCTTCTCGAACGGGGCCGCCAGCACCTCGCCGACATCGAGACGACGACGATCCGCGACGAGGTGCTGGTGGCCAACGAGGTCGGCAACGCCTTCTACGAGAAGCACTTCGACCGCGTGGGTCAGCGGACCGTCGAGTTCGACGGCATCGAGCGGACGGTCAACGTCTACGAGGCGAGGGTGTAGCTCACCGAGCGACGGGACGCCAGTGCGCGCTCGCGTGTGCGACTCACCCCCACTCCCGTTCGCTTTGACAGCGTTTAAACGGCCGATTGGCGTGACTGTGTGCATGAGCTTCGACGTCGGACTCGTCGGCAAACCCTCTGTCGGCAAGTCCACCTTCTTCAACGCGGCGACGATGAACGACGTGCCCGAAGGGGCCTATCCCTTCACGACGATCGACCCCAGCGTCGGCGAGGCCTACGTTCGCGTCGAGTGTGCCGCCCCCGAGTTCGACCACACCTGCACGCCGAACCTCGGCTACTGCGAGGACGGCACCCGGTTCGTCCCCGTGCGTCTCGTCGACGTAGCCGGCCTCGTCCCCGGTGCCCACGAGGGGCGGGGACTGGGCAACCAGTTCCTCTCGGACCTCAACGAGGCCGACGTGTTGCTCCACGTCGTCGACTTCTCTGGGACGACCGACATCGAGGGCGAGCCCACCGAGGACCACGACCCCCGCGAGGACATCGACTTCCTCGAAGACGAACTGGACATGTGGTACCTCGACGTACTGGAGAAGGGCATCGAGCGCTATCGCTCGGGGTACCACGGCGAGGAGGCGGCCATCGAGGAGGACCTGGCGACCCAGATGGACGCGTTCCGAACCAACAAAGACGAGATCAAGCAGGTGATCCTCTCGCTGGATCTCGAACTGGACCCCGACACGTGGGACGACGCGGACCGCGAGGCACTCGCCCGCGAGATCCGCAAGCGCACCAAGCCGATGGTGATCGCGGCCAACAAGATGGACACGCCCGCGGCCCAGGCGAACTTCGAGGAAATCACGGCAGATCCCGACTACGACCACCTCACGATCGTCCCGACCAGCGCCCACGCCGAGAAGGCGCTCAAGAACGGCGACGAACAGGGCGTCCTCGACTACCTGCCCGGCGACAGCGAGTTCGAGATCGTCGAGGACGTGCCCGCGGAGAAAGCGACCGCACTGGAGCAGATCAGCGAGTTCGTCGGCGAGTACGGGGGCACGGGCGTCCAGCAGGCCATCGAGACGGCGCTGTTCGACGAACTGGGTTCGATCGCGATCTTCCCCGGCGCGCGCAAGCCACAGGAAGACGGCACCTTCCTGCAAGATTGCTTCGTGCTGGAAGACGGCGCGACCGCCGAGGACTTCGCGTACTTCCTGCACACCGACATCGGCGACGGCTTCCTGCACGCCCACGACGTTCGCAGCGGCCGCCAGATCGGTGCGGACACGCTACTCGATCACCGGGACGTGGTCGAAATCACGACGACGAACTAGGTCGTCGCGCGGACGGCGAGAATGAGTGTTAGAGCTCTTCGATCGTGACGGTTTCGTCCTCGACGGTGACGGTGTATCCCTCGTAGTCGAACGAGACCCGTACCGTGGTTTCGGTGTGTGTCACCATCGCATCGAGTGCCTCTGGATCCACGACGTGATACAGTGGCGTCAGGTCCGTCGCGGCGACCCCTTCCCGGTCTGCGACGGCACGAACGATGTCTTCGGTCGTGGCTGGTGGTTCACGTGCTGTACTGTGGTTCGGAACCTCTGATGTCATACTGAGCATAGCTGATCGGTGTCGTGCCCTTCCCATCGGCACGGGTAGTGCTGCCATTTTGGTGGATGGGATTGCTCGGAGTGAAACTATTGCCTATGCTGAATGGCTAGTGGCTCGCGGGCACACTGTCGTGTTCGTCGTCTGGCACCTCGAACACCTCCAGCAACAGCACTTCCAGCCCGCGATAGAGGTGCTGGCTGAAGGTCGGCTGTGAGATGCCCAGCGCGGCCGCACAGTCGCTCGCGGAGCTTCGGCGCGGCCAGGCCAGATAGCCACTCTGGACGGCCGCACGGACGGCGTCTCGCTGTTTCGTGGTCAGCGACGAGAGGTACCGTTCCGCTCCGACCGCTCCCGTCACGGCGACGAGGTCGGCGTCGTCACGGTGCCACTTTGACAGCAGCGTCGCTCCGGCGTGGTGTCGGACGACCGCGTCCACGACGGTGCTCGGGTCGGCGTCGTGGGGTACCTCGACGACGACCATCCCCGTCCCGGCGTCGGCGACGGTTCGCTTGACGACGGCGTGGACCGTCGCCAGCGTGCAGTGGATGCAGTCTTGGCTGTCGGCGACGACCTCCAGTAGACAGGTGTCGCCGTCCGATCGGACGATCCGGGTCGATCTGACGCCCGGAAACGACTGCGCGAAGCGTTTCGTCTCCGACGGCGTCGCTGCGACGGTGTAGTATCGTAACACGTCGCCGTCGTCTCGGTGTATCACGTCCTCGTTGACGACGCGACAGTCGAGTTCGTCCGACATCGCGACGAGGAAGTGCTCCGGATCGCGCAGTTCGAACTTCAACTCGACCGTGGCCCGCTCCGTGTCCATATCTCAGCATCCACGGTCGGCTACTAATTCATAATTGCAGTACCTAGGCATTAACGGGAGTAAGGAGAGATTAACGGGGCGGTCTACTCGAATAGGTCGGTCGACAGATACCGCTCGCCGGTGTCTGGGAGGACGACGACGACGGTCTCGTCGGGGTGCTCGCGCGCGTACTCGACGGCGACGCCGAGGGCCGCACCGGCGGAGATGCCGACGAGGACGCCCTCCTCGTGGCCGAGTCGCCGGCTCCACTCGCGGGCGTCGTCCGACGTGATCGTCCGGACCTCGTCGAGCAGGTCCCGTCGCAACACGTCGGGGACGAAGCCGGGGCCGATCCCCTGAATGTCGTGGCTGTCCGGGTCGTCGGCTGAGAGGAGCCGCGAGGCGTCGGGTTCGACGGCCACCGAGGTCACGGCGGTCTTGCCCCGATCTTCTTTGAGGTGTTCGGAGACGCCGGTGATCGTCCCGCCGGTGCCGACCCCGGCGACGACGGCGTCGACGCCGCCGTCAGTGGCGTCCCAGATCTCGGGTCCGGTCGTCTCGCGGTGTGCGCTGGGGTTGGCCTCGTTCTCGAACTGGCGGGCTCGGACGGCGTCATCGGCCTCGGCCAGCTCGTCGGCACGTTCGATCGCGCCGCCCATGCCGTCCTCGGCAGGGGTCAGTTCGAGGTCGGCACCGAGGGCTCGCAACAGCCGACGACGCTCCTCGCTCATCGACGCCGGCATCGTCAGCACGCAGTCGTAGCCGTTGGCCGCACAGACCGCTGCCAGCCCGATCCCGGTGTTCCCGCTGGTCGCCTCGACGACGGTACCGTCCGCCGACAGCGCACCGCACTCGCGTGCGGCCTCGACCATCGCCAGCGCGATGCGGTCTTTGACCGAGTAGGGGTTCGACGATTCGAGCTTGCCGTACAGGTTCGACGCAAACGAGTCGAGCCACAACAGCGGCGTCTCACCGACGAGATCGGTGACGCGCTCTGCCGCGGCTACTCGTTCGACGGTGTCTCCAGCAGCGGTCATGCACCCGTAGTTGGACGGCGGCGACGCTGAGTGGTCTCCCTCCGTACTGAGGTGGTTGAAGTCACGCTTCGTGTGTCGGTTAACTCGGTTCCGAGTCCAGGCACATTTATGTCCAATGAACAATTATGAAGAACTGATGCCACAGATCACGGTCTCAGACCAGCTGTACCGCAAGCTCGAAGAAGCCACGGAGGACCGGGACACAGAGGACGCGATGTGGGAGATGGTGTACCGCTTCGATCGCGGAAACAACCCCTCCGAGTGAGACTGTCGGCAGTCACTGTCTCGAGTTCGCCACGACTCCAGAGCACGAGACGCTTCGGGACGCACAGCCGACACACGAGACGACTGGTCGTCTCTGCCCTCGATTGACCCTACACGCCGGGTGCGTCGAGGACCGCGGGTGAGTCGTTGCTGGGATCGTTGACCGCCGTCGAGACCGGACGAGCCGCGAGTTCGCCGTCGTAGGGCTCCAGCAGGGCGCGGCGCTCGTCGTCGTCGCCGTGGAGCCAGATCTTCTCTTCGCCCGGATCGAGGATCACGGACATCCGGTGGTGTAGCTCGCGGACGAACTCGTTTGGCTCGGTCGTCAAGATTGTGAACGTCTCGACGGCCGTCGTCTCGCCGTGCGCGCCGTCCGTCTGGGTCCCGAACTCACCGAGTCCGGCCTGTCGCTGTGGCGGCCGCCATCGTTCCCACAGCCCCGCCATCGCGAAGGGGCGTTGGTCGTCTCTGGTGACCCGATACGGCTGCTTCTCGGCTCCCTCCTCTCGCCACTCGTAGAAGCCGTCCGCGGGCACCAGACACCGGCGTCGCTCGTAAGCCTCGGCGAAGCTTCGCTTCTCGGTGACCGTCTCGGCGCGGGCGTTGATGAACTCGAACTCGCTTCGGTCGTCGGCCCACGACGGGATCAGCCCCCACTCCATCCGCTGGATCGTCTCGGGCTCGTCGGCGGTGATCACCGGGAGGGACTGACGGGGCGCGGCGTTGTACCGCGGCTCGTACGCTTCGGCGAAGGTCGCGCCGAAGCGCGCTTCGATGTCCTCGCGTGGCGCGAACAGACTGTAGCGACCGCACATACCGAGACGTGGGGTCGCCAGCGTCTAATACTGTCGGCTCCCCGCCACACGCCACCACACCGAGATCGCGAATCGCTGCACGACGCACCGGCAGACCGTATCGCTCACACCGAACCGGTCGGGCGTCGCCGACCGATCACTCCGCGTCCAGCGCCGCGGCGATCGCCTCCAGTTCTGCCTTCCGGAAGGCCCGGTCGGTTCGCTCTACGGTCTCCGTCTCGCCGATCTCGCGGCGAATGCCGCCGCGCATCTCTCCTTTCGGTGGGAGCCGGTCGGTGTCGATCTCGTAGCCCACTGCCTCACAGATCGCGGCCAGGGCCTCCTTCGTGAAGGCCGTGGACTCGACGCGCTCGTAGCGGTCGACGGCGACCCGAATCTCGTTGCGTAGCTCGTCGACGGTCGGTGCCATAGCTCCCACCGGGTGTGGCTCCGGCCTATCCGTTTCGGTTCGCACGCGACCGGTCACGATCTGTGACGAGACGGCCGGGGGCAGCACCCGGTAACGGGCGCGATTTTAAGCCCGATCGGGCCTCAGGTGGCGGTAGATGACGGGCGAGCCCTCGTTTACGATTCCGGCGCGGCCGCGGCGGCGCTACCCCTCCAGCGGCGGGGTCGAGTACGAGGGCCAGACGATGTTTCGGCTCGAACCGGCGACCGAGCTGTCACAGACGGCACTCGGCCGGCTGGTCGAGCGTGTCCTCACGGACGGCCCCTACCGTTCGGGGGCGTTCGTCGAACTCCCGATGCCGCTGTGGCTGGTCCGGGACGAAGGCAGCTCCGACGTGTTCCGCGTCTCGATCCGGGACGGCTGTGTCCGTCTCCACGTCCTGCCAGCGACGGGATCGGAGGGGCTGCGACGCTTCTACGACCGACTCGTCGCGGCCGGCGACTGCGCGTGGGCCGTCGACTGTCGGTCCGACATCGCCGGTTCCGGTCACGAAGGCGGGTAACACAACTGTCTTGGCGACCAGGGCCGTCGGTCCGTGCATGACTGTCTCTCGCGAGGTGGAACTGGAGGGCCACATCATCGACTCCGGGATGATGCAGACGTGCTTTGGCATCATCATGGATCTGGGTGGCTCGTTCACCGTCGAGACGTTCGACATCGGCCGGCACAAGACCGACGAGTCCTACGCTCGCCTGCTGGTCGAGGCCGACGACGAGGCGACGCTGCAGTCGATCGTCCACGAACTCCACCAGAACGGCGCGAACCCGGCAGATCCGAAAGACGTGACGCTGGAGCCCGCGCCCGCCGACCAGGTGGTGCCCCACGGTTTCTACTCGACGACGAACCACCCGACGTTCGTCCGCTACGACGACGAGTGGCTCACCGTCGAGAACGTCGAGATGGACTGTGCCGTCGTCGTCGACACCGACGAGCCACGGGCCTACACGAAGGTGCTCAACGCCGTCGAGGCCGGCGACCAGATCGTCACCGGTGAGACCGGAATCAGGATCGCCCCACCGGAGCGTCCGCGAGGCCAGCAAGGAGCCTTCGGGTTCATGCAGGGCGGCGTCTCCTCCGAACGGCCCTCCGAGTCGACGATCCGCCAGATCGCAGAGGCCATCGAGGAGACCCGAGCGAACGGCGGGAAGGTCCTCGCCGTCTGTGGCCCGGCGTTGATCCACTCGGGCGCACGCGAGGACCTTGGCCGCCTCGTCCGCGAGGGGTACGTCGACATGCTCTCTGCGGGCAACGGCTTCGCCGTCCACGACATCGAGCGCGACCTCTATGGCACCTCGCTCGGACTGGACACCGAGAGCCTCGATCACGCCCGCAAGGGCCACAAACACCACATCTACACCATCTCGGAGATCATCCGCGAAGGCGGCATCGAGGCCGCCGTCGAGTCTGGGACGATCGACTCCGGCGTGATGTACGAGTGTGTCACCAACGACCGACCCTTCGTGCTGGCCGGCTCGATCCGCGACGACGGCCCGCTGCCGGACACGATCACCGACGCCGTCGAGGCCCAGAACGCCATCCGCGAGCAGGCCCACGAGGCCGACATGGTGCTGATGCTCTCGACGCTGCTGCACTCCGTCGCCGTCGGGAACTGCCTGCCCTCGACGACGCGGGTCGTCTGTGTCGACATCAACCCCGCGACCGTCACGCAACTCCTGGACCGCGGGTCGGCGCAGGCGGTCGGGATGGTCACCGACATCGGCACCTTCGTGCCGCTCCTGGCCGAGCAGTTGGTCGACGAAGAGTAGGGTCCGCGCGCACAGCGTTGCAGGTCGTCGCAGTCCTCGGCCCACCACCGCGAGATGGAGCGGTCGTTTGACTCTGGACACTCTCGGTTGGCCCCCTCGGAGTCACTCACCGTGCGACAATTACGGGGACAGGTGAGTTGCGGAACACCTTCTGGGCGACGTTCCCGATGACCAGTCGGTCAACCATCGAGCCGCCGTGACTTCCGATTACGACCGCATCGAAATCGCTGGCCTCGTTTAGAATCGCCCGTGCCGGATGCCCCAGTTGCACCTCGGTAGTAACCTCGACATCGTACTCAGCGGCGAAATCCCGGGCGTCATCGAATACCTCCTGTGCGCGCTCCTGGGCAGCCGCTTCGATATCGTCCTCAAGAGCGAGTGCGGTGGCTTTCCCTCCCATCGCTGACGGTTCTCCCACGACATGCAAGACGGTGATTTCTGCGTTCGGGTGGTTCTCGAGCGCATACTCAAGGGCTCGATGCGCCATCTCCGAATCGTCCATCGGGACCAGGACTCGTGAGAGCATGTGACGGCTACGATCAGGAAGTGAATAAAACGGCGGGTCGTTCGTTTCGAATCAGAGAATCCGACCTGGGACGATCTGCGGAACGCAGCGACCGGTTTCGTCGTCGGCTTTCTTCGCTCACTCCTCGAAAAATGTCCGTCGAGAAAACTGAGCGCGTCGCGCTCGGCGAATCGATCAGTTCTTACACCTGGTGAGCAGACGATCCGTCGTCGCCGTGGAGGCCGTCGACGACCCGTTCGAGCGACTCTCTCGCGGTCGAAAAGTCTGTCTCGGTCTCGAAGTGCAGTGTTTTCGGACGGGTTGGGCCAATCGCAGACGCGATGGCACCCACCGACCGAGCGATCATATCGACGAGCCAACTGGACTTGTGTAACTCCCAGCGCAGGTGGATCGTTCGTGTTTCGGGAGCGGCCGTAACGTCGGCTAACTTACCCAGCCCATAGCAGTTGGCTGTCGAGAGCCCAGTCCGCTCGCGTTCGATGCACAGTGACGTTCCGACGCTAAAGGAGACGCCCTGGTACGTCCACTCCGCGAGCGGTGTTTCCGGCAGGAGAACCGCTGGTTTGTCCGAGATCGTCTCTGAAACACTCGTCCCGATACCGGACGCGACGGCATCGGAAACAGTGAATTGCGCGTGCTCTGGGACGTACTGCAGACAACGTTCGCCGTCGACTGTCAGACACACTTCGCGGACGCCAGTCGCACTAGCCCCCGTGAGGTTGAGCAACGGCTGTGTGACTTCGGTCGCGTGCTGGAGGTCTGCCGAGCGGTAGACCGTGGCTCCGTTGTCCGACGAGCTGTCGAACTCCGAGCGAAGGTGGTCGACGACCTCTGGAGCGTCCTGACAAATGGTCTCGTCTTCGACGCGAAACCGCGCCTCGGTCGCGTGCGTCGTGGCAGCTTCGAACGCAGTCGCGATAGTACTCTCGTAGGCGGGCGTTCCGCACAGTGCACACCGAACGAGCAAACTATGCGTGGGACGATACGCTGCCATCAGCGGATTCTCCGTACGAACTGCGGTTGGACTCGCCGATCAGACGCCCTCGACGCCCGAGCGGTACTCCTTGACGTGTTCGTGGGCCTCGACGATCGCGTCCGTCGCGTCCCCGTCGGTGCTGTCTTCCAGATCGTGCAGCGCGTTCTGGATGCGGGCCAGTCGGCCGTGGTCCGGCCCTTCGTCGGCCGTCGAGAGCCGGTCGAGCTGGTCGGCCAGCTCCGACAGGCGTTGGCCGTCGTCGTCACTGTCTGCGGACTGTGCTGCCGAGGCGAGGAGATCGCTCGCCGTCGCGAGTGCATCGCGCGTCATATTTGACGGTACAGAGATGTCCCAAATAACCCTTCGGGTATCGTCGCCGACCGACTCCGAAGCGGTTTTTCGCGGCGGTCCCACAGGGTCGGCTATGCCAGCGACCCACCACGTCGGTATCACCGTCGCCGATCTGGACCGCGCCGTCGAGTTCTACAGCGACACCTTCGACTTCGAGGTGCTGAGCCGCTTTTCGGTCTCGGGCGCGGCGTTCGAGACGGGCGTCGGCGTCCCCGACGCGGCCGCGCAGTTCGCCCACCTCGACGCCGGTGACTGCCGGCTGGAACTAGTCACCTATGAGCCCACGGGCGAGGACGCGGCCGCCGAGGCAGTCAACGACACCGGCGCGAAACACGTCGGGTTCGAGGTCGACGACATCGAAGCGTTCTACGCCGACCTCGACGACGGCGTCGAGACGGTCAGCGAGCCCCAGACCACGGCGAGTGGGACGACCATCCTCTTCGTCGAGGACCCCGAGGGGAACCTGATCGAACTACTCGAACCCTAGTCGCTCGTCCACTCCGCGATGTGGTCGGCCACGTAGTCCTGGCTCCCCAGTCCGACGCCGATACCGACCGCCAGCGCGATGCCGAGGCCGAGACCGACCGCGACCGCCTGGGCCATCGTGTTGAGGATGACGGTGTTGTAGCCGATGGCGTCCAGCCCCAGCGTCACCGAGACGAAGTAGACGACGCCACGAGCCACCAGCGCGACCAGCGGCGTGACCGAGCGGCCGGCGAGCACGTCGTTGTCCTTGAGCGCGCGCGAGACGTAGCCGGCGACGACGAAGCCTGCCAGCAGGATCAGGACGCTGCCCAGGAGCGACGCCAGATACCGGGCACCGATCTGTGCCCAGCTCGCGATCTGGCCGGCGTTGACGAGACTCAGCGAGATCACGAGTGCGATCAGCGTGAGCAGGTACGTCGTCAGGCCAGCCAGCGTGTCAGCGATGGCCTCGTCCTCGCCGAAGAACGCACCCAGCGGCGTCTCCAGAACAGCCTCGTCGAGGTCGACGCGCGCCGCGACGGCTGCGATCCTGTCGCCGACTTTCGGCCCGACGGTCGCGTAGGCGACGATCGGCAGCACGATCGCCACGATCCAATCGACCACTCCGGGGGCAGTGTCGATTATCCGCCCGACCTGAAGGAGTTGCAGCGGCGTGCTCATACGCGACTCTCCCGTCTGTCGACCACCGTTTCACGTCCGTGCGCCTCTATCGCTGTCCGGTCGATACGCATGTCCACCTGGGTGAATTTCTGGCGATTATTTAAGCTTTTAGATAAACTATCGTCGTCGGGAAGAGTAATTTACCGCTACAGCGGATCGCGTGGCAATCTCGCAGAACGTGGACCTCGGCCTATACTTGTTGTGTAGCAATCACTTGTGCGCACGAATCGATCTCGGCCGCATCGACGGGACCACTTATACTACCGGCTGTCACTGTTTTGAGATATTTGCGACCCCGTGGTCGCGACATTCTTCACAGACTTACAACCGTCCGTATCAGTCCCACTTCGCGCCGGGGTTCGTCACCGCACCGTTGGCCGCCGATCCGAAGTCAGAGTGGTACTTCGCCAGCACGCCGCTGTCGTAGTTGGGTTCGGGGTCGTGGTCTTCGAGGCGGGCCTCGATCTCCTCGTCGGTCAGGTCGACCGAGAGTTCGGTGTTGTCGATGTCGATGGTGACGGTGTCGCCGTCCTCCAGTGCGGCGATGGGGCCGCCGACGAACGCCTCGGGAGCGACGTGGCCGATCGAGAAGCCACGGGTCGCACCCGAGAAGCGGCCGTCGGTAAAGAGCGCCACGTCCTCGGCGTGGCCCTGGCCGGCGACGGCGCTCGTGACGCCAAGCATCTCGCGCATGCCGGGGCCGCCCTGTGGCCCCTCGTTGCGGATGCAGATCACGTCGCCAGACTCGACGTGGCCCTCCTGGACGTACTTCATCGCCCCCTCTTCGGCCTCGAAGACCCGGACCGGGCCCTCGTGGGTGAGGTGGTCCTCGCCGGTGATCTTGATGACAGCGCCGTCGGGCGCGAGATTGCCCGAGAGGATCCGGATCGCACCGCGCTCGTGGATCGGATCGTCGACGGTTTCGAGGAAGTCGACGTCGAGGTCCGCGATCGCGGGCGGGTCGATCTGCGCCAGTTCCTCGCCGATCGTGTTGCCGGTGACGGTCTGTGCGTCGCCGTGGAGCAGGCCGGCGTCGAGCAGTTCGCCGAGGACCACGGGGACGCCGCCGACCTCGTGGAGGTCGTTCATCACGCGCTCGCCGCCGGGCTGGAGGTCGGCGATCTTGGGCGTGCGGGCGCTGATCTCGTTGAACGTCTCGATGTCCAGCTCGATGCCCGCTTCGGCCGCGAGCGCGAGCACGTGGAGCACGGCGTTGGTCGAGCCGCCGACGGCGACCTGCAGGGCGATCGCGTTCTCGAAGGACTCGCGGGTGAGGAACTCGGAGGGACGGCGACGCTCCTGGACGGCCTCGACGGCGAGTTCGCCGGCCCGACGGGCCTCCTCGTAGCGGGACTCGTGTTCGGCCGGCGGCGAGGCCGAGCCAAGCGGCGCGAACCCGAGCGTCTCGGAGATCGACGCCATCGTGTTGGCGGTGAACATCCCGCCACAGGAGCCAGCGCCGGGGCAGGCCTGCCGTTCCATCTCGTCGAGTTCGTCCTCGCTCATGTCGCCGTCGGCGACGGCACCGACGCCCTCGAAGACGTTCTGGATGGTGATCTCGCGGCCGTCGTGTTCACCGGGCATGATCGAGCCGCCGTAGAGGAAGACGCTGGGCAGGTCCGTCCGGATCGAGGCCATCATCATGCCGGGCATGTTCTTGTCACAGCCCCCGATGGTGACCAGACCGTCCATGCGCTCGCCGAAGGAGACGAGTTCGACGGAGTCGGCGATCACTTCCCGGGAGATCAGCGACGCCTTCATCCCCTCGGTCCCCATCGAGATGGCGTCCGAAATCGTGATCGTGCCGAACTCGATGGGCATCCCCTCGGTCTCGTCGATGCCCTCGTAGGCGGCCTCGGCGACGTCGTCCAGGTGGACGTTACAGGGCGTGATGTCGGCCGCCGGGTTGGCGACGCCGATCATCGGCGAGGACAGGTCTTCGTCGTCGTACCCCATCGCGCGGAACATCGCGCGGTGCGGGGCTCGATCGGTCCCCTCCGTGACCTCCGAACTCCGGAGGTCCGGATCCTTCCCCTCGTCTGCGTCGGGCTCTCGCTCCTGCTTGCTCATGCTCCCGAGTCGTCGTCGGGGGACCTTAAGCGCACGGACTACTGTGTTCGTTCTTCTCACGCGCTCCGGAGCCCCACCTTCATTTCGCGGGAGCCGAAAGGGGCGGTATGGTCACGGTGACGACGGCGGCGCGACTCCACTTCGGCTTCCAGAACCTCGCGCTGGCCAACGAACGGTTGTACGGCGGGGTGGGGGTCGCCCTCGACGCACCCCAACTCGTCCTCGACGCCCAGCCCGCCGACGAGATCGACTGCGACGACGGCGAGGCCGAATCGTACGTCCGGCGAGCGGTCGCGACGCTTGGCGTCGAAGGGGCTCGCGTCTCGGTCCGCGAGCGGTTGCCACGCCACGTCGGCTTCGGCAGCGGGACACAGCTCGCGCTGGCGGCAGCCGTCGCCGTCGCGCGGGCCCACGAGATGGAGGTCGACCCCCGCGAGCTCGCCCCCGACCTCGGCCGCGGGGGGCGCAGCGGCGTCGGCGTCGCGGCCTTCGAGGACGGCGGATTCGTCGTCGACGGCGGCCACCCGACGGAGCGCTTTACCTCCGAGCCGCCCGCCAACGGCGACTGGACGGTCCCGCCGGTGATCGCACGCCACGAGCTCCCCGACGACTGGCGGTTCGTACTGGTCGTGCCCGACGCGGAGCCGGGAGCCAGCGGGGCCGAGGAGGACCGCCACATGCGCCAGGCCGTCGAGCGGGCCGATCCCGGTATCGCCGACGACGTGGCCGCGACGCTGACCCGGACGCTCCTGCCGGCCGCCGCGGAGGGTGACCACCGGCGGTTCGGGACCGCCGCAGCCCGAGTCGGACGGCTCAACGGAGCCTGGTACGCCGACGAACAGGGAGGGGTCTACCGCCCGCCGGCCGGCCGGATCGTCGAGCGACTGGCCCAGCAGCCGACCATCGCCGGTGCCGGCCAGTCCTCGTGGGGACCGGCGGTGTGGGGGCTGACGACGCGTGGCGACGTGGAGGCAGCCAGGACGGGCGTCGAGATGGCCCTGAGCGACCTCTCGGTCGACGCCGACGTACTGGTCGCCAGCCCACGCAACGAGGGCGCGACGGTCGAGGACGGGCCGACGCTGGGCTGACGCCCTCGGATAATCGTTCGCGATAACTGCGGCCGAAGCGTTAAGCGACGCCACGGGTCACTGGGCGGTATGGACCGCATCCCGTTCGGCGTTCGCCAGCTCGACACCACCATCAAGGGGGGTGCTCCGAGGGGCAGCGTCGTCCTGGTCTCGGGCGAGTCCGGTGCCGGATCGCGGGAGTTCATGTACACGAGCGCGCTCATCAACGGGCTCGCGGCCGGCGACAGCGACGAGCTGTACGACCTCTACTACGGGTCGCCCACGGCCGACGCCGTCGATCCCGACGGCGTCCACTACATCTCGTTTACCGCTTCGAAGGAGGATCTGGTCGACGAGATGCGCCTGGCGATGGACGACGAGATCGTCGAGAACGGCGCAGATGCCATCCAGTTTCACGAGCTGACAGAGCGGTACTTCCACGTCAGTCCGGTGCCCCGCGACTGGTACGCCGACGCCACCGAGAGCATCACCGATCTGCGCAAGCGTCACGAGCGCCAGGGGCTGCTAGAGGCACTGGGAAGCAAGCTCAGCGAGATCGCGCCGAACAACCTCGTCGTCATCGACTCGCTGTCCGATCTCGTCGGGGCGATCGGCGACGACATGGAGTGGTCGGACATCAGCTACCTCGTCCAGGGGCTCACCAAGGCCGCGAACCACTGGAACGGACTCATTCTGGTCCACCTGAACCACGAGACAGTGTCCTCGACGCGGTACGCCCAGCTGACCGACGCGACGACCGGTGCGATGCGCTTCGAGTGGGAGTCCGGCGGCTCGACGCGGGCACGGACGCTCGTCGTCTCGCAGTTCCGGGGCGTCCTCTCGCAGATCGAAGACGAGAACATCGTCCGTTTCGAGACCGAGATCGGCGACAGCGGCTTCGACATCAGTGACGTGCGCAAGATCCGGTAGCGACGGCGGCCAGCGGGTGTCGTATCCGCCTATCAGCGCCTGAAATCGGCGGCAAACGCTTAACTGTCTGGTTCCGAAACCGGTCCACAATGGCGAGTGAGTCGCGTGAAGAGCAGTCTGTCTCGGTCGATCTCTCCGACGAGCTCGACGAGTGGCTCGACCAGCAAGCCGAGCGCACCGACACGGAGCGGTCGGCGATCGTCAGACAGCTCCTGGAGACCTATCACGCGACAGAGACGCTCGACGAGACGGCCATCGAGGAGATTCAGGCCACCGTCGAGGAGACCGTCACCGCCGAGGCGACGAAGGCGACGCGGGCGATGGTCGCCGACCGACTGGAGTCCGAGCTTCCGGCCCAGATCGAGGCGGAACTCGACGAGCGCGTCGAGCGAGCGGTCGAGTCGACCCTCGACGATCGACTGGCAGCGGCCGTCGAGCGGGCGATCGGGGACGAACTGCCCACCATCGCCGACGCCGTCGAGAGCCGACTCGACGAACAGCGCTCGACGACGATCGACGAGGTCGGGGCACAGGTCCAGCAACTCGACGCGGAGTTTCAGGAGAAGCTCGACGACGTCCGCCAGCGGGTCGTCCAGGTGAAAAAAGAGGCCGACGCCAAGGCACCGGCCGAGCACACCCACGAGGCCTTCGAGCGGTTCGACGAACTCGACGGCGAGATCGAGACGGTGGAGACCGATCTGGGGGCCGTTCGGGACGACCTCGAAGACCTCGACGGGCGCGTCGACGAGACCGACGAACGCCTCGACGACGTGGTCGAACGCCTCGACGACGCCGAAGACAAGCTCAAGCGGGTGGCGTGGGTCGTCAGCGACCTTCGCGACGAGACACAGGGGAAAGACAGCCACGAGCGGGCCGTCGCCCGGATCAAACGCGCCGCCGCGCAGGAGGGGCTCACGACGGCCCGCTGTGAGAACTGCAGCGAGTCGGTCGAGATCGCACTGCTGACCGACCCGGAGTGTCCCCACTGTCACGCTGCGGTCTCGGACGTGCGCCCCGAGGGCGGGATCTTCAGGACGAAAGCGCGGCTCGTGACGGCGTCGGAGCTGGAGGCCGGTGACGAGACGTGAGCGACGACGATCCCTTCGAACGGCTCGACGATATCGAGCGGGAGGGCGATCCCTTCGAGCGGTTGGACGACGAAGCCACGGCCGGCGACTCCGACGACTCCGGGGACGAGCCCGGCGATTCCGCTGGCGCGCGCGAGAGCAGTGACGAATCCACGCCGGCAGACGATCCCTTCGCCGCGTTCGACCGCGACGACGCGGCGACGGCCGACCGGGAGGACCCGGCGGTCGATCCGTTCGCGGACGTGCCCGACCGCGACGGCGACCCCTTCGGCGACGGCGAGAGTGCCTTCGAGCAGGTCGACGTGGGCGAGATCGACGCCGACGCCGTCTGGGAGTCGATCGACGAGGATGGAGCGCCCGAGGTGCCCGAAGCGAGCCGATACGCCGAGGTGTCGAAACACGCCTACTGCGAGCAGTGTCCGTTCTTCTCCGAACCACCGGAGGCCCACTGCACCCACGAGACCGCCGAGATCATCGAGTACCTCGACATGGACCGGGTCCGGCTACTCGACTGCCCGGTCGTCGCCGAGCGCGAAGACCTGGAGTGAGGCTGGACCCCCGCAGCGATCGCCGGTGTCGGTGGTGGTTCACAGAGGGGCGGCCACGGCCTATCTACGCGGCGTCGGTGACCAGCTCGACGGCCAGCTGTGCCGCCGACTCGGCGGTCTCGCCGAGCACGTACGTGATCGGCTCGATCCCGAACGCTCCCTCGTGGTAGACGACCCGTGGCACGTCGCCCTGTCGCTCGAACTGTTCGCGGAGCCGCTCGGCGCGGTCGTCGTAGTCGGCGTCGAACTGTAACGGCTCGATGCCGCGTTCGCGAGCGGCCGAAAGCAGCGCGTCGTCGGTCGCGAGGTTGAGTGCCCCTCCGATCGACGGATCGACGGCCCGAGCCGCGAGGATCACCGTCGAGACGTTGCTCGAGGCACCGAACTCCGGTTCGGAGGGGACCTCGACCCGGCCCCGCATCGCGTGGATGCGGCCCGGAATCGCCGCCACGTCGGTCAGGTCAGTCGCCTCGGGGAGTGCCGTCCCGACGTTCGTGCCGACGTTGGGGATCGCCGCCGCCATCCCGTCGGCCGTCGACAGGAGCCGGGCGGCTCGCCGGACGGTCGCCAGCGTCTCGCGTTCGGTCGCCAGTGCGGGATCGTCGCCGCGGACACAGAGGTCACAGCCAAGTCCCTGCAGGGCCGGCATCGCGTCCTCGTGGAGCGTACAGATCGGGCCGCGATCCTCGAACGCGGCGATCAGGTCCAGCAACTCGGCCAGCGCGTCGTAGCCGTCCATCGATCCACTCGCCAGCCCGGCGGCGATCTCCTCGACGGTCGCCTGTGTCCGGGGATCGCCCGCGACTGGTCCCGTTCGGTCGAGGTCGCCGTCTAGATACGTACTCACCGCGGCCTGGGTCACGCCGAGGTGGTCGGCGACGGCCTGCTGTGTCAATCCCTCGTCGGCGAGTTCGCGTGCGAGCATCGTACGGACCTGCGGGAGGACCTCCTCGACGACGATCTCGCTCGGCAAGACCAGCGACATACCCGGGGTTCGATCCACCCCGACAAAAGTCGTGTGGGGTCGCCTGGAATAACTGGCTAATATCGGTAGATTATAAGACCGCGAACCGAGGAGACATACGCATGACGGGGACCGACGAACTGGCGACGATCGGCGAGCCGATCTGGGAGGCGATCCTCGACCACCCGATGGTGCGACGACTCGGTGCGGGCACGCTCGACGAGGAGCCGTTTCGCTACTGGGTCCGGCAGGACTATCGCTACCTGATCGACTACGCGCGGGTGTTCGCCCACGGGGCGGCGACGGCACCGACCCTCGACCGGATGGGCACCTTCGCGGAACTGCTCGACGAGACGATCAACACAGAGATGGATCTCCACCGGGCGTACGCCGCCGAGTTCGGCATCAGCGAGGCGGAACTCGAAGCGACCGAACCGTCGCCGACGACCCGGGCCTACACCGACTTTCTCGTTCGGACGGCCGCGACGGGCACCTTCGGGGACCTCGTCGCCGCACTGCTACCCTGTATGTGGGGGTTCAACGTCACCGGCAAACGACTGGCCCAGCGGGGGCGGCCCGACGACGAGCGCTACGCCGAGTGGATCGACACCTACGCGGGCGAGGAGTTCACCGAACTGACAGAGTGGTGCAAAGAGTGCATGGACGACGTGTGGGCACGGGCCGGCGAGCGCGAGCGCGACCGCTACCGCGACCTGTTCCGAACGTCGGCCCGGTTCGAGTACCGCTTCTGGGACGCCGCCTGGCGACAGGAGGGGTGGGACGTATGAGCGACACCGTCCCCGAGGACTTCGCCGTCTATGCCGACGAACGGGACGCGGCTCGTTTCACGGACTGGTGCCGCCAGCGGGCCGAGCCCGACTGGACCGCCGCCGTCGAGCATCCCTTCACGGCGCGGCTCCGCGACGGAACCATCGAGGACGCGGCCGTCCGGCGCTATCTCGTCCAGGACTACGCCTTCCTCGATTCGCTGGTGGGCGCGATCGGGCACGCGCTGGGCGACGCGCCGTCGATGGCGGCCAAGCGTCGACTCGCCGACTTCCTCGGGACGCTGACCGACGAGGAGAACGACTACTTCGAGCGCTCGTTCGACGCACTCGACGTGTCCGAAGGCGAGCGCACCGATCCCGACCTGACCCCGACTACGCGGGCCTTCCAGGACCTGCTGGGCCGGGCGGCCCGCGAGGGCGGCTACGCGGAGACGCTGGCCGTCCTCGTCCCCGCAGAGTGGATCTATCGCGAGTGGGCCGGCCGCGAGAACGCCGCTCCGGACCGGTTCTACCTCGCCGAGTGGATCGCTCTCCACGACAATCCCGCGTTCGACGAGACCGTCGCGTGGCTGCGGCGCGAACTGGATCGAGCGGGAGCGGCGGCCCCACCGGCCCGCCAGGGGCGACTCGCCCGGCTGTTCGAGCGGACCGTCGAACTGGAGGTGGCCTTCTTCGACGCGGCGATGGCCGACGAGCGACCGGCAGCGGTGACGGACGGCGGTGATCGGCAGTGGTGACGACGACGCTCGCGCTCGGGCTGACCGTCGCGACGCTGGTCTGCTTTACCGCCGTCGGCCTGTGGTTCTCCCGCGGATCGGTCGGGAGCGTCGAGGACTTGCTGACCGCCCGCGGCTCGGCCGGCCGCGGCCGCATGACTGCGACGCTGGTCGCCTCCGTGATGGGCGTCTGGATCCTGCTGTCGGCACCGGAAGCGGGCGCGAGCTTCGGGATCGCCGCCGTCGTCGGCTACGCCATCGGCGAGGCCGTCCCGATGCTGGCCTACGCGAAGATCGGGCCGCGGCTCCGAGCGCTCGTCCCCGACGGCCACTCGCTGACCGAGTACGCCCACGCCCGCTACGGCTCGGCGATGTACGCGTTCGTTCTGCTGGTGAGCGGACTCTACATGTTCGTGTTCGTGGCAGCCGAACTCACGGGCATCGCCAGCGCACTCTCGCTGGTGGCCGGCGTCCCGCAGTGGCAGACCGCAGTGCTGGTCGGCGGGTTCGTCCTGCTGTACACGAGCTACGGCGGACTCCGGGCCTCGATCCTGACCGACACCGTGCAGGCCCTGCTGGTGCTCCCGCTGCTGGTGCTCGCGCTGGGCGGTGCGGTGTGGGCGCTGGGCGGAGCGGGGACGATCCACGCCAACGTCGTCGCGACGAACCCGTCGCTGCTCGATCCGGGCTACGTCCCCGGCCTCACCTTCGGACTCGCGCTGTCGTTCGCTATCTTCGGGGCGGAACTCATCAATCAGACCTGGTGGCAGCGGATCTACGCGGCCGAAGACGACGCCACCGTCGGTCACAGCTTCAAGATCGCCAGTCTCACAAACGGTGCGATCATCTTCCTCGCGGCCCTGTTCGGTCTGGTCGCGGCCGGCAACGCCGACGTGGTGACGGACGTGACCAGCTCCGGGTACAACGCCGACGTGGCCTTCTTCGTCCTCTTGGAGTCGGCCTTCCCCGAGTGGCTCGTGCTCGCGGTCGTCCTGCTCGCGCTGTTGCTCGTGATGAGTTCGGTCGACTCGCTGTTCAACGCGCTGGCGAGCGTGGTCACCGCGGACCTGCCTCGCCTGCTCGACGATCCGGACGACCGGACGCTGCGGCTGGGTGCCCGCCTGCTCACTGTCGGCGTGGCCGTCGGAGCCGTCTACGTCAGCCTGCGAGCCCGGAGCGTCCTCCGACTCTTCTTCCTCGCCGACCTGCTGGGTGCCGCCGTCGCGGTGCCGCTGGTCTATGGCCTGTTCTCCGAGCGACTCACGGGGTTCGGCGCGCTGGCCAGTAGCCTCGGCGGTCTCGCGGTCGGGCTGACCTTCTTCCCCGACTTCAGCGGACTCGTCCGTTCGATCCCGGTCGTGGGCGGTCTCCTGCCGGCCCCCGACCCACTGTACCTGCTGGCCTTCGGCGGCGCGGTCGTCGTCTCGTCGCTCCTGACGGTCGTCGCCGCCCGGCTGTCGGCCCCGACGTACGACCACGACCGGCTGGGCGAGGAGATCAGATCACTCGACGACGCCGCGGGGGAACGCCCGGAGGTGGGTGACTGATGGCCGTCATCGGTGCGACGGCCTTCGCCGTCATCCTGTGGGGGGCACTCCTCGCCGTCGCTGCCGTGTTCTGCTACGAGTGTTACACCGTCGCGGCCGAGGTCGGGCTGCTAGCCCGGGACTGATACCGCCGGCTGTCACTGTTGCAAGCGATCCGCGACCACGGGGTCGCGAAATTATTCACAGATTTACAGCCGGCAGTACGTGACGGCGTATCGTCGCCGTCCGGCCGACCGTACACCACTCGATGGTACAACTGGGTTCAGCAGACTTTTACGTCGGTACGTGTAGGTGGTGGCAATGAGCAACGAGACGACCGAACTGTCGGGATTCGGGCGTGGGACAGTCCGTTCGTACATCGACGAGATGGGTCCGGCCTGGGTCGCCGGTGCGATCGCCGCCGGCCCGGCGACGATGGGGAGCCTGCTGTCGGCGGGGGCCGGCTTCGGCTACACGCTGCTGTGGGTCGTGATCGTCTCTGCGGGGGCGGGCGCGCTCTCGCAGTTCCTGGCGATGCGACTGGGCCTGCTGACCGAGCGTGGCATCGTCGCCGTCGTCGAGGACGCGCTCGGTGAGAGCTGGGCGTGGCTGCTCGTGGCCGACGCGGTACTGGCCTCCGGTGTCGCACAGCTGGTGATCATGAAGACCGTCGCCGGGGTTTCGGCGACGATGACCGGGATCGACGCCGGCATCTGGGGCGTAATCTGGGGGCTCGTCCTCGCCGTCGGACTGGCCGGGCGGGGCTATCGCTTCCTCGAACTCGCTGCGAAGGTGCTGGTGTCGCTGGTGGTCCTGGCCTTCGTCGCCTCGCTGTTCGTCGTCCCGATCGACGCCGGTGCGGCCGCGGCCGGACTCGTTCCGTCCCTGCCCGCCGGAAGCGCGGTGATGGCGGCCGGCATCGTCGGCGGGGCCGTCCACATCACGCTCATCACGATGCACTCCTACACGATGCGGGCCCGCGGGTGGACCGAGCGAGACGGCGACCTGGCGACGTTCGACATCGGCGCGTCGATGCTGCTCGTCTTCGGGCTGTACAGCCTGGCGATCTTCCTGGTCGCCGCGAGCGTCCTCACGTCGACGGATCTGACGACGATCGGCGCGGCACAGGCGCTCGGTCCGATCGCGGGGGACAGCGCCCAGTGGCTCTTCCTCGTCGGCCTGGCCGGCGCGGCCGTCTCGACGCTCGGCGCGAACACGATCGTCCCGCCCTTCCTGATCGCCGACAAGTTCGACTGGGACACCGACGTGAGCGACGCCCGCTACCGGGCGCTGCTGGTCGCTGTCGCGCTGCTGTCGATCCCCGGCGCTTTCATCCCCGGCAACGTGCTCGGACAGCTGGTGTTGATCCTGGCGGTCGGCACGCTCGGGACGCCCTTCGCGATCGCGATCGTCCTCTACCTGCTCAACACCGACACGGTCTCGCGACAGAACTCGACGGCGACCAACCTCGGCGGCGTCGCGCTGCTTGCCGTCACCGGCGTGCTCGCGGCGAACTTCGTCCGCGAACAGGTGGCTGCCGGCGTCGGCCCGCTCTCCGGGTTCGTCGTGGCGTTCGGCGCGGCGATCGCGCTGGCGACGCTCGTCCTCGGGGGCAAGTACGTCCGCGAGGAACTGCTGGCCTGATGGCAGTCGAGACCGGGCGGACCCTGATCGTCGGACCCGCCAACGTCGGCAAGACGACGGCGACCGGGGAGCTGCTGGAGCAGTGGTGTTCTGAGCACGGCACAGACGGCGTCGTCGCACTCGATTTCGCCCCCGAGGTCGAACGCGACGGCCGGATTCTGGGCGGTCGCCTCGACCGCGTGACGGCGCTTCCGGCGGCGGTCGACTACCGCCCTCTCGACGCACACGCACCGCGCTCGGAGGGGGCCGACGACGAGGCGGCGCTGGCGCTGGCCCGGGACAACGCCGACCGCGCCAGAGCGCTGCTCGCGGACGCTCCCGACGATCCGGCGGCGGTGTTCGTCAACGACGCCACCATCCCGTTCCAGGCCGACGGCGACATCGGACCGCTGTGTGAGTACTGCGAGACGGCCCAGCTGGTCGTCGCCAACGCCTTCGAGAGCGACGAACTCGGCACCGACGATCCCGTGTCGAGACGCGAACGGACCGCACTGGCGGCACTGCGCGAGTGGGCCGATCGGATCGTGACACTGGACGAACCACGCGGGTGAGAGCCTCATCGGGACGGCGCTCTCCCGTCCAGCTGCGCCCGGTCAGTCCTCTTCGCCGGGCGTTTCGAGGACGAACTCCCACTCGTCGCCGATGTTCGGGTAGTGGGCTGCGAACTCGACGATCTTTTCGCGCCCCTCGCCGACGAACACCGTCTTCTCGTCGAACGTCGTCCGTTCCGCTGCTCTCGACTGGAGGCGTACGGTGACCTCTCCCGGGGACCCGTCGTTCCGTATCCGGACGGTTCGGGTCGCGATGTCGGCCGTGAAGTAGTAGCCGTCGGCGTCGCTGGGTGGCTCGCCGGTCACTTCGACCGTCCGGCGTTCGTCGGCGTCGAAGAACACGGTCTTCTGTCGGTGCTCGCGGAAGCCGGCGGCGATACGCTCGAGTCGCGAGTCGGGTATCTCGTCTTCGTCCGCCGACGTTCCCTCCGGGAGCCACCACATCGTCACCCGGATGTCCCCCGCGACGCCGGTGTTCTGGAGCGTGAGTTCGAAGGTGTCGGCACCAGACGCGTCCGGGACGTGGTCAGACGAGACGATGCGGGGTTCGGTGTGGTCGACGGCGACGATCTCCATCGACGCGTCCCTCTCATCGGAGACCGTCCCGAGGTCGTCCATGTCGATCCCCTCGACGGGCGTCTCGGTCGCCGTCTCCGTCTGTGCGGCTTCTGCGGCGTCGTCGCCCACCTTCGCACCCGTCTTTGCCAGCTTCGAACAGCCAGCCAAGGCGGAGAGACCGAGCGTCGCGACGAGCGACCGTCTGGTTACCATGTGCGCTCCTCATTTTCGATCGCAAAAAGCACCGGGGTCACGGCACCGAATACGAGTCTATATCCGTTCGAAGCGAGAACTGAGGCGGTACAATGCAGTTCTGCGACGACTGCGGTTCGATGATGCACGCGGACGGCGACGAGATGGTCTGCAAGTCCTGTGGCAGTCGCGTCCAGAAGGACGCCGACCGGGCCGCCGAGTTCGTGAGCACCGCCGCACAGAGCGACGACGACGTGATCGAGACCGAGGAGGGCGCGAACTTCGAGGGCAAGCCGACTGCCGAGGACGTGACCTGCGCGGACTGTGGCCACGGCAAGGCCTGGTACACGATCAAACAGACCGGCTCGGCCGACGAGCCGCCGACGCGCTTTTTCAAGTGCCAGGACTGTGGGAACCGCTGGCGCGAGTACAACTGATCTGTCGGCTGGCGCTGTTTCGCGGTGCTCCCGACGCGACGGATCGCGGCGACACACGTCCCAGACGACCACCTCGGCCGGCAGTTATTAGTTCCTGATATTGGGACCGCGGCTATTTATCCGCAAGCAGACTAGCACCGAACGACCGAATGTCAGCACTACTGGGGTTCTCGATGCAGGCTGTCTACGGCGTTTTCTTCCTGGTTGCTGCACTCGCCTGTCTCGGGAGTATCGCCAGAGCGCGGACCGTCGACGATCGAGATACCCGGCACGGACTGATCGGACTGTTGCTCACCTCGGGACTGTGGGCGCTGACGTATCTGGGCATCATCTACAGTCCCACGACGACGCTCAAGGAGGCGTGGTACACCGTCGGCCTCGTCGTCGGCTTCGGGACGGTCTTCGCGTGGCTGTACTTCTGCTCGGCCTACACCGACCGGACCTACCACGAGAGCCGGTCGACGCAACTCGTCGGGCTCGGGCTGTACGCCTTCGTCGTGGGGATCAAACTCACCAATCCCCTCCACGAACGGTACTTCACGGCTCGAATCGTGCAGGAGCCGTTCACGCATCTCGCGATCCAGCACGGGACGGTCCACTGGCTGGCGACCGGGCTGGCGTACGTCCTCGCGGCCGTCGGCCTGTTCATGCTGTTCGAGGCCTTCGCCAACGCGGGGTACGACACGCGGTCGCTGGGCGGGCTGACCGCGCTGACGGCGCTGCCGATCGCGCTGGATCTGGTGGCCTTCGAGTCGACGGCGCTGATCGACATCATCTACGCGCCCCTGGGGGTCGCCGCCTTCGCCGTCGGCGTGTTGTTCGTCGCTCGCGACCGGTTCCTCGCGGTCCAGTTGACCGGCAACATCCCCGAGCCGGTCGTCTTCCTCGACGAGGACGACCGGATCAGAGAGTACAACGATGCCGCGGCCCGGCTCTTTCCGACGCTGTCGGGGACGCGCGGTCAGTCGGTCACGGCGGCGCTTCCGATGGATCAGGACCTCTCGGGCCAGGAGATCGTCGCCGTCGAGGGCGAGGAGACGCAGTACTTTCTGGTCAACGCGAGTCCGCTGACCAGCGTCCAGTCGAACATCTGCCGGATGCTCGTGTTCGTCGACGTGACCAGACTGGAGCGCCAGCGCCAGGAGCTCGAACGCCACAACGAACAGCTGGAGGACTTCTCTGCGGGCATCAGACACGAACTGCTCAACTCGCTGCAGGTCGTCGGCGGCCAGGTCTCGGCGGCGGGTACGGCACTGGAAGCGGGCAACGTCGGACAGGCTCGCGAGACGCTGTCGACGGTCTCGCGGCGCGCCCGCGAGATGGAGACCGTCGTCGACGGACTGTCGACGCTGGCTCGCCACGGCCAGACTGTCGACGAACTGGAACCGATCCGTCTGGACGACGTCGTCGCCGACGCTCGCAACGCGGCCCAGCAGGCGGAGGTCGCTGTCGACGTTCCGCCAGCGACGACCATCGAGGCCGATCGCACGCGGCTCCACGAACTGTTCGTCAGCATCTTCCAGTTCCTCTCGCACAACGGCGGCACGGACGTCCGCGTCGCGATCCGACCGGACGGGTTCGCCGTCGAGACCGACTGGGTCCCGCCCGAGGAACTGGCCGACGACGAGCTGTTCGAGTACTCGGGTGGGTTGACCGACACGAAGACCGGGCTCACGCTGCCGAAAGTGCGAACGCTGGTGCGAGTCCAGGGCTGGGAGGTGGCCCTGGAGCGGACGGGCGAGGGCTCGCGGATCGTCGTGTCCGGGGCGCGCGTCCGCGAGGGCGTGCCCCCATCGTCCTGAGCCGTCGCCCTTTTGCTCGCCGGCCGCCAAGAGCTGGCAGTGTCGACCCAGCCCACGACAGTCGAGGTCTACCCCGGCAAGGAGGCCGTGATCGACTTCGACCCCGCGCTGACCTTCGAGTGCGTCGAGGAGTGTACGTGGTGCTGTCACCACGGGGTCCTCCTGTACGAGAAGGACCTCATGGAGCTGGCCGCCCGGGAGAACCTCAACGAGTCGACGACCCAGTTCCGCGGGCAGGACTTCGTCCGCCAGGAGCACAAAGACCGCGAGGACCACGTCGACGAACAGGGCCAGGCCTGCTTTTTCCTGCGCGAGGACGGGCTCTGTGCGCTGCACGACGAACACGACTGGAAGCCCGCCCGCTGTTCGGTGTTCCCGCTCCACGTCACCGTCGAGGAGGGTGACGCGACCGCCCGCGAGGGCGGGGACATGCACGTCTCGATCCGCGACACCGCCCACGAGCACTGCGAGGGGCTGAACGTCTCCGAGCGCCGGGTGATCGAGCACCTCGACGGATTCTTACCGGAGTTGCTCTGGGAGCTGGACGACCCCGAGACCTACCGGGAGCTGTGAACGTGTGCTTCTCATACTGCCGGCTGTCACTTCGTGAAGAGCTTCGCCACCGCGGGGTGGCGAAATCGTTCACAGATGTACAGCCGGTCGTATCAGCGGCGGGAGTGGCGCGGTCGCTGTGACTGTCGCAGTGACCGACGCCCGTAACGGTGAATCGGCGGGCGACGGTTAGACCAGTCCCCACGCGGCCACGACCGCGACGACGCCGACGATCGTCGAGGCGACGGCGTGGGTCCGGAGTTCGTCCAGCAGGTGGTGTGCGCCTTCCTGTAGCTGGACGACCTCGTCGATCTCGCTGCCGGCCTCGCACTTCGGGAGGAAGTCCATCGCGATGTGGAGGAAGATTCCGGCGGCGAAGCCGAAGACGATCGCCTTGACTGCCGGTGCGTCCGGAACGGACAGCAGTGCCATGGGGATCGCCGTCAGTCCGACGCCCGCCGCGGGGAGCAACAGCGCCGTCGTCGACTTGTCGGCGCGGGCGAGTCGCCGGGCGGCGGCGTAGCCGGCGGGGCCTTTGTGGGAGACGATCGCGAGCCCGAGCAGGTAGCCGGGGTCGGGCATCGAGGCGTAGACGAGGCCGATGATCAGGCCGGCCGACAGCGCGTGAGCCGTGATCTCCAGGGTGGTCACGTCGAAGGAGGTCTCGACGTGGGTCAGCCGGTGACTGATCGTGTGCGAGCTGTAGCCGACGGCGATGCCGGCGGCGACGCCGATCCCGCCCAGCCGTGCGGAGCCGGCCCCTTGTCCCAGCCCCATCGCCTGGGGGAGCAGGAACATCGCGGCGCTCGTGACCATCGCACCGCTGGCCAGTCCGTACCCCCAGACGAGGCGGTAGGCGTTGGTGGTGTCACTTCGACCGCCGAACCACGCGCCGACGGCCATCGCCGCGAACGCGACCCACGCGATGACCAGGACCTTCTCCGCGTCCAGCGCGACAGCCAGGGGCGAGAGCACCACCAGCGCGACGACGCCCGCGATGCCGGGAAGCGAGAATCGATCCCCGATCGTTGTGAACTCTGACGCTTCGTTTGCAGCCATGTTAATAACACAAATACCTTCGTTAATAACTCCGTCGGTCACCGGTCGACCGGTGGTCCCGGCTCGCCGACCCAAGCCCCTACAGGTTTGGGCCGCAATTTAACACCGACGCCGTCTTTCGTTCGCGTAATGAGTGATCTGTCCGGTGACGAGATCGTCGTGGTCGGTGGCGGCGTCGGCGGGCTCTCTGCCGCCTGTTTCCTCGCCGACGCCGGTGCCGACGTGACACTGCTCGAAAAGAACGAACAGCTGGGCGGGCGTGCCAGCCGACTGGAGGCCGAGGGCTTCCGGTTCGACATGGGGCCGTCGTGGTACCTGATGCCCGACGTGTTCGAGCGCTTCTTCGCCCACTTCGACCGCGAGCCCGGCGACTACTACGATCTCGAACGGCTCGATCCACACTACCGCATCTTCTTCAAGGACGGTGACCAGCTCGACGTCAACGGCGACCTCGAGGCCATGCGGTCGAAGTTCGAGGCGTACGAACCCGGCGCGGCCGAGGCCTTCGACGACTACCTCGCGACCAGTCAGGAGCACTACGAGACGGCGATGGAGGACTTCGTCTACACGGATCGGCCGCGCCTGCGAGACTGGGTCGACCCGAGCGTCATGCGGGCTGCCCCGATCGGGCTCTCCCTGATCGGGTCGATGCATGGCCACGTCTCGGACTACTTCGAGCACCCCAAACTCAAGCAGATCGTCCAGTACACGCTGGTCTTCCTCGGTGGCTCGCCGAAGAACACGCCGGCGCTGTACAACATCATGAGCCACGTCGACTTCAACCTCGGCGTCTACTACCCCGTCGGCGACGACGGCGAGGGCGGGATCGGCGTCGTGGTCGACGCCTTCGTCGAACTGGGCCGCGAACTCGGCGTCGAGTACGTCACCGACAGCGAGGTCGACGAGATCACGAAGCGACGCGACAGCTTCCACGTCGAGACGGTCGACGGCGACGTGTATCGGCCCGACGAGACCGTCGTCAACGCCGACTACGGTCACGCCGAGCGCGAACTCCTGCCCGACCACGAGAGCCAGTACGAGGACGACTACTGGGACGACCGGACGCTGGCCCCGTCTGCCTACCTCATGTATCTGGGCGTCGAGGGCGACGTGGAACCGCTCGAACACCACACGCTCGTGTTCCCGACGGACTGGTCGGACCACTTCGACGCGATCTTCGACCGCCCGCGCTGGCCCGACGATCCCGCCTACTACCTGTGTGTCCCCTCGAAGACCGACGACACCGTTGCACCCGAGGGTCACTCGAACCTCTTCGTGCTGGTGCCGATCGCCCCGGACCTCCACGACGGCGACGAGATCCGGGCCGAGTACCGCGAGCAGATCCTCGCCGACATCGCCGAGAACACCGGCGTCGACCTCCGGGACCGGATCGTCTTCGAGGAGGGCTTTGCCGTCTCCGATTTCGCCGACCGGTACAACGCGACCGAGGGGACGGCACTCGGACTCGCACACACGCTGCGTCAGACCTCGCTGTTGCGCCCGCCGATCCGTTCGTCGGCCGTCGACGGGCTGTACTTCACCGGCTCTTTCACTCGACCCGGCGTCGGCGTCCCGATGTGTCTGATCAGCGGTGAACACACGGCCAACGAACTGATCGAGGACCAGCGCTAAGAGGGCTCACCGATTGAGTGCCACCATGAGCGCCGCTCTCAGCGACCGGCTGGCGACCCTGCTCCCCTCCGAGGAGTCGCGCCTGGGATATCTCCTCTGGCTCTCGCGGCCGCGCTTCTGGCTCTACCTCGCGGGGCCGGTCATCATCGGCGTGACCTACGCCGCCGACTCCTCTGCCCAGTTGTTCGCACCGATCGCCGTCGCGCTGTTCGCGTACTTTCTGGTCCCCGCGAACGTCTTCCTCTACGGCGTCAACGACGCCTTCGACGCCGACGTCGACGAGTACAACCCGAAGAAAGACGACGAGGAGGGCAAAGAGGTGCGCTTCCAGCGCGATCCGGTCGTCCTCGCGGCCATCGCGCTGTCGGGTCTGGCCGCGCTGGCGTTCGTCCCCTTCCTGCCGACCGTCGCGCTGGTCGTCTTCGCCGCGTGGGCCGTCCTCTCGGTCGAGTACAGCGCCCCGCCGGCACGCTTCAAGACGACGCCGCTGCTCGACTCGCTGTCGAACGGGCTGTACATCCTGCCGGCGGTGATCGCCTACACCACGATCGAGGGCGCGCTGCCGCCGACGCTCGCGGTCGTCGGCGCGTGGCTCTGGTCGATGGGGATGCACACCTTCTCCGCGATCCCCGACATCGAACCCGACCGGGAGGCCGGGATCCGGACGACCGCGACGTGGCTCGGCCAGCGCCGCACCTACTACTACTGTGGTGCCTGCTGGGTCGCCGCGGCGGCCACGTTCGGTCTCGTCCACCCGGTCTTTGGCGTGTTGCTCGGGCTCTACCCCGTCCTGATCTTCGGGATCACGCTGGCCGGCGTCGACGTGCATCGAGCCTACTGGTGGTACCCCGCGATCAACACGCTGGTGGGCATGTCGTTCACGCTCGTCGGTCTGTGGGTGATGTTGCATGGATGACCTGCTGGCGACGCCGACCCGCGAGCGGGCGCTGGACCGCCTCGACGAGCTGGTGCTGGAGAATCGCTTCACGATCGCCGTCGTCTTCCCGGTCACCGGGGCGATCTTGCTGACCGCCAGCGCGCTCCGGCCGCCGTGGCTGCCCGATGTGCTCGTCTTTCATCCCCTGTTGATCCTGCTGGGGACGCTGGTCATGCGGCTCCCGCTGGGGGCCGGACTCGCGCCCCTCGTCGACCGCAGGGCGGGACTCGCGCTCGTGTCGCTGACGGCCTACGCCTACGCGATCGAGTTCGTCGGTATCGCGACCGGCTGGCCCTACGGCGAGTTCGCCTACGGCGTCTCGCTGGGTCCCATGCTGGCCGGCGAGGTGCCCCTGGGACTGCCGATCTTCTTCGTCCCGCTGGTGGTCAACAGCTACCTGCTGTGTACGCTGTTGCTCGGACAGCGAGCGACGAACCCGTGGCTCCGCCTGCCGGCCGTGATCGCGACCGTGCTGGCGATCGATCTGGTGCTCGACCCCGGCGCGGTCGCGCTCGGCTTCTGGGAGTACGGCGGCGGGAGCTACTACGGCGTGCCCCGCTCGAACTACGAGGGGTGGATCCTCTCGGCGACGGTGGCGGTCCTGCTGCTCGACTGGGGGTTCGACTGGCAGACGCTGGGCGAGCGACTACGCTCCTGCGTGTTCATGCTCGACGACATGGTGAGCTTCGTCATCCTCTGGGGGGCCATCAACGCCGTCTTCGGCAACTGGCTCCCGGTGGGGATCGCCGCCGTGCTGGGGCTGGGGCTGGTCGTGACCGACCGCTTCGACGTGCCGACTCGACCGAGGTGGCTGGGATCGTGAGCGACGCCTTCCCAGCACCCGAGACACTGACCGTCCTCGGCGTCGCCGCCGTCGTCGTCGGTGCGCTCCTCCCCTGGGAGGTCACCGCCGCGGGGACGACGGTCGGTCTCGGAGCCAACGGCTTCGTCGCGGTGCTCGCGGCCTTCGCCGTCCTGGCGACGGTCGCCGTTATGCGCGGTTCGGCGACCGCCGGCCGGGTGGCACTCGCGGGTGGACTGGTCGCGACGCTGGTCGCGGGCCACTGGATCGCTCTCGTGGCCGGACTCGACGGGGCCGGACTCGGGGTCGTCGTGTCGCTCCTCGGCGGCGTCGTGATCGCCGTCGGTGGCGGGCTCCGCCTCGTCCGTGGCGACTGACACCGTCGACACGCGTCCACACACGTGATACTGCCGGCTGTCACTTCGTGAAGAGCTTCGCCACCCCGGGGTGGCGAAATCGTTCACAGATGTACAGCCGGTAGTATGAGTCGACGCGACCGCTCTCTGGCTACTGTAGCCACACGCTCGCGAACGAGTCGAAGTACTCCTCGCCTGTCTCGACCAACACGTGGTCCCCACCCAGTGCCGTGACGCGGTTCGATACCGAGTCGACGTGGGCGTCGAGACGCGACCGGTAGGTCTCGGCGAGCGAGCCGCTGAAGTACGACCGACGCGTCTCGTCGCTCTCGGGGTCGGCAAACAGCACGTCACCGACGACGCCCGGGTCCCGTTCTTCCGGGGCGACGACGCGGACCAGTAGCACGTCGGCGTCGTTGCGTGCGAGTGCGGCGATACCGGCTTCCAGCTCCTCGGGCTCGGTCAGACAGTCGCTGAACACGACGACGAGCGACCGCGAGCGGATGCGCTCGGCGTAGGCCGCGAGCGACGACTCGAACGCGGCTCGCCCGGCGAGCGTCGACTCGTTCAACTGGTCGATGAGAGAGAGGAGCTCCCCCCGGTTCGACTGGCCGGTGTCGATACGGTCCACCCGGTCACGGAACGTACAGAACTGGAAGTCGTTGTTCTCTGCCGCGGTCAGGTAGGCGAACCCGAGCGCGAGCTTGGCGGCGTACTCGAACTTGTGGCTCGACGCTTCCCCGTAGTCCATCGACGCGCTCGTGTCGACGAGCAGGTGGACGGTCAGGCTCCGCTCTTCCTCGTACTGTTTGATGAAGTACTCCTCGGTCCGGGCGAACAGCTTCCAGTCGATCCGTCGCGTGTCGTCCCCCGGCGAGTAGCGGCGGTAATCGCTGAAGGTGAGGCCGTCACCGACCCGCGGCGACTGCTGGTCGCCCTGTCGAATCGAGGTCGTCTGGCGGTTCAGCGCGGCGGTGAACTGTCCGAGTTCGTCCAGAAAGTCCGGTTCGATCGTCACAGTTCGTCCTCCCGAAGTAGCTGGCCCGTCCGCGGAACTGCGATTACGGCGGGACTCATTCCAGTAGCGACGCGACGAGGTCGTCCGCCGTCCGCCCCTCCCGCTCGGCCCGGAAGTCCACGACGATCCGGTGACGGAGTACGGGGGCGGCCAGCGCCTCGATGTCCTCGCCCGTGACGTGCGAGCGGCCGTGGAGGAACGCCCGCGCTTTCGCCGTCTGTACGAGCGCCATGCTCGCTCGCGGGCTGGCCCCGAACTCGATGTCGTCGGCCTCGCGGGTCCGGCGGACGAGCTGGACCGCTCGATCGCGCAGGTCGTCGGCGATGGGCATCTCGCGGACCAGCTGCTGGACCGCTCGAATCTCCGTGCGTGTCAGCGAGCGCTCGACGGGCACCTGCTCTGCCCCGGCGGTGTTCATGTCGACGATCGTCCGCTCCTCGTCGTAGTCGGGGTAGTCGACCAGCAGCTTCAGCATGAAGCGGTCGGTCTGGGCTTCCGGGAGCGCGTAGGTTCCAGACTGGTCGATGGGGTTCTGAGTCGCGAGGATGAAAAACGGGCGCGGCAGTTCGTGGGTTTCGCCCGCAGCTGTCACCTGCTTCTCCTGCATCGCTTCCAGCAGGGCGGCCTGTGTCTTCGGCGTCGCCCGGTTGATCTCGTCGGCCAGCACGACGTTGGCGAACACCGGCCCCTTCTCGAAGACGAACTCCCGTCCGCTGTCGGTCTCGCGGATGATCTCGGTCCCGGTGATGTCGGACGGCATCAGGTCGGGGGTGTTCTGAATCCGGGAGAACTCGAGGTCGGTCACCGCCGCGACCGTCCGGACCATCGTCGTCTTCCCCAGTCCGGGGTTCGATTCGAGCAGGGCGTTGCCGTCGGCCAGGATACAGACGAGCAGTTGCTCCAGTACCTCCTCCTGGCCGACGATTCGCGTGCCGATCTGTTCACGTGCGTCCGCGATCTTCCGCTGTAGCGCGTCGATGTCTTGCTCTGAGCTCATTGGTCGGTGTCTCCGTCGTCAGCGTCTCCTCTGATTCTGAGATTGTACTCGCGGATGAGGGCCGCATCCTCGACGTCGTCCTGGCCGGCGAACCCGGCCTGCTGGCTGTCGACCGTATCGGTTGCGCTCCCCGGTCCGCCGGTGTCCGAGGACGGGAACGACTGGCTTCGATTCAGTTCCTGGTCGCCGCCCGTCGAGTCGATCTCGGCAGTGAGATTCTCTTCGCCGGCCTGGACGTCCTCGCCGTCGCCGAGTATGGCGTCGCCGTCTTCGAGTCCCCCGTACTCGTCGGGCCGGTCGTCCGTCGATTCCGTCTCGACCGGGTCGCGATCGAGCAGACTGACGTCGACGACGGCCACCTGCACCGTCGCCAGGCTCAGCAGGATCACGACGACGAGCGTCCCGAGCAGCCGCCGGCTATCGACCAGTGCAGTGCTGGAACTCTGTTTCAGGCCCGCGAGCACGTCCTCGTAGAGCCGGGCCGCCATCCGCGTCTCGGCCCCGTCCTCGACGGTGTCTCGGGCCGTACGGAGCGCGTCGGTGACGTTCGCGTTGGCCGCCTCGAACTGTTCGACGAGGGGCTGGCGGACCCGATACAGGTACTCGCCGAAGAGCCAGAGTCCTCCGAGGGCGATGCCGACGACTGCGCCCGCGGGGAGCGAGAGCGCCGGTATCGAGCGGCCGACGGCGGCTCCGATCGGCTCCGTCACCGCCGTCGGGACCGACACCTGTGTCGGGAGGCCGGCCGGGGAGAGGGCGGTCAGGACGACGTTCGCCAGCAGAAAGGCCACCACCGCGTCGACGACGGCGTAGACCAACGCCGCCTTCTTGCCCTCGTATCTGACCTCGGCGATGGCTGCGGCCATGCGCTCGCGTGCTCGTTCCCGTTCTTCTGGAGACTGTTCACCACTTTGTTCGCCAGTGTCGGTGTCGGGTTCGTCCATCAGGAGTCCTCACAGCTGACTTTGCCCTGGTTCTCCGGCTGGTTACAGAGCGTCTCGATGTCGTCTCGTAGCTCTCGGTTTCGGTTTTCGAGTTCTGCGACCTCGGTTTCGAGCGTCGTTATCTGCGATTCCAGACGGTCTATCTCGTCTTCCAGGTCGGACACCTGGTCTTCGAGTTCGTCGCGCTCGTCGACCAGCTCCTCGTTTTCCATCTCTAGATCGTCGACCGTCGATCTGAGGTCGTCGACCTCGTTCTGGAGGGCGTCTCGTTCGTTCCGGAGAGAGCCAACTGTCCCCTCCAGCTCTTCGACGCGGTCCTCGCTCTCACGGAGCGACCGCCTGGTCTCTGCCAGTTGGCTTTCCGTGGCGTTCAACTGTGACTCGGTCCGGTTCAGGTTGGTCGCGACCTGATCGACGTCTTTCGATCGCGTCTCCAGTCGCTCTTCGAGTTCGTCGACGCGAGTCTGGGCGGATTCGACCTCACTTCTGGTGTCGTCCAGGTTCTCACGGAGCTCGGCGTTTTCCTGTCTGAGTTCCTGATTCTGCGATCGAAGTTCGCTCGCGGAGTCCTGGTACAGCACCGTCGTCGCGCCGGTGCCGACCATCGAGAGGACGACGAACGCCACGAGCCCGAGGTTGATACGGCGGCCGATTGCGCTCACGGGAGACCACTCTCCAGAGTGGTGCGACCGCGGTACACTTGAACACGACGGGCGACCACCTCGGCGGTGAACACCAGGAGCGCGCCGAGCAGGGCGACCCACTCCCAGGTCTCTCGGACGGTGCGGACGCGGGTGGACTGCTGGCGGGCCCGTCTGGCTATCTGTTCGCCCTCGTCCGGGCTGAACGTCTGGCCTCCCGTCCGTTCGACGAGCGCGTCGAGGCTGTCGCTCGGGCCGAAGGACGCGTACTCCACGGGGTAGTTGGCCGCGTACTCGGTGTCGAGCACCGTCTGATACCCCGCCTTCCGGGGCGTGAACTCGCCGCGATACCGGCCCTCACCCACCTGGCGGACGGACACGTTCGCGGCCTCCGGGCGGCTGTCGCCCTGGTAGGTCAGTGTCGTCGGCCGCCCCACGCGGGCGTCGTCGACCGACGTGACGCCGGTCTGTGTACGCGTGGGATCGCCCACGGCGTAGTTGACCGACTTCGTGACGACCAGCGAGTCCGGCCGGTCGAGCAGACCGCCCATCGTGTTGTCCGAGTCGTAAGCGGTGATAGAGACCACGCGGCCGAGACCGAACCGCCAGGAGGCGATCGCCGGCTTCCCGTCGGCGGTGGCGACCTGGTAGTCGGCCCCGGGCTTGACGCGGACGTTGTTGGCTCGACCGGGATTGGCCGTCAGCTCGACGCCGGCAGTGATGAACGTGTCCTCGGTGACGACGGTGAGGTTCTCTCCCTGGTAGCGCCGCGAGGAGCCGCCAAAGAGGAGTCGCAGCCGCTCGGTCTCGTCGGCGGCGAAGTACGAGCCGCCGGACTCGTCGGCGATCTGACGCATCGTCGAGACGCCGACGCGCTTGCCGACCCCGACCGAGACGACGCGCGTCCCTTCGCGGCCCAGCTGGTTCGCGACGGCCGCTGGCGGCCCCAGGCGGTCCTGGCCGTCACTGAGGAGGATGATCGTCCCTTCGCGGTCGCCCAGCAGCTCGTCGGCCCCCTGGAGGCCGACGGCGATGTCCGTCGCGCCGCGGCTCTCCAGTTGCCGTATCTTCTCGGCGGTTGCCGCTCGGTTCTGGCCGAGCGTTCGCAGCTCCGAGACGCGGTACGCGTTCTGGTTGAAGGCGACGACGCCGACCCGGTTCTCGTCGCCGAGCTGGTCGAGCACGTCCAGTGCGACGGCCTTCTGTACCGAGAGCCCGCTCTCGGCGCTACTGGAGACGTCGACGAGGAGGACGATGTTCGACTCGCCGCCGGTCGCGTTGCCGACCTGGACCGGGAGCATCGAGCCCATCGGCGACGTCTCGTAGCCGCCGTTCTCGTAGGCGTTGTCACCGCCCGCGACGACCAGCCCGCCGCCGTTGACGACGAAGTCCTGGAGCGCGGTGGCGTTCCCCACGTCGCTCGCCGACGTGTCCTGCACGACGACGGCGGCGTAGTCGTCGAGCGCCGCCGGGACCGACGCGGCCGTCGTGACGTTGTACAGCGAGTCGAGGTAGTTCCGGAGGGGGTACTCGCCCTGTGCGACGTACAGTACGTCGGGCTGTTCGACGACGCGGACGCTCTCGTAGAACACGTCGTTTCGGGCGTATTCGTCCTCGCCCGACAGCGTCGCGGTCACGCGGTGTGCCCCCAGTTCCTCGAACGTGTGATCGACGGCGAGCGTCCCGTCCGGTCGAAGTTCCCCCTCAGTGACCGTCTCGCCGTCGATCGTCACCGTCACCGGCACGGGCTCGGAGACGCTCACGCCCCGCATCGAGACGGTGTACCGGGACTGGACGCCGCGGCTCACCGTCGCCGGTCCCGCTATCGCCACGGCTCGCTCGGTGCGTGGCGACTGGGGCGTGACGCCGTGGACGGTCGCGTCGAGCGCGTCGGCGTCGGCGGCGGCTGTCGACAGGCTCCGTCCCGCCGTGACGCGACCGTCGGAAACGACGGCGATCGTGCCGTTTTCCCGGAGGTTCGCCGCCACGGCGTCACCGATCCGCGACGCAGAGTCGCTGCCGACCGTCACCCGCGTCACCGGGACACCCTCGTCTTCGATGTCCCGTACCAGTTCGTCGGTCGTGTTCGGATAGATCCCCATGCTCGCGGATTCGTCCGTCAGCAGTGTCACGCCCGGCTCACCCGGCGTCTCGCGGGTCTGGGCGGTGTACGGTCCCATCGCGCCGAGGACGAGCAGGCAGACGACGAGTACGCGACTGGCGAGCAGGAGCCGACGGCTCCGGTTCGATGCCGACCGTGGCCCGCCGCTGCCACGCCGGATCAGCGACGCGAGGACGCCGACCGCGATCGGCAGGACAAGCAGCGGCCAGAGGTGTTCGACGCCGACGGTGAGCCCCTCCGCGACGGTGGCGGACACTCGCATCAGAGATCACCCCGTCGGCGGAGGTAGCCGACCTCGACCAGGACGAGCACCAGTCCGCCCAGCGCGACGTACTCGGTCAACGGCTGTGGCACCGACCGTCGTTCGGTCCGAGTGAGGTTCCCGGCCGTCCCGGAACGCCGATCGAGCGCTTCGACGGCGGTGTTCGACTCGCTCTCGTCCAGCAGCGACGCGCTCACCTGCCGGCTCTCGCTCCGGTAGTGGCCGGCCCGCTGGAGCGTGACTGCGTTGCCGGTGACGGGGCCGTCTGGCCCCTCCACAGTGGTGTTGCCGAACCGAACGGTCTCGCCGGTCTCGTGGTTCAGGGCCGGCAACGGCTCCCTATCCGAGAGGTAGTACACCGCCCGCTTCCAGAACACGGGGTACTGGTAGTTGAACTTGAAGCTGGACCGATCCTCGATGTAGCCGTAGTACATGACGCGGCCGCCGCTTCGGTCGTCGGTCGCGATCAGGGGCGTCCCGTCGCTCAGCCCCACCTGGACCGAGCCCGAGCGCAGCGAGCCCGCGACGTACTCCTCTGGGGGCTGGAAGTCGATGCCGCGGGTGAGCTGTGTCTGTGCCGTCTGGCCCACTGTCGCGCCCGTTCGGGTCTCGCCGGGGTCGACGAGGAGGAGATCCCGGTACCGCTGTGGGAGGTCGTCCTGTGCCAGCACCGCCACGCCGCCACCGTCTTCGACCAGTTCGCGCCCGCTCTCGACGTTGCCGGGCAACAGCGCGCTCGGCTCGACGTTGCTGTACAGGATGACGTCGTACTCGCCCTGGATCGTCGTCGGCGGCTGCCTGACGGTCACGTTCACCCGGTCGACCACCGACAACGCGGTGGTGAGATACCGGTTCCGATCGTTGGTCACCACCAGTACGTCGACGGCCGCGTCCGGCGGCGCTGCGACGTAGACGCTGTCGTCAGCCGGGAAGCTGTCACCCGAGTCGAGTCGGGCCTCGCTCCCCCCGGCCGGGACCGGCATCGTCACCGAGCCGACGTCGTCGGGTCCGAGCTGCAGCTCGCGCTGGGCGTCGCCGAGCCGGACGGTCCGCGTGACGGTCGCGTCGCCGTAGTTTTTCACCGACAGCGTCACCTTCGAGCCGGTGAACCGCCGGTCGACGAAGCCGACGTTCGCGTCCCCGCCGCGGTCGAACTGTCGAAGATCGACGGAGAGGCCTCGTCCCCGCGCCGTCGTGATCGCGGTCGTCCACCCCTCGCCCGCGAAGTCGCTCAGGACGACGATCCGGCCGTTCTCACCGGCGAGGGACGCGGCCTGTGAGACAGCGCCGCCGAGCGTCCCCGGTGCATCTGTCGGGCCGAGTCCCGCCAGCGTCTCCCGCGCCGTCGTCGGCGTGCCCCGCTGGAGCAGTACCTCTCCCCCGTCGGTCGTGATAACGACAGAGGTCGACCCCGTCACCTCCCCCCGGGCGGCCGCGACGGCCCGCTGGAAGCGTGTCTCGCCGTCGGCCTCGGTCTGCATGGACGCGCTCGTGTCGAGGACCACGACCGTCTCTTCGACCGTCGCCCGCTCGGAGACGGTGACGTACGGCGTCGCCAGTCCGACCGCGAGCACGAGTACGACGAGCACCTGCAACGCCAGGAGGAGACTCCGTGCGATCCGTTCGAGAAACGGCGTCGACGACTGCTGGCGTTCACCGGCGACGAGAAACCGGAACGTCGGCAGCGTGCGTTCCTGTGGATCCGGACGAACGAGATACAACACCACGATCGGCACTGCCAGGAGGAGGGCCGCCAGTCCCAGCGGGGCGAGCAAAACGTCGGAGAGGACCATTGTCGGTGTGTCAGACGTGGGACAGCATTTATTTTATGCATTCAGTGACAGCAATCGCTGCGCGATGGCCCCTCTCGACGGTGGCCAAACACCTCACGGAGCGACGCTCCGATTCGCACGCCGGAGAACAGAGCTCATACTGCCGGCTGTCACTTCGTGACGAGCTTCGCCACCCCGGGGTGGCGAAATCATTCACAGACTTACAGCCGGTAGTATCAAACGCGTTGAACGGACCGTTCGATCCATCGAGAGACACGTCTGGCTTATACGCTGAACAGGCGCAATACCACGGCGTTCACGCCGTGGATACGTGCCGTCACTTGGGGAAAGTATCCACGTTCGACAGCACTCTGAGTTTCAGAATACTGGTGTTTAAGCGACAGGAAACCCTATCAGTAGGTAGGAATCGGTCGGAACGGAGCGGATTCCGAACCGTCCTTCGGAGATGGCCTGTCCACCCACCCAATGAGACAGTATCCGAAAGGGTAGTCGGTGAACGCACATTCCAGCAGAGTGTGTCTGTGCCGACTGCTCAAAGCGAGTCAGAAGGTACCCCCGACTCTGCTGACGCCTACTGGCGTCCCTGTGGCAAAAACAACACCGGGACGCCATGTACGGTCGAGGATAGGGGTAACGGCCACTTGGCATGGCCAGCAGTCCACCAGTCCGACACTGTGGGACTACCCGTGCCCGAAAGGACTGGGAGTCCGGTGATTGGACGACAGACCTGAAACTCCCACCGCTCGGGATTCCTCCGCGTTCACGCGGAGGAGGATGTCAAACACGTCGTGAATCACAGGGACTGGCAGTCGGTCATGGGCTTTTCTGCTCGCTGCCCGACCAGCAACTGTAAAAAAAGGAGTCGATTCGCTTCTTCCGGTGGAAATGTTACCTTCTCACTACTCTACTCGTTCCCACGGCCCCCACTGGGAGCTACCGGGTTCGTCACCCTGCGTCCACCACGTGGCTTCCCACGTTTCGCCGTCGTAGCTCACCTGGTCACCACTTGTGTAGGCCGTACTCGAATTCCACTTGGGCACGTCCGGCTGATCGGGCGTGTCAGTTGGCGTGTCAGTTGGCGTGTCAGTTGGCGTGTCAGTTGGCGTGTCAGTTGGCGTGTCAGTTGGCGTGTCAGTTGGCGTGTCAGTTGGCGTGTCAGTTGGCGTGTCAGTTGGCGTGTCAGTTGGCGTGTCAGTTGGCGTGTCAGTTGGCGTGTCAGTTGGCGTGTCGGGCTGATCTGGCGTGTCATCGCCGGAGACCTGCTCCCAGGGACCCCACTCGGAGGAACCGGGTTCGTCACCCTGCGTCCACCATTTGGCCTCCCACGTTTTGCCGTTGTAGGTCACCTGGTCGCCGCTCGTGTACGTGGCTTCGGAGTCCCACGCGGGCACGTCAGGCTGATCTGGCGTGTCAGTTGGCGTGTCGGGCTGATCTGGCGTGTCATCGTTGCCACCATCAGCGCCGGCAACGTCAACATAGGAGCACGAATAGAACGCTTCTGGCGAATCGGATCGCTGCCAGACCATGTAGATGATGTGCTCTTTGTTGTTGCGGTCAGGGACATCCACACCACTGATTTCCGTCGTTTCAGTGGGACTCATCGGATCAGTCTCGTGGATCAGTTCCAGGTCATCCCACGCAAGCGCGGTGTCTGGATCCCATCCATCCTTGGTCATGTAGAACCTGAAGTACTTGGCTTCGTGTGGCGCGGTCAGATCGAGAGTAAACGTCTGCGTACCGGGCTCGATCGTCGTCGAAGGCCAGTCTCCTGGCTCATCGTACGGAGCGTATCTTTCGCTTCCAGCACTACAGAGTTCACCGTCGTCGATGTTCTCCCGGTGATCGCCGCCCGCATCACCGTCGCGAATCCCCTGCCAGTTGTAGATTGCCTGTCCGCTCTGCTCGCGTGCAAACTCACACATCTCGTTTGTCTCTCCCTCACTCTTAACCTCCTCGTAACAGGCCAACCCCTGGCCAATCGGATCCGACGGTGCTCCATGGGCGGCGGCCGTCTGTACCACAAAGAGACCAAGAACCGTCAAAAAGAGGATCAGTACCCCTGTCTTTGCGACACGTGACTTGGTGACACGTGGTAGGCTACTCCCCGCAACTCGTTTGCGTATTACCGGATCTTCCCCCATTGTTGATCCAGTTTTTGTTGCGTTAGGGTTGTATATATAATTTTCGTCAAGGAACTAAAACAAAGACGATTTGACTCTTTCAAATTCCATTCACCCTTATGATAGTATTGTTTGTGTGGGCCCCATCCTCGGCATTTCGTCGGGTCCCACGTCGATCAATAGCATCTACCAGTCCCTCGAACACAAAGGCGAGATGCGTGGCGTCGAGGTGCTGAAGGAGAACGAGTGGGACACCTCGAAAACGTGTTCACGATGTGGTGACGACACGAAGTCGAACCGTGTCGAGCGTGGACTGTACGTCTGCTCGTCGTGTGAGCAGGTAGCTCTCTCAGCGGGTCGTAGACGCGATTCTCTGACGTTCGTTCACGTCTTTCTCGAAATGTACGGACGGAAAGCTGGCCTCGGCACTCATAGGGTTCGTCGCTGCGCGGTGGTCATCCACACTCGGAACCGCGATCGCTCGTCATCGGCCACTCGGTCGTAGTGCGTCCCCGCCAAAGACGGTTGCTCATCGCGGACGGGTACCGACGGGGAAGTCGACCGACGGGGGAGAAAGGCCCATACCCCAGGCGCTCACAGTGTGGTGTATGAGCGAGCGCACCGACGACCTGACGATCGACGAGGAGGCTGTCGACGAGGTCGGTGTGGGCGAGACGGACGCGTCGGTCGGCGCGACGGAGGACTTCGCCGGGCTCGACGACGGGTTCGACACGGCGACCGACTTCGAGACCGACACCGACACGGCCGACGAGACGACGGCCGGCGGCGGGCTCCGGGGGCGCGTCGGCGACGCCGTTTCCCCGGTCTCGTTCGCCCTCCAGCTCGCGGGCGCACTCGTGGGGACGTTCGTGGTCGGCGGGGCGCTCCCGCTGGGACCCCTGAGCGGCGTCGTCGGCGTGCTGGCGGTGCTGTTCGTGCTGGGTGTGGTCTCGACCGACGCACGGTACGTCGAGGCGGGCACTGCCGGAGCCCTGGTCGGCGTCCTGACGACCGTGCTGGGATCGATCACGCTCTCGGTCGTCTCGGGCGGCCTCGTTCCGGTCGCGGGCGGCGTCGCCGGCGGGCTGGCCGCGCTGGTGGGCCACTACGCCGGCCGTGACCTCCGCGACGGGCTGACGCGAGACCTCTAGTCGGCCAGTTGCCAGCCGTCGGCGTGGCGCTCGACGATCCCCTCCTCGGCGAGCCACGCCAGCGCGTCCTCGACGAGTTCCGGTGGGGCCTCGACCTCGCTGCTGATACGCTCGACCGAGTGGATGCCGTTCGCGAGCGCGCTGACGATTTCGGCGGAGAGGCGGCCGTCTTCCCGGCCGTCGTCGATGCGCTCGCTGATGCGCTCCCGGAGGTCGGTCACCTGGCCCTGGACCCAGCGCTGGGCCAGCGACAGCTCGTTTTCGAGCTGTTCGAGTCGCTCCAGATCGCTGGCGAGTGACTGCAAGTCGTCGCCGTCGTCGTCGCCCACGTCGATGGTGAGGTGTCGACAGGAGCTCATGTCGAAGCCTCTACGGGCCGGATACGCGCTCTTGGTCCCGAACTCGTAGGGCGAGACCCGGACTTCCAGCCGGAGGTTGCGGGCGATCGAGAAGTACTTGCGCCGCTGGTCGTCGGTCCGGCTCTCGATGAGTCCCGCGTCTTCGAGCTTCTGGAGGTGGTCGATGACTGCTTTCGGGCTGACGCCGATGTACTCGCTGATCTCGGTCACGTAGCAGGGCTTGTGTGCTAACAGGCGCAAGATGCGACGACGGTTCGCGTTCCCGAGGAGATCGAGCAGCTCGGCGGAGTCCATTCACCCCGGGGTAGGCTACCAGTGGGGAAAAGGGTGTCCCCTCGCCCGATGGGGATTACGGACCGTTGCCAGGGGCGTCGTCCGGCGGTCCTCCCGAGGAGTCTCCCCCGGGCGGACCGTCGTCAGATGGTCCGTTCCCGGACGACCCGCCGTCGGCGTCGTCGCCACCGTCGCCGTTCGCTGACGCACCGTCGCCGCTCGCCGACTCGCCGTCGTCCCGGTTCGAGTCGTCGCTCGTGCTCTGATCGGCGTCGTCTGTCGATCCCGTGTCGCTCTCGGACGCTGTGGACTGGGCCGTCGTTTCGGAGCCGTCGTCTGCCGTCCCACCGTCGGACCCGTTTTGCACACCCCCGCGCCTAGGGTCTGTCGTCCCACCCCTGTCAGCGCCGTCGTCTGCCGGGCCGGTCTCGTTGGGCGGCCCACCGCCGGGTCGTTCTCCTTCGGACGCCGGTCCGTCGCCCGCGGTCCCGTTACCGGGGCCTCGGTCGCCGGCTCCCGGCCCTCGCGTCGCGTTAGCGGCCGGTCCTCGCGTCGCGTTGTCCCCCGACGGCGGGCCGGCCTCGTCTGGCGGTCCCTGTCCGTCGCCGATCGAGTCCGGTGGTCCGGCGTTCGCCGGTGGCCCCTGTCCGGTTGCGATACCGCGGGCGACGCCCGGTACGTCGCCCGTCGTGACGTTCCGGGCCTGCCCCCGGAGCCGTTCGATCCCGGTCGGGTCGACGCCCGCGGTCCGTGCTGCGGTCGCGGTGTCGTCGATGCTGTGTCGGAGTGCGTTGATCTCACCGGCGAGTCGGCTGGTCCGGACCAGATACTCGGTTTCGTCGATCGAGCCGTTCTCGTAGCGCTCCTGGAGTGTCTGGTTGCGCTCCTGGAGGCGCTGGAGTCGCCGCTCGATCTCGGTCGTCCTGTCGGTCGCCAGCCGCGCCTGCTCGGACTCGTTTGCCCGTTCGAAGCCGGCGGCCCACATCCCCGACTCGACGGTGTCGTTGGTCTCGGCGGCACTGGCCTGCATGAAGGCTGTCAGCTGTGCCCCCATGTCCGCCTCGGTCCCGTTCTCGGCTGTCTCGTTGGTGGCCTGCGCGTTCGCCCCGCTCGCCGGAAGCGCCGCCACGCCGACGGCGACGACCGCGAGGACGGCGACGAACGTGGCCTGCCGACTGTTCATGTTCACCTGCATGTGGTCGGGAGTGCATAAAAAACGATACTCACTGTTCGCACTGTTCAGCGCGGGCAGGTGTCGACTATGAACCGTTCACGCTGCTGATCGAGCGACCCTGCGGCGTCGAGAGCGTTCATTCGGCCCCGTCGAGCGGTTGGACCCGCTATCGCCGCCCGCCGTCGATCGCGACGGCTGTCTGGTGGACGACACGGCCAGCGGTGTGATTGCCCGACGTGATACCGTTCACGGCGAGGGTTTATATCATGGTATCACATACCACGAAACGTACTGTATGTTCGAACGATTCTCCCGTGGCTACTATCTGGGGCGACTGTACGTCGAGCCCAGCGCGGACGGCTCGCCGGCCATGTGCCGCGAGCAACACGAGCAGGTCAACCGACAGCTGTACACGGACGGTGAGGGCCTAGAGCGGACAGACCGTCCGCTCGTCGTCAAGCTCGGCACCCGTCACCTCGCGGTCGAGGGCGACGATGCGGTGCCAGCCGACACGCTCGCCGTGCCGGAAGACGTACTCGCCGAGGTCGACGTGGCCAATCCACCGACGCTCCAGGAGGTCCTGCTCGCGAAGGCCGACCGAGCCCGACAGCTCCTCTCGATGACCGGGACCGCGTTGTGAACGCTGGACGCGGTGTGAACGTTTATACGTCAGGCCGTTCCGGTCTCAGTCGATGCTCGAAGAGCTGTTCGGCCGTCGATCGCTGAAAGCGCGCATCGAGGAGCTAGAGGAGGAGAAACGCCACCTCCAGCGCCAACTCGACGCCGAGCAGGACCGCCGTGCCGACGCCGTCAGCGACCGCCAGGCCGCACAGGAGCGCGTCAACCGACTCGAAGACCGCGTGACCGAACTCGAAGATCGCGTCCAGCGCCAGCAAGGCCAGTCCGGACGCGGCGAGTTCCGCCGGGAAGAGACCCTCTCGGGCGAGCGACTGGAGGGCGTCCTCGATCGACTCGACTCCGTCGAGACCGGGCCGGAGGGGGCACTGACCGCCTACGTCGCCGACGAACACGACCTCCCCGCCGCCGTCCGGGACGCGGTCGGCGACGACGCCCCGCTCGTCCGACGGGCCGCTCCGTGCCTGCTCGTCGTCGACGACGCGGGCCTCGTCGCGACGACCCTCTCGACGCCCGTCTCGCCCGAACCGTTCGCCGAGTGGCGCGACGGGTTCGCGATCGATCGCACGTGGTTCGAGCCAACGGGCGAGTACGCGGTCGCGCTCGTGCGCTCCGACCTGTTCGCACTCGGCGAGTACGACGGTCGGAAGCGGATCGCCTTCCACGGCTTCGACTCCGAACTCAAGAGCCAGCACTCGAAGGGCGGCTTCTCGCAGGCGCGTTTCGAACGCCTCCGGGACGCCCAGATCGACTCCCACGTCGACCGCTGTCTGGCCGCCATCGAGGAGCGCGACGCCGAGCGGCTCTACGTCGTCGGCGAGCGCAGCCTGCTCCCGAAGTTCGCCGACCGAGCCGACGCGACCCAGCCCGTCGACGCGACGGGCGAGCCCGAGGCGGCGCTCGCGGACGCCGTCCACGAGTTCTGGCGCGTCCAGCTGCGGGTGCTGTGACTGTCGGCGGCCGGGCGAGGTTTTACTCGGTGGGCGTGCGAGGTTCGACCTATGGACATCGCACTGCTCGCTCACGGACAGTTCCCCGGCCGGGCGAAGACGGCCGTTGGCGTGTTGCGCTACGGCGACCAGAACGTGCGGGCGGTGATCGACCGCGACACCGCTGGCGACCGCGTGAACGACCACGTGGCCGACGGACAGGACGCGCCGATCGTCGAGAGCATGGACGACGTGCCGGCAGTCGACGCGCTGGTGATCGGGATCGCACCGATCGGCGGCGGGTTCGTCGAGTCGTGGCGGCCGGACGTTCGGACGGCGATCGAACGCGGCTGTGACGTGATCGCCGGGCTCCACACATTTCTGGCCGACGACCCGGAGTTTTCGACGCTGGCCGAACAGTACGACTGCGAACTCCGGGATCTGCGCGACCCGCCCGACGACCTGTCGGTCGCCGACGGGACCGCCGGGGCGGTCGACGCCGACGTGGTGCTGACCGTCGGCACCGACTGCTCGTCGGGGAAGATGACCGCCAGCTACGAGCTTCGCGACGCCGCCAGAGCACGGGGGATCGACGCCGCAGTCGTCCCGACCGGACAGACCGGCGTCCTGATCGAAGGGTGGGGGATCGTCGTCGACCGAGTGATCGCCGACTTCGCCGCCGGTGCCGTCGAGCGACTCGTCGAGGCGGCGGCCGAGGACCACGACCTATTGATCGTCGAGGGCCAGGGGGCACTGGCACACCCCGCGTACTCCGGCGTGACGACGAGCATCCTCCACGGCGCACGACCGGACCGGCTCGTGCTCTGTCACGTCGCGGGCCGGACCGCGGTCAACGGGTACGAGGACACCGCGATTCCGCCGGTCGCGGAGTACGCCAGCCTCTACGAGTCGGTCGCTGCCCCGGTCGCGGACGCGCCCGTCGTCGCCGGCACGCTCAACACGCAGTCGTTGCACCCCGAGGCCGCCGATCGGGCTGTCTCGACGTACGCCGACGAGCTGGGCGTTCCCGCGACGGATCCCGTCCGGTTCGGCGTCGACGAGGACCTCCTGGCGGTGGTGACGTGAGGCTCTCGTTCCAGCGCCACGAGCTGCCGACAGACGATCCGTTCGGGATCGCGCGTGGCACGACGACCACCGCAGCCGTCGTGACGGTCGAAATAACACACGAAGGCACTACCGGCGTCGGTGGGGCAGCGCCCAGCGAGTACTACGGCGAGACGGCGGACTCGGTCTGTGAGGCCCTCGAAGACCTCCGGCCGGTCGTCGAAGCGTGGGACGATCCCCACGCGAGCCAGCGCGTCGCGAACACGCTCGCGACCCGGCTTCCCGACGCCGCCGCGGTCCGGGCGACCGTCTCGACGGCGCTCGCGGACCTGGCGGCGCGGGACCTCGGCGTCCCCTGCTATCGGCAGTGGGGGCTCGATCCGGCGGCGGCCCCCCGAACCTCGTACACGGTCGCCATCGCCGATCCCGAGACGATGGCCGAGCGCGCCGAGCGCGCGGTCGAGGCCGGGTACGACACGCTGAAAGTGAAGGTCGGGACCGACGACGACCGGAGTCGCATTCGAGCGGTCCGGCGCGGCGCACCCGACGCGACGCTGCGAGTCGACGCCAACTGCGCGTGGAGCCCCGCAGACGCTATCGAGCAGGCCGACTGGCTGTCCCGGCGTGACGTGCAGTTCCTCGAACAGCCAGTAGCGGCCGACGATCTGGACGGTCTGGCACGGGTCGCCAGCGCCACGTCGCTGCCGGTCTGTGCCGACGAGAGCTGTGTCGCCGCCCCGGACGTGCCACGCGTGGCCGACGCCTGCGACCTCGTGACGGTGAAACTGATGAAGTGTGGCGGCGTCCGTCCCGCAGTCGAACAGATCCACGCCGCACACGCACACGGGCTCGACGTGCTGCTCGGCTGTATGCTCGAATCGAACGCGTCGATTGCGCCGGCCTGGCACCTCGCGCCGCTCGTCGAGTACGCGGACCTCGACGGAGCGGCCCTCCTGTCGACGGACCCGTACACTGGCGTTCCCCTCGATGGCGGACGCGCAGACCTCGAGAGCGTCACGCGGGGGACCGGCGCTCGTCGGTGCTGAGTACGAGCGGCCGGGCCGTCGATCCGTGAAACGGACGCCGTCGGCAGACGGCAAACAGTGTCGCTCGACCTCACAGCCAGTCGGCGAACGTGTCGTGCTCGCGGCTCAGCTCGTAGTAGTCGCGCTGAGCCTCACAGATCGCGTCGGGCAGGTCGTGTTCCGAGAGGTACTCGCCGACCCGGTCGAGCTTCCACTGGCTCGGCGTGGTCCCGAGTGCCCGTCGTCGCTCGATCGGTGCCAGCATCTCGTCGATCTGGCTCTCGGGCACGTCCTGACTCGCCAGCCCCCGCCGGGCGTATTCGAACACCTCGTCGTAGATCGCGTCGTGGTCGGTCGTGCGCTGGCCGTCGGCGGTCACCCAGGCGAGGTCGGCGTCCGGTCCCTCGCGGGCGGCGCTGTAGAAGCTCGCTTCTGCGTCCTGCCAGGGGAGTTCCGCGAGCGGATGGTCGGCGACGACCAGCCCGCGGAGCAGGCCGGCCGTCAGGACCTGGACGGCGATCGTGTCAGCGACCGTCGGCTGGGTGGGGATCGGCCGGTACTCGATGCGCAGGGACCGCTCGTCACCGGCTCCGTCGACGGGATCGCCCCCGATCACGCAGCGCAGCCACCGCCAGTAGGTCCCCCGCTTGTGGTCGAATTCCCAGTAGGTGTCGTGGAGTCCGCTCCGAGTGCCGTCCTCGATCCACTCCCGGAGGAACGGGGCGAACAGGTCGTCCTCGACGACGCGGTCGACGACCTCGGTCGTCGTCTCGATGTCGCTGGGGACTCGTACCTTGGGGTTCTCGCTGGTGTTGACCGACTGCTCGAAGGCGGCGATCCGGAGCTCGTGGTGGGTGTCTTCCAGCAGCGCCCGCGGGTCCTCGACCGCGTCGTACATGTCCGCTGGCAGGAGCGGCGAGTTCGCCGTCAGCGCGACCATCGGCCCCAGCGTCCGGATCGCCGCGTTGTAGTAGGCCGGGAACGCGTCGCTGTCGGGGATCTGGAGGTGTGGCTGGATCGAGGCGGTCAGCGACTCGAAGAGGATCGTCGGGAACGAGTGACTCGCGCCGGGCACCGAGAAGTCGATCTCGCCCCCAGCGTGGCCCAGCGCCTCGTTGTCCAGCGCCACGTAGCGTGGGTCCTGTCGCATGTTCTCGGCGAAGACGAACCCGTCGCGTTCCTCGACGTCCGAGAGGTACGACACGCTCCCCGCCGCTGGCGGGATCGTCCACATCGCGTCCAGCACGAGTTCGCGGTTGGCCTCGCGGGCCGCGTCGCGGGCCTTCTTGATGCGCATCTCGATCGAGGTCGTCTGGACCGCCAGCCCGGTCGGACCGAGCACGTCGGGATCGGTGTTGATCTCCGCGTTGTGGACGCCCAGTTCCTTGGCCGCAGCGGTCCCGAAGATCGACTCCGGGAGCTCGGCGAGTCGCCCCTCCCAGTCGTCGGGGTCCATATAAGGCTCGTCGGCCTCGTCGTCCCCGTCGGATTCGAACGAATCGTCGACAGCGTCCTCGCCCGCCGGTTCGAGTGAACCCAGATCACCGACGCTGCCACCACTCAGGTCGGCGTCGAGTGTCGCCTCGTCGGGTTCGTCCTCGCCGTCGTCGTCCGTGGCGGGTTCCGGCTCGGCGTCGATCGCGTACACCTCGACTTCGAGTCCGACTGCGAAGTCCTCGTTGTCGAAGGTGCCCGCCTCGATCGCGTCGCGCAGTTGGTCGGCCTGCTCGGCGATCCGTTCACGAAACTCCGCGTCGCTCTCCCCCGACAGCGACCGTCCAACCAGGTCGACCACGTCGTCCATGGCAGTGGTATGCGCGACCGGGGGAATTAGTGTTGTGTCTCTTTGGTCCGGTCAGAGTGCCGAGACACCGGGCTCGCGACGGTGAACGACTCGTGGACTCGCCGTCGGACCGATTCGTGCTCTTCCCGACCGCCCCGCGCTACTCGAACAGCTCCTCGTGGCGGGCCGCGAGGTTGGCGTAGTCGCCCGACGAGAAGGCTTCGAACACGGCTTCGGGATCGATGGTCGTCTCGGACAGCGGCGTCACGGAGGCGGGGCTCCCACGGACGAACGAGTCCGGGGGCACGTCGTATCCCGGCGGCACGACCGTCCCCATCGCGACGATGGAGCCGGAGCCGATCGTCGCCTCGCTGACCGTCGAGTTGAACCCGACGAGCGCGCCGTCCTCGACGGTCGCGTCGTTGAGCACGGCCCCGTGTCCGACCATCACGTTCTCGCCGACCGTCGAGGCGTGGAGCGTGGCGTTGTCGCCGATGGCGCTCTCTCGCCCCACCTCGACCGGCCCCACGTCTCCCCGGAGGACGACGCCGGGCCAGACGTTCGCGTTGGCCTCGATCCGCACGTCGCCGACGACGGTCGCGTCGCTGCTGACGTGTACGTAGCCGTTGATCGTCGGCGTCTCCCCTTCGAACGAGTACTCGCGACTGTCCATACACAGTGTAGGGTGGCAGTCGGCAAAAAGTGTCGGTCGAACTATACGGCCGTCGGCGACGGGTGAGACGCCCACCGACACGCGACGACGCCCCTCGCTCACACTGCCGGCTGTAACTCCGTGACGAGCTTCGCCACTCCGGGGTGGCGAAATCGGTCACAGATGTACGGCCGGGAGTATCAGTTCGCCCGGACCGCGTCGTCGAAGACGGGCTTGAGCCGGTGGACGGTCTGGTCGTCTACGGCGTTGGGATCGAGGTGGAAGTGAGCGACGGCGTCGACGCTGCGGAGCTGCCCGGTGAACATGTGCAGGAACTTGAAGGCCGCTTGCACGTCGGTAAACTGCAGCAGTTCGGTCAGCGAGTCGAAGCAGACCACGAGCTGGCAGTCCGTATCCAGATCGTTCAGGTAGTTGTTCAGCTCCATCCCCAGTCCGGTGATGTCGTTGGGGTTGGCCGTGGTCACGGCGACGCTCGCGGGCAGCTCCTCACCCCCGCCGCCCATGCCGGCTCGGTCGGCGACGTCGACGATTCCCAGCCGCGCCGGCAGTTCCTCGTGGGCCGACAGCCACGCATCGACGCGATCGCCCGCCGAGTCCGAGTAGGTGATCTGTAACACGTCCAGCGTCGCGGGCGGACCGACGTTCAGCAGCTGCGTACACTGCCGGTCTCTGGCCGCACTGAGCGACGGTGCCAGCGTGAGGACGTTCGTGCCGGGTGTGGCGGTCATGTACCGTCTCCCGCAGCGCCGAGCTGGCGATCCCACGGTGTGGGTGTCTGGACTGGCATTCAGCACAACGTCGCCCCAGCGAGACATATAGCTACGGGCTGGCGCTCACGCGGTGGTCAGATGAGAGAGCAAAACTGGACGGAGCGCCCTCGCAGTGCTCGACCGCTCGGTGACTCGCTGTCGTCCGAAGACGCCGGTGCCTCCCACCTCTCGCTGCTCTCTGTGGAGGGGGATTTCACTCGTCATCACGCTGGACTACTGCCACCGCCCCGTCTAGTAGTGCCCGAGAACGCCTCGCTTGCGTGCCTTTGCCGTCCCCACTCGGAATACTAGCAGTCCAATTGCCAGGTAAACACCCGACTGGCCGACCAGCAGTCCGAGGTCGAACGCCGGCAGTTCCCACACGTGGAGGCCAGCCGTCGTCGTCCGTTGCAATAAGTCACTGCCCAGCGATAGCGGGAGGAGTTTCAACAGTGCGTACTCCTGGACCGGCAGGGCGATCAGCCCCGCAAACGAGAGCTGAATCAGCGGAAACACCTTCTCGATCTGCTTGTAGACGAGCGCCGCTCCTCCGAAGACGAACCCGAGGCCGACCACCGGGATCAGCGTCAATACGCCCAGTACGACGGCTGAGAGCGGTGCAATGGAAAACCACGTCTCCGTCGTCACCATCATCACCAGCAGGAGGACGACGCCGGTGACGAACGTTCCAAGGAGGTTGACCACGGTCTTCATCGTGACAACCGCTGTGAAGCCGAACGGAGACATCGACAACTGCTCCAGAGTTCCCCACTGCGCCTCATCAGTTAGGTCGTGCGTGAGATCGGCATATGCCGACACCGCCATCGTAAAGAGGAGATACCCGACGACGAGCGATTCCACCGACCGGGAAATCACATCTTCTGCCACAAACTGCCCGCCGAAGAAAATGAGCGCGAAAAATACGTAGAGGGTCACGAACCCCACCACCGTGTTCACGAGATAGCGACGCGAGAGCGTCAGTGATTTGCTCGCGATCGCTCGAAACAGGACGAGATGGCGATTCACGACTCTCCCTCCCCTCGTGACGGCGATGCAGGTGTCGTCAGATCGACGAAGATGTCTTCCAGATCGGGCTCGATTTCGGTGAACGATCTGACCGTCGCGTCTGCCGTCCGCAGTACTTCGACACACTCGTAGAACTCCTCGCTGCCCGCGAGCGCGATTTCGAACGCCACGGAGTCGGTGTCGGTCTCCCAGTCGTGCAGCTGGAAGCGGGTTTCGAGTTGCTCTCGGAGCTGTGCTTGCGGTCTCCCAGCGAGTTTGACGTGGTATGATTGGGCCCGAAAGACATCGAGCAAGCTATCGACTGAATCGTCAGCGACGATGTCGCCGTCACTGAGAACGATCACGCGGTCGCAAACGGCTTCGATGATGTCCATGTCGTGACTCGTGATTACGATTGTCCTGTCTTCCTCCCTAGCGAGGCGTCGTAATTCGGTCTGGAGGTCGCGGGTCGTTTCCACATCGAGGCCGAGCATCGGTTCGTCGAGGAAGAGGACGGGTGTTTCGCGGGCGAGCGTACAGCCGAGGGCGACTTTCTGCTTCATGCCACGAGAGAGATTTTTGGCCGGCTCGTCCGCCTTTCTGGTGAGTCCGAGCGTGTCGATAATTGCCTCGTGTCTGTCGACACGTGTCTGTGGAGCGATGCCGTGGAGGCCGGCGAAAAACGCGAGGTTTTCACGAACGCTCAGCCGCCAATAGACGTTGCGTGCGCCTTCGAGGACGGCACTCACGTAGTTGTACGCGCGTGAACGGGCTTCGTGTACGGGGACTCCGTGAATGGAGATCGTACCACTCGTGGGTGTGACGAGTCCGAGGATCGTTTTGACGGTCGTCGTTTTGCCAGCGCCGTTCGGGCCGAGCAGCCCGACAATGTGCCCAGCTCCGATATCGAACGAAACGTCATCTACGGCCGTGACACGACCACTCTCACCCGTATAGGTCTTTGTGAGCGACGAGACCGAAACTGCGGGGCCACCTTCTGGAGGGTCCGTTGGGCGGGAACACATCGTTCAGTGTCGGCTCGCTACTCGGAGAACTAATTTAAAAGTACGTACTAACTGGAAGGGAAGGAAGACAATCGGTAACAGTACGGGCGTACGTCTACAGGCGGTGCAGGCCGAGTGCCACGGGACTCGATCCCGAGACAGTTCACAGACGGGACGGAGGCGAGTACCCGACGCGGCTACGGGCGGCTCACGCAACGGTCTGGCACTTCTATCTCGGGCGTCGAGATGAACAGAGAGGTCGTGCCGTCGGCTGGAGTCGCGAACCGCACCACAGACGGCCGTCGGTCGGAATCGCTCTCCCACCGGTCATACGGAACATTGTCGTTGCGTACCGGTGAGTATCTCCCCCGTCTAGCGCTCACCGGGACATCGCTACAACCGTCCGTATCAGTCCAAACGACGGCGGACTCTGGTTCCCAGTGACGCGTTCCCGCCCTCACGGACCCTGACGGTCCGGAACCCGACGACGCGACTCACCACGAGCGTCGTGACGCCCACCAGCACGGCGTTGACCGCGGCGAGTGCGAGCAGCGGGTGTCGCTCGTGGAGCGCGGCGACGACCGGGGCGGGCAGCACGTGGAGATAGCGATACTCCGTCACCGACAGGACGGTCTGCTCGCCCGGCTCGGGTGCGGTCGCCGACACCGACAGCGTCGCGGCCTGTCCGGGCCCTACGGTCAGTTGCTCGTCGAGGACGCTGGTGCCGGCACTCTCGCCCTCGAACACGAGCACGATCGGGACCAGTCCGTAGTTGTCGACACCGATCTCCCAGGTCGCGTCGTCGCCGGGGACGATGTCCGGGCTCTGGGCGACGGTGTCGCCGTCGACGACCAGCTCCTGCGTGCCGTTGCCCACGAGCATGGCGGCGTTGGCCGGGACCAGCACTGCGAGCACCAGCAGTATCGTCGCGGTCCGCGCGTTCAGCAGTCCGGGCCGGTCGCGCGACCGCTCGGTGCTGCGCTTGCGGTCGTCGTCCACCACGAGCGTGAGGGCGAACAGCACGAACCCCACCGCAAAGAGGACGACGCCCGAACCCTGCCGGTCCAGCGAGTCGCCGAATCCGACGAGCTGTGCGAAACTGGACTGTAGCGCGAGGACGCCCTCCTGGACCGCACCGACCCCCACGCCGAGCGCCGGGATGACGACGACCGTGCCGTCGATCTGGAGTGCGTGGGCGACGATCTGGTCGTCGGTCACCGGCGGTTCGGGACCGTCCTGGTCGGTAAAGGGGTTGGCGTCGCCCTTCGTGATGTACCCCTCGTCGGTCTCGCCGACGACGCGGTGGGTGGTCAGTCCACCGCCCTGGAGCTCTCGGGCCTCGTAGACGACGACGTCGCCTTCGTCGACGCTGCCGGCGAGCACCGACGGCACCGCGACGAAGCCGTCGCCGGTGTCGATCGTCGGCTCCATGCTCCCAGTCTCGACGTACGAAAACAGGATCGGCTGGCCGAGGATCGCCCCGAGCACCAGTGCCGCGACGGCGACGATCGCGGCCACTTCGAGCACGGTCCCGACGGTCGCGCGAACTGACACGGGGCGACGTAGACGCCCGAGCGACAAAAGCGTTCTCGGCCGTCAGATGGTGGTGTTCAGATAAGGATGAAAAGTGAGGCGGTCCGTTTTCAAAGTGATTCATGCCCGAAAACGGCCGCCTCATCGGGAATTTAGACGAGATCGACTTAGAGTTTGTTGAACGAGAAGCGACACCACGATTTCTGATGAAATTCAGTATTCAGTTGCATCTTGCTGGATTATCGCTTTCGAATACTGTTTCGGTTCTTGAGATATTTGGTGTCGAACGTTCTCGATCCACTGTTCATAATTGGGTTCACAAGGCCGAGCTACAGCCAGAATCTGGTCAATCTCCGGATCACGTTGCGGTCGACGAGACCGTGATCCGAATCGACCATGAACAATATTGGCTGTACGCCGCCGTCGATCCAGAGTCAAACGAATTACTACACACAAAGCTTGAACCGACGCGTACAAACGCTATTGCTTACGTTCTTTGCCGAACTGCACGAGAAACACAACGTCGACGATGCCGTGTTTCTCGTTGATGGTGCGACTCCGTTGAAAGACGCGTGTTCACGTCACGGTCTCGATTTCAAATACCAAAAGCATGGAAATCGGAATAGCGTCGAACGTGTCTTTCGAGAAGCGAAAAGACGAACCTCTTCGTTCTCAAACTGTTTTAGCCACGTCGATCCAGACACAGCTGACGACTGGCTCAGATCATTCAGCTTCGCATGGAATCAGCTAATCTGAACACTACCCGTCAGATCGGTGTTTCCTCGCCCGGCAACTGGGCCCCGACCTCGACGGTCGTGTACGTCGCGATGAACCCCAGCGCGTACCCCAGCAGGTGAACGTAGACGTTGACCACGGTCGCCCCCGTCGCCGCCGTCGGCGGGAAGGCGACGAAGAAAAACGAGACGAAGACGACGCCGGAAAAGCCCAGTAGCTCGGCGCTGCCCGGCCGGTAGGAGATCCCCCGGAGCTTCCGGACGACATCAGTCACACGATCCGGTGCCGAGAGCCAGTACAGCAGCGCCGCCAGAATCGCGGTCAAGATTAGTCCGGCAGTGCCCAGCCACACCGTCGCCCGATCTTGCTGGACCGACTGGACGCTCAGCCCCGCGACGAGTGCGATACCCAGGAAGAAGAGAGTCGGCGCGACCGTCTCACTGGGTCCCACGTCGGCGTGGGCTTCGAGGTAGTCTGCCAGTGCCAGCGGGAGGTAGCCGACGAAGGCCATCGTCACTCCCGAGAAGCCGGTGCCGGCGGCCGGGCGAACGACCGCCAGATTGAGGTACGACAGCAAGACCGGGAACACCAGGACGAACGTGAAGAAGGCCGCGAAAAAGCGACTCCGACGCCCGCTCGCGACGCTGAGCAGGTACGCCACCGGGACGACGAGGAAGTATCCCACGACGTTGACCGCGAGGTGGGACGCACTGAGGTGGACGAACGGCGCGGTCGCCGCCGTCAGCAACGTCGGGTCCGTATACTCGAAGACCAGCGACTGCCGCGTCGACAGCGGCAGGAGAAAGACCAGTCCCAGCAGTATCGGGACTGAAAACAGAACCGCGATGTCGGTCGGGTGGAAGCCACTCCAGCGTGGCGTGATCCGATCAGACCTCTCGACGGGGCTCCGATTGCTCATAACGCGCTCGACCGGAGATGCGCCCGTCTCACGCTTGAGCGTTCTCACCGAAATATCAGCGCTGAAAACTGGACTCGGTCCCAGAGTCGACCGTCTCGACGCGGAGGGTCGCGATCGCCTCGACGGCGTCGGCTTCGAGCACCAGCCGGACGGCGAGGGAACCACCGGCCGGAATCGCGTTGGGCGACGTATCGTCGTCGGGGAACTCGGTCACGTCGTCGCCGTCGGTGCTCTGGACGGTCACACCGTCCGTGACCGGCGCACCCTCCTCGTCGACGGCGACGACTCGCACGCTCGCGGCGCTGGCTGCGGTGTTTCTGATCGTAAACGCGGGATCGAGCGTCACGGTCTCGCCGTCGGGCACGTCGTAGCCGAGGATCGTGCGCTCGTCGTCGGTCTCGCTGACCGTGGCGGACCCGTCGCCGACGAGTTCCAGCGTCGGCGGGCTCTCGTCGGCGAGGACGACCACGAAGTCGGCGTCGTCGGACCGCCACAGGACGAACAGTACCAGACCGGCGGCGAGCAGGACCAGCCCGCCGAGCAGCGCCGGGGCGAAGCCACCGATCTCCAGTGGCGACTGACTCTGCTCGCCGACCGTGACGGTCACCGACTCGTTCTGGCCCTGAATCTCGTAGGACCCCGGCGCGTCGAAGGTGACTGTGCCGCTGACGGTCGTCCGTTCGCCCGGCTCGAGCGTGACCGTCTCGGACGCGATCGCGCCGCCACCGCCGCGAATCTCGATCGTCCTCGTCGCGGTGTCGGTCCCGCGGTTCTCGACGGTCGCCGTCACTGTGACCGTCTCGCCGACGGTCGGCGACTCGGGGGTGGTCGTCAGATCGACCACCTCGATCCCCGCCGTCGACGCGTCTGTCGGCTGGCCGCCGCCACCGACCTCGGTCTGGGTCGGCGTGGGCGTCGCGGTTCCGGGAGTGGCGGTGCCGTCGTCCGTCGACGCCGTCGGCGTCGCGGTGTCGCCCGTCGTGCCGCCGCCGGTCGAGCCACCCGTCGAGCCGCCGCCCGTGCCGCCGCCTGTGCCGCTGCCCGCGGTGTCGGTCGTCTTCGCGGTGTCGGTCGCGTTGTCGCCAGGGGTCTCGGTGGGTGTCGGAGTATCGGTCGGCGTCTCGGTCGCGGCTGGCGGTCCGCCGGTGTCGCCGCCGCCGGTGTCGCCACCACCCGTTCCGCCGCCGGTGTCGCCACCACCCGTTCCGCCGCCGGTGTCGCCGCCGCCCGTTCCGCCGCCGGTACCGCCCTCGCTGGTCTCGTCTGGGATCTCTCCCCGGAGCGTGATCGACTCCATGACGATGCCGGGGGTCCCACTCTCGACGGCGAACCCGATGCGTACGGACTCGCCGTCGGTGAGCGTCACCGGATCGGTCTCGTCTTCGACGGACGCGCCGGTGTCCATCCGGTAAAAGTCGACGGCGGAACGGTCGTCTTCGATCCAGACGCTGGCCTCCGCCAGATCGGTGCCGAGGACGAACACGTCGTCGACGACGGTCCGCGAGTCCGGATTCAGGTTCGATATCTCGACGCGAAGCTGCCCGTCCGGTCCGATCTCGGCGTACTGCTCTCCGTTGGCCGTGTCGGCGGGATCGAGGTAGACGCCACGGACGGCCTCGTCACCGGTCGTGAACGCACCAGTGGTCGTGGCGATGGCGAAAGCACCGACTACCAGGAGTGCGAGGAACAGCGACCGATGAGTGTCCATCTCGTTACCTTACCATTCGTCGAGTTCGTTTTGCCGTCGGCTGGGCAGTCGCTACGGCCTTATCGTCTGGCTGTCTGACGAGAGACCGAGCTTAGTTCTCGTTCGCGACGATCACGAGCGATCCGTTTCCGTCGGTGTCGGGGGAGTCCGGCACTTCTTTGCCAGCCTTGACGGTCGCTTTGAGGTCGAGCGAGTCTCCGCTGGAGCCCCCGGATCCGCCCGTCAGTGGGTTCTGTGCGCTATCGAGTTCGAAAGTCACGATCGCGTCGAGATCGCCGACGGTACCGATGCCGATCGTCGCGCTGTCACTGGGAGTACTGCCCGAGGGTCCGTTCAGCTGGATGTCCACGTCGGTCGTGGAGTTGTTCGTGATCGTGACGACGGAGTCGATGATCGTCGTCGCGTCGTCGTTCAGTCCCTCTGCACTACCACCAGTATTCGTACCGAGTGCTTCACCGATGTTGATGGTCAGCGTGTCGGTGTTGTCGTTCGTGACGTAGGTGCCGTCCCCTTCGAGACCGATCAGACCGTTCGCGTCACCGACGGTGGTGACTTCGACCGTTCGGTCCGCCTGGACCTGTGTCAGGGCACCGCTGCCCAGGACTGCGCCGCTTCCAACTGCTGCTGTGCCAATGCCGATGAGTAGGTTCCGTCGATTCATGATTCACTCGACCACCCACCAAGGTGGTTACCATAACATGTTTGCCCACTCATAAATAACTTGTGCGTCTATCGCGTCCCGAAACGGAAATATCGGACGATTCATACGGTCTATTGCGTGTTTGTCGTTGCCACACCCTCAGTACGACGGCGTCGGATCACTGTTGGCGATGTGATATGGCGGTCGACCGGACGGCCCCGAATACGATCGCCGTTCCGACCGTCACGTCTTTGGTAGTGGCCCAGACAGTAGCGTGCAATGGGAACGGGCGACGATTCGGCGTGGGTACTGCGTTCGCGCCACCTGCTCGCACAGCACCTCGCGGTCGCGGTGGTCGTCTGCCTGGTGCTGGCCGGGGCCGGTGGGTTCGTCGCTTACGCCGAGTACAGTGCGCCCGATACGACGACCGAGCAACGCGTCACCGCCTCGTGGACGACCGACAGCTCGTTCGCCCACCAGGCCACCGTCGAGCGCTCGACGCGGGCCTTCGAGGCGGGCACGGTCCTCCGGAACCGATCGGCGTACCTGTTCCGCGTGACGCCGGCACTGGCCGGCGAGCACCGCTTCCGGCACGAGGGCGCTCCCGAGGCGGCGACCGTCGCGACGGACGTGCGACTGATCAAACGCTCGATCGGCGGAACCGGCGACGACCGGACCGAGTTCTGGCGCGTCACCGACTCGCTGGCCTCGAAGGAGACGACGGTCGCACCCGGCGAGAGCGCACGTACGAGCTTTCGAGTGAACGTCTCCCAGCAGCGCAACGAGACCAGAGAGATCGAGCGCGAACTCGGCGGGACGCCAGGGCGCATCGAGCTGTTCGTCCTCGTCACGACGCGGGTGACGACCACCGTCGACGGGGAGCAACTGGAACGGAGCCGGACCGAGCGACTGACGATCCGGCCCGGTACCGCCACGTACGCGGTCGCGGCGAACACGACCGGACGACAGGAGGAACCGGTTCGGACCGAGACTGTCTCCGTCCCCGTCGAGAAGAACACTGCCCGGATCTACGGCGGCGCGGCCTTCGCGGTCCTCTCGCTGCTCGCCGCGGCGGGACTGGTCTTCGCCGACCGTCGCGGTCGGCTGGCCGTCCCACCCGAAACGGTGGCCGCCTTGCAGACCGAACGGACGCGCGACCGCTTCGACGAGTGGATCTCGGTCGGGCGCGTCCCCGAACCGGACGACGACGAGCGCGTCGTCACCGTCGACTCGCTGGCGGATCTGGTCGACGTGGCGATCGACAGCGATCGTCGCGTGATCGAGGACGGCGACGACGGCCGGTTCGTGGTGCTCGTCGATCGGGTGCGGTACTGCTACGAGCCCCGAGCCCCGACGATCGACTCGACGGATTCGGTGGGCGACGGCTCGAACGGGGCGACCGACGCCGTCGGCGAAGACGACCCGACAGGAGACGACGACAACTGAGCCGCCACGCCGTCTCCGGTGTCACACCTGCGCTATCTTCCAGAACTGATTTTTGACGCTCGGATTCGATCCCTTCCAGGGCCACTGGATCGCCGCCGCGCCCGATTCAGTATCACCGCCATCGATGTCGATGACGTATCCGCTCCCCTGGTTTTCGATCCGATACCGATCTGGTGCGTTCGGTATCGGCACGACGTTCCAGCGCTGGTATTCCGTTCCGTCTGGCGATTCGAGTATCAGTGGAGACCCGCTGCTGTCGCGGTTCTCCGGCGCGATAACGCCGTCACGCCAATAGTGCTCTATCGTGTACGCACAGCCGTCGTCGGTCGGGGTAAGTATCCACGAAATCGAGTACCCGACTTGCTCGACTCTGCCATCTCCCCACCAGCCAGAGTCGTACCCCAAATACAGACCAGAGTGGACCGGTGAGAGCCGGTACTGTCCTTCACTGAGCGGTGGCGTCGTCACCCGTCGCGTCAGATCGATTTCCGTGCCTGGTCCCGTCGCGCTAATTCGCACCTCGTCGGCGGTGCCACTGGCCGGAGCGAACTGCACGTCGACGGTGTTGCCGGGCCCCGGCGGCAGCGGGAACTGGACGCGCTTGCGCCGCCGTTCCGTTCGCGGATGCAACACGTCGATAGCGTCGGTCTCGATTTCGACGACGAACTGGTCCTGGCCGTTGTTCGTCAGCGAGAACCCGCCACCACATCCCGACGTACCCTCGATACCCAGTAACGCGTCGGCGTCGGAAACGACGTCGACGGACGCCTGTCGATTCGCCGTGGACTTCGTCAGCCCGAGCGTCTGTCCCGCGAGGAGAGCGCCACCGCTCCCCATGAGGGCCAGCGCACCGCGACGCGTGAGCGTTCGCCTGTCCACCACCAGTCACCACCGAAATATACGGTTGGTAACAGGAACTTACCGAGGGGGAAACATTAAGCTTGTTCTCCATTCACCGGTCGATATCGACCCGTACTGTTGGCTGTCACTTCGTGACGGTCCGGCACCTGGGGGTGGCGAAACCGGTCACTCGATGTTGACGACCAGTACCGGCACGTCGACGCCCTTCAAGACGCGTTCGGTGACGCTGCCCAGCGTGGCGACCCGATCACGACCCGTCTGGCCGTGGGTCCCCATCGTGACCACGTCGATGTCGTTGTCCGTCGCGTACTTCTGAATCGTCTTGTGGGGAATCCCCTCCTCCATCGCGGTCTCGACCGTCACCCCGGCGTCCTCGGCGGTGACTGTCACGTCGTCGATCGCGACCTCGCCCTGTTCGCGCAGCGCCTCGATAACGTCGTCCTGGGTCTCCTTGTCGGCCGCGAGGAAGCGCCGACGGTCGACCACGTACAGGACGTGCAGCGTCGCGTCGTGGTTCCGGGCCAGCGTGAGCGCGTGGCCAACGGTGTCTTCGGTGCCCTTGCTTCCGTCTGTCGGCAGCAAAATGTCGTCGTACGTCTCCATCGTTCGCCCCTTCGTCGGCCTCCCCAATATGTGTGGTCCCGTCGTGGCGTCCCCCGTGACGATTCACTGCCCACGCAGCCGACGAACAGGCCGGCCGCTCCGTCTCAATACACTTATCCCACCGTGTCGTTTTGTGCCGTCCATGAGCACGGTCACGGTCACGCTACCGGATGGCTCCCCCCTCGAACTCGAGGCCGGGGCCACCGTCGAGGACGCCGCCTACGAGATCGGCCCGGGTCTCGGCTCGGACACGGTCGCCGGCGTCGTCGACGGTGAGCTCGTCGACAAACACACCCCGCTGCCCGACGACGCAGCGCTCGAAATCGTCACAGACGGGGCCGACGAGTACGTCGACGTGCTTCGCCACTCGGCGGCACACGTCTTCGCACAGGCGCTCCAGCGACTGTACCCGGAGGCGGAGCTGACACTGGGACCGTGGACCGACGACGGCTTCTACTACGACGTGACCGGCGTCGACCTCGACGAGGACGACCTCGAAGACATCGAGGACGAGGCCCACGAGATCATCGCGGAGGACCTCGACATCGAACGCGTCATGCTCGACCGCGAAGAGGCGCTCGATCGCTACGAGGACAACGAGTACAAGCAGGAGATTCTGGAGACCGAAGCAGCGGGCGAGGACCCCGTCTCCTTCTACGAACAGGGCGAGTTCTACGATCTCTGTCAGGGCCCCCACGTCGAGTCGACCGGCGAGATCGGCGGCTTCGCGCTGCTGGAGATGTCGGCCTCGTACTGGCGCGGCGACGAGGACAACGACACCCTCACGCGGGTGTACGGCACCGCGTTCCCGACCGAAGAGGAACTCGACGAGTACATGGAGCGCCGCCAGAAGGCCAAGGAACGCGACCACCGCAAGATCGGCCAGGAGATGGACCTGTTCTCCATCGACGAGACGACGGGTCCGGGACTCCCGCTGTACGAGCCCAACGGGAAGACGGTCCTCAACGAGCTTTCCGACTACGTCGCCGAACTGAACCGTGAGGCCGGCTACGACGAGGTCGAGACGCCCCACGTCTTCCGCACCGAGCTGTGGAAGAAGTCGGGCCACTACGACAACTACGTCGACGACATGTTCCTGCTGGACGTCAACGACGAGGAGTACGGCCTCAAGCCGATGAACTGTCCGGGCCACGCGACGATCTTCGACCAGCAGTCCTGGTCCTATCGCGACCTGCCGATCCGCTACTTCGAGGACGGGAAGGTCTATCGCAAGGAGCAGCGCGGCGAACTGTCGGGACTCTCGCGGACGTGGTCGTTCACGATCGACGACGGCCACCTGTTCGTCCGACCCGACCAGATCGAGGCGGAGGTCCTGTCGATCATGGACATCATCCTCGACATCCTGGACACGTTCTCGCTCGACTACACCGTCCAGTTCGCGACCCGCCCCGAGAAGTCCACCGGCAGCGACGAGATCTGGGAGAAGGCAGAGTCCCAGCTCGAAGCGGTGTTAGAGCAAGAGGGCATCGACTACGTCGTCGAGGAGGGCGACGGCGCGTTCTACGGCCCGAAGATCGACTTCGCCTTCGAGGACGCGCTGGGTCGCCACTGGGACGGCCCGACCGTCCAGCTGGACTTCAACATGCCCGACCGGTTCGACCTGACGTACACGGGCGAGGACAACGAGGACCACCGCCCGGTGATGATCCACCGCGCGCTCTATGGCAGCTACGAGCGGTTCTTCATGGTGCTCATCGAGCACTACAACGGGAAGTTCCCGCCGTGGCTCGCGCCCGAGCAGGTCCGCATCCTCCCCGTGTCGGACGACAACATCGACTACTGCGAGGAGATCGCGGCGGCACTCGACGACTTCCGCGTCGAGATCGAGGACCGCTCGTGGACGGTCGGCAAGAAGATCCAGGTCGCCCACGACGACAAGGTGCCCTACATGATGGTCATCGGCGACGACGAGGAAGCGGCTGGCACGATCTCCGTCCGGGACCGCAAGGAACGCGAGGAGAAAGACCTCGAACTGGCCGACTTCAAGCAGCACCTCGAACGCGAGGTCGAGCAGAAGCGCACTGCCGTCACGTACCTCGTGTAGTCACGCGTCTCCGTTTTCGTCGCCCCCGGAGTGGACGGTGTCTCTGAGGACGAGCGGACCGATCGACAGCGTCCGCTTCGCGACGGTGACGATCCGCAGGATGTAGGCCAGCAGGAGGACGAACGGGACCAGCGCGACCGTCGTCGCGGCGCTGACCAGCCAGACGACGCTGTCGACGCCGAGGACGCCTCCCTGCACGACGGCCGTCTGTCCGCCGTAGAGGATCATGCCGGCCGAGACGATCAGCGCCGGGACGGCGGCGTACGCGATCGCCCGCGAGAGCTCGATCAGTTCCCACTGAAAGTACAGCGTCTTGACGTGCTCGCGGGCCGGCCCGAAGAGCGTCAGCGTCTCGACGAGGTCGTCGAGCGTCTCGGCCGCGTCGTCGCCGGTCCCGTCGGCCGCCCTCAGCCGGCGTGCCTCGTAGATCTTGCTCGCGTAGTTGAAGTTCAGTGCGGCGAACACGACCTCGAAGGTACCGAACTGGGTGTCTTCGAGGTCGTCACCGACGGCGTCGGCGTCCGCGACGAGGTCGTCGGCGAACGAACGCAGTCGCTCGTCGCCGCTTCCCTCGGCTGCCGTCTGTAGTGTCGCGGCCTGGCGACCGACTGCCGCGACGAGCGATCGGAGAAAGCTCGCCGGATCCGGCGGACTCACGTCGCTGTCGATGACCGACTCGACCGACCGCCGGAACGACATGGCACCGTCCATCCGTTCCCGTTGGTCCCCCAGCGCTCCGAGTTCCTGTGACAGCACCAGCTGAGAGAGCGTCACGACGAGCGTGACGCCGGTGATGATCGCCGTCAGCAACCCCTGGAACAGCGTCTCGACCGGGTCCGAGCTACCGATGGCCGCCCGCAGGTCGGTCCCGACGACCTGACTCAGTCCCACGAGCGCGAGGAAGACCGACAGGAGCGCGAGTGCCGCCACCACGCGCCGATCCGCGCCGAGCAACAGCCAGAGCTTCCACCGGCTCTCGTCGGCCCGTTCTCGCATCGTCCCGGCACCGACATCACTGTCGGCAGTTGGCATAGCTGCCCGTTCGAAGGCCACGCCCTTATAGCACCGATCGGGGCGACAGACGAGACGGCGATCCGGTGGTTGGCGCTCGCAAACTGCTTATACGACCGGCTGTACATCTGTGACCGATTTCGCCACCCCGGGGCGGCGAAGCTCGTCACGAAGTGACAGCCGGCAGTATTAGGACTGTTCGTCCTCTTTGAGGTCTTCGAGCTCGCTCTCGACTTCGCTGTCGGAGACCTCGGGCGTCTCCACGTCGGCCTCGCCGTTGCCCGCCAGCTCGGCTTCGAGGTCGTCGGTCGTGACCTCGGCGTCTGCGCTCTCGTCGGTCGTCTCGTCGGCGTCGCCTTTGCCCATCTCGGCTTTCAGCGTGTCGAGTTCGGCGTCGACCTCGCCTTTCGACTGGACCTCTTCGAGTTCGCGGTCGAGCTGGTCTTTGTCGCTGAGCGCGTCCTCGAAGACGCCCTCGTCTTGGAGTTCGTCCATCGCCTGGGAGCGGGCCTCCATCTTCTCGGTGCGTTCCTCCGCGCGCTCGATCGCACGTCCCACGTCTTTCATCTCGTCGCCGGCTCCCGTCATCGCCTCGTTGACTCGCTTGGAGGCCTCGGCGGCCTCGTAGCGTGCCTTCATCGTCTCTTTCTTGGTCTTGAACTGCTCGATGCGCTGCTGGAGCTGGTCTTTCTGTTCGACGAGCCCCTCCTGCTGGCTCTGGAGTTGCTGGATCTGGCTGTCGAGCTCCTCGATCTGGCTCATCTTCTGCTTTTTCTTTTCGAGGGCCTTCCGGGCCAGATCCTCGCGATCCTGCTCGATCGCTTGCCGGGCCTGTTCGTTGTGGTTCTCGACGTTCTCTTCGAGTCTGCGTTTCTGGATCTCCAGGCGCTTTTTCTGGGTGGTCAGGTCGGCGATCCCTTCCTTCACGTCCTGGAGTTCGTCCCGCAGTTGCTCGTAGGAGTAGTCGAGCGTCTCGTTCGGGTCCTCGGCGCTGTTGAGGACGGCGTTCAGTTTCGACCGGATGACGTACGATGCGCGCGAGAGGATTCCCATACCCCGTCTTCGGGGGCCGCGCCTTAAAATTCTTACATCCATCTGCCCTGAGGTACAATGTGGAACGTATTCCGATTCCAGGTGGGCGTGACGTGCGGGCCGTCCTCGACGACCCGGGAGCGGACCGCGTCGTCGTCGCGTGTCCGCCCCACCCACAGATGGGCGGCTCTCGTAGCGACCGGCGCTTGCAGGCGGTCGGCGACGCGGTCGGCGAGCGAGGCGTGGCGTGTCTGCGCTTCGACTACGGGCCGTGGGACGAGGGCCGCGGCGAGCGCCGTGATTGTCTCGCGACGCTGGAGTGGGGCCGCGAGCGGTTCGACTCGGTCGCGCTCTTTGGCTACAGCTTCGGCGCTGGCGTCGCGTTGCTCGCGGCGGCCGAGGCCGACCCACAGCCCGCCGCCGTCTCGGTGCTCGCACCGCCGGCACGACTGGACGACGGCACGGAGACCCCGCCGGCCGTCGGCGACATCGACTGCCCGCTCCAGGTGTGCTACGGCGAGCGCGACGACACCGCCGACTGGCGGCCGGTGGTCGACGCTGCCCGCGAGCGCGGGGCCGCTGTCGAAGGGCTGCCGGCGGACCACCACTTCGTGGGGCAGGGCGAGCGTGTGGGCTCGCTGGTCGCCCAGTTCGTGACGCGGTGATCGCGACGCGGTGGTCGGCGGTTCCCGCGGACGACGCTGGCCCGTTCCGTGGGGCCGCTCGGCCCGACGGCCGCACGTCTGGGGGTGTGGTTCGGGTTCGCTAACCACGCCGCTCGCCGCTTCGCGCCCGACCACAGGCCGGTCTCGCCATCCCGAAATGGTTTTGACGCCACGGAGTCCACCGTCGGTATGCCGACGGAACCTGAGACTGACTACGACCCGGAACTGGGTCGGAAGTTCATTTTCGTAACGGGAGGCGTGATGTCCGGGCTGGGCAAGGGGATCACCGCCGCCAGTACCGGCCGACTGCTGAAAAACGCGGGCTTCGACGTGACCGCGGTCAAGATCGACCCGTACCTCAACGTCGACGCCGGGACGATGAACCCCTTCCAGCACGGCGAGGTGTACGTGCTCAAAGACGGTGGGGAGGTCGACCTCGACCTGGGGAACTACGAGCGGTTCCTCGACATCGACATGACCTTCGACCACAACATCACGACCGGCAAGACCTACCAGCACGTCATCGAGAAAGAGCGGGCCGGCGACTATCTCGGCAAGACGGTCCAGATCATCCCCCACATCACCGACGACATCAAGCGCCGGATTCGAGAGGCTGCGAAGGGCAACGACGTGTGTATCATCGAGGTCGGGGGCACCGTCGGGGACATCGAGGGGATGCCCTACCTCGAAGCCCTGCGCCAGTTCGCCCACGAGGAAGACGACGACGACATTCTCTTTACCCACGTCACGCTCGTCCCCTACTCGATGAACGGCGAGCAAAAGACCAAGCCGACCCAGCACTCGGTGAAGGAACTGCGCTCGATCGGGCTCCAGCCCGACATCCTCGTCGGCCGCTCGGAGGACAAACTCGACATCGACACCCGCGAGAAGATCGCGCTCTTCTGTGACGTGCCGACCGAGGCGGTGTTCTCTAACCCCGACGTCTCTGACATCTACCACGTCCCGCTGATGGTCGAAGAGGCGGGGCTCGACCAGTACGTGATGGAGCAACTCGACATCGCGGACGAGGCGCTCCCACCCGAGCAACGGGAGAACCGCTGGCGCGAACTCGTCACCCAGCAGACGACCGGCGAGGTCGACGTGGCACTGGTCGGTAAGTACGACCTCGAAGACGCCTACATGTCCGTCCACGAGGCGCTGAAACACGCCGGCCTCGAAGCGAACGTCGACGTGAACGTCGAGTGGGTCGACTCCGAGGAGATGAGCGACCACCACGTCGACCGACTCCACGACGCCGACGCCGTCGTGGTCCCCGGTGGCTTCGGCTCTCGCGGGACCGCGGGCAAGGTCGAGGCGATCCGCTACGCTCGCGAGAACGACGTGCCGTTCCTGGGTCTGTGTCTGGGCTTCCAGATGGCCGTCGTCGAGTTCGCCCGGAACGTCCTCGGACTGGCGGGCGCACACTCCGCAGAGCTGGACGAGGAGACGCCACATCCGGTCATCGACATCCTCCCCGAACAGTACGAGGTCGAGGACATGGGCGGGACGATGCGACTGGGGGCCCACGAGACCGACATCGAACCGGGGACGCTGGCCCACGAGCTGTACGGGGCCGACAGCTGTACCGAACGCCACCGCCATCGCTACGAGGTCAACCCCGAGTACATCGAGCGCATCGAGTCCGAAGGGATGACCTTCTCGGGGCGCGCCAACAACCGTATGGAGATCCTCGAACTGCCCGATCACCCGTACTTCATCGGGACACAGTTCCACCCCGAGTTCCGCTCGCGACCGACGCGTGCCAGCCCGCCGTTCGTCGGGCTCCTCGAAGCAGTGCTCGACGACACCGCGGCCGCCGATCCGGAGGTGAGCCACTGATGGTCGACGTCGACTCGTTCGTCGACGAGAAGGTCGACGAGATCGCCGACGCCGTCGGCGAGAAAAACGCCGTCATCGCGCTGTCCGGTGGCGTCGACTCCTCGACGGCCGCCGCGCTGGCCTACGAGGCCGTCGGCGACCAGCTCACGCCGGTCTACGTCGACACGGGACTGATGCGCAAAGGCGAGACCGACGAGATCCGCGAGACCTTCGACTACATGGACTCGCTGCGGATCGTCGACGCCACGGACCGCTTCCTCGACGCCCTCGAAGGCGAGACCGACCCCGAGGAGAAGCGCCACATCATCGGCGAGCAGTTCATCAGGGAGTTCGAGACCGTCGCCAAGGAGGTCGAGGCCGACTACCTCGTCCAGGGGACGATCTACCCGGACCGGATCGAGAGCGAGGGGACGATCAAGTCCCACCACAACGTCGGCGGACTCCCCGAGGTCGTCGACTTCGAGGGGATCGTTGAGCCGATGCGTGATCTCTACAAGGACGAGGTCCGCGAGGTCGCCCGCGCGCTCGACCTGGAGGAGATCGTCTCCGAGCGGATGCCCTTCCCCGGCCCCGGCCTCGCGGTGCGGATCATCGGCGAGGTCACCGAGGAGAAACTCGAAGTCGCTCGCGAGGCCAACCACGTCGTCGAGGACGAACTCGAAGAGTACGAGCCGTGGCAGGCACTCGCAGCGGTGATCGGCAAGGCCACGGGCGTCAAGGGCGACAACCGCGTCCACGGCTGGGTCGTCGCCGTCCGCTCGGTCGAATCGCGAGACGGCATGACCGCCCGCGCCCAGGAGATCGACTGGGAGACCCTCCAGCGCATCCAATCGCGGATCACCGGCTCCCACGAGAACGTCGCCCGCGTCGTCTACGACGTGACCCACAAACCGCCCGCGACCATCGAGTACGAATGAACGTCGTCGTCGCCGGCCCGGACGAGGGTGCGATCGCCGACGCGATCGCGGCCGAGGGCCACACGATCACGGAAGCGCCGGTCGGCAATCGACCGGGACTCGAAGAGGCGGGCGTACACGAGGCCGACGTGTACCTGCTGACGGATCTCGAACAGGCGACGTCGATCGCCGTCGCGAAGGACCTCAACCCCGAGGTCCGCGTCGTCGTCTACGCCGAGGGCTCGCTGCCCGACTTCGCCAGCCGACAGACGGATCTGGTCGTCGATCCGCAACTGCTCGGCCCCGAAGCCGTCGCCGAAGAACTCTAGTGGCCCCGCATCGCCTCCATGGCGATCGCGGCCGCCGCCGCTCGGTCCGGTGCGCTGTCGAGCACCAGTGAACGATCGTTGTACAGTTCTCGCACCTGCCACTCCTGCCCGTCACCTGGTGCGCGCACGAGCGTCGGGACGACCTCGACACGTCGCCCCGACTCGTCGTGTTCGTACACCACCGGCGTCGCCGACGAGTACTTGCGGTCCCGATGGGTCGCACGGACTCTGTGCCACCCGTCAGGGGGAGTCGTGTGAACGGCCATCGCGTCTCGTCGTCAACACTCTATGGTAAAAAGTGACACACCAATACTGTTGGGTAGTCGACAAAATCGTTCGCGGTTCGGAACGGAATTTTTCGGGCCGGTACGCCGGGCGGCCGTCGTCGAGCACTGAACGGTGCCGTGGTCGCTGAGACTGCCGAATTTCGACGAGTGAGTACTACTCTCCGATCGAGAATGTCCCGTAGATCGTGTCGTCGTCTGGCGTGTTGTGGAGGACTCGTAACTCTGTGATCTCGCTCTCTTCGACTGCTATCGACGCCTGATACGTAACGTGGCCCTCGCATTCGAGGCAGTGGGGACCACTGTCCACTCGGCTGAAATCTAATTCGATGACCGACCTCCCATCCTCCGATGGAACGTGAGCATCGTCCTGGACGACGTAGCAGCCGGCCGGCACCTCGGCGTGGCCCACCAGCTCTATCTCTGCCCGGTCGCCCGAGATTTCTGCTGGCGTCTCTGTGAGGTCGCAGTCGGTTCCCTCGATCTCCACTGTCGAACCTATCTCTGGGGCGTCAGAATCACCGAGTGTGGCGCAGCCAGCGAGCGACGGGAAGGCGACGGCGGACGATTTGATTAGGGCTCTCCTGTTCACAAATATACTCATTGTGTAGGGATAGAAAAAACATCAGCGCCGGTTCGCGACCTCGGCCAGCCGCTCGCGGCCGTCACGCTCGAACGGACGGCCGTGTCCGACGCCCAGTACCTCGAAGGCGGGCGCTCGTCCGTCCAGATCCGCGATGCTGCGCGCGACCTCGTCGGTGGCGTAACTGAGGAGCCACGGCGACGGCTGGAGCGAACCGCCCGACTCCCGTACCAGATCGCCGAGCAGGCCGACCGACGCCGCCTCGCTGACGTAGGCGACGTGGCCGGGCGTGTGGCCCGGCGTCGCGTAGACGGTGAACGTCCCGACGGTGTCGCCATCGGTGACCTGCTCGACGGGATTCTCGGGCGGCGAGACGAAGCCGGCCATCGCCCGCTGGAACAGTCCTTTGTGGTTGTGCCAGGGCGGCCGCCGTCGGCCCGCGACCAGTTCGGCGTCGGCCTCGCCGACGTAGATCGGCGCGTCGAGGCCGTCGAGTCCCGCCAGTCCGCCGACGTGGTCGACGTCGTAGTGCGTGACCAGGATTCGCTCGATGTCGGCCAGTTCGTAGCCGGCCTCGGCGATCCCCTCGACGAGTCGGCTGCCGTGCCAGGGCAGCCCCGCGTCGACCAGCGTCACGCCGGAGCCAGCGCCGTCGCCCGCGACCGCTTCGTCGATCAGGTAGGCGTTGACGCCCCGGAGGTCGAACCACCAGACGCCGTCCGCGAGCCGAGTGACCATACCGTCGCGTTGGCCGCGTGGCCGCAAATGGGTTTGGCCTACGGCTCCTCGTCGATCCGGTCGGAGAGCCGACCGATCTGCTCGACGACGATCTCCTCGGTGCCGAGACGGGCTCCCTCGACGGAGCCGGGGAGGCAAAACACCGGCGTCCCGTCGGCGATGCCCGCTGCCGCCCGAGTGGCGATCACGTCGGTCCCGACCGCCTCGTAGAACCGTCGTCGGAACAGTTCGCCGAACCCCGGGAGTGCCTTCTCGAACAGCGGATGGACGGCCTCGACGGTGATGTCGCGCGTGCTGGTGCCGGTCCCGCCGACGGTGACGACGCCGTCGACGTCCCCGCGGTTGACCAGTGCGTCGACCGCGCCCTGAACGCCGTCGTGGTTGCGACCGAGCAGCTCGCGGGTGACCAGCTCGTGGGGACCCAGCGCGTCGATGACCGCGTCGCCGACGGGATCGTCCTCGACGGTGCGGTCGTCGGCGACGGTGACGACGGCGACGCCGGCCACCGGTCCCCGATCGGATTCGTCGGCCTCCGCCGTCGTCTCGGGCTCGTCCGGCGCGGACGATTCCGACTCGTCGTCCGTCGGCTCGTCGGACTCCGAGTCCGTCTCAGATTCCCCTCGCTCGTCGTCCCGCGTCCGGCGGTTCCGTGACTGGAAGTCGACCATGGTCCGGCTTCGCAGTGCCGCGAATAAATAGCTCGTGGCCTTCGCTCGGTCAGTTCGGCGTGGTCGACGATTCGGCGACGTGTGATTTGCATTACCAAATCAAAATGATTAAGTGACATGTATGTGGCCTGAACGTATGGAGGAAGCGTTTCACGTCGTCTGCCACGAGTGCAGCGAGGAGGGGGTCTACGAGAGCCGATCCGACGCAGTTGCCACACGGGAAGCACACGCCGACGGGACGAGTCACCGGGTCAGTATGCTGGCGATCGGCCCGGCGGTCCCGAACCCCTAGGGTTTAGACGATGGTGGCCTGACCACCAGCTATGGATGCCGTCCAGTTCGCCGCCCACGGCGACCACGAGGTCGTCGAGTACGGGCCGTCTCCCGAGCCCACACTCGACCCCGACGACGTTCTCCTCGACGTGCGAGCCGGAGCACTGAACCACCTCGACGTGTGGACTCGCCGCGGACTTCCGGGGATCGACCTCGACTTTCCCCACGTCCCCGGGAGCGACGCCGCGGGCGTCGTCGTGGCCGTCGGAGACGCGGTCGAGCGGTTCGGCCCCGGCGATCGCGTCGCCGTCACCGCCGGACGCAGCTGTGGGACCTGCGAGTTCTGTCGCGACGGTGAGCCGACGCTGTGTGTGAACTACGAGATCCTCGGCGAACACTGTCCGGGCGTTCACGCCGAGCGGACCGCGGTCCCGGCCGACGCGCTCGTCCCCGTTCCGGAGGGCGTCGACTGGACGACCGCGGGGGCCGCGCCGCTGGTCTTCGGGACCGCCTGGCGCATGCTCCACACCCGCGGCGAGATCGACGCCGGAGAGACCGTCCTCGTTCTGGGAGCGAGCGGCGGCGTCGGCCACGCGGCGGTCCAGATCGCCGACCACGCCGGCTGTGAGGTGATCGCGACGGCCAGCAGCGACGAGAAGCGTGCGACCGCTCGTCGGCTGGGTGCGGATCTCGCGATCGACTACGAGGCCGAAGACTTCGCCGACGTCGTCCGCGCGGAGACCGGCCAGCGCGGCGTCGACGTGGTCGTCGATCACGTCGGCGCGGCCACCTGGAGACAGTCGCTGCGCAGTCTCGCGAACGGCGGCCGACTGTTGACCTGCGGGGCGACGACCGGCCCGACGCCGGAGACGAACGTCAACCGGATCTTCGGCAACCAGCTCTCCGTCCACGGCTCGACGATGGCCGGTCCCGGCGAGTTCGACGACGTGCTCGAACTGGTCTGGGACGGGACCTTCGAGGTGCTGATCCGGGCGGTCCTCCCGATGAGCGAGACCGCACGCGGCCACGAACTGCTGGAGGACCGCGAGGGGTTCGGCAAGGTCGTCGTCGTTCCGGACAGCGAGTACGAGGGAGGAGCCGATGAGTAGCGACGACGACGCGGGCTACGTCCATCGACCCAGCGGCGAACCGCCGTCGAGCGGCGACGGCGAACGCGAGTTCGACTGGCGAGGGTGGACGCTGGTCGCCACCGTGATCTTCGCCTTCATCGTCGCTCCCGGCGCGCTCCTCCTCCTCCCGGCCGCACAGTCGTTCGTCCAGTCGCTCGGGCTGACGTTGCGTGACGCCTACCTGGTTCTCCCGCTGCTCCCGGCGTTCCTGCTCGGTTCCGTCGCCGTCTGGTCGGCGATGCGCGCTCGTTCCGGCGGTGCGTGACACGGACGGTCGCCGACAGCAGTGAGCGGCTCCCCGCTGGCGACTCACCGCTGGCGACGACACCGGTCCGTGCGAGCGCGACCGCGATTTTCCGGGCTGGTCACTCACCTGCCGTGTCGGCTCCGAAGCGCGTCAGCTTCGCCGCCGGCACCCGAACTGTCACCGTCGCGCCCACTGCCGGCGGCTCGGACTGGCGCTCGACGACGACCGTCTCGTCGGTCGGGAGGGTGACCGACACGTCGTAGCGCGACCCCCGGTCCGTGACGTGGCTCACCGCCCCGCTCAGCGTCGGCACCGTTTCGGCGCTGTCCGACCCAGCCAGCGCGAGATCTGCCGGGCGGACGTGACACGACACCGAGGCCCCCGCCGGTCTGTCGCTCCGGGCCTCCGGCAGTGTCAGCGTCTGCTCGCCGACCGCGAGTACGAGCGGCTCCGGTTCGACGACGGTCGCCCCGACGGTGTTCGACCGTCCGAGAAACGACGCGACAAAGGGCGTGGGGGGCGACTCGTACAGCGCCCGCGGCGTGTCGACTCCCGCGATCGCGCCCTCGTTCATGACGACGAGTCGATCCGCGAGCGCCATCGCGTCCGCCTGATCGTGGGTGACAAACAGCGTCGTGACGCCGGTCTCTCGCTGGATGCGACCGATCGCCCGCCGCAGCTCTTCGCGGAGGCTGCGGTCCAGTGCCGACAGCGGCTCGTCGAGCAGCAGTACGTCCGGCTCCGGTGCCAGCGCCCGTGCCAGCTCCACGCGGCGCTTCTGGCCGCCGCTCAGTTCGGCGGGGGAGGCGTCGCGCCGCGACGCGAGCGAGACCAGTTCGAGGTGGGTCTCGACGAGTGCGTCGATCCGCGAGCGGTCGACCTCGCGTGCTTCGAGCCCGTAGGCCACGTTCTCGCCGACGGTCATGTGGGGGTACAGCGTCGATTCCTGAAAGACGACACTCACCCGTCGGCGTTCGGGCGGCTGTCGAGTCACGTCCTCGCCGCGCAGCCAGATCCGGCCCGCGGTCGGGCTGAGGTGGCCGGCGATCGCCTGGACGATCGTCGTCTTGCCACAGCCACTCGGGCCGAGCAGCCCGACGATCTCCCCGTCTGCCAGCGAGAACGACACGTCTTCGACGGCCGTCTTCGAGCCGTAGCGGTGCGTGAGGCCGCTGACTTCGAGGGTCATCCGTCGACCACCGTCGGCACGTGTCCGAGCCGCTGGACCGTGGTGACGACGACGACCGTGATGGCGAGCAACGCCAGCGCGAGCGGGACGATCGCGTCGATCCCTCCGGCGATGAACTCGACCCAGATCCGGGTGGGGATCGTCCGGGGGTTGTACGCGACCATCATCGTGGCACCGAACTCCCCGACCGCTCGCGCGAACGTGAGGACGACGCCCGCGACGATCGCGCCCCGTGCCAGCGGGAGCGAGACGTTCCAGAACGTCGCCAGCGGTCCGTACCCGAGCGAGCGCGACGCCTGTTCCAGTCGCTCGTCGACGGCACCGAAGCCGGCCCGCGCCGTGACGACGACGAACGGGCCGGCGACGAACGTCTGGGCGAGGATCACGCCCGCGAGACTGTCGGTCAGCGGGAGGCCCGCCGCCAGCGCCGCGCGGCCAAGCGGCGTGAAGCGCCCGACCGCCGTCAGGAGCATTGCGCCGCCGACCACCGGCGGCACGACCAGTGGCAGGACGACGATCCCCTCGATCAGGCGCTTCCCGCGGACGGACGTTCGAGCGAGCGCGTACGCCAGCGGGACGCCGAACAGCGTCGAAACCAGGGTGGCGACGGGGGCCGTCAACAGCGAGTTCCGGATCGCGCGCTGCGCTGGCGGGGCCGACAGTCCGGCGACGACGTTCGACGTGCCAGTCCGCGAGAGGAAGGCCACGAACGGGACGACGAAGTGGACGAGCAGGACACCGCCCAGCAGCGCCGGCACGAGCCGGCTCGGCGTCCGAAGGTGTCCTCGGTCGAACGCTCTCACACTGTCACCTCCGAGGGGACCGAGCCGTGTTCGCCCGGCAGTTGCTCGCTCACGCGCAGGCCGGCAGCCCTCAGCACGGACGGATTCGCACAGAGGAACCGGACGAGTGCCCGCCCGCCGGCCGGATCGTCGGCGTCGTCACAGACGGTCGCACTGTAGAGGATCGGCCGTCCCGTCGCGGTGTAGCCGTCGTCGGTCGTGTACGAGACCGTCGCGTAGTGGTCTGCCAGGGCCGGGTTCGAGAAGTTGTAGCGGTCCGGAAAGGCCACGAAGGGCAGCCCGCGGTCGGCGGCCATATTCTTGTAGACGACTGCGCCAGCACGAGACCCCGTCTCGACGCCCGCGAGCAGCTGTGGCTCGTCGGGCTCGGTGTACAGCCGCGGGACCACCCGATCGCGAAAGCCGTCGAGGTCGTGTGCCCGCTGTGCGAGCTCGAACGCCTGGAGCGCGCGATAGCCCAGCGGATCCAGCTCCGGGTCGCCGATTGAGATGGCACCGTCGTCGGCGTCGTCGACGACCTCGTACCACGGGGTGCCGGCCGCCAGCTGTTCGCCCGGCTCCGTCGCCTCGTTGTAGCACAGCCCCAGGCTGTTCGCCGCGAAGGTCACGTCCCAGTCCGTGGCCGCCCCGTACAGTCGGTCCCGGAGGAGCGTCGCGTCGGCGCTGACGACGGCGTCGGGCCGCTTGACGCCCTCTTTGACCATCCGCATCACGGCGTTCGATCCGTGGTACTCGCCGTGGATCGCCCGCCCCGTCTGCTCTCTGAACGCCGGGCCGACGTGTCGCTCGACGGTGCGGGCGAGACTGCCGGCACACAGCAGGCTGACTGCGCCGCTTTCCGTTCCCGTGACGCCGGTACACCCCCCGAGTGTCCCCACGCCGACGGCCCCGATCGCGGACAGGAACCCTCGACGGGAGACCGCAGCCCTGGTGTTGTCCATCGTTGTATCACGCCCAACATAACGAGGTTGTGCTGAGTACAACATAACGGTTTTGCTCGCTCCGTCCGTCGGCGTGGGTATGGACACGGACGTGGCCGTCTCGCTGACTGCCGATGAGGTGACCGTCGACGCGTCGGACGCGGCGCTGTTGCGGGCCGTCGACAGCGAGGGATCGCTGAACGCGGCCGCCACTGCGCTGGGCCGTTCGTACTCTCGGGCACACAAGCGCCTGACCGCTCTGGAAGAGACGCTTGGCTCGCTCGTCGAGCGCGAACGCGGGGGAGAGGGCGGCGGCGGGAGCGTCCTCACCGACCGGGGCCGCGAACTGTTGACGCAGTTCGCCCGCGTCCACACCGTGGTCTCGGGCACGGCCGCCGCGGACGTGATCGCGCTCGCTGGCACCGTTCGCGAGCGAGCGGGACGGCTGGTGACCGCCGAGAGCCCGGCCGGCGAGTTGCACGCGATCGTCGTCGGGGACCGCGAATCGTCGGTCGACACCGGCGACGACGTGACGGTGACGCTGACCGCCGACGCCGTGACGCTCCAGGAGCCAGACGCCGGTCCCTCGGCCACCCGGACGAGTGCCCGCAACCGACTGCGCGGAACGGTGACGGCCGTCGACGAGCGCGACGGCGTCGCGACGATCACCGTCGACGTCGGAGCCGCGACGCCCATCCCGGTACTGGTCACGTCGGCGAGTCGGGCACGTCTCGACCTCGAACCGGGCGATCCCGTCGTGGCGACGTTCAAAGCGACGGCCGCCAGAGTGACACCGCTCTCCGGAGAGTGACCCGGCCGTCACTACCCTCGCCGTCGGCGTCTCGCGAACCACGCGACCGACCTGAAGCTTTTCATGTCACGAGTTCACACAGTACACATGGTCAGTGCATTCATCATGATCAAGAGTTCGGCCGGCAAGTCCCAGGGACTGCTGTCGGAGATCCGCGGTCACGACGGCGTCGGCGAGGCCCACATCGTCGCCGGCAACTACGACATCATCGCCGAAGCGGCTGGCGAGGAAGTGTACGACGTGATGCACACCGTCGCGACGCGGATCCGGGACCTCGACGGCGTCGTCGACACGCGGACCTACATCTGCATGGAGTGAGACCGAGCGGTGGCGACGTGTACCGGGTGGCGTCGCCAGCAGGTAGCCCTCACCGGTCTATCGTCCGACGCCGTCCGACTCGTCCCGATACTGCAAAGCGTCTCGACTCCCTAGCCCGACCATGGTCGCCGTCATCGATCTCGTCGGACTGCTGGTGATCGTGCTGGTCAACAGCGCCGTCACGGCGTTGATGACTCGGTTCTTCCGCGTGCGACTCGACACGCGCTGGGGGAGTGTCATCTACTCGCTGCTGTTGTGCCCGGTCGTGCTGTTCGTCCTCTTGCTGGTGCTGTCGGGCGTGTTCAAGCTCGGCGGGAATCTCGGCAGTCGCACACTCGTGGTGTTGGCGACGATCTTCCTCCCGCTGGCGCTGGGACTCACGTTCGACTACGTGTGGATGCCGGCCCCCGACGAGGTAGAGCTCCCGGAGACGATGCAACAGTAGTGTTCTGGGGCCGCGGCGTTCGCTCGCCCGTCAGCCCGATTACGTCGTCCGGTCGCGGAGACGCCGCCGCTCAGTTCGCGGCGCTGGCGGCGATGCCGAGGTACTCGCCGAGCGTCGTCAGCTCGCTCTCTTCGACGCCGAACCGCTCGACGTCGTTGTCGTCGGTCGTGTTGTCGAAGTTCAGTGACCGGTACTGATCGCCGCCCATGGGGAAACCGGGGACGAACCCGAGCGTCTTCAGCCCGATCCCCGCCAGCGCCATCGGGAGCGGGACGATGGTGACCGAGCCGTCCGCGGCCTCGTAGACCTGTTCGGTCACCGCTCGCAGTGTCAGGACCTCGGGGCCACCGAGTTCGTAGACCTCGCCGACGTGCTCGGCCTCGGTGAGCGCGTCGGCCAGCATCGGCACGAGGTCGCCGACCCAGATGGGCTGGAACCGCGTCTGCTTGCCGCCGCCGGGCAGCGGGTAGATCGGGACGCCGGGCGCGAACATCCCCTTGAGCCGCTTGGTGAACGGGACGAACTCGCCGCCGTCACCGAACACGACGGAGGGACGGACGATCACCCAGTCAAGCGACGAGTCGCGGACGATCGCTTCGGCCCGGCCCTTCGAGCGGATGTAGTGGGTCGCACCGTCGGCGTCGGCCCCGAGCGCGCTCATCTGGACGAATCGCTCGACGCCGTGTTCTTCGGCTGCGCGCACGCAGTGTTCCGTCCCACCGCGGTGGACGCGGTCGTGCATCTCGTTGCCACCGGACGGCTTGAACAGGGGCGACAGCGCCACGAGATTGATCGCGGCGTCCTGGCCCTCGAACGCGCCCTCGATGCTGTCGTAGTCGGTCACGTCGCCCGCGACGGCCGTCGCCTCGGCGGGCAGGTCGGCGGCGTCGGGTGAGCGTGCCAGCACCGTCACGTCGTGGCCGCGATCCACCAGCGCCGTACAGAGGTTCGTCCCGATGAAGCCACTCCCGCCGACGAGCAGTACGTTCATACCAGATATATGACCGGGGACTGATGTAAAGCTAGTGCGCACCCAGTTAGGACGCGTCGTCAGTGTCCTGACAGCCTGTCGAGTGATCTCGGTGGAGCTGCCGGGGCTCCGACCAGTCGGGGCGTTTACGTACGGGCGTGGCGACGGCCCAAATATGCTGCTCACGCTCGAAGGACTGGACGGCAGCGGGAAGACGACCGCGTGGGAGACGCTCCAGCGCCACGCCGCCGTGCCCGACGACGCGGTCTTCACGCGCGAGCCGACGGCGTCGTGGTACGGCGAGGCCGTCCAGCGATCGATCGACGACGACGAGGCCGATTCGCTGGCGGAGCTGTTCCTCTATACGGCCGACCACGCCGACCACCTCGCGAACACGATCGAGCCGGCACTCGACGCCGGACGGCTCGTCGTCTCGGATCGGTACTCCGATTCGCGCTACGCTTACCAGGGGGCGACTCTGAGCGACCGCCTCGACGACGCGCTCGGGTACGTCCGGGACGTACACGCGCCCTGGACCCGACCGCCGGACGCGACGATCTACCTCGACGTGGACGCCGAGACCGCCGCCGAGCGCAGCGGCGCGACCAACAAGTTCGAGACCGCCGATTACCTCGCGGACGTCCGCGAGAACTACGAGCGCCTGATCGCGGCCGAGCCCGACCGGTTCGTCCGAATCGACGCCACCCAGCCCGAGCGGGCCGTCCGGGCGGCCATAGAGGCGGCCGTCGACGAACTCCTGTCCCGAGACTGATGGCTCCCCACCGGTGGCTCGATCCGCCGCTGTCGCGTAGTGTCGACCAGAAAAGTCAACTCGACTACCATATCGTATTCGATATCCTGGCAAAAGGCTTATGCCTGCTTTCCTACTTTCCCTCTTCAAGCGGAGTCTCACCAAGCAATGAAACTCGCGATGATCGGCTTCGGGCAGGCCGGCGGTAAAATCGTCGACAAGTTCCTCGAATACGACGAACGGACCAACTCTGGCATCGTCCGTTCGGCGGTCGCGGTGAACACGGCGAAAGCGGACCTGCTCGGCCTCGAGAACATACCACAGGAGAATCGAGTCCTGATCGGACAGGCGCGCGTCAAGGGACACGGCGTCGGTGCCGACAACGAACTCGGCGCGGAGATCGCCGAGGAGGACATCGACGAGATCCAGGGCGCGATCGACAGCATCCCGGTCCACGAGATCGACGGTTTCCTCGTCGTCTCTGGACTCGGCGGTGGCACCGGCTCGGGCGGTTCGCCGGTCATCGCGAAACACCTCAAGCGCATCTACACCGAACCCGTCTACGGGCTCGGCGTGTTGCCGGGCAGCGACGAGGGTGGCATCTACACCCTCAACGCCGCCCGCTCGTTCCAGACGTTCGTCCGTGAGGTGGACAACCTGCTCGTCTTCGACAACGACGCCTGGCGCAAGACCGGCGAGTCCGTCGAGGGTGGTTACGACCACATCAACGAAGAGATCGTCAGACGCTTCGGCGTCCTCTTTGGCGCGGGCGAGATCGGCGACGGCGACAACGTCGCAGAGAGCGTCGTCGACTCCTCGGAGATCATCAACACGCTTTCGGGCGGTGGCGTCTCGACGGTCGGGTACGCCTCCGAAGACGTGGAGATGTCGTCAAACAGCGGCGGCGGCCTGCTGTCGCGGTTCTCCAGTAGCAGCGACGACAGCAACGACATGGACACCGCCAACACCACCAACCGGATCACTTCGCTCGTCCGGAAGGCGGCGCTCGGTCGGCTGACACTGCCCTGCGAAATCGACGGTGCCGAGCGTGCGCTGCTCGTGATGGCCGGTCCCTCTGCCCACCTCAACCGGAAAGGCATCGAGCGCGGGCGCAAGTGGCTCGAGGAGCAGACCGGCAGCATGGAAGTCCGTGGCGGGGACTACCCGACAAACGAGCCCCGCGTCGCCGCCGCGGTGCTCCTGTCGGGCGTCCACAACGTGCCCCGCATCAAGGAGCTCCAGCAGGTGGCAATCGAGGCACAGGACAACATCGACGACATCCGCCAGGAGAGCGAAGATAACTTAGAGCAGTTGGTCGAAGACGACGATGATGAACTTGACCCGCTGTTCTAAGACTGCGACTGCGCTGCTTTGCGTCGCGCTGCTGGTGACCGCGACGGGGACAGCCGCTGCTCTCACTCTCTCTTCGGATGGGGTGCCAAGCGAGGCACAGGTCGGGGAGGAGGTGTCGATGACGTACACGATCGACGATCCCTTCACCGACACGGCCAACGACTGGACGCTCGTCGCGAACACCGAACTCCAGAACGTCCGCTGGACCGTCACCGTCCTCAGGGCCGGCACGCCGGTCGAGGACGGGGAGACGACATACGGCGAACAGTCGTTCGAACAGGATCTGAGCGTCGACAACAACGGTGACGAGATCCAGATCGAACTGGTCGGTGAGGCTCCGGCGGTCGCAAACTACAGCTACGACCCCGAACAGACGTTCACCGTCGCCGCGCTCGACCAGCGGACCGGCAGCAACACCGACGAGCTGGTCAACGACTCCGCCCACCACTACACGAGCGAGAGCCAGGCCGCTCGCGAGGCCATCGACGACGCCCAGAGCGCCATCGACGCCGCAGGTGGCCACCAGGAAGCCGAGGACCTGCTCGACAGTGCGATCTCGTCGTACGAGAACGAGAACTTCGAGAACGCACAGGAGCTTGCGGCCCAGTCTCAGAACACGGCCGACTCCGCCCGCCAGTCCCAGCAGACGACCCAGACGATTCTGATGGCTGCCGGCGTGCTCGTCGTCTTGCTCCTGCTCGGCGGGGGCATCTACTACTGGCAGTCCCAGCAGGGCGACGACTTCTCGAAGCTGTAGATGCGCGTCGTCGTTCCGTTTTCTGCGACCGAACCCAAGACGCGACTCGCACCAGTTCTGGACGCCGACGAGCGTCGCGCGTTCGCTCGTGTGATGCTCGCGGACGTGCTCGACGCGCTCGATACGGTCGGCGTCGACCCCACGATCCTCGCGACCGAAGCGATCGACCTCGATCGGCCGGTGATCGTCGACGACCGCTCGCTCGATGCGGCGATCAACGATCTGCTCGCGGCGAGTGACGAGCCGGTCGCCGTCGTGATGGCTGACCTCGCGCTGGCGACCCCGGACGCGCTCGACCGGCTCTTGGCGGCCGAGGGCGACGTGGTCCTCGCTCCGGGCCGTGGCGGCGGGACGAACGCGTTCGTCGCACGCCACCCCGACTTCCGAGTCGACTACCACGACGCGTCGATTCGCGACCACCGCCGGATCGCCCGCGACGCCGGTGCGACGGTGACCGAGATCGACTCCTATCGCCTGAGTACCGACGTCGACGAGCCGGCCGACCTCGCGGAGGTCCTGCTCCACGGCGAGCGAGCGGGTGCCGACTGGCTGCGCGGGGCGGGCGTCCAGTTGACCGTCGCCGACGGGCGGACCACCGTCGAGCGACCCTGACCCGTCCGGAAGGACTTTTGCCCTCGCAGTTCCGAGACGGTGACGTGATTCCCGGCGCGAGCGACTACGACCTGTCGCTGTCCATCGACGAGGAGGCGATCGAGCAGTTGTTGCAGACGACTCCGGCCGACGTGTCGGCCGCGCCGTCGCTGTCGTTCGCGCGCAACGTCTTCTTGCCCCTGACGACGGCCTGTCGGTACACCTGTACCTACTGTACCTACTACGATCCGCCGGGCCAGGCCGAGCTCATGACCACCGAGGAGATCAGAGAGACCTGCCGGCGCGGGGCCGACGCCGGCTGTACGGAGGCCCTGTTTACCTTCGGTGACGACCCGGACGACCGCTACACGGCGGTCCACGACCAGCTCGCCGAGTGGGGGTACGAGTCGATCCACACGTACCTTCGACGGGCCTGCGAGATCGCCCTGGAGGAGGGACTGCTCCCACACAGCAACCCCGGCGACCAGACGCGCGAGCAGATGGCAACGGTGGCCGACCGCAACGCCTCGATGGGTGTGATGCTCGAAACCACCGCAGACGTGCAGGCCCACGGCGGCCCCAGAGCCAAGAACCCCGGCCAGCGGCTCAACACGCTGCGGGTGGCTGGCGAGCTCGGAGTCCCGTTTACGACCGGAATTCTGGTCGGCATCGGCGAGGACTGGGCCGACCGGGCCGAGAGCATCCTCGCCATCGCCGCGATGCACGAGCGGTACGGCCACGTCCAGGAAGTGATCGTCCAGCCCGTCGTGGACAACGAGCGGTGGGACGGCGGGTCACCGGACCTGGCGACGCTGCGTCGCGTGACGGCGATGGCTCGGGCCGGGCTGCCGGAAGACGTGTCCGTCCAGGTCCCGCCGAACCTCGCGCCGGCCCGCGAGCTCGTCGACTGTGGCATCGACGACCTCGGCGGGGTGTCGCCGGTGACCGTCGACCACGTCAACCCGGCCTACGAGTGGCCGGCGCTCCAGGAGCTGCGTGCCGTGGCGGACCACGCCGACGTACCGCTCCGCGAGCGGCTGCCGGTGTACGAGCGGTTCCTCGGGGACGAGACGTGGATCTCCGAGCGGATCCGCGCCGCCATCGAGCGCGACGACGTCCACGGCGAGCGGTTCCGTGCCGTGCGAGACCGGGGCGAGAACCCTGCCGGCGTCGGCGGCCGGTAGCTGCCGAGCGCGTTCTCACGAGTCCGGATCGACGAACTGCGAGAACACCCGGTGCTCGATTTTCCGGAGGTGTTCCCCGACGGTCCCGGCGGTCGCGTCGACGGCGTCGGCGATCTCCGCCTGGGTCGCCTCTCGGGGGTTCTCGTAGTACCCTAGCTCGATCGCCGTTTCGAGGATCGTCTGCTGGCGGTCGGTCAGACAGGCAAAGAGGTCCTCGCCGCGAGGCGGGCGCTGGCCGGTCTCCAGCAGTTCGATCTCGAACGCCTCTCCGCTCGCGGGCACGGCCTCGCTGAAGGCTCCCTCGTCGCCGACGAAGGTGATCTCCATCGCGCCGTCTGGGTGGACCTCGATGGGCATCTCCATCATCACGGTCGACTCCTGGCGGTGCTGGAGCATCCGGTAGTTGGCGTCGTTGGGATCGAACTGACAGTAGGCGTACCAGCGCCCCTCGGTCCCGGTGACGGCGTACTGACGGACGTAGTCGCTGTCGTCGAGGATCGCCTCGTAGTGGTTGCGGTTGCCCCGCGCCTCCGCGAGCATCACGCCGCTGCCGTCGTCGAGTAACTCGACGCGGTGGATCGCCTCGCGGGTGATGTCCTCGGCGTCGGACAGCGCCTGCCCGAGCGGGTGGAAGGCGGTGCCCTCACGCGGCTCGACGCGGACGGTGACGTACCGCATATCCGCAGTTTCTCCGGGCGCTACTTAAATCGACCTCGTCGGCGAGGCGACAGGCCGAGGCGAGTCCCGGCCGTCTCTGTACACGATGACGACCACAGACGCCCCCGGCCCGCGTGGACTGCCCGTGATCGGAAACTCCCACCAGTGGGCTCGCGACCCCTGTGCCTTCCGCGAGCGCTGTGCCGCGGAGTACGGCCCCGTCGTCAACTACGAGATGCTGGGGTGGGACACCTACATGCTGACCGATCCCGCCGACGTCAAGCGCGTCCTCGAAGATCCCGACACCTTCCCCAAACACGAGCCGAGCAACGCCCAGCTGGAAGCGTTCGTTGGAAACGGGCTGCTGACGAGTGGCGGTGATCTCTGGGAGCGCCAGCGAGCGGCGATTCAGCCGGCCTTCTACATGGATCACATCCGCAACTACGCCGAGCGGATGGTCGCTCAGGCCGCCGCGACCGCCGACCGCTGGACGGCCGGCGAGTCGGTCGACGTTCGGCGCGCGATGACGCGGTGTACGCTCGACATCCTCGTCGACTGTCTGTTCGGCGAGGATATCGATCCGGCCGAACGCGGACTGTACGAGGCCGTCGAGGCGTTTCAGGCCCCGCTGGAACCCAGCAAGCAGCCGATCACGTTCTTCGCGCCCGACTGGGCTCCAGTCCCGTTCCTCAGGCGGGCCGATCGGGCGCTCTCTCACATCGACGACCAGATCTACGACATCCTCGAAACCCGCCGCGCCGACGAGTCGGACCGCGACGACCTGGTCGCGATGTTGCTCGCGGCCGACACCGCGATGGACGACGAGCAGATCCGCGACGAGCTGGTCACCTTCCTCTTTGCCGGCCACGAGACGACCGCGTTGTCGATGACCTACGTCTGGGACCTGCTCTCGCGCAATCCCACGGCCCAGCGGCGACTCCACGAGGAGGTGGACGCGCTCGACGGGCGACCGACGATCGAAGACGTGTTCGACTTCGAGTACACCGGTGCCGTCATCGAGGAGGCGATGCGACTGTATCCCCCCGCCCACGACATCCGTCGCTCGCCCGCCACGACGGTCGAGATCGGCGGCTACACGATTCCCGAGGGGAGTCTCGTCACGCTCCCGACGTGGGTGTTGCACCGCGACGAGCGCTTCTGGGACGACCCCGAGCAGTTCCGCCCCGAGCGGTTCCTCGACGGCGGCCGATCGGACCGGCCGGAGTACGCCTACTTCCCCTTCGGCGGCGGCCCGCGTCGCTGTATCGGCCAGCAGTTCGCGATGACGGAGGCCCAACTGATCCTGGCGACGATCGCCCGCGAGTGGACGCTCGAACGCGAGTACGGCGACCTCGACCTGTCGGCCGCGGTCACGCTCCAGCCGAGCCACGACGTGCCGATGACTCCCCACGAGCGAACGTAGACTGATACTACCGGCAGTATGAGCGAGCGACAGCGTGCGCCCGATGCTCGACGGGGCGTGGGGTCCCAGTCGTCGCCAGAGCGACCGGTGCGGGCCGACGGTTCCACGGTGGCGGCGCTATCGTGTACTATCCTCTAGCATCGGAGTGCCGTCTGCCTTCGGTCCGAGTTCGGGACCGAAGGGCGGGTCGTCGGGGTCGATCCGGCGGCGCTGGCGGTAGTCGGTCGACCGTTCGACGGGGATCCGGCCGACGGCGGTGATCATGTCGACGTACTCCCGGAACGTGCGCATCTCGCCGTAGTCGCCGCCGGCTCGCTTGGTGATCTCTTCGGAGAGGATCGTCCCCATGAAGTCGTCGGCACCGCAGGTCAGCATCTTCAGGCCCTTGGCGTCGCCGTACTTGACCCACGAGGTCTGGATGTGTTCGACGTTGTCGAGAAACAGTCGCGAGACGGCGATCAGGAGCTCGTCCTCGTCGTCTGTCGCGCCGCCAGAGACCAGCCCTTCCTCGTACAGCGGCGTCTCCTCGTGGACAAAGGAGAGCGGGACGAACTCCGTGATCGCGCCAGTGCGGTCCTGCAGATCGCGGATCCGTTCGAGGTGGAGCGCCCGGTGGGCCTCGTTGTCGACGTGGCCGTACATCATCGTCGCGGTCACGTCCAGCCCGACGCTGGTGGCCGCCTCCATGGCCGCCATCCACTCGCTGCTGTCGATCTTGCCGGGACAGATCACGTCGCGCACCTCGTCGACGAGGATCTCGGCGGCCGTTCCGGGGACGCTGTCGAGACCGGCCTCGGCCAGTCGCCCGTAGACCACCTCGTAGTCCCAGTCGGTGCCCCGTCGGGCGTGGTAGGCCTCTTCGGGCGTCATCGAGTGGAGGTGGACGCCACCGACGCTCATCGCCTCGATCTGTTCGCAGTAGGTGCCCGGATCGGTGTCGTACTCGCCGGCCGGCCGGTAGTTCAGGTCGCCGCGGTCGCTGGTCGCGAGGATCTCGCGGTGTTCCTCGTCGAGGACGAAGGCGGGGTGCAGTCCCGAGACGGAGGTCACCTCGTAGATCCCCATCTCCAGGGCGTCGGCGACGATCTCGCGAGACTGTGCGGGCGTCTTGGTGAAACCGCCGTGTTCGTCCTGGTGGGACGTGCGGAACTGTTCGGAGCGATCCTTGAAGTTACAGAACTGACAGCCCGTGTTACAGGCCGTCGTCACGTTGTTGTTGAGGTTCGCGACGAAGGTGACTTCCTCGCCGACGACCTCGGCGCGGCGACGATCCGCGGCTTCCAGGACGAGTTCCTTGCGTCGCGGATCGATCCCCGAGTGGTCGGTGCCCGTCGTCAGGAGTTCGATCGCGTCGTCGACGGACAGTCGCGTCCCGTCGCGGGCCTTCGCCAGTGCGTTCTCGAAGGCCTGGTCCGTCTCGGGGCGGTGGGAGAAGTCGAACTCTCCCCGCGGGACGTTCGCCGCTGTGTCGAAGGCGTCCGGCATCGTCTACCGATAGGTGTAGTCGGTCAAAAGCGTGGCGGGACTGCGCGAAGCTGTAGCGTTCCCGAGGGTTACCGCTCGAAGGCAAAACGTGCCGAGCCGAGCGATTCGGCCGGTCACTACGACGGCAAGACGCCGACGACGCCGACCGCTTCGGCGACGACCCAGGCGACGAACACGAGGTACGCGATCAGCAGCGAGTACGCCTCGCCCATCGTCATCTCCAGATCCGTCCTGAGGACGGTAAAGAGGTGCAGCGTCGCGAGCGTGAGCACGCCGAACATCGGGACGGCCATCGCGAAGTCGACTGCCCACTCGCCGATGATGAGAACGCCGGCCGGGATCGCGACCAGCAGGTCGAACGTGTTCGAGCCGAGTACGTTCCCCAGCGACACGACTCCGCGCTCGTCTCGCGCCGAGCGCACGCTGACGAGCGTGTCCGGGAGGCTGGTCGCACCGGCGACGACGGTGACGCCCATGATGAACTCCGGGACGCCGAGCGCGAGCCCGATGGCGTCGACCGACTCGACGAGGAAGTGGACGGCGACGAGGATCGTCAACAGCCCGGCACCCAGCAGCGCCCACTGTCTGCCGGCGTCGATCCCCTCGCGTCCGTCCTCGTCGGCCTCGTAGTCGGCCGTGTCCTGCGACTGGATGAAGACGTACAGTCCGTACATGCCAAGCGGCAGCAGTGCCAGGGGACGGGTCACGGTCCCGACCAGCCGCTCACCGTCGGCGGGATAGTAGATCACCGCCATCGAGAACGTGATGATAAGGACCGACACCGCGAGCATGTAGAACTGGGCCTCCTTGTAGACGAGCGTTCGGCTGGCCTCCATCGGTCCGTCTCTGGCGATCCCCGACAGCGCCGGAATGACCAGGATGTTGAAGATCGCCGACCCGACGATCGCACCGACGCCCAGCGACAGCGACCCCTGGAGGGCCGAGGCGACGGCACTCGCGAGCTCCGGGAAGCTGGAGCCGATCGCGGCGACGAGTGCGCCCTGTACGACCTGTGGCAGTCCGTAGTAGGTCGCGAGTCGATCGCTGGCCGATTCGAGCCAGCCGCTTCCTTTCCAGACCGCGATCGTGGCCGCGAAGACGATGCCGATGTCGATCGGCGCAACCCCACTCATCGACTGACGGTCCTGCTGGATCGGAGTTAGGTGTTTGGTTGCCCGCCCGAGTCGAGACAGCCAGACAACACGTGTGCCTGCGTCGGTGAACCCGGCGACGGATCTGGACGGCCGCTGCCCGACGGTGCGAAGTGCAAACGCCTTTGTCCGGGCACGCCGACGCTGGCAGTAATGACGAGCGTCAAGGAGTTCCGTGTCGACGAACCGGCCACTGGCGACCAGCTGGGCCGTGGCTCGTTCGTGTTCACCGACGACTACTCCGTGTTCGACTGGGGCAAGATGCCCGACGAGATCCCCGACAAGGGGGCGTCGCTGTGTACGATGGGTGCGTTCAACTTCGAGCTCCTAGAGGAGAACCACGTGCCCACCCACTACGAGGGCGTCGTCGTCGACGGCGAGGTCGTCGAACTCGGCGACGCGCTCGCGGCCGGTGTCGCTCCCGACGAGATGTCGATCTCGCTGACCCAGGTCCCCGACCTGCCTTTCGACGGGGGCAGCTACGACTACGACGCGTACCACGCCGACGCCGGCCAGAACTACCTCGTTCCCTTGGAGATCGTCTTCCGCAACCGCGTGCCGGTCGGCTCCTCGCTCCGGAGCCGGACCGATCCCAGCGATCACGGGCTCGACCGCGACAGCTGGCCCGACGAGGTCGTCGAACTCGACGAGCCGATCGTCGAGTACTCGACGAAATACGAAGAACAGGACCGCTATCTCGATCCCGCCGACGCCGACGAGATCGCCGGCCGGGCCGACATCGACCGCCTCGACGAACTCGCCCGCGCGGTCAACCACGTCGTCTCCGAGCAGGCCGCAGACGCCGGGCTCGTCCACGAGGACGGCAAGATCGAGTGTCTCTACTACGAGGGCGAGATCCGGGTTGCCGACGTGGTCGGCACCTTCGACGAGAACCGCTTTTCCTACGACGACCAGCAGGTCTCCAAGGAGGTCGTCCGCCAGTACCACAAGCGAACCCAGTCCGAGTGGGTCGCGGCTGTCGGCGACGCCAAAGACCGCGCGGACGAGGAGGGCGTCGCCGACTGGAAGTCGCTGTGTGACCACCGGCCCGAACCGCTCGAGGAGGACGTACTCGGTGTCGCTCGGGACCTCTACTGTGCCGGGACCAACGCCTACGTAGCGGCCGACGTGTTCGACGCCCCGTCGCTGGACGCCGCGGTCGCCGCCGCTCGCGACCTGTAGAACGCTCGCCGTTGTGCCGTTTCGGTCGACTGCACGCACTCGTGCGGTCGGCCGATCCAACGGCGGCAAGAATCCGTCTCAGTCGTCGGCCTCGATCTCGTCGTCTTCGCCGGCAACGAACTCGCCCAGTCCGTCGATGGGCCGGTCCGGATTCTGCTCGTCGAGCTCTCGTGGTGCGCCCAGCTGGGCGTCGACCTCGTCGGCGTTCCGGAGTTTCGTCCGGCCGCGGTGGACCGTCACCTCGTCTTCGAGGTGGAGTCTGATGGCCTCCAGCAGCGCCTCGGCTTCGAGTGGCTGGCCGATCTGCTGGAGTTCCTCTTCGGTCGCGTCGTCGGGGACGTTGAACGCCCGCTGGGTGATGATCGGTCCCTGGTCGAGGTCTGTCGTCACGTAGTGGGCCGTGACACCGGCGATCCGGACGCCCTCCTCGATCGCTTGCATGTACGCCGACGCGCCGGGGAACGCGGGCAGCAGCGACGGGTGGACGTTGATGATCCGACTCTCGTAGCGAAAGACCACGTCGGGACTGAGGATGCGCATGTACCGCGCGAGAACGATCAGATCGGCGTTGTACTCCGAGAGGAGGTCCAGGAGCTCTCCCTCGTCGGGAGTCCCCTTCTCGTCGCCGATGTCGTGGAAGGGAACGTCGTACTTCTCGGCGAGGGGCCGAAGATCTGGGTGGTTCCCGATCACGACGTCGATGTCGGCTCCGAGGCTGCCGCTGGCCCACGCTTCGAACAGCGCTTCGAGACAGTGGCTCTCCTTGGTGACCAGGACGGCGATCGACTGCGTCTCTCGGTCGGCCGGGAATCGAACCTGCACGTCGACGCCGAGTTCGTCTCCCAGATCGTGGAGGTCGTTTCGCAGTGTCGTCTCCGTACAGACCATCTCGCCGGTGTCGACGTGCATCGTCATCCGGAACACGCCTTCCCGGACCGCCTGGTCCAGGTCTTCGATGTTGATGCTCCGCTCGAACAGGAGACTGGTGACCTCGGCGATCAGGCCCGTGTCGTCGTCGCCGACGACCGTGATCTCCGTCAGATCGTGCGTCACGCCCACCACCTCGTGACGATCGTGCTCATCATTGCCCGTTCGTCGGGCGTGCCACTCCAAAAGCCTTCGTGTTGGCCGCCAGCCCTGGCGAACGCCACCCATCTTTCCGCTTAATCTGGAGAACATTCCCGAGCCAAATGGACGAAATTATAAATACGGAGACGGAACCACGCCCCACCCAGATGCGACGACTCCACTCTCTCGTGGTACTCTTGGGGCTCCTCGCGGCGCTCGCGATTCCCGTCTCAGCGGCCGGCAACGCTCCGCCGACCGCCGCTGCGGGACTCGATCAAACGGTCACGAGCGGGACGACGGTGTACCTCGACGGCGCCAACTCCCACGATCCCGACGGGCGTATCCAGACCGTCGAGTGGTCGATCCGGGACCCAAACGGCGCGACCGTCGCCCCGTCGTGTCGGAACTGCCTCCAGCCGACCTTCACGCCGAACGTCACCGGGCGCTGGTCGGTCACTGTGACGGTGACCGACGACGACGGCGCAACGGCCACCGACACGCTGTACGTCACCGTCGAAGAGGCACGTGGCCCGACGCTCACGCTCGATGGACCCGACAGAGTCGTTCCAGACGAATCGACGCCCTTCGTCGTCGAGGCGACCAGCGACGGAGCACCCCTTCGTTCCGTGTCACTCTATCACGACGACACGCGCGTCAACAGCACGACGGTCGACGGCACCACGACGCTGACGACGCTCACTCACACGTTCTCCGAAACCGGGTCGACGGAACTGCTCGCCGCCGTGACGGACGAGGCTGGCTACGTCAACACGACGACGATCACCGTCGACCCCACGACCGCCAGTGCTGCCAGGGTGGGCGATCGCTGTGACGAGGGCGAACGCCGGGTGTACATGGGCGGAAGTATCGGCAGTATGTGCTCTTCGACGGCACTGATCTACGAGACGCGGAATGACGTGACGATGGTCGTTCCGACGGGTGGCGCGTCTCAGGACGGTATTCAACTCTACAACGATGAACAGGGCGAGATCGTGACAGTAGCGACGGGCGAGCAGGTCCAGGAGATGCAACGCGAAAACGAAGATGGGGTCATTACACTGGAAGACGTAGAAAAAACTTACGAAGAAAACAAAGATAACGGCATGTATAGTCCATATGATCAGTCGGTAGGGAATATTATAGAAAATAATGAGGAAGAGTATGAAGACGCAATTGAGAACATGCCAGTATCGATGACGGAATCTGGAATCACTGACGTGGATGATACGACTGGATCCAACTCTCAAAGAGAAGAATCTGAAGAGTCAGATGATGGAAATGACGCTGCCGAGGATGACAACACGACATCAAATTCCAGTGGTTGTCCGCCAGTGAACAACCTTGTTCCTCCATCAGTCAGACACAACCGGATGAGTTGCTGAGTATGTTGGGGTATAAAACAAAACACATCATGAAACAAATTCTTCGAGTTATTGGACTCCTCTTTTTCCCAATTACTTTACCAATCGCTGTTGGAACAAATACTGATAAATACGCAGAGCTATTCAGTTTACTACCCGGAATCAATGAAGATGGAGGAGTTATTAGTGGGGTATTAATGGCTCTGTACATTTCTTTATTTATGTATGCAATTTTAGCATTCGCCTCTAATATGTATGGTGGAGTAGCTGAACCTAGCAGGCCTGTAGATACCAATACTTCAGAAAGCAGCCATATGCAGACAGTGGTTCAAAGTATTAATAACACCCAAACTGCCGGGACAGTTACAACAACACCAGAACCAGCCCAAACAACCGTATCAACTGAAACTCCTGAGGGTAGTACCACATATGGCGGTCAGGTCAAAAGAGAGATAGTTGAATATGTATCATTTATGATTGTATATAATAATACGCTATCCAACAAGAGCGGTGTAAATGTCCAGAACTATACTGTGGACCCAAGGAATGAATCAGCAACACTCTATTGGGAAACGAATCCGGATAATGAATCTAGATATATTCAGGAAACTCAGTCCGTAATGTTGAATTATGCTGGAGGCAGTGAACGAATCCGTGAGTCTGATAATGTATCGGTTAGTATGATACCAAAGAAATTGAACTTTGTTGTTCTAACAACAAACGGAGAAGTATATCTGGAAAGCTATGTAGAATATATGTCTGCTTGGAGATTTACTAAGGATGTTACTAGCGGACAACGATATTATATGGGGTTCTTTCAAAATTCAAGACCTGGCCCAGCACACCCGAGTTACGAAGCGAACCAGACGACTACCGCAACCACGGGCTAGTGACTCGCCTCGGTATCAGTAATTGATTCGCGGCGATAAAGCCTAACACGGAGGACTGACCAGAAGAGTACGTGAGCGGTCGAACCACGTCGGCAGCCGGTCCCAGCAACGACCGAGCAGTGCGGTGTGAGCCACTCGACAGCCCAGAGTTCGGTGCAGTCGGGTCGAGTCGCCGACGGCGAACGGACCAGGAGCGACGGGCGAGTCACTGGAGATCGACATGAGTCAGGTGAAGACGCGATACGGGTTCGAGGGAGTGCCACTGGATCCGGTTCCAGCCGGGACGAATCTGCTGGTGACGGGGCCGTCGCTCGGTGGCCTGCGGCAGCTTTCGCTGGGCCTCCTGTCTGGGCCGGCTGACGAAGGTATCTTGCTCGTGACTGCGGACGTGAGTGCCAGTGAGGTCGTTACCGACTTCGAGGCGGCCGGAGGTGACGCGGACCCGGGGCGGATGTGTCTCGTCGACTGTGCACACGAGAGCGACGGGACAGAGAGCGACCGCGTGCACGGTGTCGCGACGCCGGCCGACCTGACGGGGATCGGTATGTCGCTCTCCGCGCTGTACGAGCAACTGTACGACGACGGACTGCAGAGAGTCCGGCTGGGAGTGTACACGCTGGGTCCGTTGCTCGTGTACGCCGACGACGTGCGGCCGGTGTATCGGTTTTTGCACACTGTTGCCGGTCGTGTCAGAGCGGCGGACGGACTGGGTGTCTGTGCCGTCGATCCCGCGGCACACGACGAACGGACGATTCGGAGCGTCGCGCAGGCGTTCGACGGGCGGGTCGAACTCCGCGAGGGCGACGGCGGACACCAGCTTCGTGTTCGCGGTCTGTCCGGTCAGCCTGAGGGATGGCGGGACGTAACGCTGTAGGGGTTCTGTCGAAGTCCGGTTGCGCCGGCACGGGCGAGAACACAAGCGTTTTGCCCGGTCCCCACCGTCGGTTCACCAATGACTGACTACACCGCGACCGTGACGGTCAGGCTCAAGCGGGGCGTGCTCGACCCCGAAGCCGAGACGACCAAGCGAGCGCTCGAACGGCTGGGGTTCGAACTCGACGCGCTCCGATCGACGGACCGCTACGAGCTCGATCTGGCTGCCGAGAGCGAAGACGAGGCTGCCGAACGGGCCGGTGAGATGGCAGAGCGGCTGCTGGCGAACCCGACCATCCACGACTACGAGGTGGCGGTCGAGCGGGCCGACGCATGACCGTCGCCGTCGTCCGCTTTGGCGGTTCGAACTGCGACCGCGACTCCGTGCAGGCGCTGTCCCATCTGGGCATCGACGCCGAACTCGTGTGGCACGAGGACGGACTCCCGGAGGACGTCGAGGGCGTCATGCTCCCCGGCGGGTTCTCCTACGGCGACTACCTGCGAGCAGGTGCGATGGCGGCACGGTCGCCGATCATGCAGGAGGTCCGCGAGGTCGCGGCCGAGGGGGTCCCGGTACTGGGCGTCTGCAACGGTGCGCAGATCGGCTGTGAGTCGGCGCTGACGCCCGGGGCGTTCACGACGAATCGGAGCGCACGCTTCCAGTGTGAACACGTCCACCTCCGCGTCGAGAACGCCGACACGCCGTGGACGGCCGCCTACGACGAGGGGCAGGTCGTCGAGTTCCCGATCGCGCACGGCGAAGGCCGCTTCGAGATCGACGACGACCGACTCGAAGCACTGGAAGCCGACGACCGGATTCTGTTCAAATACTGTGACGAGAGCGGCGCGGTTCACGACGGTGCGAACCCGAACGGGTCGAAGCACAACGTCGCCGGCATCACGGGCGAGGACGACACGGTCGCCGTCATGATGCCCCACCCCGAGCGCGTCTCGCTGCCCGACATCGGTGCCGTCGAGGGCCAGGGCGTCCTCCGCGGATTCGCGGAGGCGTAGGTCAGCGAACCGCCGTAGAAACGGTTTCTATCGAACGAGTGTGCGCGCTCATACTGCCGGCTGTAACTGTTTCAAGATGTTCGCGACCCCGTGGTCGCGAAATTCTTCACAGACTTACAGCCGGCAGTATCAGAAAGTCCCTTCTGCGGGTGCGCTGGCGTCGCCGGAACCCACGTCGGTGTCGCGAGTGAGGGGCGGTTCGCCGTACTCCTCTTCGTACGCGTCGGCGAAGCCGCTGCCCCAGACGTAGAAGATCGCCGACTGAAAGACGAACTGTACCCACGGGACCGCCAGCAAGCCAACGATCGTGAAGCCGAGGACACTCCCGACGACCGAGGCGATGATGTTGACGGCGAACGCGAGCAACACGGCAACCAGCATCGTGCGGTTGGTCACGAGCGTCTTGACGACGTCGAGATCGAAGGCCGCTGAGACGCTGTCCTTACGGACGAAGTTCGCCGTCGCGACCGGCACGGCGACGGCGACTGCGATCAGACCCAGGAATTGACATCCTCCCCGCCCTGAAGGGCGAGGATTCCCGACCGCCGTTGGGATATTGTGGTTTACGACGTGATCTGTTCTTGAGGTGCGAACGCACCAGTTTCCTTGTCGAACAAGAACGTCGATGGCTGTGCCAACCAGCCGTTACTCCTATCCTCTCCGTGAGGATTCGGAGATACTTTCTGCCGGATGTTCTCAGCACCGTTCACATCCGCGTTCGCCACCGTCTCACACTCATCACAGACGTACAACCCACGCTCCACGCGGTTCGCCTTCCGCTTCCGACCACAACACGAACACGACTTCGACGTGTCCCGCTCAGACACTTGCTTGACCGTGATGCCGTCCATCTCGGCTTTGTACGCAAGCATCGAAGTGAAGCGGTCGAACGCCCACGAATGCAGGTCGAGATTGCCGTGTTTCCCCCAGTTTTTCGACTCGTCGGTCTCCTCGTCCTCGCGGATGCCGGAGAGGTCGCCAACCACGATCGTACCAACACCTTCGTCCACACATCGCTGAACGATGTGTTTCGAGAGCGTGTGGAAGTAGTGAGTGCGACGAGCCGAGTTCTTCTGGTTCAACCGCGTAGCTTGCTCGGAGTTAGAATCGTCACATTGGGCGAGTCGCTTGCTGAAGTAGTAGTCGTCCTGCTTCAAGCAGTTGAGCGGGTACAGTTCGCTGTGACCGTCTTGGTAGGCGAGTGCGGCGAAGTTGTTGATGCCGAGGTCAACACCCACGGTCTTCTCACCGGGTGCTTCAGAAACCTCGATCTCGACTTTGCAGACGAAGTGGAGTTCCCACTCGTCGCCGGTCCAGACAGCCCGAACCTGTTGCACGGTCTTGACGGTGGAGAGGTCAACGTCGGGACGAGTCTGGTATTCGCAGAGGATGAAATCCGACCAGTATGCTTTGAGGTTCGAGCCTTTGCTGAGGCGGACTCGCTCGTAGTTGGTGTCGAGTTTGAAGCCGGCGGCTTTGAACGTGACCGTGCTTCGGGGGTGGTCGTCGCCGTGTTTGCGGTACTTCGGCGGGTTGGCTCTCGTGTCTCCATTGCGTCGTTTGCCGTACCAGCCGTTGAACGCTTCAGCGAGTTCTTGAAGGACTCGCTGACTTGACTGAGAATGCAGGTCATCGTAGCGTTCGTGCGACTTCAGGTAGGTGGTGAGTTCGTTGTGACTGGGAATGTGGCCGATTTCAGACCACACTCGGTCGCAGACCCACCGTCCGACGTTCCAGAGTTTCGAGGCTGCGAACCCGAGCGAATCAAGGTCGTCAGACACCCGCTGCTGGTTCCTAATGGAAGCAGTGTAGGTGCGGGTAACGACCTGTTTCGCCATACGTAACCTATGTAGTCAGAGTTACTTGAGAGTATGGATTGGAGCGTGGAATATCCAGCCGAGCAATCGAACGGTGGATTGCGTAGGAGTTGTCGGATTCATCCCCGCCCTGAAGGTCGGGGCTTTCTCCTCGTAGCCCCGTAACACAGCACGCCAATCAACACCGCGAGGAAGAACAGTCCCTCGTTCCCGGACGCCACTCCGAGGACGGCGACGATCGCAGCGGGAATCATCGCGACGAGCAGCGCACCGATCGTGTACGGGAGCACGACGAGGAGATATCTGAGGCCGTCGACCGTCGCCTCGACCAGATCGAGTTCGTCCCACTCGGGAGGCGTCGCTGTATCGCCGCCGAGTACTCGGCGCATGACTTCGAGCATGTACCCCTGAAACGTGAACAGCGGCACGACGAAGATGCCCAGAAGCACGACCAGCCCACCGATGCCGACGCGCTTGAGCCAATCGTCTCCCTGCAACTGATACTTGATCGAATCTTCCAACATAGATGATAGGGAATCCTGTGGCGACGGCATATAAGTTGTGCATGTACTCAGCCGAGCACTCGCGTTCGATCGGTCCTTATACTGCTGGCTGTCAGTCTGTGAAGAATTTCGCGACCACGGGGTCGCGAATATCTTGAAACAGTCACAGCCGGCAGTATTACGAGCGGACTGCCACACCGTCGGCTGGACGAGTATCGTCTCGGAGGATGGGAACGAGGGGCCATGGAGCGTGTGACAAGATCCTGACCCCTAATCATCGATAGGACACCCAGGAATAAAAAGACGGGGTTACCGGAGTGAAAGTGGAAATTGGCGGAAGGCGACACCTACTGGCAATCTCCACAGACTAGCGAGTCAGCGAGCGCTCCCGTTCCTGGCCGGGATCGGGGACGGTTATCGGGCCAGGGGGAGCGAGTAACTCGCTTCGCGCTCGACGACGGCGTCCCAGGTCGCCTCACAGTCACAGGTGACTTGCTCGAAGACGCTCGGGTCCTGGCGGAGGTCGAAGTCCTTGATCGCGCGCTGGGCGCGGTCGTCGCACTCTCCGCAGTTGTGTGGGCCGCGATCGCTCCCGTGGCCGACGGGGTCCGAGACGACGATCACGTCCTCGTCGGCGGTCGATTCCAGCACCTCACACACCGACCAGAGCCACGGGGGCCGGTACCCCTGGTCGTGAAACAGCTCTTCGACCATCGTGTACCGCTGGACGTTACAGGGGTTCATCGAGACGGTGTGACACCCCTCGACGTCGGCGCACTTGCGCACGGAACGTTGCATGTCTTCGATCGCCTCCGACTCCGTGAGGAAGGGCGGTTTCATCAGGAGATACGCCTTGACGCCGCCACCGGCGGCCTGTGCCTGTGCGGCCGCGTCCTCGAAGTCCGCAAAGTCGAAGTACTTGTTCACGCAGTCCCGGCGGACGCGGTCTGTCGCCGTTTCGAGGCCGACCGCGATGTCGGTCTCCAGTCCCGCATCGACGAACTCGGCGACCTTCGCACGGTCGACGAAGTCGGGCAGCGACTCGACGACGATCCGGTCGCGGTCGGCGAACTCAGAAGCGATCGCTCGCCGCGTCTCGGCTCCGACCTCGCGTTCGTCGAGGAAACTCCCGGACGTGTAGATCTTGATGAGGCCGGCCTTCTCGTCGGCCTCCTCGGCCTCGTGGTCGAGACAGTACTGGATCTGAGCCATCAGGTCCTCGTGGGCGACGCTGCCGCCGTCGACGCTCTCGGCGACGTAGCCACACATCGTACAGCCACCGGCGCGGGCCCACCGGCAGCCGCCGGTGTTGAGGATGATCGTCAGGCTCTGGTAGACGCCGTCGGGCGTGTTGTCCTCGTCGAGCCAGACGCGGGTCGGTTCGCGGGGATCGTAGGACGCGTCGTTTCGCGAGCGGACCTCGCGCATCACCTTGTTGTGGGCGTCCATGCCCTTCCCCTGTTCGTAGACTTCGGGCGTGGGCGTGCTCATTGTGGGGCAAAGCGGGGCTGTGCGTAAAGCGGCTTCGCTACGGCTCGCCGTCGGACGGGAACTCCGTCGCCTCGTCCGTGACCGGTTCGAAGCGCAGTCGGGTGGCGATGACGCCCCAGCCGGCGGCGATCACGGACGCGCCGACGGCGTTTGCGAGCACGTCGAGACGACTGAACTGCCGGTACGCCAGTGGCAACTGGACGAGTTCGACCACGAAGCCAAACGCCACCGCGAGGACGAACACCGCAACGGCCACTCTGCGTGGCTCTCGCTCCGCCAGCGCGTAGGCAAGCACCGTCGCGAGGCCGCCGTACGCCAGCACGTGGAGGTACTTGTCGATCCCGAACACGCCGAGCGGACCCGTTATCCGGCTGGCCGAGCCTGGGCGAAGCACCGAGACGAACAGGATCACGGCCGCGACGCAGCCGACGACCAGCCAGCGCATCCGGCTGGAGACGAGTGGGAGCCGACGGGACATAGCGACGACTGGCCGGCGACGCGCAAAAATGTCTTGCTGTGCGCTCACCAGGTCAGGCCTTCGTAGGTGATGCCGTCGCGCCGCTCGACGACGTGGCGGCCGTCGACGACGACGGGGTCCGCCATCTCGTCGAACTCGTCGTCGAGCGCCGCGAACTCGTCCCAGTCGGTGACGACGACTGCACCGTGGGCTCCCCTCAGGGCGTCCGCCGCGGCGTCGGCGGCGCTAAAGGCCACGTCGGGCGCGTACTCCCGGAAGCTCTCGACGGCGACGGGATCGTAGGCGACCACGTCGGCTCCTCGCTCGTGGAGCCCTTCGATGACCGGGATCGCACGCGTCCCGCGTACGTCGTCCGTGCCGGGCTTGAAGGACAGTCCCAGCACGGCGATCCGTTTGTCCGCCACGTCGACGTGATCGTCGAGCAAGGAGAGGAGCCGTTCTGGCTGGCGGTCGTTGACGTTCACGCCGGCCTTCAGGAGTTCCGGGTCGTAGTCGGCGTCTTCCGCGGCCGCGATGAGTGCGTCGACGTCTTTCGGGAAGCAGCTACCCCCCCACCCCAGCCCCGACCGGAGGAACCGCTCGCCGATGCGGTCGTCGAGCCCGATCGCGTCCGCGACCTCGTAGGCGTCGACGCCGTACTCCTTGCAGATGTTCCCGAGTTCGTTGATGAGGCTCACCTTCGTCGCGAGGAAGGAGTTGTTGGCGTACTTGATCATCTCGGCCTCACGGAGGCCGGTGCGGACGACCGGGGCCCCGGTCTCCTCGACCAGTGGCTCGTAGATCCGATCGAGCGTCTCGTAGGCTCGCTCGTCGGTCGCGCCGAAGACGATCTTGTCCGGGTCCGTGAAGTCCGCGACGGCGGTCCCCATCCGGAGGAACTCGGGGTTCATCGCGATCCGGAAGTCCTCGCCGACCGCGAGGTCGCCGGCCTGCTCGATTGCCGGTGTGACGACCGCTTCGGTGCTGCCCGGGATCACCGTGCTCTTGACGATCACGAGGTGGTCGCCGCCCGCCGGGAGCACCTCGCCCAGCGAGCGCGCGCCCGCTTCCATGATCGAGAGGTCGTTGCTCCCGTCGTCGTTTGCGGGTGTCGGCAGCGCGAGGAACGTCGCGTCGGTCTCGCGAACGGCCGCGTAGTCGGTCGTCGCCCGCAGACGGTCGCCCGCGTGGCGCTCGATGCGCTCTGCCAGACCGGGCTCGTGGATCGGCGCGTCGCCGTCGTTGATCGCGGCGACGACCGACTCGTCGATGTCGACGTTGACCACGTCGTGTCCGAGGTCGGCCAGACAGGCCGCGAGCGTCGTCCCGACGTACCCGCTGCCGACGATGCTTACCTTCATTGGCCGCCAGTTGGCCGGGACTGGCCTTGAGGATTCTGTTCGACCGATAGCCTTTAGCTGACTGACTGGTGAAAGGGAACGTATGAAAGCTGTCGTCCTCGCCGCCGGGGAAGGCACCCGGCTCCGCCCGCTGACCGAAGACAAGCCCAAAGGAATGGTCGAAGTCGCCGGCAAGCCGATTCTCACTCACTGCTTCGAGCAACTGATCGAGCTCGGTGCCGACGAACTGCTCGTCGTCGTCGGCTACAAGAAACAGGTCATCATCAACCACTTCGAGGACGAGTTCGAGGGCGTCCCGATCACGTACGCCCACCAGCGCGACCAGAAGGGGCTGGCCCACGCCCTGCTGACCGTCGAGGAGCACATCGACGACGACTTCATGCTGATGCTCGGCGACAACATCTTCCAGGCGAACCTCCAGGACGTGATCAATCGCCAGCGCGAGGAGCGGGCCGACGCCGCCTTCCTCGTCGAGGAAGTGCCGTGGGACGAGGCCTCTCGCTACGGAGTCTGTGACACCAACAAGTACGGCGAGATCGAGGAGGTCGTCGAGAAGCCAGCGGACCCGCCGTCGAACCTCGTGATGACCGGGTTCTACACGTTCACACCGGCGATCTTCCACGCGTGTCACCTCGTCCAGCCCTCCAACCGCGACGAGTACGAGATCAGCGACGCGATTGACCTCCTGTTGCACTCCGGGCGGACCATCGACGCCATCCGGATGGACGGCTGGCGCACCGACATCGGCTATCCCGAGGACAGAGACGCCGCGGAGGAACGGCTCACCGACGGTGCCGAAGTCGACGACGGTGAGGCCGTGCAGGCGGTCGACGGCGCGGAGTAGTCCCGACGGGTTTTTACTGACAGCCCGTGGCCTTTCCGACAATGAGGATTCTCGTCACCGGCGGTGCGGGGTTCATCGGCGGTCACATCGCCGAGCGGTTCGTCGTCGACGGCCACGACGTGGTCGCGCTGGACAACCTCGATCCGTTCTACGACGTGGACATCAAACAGCACACGATCGAGCAGTGTCGCGAGCAGGCGGCGTCGGGCGACGGTAGCTACGAACTGGTCGAGGGCGACGTGCGCGACGCCGACCTCGTCGCCGAGCTGGTCGCCGACGCCGACTACGTCTACCATCAGGCCGCACAGGCGGGCGTCCGTCAGAGCGTCGAGAACCCGCGCAAGTACGACGAGGTCAACGTCGACGGAACGCTGAACTTACTGGACGCGGCCCGCGAGACCGGCCTCGAGCGGTTCGTGATGGCGTCCTCGTCGTCGGTGTACGGCAAGCCGCGGTACCTGCCCTACGACGAGGAGCACCCGACGACGCCGGTCAGTCCCTACGGGGCGTCCAAGCTCGCGGCCGAACGGTACGTCTGTGCCTACAGCGAGGTGTACGATCTGTCGGCGGTCGCGCTGCGCTATTTCACCGTCTACGGGCCGCGGATGCGCCCGAACATGGCGATCTCGAACTTCGTCTCGCGCTGTCTCGACGGCCGATCTCCGATCGTCTACGGCGACGGGAGCCAGACGAGAGACTTCACCTTCATCGAGGACGTGGTCGAGGCGAACGTCGCACTGCTCGACACCGACGCGGCCGACGGCGAGGCGATCAACGTCGGCTCGACGGACAACATCGAGATCGAGACGCTGGCCCAGGAGATCCGCGACCAGCTCGCCCCGGAGCTCGATCTGGTCTACGAGGAGCGCCACGACGCCGACGCCGAGCACACCCACGCCAGCACCGAGCGAGCCGCGGAGCTGCTGGGCTACGAGCCGGAGTACACGATCCGTGAGGGCGTCTCGGCCTTCATCGACTGGTACCGCGAGAACCGCGAGTGGTACGAGCCGCTGGTCCGCAACTCCTGACGGTCACCGCACGCTACTGTTCTTCGACGTGGCGCACCTGGCAGGCGATCCCGCGAGTGGCCTCGTCCATCGCCGGACCGGGCATCGTCGCGCGGCCGACGCCGAAGGCCGACGGGCCTTCGATCACGACCTCGTCGCCGACGCGGATCTCGTCGTCGGCCTCTACGACGCCCGGCGCGAGCACGGAGCCGTGTGGCACGAAGTCGTCGATCGCGACGCGCTTTACCGACACGTCCGAGTCGACCCACCGTCGGGCTCCCGCGATCGTCAGTCCGAGGACGCCGTACTGCTGGGTCAGCGCCGCCAGCTGTTCTCCCTGGCCGCCGTCGGTCCGCTCGCCGTGGGCCCGTAGCTGGGGGTACGTCCCTTCCGCGGTCAGCGTGTCGCCGAAGATCTCGTCGCCCGCACCGGCCCCGAACTGGTAGTCTGCCACTGCCCGGAGCGTGTTGTGCTGGCGCTCGCGCTTGCGGTACTTCGGGTACCCCTCCAGCGCCCCGGCGAGGTTCGCAAGCGAGTCTGCCGTCGTCGGGTGGTCTTCGACGGTGTAGGTAAAGGACTGGTCGAGACGCTCCTCGACGCGCTCGCAGATCTCGCGGTACCCCTCGCCGGGGACGTGGACGATCACTTCGGGGTAGTCGGTGCCGTCGAGATAGCGTTCGAGCACGTCGGCCACGAACTCGATCTCGTTGGCGCTCCACTGCCCGGTGACGACGGAGTCGTAGTGCTGGGCCGGATAGGTGAGCTCCAGTTCCTGTGGGACGACACCGATCGGCGAGGTCATCGACGCCATGTGGCCCCGGAACTGGACCGCCCGGTGGTACTGCTCGTGGCTCTGTGAGTCGCTGTAGGGCTTGCGCGCCGAGCAGGGGACGATGACGAGGGGCTGCTCGTCGAAGCGGGGCCGGTAGCGTTCGGTGACCCGCTGTGCGAACCGCTGGATCTCGACCCGGCGCATGGTGTCTTCGGTCGCGGCGGTGATCTCCTCGCGGCGGTAGATCGGCGTGTGGCGTTCGAGGTAGGCGTACTGCTGGTCGAGCCGCCGCATCGTCGCCGTCAGCCACTGGTCCTGACGAGCCTGGCCCTCGACGTAGTCACGCAGCCGGCCGTCTCGTATCCGGCGACGGACACGGGCCAGCTCCGCTTCCAGTGCGTTGACGTTGTGGTCGACACAGTCCTGGCGGTCGAACTCCTCGCGGGGCTGCCGGCAGGCCGGACACGAGCAGGGCAGTTCGTCGAGGTCTTCCAGGAAGTAGGCGTCGTCGGTCGTCAGATATCGTCCCTGTGTCCCCCGGACGACGGCCCGGTCCCGGTCGACGAGGTCGACGCCAGCGTAGACCAGCGTGGCGACGTTGCGCGGCGTCGCGACGCCGGACAGCATCAGGGCGGTGTCGTCCGGGATCGCTTCGCGCGTCTCGATCACGGCCTCGACGAACGCTTCGGCGTGGCCGACGACCCCGGCGGCCTCCGAGAGGACGTACGCGTCGGCGCTGTCGTCGTCGGCCGTCTCCGTCGAGACGACGGCGGCGCTCGGATAGTCCACGTCAGGATAGTCGACGGCGAACGCCTCGGCGACCTCCTCGGGCGTGCCACCGGGGAGGCCGCGGTGCGGGAGGACGGTGAGGACGCTCTCGTCACCCTCCGGCACGTCTCGCTCCGTCGGCCAGAGGCTCCCGGCGTCCGCGAGGTGGTCGTCCACGACCGCGGGCGTCGTGACCGGATCGGCCAGCCGCAACTCGGCCAGCCGCGCCGCGCCGTCGCGCTCGTGAACCTCGAAGTACTCGGTCATGGCCCTGTATCGGCTACGGGGACCCAACTATCTTGCGAGTCTCCCCGGCCGGCGAGTCGCCACGCGACGGGACGGCCGACACGGCATCCCGGTCAGTCCTCGCCGAGGTGGCGGACCGTCACCGAGTCGGGCACGCGATCCAGCGCGCTCTCGGGCCACTCGAACTGTGCGAGCGTGAACGTCGCGTCGGGGTTGCACTCGGCGAGGCGGGCGACGCCGTCGGCGGCGGTCTCGTAGGCCTGTGGAGCGAGTCGCTCGGGGACCTCGGCGGTGAAGGGATAGGCGTCGCTCATCTCCCTGGGGTAGGGGCCGAAGGGAGGCGTCACCTGCCAGCTCTCGTCGTACCCCTCGTCGCGCTCGCCCTCGGTCAGCAGGATCGAGCCCGACAGGTCGAAGCGGTCGAGACGCTGGTGGTGGCGCACGACCTCGGGACGGCGCGCGCTCTCCGTCGACGTGTGGAAGACGGTGTCCTTGGCGATCCGGTCGGTCGTTTCCAGCTGCTCGGCGTGGTCCAGCAGCGTCCGGTAGCCGTCGAGCATCGTCGGGTGGGCACGGGCCCGCGAGTCGACCAGCTCCATGAGGTCGCCGTCCCTGATCGCCTGCTTGATCGTCCGGATCTCGCCGTAGGTGACGTGGAGGTTGTGGCGGGCCAGCAGGTCCTCGCCGCGCTGGTCGTCCATCGCCCGCAGGTCCGCGGGCTCGTACTCGACACAGACGGGACACGAGCAGGGGAAGTACTCCATGTCATCGAGGTGCTCGGTACCACGGACGGTGAGGTACCGGCCGTCACGAGCGTACAGCGCGTACGCCGCCGAGTCGAACAGGTCACAGCCAAGCGCGACGGCCATCGCGAACATCATGGGGTGGCCGGCCCCGAACAGGTGGACCGGCGCGTCCTCGCCGAGCCCGCGCTTGCAGGCCGCGACCACGTCCGCGAGGTCGTCGTAGCGGTACTCGTTCATCAGCGGGACGACCGCACCGACCGGGAACACGTCGAGGTCGGTCCCGTGTGCGTGCTCGGCCGCTCGCTCGCGCAGGTCGGGATAGGTCGAGCCCTGGATCGGTGCAGTCGTGAGCATCTCGCCGGTGTCGACGCCGTCGGCGATCTCCAGGCGCTCCTGGGTCGTCGCCAGCTCCGATTCGGCCCGCTCGCGCGCCACGTCCGGCGGCGTCGGGATGTCGACGGGCGTCCCGATGTCGCTCCCGATCTCCCGCTGGAAGGCCAGGATCTCCGCCGTCGTCACGTCGATCTCGCCGTACTCGGCCAGCTGGAAGGAGCCGGAGTCGGTCATGATCGCCCCCGGGAAGTCGAGCAGTTCGTGGAGACCCTGCCGCTCGGCCGGCTCGCGGAGGTCGTCGCTCTGGTGGAGGATGTAGCTGTTCGTGATGAGGATCTCCGCGCCGAACTCCGACGCCAGCGTGGACGGCTCGATCGTCTGGACGTGGGGGTTGACGACGGGCAGGAGTGCGGGCGTCTCGACGGTGACGCCGGCCCGGGGCACCGTCAGCTCGCCCAGGCGGCCGGCCGCGTCGTACCGGCCGACTTCGAAGTGGTCTCGCATTACCCCCAGTGGGGAGAGCGCGTGCCTAAGGGTTGCGTTCCGCGACGGTGGCCGGAGCGAGGCGATCGACGAGACCGTCGAAATCGTCGTCGAACGCGAGGACGTGGTCGATGTCGTGAGACCGGACCAGCGCGACCGTCGTCGCGTCCGTGAAACTGAGGCGCTGGTCGTCGTACCGTTCGAAGATCTCCACGGCCTCGTCGAACTGCGGTGATTCGACATCGAGCATCGAGAACTCGCTCGGGTAGCCGTCGCCTCGAATCCGCTTCCCGACGTGGACTGCTCGCTCGTGATCGCCGCTTCGCTGTAGCGTCAACGTCACTGCCTCGTCGTAGACGTAGTCGCTGACGTACGGCTGTCCGAAGGCCCCGTCTTGCACTGCTTCGAGCGCTGCGGCGGCGACATCGTGGCGAGATGCCGAGTGATCCTGCTCCGCGTAGACGACGCCAGTATCGACGAAGACGGTCATCCGTAGAGGATGTCGTCGATGTCGTCCTCGTCGGTCTCGACGCCCGAGTCGAACTGACTCTCGCGTAGTTTCTCTTTTTGCTCGTCACTCAGCGGGACCGTCGAGTCACGGAACGAATCGACGAACTCCGTCCGGGACCGATCGACGTTCTCGACCATCCGTTCGAGGATCTCCTGCTGGGTTACCTTCCGACCCGTTTCGAGTCTGATCTCGGCCTGGATCTCCTCTATCTTCTCCTTGACCGCCTCGTCCATCTTCACGGCCGTCGCCATACAACTGAGTAGCAATTTCAACCGAATAAACGTTACTCACCCACGGCCGCGTCGCCACTCGCTTCCAGGTGTTCGCGTTCGGCGACGAGACAATCGGCGAGGGCGTCCCTACGTCCCATCCCGTAGTCTTCGCTTGCGGTTTCGGTCCGAAACGTCTGTCGTTCACCCGCCCCGGACGCGGTACCAGACCGTTTCGCCGACCGGCGATCCGCCGTCGAGGTCGAGTCGTCCCACGAACAGGTCCCGGACGGCGAAGGTGACGGTCAGTTCGACGCACTCCCCGTCGTCGGCGCGGACCGTGACGACGCAGTGGCCGTCGCGTTCTTCGAGTGTCTCGATCTGCCCACGCTCCCACCGATCGACGTGGTGGTCGGGCTCTCTGGCGTGGATGCGATCGTGGTTCACGACGGGGTCCCGTCACAGCAGACGGTGTAGCGAACGTCCGCGTCGGCCAGGGCGGCGACCCGTTCGAGGACGGTCGTCGTCGTCTCCAGCGGGCCGAACTTGCTCACCGTCTCCCCGCCGGCTCGCACGACGAGCGTCCACGCTGCGGTCCCTGCCGGCCCCTGACGCCGTTCGACGACGAGCGTCCGGTCGGGAAAGGCGAGGCGACAGTGGCCGTCGTCCGAGACGGTCAGCGACACGCCCTCGCGGTCGCCGAACCGCTCTCGGAGCCGCGCTTCGAGGCCGTCGGCGTGTTCTGGCTCGGTCACACCGGCCGTAGCGCCTCTCGACCGATACGTGTTTCGCGGCTTCGCGTGCGATCACGCGCACGCGCGCGAAAGCCGTAAGGGTCCAGCGCCCCTCTGTCTTGATGTGAGCAACCCAGACACTGCCGACAGCGACGGAACGTCTGTGCCCGAATACGAGCGAGTCGACGTCTCGGTACTCGTCGTCGGAGCGGGCGCTGCCGGCGCTCGGACGGCGATCGAACTCGCCGATCGCGGCGTCGACGACGTACTGGTGCTGGGCAAACGGAATCACGGCGACGCCCACACGACGTGGGCTCGCGGTGGCATCAACGGCGCACTCGGGACCCACGATCCGGACGACTCGTGGGCGATCCACGCCGCCGACACCCTCAACGAGGGCCACTTCGTCAACGACCCACAGAAGGTCGAGACGGTGACCAGACAGATGCCCGATCGCCTCCGGGAACTCGACGACTGGGGGATGGACTTCTCCCGAACGGACGACGGCGAGATCGACCAGCGGTTCTTCGGTGCCCAGTCGTTCCGCCGGACGGCGTTCGCGGGCGATCACACCGGCGAGTCGATGCTGGAGACGCTCGTCGACCGGGCACGGGAGCTGTCGGTGCCGTACCGCGAGAACGTGCTGATCACCAAGCTGCTGTCGGACGGTGACCAGTGTTACGGCGCGGTCGGGTTCGACATGGACTCCGGCAAGTTCGTGCTCGTCAACGCGGGGACCGTCGTGCTCGCGGCTGGTGGCTACGCCGCGGCCTACAACCGCCACACGTCCCGCGACGACGAGAACAACGGCGACGGGCCGGCACTGGCCTACGACGCGGGTGCCGAACTCATGGACATGGAGTTCGTCCAGTTCCACCCGACGGGGATGGCGGTCGACGAAGACGATCCCGAGTGGGAGCCCTGGAGTGGGAGACTCGTCACCGAGGCGGTTCGCGGCGAGGGGGGACACCTCTACAACACCGACGGCGAGCGGTTCATGGAGCGGTACTCACCGGACCAGATGGAGCTAGACGCCCGCGACGTCGTCGCCCGAGCGATCGCACAGGAGATCGCGGAAGGACGTGGCACCGACAACGGCGGCGTCTCCCTCGATCTCTCTCACAGGGACCGTGCGTTCATTCGAGAGCGTCTCCCGCGGATGTACGAGCGGTTCCAGGAACTGGGCGTCGACATGGCCACCGAGCCAGTCGAAGTCGCGCCGACGGCCCACTACGGCATGGGCGGGGTCGCCGTCGACGAGCACGGGGAGACGACCGTCGACGGACTGTTCGCGATCGGCGAGACGATGGCCGGCGTCCACGGTGCCAACCGACTCGGTGGCAACTCGCTGGCAGAGACCGTCGCCTTCGGCGTCGTTGCGGGCGAACGGATCGCCGAGCGCGTCGACGGAGCGGGGCACCTGCCCGAGGCGGTCGTCTCCGACATCGCCGAGCCGCAGTTCCGCGACCTGGCGACACTGGCCGGTCGGGACGGCTCTCACGACGTGATGGACGTGTTCACCGAACTGCAGGACCTGCTGTGGGAACACGCCGGCATCCTGCGGACCGACGCGTCGTTGCGGGCGGGCCTCGACGCACTCGACGAGGTCCGCCGGAAGGCCGCCGACATGGACGTGGGGCCGACGACGAGTTCGTCGTTCGAGTTCGCGATCGACATCGGGTTCATGCTGACCGCCGCAGAGGCGGTCCTGCGTGGCGCACTCGAACGGACCGAGTCTCGGGGCGCACACTACCGGACCGACGAGACGGAGACGGACCCGGACTGGCAGCGCAACATCTACTTCGAACGCTCCGACGTCGGTGGCATGCGGACCGAGACGCGTCCGGTCGGCACGCCGAGCGACGCCGTCCAGGCGGCTCTCGACGAAGGGCACGAACTGGACTACCACCAGCTCGAATGAGGCCGCTCGGGCGTCCCGAGGGCCGATCAGATCGTGTGGCTGGGGCTTAGCTGTCCGGCACGTCGAAGTAGCCCAGTGCGTCCAGAATCGCGCCCAGCAGGAAGCTGATCACGGCGAGCACGACGACGAGGCTGGTCAAAACCGTCGAGATGGGTTCCGGGAGCGTAAACTGGAACGCTGCGATGAACACGCACGTGACGATCCCGACCACGAGGAGAAACGACCCCGCGCTCGGGTCCTCGCCGGTCAGGAACTCGATCCCGGAGAGCGAACGGTCGGGCTGTTCGTCTGCGAGATCGTTGCTCATGTCTCGGCCTCGGGTGCGGCTCGCTGGACGATCTGAACGAGATGGGAGACCCAGAGCCCGCCAGTGAAGCCGAACAGCACGGAGACGACGACGACCTTCGTCATCAGCTCCAGTGGGGCGACTGCTGCCAGCAGGCAGAGCGTGCCAAACAGGAGCATCAATCCGTACTGGATGCGCGTCTCGGTGTCGATCCGTGTGAGTGGTCTGGTGATTGTCGAACGCATTGTGTCTGTCTCGTCGCGACTGCAGTGTCTGGTCGTCCGGTACACCGGCTCGAACTCTCGGCGGCCCGAGGTGGCGACTCCCTTCACGGAGCGACGGCCCAGCGTTTCACTCTCGGTGCCGTTCGAGCTCCGTCTCGATCTCGTCCAGCCTGCGGTAGATGGCGAGCCCGAGGATCGTCGCGGGCCACAGGCCAACGAACTGTCCGCGCTGTTTGTCTCCTCGAACGTAGTAGTAGTACAGTGCCAGCGCGACGGAGGCGATCGAGGCCAGTGCCGCCGGGCCGAGCGTCCGTTCGGCGTCACCGCCCGTCTCGACTGTCAGTTCTTCTGTGAGCACACTGTTAACTAGTCCCACAAACATATATCACTTCGGCAAGAATACCACTGCGATTTATCTTCTGGCAGCTATCTGGCCGCACTGTTCTCTCTGCAACCGTCGGCTCCAGGTGGTGCGTGGGATACAGACGGACGGCCGGGAGACGACTCTACTGCTCGAACAGCGCGTAGTAGAGCACGCCCGTCACCGTGCGCCCGTCCCGAAGCTCGTCTTCGCGGGCCGCATCGAGGAGTTCGTCGAGCGTCGTCGTCGCGACGCGGATCGACTCGTTGTCGTCGAGGTCCTGCTGGACCGTCTGCTCGCAGTCGCGGGCGACGAAGTAGTGGAAGACGGCGTCCGCGAAGCCGTTGGCCGGCTCGACCGTCGTCAGGTGTTCGAGCGACCCGGCCTCGTAGCCGGTCTCCTCGGCGAGTTCGCGATGGGCGGCGTCCGCGGGCTCGGCGTCGTCGGACTCCATCGAGCCGGCCGGGAGGCCGCGGTTCACGCGGCCGACCGCCTGTCGCCACTCCTCGATGACGACCACGTCGCCGTCGGGCGTCAGCGGGAGGACGACGACGCTCTCACCCTCCGCGAGGTAGTCGAATTCGGCGTCGGTACCGTCCGGGAAGCGAACGCGCTCGTTGCGTACGTCGAACCCCGCACAGCTGTAGGCGACGCTGCGCTCCAGAGTCTCCCAGGCGAGTTCGTCGGTCATGTCACAGCGTGTGTGGACGACGGTCAAAAGGAGCCCGGAACTGCCGCCCGCGCTACAGCTTCTCCGCGTCGAGGGCCTGCTGGACGCGTTTGCGGGCCTGTGACAGCCGTCTGTCGACCGCTCGCTCGATAGGATCGGGGAGACCGTCTGCGGCCCGTTCGAGGTTGTCTGCGACCCGGTCGAATCCGCTCTGGACGGCGACGAGCCGGCGGTCCGCTCCCTCTCGGTCGCCGTCTGCGGCCCGCTGGGCCGCTCGCTGTGCGGCGCTGCCGGTCGCTTCCAGCGCTCTGACGAGTCCCCGGACGGCGTTTGCCCTCCCGTCGAGGTCCAGTCCCTCGATCTCGGCGCGCGTCTCCTCGGTGATCGTCGCCAGAAAGCTCGCCAGCGATTCTTTCCCGGTGGTCGGCCGCTCGATCGCGATGCGGTCCTCGTCGGTCGGGTTCACGCGGACGGCCCCGAGTTCGTCGTCGCTGTCCCGGATCTCGCCCGTGTAGGCACCGCCGCGGTGGACGTAGACCGCGTCTGGTCCCTCGACCGGCGCGTCGTAGAGCCGCCCGCCGAAGTCGTCTTCGAGCGCGAAGTCGGTCACGTCGGCCTCGCTCTCGGTCGGATCGACGGTCACCTTCGTCGCGTCCTCGCGAGCCACGAGCGGGATCTCGCCGTCGACGCCGGCCGCCGTCACGCCCTCGTCTTCGACCGTGATCGACTCGCTGTGCGGTTCGACACCTGCTCCGTTGACGGTGAGGCGGTGCTGGCCGGAGTCGACGCCCTGTGCGACCGCGACTCCCCGGAACGTCGGGACGGCACTCGGCTCGCTCTCCAGCAGCGCGACGGACTCGACCGCGCTGTCCTCGGTGGTCACGCCTTCCCCGTCCGGAGCCTCGCCGTCTTCGACGAGCGAGGACACGGCAGTGACGACGGCGTTGACCGGTGCCGGCTCGCCGATCGCCGTGTAGCGATCTGCGAGTTCCCGGCGGTGGTTCGGGTCCGAGATGTCCGCCGCGGGGTTCTCGTAGCGAGGCTGGGTCCAGGGCTCGCCAGTGGTGGTGATGTGGCCCGAGACCGCGTCCTCGACGGCTTCCGGGACCGAGAACTCGAAACTCAACTGCGGACCGGTGAACCCGGAGATGTGTTCGAGGGCCGTCGTCGGTCGCAGTTCGTACGCCACGTCCGCGTCGGTCTCGGGGTCGTCGCGGCCTTCGAACTCGAAGACGAGGCCGGTCTCGCGCTCGGGGAGGTCGGTCGGCGGCGCGGTGAGCGCGTCGAACGACCGGATCGTGAGCGCCGCGGGGACGAGATCTTCGGGTTCGACCGACGGCAGCCGATCGTGCTCGTAGACGGGTGCGCCGTCGAGTTCCGGGACGACGTAGGGGAGCCGACTCCCCTCGTCGCGGGGCAGCCCGTAGGCGACGGGGATCGAGGCGAGAGACTCGACGTCGTCGACGACGCGGTTGGTGATGTCCGCGATGTCGCCGCCCGTCGGCAGTCGCTGGAAGCGGTCGCGTTCCTCGTTGACCGACAGCGCGCTCGAATGAGAGCCCAGTTCCTGGAGGATCCGCGGCACGGTCCGCTCGGGATCGAGAAACTCGTTGTTGGGCACTTTCCGGGAGTGGGAACTGGCGACGAACAGCGCGGGCTCGTCGCTGTCGGTGTCGACGAAGACGTGGAGCACCTCCCAGTCGTGCCAGTGGAAGTTCGTCGTGAACTGGTCGAAGGCGCTGTAGGCCCAGTACTGGACGACCGCCAGCGGAGAGTCGTCGTAGGTGACGACGTTGTGGAAGACGGTCGGGTCCGGCGGCGTCTCGGCGGCTCGAAACCGTTCGGTGTAGCCGTCGAGTGCGTCGAATCCCGCGACGACAGTTTCGCCCTCGCGCTCGCTCTCGTAGGGGCGTGGATCGGTCGGGTACCACTGCTCGGCGCTGTCGAAGTACAGCGTCGGTGCGAAACGCTCGGCCAACTCGCGAGCGCGGCCCTCGTCGACCGGCGTCGTCGTCGCGTCCTCGCCGGATTCCAGCGCGCTACAGCCGGCCACTGCGCCCGTCCCGACGGCGGCGGTGGCGGCGAGGAAGGCACGCCGGTCGAGGGGATCGGAGGCGTACTCAGTCACGTGTGTCCCTCGCCGGGCACGTCAAAAGGTCTTCTGGCACTTTCGGGACCGCCCCAGCCGTCACCGCCGGTCACTCGTCGGCGACGATGCGGTACAGCCCGCCGGTGGGGCCCTCGCCCTCCAGCGACGCCTCGGAGGTTCGCTCGGCGACGTAGATTGCACTGTCGGTGACCAGCGGGGTGCTGGTGACCTCGCCCTCGGCCGGGACGGTCCAGACCTCTTCGCCCGTCGACTTCGCCAGCGCGGACAGCGTCGGCTCGTAGGACCCCACGAGGACGTGCTCGCTGGTCACGGTCGGACAGCCGATGACGGGGCCACCCACGTCCGTCTCCCACTGCTCGTCGCCGCTGTCGGTGTCGAGAGCGTACAGCGACTCGTGCTGGTCGCCGACGTAGACGGTGCCCGTCGCTCCCTCGACGGCGGGGCCGGCCATCACTGACGCGCCCAGATCGGTCGCCCACTGCTCGGTGCCGTCCGACAGCGCGACGCGGTAGACCCTGTCGCTCCACGAGCCGAAGAACGCGCTCCCGTCCCAGGTCGCGATCGGCCCCTTGATTTCCTCGCCGGTGTCGTAGCGCCAGAGGAACTCGTGGTCGGGATACGACCAGCCGTAGAGGGAGCCGTCGTTCGAGCCCACGACCAGCCGACCGGCCGCCCGGTCGATCGCACACGTCGAGTGTGGGTGGTCCGTGATCCGGCGATCCTCCCAGCGGACCTCGCCCGTGACGGCGTCGAGCGCGAAGATGGCACCGCTCGGTTCGTAGTACTCGACGGCGATGTAGAGCCGTCCGTCGTGGTAGCCGGGACTGGAGCCGATGGCGTCGCCCAGCTGCGTGCGCCAGTACTGCTCGCCCGTCTCCAGATCCAACGCGTACAGCGCCCCGTCGTACGCGCCGACGTAGACAGTCCCGTTCGCGATCGCTGGCGTGCCGTGGAATCCCCGCGACGTGTCCGTGGCGTCGGCTCGCCACCGCCGTCTCCCGTCGGGCCGGACCGCCCACACCTCGCCGGTGTCGCCGGTGACGACGATATCGCCGTTCGGTGCCAGCACGGGACTGCCCTTCGCCGCGGTGTGTCCGCCCGTGTTGAGGCCGTCGAGTCGCCAGTCGACGGTCACCGAGGAGGGAATCGTCTGTTCGGGGAACACACCCCGTCTGGTGGTTTCGCCACGGAACTGCGTGTCGGCCGTCTCGGCTGGCGGCCTCTCCGGGCCGCCTCCGAGCGTCCGCAAGCGACCGAGACAGCCGGCCGTCCCGATCGCCGCGGTCGTTCCCACGCCTGCGAGGAACCGCCGTCTGCGCTCGTCCATACCTCACCCCAACGCGGGGACCGAGTCAAGTGGCTTTCGCACGCTCCGGGGGCGCGCTCCTGGCTCATACTACCGGCTGTACATCTGTGACCGATTTCGCCACCCCGAGGTGGCGAAGCTCTTCACGAAGTGACAGCTGGCAGTATCACTCGGTGGACCGGTAGCCGTCGGTGTCGAGGAAGTTGTGGGCGACGGTGATCGCGTGGTTGGCGTGTAACGGCTGTGGGCCAAGCGAGAGCCGCCGGTCGACGGCGTCGTCCAGCAGGGCCTGTTCGGCGTCGGTGAAATCTCGGTGATCCGAGAGGACGAACACCGGATCGGTCGGCGGCGTCGCGTCGACGACGGGGTCGCCGTCGGCGTGCAACTGGACGACCGTCCCCGCCGTCGCCACGTCTTCGAGCGTCCCCTCGAATCCCCGGCGGGTCAGCGAGATGCCGGGCGAGGTTTCGACTGGCACGTGGCCGATGGCTTCCTCGCGCTCTTCGAGGGCCGTGCGGATCAGGGCCGCCGTCGAGCGCTCGTCCGGGTTGAGCCGCCGGACCGTGTCGCTGTCGACGGTGACCGTGTACTCGTCGCCCAGCACGAGGTGGACGCGTACGTCCTCGCGGACGTCGTGACTGAGGAAGACGGCGGCCGAGACACACCGACAGAGCACGTCGAGTCGCCCCGCCGCCCCCGCGAGATCGTCCAGCGAGAAGTCGGGCGTCGTGGGGGCGTCGTGGCCGATGATGACGAACTGGCGCATACCGACGGCGAGGACGTGTGGGGACAAGAACGCTCGCTTTCGACGCAGGTATTCGGCGAGGAGGCAAGACCGGCAACAAGGCACCGAAAGCCCTCGGCTCGCTAGCCGGATCTGTGTCGGATATTCTCCCTGCGGTCGAATAGTGCCGCCGCAGATCCGGCTACCGCGCCTCGCCCTTTCATCCGCCAGGACGTAGACTGTGGAGCTATCCACGTGCCTGGCGGATGAAAGGGCGAGTGCAGTTCCGGGAACCCGGACTCCACAAGCACCGCAACAACGTGAGGAGCACAGTGTGGGTCCCGGGACCGGAACGGCACGAGGGCTTTCGGTGTCTGCACGCTGGTTGTACCCGTTTCTCTCGAACGCCCTCTTTCGTCTGCCGCCGGGACTATCACCACCGATCCCCAACAGACGTTTATCAGATGCTCACCGATACGCCGGGGATCCACCACGTCACGTCGATGGTCGGGGACCCGCAGGCGAATCTCGACTTCTACGCCGACGTGCTGGGACTGCGCCTCGTCAAGCGCACCGTCAACCACGAGGACGTGCTGCGCTACCACCTCTACTACGGCAACGCCACCGGCGACCTCGGGACGATCTACACCTGCTTTCCCTACCCCAACGAGCCGCCGGGGCGGCGCGGGCGACCGGGAATCGACGCCGCCGCCTTCGCCGTTCCGCCGGGGTCACTCGACTTCTGGGCGGACCGCCTCGCCACACACGGCGTCGACGCCGAGCGCCGCGAGCGCCTCGGCGAGTCCCTGCTCCGGTTCGAGGATCCCGCGGGGACGCGCCTCGAACTCGTGGCCGCCGACGCGCCGGTCGCCTCCTGGCAGGCGGGCCCCGTCCCAACCGAGCACGGGATCAGGGGCCTCCACGGCGTCACGACCCATCCCGTCGATCCCTACCAGACCGCGAGCGTCCTCGAAACGCTCGGCCTCGAACAGGTCGCCGAGAGTGACGATCGGGTCCGCTACCGCGCATCCGGTGACTACGCGACCGTCGTCGACCTGCTCGACCGCGAGGGCACCTTCGGCCGCGAGGGCGTGGGGACGATCCACCACGTCGCCCTGCGCGTCGCCGACGACGAGTTGCGCGAGTGGCACGACCTCTTCCGGGACCGTGACGTTCGCGTCTCGCGCATCCACGATCGGCACTACTACCGAGCGATCTACGTCCGGGAACCAGGCGGGATCCTGATCGAACTCGCGACGGAGTCACCGGGCCTGACCGTCGACGAGGACGCCGCCGACCTCGGCGGGTCGCTCGTCCTGCCACCGTGGGCCGAAGAGGACCGGTCGATGATCGAGGAGCAGTTGCCTCCGGTCGAGGTCCCTCACCGCGACGGATGAGCGAGCACAGTCCTACTGACGACGCGCCCGGTCCCCACGGCGGCCGGCCGATCGTCACCGCGGGCGCGCCCCGAGGAGCCACGGAAGCCGTCGTCCTCGCGCTCCACGGCCGGGGCGCGACCGCACAGGGCATCGTTGCCCTCCTCGATCCGATCTCCCACCACGGCGTCACCGTCGTCGCCCCTGACGCCCACCGAAGCAGGTGGTATCCATACGCTGGCACCCAGCCGATCGAGCGCAACGAACCACACGTCTCGTCTGCCCTCGCCGTCGTCGAGGCCCTCCTCGAACACGTCGTCGAGACCTTCGGCGTGGACCGTGACCACGTCGTCCTCGTCGGCTTCTCGCAGGGGGCCTGCGTCGCCGCCGAGTTCGCCGCCCGCAACCCCGACCGGTACGGCGGCGTAGCCGCCCTCAGTGGCACGCTGCTCGGTCCGGCCCTGGATTCCGGGGGCTACGCAGGGACGCTCGACGGGACGCCGGTGCTCGTGGCCTCGGGCGACGAAGACTCACACGTCTCCGCCGACCGGGCGCGAGCCACTGCGGAAGTGTTCCGGTCGCTCGATGGGGATGTGACTGAGCGTCGCTACGAGGGCGTGGGCCACGAGGTCACCGACGAGGAATTCGACGTTCTCGGGTCGGTGCTCGAAACGCTGGTCGACAGCTGATAGCCGTCATTGGTTGGATCGTGCAGTCGGAATCAGTCGGCACGTGGTGGCGGTAGCCTTTTCAACTCTGTAAACGAGTGTTTACATATGGGGACGAAGCACGTCCGGCTCGACGAAGACGTCTACGAGACGATCCGAGCGCGAAAACACGAGGACGAGACCTTCTCGGAGGCCGTCGATCGGCTCGTCGGCGGCCCCTCGCTGCTGGAGATCGCCGGTATCCTCTCGGACGAGGAAGCGGACGGGTTCCGTGAAGCAGTCGACGAGGTAGACGCCGTCGACAACAAGGATCTCGACGAGCTGGTCGACCGTTTCGAGGGCACATGATCCTCGATACGTCGTTTTTGATCGATATAATGAACGGACAGACCGACGCCGTGACGAAGGCCGGTCAGCTGGACTCGAATCCCGTTGTCGAACGAATCCCCGCGCAGGTCGTGTACGAGTTGTACGTCGGTGTCGGATACACCGAGACGCCCGAAGCGGAGGTCGAGAAGATCCAGTCGATCGTCGACACTCGCCCCGTCGAGGAGACAACGCCGGAGATCGCGCGTCTCGCTGGCCGGCTCAACGGGTCACTGAAGCGTCAGGGACAGACAGTCTCGACCGGAGATATACTGATCGGAGCGACTGCACGCCACTACGACGAGCCGGTCGTTACCGGCAACCCCACCGATTTCGAACCGATCCCCGACCTCGAGATCGAGCGATACTGAGACACGGTCGCCATGGCAACGAGCGTCGATGCCGCAGTCGACAGTTGCTGCGAACCAGCATCAACTGTCAGTTCATGCGGGGTACGAGTCGGGCTCGTTTTACGATCTCGGCCCCAGCAGATGAGTTCTCCAGGGTGATATCTTTACGTTCGCTGTTTCTCTTGCACGCACAAACACGATATTTACCCAGTGATTGCATTTGAGAGTCCTCAGTGCAACGCTCGACGTGGAACGGTCCTGCTGTATCGAACAGCGACCACGCAATGATCGTGTTGTGTCACCAAGCCGGTGAAGTAGCGTATTTCGTTCTATTCCAACGTACACTGAACTCTGCGTTCTCAGGACTTCTCGCGTAGTAGAGTGAAAATGGGCCGGCGCGAATTCGAATCGCGGTTACGGCCACCCGAAGGCCGAAGGATACCAAGCTACCCCACCGGCCCGTGACGTAGCAGTTGAGGAAACGGTGGGCGACGGTTTAATCGTTGCGAAATGCTGGGCCTTCGGGACGGGTTGGCTCACCTGCTTCTCGCCTCGACAGTTTATACACTCTCTTCGGAGCCAGGTCATGATCCACTGGAAACGAGTCTCTGGATCGGATCGCAGACACCTACTTCGGCGATGGGGCTAAGAGCTATCTTCGGTACGGGAAGCCCCGCCGTTCACGGCGGGGAGGATGTCACTGACAAAGACGGATGGCTCGTCCACAATCGGAACTGGAGTGTTCGTGATCCGGTTCTTGTTGTACATCGTCGTCTGGGAGTACGAATAACCAGAATATATTTGTAAACACACTATAAACACAGGATGCCCTCCAGATGACTGCCATCGAAACCACGAAGCTGACGAAACGGTATGGTGAGGAAACAGCGCTTGATGAGTTTACTCTCCGCGTAGAACGTGGAGAAGTGTTTGGTTTCCTCGGCCCGAACGGCGCGGGGAAATCGACGACCATCGACATTTTCCTGGATTTCATCCGGCCGACCGACGGGCACGCTGTCGTTGCAGACTACGACCCACAGCAAACCCCGCGAAAGGTACGACAGAACATCGGTGTTCTTCCAGATGAGTACAGCCTCTACGACTCACTCACTGGAATAGAACACATCGAACTAGCCAAAGATCTGCACGGAAGTGAGGAGGACACCGATGCCCTCCTCTCCCGTGTTGGACTGACTGATGCCGGCGACCAAGCCGTCGGGAGCTACTCGAAAGGCATGGCGCAGCGACTGGCGTTCGGTATGGCACTCGTTGGTGATCCCGATGTACTCATTCTCGATGAACCATCGGCAGGCATCGACCCGAACGGCCTCCAGGACATGCGAGAGATGATCCGAGCGGAAGCCGAAGCTGGCACAACGATTTTCTTTTCGACCCACATCCTCGAACAGGTCGAAGCAGTCTGTGACCGCGTTGCAATCATCAACGACGGCGAACTCGTCGCCGTCGATACGATTGCCGGGCTGCGTGATGTATTCGACAGACAATCGACTCTGACTCTGTCGATTGACGGCACGCCGACGGCGCTCGAACTGGGCGACCTCAACGGTGTCAGCGATGTCGAATACACTGACGGGACTCTCACCGTCAAGCTGCGTGATCCGCAGTTGAAATCCACGGTCATCGCGCAAGTGGAAGCCTCTGGTGTCTCCGTAACCAACATCGAAATTGAGGAAGCGTCACTGGCTGATCTGTTTAGTCAACTCACAACTGGCGGTGATTCGGAATGAGTTCGTTGACAACGATCGCACGGAAAGATTTCAAAGATTCACTGCGTACTCGGTCGATCTGGGTGATCGCCGGGGCGATGACGATTCTCTGCCTGTCGCACATTCTGGCGTTTCTATCCTCCCCGATTGCCGATCAGCACACGCAGCCGTTCATTCTTGCTGTCGCTCAGTTCACGCTCTGGCTGCCGCTCGCGGCAATCGGCATCGGGTTCAAATCCATCGTCGGCGAACGGACCTCTGGAAGCATCCGTATTCTGCTCGGACAGCCAGGGACCCGTCGCAGCGTCGTCTACGGCACCTACCTCGGCCGATTACTGATACTGGCAACAACTGTTTTACTCGCCCTCGCAGTCATGGCTGTCGTCGTTGCCTTCGGATTTGGAATCATCGGGTTCATCAACGTACTCGGCGGTACGATAGCGCTGCTCCTCTTTGCGTTCGCATGGATCGGCCTTACCGTCGGCGTATCCAGTTTCGTCGCCAGCGAAACACGCGCTATCGGTCTCGTAATGGGGATTTATGCAGTTGTTGAGCCACTCTGGCGGAACCTCATCCTCCGGTTGTTCGCAGTTGTCTTCACCGGGACCACACAAACACCGAGCCAGGCGACCGTTTTCTACTCGCTTGAGGAACCTACGTGGTACCTCTACGTTAATCGACTGAGCCCGGCCGAAGCGTTCAACGCTGCACGCTACTACATTCCAGATCTCATCGAAAGCATTTGGTACGGAACAACAATCTCCGGGCCGCATGCTCCGAACATATTCGGTGTCCTGGTCCTGATTGGATGGGCGACGATTCCAGTCTTCCTTGGATATCGACGATTCGAAGGGGCTGACTTGGGCTAGTACTATGTGGCCTTCGAGAGTGGCCGACGAGCGACAACGAACGCGAGCAGGCCTCGCCCGTTCATCCACCAGATGGCGGTTATAGCAACAATTGAAACGGTTTACACACTGATCGCACTGTGTCGTGCGATCGGGTGTGCATTGGCTTTCAATCAGCGTGTCATAGAAGTCTTCATATGTTACAGTCAGATATATTATCTTTTCAGAGCGTTACAGTTGTAGAAACCCGTACACCAGGTGCACGGGGCCTAGAACTGTTCAGAGATAGGCCCTTTATTTCCGTATACTGACTGTTCTTGCTCGGTTGGCGTAGTTTAGCTTAGTGACCGTGATTTCTATGAAGTCGTGGACAGCGAACTCGGAGCCAATAACGCTGAATCCGTCGACAGCCATGAGAACAGTTCTATGGGCTCTGTTGAATCACCAGACGGTGTCGGGATAGGTCGCTAAATCAAAGGAGTTGAAGCGGGATAATTTGGTTGTCCATGACACAAATCTCCCGCTTCACTGGAGAGATTGTACCGATTGCTCAAAGAGTTACTGGCGATGGAGACGAATCCGCCGCCACCTTCCGGGGCGGCGGATTCGCCGATTACGCCCTCGTTTCTCTCCATTGTCTGCGGATTTACCTTGATGCGTCCTACCGAATGACGATTGGCTTGCTCAAAGAGATGCCACAAATAACCGGGGAGATCGGCCTCAATGCGGCCGATCTCCCCTCTCCATCCACGTTGTGTAAAGCGTTCGACCGGATCGAGATGAGCATTTGTCGAGTGTTGCTGCGCCAGTCGGCGCAGCTACACGACCCATCGAAACACGCTGCTATCGACGCCACATTCTACGAACGCTCGGCCGCCAGCCGCCACTACTGCCAGCGAATCAGCTACCGCGTGCAGAAGCTAAAAGTTACGAAACTCGTCGATACAGACACTCAAGCCGTCCTTGACGTACACTGTTCGACGAATCGGGAAGGAAGCGACGCAGACCTCGCCGAGCAGATCGCCCGCCGGAACGCGGGCGATCTGCGGTCTCTGGCCGCCGACAAAGGCTATGAGAAGCAAGCGCTCCGCGAAGCATTGCGTGAACTCGGCATCAGACCCCTCATCAAGCACCGCATCTTCGCTCCCTACGACCACGCACACAACGCCAGAATCGACGAACAGCGCTACAATCAACGCTCGATGACTGAGACCGTCAATTCGGCTGTGAAGCGCTCGCTCGGCTTCGCCGTGCGAGCGCGATCCTGGTTTCGTGAGTTCCACGAAATCGCCCTGATGTGTGTCGTCTACAACATTAAACGTGCTGTGAAACAGTGAAATCTACCACGTTATGGCGATTCAACACAGCCGTTGCAAGTGAGTGACCACGAAGCGAGCAGATTTGATGAATGAGGTGACTGTCCTACGATCGACTGCTGGCCAGCAACTGAGTTAACCAACAAAATCGAACCCAACACCCTTCTGTTGGTCAAAATCGTCCTCCTCTCTATCTCTCTTGCGAGCGATAAACCCGGCTGTGAGCCACTGTCCTCATGAGACGCCTATTCCTTCACAACTATCATCGAAAAATGTCGGTATGGGCTCCCGGATTTTTGTCAGTGATATACCTGCCCGCCCTCCGTGGATCAGTAACCGATTTATGTATATATACCGAGAAGGACGGTAAGGCAATGGCGAGTGGCTGGCGGTATCGGATTGTTTCCGTCGTCGGGGTCTTTGCGCTGATCGTGGCCGCAGTCACGGTTGCCAATCACCCGCTCGTCCACTCTGGCTTTCGATTGGTACCCGTCGTCGGACATCTTCCCTTCGACCCCGCCGAGGGGAGAGAGTTCCTCATCGAAGCTGGCACGACGGCCGTCGTCGTCTTGCTGGCACTCGCTCCGCTGTACAAGCCCCGTCCTCACCGGATCCTCGACGTCTCGATGTTCGCCTTGAAACGGACGCTCGTTGGGCTGTTTGCCCTCGCAACGATCGGCTATTTCGATTACACGTATCGCTTGCCGCGAGCGACACTCCTGATCGTCGGATCGTTGCTCGTCGTGGCGATCCCGACGTGGTTTGTGACCATCCGGAGCCGGCCGGCACGTGGCGAGAGCGGTCGGGCGATCATCGTCGGCGACGATCCGAATGAGATCGACCGTATCTTGGCTGCGATCGACATCCCGGTCTTTGGCTACGTCTCCCCTCCGTCGCCCTACGTCGTCGACCAAGCGGGACCGGGGCAACCACAGCTTGCTGACGGTGCTGGCAGTACGGCCGACTCGCTGACGTACACGATGGACCTGGAGTGTCTGGGCGGCCTCTCGCGCCTCGACGACATTCTCGTCGAACACGACATCGATGTCGCCGTGTTCGCCTTCGACGAGACGGATCGAGAGGAGTTCTTTGGCGTGCTGGCGACGTGTCACGAACACGGCGTCGACGCGAAGATCCACCGAGACGAGGCCGACAGCGTCCTCGTCGACGACGACCAGGTCGAGGAGATCGTCGACATCGACGTCGAGCCGTGGGACTGGCAGGAACGGGTGGTAAAGCGAGTCTTCGACGTTGTGTTCGCGGCTGTCGGTCTGCTGTTCGGACTGCCGCTGATGGCAGCCGCTGCCGTAGCGATCAAAATCGAGGACGGTGGCACGATCTTCTATAAGCAGGAACGGACTGCTGAGTTCGGAGACACCTTTCAGGTGTACAAATTCCGGAGTATGATACCGAACGCAGAAGAGCGAACCGGGGCAAAACTAAGCGAGGAAGATCGGGGTAGACGAGATCCACGGGTAACGCGAGTTGGTCGAACTCTTCGGAAGACACATCTCGACGAGATTCCACAGTTGTGGTCGATCCTCGTCGGCGATATGAGTGTCGTCGGTCCACGACCGGAGCGTCCGGAGCTCGATCGCGATATCGAAGAAGGGGTATCCGACTGGCGTCGCCGATGGTTCGTTCGCCCGGGTCTTACGGGTCTCGCGCAGGTCAATGACGTAACCGGTCACGAACCGGTGCAAAAGCTGCGCTACGATGTCGAGTATATTCGCTGTCAGTCGTTCTGGTTCGATCTGAAGATCGTGATTCGGCAGGTTTGGCAGGTCGTTGGTGACATTCTCGAGACGGTTGTCCGTCGTTGGAAACACTGAGAATTCAGGCTCCCTTGGGCCTCCCGAGATTCGTCAAACTACCTCGAGTAAATCGAGAAGGCTATGAGCCGCGAGTTCCGGAACGTAAATCATGCGTATTCTTCGCGTTGCACAGAATTTGTATCCCGAGATTCCTGGCGGTGGGACCTACCACGTTCACGCGATGAGCCGGGATCAGGCCGCGATGAATCACGATGTCACGGTCTTGACGATCTCTGAGGACGAGAGTTTACCACGACGAGAGGAACGGGACGGGTACACGGTGGTACGGCACCAACCGACAGTCGAACTGTTGAGCAACGATATCTCACTCGGCGTCGCACGCTTTCTACGGACAGCTAACGACTTCGACGTGATACACGCTCACTCTCACCTCTATTTTTCGACGAACTTGGCGGCCCTGAAGCGGCGTCTGGGCGATACCCCACTGGCGATTACGAACCACGGGCTCTATTCACAAAATGCTCCCGAGTGGCTGTTCAATCTGTATCTACCGAGTGTGGGACGTTGGACGTTCAACTGCGCCGACGTGGTGTTTTGCTACACTGAAGAAGACAGAACGCGCGTACGGGAACTCGGCGTCGATTCCTGGATCGAAGTAGTGGCTAATGGCGTAGATACCGAGCGGTTTACGCCCGATGGACCGAAGAGTGATCAGATCGATCACGATGGCCCTATTGTGTTGTTCGTCGGGCGACTGGTTGACGGTAAGCGACCCGGGGATGCGGTTCAGGCGGTGTCCCGATTGTCGGACGACCGAAACGCGAAACTCTACGTAATCGGGGACGGACCGCTTCGAGAGGAACTGGGGAAGAATGCCGAGGATGTTGAGTTTCTCGGACACGTGCCTTACAGCGAGATGCCGAAGATCTATCGGTCAGGTGACGTGCTGTTGTTACCGAGTCGGGCTGAAGGATTACCTCGGACCGTGCTCGAGGCGTATTCGTCAGGATTGCCCGTTGTGTCGAGTCACTTAGAGCAGACTGCCTCGGTTGTTCGAGAGGGGGGAGAGACAGTCCCTGTCGGGGATATCGAAAGATACACTGCCGCACTAGAACGGGTTCTCGAAAACAAGGACGCGCTTGGCCATCAAGGTCGCCGTACCGTTGTCGACCGTTTTCGGTGGCAGAGAACTGTCGAGCAGACAACGGAGCATCTGTCGAATATCATATAATATTTCTTCTTCGCAGTCGATTGTGCCACCGGGCGAAGACGTAGACGGACCAGAGAAACTTCCCGTGTTCCTGTCGTTCCGTTTTGTGCTCTTCGAACCGGTCCATAACGGCGTCGGTGTCGACGAGATCTGTGTTGAGGTCTGACATGGCTTGAACGAACTCGTCTGCGAGTTCGTGCTTGAACCACTTGCCGATCGGCATATCGAAGCCTTGCTTGCCCCGCTCCAAGATCGGATCCGGGAGTACATCGTCGAAGGCTCGCTTGAGGATACGCTTTTGCTCACGTGGTGTTATCTTGTAATCTGTCGGGAGCGACATCGCGTACTCGACGACACCGGTATCGAGGAACGGTACCCTGACTTCGAGCGAGTTGTACATACTGGCACGGTCGGTTTTGTGGAGAATTTGGTTTGGCAGTCCGAAGTGTGTATCGACAGCTTGCATTCTGGACATACTGTCCTGTCTCTCTTTCGGAAGATATGAAGTCGCGATTTCGTGTTGCTGCCTGAAGAGTTCACGGCCGGAATCGGAGGGATTCAACTCCCCCAAGCTACTGAGTGCGTTCTCCTCGGCGATCCGTGCCCACTCGAAGTGGCGAGCAGGAGTTTCCGGGATACTCCCCCGAGTAAACTTCTGAACTTTGCGAACAAACTCTCCTCGTACACTGCCTCGGGAGGCGTTGAGTCTTCCAATCACGGGTTCGAGGACTGACCGACGGACGATCGGTGGGAGCTGTCGGTAATAGCGGGAGTAGTATTCGCCCCGGTAGCGGCTGTACCCGGCAAAGAGTTCATCAGCGCCGTCTCCCGAGAGCGCGACAGTAACATCCTTGTTCGTTTCTCGCGAAACAATATATGTGGGGATAATCGATTGATCGGCGAAGGGTTCACCAAGACGGTCGAGGACGTTGGGGATTGCGTCGCGAACCTCGTTCGGCGTCACCGTACACTCGGTGTGGTCGGTGTCGTGGTACTCTGCAACTTCACGTGCAGCCCATGATTCGTCGAACAGTGACTCTTCGAAGCCCACAGTGAATGTTTTTACCGGATCGTCGGTGAGCTCTGCCATCGTCCCGACGACGATACTCGAATCGATGCCTCCACTCAAGAACGCACCCAAAGAGACATCGCTCATGAGTCGTTTCTCGATTGCGTCCTCGACACGCCCCCTGAGTTCTGTCGCTGCCTCTTCCAGAGTGGGTGTTCGCGGTTCGACCGAGGGGGTGTGGAACTGTCTATCGTCGATTTTGTCTTCCGATATAAGAATTAATTCGCCGGGTCTGAGCTTGCGAATGTTCTCGAAGGCCGTCGAAGGTGCGGGAATGTAGCCAACTGAGAAGTAGTTGGCAATGCTCCGTTCATCTATACCGCCGTGATCCACGCCAGATTCGAAGAGTGTTGGAAGCTCCGAGGCGAAGGCAATACGCTCGCCGTCGTTGGCGAGGAGCAGAGGCTTGATACCCATCGGATCCCGAGCGAGGAGGAGACGCTCTCTATTCGAATCCCAAAGGGCAAAGGCGAACATCCCTTCGAGTCGGTCAACGAATGATGGTCCATGTTCCTCGTAGAGGTGAACGAGGACTTCGGTGTCACTATCACTGGTAAATGAGTGACCGCTTTTGATCAACGAGTCACGGAGTGCGGTGTAGTTGTAGAGTTCGCCGTTGAACACAGTGACGATCGACTCGTCTTCGTTGAACATCGGTTGTTGTCCGCTCTCCGGGTCGATAATGCTCAGACGACGGTGTACGAGCGAGATTACACTATCTGTATAAACACCTCCCTCGTCCGGACCCCGATGGACGAGCAGATCCTGCATAGATGTGAGTCGTGATTTCGAGGGGGACCTCCCCGTGGAAAAAATACCAGCAATGCCACACATACCATGTGGACTATCGACGTATATTTGAATCATACGAATTAACCATATCTACTGGAAACGATCTGAACGAATGGGACGCATCCTCGTCATTTGTGCGCAGTCTCCCTACCCGGTCGTCGACGGGGCTAGGTTACGGACGTACAATACCGCTAAAATTCTCCAGCAAGAACACGACATTCACCTGTTGATCGTGAATCAGGAGCCTGATGACGATCTCGAGACGTTGGCGACAGAATTCACAGGGGTGACGTCTTTCAGCCACGAATCGCTCGGTCACGAGTTCACCAAGTACGGACGTGCAGGCGCGGCATTTGCACGAGGCAATCCGATTCGGCCGGCGTACTACCACTTCTCGGACGTTCAGAAGTGGGTGAACGAACACGTTGGCGAATACGATCTGTGTTACGCGAACTACGTCAACACCGTCCCATACGTTCAGGAAGATCGCTTTGTCGTTGACTTTGTCGATTCGATGTCACACAACCGTGCACAGCTCGCCGAGATCCACTCACCGCCCCGGTCGTGGCTGTCTACGGTCGAGTCTCGACGATTAAACTCGTACGAACGAACGGTGGCACAAGCGGCTGAACACTCGTTCGTGACGACGGTCCACGATATGACCGCTATGGGGATACGGAACGACGTGACCGTCGTTCCCAACGGTGTTCGAGAGACGTACCTCGAGAGGCCCAACACAGTCAACACCGATCCTGGGCGAATCGTCTTTCTCGGGCGGATGGACTACTACCCAAACGTAGATGCAGTTCGATACTTCGCCGACGAGGTGTTTCCGCAAGTACGAGCCGAGGTCGACACTGCGTCGTTCGTCGTCGTCGGATCGAATCCATCGGAAGAAGTGCGTACACTCGACACGAGAGAGGGAATCACGGTAACCGGGTTCGTCGACGAACCGGCGGAGCACCTCGAGTTGGCCACGGCGGTCGTGGCACCGATGCGATACGGAACCGGTATCCAGAACAAAGTGCTAGAGGCGATGGCACTCGGAAAACCAGTCGTAACCACATCACTCGGTGCAGCCGGAATCAGCGCTGAGAACGGAACACATCTTTTGGTCGCTGACGACGCGACAGCAATGTCCGAGCGAACTATAGCAGTCCTGACCGACCCGCAGTTGGCAGCCAGTGTCGGCGGCGCTGCCCGAGAGCGAATCTCAGATCAACACACGTGGGACGCCGTCGCACCACAGCTACTGGACGGGATCAGCGAAGCCATGGATTGAACCGGCCACACATACCTACTCTCCGTTGACCTGCTGAGCAAACAACAAACCTGCGAGAATGAAGATCGGTGCGCGAATCTCGAAGCTTGCTGCCGCTGTTCCTGCAATTACCAGACTGTATAAGTAACCGAGGACGAGTACAAAACTATATACTGATTGTCGAGATATGCGGACGACACCTCTGAGGGGTTCGGAAAGGAAGTAGAAAAATGCGAGAAATCCGGGAATGCCAACCTCACTCATCAATCGGAAAAAAATGCTGTGCGGAATGAGCGCATCGACGGAATACCTCGTCTCCCACTGTCGTAGCTCCGGTGTCGAGTACGCGTCTTTGGTCGCGAGCCAATTGTCCGGACCAACACCGAACACAGGATTGTCTAACGACATTCGTATCGAGGTTTCCCAAATATACAATCGTGGATTGTTCAACAGTCCACGCAGTGTTTTGAGTCTGTTTGCCACCTCTGGCATTAACAGTGCGATAGCGAAAGCGGCGACACCGATCATCGCTGCTATTGACAGTGTTCGGAGTAGGATCTCACGCTGGTTCGACCGCTGTCGGAGGTACAGTAACACGACGCCAACACTGAGAGCGCCGACAACCGCTAACCAGACTTTCCGTTCCTGGAAGTAGAGCACTTCGATGCTCAAGAGGCCGGCAATGATAGCGAACCGCCTTGAGAAGCGATGTGAGATCAATATTCCAAGGACCAAGACCAGTGACAATCCCTCAAGTTCGGTGAACAGGCGACCGGAAAACGTACCAATCGAGAGGGTGTAGAACAACGAATAGAACGCTTTGACGGTCCCGATCAAGATGAGTGTCCATATAGCGTATTTCACATCGTCTTCTGTTCGGGCAAGGTTCACGATAACCAGAGACAAGACAATCATCTCGAACCACTGAATGAGTTCAACAATCCCATCTGCCGTGGGACCAGTGACAAATAGACTGCCTGTGACGAAAACGAGGAACACAGCGTATGCTTCGAGTCCTCTCAGCCGCGGAATTCGCAAGATTCCACCCAAGAAGAGCAACGCGGCTGTCACCGCGACCAGGAGGTCTGTGATCGTTACAACCACCGGTCCGATCGAGAGATAGAGTGCCGCAGCAGCACGACCGTCGAGCGGATAGTTGAATGCGAGGGCTATCGACCCGACGAGAACGATCAGAATAGTCCGACGGAGTTGCTCACGTGGCAGGGAGTTGGGGCTATCGCCCTGTATCGCGAACGACATTAGATAGTATCTCTCCGTACTGTTAGTGGATATATCCCCCGTTTCGGATCCGCGAAGTGAAGACACAACTGGGATTTATATCCTTCCAGATTAGAAACCGGTTGATGGCAGACACGATTGTTCTCGTCGTCCTTGACTCCGTACGCTACGACATATTTGAGGACTATCTAAATGAGGCCAGCGGAACGTTTCTATCGACTCTCGCTACGGATAGTGTCTCATTCGACCGGGCGGTCACCCCTGCTCCGTGGAGTCTTCCGGCCCACGCTAGCATGTTTACAGGAAAGTATCCGCGTGAACACGGAGCGACGAATGCCGACACGGCGATCCATCCACAGATTCCGACTCTCTTGACACGTCTCGGCGACGCTGGATACCGCACAGGCTGCTTTACCAGTAATCCGTTCGTCCACCCCGACTATGGATTTGAGGGCTGGGACCATCACCGAAACAATTACAGCGAAAAAATCTATGAAAAAGGGGGTGCGCCCGAGTCAGACGAGGCTGGCATAGGCGAACTGGTCGACGGGGCTCGTCAAGTAATCTCACATCAACATACGTTCCGTACCTTCGTCAACGCAACTTACCGGAAACTACGGACGGGACCCTCCCTCGTGGACGACGGCGGCCGTCGAATGGTTACGGACGCGGTAAACTGGCTCTCTGAAGACGACAGCGATAGCTTCGTGTTTCTCAACTTTATGGAGACACACGACTATCACCGCCGGTTATCTCGGTGGGGTCGGATTAAAAATATCGCAGAGAATGGGCGACTCTCGGAACTGAACAGTCGTGTCGGTGGTGCGGGGATTCAGTACTACGCCGGCAATAGCACAATCGATGAGACAGATCGAGAGTTTTATCGAAAGGTCATGAGAGACGAAATCGGATATGTTGACAAACTGTTGCAGCAATTTTGGAGGGCACTCGAGCGTCAGGAGCGAGCGGAGGACTGTCTGTTCGTCCTCTGTGCAGACCACGGAGAAGGGCTGGGGGAAGGGGACATCGTCTATCATCTCGCTGGTGTGACCGAGCCTCTCGTTCGTGTTCCACTGTTCGTTCGTTCCCCAGACCAGCAGGACGGCCGTATCGAACGGTGGTCGTCTCTCGTGTGGATTTACGATACGATCTGTCGTGAGATCGGAATCGATACCGGCCTAACTCTTCTTGAGGAGTCGACGTACCCCGATCTCGTGGGATCGGAAAACACGAACCGACTGCAGGATTTGCTCGGAGAGATCGACGGCGACGTTTCGGATCAGTACCTACAGAAACGCGTCGCGGTATACCAGGCAGCCGACAGAGACCACAAGTCGGTCCGTCTGGAAGACACCTACGAACGCCGAAAACTGGGCTCCGGGTTGACTGAGTGGACAGTCGATGGCGACGCGAGGGCACTCGTCGATCAGTTTGAGGATTCACTTGAGGTGACAGATGAGACACATATGGATGTTGACGATGCAACTCGTTCTCGACTCGAGGATTTCGGTTACCTCTGACCGTCGTTCAGCGTCACCGAGACGAGGTCAGTGATGTACTTTCGGAAGTTCGAACGACTGAACCGATCGGTCGACTCGTGCAGTCGGTGGGAGAGTGTGTGGCATCGTTCTGGATCGTTCGCCAAACTTGCGAGGCGATCGACAGCCGTCGTTTTGTCCGTGTAGAGACAGTCGTCGACTTTACGCACGATTTCACGCTGTCCACCACTATCGTGGACGACCGGGATCAGTCCGGCTGCCAGCATTTCGGCGAGAGAAATACCGAACGTTTCGTATTGCGTTGCGTTGAGATAGTATCGCTGCATACAGAGCGTCTCAAGTAAGTCGGTATCGCCATGCCGAAGTTCGCCGTGATAGGTGACATATGGTCGATTGGTGGCCATCTCCAGGACATCTTGAGCGTAGGTACTTCCAGTCTCTGGCCCTGCGATGTGATAGTGCATCTCGTGACCACGTTCCTGCAGTTCATCCACAATTTCGATGCCATCTTTGATGCCTTTGATCGGTTCGATCCGGCCGATAGAAACGATACCGTTCTGTCTCTCATTCCACGGACGGAAGAACGTTTTAAAGTTCTCGACATCTACTGGCGGATGTAGAACAGATGGCCGCGTTTCGTAGACCCGTTCAAAGATATCAGCCGTGAATTCTGAATTGCAACAGAAGACCCCGCCGTCGATTACTGACGTTCGGTCGTAGCTGACGATTCGTCTACAGACAGCGTCGTACACGTCCTGAATAGCCGACTGTGCCCCGTAATGGCCGGGAAGTGTAGTCCGATCGAATTGTGGAAGGTGAACGTACTGTATCGAAGGTGAGGGGAGCGGCATTTCGTTGACCGTGCTCATCCAGAGGTCATACGATTTGCTACGGAAGGAACGGGCATATTTACACAACGCTGCCGCCAGAAACAGGTCCAGAGAACGACCCGAGAGTTGAGTCACGGTATCCATGCACAGCACAGAGAGTGGTGGGCGACGGATGCGCACTTCAGGGATCGGCATCTGAAAATAGGCTGCCAATTCGTCAAAATCCGGATCTCGAAACGTGAACAGAGTTATGTCATGCGTGTCTCCAAGAGCTCGCATGATTTCGAGACAGACCGCTTCACCACCGCCTTTTCGCATAAGGTCGTGATGGAGTACGGCAATATCAGCCACTGATACTGAAATATAGTCACCTCATCAAAAAGGCTCGTGATCTATTCGTATCGACTCTTGTTTGACTCTCATTCATCTCCCAAGAACGACACTGATAAATCGTCACCGAACTCAGTATCGGTTGACAAATGCCAGTGCAGGTATCGTCATCTAAATCTCGAGGAGAGAGTCCCTGAAATGCATCCATACGCTCCTATCACTCCTGATCCGGACGAACTGGATGCCAAAGCTGATGTCGTTATGGTCAATTATAATGGGAAGCAAAACCTCGGGCCGGCCCTCGACCGGTGGCTCTCGTTCAAACGAGAGGGATACCTTCGGGACATCATCGTTGTCGACAATAATTCTACAGACGGTTCTACACAGTTCCTGAACGAAGAGTATCCGTCGGTCAAATGTATCGAGAACGACACGAATGTCGGTTGGGGAACCGCGGTGAATATCGGAATTAACCACGCAGCGGCACCGTACGTGTTCGTCTCGAATCCGGATATGCTCGTCGAGGAATCTTGGTGCTACGGACTGTTGCGTTCGATTTCCACGCGCAAAGATGTCGGCGCAGCCACTGGGATAATCCTCCGTCCCTCCGGCGAGATTGATGGTCGAGGTGCCGACTTCGACTGGAAGTTTCGCTTCCGATACGGACCCCCTTCCGATAGCATAAGGGGTGTAGACAGCGTTAGGGGATCGGGAATGTTGATCGATAGAGCAATCTATGAAAGCGTCGACGGTATCGCCGATGATCTCTTCATTCAGTGGGAAGAGGCAGATCTGACACTAAAGATGGAGCGTGCTGGATACGAGACGATTTTTGTTCCCGGTTGTCTCGCCTGGCACTGTGAATCAGTGTCTCAAGAAGCGCCCCTGCAATATTATTACGCTCGAAATCTCTACATTGTGGCCGGACGCCATCTTCCGTTACGTGAGTACGTCCGGGTTCTCGTGGTCAATCTGTTGTTGCAAACGGTCGTTACGTGGGGACTGGTTCTCCTCGGAAGTCGAACCCCGTCCACGGCGTACGAAACGACCCGGGGTAGTCTCTGTGGTGCACTTCGATCACTGTTTGAGCGGGCGTGTCGATAAAGCGGTTGGCAGATGAGTATAAGACACTCGGTGGCTTGACCCACAATCGATCACTTTCGAGCATTCCTCATCGACGAGGGTAGTATCGGGGAAAACATACGAGGCGAGAGCGAAAGTCAGGTCAAGACCGTCGTGTAGATGCGTGGACCCTCCGCAAAGGGTCAGTACGACAACAATATTCGATCATCGATCGACGGACGAGTCCAGGTAGGAATATGATTGACTCAAGCAAGCTACTCTCTGACTTAGGCCTCGTCACCGTGGCGAACGCGCTTAAAAAGGTTCGTGGATTCATTTTTTTGCCAGCACTCACGAAGTTTCTCGGTCCCGAAGGATACGGTGTCTGGGTCCTCGCCTTGCTCTTGATACAACTCGTGCTCCCTGTCGCGTCTTTCTCTCTTATGGATGGCATTCTACGGTACTTGCCGGGGGAGTCAGACAGAGAAACTCGAGTTCGTGTGGGTAACCTGTCTGTATTTGTACTTATCACCTCTACTGCAGTCTGTCTCCTAATCGTCCTCGTGAGCGATGTACTGGCGGTGACTGTTTTCAAAGGGTACGAGCTAGCGGTCGTTGTTGCTGCGATAGCTGTAGTTCCATCAGTGCTTTTTCAGTTCAATACCCGTGTCGTTCGCGCTCAACAGCACCTGAAGATCTGGTCAGTCCTCGACACCGGCCAACGATTGCTTGAGTTGGTCACAGTCGTCACCATTGCCTTTACCGGGTCTGGTATTGTCCATGTTTTGACTGGACTTCTCGCGGCACGCGCTGTTGGAGCGATAGTGTCGTTTGGTGCGGTAGTCTCGATTATCGGGACTCCACTATTGAAATGGCCGAACCAAGAGTATAGATACGTTCAATTCAGTATGAAAATAATACCTTGGAGTCTTTCCCGCTGGTTTATCGATTCGTCTGACCGATTTCTCATCAGCTTCTATATCGGTGCGTCGGCTGTCGGGTATTATTCAGCTGCATATACTGTTGCGATGGGGTTAAGATTACTCGTCCAGCCGCTGATGACTGTCGTTTCGACATCTTTACCACAATTATTTGAAAACGACAGTAAGCAAGCGTGTCAAGCGTACCTGACCCAGTCCAGCCGAGTTTTGACGGTACTTCTCCCACCTGCAATGGTCGGGCTCTCTATGATTCGAACACCAGTTCTCAGTATCATCTCGACACCTCCAATCGCCGAAGCCGGTGCAGTTGTGCTACCTATCATCGTCCTAAGTATTGCAGCGTTCAGTGTGAGCGAGATCTCGACGCAACCACTCTTACTCACAGAGCGTACTGGCTTCATCAGTGGTGTTTGGATCATCGCCGGTTTCTTGAACCTCGGTGGGAACATGCTGCTGCTACCACGGATTGGAATCGTCGGTGCAGCGGTGTCCACAGTCATTGCTTACGTTGTCGTCGCACTAACGCTCTACTTGGCTACTTCGAGAGAAATCAGACCCAAATTCGACTGGAGTCTTTTAGCGAAGACGACGGCTGCAACGGTAATTATGGTACCTGTCGTCGACACATTACTTGGAAGTGGTTTGTTCAATCTGTCTGTATCGATAATTTCTGGATTTTTTGTATTTGTAACATCAATCTACATTATGGGTGGTATAAAAAAGAAAGAGATTGAATTTATCACTGGTTTCTTTCGATAGATATATGTTGGTTAAATGGGGAGATCGTAACAAGATCGCCTCCGCAACGCCCAGTCTGCTCAGAGAACACCAGAAACGCCACTGTCTAGTTGAGGAATTGAGGAATGAGCAGGCCGTGGCGAGTACTGTCTATGGAACGCGCAGATCTGCTCAGAGAAACGTTAGGAACAGACGATCAAGATGTTTAGAACAAGCGCACCTCGACATCCACCCGATGGTATGAGGTGCGTCACCACGCCGCGGGGCTGTCGATCAGGGAACGGTGACGATAGTAGAGTTGTTGGGTGTCGATTGCTCTCACGGTAGAACATCTCTACCGAAGGATCATCTTGCAGAGTCGCTGAGGCCATACCATCTCAGCGTTCACCTTGCTCTTTGGTGTGATAATTGTTCTATGACTCGCGCTCCCACATATCTTATATCCTTGAACGGCCTACTGTAGATATGACTTCGAAAGTGTCCTCTGCTATCGACGAACTCGAGAATGGGGGCCCGATGCCTTTAGCTAAAAAATCTGCACTATATTTACTTCGACAAACTTCCTTCGGCAAAAGTCTCCTATATGATCGAACACTCGAAGAACTCCGCAAGCGTATGGGAGACGAAGACGGTCTCGATGACATTCTAGATACCGTACTGGGGGTTAAACCTGGATATCCTCCGTATCAAATAGCTATGATGCAGTTGAGAGACGAAATCGAAGAGCTCGCATCTATAATAAAAGAGGAGCAACCAAAGAGCGTCCTAGAGATCGGTACCGCCAATGGAGGCACTCTTTATGTTTGGAGTAGATACCTCGATAGCACACAACAATTAATAAGCCTAGACTTACCCGATGGACAATTTGGCGGTGGTTACGGCGAACGAAAAGCCGAAATATTCCGGGAATTCTCTCCCTCGAAGGAATTCCACTTCGTTCGAGACAACTCACATCGGTCAGGCGTATACGAACAAGTGGATAACATTGCGGACGATGGGCTGGACTTTCTATTTTTAGATGGCGACCACAGCTATCAGGGGGTTAAGCAGGATTTCGAGATGTATAGCCAGTTGGTGAACGACGGCGGTATCGTTGCACTCCACGACATTGTCAACCACCCAGACAGGGAGGCTGTAATCGAACAACGCAGAAGAACTGTCGACGATATCGAAGAAAGGCACCTTTCTTGGGGAGTGTCACACCCGGATTGCAACGTTGACGAGTTCTGGGCTGAACTCTCTCGCAATTACGATACTGAAGAGATCATATCACATCCAAAACAGACCTGGGGCGGCATCGGTATCGTTCGGATGTAACGTCCCAACTGTTGGACACACCATCTTATTTCTCATTGCATCGGCAGTATAGAACAAATGCTCGATCACTGTGCGGTATCGTACGAAAATGCGTATAAGGGTGTACATCGACATCAGACTGAATGGACGGCAGCGATCGGAGTTCGTCTCGAGTTCTCGGATACTCCCGTACGCTCAAGCGGAGGTTGACCACCACATACCGCGGCTCTGATCTGCGGTGTGCTTGTCGGTGGCTTGATTCGGTAGCTCGAAACGCATCACTAGTCAGTTGGTTCACTGGAGAGCCGCAACCGGAAGTGATCGTCGTTGACCTCCGGGAGACGTATATCGCCGGCCCGGTGATTCGGGCTCTCGATGGGATCGTACCACATATCGAACGAGCGTGGGATGAGTCTGTGTTTCAACAGTTTACCAGTCGCCTGAATGACGCCATTCGCCAGACACCGGTCAAACTCGCGAGCACCCTCGTACTCGCCGTGTTGCTCGTCCAGACGCTTAGATTCGTTCTCACTCCACCGGAAACGTCGTCCTCCACGTTGGCAGCACTCCTCGTCGCGTGGGTCGTTTCCTTACTCGGCCTCCGTGTCGACTGGACGCTCGCGGAACTCGCCGACAGTCGATCCGGCCGGGTCACAAAAGCACTCTTCGAACCACCGGACCTCTCCGGCAAAAACGAGTCGAAGTGACGACGAGTCGGTGACTTTATTCTGGCCAGCGGACATCACCGTGTATGAGCGACGAGGGCGACGTGAACGCAGTTCTCGACGAGCGCCCGGATCTCCGTGACGCCCTCGATACTGTTCTCGAGGTCGACGAACGGCACGAGACGTGGTCCTTCGAGGACGTTCCGATCGACTCCGGTCCGTTCGGAGAGTTGGTCGCCAGTGGCGTCGTCGAGTCTGTCGGTGACGAGTATCGGCTCGCGGATCCAGACGCCACTGTAGCGGCACTCTCGGGGGAGTCTTCGGAGGAAATGACGGCATCCGATCTCGGCGACTCGCTGTCTACGTTCGGGTGGCCGACGTTCGACCGAACGGCGGCCAGCGCGCTCACCATCGCACTCGCGTTCGTCGCACTCGTTCGCGTTCATCCGCTCTCGTCGATCTACCGTGACGGCAACGTCGTCCTCTCGGGAAACGATCCGTACTACTACCGCTACTGGGTAGAGGTCGTTTTGCGGGAGGGTGGTTCCGCCCTCAGCTTCGACGCACTCTCGGCACTGCCGGCGAATGTCACGAACGGTGAGCCACTGTTCGTCGCCACGTTGTGGTGGTTCGCGGCACTCCTCGGTGACGGTGCGGCCGCCGTCGGCGACGTGATGGCGTGGTATCCCGTTGTCTCGACGGTCGTTACGGCACTTTTCGTCTATCTGCTTGCCGTCACCGTCACCAGCGACCGACGGGTCGGTCTCGCGGCCGTCCTCCTCTTTGCCGTCGTTCCCGGCCACGCACTCCGCACCAGTGTGGGGTATGCAGACCACCACGCATTCGATTATCTGTGGCTGACGGCCACGGCGTTCGCACTCGCCGTCCTTGCGGAGACCGATCGGGAGACGCTCTCGTCGCCACGGACGTGGCTCGCGACGCTCGGTCTCGGTGTCGCAGTCGCCGGGCAGACGATCGCGTGGGACGCGTCACCGCTCGTGACCGTAGCTGTCGCACTGGTCGTCGTCGGGATAACGATCGCGGCCGTCGACGAAGTGCGGAGCCCGATCGTCGCCGGGCTCCCTATGGTCGTGGGACTCACTGTCGCGACTGTACTCAGTGTCGTCGTTCACGTCGTCGTCGACTGGCACACACCTCGTGTCGCTTTCGCTCCGCTCGTCGTACTCGGTGTCTCTCTCGGCGCAGTCGGAACTGCGACACTCGTAAACAGAACGACCGGTAACGTCCGACACCTGCTTGCAGTCGACGGGATCCTGTTTCCGCTCGGCGTCCTCGCCTTCAGATACACACGTCCGGACGACTGGAACGCACTCACCAGCGGTGCGATGCGACTCACCGCCGAGCGTAACATCGCCGAGACGGTCGGACTGTTCACACTTGACTCGCTGGCTGGGTTCCTGTTGCTCGGTTTCACGCTGGTGATCGCGTTCCCGGCGATGGTGTGGGGGGTGCAGCGAGCACGCACTCGCTCCGTCTGGGTCGTTCCGGTGGTCTACGTCTGGTACTTTCTCGGACTTGCGACTCTCTCGGTCCGCTTCGTCGGCGAACTCTCCCAGTTCCTCGCGGTGTTTGCTGGCATCGGCTTCGTCCGGCTGGCTGCCTGGGTCGACGCGATCGAACCGCTCGACGGTCGCACCGTTCCCGAGACGCTCCCGACACTGTCCGTCCCCGATCGCCGGACACTCGGGACACTCGCCGTTCTCTTCCTCCTGGTCGGTAGTCTCGGGATCGTTCAGGTCCCCGTAAAGACCGCTCAGGTTACGATCGAGGACAGCACGTACCAGAGCGCTGTCCACATCGCGAACCACTCGGCGGACCTCGACGAGTCATATCCGGACAACTACGTCCTGAGCCGGTGGGGCCGTAACCGCGTGTACAACTACTTCGTCAACGGCGAATCCGAGAGCTACAGCTACGCACGGCAGACGTACGGTGAGTTCGCCCGTAGTCGAGATGCCGATCAGTGGTACGAGGAGTTCGACGGCCGGGTCGGTTACGTCGTCCTCTCTACGGACCGCAACGCGAGCGCCGAAACGACGTACTCCCATCTCACCGACGACTACGGTAGCCGGAGTCCTGACCACGGCGGTCTCGCTCACTTCAGAGCCCTCCACGTCTCGTCTGAGGGCCAAAAGATCACGTACCAGGTCGTTCCGGGCGCGAACGTGACTGGCCAGACGGCACCCAACGAGACGGTCACAGTACGATCGAACGTGACGGTTCCGGGCGCATCGTTCACGTACGAACGCCAGACCACGGCCGACGCGGACGGGAACTACAGCGTCCGTGTCGCCAATCCCGGGACGTACACGATCACGGCAGGCGGCGACGCTCACACAGCCGTCGTCTCGGAAGAGGCAGTCGTGAACGGGACGCGTCTCGGCGTCGGTCAACAGTGAGCGTAACAGAAACCGACTGACGACGTTACGGTAGCGAAAGAGCTTTTGAAACGGCCTGATACTCCGAAGCGAATGCAACTCATCGACGACGAGGGGAACCTCTTCGGGCGCGTCAACGTGATCGATGCGTTCGTCGTGGCGCTGATCCTCGCTGTTGTGATCGCAGGCGGTGTGGTCGTCTTCGGGGAGCAAGAAGAGCCGGAGCTCGACCGTGCGACGACGAACGTCACGCTGGATCTCGGGTCACAGCCGGGGTACATCGTGGCACAGTTGCGGGAGAACGACAGCTACGCGCCGACGGGGACGACGCGGCTCACAATCACGGATCTCTCCTTTGGGCCTGCCGACTCGGGCACGCGGGTCCTCGTTCGCGCCGAGCTTCGGGGGATCGCGCGCGACGGAGGGATCGACTACGACGGTGAGCCCCCGCGGCTGGGTCGAACGATCGACATCAGCACCGAAACCTACCGGGTGAGTGGCGTCATTCGCGACCTCGGTGGTGAGAACACGTTCACCACGGCCCAGCGGTCACAGGTCCTCGTTCGCGACACGGTGAGTGCAGATACGGCCGCCGAGATCGCCGAGGGCGACACCTATCGGATCGCCGGTCGAGACGTGGCGACCGTCGAGTCAGTGTCGGTCTACGGCACGAACCGATCCGAGCGAAAGCGGGTCTACGTCGGCCTCACGCTGACGACGACACGGCATGATGGGGGGCCGAACTTCGGGACGATCCCGGTCCGAGAGGGCGCTTCGATTCCCTTCGAGACGGCCGCGTACGAGCTGGACGGGACCGTCGAGCGCGTCGGTGCGACCGAGCAACGCGGCGAAGCGACGACCCGAACGGTGACAGTCGAGTTGGAGAACGTCTCCCAGAGCCTCGCGTCGGCCGTCGACGCGGGTGGGACCGAGACAGCTGGTGGCACGACGATCGCTCGCGTCGAGAGCGTCGATCGGGTGAACGCGACCGTCGTCACGACCAGCGACGACGGTGAGGTCTACGCGCGTGACCACCCCACGAAACGGGATCTCACGATCGAAGCGACCCTCTCGGTCCGTGAGACGGCGGCCGGTCTCACGTTCAAAGGCGAGCCCCTCCAATATGACAGCGAGATCGTCCTCGATCTCGGCGACGTAACGGTCCGTGCGACGGTCGTGTCGCTGTAACCGCTGCTCGTCCTCTTGTCGACGATCCGCAGCACTCCTCGTCGGCGGTCGTTCGTGTGCTAGCACCATTTCACACGGATCCCGCCCAGTTATCCCCTTCGCGTTCTCAGACGTGCCTGTATGCACTACCGACGACTCGGCACGACGGGACTGCAGGTATCGCCGATCTGTCTGGGGACGTGGCGCTTCGGCAAGGAACACGAGGACAGCGGCGTCGTCGAGACGGACCGCGAGGACGCCCACGAGCTGCTCGACGCCTTCGCCGAGCGCGGCGGCAACTTCATCGACACCGCAAACGGCTACGGCGGCGGCGACTCCGAGCGCTGGATCGGCGAGTGGCTCGAAGACCGCGACCGCGAGGACTACGTCATCGCCTCGAAGTGCTTCTGGTCGACGGTCTCGCGCTTCCAGGAGAACCTCTCGAAGAAGAACGTCCGCGCGGAGGTCGAGGGATCGCTCGATCGGCTCGGCACGGATTACCTCGACGTTCTCTACCTGCACCGGTTCGACGACGACACGCCGATCGAACAGACGCTGCGCGCCGTCGACGACCTCGTTAGCGAGGGCAAGGTCCACAACGTCGGCCTGTCGACGGCCGACGCATGGAAGCTCACCAAGGGCCTGTGGAAGGCCGACGTGAACAACTACGAGGCGTTCACCGTCACCCAGCCCCTCTTTCACGCCGCCTACTACGAGGACGTCGCGGAGTACCTCGACGTGTGTGCCGACCAGAACCTCGCGGTCTGTCCGTACTCACCGCTGGCCGGTGGCTTCCTCACCGGCAAGTACGAGCGTGCGGGCGACGGGACCTACGAGCTGGACGCCCCCGAAGACACGCGTGCCCAGTTCGACGATCGCTTCCTCGATTTCTACGTCTCGGAACGGGGCTGGCACGTCCTCGACGAGGTCCGGGCCGTCGCCGAGGAGGTCGACGCCTCGCCGGCACAGGTCGCTCTGCGCTGGCTGATGGACCAGCCCGACTTCGACTGCGTCCCGATCGTCGGCGCGCGGACCGTCGACCAGCTCGACGAGAACCTCGGGGCGATCGACGTGACGATCTCCGACGACCAGTTCGATCGGATCTTCGAGGCCCGCTACGACGACGACGGCAACCTGTACAAGACGAACGCCTGATACGGACGACTCGTCGCCACGAGCGCGTCGCCCGCGACCACATCGCTTTTACCCCTCTCTGTCGGCAACGAAGCCAATGAGTGCTTTTCGCGTCCCGCTGTTGCCGTCGTGGCTCCGGTGGCTCGCCGTCGCCGTGGTGGGTGGTGTGATCTTCACGCTCTCGGTGGTCGTCGCGCCGCCGGGAGAGCCGGTCGTCAAGCCCTTCGATCTCCTCCCGCTGGACAAGTGGCGTCACTTCCTCGCGTACGCCGCCTTCGGTGGGACACTGGCGTACGCCACGAGCACCTGGCGATGGTCGACCGGCCGACTCGCGGTGTTCGTGCTCGGGATCACCGTGGCCTACGGCGTCGGCATCGAGATCTGGCAGTGGTTCCTGCCCAACCGCTACTTCGGGCTGGGAGACGCCTACGCCAACGCGCTCGGGGCGGCGCTGGCGAGTCCGTGGTTCCTCCTCCGCGATCGTCTCTCGTTCGTGTCACCGTCGGAGTGGGCGTCCGCGATCGTCGACTGATACGGACCGCTGTAGCGATGTACCGGTGCGCGTCTCCCTCGTCGCACACCGGTACGCAACGACAACGTTCCGTATGAAGGCCGGCCGTCACGACCGTCCGAACGATGCACGAAAGTCGGCGGTGGCGTCGCGCCACGCCGCGATCAGTTCGTCGTCGTTCTCGCTGTCCCAGGGCTCGATCCGGCCGTCGGCGTCGAGTCGCTCGACGGTCCGACGAACCCCGTCCTCGAAGCTGACGGTGTACTCGAAGTCCAGGTCTCGTCTCGCCTTGCTGTTGTCGAAGACCGTCGAGAACTGGAAGTGATCGCGCAGCATCGCCGTGCGGTCCGGGATGGCGTCGGCGAGGACGGTCGTCGGAACGTGGACGAGGTCGGGCTCGGGAGCGTCCAGCGCGTCGGCGACGGTCCGGTGGTACTGGTTCCAGGTGATCACCTCCTCGCTGGTGACGTGGTAGCACTCGCCGTACGCGTTGCCGTTGCCGACGGCGGCGACGAACGCCGCGGCCACGTCGTCGCGGTGGCACGGGCCCCACAGCGACTGGCCGTCGCCGTGGACGACGATGGGCTTGCCCTTCCGGATCCGGTCGACGTAGTAGGTGCCGACGCCGAGCGTGTGGAGCACCGGCCCGCCCTCACCGTAGGTGCTCCACGGGCGGAGCACGGTGGCGGCGAACGCGCCGTCGTCGTGGGCGGCCAGGAAGCGATCCTCGCAGGCGGCCTTGTCCGCGCCGTACTCGCTGACGGCCGGCTCGCGGGCGGCGTCTTCCGTGACGGGGTTGGTCGCCAGCGGGCGGTGGTACACGTCGACCGTCGAACAGAAGACGTACTGCTCGATCCCCCCGAAGATCTTGACGGCGGCTTCGGCCTGTGCGGGGGCGAAACAGACCATGTCGATCACGCAGTCGGGCTCGACCGCGTCGCGGGCGCGTTTCAGGGCGGCGTCGTCGTCGCGGTCGCCGTGGACGAACGACACCGTGTCCGGCAACTCGGCGTCGCTCTCCCCGCGAGTGAAACAGGTCACGTCGTGGCCGGCCGCGACGAGCTGGCGCGAGACGGCCGTGCTGATCAGTCCGGTGCCGCCGATGACGAGTACGTCCATGCCGGTGGGAGCGACCGCAGGGCGATAAAGCATCGTCACGCGGCCGCGGCGTCCGGGCGGGCGCTGGGTCGCGCTCGGGATCGACCGGCGGCGGTGGAGAGTAGTAGTCCCAGACCCAACGGTCGCGCATGGAGATCATCGCAGTCGCGGCGGTCGGCGAAAACGGCGTCATCGGCGACGGCGACCGACTCCCCTGGCACCTCCCCCACGAGTCCCGGCGCTACCGCGAGCGAGTCGCCGACGACACCGTCGTGCTCGGCCGCAAGACCTTCGAGATGTTCGAGGCACTGCCCGGCGCGCGACAGCTCGTCTTGAGTCGGAGCGAGCGTTCCTTCGAGGCCGAGACGGCGACTCACGCGGCGAGCGTCGACGCGGCGATCGATCTCGCCCGCGAGCGCGGCGATCCGGTGCTGTACGTGCTGGGCGGTGCCGGAGTCTACGAGGCGTTCCTGCCGCGGTACGACCGGATGTTGCTGAGCCGCGTCGACGGCGAGTACGAGGGCGACGCGACGTTCCCGGCGTTCGACCGCGAGGCGTGGACACTCGTCGACGAGACGCCGTACGACGGATACACGCTCGAAACGTGGGAACCCGCCGTGTGAGCGCCACCGACACCCGACAGTATCTTAGGGCGGCCCCGCCACCGACCCGATATGGAAGTCGGACTCGTCATTCTGGACGGCTGGGGACTGAACCCCGACACGGACACCCGGGACGCGGTCGCCGCGGCCGACACGCCAAACGTCGACCGATACCGCGAGATCGGTGCCGACAGCACGCTCGAAACCCACGGGCGTCGCGTCGGCCTCCCGGAGGGCCAGATGGGCAACTCCGAGGTCGGCCACCTCAACATCGGGGCCGGCCGCGTCGTCAAGCAGGACTCGGCTCGCGTCACCGACGGGATCGCAGACGGCACCTTCTTCGAGAACGACCGCCTGGAATCGGCCTTCGACTACGCCGAGGCCAACGACGGCGCGGTCCACTTCATGGGGCTGGTCTCTGATGGCGGCGTCCACTCCTATCAGAAGCACCTCCACGCGCTGATCGACTTCGCCGCCGACCGCGGCGTCGAGGCGGTCACCCACGCCTTCACCGACGGCCGGGACACCTCGCCGACCGGCGGCGAGGAGTACCTCGCCGAACTCCAGGCCCACGCCGCGGAGCGTGGAACGGGCCACGTCGCCACCGTCGCCGGGCGCTACTACGCGATGGACCGAGACCAGAACTGGGAGCGCACCCGCCGGGCCTACGACGCGATCGTCTCGCGCGAGGCCGCCCACAGCGCCGACACGGCGGTCGAAGCGGTCACCGACTCCTACGATCGGGGCGACACCGACGAGTTCGTCGAGCCGACGCTGGTCGAGGGCGAGCCTCGACAGACTCCCGGCGGCGAACGCCAGAGCAGTGGGCAGGGCCGGCCGGCGCTCGACGACGGCGACGCCGTGATCTTCTTCAACTTCCGCTCGGACCGCGCGCGTCAGCTCACGCGCATGCTGGGCGACGTTCGCCCAGAGGACTGGGGCGGCGACACGGAACCGCCGGAGGTCCGGCTGGTCACCATGACCCAGTACGACGCGACCTTCGACCTCCCGGTGGCCTACCCGCCCAACCAGCCCGAGGACGTGCTCGGCGAGGTGCTGGCCGAGACCGGCCACACGCAGCTTCGCCTGGCCGAGACCGAGAAGTACGCCCACGTCACCTACTTCCTCAACGGCGGCCGCGAGGTCGAGTTCGACGGCGAGATCCGCCGGATCGTCGAGAGCCCGGACGTGCCGACCTACGACCAGCAACCGGAGATGAGCGCACCCGCAGCCACCGACACCGCCATCGAGGTCATCGAGGACGACGACCCGGACGCGATGGTCTGTAACTACGCCAACGCCGACATGGTGGGCCACACCGGCGACTTCGAGGCCGCCACCGCGGCCGTCGAGGCCGTCGACGAGCAGCTCGGACGCATGGTCGAGGCGATCACCGAGGCCGGCGGTCACGTCCTCGTCTGTGCCGACCACGGCAACGCCGACGACATGGGGACCGCCGAGGACCCACACACGGCCCACACGCTCAATCCGGTCCCGTTCGTCTACCTCGGCCCCGACGGGACGGCGGCGGGCCGGGAGGCCCGCGACGGCGGGACGCTCGCGGATCTCGCGCCGACGATGCTGTCGCTGCTGGGGATCGACCAGCCCGACGCGATGACCGGCGAGCCGCTGGTCGAGTGAGGGCAACGGCCAGCCGTCCGTGGCCGTCGCCGATCGGCCCGGCGTTTCGTATCGACGCACGACCGGCGGTCGTCGCCGCGCGTTTCCGCGCTGTTCGACAGAAATGCACACTATAAATGATTAATTTTTAGCCGACGAAACACCATAGTACTGTCGCGGTCGGGCGTCCGCTACGGTCGCGGCCATCGGGGTGTCCGGATGTTGGGGGCACTGGCAGCTGCCCGATCGGTGTCGCCGTCGTACTGCCGTCCCGGCCGTCGAGGGATCACACATGCGACGACGGACGTACGTACGATCACTGTCGGCGCTCGTGGGGCTCACGGGCGTCGGCGCGGCATCGGCACAGCAAGAGTACCCGACGTGGGACGCGAGCGCGACCTACTCGGAGGGTGACCGGGTCGTCTACGAGGGGACGATCTACGAGGCCCAGTGGTGGACACAGGGCGACGAACCCGGTAGCACCCAGTGGGGGCCGTGGAACGTCGTCGACTCTTCGGACGGTGGCTCCGACGGGGGGAGCGACGGGGGGAGCGACGGCGGCAGCGACGACGGCACGGACGGTGGCAACGAGACCGACTATCCGGCCTGGGACGCCGGCACCACGTACACCGGCGGCGATCGGGTCGTCTACGAGGGGACGATCTACGAGGCCCAGTGGTGGACTCGGGGAGACGAGCCCGACGCCGGTGGACCGTGGGACGAAGTCGGTCCCGTAGACGGTGGCGGTGGGGACGACGGCAGCGGTGACGACGGCAGCGACGATTCCGACGGAGACACGGGCACACCGGGCGCGATCCCGGAGAACGTCTTCGCCCCGTTCGTCGACGTAGCCCTGGACGACCAGCAGGCGCTCACCGACGCGGTCTCGAACGCCGGGACCAAGTACTTCACGCTCGCGTTCGTCAACTCCGCCGGGGGCGAGCCGGCGTGGGCCGGCGACTCGAACCTGATCGTCGGCGAGAGCGGCGAACGCCTCGACATGCAGGGCCAGATCGCCGACCTCCGGGCCGACCACGACGGTGAGGTCATCGTCTCCTTCGGCGGTCTCAGTGGCACGTACCTCGCGGAGGCGGTGACGAGCGCGAGCACGCTCAAAGAGAAGTACGCGACGGTCGTCGATCGGCTCGACGCGCAGTTCATCGACTTCGACGAGGAGCAACACATCCGGGACAACCCCGAAGTCATCGAGCGCCGGAACGAGGCACTCGCTTTGCTCCAGGCAGAGTACCCGGAGCTGTCGATCTCGTACACGCTGCCGGTGATGCCCAGCGGGCTCCCCGAGCAGTCGAGCAACGACGTGCTGTTCGTGCTCGAAGACGCGGCCCAGCGCGGCGTCGAACTCGACGCCGTGAACCTCATGACGATGAACTACGGCTCGGCGTTCGAACTGAACGGCGAGACCGTCGTCGACGCCGCCGAGAGCGTCCACGGACAGCTGGCCGACATCTATCCGGATCGGTCGGCCACAGAGCGCTGGAACACGATCGGCCTGACGCCGATGATCGGCCAGAACGACGTCGACTCGAACGTGTTCTACCCCGCGGACGCACAGACGGTGCTCGATTTCGCACAGGAGAAGAACCTCCGGTGGCTGTCGTTCTGGGAGCTCGTCCGCGACAACGGCGAGGGGAGCGCGCTCTACGAGAGCAGCCAGATCGACCAGGAACCCTACGAGTTCTCGTCGATCTTCGACGCGTTCACGAGCGACAGCTGATACTGCCGGCTGTCACTTCGTGACGATCTTCGCCACCCCGGGGTGGCGAAATCGGTCACAGATGTACAGCCGGTAGTATGAACATCGGTGCGTCCGTCCGTTCGAGCTCCGTGGCCGACACACTGTGGCGGTTCGCTCAGGCGTTCGCGACGGCGAATCGCACCTTCAGCGGCTCCAGGCTCTCGACGACGGCCGCGCGTTCGCGTTCGATCGCGTCGGGATCGCCTGGCGGGTACGCCCGTGCGAGTTCGAGTGCCCGGTCGTAGGCCTCGCGTGCGTCGACGAGCAGTTCGTAGGCCGATTCGTCGTTGTCGGCCGCCAGTTCCCAGTCGGCGGCGTCTGCACACGCCGCCGCGTGCTCTCGGTGGGCGGCGACGAGTCGCGCGAGCACGGTCTCGGCGTCCTCGCGGGCCGCCCGTTCGGCGTCGCTGACCGGCTCGTCCTCGTCGCCCAGCAGCGTGGCCGCGCGGCGGTACGCGTCGAGCGCCGCTTCCAGCTCTGTGGCGCTGTCGGCGGGCTCTGTGGCCTCGCGCGCGGACTCGTGGTGGGCGCTGGCCCGATCGAGGACGTGCTCGGCGAGCGTCGACTCCAGCACGTCGACGGCCGCGTCGACCGCGCGGGGCTTGCGAGCGGTGAACTCGAAGCGGTCGGTCCCCGTCTCGACGACGAGTGACTGTGTCAGGGTCTCCGTCCGTTTCTCGACGGTCTCGACGTCGTCGTAGGCGACTTCCGCGCGGAAGTCCGTCTCCTGGTCGGGCGGCACGCCGACGAGAAACAGGAGCCGACGGTCCGTGATCGCGGCGACGGCACCGTAGGCCGTGCCGGGTTCGATCACCGTCGTCTCGTCGCCGCCTCTCGTGAGTCCGACGCGCCTGTTGGTCAGGACGTGGTGGACCGTCTCCGCCGTGTCGCAGACGGCAGAGAGCGGTCGCTGGAGGAGATCGTCGGCGAGCGCGGCTATCTCGTTGTTTTCCGACGCCATGTGTCCCTACTCGTCGTTGTCCTCAGCGTCCACTGCCTCGATCGAACTATCAGCGATACGTCGCATAAACGTAACGGTCCCCCCAACGTGCGCGGGTGATCGATGCCTGCCCGTGGCGTCGTCGGCCCACGCGGCTCCCGCTGTGGCGTCGATCTCACCCGGTCCGAAAGGACAGATCCAGCGTCGGCGCGGAGTGAGTCAGCGATCCCATCGAGATCACGTCGACGCCGGTCGCGGCGTAGTCGGGCACCGTCTCGACGGTGATCCCGCCCGAGGCCTCCGCCAGCGCCGCGGCGTCGCTCTCGCGGAGCAACGCGACGGCCTCGCGCGTTTCGCCGGGGGGCATGTTGTCCAGCAGGACGACATCTGCGCCGGCCGCGGCCGCTCGGGGCGCGTCCTCGGGCGTCTCGACTTCTACGTCGAGCCGCGTCGCGAAGGAGGCCCGCTCGCGGAACTGCTCGATCGCTCCGTCCAGCCCCAGCTCGGCGACGTGGTTGTCCTTGACCATCACCATGTGCGAGAGGTCGAGCCGGTGGGTGTCACCGCCGGCAGCCGCGACGGCGCGCTTCTCGACGCCGCGCAGTCCGGGCGTGGTCTTGCGTGTCGCCGCGACGCGAACCTCGTCGTCGACCGCGCGGGCGGCGGCGACCGCGGCGTCGGTCTTCGTCGCGATTCCCGACGCGTGGCCGGCGACGTTGACGGCGACGCGCTCGCCTCGCAGGATCGCCCGCGCCGGTCCCTCGACGGCGAGCAGTACGTCGCCGCTCTCGACGGCGGTCCCGTCCTCGATTCGCTCTCGCACGGTCACGTCGAGGTAGTCAAAGACGGCCGTCGCGACGTCGAGACCGGCGGCGACGCCGGACTCCGTGGCGAGGAGTCGGCCGGTGGTCTCGCCGGGCACGTCGTTGGTCACGTCGTGGTGGCCCACGTCCTCCCGGAGCCACCGCTCGATGTCGCTGTCGGTCAGCATCAGTCGTCGGCCCGGGGTCCGGGCTCTTCGGTCGGGTCGGCCTCGACGACGTGGTGGGTCCCGACGCTCTCGTCGTTCTCGATGGCGTGGCGAGTCACCAGCAGCGCCGTCACGCTGGCGTTGCGCAGTTCGTACAGCGACCGGGCGGTGCGCGTGCGGACGTAGGCGTCGACCTCGCCCTTGAGCCGCCGGAGGACACCCAGTGCGCGGTTCAGGTCCGCGGGGTCGCGTTCGATGCCGACGTACTCGTCCATCACGCGCCGCAGGCGCAGGAACTTCTGGCGGGCGAAGTCCTCGGGCAGGTCGGGATCTCGCTCCAGCAGCTCCGGCGCTTCGATCACCGTCGGCGCGTGCCCGGCCGCATCCGACCCGGCACGCAGGCCCCAGACCAGTCCCTCCAGCAGGCTCGTCGACGCCAGCCGGTTCGCGCCGTGGACGCCGGTCCGGGCGCACTCGCCGACGGCGTACAGCCGGTCGAGACTGGTCCGGCCGCGGTCGTCGACGGCGACGCCGCCACAGAGGAAGTGTTCGGCGGGCGCGACCGGGATCCCCTCGGTGTAGTCGACCCCGCGGTCGTCGCACTTCTCGGCGAGACCGGGGAACTCCGCGGCGAACGCTAGTGGGATCACGTCCAGCACGACGCTGCCAGTCGCCTCGCGCTCGGCGGCGACCGCGCGGGCGACCACGTCGCGGGGCGCGAGTTCGGCGTCGTCGTGGTAGTCGGGCATGAACCGCTCGCCCGCACCGTTGCGCAACAGCGCGCCTTCGCCGCGAACGGCCTCGCTGACGAGGAACGGGTCGCCGCCATCGCCCGTCGCGCTCGCGTCGCTGGCCGCGTCGGCTCCCTGCTCGCCCCCCACGTAGACGGTCGGGTGGAACTGGACGTACTCCATGTCCGCCACGTCTGCGCCGGCCAGTGCGGCCATGGCGATCCCGTCGCCCGTCGACCCGGTCGGGTTCGTCGAGTGGGTGAACAGATCGCCGATCCCGCCGGTCGCCAGCACCGTCGCACCGGCGTACAGCGGCGCGGCGTCGCCGTCGGATTCGAGCATCGCTCCGTGGACGCGCCCCTCGTGGCGGATCAGCTCCAGCGCCGCCGTGTCGTCTCGAATCTCGACGTTGTCGTGGTCGTCGAGGTAGTGCAGGAAGGGGACGTGGATGTGCTTGCCCGTGGCGGCGTCGACGTGGAGGATGCGGTCCTCGCTGTGGGCGGCCTCGCGGGTGAAGTCGTAGTTCTCGTCGCCGCTCGCCCGTTCCGAGGACTCCCGCTGGTCGTCCTCGCGGCTGTCGAAGTTCACGTCCAACGTCTCGACGAGCACGTCCCGGACGGCCTCGTTGGCGTTCTCGACGAGTACGTCGACGGCGTCGGGGTCGGCCGTGCCGTCGGAGGCCGCGAGGATGTCCTGCTTGAACTGCTCGGGGTGGTCTCGGGAGACGGCGATCCCGCCCTGAGCCCACCAGGAGGAGGCACCTTCGGGACGGGTCGCTTTCGTGGCGACGACGACCTCCTCGCCCTCGCGTGCGCTGGCGAGGGCGGCAGCGAGGCCCGCGATCCCCGACCCGACGACGAGTACGTCGACCGTCTCGTGGTCCGTCGTTGCGCTCATGGTTCAGATCTCCAGCATTCGGTCGAGCGCGACCTGTGCAAGCTCTTTCTCCTGCGGTGCGACTTCGATGACGTTGCGCTCCCGGCCCGCCACCAGCTCTTCGAGCACCCACGCGAGGTAGTTCGGGTCGATCTGTCGCATGGCGTTGCAGTCCATGCAGGCCTCGCCACACAGCGGGACGACGTTCACCTCGGGGTGCCACCGCTGGAGGTGGTGGGTCAGGTGGATCTCGGTGCCGATCGCCCAGGTGTCGCCGGGATCGGCCTCCTCGACGACCTCACAGATCTGGGCCGTGGAGCCGGCCACGTCGGCCGCCTCGACGACCTCGCGTCGACACTCGGGGTGGACGATGACGTTGGCGTCGTCGTACTCCTCGCGCACCTGTTCGATGTGAGACTCGCGGAACCGCTCGTGGACCTGGCAGTAGCCGTCCCAGAGGATGATGTCGTTTGCGACGGCCTTGCTGGCGTCCTTGGAGTCGGGGTCCCACGGGTCCCACTCGACGATCTCGTCTTCGAGCCCCAGCCGGTGGGCCGTGTTCTCGCCCAGGTGCTTGTCGGGCAGGAAGAGGACCTTGTCGCCCTGTTCGAAGGCGTACTCGAAGGCCTTGTGCGCGTTCGAGGACGTACAGACCAGCCCGCCCTGCTCTGCACAGAAGGCCTTCAGGTCGGCGTAGCTGTTCATGTACGTGATCGGAACGACGTTGGCGTCGGTCTCGGCGGTCAACTCGGCCCACGCCGCGTCGACCTGGAGGGCCTCTGCCATGCCGGCCATCGGACAGGACGCCTCCATGCTCGGCAGGATCACGCTCTGGTCGTCGTCCGTGATGATGTCTGCGGACTCGGCCATGAACGTCACGCCGCCGAAGATCACGTAGTCGGCGTCGGCGTTGGCCGCCTCCTTGCTCAGCTGGTAGGAGTCGCCGATGAAGTCGGCGTGTTCGACGATCTCGCGGCGCTGGTAGTTGTGTCCGAGGATCACCACGTCGTCCCCGAGTGTGTCGAGCGCGCTCTCGATTCGCTCGGTCCGTTCGTCCTCCCCGAGATCCCGGTACTCCGGCGGGAGCTGTTCGAGGTTGTCGTACTTGAAGAGACTGAGGTCAGTCTCGAACTCCGCGGATTCCATTGCTGGCATAGCTGGCTACCCCTGTTGTCTCTTCCTACGGAGCTCCGTATTGAAAAGATTTTGCCTTCAATACACGAGAACGGTGGCGTTCTGGGAGTCGATGGCCGTCGTTGTAGCATCGTGGTGTTTGTTAGCACACAATCGGCTCGCGACCGCCGAGCGACGGGCCACGCGGAGGCCCGGAAGCCTCGGTACGATGGGCTTACCGATCGCCGGCCGGCGGTTGGCTCCAAATAACAAACCGCCCCACGGAGAGAGACGAGGGGTATGGGAAACAATTCGGGCGGTAACCCCGAATCGAACGGCGAGTCTGACGGGTGCACACGGCGGGCATTTCTGGGGGTGACACTCGGGGGCGCGCTCGTGGGACCCGCTGGCGTCGCCGGCACCGCGACGGCACAAGTAAGCGACAGCCAGTTCACGATCGGCTGTGACTACGTCGAGGTTACCGACTCGACCGGCATCGACGCCGTCCGGGTCGCCTTCGAAGACGGCAGTTTCGTCCAGTCGAGCAACGGAGTGTCTCTCGACGACGGCGAGCCGGTCCGCTACGGCTCGCCGGGGCGAATCCTCGACTCGGTCACGATCAACGGCACGCAGACGGTCGACAACCCGGACCCGTGCCAGCGTCGGCACAGAGCCACGACGTTTACGGCCACCAGCGTCCACGTCCCCGTCGGCGAGTTCGTCCTCTCTGGGGGCGTGCCGTCGGTGCTGACCTCGCGAGTCCGCTTGCACTTCGTCGACGGTACGACCGAGACGAAGCAGAGCTACAGCGAGGACGGCGTGGGCGACACCGACGACTTCCCGGAACTGTCCGGCATCCGCGACACCGACGGCATGGACGCCGTCCCGAACGTCTACCGGGGGAGCGGCCAGCACGCGGGCAAGACGATCGAAGCCATCGAGATCGAAACCGACCAGGACTACCGCCGACACTACCTCCGGAGCGACGTGGCCGAGGCCGCCACGCTCGGCACGGAGACGCCCCAGGAACGCTGCGTCGAGGTCGTCGGAGCGAGCCAGGGCGACGTGAGCTACGAGCTGACCGCGACCGGACCGATCCGGCCGACGACGATCAACGACCGGATCGGTGCCGGCGACAACGACACTATCACCCGGAACGACGACGGTACGTGGACGGTCAGTGGCTTCACCGGGAACACCGGCTACGGCGACTCGTTCGTGGTCAACGGCGCGATCACGGAGATCAGACAGACCGGCGGCGACGGCGACTACGTCGTCCGCGAGATGGAACGGCGCGTCGTCAGCCAAAGCACGGACGCTGTCGACAGCTCCCCGGACGGTGCCAGCGACGACGGTGGGGCGGACGGCAGCGGCGACGAACCCACCACCCACGAGGTCGCCGTCGTCGCCACCGAACAGGGCGAGGTGCGCTACGAGTTCACCGTCGACGGATCGGTCGAGCGAGCGGTCGACGTGGCCGACGACCTCGTCGCCGAAGACAACGACACGATCACCGACAGCGGCGACGGGACGGTCACCGTCTCGGGGTACACGGGCAACCCCGGCTACGGCGACACCTTCCTCGTGACCGGGGACCTGACCGCCTTCGAGCGCACCGGCGGTGACGCTGCCTTCCGGATCGAACTCGACGGCGAGACCGTGACGGCCGACGAACTGGTCGAACGCCTGTCCTGACCGGATCAGAACTGTTAGGGGAGTCGCCCGCGAGCATTCGGCCATGACCGACGCCGAGGAGCTCGCAGCGCGCGTCCGCGAGGGGGAGCTTCGCCTCTACGAACTCGAAGAGCACGCCGACGCCGAGACCGCCGCGAGGGCACGCCGACGGCTGCTGGCCGAGGAGACCGGCGTCGACCTCGAATCGGTCGGCGACTACACCTTCGAAGCCGCCGACGCCGAACCCAACGTCGAGAACATGATCGGCGCGGCCCAGGTGCCGATGGGCGTCGTCGGCCCCCTCCCCGTCGACGGGAGCGCCGCTGACGGGGAGCACTACCTCCCGCTGGCGACGACCGAGGGTGCGCTCGTGGCCAGTGTCAACCGCGGCGTCAGTACGATCAGGCGCGCTGGCGGTGCGACCGCTCGCGTGCTCAAGTCGGGGATGACGCGCGCGCCGGTCTTCAAAGTCGAGGACGTGGCCGCGGCCGGCGAGGTGTCGGCCTGGGTGCGCGAACACGTCGCGGACCTCGCGGAGGCCGCCGAGGCGACCACCGGACACGGCGAACTCCAGGACGTGACCCCCTACGTCGTCGGCGACAACGTCTTCCTGCGGTTCTCCTACGACACCAAAGACGCCATGGGGATGAACATGGCGACGATCGCGACCGAGGCCGCCTGCGAGATCGTCGAGCGCGAGACGCCCGCCGAACTGGTCGCGCTCTCTGGAAACCTCTGTTCGGACAAGAAGCCCGCCGCGATCAACGCCGTCGAGGGACGGGGCCGCACCGTCGCCGCGGACGTGTTGATCCCCCACGAACAGGTCGAGGAGCGACTCGGAACCACGACCGAGGCCATCGCCGAGGCAAACACGCGCAAGAACCTCGTGGGCTCGGCCAAGGCCGGGGCGCTCGGCTTCAACGCACACGCGGCCAACGTCGTCGCCGCGGCCTTCCTCGCGACCGGCCAGGACGCCGCACAGGTCGTCGAAGGCGCGAACGCGATCACCACCGTCGACGCCCGCGAGGACGGGCTGTACGCCTCGGTGACGCTGGCGTCGCTGGAGGTCGGCACCGTCGGCGGCGGCACGAGCCTCCCGACCCAGGCCGAGGGGCTGGACGTGCTGGGCTACGCCGGTGGCGGCGACCCCGCGGGCAGCAACGCCGACGCCCTCGCGGAAGTGATCGCCGCCGGGGCGCTGGCCGGCGAACTCTCACTACTGGCGGCCCTCTCCTCGCGACACCTCTCCAGTGCTCACGAGGATCTCGGTCGGTAGCAGACTCGCCTGGTCGATTTCGATCGATAGCGTCCCAACAACGCCGCTATTCCGGCTGCTGTCTTGCTCGTCGTCGTCTCTTCGACCCAATCACGTGGTTGATCTTACTGAACGAATCCAGTACACTTATACTGGCGATATTTGACAGGAATAGCCGTGGCCGCCGAACGGTCACCGAGTCAACACCACCGTCATGTCTCAGTACAACCGTCGGTCACTGCTCCGTGCGGGTGTCGCCGCCGGAACGGTCGCTACTGCCGGCTGCCGCGCTCCGCAGCGTCCGGAGCGAACGATACGATCCGATCGGCGACCCCCGGCGGGGACGTGGCCGTCACAGCACCGCGGCGTTCGAAACAGTCGCCACAGTCCGACTGCTACGCCACCGAGACAGACACCCCAACGCGAGTGGCGCGTCGATCTCCGGGGAACGGTGTTCCGGATGGTCGCAGCCGACGGGACGGTGTACTGTCTGACGCTGCGATCCGGCGCGTCGGGTGACGTGTACGCCGTCCGGGCGGACGGCGTGACACGGTGGCACGAGGCGGATCTCGACGGCGTCGGGTCGCTCGATTACGTCGCTGGGCGGTTGTACCTCGGCGGACGGACGTTCCGGGCGCTGGACGCGGCCTCCGGCACGGCGCTGTTCGAAACGAAGCTCCCGGAGGGACAAGCGTACTCGGCCGTCGAGCACCGCGGCACGATCTACGTCGCGACGAACACCGACGCGCTCTACGGGCTCGACGCGGACACCGGGGCGATCCAGTGGCACGCATCGACCGGTGGTGACCACGACATCAGCATCTACCAGGGGCGGCCACTCGTCTCCTCGCCCTCCCGAGTCCGCTGCTACCGGTCCGACCGTTCGGCGCTGAGGGCCCTCCTCGGCGAGCCACCGGCGATTCACACGTCCTGGCAGCCATCCCATCAGAGCGTCGCCGTCCTGTGGCCTGCCGTCGTCGACGGGACGCTGTACCGGGGAGCCGTCGGCACCGGTGGCCGATCGACCGTCCCGCTGATAGCGTACGATCTCGACGCGGGACAGCGGCGGTGGCACCGAGAACTGGCCAGTTACGTCTACACGCCGGCAGTCGACCCCGACGCCGGGCGCGTGTACACGTTCGCCCGTCCAGCGGGCGCTCGAACGTCCCACGGCACCGTGTACGCACTCGACAGCACCAGCGGCGCGACGGTGTGGTCACAGCCACTCGGCTTTCGCGCGGGCTGTCCCGTGATCGCCAACGAGACGGTGTACCTCTCCGGGCCAGACGCGGCCGGCGGGCGCGTCGTCGCCCTCGACGGCTCGACCGGCGCGGTGCGGTGGGAAGCCGGCGTCGGAGACAGACAGGTGAGCCACGCGCTCCTCTCGGTCGGCGACCGACTCTACGTCGGCGGCGCTGGGGAGCTGACTGCGCTGGCGTAGCTCGCTTGGAGTCATACTGCCGGCTGTACCTTCGTGAAGAGCTTCGCCACCCCGGGGTGGCGAAATCGTTCACAGATGTACAGCCGGTCGTATCAGGACGCCCGCCGCTGGATCGTCACCAGCCACCCCGCGCCGCCGACGAGCGCCGCCACGCCGACCACGAGCAGGCGGTCGCTCCCGAGAGCGATCCCGCCGACGAAGCCGACCAGCGAGACGGCGAAGACCGCGTGTGCCGCCGCAAACAGCGTATAGCCCTGCCGGTAGAAAACGACCGTCCCGAGCGCGAGTCCCGCAGCGAGCACGACCGGAGAGGCCAGCGCCGGCTGGATCGGGACGCCGCCCACGTCGATCGGTCCCGTGATCGGCTGGGCGAGAAAGAGCAGTCCGGCGGCCCCGACCAGGACACCGACGGCGGTCCGGCCGGGCTCGACGGCATAGCCGGCGACGTTCATAGTCGCCGGTAGGTCCCGCCGCTCTCGGTCACCTCGCCGCGGCGACGGAGCTTCGACAGTGCGTCGCGGACGTAGTCGGCGGGGACGCCGCGCTCGGTCGCGTAGTCGATCACGTCCGCCTCGGTGGGCGCTTCGCACTCGCGGAGTGCCGACAGGACGATCTCCTTTCGGCTCTGTCCCCCGCCAGCGCCGCCTTCGGACCGTTCGGCGGCGGCCGCGACCTCCTCTGTATCTACGCCGGCAGCCTCTAGCACCGCCTCGTCGCTCGGACCGGCGTCGTCGAGTCGCCCCTCCATCTCGGCGAACGAATCCAGTTGTGCGAACGCGTCGCCCTGGTCCTGGCGGTTCGCGAGCATCGACGACCGGACCTCGCGAGCGTGGTCCTCGTCGTCGGTCTCGACGAACTTGCGGCGCTTCTCGTGCTTTCTGGTCGTGCCACAGCGGGGACACTGGGTCGTCGCCGGCCGCCCCTCGACGATCCACAGCGCCGAACAGTCGCTACACCCCACGACGGCGTACATACTCACCGTTGGGACGGTCGCCGATTGAATCTGGCGGTCACACCGGCAGCGCGGCCAGCAGCGTCTGGGGTGCCGCCGCCATCTCGTCGCCGTAGACGATACCGATGTACAGGAACAGGACGATCGTCGAGTTGTAGATGCCGTGGATCACCGCCGGGACGACGATGTTGTCCGTGTACTCGTAGCTCGTTCCAAACACCAGCGCCGGCCACAGCAACACGACCAGCACGAGCGCGTTCCCGACGGTCGAACCACCGACCAGTGCGACCCCGTGCATCCCAGCGAAGGCGATACTGGCGATGAGGATCGCGGACACCGGACTGAGGACCTCACGGAGGCGACCCTGGACGACGCCACGGAAGAGCAACTCCTCGCTGGGCCCGACGACGAACAGCATCACCGGGATCAGGTAGAGGACGATTCCGGGGTTCGCCATCGCGACCTCACCGAGCTGGTTCTGTCCGGTCTCGACCTGTAGCTGTGAGATGACGAGGAGGCCGACGATCACGCCCGCGAAGGCGGTACAGTACCCCCCGAAGATCACACCGAGGTCGCGCAGATCGGGCACGCCGTAACCGATGTCGAAGGGCGTCGATCCGGGTTCGAAACCCAGTCGCTCTCTGATCTTCGGCCCCAGCGACGGTCTGGCGTTGACGTACGCCATCGACACGCCGAAACAGCCGACGCCCTGGACGAAAATCAGCGAGAGGATCAGGAACTCGACGCTCGTCGGGTCGAGGTCGAATCCGGCCAGAACCAGCCCGATTCCCGCGACGTTCGCCAGGACGATCCCCAGGATCAAGCCGCCAGCGCCGAGCCCGAGCGCGGAGACCAGTGCGACGGCCGTTCGCTTCGATTGCTCGTTCATCTTGATGGTACTCGATCTTTGGAGTCGACGGCATGAAAACTGTTCTCCAGTCCGCCGACGCGTCCCGGCTCGACCCTCCACCGCCCCGGTAAGCTTACCTGCCGCCCTCCACTCACCTCTGCCATGCAGGTCTGTGACACCGCCGACAGCGAGTTCACCGAGGTCGTCGACGGCGTCCACATCGCGCCGCTGGCGGTCGGCGAGCGGATGAACGTCCAGCACTTCCACATCGAACCGGGCGCGGTCGTCCCGGAACACAGCCACCCCAACGAGCAGGTCGGTTTCGTCGCTCGCGGGACGTTCACGTTCCTTATCGACGGCGAGGAACAGGTCGTCGGTGCCGGCGACTCCTACGTCGTCCCGGCCGAGGAGCCACACGAGGCGGCCAATCGAACGGACGAGCCCGTGCGCGGGATCGACGTGTTCAGCCCGCCACGCGACGAGCCAGCCTGGAAGTGACAGTGTGACGCGGGACACTGCCCGCGCCGCTTGCCGACTTACGGCCAGTCGACCAGATCAGACTGGTAGTAGTTCACGTTCGCCTGCGCCCAGCGTGGGCCCTGTAGGGCCAGACGCTGGCTGAACGCGTCGAAGTCGCCGATATCGGACGACGACCAGCCCAGTTCCGCGATGGCCGCTAGTCGCGGGAACACCATGTACTCGATGTCGTCCTGGGTCTCGACGAACTCCGTCCACAGCGGTGCCTCGACGCCGGTGACGGACGACTCGTCGACGCCGTCGATGTAGCTGCCCGGATCCCAGGTGTAGGCGTCCTCGACCGAGACCGGTCCCGCCCAGTCCTGGCCCACACCGTCCTGTCCGTTGTAGTCCTGATCGAGGTAAGAGAGGTGGGCAGGCGAGGCGATGACGTCGTTGCCCTCGCTGGCCCGGGCCGCGACCTCCGGGGCCTGTGCGTCGGTGCCCCAGTACTGGAGGAGTGCAGACTCAACGGGCTCCGTGCTGGCGATCTGGTGCCAGCCGATGGGGGTCTTTCCGGCGTCCTCGACCATCGGGAGAACCGCGTCCATGAACTCCTCGTACCGGGCTTCCGAGAGGACATCGGCTTCGTCGCCACCGATGTGGAAGTACGGCCCGTCCGTCATCTCGGCGACCGCGCTGATGACGTCGGCCGCGAACTGGAGGCTCGTCTCCTTGTGCTCGTCGTCCATGCACAGCGTGGTGTCGCCGACGTTGATGCCGGTGTCTTCCTCGCGTTTCGTGTCGTCACAGTTCAGTTCCGCGTACGACTCCAGGGCCGCCCCGGTGTGGCCGGGCATGTCGATCTCCGGGACGACCGTCATGTGGCGATCCTGCGCGTACTGGATGATCTCCTGGTAGTCCGCCTTCGTGAAGTGGCCGCCGGGCCCGCCGTCGACCTCCGAGTCTGCGCCTTCGTCCGTGAGGTTCGGCCAGTCGTCGATCTCGATACGCCAGCCCTGGTCGTCGGTCAGGTGCAGGTGCAGGTGGTTGATCTTGTAGGCAGCCACCTGGTCGATGAACTCCTTGACGACCGATTTATCGAAGAAGTGTCGTGCCACGTCCAGCATCGCGCCGCGGTACTCGAAGCGCGGTGCGTCGGTGACCGAGCCGCCGGGGACGACCCAGTCGACGGACTGCTGGCTGTCGGCCTCGACCGCCGCCGGGAGTACCTGCCGGATCGACTGGACACCGTAGAACAGGCCCGAGACCGCGTTGGCACGGACCGTGACGCCGTCGCTGTCGACGGTCATCTCGTAGCCTTCGTCACCGACCGACGAGGGTGCGCCGTTGAGCAACAGCGCGATACTGTCCGCGGACGCGGACGAGCCACTCTCGACGGACAGATCGAAACCGGTCGCCGGCCCCAGCAGGTCGGCGAGGTACTGCCCGATCTCGGTACCGCTTCCCTCGGCGACGATCGTCGTCGAGGACGTGATCTCGAAGCCGTCGTCGGCAGTCGTGACGCTGTCGGGCTTTGGCACGAGATCGGCCAGCGTCTTCGTGACTGGCTCGGGCGGCCCACAGGAGGTGATCTCCTTCCAGGGAGCCCCATCGCTGGGCTCGTCACCTCGGCTCCACCACCTGGCCTCCCAGAGCGTGCCGTCGTAGACGACCCGGTCGCCGCCGGTGTAGGTCGCTTCGGAGTCCCACTTCGAGACGCCGCTACACTCGCCGTCGTCGCCGCCGACGGTGACGGTCGTCGAGTTGGTGTCGGTCGCGCTGTCGTCGTCGGTCACGGTGAGTGTGATCGTGTACTCGCCCGACGAGTCGTACGTGTGGGTCGCGGTCTGACCGCTGGCGGTCGCGTCGTCGCCGAACTCCCAGGCGTACGACGAAATCGACCCGTCTGCGTCCGAGGAGTCGGCAGCGTCGACGGTCACCGACTCGCCCGTCGTCGGCGAGGACGGCGAGACGGTGAACGACGCGTTCGGGGCCTCGTTGTCGCTTTCCGAGACCGACACCGTCGTCGATGCCGTCCCACTCGCGCCGTCGTCGTCGGTCACGGTGAGTGTGACCGTGTAATCGCCCGCCGACTCGTACGTGTGGCTCCCCGTCTGTCCGGTGGCTGTGTCGCCGTCACCAAACTCCCAGGCGTACGAACTGATTGAGCCGTCCGGATCGGAGGATTCCGACGCGTCGAACGTGACGGACTCGCCCGGTGCGGGTGTACTGACGCTCGCCGTGAACGACGCGACCGGAGCTTCGTTCTCGGTGTCGCCACCACAGTCGCCGATCTTCGTCCAGACCGAGTCGCTCGCTTCGGGTTCGTTGGCCTGGGTCCACCACTCGGCTTCCCAGAGCACGTCGTCGTGAACCACGCGGTCGCCGCCGTTGTAGGCGGTGCCAGATTGCCACTGCTGGACGTCGCTGCAATCTGCTGCCGATGCAGTCCCGCTGACGCCGATCGCCAGCGCAGACAGTGCCGATGCCTTCCGTAGGATGTTTCGTCGTGTTTCTCTCATACGTTCGAATGTCGCCTTCGGCAGTCGCTCGCTGGCCGGGTCGGGCCAACCGTCGATCCGCGCGACCTCTCGGTGTCCACATCCCCCAACCGGGCCGGTTGCGATCCGAAGCGTCCGTCGTCGATCGTCTCACTGTGCTCGAACTGACGGATCGCACGCCAGTCAACCCTAGCCACGAACCCTTCTGTATTAGTACATTTTCATTATATATTTATATAAGTGGTTGTAGATGTGTACTGAACCGGGGCGGCGTCTGGTGAGACCGTGCCAGTCGGGTGAGGAAGTGAACGGACGATGGATGTGTCCAGTCATACTGCCGGCTGTCACTGTTTCAAGATATTCGCGACCCCGTGGTCGCAAAATTCTTCACAGACGTACAGCCGGCAGTATCAGCAGGGACTGACGGAGACGATTCTCACCGATCCGAGACGATAGAACAGTCGAACGGCGACGGCGTCGTTGGCGCGAGTGTCTCGTTGTTCGCGCGGTGACGCCGGGCGAGTCCAGAAACTCGCTTACGCGAGCTTCTCGATATTCTCGACGATGGCGTCCGAGTACTCCTCGGTGCCGAGCTTCTCGGCGTCTTCGAGCTGGCGTTCGAGGTCGTAGGTGACCTTGCCCGAGGAGATCGTCTCCTCGACGGCGTCGCGAACGAGGTCGGCGGCGTCCTTCCAGCCCATGTAGTCGAACATCAGACGGCCAGAGAGGATCATCGCGGTCGGGTTGGCCATGTTCTGGCCGGCGCGCTTCGGGGCCGAGCCGTGGACGGGCTCTGCGAGCACGCGGGCGTCACCGAAGTTCGCACCCGGTGCGATGCCGAGGCCGCCGATCTGTGCGCCAGCGGCGTCCGAGAGGTAGTCGCCGTTGAGGTTGGGCATCGCGAGCACGTCGAACTCGTCGGTGCGCAGCTGCATCCACTGGAGCATCGCGTCGGCGAGGCGCTCCTCGACCATGACGGCGTCCTCGGGGATGTCGATCTCGTCCTGGGTCTCCCACAGGGAGTCGGGTGCGGCGAAGACCTCGTCGTCGGGGTACTCCTCGTCGGCGACCTCCATACCCCACTCGGTGAACTGGCCTTCGGTGAACTTCATGATGTTGCCCTTGCCGACGAGCGTGACCTTGTCGCGGTCGTGCTCGATGGCGTAGTCGATGGCCTTGCGGACCAGCCGCTTGGAACCGAACTCGGTGATCGGCTTGATGCCGATGCCGATCGGACCGTCGTGCATCACGTCGTCGAAGCCCATCTCCTCCTCGACGAAGTCCCGGACCTGCTCGACCTCTTCGGTGCCGGCCTCCCACTCGATGCCGGCGTAGACGTCTTCCGTGTTCTCACGGAAGGTGACCATGTCCATCTCCTCGGGCGCTTTCATCGGCGACGGGACGCCGTCGAGGTAGTAGGTCGGTCGGACGTTCGAGTAGAAATCGAGCGTCTGGCGCAGCGCGACGTTGAGCGAGCGGAAGCCAGCGCCGACCGGGGTCGTCAGCGGCCCCTTGATGGCGACGCGGTGCTCGTCGATCGCGTTGACGGTGTCGTCGGGGAGGTTCTCGTCGTACTTCTCTCGGGCGGACTCGCCCGCGAAGACGCGCATCCACGAGATCTCGCGGCCTGTCGCGTTCGCGGCGGCCTCAAGCACCTTCTGGGCGGCCGGGCCCACGTCCTTCCCGATACCGTCGCCGTGGATGATGGGGACGATCGGGTTCTCCGGGATGTCGAGTTCGTCGTTGTCCTCGTCGACGACCTCGATCTTCTCGCCTTCGGCGGGCACCTCGACCTTGTCGTAATCGTAGCTCATACCCGGCCAATCGAAAGTCGCGCCTAAAGGAGTGCCGCTTTCCGCGAGGGCATGGTAACAGGGGACAGGGACCGTCTGCTGCGGGAATCGAGTCCGATGTCTCGGCTAGCGAACTGCGTCGAGCACGGCACGGATCTCGGTCGGTGCGTTCACGAGTGCCCGCGGGAAGCGAGCGCGAGCGTTCGTCACCGTGTCGGTCAGCGCGGCGCTGGCGTCGTCGAAGACCCCCTCGCCGTGGCCGAGCAGGATTCGGTCGGGATCGCAGTCGGCGAACAGTCGCCGTGGCGGCGAGAGGCGACTCAGGAACGGCATCCCGAGGCGTTCCGAACCGACGGCGAACTTCTCGCCGGCGAGGAAGTCCGGGACGTACAGCGTCCCGTCGGACTCCCGGTAGGCGAGGACTTCGCGCCACGCCCGTAGCGGTCTGATCGCCGTCAGCTCGAAGCCGGCGACCGATCCCGAGACCCGTTCGACCGGGGCGTCCACCCGCTGAGCGCTCCGGTCGAGGTGGTCCGGTACGTGGACGGAGACGCCGTGTCGGCGGGCGAACGTCCCGGCGTCGCGGGCGTGGTAGTCCGACAGCACGACGACGCCGGCCACCTCGCCGAGGTCGTGGACGCGTTCGTCGATTCCGGGGGCGTCGATCGGATCGAACAGCCAGACGCCGCCGTCGCCGCGGGTAGATCCGTCGTCGCTGGCACGAACGGCGTGGCTGGCCCGCTGGCCGCCTTCCTCGGGGTGAGCGAACCAGCCGAAGCCGTCGTCCCAGCGGTCGATCAGGGCGTACTCCGTCGCATCCTCGCGCTCGTACATCGCTCTCGACCAGTCAGCCCGTTCCATTCGGGTTTTCGGTTCGCCGGGTCGCTTTTGACCGTGGCGGCGCTCGACCTCCACATGGATCTGATCGTCCACGGCGGCGCTGGATCGGCCCCCGACGAACCCACGGCTCGGCAGGCGGTCCTCGACGACGCCGCTCGTGCGGGCAGCGACGCCGCGTCGCCACTCGACGCGGTCCGGGACGCGGTCGCCGTCCTGGAGTCGAATCCTCGCTTCAACGCTGGCGTCGGCAGCACCGTCCAGAGCGACGGCGTCGTCCGGACGGACGCGAGCGTGATGACCGACGACGGTCTCGCCGGGGCCGCCTGCGCGATGCCCGGTGTCGAACACGCCGTCGACGTGGCGCGAGCGGTCGCGACGGAGACGCCCCACGTCTTGCTGGCCGGCGACCGCGCCGTCGAGTTCGCGGCGACGGTCGGCGTCGAGACGGACGGGAATCTGTGGACGGAGCGCACGCGAGAGCGCTGGCAGGCGGCCGACCCGCCGGACGGAGACGCCGCCGAGCAACTGGCGTGGGTCCGCGAGCGGTTCGGTGCGAGCCACGACACGGTCGGTGCGGTCGCGACCGACGGCGATCGGGTGGCGGCCGCGACCTCGACTGGCGGGCGGTGGTTCGCACTGGCCGGCCGCGTCGGCGACGTGCCCCAGCTCGGGGCCGGTGTCTACGCCGACGAGCGAGGGGCCGCGAGCGCGACCGGCGAGGGAGAGGCGATCGCTCGGTACGGACTCGCGAAGGAGGCCGTTCGGGCGCTCGAACGACACGAGCCGAGCCAGGCCGCCCAGACGGCCGTGGACGATTTCGCGGACGCGACGGGCGGACGAGCGGGCGTGATCGTCCTCGACCACGCCGGCCGCGTCGGAGCGGCCGAGAACACCGACGCGATGCAGACGGCCACGCGGTAGGGCCGCTACTCGTCCCAGGGGTCGAGCTTGTTGTCGTACTGCGGTTCGCTGCCGAACCGCTCGACGACGGCGAGCAACGCGGTCACGACGGCCACGCCCGCGGCGGCGCTCGCGAAGACCACGACGCCCGACCAGAGACCGCGGGTCACGATGACGGCGGCCGTCGCCAGGAGCACGACCCCCCACAGGAGCGTGCTGGCGTAGATCGGTCCCTCACGGTTGGTAGCCATTACACCCCTTTTCACGTACAACGGCAAACCCTTTGCCCCACAGTTCCGAACCCACACTCATGACAGACGTGGACCTGGCCGCCGAGAAGTACGAGAAACATCGCGAGGCCGGAGAGATCCTGGCACAGGTGCGCAACGAGGCCGCCGACCGACTCGAAGTGGGGACCGGCTACCTCGAAATTTCCGAGTGGGCCGAAGACCGCATCCGGGAACTGGGCGGCGAGCCCGCCTTCCCGGTCAACGTCAGCGTCGACCACGAGGCCGCCCACGGGGCCGCCGGACCGGACGACGACCGCACCGTCGGCGAGCAGATGGTGAAACTGGACATCGGCGTCCACATCGACGGGTGGCTGGCCGACACGGCCGTCACGGTCGATCTCTCGGGCAACGACGAGCTGAAGACCGCCGCCGACGAGGCCCTCGACGCGGCACTGGAGACCGTCGAGGCCGGCGTCCAGACCGGCGAAATCGGAGCCGTCATCGAGGACGTCATCGAGAGGTACGGCTACAATCCGGTGGTCAACCTGACGGGCCACGGGCTGGGTCACTGGGAGCAACACACCGAGCCGAACGTCCCGAACCGGTCGATCCCCGGCGGTGCGACACTGGAGGCGGGACAGGTCGTCGCGATCGAACCGTTCGCCACGACCGGGACGGGGAAGGTAAACGAGGGTGCGACGGAGGAGATCTTCTCGCTGGAACGGGAGGGGTCGGTCCGCAACCGCGAGGCCAGACAGGCGCTGAACCAGATCACCGAGGAGTTCAAGACCCTGCCGTTCGCGGCCCGGTGGCTCGACGTGTCCCGTCCGGGAATGGCGCTCCGTCGCCTGAAACAGCAAGACATCGTTCACGGCTACCCGGTCCTCCAGGAAGCCGAGGGCGAACTCGTCAGCCAGAGAGAACACACCGTCATCGTGACAGATGACGGCTGTGAAGTGACGACGCGGCTCGACTGACGCGCTCTCGGTGACTCGCTGTCGGGTGCGCTGGCGCTCGGCGGTGAGCGCCCAAAAGGTGGCGTGGGTGGTGGGTGGTGCCGGGATGTCCGTATCAGGCGTTGTTCATTCGCGTCTCTGTCGTGGTACCACAGACTCGACACTCACTGACGCGATACGGTTCCCGCGAGAACGCGGCGTTCTTCGATTTGGTGCTTTCGGTCAGTATCTGGACGGAGACGTCGTGTGGCGTCGCTCGGTCACACGTCGAGCACGGCTCCGACATGTGGGTGTCGGTGTCTGTGACTGCCATCCCGGTTCGACCAACGGGAGATCAACGCATAAAAACCCTCCACAGTTCGGGGTCGTTTAGACCGTTTATCGCAAGACGGAAGTCGAATATGGCATCTTATGGTGCGAGAGGGCAGTAGACTGTTTAAGAATCTCTCTCGTACTGTCTAGATGGGGAGCAACCCGTGAACGGCAACAAGGTTTAAATATTTGATTCGCCGGCCTCGTGGCAAAGCGATTTAGCGTCTCGCGGCCGACCCACGGCCATGGAGCAGGTGTTCGCGCCGTGGCGGATCGAGTGGGTCGAACGCGAGGAGAAGAACCCGGACGTCGACTGCGTGTTCTGTGCGCTGCCCGAGCGCGACGACGACCGGGCGCACAGAGTCGTCGCCCGCAACGACCACGCCTACGTGTTGCTGAACAACGCGCCGTACAGTCCGGGCCACGTCATGGTCATCCCCTACCAGCACACGGGGGACTACCGGGCCCTCCCGGAGGAGGTGTTGCTCGCACACGCTCGCCTGAAACAGCAGACGTTCGACGCTCTGGAGGCGTCGCTCGACCCGGACGCCTTCAACGCCGGGCTGAACCTCGGTGGGGGACCCGCGGGCGGCTCGATCGAGGACCACCTCCACACCCACGTCGTCCCCCGCTGGGAGGGAGACACGAACTTCATGCCGGTGGTCAGCGACACGCAGGTGATCGTCGAGGGGCTGGAAGACACGTACGACCGCGTTCACGAGGGATTCGCGGCCCAGGACGACGCGACGGTCGTCGACGACGACACCGCCGTCTCGTTCGGGAGCGAACGTGGCTCGAACTGTCGGGAACGATAGTGTCATGACCGTTCGGCGGTGAACACTGCAACAGACGGAGTCTTCGAGTGATCATTCAGTTGTCTGGTGACCTCACCTACGCGGGCTATCTCCTGGTGTTCACTGTGGCAACACTGGCCTGCTTCGTGAGTATCGACCGCGTCCAGCACCTCGAAGAGCCGGGCACGCGACGTGGACTGACGGCACTACTCCTGACCAGTGGTGGCTGGGCGCTCTCGTACCTGGGCTACTTCCTCGTGCCAGATCCCCGGCTCAAAACCGCGTTCTACGTCGCGGGCCTCGTCGTCGGCCTCGCGACGGTCGGTGCCTGGCTCTACTTCTGCTCGGCGTTCACCGGTCGGACGCTGCATCGCAGCACCGGTCTGCGACGCGCGGCCGTCGCGATCTTCCTCGTCGTCGTCGCGCTGAAGGTCACGAACTCGTATCACGGACTGTACTTCGCGACCCGGACCGCGACGGCGCCGTTCCCCCACCTGGCCGTGACACACGGCCCCGCACACTGGATCGTCATCGGACTCTCCTACGCGCTGACGTTCGTCGGGTACTTCATGCTCTTCGAGCGGCTCCGGCAGGTCAGCTACGAGACGTGGCCGTTCGGCCTCCTCGTCGCGGTGACGGGGGCACCGTTCGTACTGAACTTCGTCGGGCACGCGACGCCCCTGCTCGTCGACGTGAGCCACGAACCGCTCGGTGTCGCGGTCTTCGCCGTCGGCGTCTCGTTCGTCTTCCACGAACGGTTTCAGGCGATCGGGCTCGCAGACGGAGACGACAAGCCCATCCTCATCGTGAACGAACGCGATCAGCTCCGGGAGTACAACGGAGCCGCAGCGAGCCTTTTTCCCTCGTTGAGCCAACCAGACGTGATCGGACGGCCGCTCTGGAGCGTCGTTCCGTCCGTCGCCGAGGCACTCGACTCCGAATCTGGGGTGTTGTCCGTTCACGACGGCAGCGAGGTCCGGTACTACCAGCTCACCGAGAGTCCCTTCGCGGCCGGACGGTCACCGGTCGGTCGGCTCGTGCTCTTTACCGACATCACGGAGCGCGAGCGCGACCGACGCGAACTCCAGCGCCAGAACGAGCGCCTCGAAGAGTTCGCCAGCGTCGTCTCTCACGACCTCCGGAACCCCTTGCAGGTGTTGCGTGGCGCGTTCGAGGGCGCTCGCGAGACGGGGGACCCCTCACACTTCGAGCGCGGAGAGCGGGCGCTCGACCGGATGGAGACGCTCATCGACGACGTGCTCTCGCTCGCCCGGCAGGGCCAGCCCATCGACGAGACCGAACCGATCTCGCTGGCGTCCCTGGCGGCGTCGTGTTGGGGAGTCATCGAGGCCGGCGACGCCGATCTGGTCGTCGAAACCGATCTCGACCTCGTCGCCGACCCCGACCGCTTCCGTCAACTGCTGGAGAACCTCTTTCGGAACGCGGTCGAACACGGCGGTGACGACGTGACCGTTCGAGTCGGGCGACTACCGGACGGCAACGGCTTCTACGTCGCAGACAGCGGTCCCGGCATCCCGGTCGACGACCGCGAGGCAGTGTTCGAATCCGGCTACTCGACGACCGACGGGGGGACCGGCTTCGGACTGGCGATCGTCAGCGAGATCGTCGACGCCCACGGCTGGGAGATCACGGTGTCGGGGCGGGCAGCCGACGACGCCCACGACGGACACACTGAATCGGGTGCTCGTTCGAGAGCAGCCACCGGTGCCACCTTCGAGATCACTGGGATCAGTTCTCCAGCCGGCGTCGACGCGAGCGAAGCGGCTTAGTCACCCCCGGCGCAACGACGACGTAATGTCACGCCGGGACGTGCTCCGCCGGGTCGGTCTCGTCATCTTGGGCGCGAATCTCGCGCTCGTGCTCCTGAAGGGCGTCGTCTGGACGGAGACCGGGAGCCTGGCTGTCGGTTCGGAGGCGGTCAACAGCCTCGCCGACACCGCCTACAGCCTCGTCATCGTCGCCGGACTCTACCTGACGACACAGCCGCCGGACTTCGAGCACCCCCACGGCCACGAGCGGATCGAGCCGTTCGTCTCGCTGTTCGTCGCCGTCGGGATCTTCGCTGCCGGTGGGATCATCCTCTGGCAGGCCGCCAGCTCGCTGTTGTCGGGCGATGTCGGCGTGAGCCGTGGCCCCGCGGCCGTCGCCGTCCTCGTCTTCTCCGGCGTGCTGAAGTACGCCCTCTATCGGTACTGTCTGTCTGCCGGCCGGGACCACAACTCTCCCGCACTGGTCGCGACGGCGCTTGACAACCGCAACGACATTCTCACGGCAGCCGCGGCGCTCGTCGGCGTCGTCGGCGCGACGCTTGGCTACCCGGTCCTGGACCCGATCGCCGCGATGGTCGTCTCCGCGGGCATCATCTACACCGGCGTCGAGGTCGTCCGGGACAACCTCGACTACCTCGTCGGGGCCGCGCCACCGGAGGAGTTGCGGGCGGAGATCGTCCGCCGCGCGCTCGAACAGGAGGACGTGGAGGGTGCCCACGACGTGATCGCCCACTACGTCGGCCCGGAGATCGACGTGAGCCTCCACGTCGAGGTCGAGGGCGACAAGACGCTGTTCGAGGCCCACGACATCGAGACCGCCGTCATCGAGGCCATTCAGGAACTGCCGGAAGTCGACGACGTGTTCGTCCACGTCGACCCCAAGGAACTGGGCGAGTGGAAGACCGACGCCGACGTGGACCGCCTCGTCGACTAAGCGCCGGTAAACGCGTACAGCACGGTCAGCAGGCCGGCGATCCGACACGTCTGGGCGATCAGCTCTGCCTCGGCGGTCGTCGCAAGCGAGAGGAGGACGAGGGGCTGTTTCAGCACGAACGGTATCGTCGTCAACAGCAGGATGCCGACGGCCAGCGACAGCATCGCACGGCTGGCGTTGCGCCGGTAGCCCCGATAGGCCTGGTAGGCGACGAAGCCGCCGACGACCGCCGTCAGGAGCGCGGTCACCGTCGTCACCGCCAGCGACGCCTGGAGGAGCTCACTCACGGCTACTCGCCCCCGCTGTCGGCAGTGGTGTCGTGTTTCGGGTCATCGCTGTGTGCGGTAGATGACGAACAGGATCAGACCGAGCCCGCTCAGCCTGGTCAGGTCCGTGACGATCCGGATCGTCTCCGTGCTGGCCCCCGTCGTGTTGCCCAGGATCAGGTTCACCACGAGCGGCACGCCGCTCAAGAGCAGGATGCCCGCAGCCATGCCCAGCAGCGCCGAGTCGTGGGTGCGCCGGTAGCTCTGAACGCCCTTGATCAGGATGATGATCGAGAGGACGACCGAGAGGACGAACCCCAGGAAGAACAGCAAGACGAGCAGCTGTCCCGGCGAGGCCGTCGACTGGAGTGGCGTCGACCCACTCGCGGCGTGTGTGGCCAGTGGTGCGGTCGTCATTTGAGCCCCTCGAACAGTTCGGTGAAGCGGTCGGCCGCGTCGGGTTCACGGCGTTCGATGTCGATGCTGTACTCGCCGTCCGCCAGGTCGACCGTGACGCGGGACAGCTGTGCCCGGAACACGTCGTAGTGGTGGCCCTGGGGATCGAGCTGTTGCTGGGCGACGACGAGGTCCTGCTCGCGCAACCGTTCGAGCCGGCGGTACACGGTCGGCGGCGAGGCGTCACAGGCGTCGGCCAGGTCCTCTGCCGACATCGGTTCCGTGCTCGTCGCGGCGAGGATCTCCCGTGCGTACTCGTCGTCGAGGAGTTCGGCGACAGTCTCGATCCCTGGCTCCTCGCTCATCAGTCACGTCGACGTAGCGAGTGACGGGGCGGTTCCAGACACGGTTCATATCCGTGATCGACGGGGGAGTATAAAAAACGGGCCGGCACAATTTCACGCCGGGAAGCTGTGGGCGGTGGTATTTTTATTCGGGGGCCAAAGGCGAAAACGGAATGACTACGCCATCGATGTCGCCGAACGTGCCCCGCAGGACGACCGATACGCCTTCCTCTCGACGCTCTCTGTCCGCCGCTGGAGGTGCCCGATGAAACGGCTCCGATCGCTCTCGCTCGTCGCGATACTCGTCGTCGGGACCGTCGCGCTCACCGTCGGTCCCGTGACGGGTGCCAGCGCCGGGGTCGTCTCGATCAGTACGACCACGACACCGGACCAGCCCGCGCCGGGCGACACCGTGACGATCAGTACGACCATCTCGAACCCGGAGGCGGCCAGCGACAACTACCAGCTTCGCTCGGTCGAAGTGCGCGAGACGACCGCCGACAACAGTACGCTGTACAACTCGACCGACGAGTCGAGCACGATCGAACCGGGCGAGTCGACGACGCGGGACCTCGAAGTCGACATCGAGGAACGGGGCGAACAGCAGTTCGTCCTCCACGTCCAGGTCCTCTCTGGTGGTGACGTGATCAACTTCGAGCGGAACGTGACCGTCACTGCCGGCGAGACCGACCCCGCGCTGTCGCTGTCCGGTGGCGCTGTCGGTGCCGACGGTGACGCGACCTTCGACCTCTCGGTTTCGAACGCGCGCACGGGACCGATCCGAGCGGTCACGGTCGATCTGTCCTCGACCGACCTACAGCTCGACGAGGACCGTCGCGTGGTCTCACAGCTGGACGCGGGGGCAGAGACGACGCTGCAGTTCTCGGCGAGCGACGTCGAACCGGGCGAGAAGACGGTCGAAGCAGCTGTCTCCTACACGACTGACGACGGCGAGTTCAAGAGTGTCACCCGCGAGCTGACGACGACGGCAGAGCGCGCCGAGAATCCCGGCGAGGTCTCGCTGAGCGGCGTCGAGGTGTCGGGTGCTGACGGCGAGTTGAAGGTCTCCGGACAGGCCAACAACGGCGGCGAGACGAACGTCTCGGGGGTCACCGTCACCGTCGAAGACGGTAAGTACAGCCTCGGTGAGGCCCAGTCGAGTGCGTTCGTCGGTTCCCTCGATGCCAGCAGCTCCAGTGGGTTCGAGCTCGATGCGACGGTCCCGGAAGGCGCGTCGACTGCCGCGATCCCGCTGACCGTCAACTACCGCCTCGACGGACGGGAGATCTCGCGCACGGTGACTGTACGGGAAGACTTCAGCGCGAGCGGCAACATCACGCTCACCGGCGTCCGGACCGAACAGGTCGGCAGTCAGCTCACCGTCCGTGGCAGCGCCAGCAACCTCGGGACCAGCAACGCCTCCGCTGTGACGGTCTCGGTCGGCCAGAACGAACTGATCCAGCCGGCCCAGTCCCAGTCGAGTTACTTCGTCGGCAACGTCCCACAGAGTGACTTCAAGTCCTTCCAGGTCGACGCCCGACTGACGGGCGACACCAACGAGACCGTCTCGGTGCCGGTCGAGGTCAGCTATCGGGTCAACGGCCAGCGAATCACCAAGACGACCACCGTCCCGTACACGCCGAGGGCTACCGGGGCCGCCGCGGAGCAACCGCAGCGCGACTCCTCGATGCCGATCGTGCTGATCGGCGGGATCGTGCTCGTCGTGGTGGCCGGCGGGCTCGCGTACCGACGATACCGATGAGCGTCATCAGCGCCACCGACGCGGTGAAGATCTACGAGTCCGGCGACAAGACGCTGCGGGCGCTCGACGGCGTCTCCGTCGACGTAAACGCCGGGGAGTTCGCGGCCGTCGTCGGCCCCAGCGGGAGCGGGAAGTCGACGCTGCTGAACCTGCTCGGCCTGCTCGACGAGCCCTCCGAGGGCAGCGTCACCGTCGACGGGACGGCACTGTCGACGCTCTCGAAGCGCGAACGGACGGACCTCAGACGCGAGACCGTCGGGTTCATCTTCCAGAGCTTCTACCTGGTGCCGACGCTGACCGCACGGCAGAACGTCGCCGTCCCCGGCCTCGTCCGCGACGATCGGTCGGACCTGCAGGCGCGGGCCGACGAACTGCTCGAACGCGTCGGGCTGGGTGACCGGCTCGACCACTACCCAAACGAGCTGTCCGGTGGGCAGAAACAGCGGGTGGCCGTCGCGCGGTCGCTGATCAACGACCCCGACATTCTGCTGGCCGACGAGCCGACGGGGAACCTCGACCAGGACACCGGCGCACAGGTACTGGACGTGTTCGGCGAGATCACCGACGAGGGCGTCGCGATCCTCACCGTCACCCACGACGAGCAGGTGACCGACTTCGCCGACCGGACGATCAGGCTCGTCGACGGGAGGTTAGACGATGATTGACAGCCCGCTCGCGCGGTTCTCGCCGTTCCTGGCCTTCGCTCGGAACAACCTCTCGCGGGCACGCGCTCGGACGATCCTCGCGATGGCGGGGATCACTATCGGCGTGGTCGCGATTGCCTCGCTGGGGATGTTCGGTGCCACGCTCGAACAGTCGTTCATGGGGACGGCCGACGACGCGATCCGAACCGTCGGCGTCGGCCCCGGCGAAGACTCGGAGTTCGGGTTGCTCCGTCGAGAACAGGTCGCCGAGATCGAACGCTACGCCGGCAACGGCGATGTCTACACGCTTTCCCGTGGACGGGCGAGAGTGACCGGGTTACAGCAGACGACGAGCGCGTCGCTGGTGTCGGTCTCCGATCCAGAGGTGTTCGTCACCGCGGAATCGGGCCAGATCCCGCGGAACTGGCGTTCGGGTGTCGCGATCGGGAACGAACTGGCAGAGACGCTCGGAGTCCAACCCGGAGACAGCGTGCAGGTCAACGGCGAGAGCCGTCGGGTCGTCGCCGTGCTGGCCGAGTCAAGTCGCGCCTCGTTCGTCTCGACGGGCGATGCCGTCGTCCTGCCACCGGGTGAACTCGGTGACGGCGCGTCACAGGTTCTCATTCGCGCGGAGACGCCCCAGCAAGCGTTCGCCATCAGCGATCGGATCGACGAGAATCTCAACAGTGAGCGGCGCTCGCGATACAGCGTCTTCGACGCCGAGTCGGCCCTCGAACGGTTCAACCAGCAGATCGGCCTCATCCGGACGTTCCTGCTCGCGGTCGGGGGGATCTCGCTGCTGGTCGCGTCCGTGAGCATTCTCAACGTGATGCTCATGAGCACGATCGAGCGCAAAGAGGAGATCGGCGTCCTCCGGGCGGTCGGCTATCACCGCCTCGACATCGTCAAGCTGATGCTGTACGAAGCGGCGTTGCTGGGCGTCGTCGGCTCCATCTTCGGCGTGTTCATCAGTATCGGCCTGGGCATGGTGATGAACGCACAGTTGCTCTCGGACCCCCTCGCCTTCTCTGGGCAAGCCCTGCAGTACACGATGCTTGGCTTCCTCTTCGGGACGGGTGCCAGCTTCCTCAGCGGCCTCTATCCGGCCTGGAAGGCGGCCAACGCCCGGCCGGTCGAGGCACTCCGGGACTGACCGGTCGCCGTTGTGGGATTCGTGATTCCGTCGCGGCGATTCGGGACGGCTCCGGGTCCCTCTCGGTAACTATTTCTGGTGCCGTGTCGGAACTGTTGGCGATGGACGTTTCCCTCGCCACGCTGCTCGTCCGGCCGAGAGCGGCGTTCGAGGCGGCCGACGAGCGGCTCTCGCTGGTCCAGCCGCTCGTCCTCGTGTTCCTGGTCGGCGCGGGCAGCATCGCGACCGCGTTCCCTGTCTACGTCGCCCTGCAACGGGGGCTCTCGTCCGACATCGCGACCGTCGAGTTCGTCATCGGTGCCCAGACCGCACGGCTGCCGCTGTGGTTCGCCATCGGCACCGTGGGCGGGATCCTCCTCGTCCTCGTCGGCTGGGTCGTGACGACGGCACTGCTGCACGGGGCCGCGCGTCTCGCGGGTGGCCGGGGACGGTTCAGGCAGTTGTTGGCCTTCGTCGGCTGGTCTCACGCCCCCTACGCCGTCGTCTACCCGCTCGTCGCGCTCGTCGCGGCCTGGCAGCTGGCGGCGACCCCCGGTGCGACGCTGAACGGCGTCCTCCACGGCACCAGCGGCGTCGACGGGACGATGGTGACGTTCAACGGCCGCGGACTGATCGACGTGAGCTCGATCTCCTCTGTGGCGGTGACGCTGTGGATCGGCTACATCTGGATCGGCGCGCTCGATGCGGCCTACGACCTCTCGCGGCGTCGTGCGACGGCGGTCGCCGCGGTCGCGACGGTCGTGATGCTGGTAGCGATCCAGCACCCGGTCTAGATCGGCTCGCCGAAGGCGTAGACGGTGTTGTGGCTGGTGATTTCACAGTCGACGAAGTCGCCGACCTTGAGGCCGCGGTCTCGGGCGTCGACGACGACGACCTGTCGGTACGCCTCGTCGTAGCCGACCAGCGACTCGTCGGTCCCGTCTTCGGTCAGGAGGACGCGTCGCTCCTCGCCGACCATCTCCTCGTAGGCGTCGCCGGTCACGTCCATCTTCAGCTCGGACATGGCCTTCGATCGATCCTTCTTCGTCTGGCCGCCGAGGCCCTTCATCTCGGCGGCGTCGGTGCCGGGACGCTTCGAGAAGCGGGTGACGTTGATCTTCTCCGGGCGGGTCTCGCGCAGCAGCGCCATCGACTGCTGGAAGTCCGACTCGGTCTCGCTGGGGAAGCCGACGATGAAGTCCGTCGACAGCGTCCAGTAGTCCAGGTGCTCGTCGAAGGTGTCGACGACCTCGACGTACTCGCCCACGGCGTGCTGGCGGCGCATGTCCGCGAGCACGTCGTCGCTCCCGCTCTGGACGGGCGCGTGCAAGAAGTTGTACAGCTCGTCGTGCTCGGCGAAGACGCGGGCCAGCTCCTCGCGGACGCCGTGGACGCCCTTCGGGTTGGCCATCCCCACGCGGACCCGGAAGTCGCCGTCGATCTCGGTGCAGATCCGCTCCAAAAGCTCGGGCAGCAGGCTCTCGCCCTGGTTCGTGTCCCAGCCGTAGACGCCGGTGTCCTGGCCCGTGATGCGGATCTCCTTCGCACCGGCATGCACCAGCGCTCGGGCCTTCTCGACGTTTTCCTCGACCGACGGGGACTCGATTCGGCCGGTCGCCTGCTTGGTGATACAGTACGAACAGTCTGACATACAGCCACGCGCGATCGGCAGGATGCCGACGACGCCGTCGAGGACGGTCTCCGTGTCGGGCGTGACCGTCGGGCACTCGCCGTTGAGGACGTGCTGGGGCACGTCGTCCCAGTGGAGAACCTCGGCGTCCACGTCGGCCGCGCGGAACTCCTCGCCCTGTGCCAGCGCCATACAGCCGGTGACGACCAGGTCGCCGGGGGTCTCGGCGTCGAGTTCCTCGGCCCGTCGAAGCATGTTCCGCTCGGTCTTTTCGAGGACGGTACAGGTGTTGAGGATCGCCACGTCGGCCTCCTCGGGTCCCTCGGCGGGGTAGTGGCCACCCTCTCGGAGGGCCTGCTCGATCTCCTGGGTCTCGCCGCGGTTCGACGTACACCCGTACGTCTCGATGTGATACTGGGCCATGCGCTGCGTTGTCTCTGTCTTGTCCCTCGTGGCCAAAAGCACGACGGAATCGTTCTAGGACGAGTGGGGATAGCACGACACGGCAAGACGAACGTCACCGGGCCCTCGAAAGCCCTCGCGACGCTGGCGGTCGCCCTTTCATCCGCCAGGCTCGTAGATTGCCCGACAGTCTGTGCCCTGGCGGATGAAAGGGCGAGGTGGGGTCCGGGGATCTGCGACGGCATTATCCGAACGAAGTGAGGATATCCGTCACAGATCCCCGGAGCGAGCCGAGGGCTTTCGAGGACCGCACTACGTGAGTGTTCGGTACAGTGGCTGTCGGCGTGGTAGCGACAGCAGTCGGCGGAGAATCATCTCGATTTGCTAGCGCATCTCGTCTAACGCACGCACGGTGTCTGACATCAGCCAGGCGTCGTCGCTCTGTTCGTCTTCGATCGAGAGGGCGAAAAACGAGTCGCGGCCGTCGTCGAGCGTGATGTGGTATCCGTGACTCGTCAGTTCGTCGTCGCGAGCGGGCGTCTGTTCGGCGTCGGTCACGGGCGGCCTAGCCGGTCACGAGGGAAAACACTCTCGGTCGTGAAAACGGCAGCTAGAGACTCTCAAACGCACGTATGGAAGTGGCCGCCGTCGGCCAGTTTCCGCCCGACCAGGCGGTGAACCTTGCTCACCGCACCGTGTACCCGCCGTCGATCAGCACCGACGAGCCGGTCACGTACCACGAGGCCTCGCTGGCGAGATAGACCACCAGCGGTGCGATGTCTTCGGGGCGGGCCATCTCGTCGAGGAGCATCTCCTCTTTCCACAGCGCTTCCAGATCGGGGTCCTCGCGCAGCGCCTCGTCGACGGGGTCGGTGCGGACGTAGCCCGGCGCGACGGCGTTGACGCGGATGCCGTCGTCGGCCCACTCCGAGGCCAGCTGTCGCGTGAACGAATCGATAGCACCCTTCGTCGCGTTGTACGCGACCTGGTGCTGGGGGTAGTTGGCGACGCGGGCCGACATCGACGAGAGGTTGACGATCGAGCCGACGCCGCCGCGGGCGCTCTCGTCGCTCTGATCGGCGGCGTCGAGCATCGCGCGGCCGGCGTGTTTCGCACAGCGGAAGGTCCCGGTGAGGTTCACGTCGACGACGCGCTGGAACTGCTCGACGGTCATCTCCTCGGCGGGCGCGTGGACGGTGATGCCGGCGTTGTTCACGAGCACGTCCAGCCCGCCGAACGCCTCGACCGTCGCCTCGACCAGCGCCTCGACCTGCGCTTCGTCGGTCACGTCGGCCTCGTAGGCTCGCACGGTCGCGTCGGTCGCGGCCTCGATCTCCTCGGCCGCCCGCCGGCCGCTCTCGGCGTCGCGGTTGCCGATCGCTACGTCGGCTCCGGCTTCTGCCAGCGCCTGCGCGATCGCTCGGCCGATCCCGCGGTTGCCGCCGGTGACGATCGCCGTCTGTCCGTCGAGGCGGAAGCGATCGAGGACGGTCACTGGTCGCTCGCACCGCCCTCGGCGGCCCGCCACTCTTCGGCGATCGTCACGCCACTCGACGCACCGATGCGCTCGGCTCCGGCGTCGAACATGGCCTTCGCTCGCTCCCACGAGCCGACGCCGCCACTGGCCTTGACCGGCCGGTACTGACTCAACAGCTCCACGTCGGCGACCGTCGCGCCACCGTCGGAGAAGCCCGTCGCCGTCTTGCAGAACTCGGCATCGGCCTCCGCGACGATCTCACCGGCGCGGTGCTTCTCGGCGTCGGTCAACAGCGGGGCCTCGACGATCACCTTCACCGGGACCGGCACGGTCGCGACCACTTCCGCGATCGTCTCGGCGACGGCCGCGTCGGCACCGGCCTTCAGCTGGCCGATATTACAGACCATATCGATCTCGTCGGCACCGTCGTCCCACGCCTGTTTGGCCGCCGCCGCGACGGCGTCGGTCGCGCCCTGGCCGTGGGGAAAGTTCACGACCGTGCTGAGCGCCACGTCCGCGTACTCGTCGGCCCGTGCGACGTAACACGGTGGGATGCAGGCTCGCAGTCCGTGTTCGGTCGCGTCGTCGAGCACTGTCTGTACGTCGGCCCACCGCGTCGTCGGTCCCAGCACCGTGTGTTCGATGCGTTCGGGGACGGAGTCCATGGTCACCCATTGGCGGGTCGATACGTAAGCCTCTCGGCGACGGCACGGTCGCGTGTTCGTCGGGCGAGTCGCTCGTCGTCGGTGGCGACCGATCACCAGAGGTCGGAACACTTTCGCCCCTCGGCGACGGTTGGCGGGATATGCAGATCCTACCGACGAGCTTCGCGCTGCCGCCGCTCCCGTATCTCGTCGTCCTGCTCGGTGGGGCCGGGCTGGTGACGGCACTGCTCTCGGCCGCTGAACCCGAGATCGACCAGCGGGCAGTGGTGTCCTTGCTGCCGTGGATGGCCATCGGCGGTGCCTTCCACGCCTTCGAGCAGCTGGGGCTGTACCCGCCCCTGTACGAACCGCTGTTCGGGACGCCCGCAGTGTACCTGACGACCTTCCTCCTGACCGGCGGCGTCTGGCTCGCTCTCCAGGCCGTCGGCATCGTCCGGGGCAACGAAGACACCGTCGTCCGCAATCTCGGACTGGTCGGGACGGCGATCTTCGTCGTGCTGGTCGTCGTCCGCATCTGGCAGTCGGTCGCACAGCCGACGTTCTCGCCGGTGTGGCCGGCCGTGTCGCTGATCGTCGCGCTGGTAGTGACGGCGCTGGTGGTACTGGCGATCAGCCTGTGGCGCACGCCCGTGTTCGTCCGGACGCGGTACGCGGGTCCGGTCGTCGTCTTCGCCCACGCGCTCGACGGCGTCTCGACCGCGGTCGGTGCCGACGTAGTCGGAGCCAGCGAACAGTCGCCGCTGCCGCGTCTGATCATGGAGTTCGCCGGCCAGCTCCCGACGGCCGACCTGCTCGGGGTCGGGTGGCTGTTCCTGCTGGTGAAGCTGGTGATCGCGGCGGCGATCGTCGTCTCGTTCAATCGCTATCTGGCTGACGAGCCCGCCGAGGGCGCGCTCGTGTTCTCGCTCATCGCCGCGGTCGGAATGGGGCCGGCCACCAACAATCTGTTCCTGTTCCTGGCACCGGCGTTCTGACGGCGTCGTCGGCCCGCGCGAGGATCGCTCAGTCCCCTGCCGCTCGGAAGCGAGGGGTCGCTCTGCGAGGAGACGCCAGCCCAGACTATCGGGCGTCCATCTGTGAGCATCTCGCCACGGGGTGGCGCGCTTCACGAAGTTACAGCCGACGGTCTCGTACGGACGGGTGTCGTTGCGTACCGGTGAGCGGTGGGACGGGTAGACGCTCATCGGCACCTCGCGACAACTGTCCGTGTCAGGCAGTCTCGGCCAGCTTCACCTCTTCGAGTTCGACCCCTTCGTGTCCGTCCTCTGTCGCCAGCTCTTTGGCGGCCTGAATCGCCTCGCCGGGGCGCTTCAGATCGCCGTCGACGTGGTAGACTGTCGGTTCGCTCTCCGCGTCGACGCTGAGGTGGACTTCGAGCTGTGGCATAGCCGTACCTTCATACTCACAGACATTATCTGTTTGGGTCGAGCCGAAGCACGGCTATTTTAGTCGCTGTCGTCCCTCCCGACAGACATGGCAAAGCAACCCCACCTGCTCGTCGAGGACGGCGATCTGAGCGACATCGCGCTCGTTCCCGGCGATCCGGGCCGCGTCGACCGGATCGCCGCCCAGTGTGACGAGGCGACGACGGTCGCCCGGAACCGCGAGTACAAGGTCGTCAACGCGACCTACGACGGTCGGGAACTGACGATCTGTTCGACCGGCATCGGCTCGCCGTCGGCGGCGATCGCGATCGAGGAACTCCACGCCGTCGGAGTCGAGACGGTCATCCGGGTCGGCACGACGGGCGCGCTCCAGTCCGGCATCGAGATCGGGGACATGGTCGTCGCCACGGGAGCAGCCAAAGACGAGGGGACGACCGAGCGATACGAGGCCGAGACGGTGCCGGCCGTGCCCGACTACGCGGTGCTGTCGGCGCTGGTCGAGGCCGCCGAGGCCAACGACGAGTCCGTCCACGTCGGTCCGATCGCGACGGACGACGCCTTCTACGCCGAGACCGACGAGTACGTCGCGGCGTGGGAAGCGGCGGGCCTGCTGGCCGTCGAGATGGAGGCCGCCGCGCTGTTCTCGCTGGCCCGGCGCAAGGGGATGGCCGCTGGCGCGATCTGTACGGTCGACGGCAACCTCGTCGAGGGGACCCAGAAAGGCGAGACCGACGACGAGGAACTGCCCGAGAAGGCGAAGAACAACGTCGAGCGAGCGATCACGCTGGCACTGGAGACGGCCGCGTCGCTGTAGCCGACACGCTCATGTCGGCGGCGCGGCAGTGACCGATATGCGCGACCGCCTCGGGCGGGCGATTCGGACGACCGTCGAGCGAGTCCGCGGGCTCCAGCGCCGCGAGCGCCACGAGTTTCGCGCCTGGCTGGAGCGGACGTCGACGATTGTCCACCTCTCCGTGCTGGTCTTCGTCCCGCTGTCGATCGGGCTGGTCACCTACCTCTCGAACACGCTCGAGGCGCTCTCTTTCCTGCTGTTCCCGCCGCTGGCCTCCGGTGCGTACACGCTCTTTGCCAACCCGGACGGCGAGTACGCGAACCCCGCGCAGTTCGTCGGCGGGCTGACGATCGGCGCAGGCTGTGGCTGGGCCGGCCTGGCCGTCTCGAACCGGGTGGTCGGTGCGGCGGCGACATTGGAAGTGACGGCCGTCTCCGCTGCCCTGGCCGTGTTGCTCGTCGGTGCGGCCACGTGGTCGATCGGCCTCGAAGAGCCGGCGGCGTACTCGACGGCGCTGCTTGGGTTGCTCGTCCCCTCGGGCCAGCAACCGGCCTTTCTCGGGAGCGTCTTCGTCGCGAGCCTGCTCGTCGCGAGCGTCTTCGTCGTCTGGCGACGGGAGTTCTACGAACAGCGCGCGACGGTGCTGTACCAGTCGGTCAAGGGCGACGATCACGTCCTCGTCCCGATGTACGGCGAGCAGGCGGACGCGACGGCGATGCTGGGCGGCGAGATCGCCAGCGCGCACGACGCGGGCAAGGTGGTGTTGCTCGACGTGGTCGACGACGAACAGCTGGCACGCGCCGAACGAGGCCTGCTGGACGAACACGAGGCCGGCGACTCGGCCGCCGCTGGGTCGGACTCCGAAGAGGCGTTGTGGGACGCCGTCGACCGGTCGGCCGTCGCCGACACGGTCGGCCGACTGGAGACGCGGGCCCACCGCATCGAGACGGCCGCCGGTGTTCCCTGTGAGGTCGTCGTCGCCGTCGAGAGCGGGTCGCTGGGCCGGACGATCCTCGCGACGGCGACCGAGACGAACTGCGATCTCGTCGCCGCTCCCTACGCCAAGCACCGCGGTCGGCTCGCCCCGTTCGTCCACGAACTGTTCCGGAGCGACGTGGACGTGCTGGTCCACCGCTCGGCCGACGGCGCGACTCAGTGGGGGCGGGCACTGGTCCCCGTCCGGCGGGCCAGCGACGTGGCCCACAGCATGATCGACTTCGCGCTCCGGCTCACCGGGGCCACGGGCGAGGTCGCCGTCTGTACCTGTATCGGTCCGTCGGACAACCGGCGACGCGCCGAGTCGATGCTGTCGAACCTCGCGAACGGCTTCACGGCACCCATCGAAACGCGCGTCGCCAGACAGGACATCGTCCCCTTCCTGCGCCGGACGGCACCCGCCTACGATCTCGTCCTCATCGGTGCCAGCCGCGACCGAAGCGCCGCTTCTCGGTTCGTCGCGCCGCCGACCTTCGAGAGCATCGCCGAGATGGACACCGACGTGGCCATCGTGGACCGCGGCTAGAGTTCGTCGTCGAGAATCCGGTCCGCGAGTGACTCGGAGTCTTCGTCACCGAGCGCCGACTCGACCAGCAGGTGACCGCCGATGGCTGCGGGACTGATCACCACGTCCGCGCCCGCTCGCTTGAGCTTCGCGACGTTCTCGCGGTCGGTCGCGGCGGCGACGATCCGGACACTGGGGTTGAGCTGTCTGGCCGTCAGGATCGCCAGCGCGTCCTGTGCGTCGTCGTTGGTCGCCGCCATCACCGCCTGGGCGCGTTCGATACCGGCCCGATGCAGCGGCTCCTCGTCGCTGGGATCGGCCGTCAACACCGGGATGTCCCGGTGTTGGAGCGTCGCGGCGTCGTCCGGGTCGCTCGTCACGACCACGAACTCGACCGCACCGGACAGTTCGTCGAGAATCGGTTCGCTGAGGTCGCCGTAGCCAAGGACCAGTACGTGGTCTTCGAGCAAGTCGAGTTGTGATTCGGTCATGGTTCCGAGTGCCTTCGTGATGCGGCTCTGGATCGCTGGCCCCAACACCGACCCCAGCGCCAGCGCGAAACTGGACGTGCCGAGTACGACCACCGACATGGTGAACAGCTTCGCGGCCTGAGACTGGGGGTCGGGAGAGATGTCGCCGTAGCCGACGGTACTCGAGGTAACGATGGCGAAGTACAGTGCGTCGGTCAGCGTCGAGACGCCGTCGAACTGCTCGCGTAGCGCGTACGTACCGGTGGTGATGTACACTTGCCCACCGATTAGTGCCGCGATCGCGGCCTGCTGGGTCGTCGAGACGTCGAGCGCCCGGTCGAACAGCCGTCGGTTGATCAGCACTGCCGGCAGCGCGAGGATCGAGAGGACGACCAGCGGGAGCGAGACCGGCAAATCGGTCCCCAGGTACGGCAGGTCGACGACCCCCTGTAGCAACCCCTGGACGGCCGACAGCGGCAACAACAGGACCGTCGCGTACCAGCCTGCACGATACCGTCGCCGCAGCCCGGTGACGGCAAAGAGGAGCAGAAAGCCCGTGAGTGCGCCGGTGAATCCGACCGTCTGGCTCACGACCGTCGGGAGATGCTCGGCGAGGGGTCCCGAGGGACGCCGTGCGCTGATGTTCGCCACCCCCGTCACGAACGAGAGCGCGGCGACGAGCGTCGGCAACAGCAGGACCGCGCGCACGCCGAGCACGTCGCGAACGTCGTCCATACCACGTTGCTCGCGTCGGCGCGAGTAAAGCTTGTCTTCTCTCCGCCCCCGCCGATACGACTATAGAACAGGAGCGACAGGGCTGTGACATGGCTTCCTTTCCCGTCGAAGTGCTGCTTGGCATCTATCTGGGGCTGCTCGTCGGGATCATCCCGGCGCTGGTCTCGTGGGCGATGGCGTTCTCGTTTCGCTACTTCGCTGGCGTGACGGTCCCAGCCTTCGGCGTCGCCGTCCTCGCGATCGCGCTGGCGGGGGTCAACGGTGGGCTGCTCGCACTGGCCGATCAGTCGATCACCGCCAGCCCGAACGCCGAGCGGATCGTCGTCGCGATCCTCGTCGTCAGCATGGCGTCGATGTACGCCCACAGCAAGGGCGACTCGATGGGAGCGGCGTTCCCGAAACGGCTCACGCTCACGTCGCTCCGGAATCGCACGCTCTCGAAAGACGTGGTCGACTTCGTCGGCGGCGCGGGCGAGGTCCGGATCCACGTCGTCGGCGAGGTGGCGGACATGGAGGGGTATCCGCCCCTGCCCGAACCGCTCCGCGCCGAGATCCGTGGCGGCGAGTGGACGTTTCCCGCCGACCTCCGGCTCGACGAACTCGAACAGCGGCTGGCCGAGCGGCTCAAGACGGAGTTCGACCTCGGCGACGTGTCGGTCACCGTCGACGAGCGCGGTCGGGCGACCGTCGTCGCAGCGCCGCCCTTCTCCGGGCTCTCGAAGCGGATCGAGGACGGCCGCCACGCGGTGTCGGTCGACGCCCTGCTCCCGACCGGGCTCGCACGCGGCGACGAGGTGACGCTGCTGACGACCGACGCACAGGTCCGCGGGACCGTCGTCAGCGCTCGCTCCGGGAGTTCCGAATCGGTCGCCGTCCCGGAGCAACCGGCGGTCGAAGACGGCGAGGAGCTGCCGGCCCCGGTGCAAGCACCGACCACCGACGGCGGCGAGGGCCGGCTCACGGCCGCCGTCCGCCGCACCGACGCCCAGCCGCTCTTGCGTGCCGACCGGGCGAAGGTCGTCGTCGAGTCTCGGGGCACCCGTCGGGAGTACGAACTCGTCTCGCTCCTGCGGCGTTCGGACATGCGATTCCGGCGAGTGACACCACACAGCGGCCAGCCACTCGACGGCGTGACGATCGGCGAGGCGGCCCTCCGAGAGCGCTACGACGTGGCCGTCTTCGCCGTGAGGAAACCCGGCGGCTGGCGGATCGCGCCAGAGGACACGACGGAGCTCGTGGCCGGTGAACAGCTGTTCGTCGTCGGGACGCGGTCCGACCTCGACGCCTTCGAGGAGGCGGTCGCGTGACTCTCCAGCTCGCAAGCGGCGTGACGGGAGCCCTCGTCGACACGGCCGCACGGATCGCCGGGACGGCGGTGCTCGCCGGCTTCCTCGCGGCGGCGGTCGCGCTGTTCTACCGGTGGTACGTCCGCGAGCGGGTGCCGGCCGGACTGGCGTTGCTGGTCGGGCTCTCCGGCGTCGCCGCCGTCGCCGGTGCGACTTCGCTGCTGGCCCAGCAGCTCGTGCCGGGCGGTGCCGAGCCGGACGCCCTCGCGGCACTGCTCAACGTCGTCACGTTCCTCGTCGGCGGCCTCGGCGCGTACGCCGGCATGCGAGTCGGTGACGTACTCGGGATCGACCTGTTTGCGGCGACGGGGGGCAACGGGATCGACGGCGAGGTCAGCCAACTCGTCAAGGCCGTCGGTCGCGTCATCGCCGTCGAGATCCCCGAGGAGATCGACGACGTGGTGGGCTACGATCCGGTCGCGGCCGCGACCCGGGAGACGCTGGCCGGTCGGACGTTCCTCTTCCCGCGGCGGCTCACGCAGGCGGAGCTGCGCGAGCGGTTCGTCTCGCGGCTGAAGACCGACTACGGCGTCGGCCACGTCGACGTGGAGTTCGACGAGACCGGCGCTATCGAGTACCTCGCGCTGGGCTCGCGGGCCGCCGGGATCGGCCCGACGCTCCCGCCGGCCACCAACGCCGTCGCGATCCGGGCCGACCCGGCAAACGCCGCCAGCGCGGGCGATCTCGTCCAGGTCTGGGAGACCGATCCCCCGCGGCGCGTGCTCACGGGAGAGTTGCGCGGCGTCGCCGACGAGATCGTCACGGTCGCCATCGACGCCGCGGACACGCCCAAACTCGACCCCACGAGCCGGTACAAGCTCGTGACGCTGCCGGTCCAGGACCGGCCAGACCGGGAGTTCGCGTCACTCCTCCGGGCCGCCGACGAGACCCTCGCCACGGTCACCGTCGCGCCGGGTTCCTCGATCGACGGCGCGCCCGTGGGTTCGCTGTCGGTCACCGTCGCTGCCGTCACCCGCGACGACGAGCAGCCGGTCCCGCTCCCGGCACGAGACCGCGTTCTCAGGGCTGGCGACGTACTCTACGCCATCGCGACGCCGGACGCGCTCCGGAAGCTGGAGGCTGCCACCGCGGCCCCCGAGGGCACGGTCGCGGAGCCGGCTGACCAGAGGGACGACGAGCCGGCGACGGCCGCCGAGGACGCAGCCGACTCGGAATCCGCGGCGGGCGACCGCAGACCAGCGGACCACCAGTCCGAGCAGTCTGACGGCGAGCGACGAGCGGACGCATCCGACGGGCAACCGGACGCCGGAGACGAGGAGGTGGGCGACGACAGCGAGGCCGGCGCGTCGACCACAGAGGACGAGGCCGACGCGTCGGGCGACGACACCGAGGACGGCGCGTCGACCACAGAGAGCGAGGCCGACGCGTCGGGCGACGACGCAGACGACGCCGACCTCTCTGGGGACGCGTTCCCCGACAGCGACGAGCTCCCGGGCATCGATCCCGAGGACGCGACGGCGGCACCGTCCGACGACGGCGACGACGAGACCGAGGCGATCCCCGACACCGCCGCGTTTCCCGACACCGACGACCTCCCCGGATCGGAGCTGACAGACGAGGGAGACGCGCGAGCGGATCGGGAGGACGACGGGGACGGAACCGACGACGCGACAGCACAGAGCGCGCCGTCGGACGAGGACGACGCGGAGGGCGATTTCGCCGACCTGCTCGACACCGATGTCGGCACGGGGACGGACGATCTGGACGATCTCCTCGACGAGGGCACCGACGAGACGGTCGAGTTCGACGACGAAACGGCGGACGGACCGGGGGCGGACGACCTGGACGATCTCCTCGACGAAGACTCCGACGAGGACTCCGACGAGGGCACCGACGAAACGGACGACCGCGACCGGACCAGCTGATACTACCGGCTGTAAATCTGTGACCGATTTCGCCACCCCGGGGTGGCGAAGCTCTTCACGAAGTTACAGCCGGTAGTATGAGACGGAGCGTCGGCGCTTCCCGGTCGGTCGTCACGGTGGAGACGACCGCCGCTCGATCGCGGCGACCGTCCGCGTGACCGACAGTGGCCGACCCAACCGCTACCGTTATTTCTCGGCCGCCGTAGAGCACTGACATGGCTGGGCACGACGGCGTCGGGCGGCGACTCGAACGACTGGTCGGGCGCTACTTCGGCGTGACGCTGCCAGACACCGAGGGACTGCCCCGGTACGTCGCACCGCTGCCCGACTGGCTCGAAGATATCGGGTTGCGACTGGCCTGGCCGATCGCGCTGGTCAACCTCGTCGGCACGCTCTTTGGGTTCTGGTACTACGCGGGTCGGCCGCTGAACCTCGCGCCGCCCCTCGTCGAGGGACAGCTCGGCGCTGCACCGGCACTGGCCTACCCGCTGATCCCCGACTCGCCCGTCGCGACGATGTTCATCGGGCTCTCGCTCGTGGCCTGGCGACTGGACTACGACGCCGACTGGCTCCACATGCTGGCGTTCTTCGGCTGCCTGAAGCTCGGGCTGTGGACGCCCTACGTCCAGCTCGTGATCAACGGTCCCGCAGGGATCCCGCTGTGGCTCTACTGGTTCCTCGTCGCGAGCCACCTGGCCATGGCCGTCGAAGCCTTCCTGATCCACCGCTACGCGTCGTTCTCGGTGCCGGCCGTCGCCGTCGCGCTGGGCTGGTACGGGTTCAACGACGTGGTAGACTACTTCGTCACAATCTTGGGCGGGCCACACCACACCTGGCTGCGAGCGGAGTCCGCCGTCGGTGGGTTCGACCACACGCTCCCGGCCCACGATCTGGCCGCCGGCTGGGCGGTGGTGCTGACGTTCGTCGCCGTCTTCCTCGCACTGGCGACGCGGGTCGAGAAGCTCAAACGCCGCGAGCCCGTCGCGGAGTGAGACTGCGAGAAGCGAACGCCGCCGTCCTCATACTGCCGGCTGTCACTTCGTGACGAGCTTCGCCACCCCGGTGTGGCGAAATCGGTCACAGATGTACAGCCGGGAGTATCAGGCCGCGCCGACGGCGGCCGCGACGAAGGCCCATCGGGTGCCGCTGCGGGTTTCGGTCTCTTTCTGTGCTGCACGGTGCTGGTCGCGTCGGTGTTGCCAGTTCATCGTAGCCGAATGGAGGGGCCGTACACGCATGAATGTTTCGAGAGATTGATACAATTGTCGTGAACGTCAGTTACAATTAGCGCGTCTGAAAAGCACGGACAGCCGGTCCACTCACTCCCGGGTACCGAAAGAGGTAACTGAGCTGTCTGCTAGAATCGTGGTGCCATACGGCACGGACGGCGACGGACGACGCCGCCGAACTCGCGCGGCGCGTGGCGATGGCCGACACTTCGCGCAGATCGGGAACGTCCACGGACCGAACGCCACTGCCGTCATACGGACGGTTGTAGACGTTCACCCAGTCGATCACACACCGCCGTGCGGTCGATCTCGTAGCGATCCACAACCGTCCGTATCAGTCGGACTCGAAGCCGTTGGGCTCGGTTCGGACCGGGGTATCGCTCGCCCGGAGGCCGGGAACGCGGCGGCGGATCGCCGTCGAGTCGACGGACTCGCTCCCGAGCACGGCGAAGCCGGCGAAGATCGTCAGGAAGCCGGCGACGGCGGTCGGTGCGATCGTCTCGTCGAGCAGTGCCCACCCGCCCAGCGTCGCGACGACGGGGACGACGTAGAACACGAGGTTCGCACGGATCGGCCCGGCCGTGTCCAGGAGTTCGAAGTAGGCGATGTAGGCGATCGCACCGGCGAAGACCCCGACGTAGCCAAGCGCCAGCAGTGCCTCGCCGCTCCAGGTGATCGCGCCGACTGATTCGCCGGCAGCACGGCTCAGGGCGTGCGTGAGGCCCGCACCCAGGGGAAGTCCCCAGGCAGTGCGGACGCTGCTGGACAAGCTTCCGTCGGCCCAGCGGATGAGCACGCTGCCAAGCGCGCCGCTGACCGCACCGGCGAAGAGGATCGCCTTACCGAACCCACCGGCGAGGAGGTTCGCCGGGTCGGGGCTGACGACCAGTCCGACACCGAGCAGGCCGAGGATCATCCCGGCGCTACCCCGAGCCGAGAGCCGGTCGTCGGCCAACAGGACTGCCGCGAACACCGGCGTCAGGATCGGGTTCAGGCTGAAGACGATCGAACCGACGGCGCTGGTGGCGTACTGCTGGCCGACGAACAGGAGCGCGTTGGTCAGCCCGATCGCGAAGATCCCGGTGGCGACGATGCCCAGCACGTCGCCGCGAGTGCGCGGCAGGAGTCCCTCGCGGGGCGTCGTCGCGACGGCGTAGCCGATCAGGACGACCGACGCCACGTCGAAGCGCAGGGCGACGAACAGCAGGGGCGGGAAGTAGTCAAGTCCCGCCTTCGCGGCGACGAACGTCCCCCCGAAGAGGACGCTCGCGACCGCGAACAACACGAGCGTTCGGCGGCTACCGTTCACTCGCCGCTCACCCCGTCGGGGCCCCAGCCTGCGGCGGTGCCGATACGATATCGCTGTGCGTCGAGACGAGTCATACTCGAACGGAGGGTCTGCAAGCGCATGAACTACGTTCGAAAATCGAAGCCGCTGTGCAAGGCCCGACTCCCGACCGGCGACCCCCGCCCCGTGAAAATATTTCACGCTGCGAAAGCGGTTTACACCGGCGAGTGCGAACGAGACGTATGGAGGCTGCGCTGTCGGAGATCGAGTTTCTCGCACTCTCTGAGAACCGAGTCTCGGTGCTCGCCCTGCTCGCGAGCGAGCGCCACACCCGCCGGGAACTGGCCGACGAGACCGGCGCATCACAGGCGACCCTGGGTCGCATCCTTGGCGACTTCGAGGACCGGTCCTGGGTCCGGCGCGAGAGCGGCGGCTACGTCGCCACCGCGACGGGCGAACTCGTCGCGGCGGGCTTTACCGACCTGCTGTCGACGCTGGACACGGAGCGAGCCCTGCGACCGATCGTCGAACACCTCCCGACCGACGCGATGACGTTCGACCTCCGGCGGCTGGCCGACGCCACGATCACGACTCCCAGCGGGACCCGCCCCAACGCGCCCGTCCAGCGGGTCCTCGACATGATCGAAACCGCCGCGGACGTGCGTGTCTTCTCACACGCGTTCAACGAGCAGAGCCTCACCGTCGTCCAGGAACGCACCGCCGCCGACCAACAGACGTTTCGCGGCGTGTTCTCCCGGAGCGCGATCGAAGCCCTCGCGGAGGATTCGACGCTGCGCGAGCGACTGCTCGCACTCGTCGCGACCGACGGCGTCGAGATCAGGCTCGCACGCGACGAGCTGCCACTGGCCGTGACCGTCGCAGACGGGACGGTCCACCTGCTCGTACGCGACGACAACGGCGTCCTGCAGGCATCGATCGACGCCGACGACCCCGCGGTGCTGTCGTGGGCCGACGAGACCTTCGAGCGGTACTGGACGGCGGCCGACCCCCTCGATCGAACGGAGTTCGCCGAGTGATTAGCCGGCTTCGACGCTACCCCGACTCGGCGTGCCGGAGACAGACACGTCGGCGGGCGTGTAGACGAGCGTGTCGTCGTCGTCCCGGACGCTGAGCCCCTCCACCAGTAGGTTACCGTTCTGAGTCTGGAGCGTCGCCGTCGCCGCACCCTTCGCGTCGATCGTCGCAAATCGAAGGAGCAGCGATCCGCTGGCGGAGAGGGTCACGTCACGCTTCGAGCGTAGCTGTGCGTAATCGGCGGCCATCTGCCCACCGGCGTCGATCTGTATCCCCTTGTTGCTCTCGATCTCCCCGCCGATAGTCACGGCCCCGGTCGCATCCAGGGACACCCGCTTGTTCGATCTGAGCGTCGCGTTCTGGATCAGAATCTCTCTCGCCTCGATCGACACCCGCTGTCCCCGTGCGTCGATGGTGCCCGCGTCTTTGATCGCGAGCCGAACGCTCCTGTTCTCGAAGTTCTCCAGGTCCTGGACGGAGTACGTCTCCTCGCCCTCGTCGTACTCACCGTCGCCGTCCGCGTCGTCGAACGCCGGCCGATCGCTCGGTCGTCCGCCGCCACCACCGGGACAGTCGTACGCCACGTCGACGGTCAGCAGCGCGTTCTGTATCGTCACGCCGTCACCGGCCGCCTCGGCCACGTGGACCTGTAACTGGGCCGTTCCGCTTTGGCCGTTCGGCTTGCACTTGACCGCGATATCCGTTCCGACACCGGGATCCAGATTCGTCGTCGTTCCGGCGGTGACGACGGTCAGAGCGCCCCCGTCGCCGTCGACCGAGACGCTGTACGCCGTGTTCAGCGCTTCACCGGCGTTGTTGCGCAGCGTCGCGACCGTCGTCTCGCTGGGGTTCGTGACGGTCGTCCCGGTCGGTTCGAGTGCCAGCAGCGCCGAGCCGTCGGGTGCCGTTCCCACCGAGACGCCCCGGTCGGCACCGGCGGTCGTGAGACCGACCGTCGGAGCCAGACCGACCACTACGCCCGCGACGACCAGCACGACGGCGACCGTTCTGAGTACTCGTAACACTGACTACCACCCCGTTTTCGCGTGTCCCACGACCCGCGACGAGCGGGCCACACACCGCCCAGCACCCAGCTGCAGCGGTCGTTCGTTGTCTGTTTACCGGTCCGCTGACGGATAATATTTCTGGGCGCTGGATCGACACGTCTGGCCGACCGCCGGGAACGGGGCCCGCCGAGACGGCTGTCGCTCCCGACTACCCGACGATGACGACCGCGGTCTCGGTCTCGATCATCTCGCCGTCGCCGGAGTAAGTGCGGGCTTCCTCGATCTCGAACATCTCCGCGTCGAGGGTGACGCCAGCGACGTGGAGTCGACCGTCTTCGATCTCGTAGTCGCCCTGTGCGATGCCGGCCTCGATGTCGCCGACCTGGTTGCCGTACTCCGGTCCGACGATCGAGTAGTCGAGGTCGATGTCGCTGATCTCCGTCGTGATGTCGGGGGCGTCCGCGAGCAGTTCGAGGTCTGCGACGTGCATGGCCTCGGCGACGGCGTCTGCCAGCCCCTCGACGTGGCCGTACACCTGGACGTGGTCGAGGTCTGCGTTCAGTGGCAGACCGTTGTCCGTCTTGTACGTCCGCAGCGCCGAGATGACCTCCATCGCCGTCTCGCCGGCTTCGAGGTCGGCGTCGTAGCCGCCGGGGGTCGGCCAGTCGGTCGTGTGGATGGAGGTGTCGCCCCCGGCGAGGCCGGCCCCGTCGGCCGACTCGTCGGTACGGTAGATCCGGTCCCACAGCTCCTCGGTGATGTGGGGGAGGAACGGTGCGAACAGCTTGAGGAAAGTGCGGTGGGCGCGGGTCAGCGCGAACTCCGTCGAGGCGCTGCCCTCGCCGGAGAGGCGCTGCTTTGCGATCTCCAGGTAGTCGTCACAGAAGCTGTTCCAGAAGAACGACCGGAGTTCGTTGCGCGCCTTCGAGAACTCGTAGGCCTCGAAGCGGTCCGTCACCGACTCGACCGTAGCGTCCAGTTCTGCGAGGAACCACTCGTCGATGGGCGCGAGATCGCTCTCGTCGACGGGCTCGACGGCCGCCGGGGCCGGCGTGAGCTGTTCGACCAGCCGCGAGGCGTTCCAGAGCTTCTGGAGCAGGCGCTCGCCGGCTTCGAGGTCGCCTTCCTTGTACGGGAAGTCGTCGCCGATGGAGGTGCCGGCGGCCCAGTAGCGTGTCGCGTCGACCGGGAACTCTTCGAGCACGTCGCTCGGGGGGATGACGTTGCCCTTCGACTTGGACATCGCCTCGCGGTTCTCGTCCAGCACCATCCCGTTGATCATCACGTTGTCGAATGGCACCTCGCCGGTGTGTTCGTAGCACTTGACGACGGTGTGGAACAGCCAGAACGAGATGATGTCGTGGCCCTGCGGGCGCAGGTCGAACGAGTAGAGCTCGGGATTTTCCATACTGAACGCTTCGGCGTCGGCGTCCCAGTCCCATCCAGCGTTGACCAGCGGCGTCAGCGACGAGGTCGCCCACGTGTCGAACACGTCTTCTTCCGGCCGCAGGTCGTCGTGGCCACATTCGGGGCAGGCGTCGACGGGCGCGTCGTCCGAGAGTGGGTCGACGGGGAGGTCGGCCTTGTTCGCGAAGACTGGTTCGCCGCAGTCCTCGCAGTACCACACCGGAATCGGGATTCCCGAGTCCCGCTGGCGGGAGATACACCAGTCCCACTCCAGTCCCTCGATCCAGTGCTCGTAGCGGCTGAACATCTTCTCGGGGTGCCAGTCCATCTGGCGGCCCGCTTCGAGGTACTCGTCGGTCCTGTCGAGCATCTCGACGTACCACTGCTCGGTGACGAGATACTCCACCTCCGTCTCACAGCGCTCGTGGACCTGCACCGTGTGATCGTGATCGCGCTGTTCGAGCAGGTACTCCTCGGCGTCGAGATCGGCGAGGATGGCGTCGCGTGCGTCGCGGGTGCTCTGGCCCTGGTAGTCGCCGGCCACGTCGGTCATCGTCCCGGACTCGTCGATGGCGATCCGCAGCGGGAGGTCGTGTGCCTGGTACCACTCGATGTCGGTCTGGTCGCCGAAGGTACAGCACATGACGACGCCGCTGCCGGTCTCCAGATCGACGCGGTCGTCCTCGATGATCGGCACTTCGTGACCGAACAGCGGGACGCGTGCGGTGCCGCCGACGAGGTGCTGGTTGGCGTCGTCGTCGGGGTGGACGAAAATCGACACACAGGCCGGCAACAGCTCCGGGCGGGTCGTCGAGATCGTCAGCGTCTCGTCGTCGTCGGCGTCTCCAGTGCCGTCCTCGACCAGCGGGAACGCGATGTCGTTGAACAGCGTCTCCTGGTGTTCGTCCTCCTGTTCGACCTGCGAGATCGCCGTCTCGCAGTCGGGACACCAGATCGTCGGCGCGCGCTGGCGGTACTCCCGGCCCTTCTCGTAGAGGTCGATAAAGGACAGCTGCGAGACTCGCTGGACGCGGGGCTCGATGGTCTTGTAGGTGTTGTCCCAGTCGACCGAGATCGCCAGCGACTGCACGTCCTCGGTGAACTCGGCCTCGTAGCTCTCACAGACCTCCCGACACTTCTCCTGGAACACCCGCCGCTCGAAGTCCTGGTGGCGAATGCCCTTCTCGCGCTCGGTCAGGCGCTCGGAGGCGATGCCGTTGTCGTCGTAGCCAAAGGGGAAGTAGACGGTGTCGTCGGCCATCCGGTGGTAGCGGGCCACGAAGTCCTGTAGCGTGAACTGGTAGAGGTGGCCCATGTGGAGGTTGCCCGACACCGTCGGCGGCGGCGTGTCGATGCTGAAGCGGGTGTCCGGGTCGACGGTCTCTCCGGCGTCCGGTTCGTCGTACGCGTAGGTCTCCGCTTCGACCCAGTGGTCCTGCCACCGGGGCTCGACGGCGTCGGGATCGTACTCTCCCTCGATCCCCTGTTGCTCTGCTGGCGGTTCGTCGGTCGCGTCCTGTGTGTCACTCATGGGTTCTGTCGGTCGCTGTCGGCGTGGTCGGAAAGCGGTGCGAGCGTCGAGCGGAGTGAGTTAGTGGGGCGTAGCCGCCCCTACTACGGGCCGGAGAACGAGCGCAGTGGGTGCTCGACGCATCATCTATTCAGGATTAGTCGAGAGGGGGCGTTAACGACTTCGATTTCTGATGCCGGAAGGATACACACAGCTATCGGAACCCATCTGTTTCAACACACCAGTAGTTTCAATACTGTTTGTTCGGGAGTGAATTGTAATGGTCGGTCGTACGTCGACAGCCGCTGTACTTGGTCTGTTGCTGCTCGGGGCGGTGGTTCCGCTGGTGAGTGGTGCCACCGAAGAACTGACGCCGCGAGCGGATCGGACGGCAGTCGAGGTTGATTCGAGCGGAACCGACGCGGTGACGCGTGAACTTTCGAGCGGACAGGCACACCGTGTCCAGTCCAGCGTCGAAGCAAGCGGCCAGATTCTCGATCGACTCCGTGTCCCGGGCGTCCTGATGCTGTTCGCTGTCCTTGTCTTCTGCACGATTGGCTCTGTCGTCACCGTTCTCGTGTCTATCCACGAGCTGGCAGACGCCGACGCGCCGGTGACCGATCGGGTTCAGGCGATTCGGCAGGCCCACAGCGGTACTGTCCTCGTATTCCCGGTCTTCGCTGTGCTGAGTGCTCACTGGCTGGGCGCTCTCGACGTGGTGTCCATCGTCTCGCAGGCAGTACTACCAGTTGAATCGCTGGGCGCTTGGTGGCGAGTTACGAAGTGGTTCGTTGCACTCGGACCGTTCGCTGGCCTGCCGTGGCTGGCGATCACGCTCGTGACCAGACCAAAGATCCAGAGCCTTCTGGGTGGCGAATATCAGTGGCACAAAGTGGCCACTGACTGGGCGAAAGAAGTGACGTTGAAAGCCGGCTGGTTCTGGCTGGTCGGAGCAGTCCTGCTGACGTTCGCCTCACAGATTCTCGCGTCACCGATCGTCGGCGGCATACTGGTCGGCCTTTTGACCGTATTCTGGCAATCGATCTCACCGCTGTTGATCTTGCTATTCAACGACGCCCGACCGTTGACCGGCGAGGAGCGAGAATCCGTAATCGGGCTCTTTCGAGAAAAAGGCCTGTCAGTACGAGGACTCTACCGGCTCGATACCGAGGACACTGTCGTGGCACAAGGTCTCATCGCTGGACTATTCGGGAACCACTGGATCTTCCTGACAGACGATATCGTCGACGAGTTCTCTCCCGAGCAGGTCGCTGCGGTCGTCGCACACGAACTCGGGCACGCGGCCCACCGACACCACCTCAAACGAGCAGCGTTCGCGGTCGTGTACTGGTTCCTCGTGTTCTGGCTCTACGCGAACGTGATTCAGATTGTCTGGCTGCTGGTTTTCTCGGTCGTCGTCTACTGGCAGTTCGGTCTGGGCTGGGTCGGGATCCGTCAGGAGTTCGAAGCGGACGCCTACGCAGCGACACTCACGAGTCCAACAGCGATGCAAGACGCGCTGCAGTCGATTGCAACGGTGAACGCGATGCCCAACGAGACTGGGACGACACACGAACTCACAAGTAAACACCCATCGATCGAGCGCCGTCTCGACCGTCTCGACGAGCTGGCTGAAGACGAGCAACGGTCGTCGAGGAAGCGCGGACAATCGGATCAGCCGGGATCGACTACGGAGTGACGTGAGGGGGCTCGATTCAGCTACTGTTCTCGGTCCCCGTGGGCTCGCACCCACAGCTCCCCGATCCGCGACAGGCGCGTTCGGTACGACTTCCCGTGTTCCTCCTGTTCGATGTAGCCTTTCCCGCCGGGGCCGAGCCGGTCGACGTTGTAGATCACCTTCGAGCGGAAGCTGTCGGTGTACTCCTCGCCCATGTCCCGGGCCAGTGCCTGGGCCAGTTCGGAGACGGACTCGAACTCGCCGTGTTCGCCGAGCGTAAAGAGGATCACTTCCTCGAAGGGCTTGACGTTCGAGAAGGAGGCGACGGGCAACTCGACGACGTGACTGCCGTCGATCTCTTTGGCACCGATAGTGGTCCCGCGCTCGTCGAACTCGTCGAGCAGATCCCGCGCCGAGTCGAGGCGGGCCGTGACCCGCTCTCGGAGTTCCTCGTCGTTCTCGTCGGACGCGATCCCGTCGACCTCGGCTTTCAGCTCCTCCAGCAGGTCGTTCTGGCGGCGTAGCTCCTCGGCCAGTTCCGTTTCGAGGTACTTCTCGGGGACGGTGTAGTAGGTGTGGATGCGGTCCCGGTCGCCCTCGCGTTCGACCATGATCGAGTGCGACGCCGTCGCGAAGGCAAAGGAGACGGTCCGGGGCATCGCGGAGATGTTGACCCACACCTCGTTGCCCTCGTCGAGTTCGGCGTTGATGAGCTCGAAGGCCTGTTCGAAGGCGGCGTCGTAGTCGTACACGTCCTCGATGACGAACCGCTCGGTGGTCGCGCCCAGCAGGTTCTGGTAGTCCGTCTCCAGTTTCTCGGCGAGGTGCTGGGAGTACTCGACGTTGGCCTCGCTGCCGACGGCTCCTTCCAACAGGATGACGTGGTCCACGTCCAGTTGCTCGCGCACCAGCGGCGCGATCAGCCGGTCGTAGTCGAACCCGACCGGGACGATGTGGGTCTGCATGTCCCGGGCTACTCGTGTCGGAGGCAAAAGAGTAGCCTCTCGCGTGTGTCGGGGCGGTCGACAGTGTCTTTTGCTGGCCGACGCGACCACCGATATGCGGTATCTGACACTCACGTTTCCGCGGTCGCCCTCCTCGGAGCGCCAGGACGCGTTGGTGCCGGGCCTCGACGTCGATCACGGGACGATCTGTAACATGAACTACTTCCACGACGACACGCTCGTCGAGCTGTGCCGGCTGGAAGCCACCCGTAGCAGCGTCGTCAGCGATCTCGAAGCGTGGGACGACGCCATCTCCTACGACGTGTTCGACACCGACGACGGTGATCTGTACGTCTTCATTCACTCCCGGCCGAGTGCGGAGCTGGCAGAGTTGCTCCGAATCGTCGAGCGCCACCGGCTGCTCGTCGAGTTGCCGATCGAACTCGAAGCCGAGAGCGTGACGGTCCGCGTCGCAGGTGGGTCCGAGGCACTCCACGACGCGATGGCGGACCTTCCCGCCGACGTGACGGCCGACGTACAGATCGAGCAGCTGGGCACCTACGATCCGGAGGTCGACGCCGCACGGTCGGCGCTGACCGATCGCCAGCGGGCCGTCCTCGATGCAGCCGTCGACGTGGGCTACTACGCGACGCCACGGACCGCGACGATCGAAGACGTCGCGGCTGCCGTCGGCTGTGCGGAGAGCACCGCCTCGGAGCACCTGCGCAAGATCGAGGCGCGGTTGCTTCCACGACTGACTTAAACGGCCAGCCTTCGCCCGCAGTACACCGATTGACACTGGCCCCATATATTCGGGATACAATGGCAACGACGAACCACACCGACACGCCACCCGGACCCAGCGGCTACCCGATCGTCGGCAGCACCTTCGAGTTCGCCGACGACCGCCTCCGATTCGTCACCGACACGGCCGAGGAGTACGGGCCGGTTGCTTCCTTCGAGGTCGCTGGAACTACGATCTACCAGATCAGCGACCCCGAACTCGTCGAACAGGTCCTCGTCCAGAACAACCAGTCCTACATCAAAGGCGAACTGTTTCAGGAGGCACTGGGTGACGCGCTGGGCGAGGGACTGCTCACCAGCGAGGGCAGTGCCTGGCGCGACCAGCGCCACCGAGTCCAACCGGCCTTCCACCCGCAGATGCTGGAGGCGTACTCCGAGCAGATGACCGACGGTATCGAGCGACTGCTCGACTCGTGGTCCGACGGTGAGACGCGCAACGTACACGAGGATATGATGCATCTCACCGTCGAGATCGCTGCCGATGCACTGTTCGACGTGGACATTCGCGACGAACAGGCGGCCATCAGCGACGCGCTCGAAGCGGTGATGGACTACGCCGAACGGCCGTACCACGCCCCCGACTGGGTTCCGACGCCGGAGAACCGCCGCTATCGGGACGCCCTCGAGACGCTCGACGACGTCGCCGACCGGATCGTCGAGAAGCACGAGGCAGACGGCGGCGACGACGTCGTCTCGATGCTCCTCGCCGCACAGGGTGAAGACATCACGCGCGAACGCGTCCGCGACGAGATCGTGACGATCCTCCTCGCCGGACACGAGACCACCGCGCTGACGCTGACCTACGCGTTGTACCTCCTCGGGCGCAACGCCGAGCAGCGCGAGCGGTTGCAGGCGGAACTGGACGACGTGCTCGGTGGACGGCTCCCCACGATGGGCGATCTCGACGATCTTCCGTACACCGAGCAGACGATCAAGGAGAGTATGCGACGCTATCCGCCGGTCTGGGAACTGGTCAGGGAAGCCACCGAACCCGACACGCTCGGTGACTACGAGATTCCCGCAGGAACGACGGTCACGATGCACCCCTGGGTGATCCACCACGACGATCGCATCTACGACGAGCCGCTGTCGTTCCGCCCGGAGCGCTGGAGCGGGGAGTTCGAGCGGTCGATCCCGAAGTTCGGGTACTTCCCCTTCGGGGGCGGCCCCCGTCGCTGTATCGGCGACCGGTTCGCCATGCTCGAAGCCCGTCTCGTCCTGGCGACCGTCGCACAGGACTGGACCGTCGAACCCCACGACGACCTCTCCTTTGCCCCGTCGATCACGCTCCGTCCGGACGGGCCAGTCGAGATGACCGTCCACCGCCGGGACTGATACGACCGGCTGTACATCTGTGAACGATTTTGCCACCCCGGGTGGCGAATCTCGTGAAACAGTGACAGCCGGCAGTGTGAGACGGAGTCAGGACCCGTCGCCGGAGTGCAAAGCGTCACTGGCTCGTCGCGGTCAACGTCTTCGTGATCGGAACCGACGCCGTCGGCGTGTGAACGACGCGGACGGTGATCTCTTCGCCTTCCTCGATCGTACAGTCCGTATCGGGGATGCGGAACGCGATCTGATCGCTGGCCGTGTACTCCGATCCGTGGATCGCGTTCTCGTCGGGCGTGCCGCCGCTGTTGTACGACCGCTCGTCGAAGATGTCGTCGCCCTCGATGTTGCCGGGACCGATCGCCTTGCCGCTGTACCGGTCGACGGGGAGGTTCACCAGCCGCCCCTTCTTGCCGCAGGCGTCGGTCGCGTCGACGGCGACCTCCATCTCGGGGACCGGGATCCTGTCGCCCGCGACGTGAGTGAGCCGGACGATACCGTTGCCGTCACCCACGGTGTTCGCTTCGAGCGTGCCACTGGACTGGCCGACGACGGGTCCCGGCTTGGTCGTCTCCTCGGCGAACCCGAGCGCGAACACCGAGACGGTCGCGGCCAGGATCACGACGACCGCGACCAACAGGACGTTCGCCACGACCGGTGAAACGGCACGATCGGATCGAGACGACCCCATAGTCGGTAGTTCTGTAGAGCTAACACAAAAAATCCCGTCTCCGGTTATCGATCGTGAGTCCGAACTACCAGAACGACTGTACTTCGTCGACTGTCCGTCTGTGAAGCGTCTGCGAACTCAGTGACAGCGATCGTGGACGATCTCGCCGCTCTCGTCGGGGCCGCGACGTTCGCCGGGGACGATCGGCTCGCCACAGTCGGCACAGGTGAGTCCGCCGTCCTCGGACGCGTCCTCGACGACAGTCTCCGTGTCCTCGCCTCGCAGTTCGTCGATGTCGAGGCTGACCTCGTCGCCGGTCGTATCGACGCCGAGCGCGTCGTTGAGCCCACAGTACTTCGTCGTGGCGTTGAAGCCAAAGGCCAGTGCGCCGATTCCGGCGAGCAGACCGCGCAGTCGCTTGCCGTTCCGGAGCGAGCGAAGCGCTGCGACACTCAGCACGACCGCCAGTAGCGCGCGTACGATCCGATCACGGCCGCCAACGTTGTCCGTTGAACCCATACTCGTATCGTCGGGTTCGACGCTCTTGTATCTTCACCTATGGGTCTCGGACGACCGGTCGTCATACTGCCGGCAGTACGTCTGTCACGAATTTTGCGACCCCGTAGTCGCGAATCGCTTGCTACTACCGGCTGTACATCTGTGACCGATTTCGCCACCCTGGGGTGGCGAAGCTCGTCACGAAGTTCCAGCCGGCAGTATGAAACAGTGACAGCTGGCAGTATCAGTCGCCGTCGACGCCCGAGACGCTGTACAGGCTGGCGTCCTCGCCGGGGGACGCACTCGTCACGAGCGAGACGCCGACGGTCAGGGCCAGTCCCAGCGCCATGCAGACGACGCTGGCCGACCAGCCCCCAAGGTAGCTCTGGGGCACACCCGAGAGGAAGACGCTGGCGAGGTAGAACAGCTGCGAGCCGCCGATGCCGGCGTACATCCCCCAGCGAGTCGTCCGGGACCAGTACAGCGCGACGATCACCGGGAGGGCGAGCTGGGCGAACCCGCCGAAGGCGGTGTCGCCGATCTGGACGAGCGTCCCCGGCGCGGAGAGACTGGCGACGAACGAGAGCGTCGCGAAGACGACGACCCCCCCGCGTGCGAGCAGCGCCTCGCGGTCCTGGTCTGATCGAAGCAGGCGGCCGATCGAGACGGCCAGCCCGAGCAGCGAGCGGCGGACGCGACCGACCAGCGACGCGCGGGCCGGCAGCGTCGGCTCCTCGTCTGCGAGGTCGGTCACCGGTCGGTAGAGGTCGCGGGTGAGATACGACGCGCCCGAGAGCAGCATCGAGTCGCTGGAGGACATCATCGCGGCCAGGGCCGCGGCGACGACGGCCGCCGTGAACCACCCGGCGGTGTACTCGTTGAGCACCGCGGGAATCACGTTGCCGTTCTCCGGGACGGTGACGCCCAGGCCGGCGGCCCACGCGCCGAGCATGAACGCGGGGACGAACAGCAGGATCACCAGCACGGGCCACAGCGCCAGCGTCCGCTTGAGCACTTTCTGGGAGCGGGCGACGAAGAACCGTTGGTTGATCTGGGGGAACATCGTCACGCCGAACGCGATGGAGATCGCCGTCGAGAGGATGTACTCCGGCGTGTACAGGCCCCCGCCCAGTGCGAGGAACTCGGGGTCGGTCTCGGCGAGACGCGCCGTCGCGGCCGACGGGCCGCCGACCGCCGAGAGGATCCAGGCAACGGCCGCCCAGATGAGTCCGAGCATGACGATGCCCTGGAGCGTGTCGGTCCAGGCGACTCCGCGCATCCCCGAGACGGCGACGTAGACGATCATAAAGAGCGTGATGCCGCCGGCACCGACCCAGAACGGGACCGCGCCGTCGGTCAGCCCGACGATCGCCTGCCCGGCACCCTTCTGCTGGAGCATCACGTAGGGAAAGAGCCAGAAGAGACTGATCGCCGCCACGAGCCCGCGGAGGAGACGCGAACCGAAGCGATCGCCCAGCATCTCCCCGAGCGTGACGTAGCCGTGGCGCTGGCCGACGAGCCACTGCTTGTACCCCAGCACGTACCAGAGGACGGCGAAGATGATCCCGTCCATCAACCCCATCACCAGCAGCCACTCGGGGCCCTGCGCGAAGGTGAGGTTGGGGCCGCCGAAGAAGGTAAACGCCGACAGCAGCGTCGCGAACGTCGTGAACAACAGGACGACCGTGCCGAAGGTCCGGCTGGCGAGGTAGTAGTCCTCCGCCGTGCGGTCGGTCAGGCGGTAGGCGACGACGCCGATAGCCGCCGCCAGCACCATGTAGCCGCCGACGATGCCCAACTGGATCGCCGTGTCAGTCATCGCGACTCACCTCCGCCGTCTCGGTCGCCGCTGGATCCGCGCTCTCGACGCCGACGCCCCACCCGTAGCGCGTGAACGCGTAGAAGGCGACCGACGCCAGCCCCATCCAGCCGACGTGCCACCATACCCACAGCGGCAGGCCGGCGACGACGGTGCTGTCTCGCCAGAGGAACCAGGGGACCGCCAGTGCCGCCACTGTGAGCGCGGCGAGTGCCCACCCGAGCGCTTCGAAGCGACTGCGTGTCCAGTTCGAGGCGTCCCACATCGTTGTACTGGCTTACAACTGGACCAACATATGTATGACGCCTCTTCAATAGTCCGAGGTGAAGAGAAATACTGTTCGACATGCCGTCGTGGCGGTGACGGAATCGGCCGGCGACGATCGCAGTCGGGGCGGACGAGTTCGGTCGAAACGTGGCCGTAGCTATTTGAGGACACGTCCGCAACGCCGACGCATGCAGACCGCAATCCAGCTGTACACGCTCCGCGAGATCGACGAGTCGATCCTCGACGTGCTCGCCCGCGTCGGCGACGCCGGGTTCGACGGCGTCGAGTTCGCCTATCGCGTCGACGAGGAGCCCGCCGCAGCGATCCGACAGGCCCTCGAAGACGCCGGTCTCGTCGCCTCGTCGGCACACGTCGGGATCGAGGCCCTCGAAGACGACCTCGACGGCGTCGTCGAGACCGCCGAGGCGCTGGGGTACGAGGACATCGTCGTGCCGTGGCTCGATCCCGACCAGTTCGAGACGGTCGAGGCGGTCGAGGCGACGGCCGACCGGCTCTCGGACCTGGCCGGAGCGGTCGCGGACCGCGGGATGCAACTACACTACCACAACCACGACCAGGAGTTCGTCGAGACCGACGAGGGCGTGGCCTTCGATCTACTCGTCGACCGGTCCAGCGACGACCTCGCGTTCGAGGTCGACGCCGGGTGGGCGCTGTACGGCGGTGCGGATCCCGTCGCTCTCCTCGAACGATACGCCGACCGCATCTCGCTGGTCCACTTCAAGGACGTTCACCTCGACAGCGAGGCCGCGCCCCCACTGGGCGAGGGCGACCTCGACGTCGAGGCCGTCGCGAGGGCCGCCCGAGAGATCGACACCGAGTGGGCCGTCTTCGAGAACGACGACCCCGACGATCCCGTGACGGCGCTGGCAAACGGCGCGGACGTACTCTCCGGCGCAGTCCGGTAGACGGGGCCGACACCTAGCCCGACGGGGACCGGTCGGCAGCTATTTCAGGCGGCCAATCGAACGTCTTTTCGACACGAATACCGGGTCGGTTCCCCGGCAACTGGAATCCAGGAATGCAGGACTCTACGAAATATCTCATCCACGCAGACTTTACCGCGAACGGCGTCGTCGAGCGCAACGACGTCGTCGGCGCAGTCTTCGGACAGACCGAAGGGCTGCTCGGCGACGAGCTCGACCTCCGGGAGCTACAGGAGGGGTCGAAAGTCGGGCGCGTCGACGTCGAAGTGACCTCGGAAGGGGGACAGTCTTTCGGCGAGATCACGATCGCGAGCGGACTCGACCGCGTCGAGACGGCGATCCTCGCGGCGTCGCTGGAGACGATCGAGCGGGTCGGACCGTGCCGTGCGACCGTCACCGTCACCGACCTCGAAGACGTTCGGCACGCGAAGCGCCGCGAGGTCGTCGAACGAGCCACGGAGCTGCTCGCAGACTTCGAGGCCGAGGCGATCACCTCCCACGACATCGTCGAAGAGGTCCGCCAGCGCCTCCGCGTCGAGGACATCACCGAGTACGAGGGACTGCCCGCCGGCCCACGCGTCGCCGAGAGCGACGCCATCATCGTCGTCGAGGGGCGAGCCGACGTGCTCCAGTTGCTCCAGTTCGGCATCAAAAACGCCGTCGCCGTCGAGGGGACGGACGTGCCCGAGGCGATCGCCGACCTGAGCCGCGAGCGGACCGTCACCGCGTTCCTCGACGGCGACCGCGGCGGCGAGTTGATCCTGAAGGAGCTGGCACAGGTCGGTGCGGTCGATCACGTCGCCTTCGCGCCGGCCGGCACGTGCGTCGAGGACCTCTCGCGCTCACAGATTCTCGCGGCGCTACGGGACAAGGTCCCCTACGAGGCCGTCGACGAGGGGAGCCCGGCCCCGGTCGCGGCGACGCCGGACGCGTCCGGGGACGAGCCACGCGCGGTCACCTCCGGCGGCCGAGACGTCGACGCCGAGGTCGGGACCGCCGACGCGGCGTCGGCCTCGTCCGAGGCGGTCGAACCCGTGAGCCCCGAGGCCGACGGCCAACCGTCGCCAGAGGCCGCCGAGCGCTCACCCGGCGAGCCCGACGACGGCGGCGGGGACGCAAGCGACGACGCGTCGCCGTCGACGGTGGCGGCACACGCACAGGCGGTCGTCACCGAAGGCACCGGGACCGTCCGGCTACTCGACGACGAGGCGAGCGTCCTCCGGGCGGGTCCCGCGAGCGAGGCGTTCGCGCTCGTCGAGGCGGCCGATCCGGTTCCGACGGTGGTCGTCCTCGACGACATGCTCTCCCAGCGACTCCTCGACGTGGCGGCCCAGCGGGGCGTCGAGGAGATCGTCGCCCGACAGAGAGGCGAGTTCGTCAAACAGCCGACGGCGGTCCGCGTGCGGACGATCGAGGACCTGTAGCTACCGCTCGAACACCAGGCCGTCGGCGTCGTCGTAGTGGTCCGGTATCTCCTCGACGACGGTGAACCCGAACCCCCGGTAGAACGCTTGGACGCGCTCGGCGTCGGCCCGCGCGGTGAGTCGCACCGTGTCGATTCCGTGCTCGGCCAGTCGCTCCAGCAGCGCCCGCATCAGACGGCTCCCGTTGCCCTCGCCCTGTCTGTCGGGCGCGATCGCGAACTCCGCGACGTAGGCGACCCCGTCGTCGGGGACGACGAGCGCGTAGCCGATGGGTTCGTCGACGGTCAGAACCAGGACCAGCGACGGCTCGCCGAGCGACAGCTCCAGTAGCTCCGGCCACGGGTCCGACAGCGTCGCGGCCTGAATGCGGCGCAGTTGGGGCCAGTCGTCGGGCTGGCCCTCGCGGATCATAGCACGAACTGGAAGGCGAGTCCGCCGGCCACCGCCGCCGCCAGCGTGGCCAGCAGGTTCACGCTCTGGTTGCCGACCGTCTCGCCCTCGATCGTCGCCCCGAGGAGGCTGTCGACCAGCATGCCGAGGAAGCCGGCACCGAGGATCACGAGCGCGCCGACGGCTCCGATGTCCGCGAACAGGCCGCCAGCGATGCCGGCGACGATGCCCGAGCCGACCAGCCCGGCGACGGCACCCTGCCAGGTCACGCCGCCGTCGGTGCCGGGTTCGACGCGCCGAAGCGTCGTGATCAGCCGCGGATTGTCGTAGAGGCCGCCGAACTCGCTGGAGAAGGTGTCGCTCATCGCGGCGGCGACCGCGCCCGCGAAGGCGTACAGCAGCAACATCGGATCGATGCCGGTGTGGCTCGGGCTCGCCGCCGCGGCGAGGACGGCCACGAGCGCGACGATGGAGTTCGCCAGGACGTTGCCGCTGCCCCGAGCACCCTCGTTTTCCTCCGCGATGCCGCGGTCGAGCTTCTCGTCGTAGCGGAACTTCGTCGCCAGACCACCGAGACCGAAGAAGGTGATGAGCATGGCGAACCACCGGAAGTCACCGAGGACGATCGTCAGGAGGCCGAGGAAGACGCCGGTGAGCATCCCCGGCAGCGACGCCGTATCGAGCGCGTAGGAGACGTAGCCGAGGACGACCGTCACGCCCAGCGCGAGAGCGATACGCCCCGCCGTCACGTCGTGCAGGGGGAGATCGGAGAACAGCCACAGCAACAGTCCGATCGAAAACAACACCAGCGGGTCGTCACGCTCGAACAGGACTGCACGCAACAGTGCGGCCAGCAGCGCGCCGCTGACCGCGTAGAAGGCAAGCAGCGCGAGGAACTGGCTCGTCAGCGCTCGGCCGGCCAGCATCGCCGAGACGGCACTCCCGGCGGTCGCCGCCAGGAACCCCGCCGTCACGAACCCGGCAGTCGCGGCCACTGCATCGGCGGTCACGCGCTCGACCAGCCGCGTGCCGAGATTCCCACCGGCAAGCACGAACACGCTGGCGACGAACACCCACATCGGGAGCCCGAACTGGAGGGCGAGCAGCGAGAGCCCGGCGATCGAGAGGGCGAAGCCAGCGAGCCCGTACAGGGTCTGGTCCTCGCGGTCGCCCGGCCTGGCGAACAGCTCGAACAGCGGACCGCCGTCGACGACGGTCAGTGCGAGCGCCGCGATCCCCACGAACGGAGCGATCGCGAGCGCCGTCGCCAGCCACGGTGGTTCGACGCCGTCGACGAGTGGCACGAGGAGCGCCACGGCCCCGACCAGCGCGAACCCGACGGCCCGCCGGACAGCAGATGTCACGTCACGCTGGTACCGTAGAGAGGCACTTACCCTTTCCGAACTCGGCGACTGGCCGTCGGATAGCGGGCGACGGGCGACCACTACGTGAGTCTCGCCGATCCGAAGAATTACGCCGGCCGACGCGCTACGGCTCTGCGTGGCCATCTACGACCGGTATCTCGCTGCCCGCCTCCAGCTGAGCGACGCGGCGCTCCCCGAGACAGTCGCCCTCGTCATCACGGAGCGCGATCTGCTCGTCGACGGTGCCTACGAGACTCTGGAGCGGTTCTTCGACCTGGCAGTGCAGTTCGGAGCCGACCGGATCGTCGTCTACGTCAGCGTCCTCGACGAGGGGGTCGTCCCGACGATCGAGTCGGAGTTGCGGACCCTGCGTGCCCCTCGCGAGGTCGCCGTTCGCGGACCCGACGACGACGATCCGGCAGACGCCCCGATCGGCGTCTCGATCGGGCTCGGTGGCAAACACGAGTTCGCCATCGCGGTCCGCTCGATCGCTCAGTCGGTCGACGACGGCGATCTCGCCCCCGACGAGATCGACGAAAGCGTCGTCGAGGAGCAACTGGTCTTCCCGACCGCGCCGGACCTGGTCGTCAAGACCGGGGCCGAACGACTCTCGGATTTCATGATCTGGCAGTCCGTCTACTCCGAGCTGTACTTTACGGACGTGAACTGGCAGAACTTCGGCGAGCGGGACTACCTCCGGGCGCTCAGGGACTACCAGGACCGACAGCGGCGGTTTGGTCGATAGACCAAACGCCGAAGCGCGAGTGAAGCGAGTGTTTCGGAAATTCGGCCGCTGGGCCGAATTACGTCACTGCGCGCGCAGCGAGTCGTCCGTTCGACGTGCGACCGATGAGAACCCACAGAGACTACATCTGTGACTGACGGGGTCTGTCGTGTGTCCGAATCCACACAACAGTCGATCACCGGGTTGAAGCTGATGGTTCTGGGAGTCCAGATAGCCGTTTTCGGCCGCTTCCTCTTTCAGAGTCCGGAAGTGCTGATTCTGGGGGGTGCCCTCACTGTGATCGGTCTGTTCGTCCGGTAAGCAGGTCACCCGTCGTCGCGTGACAGCGATCAGTCCGCGACCACGTCGACATCGTCTTCGACGGCCTCCCGTTCCTGGCGAGTGAGCGCGTCGCGGAAGCGACCGAGGATCCGCCGGGCCTGTGACGCCTCGGGACCGAGAGCCCGGACGAGTGTCAACGCGCGGCGGGCGCGCGTGCGACGCCAGGACGCCGCGCGGTGCTCGTAGGTCCGGATCGCCCGCAGGAAGTCGATCTTCCGGAACTCCGGCCAGTAGGGGGCACAGAAGTAGACCGCGGCCTCGTTGCCCTTCGCGTGCCAGGGGAGGAAATTCGAGGTGCGCTCGTCGCCGCCGGTTCGGACGATCAGGTCGACGTCGCGGGTCGGCCCCTCGTAGAGTCGCCCCTCGATGGTGTCGGCGTCGACGGCGGCGGGGTCGAGGTGCCCGTCGTCGACCGAGCGAGCGATGTCCCGCGTCGCGCCCAGTAGCTCCGCGCGGCCGCCGTAGGCCAGCGCGACGTTGAGGTGGAGTCGATCGTATTCGGCGGTCTGGTCCTCGGCGTAGTCGATGGCGTCCCGTACGCGCTCGGGAAGCATGTCGGTCTCGCCGATGGCGCGGATCCGCACCTCGTTGTCGTGGACGCGGTCGGCGTCGGCGAAGGCCGTGAGCTTCTGTTCGATGAGATCGAAGAGGTGTTCTCGCTGTTCCTTCGGTCGGTCGAAGTTCTCCGTCGAGAACGTGTAGAGCGTCACTTCGTCGATTCCGAGTTCGTCACACCAGTGTAGAAGGGCTTCTGTCGTTTCCGCTCCTTCGGTGTAGCCCTCCGTGGTTTCGGCACCCTGCTCGCGGGCGTAGCGGCGATTGCCGTCCTGAATGACGGCGACGTGACTGGGTGCGTCGGAGAGTTCGCGTTCGAGGAGCCGCTCGTAGGCCGATTGCGCAAGTGCTCGTGCCCGCTGTAGCATCGTGTCATTCGACAAACTCGACGGGCATGAGTTTTGCGATCTGTCGCCCGCCGCGGCCGCTCCGTCGGGCCGTTCGACCGGCCGTCTCGAATCCGTCCCATGAGATCGGTCGGAATAACCGGTGGGTTTTAATAGCAGAACCACCTCTAAACACGTGCAATGGCGACCGGTACGGTTGACTTCTTCAACGACACTGGCGGTTACGGGTTTATCGACACAGAAGACGCCGACGAGGACGTCTTCTTCCACATGGAAGACATCGGCGGTCCTGACCTCGAAGAGGGCCAGGAAGTCGAGTTCGACATCGTGCAAGCGGACAAGGGTCCGCGTGCGGAAAACCTCACCCGGCTGTGATCACAATGGCGCAAGGTACTGTAGACTTCTTCAACGACACGGGCGGTTACGGATTCATCGACACGGAGGACGCTGACGACGACGTGTTCTTCCACATGGAGGACATCGGCGGTCCCGACCTCGAAGAGGGTCAGGAAGTCGAGTTCGACATCGTGCAAGCGGACAAGGGTCCGCGAGCCGAGAACCTGACGCGACTGTAAGCTCACGCTGCAGTCGAGTTCTCCGCTCTCGATCGCGACAGCGACAGCACCGGCCGCCGCTACGTCCGTCCGGCGACCGAAGACGTTCGGGAGCAGCGTGTCTCGAAACGGCCGTAGACGAACGATACGGCGGGGTCGCAACCGCGAATCGTGAGTCGTATTAGTGCCGACAGACGAGTGAGGCGTATGGGCGCGGAGACACTCGACGAAGACCTCTATCGACGCACGAAGGCACTGCTCGAACCCGGCGAGATCGAACTGAACGGTACGATCGTCCACACCGACCTCGACGGGCAAGACGACATCGAGATGATGGAGACGACCCTGGAAGCGGGCAACGTCATCGCCGAGCACGCCGGCCACGACCCGAAAGACACCTACGTCTACTCGGGCAACGACGACGCCGACTTCTCCTCGAACCAGCACCAGGGGCTCACCATCGACGGCGAGGAGTTCGTCTGGGAGTGCCAACAGCTGTTGCGCGATGGGAGCTTCGACATCGTGTTTTACTACGAGGCGAGCGCCGATCAGGCCGCGATCCTCGATGACTTGCGGGACGCGGGGTACGAGGTCACGGGCGTCGAAGGGTAGGCTCCGCCTCGCTCACGTCTTCTCGGACGAAGAACGTCGTCGCCCCGCCAGAGGCACGGAACTGGTAGCTCTCGGCCGTGTATCCCGACAGCCGTGCTTCGAGCGCCGTCGCGTTGTCGCCCCGTGCGACGACGACGGGCGGGCGATCGGCTTCGACGGTCGCCGGGTCAGCTGCGCAGGACGCGTTCAGGTCGTGTTTCGCGAGGTACCACTGTAGGGGCAACAGCTCTCCGAGATCGCCACAGCTTGGCTCCTGTGGACTGACGCCGCGCGGGGCCGCGAGCTCCGAGCCGTAGATCAGCACGTCCGTCCCGTCGGTGTCGGCCTCGGCGGCGGCGGCCAGCACCGGCCGGAAGTCGTCGGTCGGCTGGGCGTACTGGACGAGGTTGTTGTCCGCCGCGGCCGGCGATTCGTAGACGAGCCCACCGGCCGTCACGGCGACCTGGGCAGTGAGGACGAGGAGCAAGACTCCAACCAGCGAGGTCGACACCGTGTCGTCCTCGTCGAAGGTGGTCCGGCCCAGCCGGTAGAGGTACGCCAGCCCGACCGCCGCCGGGATCGCCAGCGGCACCAGCGCGTTGACCGTGATCCAGGCCCCGTAGATGTCGGTCCCCAGCGGGTAGCCGACCACCGAGACGAACCCCCAGTAGCTGGCAAAGAGCACGACGGGACGCGGACGGACCGCGCCGTACCGCTCGATCAGGAACCCGCCGACGGCCAGCACCGACAGCGGCAGAGCAGCCACGAGCAGCGTTTCGAGGAACCGTCCGAGAAAGCAGGCGTAGCCGTCGACGAGGTTGTCCTTGTGACAGCCCGGATCGGAGGTGCCGCCGAACCAGTACTCGAAGCCCTCGGTGAGATCTGCGACCGTGGCGTCGACCACCGCCGGGAGCGAACTCGGGTGTCCGATCGCGTACCAGAGTCCGACGCCGTCCGCGGGGTTGCGCGGCGCGAAGAAGAAGACGACGACCAGTCCGAAGACGGCGACGGCCCCGACGAGGTGGCCGGCGTAGCGACCGACGCCGGCTGGCCCGAGCGATCGCCCACGGGCCACGAGCCGATCCCAGTACCGCTTTGCGAGGTCGAGACCGCGTTCCTCGCCCCGCTCGGCGAAGAAGAGCTGGTCGACGACGAGCGCGGTCGCGCCGACCCAGACGATGGCGTAGACGACGGTGTTCTCCTTGGCCGCGAGCGCGAGCCCGAACAGCGCGGCGACGCCGTAGACGTAGCGGACCCGTCGCGTGTCGTAGGCCCGCACCGCGAGACCGAAGGCGACGAAGACGAAGCCCGCGACCAGCAGCGTGCTCCGGAAGAACCGCGAGTAGTACAGCAAGACCGGATTGGCCGCCAGTACGATCGCCAGCGCGACCACTTCGCTGTCACGGAGGTGGTCCCGAAAGAGCAGCGCCGACAGCGGCAACAGGCCGCCGAAGACGGCGACGGGGAGTCGCATCACGGCGTCGCCGGTCCCGAGCAACTGGAACAGGTAGGCGTCGACGTACTGGACCAGCGGCCCGTGGACGATGTAGCGATAGGAGATCGACCCTGTCTCGGCGTACTCCAGCGCCCAGTAGGCCACTCTCCCCTCGTCGAAGTGTGCGATGCGTCCTCCCAGGTCGACGAGTCGCGCCACCAGCGCCAGCACCGTCACCGCGACCACCCCCGTCAGCGCGGGGTCGGCGCTCACACGCGCCCGCCAGTCGATGTCGCCAGCAACCATTACGGGGGGAGAGAGAGTCCACCGTTAAAGAGATAGCTATCGATCAAAACCGATCTGAAGGACGATCGACCGGTCGCTTATACTGCCGGCTGTATCTTCGTGACGATCTTCGCCACCCCAAAGTGGCGAAATCGTTCACAGAGGTACAGCCGGTCGTATTACTCTTCTGCCAGCGCCAGCACGTCGTCGAAGAAGTCAAGTGAGTCGTTGGGGCCGGGGTTGGCCTCGGGGTGGTACTGGCGGGTGATGATGTCGAGGTCGTCGTTTTCCAGTCCCTCGGGCGTGTCGTCGTTGACGTTGACCTGCGTCACGTCGAGTTTCTCGCCGGGGTCGGCGACCGTGTAGCCGTGGTTCTGGGTGGTCATGACGACCTGTCCGCTGCGCAGGTCACGCACGGGCTGGTTGACGCCGCGGTGGCCGAACTCCATCTTCTCGGTGTCCCCACCCAGGGCGTTGGCGACGACCTGCTGGCCCAGACAGATGCCAGCGAGGGGGACGTCGCCGACCTTCTCGGCGACGAGTTCGTTGGCTTGCTCGAAGTTCACCGGGTCGCCGGGGCCGTTCGAGATAAACAGCACGTCCGGGTCGAGTTCGTCGACCGTCTCCGGAGTCGTGTCGTAGGGCAGGACGTGGACGGTGGCGTCGCGTTCGACCAGCGACGAGACGATCGACCCCTTCGCGCCACAGTCGACGAGCGCGACCGTCGGCCCGTCGCCGGCTCCGTTGTGGGTCTCTGCCTCGTCGACGCTGACCTGTGCGCCGATGTCGGTGTGGTCGGACATGTGCTCACACTGGGCGAGCTGTTCGAGCGCTTCCGCCTCGCTGGCGTCGGGGCCGGCCGAGATACCACACTTCATCGCACCCTCGTCGCGGATCTCCGTGACGACGTCCCGGGTGTCGAGGTGGTCGACGGCCGGGACGCCCTCGCTTTCGAGCCACTCGGCCACGTCGTCGGTCATCTCGCGAGCGACGGCGGCGCGGGGGTGGACTCGATCGGACTCGAATCGCTCTTCGCGGACGCCGTAGTTGCCGATCAGGGGATAGGAGAACGTGAGGACCTGCTCCTCGTAGGACGGGTCGGTCAGACTCTCCTCGTAGCCCGTGTACGCGGTCGTAAATACCAGTTCGCCACGTGCGGTGCCCGGTGCGCGCGAACGTGCCTCGACGACACGCTCACCTTCGATCGCGACGTATGCGTCAGCCATTACGAGATACGTACATAGTTCGGGCTGATAAGGATTGCTTTCGAAGTCGAGTTACGATTTTCGTAATCCTCAAGTAGGGACCGCGACAAGCGTCACATCTCAATGGACGACCTCGACCGCGAGATCATGGGCATCCTCCGGCGGGACTCCCGAACGCCGTACACGGAGATCGCCGACGAGGTGGGAACCTCCGAGGGCACCGTCCGAAACCGCGTCGAGCGGCTGATCGACGAGGGGATCATCGAGCGTTTCACCATCGCTACGCAGACGGGCAACGTCAAAGCGATGATCGAGGTCAGCGTCGACGTCAACGTCGACACGCACGCGGTCACCGACCTCATGGCCGAGTGGCCCGAAGTCGACTTCGTCTGGCAGGTGTCGGGAGAGGAGGACATCGTACTCGTGGTCGACTGCGCCGACACCGGCGGCGTCAACGAACTGATCACACAGGCCCGAGAGCTGGAGGAAGTCGTGAGCACGAAGACGAGGCTGATTCTCGACGAACGGCTCGGATAGTGCCGTTCACTGGAGAATCCGGCGAGATGGGGCTGATTCTCGACGAACGGCTCGGATAGTGCCGTTCACTGGAGCATCCGGCGAGGTGGGGCTGATTCTCGACGAACGGCTCAACCGCGAGCGCGCTGTGAGTGAATGGCAGGTAGGCGGAACCGGACTCGCCGGTGAACCGCGAGAAACCGTCTTTGGGTCCGGGCACACGATCAGGTATGCTCGTCCAGCAACGGTATCTGACGCGGTTGCTCGATCGCTACCTGGAGATCACCCTCCAGGCTGGCGAGTTTCTCGCGGTCGCGGCGACGGTCTACTTCCTCGGGCGACTCGTGCTCCTGTCCGGTGGCGACTGGCTCCTGGCACGGGCGCGAGTCGACCCGACGTTCGAGAGTGCGCTCCGGAGTATCCTCCACCTGCTGGTCGGTGCCGTCGCGGTCCTCGTCGGTGCCGGAGTCGCTGGCTACCGCGGGGAGCTGGCCGGTTCGACGGTACTGGTCGCCGGGATCACGCTCGCGATCGGGCTGGCGGCACAGGACGTGTTGTCGAACTTCGTCGCCGGGGCGTTCATCGTCCAGGATCCGGACCTGAATGTCGGCGACACGATCCGCTGGAACGACACCGAGGGGCTCGTTCGGGACATCGACCTCCGGGTAACGAGGGTCCAGACGCCAGCGAACGCGACCGTTCTGGTCCCCAACTCCGAGCTGGCCACGAGCGCCGTCACGAACCTGACCAGCGAGGACCCGCAGGCGATCGTCCACGAGTTCGGGATCGACTACGACGAGGATGTGGATCGGGCGGGCGACGAAATCGTCGCCGCCGCGGAGCACGTACCGCGCGTCCGGTCGGTCCCGTCCCCGTCGGTCGAGGTAGTCTCGCTGGACGACACCGCGGTCGTCCTGACGGCGACGATCTGGCTCGACCGCGCCGACCGCAGCCAGCGCGCCACCGTCCAGTCCCAGTTTCTCCGGGCGGTCCACGAGCGGTTCCGTGCCGCCGGGATCGACCTGACCGAGACGACCCAGCACGAGCTCTCTGGCGCTGTTCGCCTCGCCGACGGGGACGAAGCCGACGCCTCACGTTCTTGATCCGTCCCGCAACCGAAGCAGCAAAGAGTGCCTGCCGAGAGCCACGGGTATGAGCGACGCAGCCGAAGGGAGTAAGAGCGACTCCGCCGAGACGCCAGACATGAACGACGTGGAACACGAGAACGCGCTCCAGGACGTGATCACCGTCGACGCGAACGACGAGAAACAGGGGACGGCCAACCGTCTCGACGCCCACACGGGCGACGGCATCCGCCACCGCGCGTTCACGGCGCTGTTGTTCGACGAGGAGGGGCGGATTCTGCTGGCCCAGCGTGCCCACGACAAGCGCCTGTGGGACACTCACTGGGACGGCACCGTCGCGTCCCACCCGGTCGAGGGTCAGAGCCAGGAGGAAGCGACCCGCCAGCGCCTCGAAGAGGAACTCGGGATCACGCCCGACCAGTACGACGACCTCCGGGTGACCGACCGCTTCGAGTACAAGCGCTACTACGAGAACGCTGGCGTCGAGTGGGAGGTCTGTGCGGTCCTGCAGGCGACGCTGACCGACACTTCGCTTGACCGGGACCCCGAGGAGGTCGGTGGTCTGCTGTGGGTGCCCTACGAGGACCTCCAGGAGAACCCGAAGTTCTACCGACAGCTCCGCCTGTGTCCGTGGTTCGAGATCGCGATGCGACGAGATAGCGAGGCCGACGGCGAGTAACACGCGGGTCGGACGCGGCCACTCGTCGCGTTGCGAGGAGTGGCCAACGTCGCCCTCTCTCCGAAACAGGTGAACGGAAATCGTGATCGAACACCTCCTGTGGGACTTTCTCCTTCCGCTGGGCCTGATCGCGGCTGTCTTCGTCGCCGTCGAGTATCGGCGCGACTGGCAGATCGCCCGCTACCTGTTCGAAGACCGAGGACGGGCGGTCGTCTACGGGACAGTCGGGGCGATCGTCGTCGTCGGCATCGGGACGACGTACGTCCTCGGGGACCCGGCGGCGGCCCCACACTACGCCGGTCTCGATACGTTCCACCTCGCCTGGACGCTCTTTCTCGTCGGTGCCGGAGCGACTGCGTACGGCGGTCGACAGTATCGGCTGGCGACGGCGATCCACGCAGCCGACGAGGTGACGCCCGCCAGGGTCCCCGCCAGCGGCCACGTACTCGTCGACGGTGTGGCAGAACCCTGTCGAGACGGACAGGTCGTTTCGGCGTCGGACGGGGGCCCGGCGCTGGTCGTCCAGCGCGGCGAGTGTCCCGGATTCGGTGCCGTAGAAGAGCAGGTGGCGTCGGCTCGGGGACAGGCACTGGTCGCCACAGAGCGGCGTGCGGTCCCGTTCGATCTCACCGGGTCGGACGGGGCCGTCCGAGTCGACCCGACCGACGCGAGTCCCGGATTCCTCACCGGCCGAGTCGACGGTGACGAGATAGAGCGCGTGCTCGCACCCGGCGACACCGTCACCGTGTTCGGTCGTGCTGCGGGGAGCGACTCTCTGGAAGCCGTCGTCCTCGCCGAACGAGGTCCCGAGGCGCTGTGCCAGTTCGCGCGAAACAGTCGCCGGCTGATACACGTCGGACTCCCGCTCGCCGTGGTCGGGTACGTCGGGATGGTGCTCGCCGCCGGGATTCCGTGAACTCAGGACACCTCGTAGCTGTGGCCGTCGCTCTGTGGCGGTGCGCCCATCCCGAGCAGGCGACACTCCCCGTCGGCGTCGGCGGCGACGTGCGCGCGGTGGGGACTACCCGGTTCGGCGACGAAGAACTGGCCGGGATCGACGCGGTAGGTCCGCAGGCCGATGTGATCGAAGTCTGTGGCTTCGCTGACGTACTTCATCTCTGATACTACCGGCTGTACATCTGTGACCGATTTCGCCACCCCCGGGGTGGCGAAGCTCGTCACGAAGTGACAGCCGGCAGTATGAGGGGCGGTCCGGTTCCGGGTCGAGGTCGGCCGGGTCGACGATGTGGTAGCCCATGGGTTCGCGACAGTGCGACCGGACAAAAGTCCGTGGGATCACCGCGATTCGGTCACACCACGCGTCTCGTCGTCGGCCCGCGGCAGTCGGACGGTGACGGTCGTCCCGTCCTCGACGGCGAAGTCGATCGTGCCGCCGTAGCCACGCACGACCCACGTCACGAGCCAGAGTCCGACCCCGGACGCGTGGTGCAGCGCCGTCTCCTCGCCGCTGGTCACCGCACCGATCTCAGCCTCGTCGATCCCTGGCCCGTCGTCGATCACGTCGAGACGGACCTGTCGATCGGCGACGTTCTCGGCGACGCGCACCGTGACGGTCGGTGCGTCGCCACCGTGGCGGAGGGCGTTATCGAGGAGTTCTTCGAGCGCGGTCCACAGCGACGAACCGGCCGTGACGGTGAGCGGTTCGGGACAGTCGACGGTGACCGTTCCGTCCGGAAACCGTGGTTCAACGTCGCGAACCACGGCGTCGAGCTCTGAGCACAACTCGATCGGCGATCGCTCGTCGCGTTCGACCGCGTCGGCGATCTGACCGATCTTGTCGCTGGTCGCCACGAGATCGTCGGTCGTCGACGTGATCCGGTCGATCCGGTCGTGTTCTTCACCCGAGACGGCCGCTCCGAGCAGCTCGGCGTTCCCCCGAACGACGTTCAGGTCGTTGCGGAGATTGTGCCGCAGGAGCCGGTTGAGCACGTCGAGTTGCTGCTCTCGCTGTCGGCGCTCGGTCACGTCGCGGAGGCTGACGACCTGCCCCGAGAGGACGCCGTAGGCGCGGGACAGTCCGGCAATGCGAACGTCGTAGTACCTGACTTCCCCCTCGCTCTCCAGGGGCAGTTCGAGCCGCCCCTCCGTGGGTGTGTCGGGCAGCGCTGTGGCCAGATCGGGGAGCACCGTCGCGAGTGTGTTCCCGAGCACGTCGTCGCGCGATCCCTCGAACAGCGTCTCGGCCGCACGGTTGGCGTCGACGATCCGACCCTCGCCGTCGAGGATCAACACCCGATCGTTCATCTCGGCGAGGACGACTTCGCGACCGATCTCTCTGGTCACCGGCCCGATGTCGAACAGTTCGCGCTGGAGTATGCCCACCGCGAGGACGATGCCGGCGGCGACGTAGCCAAGGCTCGACGGGTCGAACCCCGAGGTGACGACGTCGAGGGCGTCGAGGACGAACAGCGCGTGGACGATCATCGGGACGGCAATCGCGCCCAGCAGCGCAGTGCTCTGCCAGCGGTGGAGGCGATTCGACCGAACGAGGAGACGCCCGAGCAACACGCCGCCGCCGACGACCAGCGCCAGCGAGTACGCCAGATGTGCCCAGAAGGCGATTCCGTAGGTCGGTGCGAAGACGCTCGTGTTCCCGAAGACGGTCGTTCCCGTCGACTGCCAGACCAGCGCGTGGCGACGTGCCGTCACGACGAGGACCGTAACGAGCAGCGGCTCTACCAGCAGCCCCGCCAGCCGACGACGGGTGAGCCACTCCGCTCTGCCGGTGTATTCGAGCACGGTCACCAGCCAGGCCAGCGGGATGACCGTCGAGAGGATCAACTCCGCCTGTGCGAGCGCACGCATCTCTCCGAACCCGGCGGCCGCAAGCTCTAGCCCTTCGGCCATCGACCACAGGCTGGCCGTGGTGACGAACACGGCCAGCGGCGGCGCACCGGGACGATCCCGGTGGAGCCACACCAGGAACGCGACGCCCATCCCGACGACTGCGGCGGTCAACACCAGCAGCAGCGACACCGGCTCGGAGCCGACGAGCAGTCTCGACTGGCCGTCGGCGGTCGACAGCAGCCCCGTTCCGAGCCGGATCATCCGCTCTCGTCTTTGTCAGATCCGAGTATAAGTGTTCGCGTGACGCTGTGACCGGCGTTCCCACTCGACAGCGTCGTCAGCCGCCAGCGTCGACCGCCTGGACCACGCCGAGGCCGGCGTCGGCCGCCGATCCTGCCGAGAGGGACAGCCGTGTCTTTTCCGCGACGCTCGACGTGGGCCGCGGGCCGTCCGTGTCGCCGGTGAGCTTCTGGGCGTGACGCGGACGAGCGACGCCGGGGACTCCGTGGTGCGAAGCGTGTGCCGTCGCCGGAGGGGTCTTCATGTGCTCTACAGTCACCTCCTCGCCACTGTAGACCTCCATGCTGTCCTGCATACAGATAGGTCGAGGGGTGGATTCGGGTTAAAAAGGTGCTAGATTTCCGGGAGGATTCACTCAGCATTATCTCCGCGTTTGCTCAAAGCGTATTAGAAAGACTTTGGCTCTGTACTAATTCGTTCAGCTTCCCACTGATATACTCCGGTAGGCGCCGTGTTACTAGATTCAAGAAGGCTTTCTGGAATGGCAATCGATGCAGTGAATTTTACTTCTGCTCTATCGCCATCATCGTACATCAAATCAAGCCAGATATTCTGGATTGATATGTACACATAGTTTCCAGTAAAGTATCCCCAGTCGATAGTCACTTTGGGACTTTTTTCACCCGCAGAGTTTGACTCATCATTTAAATCAAACTCATTAAGGAATGAGGGCGTTGCACCCACGTACTCTGGCCGATCAGTGAGATATTTGTTTTCACTATCGGGATGAAAAGCCGGGTGTTGTTGTATTACTGAAACGATGGCGTCCTCGGGTGAGTTCCCATATGCGGTATCTATATTCGAAGGGGGGCTGCTTGTATCGTATCCATCACTAATCGTTTCCATCTGGAAGTAATTAAATCAGACGGATATTTCATGCGGCATAAAAAAGTGCATCTCAAATGAATGTGGTCTTGGCACTAATTGAGAATTCAAGGATCGGAGAAAGATGAATATTTTAGCAACTCGCTTGTCACCCTCGATAGATTTTCACCCGGAGACGACCAAATTCACTGAAATCGGGGCCTTAACATTTCCATCCCTCACAGTATAGCTTCGATGGCGATTCTCCCCCTCCACCTCGATCAACTCGTAATCCTCCAGCTTCGAGAGCTTCAACCGCCTCGACCGTTCCGAGATCGGTGTCAGCCCACGCTCACGGAACACGTCGTCGGCCACCGCCTCGTACCGCTCGTGCAACTCCCCAGCCGTCAGCCCACCGCCCACACGAATCAGTTCGTACAGTAACTGGTGGTGGAACGGCAGCGACCCCAGATTCTGCTCCAGAATGTACCGCTGCGCCCGTTCGTAGGAATCGGCCACGTCGTCGCTCCCGATCTCGCTGTGGTCCCGCTCCTCGACCAGCAGCGCCGCCTGCCAAAGCGCCTGGATTTCCTTCCGGGCGACGCCGGCCACTTCGTCGGCGATCTCCACCAACTGCTCGCGCGTGACCACACCGGACGGAAGCTCACGCCGAGCCCGCGCGTCGTCGACGTTCGCCTCGCTCTCGACGAGGTGGGTCAGCGCTGCATCGAGTACGTCGGACATCGGTGGGTCGTCGTGGGGGTCGCTGGCGACGATCGCGCTGGCCTTGTTGAGGAATTGCTGCCAGTCGTAAGCGGGACTCCAGTCTAATCGTCGTCGCCCTTGTACGCGCCTTCACGCTTCCGAACGCTCTCGACTCGGAGCATCTTCGACTCGTGCAAGAGTCGACAGCCGAGGCGATACCCACCGACACGGAGCTTCTGAAACGGCGAACCCGTCAGCGGTTCGAGAAAGTCGTCGGGGTCGCGCCACTCCGAGGAAACGACTTCCTCCAGCTTGTCGATGATCCGCTGTTGGCTATCGCTCCCCAACTGCGAGAACTGGTTTTCAGCGCGCGGCGAGAATTCCCAGTCCCAATCGTCATCACTCGTCGTCTGATCCATACTTCGCTTTGACCTCGTCGCTCGAAATGCCGTCACCCTCGTCGAATTGCGCTTCACTGATAGCGAGGTCCTTCCACACGCCCGCGCCCTCGGGATGATTCACCGAATCACGGAGTGCGTAGCGGATGAACTCGCTTCTGCTGTTGAAGCCACGCTCGCGCCACGTCTCGTCGACCACGTCGAGGAACGACCGCGAGATTCGGAGATTGATCCGGTCGATCTCGGGATCATTGTCGTTCGAGTCGGCTTCTGACATACGCCTGTACATCCGTTACACTCACACAAAACGCTATCGCCACTTGCTCTCGACACTCGTCCGATACCGTAACCCGATCACACTGGTATTGAACTGCTGGATTGTCTCGGGGTCCAGCTCCCCGGGTGCGTCGTCAATGTTGTCCTCGCTCTCGACGAGGTGGGTCAGCGCTGCATCGAGTACGTCGGACATCTGCGGGTCGTCGTGGGGATCGCTGGCGACGATCGCGCTGGCCCACAGCCCTTCTCCTCCGGCTAACGAAAATCGCCAGAGGGGAGGGTGGGAAACTGGCTTCCAGTGCCACTCGGATTTTCGACGCTTCTGCTCACGAAGCGTCTCGCCAGAACTTGAATGCCTCGAAGACTGTACTTGCGATTCTCGATCGGCCAACGACCGTGTGAAAAACGAATGGGCCGACGCGGATTTGAACCGCGAACCTCCCGGTTATCAGCCGAGCGCTCAACCTGATTGAGCTACCGGCCCGAGCGAGTGCATCCGAGTGTACCCGAGGGGTACTGTTAAACGTTACTTTTCGGGGGCGGAGTGTGGGTTGACACCACGCCCATCGTCGTCCCGTCGGCTGTCACTGTGTCACGAGCGTCGCCGGCACGGAGTAGCGAGGGGCCGTCGAAGACCGGCGGTCGGCAGTCTCACTCGTCGCGTTCCTCGAAGTCGATGTCGGTGGCGTTGTCGTGGTCGAAACCGGAAGGGGAGCCCTCCGAGCCGACGGTACCGGGGCCGTCGCTCGGGCCGCTGTCGGGGCCGCCGGCCGGACCGCTCGGACCCGGGCCGGCGTCGCCCTGGCCGGGGAAGCCGCCGACGTAGACGTTGCCGCTCACGAATCCCTGAGCTTTGGCGTCGAGGTAGGGGGTGATGAGCCAGCGTTTGGCGGCCATGCGGATCGGCGCGCGCGTGATCGGCAGCGCGAGCAGGAGGCCGAGGAGGTCGGTGACGAAACCGGGCGTGAGGAAGAACGCGCCCGCGGCGACGAGGAAGCCGCCGTCGACCAGCTCGTCGGTCGGTACCTCACCGGTCGCCAGCTTCTCCTGGATCCGGCGCAGCGTGTGGCGTCCCTCGGCACGGACCAGCAACATCCCGACGAGGGCGGTGACGACGACGAGCAACACGACGACGGCCGCAGAGAGCGTGTCGAACTGCGTTGCGGCGACGACGAGCAGGAGTGCGTCCAGCAGCGGTATCAACAGCAACACCGCGATGACCCGGAGCATACCCGCACTTGCCGGCCGCGACTCAAACGCTTTTCGAGTATCGGACCGGTGGGAGCGTGCCCCGACGTCACCGGACGGCGTGTTGACCGAGCTGATCCGAGAGTGCAAGTCTCTTGCCGGTCGGCTCCGTAACCCGGGTATGGATCAGTTCGCAGCGGAGACGAAAGTCGAGTGGCGCGAGTGGGGGCCGGCGGCCTTCGAGGCGGCGCGGGAGGCCGGCAAGCCGATCTTGCTCGCGCTGACGGTGCCCTGGAGCCCCGAGTGTCGCGAGATGGACCGCAAGACGTACGCGGAGCCACGGATCGCGGCCAACGTCAACGACGGCTTCGTCCCGATCCGGGTCGACGGCGACCGCCACCCCGAGGTGCGCGAGCGATACATCATGGGTGGGTTTCCCTCGACGGTGTTTCTCACGCCCGACGGGACGGTGCTGACCGGGGCGACGTATCTCGGGCCCGACGGCTTCCGCGGGATCCTCGACAGTGTCCGCGAGACGTGGGAGACGGAGGGGGAGGCTGCCGGCTCCGTCCCGCGCTCGCTCCAGACCGAGGCACCGCCCGCTGGCGAGGTGACCGCACGGATCGAGGAGGCGATGGTCGAGCAGCTGCTCGCGGCCTACGACGAGGAGTACGGCGGCTGGGGCACCGACGTGAAGTTCCCGTTGCCACGGACCGTCGAGTTCGCGCTGGTGCGGGCTCGCGACCAGGCGACACGGACGCTTGAGGCGATTCAGACGCACCTCCGGGACACCGACGACGGCGGGTTCTATCGCTACGCGAACGGCCGGACGTGGTCGGACGCGCGGACCGAGCGGCTCCTCGACGAGAACGCCGGCCTCGTCAGGGCGTTCGCTCACGGCTATCGGTACACGGGGGAGGAGGCCTATCGCGAGACCGCCGAGCGGGCCATCGAGTACCTGACGACGGAGCTGTGGGTCGACACTGGCGGGGACACCAGCGGCGCGTTCGCCGCCAGTCAGGCCGGCGACGACACGTACCACCGGCTGGACGCCAGCGATCGGGCCTCGGCGGACCCGCCCCAGGTCGACGAGACGGTCTTCGCCGACCGGAACGGGATGGCCATCGACGCGCTGGCGACGTACGCCGCCTACACCGACGACGAGCGGGCTCGCCGGTACGCCGAACGCGCCCGCGAGACGATCACCGAGACGCTCGTCGAAAACGGCGCGGTCACGCACTACCGGACCGACGACGCCGTGGGGCCGACCGGACTCCTCCTCGACCAGGCGCGGGTCCTGCAGGGGCTGACGACGAGCTGGCAGGTGCTCGGCGAGGGCCGCCCCGCCAGAGCGATCGCCGACTGGGCGATCGAACACCTCCAGACCGAGAGCGGAGCGTTTCGCGACGGACCGGCCGACGGGCCGGGTCTGTGCTCGCGTTCGCAGTACCCACTCGACGCGACCGTCGAGCTGGCCGACGCCTTGCTCGATCTGGCCGCACTCGCCGACGACGAGCGTTACCGGGCGGCCGCTCACGACGCCATCGCGGCCTTCGCCGGTGCGTCCGACCGGATGGGCGTCGAAGTCGCACACTACGCGGCCACGGCCGCCCGGCTTCGCTCGCCCGCCGTCCTCCGCGTCGGCCCGCGAGCCGGGAGCGACCTCCACCGGGCCGCACTCCGACTGGCCGACCACGAGACCGTCGTCGTCCCCGACGTGGGCGGCGACGAGGCGGTCCTGTTCGAAGGCGGCGAGCAGGTCGGCACGGCCGAGGAGCCGGCGGGGCTCGAAGCCGTCCTGACGGGCGACGCGTAGGCGTCGTTCGAAAAAACGATACACGCGGGCAAACTGTCGATGCGTTTTTGACTGTCCGTGTCCTGTCGTCGGTATGGCGAATCTGAGAGACCTCGGCCTCTCCGAGTACGAAGATCGCGCCTTCCGGTCACTGCTGGACACGGGACCGACAACCGCGAAGGAGTTGTCACGCGCCAGTGACGTTCCGATGGGCCGCATCTACGACGTGCTCAACAGTCTGGAGACGTACAACCTCGTCCGCAGCCAGACGGCCAGTCGCCCCAAAAAGTACGCGCCGGTCGAGCCCGACACCGCCCTGGAGCGACTCCTGGAGGACAAGAAACGCCAGCTCGACGAGAAGGCAAAGCAGTACGAGGAGATCGTCGACGAGCTCTCGAATCAACTCGAATCCGCCGAGCCGGTCGAGGAACCGTTCTGGACCGCCGCCGTCGGCCCTGCCGAGACCGTCGACCTCCTGGTCGAACGGCTCTCGGCCGCCGACGAGCGGATCGTGATGGTGGGCTCGCTGCCCGGCCGGCAACTCGACCTGACCGAGGCGACCGACCGGCTGGTCGACGAACTGGAGAGTGCCCTCCAGCGCGGCGTCGAGGTGTACATGCTCCTGCCGCCCTCGTTCGTCGAGGCAGTCCCGGCAGACGTGGGCGAGGCCTACCAGCGACGCCTCCAGCAGTACGACAACTACCACTACCGCACCACGGAGGAGGTCACGTCGACGTTCGAACTGATCGACGACGTCGAGGTCTGTATCGAGGTTCCCCACCCGCTCGGAGGGTCGACGTTCGCCGTCATCGACCTGAAAGATCCGGAGTTCGCGGACGAGATCTACGCGGAGTTCGAGCCACGCTGGCAGCGGGCCCGAGAGATCGTCGGCGACTGACGCCTCAGTCGTCGGCCAGTTCCGCTTCGAGGTCGCCGAACGTCGCCACCCGCTCGGCGTGAGCGTTGTGCTGGTGGATCGACTCGTCGTTTGACTGTTTCATCGTCACGACGGCGTCTGCAGGGAGATGATCGAAGCGGTCGACGACCCCCTCTGCCATCGAGCGCACGCAGTCCTCGACGAACTTGGCGTTCTTGTGTGACTCGTAGGTCATGTGGTCCTCGTCGGGGCGCTTGGCGAGGTTGTAGATGCGCGCGCTCATCGACTCGCGGGCGACCTCGATCACGTCGAGCAGGTCCACGTCGGGCGCGCCCTCGCTCTCGATGGTCAGTGTCGCGTGGCCCCGCTGGGAGTGGCCCGGCTGGGGGACCTCTTCGAGGAACGAGTCGATGGTCTCGTCGTCGACGTCGAGGCCCCGCAGCGTCTCGCGAGCGCGGGCGGCCGACATCCCCTGCGAGCAGGGACAGACTGTCATCCCGGTGACGCGGGCTCCGATCTCCTCGCGAGTCCCGTCCTCGTCGGCGGTCGCCGACGCGACGATGTCGGCCGTCGACTGGGTGGGCCGTTCGGAGGCCGGCGTCTCCTCGCGGGTGACGTACTCGGCTTCCATGCGCACCTCGGCGTTGGTCGTGTAGTCGTGCTTGTCCAGGAGGCGTTCGGCCGCCTCACCGCAGACCGCTTCGACACCCGAGACCTCGTCGCGGACCGCCGCTTCGAGCGTCTCGTCGATGACTTCCATGTTGCGGCTCATGTCCGCGCCCTTGCGCCACGAGGGGAGATCGACGAACACTTCGAACGTCGCCATCAGCACGATCGGGCGCTGGTCGGCCCGGTCGATCTTCACGAGCTTCTCGACGCCGGTGACGCCGACGCGGTTGAGGCCGACGGTGACGTCCGGGCTCGACGCCTGAACGTCCGGCAGTTGCTGGCTCATCGACCCGTCCTAGGGAACAACTTCGGTTAGTGCTTTCGGAACCCCCGAAAAAGCGGGGTCACAGTGTGAGTGGGTCGATCACTCGTCCAGCGACAGCTCTGCACGACCGCCCACGTCGCGGAAGATCGCCTCGTAATCGTGCTCGTCGAAGCGGTCGACGATCTCGTCGAGTTCGGCCTGGTGGTCCTCGATCCGATCTTTGAGCTCCTGGAACTCGTCGCTCGACTGGAGTTCCGCCTCTCGTTTGGACGCTTTGAGCGCAGCGAACTTCGAGGTGAGCGCGTAGTACTCCCGCAGGTGGTTCTGGTAGGCCGCACAGCTCTGGAGCCGCTCGATCGTCTCGAAGAGGTCGTCGCGGCTGACTGGCTTGACGACGTAGTCGTCGAAGGGCATGTCGATGATGTCGAAGTCGGGATCGACCGCGGTCACCATCGCTACCCGCGCCGGCAGGTCGCGCTCACGGATCCGTTCGAGGATGGCGTCGCCGGAGATGTCCGGCATCCGTCGATCGAGCAACACCACGTCGATCTCGGGGTCGAGTGCGTCCAGCGCGGCCTCGCCGCTGTAGACCGTCTGGATGTCGTACTGACCGCGCAGCTGGGCTGCGTAGGCGTCTGCCACGTCGGGCTCGTCGTCGACGATCAGCACAGTCGCACGCTCGCTCACGGCCATCTGACTAGGTGTACTATGAACCAACTAACGCAAAAGCGTTCCGGGGACCGGCCGCCGTCTGGGAGTTTGCCCCCTCGTCGATGACGCCGTAAGTTAGTTCCCGACGAGATCGTCGTACCGCGCCCCGGTCTGTTTCAGCGTCGCCGTTGAGTAGAGCCGCTCGTGGTCGTCGGGCAGGTAATCGCTCGCCAGCTCGTCGATCTTCGCGTCGACGGCGTCGCTCTCCCGCCCGTGGATCATCGTAAAGAGGTTGTACGGCCAGTCCTGTTCCGGTCGCCGCGGGCGGTGGTAACACAGCGTCACGTATGGCAGTTCGCCGACCGTCCGCCCGCGCTCGTCGAGTTCGTCGTCGGGCACGTTCCAGACGACCATGCAGTTGCTGTCGAAGCCGGTCGCGACGTGGTTGACGACACAGCCGATTCGTTTGATACAGCCGTCCTCGCGCAGGCGCTCGATCGTCGCCAGCACGTCCTCGACCGGCGCGTCGACGCTCGCAGCCAGCTCCCGGTACGGCGTCGCCGACAGCGGCATCCCCTCCTGGATCGCGAGCAGGAGCCGGCGGGCCAGTGGCGTCAGGTCTGCGGCCGCCGACTCGCTGATCCGGGTCGCACTCACGTCGGTCGACTGCAGGCTCTCGCGGGCGAAGCGATCCGTGTTGACGACGGGAAACTCCAGGTCGATGTAGTAGTCGGTCAACATCGGGAGTACGAGCACCGAGCAGTCGGTCCGGGACTCGATCTCCGCGAGGATCTCGTCGCGGCGCTCGCGGGTGCTGGCAGTGACGACGAACCACATGTTCCACTCGTGGTCGCGGGCGTAGTTGTGGTTGACCTGGTCGTAGCCGTTGACGATCTCGGCACACTCGTCGAAGCGCTCGTCGGGTGCCGAGATGGCCGCCAGCGCCGACGACCCGATGACGGGCGGGTTCAACACCGGGCCGAACCGGCGGAAGACGCCCGCGTCGAGCAGCCGTCGGACGCGTTCGAGTGCGTCGTCGGCGTCGATCCCCAACTCCTCGCCGACGGTTTCGAAGGGACGCTCCTCGACGGGGAACCCGCTCTGGAAGCCGTCGATGAGCGTGGCGTCCACGTCGTCGATGCGCTCGCGCCAGTCGCCCGACTGGAGACTCATCACCACGGCTAGGGAGTGTGGTGGTGTATCCTTTTCGACTGTCTCTCCACCCTATCCCCCAGATTTGTGGGTACTCGACCGGCAATCTCGGTGGGAAACCGGGGGGCTTTAGCCGGTCGCGGCCGAACCTGTTCGCATGTCACAAGCGACCAGCGAGTACGGGGAGTGGCCGCTCAAGCGTCTGATGACCGAGGTCGTCGGCTCCGGGCACAAGTCCGCCGAAGACATGACCCGCGAACAGGCCCGCGAGGCGTTCCAGCGGATCCTCGACAGCGAGCCCGACGAGACGACGCTGGGCGCGTTCTGGCTGGCGAATCGCTGGAAGCGAAACACGCCCGAGGAGCTGGCGGCCTTCGTCGACGTGATGCGCGAGGAGAGCGTCGAGGTCGAGGCACCCAGTGCCGACCCCGTCGACTGCGGGGCCAACTACGACGGCAAGCACACCTCCGCCATCCTCGGCGTCGCTGCCGGGGTCGTCGCCGCCGCCGCTGGCACGCCCGTCGTCGTCCACTCGGGCGATCGCGTGCCGACCCAGAAGCTCGACGCCTACAAGCACGTGCTGGACGAACTCGGCGCGACGACGGACCTCTCGCCCGGCGAGAGCGCCGATCTGGTCGACGACGTTGGCTTTGGCTTCTACTACCAGCCCGAGTTCAACCCCGGCGTCGACGACCTCTTCGACCGGCGGGACATGATGGGCGTGCGGACCTACGTCAACACCGTCGAGACGCTGGCGAATCCGGCCGACGCGAGCGTCCACCTCGGGAGCTTCTACCACCTCGCGTTCGCCAAGCGGATGGTCAAGACGCTCACGAAGTCCCAGCGCAACCCCGCCGACCGCGCGCTGTTCTTCCAGGGGATGGAGGGGTACGACGACATCCGCCCCGGCGCGACCGTCGTCGCCGAGTGGCCCTCCGACGACGCCGAGGCCGACGAGGACGGCATCCTCGACTACGAGATCCGCACCTCCGAGTACGGGATGGACATCCAGGGCGAGGACCTCGAAGTCGAGGACGTGGCCGGCGACTCGGCGACGATCACCGAGGAAGTCGTCGCCGGCGACCGCGAGGACGCCTTCGCCGACGCCGTCGAACTCAACGCCGCACTGCGAATCTACGCACGCGAGGACGTGTCGAGTCTCGACGACGGCCTGGCCGAAGCCCGCGCCGCCATCGGCGACGGCAGCGCCGCCGCGGTCCTCGAAGACCTCCGTTCGTACTGACGACACCGCCAGACCGACGCTCTCAGATGACATCTCAGACACCCACGTTCGACGAGCAGGCGGTGACACACGAACGCGCGACGGTCAACGGGATCGGCCTGCACTACGTGACCGCCGGCCCCGCCGACGGCGACCTCGTGGTCTTGCTCCACGGCTTCCCGGAGTTCTGGTACTCCTGGCACAATCAGCTCCCGTCGCTGGCCGACGCCGGCTACCGGGTCGTCGCGCCCGATCTGCGCGGCTACAACCGCTCGGAGAAGCCACCGAACGTCGGCGACTATCGAGTCGACGAACTGGTCGCCGACGTCGCCGGGCTGATCGAGCACTGCGGCCGCGAGCGAGCCCACGTCGTCGGCCACGACTGGGGCGGCCTGATCGCCTGGCACGTCGGCAGCGACCGTCCCGATGTCGTCGATCGGCTGGCCGTTCTGAACGCGCCCCACCCGACCAGATACGAGCGGCTGCTTCGCTCCTCGCCCACCCAGATCGCGAAGTCCTGGTACGTCTTCTACTTCCAGTTGCCCGTCCTCCCCGAGTTGGGGTTCCGACTGAACGACTACGCCGCCGTCGAGTCGATTCTGGGCGATACAGTCCGGCCCGACGCGTTCACCGACGCGGACGTCGAGCGCTACAAGTCCGCGCTCGCGACGCCGGGCGCGCTGACGGCGGCGGTCAACTACTACCGGGCGCTCGGCCGCCAGCGAGCGCGGTCGATGCTGACCGGCGGCGAGGAGCCCGACCGCAGCGTCGACGTGCCGACGCTGCTGCTGTGGGGTGAGCAAGACTTCGCGCTCGATCTCGAACTGACCGAGGGACTCGACGAGTGGGCGTCGGACATCGCAGTCGAGCGAATTCCCGACGCGAGCCACTGGGTCCAGTTCGACGCGCCGGAGCGGGTCAACGAGGCTCTCGTCGACTTCTTCACCGACTAGAGCGCTCCATCGGTGTCGAACACCGCATGCAGAGCGTGCGGTCGGCGACCCAGTTTACGTCCGTCGAGCCACACTCCGGACACCTGAAGTTCGCGTTGTTGTACTCCGTCGTGCCGCGGCTCGCGGCGAGAGTGCCGTCGTCGACGGCACGTGCCACCAGCGACCGGAAGCGCTGGCGCTTGAACTGCGCTCGGTGAGCGAGAAACGGGCCGGGCTCGTTCGGATCGGCCCCGTGGAGATCCTCCCACGTGATCGCGATTTCCCCGTCGTCGAGCCCGCGAGCGACCTGTTTGATCGTCGCCGCCGCGGCCTCGAAAAGCGGTGTCGTCGCCCACCGCTGTGGCGACTCCACGTCGACCACCTCGTAGGCGTCGACCGCGTCCGCGTACGCCGCCTGTGCGTCTCCCACGTCGCCCACGACCCGGTAGTCGGCGACGAACTCGGCGAGGCAGGCCCGCTGTACCGGGTGTTCGAGGACGTGTTCGAGGTCCCGGGAGACAGCGACACCCTCGACACAGCGGTGGGTCGCCCGTTCGTCGGCTCCAGCGACGCGGTAGGCGACCGCGGCGGTCGCGAGGTATCGTAGTCCCACGCCGATCCAGCCGTTCTCGTCGGCCTCGAAGGGATGGTGTCCCTCGTGGGGACGAGCGAGTCTCGCTCGTGCCGCTCGCGTGTACTCGTCGCCGGCACGCTCGTAGCGCCGGCCCGCGACCGCGTCGACGGCTGCCGTGTGTGCATCCGTGGCCGTATCGACCATACGACTCCTTGGCCGCCGGGCGGAAATACCGTCGGATCTGACTGGCCGGGGAGCACTCTTTGGGGACGAGCCCCAAGGGGCGGTATGGATCGTAACGACGTCCGCGCGGCATGGGAGGAAGTCGCCGAGACGTACGCTCGCCAGCGTGATCCTGGCGGTTCCGACGCGGCACTGATCGGGGAGTTCCTCGACGAGTTACCGCCCGACCCGCTCGTCCTCGACGCGGGCTGTGGCGACGGTGCCCGGACGCTGGCGAACCTGCCGGCCGGTAGCCTGGGAGTGGACTTCTCCAGACGTGGACTCGAACTCGCAGCCGAGACGGTTCCCGGGGCCCGCCTCTTGCAGGGGGACATGACCGCGCTGCCGGTCGCCGACGACGCCGTCGACGGAATTACGGCCTACTACGCGGTCTTTCACGTCCCACGCGACGAACAGCCGACAGTCTACCGGGAGTTCGCTCGGGTACTGGAGCCGGGCGGCAGCGTCCTGATGACGCTGCCCGGTGGCCGCTTCGAGACGGTTCGGCGCGGCTGGATGGGCGGCGAGATGTTCTTCGCAGCACCGGGGCGAGAGCGGACACGAGAACAGCTTCGGGACGCGGGTTTCGACGACCTCCGAACGACGAGCGCAGACGATCCGCTCGGCTCCAGCACCGAGTTCGTCGTGGCGTCGCTGTAGCGGGCCACGTCGCCTGCCCGTGCTACTGGCCCGGTACCCGTCCCGATGTCGAGACTCGGATTTAATGTCTCTATACTGTTTAATGAGAAGTGGTATCAATAACCATTCGTTCTTCCGAGACAGGGTGTGTCACATACCCACATGATAGTCGTACCGCGTCGTATCGATCCACCACAGCCCGGTCCGGAGGTGCGGTGTTGACGGTGCTCGGGACGCTCCTCAGAGGTGTTCTGCGACGGGCGCTCCTGCGTCGGATGATCCGGCCGGTCTTCGGGTTCGTCGCCGTCGTCGTCGCGGGCGTCGTAGGGTTCAGCGTCCTCGCGGGCGTCGGCGTCGTCGACGCACTGTTCTGGCTCCTCGATCCGACCAGCATCGAGTTGCACTTCCAGTCCCACGACGGCCCGGTCAGACTGGTCAAAGCGTACGCCATCGTCGTGCTCTCCGGACTCGTGGTGGCGGGACTGTGGATCGGCGAGACGCTGCTGTCGGCGACGTTCGGCGGCCAGATTCAGGAGGAACTTCGACAGATGCAAATCGAACAGACGATCGAGGAACTCGACGACCACGTCGTCGTCTGTGGCTACGGGACCTTCGGACAGACCGTCGCCGCGGGGTTGCAAGAGCGCGACCGCGACGTCGTCGTCGTCGAACAGGAAGACGAACAGTTCGAGCGAGCGATCGACGACGGGCACCTCGCAGTCAGCGGCGACGCCCGACAGGACGAGACGCTGACCGACGCTGGCGTCGAACGGTCTCGGACCGTGATCGGCGCTATCGACGACACGAGCGCGAACGTCCAGATCGCCATCGCCGCGAGTCAGCTCGCGCCCACCGTCGAGCTGGTGGTTCGGGCCGGCAGTCGGATGGACGAAGCGCTGGCCCGTCGTGCGGGTGCCGACGAGGTGATCGTACCCGAAGTCGTCAGCGGCGAGCAGGTGACGGCGAGGCTGTGAGAGACACTCGATTGCCAGTTATCAGAAAAGCTTACACAGTTATCTGTCGTTCATTTCAAAACGATGGTCGTAATTCAACCGTTCGAGTGGCTCGTTTTCGGCCTGGGAGCACTCGCGGGAGCCGTGAACCTCACCGGGGTCCTGGCGAGCATTTCTGGCACGGTTTCGTACTACCCACTCGGCAGTCGCGACTGGCAGTACTACACTTTCTGGGGGCTTTCACACGTTTTAAACGGCTCGCTCCTCGTCCTGGGGATTCTCCAGTTCGACGCGCTCGGACTGCCTCCGTGGACGCGACTCCTCGGTGGGGCCCTCCTGGTCGCCGGCTTCCTCGTCGTGCTAGTGGCGACCCGGACCCTCGGCGTCGAGCAGACACGGGGTATGAACGAGGAGCTACAGACTGAGGGAGTCTATCGCCTCTCTCGGAATCCACAGTACGTCGGGTACATTCTGGCAACGATCGGCTTCCCGCTGGTCACCGACGCACCGCTGGTGGTAGTGTTGTGCGGGCTGTATCTGGCGCTGTGGGTGAGCTTTCCCTTCGCCGAGGAACCGTGGCTCTCCGAACAGTACGGTGACGTCTACGAACAGTACGTGATCGACGTACCTCGGTTCGTTGGAGGGGAGACAATCACACGCCTCCGGGGCGACGACTATAGTAACAATTGAAACGAGTCACACACCGATCACACTGCTGCCGTGCGATCGGGTGTGCATTGACTTTCAATGGCTACTGTAGTAGCGGTGGGCAGCGTCGACCATCAGGGTTTTGCCGGGTCCTCTCTACTGACTGGATATGACACGCGTCACGCTGGAGACCTCGAAGGGCGACATCGAACTGGAACTGTACGACGAGCGCGCACCCCGTACGGTCGAGAACTTCCTCGGACTGGCCGAGCACGATCCGGCGGCCGACGCCGAGCCGGCACCGGACACGACGACGTGGGAAGACCCCGAGAGCGGCGAGATCCGCGGCGACTCGCTGTACGAGGGCGTCGAGTTCCACCGCGTCATCGAGGACTTCATGGTCCAGACCGGCGATCCGACCGGCACCGGACGGGGCGGCCCCGGCTACCAGTTCGACGACGAGTTCCACGACGAACTGCGCCACGACGAGGCCGGCAAGCTCTCGATGGCCAACAGCGGTCCGAACACGAACGGCTCGCAGTTCTTCATCACCCTCGACGCCCAGCCACACCTCGACGACAAGCACGCCGTCTTCGGCGAGGTCGCGGACGGCATGGATGTCGTCGAAGCGATCGGCAACGCCGACACGGACATGCACGACGGACCGACGACGCCGATCACGATCGACGGCGTCGAGATCCACGACTGATACTGCCGGCTGTACGTCTGTGAAGAACCGTCCGACGCGTCTCGCGCTGTCGACGGTGACGAGAGACCAACGGCAACTGTTCGTCTCACGTCGTTCGACAGCGCGGGACTGAAGGGCGCTACCGGGTGCTGTCGCCGGCCACTCTCCGCGATTAACAACGGCTGTAGTATCGTATCCGTGGCTTGAAGTAGGAGGAATCGAGAGTGTTGCCCATGCTCGGGGACAAGCGCGGCTATCAGTTGCTGTATTTCGTCTTCTTCGCCTCCTCGAACGGCTTCATCGTCTTTCGGAACGCCTACTTCGAGGAGCTCGGACTGACTGGGGGGCAGATGGGGCTGTTGGGTGCGCTGCTCGTCGTCGGCGGGATGATCGCCCAGCCGATCTGGGGCGGAGTGGCCGATCGCTTCGCGGCCTCCAAGCCGGTCCTGTTGATCGCGGCCGGCGTGTCGAGCGTGGCCATTCTCGCCTTCCCGCTGGCCGGGCGCGTCCCCGATCCCTTCCTCTTGCTCGTGCTCGCGACGGCGCTGCTCTCGACGGTGCGGTCACCGATCGTCCCGATCACCAACGCGATGATCCTCTCTCGTGGCGTCGACTACGGACAGGTCCGTGCCTTTGGCTCGATCGCGTTCGGGCTGGGGAGTCTCGTCATCGGGTGGCTGCTCTCGCGGTTCGCGACGGAGATCGTCTTCTACATCTACGCGGTCGGGATGGTCGTGCTCGTCTTGATCGTCCGCAGCGTGCCCGACGCCGACGCCGACCTGACGCCGGATCTCCGACGCGAGGCCGTCAAGCTCCTGCGCAACCGACGATTCCTGCTCTTGCTCGGCGTCGCGGTGCTGCTGGGCGGGGCCAGTTCCTCGGGCAGCGCCTACTTCTCGGTGTACGTCCGGGCGATCGGCGCGCCGGACAGCCTCACCGGCACCGCCTGGATGGTCAAGACCGTCGGCGAGGCCGTCATCTTCCTCTCGATGGCCAAGATCGGGCTCGCCAACCGCACGCAGCTCTCGCTCGGTGCCGCCCTCTTTGCGGGCTGTTACCTCGTCTACGCCGCCGTGGGAACGCCGACGGCGATCATGGCGGTCCAGCTCGTGCTCGGCGTCGGACTGGCGCTGTACAACCTCGCCGTCGTCGAGTTCGCCCACCGCTTCTCGCCCGACGAACTGACCTCGACGGGACAGGCAGTGCTCTCGGCGTTCGGGATCGGGACCGGGCGCGCGCTGGGACAACTGGGTGCCGGGAACGTGATGGACCTCGTGGGCGTCCAGTCGATGTACTTCGTGCTGTCGGCGCTTGCGGCCGCCGCCCTCCTGTTGAGCCTGGGCTTTCACGGGTCGACGCTGCGCCGACTCGGCAACGCGGCCGGCGTCGGGCAGTAGCGTCCTGCGGGAAGAGTCGGGCTTAACTGTCCAGCCCGCGTTCGTCCGATATGGCAGACGAAGACGCTCCGGTCGACCCGAGCCAGATGGGCGGGACCGACGCGCCGCCGGTCGAGGACAAGCCCTACAAGATCATCTTCGAGGCCAACAAGTGCATCGGCGCGGGCAAGTGCGCCGAGGTCTCGCACAACTGGGACCTGAACCTCGACACCGGGATCGCCGCACCGAAGGTGTACTTCGTCGGCGAGGACGAGGTCGACGACGAGATCCGTGCCGCCGAGGTGTGTCCGGCCAAGAAAGACGTGGGCGTCATCCACGTGGTCGACCGCCGGACCGACGAGGAGGTCGCTCCCGACCCCGAGGGCGACGGGACGCTGTCGGTCGACTGGTGATCATCGACTGCGCTCGTCCTCCCGGTGTCGGTGGCACTCGGCGACGTGACGACCGCTCCCGTACTCTGCTGGCACCTCGTAGCGTGGCCGTTCTCGGGCGCAGATACTGGGGTCCGTGAACGACGCTGTCAGGAGGTCGGCGGCTTCGTCCCAGCGGTCGTCGACGAGCAGGTCGATCGCGCGTGAGACGATCCGGCCGGCCTCACCGTCGGGGAGCCGCGAGCCGAAAAACTCCGCGCGGATGGCGTTTGCTCCGGCCAGCTCGAAGCTGTGGCGCTTGACCGAGCGCGTGAACTGCCGCACCTGTGCCCACTCCTCGTCGGTCAGCTCGAAGGTCGACGGTGCGATCAGCTCCGGACAGCGCGTCCGGAAGCGACAGCCACTCGGCGGTTCGATCGGGCTGGGGACGTCGCCTTCGAGGACGCCTCTGGTCCCTTCGACGCGGGGGTCGGGCACGGGAATCGACTCCAGCAGCGCCCGCGTGTAGGGGTGCTGTGGGTTCTCGAACAGCTCTTCTTTCTCGGCGAGTTCCACCAGTTGCCCGAGGTACATCACCGCGACCCGGTCGGAGATGTGGCGGATGACGCTCAGGTCGTGCGCGATAAAGAGGTAGGTGAGGCCGAACTCTTCCTGGAGGTCCCGCATCGTGTTGAGCACCTGCGCCTGGATGGACACGTCGAGCGCCGAGACTGGCTCGTCACAGACGATAAAGTCGGGGTTGACCGACAGCGCCCGTGCGAGGTTGATGCGCTGGCGCTGGCCGCCCGAGAACGCGTGTGGGTACCGGTTGTAGTGCTGTGGATCGAGGCCGACCTTCCCCAGGAGTTCGCGGGCACGCGCCTCCCGCCCGGACTCGTCGTACATCCCGTGGGCGCGCATCGGCTCCTCGACGATCTTGCCCACCTTCATGCGCGGGTCCAGCGACGACTGTGGGTCCTGAAAGATCATCTGGATGTCCCGGCGGTTCCGTCGGAGCGTCTCCCCGGCCATGGCGGCGAGGTCCTCGCCCCGGAAGTACACCGAGCCGTCGGTCGGCTCGATCAACCGGAGGATCGTCCGCGCGAGCGTACTCTTTCCACACCCGGATTCGCCGACCAGCCCGAGCGTCTCGCCCTCGTAGATCTCGAAGGACACGTCCTCGACGGCCCGGACCCACTCTCGGCCGAGGTCGACCAGTCCGTCGCCGTCGCCCGGTCGCAACTGCAACCACGAGAGGAACCCCTCGTCGTTGGGGAAGTGCTTGGTCAGCCCTTCGACCCGCAAGAGGGGATCGTCGCGGGACGTGGCGGTCGGCTCCGTCTCGGTCTGGCGCTCGGTGTCACTCATCGCTCTCACCTCGGGGCCGGCCGCCGTCGCCGGTCAGCGTCACGTCGACGCCGCTGCGTGTCTCGTTGTCGAGGGGCGGGCTCGTCTCGTAGCCGACGCCGTCGAACACGTCGTGTTTGAGACAGGCCGACCGGTGGGGGTGGGTACCGTCTACCAGCACGCGACAGTCGGGATCGACCTGCGTACACGCCTCGCGAGCCTCGGGACAGCGCGTGTGGAAGCGACAGCCACTCGGCGGGTCGATGGCCTCGGGCATGACGCCCGCGATGGGGTCCAGTTCCTCGACGGTGCGATCCGGGCGCGGGATCGAGCGCAACAGCGCCTCGGTGTACGGATGTCTCGTGTCGTGAAACAGCTCGTCGACGCCGGCCTGCTCGACGATCTCGCCGAGGTACATCACGTTCACGCGGTCGCAGATCTCCGCGACGACGCCCATGTCGTGGGTGACCCAGACGAACGCGGTGCCGTACTTCTCCTGGAGGTCGGCGACCAGTTCGAGGATCTGGCCCTCGACGGTCACGTCCAGCGCGGTCGTGGGCTCGTCGGCGACGATCAGCGACGGCTCGCAGGCCAGCGCCATCGCGATCAACACGCGCTGGCGCATCCCGCCCGAGAACTGGTGCGGGTAGTCGTCGTACCGGGCCGCCGCCTCCGGGATGCCCACCTCGCGGAGCATCTCGATCGCCTCCCGCTTTGCCGCCTGCTTGCCCAGATCGCGGTTGACCTCGATGAACTCCCGGAGCTGGCCCCCGACGGTGTAGACGGGGTTGAGCGACTCCATGGGGTCCTGGAAGATGATCGCGATCTCCCGGCCCCGGATGCGGGTGCGCATCTCTCGTCGGGACAGCGAGTCCTCCGTTTCGACGGGTCGTCCGTCGTCGTCGAGCACGGGGTCCCCGTCGCGGTCGGTCTGGATCTCGAACAGCGTCTCACCGTCGAACGCGACGCGGCCGCCGACGATCCGGCCGGGCTCTTCGACCAGTCGGAGCAGCGACGCCGACGCGACGCTCTTGCCGGCTCCGGACTCCCCGACGAGGCCGACGATCTCGCCGGCCTCGACGGAGAAGCTGATGCCGTCGACCGCCCGGACGACGCCGTCTTCGGTGAAAAAGTGCGTCTGCAGGTTCTCGACGCGGAGCAGTGGGTGTGTCATGGCTAGTTGTTGAATCGCGGGTCGAGAGCGTCTCGCAGCCCGTCGCCGAAGATGTTGAACCCGACCACCGTGACGAGGATCGCCAGCCCCGGCCAGACGCTGAACCACGGGTTCGGGATCATGTAGTTGCGCGAGACCGCCAGCATCTGGCCCCACGAGGGAGTGGGCGGCTGGACGCCGAACCCGAGGAAGGAGAGGCCGGCGACGATCAGGATCGCGGTGCCGACCTGGAGCGTCGCCTGTACCAGCACCGGCGTGAAGCTGTTCGGGATGACGTGTCTGAAGATGATGTCGCGGTCTCGGACGCCAGCGGCCCGCGCCGCCTCGATGTAGTCTTCTTCGCGGATGCTGACGACGCGCGAGCGGATCAGTCGGGCGAACGTAGGGATCGAAGCGATTCCGACGCCGAAGACGATGAACGTCAGCGAGCGCCCGAAGACGGCGATGAAGGCGAGCACTAGCACGAGGAAGGGGATCGCGAACAGCGTCTCGGCGGCCCGCATCAACACGTCGTCGACCCAGTCGCCGTAGTAACCCGACACGGCACCGACGACGGTGCCACTGGCGAAGCCGACGACTGTCGCACTCAGCCCGACCGTGACCGCGATCCGCGATCCGTAGACGAGTCGCAACAGGACGTCCCGCCCCCGGTCGTCGGTCCCGAGCGGGTGGGCCCAGCTCCCGGCCCCGAACTGGTTCTCGAACCCGACCGGCGGGAGCAGTCGCGGGGTCGCGGCCGACTCGCTGACCGGACTCACCCACACCGTCTTGGCGATCCAGTACTTCTCGACGCCGAACTGTGCGAAGAGCCGATAGCCCGCGAGGAACTCGAACAGCACGGCGTCGATCGTCGCGAACGTGGCCATCGCGGTGACGACGGCGATGATGGCCAGCCCGGTCATCGCCGTCGGGTCGGCTCGGATCTGCGAGAGCGTGTACCGCCAGCCGACGCGGGCTTCGATCTCCGTGGGCTCCGTGTCCCGCTCTTCGACGGCATCGCGCGTCGTCGGGCCGTCGGATTCGTCGATCGTCGCCATCGTCACTCGGCCTCCCCGTAGGAGACCCGCGGGTCCACGTACGCGTAGGAGAGGTCGGTGACGACGACGCCGACGACGAACACGAACGCGAACACGATGGTCGTCCCCATGATGAGCGGATAGTCCTGGCGCGCGATCGAGTCGACGATGAGTCGTCCCATCCCGTTGATCTCGAAGACGACTTCGGTCAGCACTGCACCGCCGATGGCACTCGACAGCTGGAGGCCGATGATCGTGATCACCGGGAGCTGTGCGTTCCGGAAGGCGTGTTTCCGGAGGATCGTCCGCTCGGAGATGCCGTAGGCTCGCGCGAGCGTGACGTACTCCTCGGTGAGCACGTCGAGCATCTCGGAGCGTTCGATGCGGGTGATCGCGGCCATCTGGAGCGTTCCGAGCGTGATCATCGGCAAGAGGAGGTGTTCGCCGGCCATCGCGAGCACGTCGAGGCGCGTCTCCGCCCCCCGGATCCCCGCCGGATCGGCCCACGGCATGACGAGGTTCGTCGTCGGGAGCAGGTTCGTGTGGAACCCGAACACCAGGATCAGCATGAGCCCGATCCAGAACGAGGGGGTCGACACGCCGATCAGCGAGACGATCCGGGAGACGTGATCGGTGAGTCTGTTGCGCCGCTTGGCCGAGACGACGCCCAGCGGAATCGCCGTCGCGATCGCGAACGCGTAGCTGGACAGCATCAACAGGACCGTCGCCGGCAGCCGCTCGCCGATCTTCCTCGTGACGGCCACGTCGTAGTAGATGCTCGTCCCGAGATCGCCGGTCAGCAGGGCGGCGACGTAGTTCACGTATCGCACCCACAGCGGCTGGTCGAGCCCGTACCGTGCCCGGATCGCCGCAATTTCGCTCTGGCTCGGTGACGGTCCCAGCATGATCTGGACCGGATCTCCGGGGATCGCGTTGGCCAGCGCGAACGTGATCGTCACGACGCCGAGCAGGACCGGAATCGCCTGCAACAGTCGCCGTACGGTGTAGCGAACGAGCCCCATTCCTCGATCACTGGACGGAGACGTTGTTGTACGCCGAGACGATGCTGAACTGGTCGACGGGGTGGGCCCGGAAGTCCGAGACGTGGCTCCGAACCCCGAAGCTGTTCTTGATGTTGTACGACGGGAGATGGACCCGGTCTTCGAGCACCGTCTGGATGGCGTCGACGTACCACTCGCGGCGCTGTTCGTCGTCGTTGGACTGGCGGGCGTTCATGATCTGTTCGTTCATCGACTCGTTGCGGTAGTAGGTGCCGTTGTTCGTGCCGATCTGGTCGTGGGCGAACAGGAAGTACATGAACGTGTCCGGATCCGGCGAGCCGGCCCAGCCCAGCGTGTACATGTTGTAGTCGTCGGTGCTGCCGGTGACGTACTGTTCGAGGAAGGCCCCCCAGTCGAGGCGCTGGACCGTCGCGTCGTAGCCGGCCTCGCTGAGCCCGTTCGAGACAGAGACTCCGATCTGTTCGCGCTTGTCGTCCGGCGGGACGATGATCCGGGGCTGCCAGTCGTCCGGAACGTTGTCGTTGTCGTCGAGCAGCGACTTGGCCTGGTCAACGTCTGGCTCGTGGGGGATCTGCTGCCACTCCTCGACGGGGAACTCCCAGTCTTCGGAGATCGCTCTGGGAACCGGTGCGTACTGTCGCTCGCCGGTCGGTTCGACGTACTGGCCGACCGCGTCGTCCATCGAGAAGGCGTAGTCGATCGCCTCCCGCACCTCGGGGTCGGCGGTGGGTCCCTCGTTACAGTTGAAGGCGAGATAGAAGTAGCTCGTCCCGAGGACCGACTCGATGTTGGCCTCGCCCATGTTCTCGACGGTCTCCCAGTTGGCGGGCGGAATGTTCTTGACCACGTCGTTCTCCCCGGTTCGGAGCGTCGTGATCCGGGTCGTCGGCTCTTCGACCGGGACGAATTCGATCTCGGCGAGGTTCGGGAGTGGCTCTCCCCAGTAGTCGTCCCAGCGGCTGAGGCGGACGTACTCGCCCTCTTGCCAGTCGTCGAACGTGAACGGGCCGGCTCCGACGGGGCTGGACGTGTTGTAGGCGTCCTTGTCCGATTCGCGGACAGACTTGTCGACGATCTCCCACGGGAGATACGAGTCGAATGCCCCGAACTGGAACTGCAGGTCGAACTGGACGGTCGATTCGTCGACGACGTCGACGGTATCGATCATGTTGAACTCCCCGGCGTTCTCCGTCTCCTCTTCGACGGGGGCCTGGAAGGAGTAGGCCACGTCCTCGGCCGTGACCGGGTCGCCGTTCTGGAAAGTGGCGTCGGTCCGTATCGGAACGATCCACCGCTGGGCTCCGCGCTCTACCTCCGGCATGTCGGCGGCGATCTGTGGGACGAGATTGGTGCCCTCGTCGTACGTGTACAGCGAGTCGAAGACGAGCATCGCGACCTCGGAGGAGGGCACGTCGTTCAGGACGATGGGGTCGAACTCTACGGGCGATTTCGCCTGTGCGAACGTGATCGAGCCGTCGGTCGTGGCCGCTGTGTCGTCGGTGTCTGTCGCCGTGTCCTCGCTCTCGGTCGTCGTCTCTTCTGGTTGCTGTGCACCGCCGTCACCGCCGTCGCCGCCGTCGCCCTGGCAGCCCGCGAGAGCGACGGCGAGAGCGCTGCCGGCGACGCCGCGGACGTACTGTCGCCGTGAGAGCCGTGCAATCCGTCCTGTGTGCTCTGTATCCTTCATGGAAATTCACCAGGATTCGCTCGGTGAGTTCTCTCGATACCGGTATAATCGGTTTTGATTGTTCACGATTATCGCCCTGATCCGCCGAATCAGCAGTTATCTCACGACGAGCCTACCAGATTTTAACACGAACGTATCTGGAGCTAGCAGCCGATTACTCGTCGACAGGAGCCGATTGACATCCTCCCGCGCCTGAAGACGCGGGAATCCCACGGTACCGCACCGCTGAGTTGGGATATTACGGTTCGCGGTTCACGACCTGTTCTCGCGGGGCGAAACTACCCTCGCTACGGTCGAACAGGTGAACCGCTGGCTGTGCCAACCAGCCGTTATCCCTATCACCGCCATCCGTGGCGAGACTCGGGAGTACCTTTTGTCGAATGTTCTCTGCGCTGTTCACGTCCGCGTTCGCAACTGTATCGCACTGTTCACACACGTACAGTCCACGTTCGACGCGCTGATCATCGTCGGTCTGTCCACACGCCGAACACGACTTCGACGTATCACGTTCCGACACCAACTCCATGTCGATGCCTTCGGCTGCTGCCTTGTAGTCGAGGAGCGTCGTGAAGCGGTCGAACGCCCACCCGTGCAAGTCGAGATTGCCGTGGTCACCCCAATTCCGAGATTCGTCGTTCTCGTCGTTCTCTCGGATGCCGCCGAGGTCGCCAACGACAAGCGTCCCGACACCTCGTTCAACGCACTCCTCGACAATCGCTTTCGAGAGTGCGTGCAAGAAGTGTGTCCGACGACCCGTTCGCTTCCGGTCAAGACGAGTCGCCTCACGAGACGAGGAATCGTCGCACTTGGCTTTCTGCTTCGTGAAGTAGTCCTCGTCCTCTTTGAGGGCGCCGCCGGGATACAACACCGACTCACCGCCGAACGAGACGGCGGCGAAGTTGCAAATCCCGAGGTCAACACCAGCCACCTCGTCACCCGGTGGGTCCGGGTCGATGGTAGTGCGACAGACGAATTGAAGCCGCCACTCGTCGCGCTTGTAGACGGCACGAACCTGTTGAATGTTCCACTCGGTCAGGTCAATATCTGGGCGAGTCTCGTACTCGCAGAGAACGAAGTCTGAGCGGTGTTCTTTGAGGTTGCGGCCTTTCGAGAGGCGGACGCGGGTGAACTGTGCGTCGTGCTTGAAGCCAGCCGCTTTGAACGACACGGTTGAACGTGGGTGGGCGTCTCCGTTTTTGCGGTAGCCGGGCGGTCGAGCACGGTCGTCGCCGTTCCGACGCTTGCCGAACCACCCGTTGAACGCTTCAGCGAGTTCTTCGAGAACGCGCTGACTGGATTGAGAATGTAAGTCCGTGTAGCGTTCGTGGCTTTTGAGTTCGGCTTTGAGTTCCCCGTCATCGGGGATCTCGCCCGTTTCGTCCCACTGTTCTTGTGCGTAGTAGCGACCGACGTTCCAGAGTTTTGAGGCGGCCCACCCGAGATGGTCGAGGTCGTCACGAACCTGTCGCTGGTTCGTGATGGTAGCCTCGATGGTTCGGATGGTCCGACTCATTTTCTGGCTTCATAACCGGTTATGCGTACTGTTTTATTAATAGTACCGGTTGGCGTGGAATATCCAGTCGTGCCATCGAAGGTGGATTGTGAAGGAGTTCTCGGATTCATCCTGCGCCTCAAGGCGCAGGTATTCTCCTTAATTCTCTATAACTGGCTCTGTTGAATCACTAGACGGCGTCGGGATAGGTCGCTAAATCAAAGGAGTTGAAGCGGGATGATTTGGTTGTCCATGACACAAATCTCCCGCTTCACTGGAGAGATTGTACCGATTGCTCAAAGAGTTACTGGCGATGGAGACGAATCCGCCGCCCCGGAAGGTGGCGGCGGATTCGCCGATTACGCCCTCGTTTCTCTCCATTGTCTGCGGATTTACCTTGATGCGTCCTACCGAATGACGATTGACCTGCTCAAAGAGATGCCACAAATAACCGGGGAGATCGGCCTCAATGCGGCCGATCTTCCCTCTCCATCCACGTTGTGTAAAGCGTTCGACCGGATCGAGATGAGCGTTTGTCGAGTGTTGCTGCGCCAGTCGGCGCAGCTACACGACCCATCGAAACACGCTGCTATCGACGCCACATTCTACGAACGCTCGGCCGCCAGCCGCCACTACTGCCAGCGAATCAGCTACCGCGTGCAGAAGCTAAAAGTCACGAAACTCGTCGATACAGACACTCAAGCCGTCCTTGACGTACACTGTTCGACGAATAGGGAAGGAAGCGACGCAGACCTCGCCGAGCAGATCGCCCGTCGGAACGCGGGCGATCTGCGGTCTCTGGCCGCCGACAAAGGCTATGACAAGCAAGCGCTCCGCGAAGCATTGCGTGAACTCGGCATCAGACCCCTGATCAAGCACCGCATCTTCGCTCCCTACGACCACGCACACAACGCCAGAATCGACGAACAGCGATACAACCAGCGCTCGATGACTGAGACCGTCAATTCGGCTGTGAAGCGCTCGCTCGGCTTCGCCGTGCGAGCGCGATCCTGGTTTCGTGAGTTCCGCGAAATCGCCCTGATGTGTGTCGTCTACAACATCAAACGTGCTGTGAAACAATGAAATCTACCGCCTTATGGCGATTCAACACAGCCCTATAACTGGACTGTCGACGGGTCTCGACCGCCGACAGTCGCGGCCCAGAGACCGAAAGCCCCAACCCACCGGCCGTCGGTAGTCCAGAACGCGCGAGGGTAGCCGAGCCTGGCCAAAGGCGGTGGGCTTAAGACCCGCTCCCGTAGGGGTCCGTGGGTTCGAATCCCATCCCTCGCATTCTCCCGGATCGTTACTCCGAGCGCGACCGTTATAGAGCCGACAGCGACGGCTCGGTCACGGCGGTCCCCGCTGAACCGGTCGGATTCCGTCGGCTTGCCGCCGCCGAAACACGTATCCAGCGAGACCGAACAGCCCGGCGACCAGACAACCGCCGTAGACCGGGCCGAAGGCGACGCCCTCCCGTAGCAGCGGATTCTCCGCGAGCGGAAAGAGCGGCCGGGCGTCTGCGTACAGCAGCGAGTCGAGGACGACGTGGGACCAGGTCCCGACGAATGCACCCGCCAGCACCGGGCCGAGGCCGGTAGTCGGGGCCAGCCGCCCGATATCGAGCAGCGACTGGACACCGTCCGGTAGCGCGAACACGACGACGGTGAGTGTCAGAGCGACGGCGGTCGCTCCGACGAACGTCGTCAGGACGCCGTGGATCGGCCCGTCGAGGGGGCCGAACACGACCAGTGCGGCCCGAACGTCGACGACGACACTGCCAGCCAACACCGTCGGCAGATCGAGGAATCGATACAGGACGACACCAGCGAGTAGCGCCGGACCGAGATGGAAGGGCGTGAGCGGCATCGGTTCGATGGAGTCGTCGTCACCACTTGACTGTGATGGCGTGGCGACGGGCTTTTGCCCGCAAGCGGCCTACGGACGTGCAATGAGCGACGATTCGCCCGAGAGTGCAGCCAGTGCCTTCGAGGGAAACAGTGCGTTCGAGTCGACCGACGACGGCTATCGCGTGACGACGACTGCCTTCGAGGGCACCGTCGTCGTGGACGACGCGCCGGAGTGGCGCGTCGCCTACACCGTCACCGTCCGGGCTCCGACACTGTCCGCCGCGACCGTCGAGTCGGTCGGCGACGCCGTCGCAGACGGCTGGTTCGAGACGCTGGAACGCCGCCTCGAAGACGCTCCCAAAGCCACCCGGACGAGCGTCGAACTGGACACGTTTGCGGTCGAACGCGACGGCGAGAACGTCGTCGTCACATACGGGTTCGAACTGGGCAACGCCGACACCGCCGCACGGGTCGCCAAGACGTTCGTCGAGTACGTCGAGGGGACGTACGTCGAGGGGGTCGTCCCCGGCTACGAGTACGAGGGTGTGGTCGCCGACCTCGTCAACCAGGCCCAGACCAACGGCGAGGGCGGTGCCGGCGGGACGCCGCTGTAGATTCAGTTTCACTCCGGGCGTGGCGACGGTTCAGGTCCACCCCGGCCGGTCGCCCGGTTCCCCGGACTCGCCGTTGGCGAGTCCAGCCTCTTGACCCACGTTCGCGAGAGCGGCGCTCTTGTGAGCCCATCGGAACGCTTCGATCTCTGAGGACGGTTTTGCACGAGCGGTTCGCCGCAGCCGAACCCGAAGTTCAAAACGGTGGTTGTCTAGTCCATCGCGATGTAGGTCTGTGTGTCCTCGACGCCCTCGATCTCCTGGATCTGTTTGGCGGCGATGTCTTTGACCTCGGCGGGCGTCTCGACGACGACCTTCGCGATGAAGTCTACGTCCCCGGCGACGATGTGAGCGGCCGCGACGCCGTCGATGGCTTCGATTTCTCCTTTGAGCCGGTCGGCGTCGCCGGTGTACACCTTGACCATCACGTAGGCGACGACCATCTCAGGCACCCCCCATAGCGGCCGCGCGTCCGGTCTCGCCGACGACGATGCTGCGCACGTCTCCGAGCACGTCGAAGTCCGCGAGGACGACGAGGTGGTCGCCGAGATCGAGTGTCTCGTCCTCGCCGGGCAGGTCCAGGGGCTCGTCGCGCTTGCCGAACGCGAGCAGTCGGGCGTTTGCCGGCAGCTCGAGTTCGCTGATGGAGTAGCCCCGCATCGGCGACTGCTCGGTGATGGTGAACTCCACGAGCTGGAGGTTCTGATCGATGTCGGCGACGGCACGGATGTTCCCGCCCAGCAGGGCGTTCTTGGCGGCGATCGCCCCCAGGCGTTCGGGGTAGATCACTTCGTCCACGTCGCCAGCGTACTTGCGGTAGATCTCCTCGCGGTAGTCCTCGTCGATGCGCATCACGGTCCGGCAGTCGAACTGTTTGGCGATCATACAGGCTACGAAGTTGTCGTTGAGGTCGCCGGTCAGCGCGCCGAGTGCGTCTGCACGGTCGAGGTCGGCGTCGTCGAGGATCGTCTCGACCGCACCGTCGCCCTCGATTACGTCGTGTCCCTCGTCGCGGGCACGCGCTACTTTCGTGGGGTCGTTCTCCACGAGGACCACGTCGTGCCCGCCGTCGTCGAGCACGCGAGCGGTCCGGAGTCCGACGCGACCGGCACCCACGATAACGAATCGCATGGTAATGCTTACGAGTTGGGGGTGGATAAAGGTACCCCGTGGTCGAGACGCGGTGTCCAGATTAGCGATCGAAACTGTGAGAAACGACCGAACCCCCTCGCGGTGCTCGCCCTTCGGTGTCGCCACGCTCTCCGAACGCTGCCACGGAGACCGATCAGTCGTCCGCGTGCGCGAACACGAACGAACGCAGCAGCTTCCCGGCGAGCACCGCGGCCTGCCCGTCGTCGCGGTCGTTGACCTCCACCACGTCGAAGCCGACGGCGTGGGGCGCGACCGCCCGAACCGCGTCGCGTAGCACACGCGGGGTCAGTCCGAACGGCTCTTTGGTCCCGGTGCCGGGCGCAAAGCCCGGATCGGCGGCGTCGATGTCGAGCGAGCAGTACACCCGCTCGTCCTCGAAGTCGGGCTCCCAGTCCGCGACCGCGTCGGGCTCGACGACGGTCACGTCGGCCTCGCTCGCACGCTCCCACTCGCTTCGACAGCCACTGCGGGCACCCAGCACGATCGCCCGGTCGGCGACGTCCAGCGCGTGGCGGGTGACGGTCGCGTGGCTCAGCGGATTGCCGGCGTACTCCTCGCGGAGGTCGAGGTGGGCGTCGAGACAGCAAAACACGTCCGGGTCGAGCGCCCGAACCCCGGCGACGGAGACGGTGTGTTCCCCGCCGATCAGGAGCGGTATCGCCCCGTCGTCGGCGTAGTCCCGGACGGTACCGCGGAGAAAGGCCAGATAGTCGGCCACGTCGTCGGTCGGACCGATGTCGCCGTGGTCGGCGACCGCGAGGTCGGTGAACCGCTGGTCGGTCCGTCGATCGTAGTCCTCGAACGACTCGGCGTAGTGGCGGACGCGGCGCGGCCCGAAGCGCGTTCCGGGCTCGAACGTCGTCGAGGCGTCGAGTGGCGCACCGACGACGACGTAGTCGGCCGCGTCGGGGTCTGTGGCCGCGCCAGGGAACATCTTAGACGATCTTGCGCTGTTCCTCGTACTCCAGGTACTCGATCTCGTCGTCGGGGTTGAGATCCTCGTCCTCGGGGATGCGCATCGTGAACGTGTCGTAGGTCTCTAAGTCCATCACCTGGGCGTCGTCGCCCGTGACGGAGACGACCTGTCCCTGCTTTCGCTGGATGATCGGCACCCAGATCTTCGCGTCGACGGGCTGGGAGAGCGAGCGCTTCTTGCCGTCGAAGACGCCTTTCCCGTCGATACGGGCCTTGGCACTGCCGTGCTTGCCCGGCTTGGCCGTGCTGTAGGCGGTGATCTTGCAGGGCGTCTCTTCCATCATCACGTAGCTGCCCTCGTCGAGCTCGCGAACTTCGGTCTGCTGTCGTGGCATACGCCCGGATTATCCATGTGCGAGTATAAACGGTTTGGAATGGCGGCGGGAAAAATTACGGACGACGGGGATCAGAACGGACACACCGAGGACTCACGGCTCGGCTGGCACCGGCTCGGGTGTCGTCGCGACGACACGATACACCGCGTAACCCCCCCAGACGATCAGTCCGAGGAGGATGATGTACGACCGCACTTCCAGCGGGACGAGCGCCTCGTGGACGATCTGGCCCTCCCCGTCGACGGGATGTCCGCTTCCGAAGAGCATCTCCAGCAGGCCGATGGCGACGACGCCGAACACGACGAGGCCACCGCCCAGGTACGCTGCGATCTTGTCGGCTGTGTTGAATTGTTCCATCTGTACTCACCTCCTTAGCCGATCAGGTACCGAAGCTTCGGGTGGTCTCGAACGAACGCGGTCCGCGCCAGGTACGCGTCGACGCCGAGCACGCGCCCGGCACCCAGGGTCGCGATCATGGCGAACAACAGGAGTCCCAGGAGGTCACCGGTGACCAGTCCGTGGGACCAGCCGCCCGTCTCGCCGTTGATGAAGTAGAAAAACAGCATCAGGAACGCCCCGAAGAAAGCGGCCAGCCGGGTGAGCGCACCCAGGATCAGCCCCAGGCCGATCAGCGTCTGGCCCAGCGGGATCATCACGTTCGTGAACGACAGCAGGATGCCGTCGCTGAACAGCGTGACGAACGGGCCGATGCTCGTCCCAGCCGCAGCACCGCCGATGAACCAGCTCGCGTCGAAGGGCCAGCTGGCGAACTTGTCCAGCCCCGCGTGGAGGAGCCACCAGCCGACCACCAGCCGCATGATCACGAGCCAGTAGGCCAGCCACGGTCCCGATACGCCGAACGTTACCTCCCGTCCCAACAGTCGCGTGTCTATCTGTTCTGGCACAGCTATCACTCCGGTGAACGTCTCAAAACGCTAGGTATTAAACGCTCGGGCCGGCACGGGCGGCTCAGAGACGGCAGCTGTCGTGGGTTGCTTACGGGTTCTGGGCACGAACTGGGGGGAAGGCGACCCCTCTGAACGACCGATAGGTCCGTCGAGTAGTACGAACGGCGATCACTCGTCGTCCGGTCCGTAGCTCGACGCGTAACCGGCGTCGTCGGCCGCCTCGCGCTGGCGCATGCTCTGTCGGGTGAACTGGGGAGTCGCACGCAGTCCCTTCGATCGGCGAAACGACAGGTACGTGACCCCAGCGACCGCAAGGGTCCCGACGCCCGCGATCGCCGTCGCTTCGACCGTCGAGGCGGCGTACAGCAGCGCCGTCGAGAGGGTGCCACTGGCGAGGATCATGCCGAGAATCAGACGGCGGGTCATCCGTTCGAGGACGCCGTCCGAGTCCTCGATGTCGGCCCGGACGTGCAGGTCCTCGCGTTCGATCCGGTCGAGCGCGGACTCCAGTTTCGGCGGTACCCGGACCATCGACTCGGCGGCGTCCCGGACCTCGTCGGCCCGGTCCCGGGCGTACTGCTTCGCGCCGGCAGCGATGTGGCCCTCCTCCCGAAGGTACTCCGTCGCGACCGTGATGAAATCGAAGTCCGGGTCCAGCGTCACGCACACCCCCTCGACGACCGTGGCGACGCGCAACACGAGTGCGAGGTTCGCCGGGAGTCGGAGCGGGAACTCGTAGATCGTGTCTTCGACCTGCTGGATGATCTGCTGGACGCGGTACTGTTCGAGGTCCTCGCCGCGGGCGTCGGCGATGGCCAGCTCCATCACCTCGCCCATCACCTGCCGGTCGGCCTCGGGGCTCAGCGTCCCCATCTCGATCAGTGCGTCGAGGATGGCGTCGATGTCCTGGCTCGCGACGGCCGCGTAGAAGTCGACGATCCGGTCCTGCACGAAGGGGTCGACCCGCCCGGACATCCCGAAGTCGTAGAACACGAGCGTCCCGTCGGACTGCACCGCGAGGTTCCCCGGATGCGGGTCGGCGTGGAAGACGCCGTCGTCGATGATCATCTGGAGGTAGCTGCGCTGGAGCGTCTCGGCGAGTTGGGTCCGGTCGACCGACAGCTCGTCGAGTTCCTCCACGTCGTTGATCTTCGTTCCGGGGAGGTACTCCATGGTCAACACCCGGTTCGTCGAGTGGGTCTCGACGACGCCGGGGATGCGGATGCGGTCGTTGTCGGCGAAGTTGCCGCGGATCTCGGTGAGCATCTCCGCTTCCCGGCCGTAGTCCATCTCCTCGCGGATCGTCTTCGAGAACTCGTCTGCCAGCGTCTCCAGGGAGAACGAGCGCGTCTCGCCGACGAAGTACATCAGGATCGGGAGCGACCAGCGGATCGCCCGCAGGTCGGCCTCGACGAGGTCCTCGATGCCGGGGCGTCGAATCTTCACCGCGACGGCGTCGCCGTCGACCTCGGCGCGGTACACCTGTCCGAGACTGGCCCCGCTGATGGCCTCGTCCTCGAAGTCGTCGAAGGCTTCGTCGACGGGACCGAGCTCGTCTTCGAGGACGGTCCGGGCCTCGTCCCACGGCGCTGGCGGCACCCGATCTTGCAGCTGGGCGAACTCGTCGATGTATTCGGGTGGGAGGATGTCCGGCCGCGTCGACAACAGCTGTCCCAGTTTGATGAACGTCGGCCCCAGCGTCAGCAGCGAGTCCAGCAGCCGGCCGGCGCGGCGACGGCGCTGTTCGGGAGTGACGTCTCTGGAGCGCCCGAAGAGGAGAAACCGGTTCCGGTCTCGTGCGTAGGACAGCCCCAGCGGGAGGAAGTGACGAACGACGACGACGAACCGCCAGTAGGCGCGGAGATTCACCGGTGTGCCACCCCGTGATCAGGCGTCCTCGACGGGGATCGTCGTCTCGGTCCCGACACCGGCCTTCGGCAGCCTGAGTTCGAAGACGCCGCGGTCGATCGTCCCCTCGGCACCCGTCCCCGTCGCGTCCGGCGGAAGCGGGAGCTCTGCGTCCAGAAAGAGCGAGCGGTCCTCCTCGACGTAGCGGAACTCCGAGCCCACGTCTTTCGCGCGCTGGGCCTCGATCACGATGGTCCCTCCGTCGACGCTGACGTCGAGCGTGTCGGCAGTGACGCCTGGAAGGTCGACGACCAGCAGGTAGGCGTCGTCCGATTCGAGCACGTCGGCGAACACCGAGGCGGGGAGATCCCCCAGGGCGTCACGGAGCGCTGACATACACGGTGATTGGGAATGGTGGGCGAAAAAGGCCGCGGTCGCGGCCAGAAACGGTGTCGGGATGGCTCCTCGCCGGCCGGTCTGTGCGGTACTGGTCGCCGCTGGCGGGACGGACACGGCCGGACTTTTGTTCACGGCGTCGAACAGAGAGACATGACCGACGCCACAGACGACCTGACGGCGATCGTCGACGCCCGCGACACGCTCACGACGCTAGTCGAGCCCGTCGAACGCACCGACACCGTCCCGCTGTCGGTCGCGGAGGGGCGCGTACTCGCCGAGGGGCTGGTGGCCCGCGAGAGCAGTCCGGCCGACGGGATCGCGGTCGACGACCGGCTCTTTGCTCCGGGCCACCGCCTGCGCTCGACGGACCTCGGGCTCCTGAAAGTGGCCGGCGTCGACGACGTACTGGCCGTCCAGCGCCCGACTGTCGGCGTCGTCCCGACCGGCGACGAGCTCGTCCAGCGCGAGGCAGACGCGGGCGAGCGCGTCGAGACGACGGCGTTCACGCTCTCCCAGCACGTCGACCGCTGGGGCGGGAAGGTGACCTACCGCGACACCGTCGGCGAGGACCGCCACGCGCTCCGGGCGGCGATCCAGCGGGATCTGACCCGCGACGCGCTGGTCGTGACCGGCGTGACGGCGGACGATCTCGTCCACGAAGTCGTCGCGGACCTCGGATCGATCCACGTCGACGGCGTCGCTAGCGATCCGGGCCAGACGGTCGCCGTCGCCACCGTCGAGGAGCGGCCGGTCCTGCTCGTGCCGGAGTCTCCGGTCGACTGTCTCGTCGCCGCCGTCCAGTTGCTCCGTCCGCTCGTCGCCGAACTCTCGGGCGCACCGCTGCCCGCTCACGCACACCGCCACGCCGCGCTGTCGGAGCCAGTCGAGAGCGCGCCCGGCGTCAGGACTCTGGTTCCGGTCGAACTGGCCGATCACGTGGCGACGCCGCTTGGCGACGGCGAGCCCACGCTCCGAGACGTGATCCGGGCCGACGGCTGGGTCACCGTCGAAGAGAGCGACGACGGACTGGCCGCCGAAGCGTCGGTCGGCGTGATCGACTGGGAACACGCCTGAGACGGAGCACCGTCGATCGTTACTGGATCGACGAGAATCCGCACGAGCTCACCTCATCTCGCCGAATCCGGTGACGCGGCGATCACCGAGGACACACTGGCCGCGCTCTGCGGGATCGTAGCGCTCGACGTGGATCGCGTCGAGCCCGGCGTTCCAGGCGGCACCGATGTCGTCGGGGTCGTCCCCGGCCAGGACCCCCTCGTGGCCGTCGTGGGCGACGCCGAGGTCCGTCATCGCCATCTCGACGGGCGTGGGATCGGGCTTCCAGCCGGTCTCGTCAGAACAGCACACGACCGTGTCGAACCAGTCTCGGATGTCGAGTCGATCCAGCACGGGATCCGTGAGGTACGACTGGCAGTGCGTGACCACGCCGACCGGCGCGTCGATCTCGCAGATGAACGACTCGGCGTCGTCGTAGAGGTACGTCGCACCCGCACGGTCGCCGGGCTGCTCGACCTCGTGGAACGTCTCCCAGAATCGTTCGGGGTCGACGCCGCGCCTGCGCAGGACGCGTTCCCGGACGCCGCCGAGGCCGTACCAGAGGATCTCCGCCTCTCGCTCCGTGAAGGAGACGCCGAGTCGGTCGCCGACCGCCGACACGACCGTCGACGGGTACGACGGCTCGATGTCGACGATAGTCCCGTCGAGATCGAACAGCCAGAAGTCGTAGTCGGTGCGGGCCATCGCGACTGCGTTCGTAGGATCGGAACGAGTAAATAGCTTCTGGGCCGGCGAGCCGTTCAGAGACCGGCTACGACGCCGTAGCCGTCGGCTACTCCGACGTGATCCTGATCGAGCTTCCCAGGTACTTCCGGAGCACTTCGGTGACGGACTCGGCGTTGAAAAGCGCCAGGTCGTCCGCGATCGCGGCTTTCAGTGCCGCGAGATAGGTCTCGTCGGTCTGGAGTTCCTGAAAGCGAACGTCGTCGACCGGCACGCCGAGCGCGTCCTCGGTCTCTGTCCGGAAGAACGCGGGGTCGTTTAGCTCCCCGCGCCAGCAGTTGTCCCGGAAGAACAGCCACCCGTCGTCGCCGGGTTGGGCCGCCTCCTTGTACAGTACCGTCTCGACGGTCGACGGCTCGGCCGTCAGATCCGGCCGGTCCGGGTCCAGACGGACGGTGGCTCTGAAGACGTAGCGGGCCGAGCCGTCGTCACCGTCGCCTCCGGCTGGCTGCTGTGACATACTCACGTAGACGGCCACCGCCGGCAAAACGGTTCGCACGGCCGGCAAAGTATAACACAGTTCGGGCTGAACCCCGAAGCGTCCTCCATGAATCTCACGCTCGACAGCGGCAAACTCCTGTACGGACTGGGCGTCGCGTTCGCACTCGGCGCGCTGGTGTATTTCGCCCGTGACGTGGTGTTCGGACTCTCGATCACGGTGACTGCGGCGCTGTTGCTCGTCGCGTTCGTCGGCTTCCTGCTGGCCGGACTGTCCCGGGAACGGGACCTGCTCGGAACCGTCGCGTTCACGATCTCGGGGCTCTCGTACGTGGTCTTTCTGGGCTACGTCGTCTCCCGGTACGAGCCGGGCGAGACGGTCGTGTTCTTCCTCTTGGCCGGCTCGGCCGTGCTGTTCGTCGGCCTGGGCTACGGCGTCAGGGAGGCCGGTATCGCTCTCGGCCGTCGGACGACGATCGGCGTGGTGATCGCGCTGCTGGTCGTCAGCGCCTCGCTGGTGACGGCCGACGCACTCGGCGGCGACGTGACCTACACCGTCGAGACGAACGACACCACGACGGTGGCGCTGTCAGGCGTCGGGAGCGACACCGACCGAGTTCGCGGGACGGCTCGCGTCGGCACGCTCACCGCCACGAACCCCTCGTGGTTCACTCGGCCGGTCGATCTCCCCTCGATCCGTGGCTGTCTCGCCGGCGTCGAGCAGGGGGAACGCAGTCGCGCAAACGTCGACTACGAGCCGGCGAGCTACGACACGCCGAACCGCCTCGGGGGCCAGTCGACGCGCGTCCACGAACTCACGGTGTCGTTCGACTTCGCCACGAACCAGACCGGGGATCGCCGCTTCGTCGTCGAACGCCGGGGAGACTGCGAGCCGACGCGCTCGGAGCCGACGCTGTTTCTCGTCGTCGACCCGGACGACGACCGGATCGACTGACCGGGAAAACGGCGGCGACGATCCGCCCGACGCCAGTCGACGGCCGACGCGTTCGGCGGGCGTGACGGCCCCGACGGCCTCTCACTCGTGGATCTCGTCGAACCGCTCGGCCAGCTCGATGTCGTTTGCCGTGATGCCGCCCGCGTCGTGGGTCGTCAAGCGCACCTCGACCTCGCGCCAGCCGATCGTCATCTCCGGGTGGTGAAACGCCTCCTGTGCGAGACCACCGGCAGCCGCCGCGAAGCCGACGCCGTCGAGGTAGGCGTCGAACTCGTAGGTGCGGACGATCTCGTCGCCCTCGCGATCCCAGTCGTCGGGTAGCTGTGTCGCGATCTCGTCGTCGCTGAGCAGGTCAGCCATGTCAAGTCCGACGGGCGGAATCGGCAAAACAGTTGGCCCCTTAGTCGTCGCTCAGCTGGTCCAGCATCGACGCGGGGATCTCCTCGCGCATCCCTTCCGGGATGTCCTCGACGGACATCCCCTCGGAGAAGGCCGGCGGGCCACCGGCGGTGGTGTCCGGCCCGAAGTCGGGGTCGAACAGCTGGAGCGCGGTGTTGATCGTCGACCAGTCGTCCTCCTGGGCGGCCTCGCGCAGGCTCTGGGTCGGTGCCGCGAGCAGCTGGGAGACGATCGCGTCGGCCATCGACTCGACGACGGCTTGCTGGTCGTCGTCGAGATCGAGCTTCGAGAAGGCGGTCTGGAGCTCGCTGGCCTTCACGTGGTCGGCGCTCTCGTACATCGCCGAGATGACCTGATCGGCTCGCTTTCGCTTGTACTGGTTGAGCAGTCGGTCGAACTCCTCGTCGACCATCGTCTCGACGGCGGTCGCGGCCGTGCGACGCTGGTCGCGCGTCTCCTCGGTCAGCGACTCCAGCGTGTCCATGTCACAGACGGTGACGTTCGAGAGCGTGTCGGCGTCCGTGGGCACGTCGCGCGGCTGGGCGATGTCGACGACGAACGTCTCGCCCGCGGTCGCCAGCGTCTCGGTGTCGAGCTGTGGCTCCGGGCTCCCCGTCGCGCTGACGACGACGCGGGCCTCCGAGAGCAGCGACTCGACGGCGTCCAGCGACACCGCCGTCGCCGCCACGTCGACCGTCTCGGCGACGTACTCGGCGTTGGGGACGGTGCGGTTGGCGACCACGAGCCGGTCGACCGTCGGCGCGAGGGACTTGGCCGCGCGCGTCCCCATCTCGCCGGCACCGACGACCAGTCCGGTCTCGCCGTCGAGCGTACACTCGTCGGTCGCGAGCCTGACGGCCGCAGAGGCGATCGAGACCGAGCCTTCGTTGATCGCCGTCTCGGTCCGGGCGCGCTCGCCGACGTGGATCGCCTTCGTGATGCCGTCTTCGAGCACCGAGCCGATGCCGCCGACGGCGCGGGCGTCCTGATAGGCTCGCCGGACCTGCCCGAGGATCTGGTCCTCGCCGAGGACGATCGATTCGAGGCCGGCCGCGACGCGGAGGAGGTGGCGCAGGCTCTCCTCGTGGCCCATCCGGACTACCGCGTCGTCGTCGACCGACTCGGTGAACAACGAGAGGGCGTCGTCGGTTCCCTCTTCGGTGACGACGTACCCCTCGATGCGGTTGCACGTCTGGAGTGCGAACGCTTCTTCGACCGCCGGATCCGTCAGGAGCGACTCGACCGCGTGGCGTTGGCTCTCCGTCGCCGCGGTCTCTCGGTCCTCGACGGTGGCGTGCTCGTGGGCGACGCTCACGCCAGAGATGACGCCCGTGCCTGCTTTCACGATAGATCACCAGTGTGCTCGTCGATCACGTCAGTAACTACTTGCCTAGTGTTACTCCCCGGACTATCTAAAGCCTTCCAAACGCGGCGAGATCTGACGGCGGCTCTGATCGCGTCGCGGCGCTCGGTCGGCGGGACGCCGCGCGCTTTCAGCTCGGTGCGAAGGTCGCCGGTCACCGCGGCCAGCTCGCCGACGCCAGCGAACTCCGTTTCGAAGCGCTCGCGCAGGTGTTTCGACAGCGCGGGGCTGGTCCCACCGGTCGCGACGGCGACGGTGACCGGCCCGTCTCGGACCGTCGCGGGGACGACGACGCTGCCCACCTCACGGTCGCCGTCCACGTCCGTGCGGTTGACGAGTGCGCCCTGATCGCGTGCGCCGTCGGCGATGGCCTCGTTGAGCGCTTCGTCGTCGGTCGCTGCCACGACGAGGGCCGGCCCGGTCCGCTCGATCCAGTCGGCGGCGGCCGCGGCGTCGGGGGCCGCTCTGACACGCTCGGCGTCGCCGAACTCGCTGTCGGCGAAGTCGGGACTGACGACGATCACGTCCGCCTCGCGGTCGAACCGCCGGGCCTTGCGCGCACCGACCGGGCCGCCGCCGAAGACCAGGACCGTCTCGTCGGTGAAGTCGTGCATGAGCGGGAGCATCGCTCAGTCCCTCGTCGGCTCCTCGGAGGGTTCGATCACGTTCGCCTCGGCGCGCTCGTCCATCCGGATACCGGTCTTCTTGAGGATCTCCGTCGAGAACAGCGTGTCCCAGTCCTCGCCGGACACGTCCCAGTACTCCGCCATCCGGTCCCGTACTTGCTCGACGCGCCGGTCGCTCTCGGCCTCGCTGCGGCCGTGGGTCATCGCGAAGACGTTGTACTCCCAGACGCCGTCGTGGCGCGGGCGCTCGTAGCAGTGGGTGACGAAGTCGAAGCTGGCGACGGCGGGACCGACTTCTTCGACCACGTCGTCGGGGACGTTCCAGACGGTCATCCCGTTCTCCGAATACCCGAGCGCGTAGTGGTTCGGGACGACACCGACCCGGCGGACTTTCCCCTCGCGCTCGAAGCGCTTGATCGTCTCGACGACCCATTCGGTCTCGGCGTCGATCGCGTCGGCCACGTCGGCGTAGGGCGTCTCGGTCACCGGGAGCCCGCCCTGAATCGCTAACACCAGATCGAGTTCGTCGGGGGTCAGCCCGTCGCGCTCGGTGGGTGTCACGTCTGGCCCCAGCTCCGAGAGGTCGACGCTGTCGTCCTCCAGTGGCCCCTCGACGGGGAACTTCGCTTCGACGCGGAACTCCTGTTGTTTCGGGAGGTTGTAGGTCTCCTGGCCGGTGGCGTCCTCGATCTCGGCGAGCACCTCCGGGATCCGGTCCTCGTCGGCCACCGAGAGGACGAACCACATGTTCAGATGGGGGTGCTCCCGGCGGTAGTTGTGGGCCACCTCGCGGAAGTCGTTGACCTGCTCGGCCACCGCGTCGAAGCGGTCCTCGGGGGCGTGCATCGCCACCAGCGTCGCCATCCCGCCGATCGCCTCGGCGTCGATCAGCGCGCCGAAGCGAGTCAGCGTCCCCGCCTCGTCCATGCGGTCGATCCGCTCGACCAGTTCGGCCTCGGTCACGTCGATGCCCCGATCTCGCAGCGCCGCCGCGGCGGGCTCGAAGGGGCGCTCGACGACCGGGAATCCTCCCTGGAAGGCGTTGGCGATCGCGCGGTCGACGGACCCCAGCTCCTCACTCATATCCGTAGCTCGGAACTCGGTCGGTATAAGCCCCGCGGGAGCACTGATTGGCGTGACCGAACGCGTCTCGCCGCCGCCAGCGACGGGGCCAGAGAGCACTGGCGGCGAACGAACTTTCAGCCTCGCCGACGTAACTGCGACGATGATCTCGACGGCCGAACTGGCGATCAGGCTGCTGACCTTCCTGTTCGTCCTCGTCGCCGTGCCGCTCTCGTTCGTCCTCATGTTCCGGTTTCTGGACTACATCGCGATGGACGACCTCATCGAGGAGTACCGCGAGGGACAGGCCAGTCCGCTCCGAGACCGCGGGCAGTTGAACGCCTACTTCGAGGCCAGCGACGAGGCGACGACGACCTGCCCCCACTGTGGTGCGGCCAACGGGGAGGACTACACGTACTGTCACACCTGTCAGGCGAGCCTGGAGTGACGCTGTCGGTGAGAACCGTCGCCACCGGGCGGCAAGTCCCCTCGTCCACCGCTGTCGGTACCGGAAGTGACAGCCGAGGTCGGATTGCTCACGGCGACGGCCGCCAGTAGCCCGCGGCGACGCTGCTACTCCCCGAGAGTCTGCAGGAACGTCTCGAAGACGCCGGTACAGTGGCCACAGAGCGCGTAGTGGTGTCGGTCGACCGGCGGCGTCGCGTGATCGGTGCCGGCGCGGTACCACTCGACGCCGACGGGCGGCTCCGAGAGGGGATCGCGACAGAAGCTACAGTCCTCGGCGACGCGCGCGTAGCCGGCGGCGATGGAGTCGGCGTCGACCGGCGGCTCGGGAACCGACGCCCAGCCGTCGAGCAGTTCGGCGACGGCGGGACGACAGCTCGGGCAGACGCCGACGACCGGCGGGTCGAGGCTGGCCGTCCGTCTGTCGCCGTAGCTCTGGAGGACCCACTGGTCGTCGCGACCGAGCGGATCCTCACAGATCCGACAGACCGCCGACGGCAGACCGGGACGAACGAGCGTGTGATCGTCGTTCATACCGGCGGTGTCGACCGGGTGTCGTATACGCGTCCCGGAACGGCTCCGCGTTCCCCCACCGCGTGGCTGGGCCGGCGACTCGCCGTCGAACCGACGGGAAAGTCGACGCCACGGTCAGCCGTCGACGTAATCGTGGACCGCCTCCTTGATCGCCCTGCTCTCGATCGTCCCTCCGGTGTCGGCCCCGACGAAGAAGCCCTCGAACTGGCCAGTCACGAAGTGGTGGGCGCGAAGCTCCTCGAACTCGTGGATCGTACAGTGGAGTTCCCCAGCCTCGAAGAGATCCTCCAGATACTCCTTGGCGATGCCTTCGAGAACGAGGTTCTCGTGGATTGTGTCGGAAATGCCCTGCGTGTGCTCTGTGAGGTCTCCCCGGACGTACAGCAGTTCGTAGCCGTCCTCGTCGTACCTGGCGACGACTCGCAGCGCGTCGCCGACGATCGATTCGAGGTCCGACACGAGAGCTGCCTCGTCGTCCATGCCCATGATAATTGATGGCAGTCCACACCCCTTCAAATCAGGGGGTTTCTCCGGGATATCGTCAGCCGGCTGTCTCGGTGGCCCGGAGAACGCCGCCACGAAGGAGGCGCTCACCGGAAGCGACGACGCTCCGTATCAACGAGTCACCGCTGCCACTCGTAGAACCACCACGCTCCGCCCAGCAACATCAGACCGACGCCGAGCGTCGAGGTCGCTGGTTCGGGGATGACAAACAGGACGAATCCGATCGCCAGCATCGCCACCGGTTCGGCCTCGTCGTAGTACTGGGTCAGGTCCATAGTCGTCGGTTCGCCGGCCACTGTCATAGTAGTTGACCTCTGTCCGTCCGCCGGTCGTCGACACGGCAGGCACGCCGACCACACTGCTGTCGTGCGGTAGCTCTACATCTGTTCTTTGCTGTGGTTGTGCAATTATCTGGCTCGACCCTGAAAGCGCAGTTCCGGTACCGAGTGACTTTTCGCCGAGAACCGTCCTCAGTCGAAACACGGTGATTCCGTAGTGGTCGATGTCGGCGGTTCGATCGGGCTGTTACGCGACCGGGAGTTCGCCGCGCTCGCCGGGACCGCGTTCGCGAGGAGTCAGGCGTACTCGACGATCATCATCGCCCTCGCGCTGTACGCCGACCTGTTCGGTACGACCGGGACCGTCGAGGGGCTGTTCGGGACCGGCTTCGCGCTCGTCCAGTTGCTCGTCGTCCTGCCGCTGGGTCGTCGCATCGATCTGGGCGACTCGAAGCGGTACCTGCTCGTTGGCTTTCTCCTCAACCTCGTCGTGTTCGCGGGGTTCGTCTTCGTCGAGAACGCGATCCACATCGTCCTGATCCGGATGGTCCAGGGACTGGGCGCGTCGCTCCTGTGGATCACCGGCTCGACGATCGTCGGCGAGATCAGCCCCGACGGCGAGCGGGGCCAGTGGCTCGGCGCGTACAACCAGTTCGGCTCGATCTCGTCGCTGGCGGGCGACCTCGTGGGCGGGTACCTCCTCTTTGCCTACGGCTTTACGCTCACCTACGCCGTCCTCGCCGGGGTCACGCTCGTGGCCTTCGCGCTCGTGTTGCTGTACCTCCGGGACAACCCCGGCGGTCGGAAAGATCCCGACGATGCCGGCGGCATCGAGACCTTCCGTAAGCTGCTGGGCCGGCGGATGCTGCGCGCGCTCGTCGTCTTTCGCTTTACGTTCAGCGTCGGGAAGATGGCCGTCATCATCTTCCTCCCGATCTACGCCCGGACGAGCTTCGGCATCTCCGCGTTCGCCATCGGGTGGATCATGGCCGGCGGGAAGCTGACGAAGGCGATCACACAGGGGTACGTCGGTGACCTGACCGACCGACTCGGTCGACACCACTACTTCGTCGCCGTCGGTGCCGGGCTGTACGGCGTCGGGACCGCGCTGATTCCGCTGGCAGCCTACTTCGAGGGGACCGTGACGCCGATCGAGTTCACGGCCTTCGGCGGGACCCAGGCGCTGGGTGGGGCCTTCTTCGCCCTCTTTGGCGCGTTCTCGGTCCTGGGGCTCGCCGACAGCCTTCGCCTGCCGGCGAGCATGGCGCTGTTCGTCGAGGAGGCCGAGGCCTACGACGCCGTCGCCTCCAGTTTCTCCCTGCGCTCGATCTCCTGGAAGGTCGGGCAGGTGACCGGCCCGGTCCTGATCGGCGCGATCAAAGAACTCGTGTCGCCCGAAGCCGCGTTTCTCGCCGCCGCGGGATTCCTCGGCTTCGCGACGGTCGTCTTCGTCGGGATGAGCGTCCGGGCGCGGCGAGCACAGACCCCGGTGGCGACGCCCGGCGACTATAGTAACAATTGAAACGATTTACACACCGATCGCACTTCCGTCGTGCGATCGTGTGTGTATTGATTTTCGATGGCTACTATAGACCAGCGGCCTCGCTACTGGAACGCCCGCTGGTACTGTGCCGGCGGTTCGTTGCGGTCGCCAGCACCGAGTTCGCGGGCGGCGTGGAGACCGAAGTAGGGGTTCCGGAGGAACTCTCGGCCGACGATGGCCAGATCGGCTCGGTCGTTGCGGACGATCGCGTCTGCCTGCTGGGCCGTCGTGATCCCGCCGACGGTCCCGACGGCGACGCCGGAACTGTTCTCGCGGACGTATTCGGCCAGCGAGAGCTGGAAGTTCGGTCCCACCCAGTCGGGAGCCGACTCGGGGACGATCCCGCCACTGGAGACGTCGATCAGGTCCGCGCCGTCCTTGGCCAGCGCGTCGGCCAGCCGCGCCGACTGCTCTACGGTCCACGACTCGCGGTCGGGGAGCCAGTCTGTCCCGGAGAGTCGGACGAACACCGGGCGGTCGTCGGGCCAGACCGACCTGACCGCTCGCGTCACCTCGCGGACGATGCGAGCGCGGTTCTCGAAGCTCCCGCCGTACTCGTCGGTTCGGTCGTTGGTGACCGGCGAGAGGAACTCGTGGAGGAGATAGCCGTGGGCCGCGTGGACCTCCGCGACGAGGAACCCCGCGTCACGGGCCCGCTCGGCGGCCGCGCGGAACGAGTCGACGATCCCCTCGATCTCGTCGACGGACAGCCGCCTGGTCGCTGGCGGGTCGTCGTGGGGCCACGGTCGATCGGTCGGGCCGACGACCTCCCAGCCCCCCTCGTCGGGCGAGAGGGGCTCGCTGCCCTCCCAGGGACGGCTCTTCGAGGCTTTGCGCCCGGCGTGGGCCAGCTGGATGCCCGGCACCGCGCCCTGCGAGCGGACGAACGCCGTCGTCTCTTGGAGCGCCGCGGCGTGTTCGTCGCTCCAGAGACCGAGGTCCTCGGGCGTGATCCGACCGCGGGGCTCGACGGCCGTGGCTTCGGCCATCACGAGGCCTGCGCCGCCGACGGCCCGCGAGCCGAGGTGGACGAGGTGCCACGGCGTCGCGATCCCGTCCCGGTCTTCGACGGAGTACTGACACATCGGCGAAACCATCAGCCGGTTCGGAAGTTCCGTCTCCCGTAGCTCCAGGGGCGTCAAGAGGTCTGCTGTCATCGTCCGCGCTTGGTCGGCCGGGAGAAAACAGTTTACGATATATGACAGCGTAAACGACAGACGACCGTCTCATACTGCCGGCTGTCACTTCGTGACGAGCTTCGCCATCCCCGGGGTGGCGAAATCGTTCACAGATGTACAGCCGGTCGTATCAGTCTTCCGCCGCGGCGGACTCACCGCGGGGGACCGTCACGTCGGTCAACGCAGCCTCGATCGCCTCGCGGCGGTCCTCGAACTCACCGGGCAGGACGAGCCGGCCGCCCAGATCGTCCAGCGGTTCGTCGTCGGTGTACCCCGGTCCACTGGTCGCCAGCTCGAACAGGATTCCCGCGTGTTCTCGGAAGTACACCGAGCGGAACCAGTGGCGGTCGATCTGGGCCGTCGGGCGCAGTCCGGCCGACTGGACGGCCTGGCGCATCGCCTCCTGATCTGCGTCGGTGGGCGTCTGGAAGGCGACGTGGTGGACCGTTCCGTGGCCCTGCCGACCGCCCTCGATCGTCGGCAACACGTCGACGTACCGGCCGACGGTCCCCGCCGCCTCGAACCGGGTCCGCTCGTCGCCCGGCGTGTCGCCCTGGGCCGCTTCGGTGTCGCTTCGTTCCAGTCCCATCGTCTCCAGTAGTTCCATCGTCGGCTGGGGATCGGCGACCCACAGCGTCACCGAGTGAAAGCCCCGGATCGCCGCCGACTCGGGGACGAACTCGGTCCAGGGGACCGTCGGGTCGTCGTCGGGGATCTCGACGGCGACGAGTTCGACCGGGAGCCCGTCCGGGTCCCGGAAGGGGAGGACCGTCTCACCGAAACGCTCGACGCGGTCGTCGTAGTCGACGCCGTACTCCTCGAAGCGATCCTCCCAGTAGTCGAGGCTCCCCTCGGGGACTCGAAACGCCGTCCGGGAGACCTGCCCGGAGCCGACCTTTCCCTGGCGGAGGTTCTCCCAGGGGAAGAAGGTCATACTCGTGCCGGGCGTCCCCTCGGCGTCGGCGAAGAAGAAGTGGTACGTCTCGGGGTCGTCCTGGTTGACCGATCGCTTGACGAGGCGGAGCCCGAGCGTCTCGACCCAGAAATCGAGGTTTCGCTGCGGATCGCCCGCGATGCAGGTCACGTGGTGGATGCCGGGTGTCGGCGATACGTCTGCCATGTCTCCGGGTACGCGTCGGAACTACTTGAGTGCGTGCTGACACCAGTGTTACCGGCCGGTACGTCGGCGTGAGATTGCGGCCGCGGTCAGAGCGACCTCACGCGTCCGGACAGAAGAAGCGAACGATGCCCATGTAGGCGTGCCAGGCTCGTCCCAGCGGCCCTCGGCTGGTGTCGCTCTCTGTGAGATCTGTACCGGCCGTCTCGCTACCGTGTTCTGCGTGTTCCATACAGATATGATCCCTCTTCCCGATATTTATTTCTTTCCACCACTTCTTTATTCCTCGACCGATAAATAAAAAGGAAAGTGCAATGGGCCGCTGAGCCAGCCCCCAGAGCCGCGACAGTGAGCGTCCACGCATACTGTCGCCGTCCGTCTGTGGCCGATTTCGCCGCCCCGAAGTGGCGAATATCTTCACGACGTTACAGCCAACCGTCCGTATCAGTCGTCACCGGGTGACACGGACGGCTCGGTCGTCTCGGTCCACGCTGGGACGTACTCGTCCCACAGCGCCAGCAGGCTCGGCTGGACGTAGATGCAGGCCAGGAACGAGTAGACGATCCCAGTCGCGAGGATGAATCCGAACTGCTGGAGCGCAGGCAGCAGCGAGAACGACAGGACGCCGAACCCGGCGGCAGTCGTCACTGCACTGCTGAGCAGTGCACTCCCGGTCCCAGTGACCGTGCGCTGCAGGGCCCGTTCAGTCGTGTGGTCGGCGGCCCGTTCCTCGGCGAAACGCTCGCTGACGTGGATCGCGTAGTCGACACCCAGCCCGACAGAGAGACTACCGACCATCGCGGTGATGAGGCCGATCGGAATGTCGAGTGCCGCCATCGTCCCGAGCAGCCAGGTGACGCTCAGCACGACCGGTGCGAGCGTCAGTGCCCCCAGCGAGGCGCTCCCCTCCCGGAGGCGGAAGACGATCGCCAGCAACGCCAGGACGACGACGAGTGTCAGCGTTAGGCTTTCGACCATCGTCGTCGCCAGGCCGTCGTTGAGGTTCTTCGAGATGACCGGCTGGCCGGTCGCGATCGCATCCACGCCGTCGACGTCGTCGAACCCGGTGCTGACTGCCAACAGCGGTGCGACTGCTGCGTCGCGGTCCCGGTTCCCTTCGGTGGCGATCCGGATCCTGATAGCAGTGTAGCGCCCGTCCTCGGTCCGGTGGACGGTGCGCGTCGCCAGGTCGGGGGCCGTGTCGTGGAAAGCGTCGTAGACAGTGGCCACGTCCCGGTCGGGAATCCCGTCACCGTCCGTGTCCGCCCCGTGGAACGTCGCGTTGAACGTCTCGTTTTGCCTGGCTGCCTGGCGCATCGCCGACAGTGGCGTCACGATCTCGGGCGTCCCGCCCGGCCCGGCGAACACCGCGTCGTACTCGGCCGCCGTCTCGTTCGCGGCGGCGACTCCTTCCAGGACCGTCGGTGAATCGACTGCGCCTTCGACGAGGACGAAGCCCCGTTTGTCTGGTGCCTGGAAGTTCGCGTAGACGAACGCACGATTGTCCTTCAGGTAGAACTCGCTGGGCTGCATCGACGCCGGTAGTTCCTCGGTCCACGCGGGTGGGTCGTCGGCCATGAACGCGGTCTGTGGCGTCGCGACGTCGACCTGTGTGGCACCGTAGGCCCCGCCGGCACCGACGAGCAACGCGATGGCGACGACCACGAACGGCGCGCGTCGGGCGGCGGCGGCCCCGGTTCCGAGGACCCGGCGGACGAACCCGGTCGACCCCAGTACAGCAGGGGTGTCGGTGAAGCCAAAGCGGGCCAGCAGCGACGACGTCACGGTCTTGGCCGCGGGGACGAAGAGCCCGAACACGGCCAGGGTCGCGACGATACCGATCGCGGTAACGATCCCGAACGACCGGATGTCGCCCAGCGGGCTCGTGAGGTTCGCCAGGAACCCGATGGCAGTCGTCAGCGTCACCAGCACGAGCGCGGGGCCGACGCCGACGAGCGATCGTCGCATCGCGCTCCGGACACCGTCGTCGCGCTCGCCACGCTCCTCGCGGTACCGCATGACGACGTGCAACGCGTAGTCGACCGATAGGCCGATCAGCAGGATCGGGACCGCCACCATCGTCTGGTTGAACGCGATCCCGAGCCACCCGAGCGACCCCATCGTCCAGACGAGAACGACTCCGACTCCGATCAGCCCCAGGACCACGTCGATCGGGTCGCGATAGGCGATCGACAGCGAGAGGAGGACGAACAGGAGTGCCATCGGCCCGAGAATACCGAGACTGTCGGACATCGCGGCGTTCTGCTGGGGACTCACCAGCCCGCGGCTGTAGATGTAGTACGACTCGGAACCGGGCTGGTCGGTCGCGATCGCGCGTGCGGCCTGTTGCCCGGCAGAAACTTCCTCGGAGATCGCCGCCGCCGCACGTACCTCGCCGTCGGTCTCCTGGGTCACGACGATCAGGTGGCTGTCAGCAGTCGTCGATCCCGGCTCGTACCCCCGAGGGAGCAGCTGGTAGGCAGCCCTGCTCGTCTGCGAGGTCACCTCGGGATCGAGGACGTGCTCGACCACCGCCGCGACCTCGCGCTGATCCATCGACGCTAGCTGTGCGATCTGCTCGTCTAGCGTTGGCGAACTCGCCTCGCCGCCCGCGCCAGCTGTCACGTTGCCGTCGGTTCTGGGCGAATTCGACCAGCCGGTGATCGTACAGTTACACAGCTCCTCGCGTTCTTCGGCCCCAATGGCGGCACGTGCGACGAGGCTGGCGATACTGACTGTCGCCTCGTCCGCCGTGAGGGTCGGCGCGAGCGTCTCGTTGCGTTCGAGCGCACGCTGGTACCGGAGGGTCCGGACGAGCGATGCCCTGGAGAGCGCGTTGTCGCTCTCGTTGTGAACGGCGATCAGCGAGGTGGTCGTGTTCGCCTCGCGCGTCGAGAAGTTCGTTCTGGCGTCGTCGTACGCCTCCGCCACGTCGGACTCGCCAGAGAGGCCACTGACCGACGAAGACTGTTCGATCTGCCCGAGTCCGGCACCGAACGCCCCCGTCACGACGAGCACGACGAGGACGACCGCGATGCTGTGTTCGGTGACCACCGCGGCGGGACGATCGATCCACGACATCACTGGTCACGCCCCGTCGTCCTTCGGTGACGGTCGGACAGCGATGCCCCCGTCCCCTGGACTGGTGCCAGTAGTCTGGTGTGCCTTTCTCGCGATGATCTGCCGGTCAGTGCCGTCGGTTCGTGTTCCGTCGCTCGCATTGGTATCCGCGAGTCCGCCACGGGGGAAGACGATTCTGTGGGGGATACCAGTGGGATTCAAGAGGGGGCAGGTCGCCGTCGATACTGTAATTTTATGCCGAGCGACCGGAAGGAACCGATAGATGAAGCATCTGCGAGTCACCGCCCACGTCGATCCCGAACGGGCACCAGCGTTCTTCACGCTGCTCGCCAACTCCGAGGCCATCGAGGAGGCCCGCGTGATCGAGGTGAATACGACACCCGAGGGCGACGAGACGCTCCTCATCGCGATCGACGGCGACCCGACGGCGTTCGTCGAGGGGGCGACGGCGACTCCGGGGATCGAGTCCGTCGATTGCTCGGACGGTGCGGGCGACCGGTCATATGCTCTCGTCGTCATGCGGGCAACCGAGACGCCGCTGTTCGACGCGATTCACGAGGCCAGCACCGAACGTGGCCTCGTCGTCCGGACGCCGATGGTGTATCGCGACGGGGAGATGGTCGGGACCGTCGTCGGACAGGCCGAGACGATCCAAGACGCGATGGCCGACGCTCCGGACGCGATCGACGTTCGGGTCGACGAGATCGGCCGCTTTCGAGGCGGGCGAGACGACCCGACGGCGACGCTCAGCGAGCGGCAACGAGCGGCGGTACAGGCGGCACTCGACATCGGCTACTACGAGCAGCCCCGTGGCGGCACGCACGCAGACGTCGCCGAGAAACTCGACTGTGCGCCAGCGACAGCGAGCGACCACCTCCAGAAAGCAGAAGCCAAACTGGTCCGTGCGGCGACCGACGACCTCGGGCCGAGAGAGTGACGCGGGCGGGGCGGCTCAGTCCTCGACGAAGAACTCGGGCTGTTCGAAGGGCTCGTCTTCGCCTTCCACGTCGAGCACGTCCAGTGCCGTCACGACCGCGCCGGTGCCGACCTCGTCGGCGAGGTTGGGCTGGGTGCGCCCCTCGTCGCCGGAGATCAGCTCCTTCACGTAGAGCCCGCCGGCCCCGTGGACCTCGATGTCGGCGTGGCGGGCGTCGTCGAGTGCGCCCGCAATGTCGTACACGTCGCGGGTCCGAGTGATGTCGGCACGACGGTGGTCGACGCGCTGGGGCGTGCGCTGTTCGATCGTCGCGCCGTCGAGCGTCGCCATGGCGTCGTCGAGCGTCGCCTCGTCGATCGGCTCTTCGAACTCTACGTCCATGCGGTAGGTCTTGGAAGCCTCGTGTTCCTTGACGCGGGCGACCATGTCGTGGGTCGCCAGCCGGAGCCCCTCGACCTCGACCTTGCCGTCGGCGAAGTCGTTGATCTCCGCTTCGAGGTCGTCGATGTCGACGTCGCGGCGGCGGGGCTCTTTGATCTCGATGACGAAGGGACGACCACCCCCGAGCATCAGGGCGTCCACGTCCTCGCGGCCAGCGCCGTGAAAGACCGCCTCCTCGCCGTCCATCGCGTCGAGGACGACCGGCGCGGACAGTTGCTCGACGCTCTCGGGGTACCGATAGCCGGTGCCGTCACAGCCCGAACACTCCGCGCCGCGCTTGAGGCCGGTCGCGCCACACTCGTTGCAGGGCCACTTCGTCTGGGGGATGTCCCGTTCGAGCTTCCGGTAGCGTCCGTAGACGAACGCGGAGTTGACCTGCACGTCGATCTCGTCGGTCGCGAGGTCGATGGTCAGCTGTACGTCCGGGCGCTCGAAGTCCACTGCTCCGCCGGTCAGGTCGCCGACGCGGCGGCCGACCTCGCGGTTGAACTCCGTCTTGAGCTGTTCGCCAGCGAAGGCCTCGCGGTCGTCGTGGTCGGCGTCGGGCTCGCTGCCGTCCAGTCCCACGTCCTCGCGGAGCAACGCGTCGTTCTCCTCGAACAGCGGCGGCACCCGAGTGCCCAGCTGGTAGGTGGCGAACTCGTAGCCCTGGACCGCGGCTGCGGCCCGCTCGGCCAGTTCGTCGAACCGCGCGGTCTCGCCCTCACAGACCCAGCACTCTTCGGGCGGGTCGTAGGGCTCGTCGTCGTCGAGCGCGATCGTCGTCCGCAACGCCCGACCGCGCTCCGTGTTCGTCAGGCCGAAACTGCGCTCGGCGAACAGCCGGCCCAGACAGGAGTCACAGAGCGGGCCGGTCGCGACGGCGGCCCGAACGTCGTCGAGGAGTGTCATTGCCGGTGAGTCGTCACGACGGCGTAATTCAGTTTCGAACCCTCACTACGCCTGGCCCCACGTCCAGCGGGCGTCGAGGACGTACCGGTAGACGCCGCTGATGAGGACGGCGAACACGTTTGCCAGCAGATAGTACATGCTGGCCCACTCCGAGAGGGCGTAGAAGATGCCGAGCTGGATCGGGATCGCAGAGCCACGGACGAGGTTCGTCTTCAACAGGCCGACGAGGAACTCGCGCCGCCCGGTGTTCTGTGTCGCCTCGAACGTCCAGGCGTTGTTGAGCACGTACTGGAAGACGATCGTGATCTCGATGGCGATCGTGAGCGCGACGAGGTCGTTCAGGCGTCCGCCCTCGACGAACAACGCCAGCAACGCCTGCTGGAGCGCGAACGCGATGCCGCCGACGACGACGAACCGCCGCAGCTGTAGGGCGAGCGGACCGCTATGGAGGTTGCGAAGCAGATTCCGGACCATCTACTTGTAGCCCAGCGCCTCCAGTCTGGCGTCCAGATCCTCGTCCATCTCGTCGTCGGCCTCGCTCTGCTCTGCCGCGTGTAGCAGGTCTGCGTGGGCGTCGACGAGCGGTTCGAACGCCTCGATCACGGCCCTGGCCTCGGCGTCGGGGCCGTCGGAGCGATCCGCCTGTTGACCGGGATCTGACGGCCGGTGGTACAGCTCCCGGTCGCCGGTGTCGACGTTCTCGATGTAACTCCAGTCGCGGTCGCGGACGCTGACGAGGAGGTCGCCGTCGTCGAGCGAGCGCGGGATGGGCTGGTCGGTGACTTCCTCGCCCCGGACCGTGACCGAGACGACCGGCTCGTCGGCCGGTGCCTCCCCCTCCAAGACGGCGGGGGCCAGCGAGTCCCCGCGCCACTCCGCTGGCGGGGAGACGCCCGCGAGGTCGGCCACCGTCGGCGGGAGCGAGTCGAGGGCGACCTGTCTCTCGACGCGCCGACTCTCTGCGCCCGGCACGTCGACGATCAGCGGCACGTGGATCAGTTCGTCGTACAGCTTCGGGTAGTGGGCGAGGTGGCCGTGGTCCTGGAACTCCTCGCCGTGGTCGCCGGCCAGCACGACGGCTGTGTCGTCGTCGTGGCCGTGTTCCGACAGGGCGTCTAACACGCGACCGACGCTGTCGTCGACCTGCCGGACGGCGCTCTGATAGAGCGTCCTGAGGTTGCCAAGCGTCCGGTCCCCGACCTCCCAGCCCAGCCCGGCGTGGAGGTGAGCCAGGACCATCCGGTGGGTCCCGAAGCGGTCGGCAGACACCTCCCGGATGTACCGCGGGGCCGGGACGTACGGCGTGTGGGCGTCCATGTAGTGGATCCACAGGAAGAACGGCTCCGAGGCCGATTCGAGGAACGAGGTCGCCCCCTGTTCGACGTCGAACATCCGCGAGGTGTCGAGGAACGGACGGTGGCTCTCTGCCGACGAGAGCCACGAGCGGGCGCGGCGAAACGGCGAGGTCGCCAGCTGGAGCCAGGCCTCCACGGTCGGATGGGTCGCGAGATAGCGGCTGTAGATGCTGGAGCCCACGCTGGCGACGAAGGAGTCGAACTCGTCGAAGCCGTCGTCGTACCCCCAGTGTTCGGTCAGGAATCCGTTGGCGGCGTTGAAACCGCCGGTGTGGAAGCCCGCGTCCGAGAGCGTCTCAGCGAGCGTCTCGACCCCCGTGACACCGATCCGGCCGTCGTCGGCGAACACCGGCGAGGACGCCAGCATCGAGGGAAACGAGAAGGGCGTCCAGTTTCCGTTGGCGAAGGCGCGCTCGAAGACCGTTCCCCGCTGGGCGAGTTCGTCCATGACGGGCGTGTGGCGATCGCTGTCGTACGGACCGATGGCGTCCGCACGGAGCGAGTCGACCGTGACGAGGACGACGTTCGAGACGCCGGTTTCGGAGTGCATAGGTGAGACGTGTCGCAACCGCCGACGGCCCCAGCGGCCCGCTGCGAGCGGGCCAAGAGACGAGCGACGGCGGCCGACGGACTCGTTCTGTCTAGTAACACGTGGAAGCGGACTTTATCGTTCCGGTCCGCCGCACCACCTGTCTCGGTATCGTCACTTTGCCGTCGGCAACGGGGCGGAAACGGGCGGACGGGCGCGCCGATCACCGTGGATCGGTGCGTTCATTATCCCGAGGGCGGCGGATGTGGTATGAACGTCGACGACGCCGTCGTCGCCGCGCTGGTCGGGCTGGCACAGGGCGTCCTCGAATGGTTGCCCGTCTCCAGTGAGGGGAGCGTGGCGATCCTCGTCACCGCGCTCACCGGGTCGTCGCCGGCCGTGGCGACACAGCTCGCGCTGTTCGTCCACGCCGGCACCGCGTGCTCGGCGCTGGCGTACTACCGGACGGAAGTCGGGACGGTACTCGCTTCACTACGGGAGTGGTCGCCTCGGACCGCGTTCGAGGACGACACGGCAGACCTCTCCTTTCTCGTGCTCGCGACGCTGGCCACGGGCGTGACCGGGCTGCCGGCTCTACTGGTCCTGGAGGCCGTCGTCTCGGAGCTGACCGGCGGCGCGTTCGTCGTCCTCGTCGGGGGCCTGCTGGTCCTGACGGGACTGCTCCAGCGGTTCGCCGCCTGGGTGTCGCTGGGCACGAGCGAGACGCCCGACTGGCTCGACGCCGTGCTGGTGGGCGGGCTGCAGGGAATCGCGATCCTTCCGGGAATCTCCCGGTCGGGGACGACCGTCAGTGCGTTGCTGTTGCGCGGCCACGAGGGCGAGTCGTCGCTCCGGCTCTCGTTCCTGCTGTCGATCCCGGCGGCCCTCGGCGCGAACGCGATCGTCGTCCTCAGAGACGGCGTCCCGGTCGTCTCACCGGCGGCCGCCGCGGCCGCGCTGGCGGTGAGTGCCGTCGCCGGCTACCTCACGGTCGGGGCGCTCGTCAGCCTCGTCCGGCGCGTCCCATTCTGGGCAGTCTGTGTCGGCTTCGGCGGACTCGCGATGCTTGGCGGTGGCCTACTGCTGGTCTGACAGACGCGACGAGTGTCGAGGGTAGGTGTCGGCCTGAAGGACTTATATACCGGTAAACGCAACGTTCGTGACGAGCGAGGAGATGAGCAGCGAAGAACAGAAGCTGGTCGACACTGCGGGCGACTACATGTACGCCGTCAAGGGCGGCACGCCGGTCGATGACCCACAGTGGCGCTCCTGTCGGCTCGTCATGACCGACAAGCGCCTCGTGTTGGCCAACAGCTCCGGCAAGCAGGCCCTGCCCCACAGCAACATCGAGGTGGTGGGCGAGGAGGAGCTGCCCGCGTCGGTCGATCCAGCGGGGGCGACGCCGATGCGTATCGGCGACAACGTCGTGCTGGTCGACGCTGCCGACGTCTCCGACTTCGAACTGGAGTACTGCCGTGCGACCCTCCACGCGACGGTCATCCTGACGAAACACCCCGCCGTCGTCGGCGGCGTGATTCAGGACGAAGCGACCTGGCGCAAGACCAGATTCCAGCTCGACGACGACGTGATCACGCTGGCGTTTCCCGGCGGCGAGGAGACGACGTTCGCGGTCGACGACGTGGGGACCGTCGAGACGAGCGAACAGGCGGTCATGGGAGAGACGCGGACCGTTCTGGAGGTCGAGCACACCGACGAGGACGACCGCAGCGTCGAGACGTACTTTTCGGGGATGGACCACCACACGACGGCTCTGCAGTCGCTGTTCGAGCGCGTCATCGAAGAGCGAGAGGGCGACTACGAACTCGACGAGATCGAGAGCCAGGTGTTGATGGCGCTTTACTCCGGGGTCTCGCCCTTCGAGATGTCGGACTTCGTCGGGATCCCCGTCGACGAGGTCGAGGAGATCTACCAGAAGCTCCTGGACGTGGGTGCAGTCGACGAGGTACGCACCCGGACCGAGGTCAGCCTCAACGCCCAGGGTCGCAACATGGCCAGCGAGGCGATGAACGAGCAGTAAACCACACGGACGGGGCCAATTCTCCCGTCCAAAAACTGGGGCGGAAGTTATATTCCCCAGAGTGGGCAACGTGCCCGTAACGACCCCGGACCAGCATGAGTGACACCGAGAAGAAGATCGCGGACACGCGCGGGCAGTTCATGCAGGCGGTCCAGGAGGGACGCGAACGCAACGACGCGTCCTGGACGGCCTGCCGGATCGTGCTCACGACGCAGCGACTGGTCCTGATCTCGGACGGGAAACGACAGATCTCTCTGCAGTCGATCGACCGGATCGCGGATCGACACGACGTCAACCAGGCCAGTGCCGGCGTCTCGAACTACGTCGCGCTCCACGTCGGCGAGGACGTACTGCTGGTTTCGGCCGGCGAGCACGAGGCCTTCGAGACGGATCTGTACCGGGCGTCGCTGAACGGCGAGATCATCCTCGTCCAGCACCCGGCCGTCGAGGGCGGCGTCGTCCAGAACACCGAGTGGACGAAAGGCCGGATGAAAGTCACCGACGAGGCCCTGCAACTCGCACTGGCAGACGGACAGGCCGTCGAGGTCGAACGGGCGGACATCGGTGGGCTGACCATCGAGGACAAGACGGTGTCGGGCGAAGAACGGACCGTCATCGAGGTCGAGCACACCGACGACGGAATCAGCGTCGAGACCCACCTCGCGGGCGAGGAGTTCCACGCGACCGTCCTGCAGGTGATGCTCGAAGAGAGCGCCGAGCGAAACCAGGCCGATCTCGACCTCTCCAGTACGGAGCGGCGGGTCATCATGGCGCTGCACTCGGGGGTCTCCCCGTTCGACATCCCCAGCTTCGTCGGAATCGACGTCGAGCAAAGCGAGGAGATCTTCGACCGGCTGATCGAACTCGACGTGATCAGCGTGGTTCGCGAGCGCACCGAAGTCCAGTTGACGACGAAGGGACGGCGCGTCGCCGGGGAGAACATCAGCGAACAGTGATCGCCCGAGACTGCGGGTAGGCTCTGCCTACGGTCGTTACCGCGGCGAACGCCGCTCGTTAGGGGGGGCAAAACGTTCAAACGTCCGCTGAATGATTAGTTTCGTATGAGCGTACGAACCGCCGTCGTCCTGGCGGCCGGTGAGGGAACGCGACTGCGCCCGCTGACGCGCAACCGTCCCAAGCCGATGTTACCCGCGGGGAACCGCCCGATTCTCGAATACGTCTTCGACGCCCTCGTCGAGGCCGGTCTCGACCGGATCGTCGTCGTCGTCGGCTACAAGCGCGATCGCGTGCAAGACCACTTCGGCCCGTCGTACCGGGGCGTCCCGCTGAGCTACGTCACACAGGGCAAACAGCTGGGCAGCGGCCACGCTCTCCTACAGGCCCGCGACGCGGTGTCCGGTCCCGTCCTCGTGGTCAACGGCGATCGCGTCATCGACGGCGAGACGGTCGGCTCCGTGATCGACCACTTCGAGACCGACCCAGAGACGCCGGCACTGGCGGTCTTGGAGCGTCAGGACGCCAGCCACTACGGGGCCGTCGACCTGCGGGACGGCGACCTCCACTCGATCGTCGAGAAGCCCGAGACCGACGAGTACCGTCTGATCAACGGCGGCATCTACGCGTTCCCCAAGTCGATCTTCGACGAGATCGAGGCCACGCCACGGGCCGAAGGGGAGCTGGCACTGACCGACACGATCGCGCGCCTGATCGACTCCGATCGGGTCCGCGCGGTGACGACCGACGGGCTGTGGGTCGACGCGACGTATCCCTGGGACCTGCTGACGGTCGCCCGCGAGGTGCTGGCTCGCGGACGGGTCACGGAGTCGAACCGTCGAGACAGTGTCTGGGTCGCCGACTCCGCGCACGTCAACGCGGACGCGACGCTGCAAGCACCGGTCGTGGTCGGTCCGGACTGCGAGGTCGCGGCGGGGACGGTGCTGGGACCGGACGCGGCGCTGGGAGCGAACGTCACCGTCGGCGCGAACGCGACGGTCCAGCAGTCGGTGCTCGACGCGGACACGCGCGTCGACGCGGGCGCGACGCTGGTCGATACGGTCGCCGGACAGGACGTGACACTCGGCGTCGAGACGGTCGTCCCCGGCGGTCCCGCGGACGTACAGATCGGGACCGAAGTGTTCGAAGACCGGACGCTCGGTGCGGTGTTCGCCGACCGCGTGACGACGCGAGGGAACGTCTCGGTGTCGCCCGGGACGCTGGTCGGCCCGTCGGCGACCCTCCACGCGGGCGTTCACGCCTTCGGCCACGTCGCCGAGGACGCCGAGGTGGTCCGCTGATGTGCGGGATCATCGGCTGTGTCGGCCGGGCCGACGAGACCCTCGACGTACTGGTCCACGGGCTCTCGAAGCTGGAGTACCGCGGCTACGATTCGGCCGGGGTGGCGCTTGCCGACGACACGGTTTCGGTCGCCAAACGGTCCGGCGAGATCGACGAGCTGCGTGCGCTGCTCGACGAGACGACGATCGACGGCGCGGTCGGGATCGGACACACGCGCTGGTCGACGCACGGTCCCCCGACCGACGCCAACGCACACCCACACGGGGACTGCACCGGCGACGTGGCGGTCGTCCACAACGGGATCATCGAGAACTACCAGTCGATCCGGGACGAACTGGTCGCCGACGGTCACGAGTTCGCCTCCGACACCGACACGGAAGTGATCCCACACCTCGTCGAGGACGCGCTGGCAGACGGCGCGGAGCCGATGGCGGCACTGCGGCGGGCCGTCGACCGCCTGGAGGGGAGCTACGCCGTCGCCGCGGTCGTCGCCGGTACGGAGGCGGTCTTCGTCGCACGCAACGACTCGCCGCTGGTGCTCGGCCTCGACGAGGGAAGCGAGCCACACGGGGCATCGGCGGCCACCGGCGGGACGACCCGAGCGACCTACCTCGCCAGCGACGTGCCCGCGTTTCGGGACTACACCGACCGGGTCGTCTATCTCGCCGACGGCGAGTTCGCACGTCTCGACGCCGAGGGCTGGACCGTCACCGACGGCGACGGGACCCCCGTCGAGAAGGAGATCGACACCGTCGCCTGGGACGCCGAAGAGACCGGCAAGAGCGGCTACGATCACTTCATGCTCAAGGAGATCCACGAACAGCCCCGCGCACTCCGCCAGTGTCTTCGGGGTCGCGTCGACGAACTCGGTGCCGCCGTCGACATCGAGGATCTCGGCGACCTCTCGCCGACCGGCGTCCAGTTCGTCGCCTGCGGGACCTCCTATCACGCCGCGCTGTACGGCGCACAGCTGTACCGACGGGCCGGCATCCCCGCCCAGACCTTCCTCGCCAGTGAGTACGCGACCGCACCGCCGCCGATCGGCGACGCGCTCGTGGTCGGAGTCACCCAGAGCGGCGAGACCGCAGACACCCTCTCGGCGCTGCGGGAGGCCCGCCACCGCGGCGCACGCACGCTGGCCGTGACCAACACCGTCGGCTCGACTGCGGCACGCGAGTGCGATCACGCACTGTACATCAGAGCCGGCCCGGAGATCGGCGTCGCCGCCTCCAAGACCTTCGCCTCGCAACTGGCGGCGCTGAACCTCCTGGCGCTCGGGACCGCGCCGGTCGACCGTCCCCGCGAGGCGATCGCCGGACTGCGTGACCTGCCGGGACAGGTGCAGGCGCTGCTGGACGACTCTCGCGCCAGTGCGGTCGCCGAGCAGTACCAGGACGCCGGAGCGTACTTCTTCGTCGGCCGCGGCCACCAGTACCCCGTGGCACTCGAAGGCGCGTTGAAGATGAAAGAGATCACCTACAAGCACGCGGAGGGGTTCGCCGCGGGCGAACTCAAACACGGCCCGCTCGCGCTGGTGACCGACGACACCCCGGTGTTCGCGGTCGTCGTCGGCGACGGCGAGCAGGCCCGCAAGACCGTTGGCAACGTCAAAGAGGTGGAAGCTCGCGACGCGCCCGTCGTCGCCGTCACGGACGGGCGAAGCGACGTGGAACGGTACGCCGACGAGGTGCTGAAGATTCCCGAGACCCGCCCCGAAGCCGCCGCGGTGCTCGCGAACGTCCAGCTCCAGCTCGTGTCGTACTACACCGCGAAGGGGCTGGGCCGATCGATCGACAAACCCCGGAACCTCGCCAAGAGCGTCACCGTCGAGTAGCTACCGGCGACCGCTACTCCGACGAGTCGTCGACCGGCTGTCCGCGATACGTGACGGTCTGATCACTGTCCGCTGCCGAGGTGTCGTCGAGGACGTCTCGCGTGACTGGGCGGCCGCGGTACATCACGCGGTTCGCGTCGTCGTCGCCGTCGATGGCCTCGGGAGTCTCACGCTTGTGGTCCTCGACGAACGCCGTCGCCGCTTCGAGCAGCGACTCCTCGGCTTTGCGGTGTATCCAGCAGTGGTAGGTCTTCTGTGGCGTTCTGAGTGCGATCCGGTTCGCACGGAAGCCGGTCTTGTACGAGACGCTGACGACGGCGTCGTGTGGAATCTCGACGATCTCGTCACCGTCGGCCTGGCCGACCAGACAGAGGGTTCGCCGGCCGCTGACGAGAACGATGGTCCGCCTGTCGCCACTTGGTGAGACGGTGTTTCGCTTCGTCCCCAAGCCGATGCCACGCTTCCCGTTCGTCAAGACGTACGCGGGAGCTTCCGTGCTTTCGAGATACGTCACTGGCGGTTCGTTCAGCGGCGGTCCAGGTGAGAATCGACCGTCCCGGCCCGCGAGCAGGTCGACGGTCACCGACTCGTGGGGAGCCATCTCGGCCAGCGTGAGCGCGCGTTCGGTAATCTGTCCCTCGTTCATCGCGGTTCGACCACGGAAACGATGGACCTGATCGACCGTCTCGGTGGGCGGGGCCTGCTCGTTGTCGAACGTTGCATAGGTTCCGAAAGTGAGTACCGCCGTATTACGGTTGTGTTTGTAGCGATATTACTTCTCGAAGGTCCTAGTACAGGCCCTCACCAAGAGAAAAGTGGCCGTTCGGGCAAGAAAAAAGAGATTCAGTTTACGGACCCGAGCTGGCAGATGGGGACTCGTCTCAGCGGCCCCACTCGCGCTGGGTCTTGGGTCGCGAGGCGATGTCCTGGACGTTCAGGGGCTGGTCGTCGGCGTTGATCGCTTCGAGGGCGGCCTCGGCGGACTCACGCGTCGAGAAGTACGTGACCGTCTCCTCGACACACGCTTCCAGCACGTCGCGGTTACGCGACAGCACCATGTCGATCTCGCCGTTCTGGATCGCTTCGACGATAGCGTCGACGTCCTCGAAGTCGTCGAAATCGAGCACGTCGAAGTGGTCCTCGAAGCCGATGATCGGCATGTCGACCAGCGCCGTCCCGTCGAGCGGGATCGGTTTGTCGACGGACATCTGTGCCTTCTGGTAGGCCTTCCCGAAGGAGCCGGCCGTCCCCATGACCTCGCCGGTGGACTTCATCTCCGGGCCGAGGCGCGGGTCCGAGCCCGGCAGGCGGTCGAACGGCAGGACGACCTCCTTGACCGAGACCTGGTCCGGGACCTGCTCCTCGTAGTCGAGTTCTTCGAGGGTCGCGCCGGCCATGACCTTCGCCGCGATCTTGGCCAGTGGGACGCCCGTCGTCTTCGCGATGAAGGGCACGGTTCGGGAGGAACGCGGGTTGGCTTCGAGCACGTACACCTCGCCGTCGCGGACCGCGAGCTGGACGTTGAGCAGCCCCTCGGTCTCCAGGGCCGACGCGATGTCCTCCGTGACCTCGCGGATGCGGGGCATCACGTCTTTGATCTCCTGGGAGCGTGGCGGGATCATACACGCGGAGTCACCGGAGTGGACGCCCGCGGTCTCGACGTGCTCCATGACGCCACCGATCAGCACGTCCTCGCCGTCGGCGACGGCGTCGACGTCCAGTTCCACGGCGTCCGCGAGGAACTCGTCGACGAGGATCGGGTTGTCCGGGGAGACGCGGATGGCCTCCTCGATGTAGGTTTCGAGGTCCTCGTCGTTGTACACCACGTCCATCGCGCGGCCGCCGAGCACGTAGCTCGGACGCACCAGGACGGGGTAGCCGATGTCGTGAGCCAGGTCCAGCGCCTCTTCCTTGCTGGTCGCCGTCCCGCCTTCGGCCTGTGCGATGCCCAGGTCGTCCATCAGCTGGTTGAAGCGGTCACGGTCCTCCGCGAGGTCCATCGCGTCGACCGCGGTGCCCATGATCTCACAGTCGAGGCCGCGACGGTCGAGTTCCTGTTCGAGCGGGTGGCCGATGTCGACGGAGGTCTGGCCGCCGAACTGGACCATCACGCCGTCGGCGTTGGTGGCTTCGATCACGTCGGCGACTTCCTCGGCCGTGACCGGCTCGAAGAACAGGCCATCACTGGTGTCATAGTCCGTCGAGACGGTCTCGGGGTTGTTGTTGACGACGTGGGCGTCGATGCCGGCCTCTTCGAGCGCGCGGACCGCGTGGACCGAACAGTAGTCGAACTCGACGCCCTGGCCGATCCGGATCGGGCCGCCACCGACCACGACGACGCTCTCTACGTCGGGGTCGATCTGTAGCTCGTTGCGATCGATCCCCGAGATGGGGTCTCGCGTCGAGTAGTAGTACGGCGTCGTCGCCTCGAACTCGCCGGCACAGGTGTCGACGAGCTTGAAGTCCCGATCGACCGTCTCGCTCTCGACGTCCTCGACGGTGACACCGGACCCGTCTGTCGCCGCTTCGAGTTCGTCGCCTTTCTCGCTCAGGTCGCCCTCCGGAACCCAGGAGGCGTGCGTGTCGTTGAACTCGCCGCCCGCCATCGCGGTAATTTCCTGGTCGGTGAAACCGGCCTCCGCGGCGGTCGCGAAGTCGCCGTTCTGTGCGGCCTCGGCGGCTTCCTCGATCTGCTGGAAGCGCTCGACGTACCAGCGCTCGATGTCGGTCAGCTCGACGATCTCGTCGACCGTGTAGCCGCGGGCGAAGGCCTCGAAGATGGCATAGGGCCGATCCGGCGTCGGGCGGATCAGGTAGTCGTCTTCGAGTTCGTCGTCGTCGACCTCGCTCCAGTCGACGGCGGGGTCGTACTCCGAGGAGCGCAGCGCCTTCAGCATCGACTCGGGGAAGGTCCGGCCGATGGCCATCGCCTCGCCGGTCGACTTCATCGCCGTCGACAGCTCGAACTCCACGTCGCGGAACTTGTCGATGGGCCAGCGCGGCACCTTCGTGACGACGTAGTCGATCGCGGGCTCGAAGGCCGCGGTGGTCTCGCCGGTGATCTCGTTGTCGATCTCGTGGAGGCGCTTGCCCATCGCGACCTTCGCGGTGACGCGGGCGATCGGGTAGCCCGTCGCCTTCGAGGCCAGCGCGGAGGAACGGGAGACGCGAGGGTTGACCTCGACGACACGGTACTCGCCGCCGGGCGTGCCGTCGTCGCGCCAGGCGTGCTGGATGTTACAGCCGCCCTCGATCCCGAGCTCGCGGATCACCTTCAGCGCGGAGTCGCGCATCGCCTGGTGGCCCTCGTCGGGGATGACCTGCGAGGGCGTGACGACCGTCGACTCGCCGGTGTGGATCCCCATCGGGTCGATGTTCTCCATGTTACAGATGATGATACACGAGTCGTCGGCGTCGCGCATCACCTCGTACTCCAGTTCGACCCACCCCTCGATGGACTCGGTGATCAGCACCTCGCTGTTCCGAGAGAGGCGCAGCCCCTTGCGGACGCGCTCGATGAGTTCCTCCATCTCGTGGACGACGCCCGAGCCGGAGCCACCGAGCGTGTACGTCGTGCGTGCGATGACCGGCAGGCCGCCGACCTCGTCGACGGCGTCCTCGACGCGGTCGCGCAGGCTCTCCTCGGTCAGTTCGGTGACGGTCTCGCCCTCGTCGAGGGTGATCGTCGTCGAAGACGGCACCGGCTCGCCGATCTCCTCCATGCGCTGTTTGAACAGGTCACGATCCTCCGTCGCGTAGATCGTGTCCAGCGGCGTGCCCATGATCTCGACGTCGTGCTCTTCGAGGACCCCCTCCTCGGCCAACTCGGCCGTGACGTTGAGGCCGGTCTGACCGCCGAGACCGGCGATGACGCCGTCGGGATCTTCCTTCCGGATGATCTCAGAGATCGCCTCGGTGTTGATCGGTTCGAGATACACCTTGTCGGCCATCTCCGGATCGGTCATGATCGTCGCCGGGTTCGAGTTCACCAGGACGACCCGTGCGCCCTCCTCCTGCAGGGCACGGCACGCCTGTGCGCCGGAGTAGTCGAACTCGGCTGCCTGTCCGATCTGGATCGGGCCACTCCCGATGAGCAAGATTGTGCGGTCTTCGCTCTCTGTCATTGTCCGTGGGGAGTCCGCACATCGTAATAAGCCCGGCGAAAGGATACGAAGATCGAAACCGAATTTCGAATGTCGTAATGTGGTGGTGTCGCATGGGTGGTCGTGACACCACCCTGACCGTCGATCGATCGAACGCGCTCGACGGACAAACGACTGTCCCATCACCCTACCGGCTACAATCCCGGACTGGCCCGGGCACGCCTCACGAGACCAACAGCCGGCGAGCGCCGGCCGCCCGATCAGTTGTTCCGGTCGGCGAACTGGTACCGGTAGGGCTGGTCGCGAATGACCTCGACCTCACCGGTCTGTGCACGCCGTCCGAGTACCGTCGCGACGCGGTGGGCGCTGTCGAACTCCTCGCCGTGCTCGTCGAGGACCTGCAGGATCTCGCGCGCCGTCAACGGCTCGTCCGGGTCGGCGTCTTCGAGCACCGATCGAATTCGCTCGAACTCGCCGTGCCGTGTGCGCATGTGCATACACACGCCTTCACACACCATATAACACCGTCAGACAGCCGTCAGACGGCGTTCTGGGCAGAATCGCGGGACGGCGAACTGTCGGAAGATGCAGACAGCTGTCATACGCTATCGCCGGCCGATCTATGTTCTATGGTCGGATCTATATAGACTGCTCGCTTCGCTCGCGAGACGCTCCGAATTGCTCGTCCGGACCACGACTCATACTGCCGGCTGTAACTTCGTGACGATCTTCGCCACCCCGGGGTGGCGAAATCGTTCACAGATTTACAGCCGGTAGTATCAGACCGGCGAGTCCTGCTCGGACTCGAAGTGCCAGCAGACGACATCTGCTGTTGTCTCGCTCGCTTCGCTCGCGAGACTCTCCGAATTGCTCGTCCGGACCACGACTCAGACCGGCGAGTCGTGCTCGGACTCGAAGTCTCGCCGCGCGCGGTACTGCTCGACGAACTCGCTGACGTCGAACTCCAGCATCTCCTGTTCGAACTGGTCCATGACCGCGTCGTCCTCGGCGTGGCTGACGGCGTGTTCCATCAGCTCGACGAGCAACTCGACGACGATCTCGTGGAGTCGTCGGGAGTCGAAGTCGGCCACCCACACCAGAGCGTAGCCGACGGCCCCGTCCTCTGCCACGTCGGCGACGGCCATCTCCTCGGGGAACTCCTCCATCACGATCGCCATGAGGTGCGCCGTAGTGAACTCCTCGCGGTCGTCCTCCGCCGGTTCGACGGTCTCGGTGAGGATCTCGACGAGAAACTCCGGGACGAATCGCGAGAGGGGGTGCATGTCCATCACGACGGCGTGGGTCTCGCCGCAGCGACAGTCGATCTCCCGCAGGCCCATGTCGAGTTCGTGGATGGAGCGCTCTTCCCCACAGGGCAGTTCCATAGACTGGCCCCCGTCCCCGGGCACGCCGGACTCTGTCATTACCGTTCGTAGCGCGTTCGAGCGGTTAAAACGAGCGATGTCACTCGGCGTCCTCACGAACGGCCACGTCGAGGCGTGTCAGCAGGGATCGATCTCGGGCCCAGAGACTCGCTGCGTCTCGTTGTCGGTGACGAGGTACGTCGCCCTGGAGGCGGAATCGGCTTCGATGTCCTCGTTCCCCCAGGCGTAGGGCTGCTGAACGTCGACGTAGAGCCCCGATGTTGTCTGATTGACGACTGTCCCTTCACGGTCCATCACGATCGGGTAGGTGTCCCACGACTCGACACAGGAGGCGTTCCGAAGCTTCGAAGCGACGTACGCTTTCTCGGCATTGAGTGCTCGCTCGACGACCTTGGTCTCGTTGACGTTCGAGACGACGGTTCGCTCGGTGCTGTTCGTGGCGTTCGACTTCGTCTCGGTGACTGTTCCGGCTGGTCCCGGATTACCGACACAACCAGCCAGTAGTACCGTAACGACGAGGAGCGCGGTACGGAGACCCATGTGGGCGTGGTGCCGCGGTCCCGATAAGTGTCTTCTGTGAACGGTGGAAACAACCCGGATCGATCGTGAACGGCTGTCGCTGCGGACGGACAGTCAGGGCCAGTCGTCGCGTTGCTCTTCGGACTCGACGGCGTCGGGAGACTCCGGATCGCCCAGTTCCCAGTCGGCCGCTTCTGCGGCACCTTCGACGGTGAGGTACTCCCAGTCCGCGGTCTCGGCCAGCGCCGCGTCCTCGTCGGTCGTGCCGACGAAGACGTGGCGCTCGGTGTCGAACTGCTCTTTGACGTTGCCCAGACTCTCCTCGCGCCCGCGTGGGCCCGAGAAGAAGTCCTGCCTGATCCGGTGTTTCCGACAGAAGTTCGTGACGACGTAGGTGGGTTTCTCGGAGATGACGCCGACGTACTCGGCCCACTGGCGCGCGTCGTTGAAGACGGCGTCGGGGTGGGCCAGTTCCTTGAGCGCCGCGAGCTCGATCGCGAGTGTCATGTCGCCGCTGCCGCCAACCATGCTCGAATCTCGGCCGTCACCCGAAAAAAGGCCGTCGGTTCTACGGCCGGCGGTCGTCCGCGTCCCGGAGCTTCGACGCCTCTTCGTTGACTTTCTCCATCTCTCGAACCGCCTGCCGACCGTCTGCTTGGCCGTGGGCGTAGTTGACCGAGGCGTCGAGGAGCGATCCGGCGTGGGCTCGCTCGTCGTCTTCGTCGGATCGCCCACGAGAGAGACTGCCGACGAGCCACCGGAGCAGAGCACGGAGCATACACGGCTGTTGTTGGCTCAGGGACAAAAAGTGTCGGTCGGAGCGACGAGAAGGACCTTCCCGCGGTTTACCTGAATTGAGGCGCTAAGGCCCCTTCCTCAACGAGCGAGCGGAGCGAGTAGGGAGGGGATACAGCGCCGCACGAGTCTCAAACACGTTCGTCCCTCGACCCACAGGCCCACATAATCGCAACTGTTTAGTACGTGTTTTGCATAACTTATGGTGTGGCAACGCGCAAGACCATCTCTATCCGCGACGACCAAGAGGAGTGGATTCAGGAGAACCACCTGAGTCTGTCCTCGTTCGTCCAAGAGAAACTTGACGAACTCATCGAAGAACGCTCGTAAATGAACTACAACTACAGGTATCGTCTCCGACCGTCCGACGTGCTCGAAGAGCAGTTAGCGTGGACTGTCGATACCTGTAGGCAGGTCTACAACCACTTCCTTCACCGACTCAACCGAACAGACGACACGTCGGCATACTCCGAACAGAAACTCCTGCCAAGTCTCAAAAAGTGGTGGAACGACCTGAAACAAGTTCACTCGAAAGTTCTTCAGAAAGTCGTGCAACGGCTGTACGACAACCTCTCGACGCTACGCGGACGCAAAGAGAACGGCTACCGCGTCGGGACGCTCAAGTGGAAAGCGCCGGGCGAGTACCGCAGTTTCACCTACAGTCAATCCGGCTTCAAGCTCAAGAACACGGGCGGTCGGACCCGACTGTGGCTCTCGAAACTCGGAGAAATCCCGCTCACTTTCCACCGCGACCTCCCCGACGACGCCGAAATCAAGACCGTCACGGTCAAACAGGAACCGACCGGCAAGTGGTACGCTATCCTCGGCGTCGAAACCCCGGACGACCCACCTGCGAAACCGAAGACTCCCGAGCGGTGCGTCGGTATCGACGTGGGGATTCTCAAGTACGCCCACGACACCGACGGGACCGCCGTCGAATCGCTCGACCTGTCTGACGAACGCGAGCGGTTGGAACGCGCACAGCGTGACCTCTCACGGAAACAGCACGGGTCTGCGAATTGGGAGAAACAGCGTCGAGTTGTGGCCGAACGACACGCCGACCTGAAGCACAAGCGGCGAGACTTCCTCCACAAGCTCTCGAACTACTACGCCACCGAGTACGACTTTGTAGCGGTCGAGAACTTGGACACGAAGGGGTTGGTCGAACTACCGGGCAACTCGCGGAACCGGGCAGGTGCAGCGTGGGGGACGTTCCTCTCGTTGCTCGAATACAAGTGCGAACGCGAAGGCACGCACTTCGTGGCCGTCAACCCAAGAGGGACGACGAAAGAGTGTGCGTCCTGCGGCGTTTCGACAGAGAAGCCGCTGTGGGTGCGCAAACATGCCTGTCCGGCGTGTGGGTTCGAGGCGGATAGAGACGCGAACGCGGCGTGGAACATTCTTTCCCGCGGCCTCGAAGACGTAGGAGTGGGATACTCCGAATCAACGCCTGTGGAGACTGCGCTCCCTGTAGATACATCTGTGTCTGCAAAGCGCGTCGTGGAAACAGGAAGCCCCACCCTCAAGCGCGAGCCGTCAGGCGAGCGGTAGGGTGGGGTAGTTCACTCGGCCTGTGCGGGAGCGACTTCTTCGAGGCGCTCGATGTCGACATCTTCTTCGAGCAGCAGTTCCTTCTTGTCCGCGACCTCGCGTTCCTCGCGGATGAGCTTCTTGAACTTCGACTGCTGGGAGAGATCGCCGATGAGCACGCCGCCGATGAGCTTGCCGTCCTTGAAAGTGAGTCGACGCCACTCCGTGTCGGAGTACTTTCGCTCGCAGTCCTCGTCGCCGAGCGTCGGGTGACCGAAGGAGAGGAAGGGGAAGTCGAAGTGGGTGATCGAGTACGTCGAGACCCAGCGGAACTCTTCTTCGGCCGCGTCGGCGACCATGTTGGCACCGGCGACCGATCCCTGCTCTTTGGCCGAGCCCCACGCGCCGTTCTGTGCGCGTTCGTCGAGGATCGTGTCGTAGAACTGCGTGATGTCGCCCGCCGCGTAGACGTCTTCGACGTTGGTCTGCATGTACTCGTCGACGACGATCCCGTCGTCGGTCTCGATGCCCGAGCCGGCGAGGAACTCGGTGTTGAAGTCCAGACCGATCGCGACGCCCGCGAAGTCGCCGTCGTAGCGGTTACCGTCGGGGTCGACGGCCGCCTCGACGTGACAGTCGTCGTCGACTTCGAAGTGGTCGACGCCGGACTCGAAGACGGGTTCGACGCCGACGCCGCGCATCGCGTCGTGGATGATCTCCGCGCCGTCGAGGCTGAGCGCGTAGCGCCACCAGCGGTTGCCACGCATGAGGAACGTCCCGTCGATCCCCTGTGCGCCACAGATCGCGGCGAGGTCGATCCCGAGCAGGCCCGCACCGACGATGATCGCGTCGTCGGTCTCCTCGGCGTGTTCGCGGATGTTGCGGGCGTCCTGGAACGTCCAGAAGTGGTGGATCCCGTCGGCGTCGGCGTTGTCGACCGGGAGCTGCGCCGGCGTCCCGCCGGTCGCGACGAGCAGCTTGTCGTACTCGTAGCTGTCGCCCTCGTGGGTGTGAATCTCGTGGGCGTCGGTGTCGACTTCGGTGACGTGCGTGTTCAGTTCGAGGTCGATGTCTCGCTCCTCGTACCACTCGGGTTCGTGGATCGAGATCGGTGCTTCGGGGAGCTTGCCCTTCGCGAACTCCTTGATGAGGATCCGGTTGTACAGGGCCTCTCCCTCGTCCGTGATGACTGTGACGTCTGCGTCTGGATCGGCTTCGCGGATCGACTCTGCAGCCGACGACCCCGCGATGCCGTCACCGATAATCACGTGCGACGTGCTCATAAGCGGGACGTTGGATATCGGGCTTAATGTGGATTGCCATCTTCGCGTCAGGTGGCAAGTATTGACGCGGCGGGTGAGAATTACCCCCGATCGCGGGGTTGAAGGCCGTCGCGACCAAGGGAAACGTGATGAAACTCCGCCAGAACGTCAAGCACTTCGCGGCCAAGCAGGCGCTGACACTCCCAGTCGTCGGCGAGGCGGTCAACGACCGGCTGGTGGACTTGCACACGAACGTCTTCGCGGACAAGGCCGACGCGAGCCGCGCCGACGAGCGGCGCGCCCACCTCGACGACTTCTTCGACGCGACGATGGACACCTACGTCGCCGCGCTGGACGCCGGCTTCCCCGAGGCCGAGGCCAGAGAGATCACACACGTACAGGCGAACTTCGACTTCTACAACCACGGCTGGACGGAGATGATGGAGTTCCCCGTCGACGAACTGGCGGCCCACTACGAGCGCTACGAGTCGTTCTTCGAGCGCTACGACATCACGATCGACGAGCCACTCGGCACGTTCGCTCCCGAAGACGGCATCACCGAGGCCCCGTCGACGCCCGAAAAGCTCGACGACCCCGAGCACCCTCACGCGGAGGGCGGGTTCGCCGACGACGTGTACGTCGAGACCGACGACGGCGAGATCGTGGTCGGCGGTCAGGAAGAGCCCACAGACGTGGATCCGAGCGAGGCCCCCGGCGTCGAGGAGTAGCGCCGCCGGTCGCCGTAGACCGCCCTCCGACAGTGCCATCCAGGCGACGCTCGGACGACGGCGTCCGCTGGACGCCGCGACTGCGGACAGCCCCAAACAGCGCGAGCAATCGAACTACCGGTCCCCGGTGATCCGGTCGGCACACTCGTAGCCGGCGACGATGCCGCCGTTGAGGCTCCGCTCGGGATACTGTGCCCGAGAGGCCATCCCGGCGTAGTAGACGCCCTCGGCGATCTCGTCGGCCAGGTCGTAGGGGACGACCATATCCAGATAGCCCCGCTCGTAGATCGGTGCCGTCCGCGGGTTCCGGGCGGTCTCGACCCAGTTGACGCTGTCGCGGTCGAAGTCGGGAAACAGCCCCTCGATGCCTGACAGCCACGTCTCGCGGATCTCTTCGTCGTCCTGTTGCCAGTAGGGGTCGTCCGTGTGCTGGACGTACTTGGCGATGTAGACGAGGTGTTCGCCGCCGTAGCGCTCGGGCGGGACGAAGTTGGTGTGCTCGATGAGCGCCCCGAACGGAGCCTCGTCGGCGATGTTGAGCCAGTAGGTGTCGGTCAGCGACTCGTCCAGACTGATCACCGAGCAGATCGTCCCCTGGAAGTCGATCCCACATTGATACCCCGTCAGCGCCTCCAGTACCGTCGGCATCGCGGCGACGACGGCGGCGTCGACCCCGTGAGTTTCGGTTCCCTCGTCGGTGTCGACGGTCAGCGAGTCGACGGCACCGCCCGTCGTCGAAAGCTCCGTCACGCGTGCGCCGGTCGTGATGTTCTCTCGGCCCACCGCCTCGACGAGCGCGTCCAGCAGCCGGCCGAAACCGCCGTCGAGGTAGCCGAGGATCTCCCCGTTGAGGATGTCTCGCTCCCCGCGGAACTTGATGCGCCCGAGCAGCCAGGCGGCGCTTACGTCCGCCGCGCGCTCGCCGAACTTCGCTTCGAGCAGCGGTTCGAAGAACGTCTCGTAGACGTTCTCCGTCGTGTGCTCCCGTGCGAACTCCTTGACTGGCACGTCCTCGAAGTCTTCGAGGCGCTCGTAGGTGTCGAACTTCGGGACGCCACCGCGAACGTCGATATCGAGCGTGAGCATCCCGAGCCTGAACTTGTCGTAGACGCTCCAGTGGGGAAAGGCGAGGATCTCCCAGGGCTTGTCCATCGGGTGGACGACCCCGTCGACGTAGTAGGCGTTCTCGCCGATCCGCCACTCGACGTCCTCGCCCAGCCCCAGCTCGTGGGCCAGCTCGACGATCGTCTCCTCGGACTTCGAGAGGTGGTGGTAGAACTTCTCCAGAGGGTCCCCGGCGGTCTCGTACACCGCGGCCAGTCCGCCGACCTGGTCTGTGGCCTCGAACACGTGGACTTCGTGGCCGCGTTGCTGGAGCCGGTACGCGGCCGCCAACCCCGCGATGCCGCCGCCGACGACGCCGATCATGCCTGCTCGTTTTCGGGCGACCGGGATGTGTGTTGTGTCTCGGCCTGCTGGAACTCGAGGACCGCCACGGCACCGCGGCGCGTGCCGTCGTCCCGGATGTCGTTGTCCTCGATCCAGACCGTCCCGCCGTAGAGGTTCATCATCACCGAGACGAAGTAGAGTCCGAAGCCGTGGCTGGTCTGGCTGGCACCGACGTTACGTTCGAAGACGGTCTCTTTCATCTCGTCGGTCATGCCGGGGCCGTTGTCGGCGACCCTGAGCTGGACGCGGTCGGCGATCTCGGTGGCGGTGATCTCGACGCGGGGCGCTTGTGCGTCGTTGTGCGTGATGGCGTTCGAGATGACGCTGTCGACGACCTTCTCGATGAGATCGTTGGCGAGGACGGTCAGCCCGTCGTCGACGGCCAGCTCGATGGTCACGTCCGTAAAGTCCTCCGAGAGCGCGTCGACGCGGTCGGACAACACCCTGCCGAGATCGATCCTGTCGAGGCGCTGTGCCTCGCTCGCCGTGACGGTGTCGTTGATCGCCTCGATCTCCTCGCTGAGTTCCGAGAGGTCCTCACACCACTGGACGATCCGGTCGAGATGTCGCTGTCTGGCGTCGTCGACGTGGTCTCGCAGGTGGTTCGCTCGTCCTTCGATGACGAGCAAGGCGTTGCGCAGCGTGTGTCGCAACACGCCGTTGAAGAACGCGACCTGCTCGTTGCGACGCTCGATCGCCTGTCGGCTCTGTCGGAGCTCGCGCTCGCGGTCGACCTGCGTGAACGCGACCTGCGTCGTCCGGGCGAGGATCGTCGCGAACTGCTCGTCTTCGGTCACGAACGCACCGGGCTCGCGCGAGCCGATCGCCAGCACGCCGTGGTCGTCGATCGGCACCAACAGGAGGTACCGGAACGGCATCGTCGTCCCCGAATCACGCACGTCCGCCCTGTCGATCGTCTCGGACTCGTAGGCGGTGTACACTGGATGGTCGGGGTCCTCGACGGTCAGCTCCGTCAGCGTACACTCCCGTTCGAGCGCGTCGCTGGCGGCGGCCGGGCGCAGTCGATCGTCCTCGTGGACGTACACCGCGGCGGCGTCCTGATCGAGCACGCGGTCCGCGAACGTCACCGTCAGCTCCGCGATGCGTTCGACCGAGTTGGCCGTGATGAACTGCTGGGTCGCCGCCTGGAGGGCTTCCAGGCGGTCCTGGCGACGCTGCTGGCCGGTCACGTCCCGCAAGACGATGAGCCGGCCGCGCTCGATGCCGTGCTGGTCGTCGATCGAGGTGACCTGCGGATCGAAGTACGTGACCTCCTCGCTGGTGGGGTCCGAGCGCGAGTAGACCGAACTACCGTCGAGCCGTTCGGCGAGCCGCGGAGCGACGGCGGCGAGCCGTCGCCCACAGAGGGGATCGGCGTCGAACATCGTCTCGGCGGCGCGGTTGTGATCGAGGATGCGACCGTCCTCTGCGAGGACGAACACGGGGTCGGGCAGTTCGTCGACGAGGATGTCGCTCGCCAGTGGCGTCACGTCGAGGAGGTCGTACCGGAACAGTCCCCAGCCCAGCACCAGCCCGGTGAGACCGAGTGCGGCCGGCGTCAGATCCACGCCCGGATGCGAGAACTGGTAGAACTGCGTCGCGGCGTTGACGATGACGGGCACGAGGATCGCAGTCACGACCGTCGCCGTCTGGAGTCGGTAGATGGCCCGCGACCTGACGAGAAAGCGTGCCAGCAGGAGGAACGCCACCGCGAGGAGGAGGTAGGTATAGAGGAGGTCGATCTGGGAGGGGATCCCTTCTGTGACGGTCAACACCGTGGCGTTCTCCCACGCCCCGACCCACACGCTCTCGGGTCCCGGTACGAGGTCGTGGAACGGAGCCGTCGCCGAGAGGACGGTGTAACTGGTCGGAACGAGCCACAGCGAGCCGACGAACCGCGGCGTGAGAACGTCCTCGCGGCCGATGTAGGAGAGTACGAACACCAACACGAGCGGGGCGGTGCTGCTGGAGGCGGCCCGTGCGATGCGGTCGAACAGGTACGCGCCCGCCACCTGATCGGTCAACAGGCGGGCCGTCGCCATGAACGCCCACGCGGCGGCAGCGACCATCAGCCAGCCAAACGCCGAGGCCGCCGGCTGGTCGTGGTTGCGCCAGGCGGACACTGCCATTGCACTGCAGATCAGCCCACTGACCAGCGTCATAGCGACGACGCTCCAGAACACGTACGTGGCCATTCGATTATCTCGTTCCGACAATATCCGTTCCGATACTAATCAGTTGCCCTGATACCGGCGGTCGCCGTCGCTCATCGGTCGTCGCTGTGACGCTCACCGGGAAATCGCTACGACCGGCGCTGTCCGACCGAACCCTGCGTACGGTCCGCTACCTTTTTGCCTGCAGTGGGGATACTCGGATGCATGTTGACCGTCCGGGCACCGGCAACGAGTGCCAACCTGGGGAGCGGGTTCGACGTGTTCGGCGTCGCGCTCGAGCGCCCGGCGGACGTGGTTCGCGTCTCGAAGGCCGAGCGGACGACCATCGAAGTGACGGGGGCCGGGAGCGAGTACATCCCGGAAGATCCGGAGAAAAACACCGTCGGCGCGGTCGCCAAAGCGCTCGACGCCCCGGCACACATCGAGATCGACAAGGGCATCCGGCCCGCGTCGGGACTGGGTTCTTCGGCCGCCAGCGCCGCTGCCGCGGCCGTCGGCCTCAACGAGCTCTACGACCGGGGCCACAGCCGCGAGGCGCTCGTGCCGATCGCCGCCAAGGGCGAAGCCGTCGTCTCCGGGGACGCCCACGACGACAACGTCGCCCCGTCGATCATGGGCGGGTTCACGATCGCGACCGACGAGGGGGTCACGCAGGTCGACGCCGACATCCCGCTGGTGGCCTGCCTCCCCGACATCGTCGTCTCGACGCGCGACGCGCGACGCGTCGTCCCCGAGCGGGCCGGCGTCGACCAGCTCGTCGAGACCGTCGGCAACGCCGCCAGGCTCACGACCGGGATGCATCGGGACGACCCCGATCTCGTGGGGGCCGGGATGTACGACTCGATCGTCACGCCGGCCCGAGCGAAGCTGATCGACGGCTACGCGGACGTTCGAGCGGCCGCGCTGGAAGCGGGCGCGACCGGGGTCACCATCAGCGGTGCCGGCCCGACCGTCATCGCCGCCTGTCACGAGGGCGATCAGCGAGCGATCGGCTCGGCGATGATCGAGCGCTTCGCCGAGGAGGACGTGGAGGCCCAGGTGTACCAGACTCGAATCGGCGCTGGCGCGACCGTGTTCTAGGCGCTGTCTCCACCAGTTCGCTTTTGTGTCACGTGATCGACGTGCGAGTATGGTCCCCGATGCGAGCGACGGCACGGACGAGGAGGCGACGGGCGAGTGGCGGCGGCGCGGCGACGGCGGCGTCGATCCGGGTTTCGATCCGGACACGCTGTACCGGGTCGTCCGGGCCGCGATCAAAGACGCACTGTTGGACGTGATCGGCACGTTGCTGTTGCTCGGCGTCGCGCTGGTGGTGGTCACTACCGGCGGACAGTTGCTCCTCGGTGCGATGTCCGAGGTGGCGACGGCGGTCGGTGCCCTGCTCGTCCTGTTCGGGCTCTACCTCGGGGCTGCGACGCTGGGGCTGATCCCGCCGCTCCGCGAGTGGCTGTAACCCTCAGTATAGCGGGTGTCTTTATCGGGCCAGAGCATGTTGTGTGTACACATGGAACGCAGACAGCCGGAGTTCGGGACGGACGGCTCCAGGTCACCGGCACCGATCGCGGTTCGACTCGTGTGGCTCGGCACCGCGCTGTGCGTGCTCGGAGTGCCGCTCGTCGTCGGCGTCGCTCTCGCGGTCGTCCTGTCGGCACCGTCGCTGGCGGCGGGTGCCGACAGTGCCCTCGCGGCCGTCGAGGGGCCACTCGGCGCGCCCGACGGCGTCGAGTGGCTGCTCCACGTGGGCGTCCTCGGCGTGCTCGTCGGCGCGTGGCTCGCCGGTGCGGGGCTCGTGAGCGCGGAGCTGTTGCCCTGATCACACTACCGGCTGTACGTCTGCGAAGAATTGCTCGATCCCGTGTCTCGAATCTCTTGAAACAGTACAGCCGGCAGTATCAGTCCGTCTCGCCGTCGGCGTCTGCCGAGGGCTGTCCGTCGGCCAGTTGTCCGTCGCGCAACTGGGTTGCGGTCCCGTCGCGTGCGGACAGTTCGCGCTGTGGGTACGGCACCGTGATCCCCTCGTCGTCGAACGCCTCCTTGACGCCGCTGACGACCCCCGAGATGGCCCGCCACTTCCGCGGTGGGCTCGGATGTTCGATCCAGTAGCGCAGTTCCAGCACGATCGCGGAGTCGCCGAAGGCCTTCGGGATGACTTTCGGTGCCGGCGCGTCCTCGACGATTTCGACGGCTTCGATCGCGTCGAGGGCCACCGTCTCGGCGTGGTCGGGATCGGCGTCGTAGTCGATTCCCACCTCCGTCCGCAGCCGCAGCCGGCCGTTTGAACTCCGGTTGGTCAGGGACCGATCGTTGACCTTGTCGTTGGGCAGGACGACCGTCTCGCCGTCGAAGTTCTGGAGTCGCGTGTTGAGGATCGTGATGTCGGTGACGATCCCCTCCTGGCCGTCGACTTCGATCCAGTCGCCGACGGTGAAGGGACGCGAGAACATGAGGACGAAACCGGCGATCAGCGAACCCAGCGTCTGGCGAGCGGCCAGACCGACGACGATCCCGAGGAATCCCGCCCCGACCAGCAGACCGCTGAGGTTGATCCCCCACAGCGTCATGATCGACGAACCGACGGTGACGAGCAGGACCACCTGGCCCACCCGCAGCATCACCTCTTCCTGGTGCTGGGTGACCCGGTCTGCACCCTGGCTGAACCGATCGATCACAGTTCTGAGCTGGTCGGAGCCGACGTAGGCAAGCACCAGCAACACGGCAGTCATCGTCGCTTTGACGAGGTTCGGGATCGCAGCGAGGATCAGCCCACCGGTGGCGACGGCCACGTCGACGAGTCCCCAGACGACCAGCAGCGAGAGCGTGCCGACGATCAGGACCGACACCTGGAGAATCCGCAACGCGATTCCCGAGATCGTCGTCGGGATGTACATCCCGACCAGCTCGACGCCGTCGGCGACGCGGCTGTCGAACAGTCGGGACGCGAGGACGCGGCGGATCTGGCGAACGAGGAGGGGGACGACGACGAAGACGGCGAGCAGCGCGGCGATCACGAGCACGGCGGTGACGGCCGCCCGCCCCTGGGTCGTCGCGAGTTCTTCGAGGAACCGCTGGCCCTCCCCGAAGACGGACGCCACGGTGTCCTGAAACACCGGCCAGTTCGACGCGGAGCCGTTGGTCGGGACCGGCGTCTCGTCGCCGACCGGCGTCGTCGTCTGCATAGTTCCCCCAGAGACCTACAGCGGCTTCATACTACCGGCTGTACATCTGTGACCGATTTCGCCACCCCGGGGTGGCGAAGATCGTCACGAAGTTACAGCCGGCAGTATCAGGGTTGTCCTCCGGAGCGGTACCGTCGGCTGTCCATCTGTGACCGCTTTCGCGACCCCATGGTCGCGAATATCTTGAAACAGCGACAGCCGGCAGTATCAGTCGAGTCGCCGCTGGAGAAATCGGTCGCGAATCTCCGGCTCGGGGATCGGACACTGGTCTTTCTTCCCGAACACGCGATAGCGGTAGTCTGCGACGAGGTCGTACATCCGGTCGCGGGTGCGCTCGGGGAGGTGGATCGCCGGGTACAACAGCGGCCACGGGCCGTCGAGCCGTCGGGCCACCCGTAGTGCGGCCGTCGACTTCGTGGCGACCGCGCCGTCCTCGATTAGGACGACGGAGTCGAACGTCTCTGTCGACAGGTCGTGGCGTTCGAGCAAAGCCTGGCCGACCTCGGACTGGAGCGGTGCGAACCGGAACGTCCCGGCCGCGTCGAACCGCACGACGAACCGGACTGCGGCGTTACAGAGGTTACAGACGCCGTCGAACAGGAGCACTGGTCCGTCGATGTCGTCGAGTCGAGCCGCCACGGCGCGCTCGTCGCTCCCGCCGTCGAGGTCGTTGGAGCCGTCGTCTGCGGGCGTGTCGGCGCTCACGGGTCGAGATTGCTCGCTGTGTTCGAACGCTCAGACGCCACGGCCCTGCATCTTCTCTTCTTCCGGCAGGTCGGCGTTGGCGTCGCCTTTCATGCCGCCGCCGATGTTCGACGCGATCTCGGCGAGGCGCTCGGGGTCGTCCCAGTTGTTGACCGCTTCGACGATAGCGGTGCCCATCGCTTCGGGGTCCTCTGCGCCGAAGATGCCCGAACCGACGAAGATGCCGTCACAGCCGTGGTGCATCATCAGCGCGGCGTCGGCGGGGGTCGCGATGCCACCGGCGGCGAAGTTGACGACCGGGAGGCGTCCCATCTCGGCGGTCTCGTGGACGAGATCGGCCGGGGCCTCGTGCTCGCGGGCCCACTTCTCGCGTTCCTCGTGGGTCATGCCCTCCAGTTCGCGGATCGCGCCCTTGATGTTGCGCTGGTGGTGGACGGCCTGGTTCACGTCGCCGGTGCCGGCCTCGCCTTTGGTTCGAATCATCGCCGCGCCCTCGTCGATCCGGCGCAGCGCCTCGCCGAGGTTGCGCGCGCCACAGACGAACGGGGCGGTGAAATCGCGCTTGTCGATGTGATAGCGGTCGTCGGCCGGCGTCAGGACCTCGCTCTCGTCGACCATATCCGCACCGGCGGCCTCGAGGATCTGGGCCTCCTTGGTGTGTCCGATCCGGGACTTGCCCATCACCGGGATCGACACCTCGTCGATGATCGCCTGCAGCGAGGCGGGGTCGGCCATCCGAGAGACGCCACCGCGCTTGCGGATATCCGCCGGCACGGCTTCGAGGTTCATCACGGCGACGGCACCCACGTCCTCCGCGATGCGGGCCTGCTCGCGGTTGACGACGTCCATGATGACGCCGCCTTTCTGCATCTTCGCGAAGCCGCGCTTGACCAGTTCCGTCCCCCGCTTGAGGTCTTCGAGATCGGTATCGGACATTACGCTCTGCTTAGGATTGGACTCACTTAACGCGTGTCCTTCTGTGTGGGACACAGTTACACAGCGCGTGCCTGCTCGTGCTCGCGCCGGCTGTAAATCGACCGCCGTCGGTCCGGTTCACAAAGGCTTTGGCCCACGCGGTCGGCAGATCAGGTATGCACTGGCGGCTCTTCGCGACGCTGGCCGAGACGGCCGGCGAGGATCGGGTGTCGGTCGACGACGCCGAGACGGTCGGCGAGGCCCTCGACGCACTGCTGTCGGCCCACCCCGCACTCGAATCGGAAGTGCTGGACGACGACGGCTCGCTGGTCGACCACATCCGGCTGCTCCACGACGGCGACGATCCGTTCGCGGCCGGCGACGGGCTCGACACGCCCGTCTCGTCGGGCGACGAGCTGGCGCTGTTCCCGCCGGTCAGCGGCGGATAGCGCGTCACTCTCTGCCCGTCAGATCCGCGGCCGTGACGAAGCTCGGCGAGTCGTCGGTGTCGGCCCGGACGAACGCCGCCTGGCCGACGTGGCGTGGCGTCTCCGGGAGCAAGATTCGGACGGCGTCGGCACCGATCGCCGCGGCGTCGTCCCGGATCGCGGTGACCAGCGCGTCGGCGGCCTCCGCGTCGTCCCACGCGGCGACGCCGTATTCGGCGACCTGCTCGTCCGCGCCGGCTGCCGTCCTGACCCGACAGGCCATTCCGCAGGTGCCGTCGCGCCTGACCGTGAACACGCGCTGGTCGTCGGCCAACTCGCGGAGGCCCCCGCGGGTCAGCTCCGAGAGTGCCCAGGAGTGTCCCGCGTCGAGGGTCAGCCCCCGCAGTGCCGTCCGCGCGTCGCTGTCGGTCCAGTAGTCCCAGGCCGCCGCGGGATCGGCGTCGACGGTCTCACCGGAGGTCCCTTCCCGTGGCGTCGGCTCGGCCCACCGGAAGCTCGTCACCGGCTCGAACCCCGCGGCGATCGACTGACCCAGCCCGGCGTCGTTCCACGAGAACACCATGTTCCGGGCGACGGTCGCGCCCCGGTCCCGAGCCCACTCGAAGAGCGCGTCGACCATCCGGAGTCCGAGGCCGGCCCGCCGGTAGCCGGGATCGACGCGCATCCCCTGGACCCACGCTTCGTGATCGGTGAGCATGAGTGCCTGACAGAGTCCGACTGCGTCCCCGTCGACGTCGACGACGACCGTGCGCTGGTCCGGCCCGTCTCCCGCGACCCAATCGCGGAACACGTCCGGGATGTAGTCGCGCTGCTCGCGGTCGTCCCACGTGTCGGCTGTGAAGGCGGCGACGGCCTCGTAGTCGTCTTCGCGGGCCTGTCGAACGGTCCCGTTCATGCGTGTCCCTACGAGCCGAGCGCCTTGAAACTACGTCCAGGGACGGGACTGGGACTGGATCTCGCCGGCCAGGGGCTCGCCCATCGTGTCAGCCACGTCGGACGTGTTCGCCAGCGCCCACATCAGCTTCACCTTCGCCGTCCCGGGGAGCATGTCCTCGCCTTCGACGACGCCGGCCGCCAGCAGATCACGGCCGGTGTCGTAGACTCGATCACACACTCGCCCGTCGAGACACTGACTGGTCATGACCACCGTGGTGCCGTCGTCAGTCAGGTCGTCGACGACCTCGATCCAGTCGGTGTCGACGTGACCCAGCCCGGTGCCCTCGACGACGATGCCCGCGGCGTCGTCGAGTGCCGCCAGCCGACTCGCGTCGGTGCCCGGCGTGAACTTCACCAGTTCTACGTCCGTCTCCAGTTCGTCGTGGAGTGCCAGCTCGGTCTGGCCGCGCTGGGCGTGTTCGCGGTGGAACGTGACGCCGTCGGTCGAGTCCGGATCGCTCTCGCTGACCGCCTCGTAGTCGACGGTGCCGAGGGGCTCGGCACCGACGGTCTCGAAGGCGTCCCGACGAGAGGTGTGGTTCTTCCGGACGCGGGTCCCGCGGTGGAGCGCACAGCGGTCGTCGGACTCGCTTTCGTGCATACAGACCATGACCTCCGCGGCGTCGCTCTTTGCCGCCGCGACCGCAGACACCGCGTTCATCACGTTGTCCGAGGAGGGGCGGTCGGCCGACCGCTGGCTGCCGGTAAAGACGATCGGCACCGGCGTATCGAGCATGAAGGCCATCGCGCTCGCGGTGAACTGCATCGTGTCGGTGCCGTGCATGACGACGACGCCGTCGGCACCGGCCTCGATCTCCTCGTAGATCGCCCGTGCGAGGTCCTGCCAGACGGCCGGCGTCATGTTCTCAGAGAGGATGTTCGCCACGACGCGCCCGCGGTAGTTGGCCATCCCCGCGAGGTCGGGCACCGCTCGCAACACGTCTTCGGCGTCGAACTGTGCGGTCACCGCGCCGGTGCGGTAGTCGACGGTGGAGGCGATCGTGCCGCCGGTCGAGATCAGCGACACCGTCGGCAACGACTCGTCGAACTCCACCGTCGAGGTGCCTTCCTCGTCCTGTGCGCTCTCGACGTCGTACACGTCGGTCTCGACGACCTCGACGGTCGCGTCCTCGCGGTCGATACCGACGTTGTACCCGCCGTCGAGCTTGACGACGAGGTGGTCGGGCGTGCTCGACGGCAGGAGGACGCCCTCGTAGGCCTGCGCTCCGCGTTCGACGTGGATCCGGTCGCCTGCGTTCATGGCCGGTCGTTCCCGCCGCCGGGACGTAAACCCTCCCGTTTCACCGCCGAGCGGGACCGCCAGCAGGGAGCGGGTCGCACCGTCGTCGGTAGGGGCCAACGGTCGCCGCGAACCCCGAAGTTATACGTCTCGCAGGCGACCGTCAGCGTATGAGTCAGTCGATCATCGACAAAGCGTTCGCCGACAACATCGTCACGACCGCCCGGACGGCGACCGGCGACAGCCTCCGATCGGTGACCTACTTCACGCGGGCCAACTTCGAACAGCTCTATCTGCGCGAGGACCTCGAACAGGACGCCGACCTCAACGACTTCGTCGGCCACGAGTGGCAGGGGTACAAGCAGACGGAAAACGCCTACCAGGAGTCCGAGCTGGGCGAGTACCTGTTTACGGTGCGGGCCTTCGAGAACGGCTACCTCCTGCGAGTCACCGCGGAGCGCTCGGGCGTGTTGATCACGACCGACGGACTGTCGATGAGCTCCTACGAGGAGATCGCCGAAGCCATCGGTCGGATGCTCGACGAGCAAAACGAGGAGTGATACTACCGGCTGTACATCTGTGACCGATTTCGTCACCCCGGGTGGCGAAGCTCTTCACGAAGGTACAGCCGGCAGTATGACGCCACTCCGGGGCCACGGCGGCGACCGTCGTCGGCCGTGACAATTCTTATGACTCGTCGGCGAAAGGCTCGGGTATGACACTCGACCCGGTGCACGTCGACGGGATCGCGCGCCTCGCCGGGCAGATCGAGCAGGGGGTCGACGAGCAGGACCACCGGGACTTCGCCGAGACCGTCTGGCAGGAGTTTCTGGACCCGCTCGTGGTCGACGGCCGGGCGGTGCTGGAGCCGGTCGACGAGCAGCGCCGCCGCAAGGTCGACACGCAGGACGCCGCGCTCCAGGCGACGCCGTTTCCCACCCAGCACGGGCTGGACTCGGGGACGATCAACCCCACGACGTTCAAGAACGGCGTCGTACTGGACGTGGCCCAGGCCGCGATGAGCGCCGTCCCCTCCGACCTGGAATTGCACCGCGGCCGGACGATCGTCATGACCGCCCACTCGAACGACGCCACGGCCAGCCTGACCGAGGACTGGCGGATGGACGACCAGGGGTACGCCCGCCAGCGAGTCCTCCAGACGCCACGGGTCGACCGCTACGAGCAGGACGTGGTCCACGCGCTGGCGCTGTATCTCGCCGAGAGCGAGCACGCGCTCGAACAGGCAGACGTGGTCGACGACCTGCTCGTCCTCGACGGCCCGATCTACCCGACCGGGCTCCTCCAGTGGGCCGACCACGATCCCGAACTCGCAGAGTTGCTCGTCAAGGAGGACGTGCTCGCCGTCGTCGAGAACTACGTCACCCTCGTCGAGACGTTCCTCGATCGAGACGTGCCCCTGATCGGCTTCGTCAAGTCGACCGGCTCGAAGGCGCTGAGCCGGGCCGTCCGCAAGTCACGAGGGCAGGCTCCGTGGGCCAACGACGCCGCCTTCTTCGAGAAGCTGCTCGCCCGCCGCGACGACGACGGCGAACTCCTGACCGACGCACTGACCTGTACGAACTGGTTCCGGTCGCGGCTCGGGACCGATCGCCCGCTCTCGACCGACGGCGACGCGCTGGGGATCGATCGCGAACGCGACCCGGCCGCCTACGAGGTGACGTTCTTCGTCGTCTACGATCCCCGCGAGGACGTGCTGTACCGCGTCGAAGCTCCCTACGGCGTCACCCGCGACGCGGAGACGCGGGACGCGATCACCCGGCAGGTACTCGCCGACGTGGCCGCCGAACGGGGACCGCCGCTGTCGGTCGCCAAGGCCGACGAACTCGCCCGGATCGGGCGCGACGAGAAGGCGGCCCTCCGCGAGAAAATCGAGAGCCAGCTCGACAGCGACCGCCAGCGCGAGTACAACGACGTGCGGTGGGGTGCCGACTTCGAGGAGTTTGGCTAAAGAAGAGCGACCACGAGCCGACACGGACCGCTCTCGCCGGTCCTTGCTCTGGTGGCCCGAACTACATGATCTCTGACAACCGTCGCTCGACGTGCTCGACGTTTTCCTCCAGTTGCTGTGCGTTCTGGTGTTGTGCCTCGTTCGCGTCCGCCACTTCGTCGATCGCCTCGGACACGTCGGCGGCCCGCCCCGCGATTTCGTCGATCATACTGGCGATCTCTTCGGCACTGACCGCCTGTTCGTCGGTCGCGTCTGCGATCTCTGCGATCCCTTGGTCGGTTTCGGTCGTCGCCGAGAGGATCGATCGCTGGTTCTCCAGGACGGTTTCGAGATCAGAGAGGACCTGCTGGATCGCCGCCGTCGTCTCATCAACGTTGCTAGCAGTGTCCTGGGCCATCTCACTGACTTCCATGACGATACGCTCGACCTCGTCTGCGTGTTGTTTCGACTCGTCGGCCAGTTCTTTGATCTCGTCGGCGACGACGGCGAACCCGTCGCTCCCACCGCTACTTCGAGCGGCCTCGATGTTCGCGTTGAGCGCCAGCATGTTCGTCTGGTCGGCGATGTCGTTGATCACCTCGACGAACTCGTCGATCTTCTCGATATGTTCCTGCAGCTGTGTCGTGTCGTCGGCGACCTGCTCGGCGGACGCTGTGGCGGTCTCTGCGCGCTCGATGGTGTCAGAGACCGTTTCGACGGAGTCGTCGGCGAGTGCTCTGGCTTCACCGCTCTGATTGCTCACCTCCTCGGCACTGGAAGCGATCTCTTCGACGGTCGCGCTGAACCCCGACACCTCTGACTGGACCTCTTCGAGGTCGGTCGCCTGTTCGTCGGCCGTACTCTGGATGTCGCTCGACTGCTCGGAGACGGCGTCGGCCGATCTCTCCAGGTCGGTCACCGCGGACTCGACGTCGTTTGCCATCTCTGACTGGAGTTCCTCCAGAGCAGCGCGCTGCTCGACGATCTCACTGAAGTCGAGCAACAGCTCCAGGGCTCCGATCGTGTCGCCGTCGGGGCCGGTCAGCGGGATCGCCACTGCCCGAGCGTGTGCCATCGAACCGTCGGGTCGTTCGGCCGATCGGAAATCGGACTCGCGTACCGGCGTCCCGGTTCGCACGACCTCTTCGGCCAGGGTCTCTGACTCTCCCTCAGTCCCGAACACGTCGTACGCCTCCATCCCGACGGCTTCGCTCGTGGAGAGGCCGAGCATCGCTTCGAGCCGGTCGTTCCAGTGGGTGATAACCCCGTCAGTGTCGACGACGAAGGCTCCCTCCGGAAGGTCCGTCACCAGTGACTCGAACGCGGACAGCCAGAAGTCGTCGCCACTTCCGGAAGACTCCGGAGACAGGTCGTCGATCGTCGCGTGTTGTGCCATTGCTACTGTATCAGGCAATATTTGGGGTAACTGTTGGGGTCCCATTACTGGAAACGATAATAAACTCAATTGCCGTTACAAACGCCATCGGCCGCCAATCTGCCGGACGGATCGTCGGAAATCGACAGAGGGAAAGCTGCGAGTCGCCGGGGCTTCGGTTCGAGCGTGCGGTCCGTGGCAGTTGCGAAACGGCGTTTCACCCAGAGTGGACGAGTGGATTCACAACTGTGCTCGTGGTATGCCAACGACTGCCCATCGATCACGGGGGTCGCTCTCCGGGGACTCACTCCTCGTCGACGCTCCCGGTCAGGCCGGCATCGGGCTCTCGTTCGAGTGCCGGCGGGACCGATCGGTCCGCCGCGTAGCCGTCGAACCAGCGGACGATCCGCTCGATCCGATCGACGACGTGGCCGGGCTGACCGCTCCGGGAGAGTTCGTGGCCCTCGTCGGGATACCGGACGAGGCGCGTGTCGACGCCGTGTTTCCGCAGGATCCGGTGGAAGAGTTCGGCCGAACAGATCGGTGTCCGGTAGTCGTCTTCGCTGTGGAGGACCAGCGTCGGTGTCTCCACCTCGTGTGCGTGGCCCGTCGGCGACTGGGCTTGCAGGAAGGCGGGCTCCTCCCAGGGGGTGGTATCGAAGTCGTCCTCGACCAGCTTGTACGCCCAGTCCGTCGATCCGTAGAAGCTGAGCAGGTCGTAGACCCCACGCTGTGAGACCGCGGCCTCGAACTGGTCCGTCTGACTCACCAGCCAGGCGGTCATGTATCCGCCGAAGCTCCCGCCCGTGACGAACAGCTGGTCTTCGTCGACGGAGGGGCGCTCCGCGACCGTCGCGACGCCGGCCAGCAGGTCGCTGGCCGTGACAGCGCCCCAGTCGCGCTCGATCGCCTGCATGTGTGCCTCGCCGTACCCCGCCGAGCCACGCGGGTTCGACCAGAAGACGACGTAGCCGTTGGCCGCGAGGGTCTGGAACTCGTGCCACATCGTCCCGCTGGTCGTCCACATCGCGTGGGGACCGCCGTGGACCTCGACGGCCAGCGGGTACGACGCTTCGGGGTCGAACTCCGGCGGCGTCAACACCCATCCCTGGCACGTCCCGGCGTCGGTCTCGCCCCCGTCGTCGGCGGAGAAGCGGATCTCTTCGGGCTCCTGGACCGCGTGTGTATCGAGGTAGTCGGCGTTGCACTCGGTGAGTCGCGTCGCTGTCTCGCCGTCGGCGTCGGCGACGAACAGGTCGCCGGGATGGTCCCAGCTACTCTGGACGTACGCGACGCGGTCGTCCCCGACGTCGAAGCCGTCGATCGCCGACCACTCGTCGCGACGCACTCGCTCCGGCTCGACTGCGAGCGGTCGCGGCTCCGCTTCGGGGCTGTCCGTCGCAGCGAGGTCGGCGGCGTGGACTCGCCAGAGCGCCGTCGCGCCTTCGTCTGGCGTCCCGAAGTACAGCGCCCCGCCGTCCGGGTCCCACGTCGGTCTCAGATCAGTGGCGAGCGTCCGGTCGAGGGCTGCGGTGAGGTCGTGGACGGTGTCGGTCTCGTCGAGCAGGTGCAACTCTGTCTGTGCCATCGTCCCCTGCTCCGGATCGGTGTAGGAGAACGCGACGCGTCGCCCGCTGGCCGCGAGCGCCGGCTGGAAGGTCGTCGTCTCGTGGCGCAAGACGCTGTCGCCGCTGTCGAGGTCGTACGCTCTGATCTCCGTCGCCAGCGAGTCGTCGGGGTCGGCCACGTCGGCGTCGCGAGCGACGTACAGCGTGTCATCGTCGCCCCAGGTCGGACTCGCGTGGTCGCGGTCGGCCGTCGTCACGCGCTGGATCTCCGTACCGTCTGCCGTGACGAGGTACACTTGACTCTGTCTGCCGTCGCGGTACTGCTCTGCGGTCCGGTACACCGTCCGGTCGACCACGCGCGGGTCGGGCGTCTCCGGCTCGAATTCGGGTTCGACTTCGAGGTCGCGGTCGGCCTCGCGGTCGGCGTCGGTCACCTGCTGGACGAACGCGATGCGCTCGCCGTCCGGTGCCCAGGCGATCTGGCCGACGCCGCCGACGACGCTGGTGACCTGCGCCGCCTCGCCACCGTCGGTCGGCACCACCCAGAGCTGCTGGCGGTCGTCCGCGGCCCCGCGGGTCGAGACGAACGCGAGGCGGTCGCCGCTCGGGCTCCACCGGGGCTCCGAGTCGATCCCCTCCGAGAGCGTGAATCGCTGCGGCTCGCCGCCAGTGGTGTCGGCGACGTGGACCGTGGCCTCGTACTCGGTGTCGTCGCTGGGCGTCCGCTGGACGTAGGCGACGCGGTCGCCCTCGGGCGAGAGACGTGGCGTCGAAACCTGCGCGAGCTCGTGGAAGTCGGCGGCGCTGATCGGCTCCATACCATCGCCTGTGACTGACAGCCAAAGACAGTGATGGATCCCGTCGAGAATCGCCGTGACACAGCCGGAGCGTTTCTCTCACTCCGCGTGCTCTGGGTCGGACTCCCGGGTCACCGTGATCTCGACCTCGTCGGCGTCGATACCGAGCCTGACGAACTGGGTTCGGACGTGATCTTTCGCCGCTTCGAGGGCCTGCTCGCGGTCCTGAAACCCGCGGGGCATCGGGGACTCGAACGCGATCTGGATCTCTTCGCCACCGATCGTCTGAGTGCTGCCGCCGCTGTCCACTTCGTAGAACTCGTCGCAGATCCAGACGTACGGCGCGTCGTCGTCCGGGCTGCCGGCGAACGCCGGGGCGTCCTCGCCGTCCTCGTAGATCGTGCCCGTCAGCGCCGTCCCACCCGCCGCACCGTGTACCAGAAGCATCGCCGAAACTTGTGTCTCCACTCTCTTCGATATTTCGCTCCCTGCGCCGGCCCGTCGGGGGAAAGGGGTTAGTCGGGGGAGCGACATTGGTCCCGTATGTCTGATCTCGGGGATTTCACGGAGTTCGACGCCGACGACAGCGAGTCGTCGACGGCGACGGAGGGAGCCACGGCCGACGACGCCGACGACGAGGCCTTCGAGGAGATGGACATCGAGCCCAGCGGCCGCGACCGCGGGATCGGCGTCCTCTCGGCCTCGGAGGGGCTGGCGATCTGCGAAGACGAGCGCGAGACCTGCCTGCGGGCGTACGTCACCGTCGGCAACCGCTCGGACGTGCGGATCGGCAAGTACCTGATCGTCCCCTATCCGGACGGCGAGCGGCTGTTCTGTCGGATCTCCGCCCTGGAGTACGCACAGGAGTTCCGGGCCGACGACGCGACGGAGATCCACGCACGGCGGGCCATGCGCTCGGGCGGCATCGACGAACAGGACTTCAAGTTCATGGCGACGCTGGAGCCGGTGGCAGTCCTGTACGGCGACAGCGGGTCGGGGAGCGACGACGAGACGAAACGGCGGATGACCGACCGCGTCCCGAAGCCCGAGACGGTGGTCCGCCAGGCCACCGACAAGAGCGAGATCAAGACCGGGCTGAAGATCCCCGAAGACGGCGTCTTCCTCGGGCATCTCTCGGTCGGCGGCGAGAAGGTCCAGACGGCCGCCGAGCCGCCGACGATCGACTACCGGCTGAAAGACGACTACGAAGCCGGCGATCCGCTGGTCTTCCGGCACACGCTCGTTGCCGGTGGGACGGGGTCGGGCAAGACCCACGGGTCGAAGAACATCCTCCGGCAGTATCTCGCCCAAGACCGCTCGTACCCCATCGAGGCCGACGACCGGACGGTCTCGCCGTGTCTGGTCATGTTCGACCCACAGGACGAGTACGCTCAGATGCACGACGACGGCGACCTCCCGGAGGCGTTCCAGCGGCGCTGCGAGCGCGAGGGGATCGCCTGCGGTGGCCACGAGGACACGACGGCGTTCGTGCCGTCGGTCGAAGGAGCCAGCTACGCGGCCAGCCACCACCGCGCCGAGCAGGTCGAGTTCACCATCCCGTTCTCGATGGTCTACTCGAACCCGTGGCTGATCGCCGGCAGCCAGCTCAACGACAACCAGTACAGCGCCCTGCACTACCTGCTCGATCGCTTCCAGCAGGAGTACGGCGACGGCGGCACCTACGACCAGTTCACGACGTTCCTCGACGACCCCGCGCTCAAGGAAGAACTCGACGAGTCGGGCCGGGTCCACGAAGCGACCTTCGACGCGGTCAAGCGCCGGGCCTACGGCTTCGGCGGCGTCTTCGATCAGGACGCCCGGCCGATCACCGACATGGTCTCGGAGTTCGTTCGGGCCGGCGGGATCAGCGTGGTCCCGACCTACCACATCAACGACTCCCGCTCGAAGACGACGGTCGTGCTGGCGCTGGCCTCGATGCTCGTCGACGAGAAGCTGTCGAACAGCCCGCGCTACGACCGCATCAAGGAGACGCCGCTCATCCTCGGGATGGACGAGGCCCACAACTTCCTGACCGACGCCGACAACGTCCAGGCCCGGAAGGTCATCGGGAAGTTCACCGAGGCCGCAAAGCAGGGCCGCAAGGAGCGCCTGGGTCTGTTCCTCATCACGCAGGACCCCCAGGACATCGCCGATCCCGTGTTCAAGCAGATCAACAGCACCGTCGTCCTGAACCTGGGCGACGAGGACGCCATCTCGGCGGTGAACATCCCCGCGAACCTGGAGTCGAAGGTCCCCTACATGGAGAAAGGCCAGATGGTCGTCTACTCGCCGGACAACTCCGAGCCGGTCGAGATTCAGGGGCTCGCGACCTGCGTGACGAAACACGGGCGCGATTGACATCCTCCCCGCGCTGAAGGGCGGGGGTGTCGGCACACGGGGTAGCTCGCGGCGAAGCAGTCGAAGAGTATAATCCCGTGCCACGACAGTCCCGGACATGGGCAAGCGAATTCTGGTCCCAGTCGACGGGTCCGAGCAGGCAGACACCGCCTTCGAGTTCGCGGTCGAAGAGTTTCCAGACGCGACGATCGTCCTGTTGAACGTCATCAATCCGGCCGAAGCCGGCTACAGCGCACAGGCTTCGATGCCGTCCTTCTCAGAGGAGTGGTACGAACAGCAACAGAGCGCCGCACAGGACCTGTTCGACGATCTGATCGCCGACGCCGCCATCGGCGACCGCGAGGTCGAACGAGCCGTCGAGGTCGGGCGGCCGACCACGGCGATCGTCGACTACGCCGGGGACAACGACATCGACCAGATCGTCATGGGGAGTCACGGCCGCTCGGGAGTCTCACGGATCGTCCTGGGCAGCGTCGCCGAGACGGTCGTCCGACGGGCGAACGTGCCCGTGACCGTCGCGCGGTAGGACGTTCTCGCGGCGTGCGGTGAGCCACCGTTCACGCCGCGTGGCGCACGATGTGTACGTCGTACTCCGGATCTTCCGAGATCGGCGCACCGACGCTACAGACCGGCGTCGACACGCGCCCGGCGTTCTCGCTGCCGATGAACACGATCGAGGCCTCGATCTCGTGCGACACTTCCCGGATCGTCCGGACCACGTCGGTGGTCACGTCCGCCATCGAACTCACGTCCGCGGGCCGCTCGGCGCGGAACGTGGCCGCGGGCGCGATCTCCGTCACCTGTCGCTCGAAGCGGTCGGCGACGGCCGCCGGATCGTACGACTCGCCCTCGTCGATCCAGCCCCGCTCGACCGCGTAGTCGGCGTCGTCGGGGAGCACCGAGAGCGCGAGCACGTCTTGGCCGGTGTACTCAGAGAACTCCACGGCACGTTCGAGGGCGGCCCGTGCGAGATCCGATCCGTCGAAGGGGACGAGCAGCGTCATGTGCGTCGGGTCTCGCGGCGGTCGCTTAACTCTTGGCGAGGTAGTAGCGGGAACGACGGCGGTGCAGTCGTCGACTCCTCTCGCCGTGCCAGCGAGAGCGAGCACGACGCCGCTGGGCGAGAGTGTGCCTCGGGGCGTGTCGTCTTCGTTACGGGGGAACGCTCTTGTCAGGTCGACGTACCCATCACGTATGGGCTACAATCACGGCGATCCCGAACAGGCTGGACAGATCCACCACGTCGAGTTGTGTAGCGCCGATCTCGAACAGTCGATGAAATTTTGGGATTGGCTGCTCGGAGAGTTGGGCTACGAACTGGAAAGCGAGTGGGAGGACGGTCGGTCTTGGAGGAGAGCGGCGACGTACATCGTCCTCAAGCAAGCGACGAAGGCCGAACCGCCGTTCGATCGTACCGCGCCGGGGGCGAATCACCTCGCGTTCCACGCCCGTTCTCGCGAGCAGGTCGACGAACTGACTGACGCTGTGCGCCAAAGAGACGATAGTGCCGTTCTATACGACGAGCAACATCCCTACGCTGGCGGGTATTACGCACTCTACTGTGAGAATCCGGACGGCATGAAAGTGGAGATCGTTGGGCCGGAATGAGTGTCACGTCGTCGTTGCGTGTGTGTCATGCAGTGCGCCTTCGTGATGACCGCTACGAGCGTGCAAACGCGTCACGGCTACGCCGAAAGCCGAGAACGTTCAGAAAAGCGTTCACAACGGATTTTCTCGACGGGGACGATTGCGTGAGTTCTGAACTCGGACCGTTCGCCGGCTGGACTGGCCCGATACGGATGGCCAACGCCGTGGTGAGCGATCGCGGGGTAGTCGCCGGGCGGCGTTGGGACAGATGTCCGCGGCCTCTGGCCGCGGTTCGCTCCGAGCGCACCCTCGGGTGCGACTCGGAGGGTGTTTTTAGCGTAGATTTTTGCAAGGGGGGTTTCCTCGCGAGCCTGCGGCTCGCGAGGAAACCCCCCCGCAGTAAAAAGGTACTTAGAAAATATTTGCCTGCTGGTAGACGCTGATGCCGTCCATCGTGATCTCGTAGGGTTTGGTCTCCCGGGAGTGGTTGGCGTTGCGGATCTTCTGGATTTCGACGGCGAGGCGGGTCTCGCGGGTTTCCGTGCGGACGTACTGGAGGACGAAGACGGCGTCGGTCAGGTACTCGATGATGCCGTGTCGGGAGGCGTAGGGGTTGTCCTCGCTGGCCTCGGAGGTGAGCATCGTCGTGACACCGGCGTTCTTCAGCGAGCGGGTGAAGTCGAACACTTCAGTCCGGCGCTTGGCCTGGTCGTCGTACATCATCTCCAGCAAGGACACCGAGTCGAGTACGAGCCGGTCGGCGTCGAACTCCTCGATCAGCGCCGGGAGTTCCCCGCGGATGTTGTCGAGGCTGTTTGCCATCTCGACCGGGTCGAGGTCGACGATGGCCAGCTGGCCCGTGTCCTCGTAGTGTTCGAACTCCCAGCCCCGTTCCTCGGCGGTGGCGATGATGGCTTCGCGGCTCTGTTCGAGCGTGATGAACACGGCGTTGTCGCCCTGTTCGAGGCCGTGGTGGAGAAACTGGAGGCCGAAGGTGGTCTTCCCGGTCCCGGCAGAGCCGATGGTGACGATGAGGTGGCGTTCGGGGATGCCACCCTGGATCATCTGGTCGAGGCCGTCGATGCCGAGGTCGATCCGCGGGATCTCGGACTCGAAGTCTTCGTCCTCGAACCCCTCGGAGTCGTCGCTCGGGTCGCCGGCCGAGGCGAACGCCGACTCGAAGTCGTCGTCGAACAGCGAGCCGTCGTCCTCGTCATCGAAGGGACTTGCCCCGTCGGTACCGCCGTCGAAGGGACTGGACCCGGCGGCTTCGTCCGGCGAGTCGTCCCCGTCGAAAGGGCTGTCGCTGTCGGCGTCTGCTTCGAAGGCGCTGTCGCTGTCGGCGGGCTCTGACTCGCCGTCGTCGGACTCGTCGACGGCGCTCTCGAACCAGTCGTCGTCGTCTTCACTCATGGCGTGATCGAGCCCCGGTGGCCGTCATACGCGCCCGTTTTTACCCGAACGGATTAACCTTACCGCCGACGTTATCACCTGCGAACATTGGCGTGTGGACGGGTTTATGTACGCGCCGCCGAAAACCCGGGACGATGAAGGTCGGGATCGTCGCCCAGCGATCGAACCGACGGGCGACTGCGCTCGCGACGCAGCTGTTCGAACGACTGCACGACGGAGAGACGACCGTCGTCTTCGACGAGACGACGGCGGCGGCCCTGTCGGCCGACGAGAGCCGCTGGCCGGACGGGCAGACGGCGACGCCGACGGGCCGTGGCGTCGACGAGATGGACGGCTGTGATCTGGTGGTCAGCATCGGCGGCGACGGCACCTTCCTGTTTGCCGCACGGGGGGCCGGATCGACGCCGATCCTGGGCGTCAACCTCGGCGAGGTCGGCTTTCTGAACGCGGTCGCCCCCGACGAGGCGGTCGAGACCGTCGTCGAGGAGGTCCGCCGAATCCGCGAGACCGGGAACGCGCGGACTCGAACGGTGCCCCGGCTTCGGGCCACCGGTGAGGACTGGACGCTCCCGCCGGCCCTCAACGAGATCGTGATACAGGGACCACAGCGCGGTCACGGCGGCGGTGCGGGGTTCGAGGTTCGCGTGGACGGGGCACTGTACACGAGCGGTCGCGCGGACGGCGTGCTCGTCGCGACGCCGACCGGCTCGACGGCGTACAACCTGAGCGAGGACGGGCCGCTGGTCCATCCCGCCGTCGACGGACTCGTCGTCACCGAGATGGCGGGCGAGGAAGCGATGCCACCGCTGGTCGTCGACGACAGCAGCGAGATCACAGTGCGTATCGAGAGCGGTGCCGAGAGCGTCGTCGTCAGCGACGGCCGAGTGAGAGAGGCCGTCGCGCCACCGTCACAGGTGACTGTCGCTCGCGCGAGCGAGTCGGTCAACATCGCCGGGCCACAGCGCGACTTCTTCGCCGCGCTCGGGAAGTTGGCCTAACGGCGGCCGACGGCGTAGATCACGGGCGCGACGACGAGCAGTCCCAGTCCGACGAACTTGTACATCGCGACCGTCCCGAGCAGGCTGCCGGCGGCCGGTTCGAACATGCCACCGGGCAGGATCAGGAACAGCAGGCCAAACGAGAGCAGGTGGAGCCCGAGCGCTTTGTTCGACCGCTGCAGAAAGATCCCCACCGCACCGAGCACAGTCACCAGCAGCAACACGTCACCGAGGTTGTAGTTCAACAGGAGGCTGTCGACGACTTGCAGTGGCGTGAACATCCTTGTTCGGATTTTCGCCGTGAGGTAATCTTTAAACTTCCGTTCCGCGAGAGCCACCGGACGAGGCGGCCCCACGACGGCCGTCCGGGATTTTTTCAAGCAGAGCGGGCCAGAATCGAGCGAGGGCGGACGACAAACAAATATATGCACGCGGCTACCAATGTTGAACCTAGTGTCAGAGTCAACTGAGGATGCCACCGTCCTCGTCGTCGACGACGAGAAAGAAGTCGCCGACGTGTACGCGCTGCGGTTGCGTGACGAGTTCGACACCGAGACGGCTTACGGCGGCGAGGCGGCACTGGACGCCATTGGGGATGGTGACGGCATCGACGTGGTGTTGCTCGACCGGCGGATGCCGGGAGTCTCTGGTGACGAGGTGCTCCAGACCATCAGAGAACGCGGCGTCGACTGCCGAGTGATCATGATCACGGCGGTCGATCCGGACTTCGAGATCATCGACATGGCCTTCGACGACTACCTCTGTAAGCCGATCGAGAAAGACGATCTCGTCGCCGCGATCGAACAGCAGCTCACGGCGCGACGGTACGACGACCAGCTGACCCAGTACCTCGAAGCGACCTCGAAGCTCGCGCTGCTCGAAGCCGAGAAGACGGCACAGACGCTCGACGGCAACGAAGACGTGGCTCAGCTACGAGAGCGCATCGAAGCGCTGAAAGACGAGATGGACGACACGCTCGGCGAGTTCGACGACATCGAGCGGGCGTTCAAAGAGATCGGCCGTCATCCGGGCTGATCGCTCGCGCGGGGCGTGTACACGAGATAGCCGTCGTCGCCGCTCCCGACCGTCCGGACTCTGAACGGTCGCGCGCCGTCGGCCGCCTCGCAGGTCACGATCGTATCCAGTCCCGTGCCGTCGGCGACCGCCGCGACGATCTCGTCGGTGTCCCCGCCGGCCAGTACTGCCTCGGCCAGCGGTGCGTCGGCGACGGCGTCGGCCGGCACGTCGAACGTCTCGACGTAGGCCCCATTGGCGGCGCGGACGACCGGCCCGTGCCCGTCGTCGACGACGTAGAGGACCGGATCGGGATGGTCGTCGAACAGGTCTGCGGGCGTCGGAGTGGGCCGTCGCGGTTCCCGTTCGACGGTCATCGTCTCGTCGACTGGCTCTCCGTCGCCCGTCGCGGCGTAGTTGGTCACGACGCCGATGCCGCCCCCGAGTGCGGTACCCAGGCCCACCGCGCCAGACATCGCGAGCGGGACGCCCAGGAACGCGACCGCGACGTAGCCGATCGCCGCCCCGGAGAGAGCGCCGACGACGATGCCGACGAGGAGTCCGCCGACGCCACGGAGCCGCCGTGTCCCGGCGGCGACCAGCAGTGTCGCGACGGCGATGTCCTCTGTGACCACACCGGTGGCCGCGAGGCCGACACAGACGAGTGCGACGGCGCTCACCACCAGACGCTGACCGCGTACACCTACCCCCGTCATCGTTTCGTCACTACTCGGCAGACGGTAAAACAGTGTCTCATCGGCGATGCGGTCAGGCGTCGGTCCGGAGCAGCGACTCCTGTACGTAGTCGTCGAAGGCAGCCAGCACTGCCTCCGAGGGATCGTCGTCTCTGGTCGACTGTCGGAACGTCTGGCCGGCGACGAGCGTCGAGACGAACGTCGCGGTCTGTTCGGGATCGACGTCTCTGAAGACGCCGGTGGCGACGCCTTCCGCCACGATATCGGCGATCTGCTGCTCGAAACCGCGGTCGACCTCGGTGAACTTCTCGCGGATCGTCTCGTCCTGGACGGCCTGTGCGCGCAACTCGACGTAGGTCCCCAGTACTGTCGTCGTGGGTGAGTCCTCGGAGACTTTCTGGGCAGTCGTCGGATCGAGAATGAGACGGACGAACGTCCGGAGGTTCGTCTCGGGGTCGTCACCGGCCTCCAGCGAGAACACGCGGGTGAACTCTTCGAGGATGAAGTCGACGAACGAGGTCAGCAGGTCGTGTTTGTCGTCGTAGTGGTGGTAGAACGTCGACTTGCTCAGATCTGCCTCGTCGGCGATCCGCTGGATCGAGAGGCCGGCGTAGCCGTACTGCTTGAGCGCACAGTACGTCGCACGCATGATCGCCTCCCGCGAGTCGTCGGGGTCGCCCGGAAAGGGCGTCTCCGGAGCCATACCGAACGAATATTCGGTCGGCTTGGTAAGGGTTTCGGTGAGCGTAACAGCGATAGATTGATATGCTACCGAACGTTCGTTCGACACGAATGCCCGAACGATCGTTCGAGAGCGCTCGACGGCGAGCGTCGGCCGGCCGCCACGCTCTCTTCTGTGCTCTGTGGCGCTCATCGGCCCGCCGCGACACGGCATCTCGAACGGTCTGGAGGGCCAGAAACTCATGAACGGACGCACCCTTCTTCCGATAGCCGTCGTTGTATTGCTCGTCACGTCGGGACTCGCCACCGCAGCGGTCACCGGCAGTCCCGATATCAGCGTTCACGTGGCCGACGACACCCTCGCACCCGGCGAGGAGTCGACGCTCGACGTCGTCCTCGTCAACAGCGGCGACCTCGACTCGGGGTCGGCGCGAAACCCTGCGCTCAACGGCGAGGTGACGACCGCTCGTGGAACGACCGTCAGTGTCGACAAAGGGAACGCGCCGCTGACGGTCAAGACAGACGAGCAGGCCGTCGGGTCGCTCCCCGAAGGATCGACGCGCGAGCCGCTTCCCTTCGCGGTCTCCGTTCCGGACGACGCCGAGCCCGGCACCTACGACGTGCAGGTCACCGTCGAGTACGACTACTACAGCTACGTCTCGGAGGCGTCGGGCTCGCGAGACCGCGAGTCCGAGACCCGGACCTACGACGTGCAGGTGAACATCGAGGAGTCGGCCCAGCTCGACGTCACTGACGTGGACACGACGACGCGAGTCGACGGGACCGGCACCGTCGAACTCACCGTCGAGAACAACGGTTCGGTGGCGGCCCGAGACACGACCCTCACGCTGGCCTCGCCCAGCGCCGACCTGACGCTCGGTCAGTCCGCGAGCGCGGAACGATACGTCGAACAGTGGGAGCCAGACGAGGAACGAACCTTCACCTACCGCCTGAGCGCCGCCCGAACCGCCGAGTCCGAGCCGTACCCGTTCACGCTGACGGCGGATTACGAACTCGGGAACGGCGAGTCACGCACGACCCAGCCGGTCACCGTCGAAGTGACGCCGGAGCCAGAACAGGAGTTTACCGTCAGCTCGATCGACAGCAGCGTCCCCGTCGGCGACAGCGGTGACTACACCGTCACGCTTCGCAACGACGGGTCGGAGACGCTCACGGACGCCTCGGTTCAGGTGACCTCGAAGAACGCCGACATCACGTTCGGCCAGTCGAACAGCGCCAGCCAGTACGTCGACGAGTGGGAATCGGGCGAAGAACGGACCCTCACGTTCGACGCTCGGGCCGGTGACGGTGCCGAGCGGCGCAACTACACGGTCGACGCGACGGTCGAGTACGATCGACCGGACGACTCCGCTACCCATCGACAGGACGTGTCGCTGTCGCTGCGGCCGGTCGCCGAGCAGACCTTCGCCGTCGACAACGTCGACGCGGACCTGGAAGTCGGTGACGACGGGACGCTGTCTGCCGAGTTGACCAACACCGGCCCCCGCACCGCCGAAGACGTCGTCGTAGTGTGGGCCAGCGAGCAGCGCAACGTCGATCCGATCGAAACGGAGTACTCGATCGGGAACCTCGGCGCGGGCGAGTCCGCGTCGTTCGACTTCGACGTGGACATCAGTGACAGCGCCCGCAGCGGCCCCCGACAGTTCACGCTCCAGACGCGCTACAACAACGACGACGACGAGCAGCGCACCGGCGACTCGATGAACGTCCGTGCCGAGGTCGCGCCCGAGCGCGACGAGTTCGACGTGGCCATCCGGAGTGCAAACGTCTCCGCCGGCGACGGAACGGAGATCGTCGTCGAGATCACGAACGCAAAGAACCAGACGCTCAGCGACATCAATGCCAAGATCTTCGCGGACTCGCCGATCTCCGCCAACGACGACGAGGCGTTCGTGGACGAACTCTCACCGGGCGAGTCCCGGGAGCTCACCTTCTCGATCAGCGCGGGCGGCAGTGCGCTCTCGAAGCCCTATCCCGTCTCGATGGACTTCCAGTACGACGAGGCCGACGGTGACACGGTCACCTCGGACACGTACAACATCCCGGTCGAAGTCGAAGAATCCGGCGGCGGCGGTTCACCGCTCGTGTTGATCGGTGTCGCGGTCGTCCTGATCGTCGCTGCCGTGGGCGGCTACGTTCGGTTCCGATAGCACATGGAGTACCAACGCTACATCGACTGGATCGACGACAAGATCATCTACGACTCCAGGCGCGTCATCCTGGCGTTCCTGGTCCTGACACTCGTCTTCGGGGCCGGGCTCAGCAACATCTCCACGTCCGCCGGGACCTCGCAGTTCGCCACCGGCCTCGAAGAGGAACAGGCCCTCGAAGACATCAACCGGGAGTTCTCTCCGACCTTCGAGACCGACACCGGGAGTACGCAGCTCATTCAAAAGGAGAACAACGTCCTCTCGAAGCCCGCCATGCTGCGGATGCTCGAAGCCCAGAAGCGGGTGCAGGACCACCCGGACATGCGAGTCACGTCGACGAGCAGTGCCGCCGCGATCGTCGCACAGACGCTCGATCCGTCGGCGACGACTCTCGACCAGCAGATCGACGCGATCGAGCGCGCCCCCGCGTCCGAGATCGACCGTGCGGTGCGCCGGGCCGACGAATCGAGCCCGCAGTTCCGCTCGATCGTCAGCCAGGACTTCAACCGCGGGGACGCCAGCGCCTCGGCGTCGATCGGCGTCATCAGCCACGAGGTGCCCGCCGGACTCTCGTCGGGGTCGGGGCAGGGTGGCTCCAGCCCCCTGACGGCGATCCAGAAGCAGGCGGAGTTCCAGGTCGACTCCGCCGCGGGCGGTTCGATCACCGTCTTCGGTAGCGGGATCGTCGCCGACGAGTTCGGGAGCGTCATCACCGACTCCCTGCTGATCGTCGTCCCAGCCGCCGTCATCTTCATCTTCCTGTTCCTCTCGATCGCCTACCGCGATCCGGTCGACCTCGCGCTGGGCCTGTTCGCCCTGTTGCTGGCGATCGTCTGGACGTTCGGGTTCACCGGCATAGCCAACATCCCCTTCAGCCAGTTGCTGATCGCGGTGCCGCCGCTGTTGCTCGCGGTCGGGATCGACTTCGGGATCCACGCCATCAACCGCTATCGCGAGGAGCTGGTCCTCGACAGGGGCGTCGACGAGTCGATGCGGACCACGACCGATCAGCTGCTGGTGGCGTTCTTCATCGTCACCGGCACGACGGTCATCGGCTTCCTGGCGAACTTCACGAGCGCGCTCCAGCCCATCCGCGAGTTCGGCGTCGTCGCCGGGGTCGGGATCGTCTTTACGTTCCTCATCTTCGGGATCTTCCTCCCGGCCGCGAAAGTCGAGATCGACCGGCTCCGCGAGCGCTATCCGATCCCGACGCTGAGCGAGACGCCGCTTGGCTCCGAGGATTCGGCGCTTGGCTCGGTGCTGCGAGTCGGGGTGACGATCGGCGACGCCGCACCGGCGCTCGTCCTCGTCGTCCTGCTCGTCGGCAGTGCCGGCGCTGGCGTCTACGCGCAGGACATCGACACGACGTTCAGCCAGGAGGACTTCCTCCCGCCAGAGGACACCCCGGCGTTCCTCGAAGAGCTACCGGAACCGTTCGCGCCGGGAGAGTACACCGTCTCCGCACAGCTGAACTACCTCGAAGACAAGTTCGCGACCACGCAATCGAGTGAGACGACAGTGTACGTCGAAGGGCCGATGCAACGGGACACGGCGCTCGAAGAGATCTATCGGGCCGGAGACGACCCACCCAGCTCCTTCGCCGAGAGCGACGGCCGCGCGGAGTCGACCTCGATCGTCACCGTCATCCAGAGCTACGCCCAGCAAGATCCCGAGTTCCGCCGGCTCGTCGATCGCAACGACCAGAACGACAACGGCGTTCCGGACCAGAACCTCGAACTGATCTACGACGAACTGTTCGCCTCGCCAGCCGGCGACCGCGCCGAGAACTACTTGACCGAGGAGCGGCGGAGCGCCCGCGTCGTCTACACGGTCGAGGCCGACGCCGAACAGAGCGAGATCACCGAGGACACCCGAACGGTCGCCGATCGCTTCCGCATGACCGCGACTGCGACCGGCAACACCGTCGTGTTCAAGGCCGTCTCGGACCTCATCCTCGAATCCGCGATCACCAGCCTCGCCGTCGCGCTGATCGGCTCGGCGATCTTCCTGATGCTCATCTACCGGGTGTTCGAGGGGTACGCCACGCTGGGGATCGTCAACGTCCTCCCCGTCGCGGTGACGGTGACGATGGTGGCCGCGTCCATGCGGTTCCTCGCCATTCCGTTCAACGCGATCACCGCGACGATCCTGGCGATCACGATCGGACTCGGCGTCGACTACTCGGTCCACGTGACCCACCGCTTCGCCGACGAGCGCGCGGAGCACGACCTCCGGACGGCACTCGACCGGACGGTCCGTGGCACCGGTGGGGCGCTGCTGGGCAGCATGCTCACCACCGTCTCGGGGATCGGCGTGCTCGCGCTCGCACTGTTCCCCGCGCTGGGCCAGTTCGGCGTCCTGACCGGGCTGTCGATCACCTTCGCCTTCCTGGCGTCGCTGCTCGTCCTCCCACCGGCGTTGGTGCTGTGGGACGCGCTGATCAACGAGGACCGCCGCCTCCTGTCGCTGTTCGGGATCGGGCCGAAACAGAAGCCGACCACGCAGGCCCCGACCGTCGGCGGCGAACCCGACGAGTAGCCCGACGGCGACGCCGGTGAGCGCCACGTTACTGAACGCTTTTGGGTGGGCGTCCGTTTAGTGACGGTATGACCCACGTCGTCATCATCGGAGCCTACGGCAGCGCCGGAGCCGCCGTCGCTGGCGAGCTGGCAGAGGAACAGGGTATCGAACTGACGCTGATCGACGACGGCGAGCCCGGCGGCGGACTCTGTATCCTGCGGGGCTGTATGCCCTCGAAGGAAGTCCTCTCGGCGGGTGCCCACCGCTTCCAGGCACGTCACGACGACCGACTGGTCGGCGACGTGCCCGAAGTGAACCTCGAACGGACCGTCGAGCGCAAGGACGACCACACCCTCGGGTGGGCGGGCCACCGCCGCGCCGGCATCGAGGAGCTGGCCGAGCGCGACGACGTGCGCTTCGTCCACGACACCGCCCGGTTCGTCGATCCCCACACCGTCCGCGCGGGCGGCGAGGAGTTCGACGCCGACTACGTGGTCGTCGCCACCGGCTCCAGCGTCAACGTCCCCGACGTTCCGGGGATCGACGAGGTCGATTTCATGACCAGCGCCGACGTGCTGGACGCCACCGACTTCCCCGACTCCGGGATCGTGATGGGCTTTGGCTACATCGGCATGGAGATGGTCCCGTACCTCGCCGAGGCCGGCGGGATGGAGCTGACCGTCGTCGAGCACGACGACCGACCGATCGACGAGGCCGACCCCGAGTTCGGCGACGCCGCCCTGGAGCTGTACCGGGACCACTGGGACCTGGAGATTCCGACTAACTGCCACGAGCGGCGTCTCGAAGCGACCGACGACGGCGGCGTCCGGCTCACCGTCGAGTTCGAGGACGACGGGGCCGACGGTCCCACTCGGGAGACCTACGAGGCCGACCAGCTGTTTTGCTTCACCGGCCGCCGCCCGACCGTCGAGGGGCTCGGACTGGACAACACGGAGATCGCCGTCGAGGGCGAGTGGGTCCGCGAGACGATGCAGACGACAGCCCACGACCACGTGTACGCCGTCGGCGACGTCAACGGCAAGGAGCCGATCCTCCACGTCGCCAAGGAGCAGGGGTTTACCGCCGCAGAGAACATCCGCCGACAGGAAGCCGGGAACACGCCCCAGCCCTACGAGAACGTCCACCACCACGTGATCTTCTCCGGGCTCGGCGTCTATCCGTTCGCCCGCGTCGGTCACAACGAGCAGACCGCCAGCGAGGCGGGCCACGACATCGCCGTCGCGACCCGGCAGGCGAGCGACGACGGCGTCTTCAAGTCCAAGTACGTCCCGGAGGGGCTCGCGAAGCTCGTCGTCGACCGCACCGACGGCACCGTGCTCGGCTGGCAGGGCCTACACTATCACGCCGACAGCTTCGCGAAGACGATGCAGATCGTCGTCGAGATGGGGCTGGACGTTCGCGAACTCCCAGATCGCTCCTACCACCCGACCCTGCCCGAGAACCTCGACGGACTGTTCCGTGACGCCGCCGACGCTGTCGAGCAGTGAGAGACTGCGACGTTAGGCGACCGTCAGGTCGCGGATCTCGAAGCGCGCACCGCCGTCGTCGCTGTCGGTGATGGTGACGCACCCCCCGTGGGCCTCGGCGATCTCGGAGACGATCTTGAGGCCGAAACCGGTGCCGTCGTCGGTGGTGGTGTAGCTGCCCCGTTCTGGCTGCGTTCCCGACACGTATGGTGTGGCTATCGGGAACTGGGATGGTAACAACCGTCTTGACTAGTGTTGCCGTACCACGACGTATGTACGAGACGATCCTCGTTCCGACCGACGGGAGCGACCACGCCGACCGAGCGTTCGACAATGCGGTGGCGCTGGCCGACCGAGCGGACAGCTCACTCGCCCTGTTGCACGTCGTCGACACCGGGACGATCGGCGAACCGGCGCTGTCGACGACCGAACTCGTCGTCGGCCAGCGCGAGGACGACGGCACCGCGCTGTTGAAGCGCCTGGCCCAGCGCGCTCGCGACCGCGGCATCAGTACCCAGCTGCACAACTGCCACGGCGAGCCGAGCCGGGAGATCCGGAGCTACGCCGACGAGATCGAGGCCGACCTCGTCGTCATGGGCTATCAGGGCCGGGACCACGACCGCACGCTCGGCACCGTGACGACACAGGTCGTCAAGGCGTGTGAGCGGCCCGTGTTGCTGGTGTAGCGCGGTCAGGGACGGCGGGCTTCGAGCACCGGCATCTCCTCGATGCGGTCCTCGTCGAGGGCCGCCCAGTCGATGCCGTCCGGGCGGTCGTACGGCGTCGCCGTCTCGATGGTCCGTTCGGGCGTCACCACCAGGTCCATCGCCACGTCGTGTTCGTCGACGAGGTCGTGGTCTCGGAGCTGGCGCTCGTGGACCGTCGTCGCCACGGGCGTCTCGTCGTCGACCAGATCGAGTTCGCGGAGGAGGGCGTATTCGAGGTCGCTGTACCCCTCGCCCTTGCCGATCCGCGCGCCGCGTTCGCTGACGGCGACGCTCCCGGAGACGATCAGGTCGATCTCGGGCATCTGGTCGGGGCCGACCTGCACGCCCGCCTCGCTGGAGCCGCTGACGGTCGTGGCGTCGTCGATGTCGTCGACTGCCGCCGGATCGAGGCGGAGAAAGCACTCCTCGTCGCGCAAGCGCGGAACGGCCATGTAGACGGTCTTTCCGGCCCGCATCGCCGCCCGCCGGACCGGGAGCTGCGGGGCGTCGGGGTTGGCCTTTACGGCGTCGGCGGCGTCCCAGACCGCCGTCTCGGCCAGCCGGTCGGCCGCGGCGTCCGCGTCGGCGAAGTTCGGGATGCGACCGTGGGGCGGGAACGGAAACCGAGCGTCGCCGCTCTCTTCGAGGTCGTCCCACACGCGCTGGCGGAGCGTCTGCTTGTCCATGTCGAGGGCGACGGTCCCTCGCACAAAAGCACTGGCGTCACGCCGGAAACCAAACCCTTTCCTCCGGGCCGGCAGAGAAGCACGACGATGGACGAGCAGGATCCACCAGATCCCGAGGAGAGCGTGAGAGAGGCCGTCGAACGGTCTCGCAGTGGGGCTCCGGCAGTGGGGCGGGTCGTTCGCGACCGGTTCTCGACCGACGAGGTGTTCCAGCGCATCGTCGCCGCGGCCGACGAGGAGATCACGTCGGGCAGTCGCGAGCTGTACTTCAGCGGTCTCGCGGCCGGGTTCGCGATCACGATCACGTTCCTGATGCTGGTGTCGCTGACGGCCTCGACCGGCGGCGATCCGATCCTGAGCAAGCTCCTGTACCCGCTGGGGTTCATCTACATCATCATCGGCGGCTACCAGCTGTACACGGAGAACACGCTGCCGCCAGTCGCGCTGACGCTGGAACGCATCGCCAGCGTTCCGGCGCTCCTGCGCAACTGGGTCGTCGTGCTCGCCGGCAACTTCACCGGCGGCGCGATCGGCGCGATGGCGCTGGCCTGGGGCGGCGTGCTGTCGGCCGACGGGACGGCCGCGGCGTTCTCGATCGCCGAAAAAGGCATCAAGGCGAGCCAAGGCGAACTGTTCGTGAAAGCCGCGTTCGCCGGCCTGATCGTCGCCGGGGTCGTCTGGGTCGAGTACGCCTCTCGGGACACGATCTCGCGGATCGCCGTCGTCTACCTGGCGTTCCTCGCGATCCCGCTGGGCGGGCTCTACCACGTCGTGGTCTCCTTCACCGAGATGGTGTATCTGGTGTTGGTCGGGGACCTCGGGATCGTCGTCGGGATGGTCGAGTTCGTGCTCCCCGTGTTGCTCGGCAACACCGTCGGTGGCATCCTGCTGGTCACCGTCGTCAACTACTTCCAGACGACCGAGGAGCGCCTGGAGTCGGCTCGCTTCGACGGTGCCAACCGACAGCTCTCCTGGCGGGAGTGGATCTTCGGCGGTCTCGTCGGCCGGTCGTACGTGCCCCTGATCGACACGAGCGAGCGAGCGGCCGGACACGGTGCTGGCTCCGAGCGGATCTTGGTCCCGATCTCGAACCCGCGGACCGAGGGGACCCTCGCCGAGCTCGCGTGTTCGTACGCCGCCGGCAAGGAGGCGGCCTACGTGGAGTTCGTCCACATCGTCCGCCTGCCAGACCGGCTGGCGGGCGGGTACGGCGGCGACCAGACCGACCAGATCGTCGCCGAATCCGACGCACAGATGGAGCGCGTCCGCGAGATCGCGTCGAGCTACGAAGTCGACTCAGAGACCTCGACGATCGTCTCGCATCGCTCCATCGAGGAGGTGTTCCAGCTCGCAGACCGGAAGGGCGCGGACACGGTCGTGATGGGCTGGGACGAGGACGCGCTCTGGAAGGCCGGCCGGGCCGAACGCCCGCTCGACGAACTGACGAGTTCGCTTCCGGCGGACTTCCTGGTGCTGGCCGACCGTGGGTTCGATCCCGAGGAGATCCTGATCCCGGTCGCCGGCAACGAACACTCCGTGCTGAGCGGCGAGGTCGCCAGTGCGCTCCGCCAGACCGTCGGCTCGGCGATCTCGCTGCTGCGGGTCGCAGACGGGCCGGGCCAGCGAACGGAAAACGAGGACTTCCTCGCCCAGTGGGCCAAGAACAACGACCTCGAATCGGCAGCCCGCATCGTCGACGACAGCGGCGACGTCGAGGGTGCCATCGCGCGGGCCGCACCGGAACACGGCCTCATCATCATCGGGGCGACCAGAGACGGACTCCTCTCGCGGATCGGGAGCGACTCGCTGCACCTCGACGTGCTGTCGGACGTGGACTGCTCGGTGTTGCTCGCCGAGCGAGCGACCGAGCGCGGGCTGCTCCAGCGGCTGTTCGGGAACTGATCGGCGCGGGAAACGACAGCCCGAAGACGACGGCGACCCACTGAGCGGTCGTGGACGAGACTATCGCGTGGCTCCGCGAACGACCCTTCTACGAGGGGCAGATCGTCGACCAGCGGACGGTGCCGGGACGAGACGCGACCGTCGCCGACCTCGACGTACACGACCGGCTGGCCGACGCGCTGGCCGAGGACGGCATCGAACAGCTCTACGCCCACCAGGCCGAGGCCGTCGAGGCCGTCCGTGACGGCGACAACGTGGTGCTTTCGACCGCGACGGCAAGCGGCAAGAGTCTCGCCTACACGGTCCCGGCCGTCGAGCGCGCCCTCGAAGATCGCCGGACGACACTCTACGTCGCCCCGCAGGTCGCGCTGATCAACGACCAGACGGAGACGCTCTCGGCGCTGGCGGAGCGACTGGGCTTTGCCTCCGGCGTGTCGGTCGCCCAGTACACCGGCCGCCAGTCCCAGACCGAGAAAGAGCAGATCCGCGAGCGCCAGCCCACCGTCCTCCTGACGACGCCGGACATGCTCCACTACGGCATCTTGCCCCACGCACACCGCCTCTGGAAGTGGTTCTTCCAGCGGCTCGATACCGTCGTGGTCGACGAGGTCCACAGCTACCGAGGCGTGTTCGGCAGCCACGTCGCGCTCGTGTTTCGACGCCTCCAGCGCGTCGCAGCGCGGTTCGACGCCGATCCGGAGTGGCTCTGTTGCTCGGCGACGATCGGCAATCCCGTCGAACACGCCGCCACGGTGACTGGCACCGCCCCGTCCTCGTACCGACTCGTCGACGACGACGCCAGCGCCAGCGGCCCTCGCCACTGGCTGGTGTGGAACCCGCCCGAGTACAGCGGCGACGGCTGGGGAACTGGCCGCCGGAAGTCCAGTCACGTCGAGACCAAACGGCTGTTCGTCGATCTGGTCCAGCGGGGCCTCCAGACGGTGGTGTTCACCGGCTCGCGCCAGACCGCAGAGCGTTACGCGGCGGACAGCGCCGAGGCACTGCGCGACCGGGGAGCCCACGACCTCGCGGACGCCGTCGGTGCGTACCAGGCCGCGCTGACCGACGACCGTCGCCGTCGGCTGGAGCGAGAGCTCAAGTCCGGCGCGCTGCGTGGCGTCTGGAGCACGAACGCGCTGGAACTCGGCGTCGACGTGGGCGGTCTCGACGCCGTCGTGCTCGATGGCTACCCCGGCACCCGGATGCAAACCTTCCAGCAGGCGGGGCGGGCCGGACGCGGGCGCGATCCCGCCCTCGTCGTGCTGGTCGGTGGGGAGGACCAGCTCGACCAGTACGTCGTCGACAACCCGGACACGCTGTTCGAGCACCCGCCCGAGCGGGCGGTGACGAACCCGGAGAACGAACAGCTCATGCCCGCACACGCCTGTTCGGCCGCCCGAGAGACGTGGCTGAAACCCGACGACGACCGGTACTTCGGCGAGACGTTTCCCGCGCTGGTGGCCGATCTGGAGCGGGACGGCCGCCTCACGCGCCGGACGACCGAGGCGGGGACCCGCTGGGTGTACAGCGGCGAGGGCAGCCCACAGCACGAGACGAATCTCCGGACCGTCGACGACCAGTCGATCCAGTTGCGCCACGGGGCGGACACGATCGCGACGCTGCCCCTCGGCGACGCGCTGCGAGACGCACACCCCGGCGCGATCTACCACCACCAGGGGACGACCTACGAGGTGACCGACCTCGACCTCGATCACGGTATCGCCGAACTCGACCGGACGTGGGCGGACTACTTCACGCGGGTGCGCCACGACAAAGAGATCACCGTCGAGGCCGACCTGCGGGCGGACACGCTCGACGCCAGGCCCGACGTGCCCGTGCGCTTCGCGGACGTGACCGTACGCAAGCAGATCACCGGCTACGAGCGCCGCGACGGCCAGAACGGCGAGGTGATCGGCCGGCGCAGCCTCGATCTCCCCGAGACCACTCTCAGGACCAAGGCGCTGTACGTCACCGTCCCCACGGATCTGGAGCGAGCGATGCTGGGCGAGGCGGTCCCGGCGACCGACAGCGGCCGCGACCGTCCGCCAGCGCCCGACGATCCCGGCGACTTCCCCGGCGGCATCCACGCCGCCGAACACGCCACGATCTCGATGCTCCCCTTCGAGTACCTCTGTGATCGCCGTGACGTCGGCGGGCTCTCGACGCCGCTCCATCCCCACACCGACGAGCCGACGATCTTCGTGTACGACGGCCACCCCGGCGGCGTCGGCATCGTCCGGAGCGCCTACGACGACATCGAGGGGCTGCTGGCGACGACGCTCTCGATGCTGCGGTCCTGTGACTGTGCCGACGGCTGCCCGGCCTGCGTGCAGTCGCCCCACTGTGGCAACGCCAACGACCCGCTGGACAAGGGGCTGGCGACGTACCTGCTGGACGGGCTGACGGAGTGACCGCGTTCAGTCCAGAGAGATCAGCCCAGTTCCTCGACGAACTCCTTGACGATCTTCTCCTCGGCGCGGTGGAGCGTCTCGCTGCAGGTCGACTTGGCGATGCCGACCTCCGAGGCGAGTTCGGTCAGCGAGCAGTCCCGCGGCGTGTCGTAGTAGCCGTTCTCGACGGCGGCCTGGATCAACTCCAGTTGGCTCCCCGTGAGCAACTGCTCGGTCTCGACGTGCTGGCTGACCCGCTCGACGTGGAACGGAATGCCGAACTCTTCGAGTTGCTGGCCAAGTGCGGACAGTCGCTCCTGTGGCGCGGTGATCTCCCAGCGGGCCTCGCCGTCGCTGAGCCTGAACGGCATCTCCAGGGGGATTCCGGAGCCCTGGACCGGGAACAACAGGAGCGGGTCGCTGGTCTCGAACTGGACCAGCGCCGTGTCCTCCCAGCGCTGGAGGATCTCCAGGCTGGTGACGGCCTCGGTCTCGTCCATCTCGCCCAGGATGGCGACCAGCTCGTCGGCGGTGATCTCCGTGAGCCCGACGCCCGACTCCTCGCCGGGGACCGCCGCCAGGATGCGAAACTCCGCGTCCGGATACGACCGAGAGAGTGAACCGATCCAGACCTCCTCTGGAATCGTCAGCGTCAGTTCGGCTCGTGGCATGTGTGCGAATATGTTCGTCCGGGGCGACGGCCCCTGTCCCGAACATGTTCGGCAACGGCCGTGGCGTGCAAAACTCTTGGGGAGAGCGCCGCGCTGTCGCACAGCGACCGCAGAAGGCTTAAGCGGACGGGCGACGCGCCAGCACCCATGGAAGAAGTCACGGTGACACGGGACCTGCCGGCCGCACCCGAGGCGGTCCTCCCGCTGGTCGAAGAGACGGAGTCGTTCATGAGCGCCGCCGGGTTCGACGCCGTCCGCGTGGAGGGCGAGACCATCCGGATCCAGAACCGCGTGGGGCTGTTCGACGTCGAACTCATCGCCGGCATCGTCGCGGACGACGACGCCGTGCTCGCCTACGAACAGGAAGAGGGGATCTTCGAGGACATGCACACGGCCTACCACCTCGAAGAGACCGACGACGGCACGACGATCTCGGCGACGACGACGTTCGAGGCCGTCGACCTGCCGATCGTCGGCCAGGTGCTGGACGCGACCGTCGTCAAGCGCCAGCGCAGTTCCGAGTTGAACGCGCAGTTCGACTGGCTCGAAGCGGAACTCTCGTAGTCCGGTTCTCGCCCCCTGGAAAGTTCCCCTCACATGTTCGGGACGGGACAGTCGGTCGTGGCGCTCCAAGCTGTTCACATGAGCGTCTCACACGACGACGTCGAGCCCGTGACCGACCACGTCCACGAGAACTCCTGGTCGGTGAACCTCGAACAGCCAGAACACGGCGACGACCGCGACCTCGTCGTGGCCCAGGCGATCGACGCGATCGAACACACCGCCTCGGGCAACCACGTCAACCTCGTCACGCACGGCGAGCACGGCCACCCGGAGACGTACCTCTACGACGCCCTCGAAGCGCGCGAGGACGTGACCTACGACTACGTCGAACAGTGTGGCTGTGGCGGCCACGTGGTCCGCGTCCAGGTGCAATGAGGGGCGTCGACGTCGAGGAACGGCCGCTGGTGCTGATCTGGGAGCTGACCCAGGCCTGTGGTCTGACCTGCAAGCACTGCCGAGCCGACGCCCAGCCCGAGCGCCACCCCGACGAGCTCACGACCGCCGAGGGCAAGCGGTTGCTCGATCAGGCCGCCGACTTCGGCGACGGCCAGCTGGTCGTGCTCTCGGGGGGCGACCCGCTCGTGCGCGACGACGTGACCGAACTCGTCGCGTACGGTACCCAGCAGGGACTGGGGATGACACTGACCCCCAGCGGCACCGAGTCGCTGACTCCGGAGCGCATCGAATCCCTGCAGGACGCCGGGCTCCGCCGGATGGCTCTCTCTCTGGACGGGGGCGACGCCGACTCCCACGACGCCTTCCGCGGCGAGTCCGGGAGCTTCGAGGCGACGCTCGCGGCCGCCGAGGCCGCCCGCGAGACCGGGCTCCCCTTGCAGATCAACACGACGGTGTGTGCCGAGACGGTCGACCAGCTGCCGGCGATCCGGGAACTCGTGGCCGACCTCGGTGCGGTCATGTGGTCGGTGTTCTTCCTCGTCCCGGTCGGTCGGGGCCGGGTGCTGACCCAGATCAGTCCCGACCGGGCCGAGCGGGTGATGGAGTGGCTCCACGAGGTCTCCGAAGCGGAGCCGTTCGGCCTCAAGACGACGGAAGCACCCCACTATCGGCGGGTGACTATCGATCGAGAGCGCGACGGTGACTCGGGAGAGAACGACGGGCTCCAGCGTCGCACCGGCATCCGCGCGGGGCAGGGCTTTGCCTTCGTCAGTCACACCGGCGAGATGTACCCCTCGGGGTTCCTCCCGGAGTCGGCCGGCAACGTCCGCTCGGAGAGCGTCGTCGACCTCTATCGGGACTCGGCGCTGTTTCAGCGCCTCCGGGACGACAGTGCCCTGGAAGGAAAGTGTGGTGCCTGCCCCTACCGCGGGGTCTGTGGCGGGAGCCGCTCGCGGGCGTACGCGGCGACCGGCGATCCGATGGGCAGCGATCCGCTGTGCTCGTTCGTGCCCGACGAGTACGACGGCCCGCTGCCCGCGACCCACGAGGAACGCGTTCCCACAGACTGAGAACACGCGTTTCCCGTTTTACTGTGGGAGCGCCAAGTAGCGGCTATGTCCGAGGGACTTCGCGTCGAGCTGGCGATCGACTCGCCCGAGGCCTGCCCCGTCGCCGACGTGTCCGAGCGAGTCGACGGGCCGGTCACGAACGTCACGCGTTCGACCGGCGGCGACGCAGTCGTCGAAGAGTTCTCCGCGCCGGCCGGGACCGACGTGGGCGAGTCCGTCGAACCGCTCTTCGAGAACGGATCGGAGGCGCGCTATCGCTTCCGGCGCGATCCCGACCAGGACTGTTTCTGTGACGCCGTCGAGACGTTCGACTGTGCGGTCAGCGACATCCAGGCCGAGGACGGGCAGGTCATCGCCACGGCCCACGTCGACGACGCGGCCCAGGTGCGTGCAGTCGTCGAGGAACTCCGGGACGTGTTCGGCGACGTGGCCCTGCGCTCGCTCCACCAGCACGGCGAGGGGACGCTGGGAGACGCCGTCGTCGTCGACCGGGGACAGTTGACCGATCGACAGCGCGAAGTGCTGGAGACCGCCCACGAGATGGGATACTTCGACTATCCGAAAGGCGCGAACGCCGGTGAGGTCGCCGAGGCGCTCGACATCTCCGTCTCGACGCTGGCCGAGCACCTCGCGGCCGCCCAGACCAAGCTGCTCGACGACGTACTGGCGTAGAGCCTTTTCGCTGCTCTTCACCCGCGGGCGACGAACGCACTCGCGAGCAGGTAGGCGTAGCCGACTGCCCCCCCGAGCACGGCCAGCTGTCCGACCGCGGTCGCGCCCGGCACGACCAGCCCCGCGAGCTGGCACAGCAGTCCGACGGCGAGAAGCGAGACGCTGGCCAGCGCCGTCCGATCGTTCGAGCCCGGCCAGACGCCCACCGACGGAGGGTAGAACTGCATGGCCGCACCGACGATCGTCAGGCCCAGAAAGCCCACGAGCGCGAACTGATAGTGCAGGGTCACCACGGCGGGGGCTCGCCCGGCGAAGACGAGGTGCGTCGCCAGACCGACCGTGACGACGCCCGCGGCGACGCCCGCGAGGACGGCCCGCAGCCCGACCCGCGTGCGGTCGGAGCGGCGGTACAGCAGTCCGTAGGCGAGCGCGAAGCCGAGGATCGCGACCGCTTCGACGACAGCGCCGGCCACCAGGAGCGGCCCGCCGTCCAGCCCCACCGCGAGGAGTGCGGGGCCGACGCTGCCGGCACCGAGAACGACGAACACGAGCGCACGCGGGGGGTGTGCGACCAGAAACCGCGGGAACAGCCGGAAGCCGACGGCAAGCACCAGCAGCGCCGCCCCGCCCGCCCCCAGCAGGTGAGAGATCCGCGCCGGGACACCGCCAAGCGGCGCTGGGAGCCCGACCGCACCCGCGAACAGCGCGTAGCTCCCGACCGACAGATAGCCAGCGACGAGCGGGACGGCCGCGTTGCTGACGCGATCGATCGGTCGCCGGTCGGACTGGTGGTCGCCGGTGGCGGTCGCTGCGCCCGAGCGGTTGTCCCGGACGGTCCACCCGAGTGCGCCGAGCCAGACGAGGACACCGGCGAACCACGCCACCGCGCCGACTGTCGACACGACGCCGGGGACGCCCGGCCGTGTTCCGGCTGCCAGCGCGACGACGCCGACGACGGACAGGGGAAACTGGGCGGCCGGCGCTCGCGGCGTCGCCAGCGTCCGGTCGAAGTACGACGGGATCAGCGCGTAGGACTTCCCGAAGACGGTGTGCAAGACGAAGCCGTACAGCAACAGGAGGACCGCCAGCCGTCGTCCGACACCGATCGGTGCGAGGACTGCCCAGGCGACGAAAGCGGCCGCGCCTGCCCCGACGAACCGCCGCGACCACCGCGACACCCGTGGTGGCGACATCGTCGAAGGGACGCCCGCCGCCGGCCTAAAGCTACGGGCGAACGACTTGGGGGCAGAGGCTACTCCAGTTCTCGCTCGCGCTCCTGGCTTGCCCGTTCGCGGTGCTCTTCGACGTCTTCGAGCGTCTCGGTCTCAAGCAGCCGGTCGAGCTTGCGCTCGAACTGCTCGTCGGTGAGTTCGCCTTCGGCGTAGCGACGGCGAAGCGCCTCCAGGGCCGTCTCGTCGTCACTTTCCGCCGCTCGCGTTCGCTCGTCCGTCGTCTCGCTCGACGAACTGTCGGTCAAGTCACCGGTCCACGCTTCGCGCTCGTCTTCGTCGCCGAACAGGGTCGCGGTCAGTGGAATGAACACGGCGTATCCGACGATCAGCGCCGGGAGCCACCACTCCTGGCCGGTGAACAGACCGAACATCCAGATCCCGGTCACCAGCATGGAGACGATCCCGGTGGCGTTCTCGCGGGCGCGATCGATCGGGGTCTCCTCGCTCATTGGTCGTGGTTCTCGGGAGACGGTTATAATGGTGGCGAGAGCGTCACTCGTCGCTGGATAGCGGCTCGATCGGGACCCCACCGACGCGCTCGCCCGGCGCTACGTCGCGGTTGACGAACGAGTGGGCGGCGACCGTCGCACCGTCGCCGATCGTCACGCCCGGCCGCGTCGAGGAGCCGTGACCCAGGGTCACGTCGTCGCCGATCTCGACGGGCCCGACGTGCCACTCGTCGGTGTAGCCCTCGTGGGTGAGCAGTTTCGTGCCCCAGCCGATCAGCGACCCCTCGCCGATCGTGATCTGCTCCGGAAAGAACGGGTCGACGACGACGGCCGGCGCGAGCACGGAGTCCGCCCCGATCTCGACGCCGAAGGCTCGATAGACCGGGTTCTTGACGATCGGCGGCAGGTGTTTACACAGTTCGAAGACGTAGTACGTCAGGCCGAATCGGATCGGGTTCCGTATCTGGTACCAGCCGGCGGCCGGTACGTCGCGGACTTCGACGCTGTCGTCGACGGTCGACCGCTTCGCTTCGCGTCCGTCCATACCTGCCGTAGGTGCGCCGTCGACAAGTCGGTTCCTCTGGCGACGCCGCAGCGTCACTCGATCGACGCGAGGGCCTCGGCGTCGCCGAGGGCCGGATAGTCCTCGAAGATCGCGGAGGCGGTGTGTTCGCCGCTGATGAGACACATCGGCATCCCGATCCCCGGGGTCGTGTAGGCCCCGGTGTAGTAGAAGCCCTCCAGCGGACCGCGGTGACTCGGTCGGAAGGGGCCGGTCTGGAACAGGGTGTGTGCGAGACCCAGCGCCGTCCCGTCGGGGTCGCCGTAGCGCTCGGCGAACTCGCTGACGCAGGCCGTCGTCTCCGAGACGATCCGGTCGCGGAGATCCACGCCGGTGTGTTCGGCCAGATCCGTGAGGACCTGCTCGCGGTACCGCTCGCGTACGTCCGGACCGTCGTCGAGGCCCGGAGCGATCGGGACGAGCGCGACGACCGCGTGGTGGCCGTCGGGGGCGACGGTGTCGTCGGTCTTCGATGTCACCGAGAGGTAGTAGGCCGGATCGTCGGGCCAGCGCGGCTCGTCGAAGATCGCCTCGAAGTGGTCCGACCAGTCCGTCGGCAAGACGAGCGTGTGGTGTTCGAGCGGGTCCACGTCGCCCTCGACTCCGAGATACAGCATGAACGCCGACGGCGCGTAGGTCTGGTCGTCCCAGTATCCGGGCTCGTGTGCGCGGTCCCGGTCGTCGAGCAGCGCTCGTTCGGTGTCGGCCGGGTTGGCGTTGCTGACGACGAGATCGCTCTCGACGAGGCCGTTGTCGGTCGCCAGTTCGAACTGACCGACCGCGCCGCCGACGTGCTGGACCTCGACGCCGGTCCGGATGGTGACGCCGTGCTCGCGGGCCAGCTCCGCCAGCGCGTCGACGACACCGGCGATACCCCCCTCGGGGTAGAAGACGTTCAGGTTCAGGTCGACGTGACTCATGATCGAGTACAGCGCCGGGGTGTTGTACGGCGAGCCACCGAGGAAGACGAGGGTGTACTCCAGGAGCTGGCGGAGCTTCGGGTGTTCGACGTAGCGGCTCACGTAGTCATCCATGTTCCCGAACAGGCGATAGCGCGGTGCCATCGGGAGCAGGTCGGTGTCGACGAACTCTCGGAGTCGCTCACGGCCCTCGTAGACGACGCGATCCATCGCCAGCTCGTAGTTGCGCTCGGCGTCGTCGAGGTACGCGGCGAGTGCCTCGCCGGCCCCCGTCTCGTAGGACTCGAAGATCGCCTCGACGCGGTCGCGGTCGGGCGGGACCGTCACGCTGTCGCCGTCCTTCCAGCACACCCGGTACTGTGGATCGAGTCGCTCCAGTTCGTAGTAGTCGCCCGGCTCGCGGTCGAAGTGAGCGAAGAACCGCTCGAACACGTCTGGCATCAGGTACCAGGACGGTCCCGTGTCGAACCGGAACCCGTCGCGTTCGAGCACACCGGCGTGGCCCCCGACCCGGTCGTGGCGTTCGAGCAGTCGGACGTCCAGGCCCGCCCGTCCGAGGTACGCGGCCGCCGAGAGGCCGCCGAACCCGCCGCCGATCACCGTCACCGTCGGATCGCCCGAGAGCGGATCTCGCATGCCCGCTGCTAGTGATCCCGTCGTTTTGAGGGCACCTCGCGTTCTCACACACTGGGAGTTAGGTATCCCACTTTTTCCACGAACGACGCTAGCGTCCGACGATGCGCCCGACAGAGACTTCCTCGCCGTGGCGGCTGCACCGGGACGCGGACACACACCCGTCGCTCGGACTCTCGCGGGCCGCGCTGCTGGTCTTGGTCGTCGGGTTCGGCGGGCTCGCACTCGCCGGGATCGAGGTCCCGCTCCGGGCCCAGATGGTCGTCTACCTCGTCGGGATGGTCGCGCTGAACCTCCCACACGGCGGGTACGAGCACTTCGAGAACCTCCGGCGGCGACGGCCGACGGTCCGGTGGCGGTACGTCGGAGCGTACCTGCTGGCGATCGCTGCCTTCGTGGGACTCTTCTTGCTCGCGCCGGTCGCGGGGCTCGCGCTCGCCCTGGTGGTCGCGATGGCGAAAGGCGGGCTCGGCGGGCTCCACGTGCTGGCAGCGACGAGTGGCACCGAGCACCTGCGGACCCGTCCACAGCGTGCGCTCGCGGTCGCCGTTCGAGGCGGTGCGGTCATGCTCGTCCCCATCGTCTTCCACCCGACGACGTTCCACAGCTTCAGCTCGCTGATGGTCGGGCTCGTCGAACCCGGCGCGCTCGCGGCCTACAGCGGCCAGTTCGACCTGACACGGCGGGCAATCGCCGTCGGCTACGCGCTCGCGCTGGGCACGCACGTCGGACTGGGCTACGTCCGGGGCGGCGGCCGCGCCTGGCTCATCGACGCTGGCGAGTCCGTCCTGCTGGCCGCGTACTTCGCCGTCGTGCCCGTGCTGGTCGCGGTCGGTCTGTACTTCCCGTTCTGGTACTCGGCCCGCCAGGTCGCTCGGACGGCGACCGTCGAGGCCGAACCGGTCGGAGACGACGAGTGGGACCTGGTCGGGGGCACCTCGGCGTCGACGGTGGCGCTGCGCGCGTGGGGCATCCTGATCGCCGGTGCGCTGGCGACGTTCGCCGTCCTCGCGGTCGTCTACTGGCTGTTCCCCAACCCCCTCGCCGGGACCGCCGCACTCCCCGGTGCAGTCGCGTTCTGGAGCGTCTTCATCAGTATCGTCGCGCTCCCACACGTCCTCGTGGGCTCGCTGCTGGACCGCGACCGGGGCATCTGGTACGTCCCGTAACTACGGCAGCGTGAACGGCTGCCAGCCATCCGGCTGGTCGCGCAGGCCGCGCACGTGCACCTCGCCGTCGGCGTCGCTGGACTCCGGTTCCCGGACTTCGATCCGCCCGTCGGCCACCTGACTGATCGTGTTGACCGTCTTCGTGTCGTGGGTCGTCGGATCGATCGAGAACAGCCCCAGTCCGTCGGCGCTGTCGATTCGACCAGAGAGCGTCTGGACGAACCGGAACAGCGCCCGCATGTCGACGTACATCGACAGCGACGAGAGACTGACCAGCCCGGTCCGGACGCGGCCGTCGACGGCGTCGGCGTACAGCGACTCGTACAGCGCCGAGAAGCGCATCCCGATGCCGGTGAGGTCGCTCTGGGTCGAGATCGACCGGACCCTGAGATCGAACTGTGACTCTGCGAGGTCCTGGCCGGTACAGTCGATGACGCCGGCCCGGTCGGTGTCGAACGACGGGTGGAGTCGACGGCAGCTGTCGAGCAGCTTCTCGCAGCTCTGGTTGGTCGAGACGAACAGCATGCCGTCGCCCGTCTCCGTCCCGTCGGCGACCATCGAGCGGACGAGATCCTCGGCGCGGCTCAGCGCCGGCCCGGCGACCAGCACGGTCGAACCCGCCTCGATCGGTTCGATCGGGACGCCGTCGCCGAACTCGTAGCCGCCGCTCATGGGTCTCCTCCGTCCGTCTCGACGCCGTCGTCCAGCCGAGCGTGGAGTTCGATCACGTCCATGGCGACGGCCGCCAGATCGCGGAGGTACGCTTCGTCGGCCGCCGAGAACGAACGCGGTTCGTCGTCGTAGATACACAGCGGCCCGATCACGAGCCCGCTCCTGGTCACGAGGTTCGCGCCCAGATACGCCCGGATCCCCATGTCCAGGAGCGTGTCGCTGCGGGACTCGAAGCGCGGGTCCTCGGTCACGTCCTCGACGGCGAGCACGTCGTCGTCTTCGACGATCGTGAACGTACAGATAGAGTCCTGCCGGTCCATCGTGTCCCACTCGTTGGCCCCGCCGTAGCAGGCCAGAAAGTCCTGGCTGTGCTCGCTGATGATGTTGATCGAAGCGCGATCGACCGAGAAGTGCGTGGCCGCCAGGTCGGTGATCCGGTCCAGGGAGTCAAGCAGTGCCCGGTCGTCGAGATCGTACGACTGGAGGGCCGCCAGCCGCTCGCGCTCGTTCTGTGGCAGCGGGTAGGATGCCTGTGCCTTGCCCTCCACGGTCGTCTGGAGCAGTTTGGCCAGGCGCTCGGTCCCGAACACCGAGCCCTTGCCGACGTACTCGGTGATGGTCCCGCGCAGTTCGTCGGTGCCGATGGTGTCTGGAGCCGCGTCGGTGTAGAGGATACACCCCGCGTCGGGCGCAGTCTCACGGACCGCGGTGACCAGTTCCAGACCCGTTCCGTCGGCCAGGTCGTACTCCGTGACGACGGCGGCCAGATCGGTCGAGACGACTGCTTTCGCGTCGTCGAGGGTTGCCGCGGTCTCGAAGACCGGATCGAAATCTGTGAGCTCGGTCCGGAGCTGTTCGACCGTGTCTTCGCGGGCGTCCTCGTCGGGATCGACACAGAGGATGCGATGAGACGGCATGCTGTTGGCTACACCGTCTGCCACGAGCGGTATGTACGTACTGGCCGAAGTATCAGCAGCGAAAACTGCGAGTGCTACTCCGTGCCAAGCACCGCGTCGAGCGTCGCGTCGTCGACGTGGCGGCCTTCCCGGCCCGCCGTGTAGGTCTTGGCGACGGCGATGGCCCGGCCGGTCCGGGAGTCGCCCAGATCCGGCGAGAGCTCCGACTCCAGCAGGTCGGTCGTCCACGAGCACTCCTCGTAGTCGATCTCACCGGCGACGAGGCCCAGACACAGCGAGACGACGATGTCGTTCATCGCGTCGGTGACGAACGCGGGGGTCGCTCCGCTGATCGCCCCCAGTCGCTCTACGTCGACCTGTGTCCCGTTGACCGTCGCAGCGAACACGACCGAGCCGGCGGCCAGCTCGGCGGCCGTGTAGTCGCTGTCCGGTTCGTCGGCCGCGTACCGTTCGAGCGTCCGCCGACTCTCCTCGGCGACGGCGTCCGAGAGGTCGAGTTCGGCGACGAGATCGGCGACGATCTCCTCCGGGCTGGGGCTGGGGATGTCCGCGTCGATCGCCTCGTCCAGCGCGCCCAGCGTCTGCACGACGGCGCGGGCCTCGACGGGCCGGCGGGCGGCCACGTCCCCAGCGTCGGTGTCGGCCTCGTTCAGCCGCAGCCCCGCGACGAGTGTCGCCCCCGCCAGCTCGGTCGCGTTCGACACGTCGACCTCGCCGACGGCGTCGCCCACCATCCCGCGAGCGAGCAGGCGCGTCGGCGCGTCGACGCCGAGCTCCTCGACCAGCGCGTCGATCTCGTCTTCGACCGCCTGGACGGTTACCTCGGGCTCCGCCTCTGTCTCTGGGGTCTCGGACTCGCTGTCCGTGTCTTCCGGTGTCGGCGTAGCGGGAGTCTCGTCGTCCGTGTCTCCCCCCGTCGGCCCAGACGGAGTTTCGGGCTCGCCGACCTCGTCGGGCTCCGAAGCCGACTGCTCCTCGGCTTCGCCAGCGCCGTCGGTGGCCGTCGCCGTTTCGACCGGCTGGGCCACCTCTCCCTCCGTCTCGGCGTTCATCTGGTAGCGCTCGTCTTGCAGTCGATCGCCGAGCAGGCGTTTGAGCGCCTCCGCGCGGTTCTCGATCGCCACGCGGCTGGTCTTCGAGGCCCCGCTGAGGACGTTCTGTACGTCCTCCGCGTCGTGGCCGTTGACCAGCGCCGCCAGCGACAGCGCACCCCCAGCGGTCGCCCCCGGCGAGCGCCCGTTCGCGATCACCTCCGGATTCAGCTCGAAGGCGTCGAGCAGGATCCGGTGTGCCACGTCGACCAGCGAGTCGGGCATCTCGACGGCCAGGCCCAGGCGGTCGGCGAGCGCCTGGGGCTTGGGCGGGACCTCGTCGACGTCGAGGTAGACGCTCGCGGTGTCGAGTTGCTGCTCTGTGATCGTGATCTCCCGGTCGTCGAGCAGCTCTGACCACGCGCTCGCGACCGTGTCCTCGTCGACCGGGAGCCCGTCCTCGCGAGCCGACAGGACCAGTGCCGCCGCCAGGAAGTCGTCGATGTTCTCATCGTCGATCTCGGGCTTGTTGCGCAGCTGTCCCAGGCGGACCTGGGTGATCTGTAACGTCTCTTTCGGTATCTGGAGTTGCTCGCAGACGCGGAGCAACCGATCCTCGACGCCGTCTCCTGCACTACTTGCCATAGTGCAGTCGTTCACGCTTCACTGTCTTAACTTTTGGATGCTCGAAACACCGATTGGAGCCGTCGCGGGACCGTCGCCGTCCCGGAGTGGCGAGAGACAGCCCCCCTCACCGCTCGTCGGCTGGTCCGAGGCCGGGGATCGCGACGGCCGCTTCGAGTCGATCCATCGCCAGCGCGGTCGTCAACACCAGCGCGAGATACAGCACTGCCACGACGACGTAGGTGTCGGTGACCCGGAAGCTATCGGCGGCGATGATCCGAGCCTGCCGGAACAGTTCGGGCACGGTGATGAACGCGGCCAGCGAGGAGTACTTGATGAGATAGACGAACTCGTTGGTCCAGCCGGGGATCGCGTAGCGCAGTCCCTGTGGCAGGACGACGTGGCGGATCCCCGCCGCCTTCGAGAGGCCGATCGACCGGGCGGCCACGAGCTGTCCGCTGTCGACCGACTGGAGCGCCCCCCGGATGTACTCGGCCTGGTAGGCCGAGGAGTTGATCGTGAAGCCGACGATCGCCACGAAGACGGCCGCCCGTGGCACGGCCCCCTCGCCGACGAACCCGAGCCCCTCGATCTCCGCTGCCAGGGGGAGCCCGTAGTACAGCAAGAACAGCTGGGCGAGCAGCGGCGTCCCGCGGATGAGCTCCGTGTACGCGAGCGAGACGGTGCCGACGATCCGCCCGCCGTAGACCCGCGCGACGGAGAGCGGGACGGCGATCGCCAGTCCCAGCACCATCGACGCGAGCGTCAGGTACACCGTGATGAAGGCACCGGCGGCCATCGCCGGCCCGCCCTCGATGGCGAAGGCCGTCAGTTCGAACGGCCAGGCGAGCCACTCCGCGAGGAGTCTGAGCGGCCCCAGATCGGCACCGACGGCGGTCAGGGTCTCGGCGGCGTTCTCGAACGGTGCCGTCGGGAGCCACGGCTCGCGAGCGAGCACCGCCGTCTCCGAGCGGAGCAGGTCTGGGAAGCCAAGCGCCGTCGCGACGGCGTCGAGGACCGTGTTGTGGTAGGCCCAGCGCAGCGACAGCCACGTCCAGAAGACGACGCCGACGGTCACGACGGCGAGGCGTCGCCGGCCCGGCAGATCGCCGACGGCGGCGGGTTGGGTCTGGTCCGTGCTCATCAGTGGATCTCTGTGAGATCGCCCAGGAACTCGCGTGTGCGGTCGTGTTCGGGGTCGTCGAACAGCTGTTCGGGCGGCCCCCGCTCGACGATCTGCCCGTCGTCGAGGAAGGTGAGCGTGGTGGCCGCAGAGCGGGCGAAGCCCATCTCGTGGGTGACACACAGCATCGTCATCCCCTCGTCGGCCAGGTCGTTCATCACGCCAAGCACCTCGCCGATGAGCTCCGGGTCCAGCGCGCTGGTGGGCTCGTCGAACAGGATGAGTTCGGGGTCCATCGCCAGCGAGCGAGCGATCCCGACCCGCTGTTTCTGGCCGCCGGACAGCTCCGCCGGGTAGGAGTCTGCCTGCTCGGCCAGCCCGACGCGATCGAGGTACTCCATCGCGCGGTGGTGGGCCTCGGCGCTCGGGAGATCGAGCACCTCGGTCAGCCCCAGGGTGACGTTGCCCACCGCGGTACGGTGCGCGAAGAGATTGAAGTCCTGAAACACCATCCCGACCCGTCGCCGGAGGTCGTTCTCGTCCATCGCGTGGATGTCCTCGCCGTCGAGGAAGATCGACCCGCCGTCGATCTCGGTGAGACGGTTGACACAGCGCAACAGGGTGGACTTGCCCGACCCGCTCGGGCCGACGATCACGTCCACGTCCTGTGTGTCCATCTCGAACCCGACGCCGTGCAGTACCTCCTCGTTCCCGTACGATTTCTCGACGTCTTCGAGTCGAAGTAGGCTCATTCGTTGCCTCCTGGGATCGCGTAGCGGTCGTGTAGTCGATCGAGCGTCCGGTTCGTCGCGACGGTCAACACGAAGTAGATCGCGGTGATCGTGAGGATGACCTCCATCACGGCGGTGCCCCGGCCCGGCTGGAGATAGAGGTTCTCGGCCCGGGTCAGCAGCTCCGCCAGCCCGATCGCGAAGGCGACGCTCGTGTCTTTCAGCACGATCGTGAACTCGTTTTGAAAGCCCGGAATCGAGCGCCGGATCGCCTGCGGGAAGATCACGTGGCGGATGGCCTGGAGCTTGCTCATACCGATCGAGCGGGCCCCCTCCATCTGGCCCTCGCTGATCGACTGGATCGCGCCCCGAAACACCTGGCTCTGGTAGGCCCCGCTGCGGAGCCCCAGCGCCAGCGTCGCCGCGAGAAACGGCGTCACCTGGATGTCGAGCGCCGGCACGGTACCCAGCTGTGGGATCGGGAGCCCGAAGTACAGCAACACGACGAGCACGACGATCGGCGTGCCACGGAAGACGACGCCGACGGTGCCGACCACCGACCGCAGCGAGTCCGGCCCGTACACCTCGATCGCTCCCATCGGGAAGCCGGCCAGGAACCCAAGCGAGAGACTGGTGATCGTCAACAGCACCGTGACGATCGTTCCCAGCAGCAGGAAGTCCGCGTTGCTGGCGACGAAGAGCCAATCGCTGCTTTGCCACACGAGCCCCGCCATCTATCTCACTCGAACCACTCGCCGACGAGCTCGTCGTAGGTGCCGTCGTCGCGCAGTTCCGCGAGCGCGTCGTTCAGATCGCTCAGGCGCTCGTCGTCGGGGCGCATCCCCATGCCGAACTGCTCGCCGGTGTCGATGACGAACGCGATCGCGACCGCACGGTCGCCCGCGAAGCTCCCTGCCACGGGCTCGTCGACGATCACGGCGTCGACGTTGCCGTTTTCGAGGTCCTGGGCGGCCAGCGTGTAGTTGTCGTAGCGCCGGAGGTCGTCTTCGGCGACGAGTCCGTCCTCGACGAGAGACTCGGCCTCGCCCTCGCCCGTGGTGCCGCCCTGGGCACCGACGCGGACGCCTTCGAGCTCCTCGACAGACGCCGGCTGGAACTCGCCGCCTTCCTGGACGAGGACGGCCTGGCTGGACTCCCAGTAGGGGTCGGTGAAGGCGATCTGCTCCTGGCGATCCGGGCCGATCGTCATGCCGGCGGCGATCAGGTCGATGTCGCCGTCCAGTACCGACGGGATCAGCGACTCGAAGGCGATGTCCTGCCACTCGCCGACCTCGTAGCCGGCCCGGTCGATGACCGTCTCGGCCAGTTCGATGTCGAAGCCGACCAGTTCGCCGTCCTCGGTGTACTCGAACGGCGGGAACCCGGAGTTCGTCCCGGGGACGATCGTTTCCGTGTCCTCTTCGCTACTCGAACAGCCGGCGATCGCTGTCGTGGCCCCGAGAGCCCCGACAGTCTTCATGTACGCCCGCCGATCCATACTGTACGTACGAGCCATACCGATTGATCGGTAGAGCCACTGTTGAACGTTTCGGGCCTGTTCTGGATGGTCTATCATGCCGACGGCGGGGATCGACATTTTTCGAAGACGGCAGCGGGTGGAAGATCCTCACGAAGTGACAGCCGGCAGTATCACAACCCCGCGGTTCGACGGCCGATCTGTCTCGCGCCGCCGCCGAACGGTCACCCCTCCCGAGCGCGCCAGTATCAGGTCTGGATACGTAGGGACCGAGTTTATCTGTGCCCTTACCTACCACGGTAGTATGACCAGCCCAGCACAGTCGATGAGCTTCTTCATGCTCATCTGTGCTGTGCCGATCGTCGGGCTGGCCGTCTACACCGTTCGACGGCGGGACCGGCCCGGTGCGAACGGGCTGGTGCTCTGTCTCGTGGGGATGGCCGGATGGTCAGTCATGCTCGCGCTGATCACGTGGCCGACGCAGCTGTTGCCGGTGTGGATAAACACCACCGTCCGCCACTTTTTCCAGCTCCTCGTCGTCTTCGGCTGGCCGCTGTTCGTCCGAGAGTACATCGAACGCGACCGGGTCGACCTGTCGTGGATCGCCGGAGCCGTCCTCGCGGTGATCCCTGCGCTCACGATCGTCCTGACGGCGACGAACCCGTTACACCACCTCGTGTTAGCGCCAGAGACCCCCGCGAATCCCGCCGGAATCAGCGAGCTGGCGCTCGGTCCCTGGTACATCGTCCACATTGGGTTCGCCGTCGCGCTGGTCATCCTGCCCGTCGGACTCCTCCTCCGGGAGCTACAGACGGCTCACGGAGCCCACCGAAAGCACCTGTTGCTGGTGTTGACGGGGTGGGCGATCGGCTTTCCCGGCGCGTTACAGACGCACCTCTTTCGGACGATCGACGCGATCCCACTCTACGTCGACCTGACGCCGCTCGCCTTTCTCGTCACGGCCGGGCTCTGGGGCGTGTCGCTCTTTCGCTACCAGCTGTTCATGATGGTCCCCGTGAGCCGCCGGACCGTCGTCGAGACGATCCCCGACCCCGTCGTCGCCGTCGACGAGAACGGCCTCGTAATCGACGTCAACCCCGCCGGCAAGCGGCTGTTCGGGACGCCAGACGACGTCGCCGGCTTCCCCATCGAGGAGCTGTTCGCCGACTATCCCTCGCTCGTCGAGTACTACCGTCGGGGCAGCAGCGACGTGGCGTTCGAACTCACTCACGACGGCCAGTGTCGGCAGTTCTCGGTGACGTGCGAGCGGATCCGTGACGGTGGCTCGGAGGCGGTGCTGGTGTTACGTGACATCACGCCGGTCAAACAGCGAGAGGAGACCCTCAGACAGCGCGAGCAGGAGCTGCGGATGCTCAACCAGGTGTTCTCTCGCGTCTTCCGACACAACATCCGGAACGAGCTCCTCGTCGCCCGTGGCCACATGGACCGCGTCGGACACCGGACCGACGACGAGACGGTCGAAGAGAGTGTCCAGACCGCGATCGGCGCGACCGAGCGGCTGCTCGGACACGCCGAGAAGACCAGAGAGATCCAGCAGATCGTCGACAGCGACCCGGACTCGACGGTCGTCTCACTGGAGAGGCTGGTCACGACGGCTATCGATCCCTACAGGAACGACACGACGGACGTGACGATCGAGGTCGCGGTCGACGATGTCCACGTCGACGTGATCGAGCGCTTCGAGGCTGCCGTCGCCAACGCGGTCGAGAACGCGATCGAGCACAATCCGACGCCGCTGCACGTCGGGATCACGTCACAGGTGGCTCCGGACACGGTGACACTCTGTATCGAAGACGACGGCGAGGGGATTCCGGACAACGAGATCGCCTTCCTCACCGAGGGCGAAGAGACGGTGCTCAATCACGGCTCCGGCGTCGGGCTGTGGGTCCTGAACTGGTCCGTCCAGCGGTCCGACGGGACGCTGTCGATCGTCGATACGGGCTGTGGCACACGGGTCGAGATGACGCTCCAGCGGTCGAACGACGCTCTCGGGGAGTGAGACTACCGACCGCGGCCCTGGAAACGGTCTCGCCGACGGTGTCAGCGGTAAGCCGCACCGACGGCGTCGGCCAGGACACTGGGCTCGCGGTAGTGCTTGCTCACCGGCGGGACCGTCTCGTCGAGGTCAAGCAGCTCGTAGACCGCCACCATCGCCGACCGGACGGAGTACTCGACGGTGAACACGACGTCTCTGTCGACCTCGGCGTACTGGCCGAGGAAGGCGAGGTTGTTCGACCCGTCCGGGACGACCGCCGGTCGGTCGCCGGGCTCGCGGGGCTGGAAGTGTGCCGTGATGAACGGCATCATCGCGGGAATGCACTCGACGCCCTCCAACAGCTCCGGCAGTCGATCCTCACACTCCAGGTGGTAACACAGCTCCTGGAGGATCTCTCGGCCGGTACACTCGGACATCGGCTTCTCCACGTAGTTCCCCTCCCGGTCGGGGAACAGCGCGTACCCCCAGAAGATCTTCACGTCGTCTGGCTGGTTCGCGAAGTGGGGCTGAGCGGCGACGACCGTCGAGAGCAGCCAGTTCGACCCGAGGTAGGTCACGAGCCCGTTGCCGGGGTCTTCGTCCGTGAAATCCACGATGTGGTCGAACAGGTCGGTGTTGTGCAGCGTGACGGTGAACGACTCCCACTTCGTCTCCGTGACGTTGTCCGCGAACACCGACGGATTCCCGAACTGCGGATTCCCGTCTGCGATGGACTTCCACAGCTCCCAGGACGCGCCGGTTTCGTTCAGTTCCGGAGCCTCGTCCATCCCGCCGAGCGACGTCCCGTCGGTCATCGAGCCGTTGGTCACGAACACCAGATCGGTCGGCTCGACCGGGATCGTCTCGGTCCCGCTGTCGGTCTCACAGTGGATCTGCGTGACCGTCCGGCCCGCCCGCGAGGTGACGATGTCCATGTCGGTCACCTCGTGGCCGTACTCGAAGGAGACACCCCGGTTTTCGAGCCAGCGTCGCAGCGGGAGGATCATCGAGTCGTACTGGTTGTACTTGGTCCGGTCGATGCCCTCCATCGTGTGGAGCCGGGGGAACTCGTGGAGGAACCGGTACATGTACCGCCGGACCTCGGCGACGCTGTGCCAGGGCTGGAAGGCGAAGATCGTCGCCCAGACGTACCAGAAGTTCGTCTCGAAGAAGTCGTCGTCGAACCACTCTTCGATCCGCGTGTCGCCGAGTCGCTCTTCGGAGGTCAACAGCAGTCGGAGCAGCGAGCGCCGGTGTCGCCCGGTGAGACCGTAGTTCGAGGCGTCGATCCGCGTCGCTCCGTCCATCAGACGCGTCTCGGCGTAGGACTCGTGGATCTCGTTGAACTCGTTCATCTCGGCTTTGACCGAGCGAGAGGGATCTTCGAGAGACGGAATGGTCCGGAACAGGTCCCACGTACACTCGTAGGCGGGGAAGTTGAACATCCTGCCGCCACGGATGACGTATCCTTCGTCGGGGTCGCCCGCGCCGTCCATCGCCCCGCCGACGACGTCCAGTTTCTCGTAGATGTGGATGTTCTCGCCGGGCATATTCCCGTCTCTGATGAGGAAGGCTGCGCCGGCCAGTGACGCGATACCACCGCCGGTGAAGTGTGCTTCGCGATCGGTGACGTGAGGTTGCTGGTGAATGGTCATTGGGGATCACTCCGTTCGGATCGGGCCACGGTGTGGTTCGTCGGCTCGTTACGTGTCGGAGTAGGTGGGTGTCGGCAGTAACAGTTTGCAGGATAGTTCCTGCTTTTTATAAGGGGCTACTCGACGCTCGCGATCGTCTCGGCGACGAGTTGCTCGTGGCCGCGGCGAAGCCGTTCCGAGAGTGCAGACGTCGTCGTGTCGAGTTCGTCCGCGAGTGTCGCGAGGTCGGTCTCGCGGGGTACCTCGAAGTAGCCCATGCGATAGGCCACCCGCAGTGCCTCCCGCTGTGGTTCGGTCAGCCCGTAGCTCTCGGCACCTCCCTCGGCCTCGAAGAGCCGCCGTGGTTGGAAGTCGATTCCGGCCTCACGACAGGTATCACTGAACGCTTCGAGCGCGTTCCTGTCCGCAAAGTGGGCGCTGACTTGCCACCCGTGCTGGGTCACGAGCGCACCGCTTGGATACGTCTGGCGATCGACGAGTTCGCCGTAGATCCCGACGTGTGCCGTATCCAGTGCGACCCGGTACCGCGACTCGACGAGGGCCGACTCGATGGCGACGAAGTCGACGACGGAGTCTGCCGTTGTGAGGGCGGTCTCGATGTCGTCCGGGTCGACGCCGGTCGTCGAGAACACCAGCGCCGGCTCTCCGTCCGTCCCCAGGACGGTGTTGTCGACCGTCAGTGTCGTCTCGACCGCCGCCGCGACGCCACAGAGCGGGAGCGCCGCCGAGTGCAACTCGAATTCACAGATGACGCCCATACTGTGGCCTCCCGGCAGGGCACCGTAAGACTGTGGGTGAGCCGTTCGATGCCCGGACGACCGAACGACGACTGTCGAAGCTGAAGTAGCCCCCCCCCCTCTCTAACTGGGCCAGTGTGATACTGCCGGCTGTCACTTCGTGAGGATCTTCGCCACCCCGGGGTGGCGAAATCGTTCACAGATGTACAGCCGGTAGTATGAGGAGTGAGCAGTTCGTTGGTTTTGGTGTCTCTACTCGATAGCGTTCGGCTAGGCCGGAGTGGCGACACCGAAAACCCTCTCGGTGCTCGCCCTTTCGGTGCTTTCTCTCCAGTTTCGATCTCTAACCCGAACACCGCCGCCTCCGTGGCGCGACCATTTATGTTCGCGCGTACCACACGGATGAGCATGGAACAGCTATCCTCGTGTTACTTCTGTGGTGCCGCCCTCGACGCCCAGATCGAGCCGTATCAGGTCGTGCCGGCGTCGCTGGACCCGACCGACGACCAGCAGCGAGCCGTCTCGCTGTGTCCGAGCTGTCGCCAGAAGCTCGCACACGTCGTCGAGACCGTCGTCGAAGCCAGCGGCGACGGGGACGCCACCGCTGCCGTAGACGACGTGCCGGATCTCGACCCCGAGGGCGCGCTCCTCGACGACGAGCCAGGCACCGCGACCGGAGCCGACGACGCCGTGGCCGACGGCCAGCCGACGGACGCGAGCAACGACACGAAGCCGGAACCGGAACCCACACGCGAGGGGCGATCCGACGACGGCAGCGAGTCGTCTCAGTCCGACGCCGACGGCCAGACCCAGCGAACCGGGTCGAGTTACTCGCACAACGGCACGGGCGACGATCACGGTGCCGACCGCCGTCGCGACGGCGAGACACGAACGGACCGTGCTTCGGACGAACGCCGAACAGAGAGCGCCGAACGACGCGACGGTGCCAGTCCGCGACGGGACGGCCGGGACGCGAGCGACGACGCCGAGGCCGACCGGACCCAGCAGACGCACAGTGCCGGCGACACGGGCGAGGAGGACGACGGACCGTCCCTGACGGCACTGGAGTACAACAAGGTGATGCGACTCCTCCAGAACCGCGAGTTCCCGGTCGAACGCGCCGAGATCCACGACATCGCGACGAGCGCCTACGAGATCAGCGACCGGGAGTTCGACGCGATCATCGACGCCGCGATCAAGCGCGGGCTCATCGACGAGGAGAACGGGACGCTCGTGAGCGGCGACTGATCGCGCTCACTCGACTCGTTGCGTGTAGGTCACCTGTTTTTCGGTGAAGCCGCTGTCCTCGTAGAAGCTGCGCGCTCCCTCGTTGGCCCACTCACAGGAGACTTTCAGGTAGTCGACGCCGCGTTCGCGCGCGAGTCGCTCGACGCACTCGATGGCCGCGGTGCCGTGGCCCTGACTTCTGTGGCCCTGCTCGACGAACAGATCGACGATCTGGAGGTACCTGTCCAGTGCCCGTGAGGGGTGTTCCCCTTCGCGGACGAGCACCGAGCCGACCGTTCGGCCGTCGACTTCCAGCAGGAAGGCCGTGGTGTCGTCACCGTCGATGTGGTGCCGTGTGATACCCTCGACGACGTCTTCGGGATCGTCGTGAGCCAGCTCGTTCAGCTCCGAGTACGGCTCCATCTCGCTGGCCAGCTGGAACCAGTACTCGGCGAGCAGTTCGGCGTCGTCTCGCGTCGCCTCGACGAGATCCATACGCCGGTCACAGACCCCTCGTCGATAGCTGTTCTGGTGGTCCGGGAACCGATCACACGCCGGCCGACGGTCGTCTTTAGTGAAGCGAATGCGAGCGTTGCTACCCAAAATCTGTTAACGAAACACTGCCCGGTCGACTCCCCGAAGGCATACGGACGGGGCCGTCGAAGGGCCGGCTATGGAACTGCAGACACTCACGGACCGACTGGACGAGCGACTCGACACGGCGGCCTACGCCGATCTGGACGCGAGCCCGAACGGGCTCCAGGTCGAGACCCGCTCGACCGAGATCGAGCACGTCGCCGTCGCCGTCGACGCCGCCGAGGCGACCGTCGAGGCGGCCGCCGACGCCGGGGCCGATCTCCTGGTCACGCACCACGGCATCGTCTGGGGCGGGATGGAGCGACTGACCGGGACCCACTACCGTCGGATGGCTCCCCTGATCGAGCACGGCATGGGGCTGTACGTCTCTCACCTCCCCCTCGACGGCCATCCGGAACTGGGCAACGCCGCCGGACTCGCAGACCTGCTCGAACTGGACGATCGGACTCCCTTCGGCGAGGTCGGGCCGGAGTACATCGGCCAGCGCGGACGGGCAGCCAGCAGCTTCACCGCCGAGGCCCTCCGATCGTCGCTGGCCGACGAACTCGACACCGCCGGCCAGCCCGTGCAGGTGCTCGACTTCGGCCCCGACGAGATCGATGACATCGCGATCGTCACCGGGAGCGGCAGCGACTGGATCGGCGACGCCGCCGAGGCTGGCGTGGACGCGCTCGTGACCGGCGAAGGCAAACAGAAAGCCTACCACGAGGCCCGCGAAGCGGGGCTGACGGTCGTCCTCGCCGGCCACTACGCCACGGAGACCGTCGGCGTCCGGTCCCTCGCTACGCTGCTCGAAGAGTGGGGCCTGACCACGACCTACGTGGATCACCCGACCGGACTGTAGCGACCACGACGGACCGCATCGCTCAAGCGCCCTCGGCCGCCACTGTTCGCCGATGGACGCGCCGGTCGAGTTCGACGCGATCGACGAGCACGACGACCTGATCGCGTGGTCCCGTGCCTACTGCAAGCACGCCCGTCGCGAGTGGCTCGTGGACGTACGCCTCGACCTCGTCGAGTGGACGGTCTCGACGCGAGCCCGCCGCCGTGCCGCCGCGGTCAGACACCCACAGATCGACGACGCCACCGTCGACGAGGCCCTGGACTGGGACGCCGTCCCCGGTGCCGACGGCAGACCACTCGCCTGTACGCTGTCGCTGACCTGGGACGCGTTCCGCGAGTTCTCGCAGGCGGAGTGGGCGTCGACGCTGCGCCACGAACTGATCCACGTCGAACAGTACCAACACTGTGGCACGACCGGCCACGGCGCGGCGTTCCGGCGTCGCGCCGAGACACTCGACACCGAGGTCCACTGCCGGACGTTCGCCGACGCGCGCTGGACCTTCCAGTGTCGAACCTGTGGCACCGTCGTCGCCCGACGCTACCGAGACTGCCCGTTCGTCCGCGAGTACGACCGCTACCGCTCGGACTGCTGTGGCGACCGACTCCGACGCGTCGAACGGACGACGTGAATCCTGTCGGCGACGATCAGCTACCGGCGTTGCTCCGGCGAATCGTTCAGCCGCTCTCTCCGTTGTCCATCTGCTCGATCGCCTCCTCGCCGAGCGGCGGGAGTGATTCGCCGATCGCCTCCACGTCCGAGATCGCCGGCTCTCACACCGGGGACTCGTTGGATGGATGCGATTTTCGGTCAATCCGATCACCGAACGAGGAAAGCGGTACCTCGACAGCGAGATCGACACGTCGGAAGGCACACCGGACGAGGTGGAGTCGGTCTTCAACGAGAACGACGGACCAAGCGCCGGAGAGATCCACGAGTAGGTCTAAGCCATGAACGAGAGAAAGTCAGCCTACTGGATGAAGCAGTTGGACGAACGGATCTTAGAGTACATCGACCGGGACGGGATGGCGACGCCCCGAATGATGGCCCACGACAGGGCTTTCACGGCGTCGCCGGGTCACATCTGGGAACGGTGCCAGATGCTCTACTGCATCCGGTTCGTCGAACCGATCTACAACGATATGTACGACCTGACGACCGACGGGATGCTCTATCTTCAGGGACAGATCGAAGCCGATAACCGGCTGAAGCCGCCAGTTGAGAGAGTACTACGTGGCTGAGGAAGGTAATAGATCAGATACAGCAAAACCAACATTACACCCAAACATGGATGAAGATGAGGGTTAATACCGCCACCCACCTGGCCCAGAAAATTGCATCGCCAGCGCAAGTAGAGACCATAGAAACGTATGAGGAACGCATGGACGATTACAGGGCAAAAAATTACACCCATATTCCGCTCCCTCTGGATCAAAAGTATGTGAACACTGAGACAGGTGAAGTTCATGATCTTGCCCCGCAACAAATCATCCATCCTGACGCATCTGTGTTCACTGCAATCTCTCACTTACGAGGAGACCCGTTTTTATTGGTTGATCACCGGTATTGGTACGGAGTTGAAGATGGAGAAATAAAATGGTCGGGTAGAAATACGGACTTTGATAGAAAATTGGGGCGGATAATCTCGACAAGACACCATGACCCAGAAACAAAAAGAGATATTGCAAACGTAGTCAGAAGCCAAGGACACGTTGGTATCATAACTCTCGCAGACATTAATAGTAGAGCAGCCAAGGAGTCGATATATCCAGTTATTGCTGAGTTAGAATCTGTATTTGCAGAAAAGATTGAGGAAGAGTTGGATGAGATCGATATTGTACCATACTTATCTTCAAAAACGATCGACCGTTGGTCAGAAGCAAAGGAGGAAGGACTGGGTATGCATATCTCTGAGTTTATGGAGCTTTCTGAGATCCTAAGTGTTGTTGGAGACCACGAAACCCTCCGTGCCAAATTCGACTACAACTCGAAAACCGAGTTTGAAGAAACCGGTGGTTTAGTCCACTTACGCAACCCAATTATGCATTTGTCGAGAACGCTAGTTCATAATAGAGAGGATCTTCAGCAGACCGTCGATCGGATTGAGAGGTGCAAAGACATCATTGAAAGAGCTGATAGAGATGTTATTTTAGAGAATTACAGCCACGACCCTTGGCTATCAGAATTTCCTGATTGATGTCTGTATATTACTACTCCTCACAAACTATCGTTCAGTAGACGCTACTCTCGGCGTACTCTAAGTATCGAGTCATGTTCACTATCACTCGGTGTGTACAACGTCGACATCAGTGAGTTGTGTAACTGGCTCCTTGTCGAAGTCGTTGCTGTTGTGGGTGACGAACGTGGCACCTTCCTCGTGGGCAGTCGCCAGATTCAGCAGGTCGGCGGCGTCGAGCGAGACACCCTGTGACTGTAGCTTTTCACCGAGGTACGCCGCTTCGAGTGCTGTGTCGTCGGTAAAGTTGATGATCCGGTCGAAGTTCGACTGGAGATTGTTCTGTGTCTCGATCATCTGACTTCTCGACGGCTGCGCCTTGTACGATTCCCATGCGACAATCGCGGGAATAGTCCACTCTTCCCCACGGTATTGACCCAGATGCTGAACGATCTGTTGATCCAGTTCGGTGAGCTTTGCCAGGATATCGCGATCCAGAACGATCATTCGTACTCCCGCTCTTCGAGCGATTCGCTCAGCTCGTCGTGTGCGTCGTCCATGCGCTCACCGAGGTCGCCGTCGTTGATGTCGCTGAGTGACTCTGCAATCGCTTCCACGTCCTTCTCGCTCCGGCTCAGACGGTCCAGCAGGTCGTTGAAACTCTCGTCGTCCCGCTTCAGGTCACGGAGCCGTTCCTTCACGTCGTCGCTGACTCGAATGGTGCTCATGTGTGTACGTTGTATACGCTTGGTTGGTATCACTTTCGCCGTTACAGCCACTCCACTTTCTCCCGCTCCCGCAGCTGTGCCTCAGGCGAGTGCGTTCCGCGATAGTGGCCCAGAGACGTCTCCAGATCGTCCCAGCCGCCCCAGTCGGAGACGACCATCGCATCCACATCGGCCGACCGAAGGGTCGTCGCCCAGCTCGTTGCTGGGGAGGTCCCAGTACGCAGACGCGCCGATGTAGTCGACGACACACCGAACCGTGGCTTCCTCGGGCAGCGTCGAACGCATCTGCGGCTGTTCCACGTCCGAGATCGCCCGCTCTATGGCAGCGTCGAGATCGTCGAGGGCGTCCCACTGCCGACGCGCGAGGTCGTCGCGTATCTCGCGCTCGCTCGCAGCCTGTACGGAGTCGAGCGAACACCAGCGGACGGTCTCCCGTACGTCGGGGTCCTGCGTGTGGTCGTTCGGGTCGATCCCGTCCGTGATCGACTCATACGGATTATTGTAGATCTTTCCCGGATTGACCGCACACCGTGGTGCGGTCGACCGGGAAAACGGCTACAATAATCCGTATCAGAGCAGGACCAGAAGCGCCGGTTCGTCGCCCAGTACAGCGCGAGCTTCCACGTCGCCCAGTCGGCGGACGACTCTCTGTCGCCTGCCTCGAAGGACTCGTGGCGTCGCGCATCCGCCGAGCGAAGCGAGGCGGTTCACTGCTGGCGAGCACCGCGAGCCAGCAGCTTTTTCGCCCACGTTTTTCAAGGAGCCCTCACCGCAGCGAGCCGGAGGCTCGCGAGGAAGGGCGACGCGCAAAAAGGTGGTGTATGGGACCGCCGAGATTCGAACTCAGGTCCTACCGACCCCATCGGCAGAGGATACCACTACCCCACGGTCCCGCACTCGGGATGAGGAGGGTCCACTAATTAAGGGCTACGCTTCGGCGTTGCGTGTGAGAGTCATCGTCTCGGTCGGGGCCATCGAGTCGCGGCGGGTGTCGTCATCCAGAGAACCGTTAGACGAGGACGCGTTCGAGTTCGACGGCGACGCCGCCCTCGGCGTCGGGGCCGCCGACCAGTCGGCCCAGACACACCGCCGCGCCGTCGGGCGTCACGCAGCACACCTCGGCACCCTGCTCGGCGTCGGTCTCGATGACGCCGGGCGCGTAGACCGGTGCGCCGTGTGCTACCTCGCGGGCGGCGCTGGGGGCGATCGTGACCGTCGGGTAGCCACGGAGTGCGTGCTCGGCGGGTGCGACTGTCTCGTGGAGCCAGCTCTCGTCGTCGTTGTCGGCCCACTCGGCCAGCGCGTCGACGAGGTCCTCCATAGTCACGAGGTCGCGATCGTCGAAGTCGCCGGTCGCGGTGCGTCGGAGTTCGCCCATGTGTGCGCCGGTCCCGAGCGCGAGCCCGATGTCGTGACAGAGCTTGCGGACGTACGTGCCAGAGCCACAGCGGACGCGCAGGAGTGCCCGGCGGTCGTGGCGTTCGAGGACGTCCAGCGCGTGGATCGTCCGGCTGCGGAGCCGTCGTTTCACGGCGCTCTTGCGCGGGGGCTTCTGGTAGATCTCGCCCTCGAACTCGGCGACGATCGAGTCGAAGTCCGGCGGCGCCTGGTCGTGGAGTTCGAGGATCGTGACGTACTCTTTGACCGCGTCGTCGAACACGCGTGCCGCGCGGGCGGCGTCGCCGAGCAAGATCGGGAGACAGCCCGTGACCTTCGGGTCGAGCGTGCCGCCGTGTGCGACGCGCCCGAGCGTCCGGTCGTCGCCGGCCGCGTCGAGCGCGTCGTCGACGGCGTCCCGGACCCAGGCGGCCACCTGGTGGGCGGAGGGGCCGGGTGGCTTGTCGAGGTTGACGACGCCGAAGGTGAGCAGATCGGCGGGCGACCGGTGTTCGGGCGCGTCGCGGACCATCTCAGAACTCGTAGGTGACGCCGGCCGTCGGTGCTTTCCCCTCGTCACCGTCCGGTTCGTAGGCGTCGACGGCGGCGACGATGAGTTCCTGGACGCCGCTCTCGTCCCAGCGGGCGGTGTTGATCGAGAGGTCGTAGATCGATCGGTCGTCGATGTCGATGCCGTAGTACTCCTGGTAGCGCAGCCCTTCGCTCTCGGCGCGGGCCTGCGTCTCGTCTCTGGCTTCGGTGACGGACTTCTCCTCGCGGTCGGCGATCCGTTCGGCCCGCACGTCCAGTGGTGCGTCGAGCCACAGCTTCAGGTCGGCGTAGTCACCGGCCATCCAGCCGGCCAGCCGGGATTCGAGGACGAGATCGTCTTCCTCGCGAGCGGTCGAGCGCAGTCGCCGGTCGAGGTCGCGGTCGATCTGGTCGTCGGATTCGGCCTGCTGGTTGAGTTCGACCAGCGAGACGCCGCGTTCCTCGGCCAGCGAGCGAAAGATGTCGCCGCCGCTGACGTGGTCGTATCCGAGTGCCTCGGCGAGGTTCGCGGCGAGTGTGCTCTTGCCGCTACCCGCCGGTCCGGAAACGGTGATCAACATGTATCGACTGGTGAGGGCGCGAATAAAGAGGCTGTCTGTTTCCGGTCGCGTTCGCGGGGTCGGCTACCCCGTTGGCGAGGTCTGGACGTTCAGTGCCTTCCGGAGCAGTTGGCTGAAGCCGAGCGAGCACAGGAAGTACCAGAGGATCCAGGCCTGGAGCGGTCCGAGGACGCCCTGCTGCCAGTTCGAGACCTCGCCCACCAGGGGGAGGACCATCACGGTCTCTGCGGCCTCGATGTGGCCGTCGCGGATCATCCAGTACATCCAGAGGAAGGCGGGGATCGTCAGCAGCATGATCCACACCATCGGTCGGAACTGGGCCTTGAACATGCCCAGCTGGTCGCCCATCGCCTCCATCTGCTCTTGCTGGATCTTGTCGAGGGCTTCGTCGTCGCCGCGCTCTTTGGCGGCCTCACGGCGGTCCTGGAGATCCTGCATCTTCTCCTGGTACTTTCCCATGACTTCCGAGTCCATGAGGTTGTCCTGGAGGAGTGTCGACCAGAGACCTGTCATGATCGCCAGCACGAGGATGACGACGTAGAACGGAACCACGTCGTTGAGCGGTCCCAGCACGATGTCGATCGTGCCGCCGACGAGTGACCGCACGTCCTGTTGCATGTAGCCGGCGAACAGGCCCACGGTGACCAGGGCCGCGCCCTTGTCGTAACTGGTCCAGTTGACGCCCTCGTCGTCGCCGTCGCTGTCGCCGCTGGTGGCCGCAGCAGCCTCGACGCTGTCTTCGCCGAGCGCGTCGCGGATCCCGTCGGGGTCGCTGAGGACGAACCCCGCTCCGTCGGCGTCGACCAGCAGCCCTTTCTCGATGAGCCGGCCCCACTGACCGCTCGTGAGATCGTCGCTCACGTCGGCCCAGGAGACGGTCCCCTGCTCCTCGGCGACGGCGAGGACGGTCGCCAGTGCGTCGGTCATGTCCTCGCCCTCGCTGGCGAGCGACTCTACTTTCTGGGCGGTACGTGCCATTCGTGTACTACTCTACAGCGGCGAGCCCTTATCAACGTTTTACTCGACGCGCGCGTCGATGGCGTCCTGGATGTCGCCCCAGACCTCGTCGGGGGTCTGCTCGCCGTCGATGGCGACGAAGGCGTCCTCGCCCTCGTAGTGGTCGATCACCGGCTGGGTGTTCTCGTCGAACACGTCCAGACGGTTGCGGACGGACTCCTCGTTGTCGTCGTCGCGCTGGATCAGGTCGCCGCCACAGTCGTCACAGACGCCGTCTTCCTCGGGCGGGCTGAACTCGACGTGGTAGTTCGCGCCACAGTCGTCACACACCCGGCGGCCGGTGAGTCGGTCGACCAGTTCCTCGCGAGCGACCGACAGCGAGAGGATCACGTCGAGGTCGGTCATGTCTTGGAGTTCCTCGGCCTGTTCGAGGTTCCGGGGATAGCCGTCCAGGACGAAGCCGCCGGCCTGCGAGAGCGCTTCGTCGACGATGGCGTTGACGACCTTGTCGGGGACGAGGTCGCCCGCGTCCATGTACGCGCCCGGCGTGTCGTACTCCGTGTCCATGTCGGAGATGTCCATCTCCTTGTTGCCACGGAGCGCGTCGCCAGTCGTGACGTGCTCGACGCCGTAGCTCTCGGCGATGTTGCTCGACTGTGTCCCCTTGCCCGCACCTGGCGGACCCAGAATCAGGATTCGTGGTGCTGCCATACCCGGCGATTCTGCGGGGTGGGATAAATGATTGTCCAAACCGTTCGACGGCTCGACCGACTGTCTCGCCTCTGTGGATCGGTACGGTAACTTCTTGCGTCCCCGGTGGTCGAAAGTACTATCCCCGGCCATGTGTAGGGAGGGATATGAGCACTCCACCGGGGGAGTACTACACGGAGGAACGGTGGCAAAACTGGATCGACCGCCTCGACGAAGAGGAGATCGATCCGGAAGACGAAGATTCCGCTCGCCTGCTGTTGAATCTGCAGGACGATGCGGCGATCGCCGTCGCCAAGATCATCACCGATCACGACGACGAGTTGATCGATCGGGACACCGCGCTCGAGGAGATCGCGGACATCCGCGCGATCGTCCTCGAAGAGATCGACCTCGACGACGAGGAGACCGTCATGCTGATCGACGGCGTCCAGACCTCCCTCGTCTGTGTCTTCTACGCCGCCGAGGAGTATATCGCCGAGGGCCCCGCCGAGGAGGGAACGGTCATCGACTACATCGAGGCCGCGGCCGACGCCGAGGCCGAGGAGGACCTCGACGCGGCGCTCGGTTACTGCGTCCAGGCCGGTACGTTGGTCATCGACGGCGAGGAACTCGACGTGGACGCGGCCGCGGAACTCGAGTACGGACTGGTCTCGGAGTGGGCCAACGGACTCGATAGCCTCCAGACGGCAATGAGCGACCCCGAGGTCGTCGAAGAAGACGAAGAGGGCGACGCGTAGTCGTTATCGTTTGGATCATAGCTGCGGACAGCTTTTTTACCGGGTACTGACAAGGACGGGCAATGCGACTCCGGGACGACGACCGCGCCCAGTCGGTCCAGATCGGAGCGGTGTTGCTGTTCGCGATGCTCGTCGTCGCGTTTTCGAGCTATCAGGCCTTCGTCGTCCCGAACCAGAACCGCGCGGTCGAGTTCAACCACAACCAGGATATTCGAGACCAGATGCAGGATCTGCGCAACGAACTGGTCTCGATCCACGGCGAGACGGCGACCAGATCGGTGACGCTGACGCTCGGGACCCGCTATCCCGCTAGACTCGTCGCCGTCAACCCCGGGCCCGCCTCGGGGACGATCCGCACCAGCGAAACCGCGGATTCCGGGGCGAATCTGACGATCGAGAACGCTACCGCCAGCGGTGAGACCGGCGACTTCTGGAACGGCACGGGTCGGCGCTACGACACCGGCTTCCTCGTCTACCAGCCCAGCTACAACGTCTACGGACAGGCACCCGAGACGGCGTACGAGAACACGGTCCTGTCGAACCGCTTCGCGGACGAGAGCCTGGCCGCAACAGGCCAGACGATGATCGACGGCAAGCGGATCAGCCTCGTGACGATCAACGGCTCTCTGAGCCGGACCCAGGCCGGTTCGACGAGCCTGGACCTCGAACCGGTGAGTACGTCGACGACGACGGTCGCGGTGTCCAACGACTCCTCGAACGTGACACTCTCGGCGGCGACGCAGCTGTCCGAGTCCGAGTGGGACGCGCTCCTGGCGGACCAACGCGACGAGAACGGTGGTCACGTCCTCGACTACGAGGTTCAGACGATCGCTGGCGCTCGGTACGATCGTCTGTCGGTCACGCTCGAACCGAACGTCTCCTACCGGCTCCGCATGACGAAAGTCGGGGTCGGGAGTCAGGTCACTGCGGAAGACGAGGCGTATCTCACTGACGCCGCAGGCAACGCGACGCGACTGGAAACTGGTGATACGACGACGGTGACCCTCGAACTCCGGGATGCGTACAACAACCCCGTGACGGACGGGCAGATCAACGCGTCGGCAGAGAGCGGGACGCTCTCCCCCGACCAGGTAGCGACCGACGAGAACGGACAGGCGACGTTCACCTACGACAGCACCGGCGTCGCCGGTGGGCAGTGGGTCGACCTGAAGTTCAGTGCCGTGACGGAGCCGACGACCTCGTTCGACGGGACGACGCCGCGCAACGTCACGATGCGGGTCTACGTCGAGAGCGAACCGTCACGTTCACCATCGGCTGGCAGCGGTGCGTACAACGTCACGTGGCTGGACCCGTCCGATCAAACCGGGATCGACTGTCCGAACGGAGTGGACAATCCCTGTACGCTGGACTTCTCTCAGACCTCCGAAGCGACGCTGTCGATGGCGACAGACCCGATTGTCGACGGCGGAGCGGTACAGTACGCGACAAACGATACGCAGGTCGGTACGGTGTCTGCTTCGGGAACGACGAATGCCGTCGGGGAGAACTCGACGACGTTGACACCGGTGAACAACGGAGGGGTGACCGTATACACGTCGAGTGGCGGGGGAGGCGACCGTCTGAGCTTGGAGATCATCAACAGGGCAACCCTCGTGTACAACGACGACGCTGTCGCGCGAGACAACGCTGACCTTGGCATCACTACCGGAGGAGTCGAGTTCACGCTGACGAACGAGTTCGATCAAGAGTTGACGATCACTGATGTCCGAATCAACGAAACTAGTGGAAACGTGGCGCGACTCAGTGACGGCCTCGGAGCGCCAAACGATGAACCAGGCCGAACGGAGCTGTACATCGAAACCGACCGTAACGACGGCTGGGTAGATGTCAACGATGGGGTTGGATTACCGAATACGTTCGATCTCGATACGGACGGTTTTAGTAACAACGGAGACGCGACCGCCTCAAGCCAATCGACATTGCGATTCTCTCTCTACGAATTCGAGAACCCTGGTGGGAGAGAGGTTGACATGAGTGGTGAAACGATCTCGGTTACGGTTTTCTATCGCCTAGATAACGGTACTACCGGCACGAAGAAGTTCAGATTCACTGTTTCGTAGGATGTCGCATCTCGGTTCGAGGTACTTTCGACGATCGTCGAAGTAATAGTCGACAGTATCTTATACGGCGGCGGTAACTCTCAGTGTATGACAACGGTCGGTATCGACGCGATCGAGATTCGGACGGGCAAACTCCAACTGGACCTCGCGGAGACGTTCGCGCCGGCACAGGACGAAGACCCCGGCAAGTACACGAAGGGGCTCGGTCTCCACGTCTCTTCGTTCCCGGACGTGTACGAGGACATCGTGACGATGGCGGCCAACGCGGCACACCGGCTCATGGAACGCAAGGGTCTGACGCCCGACGACATCGGCCGGATCGACGTGGCGACGGAGTCGGCCTTCGACAACTCCAAGCCGGTGTCGACGTACGTCGCCGGCTGTCTCGAACAGGTGTACGACGAGGACTTCCACCACGCTAACAAGGGCGAGCGGAAGTTCGCCTGCATCGCCGGGACCCAGAGCCTCGACGACGCCTACAACTGGATCCGCGCGGGCCGCAATCGCGGCCGCAAGGCGCTCGTGATCGCGACCGACACCGCGCTGTACGCCCGCGACGACCCCGGCGAGGCGACGCAGGGTGCCGGCGCGGTCGCGATGATCGTCGACGAAGACCCCGACTTCGTCGAGCTGTCGACCGACCAGGGCTTTGGCAGCGCCGACGAGACGGACTTCCTGAAGCCCAACCAGCAGTTCCCCTCCGTCGACGGCAAGCGCTCGATGAAAGTGTACCTCGCACGCATGCGCGAGGCGATGGAGGACCTCGAACGCGCCGGGGTCGAACTCCACCCCGACGACTTCGCGCTGATCCCGTTTCACACGCCGTTCCCGGGCATGGTCCGCAAGGCCGCTGCTCTGGGCTATCGCCACGTCTGTCGTGACACGGACGTCGAACTCGAACTGGCCGAGGAAATCGGCCGCCAGCCCCGCCGCGAGGAGTTCAAGACACAGGAGCAGTTCTTCGACGCCATCGAGGAGTACACGGACGCACTCACCGAGACGGAACGCTACGAGGACTGGTACGCCGACACGATCGAGCCGACCCTCGAAATCGCCCGCGAGGTGGGCAACTGGTACACTGGCTCCGTCCACGTCGCCCGCGTCGCCGGCCTCAAACACGCACTTGAACACGACCGAGATCTGACCGGGGCCCAGCTCCTCGTGGCCTCCTACGGCTCGGGCGCACAGGCCGAGATCCACGCCGAGACAGTCGCCGACGGCTGGAAAGCGGAGATCGAGGCGCTCAACGTCGACGACCAGCTCGACCGGCGCTACGACATCTCCTTCGAGGAGTACGAGCGCATCCACGACGTCCACAACCACGACACCGACGACTACGCCGACGTGGAGGAACTCACCACGCCGAGCGAGGAGTTCGTCTTCGACGGCTGGGGTCGGATGGGCGAACGGAAGTATCGCTACGTGCGGTAGGAAATTCGACGGATCGAGAGCGGAGCGAACGATCCGTTTTTTCGCCCACGTTTTTGCAAGGGGGTACCCGCAGCGAAGCGAGGGTACCTCCGCAGGAAAAAGGTGGGTAGCGGGCCGGATGGGCGAACGGAAGTATCGCTACGTGCGGTAGGCAGTCGGACGGAACGCGAACGGAGCGAACGATCCGTTTTTTCGCCCACGTTTTTGCAAGGGGGTACCCGAAGCGAAGCGAGGATACCCCCGCAGGAAAAAGGTGGGTAGCGGGCCAGATGGGCGAACGGAAGTATCGCTACGTGCGGTAGGCAGTCGGACGGAACGCGAACGGAGCGAACGATCCGTTTTTTCGCCCACGTTTTTGCAAGGGGTACCCGAAGCGAAGCGAGGGTACTCCCGCAGGAAAAAGGTGGGTAGCGGGCCGGATGGGCGAACGGAAATACCGATACGTGCGGTAGGCAGTCGGACGGGACGCGAACGGAAGTATCGCTACGTGCGGTAGGAAATTCGACGGATCGAGAGCGGAGCGAACGATCCGTTTTTTCGGTGTCGGGTGTGCTCGCGGATGCCGGTTCGCGACCGGGGAACCACCACCGATTATTGTTCGCCGGCTGAAGAGGGGCGGTGATGCCCTCCACTCGACGACGGTTGCTCGCGTCTGCCGGATTCGCACTCGCTGGCGCTGTCGGCGGCCCCGTTGCCGGCGCACAGTCCGAGTCGCCCCCCGAACCGGTCTCGTGGCCGATGGCCCGCTACGACGCGGCTGGCACGGCCCACCACCCGTCCGCGACGGGGCCGCGTGGCGAGGTCGAGGTCGCCTGGAGCCACGAGTCGACGGACTGGTTCCGGGGGACCACGTCGCCGATCAGCGTCGGTGGCCGGCTCTACGCGGCCGGGGGCGGCCTGCTCGCGCTGGACCCGGAAGACGGCGAGCGAGTGTTCGGAGCCTCGGGACCCTACCAGTCGAGTCCCGCCCGCGCCCCGGCCGCCATCTACGAGACGGCGACGCTGGCCGTGACCACGCCGACGGAGGTCTTCGGTCTGAACGAGGGCGGCGGGATCGGCGTGCCCCTGACGGACGAGCGTCTGGGTGTCGAGCGGTGGCGCGGGCCGGGTTCGAAGCCCGGCTTCTTCGGCCCCCCGGAACCGCCGTCGCCGGTCGTCGCCGACGAGACGATCTACAGCCCCGTTCCGGCCGGGGAGTCGCTCGTCGCGCTGGACTCCGAGAGCGGTGGTATCCGCTGGCGGGTGGCGTTCGACGACGAGGAGACGAGTTCGTCGTTCCAGCGCCCGGCCGTCCGGGACGGGCTCGTCTTCGCGACGGCCTGGCCCGGACAGGTGTCGGCCTATCGCGCCGAGAGCGGAGTCCGGGAGTGGCACCGCAACCTCGACGAACAGATGATCAGCTCACCGGTCGCGACGGCGGAGGGCGTGGTCGTTCAGACTCGCGAGGATGTCCGGTTGCTCGACCCGGCCGACGGGCGTCTCCTGTGGGACACCGACCTCGACGCGAACGTCACCGACAGCGTCCCGGCGGTCGCCGACGGGACCGTGTTCGTGGCCGACCAACTGGCGTCGATGCGCGCGCTCGACCTCGCGAGCGGCGAGGTGCTGTGGACGACGCCGTTCGACGGCAAGACGGCTCCCGTCGTGGCCGACGGCGTCGTGTACGCGGTCCGCTCGGGGTTCGAACTGGTCGGACTCGACGCCGCGAGCGGCGAGCGACTGTTCACCTACCGGCCCTCACAGATGCCACTGTCGCCGCCGATCGTCGGCGACGGACGGCTGTACGCCGCCAACCGAAAGCGCGTGATCGCGCTGGAGGAGACGGCATGACGCCGGAGTCAGACGGCGGGACGGTCGTCGACGACGGTGCCGTCGACGAACGGTCGTCGTCACCGCAGACGACGGTGACCGTGCTGCGGGCCGCCCTGACGGAACTCCGGCGGGACCCCCGGCTGCTGGGTCCGTTCGCCGTCGCCGGGCTCCTTGTCGCACTCGCAGACTGGCTCCGGCAATGGGACCCGATCCCCGTCGCGACGCCCAACTGGATGGCCGAGACCGTCAGCCTCCAGTACTCGGTGTTCCCCCGCGGGACCGCCCGAACCGGCAGACACCTCGGTGCGGTCGTGGATCTGGGGCTGCCGTACCTCCTGGGTGCAGTCGCCCTGGAAACCGCCGTCCTGCTGGCGATCGGCGCGGCCGGGTGGCTGACGATGACGCGCGCCCTCGACGGCCAGCGAGACCGCGGGTCGCTGGCTCGCTACCTCGCGGTGCTCGTCACTGTGACGGCCGTTCTCGGCGTGTTCGGTCCCGTCGAGTTCTCGCCGGGGAGCGTCCCGCTGGGACTGCTCGTCGTGTTCGCCATCTCGTTCGTGGTGGTCTCGCTGTTCCCGTTTCCCGGATACCTCGCCGTCGGTCTCGGCGTCCCGGCGGCACTGCGGGCGAGCGTCGCGACGGCGCGCGGACAGCGCTTCCGGCTGTTCGGTCTCGTCCTCGCGTTCGGTCTCGCCGTCTGGGGGCTGGCGCTGGTCCCCGTCGCCGGTGGATTCCTGAGCACGGCGCTCGTGGCTCCGGTCCAGGCCGTCTCGATCGCCGTCTTGCTCCGGCAGTCCGGGCCGGTGTCCGCCGAGTGACACCGGGCACTCGCCGGCCGTCCGCCCTCGCTCAGCGGAGGAGCCAGTCGAGACTGGAGGCACACGTGTAGCTCCCGCCGGTGCCGTCCGATTCGAGCCTGAGTTCGTGCTCTTGCTCGCGCTCGGTGCAGGTGCGGATGTCGGTGTGGACGTGGCGCTGGTCGTCGCCGAGATCCTCGACGACGTAGATCGTGACGTTCCCCGGCGTCCAGGCCTCGACAGTCGTCGTCACGTTCTCGCCCGGCTCGACGGTGTGGCGCTGACTGGGGACGCCGTCGTCGGCTATCGTCACGTTCCGGAACTCGCCGGGCCAGTAGAGCTGTTCGAGCGTCGCGAGTCGGCGGTCGCCGTCGTCGGTCGTAACGGCGAAGTTCAGCTCCATCACGGACTCGGTCTCGGCGACGGTGTAGGCGGTCACGCGGTGGGTGGAGTCTGCCTGGTTCTCGATCGTCAGCTCGGGCGGGGCGTCGATCACCCCTCCAGCGACGACGGAGAGTCCACTCAGAGCGAGCAATCCGACGAGGAGGGCGGTCGTCGTTCGGGGGGCCATGGTGTCGGCGACGAAGGGGGAACTAACGGTTCTTTCGCTCGCGGCGCAACCGACTTTGCCGGCGGTGCCCAGTGGACCACCGTGTACGACTACCACGCCCACACCAACTACTCGGACGGTCGGTACATGTTCCACATGGCCCGGGCCGCGGCGGCGGCGGGGATCGACGGGATCGGCTTCACCGATCACTGCACCGTCACCGAGCGCGCGTTCCGCCGCGAGGAGCGAGCCCGCTACGGGTTCAACCTCGACGAGACCTACGAGCGCCGACGAACGGGGATCGAGTCGCTGCGCGCGGAGACCGACGTGGCGATCTACGACGGCGTCGAGATGGACTATCACCCGAGCGACGAGGACGCGATCGCCGACTTCCTGGCCGAGGCCGACTTCGACTACGCGATCGGGAGCGTCCACGAACTCGACGGCGCGAACGTACAGGTCCCCTCGAACTACGCCGGCCGCTCCGAGGCAACACTCGACGCCCTCGTCGACGAGTACTTCGACCGTCTCGTCGAACTGATCGAGTCCGAGCTGTTCGACGTGGCCGCCCACCCGGACCTGATCGAGCGGACGCCGCCGCTGGCCGGCCGCGCGACCGAGGAGCAGTATCGCCGCGTGGCGGCGGCGTTCGCCGACTCGCGGACGATCCCCGAGATCAACGCCGGGCGTGCGCTGACCGATCTCGACCTCGTCCACCCGACGGCACCGTTCCGGTCGGTGCTGGCCGAGTACGACGTGTCCGTCACCGTCGGTTCCGATTCGCACACCCCCGATGAGATCGAGGCGCGAGTACCCTTCCTGCGGTCGTTCTTCGAGGAGGCAGAACTCGATCCCGTCGCGCCGCCCGCACTCCAGTAGCGCCTACCGGAGTTCCCGCAGCCCCGCCAGCATCTCGTCCATCTCGGCGTCCGCGATGGCGAGCGAGAAGCCGTCGATGCGAGCGAGATCGACCGCGTGGTCCCAGAGGGCGTCGGATTCGAGTCCGTGCAGGACGACCGCGTTGGGCGTCGGCGTCACGACCCGCAGCGCGACCAGCGGCGACTCGCCGCGAGTCACGTCGGTAAACACCAGCGCCCGGTTGGTCGACTGCCCGTAGAGCTGGTAGAACTCGTCCGACGAGAGCCGCGTGATCGCGGCGATGGAGTTGATGACGGTGTGGCCGGCGACGGTGTCGGCGTCCCCGCCGACCAGCTCGGTGGCCCCGATGGCGTCGTAGAACTGTGCCAGCGGGACGTTGGCGGCGTACTCGCCCAGATCGTGGACCACGTCGGAGTCGAAGCCGGCCGAGAGGACGCGAGCGTGCTGGCGGATGTGTTCGCCGCCGCGTCGCTCGTCGATGTCAAGCAGCGCCGAGACGACCCGCCTGACCACGCCGATGCCGGGGTTGTCGCGCCGCCCGCTCTCGTAGTCGGAGACGACAGAGGGCGACACGTCGAGCGCGTCGGCCAGCCCCGTCTGGCTCACTTCGAAGTCCGTGCGCCACTTGCGGACGGTCTCGCCGGGCGCGTCGCTGAGCGCGATCTCGCCCGCCATCTTCTCTGCCAGTTCCGCCCGCGGTCCCCGAACCATACCTCACCGTCTACACGGAGACGGGCAAAAGCGTACCGGAGCCGCCGTCACCGGCCGCTGCTCGCGAGGGTGGCCCCGATCCCCGCACCGATCGAGCCGAACACGAGCGGGTAGACCAGCCCGGCCAGCCCGATCGCCGGCACCAGCGTCGGCCCGCCCGACGAGGAGTCGACGGTGACGGTAAAGAGGACGGCTCCGACGATCGCCAGCGGGAGGTAGCCGGCCGTGACCGCGCCGCCGGTCCGCACCGCGTCGCCCACGTCGCTCGCGTCGGCCATCCGGGCACCGAAGAGGCCGGCCGCGATCAACAGCGCCGGTGGGAGCACGTACAGGACGGGCGACAGCGCGTCCCCCTGTGCGATGTAGTTGAGGACCTCAGTGCCGCCGAGAAACGGGATGTCGATGTCGATCGTCGTCGTCACGCCGTGGGCGTTGTAGAACACCCAGCCGACGAGCTTCCAGGCGACGCCGCCGTCGCCGACCGCCTCGACGATCTGGTTCAGGCTCGACTCCTCGACGGCGGGGCCACTGAGGACGTACGTGAAGACGTAGCCCAGCACGTACGCCCCGATCCCGCTTCCGGCGGCCGGTCCCAGCTCGCGAACAGTTTCTTTCATGCCGTTCGCCCTGCGAGCAGCCACGGTATATGTCTTTGGGGCCGCGAGGCAAACACTGATGCCGACGACGGCGAAAGCGACCGTATGGCAACGAGCGCGTCGCTGACCGAGCCGTCGGTCCTCGCGTACACGAAACGCGAGCTGTTTCCCGGCGACGATCCGGACGGCTACGTCGTCGCGGACACGCAGTTCGCCCAGGAGCGGTGGGTCGACCGCCGCCCGATCGCCGAGGAGACGAAGGCCGCACTCGCGCCGTTCAATCACGTCCAGGTCGGCACCGGCTACCCGGATCTCGTCGGCGTCGGACCGCTGGACGACGACCTGCTCGCGGTCGACCGGCAGGGCGAGCGGCCGCCGCTGGTGGTCGTCGAGGCCAAGGGCTACTCCGGCGGGACGGTCGACGGAGAGCGTGCCGTCGTCCAGGCACACGACCGGCTCGACGAGGCCAACGTCGCCTTCGTCTCGGCACCGCTGGCGTCGATTCGAGACGGCGAGCGCACGCTGGCGCGCGAACTGAACGTCGGCGTCCTCGGCGTCACGGAGGGCGGGCGTGTCGAGGTGCTCGAACGGCCCAGAGTCGTCGGGAACCGGACCGACGGCGAGGCCGGCGCGATCCGGTTTCAGGCCGGTGCCCAGGGCGTCGCCGAGAAGAGCTTCGGGCTGAACCACCCCAAGAACTACCTGGCCTACCCGCTGGCGGTCGCACACGACGGCGAGACGGACCGACTCGTCGCCGACCACGTCGTCGGCGCGGTCGACGCGGCCCGCCAGGGCGCGGCCTTCCTCGGGCTGGTCGACGCGGAGCCCCAGCCGACGCTGACGCCGCTGGGTCGGGAGGTCGTCCGGTTCGGACTCGACGCGTTCGGGACGCTCGCGGCGGCGCTGGCCGACTTCGAGTCGTATCGCCGATCGCGAAAGCGGTTCGTCGACGTCGCCCCGCGCTGGGGACAGGTCGCTCGCCGCGTCGTCTACGCCTACCCGGCGACGACGCTGCTGGTCGAGGAACTCCAGCAGATGCACGACGACGGCATCGAGGCCCCCTCGCTGGTCGAACTGGTCGAGTGGCTCCACGCCCACCACCCGACGTTCACCGTCGAACTGTTCTTCCGTGGCGACGAGACGGTCCGAGAGCGCGTCCTGACCGAAGGCGGCGATCTCAGGGCAGCCGCTCTCTCGGCGGGGAGGGTCTATCACTCGCCGACGGTGTTTCAGCTCAAGGCGATGCTGTACCACGCCGGTCTGCTCACGGATCGCGGGGCCGAGCCGTCGAAGCTCGATCCAGAGCGCGACACGTGGGCGCTGTGTCACCCGGTCTGATCGCCGGTCGGGAACGTCGTCACCGTCTCGATACCGTCGAGCGAGAGGCGGACCCGCTGGTTCGGTGCCACGTCGTCGAAGGTCCGTTCGGTCCCGTCGGGCCACGTGACCGTGATCGTCACGTTGCCCTCGCCCGCGAGGCCGACGTGACCGACCTGGCTCTCCTGTGAGAGATAGTCCGTCTCCGAGTACTGGACGACCTGCTGGGTACTCTCCTCGCCGGTCACGGTGACGGTCGCGCCCAGCGCCGTCCCGCCGGTCTCGTCGACGGCCCGGAACTGCAGGCGATCCGTGTCGCTGGTGACCGTGTTCTCGTAGACGGCAAAGCGGTCGCCGTAGGCGGCCGAGATCACGTCCTGATCCCCGTCGTTGTCGAAGTCGAGCGCGACCAGGCCACGCCCGTCGGTCTCGGGGAGCCCCCGCTCGTCGGCCGCGAGGTTCTCGAAGCCATCGTCGGTCCGCTCCCAGAGCATCGGGAAGGTGTAGTGTGGATCGTCGGGGTCCAGCCGGAACACGTTCTGGGTCGCGTGCATGAGGTCGCGGTCCCCGTCGTTGTCGAAGTCCGTCGCCGTCGCGGCCCACCCCCAGCCGCCCGTCTGGACGCCCAGGGATTCGGCTCGATCCTCGAAGGTGCCGTTGCCCCGGTTGATCATCACGGTGTTGCCCTTCGTCCGGCCCGAGTGGAAGGCGAACGTCGACATCCGTTCGAGCAGCTCGTAGCGCTCCTTGGACATGTTGTCCCGGGAGATGGGTAACTCGATGTTCGTGACGAACACGTCCCGACGGCGGTCGCCGTCGAAGTCAGCGACCTCGGCTGACATTCCGTTGCGTGCGGTCGGCCCCTCCAGTTGTCGCTGGCTGAAGGTGCCGTCGCCCTCGTTGACGTAGAGCACGTCGGTGTTGAAGTCGTTGGCGACGTAGATGTCCGGTCGACCGTCGCCGGTGAGATCCGTGGCGGTCGCGGCCAGACTCCAGCGGTCGCCCTCGATGCCGGCGTCCTCGACGCGCTCGAACTCGCCGCCGACGTTGCGATAGAGGTAGTTGGGGTAGCCGTTGTCCGACGTGAGGGTCTCGTTCAGTGCGCTCTTGCCGGCCGGGGTCTTTTCGAGCCAGTCGCCAGACTGGTAGAGGAACAGGTCGACGCGGCCGTCACCGTCGAAGTCGGCCGGGGCGGCCCCGAGCGGGTGGGTGACGTTCCCCAGGCCCACGTCGTCGGGCTCGAACGATCCCTCGTCGTTGTGGAGCGCGACGACGCCACCGCCACGGGGCAACAACAGGAGGTCTTTCCAGCCGTCGTCGTCGTAGTCGACGAACGTGGCGCTCTTGAACTGCCGGTCGTACTCCGGCAACGCTCCCGAGCGACTGAACTCGCCGCCGGTGTTCTCGAACAGCACCGGCCGCTCGCCGCCGACCGCAAGCACGTCGTCCCAGCCGTCGTTGTCCACGTCGGCGACGTAGACGCCCGCGTTGCCGTTGCCGGCACCGCCCGCCACGTCGTCGCTGTAGTTCAGCCCCACCTCTCCGGTCACGTCCTCGAAGCCGATCTCGCCGCCGGTGTCACCGCTTTCTCCCATCTCGGCGATCGAGGTGCAGCCGGCGGTCACGGTCAGGAGTGCGACGACGGTGACCGCCAGCGTCCGTCGGTCGATCATGGTGTCGGGAGCGCGCGGTCCTCGCGCGCGGGGACGAGAATCGCCGTCCGTCCCTTCGTTTCGAGGTAGTCGACGATCCCGTGTTCGTCGTCGTCGACGTCGAAGTCGTACTCCTCGGGCTCCATCGCCCGTCGGGTGGTGACGAAGTCCTCGATGTCCTGCTGGATCGAGGTGAAGTTGAAGTCGACCGGCTCGGGGGCGTCCGTCGCGACCCCCTCCGAGCGCCGCAGGATGAGCGGATCGAACGAGTCGTCACGGATACTCGCCAGCTTCTGTGAGTGACCGACACGGTCGTCTCGCTCGGCGTCCTCGGCCATCCGATCGACGTCCGTCTCGGTGATCGAGCTCTCGCTGCCGAGCTTGTCGGCGGTCTCGCCGATCTCTTCGGGGTCGTGAGCGGGACAGAACATCTTCTCGGTGCGGTCTTCGAGGTCGCCGCTGTCGTACCACCGATCGAGATCGATGTGCAACCGACCGACTGCCGCGGTCGTCCCACCGGCGAACGGTCCCGAGTCGATCGTCACCGCCGCTTCGCTGGGCTGGGAATCTTTGAAGCCGGAGCGAAATCCCATCGAGAGGGGGGCGTCGTCTGGCACGTCGTCCTGCTCGACCTCGTCGGCGACCAGCCCCTGTCCCACGACGCCGGTGCGGCGCGTCGTCCGTTCGAAGATCCCGGACAGGGTCGCGTCGAACGTGACGCCGTTGAGCTCGTCGATCTCGCCCCACAGCGCTTCCTCGGCACCGATCGTCAGCGAGCCCAGATCGCTCGTCAGGAACAGAACTGCGTCGAACTCGTCTGCGTGTTCGGGGTCCTCTCCGATCGATTCGAGGAGTGATTCGGGCGACGTGATCTGCTCGACCGAGCTCCCGAGCCGATCGAAGTACCGGCTCGTGTAGCCCAGCATCGTCAACAGGCCGTCGTTGATCGCCGCCGACGGATCCCCACCGGTTCCCCACCTGACGGCCGTTTCGAGCGTCGAGAGCGCCGCCTCGACTTGCTCGCGCTCTGCCGTCGTCGGCGGCACCGAGCCGACGTAGGAGAGTCCCAGGATGACCTGGTGCTGGGGCAGCGACGTGTTACCGTGTGCCCCGTGGACGAGGTACTCGTTCCACTCGTGTTGCCCGTCGGGCAGCGACGCCGTGTCGGTGCCCGACGGGAAGCGCCCACCGCCCGTATCGGTCGCTCCCCCCTCGTCCAGTTCCCGTTCCATGCACGCGGCGAGTGCGGCCGTCCCACCGATCGCAACCGCCGACCGAACGAAATCGCGGCGAGAGATCCCTCGCATACGGTCGGATGACATTGACTGGCATTACCTTCACACCCTGATAATTCTTTCGCGAAGACGCTGTCATTTCGGTGTCGCCGAGTGAAACGAACTGGCTTTCGACCGCAGATCTCCTCGTTGCCCACCAACAGTGAACGATGCCCCCGACAGTACGGACAATCACACCTGAGACTGCGTACCGAGCGAGGTTCCGTGCCATCCGTCGGGTCAGTTTCGGAGCGGCGACAGATTCCAGCGACGAACTGATCCAAAATCATATATGTAATGGTTTGCCAACCATAGGCCATGACAACGGACGACCGTGGTGGCTGCGGTTCGCGGGCGACGCGGCGGCGTGTACTCGAATCTCTGGGTGGGACCGGAGCGGTGGCGCTGGCCGGCTGTCTCGGATCTGACGGGGCGACGACAGAAACCAGCACCGACGACTCGGTGACGATCGGACTCTCCTCGCCCGAATCTGGTCGCTACTCTCCGATTGGCGACCACGAGCGGCGAGGGTTCGAGCTCGCCGTCACCCATCTCAACGAGGGCGGGGGCCTGGTCGGCGGTGAGGGGTTCGCCAACCTCTCCGGAGACGGCGTACTCGACCGGACCGTCGAGACCGCCATCGCCGACACGGAAGGCGACGCCTCGACGGCCGAGACGAACCTCCAGCAGCGACTCGGCGACGACGAGCTGGCCATGTTCACCGGCGGCGTCGCGGGCAGCGTCGTCACGACACATCGGGATCTGGCGGACGAACACGAGACGCCGTACTTCGTCGGCACGTCGACGCTGAACCAGCTCACCGGCGAGAACTGCTCGCCACACGTCTACCGCGAGCTGTTCAACTCCCGCACGCTGGCCCGTGCCCTCGTCCCGGAAGTCGTCGCCGACATCGACGGTGCCCAGTTCTTCTTCCAGGTCAGCTCTGACACGATCGAAGGACGCGACCTCAAGCAAAGTATCAACGGTTACGCGACCGCGAGCGACCTCGACTTGCGGCCCATCGGTAGCACGACGGTCCGGTCGGGCTCGACCGACTTCGAGCGCCCGCTCTCGGAAGCGGCGAGCAACAGCGTCGACATCGTCTTCCTCGATCTGTTCGGCCTCGACGCCGTCAACGCGATCCAGCAGGCCAAAGAGATCCTCCCCGAGGACGCGGTCATCGTCGTCCCGCTGCTCACCCAGTCCGTCGCGGATTCGCTGGGCGAGCGGGTCGAAGGTGTCTACGGCACCGTCGGCTGGCACGAGAACCTCGGGACGCCGCTGTCGGGCAAGTTCGGCGACGCCTACCAGAGCGAGTACTCGGGAACGGTGAGCACCACGGCGCTCGTCCCACCGGGTCCCGCCCAGAACGCGTACGGACAGGTCCTGTTGTGGGCCAGCGCAGCAGAGGCCGCCGGCACGTTCGACGCGGACGCGGTCCGGTCCGAACTCGAAGGGTTCGAGTACGCACTCGGTGCGGGTGCAGAGACGATGCGGGCCTGCGACCACCAGGCGATGCGAGCCGTCCCGGTCGTCCGTGGCAGTACCGAGACGGACTCGGTCGGGAACTACTTCGAGCTGCTGAACGGGCGGCGAAATATGGAGCCCGGCTGTGACGAACCGCCCGCGTCGGCGTGTGAGCTGTAGGCACGCACAGTCGCTCCCCGCCCACACGTCGCCGTCGGGACGTGACTCGCTCTACGTGTCATCGAGAGTGTCCCTCCGAGAGCGTCCCGTCTCATACGACCGGCTATACATCTGTGAGCGATTTCGCCACCCCGGGGTGGCGAAGCTCGTCACGAAGTGACAGCCGGCAGTATCAGTCGCTCCCGGTCAGATCGGAGAACAGCGATTCGAAGTTGTCGACGTTCTCCGAGAGGTGGTCGACCTCGTCGGCCAGTCGCTCCACGCGAGCGGTAATCTTCGCGTACGCCCCGCTCTCCTCTCGGGCCTTCGGGTTCATCTCTGATTCCAGTGTCGCCTGCTTCGAAAGCGCCGCGAAGTACGCTTGCAGGCGGTCGTCGTACGCGTCCCGGCGCATCATCGCTTCGACCGTCTCTCGGAGATCCGCCCCCGTGACTGGCTTCGTGAGGTAGTCGTCGAAGGGCATGTCGACGATGTCGACGTCGGGATCGACGGCCGTGACCATCACGACACGACAGTCGAGTCCACGCTCTCGGACCCGTCCCAGTACCTCGTCCCCCGAGAGCCCCGGCATCTGTCTGTCCAGGAGGACGATGTCGACCGATTCGTCGGCGTCCTCCAGTGCCTGAGCACCGTCGTACGCGACGCTGGTTTCGTACTCCTCGCCGAGCCACATCGCGTACAGATCCGCAACGTCGCGTTCGTCGTCGACGACGAGGATCTCGGGTGTCTCGGCTTCCGTCTTCAGTTGTACGCCAGATGCCTTCGTTCGTTCGTCGTCCCCCCGCCACATACTGTCGTCAATTTCGCCATATCACAGATAAACCTACCTGCCGGATTATCGCCCGTGATTCTGGATAGCCGGCCGGCTCACGCCCGGTCTCTCCGATCGCCCCGATCTACCATGGGGATCGATCTCACGGAGGCGGTCTCGTTCGGCGCTGGCGACGACACGACATTGATACGGCGTCGCCACGCAGTAAGCACACCGATGACCGATCCCGAAGCAATCGAGACGGTCGTCGTCAAGACCGACGAGATCGTCACCGCGCTGGAGGCCAGCCAACGGGGGACCCGGACCGTCCTTCGTGTCACCGCTCCGTTCAGTGCTCGCATGCGGGCGCGCCTCCACGTCGAACAGCCCGGTGACGGCGACGACGACGCACAGCTGTTGCTCTCGCCGCGTGCGCTTCTCGACGACGATTGTCCGTCACTGCCCAGCTCGGACGAGACCGCCGAGCGGCTCAGGTCCCGGTCCGACGAACAGTACTCCGTCGAGCGCCACCGCGAAACACACGAAGCCGCCCTCGAAGAGTGGCGGTCGACGGTCCCAGACCACGTCGTCGACGCCGTCGAGCTCCCCGCCGCCGGAGGCGCGGTCTCGGTGGCGCTTCTCTCGGCTGTGGACCGAGAGTGATCGAACCGCCGTCGCTCGATAAGCCGACGTTATAAAACGTCTCCGAGGATTTCGAGCGGTCGTAAAACGTTCGTACGCACTTCGTACCAGCGTGAAATGAACTGAAACAGTCCGAAGCCTCGACCGGTTATATGATGCTCTCGGTCGTGGTGATCGATAGGTGTCCCCGATGTCAAGCTCGACCAACAACGACCTTCGATCGTCGCTCCAGTCGGTAAGCTCGGTGAGCGAGGTTGGTAAGCACGTCTTGCCCCCGATCCGGGCGTTCGCGTTCTGGATCGCCATCGCGCTCCCCTTCCTCTATCTCCCGCTCCTCGCGGTTGGCCTCTCCAGCCAGACCCAGACTGGCGCGTTCCTGACCCTCCTGCTGTGTAACGCCGTCGCCCTGCTCGTCGGCCACAAACATCTGCGAGAGTGAAACACCGTCGCCGCCTCGCCATTCATGACAGATAGTCTGTAATTCGGGCAGTATATTTAACACGTACGGACACGTAATACTTGTATGGCCGCATACGGCCGGCCGTCACTTCGAGACTTGTTCGACGAATCGCCGACGCCCCACATCGCGCACCCGCCGCGCACACACCACCGAGACTTCTACGTCGCTACCGACGGCTCGTATCGAGAGTCGTCTGGCGGACTCGGGGTCGTCATCGAGACGCGGGACGGGGAGCGCGTCGCCCGGCTGTCGGTCCACGACGGCGCGCCCGACAACAACGTCGCCGAGTATCGGGCGCTCCACCTCGGGCTCGATCTCCTCGCCGCTCGGGCACCGAGCGACGCCACCGTCGGCCTCCTCATCGATCACGACGACCTCGCGGCCAACGTCAACGCCGCGATGCTCGCCGTCAAGAACGCGCAGTTCGACGCGAGCCACCCGGTCTCGATCCCGCGCTCGACCGGGCTCCACTGGCGTGGCATTCGCGCCCGCATCAACGGCTTCGACGAGGTCAGGGCCGCACGGATCGCCAGCGGATCGAACCCGGCCCACCCGCTGGCCAACGCCCCCGACCAGTACGCACACGTCAACGACGAGCCGGCCCGCTGTGTGCTTCCCGAGACGCCGACCGTCGACGAGCAGGTCCCACCGCCCTCGCGCTCGAACCGCGGCGGCGCGAGCGACTGACGAGGATCAGTCGTCCTGTGCGTCGACGACTGCCACGCCCGCCATGTTGACGATGTCTTTGACTTCGTCGCCACGCTGGAGGACGTGGACCGGCTTGTCCATGCCGACCAGCATCGGACCGATCGCCTCTGCACCGCCGAGGCGCTGGAGGAGCTTGTAGCCGATGTTACCCGCTTCGAGGCTCGGGAACACGAGGACGTTCGCCGGATCGTCCAGCTCGGAGAACTCGTAGGTCCCCTGGAGGATGTCCTCGACGACGGCCGTGTCGGCCTGCATCTCGCCGTCGACGGGGAAGTCGGTCGCCGGGTCCTCCCGGAGGCGCTCGGCGGCGCGACGCGGTGCCCGCGTGCTCGGGGAGTCGACGCTGCCGAAGTTCGAGTACGACAGCATGGCCGCGCGGGGCTCGACGTTGAACCGCCGTGCCAGCTCGGCCGTGTGACGGGTCACTTCCGTGAGCACGTCCGCGTCGGGGTCCGTGTTGACGGTCGTGTCCGCACAGAAGACGACCCTGTTGCGGAAGGTAAGCATGTAGACACCCGCTGCGTACTCGGCTTCCGGTGCGGTCCCGACGATCTGGAGCGGCGGCCGCAGCGCGGATGGGTAGTGGTGGGTCAGCCCGGTCAACATCGCGTCGGCGTCGCCCATCTCCACCATCACGCTGCCCAGGTAGTTGCCGTCGGTGACGAGTTCGTCGGCCTCGCGTCGCGTGACGCCTTTGCGCTGTCGCAGTTCGTACAGCCGGTCTGCGTACTCGTCGAGGCCGCCCTCGTCGGGATCGACGATCTCCGGCTCGAAGGCCAGCCCGAGCGTGTCGGTGATCGCCGAGATCCGGTCCCGGTCGCCCAGCAAGACCGGCTCGGCGATCCCTTGCTCAACCAGCTGGTAGGCCGCGCGGATCATCTTCTCGTCGTCGCCCTCGGCCAGCACCACCCGTTTGGGGTCGCTCTTTGCCTTGTTGAGCACGACGCGCATCATCTCGCGGGACTTGCCCAGCCGCGCCTCCAGCCGTTCGACGTAGTCGTCGAGGTCGATGCTCTTGCGTGCCGCGCCGGAGTCCATCGCCGCCTCCGCGACGGCGGGCGTCACCTCGAAGAGGACTCTGGGGTCGAGGGGCTTGGGGATGATGTACTCGGGCCCGAACTGTAGCGGCTGGTCGCCGTAGGCCTTGACCACGGCGTCTGGCACGTCCTGGCGTGCGAGGCGAGCCAGCGCGCGGGCCGCCGCGACCTTCATCTCCTCGTTGATCTCGGTCGCGCGCACGTCGAGCGCACCGCGGAAGATAAACGGGAATCCGAGGACGTTGTTGACCTGGTTGGGGTAGTCCGAGCGGCCCGTCGCCATGATGACGGTGTCGTCGCGAGCGGTCTTCGCCGTCTCGTAGTCGATCTCCGGGTCGGGATTGGCCATCGCGAAGATGATGGGGTCGCTCGCCATCGACTGGACCATCGCCTCGTCGACGATACCGCCGACCGAGAGGCCGACGAAAGCGTCGGCACCGGCCAGTGCGTCAGCGAGGTCGCCGCCGGCACTCTCGCTGGCGAACTCCGCCTTGTAGCGGTTGAGTCCGTCGTTCTCGACGCGGTCGGCGGTGATGATCCCCGTGGAGTCACACATCGTGATGTTCTCTTTGCGGACGCCCAGCGAGACGTAAAAGCGGGCCGAGGCGATGGCGCTCGCCCCGGCACCGGAGAAGACGATCTCCATCTCTTCGAGCTCTTTGTCCACGATGTCGGCCGCGTTCAGCAGCGCCGCCCCGGAGATGATCGCGGTCCCGTGCTGGTCGTCGTGGAACACGGGCACGTCCATCCGTTCGCGCAGTTCGCGCTCGATCTCGAAGCAGGCCGGCGCGGCGATGTCTTCGAGGTTGATCCCACCGAACGTCGGCCCCATCGCGTCGACGGCCTCGATCATCGCGTCGGGATCTGCGGTGTCGAGTTCGAGGTCGAACACGTCGATGTCGGCGAACCGCTTGAACAGCACGCCCTTCCCCTCCATCACCGGCTTGGACGCCTCGGGGCCGATGTCGCCGAGGCCGAGCACCGCGGAGCCATCCGAGACGACCGCCACGAGGTTCCCGCGCGCGGTGTACTTGAAGGCGTCTTCCGGGGTCTCGTGAATCGCCTCGCACGGCGCGGCCACGCCCGGCGAGTACGCCAGCGAGAGGTCTCGCTGGGTGTTGGTCGGCTTCGTCGTCGCGATCTCGATCTTTCCGGGCGGTGCCCGGCCGTGGTAGTCGAGGGCGTCCTCGTCGAGTCCCATACACATACGCCGACAGGAACGTTCTTAAAGCTCGTGGGGGAGCCGCGTGACAGCACGACGAAAAGCGGGACATAAGTAGTTCAGATCCCAAGCTACCGTCATGAGTCGCCGGTTCCGCAACCTCCTGGTCGGGTCGACGGCCGGAACGCTACTCCTGATGCTCGTCGGGCTCTACACGGCCTACAAGGGCGCAGGGCTGACCTGCGAACAGCGATGGCCCCTCTGTGACGGCTGGCTGGGTCTGTTCCCCGCGAACCTCGTGAGTTTCATCGAGTGGTCCCACCGACTGCTGGCGATGCTCGTCGGCTTCGCGCTGCTTGGGGTCCTGTATCTCGCGTGGCGACGCCAGGACGACCGTCGGGTGAAGTGGGCCGTCACCGCCGCCGTCGCACTGCTTCCCTCCCAAATCATCCTCGGGGCACTGACGGTGACGGAGTTTACCGCCCTGATCACCGCGGCGCACTTCTTTACTGCCTCGCTCATCCTGCTCTGTCTCACGGCGGCCTGTGCCTGGACCGTCGAGCGCCCGTCCGTCGGTGGACTCCGCACGCTGGCGATCCTCGCGGCCGTGGCGGTTCCCTTCCACCTCGCGCTCGACGGCTCCCTGTTCGCGGTGCCGGTCAGTGTGCTCACCGGCTACTACGCCCTCTCTTTCCTCCTCTGGGGCGCGCTCGCCGCGGGGGCGCTGTGGGCACACGGCCACGGACTCCCCCGCGTGCGTCTCCTCTTCGCGCTGGGGAGTGCCGTCTCCTGGTTCGACATGCTCGTCGCTCGCCGGAAGTTCGGGCTCGACCAGACGCTGACGGACGTGGGCGCGGTGGTCGTCCTCGTCCTGATCGCGGGCGCGATCTGGACGCTCTCGAAGCGGTCGAAGACCGGCGGTCTGGCCGCGACGCGGGCGGACTGATACTGCCGGCTGTCACTTCGTGACGAGCTTCGCCACTCCGGGGTGGCGAAATCGGTCACAGATGGACAGCCGGTCGTATGAGTATAGCGGGTTCCTCGATCGGGTGCGCTGACGTTCTGGACGGAGACCACGAGGGTGAGACGGTCGTCCGGCCACCCGGCGCGTTACATGAAATCCGAGAGCCCGGACTGCTGGTCGCCGTCGTCGCTCTCTTGGTTGTCGTCGCCGTCGTCGGCCTCCCCGTCGTCGCCCGCGGGCTCACCGCCCAGCGTCGCCTGTCCACCGTCGTCGTCGCCGTCGCCCTCGGTGTCGTCTGTGTCGTCCGCGTCTGGTGTCGTCTCGCCGGCACTGGCACCCTCGAAGGCTCCTTGCGATCCCTCGACGGCGGCCGCCTCTCGCAGTTCCTCGGCGTCCTCGACGATCGACTGGACCTTGTTGGTGTCTTTCCCCGACCCGGTGACGAAGGCGACGTGGCTGGCGTCCATCTCGTACTGGGCGGCCATCGCGACGGTGAGGTCGCGGTTCTTGCAGTGGTGGGTCATCGTCGCGAGGAAGGGCATGATCTCCCGGCGCGCGGTGCGCATGCTGACGCCGTTGACGGCGGCGATCTGCTGGGCGATGTGGTCTCGCGTGTTTCGCGTGCCCTTCGAGCGGCCCAGCTTCGACCAGTAGCTCGGGGGACCGTAGCGAGTCCAGCCGCCCTTCGTTCCCTCGCGGGCAGCGGCGACCCCGGCGGTCATGTTGTCGCCCGCGTAGCGCCAGAACGAGTAGTTCTGCTTCGCGCGTACGCGCCCGAGCCAGCGGTCGGCGTTGGCGAGGAACTCGTAGGCGGTCGTCAGCTCGCTGCCCGCGTACTCTTTGGGCATGTTGTCCTCGATCCAGTTGATGAGGTCGTCGGGCGTCTCGTCGACGTCGTAGCTCGCTTCGAGTGCTTCCTGGGGGCCGGCTTCCTTCAACAGGAGATCGAGGTAGTCGAAGATCCCCTCCGTCGTGTCGCGCTCGCCGGTGACCACGTCGTCGGCGGCGAGGTGGTCTCGCCCCTCCGCGAGCGCCTGGAGGTCCTTGATCGCCCCCCGGAGGTCGCCGTCGTTCATCTCGGCGATCTCGGTCAGGGCCTCGTCGTCGAACGCGATCTCCTCCTGGCGGAGCACGTCACGCAACACCGGCACGATCGAGCGCTTGCCCACGTCGCGAAACTCGATGTCCTCACAGGCGTTGCGCAGCCCGTTGCTCATCTCGTAGAACTCGTTTGCGATGAGGATCATCGGCTGGTTGGCCTCTTTGACCAGCGACGTGATCGCCCGCGCTCCCCCGCGGTCGGCGTTGCCGTGGATGTTGTCGGCCTCGTCCATGACGACGAGCCGTCGCCCCGCTCCCCCCGCCGTGAGCGTCCCCGACTTCGCCGCCTCCCCGGCGACTTTCTCGATGACGTCTTTCGTCCGGGAGTCCGAGGCGTTGAGCTCGATCGTCGGCCACTCCATGTCGTTGGCCAGCGCGTGGGCCGCGGAGGTCTTCCCGATCCCCGGCGCACCGTGGAGGATGACGGCCTCGCGGTGATCCTCCCAGCTCTCGGCCCACTCTCGCAGGGCGTCGCGGGCCTTGTCGTTGCCCCGCACCTCCGCCAGCGTCGTCGGGCGGTATCTCTCCGTCCAGTCGGCCATTGGCGTGTGCTTGGCGCGAGGCTCGTTTAGGGATTGCGGAGCGATCTTCGTCTCGAAAGAGAAACTGCCGGAACGGCAGGATGTCCACGGAGGATGGGGATGGAAGCGTGTGAGGTGGGCATCTGCCGTGCCGCATTGCGTTCACCGCTCGCCCCTGGGGAAGTGAGCGAGCGGCGGTGGCAACTGATGGCTTCGTACCGGCACTGTGGAGGGCACCGGTGCCTGGTGGTATCAGAGTGTCCTACATAAAACTGTTGGAATTGTTAGATAGCGTGTCGCCGTCGACACCGACTACAGATCGCACGACGCTGCTGGGGGTGCTTCACAGCCGGGCTCCATGCCGCGCTTCGCGCCACGCAGTTCGAAGCGGTCGTCGACCGAGTCGCTCCGTGCTCGGCCACGAACGACCGGCACCGAACGGACCGACTGATGGTCACAGGCTCGCATCTTCTGCGTGCCTGCACCGGCCGCGTACTCCAGTCCTTCGAGTTCGTTCCGGATCGCTGCGGCGTCGAAGCTCCCGGCCCGTTCGGCGGCGTGGGCATAGAGGATGACCTGTGCGTAGGCAGTCTGTGCCGGCCCCGACGCGGCGAGTGTCTCCGCGTCGCCGGTACCGTACTCGCGCTGGTAGGCCTCCCCGAAGGTGCCCGACAGCGGCGTTCCGAGGTCCTCGTGCCAGCCGACGGTGCCGTAGATGCCGGCGACGCGATCGCCGAGCGACTCCGCGATCGACCGGGTGAGGTACGGCACGACAACCGTGGTGTCGTCCGACAGCGCCGCTCGCGCCCACTGGATCGCGTTGACGGCGTCGAGGCCGAACAGATCGAGGAAGACCAGCGACACGTCAGACAGGATGTCGTCGTTGATCGCCGACTCGAAGTTCGTCGTTCCCGGACGGACGGAGATCCCGCCCGTCGGCCGCCAGTCGAGGTCGCTGTCGGTGACGACGTCGTTGATCGACTGGAACAGGTCGTTGCCTTCGGGTGCGTCGGCGTAGACGTGAAAGATCGACTGCTCGTCTGGCACGTCGCTGGCGATCTCCGGAACGAGCGACCGGGCCAGCGTCGTGGTGTTGAACAGGTGTCGGTACACGTGGCGCGAGCAGTCACTTCCGGTGAGGGCATTCACCGTCGACGAACCGACGAAGTACGGCGTTTCGTACTCGTCGGCGAGGTCGCGGTTGGTCTCCGCGACCGAGCCGGCGACGCCGCCAAAAAACGCGGCGAACTCGTCGCCGTCGAGACGCGGACGCACCTTCGATTCGGTCGTCGCCGGGCTACTCTCCGTGTCCAGCACGGCGGTCTCGACGGTCGAGCCCAGCACGCCGTCGCCCGAGAGGGAACTGTACTCGCTGTCGCCGACGAGTCCGCCGCCCTCGTTGAGGTGCTTGACGGCCAGTTCGAAGCCGTCGCGTTCGTGCTCACCGAGAGGGGCGTAGTGGCCCGTCTCGGGTGCCGTGAGCGCGATCGTCACCGACTCGTCGTCGCTGCTCGTCGCCGTCGACGATCCGCCGGATCCCAGACAGCCGGCCAGCGCCAGCGTACCAGCGCCGCCGATCGATTCGAGTACGCGACGCCGCGTCACCGGCGAACCGCAATCATCACAGTCGTCAGCGGTCATGCGCCACAGTTGGCAAACCGTCGCATATATCGATTTGGATATGGGTTCGATTCGCGAGCAATGGAGCGAACAGAGGGCGGCGAGCCGGCGGCTACCCGGCGCAGTCGCGCTCGGCGACACGTGCGGAATCGCCACTGGCTCCGTGATCGTGTCGAACTGCACGGGGCGGGCTCCGAACTTCCGAGCGACTCGCTTCGCTCACGTGCGTTCGCGAGGACTGACCCGTCTTCCGTGGACCCGACATTCGACAGCGTCACCACTCACACGAGGTTCGTGGTTGGAGTAGAATGCCCGGGGAGGGCTCCGAACCGTCGGAAGACTCACTTCGTTCGTCTTCCGTGCCTCGCACTCGCTACGCTCGTGCGAAACCTACGGGTTCGTCGCCCAGTCCGGGCATTTCACGGCGTCACCACTCACTACCGTTCGTGGTTCCTCGGAAAATGCCCGGGGAGGGCTCCGAACCCTCGATCTCCGCATGACTCAGGTCGCAGGCGCGACGAACGCCTGCTGTCATGCCGGGTTGGTACCGCGTGAGTCTGACGACCCTATGAGTGCGGCGCTATGTCCAGCTAAGCCACCCGGGCGCGGTGCATTCGTTCGTTGTCCGGAGGTGCTCTTTAACGTTCTCATCTAGTGGCGGTCCGTGACGGTCTGGCACCCGCGGATTTAAGCCACCGGACTGGTACATGACCACCATGGAGATACCAGACCTCGTCCGGCAAGCGCTCGGGGACGAGGAGGTCACGGCCGGCGTCAACCTCGGGGACGAAGACGCCGTCTGTTTCACCCCGACGCGGACGCTCGTCTACAGGGGCGAAGGGTTGCTGAGTGACGAAGGGGTCGGCGAGTACGCCCACGACTTCGAACGCCTCTCGATTTCCGAGGGTCGCCGGAAGACGAAGTTCACGATGACCTACGTCGACGACAAGGACTCGTTTGCCGTCCCCGGCAAGCGTACCAGTGCGGTCCTCGAACGCCTGCTGGAGGGGAACCTCCGCGTCAAGGGCGTCATCGCGGACGACGAGGGCGTCAGCGGTGTCTTCCGCTTCAGCGAACTGACGCTAGTCGTCACCGACTCGCGCCTGCTCAAACACATCGGCGAGTACACCTGGGCCGGCGACTTCGAGGCGTATCACTACGACGACGTGACGGGGCTGCACTTCGAGGAGGGAAGCGTCGCCACGGCGGTCGTCCTCGAAGCCGACGGCCGTCCGGAACGCATCAAAGCGCCCAACGATCAGGCCGGGTTGTTCCGCAAGACGCTGGAGGGGTCGCTCTTCGCGTACCACGACGTGGACTCGCTGGGCGAACTCAACCACGCCCTCGAAGTCGACGAGACGGACGGCGAGACCGACGACGAAGAGGCGAGCCCCAGCGGGTCGGACGGTCTCGGACTCGACTCGGGCATCGATCCGCTGGTCGGCGACGACGAGGACGCGGAGCCCTCGGACGAGCGACCGGCCGCAGCGGCCGGACAGCGTCAGTCGGCCGCCTCGATCAGCTCACAGAGTGACGCGACCGACACCAGACAGGCGTCTCCGACCGCCGACGGCACCACGAACGATGCCGACATCGCTGCCGTCGAGGAGCAACTCGCGGCGCTGACAGAGACGATCGAACAGCAAAACGAGCTCCTCGCGAAACAACAGCAGACGATCAAGCAACTGATCAAAGAACTCCGGCAGGGCCGCTAGTCGCGCCCGAGCACTTTCCTGATACACGTCGAGCCGAAGGGGCCGAGTTCGTCGCTGTCGAACTGGACGAAGTGGCCCTCGGAGATGCCCGCGCCACAGCGCTGACAGTCGAACTCGCCCTCTTTGACGACGACGTCGCTCTCGAAGCTGACGAACGTGCCCGTCGCGGTCGGTCGGACCGTCCCGCCCTCGCGTTCGACGATTCCCTCACGCTGTGCGGCCGTCAGGATCTCGCGCTGGACTGCCGGATCGGTGGTGACGATCTCGATGCGGTCCATCGCGTCCTTGACCGATAGCTCGGCGTGTTCGAGGTGGGCGAGCAGTTCCAGACCGAGCGCGACGCGATCGTCGGACGGCACGGTCGGAGCATCGACGGCGACGCTGGTAAACGTTCGGCTACTCCGTCGGGAGCACCCCGCTGGTCCGCGGGCTCGACGGACCACAAGAGGTTTTACACTGCGAACGCGGTTTTCGACCGATGAAACAGTCGACGCGACGGCAACTCGGCGGCGTCGTAGTCTTCGCCGCACTCGTGGTCGTCGCGTCGCTGGTGCTCTCGCCCCGGCAACTGCTCGACGAGGTCGCACATCTCTCGGCACATCCCCTCCAGTTCGGCGCGGCGCTGCTCGTGCTGTATCTCGTTCGCCCGCTGTTTGCCTGGCCGATCAGTCCGATCTCCGCGCTGGTGGGCTACGTACTGGGCCTCCGATACGGGATCCCGGTCGCGCTGGTCGGGGCGACGCTGACGACGATCCCGCCCTTCCTGTTCGCCCGCCACGCCGGGCGTAGCGGCGGCGGGCTGTTCGCCCGGCTCAACGACGCGGGCCGACGATTCATCTCCGTCACGGGCGCGACTCGCGGCGTTCTCGCGGCGCGCCTCTCGCCGCTCCCCGCAGATCCGGTCTCGTACGGTGCCGGCTTCTCCGGCGTCTCGACGCGGGCCTACGTCGTCGGGACGTTCCTCGGAGAGATCCCGTGGGTGTTCGTGGAAGTGCTCGCCGGTGCGTCGATGCGGACCCTCTCGACCGAGGGGCTGAGCGCGGGCCTGCACGTGCTGCTTGGCTCGTTCGCGGTCGCGGTCGTGTTGCTGGCGGGGCCCGCGTACCGTCACGTCAGGTCGGGTCGTCCCTCGCGCAACTAGGTCGTGACCTCGAAGCGCGCACCGCCCGCGTCGCTTTGCCCGACCGTGATCGACCAGTCGTGAGCCCTGACGATGGTGTCGACGATCGCCAGTCCGAATCCGGTCCCCTCTTCGCTGGTCGTGAACCCCCGTTCGAAGATCGTCTCGCGCTGAGTCGGCGGAATCCCTGTCCCGTCGTCGACGACGGCGAACCCGTCGTCGGTGTCGACGACGCGGACCGTCTCGGCTTCGCCGTGGGAGACCGCGTTGCGAAACAGGTTGTCGAACAGTTCCTGGAGTCGGTCGAAGTCGGCCTCGACGCGGCTGTCGGTCTCGGTGACGAGTTCCTTCCCGTCGGCGTCGAGTTGTGACCAGGCCGCCTCGGCGACCACGTCGAGAGCGACCGGTTCGAGGTCGCCGACTCGCTGTCCCTGGCGGGCGAGCGTGAGGAGGTCGCCGATGAGCGCTTCCATCCGGTGGGCGGCGTCGGCCGCGTCTTCGAGGTGTTCGAGCTCGCCGGTCGCCATGGCGTGGTTGACGCGTCCCTGAACGACGTTGAGCGGGCTCCGGAGGTCGTGGCTGACGACGCTGGCGAACTGTTCGAGCTGTCGTTCGCGCTGTTTGCGCTCGGTGATGTCCCGGATGACTCCGGCGGTCCCTCTGAACCGTCCGTCATCGGCCGGCAGCAGGGCGACGTGGTTCTCGCAGGTGATCTGGGTTCCGTCGGCCGTCCGGAGCCCCATCTCGAAGGTCCCGTTCGTCCGGTCCGGGTCGGCGAGCAGTTCGGCGATGAGATCTTCCCCGGCCGCAACGTCCTCTGGAGTCATCAGCTTCGAGATGTGCTCGCCGACCAGTTGCTCGCGATCGTAGCCCGACAGCGCCGCCATCGCGTCGTTGACGACGGTGAACTGCCCCTCGGCGTCGAGCGTGTAGACGGGATCGCCAACCGCCTGCAGGATCGTCTCGTAGCGCTCTAGCTCTCGCTGACGTTCCATCCGCTCGGTGATGTCTCGGATGACGCCAGCTGTCCCCTCGAACTCGCCGTCTCCGTCGGTCATGACGGCGATCTTCGTCTCGTTGTAGGTCTCCTCGCCGTCGTCGTCGACCGTCCGCATCTCGAAGGTCGCCACGTCTCGATCGGTGGTCAACAGCTCGCGGATGCGTTCCTCGGCCCGCTCGACGCCGTCTCCGACGACGAACTCCTCGGGCGACGCCCCGACGATCTCGGACCGCTCGTAGCCGATGTGGTCGGCCAGCGCGTCGTTGATCATCTCGATGGTCCCGTCGGGAGCCATCACGTACATCGGGTCCGCGACGCTTTCGGCCAGCGTCTCGTACTGTCGTAGCGTCTGTTCGCGCTCCTTGCGCTCGGTCACGTCACGGCCCACACCGGCGATGCCGAGGAACTCGCCGGTCGTGTCCGACAGCGCCGTGCCGTGGAACTCGTACGGAATCGTCTCGCCGGATTTCGTCTGCACCGCAGCCTCGTATCGAGACGACCCGCTCTCGATCGCACGCTCGATGGCAGCTTCGACCGTGGGAACGTCATCGGGAGCGATGAACTCCTGTGCAGTCATCTCCGCGATCTCCTCGTCGCTGTATCCCGTCACGTCGACCACCTGCTCGTTCCACTGGCGCAGCGACCAGTCCGGTGTGACGACGTAGAAGAGGTCTTCGAGCGAGTTCAACACGTCCTCGACGTACGCTCGCTGCTCTTCGAGCGCCCGGCGCTGCTCCTTGCGAGCCGTGATGTCCGTGATAAACCCCTCCAGAATCTCCGTCTCGTCGTCGCGCGTGAGCAACTGGCCCCGCTCCCACAGCCACCGTCGGTGCCCGTCGGCCGTCTCGATCCGGTAGGTCACTTCGAACGGCTCGCGGGTGTCGAGTGCCGACTGGACCGCCTCCCGGATGTCGTCGCGATCCTCGGAGTGGACTACGTCGGTCTCCCAGTCGACCCGTCCACTCTCCAGGGCGTCGGGCTCGTAGCCGGTCAGCTCCCGGACTCCCGCGCTGACGAACTGCATCGGCCAGCCCGGTTCGTTTCGACAGCGATACACCATCCCGGGGAGGTTCGACACCAGCGTCGAGAGGCGCTGTTCTTGCTGTTCGATCGGCGTCGTCGCTCTGTACTCCGCGATCGTTCCCTCGACCCGATCCACGAGCGTGCGATACCCGTCGTCGCCGTCGCGAGGGAGGTACTCGGTGACGCCGGCAGCGACCGCCTCGCTGGCGAGCGCTTCGCTGCCCGCGTCGGTAAACAGCAGGAACGGGAGGTCCGGATACTCCGACCGGACGGTTTCGAGGAGCGCGACGCTGTCGAGGGCCTGCTCGTCGTGGCCGCTGACGACACAATCGAACCGGCCGTCGGCGAGTTCCTCGACTGCCGCTCCACTGGTCGAGACGCTCTCGACGGCGACGGCGTCGTCTGCCAGCCGCGCCGTGACGGCGTGTCGGACCTGCGGGTCGTGGTCCACGTGGAGCACCCGAACCCCGTCCCCAGGCTGGGTCATTACACGAGTCTCTGTCGCCCACCGTATAAAAATGTGTAGTTGTGTCGATATGACGAGCCACGGGCCGGCGTCGATCCCGGTCGTCGCGCTGTCACTGTTGCAAGCGACCCGCGACCCAAGGAACGTAAAACCCGCCCAGACTGGCGGCCGGCAGTATCATACGGACAGTTGTAGCTCTTTATCAGATCGACCGCACGACGGTGTGCGGTCGACTGGGTGAACGTCTACAACTGTCCGTATCAGTAGAACGTGTCGGCACAGTCGTACACAACCCCGTGTACGGGACAGACGTACTTGCAGTGGCGGTGGTACATGGGCGTTTCACACATCGGACAGGGCCGCCCACCGGTCTCGGTCATGGCTCTCTCTGGGGCGCGGTCGGGCAAGAGCGTGTCGACGTTCGGCGTCGTGGGTGATACTACCGGCTGTACATCTGTGGCCGATTTCGCCACCCCGGGGTGGCGAAGCTCGTCACGAAGTGACAGCCGGCAGTGTGAATTTGGTACGGAATCCGAAGAACCGTTAAGGTGGTCGTGTCCCCAGCAACGGGCATGACACGGTTCGCCCGCCTTCGTCCGTCGGCCGACGACGCGGTGGCGCTGTTTGCCGGCGTCGCGGCCGTCGTGGGCTCGTTCGCCGCCGTCGGCTTCACCCCGTCGTTCGTCGCGTCACCGATCGAGCGGTGGCTGGCCCGGCGGATGCCTGGCGCTGTGGTCTCGCTGGCGATCCAGTTTCTCGGTTCGCTCGGCCAGCAGTTGAACCTCGTCGCCGCCGCGTTCGTGGCCGTCTGCGTCGTCGCCGCGGTCGCACGCGTCGCCGGCACGCTCGGGGATCGGCTGGCCAACCGCGCCGTCGGACCCGTCGTCGCCGGTGCCGTCGTCTTCGGCGTCGCGACGCCGCTGACGGGCTCTGTCCCTTCGAGCGGTGGTGCCGCAGTCGGGACGGCGCTCACACTCGGCCTCGCAGGGCTGTCGGGCTCGCTCCCGGCCCGCGGCGCGACGAATCCCGACCGCCGTCGCGTCCTCGCGTCGCTGGGGACGGCGGCCGGACTCGGCGTCGTCGCGACCGTCCTGACCGACGACACCAGCCAGCCGACCGCGACGATTCCGGACGACGCCAGTCCGGCGGTGCGTGAGGCACTCGAAGCGGCCACAGAGCAGTCGCTGGCCGTCGACGGACTCGAACCGCTCGTGAGCGACGAGTTCTTCAGCGTCGACATCAACGCCGTCGATCCCGAGGTCGACGCGAGCCAGTGGACCCTCTCGGTGACCGGCTCGGTCGAAGAGGAGATCACCGTCGACTACGAGCAGCTCCGGTCGATGGACGCTCGGACGGAGTTTCACACGCTGCGCTGTGTCGGCGAGTCGCTCAACGGGAAGAAGATGGACAACGCTCTCTGGACCGGCGTCCCCGTCCGGACGCTGCTGGAGCGAGCGGGCCCCGACAGCGACTGTGACTGCGTGCGGGTCCACGCCGCCGACGACTACTACCAGGTGTTCCCGATCGACGCGCTCAACGGCGCGATGCTGGCCTACCAGATGAACGGCCGCCCGCTGCCACAGAGCCACGGCTACCCGGCCCGGGCGCTGGTGCCCGGCCACTGGGGCGAGATCAACGTCAAGTGGATCACCGAGATCGAGGTGATCGACCGCGACGCGGAGGGCTACTGGGAGGAACGTGGCTGGCACGGCACCGGGCCGGTCGAGACCGTCGCGAAGATCCACGCCCAGAACACCCTGCCCGACGGCCGCGTGCAGGTCGGCGGCCACGCCTACGCCGGGACGCGTGGCGTCTCGGCCGTCGAAGTCTCGACCGACGGCGGCGACAGTTGGTCGGAGGCGCGCCTCTCAGCGCCCCTCGTCGAGTCGGTCGACTGGGCCGGCGATCCCGGAGAGACGCCACACGCACCGGACGTGTGGCGACAGTGGGCCTTCGAGTACGAGCCCCCGGCCGGCGAACACGAGGTCGTCGCCCGCGCCATCGAGGCCGACGGGACGGTCCAGCCCGAGACCGAACGCGAGGCCTTCCCCCACGGCCCCAGTGGGTGGGTGTCGAGGACGGTAGACTGACATCCTCCCACGGCTAAAGCCGTGGGGTTCCCCCACTGGGGGTTGAACCCACGGAAACGGAGAGGTTCGCAGGTTCGTCGTCTCGTTGGACGATGACCTGCGTTTCGGGCCGTGCCAGTACGGCCCCCGCCTCGGACAGCGGTTTCGAGAACTTGCCCAAGGCTCGTTTGCCGATGTTTAGCGCACCGTTCTTGTCCGCGTTGTCGTCTAGCCCACACTCGGGACACTCGAACCGCCCCTGTGTCTCTCGGACACCTTCGCAGGCACAGCGGTTGCACGTTTTCGACGTGTCATATTCTTCGACCAATTGCACGTCGATGCCTGCGTCGTAGGCTTTGTATTCGATGTAGTTGAGCAGGCGGGCGAACGGCATCTTGTGGGTCTTGTCGTTGACGTACCGCCCCTTGTCGTTGTCCTTGCGAATCCCACCGAGGTCCCCTACAACGATGATCCCGTTCCGCTCCTCGGCATCCTCCACGACTTGCCGAGCAATCTTGTGGAGGCGGTCGTCCACCTTCCGCGCTTCCGCGTCACCGATGTGCTCGATCACCTGCTGTCCCTGTCGGGGTTTCGCCTTCCCGATGGACTTCCGCAGTTGCTTGTAGTGTTCACGGATTCGGCGGACTTCCTCGCCGTAGAACGTCGTTTTGCGGTCGGAAAGGAACGCACAGGTAGCGACCCAGCGTGCGCCCATGTCGATAGCCAGCACGTCGTCGTACTCGTCTTGGACGGTCACAGACCGTTTGACGACGACATGCACGTACCAGTCACCGCCACAGCGCACCAGTTCACTGTCCCGAATGTCGCCCGCTCGGACGAGTTGTTCGTCCTTGTGTGGGACGTGGGCGGGACACCAGACGGAGTTGCCTTGTCCTTTGTCGGGGTCGTAGACGGGGACTTTCACCCACCACGACGAGAGGACCGTCTCTTCGTCGTGGGCCACGTCGAACACGTCGTTGCGAAGGACGACAGGCTGTTCGGTGTCGGGATTCGGATCTTTCTGTCGCTGGACTTTCGACGCCTGCTGGTCGGTCGCAGAGTAGAGGTCGGCGTCTCCACCATGAACCTCGATCTGGAACGCCTCGTACTCACGGGCGAGAAGGCCAGCCTTCCTGTTGGTCAGCGAGTGGAGTTTGACCCGCACCGTGGTCGAAACAGTCCGTTGCATGACTACTCACCTGCCTGGGCGTCGATGTACTCCTCGATGACTTCGCTAGACACGTCGCCCGCACTTGAGACGAAGTACGAGCGCGTCCACAACGACGGCAGGCCGAAGTCGAACTCGTCGCGGAGGTGACGCGAGGAGTAGCCCTTGACCTGTTGCATGATTTTGTTCGGGGAGAGCGTCGGGTCGCCCGTGATGAACAAGTGTACGTGGTCGGGGCGAATCGCTAACTCCAAGATTTCGAGGTCGAGTTCGTCGACTTTCTCCTCGACGAGTTCTTCGAGGCGGTCGCGTACCTCGTCTTCAAGTACCGACTTTCGGTACTTGGGACACCAGATGAAGTGATACTGGAGTTTGTGGACGTTGGTCCGTTCTCTGTCGAACCCACGAGGCATCGTCAGTATATAGAAGTCACTCACCTAAAGATGTTATGCAAGTACCCAACCCCAGTCATGGCTACGAGCGTGGAAAGGTTCCCAGTTGTCGGCTTCATCCCACCCGTGAACGGGTGGGCTTTCGCCTCGCTACCGCTGTAACCCGCCAGCGAACGGAACCGCGCGACACGGTGGGTTAGCTCGTCGCCCCGTCCACGTCGACACTCTGGGACCCCTCGGTCTCGTGGCCCAGCTGGGTCTTCAGCTGATCGAGTTCGCGATCGACCCGCTGTTCCGTCGAGCGCCGATCCAGTTCCCGGTCGATCTCGTCGCCCTCAGCGAGCACGTCGTCGAGCGCACCGCTCGCTTCGAGCTCTTCGAGCGCGGCCGCTCTGGCCTCCATCTGCTCGGTCCGTTCGGTCGCGCGCTCGATGGCACGGTTCACGTCGGCCATGTCGCCGCCGACCCCGGTGAACGCCTCGGCGACGCGAGCCGACGCCTCGGCCGCCCCGTGGCGTGCCTTCAGCGTCTCCTTGTGGGTTCGGAACCCCTCGATTCGTCCCCGGAGGTCGACCTGGCGCTGGACGAGCTGGTCCTGCGTCGCTTGCAGGCGATCGATCTGTTCGTCCAGGCCGGCGAGTTGATCGCTCGTCGCGTGTTTCTTCTCCAGGGCGCGCCTCGCCAGATCCTCACGCTCCTGTCGGAGCGCTTCCTGACTCTGCTCGTCGTACTTCTCGACGGCCGCCCGCAGGCGTTCGCGGTGCATCTCCAGGCGCTTCTTCTGGGTGGTGAGGTCGGCGATGCCGCGATTGATCTCCTGGAGTTCGTCCCGGAGTTGTTCGTAGGAGTAGTCCAGCTCTGCGACGGGGTCTTCGACGCGGTTCAACAGGGCGTTGAGCCACGACCGGACGACGAAGCCAAAGCGCCGGAGCAGACTCACGGGCGCTCCCTCCGTTCGATGCGGCCGTGTCGGTCGGAAGCACTGTCCATGGTACACCACAACGACGGCCGAGCGGCGGTTAATCGTGCTTTCGGGTGTCCTCCCACGAAACGACCACTGACCTGCCAGTTCGTCACAGTGTAGCCACTCGACGCCGTACTCCTAACGTCCCTCCGGGCGTCACCACTGTCGGAGCAGCAACGCGACCCCGAGCGCGAACAGTAGCCAGCGTCCGAATATGACCAGCCGCCGATCGGTTCTCTCGTCGACAATCGGTTCCCGCACGTCTGACTGCCAGACCAGATAGTACGCTACGCCGTCGCCGGTGCGGCGTTCGACGATCGTCTCCGAGATGTGAGGACCGTGGAGTGTCAGTCGGCCCCTGTCGACGACTCGTTGACGGTACGGCTGGGGGTCGACTGGGCCGATCTCTCCCAGCGTACCGCGTTCGTACGGGACTGAGACGTTCTCGACGACCTGCCTCGGTGTCACTGGGAGCAGCCGATACGTTCCGTTGGCGGGCGTGTACACTCGCTCGTAGTACTGCCCGTCCAGGCGCGTGTATCGCCGGCTGTGAACGCTAAAGGGCCCGACAGTCGATCCCGATTCGGGAGTCGGTGCCTGCCACTCGTTCAGGAAGCCGTCGCTGTTGGTCACAACCCCGGGATCGACCGACAGGTTCACCGACCCGCGTTCGAGCGCTCGCACGTCGAGGATACAGAGCGTGCTCCCGTGTTTCACGGACCCGACTCCACCGTCACAGTCGACTCTCGGCACGTCGAGTGTGTCACCGTCGACTGCTGTCTCCGGTGTGTCGATCCCATCCTCGGTCACGGTCAGTGGCGCAGCGCGGTACGTGTACGTGGGTTCCGTCAGATTCGGTAGTAACAGCGGGTTCGCCAGCAGGACGAGCGCGACGGCGACGAGACAGCTCCGTTGCCAGTCGACAGTCATGTCCGACTGCGCAATCGGATCGAGCAAATGATTTCTGGTTCTGGCTCTGGAAAGAATACGCGCTGGCAGGGTGCCAGCAGCCCCCTCGAAACGATGTAGCGTCGAGAGAGCAGTTTCGAGTCCGATGCGACCGAAAGAACGAACCGAGAGTGTCACACGCTCTTGGCCCCGGGTGTGGCCGACGATCGGCCACGGAGATCCGCAGTCAGATCTTCAACACTCCGACCAGCCACAGGACTCGCAGGTCTTGCAGCCTTCGGAGTAGTACAGCGACAGCGAGCTACACTCCGGACACTCCGGATTCTCGCCCGCGTCGATCAGTTCCTGCTGGTCGGCGTCGGTGGCCTCGCCCGGCGACGACGGTTCTGTGCTCGCCGCGTCCGTGGCCGAACTGTCGGCGGTGACGGCACCGCCGTCGGTCTCGGGCACGTTCGGATCTGCACTGCCGGCCTCGTCTTCGGCGGTCTGTTCGAGCGTTGCCTGGTCCGGGTACGCCTTGTCGATCTCGTCGTCGAGATAGCGACGCATCGCCGTACCGATGGCGTCGGGGATCGACTGGATCTGTTCGCCCTTGTCCCAGGCGACCTTGGGCGAGCGGATGCCCTGCAGTTCGTCTGCGATCTCCTTGGGATCGACGCCCGAGCGAAGCGCCGTCGAGATGGTCTTGGCCAGGGCCTCGGTGAAGGAGGCCGTAAAGCCGCCGGAGTTCCCGATGTTGGCGAACAGCTCGAAGGGCCGTTCCCGCTCGGGGTCCTCGTTGATGTTGACGTACAGCTTCCCGTAGCCGGTGTCGATGCGCTGGGTGACACCGTGGAGCACGTCCGGTCGGCTCTGCTTTTCGGCGAACGGGTTGGTCTCGGGCTGCTCGCCGTCGGCCACTTCCAGCAGCGACTCGACCTGCTGATCGAGTGCGTCCTGTACGGCCTCGTGTTCGAGGAAGCCCTCGATGCCGTCGAAGACCTCCTCGATCTGGGCGACGATCTCGCCCTCGTCCATATCGGCGAACTCGGTGTTCTGGGCCCGCGTCGTCAGCACCTGCTTGCTGCGGGTGCCGTCGCGGTAGTAGGTGACGCCCTTGCCGCCGTGCTCGTAGATGTACTCGAACACTTCCCGGGCGTCCTCGAGCGTGGAATCGTTGGGCGCGTTGACCGTCTTCGAGATCGCGGAGTCGACGCCCTGCTGGCAGGCACACTGGATGCCGGCGTGTTCTTTCGGCGTGAGGTCGCCGGTCGTGACGAACAGCTCACCGATCGCGTCGGGCACCGTCGAGAGGCCGTCGACCCCGTCGAAGGCGTTGTCGGCCATCTGTTCTTGGGCCTCCTCCTTGACGGCGTCGACGTCGATGTCGTTGGCCTCCAGCACGCGCAGGAAGTAGTCGTCGAACTCGACGAGCATCTCGTCGCCTTGCACGTCGTCGGAGACGTTCTTGTAGTAGGCGACGTTGTAGATCGGTTCACAGCCGCCGGTGGTGTTGCCCACCATCGAGGTGGTGCCCGTCGGGGCGATGGTCGTCGTGTTGTGGTTGCGGATCGGGAAGCCGTCTTCCCACTCGTCGGCGTCGAGGCCGGTCTGGGACTCGAACCACTCGCGGTACGCCGTCGGGTCCGCGTACTTGGAGTTGTCCCACTCGTCGAAGGTGCCCCGATCCGCCGCGAGTTCGTGGCTGGCCCACTTCGAGCCGTGGTTGATCTGGCGCATGATCTGGCGGGCGATCTCGTCGCCCTCGTCGGAGCCGTACTTGACCCCGAGCTGGATGTACAGCTGGGCCAGTCCCATGATGCCCAGCCCGATCTTGCGCATCTCTCGGACCTTCTCTTCGATTTTCTCGACCGGGAAGTCCGACATCGTGACGACGTTCTCGAGGAAGCGCGTGCCCAGCTCGATGCGGCGCTGGAACTCCTCGTTGTCCAGTGCGTCGTCGAGGAAGGCGTCGACGGCGTCTTCGAGCGCGTCGTACTCGTCGGCGTGTTGCTGGGACCAGACCCGCCAGTCAGGGGCATCCTGGTCGGCCAGCGTCGAGAGGTTGATGTGCCCGAGGTTACAGGCCTCGTACTCTTCGAGCGGCTGCTCGCCGCAGGGATTCGTCGCGAGGATGCGGTGATCTGGGTGTTCCTCCACGTCGAAGGAGTGTTGCTTGTTGACGCGTTCGAGGTAGATCACGCCCGGTTCGCCGTTCTCGTGTGCGCCGCCGATGATGCGCTCCCAGAGCTTCTCGGCGGGGATCGACAGCACTTCGCCGGCCTCGACGTACTCGCCGAGGTCGAACATCTCGTACAGTTCTGCGGTCTCCTCGGTGGCGACGTGGGGCTCGTTCGTCCGCGGGTTGGTGAAGGTAAACTCCTCGCCGGCCTGCAGCGCGTCCATGAAGTCGTCGGTGATGCCGACGGAGATGTTGAAGTTCGAGAGGTGGCCCTCGACGGCGTTACGGAGGTGCTTCGGGACTTTGCCGTCCTCGTCGATGAGTTCGCGGGCCTCCTCCAGGGCCTCGGCGAAGGAGTTGTGCGTGAAGTCGTCGGGGTCGTTCAGCCGCAGGGTCTCGGCCAGCGAGACGTCCTTGTTCTTGGCGTGGATGAACTGGATGACGTCGGGGTGGGAGACGCGCATGACGCCCATCTGCGCGCCACGGCGGGCACCCCCCTGTGCGATCGTCTCGCACATCTGGTCGTACGTGCGCATGAACGTGATCGGGCCCGAAGCGATGCCGCCGGTCGAGCCGACCTGATCGCCGTATGGCCGCAGTTGCCAGAAGGCATAGCCCATGCCACCACCGGACTGGAAGACCTGTGCGGCCTCCTTGGCGGTCTGGTGGATGTCGTCGATGTCGTCGTCGGGCGAGTCGACGAAACAGGCAGAGAGCTGCTGTAGCTCGTCGCCCGCGTTCATCAGCGTCGGTGAGTTCGGCATGAACGAAAGGTTCTCCATCGCGTCCTGGAACTCGCCGGCCACCTCCTCGACGTGGTCTCGTACCTCGTCGGGCAGTTCCGGGACGACGGTGTCGTAGGCGAACTTGTTGACGTTGTACACCGACAGCTCGGTCTCGGTGTCGTCGCCGACGGTGGTTCCCTTGCCGAACACTTCGCCGGCGAGTTCGTCACGCCGCGGGTGGTCGGGTTTGAGCTGGTCCGGCGTGACCGTCACGTCGACGCCCCGTTTGTCGGCTTCGAAGACGGCTTCGGCCAGGGCGACGTTCTTGCCGACCCGATCGAACAGATCCTCCTGCTGTTCGATCAACTCGCCGTCGGCGTCCTTGCGGAGATAGCGGGCGGGCAGAATGTTGTGGTAGGCGTTGCCAGTGAGTCGGTCTTCGAGCGTGTCGCCGGTCGTTCGCTTGATCGGCAACTGTACCTCGTCGGCACCTGCACCTGCGTCGCTCATTCCTCGGTCCTCCTGCCGACAGTGGCCGTCTGTCGGGCGATACCCCTCTCGATGGTACGTGTAGATCCTCTCATTCGTAACGACGTTTGTGTTTGCACGGATTGCTAAATACCCAGCGATACGTGTCCCTGCGGGCACGCGACGGGAGACAGACCGCCGGGTGGTTTCGACGCTATGCGAAGTATCACTGGTGGGTAATATCAGCCACGATCCAGCGGGCAGCGCACGTGATTCGCTGTACGGTACATAGCAAACGCCGATAGCATATTAATGGAGCGAGACCGGAGTGAAAGTGAAAAGCGGCTCCCGAAAACCACCAGACGAGGGCCGAGATTTCAGTCGAAACCATTGGGGGTTTCGACTGGAGATTCCACGGACGGCCGGCGATCCTCGCCGGCCGATCACGCTGCGCCGTCGTCGTTCAGTCTTGCATTTTTTGTTTCTGATACGTTCGCCGTGTCCCGGCGCGGCGACGCGGCGAGAGAGGGCGGCGACAAAGCATATGCCGGTGGGCGGTGAGTAGCCGGTATGCTTCTGACTATCGGTGGGTTCGGAACGATCCCCGCCCTGCTGGTCGGCCTCGCCGCGCTGGCTGTCGTGATCTTGATCGGGCGGATCGTCCTCAAGTTCGCGTGGCGTCTGGTCGTTCTCGCCGCGGTCGCCGTCGGCGTGCTCTACCTGCTCGGACTGCTCGGCATCTCCGTGCTCTGACCCGGATCGACACCGACGACAGCAGTTCAGAGGCCGTCGAGGAAGTTCTCGATGAGGTCGTGGCCGACTGCAGTCAACACCGATTCGGGGTGGAACTGCACCGCTTCGATCGGGTGCTCGCGGTGGCGGACACCCATCACCAGTTCGACCGTCCCGTCGTCGGTCGCCACGTCGGTCGTGGCCGTCACGTCGAAGCAGTCGGGCACCTCGTCGGCGATCAGCGAGTGGTAGCGACCGGCCTGGAACCCCTGATCGAGTCCGGCGAAGACCCCCTCGCCGTCGTGGTCGATCGGGAACGCCTTCCCGTGGATCGGTTCGGGCGCGCGGCCGACCGTCCCGCCGTACTCGTAGACGGCGGCTTCCAGGCCCAGACAGACCCCGAGCGTCGGGACTTCGGGGCTGACTTCTCGCAGCACGGCCATCGTGACGCCCACGTCGCGGTCGTTCTTCGGGTGGCCCGGACCGGGCGAGACGACGATCGCGTCCGGATCGACGGCCCGGACCTCGGCGAGTGTCGCCGTGTTGCGCAGTACCTCGGTGTCGGCGTGTTCCGAGACGTACTCGACGAGATTGTAGGTAAAGGAGTCGAAGTTGTCGACGAACAGCACCGTCGGTCGGTCGCCGTCGGCCGCCTCGGCGTCGCTCATCGGGACACCTCCTCGTTCGCGTCGGCCGCGGGTTCTCGGATGCGCTCGACGGCGTCCAGCACGCCGCCCATCTTGTTCTCGGTCTCCTCGTACTCCCCACTGGGGACGGAGTCGGCGACGATCCCGGCACCGGCCCGGACCGTCGTCCGCTGGGTGTGCTCACCGCCGACACCCGCCGGCCCCTCGCACTGCTCGATCGTCGCCGACCGGATCACGATCGCGAAGTCCGTGTCGCCGGTCCAGGAGAAGTAGCCGACGCCACCGCCGTAGACGCCGCGTGGCGACTGCTCCAGTTCGTCGATGATCTCCATGGCCCGGATCTTGGGCGCACCCGAGAGTGTCCCTGCCGGGAACGTGGCCCGCGCGGCGTCGAAGGCGTCTGCCTCCTCGTCGAGCGTGCCGGTCACTGTCGACTCGATGTGCTGGACGTGGCTGTACTTGAGGACGTTCATGAACTCCTCGACGCGGACGCTCCCGGGCGCTGCGACTCGGCGCACGTCGTTGCGAGCGAGGTCGACCAGCATCGTGTGCTCGGCCCGTTCCTTGTCGTCGGCGAGCATCTCGCCCGCGAGGCGGCGGTCCTCGACTGGGCTCGTCCCGCGCGGACAGGTCCCCGCGATCGGGTTCGAGACGATCCGGTCGTCGGCCACGGAGACGAGCGTCTCGGGGCTCGCGCCGACGATGCTCAGCCCGTCGTAGTCGAGCAGGTACATGTACGGCGACGGGTTGACCGCCCGCAGCGACTCGTACAGCGCCAACGGGTCCATCTCACCGTACAGTTCCCGCTTGCGCGAGATGACGCCCTGGTAGATATCGCCGCTGAGAACGGACTCCTTGGCGTGTTCGACGGCGTCTTCGTACTCGTCGCGTGGCCCGGCCTCCTCGTAGGCGGGGACGAAGCTGCCGGTTTCGAGGTCTGTGGCTCCGTCGAGGACGGCCTCGACCCGTTCGACCTCGTCCAGCAGCGCGTCGTAGCGCGCGCCGGGATCGTCACCGGGTCGGACGATCGGGGTGAACACGAGCGCGGCCGTCTCCTCGACGTGGTCGAAGCGCAGCGTCGTCGTCGTCAGCGCGAACTGTGCGTCGGGGAAGCGAGAGTCCGGTCGATCCAGTCCGACCTCGTCGAGCCAGAGGTCGTAGACGGCGTCGTAGGCCAGGAAGCCGACGAGGCCGCCGTCGAGGTGCTGGCGGTCGTGGTCCGGGAAGCCCCGCAGCTCCACGTCCGGCATGGCCGCCCGGAGGTCGTCTAACACGTCGCCTCCGTCGGTCGTCACGAGGTCGGCGATCCGGTCGTCGAAGACCTCGACGCTGGTCTCGTCGTCGACCGTGATCACCGCGTCGGCGTCGTAGCCGACGAACGAGTAGCGGGCGTGGCGGTCGTCGGTCGCCGGTGCGAACGCGCCGTCGGGGTCGCTGGAGGCGACCTTCTCCGCGCTTTCGAGCAGGAAGGTGTGGCCGCCTTTGCCGGGGGCACCGTCCGTGGTCCGGCCGGTCAGCGCGGCGTAGGCCGCCAGCGGCTCCACGTCGGCCGACAGCTCCGCGACCGCTCGCACCGAGACCGGGCCGTCGGCGGTCGCTCGGTCGACGAACGTCTCGCGGTCGATGTCGAGGGTCACTGTCCCGCCTCCACGGCCGCGGGGTCGGCGCGCTTTGCCTGCTGGACGAACGCGCGGACGGCGTCGTGGTCCTTGACGCCGCCTTCGGCCTCCACGCCGGAGGCCACGTCGACGCCGAACGGTCGGACCGTCCCGACGGCTTCGGCCACGTTCTCGGGCGTGAGCCCGCCCGCGAGGACGACCGGCGCGTCCAGCGTGTCGACGATCTCCCGCGTCCGGTCCCAGTCGTGGGTCTCGCCGGTGCCGCCGCCGCCTTCGGCGTCGACCGAGTCCACGAGGAGGGCGTCCGCGGCGTCGGCGTACGCCTCGATCTCGGCGTGGTCGGCGTCGACGACGGCGACCAGCTGCGCGTCGACGCGTCGCCGGAGCGCGCCCAGCTGTGTCGGGGTCAGTCCGTCGTGGACCTGCACCACGTCTGGCTGGACGGTCTCGACGCGGCGGGCCACGGACTGGACGGCCTCGGGCATCGTCACCAGCACGCTCGTCACGAGCGGTGGCACGCCAGCCACCAGCGTGGCCGCGGTCTCGTCGTCGACCTCGCGGGGCGTGTCCACGCTGACGCCGTTGATGACGCCGATCGCGTCTGCGCCCGCGGCGACGACGGCCTCGCGGTCCTCGCGGCGAGTGATACCACAGACCTTGACCCGCGTCATGCCTCGCCTCTGAGCTCGTCGAACTTCCGGGCGGCGTCGCCGGACTCGATCGCCTCGCGAGCCGCCTCGACGCCGGCCTCGTGGCTGTCGGCTTCACCGGCGACGTAGATCGCCGCGCCCGCGTTCGCGAGGATGATGTCCTGTTTCGGGCCGGTGACGGTCCCCTCGACGATCCCTCGCAGGTCCTCGGCGTTCGCTTCGGGCGTGCCGCCGGCCACGTCTTCGATGTCGGCCGTCGTCAGCCCGATGTCTTCCGGCACGAGCGTGTACTCCTCGATCTCGGAGCCGGTGACCTCTGCGACGACGGTCTCCCCGTGGATCGCGATCTCGTCGAGCCCCGATCCGTGGACGACCATCGCTCGCTCGACGTCCATCCGGGCCAGCGCCTCCGCGATCGTCGGCACGAGGGCCGGATCGTAGACGCCGAGCACCTGCGCGTCCGCACCGGCGGGGTTGGTCAGCGGTCCGAGGATGTTGAAGATGGTCCGCATGCCGAGTTCCTTGCGCGGGCCGATGACGGCCTTCATCGCCGGGTGGAAGACGGGCGCGAGCATGAACCCGATCCCGTCGTCCTCGATGGCCTGCTCGACCTGTGGCGGTTCGGCCTCCACGTCGACGCCGGCCACCTCCAGCACGTCCGCGCTCCCCGACGAGGAGGAGACGGAGTAGTTGCCGTGCTTGGCGATGGGGACGCCGGCACCCGCGGCGACCATCGTGCTCGTCGTCGAGACGTTGATCGTGTCGTAGTCGTCGCCGCCGGTGCCACAGGTGTCGACCAGCGGCCTCCGGTCGGGGTCGATCGTCCGCGCGGCGTCGCGCATCCCCTCGGCGAAGCCGGCGATCTCGGCCTCGGTCTCTCCTTTCGCCCGCAGGCCGGTCAGCAACGCCCCGATCTGGGCCTCCGTGGCGTCCTCGAAGACCGCCGTCGCCGCCTCGCGAGCCTCGTTCTGTGTCAGATCCTCTCCCTCGGTCACGCGTTCGATGTATTCCTGCATTGTGGGCCACCAATGAACTCTTTCGTGTTGTAATGTACAACCTCGTACATCCAAATAAGGCTGTCGGGACCACGTGACGGGTTCGATATCGGGACATCGGCCGAGCGGACACGCCGTGTCCCTCGAATCGCGCTCGACCGCACCATGCCCACAACCCACAGACGGCGCTGGGATTCGCTTTCGAAACATTCAATTATACCCCTCTGCAACGGATGAGTGTAGATAGAAGCCAACGCGGGTTGGTGGTCTAGTTGGTTATGACACCTCCTTGACATGGAGGAGGCCGGCGGTTCAAATCCGCCCCAACCCATTTCTGCGACGAACGGACGTGAGGAGCGAATGGCGCTGTGATTTGAACCCTATCAGTCGCGCACAGCGCAGCGAGCACGTCTGATTTCGGTTCAAATCCGCCCCAACCCATTTTTGACGACACAAACCGCGAGCGGAGCGATTCGTTCGCCGGTCTGGATTCCGCCCCAGTCGACAGACGGCACCGCTTCGGGGACACTTCCTCGTGAGTGTTGCGTGTGGCTCGGCGGTGGCCTCTCGGAAGCCGGCGTTTCGAAACCGCCGCTGGACGACGGTGTGCCGGCTGTGTCACAATTTTTCGCGTGCGATACCGCCGGTCCCAATAGCTTCATACGCCGTCCGCCAGAGTGTGATCACATGGACGAGACGATCACCTCACGTCGCCCGTTCGAACAGTTCGTGCTGCTGGCGGTCGCCGAACTGACCATCGAAGGAGAGACGCCCGTCCAGTCCCACGTGGTGACGGAGACGATCAAAGACCAGCTCGATACGGTCGCTCGTGATCCGTTCGGCGGCGTCGAACGACAGCAGGTCGTGTCGGCGCTGGGATCGCTCGCGGCGGACGACCTGTTGTCGACCGAGCGAACCACGTCGGCGACGGGGAAGGGGCGGCCGGCCTACGACGCCGAGGTCGGCGTGAAGACGATCGTGGAGACACTCCTGGACGACGACACGGTCGGTCCCTACGCCGAGCGCCTGCAAACGACAGTCTGAGCGCCGTCTCTCCACCGCGGGGCTGTCGATCGGCGTCTCGGAACGAAATCCACTTGGAGATAGCCAACCGACCTCCGCGTATGCGCGAGTTCGAGTTCACGGTCCAGTACGAGTCGGGCGCGGACGACCTGATGGACCTCTTCGTCGAGACTCCGTCGCTCTACGCTCGCTCGCAGGCCTGTTTCGCCAACGCGGACGCGATGTGGCGAATCGACCGCATCGTCGGCCCGTCGGACGTGCTCGACCGACTCGACGATCTCTATCTCGACGAGTCGATCTGTAACGAGTGTCTGGACATGGAGCAGTGTTCGTCCACACGCGAGTACCAGCTTCTGGACGCCGGTCCGGAGCATCGTCTGGTCTACACGCGCCGCCAGGAGATCGACCGCTGTCACTCTATCCCGTATCTGGCCGTCGACTACGTGGGCGACGGGGTGCTGTTCGACGCGGAACGGTCCGGCGACGAGTACGTCTGGCGAGTCCTGATGCCGGAAGCGACGCCGGTCGGCGAGCTGTACGACGCGATCGAGCGGAACCTCAGAGACGGACTGACGCTCGAACTGGGCCACGTCGGCGGGATCGACGGCTGGCGCGGCGACGATGCCTTCGACGCCGATCTCACCGTCGAGGAGCGTCGAACCCTACAAGCGGCCGTCGACGCGGGATACTACCGGACGCCACGGGAGACGACTGTCGGCGAACTGGGCGAACGACTGGACGTGCCGCGATCGACGGTACAGTACCGGTTACAGCGAGCGGAGGGCAAAGCCGTCGAACAGTTCGCCGACGGCAGTCTCTAGACGATCGAGGCGTTGCTCGCTTCCTGCTCGATGGCCGGTGGTTCGCCGGCTTCCAGGCGTTCGAGCCGGTCTATGATCGTGTGGACCACGTCACCATTCGTACAGGGAGCCACGTGCTGGAGTTCCCCGCCCTCGTACTCGGCCAGCCCCATCACGGGCAGGATCATCGCCGAGTAGTCGTCGGTGATCTCCGAGGAGATCTCGGTCGTCTGGTAGAACGACTCCAGCGAGACGTTGTTCGACAGCGCCCACTGCTTGAACTCGGCGACGCGATTGAGGATGTACCGACCCTCTTCTGTGTGAGCGGCCGCCGACTCTCGGGACACCTGCTTGCCCCAGACGATGACCGAGAAGTCTTCGATCGCGTCGTCCTGGTCCAGCGTTTCGAGTCGCTCGATGACGGCCGCCTGTCGCTCGTGGGCACCGTCCGGAACGAGCGACCGGACGTAGAGTTCGATGTGGGGGGTGGGGGTATCGGACATGGTTCAGTTGATCTACGTGTCAGAACACGCGCATCACACTAATACTTTGCGTGGACCCGTTGACGTGGGTAACATTCACATACAAAATAGTGGGTAGAGCGGTTTTGCACTAGCTTTGACAGCAGCTGGTTCTGTGATCGTTCAACTCACAGGGAGAAACGCTTTCCAACTATAATCGGATGTTTAAGAAATGCTATACTGATCGGTCCGCGGTGTCTCGCTGCTGCGGTCGGAGAACGGTCGCCGTCGTCGCTGGCTCTCCGGTGCCGCCTCGCACCGTCTGTGTCGGCGCGTTACGATATCGCTCCCTCGGTTGCGACGGCCACGGGACGAACAGCCGACAGCGTCAGTCGTCGTCGAGTCGCGCGAGTGTCTCGTGAGCGCCGACGACCATCGCCGGAACGACGAGCATGAAGATGTGTTCCTCGATCGGGATCCCAAGCAGTTCGACGCCAGTTCGCATCGGGATCGCGAACACGCCGACCTCCAGCGTGTACCAGTCCCAGACGTACGCGAACGGATAGAGGACGGCGATCGTTCGGGCGGCAGTCCGGGCCGCGTCGGCGTACCAGAGCAGGCCGGCCGCGACGAGACCCCACACGATCTCTGTCGCGAGGTACGTGTACGGACCGAGGACGGTGATGTCCGGGAGCACGCCGGGTGTTCGGGCGCTGGCACAATGAACTGCGGGGGTGAGCGAGTCCGACGAGCGTTCTCAGGGGCTGGAACCGGAACCAACTTTGATTACCTCCGGCGTCGAACCCTCGTAATGGGAAGTACGATGAATATAGCTGATATTGCCACTAGTGATTTTGTTGAACTCGACGCCGATGTCCGCCTCGGGAAAGTGCGCTCGATCTTCGAGCGCGAGAACCCCAAGGGAATCGTCATCACCGAGGACGGGGCGTACGCCGGCGTGATTACCCAGAAGCAGCTGGTCCAGTCCCACGTCGAGGACAACGCGAAGGCAGGTGCGATGATGCGGTCGGCCCCGAAAGTCGAACGCCACGACGACGTCCGCGAGGTCGCTCGCGTCCTCGTCGAGGGCGGTGCGAAGATCGCACCGGTCTTCGAGGGCGACTCTCTGTGGGGCGTCGTCACGGGCGACGACATTCTCGACGCCGTCCTGGAGAATCTCGATGCTCTCACCGTCGAACAGATCTACACCAAAGACGTCGTGACGATCACCGAGGAGACCCACGTCGGGCAAGCGATCAACCTCCTACGCAAGCACGGCATCTCTCGTATCCCCGTGCTCGACGACGACGGGGACCTCTCTGGCATGGTCACGACCCACGACATCGTCGACGTGGTCGTCCGAGACATGAACAAGGCGACGCGGGGCGACCGCTCGGGCGAGAACGACCGCGTCCTCGATCTACCGGTCTACGACGTGATGAACAGCCCCGTCGAGACGACCTCGCTTGACGACTCCGTTCGCGACGCCGTCGAGCGGATGCTCGAAAACGACTTCGCCGGCCTCGTGGTCACGCCGGACCACGACGACTCGCTGGTCGCCGGCATCGTCACCAAGACGGACGTGCTCCGCGCGCTGACGTTCACCGAGGAGGACCACATGGACGTACAGATCACCAACATCAACCTCCTGGACAACACGATCTCTCGGGACGACATCCGCGAGGAGATCGGCGACGTGGCCAGCAAGTACCAGGACATGCAGGTCCAGCACGCCCACGTGCGCTTCCACGAACACAAAGAGAAGCTCCGTGGCACGCCACTGATCCAGTGTCAGATCCGCCTGCGCACCAACAAGGGACAGGCCGCCGGCTCCGGCGAGGGCTACGGCTCCGACACGGCGTTCAACGTCGCCCTCGACAAGCTCCAGCGTAACGTCCTGGAGATGAAAGGCGTCCGCGCCGACGAGGAGTACCGCGGCCAGCTGCTGCGGAAGCTGGGCGAGCTGTAGGCTGTCAGCGGCGCTTTTTTGCGGTCGAAGGGAGTGAGGCGCTCAGGAGAGAACCTGATCGGGTGCGAACAGGACGACGGCGACCAGAGCCAGCAGGATCAGTATCGCGGTGACACGCAGGACGCCTGCGGTCCGTCGACGATCCGTCGGCAGGGACTCTGCGATCCCCGACAGGACGAAGCCCGCGGCCATGACGAGGAGAAAAGTGTTCGAACTGCCGCGCAGGGCACCGTAGGCGTAGACGCCCACGAACAGAACCGCTCCGAAGAACATCACGAGCGTCTTCGGGCTGCCGGCCGGTTCGTTCAGGACGACGGCTTCAATTTTGGAGGGCATCAATCGATACGTCTTCGCCGACGAACAAATAGCGTGTGATATCGCGGTGGGCTCCTCCCGACGCCCTGGCCGTCGAGAGACGCACCAGGTCGTCGACGGCTTAGGGCGTCGATTCGGTCCCGAACACTTCGAGAGCGTCTCTCTCCAGTCCCGTCTTCGAGAACAGCGAGACGACATCGCCGGTCTCGATGACCGTCTCGCCCTTGGGCGTGAGTACGTCGCCGCCGCGTTCGACACCGACCACCAGCATCTCGTCGCTCAGGAGTTCGTCCTCGACGGCCTCCTCGATCGTCAGCCCAGTGATCGCCGCTCCCTCCGACACCGTGAACTCGACGACTTCCGCGCCACCGGCGAGGCTCATGAAGTCGGTCAGGGACGGCCCCTTCGGTGCGTCTTCCGGGCCGAAGGGATCGTACGGTCGATGGTACGCCCCATCGATGACGTTCTCGTCTTCGATCGTTACTCCGAGGTCCGACAACTCGCCCGCGATACGGCCGACATCGCTCGTATCCGAGCCGACGACGGTTATCGTGAGATTCGAGTTCCCGGTCATCAGCTTCCGGACGGTCACGACTCCGGAGACCTCCAGCGCGGACTGTGCGAGCCGATCACGCTCCGGAATCGGTGCGGTACAGCTGAACTGGTAGGTGACGTGTCCCTCGATAGACTTGTAGTCGATGTCCGCGAGATATCCCCGCAACACCCCCTCCTGTTCGAGTTGCCGAATCCGGTTGCGGATCGTCGCCGGTGTCACCTCCATCTCTTCGGCGATCTCCGGCGCGGCCGTGTTTCGGGCATCCTGAGCCAGGTAGTAGAGAATGCGTTTGTCGATCTCGTCAACGCGGTACTCCATACTGGAACTACGGTTATAACGCATAATTAACCCCCGATTCGCAGGTGTACTGGCGGGCATCGTCTTGGTTCGTCGTTGTCATACTCACCCGCACGAATTCTTGATCGAAAAATATTCTGCATCAGATTTTCGATGGCGAAACTCTAACCGGAGTATTTATTACGCCGCGAAAATTTAGCAGAGGACAGCGTTCCACAGAGACGACACAACCGTTCGAGTCGGCCACCGAGTGCGCGTCGCCGGTCCCGGTGACCGATTCAGAGGCACACGACAACCACCATGACAGCAACCAACAGCAGTCCACCCGAGGATATCCCCGACAGCGTCGTCACCGCACTCCAGGACAGCGACGACGGCCAGCTCAGGGAGATCATCCACTACGCCCAGCAGCTGCTCGGAGAACACCCGTCGATCACCGACGCCATCGAGTCGCGCGAGGGTGAGGAACTCGTCCGGACCGAGGATCACGGCGCGTACACCATCGCAGTCGTGAAACGCCCGGACGAGACGGGCGAAGCGCATGGCCCCTTCACGTACCGAGTCCGGTGGGCCCCGCCCGTCGAGGACGAGGACGGAGGGGGCAAGTACCACTGGCACTATCTTGGACGGGTACACGGCGACTCGGAGGGGAAGTCTCGTGACTGACGCCACTGGGTCCCGGACTTCGCCCCTCGGAAGTGGCGACAGCCGACACACACCGTCCCGTCGTCACCTCGGCTGTCCGGTCCCCTGACTGTATCGTCGTTCGACTAACCCACCATCACACACTCATGTACATCATCGTCGTCGGCGCGGGAGACATCGGCACGCCGCTGATAGAGATCGCAACGCGCTCTGGAAACGAGGTCGTCGTCATCGAACGAGACCCGGAGAGAGCAGACGAGGTCGCCAGCGAACACGACTGCCTGGTCGTCAACGCGGACGCGACGGTAAAGGAGACCCTGCGTGACGCCGGGGCCCAGCGGGCAGACGCGATCATCGCCACGAGCGATCAGGACGCGACGAACGTGATGATCTCGCTGCTGGCCCAGGAACTCGACATACCGGCGATCGTGTCGGTTGTCCACAACCCCGAGCACATGAACCTCTTTCGCCAGATCGGCGTCAACACGATCGAGAACCCACAGCGACTCATCGCCGATTATCTCTTTCGAGCCGTCGAGCGACCGTCGGTCGTCGACTACATGCGAGTCGGGGACGTGGCCGAGGTGTTCGAGATCACCGTCGCAGAGGACGCCCCGATCGCCGGGATGACACTAGGGGAAGCCGACGAGGCCGGCCTGCTCGACGACGAGACGCTCGTCGTCGCGATCGAACGGCCCGAGGCCGACTCCCCGATCACGCCCCGCGGAGAGACCCGGATCGAGCACGAGGACCTGTTGACCGTCTACTCGGGGATCGGCGCGACACCGGCGGTGACCGACATCTTCGGCCACTACGAGGACCACGAAGCGAACGAGTCTGACGGCTTCGGATTTTGAACACGACTGACACGACGATGAGCAAACACTCGACGATCAGGTCCCGCCCGACCGACCACACCGTCGGCGGGTGGTCCCTGGGGACCGAAGGGACGGGAGTGCTGTAACATGAAAGTGAACACGAACACCGTCGGTCGAGACGTTGGCCGCATCTTCCAGGCCATCTCGTTGATGATGGTCGCCTCGGTCGTCGTCGCAGGCATCAACAGGGAGTTCTACGCGATACCCGCCTTCCTCCTCTCTGCCGCGCTGCTGGCCGGCATCGGGACCGGACTCGCCCGGTGGTACAGGTGGGCTGGGCCACCGGAGAAACGGGAGGCGATGGTCACCGCCGCGACGGCGTGGGCGCTCGTCGGCGTCTTCGGTGGCCTGCCTTTCTTCCTGATCGCGTGGACGATCCAGATCGATCCCTTCCCCGCCTGGACGAACACGCCGCCGATGGACGCGACGACCGCGGTGTTCCTCCATCCGCTCGACGCGGTCTTCGAGAGTATGAGCGGCTTTACCGGGACCGGACTCACGATGGCTGCCGTCGAGGAGAAACTGCCACGCTCCCTTCACTGGTGGCGGTCGTTCATCGAGTGGGTCGGCGGCGTCGGCGTCATCGTGTTGACCGTCGCGATTCTCCGGCGCGGTGGTTCCAGCAGCGGCTCGTACACGCTCTACGAGAGCGAGGCCCGGTCGGAAAAGATCCATCCGAGCATCGTGACGACGGTCCAGGAGATCTGGAAGATATTCGTTGGCCTCACTCTCGGCTCGATCGGTCTGTTCCTCCTCGCGGGCATGCCGCTGTGGGACGCCATCAACCACGGGATGACCGGCATCGCGACGGGTGGATTCTCCGTCCACGCCGAGTCGATCGGCCACTACGGGAGCCCCCTGATCGAGTACGCGACGGTCCCGATCATGGTCGCCGGCAGCATCGCATTCCCGATCCACTACCTGATCTTCAAAGGCGAGATCCGGAACTTCTACGCCGACCTGCAGACCCGCTGGGTGCTCATCTGGTTCTCGGTGGGATCGCTCGCACTGACGGGGATCCTCTTCGCCAACGGCCAGTACGCCACGCTCGAAGAGACGTTTCGCACCGCACTGTTCCAGTTCGTCTCTGCGACTTCGAACACCGGCTTCGGGAGCACGACGATCGGCGGCGGAACGGAGTCGGTCTGGAGTGCCGGCGCAACGCTGTTGACGTGTGTCGGGATGCTCACCGGCGGGGCGGCCGGATCGACGGTGAGCGGACTGAAGCTCATCCGCGTGATCACGATCGTCAAGGGGACTGCCTGGCAGATCCAGGACATCTTCTACCCCCAGACGGCGATCCGCTATCTCACGATCGGGAACCGCCGACTCAGCGAAGAGCAGGCGCAGCGAGAGTTCACCGAAGCGACGGTCGTGTTCGTCCTCTGGATCACGTTCCTCGCCATCGGCGTTGCCGTCCTCCTGCGCGTGCTCTCGCCGGCACATCCCCTGGAGTACGTGATCTTCGACGTGATGAGCGCACAGAGTAACGTCGGCCTCGACTCCGGCATTACCGGCCCGACGATGCCAGAACCGGCGAAGGCAATGCTGATCGTCAACATGTGGGTTGGACGGCTCGAAATCATCCCGATCGCCGTCCTGCTGGGCTCGGTCGTACAGCGACTGAACCTCTACCGATCCGGTTGACATCCTCCCCGTCCTGAAGGGCGAGGATTCCCGAGCGTTGGGATATTACGGTTCGCAACCCACCTGTTCCCTCGGGCGGAACGACCCAGAGGTTTGGTTGAACAGGTAGGCTACTGGCCGTGCCAAACGACCGTTACTCATATCCTCCGTTGGAGGATTCTGAGTTATCTTTCTGCGAATATTCACCGCACCATTCACGTCCGCGTTCATCGTTGCACAGCACGATTCACAGACGTACAGGCCACGTTCCACACGGTTGGCGTCACGCTTCCGTCCACAGCACGAACACGTCTTCGACGTATCTCTCTCGGAAACACGGTCAACAAGAATTCCGTGTTCCTCTGCTTTGTACTCCAAGAGCGTCGTGAAGCGGTCAAACTCCCACCCGTGGAGTTTCTTGTTCCCGCTTCGACCCCAGTTCCGTGACTCTCCGTTCTCGTCTTCACGAATCTCACTCAAGTCACCGATGGCAATACGACCAACTTCGTGGCCGATGCACCGCTCTACAACGTGCTTGGCGAGCGAGTGCAGGAAGTGGTCTTTCCGACGCGAGAGTTTCTGTCGGGCGCGAAGCGCACGGTGTGACGGACCGTTCTCGCCCTCTGTGTCGTACTCGTCACGAGTGAAGTAGTGCTTGTCCTGCTTCAGCACGTTCCCCGGATACAACTCGGCGTCACCGTTGTCGTAAGCGATCGCGAGGTAGTTCTTGATGCCGAGGTCGATCCCCGCCGTGTTGTCTCCCGGTGCGTCCTCGACGGGAATTTCGACCTTACAGACGAGGTGCAGTTCCCAGCGGTCGCCGTTCCAGACGGCGCGAACCTGCTGGATGTTCTCCACAGTCACGTCTGGTCGTGTTTTGTACTCACAGAGGATGAAATCCGAGCGGTGGTTCTTTAGGTTGAATCCCTTGCTTAGACGAAGTTGGTTGTGCTTCGTGTCGTGCTTGATGCCTTTCTGCTTCCACGTCACGGTGGAGCGCGGGTGTTCGTCGCCGTGTTTGCGATAGCCCGGTGGGTTGGCGTCCTCGTCTCCGCGTTGGCGTGCTTTGTACCAACTGGTGAACGACTCAGCAAGCTCTTCAAGAACTCGCTGACTTGACTGAGAATGTAGGTCACTGTATCGTTCGTGTTCCTTGAGTTCGGATTTGAGTTCGCCGTCGTCGGGTATTTCCCCGTCTTCATCCCATCGGCCTTGCGTGTAGTATCGGGCGACATTCCACAGTTTCGACGCGGAGAACCCGCACTGGTTGAGGTCGTCACTCACCTGTTGGTGGTTAACGATTTTCGCTCGATAGGTGCGAGTTGTCTCCAGCATCGGACTGTATTCATAACTAGTTATGGGAGATTGTATATTAAACACAACGACTGGGCGTGGAATATCCAGCAGTGCCATGGAACGTGGTTAGTGGAGGAGTTGTCGGCTGTATCCCCGCCCTAAAGGGCGAGGTTTTAGCCTTGAAACGTCCATAAGAGCGGCGGACGGTTACTGGAAGCCGATGCGGCCGCCGCCTTGAGTCTGCTGGGGTTCGCCGCCGCCCTTGAACTCGTCTTGCATCTGCTCGTAGTAGTCGCGGATGTCGTCGGTGATCGTCGGGCGCACGTTCTCCATGGCCTGCCGGAAGTGCTTCATCTCGACCATGTCGGCGTCGTCGTCCTCGCGCAGCGCCTCGATGGCGGCCTCGCGGCCGATCGACTCCAGGTCGGAGCCGACGTAGCCGCCGGTCATCTCAGCGAGTTCGCGCAGGCTCACGTCCGGCGACAGCGGCGTGTCGTCGGTGTGGATCTTGAGGATCTGCTCGCGACCCTCGATGCCGGGTTCGCCGACCATCACGAGGCGGTCGAAGCGACCCGAGCGGATCAGTGCCGGATCGATCATGTCCGGCCGGTTGGTCGCGCCGATCACCATCACGTCCTCCATCTCTTCGAGCCCGTCGAGTTCGGTCAGCAGCTGGTTGACGACGCGCTCGGAGACGTTGCTCCCGGTCTCGCCGCCACGTCCCGGTGCGAGCGAGTCGAGTTCGTCGAAGAAGATCACCGTCGGTGCGACCTGCCGGGCCTTCCGGAAGGTCTGACGGATCGCCTTCTCCGACTCGCCGACCCACTTCGAGAGGAGCTGTGGGCCCCGCACCGAGATGAAGTTGGCGTCGGTCTCGTTGGCGACGGCTTTGGCCATCAGGGTCTTGCCGGTCCCCGGCGGCCCGTACAGCAGGACGCCAGAGGGCGGCGAGACGCCCATGCGATCGAACTTCTCCGGGCTGTTCATCGGCCACTCGACGGACTCCTGGACCTGCTCTTTGGCGTCGTCGAGGCCGCCCACGTCGTCCCAGGAGATCTTCGGGAGCTCGACCAGCACCTCCCGCATGGCGCTCGGACTCACCTCGTTGAGGGCACCGCGGAAGTCCTCGCGTTTGATGATCATGCGGTCGATCAGGCTCGGCGGGATGTCCTCCTCGTCTAAGTCGATCTCGGGGAGGTACCGGCGCAGCGCCTTCATCGCGGCCTCTTTGGTCAGGCTCTCGATGTCGGCACCGACGAACCCGTGGGTCTCGGTCGCCAGGTTCGAGAGGGCCACGTCGTCCGAGAGGGGCATCCCGCGGGTGTGGATCTGGAGGATCTCCTCGCGGCCGACCTCGTCGGGAACGCCGATCTCGATCTCGCGGTCGAACCGGCCCGGTCGGCGCAGTGCGGGATCGACGCTGTCGACGCGGTTGGTCGCGGCGATGACGATGACCTGCCCGCGGGATTCGAGGCCGTCCATCATCGTCAGCAGCTGGGCGACGACACGGCGCTCGACCTCGCCGGTCACGTCCTCGCGCTTGGGCGCGATCGAGTCCAGTTCGTCGATGAAGATGATCGAGGGGGCCTCCTCGCTGGCGTCCTCGAAGATCTCCCTGAGTTGCTGTTCGGACTCGCCGTAGTACTTCGAGATGATCTCCGGACCGGCAATAGAGAAGAAACTGGCAGAGGTCTCGTTGGCGACGGCCTTCGCGAGCAGGGTCTTGCCCGTGCCCGGTGGACCGTGGAGCAACACCCCCTGTGGCGGCTCGATGCCGAGCTTCTTGAAGATCTGGGGGTGTTTCATCGGCAACTCGACCATCTCGCGGACCCGCTGGATCTCACTGGAGAGGCCGCCGATGTCCTCGTAGGTGATGCCCCCGCCGGTCTTCTCGAAGCCGCTGATTGGCTCTTCGCGCAACTCCACGTCCGTGTCCTCGGTGATGAGACAGACGCCCTCGGGCTCGGTCTCGACGGCGATCAGCGGGATCGCCTGGCCCGGCGAGCGCATGAACGGGTGGTTCGTACTGGACATCACGGGGACGATGTCGCGCTCGACGACCGGGCGCTTGAGGATCTGGCGCTTGACCATGCCCGCCGCGTCCGAGCCGAACTGGACGCTGGCTTCTTCGGGCGGAGCCAGCACGAGCTTGTCGGCCTTCTCGGCGTCGGCCTTGCGAATCGTCACGCGTTCGCCGATACCCACGTCGGCGTTCTGTCGCGTGAAGCCGTCGATGCGCACCGTGTCGGTGTTCCAGTCCTGTCGATCCGCACGCCACACTTTCGCGGCGGTGGTGTCACTTCCCTCGATCTCGATGATGTCGCCGGGCGAGAGTTTGAGATGCAAGAGCGTGTCCGGATCCAGGCGAGCGATACCGCGCCCCGAGTCGTTCGGGTACGCTTTCGCGACCTCCAGTTGAACCTCGTTCATAGTTAGTCTGCGGGGATACCTGATTTCAGTCGTGACCGGAGATATGCTTTATGCTACCGGCGGTCCCCTGTTCGTCCGGCAGGTACTTATGTTATCATGTGTCACACCCGTGCGGCCGCGTTATCGACGCCGCCACCGTACGTCGGTTGCCCATTCATGTCACACCTTGCCGTGGTGGTAGCTTTCATAGGGCTGGCCGAGAAAGCCGCGACTATGGTGTTTCTCGTTCCGTACGATGGATCGTCGCCGGCCCGTGTGGCACTCGAACGCGCAGTCGAGTACGGTACGGCGCTGGATCGCGATGTCGTCGCCGTCAGCTACATCCCGACCGGCAACAGCTACGCCGAGCGCCGGCAGTGGGTGGATCTCGACGACGACTTCCCGCTGGAATCGGTCACGCAGGACCTCGAACGCAAGATCGAGGAGGCGACCGACGACACGGAACTGCGCTACACCGACGTGAGCGCACACTCGCCTGCGGGTGGCTTCTCCGAGGACGTTCGCCAGACTGCCGGCGACGTGGACGCGACCGTCCTGTTCGTCGGGAGCGACGACGAGGACGTGGTCGTGCCGGTCGGCGAGGAAGCCGACGAGGAGTACGACGTCCACGTCGTCCGCAACTGATCGGCGCTTCGGGGTACTTTTCTTTCGGCGTACCGACGCAACGGGTATGCGAACACTCGCTTTCGACGGCCGCATGGGTGCCAGCGGCGACATGCTGCTCGCTGCCCTCCTGGCCGTCGGTGCCGATCGCGACGCCCTCGCCCCCGTCGAGGACGCCCTCCCGATCCGGTACGAACTCTCCGAGACGGTCGAACGCGGGATCGGTGCCACGAGCGTCGCGGTCGTGTTGACCGACGTAGACGAGGCTCGGACGGACGGGACCGACGCGAACCACCAGATGCCTTCGAAGGTACCGGGGCACGACCACAGCCACGACCACGCGGACGGCGGCCACGGTCACACTCACGGCGACACCGCCGCCGAGGGGCACGGTCCGTCCCGGTCGCTGGGCGAGGTTCGCGAGATCGTCGGGGAGATGGCCCTCCCCGCCAGCGTCGAGCGCGACGCGCTGGCGATCTTCGAGATCCTCGGCGAGGCCGAAGCCGCGGTCCACGACATCACGCTCGACGAGATGCACTTCCACGAGGTCGGGGCCGACGACGCCATCGCCGACATCGTCGGCGTCTGTCTCCTGCTGGACGACCTCGGCGTCGAACGCGTCGTCACGACGCCGCTCTCCGCGGGCGGTGGCACCGTCGAGATGAGCCACGGGACCTACCCCGTTCCCGGCCCGGCCGTCGTCGAGATCGCCGAGCGCGCCGACTGGTCGCTCGCTGGCGGACCCGTCGACGCCGAGTTGCTGACGCCGACCGGCGCGGCGATCCTCGCACACCTCGCCGACGGCGTCGACGCGCTGCCGGAACTCGCCGTCGAGGCGTCTGGCTACGGCGCTGGGGGGTACTCGTTCGAGAACCGCCCGAACGTCCTGCGGGCGATCGTCGGCGACGGTGGCGGCGGGCTCCGTCGTGACGAGATCACCGTCCTGGAGACGAACCTCGACGATACGACGCCGGAGGTGCTGGGTAGCTTGCAGGAACGACTGCAGGAGGCGGGGGCGCGAGACGTGTCGATCCTCCCGGCCACGATGAAGAAGTCACGGCCGGGCCACCTCGTCAAGGTGGTCTGCAAGCCGGCAGACAGCGAGCGCGTCGCGCGCCGACTCGCCGAGGAGACGGGAACGCTGGGCGTGCGAGCCCACGGTGCCGGCCACCGCTGGATCGCCGACCGCGAGATCGTCACGGCCACGGTCGAGATCGACGGCGACGCCTACGAGATCAACGTGAAGGTCGCCACCGACAGCGAGGGCACCGTCTTCGACGTGAGCGGCGAGTACGACGACGCCGCCGCGGTCGCAGACGAGACCGGACTGCCCGTCCGCGAGGTGCTTCGCCGGGCCGAAGACGCCGTCCGGTAGCCGTCAGGGATCTGCACGCTGACGGTCGGTCGCCAGCGAGTCGTCCAGGACCGTCTTCAGGATCGCGACCGCCCCGACGGCCACGAGCAGGAAGCCGGCGATCTCGGTCAGGAAACCGGAGACGCTCAGCAGCAGGCGCTGGAGGAAGGGTGGCAGCAGGGCGACGACGATGGACAGCGGTTCGAGGACGTTCCAGTTCCGGACGGCCAGTCCCACGAAGACGACACCGTAGAGGACGAGCAGTTTCCGTTTGGCCGCGTACGCGAGCGTCGCACCGAGTGGAGGGCGCATGGTTCGAGAGGCTCCCGCGCGTCCAAAATGGATTTCAGGTCGTCGTCAGCCGGTCACTCGTCGTCGCCGTCGCGGTGCTCGGCCAGCGCCTCCTCGATCGTCAACTGCCCGTCCGCGACTCGGCGGGCCAGGCCCTCGCCGATGGCCCGGTTCGTCTCGCTTTGCTCCCGGGAGCGCTCTTTGATGCGCTTGAGTTCGCCCGCGGTGGGGTCGATCTCGCGGGACTCGATCTCCTCGCCCTCGATGCGGGCGATGTTGACCGCCGCGAGCACGTCGCCCATGCCACGGGTCCCCGTTCCGAGGTGTGGCGTCGTCCCGGTCTCGTCGACCAGTTCGACGGTCACGTCGCCCAGATCGTCGATGATCCGCGCCCCCAGCAGCCGCGCGCCGTCGCCGATCCGGACGAGCGGGTCGACCGCGTCGGCCAGCTCCTCGTGGACGGCCTCGGCGACCTGGTCGGCCGGCACCTGGAACGCGGCCACGACCATCTCGCCCGAGAGGACGGCGATGCCAGGCCGGTCACCGGGGTCGATCCCGACGACCAGCTTGCCGCCGTTGCCCCGCAGCAACGAGACCACCTCGTCGACGGCCGCACGCGGTGTCGCCGGATCCGCTCGCACGACTTCGACGCCCGCCGGCTCGTGACTCTCGTCGGCCGCCGTCACGACGACGCTGGTCTCGTCGGGCAGTTCCTCGCCCGGCTCGATCGTCGTGAAGTCGACGCCGCGGTCCCGCAGCTCGCCGACGACGCCGTGGTACACCTCGAAGTCCGCGGTTGCGACGACGATCACTAGTCGTCACTTGTCGCTCGCCTCCAAGTATCTACCGTCGCAGGTGCCGATCAGCGAACGCAGGTCACGCGTCGGTCGTCAGCGTTTAACCGCGCCTCACCGTAGCCGAGGACGTGAGCGAGTACGTTTCGACCGGCTGCGCGGAGATCGACGACCTGCTCGGTGGCGGGTTCGAGCGCGGCGCGGTCACTCAGATCTACGGCCCACCGGCAGCGGGCAAGACGAACCTCGCGCTCAGTGGCGCAGTCGAAGTGGCGGCCGCCGGCGAATCGGCGCTGTACATCGACACGGAGGGACTGTCGGCCGACCGGATGGAGCAGATCGCAGGGGCGCGCGCCGACGAGACGGACGAGACGCTCGCGGACCTGGCCGAACGGATCGTCGTCTCCGAGGCGCTCGACTTCGAGGACCAGGAGGTCGCCGTCCAGGACGCCGCGGAGCTGGCCTCGCAGGTCGAGTTGATCGTCCTCGACAGCGCGACCGGCTTCTACCGGCTCGAACGGGACGACGGCGACGGCGGCGAGGCGCTGCGAGACGTGGCCCGTCAGATCACGCACCTGCTCTCGCTGGCGCGCAAGCACGACCTGGCCGTGGCCGTCACGAATCAGGTCTTCGCGGACCCGGACAGCGACGGCACCCGAGCGCTGGGCGGCCACACGCTGAACCACTGGTCCGGCGCGATCGTCCGGCTCGACCGGTTCCGGGGCGGGAATCGGAGAGCGACACTGGAGAAACACCGCGCGAAGGCCGCGGGCGACACCGTCCAGTTCCGGATCACCGAGGCCGGTCTGGCCGGCGGACAGGACCGTTCGCTCGACTAGTCGCTCGGTCTGTCGTCTTCGCCCGCACTTTTCGGCTCGGGTCGGCACTGTCGACGACTCCTCCGCTCGCGAGGATGCAGACGGGTTCGATCAGTAGATCAGTTCGTCGTCGTTCTCGACCATGTACAGCGTCCGGGCGGCGATGTTGACGGCGTGATCGCCGACCCGTTCGAGGTCCCGAATCGTCAGCAGGAGACGCGACACGTCGTTCATCAGCTGTTCGATCTCCGCGTCGTCGGCACCGTCGCCGACCTCGCGCTCGATGAGGTCGCGGACGACCGCCTCCGAGGCGTCTTCACAGCGCTCGTCGATCTCGTCGTCCCGTTCGGCGATCTGGTAGCAGGCGTCGGTGTCCTCGTCGCGGTACCCCGCCATCGCGTCCTCGATCATCTCCAGGGTGTGGTCGGCGATGCCCTGGATGTCGACCTCGGGGAACATGTCCCGGTCGGCGGTGAGCGTGTACTCGCCGAGGTTGGTCGCCAGGTCGGCGACGCGTTCGAGGTCGGTGATGATCTTGAACGAGGCGGCGATGAAGCGCAGGTCACCGGCGACGGGCTGTTGGAGCGCCAGCAGGTCGACACAGTCCTGTTCGAGTTCGAGGTACATCTGGTTGATCTCGTCGTCGCCCTCGATGACTTCCCAGGCCAGCTCCTCGTCTTTCTGTTCGAGCGCGTCGAGTCCGACGCGGAACCGCTCCAGGACGACTTCGGACATGTAGAGGACGTCCTCCCGGAGCTCTTCGAGGCGTTCCTGATACGATTCGCGTGGCATGCACGGTCTTGCGCCGGACATCCGTATCAGGCTTTCCCTTCGACGAACTCCGGGCAGCTAATAGATCAGTTCGTCGTCGCTCTCACCCACCTTTTTGCGCGTCGGGTCAGCCGAGCTGACCACTCGCGCAAAAACGTGGGTGAAAAGGCTGGTCCTCACTTCGCTCGGACCAGTGAACCCCGCTCGATTCACTCGCGGGGATGCAGACAGAGTCGATCAGTAGATCAGTTCGTCGTCGCTCTCGATCATGTAGAAGGTCCGGGCAGCGATGTTGACGGCGTGGTCGCCGACCCGTTCGAGGTCACGGACGGTCAGGAGAAACTGTTTGGTGTCTGCCAGCAGCGTCTCGTGGTCGTCGCCGGCCGCGTCGTACGCCGCCAGGTATCGCACGAGGTCGTCGGCCGCGGCCTCACAGCGCTGATCGAGGTCCGTGTCGCCGGCCACGACCGTCCGACACTGTTCCGGGTCCTCCTCGACGTAGGCCGCGATCGCGTCGGCCACCTGGCTGCTGGCCATGTCCGCGATGTCTGCGATCGGGACGACGGTGAGGCGGTCGCGCCCGGGCGTCCCGGCGTACCGGCCGATGTTGGCGGCGAGGTCGGCGATTCGCTCCAGATCGGTGAGGATCTTGAACGTCGCGACGACGAATCTGAGATCGCCGGCCACGGGCTGTTGGAGCGCCAGCAGATCGATACACTCGCTTTCGAGTTCGAGATACAGCTCGTTGATCTCGTCGTCGCGCTGGGCGATCTCCCGGCCGCCGTCCTCGTCGCCGTCCTCGTAGGCGCGTGCCGCCTCGCGGAGGCGCTCGACGACCAGCGTCGCCATCGACGTGACGCCCTCTTTCAGTGCTTCGAGCTCTGTTTCGTAGCGATCTCGTGTCATGTGTCGATTGCGCGGGGGGAACTCATACGGATTGTTGTCGCCGTTTGCCAGGTCGATCGCACGAGGTCGTGCGGTCGATCCGGGACAGATCGACAACAATCCGTCTCACTCGATCCGGACGCCCAGTCGGTCGGCCAGTTCGTAGAGGTCTGTGACCTCGTAGGTCGGCGTCGCCGAGAGGTCGAGGTCGGCCCGGTGGTCACGCCGGACGAACGCCGAGTCGATCCCGGCCCGCTGGGCGGCGACCACGTCTTTCTCGCTGTCGCCGACGTACAGCGCCGATCGCGTGCCGAGGTCGTCGAGTGCCTGCTCGATGTAGCTTGGGTCTGGCTTCTTGCGTCTCGCCCCGTCGATGGTGGGGACGCGTCCGTACGCGGTCTCGAAGTGCCGCCCGAGGTCGTGGTGGTCGAGGATGAACTCGATCGTCGCGTGCTGGTTGTTGCTGACGAGCCCGGTCGCGTGTGGGAGCGCTTCGAGGACCGCCGTGTCGTCGTAGAGGGACTTCTCGCCACTGTGGATCGCCTCGCGCTGGATCGCACTGGCCTTCGCCTCCCGGCGTTGCCAGAACTCTGCGGGGTCGATGTCGAAGCGGCGTTCGAAGGCCTCGCCGGGTGGTCCGTCACTGGCGGCCATCTCGCGGGCGCGCTCCTCGTCGACCGATACGTCGAACGCCGCGAACGCCTCGCCGACGGCTTCGGCCAGCAGCCGTTCGTCGGTCCGTTCGATCAACACGCCGTCGTTGTCGAAGACGACGGCGTCGTAGTCGGGTGCCATTCGTCGGTGTTATCCGAACTTGCCGGTGATGTAGTCCTCGACGCGCTGGTGCTCGGGGTTCTCGAAGATCGACTGCGTGTCGCCGAACTCGACGAGTTCGCCGCCGGTGAGGAAGACGGCGGTCTTGTCCGAGATCCGGGCGGCCTGTTGCATGTTGTGTGTGACGATGACGACAGTAAACTCTTCGGCCAGTTCCTCGATGAGGTCCTCGATCTTCGAGGTGGCGATCGGGTCCAGCGCCGACGCCGGCTCGTCCATGAGGATCACGTCGGGATCGACGGCGATGGCCCGCGCGATACAGAGGCGCTGTTGTTGCCCACCCGAGAGGTCGAGCGCGGACTTGTCGAGCTGGTCCTCGACTTCGTCCCACAGCGCCGCTCGCTTGAGTGCCGTCTCGACCTTCTCGTCCAGGTTCTCGGTCTCGTCCTGGATCCGCAGGCCGTAGGCGACGTTGTCGTAGATGCTCTTGGGGAAGGGGTTGGGGTGCTGGAACACCATCCCGATCCGGCGGCGCAGTGCGACCGAGTCCACGTCGTCGTCGTAGATGTTCTTGCCCTCGAAGTAGAGTTCGCCCTCGACCCTGGCGGCGTCGATGAGGTCGTTCATCCGGTTGATACACCGCAGGAACGTGGACTTCCCACAGCCCGATGGGCCGATCATCGCCGTCACCTGATTCTCTGGGATCGACATGGTGATGTCCTGTAGCGCCTGTACGTCGCCGTAGAAGACGTCCAGGTCCCGGGCCTCGATGACCTGCTCACGACCGGTCTGGGCACCGCCGTCGGTGCCGTCGACCTCGATCGACTGGTCGACGAGTGGCTCACCCGACGGGTCCGGGGTGGAAGTGGTCGCAGCGGCCGTGGGATCGGTACTGTCGTCGCTCGTCATCTCGTTCTGTGTCATGAATTGTCACTCTCGTTGATACCGGTTGCGGATGACGATCGCAGTCGCGTTCATCACCAGCAACACCGCCAGGAGCGTGATCACGCCAGCGGCGAGGACGCCGTGGCGAAACGCCGGCTCCAGTTCGCTCGACCAGCTGTAGATCTGTCGGGGCATCATACTCGCCACGTCGAAGAAGCCGTTCGGGGCGAGTCGCACCGACGCCGCCGCCCCGATCATCAGCAGCGGTGCCGTCTCGCCGATCGCGCGCCCGAGCGCCAGGATCGTCCCGGTGAGGATCCCCGGCAGCGCTTCGGGCAGGACGACCTGCCGGATCGTCTGCCAGCGGGTCGCCCCCATCCCGTAGGAGGCCTGTCGGAACGAGTCGGGCACCGAGCGGATCGCCTCCTGTGCGGAGATGATGACGATCGGCAAGATCAACAGGCCGACCGCGAGGCCGGCGACGACGATCGAGCCCTGGGGCCACTGGACGATCCGGATGAACAGTGCCAGTCCCAGCAGGCCGTAGACGACCGAGGGGACGCCGGCCAGGTTCCCGATGTTGATCTCGACGAGCGTGACGAACTTGCCCATCGCCCCCTCGGAGGGGGCGTACTCTTCGAGATAGATCGCCGCGCCGACGCCGACGGGGAACGTCGCCAGGACGATCACGATGATCATCATGATCGAGCCGACCATCGCGGGGTAGATCCCGGCGTCGGCGGCGGTCCGCGAGGTCGCACTGGTCAGGAACCCCCAGTCGAGCCAGGAGTCGGGACCGGCGAAGCCGGCGGCATCGACGACGACGCTGCCGACGGCCACGCCGAGGACGGCGATGACCGGGAAGGCCAGTCCGCGCACGCCTTCGCGACGGCGCACGACGCCCTCGACGTAGATGCCGACCGGCAGCGCGACGAACGCGACCAGCAGCATCCAGCCGCCGTAACCGATCCCGAGCGCCGGACCGGTGACGAGGCCGGCAAGCGCGCCGACGAGTGTCGCGCCGACGACCGCGAAGCCGGCCCGTCGGGAGTCTCGACGCCGGGCGACGAACACGCCGCCGGCCACGGCGAGTGGCGCGACCAGCGTCCCGAGGAGCAACAGCCAGTTGGTGGGCACGTACGGCAGGCGCAACAGCACTTCTCGCAGACTGATCACGCGGTGGTACAGCCCGAAGTCGACGCCCAGCGCCGCCGCCAGGTCGGTGACGAGCCAGTTGAACTGGGCCGGCGGGGTCCCCAGGACCGTCACGACCGGCGCGCCAAACAGCACGACGAGGCGTTCGAGGGCCGCGTTGGGCCGCAGGCGTCCGTGGGCGACGATCAGGCCGCCGGCCGCGACCAGCGAGGTCACCAGCGCGAACCACTCGAGGATCGAGAGCAACTCGATGAACATGACCACGAACCCGCCCGTGAGCAAGACGCCGACCACGGGGAGGCCGCTGGTCACGTACGCGACCTCGCCGGCCGGTTCGTCGAGCCGGTAGTAGTACACCGCGAGCGCGGCCAGCGGGGCCAGCACGGTCGCGGCGTAGGTGAGGAGCCACCCGCTGTCGGCCGAGAGCGGTCTGAACGCGTCGTTGGCGACGAACAGCAAGAGGAGCAACACGGAGACGAGTCCGAACGCGGTCGCCGCGAGGCAGGTCGCCTCGAACGCTCGCCCGCGGAGGTGGTTGACCGAGCTGTCGTCGCCGTGCCAGTCGACGTCCGGTTCCGTCGTCGCCATCAGTGCTCACCCATCGTTGTGTCGTTCATTCGTACTCCTCCCGGTATCGGGCTGCGATGCGGTTGCTCACGAGGTTCAGCAGGAACGTGATCACAAACAGCGTCAGCCCGATCGCGAACATGCTGCTGAACCCGAGCTGACTGACGCTGTCGGCGCTGTTGATCTGGACCATCGCGGCCGTCATCGGCTGGAATCCCTGCCAGAGGTTCTGGAGGGGCTCCGCGAGGTTCAGCATCCGGGGCTGACTGCCGGCCGCGACCACGACGATCATCGTCTCGCCGATGGCTCGCGACAGCGCGAGGATGAACGAGGAGAAGATCCCCGACGCCGCCGCGGGCAAGACCACGCCGGTGGTCACCTCGAACTTCGTCGCTCCCATCCCGTAGCCGGCCCGCCGCAGCGAGTCCGGGACGGAGCTCATGGCGTCTTCGCTCAGGCTGGACACCATCGGGATGATCATGATCCCGACCATGATCGACGGGCTGAGAATGTTGAAGGTGTTGACCGGCAGGCCGATCGTCCGCAGGAACGGTGTCACGTAGACGAGCGCGAAGATCCCGTAGACGACGGTCGGAATCCCCGCGAGGACTTCCAGACCGGGCTTTAACACCGAGCGCATCCGGTCGCTGGCGTACTCGCTGAGATACACCGCCGCCGCGACGCCGGTCGGCAGGGCGATCAGCGCGGAGATCACCGTCACCAGCAGGGTGCCACTCAACAGCGGGAGCAGCCCGTAGACGTTCCGGCTGAGGAGAAACTCCGTCCCGCCGAAGAACTCGAGCGGGTTCACGAGCGTGAAGAAGGTGATCGCGTCCCGCGCGAGCAACACGACGATGCTGATCGTCACGAGAATCGACAGCGCCGCACACAGCAACAGGACGTACCGGTACATCCGTTCGCGCGCCGCACGCCCGCGTGGTCTGGACGTGATATCCGGTTCGGGCGTCTCGGCGCTCATCGTGTTCGCCTCCGTGTGTTCTCCATGTGTGTGTCCTGAGACAGCACTGTTCTATCCGGCGACCTCTTCGAGCTTGGCGAGGTTCTCGTCGCGTTGCTCGGCGCTGGACGGGACGTAGCCGATGTCCTGTACCACGTCCGTTTCGGACTGTTCGAGGTAGTACCGGACGTACTCGTACACTTCCTCGCGCTGGAGCGCCGACTCGGCGACGTAGAGAAAGAGCGGCCGCGCCATCGGGTAGGAGCCGTCCTTGGCGTTCGGGAGGCTCGGGGATGTACACTCCCCGTCTGTCTCGACCTTGACGTCGATCGCCTTGACGGCTTCCGAGTTCGAGTTGTAGTACGCGTAGCCGAAGTATCCCATGCCGCCTTCGTTGTCGCGGATCCCCCGAACGATCGTCTCGTCTTCTTCGGTCGGCTGGTAGTCGGTCGTGTGCTGGGTCTCCTCGCCGACGACGTTCTCGTTGAACCAGTCGAAGGTCCCGGAGGTCGACGCCGGACCGTAGAGTTCGAGTTTCCGGTCGGGCCAGTCATCGCGTACGTCCGACCAGTGGGTAACGTCGTTGTCACTCCAGATCTGGCGCAGTTCCTCGAAGCTCATGCACTCGACCCACTCGGCGTCGTTGTTGACGGCCATCGTCAGCGCGTCGCCAGCGACCTGGAACTCGATCGGTTCCACGTCGTTGGTCGTACACTGCTCGACCTCGGCGTCCGTGATCGGCCGTGACGCGCCGTTGATGTCGGAGTCACCGGCACAGAACCAGTTTTCGAAGCCGCCACCGCTCCCAGTCGGGTCGACGGTGACGTTGACCTCGCCGTGTTCTTCCATGAACTTCTCGGCCATCGTGTCAGATATCGGGAAGACAGTGCTGCTTCCCTTCACGATGACCTGCCCGGAGAGACCGTCGCCGCCACCACCGTCGTCGGAACCGCCGCCCCACGCGTCCCGACGCGTGTTCTGGACACAACCCGACAGCGCCGTCACACCGGCCAACCCTCCGGCGATAAATTTCCGACGCGAAACGTCCCTGTTGGGGTCCCGTGTCATCGTCTGAAGCGTACTCAGGGGTGAATAAGTACTCTACTATGAAGAGTACCAAACTGTACGTAGTCTATATAGGAGTATGTTTGGTATAGATATCCATGGAGAGAAAAACGCCAGTCACACCGCCGTTACTCCCTCGTTCCGGGCAGTCCGGAACTGGTTCTCCTCTCCCGGTACTGCCCCGGAACCACTCTCTGAGACGGTTCTCCGTCGTCGACGCCCGTTTTGTTCTCTCCGAAACCTCTCGTATCGTTGTCGCTATATAGTTCCCTATGGGTTTATGTTGTTCTGGGCGCGAGAGGGATCTATGGAGACGCGAAAGGTGCAGGTGACGGGTGGATCGACGTACACCGTCTCGCTTCCTAAAGAATGGGCGACAGAAAACGACGTGAGCGCCGGGAGCGTCGTGGAGTTTCACGCCGAAGAGGACCTCCTCCTGCTCTCGCCCCGCCGCGAGAACGGGCGCGTCGAGGGGACGCTGGACATCAGCGGTCTCGACGAGGACCACGAGCTCACCCGCGCGGTGATGACGATGTACGTGAGCGGCTTCGACGTCATCACGCTGGAGACGCCCCGGATCTCGCCGAAACAGCGCCGCGTGGTCCGCGACGCCGTCCAGGGGCTCGTGGGGCTGGAAGTGATCGAGGAGACCTCCGATCGGGTCGTCCTGCAGGACCTGCTCGACTCCTCGGAGCTGTCGGTCCACAACGCCATCACGCGGATGCAACTGGTCTCGCTGACGATGCTGGAAGACGCCATCGACGCCCTCGTCGAGGACGACGACGACCTCGCGGCCGACGTGATCCACCGCGACGAGGACGTGGACCGTCTCTGGTACATGGTCTCGCGCGTGTTCCGGACAGTGTTGCGGAATCCGACGGCGGCGACCGAGATCGGCTTCCCCCGAGAGACCGTCTTCGACTACCAGTCCAGCGCCCGCCAGCTGGAGCGCATCGCCGACCACGCGACGAAGATCGCCGAGCTGTCCCGCGAGATCGACGCCATCAGCGGCGAGACCGGCGAGAAGCTCCGGACGCTCCGTGAGGAGGCCGCGACCGTGCCCGAAACCGCGATGGAGGCGCTGCTGGCCGACGACTCCGAGGAAGCCGTCGAGCAGGCCAACCAGGCCCGTGGCACCATCGAGGACGTCGACGCGATGGCCCGCGAGGTCGACGAACAGGTCCGGGAGGCCGACCCCCAGAGCGCCCAGGTGCTCGGGCTGGTCGTCGACTCGCTGTCCCGGACCGCCGACTACGGCGGGAACATCGCCGAGAGCGCACTCCAGAAGGCCGCACCGCGTCCCTGAGACGGCCGCCCTCGGCTACTCGTAGTACTGGCGGAGCGCCGAAGCGGCTCCGTCCGCGGTCTTTCGGTACACTCGTTGTCCGTCCGGCGTCCGGACGGCGTACTCGTAGGTCCGGCTGTCGGGCTCGTACCAGCGGTCCTCGTGTCGATCGAGGATCCGCGGCGACCCGCCGTCGGTTTCGGAGGGGAGTTGCGCCTCAGGGTCGTTCGTCACTTCCGTGTCGTCACCGTCGACTTCACTGGTATCGGTGCTCCGGGGTGGCCCCGCCTCGACGAGCAGGTCGCCGTCGATCGGGTACGGTTCGATCAGGCCGGCCACCGGTTCGTCCTGGCTGGCGGCCGCCCGTGTCTGTTCCATCAGCACGTCCTGCGTACTGATGGCCGACTCGTCTCCGGGCCGTCGCTGCTCGTAGCTCCCATCAGACTGCATCTCCCACACGTGACGGTTGTCGGCCAGCGTCAGTTCGAGCACGAACTTCAGCTGTCGCCGGATCGTCGGATCGTCGACGGGCGTGACCGCTTCGACCCGGTAGTCGAGGTTCCGGGTCATCCAGTCGGCGCTGCCGATGAAGTACCGCGGATCGCCCACCGTCTCGGCCGCCGCGGGGTCGTCGGGCGCGGCTCCGTTCTCGAAGTAGAAGATCCGCGAGTGTTCCAGGAACCGCCCGACGAGGCTGTACACGTCGACGTTCTCGCTGACGCCCTCGACGCCGGGACGCAGCCGACAGATGTCGCGGACGATCAGGTCGACGTCGACGCCCGCCATCGCGGCGCGGTACAGTTCCTCGACGATGGCCGGATCTTCGAGCCCGTTGACCTTGACGACGATCCGGGCCGGGTGTCCCGCCTGCGCGTACCGGGCTTCCCGTCGGATGTACCGCGTGAACCGCTCGCGCATCGTCACCGGCGCGATCAGGAGCTTCCGAAACTGCTCGTCCAGCGAGGGGCCGGTGAAGAAGTTGAACACCGTCACGAGGTCCTGTCCGATGTCCTGGTCGGCGGTCAGCAGGCCCAGATCGACGTACCCTTTCGCGGTCTCGGAGTGGTAGTTGCCCGTGCCGACGTGAGAGTACAGCTCCACGCCGTCGTCCTCCTCGCGGACGACCAGCGCCGTCTTCGTGTGGGTCTTCAGCCCGATCGTCCCGTAGGCGACGTGAATGCCGTGTTCTTCGAGCGTCCGGACCCATTCGAGGTTGTTCTGCTCGTCGAAGCGGGCCTTCAGCTCGACCATCACCGCCACCTGCTTGCCGTTCTCGGCCGCGTCGATCAGCGACTGGATCACCTGCGAGTCGCTCGTCGTCCGGTAGATCGCGGCCTTCACCGCCAGCACGTCGGGGTCGGTCGCCGCCTCGTGGAGGAACGACTGGACGGTCTGGGTGAAGTCGTGGTACGGGTGATGGAGGAGGATGTCCGTCTCGCCGACCCGCTCGAACACGCTCTGGTGTTTCGTGGTGTGTTCGCCGATCGCGGTCCGGTCGGTCGCGGTCAGCTGGGGGTGTGGTCTGGGCGTCCAGGCGTCGCGTTGCAGCGCCGGCCGATCGAGGTCGACGAGGCGGTCGAACTCCCGGTAGTCCAGCGGCCCCTCCCGCTCGTAGATCTCGCGTTCGTCCAGCTCCAGTTGCTCCTGTAGCGTTTCGCGAGCGAACGTGTGGGCGTCGGCCTCGATTTCGAGCCGCACGACGGACGCGAACCGGCGCTGTTCGAGGACCTCCTCGATCATGTCGATCAGGTCCTCCGCGATCTCCTCGTCGCGCCTGACCTCGGCGTTGCGCGTCAGCCGGAACAGCGCCGTGTCGACGATCTCGACGTTGGGCAAGAGTAAGTCGAGGTTGTTGCGAATCACCGCCTCGATCGGGACGTATCGCGCACCGGCTTCGAGTTCGACCAGCCGCGGCCGATTGGGCGGGATCTTCACCCGAGTGAAGGTCAGTTCCTCGCCGGGGGACTGGCGCGTGACGATCGCCAGCGACAGCGACCGGTTCGAGATGAACGGGAACGGGTGGGCCGGGTCGAACGACAGCGGCGTCAGCGTCGGCAACACCGAGTCCTCGAAGTACGTCCGCAGACGCGCTCGCTCGTCGGCCGCCAGCGCCGAGTAGTCGAGGATCTCGATGCCGGCGTCGGCCAGCGCCGGTCTGATCGTCTCCCGGTAACACGCCGTCTGCGCGGCCAGCATCGGCCGCAGTTCGTCGTGGATCTCTCGCCACTGTTCCAGCGGCGTTCGGCCGTCGGGGGTACGGTCGGTGACGCCGGCCTCGATCTGTTGTTTGAGGCCGCCGACCCGTTTCATCACGAACTCGTCGATGTTGCGGGTGAAAATCGACAGAAACCGGACCCGTTCCAGCAACGGCGTCCGTTCGTCCTCGGCCTCGTGGAGCACCCGCTTCTGGAACTCCAGCTCGCTGAGTTCGCGGTTGAGATACAGCGACGGATCCGCGAGGTCCACGTCGTCCGGCTCGAAGGGCTCGATACCGACGCCGTCCTGGTCGCGATCGCCGTCCATCTCACTCCTCCACCGCCGGACGCGGGTCGACGATACTGTCGGCGCTGCGCTCGACGTACGTCTCCGGTGGCTCGACGGAGACGAACTCCCCGGTCGAACACCGATAGGCCGTCAGCTGTCCACCGTAGACACAGCCGGTGTCGAGCCCGACCGCCCACGGCGTGGCGAACGGCTGTGCCAGCACGGTGTGGCCGAAAAACACCTTCCGCCCGCCGTTTCGGGTCTCGAACCAGTAGGGTCGGTCGTAGCCGCCGTCCGGGACCAGCGAGCGGTTGTTCAGCAGCTCCTCGGCGCTGTGCTCGGCCAGTGGCTTGCGGTGGTCGATCCCGCCGTGGACGACGAGCGCGCCGTCCCAGGAGACGACGAGGGGCATCGACTCGACGAAGGCCAGGTCGTCGTCGTCGAGCGCGTCGATCGACGCCCGGCCGTCGAGGAGCTTCTGCTCGTTGTTGCCCCTGACGCTGAGCAGGTTGTCCCGTTCGCGGACCAGCGACAGTGCGCGTCGACTGTCCGGCCCCTTCCTGACGAGGTCGCCGACGAAGACGAACAGGCTCCGGCCGTTGTCGAGCCGATCGAGGAGCCGTTCGAGCGTCTCCGCACAGCCGTGTACGTCGCCGACGACGTACACCTCGTCCCAGCGGGACACGTCGATCTGGCGGTGCTGTTTCGCGACGGCTGGTTCGAATGAGAGTGTTGCTGTCATCGTGTCCTGTCCGAATCGTCCGGACCGAGACGAGCGCCGTTGTAACTGGTTTATAATTGGACTCCCGAGCGGTACATATCGGTACGTATCGCAATCGAAACGGTGTGCGTACTGATCGCACCGCTGTCGTGCGATCGGGTGTGCGCTGACTTTCGATGGTTACTGTCGTCGTTTTCCGGCGCGTCCCGCAGGTGGCCGTCGTCGTGCAGCGTCCGAAAAGTGGGGTCTGGTGGCCCCAACTGGGATGGCGTGACGTGACGGGATACCCCGGGCTCGTGGGGTGGCGTGTCGACGACCGCGGATCGGGCACAGTCCGCGGCGTGGGGAATACACGCCACCTGAGACTCTGCCGGGACGTGGTAAAAGCGTCGCTAAGAGGTGTCCGGACCGCTACCGAGAGCTATTGTGACTATAGTAGCAATTGAAAATCAATGCACACTCGATCGCACGGCGAAAGTGCGATCGGTGTGTCAATCGTTTCAATTGTTACTATATCGAAACGGTTTCGACGGATTACTCGATCAGGACTGCGTTGACCTGTCCGTCCTGACCGGGGCGGGAGGTGACGCGGGCCCGGCCCTCGCTGGTCTCGACGATCGCACCCTTGGTCACGATGTTTCGGCGAGCGTAGTTCGGGTCGGAGGCGTTCTCGACGACGTCCTCGATAGTGGCCTCGACGACCTCGCCGCCGTCTGCGACGCTGGCGACGTTGGTGGTGACGGCGCGGAACTTCTCGGTGTTACCGCGTGCGTCGACGGTCTTGAGCTTCTGGTCGCCGACGGTCGTCTCGGTGGACTCGTTGCCCAGTTCGTACTTTCGCTTGTTGCGCGACGGGCGAACGCGACCGCCGGTCCGCTTGCGTGTGGAGCGTCCCTGATCTTTCATACGGTAGGGATAGCCCAGCGGCTACTTGAAGCGTTCGATGACGAGCCGCCAGCGACCGACACCCTGATACGCCGCCCAGCCACACGTCTCGGCGATGAGTCTCCGCCGCGCCGTCGCCGCACCGTTCGCCAAAGACGGGAGCGATCGACTCGGAGAGAGCGAGTTCGTCGTCGCGCTGTCGCTCGACCGCGACTGGTTCTCGCCGGACCAGGCCAAGCGTCTCGTCGACGTGGCCGCCAGCGAGGGGCTCGTCGAGCGCGAGGGCGACGACCTCGTCGTCACCTTCGATCCGTCGGAGGTCTCGCTGCCCGACGGGTTCGCCCCCGACGAGTCGATCCTCCGCGAGCGGTCGACGTTCGAGCGCGTCCTCGCCGCCGTCGTCCAGCACGGCGAGGACAAACAGTCGGCGGTCGCGGCGATCAACCGACTCCAGGACGAACTGGGCGTCACTCTGGAGGCTGCCGCCGTCGTCTACGCCCGTCGGCAGGGGATCGACGTGGCCGAATTCGCAGAGCGCATACGAGGTGATCTGTGATGGTCGAGGATCGAATTACCGACGGTAAACGCGTCGCACAGCTGCTCGCGTCGGAGCTGACGGGACTGGAAACGCCGCCGCTGGATCGGGTCGGCGTCGTCGATGCCACGCCGGAGGTCGAGCCGACGGCGGACGGAACCGCAGCCTACGGCGTCGCGATCGACGGCGACCGGATCGGGACCGTGATGGTCTTTCCCGACGGTGCGACCCTGTCCGTCGACGGCTCGCTGCCCGAGGCGTTCGAGCCCGCAGACGGGATCGATGTCGAGCGCGGCGACGAGGGCGTCGTGGTCCGGATCGAGCACGCGGCGGCCGTCAAAGGTGCCGTCGACGCACTCGTCGCGATCACGGCCGCGTAGGCCCGGAGCTACCGCGAGACCGGCGATTCGACGAGCTTTCTGGAGGTCCAGGCGATGAACCCGGTGAGAATGAGCACGGAACCAAGCACCGCGAGCGCCGCGGCCGCGAGCCAGACGGCCGTGGCAAAGCCCAGTATCGGCCCCAGCAGGGCCACGGTGATCGGCGAGAAGACTACCAGCAGCGATCCGATGCCGACGATGCGGCGCTGCTCGCGCGTGAGGTCGACGCCGAGGGTGAAAATCTCCCAGCCGTCCTCTGGCTCCGGGGCCGCCAGTCCGACGGAGAACAGCGGGATCCCGACGAACACGAGCACGCCGGAGACGACGGAGGTCCAGAAGGTGTTTGCCAGCGGGAGTCCGAGCAGGGCCCCGACCAACACGAGTGCGAAGCCGCCGACGAGGCCGATCGGGCGGAGACGGGTATCATCGAGCACGGCGTCGAGGTCGGGCAGTTCCCGCGCGACGTGCTCGATGTCGAGCGAACGGTCCATAGCCGGGCCGACGGAAGCCAGCGATTTATAGACCCCGGTCCCCGTATCAAAAATCATAACACCGCCCCCCGTTCCCGGCAGGCGCGTGAAAACTGGAGCCACGGTGGGCCGGCACGGAAGGAAACGCTTGTGTCGGTCGCCGACGCCAGATCGGCCATGGGATTTTTCGATCGGCTCGGTCAGCGAATCGCGGCCGCGGACAGCGTCGTCTCCGTCGGCCTCGACCCGGACCCCGACCGACTGCCCGACTGTGTCGCCGACGCGGAGCTGCCCCGCTGGGCGTTCAACCGCCGCGTCATCGACGCGACCCACGAACACGCGGCCTGCTACAAGCCCAACGCCGCCTTCTACGAGGACGCGGACGGGTGGCGCGCGCTCGAAGAGACGATCGCCTACGCCCACGGCAAGGACGTGCCGGTGTTGCTGGACGCAAAGCGCGGCGACATCGGAAACACCGCCCGTCAGTACGCCACGGCACTCGACCTGGCGGACGCGATCACGGTCAACCCCTACATGGGCGGTGACTCGCTGGCTCCGTTCCTCCAGCGCGAAGACGGCGGCGTGTTCGTCCTCTGTCGCACGTCGAACTCTGGCGGGGCGGACCTCCAGGACCTCGAACTGGCGTCGGGCGGGCCGCTGTACGAGCGGGTGGCGAGGCTGGCCGAGACCTGGAACGAGCGGGGGAACGTCGGCCTCGTCGTCGGCGCGACCAACCCCGACGAACTCGCGGGGATTCGCGAGGTGGTCCCCGACCTGCCCTTCCTCGTCCCCGGTGTCGGTGCCCAGGGCGGCGACGCCGAGGCGGCCGTCGAGCACGGTCTGGCCGACGGCGTCGGGCTCGTCAACTCCTCGCGAGGCATCATCTTCGCCGGTGAAGACGCGGGACGCGGCGCGGGCAGCGACGAAGACGCGTACTTCGGCGCGGCCGAGCAGGCGGCCCGCCGGCTCAAAGAGCGACTGAACGAGCACCGCGACTAGTTCTCGTATATAAATCTTCGGCCGTCGTTCCGGCTCTGAAGTCGTGGGTGCGTTTATACGGTGGTGTGGGGCGTTGCTTCGAGTGCCGCACGACGACAGCTCCACACGCGACTGCTCGCACGCCCACCCGTCCCAGACCGACGAGGTCGCCGCTGACATCCCCACCCCTCCAAATCCCACCCACCGTACCGCGCTCGTCGGTCGCTGCCGCCGGTAGCTCCCGCCCCTCACCCGCAACCGTCCGCCGGCCCGGCCGGACTCCCCTCCACCGTCCGCCGCGCCACATTCGCCGGCCTCTGTGTCCGGTCCCTCCACCCTCCGCCCCCTCCACGGTCCCGCCAGCACCGACCGCCCCGCTGTCGTCCCGTGTGGCCCTCCAAACGCTCACGGATCCGCACCGACCGCTCCGTCTCAGAACTCGTAGGTGTTGACGCCGTCGGGCAGGTCCTCCGACGCCGGCTGCCGGTCCGGCTGACTCCCGGCCTCGCCCAGACAGGCGGTACAGATGCCGTCGCTCTCGGCGTAGTGGTTCTCACAGACCTGTCTCCCGCACAGATCACAGGCGTCCTCGCTGGTCGCGCTCTCACAGATCTCACAGAGTCCGGTGACGCTCATGCTACACAGTCACACGCCCAGCGGCGAGAGGCTTACGGTCGTGGGTCCCGAACCCCGACTGTGCAGTACGACCGTCTCACTACGGGGCTGGCCGTCGTGCTCGGTGGACTGACCGTCGTCCTGACGGTGGTGGGCCTGGTCGAGAGCCCCGCCGTCCTCGTCCTCGCGTCGACGTTCGGCGTGGCGACGTACTTCGTCTACTACCACGCCAGCGGGCGGATGGCCGATCGGGTCTACCGGCGGGTCGAACAGCAGGCCAGGGTCGACGGCGGTCGCCAGCGACGGACCGGCGCTGGCCCGCGCAAGGAGTGGGAACCGCCGCGCGACGGTGCGAGCGCCCGCCAGGCAGGCGGGGGCGCGCGTGCTCGACAGACTGGCGGTTCGCGGCGACAGCGGGGCCAGCGACGCAAGCGACGCGAGCGACGGACCCGCGCGCCGTCGGCGAGCAACGAGATCAGCGCGACGGAGGCCTACAGCCGGCTCGGCCTCGATCCGGGTGCCGATCAGTCCTCGATCAAGGCCGCGTACCGTCAGAAAGTCAAAGAGGTCCATCCCGACACCGACAGCGGCGACGAGCAGTCGTTCAAACGCGTCAAAGAGGCCTACGAGCGGCTGAACGACTGACCGCCTCAGAGCAGGAGTCGATGCCAGTCCGGCCCTCAGTCGTCGTCGAGCAACACGGCGTCGACGTACTCGGCTGCCGTCTGGCGTGCGGTCCCCAGGGTGTCCGCTTCGTCGAGGACGACTGCACGGGTGCGAGCGCCGTCGACGATCATCATGAGCGCGCGTGCGACGTGCTCGGAGTCGACCGGCGAGAAGACCCCTTCCCTGACGCCGTGGTCGATCACCGTCCGGAGCATGTAGCGGACGTACTCGTCGTTTTGCTGGAACCGCTCGCCGAACGTCTCGTTGTAGGGTGCCTGGCTGCGCATCTCCAGCATCGCGATCAGCAGATCCTGGTGGTCCTCCGCGTCGGCGATCAACTTATCGATCAGTAAGTCGAGCCGCTGTTCGGGGTCGGTCGTCTCCACGTCGTGGACCGCCGCCGCGAACTGATCGAGGATGTAGTCCAGAAACGCCGCGAGGAGGTCTTCTTTCGTCTCGTAGTGGTAGTGTACGGCGGCGGTCGTCTTGCCGTACTCCTCCGCGATGCGCTTGATCGTCAGATCGGCGTAGCCGTGGTCTCGGAGCGCGCGATAGGTCGCGCGCATGATCGCTTCGTCCGACTCCGAGAGTGATCTGTCCGGCGGTTCGGCCATTGCTATAACGTATAGCCAGTCCTGCATAACGCTTTTGACCGCCGAACGATCGCGGGCCAGTCTTCGATCGACCGTACTCGTCGTGTCGCCGTGGCTGTGGTCGCTGTCCGCTTCCAAAGGCTTTTGACTAAACAGTCAGTAAGTGAAATATCGACCGACATGGAGGACGAACCAGCTACCGAGATTCTACACGCGACGTATCGTGCGCTCTGTGAGCACGGCTACGCGAATCTCACCGTGCAGGACATCGCCGCCGAGGCCGACAGGAGCACCGCCTCTATTCACTACCACTACGACGACAAAGACCAGCTGTTCGTCGCCTTCCTCGATTATCTGTACGACCGATACACCGAGCGGCTGGCCGACGCAGGCGGGGACTCGCCGCGGGAACGGCTCGACGCGCTGTTCGAGGTGTCGTGTCGCGCGGATCCGGACGGCCAACAGCAGGCGTTTCGCACGGCGATGCTCGAAGTGATGGCACAGGCACCCTACGACGATGCCATCCGCGAGCGCCTCGCAGAGTTCGACACACTCCTGTTCGAGCGGTTCCAGGAGATCCTGGAAGCTGGCATCGAGACGGGCACGTTCGACGAGCGCGTCGATCCGGCCGCCGCTGCGGAGTTTCTGACTGCGACGATCACCGGGGCACACACGCGAGAGATCGCGACCGGCACGCCGTCCGACCGCCTCTACGCGACGGTGACACAGTACACCGAGCGGCACCTGCTGGCTGAGGGGCCGACGGGAGGTGCGGACTGATGGGACTCCTCGACCGGATTCGCTCGATGTTCAGAGGTCCCGAAGAGTTCGACCTCACCTCTGGGAGCATCGGCAAACCGCTCTTTTTCCTGTCGATGCCGATCGTGATCACGAACCTCTTCCAGACGGCCTACAACCTCGCGGACACCTTCTGGCTCGGCCAGTACAGCACGGACGCACTGGCCGCGATCTCCTTCGCGTTCCCGATGGTGTTCCTGCTCATCTCGCTGGGCATGGGCATCTCCGTCGCCGGGAGCGTGCTCGTCGCACAGTACACGGGTGCCGACGAGGAGCGAGAGGCGGAGTACGCGGCGTCCCAGACGGTGACCTTCGCGGCTATCGCGTCGATCGTGCTCGGCGTCGTCGGCTTCTTCGCCGTCGAGACGTTCCTCGGCGTGATGGGCGCGTCCCAGGACGTGTTGCCCCTGGCGACGAGCTACATGGAAGTGATCTCGCTCGGACTGCTCTTCATGTTCGGCTTCGCCGTGTTCATCGCGCTCATGCGGGGCTACGGCGACACCATCACTCCGATGGTCGTGATGTTCGGTTCGGTGGTGCTCAACATCGTCATCGACCCGTTCCTGATCTTCGGCTTCGAGAGCAACCCGCTGTTCGCGATGCTCGATCTGGGGGGGCTCGAAGCGACGCTGCTGGCGGCGACGGGCTACACGGGCTCCGGTATCACCGGCGCGGCCATCGCGACGATCTTCTCGCGGGCGGTCGCACTCGTCGTCGGTCTCGCGATCATGTTCAGGGGGACCCGCGGCGTCCAGATCCACCTCGGCGACATGGTGCCAGACCTCGACTACCTCCCGCGACTCGTCCGGATCGGGCTGCCCGCGTCGGTCGAGGGGATGGGGAGGGCGCTGTCGATGAACCTCCTGCTGTTCATCGTCGCGTTCTTCCCCGACGCCGTCGTCGCCGCCTACGGCATCGGGACGCGCGTGTTCTCGGTGATCTTCCTGCCGGCGATCGCCGTCGCCCGCGGCGTCGAGACGATGACCGGCCAGAACATGGGTGCAGACAAACCCGACCGCGCCCAGCGAGCGACTGGGCTCGCCGCGACGGTCCTCTTCGGCGTGCTCTCGGCCGCGGGGATCCTCGTCTTCTTCGTCGCCGCACCCATCGCCGACGTGTTCACGACCGATCCCGAAGTCGTCGACGTCGCCACGCAGTTCCTGCGCTACGTCGCGCTGACCTTCGGCTTCATCGGGATCATGCGGGCGTACACGGGGAGCTTCCGCGGGGCCGGCAAGACGCTCACCGCCGCGGCGATCTCCGTGCTGATGCTCGGGATCATCCGGTTCCCGATCGCGTGGTTCGCGGCCGGCGAGATCGGCGAGACCGGGATCTGGCTCTCCTTCGCGATCTCGAACGTCGCCGGTGCGGTGATCGCCTACGGGTGGTATCGCCGCGGGACGTGGCGTGACAACGATCTCACCGAAGACGACGTCGATCTCGACGACGCGGGGATGGAGCCCGTGACGACGGACGACTGACCATGGCCGAAGGACGTGTCCCAACCGACCACGGGGCAGAGATCGAGCGTCGCCTGGCCGACCTCGTGGACGCGCACGACGATCACCTCCCGTCGCGAGTGTCTCCGATCCTCGACGACCGGTGGTACGGCGAACTGCTGGTGGGGTCGTACGCGTCGGTCGCTGACGAACCGACGGCCGAGACGGCGCTCTCGGGGGCAGTGGCCGTCGAGTTGCTGCGAGAGTACTGTCACCGGCGGGGCAATCTCCTCGGCCATCTCTCGGACGACGACCTCGGTGCGGGGGAACGGACGGCGTCGTTACTGGCGGGTGATTTCCTCTTCTCGGCGGCGTACTCGGAGCTGCTTGCCGTCGAGGACAGTCGTTGTCGCGACTGCGTCGAGACGATGCTCGACGCATCCAAGCGCATCGTCGAGACGTTCGCCGACGACGCGACTGCCCAGTCCGCGCGCTCGGTGATCGAGGACACGGCCGGGGCACTCGGAGGCAGTGCCGCCGCGGTCGGTGCGACGATCGGCGGGATCGACGACCGGTCTCGGGACCGTCTCGAAGCGCTCGGTCGGAACCTCGCGGCCGGACGGGCCGCCAGGTGGACGCTCGCTCTCGACGCCGACTGCGGGCTCGCGTGGCACGTCGACCACCACGGGCTCGCCCGGTACGCGGAGGAGCGGCTGGCGCTGGCCGACAGGCAGTGTCGAGCGCTCGCGCCCCTCGCGGAGACGGTGCGCCTGCGCCCGTCGTTCGAGGCGATCGAGGACGGCCCCACACGTACCCGTCCGTAACGGACATATCGATCGCCGACCGAGCGATCGTATGCAGGAGACACCGCCGCTGGTCGTCGACGTCGACGGAACGCTGACCGGACCGGATCAGGCAGTCGCGCCCCGTGCGATGACGGTCCTCGCGGAGTGGCCGGCTCCGGTGGTCGTGGCCACGGGCAAGGCGTTCCCGTTCCCGGTCGCGCTCTGTCAGTTCGTCGGCATCGAGCCGTGCGTGATCGCGGAGAACGGCGGCGTCGTCTTCGTCGGCGAGAGCGACGAACTGGTCTTCGGCGGTGATCCAGAAGCCGTCGACGCCTTCGTCGCGGCGTATCGCGAGCGGGGACACACGCTGGGCTGGGGGAGCGTGGACCTGGCGAACCGCTGGCGCGAGACGGAGATCGCCGTCTCGCTGGACCAGCCCCGGGAACCCCTCGACGAGCTGGCCGAGACGCACGGTCTGACCGTCATCGACACGGGCTACGCCTACCACGTCAAGTCTCCGGGCGTCGACAAGGGAACGGGCCTGCGGGCGGTCGCCGAGGAACTCGGGCACGCACCCGGCGACTTCCTCGCGGTCGGCGACTCGATCAACGACGTGGCGACGTTCGAACTGGCCGGCGAGAGCGTCGCCGTCGCCAACGCGGACGAACACGCGGCCGCGGCGGCCGACCGCCGGACCGACGCCCAGTACGCCGCGGGGTTCCTCGAAGCGGTCGAGCCGTATCGGTGACCGAACGGGCAGAGCGACAGCGTTGCTCAGAGCGCGACCGGTTCGTCGTATCTGCGGCCGTGTTCGGCGGTGCTCATCGATCGAGCGTCTCCTCGACTTCGTCGAACAGGGCAACGACGCGGCCTTCGATCTCGTCGCGGATCGCACGCACGGCATCGAGATCCCGACCGTCCGGATCGTCCAGCGCCCAGTCGCGCACGTCGACCGTGGCGTCGAGATCGAGCTTCGAACAGCCCATCGTCGCGACGTGATCGCAGGCGTCCAGTTCGGCGGTCGAGATCTCGCGCGGTGTCCGATCCGAGACGTCGATGCCGACCTCCGCCATCACGTCGATCACTTCCCCGTGGACGTGGTCGGCCGGACGAGTCCCGCCGGTGCGGATCTCGACGACATCGCCGAGGTCCCGGCGGTCGCGCTCGCGCTCGGCGAACGCCGTCGACATCTGCGAGCGACCGGCGTTCTGGACACAGACGAACGCGAGGCGAACGTCGGCCATCAGGCCTCACCTCGCGTCTCGTCCAGCGCCGACAGGAGTGCCGTCGTCCGCGCCGTCGCCTCGTAGTAGCGCCAGGTCCCGTCCTTGCGTCGGGTGACGAGCCCCGCCTCCCGGAGGTCCGACAGCGCGTGACTGATCGCGCTCTCGCTGACGTCGACGACCGGACTGATCTCACAGACGCAGAGCTCGTCCTCGGCGGCCGACAGGAGCCGCGCGATCCTGTAGCGAGTGTCGTTGCTCAACGTCGCCAGCGCCGTCAGATCGACCTCGGGATCCGACGGGATCGTCGCTGCGTGTGATTCGATCGATTCGACGCGGTTCTCGACGTCGCCGGCACAGCACTCGCCGAGTTCCCGCCTGAGGAGGCGCTCCAGTCGCTCAGATTGTTCGGCCATCGATACTTGATTGATTGCACAATCGCTCATATAACGGTGGCGGGTCAGCGTCCCGGCTGGTCGGTGCAGGTGTCGACACGTGGACTGTGCCGATTCGCTGGGGGGTGTGTCGGTCGGCCAGTGGGTGCCGACTCGTTGCCACTTTCCGTCCACTGCTGACGAGCACCAGACTGTCGCCTCCGGACCGCTATTGACCGCTCAGGTGGGATACGTCCTCGTACCCGGGGAAGGTTTTTATTCTGTGGTCCGTTACCCCGTCGCATGAGCCCCGACCAGGCCGTGCTCCGCCGTGCGATCGAGCGCGGCGAACAGGAGGGCGGCAGCGTCGAGTTCAAAGAGCGGCTCACCGAAGACCTCCACCTCGCCGAGGGTCGACTGGAGAGCCTCGCCGCACAGTTGCGCCACCGCATCCTCTCCGGTGACGGGGAAGCGACCTACGTCGTCGGCGTCACGGACGACGGGGGCCTCGCCGGGATCTCCCCGGAGGCGTTCTCCGAGTCGATGGACGTGCTCTCGCTGCTGGCCGACGAGGCCGGCGCACACATCGAGGCCGTCCAGACCTGGGGGGTCGACAGCGCATCGCAGACGACCGACCCAGACGGTCCCCCGGCGACGGCCGACACGGACACAGACACCGCCCCAGAGGGTATCGTCGGCGTCGCGACGATCCGTGAGGGTGCGGTGCTGGAAGACGACGACCACATCGTCGTCGGCACGGCGGGCCACGTCGACCACGGGAAGTCGACGCTGGTGGGCACGCTCGTCACCGGGAGCGCCGACGACGGTGAGGGCAGCACCCGCTCGTATCTGGACGTGCAACCACACGAGGTCGAGCGCGGCCTGTCGGCCGACCTCTCCTACGGCGTCTACGGCTTCGAGGACGACGAACCGGTCCGCATGGACAACCCCGACCGCAAGGACGATCGGGCACGCGTCGTCGAGGAGTCCGACCGCCTCGTCAGCTTCGTCGACACCGTCGGCCACGAGCCGTGGCTTCGGACGACGATTCGGGGGCTCGTCGGGCAGAAGCTCGACTACGGCCTGTTGACCGTAGCGGCCGACGACGGACCGACGAAGACGACCAGAGAGCACCTGGGCATCCTGCTCGCGACGGAACTGCCGACGATCGTCGCCATCACGAAGGCAGACCTCGTCAGCGACGAGCGCGTCGCCGAGGTCGAGCGGGAGGTCGAACGGGCGCTGCGAGACGTGGACAAGACCCCGTTGCGCGTCGAGCGCCACGGCGTCGACGCCGCGATCGAAGAGATCTCCGAGACCGTCGTTCCCGTCGTGACGACGAGCGCCGTCACGATGGACGGGATCGACCAGCTCGACGCGATGTTCGAACGCCTCCCCAAGACTGCCGGCGAGAGCGGCGCGTTCCGGATGTACGTCGATCGCAGCTACAACGTCCAGGGCGTCGGCGCGGTCGCCTCCGGGACGATCAAGTCGGGAACGGTCGAGGCCGGCGACGAGTTGCTGCTGGGACCGATGCCCGACGGCACCTTCCGCGAGGTCGAAGTCCGATCGATCGAGATGCACTACCACCGCGTCGACGAGGCCAAAGCCGGCCGCATCGTCGGCATCGCACTCAAGGGCGTCACGGAGCCCGCCCTCGAACGCGGGATGGTGTTGCTGCCCCGCGACGCCGATCCGGACCCGGTCAGAGAGTTCGAGGCGGAGGTGATGGTGCTCAACCACCCGACGCGGATCGGCGACGGCTACGAGCCGGTCGTCCACGTCGAGACGATCAGCGAGGCCGCCCAGTTCTTCCCGACCGACGGCCAGCTGTTGCCCGGCGACAGCGGCGAGGCCACGGTCCGCTTCAAGTTCCGCTCGTACCTCGTCGAGGAAGGCCAGCGGTTCGTCTTCCGCGAAGGCCGATCGAAAGGTGTCGGGACGATCACCAGCGTCGAGACGGACGACTGACGGCCGCGTCGGACTGTGGCGTGATGTGGTGTGGAGAGTGAGAGGAAGTTTCGAGTGCTTTCGGGAGTGAGGGTGGTGGGGTAGGGTGGAGTGGGATGGTGAAGGTAGAGTAGTGGGGTGGTAGGGAGAGGAGGTTTCGAGTGCTTTTCGCTGTGTAGCTGGGGTGGGACGAGTCGATATCGCTCAGGCGTCGCCGGCCACGTCTTCGATGTCCTCGCGGGTGTCGAAGACCAGTTCCGGATCGAGATCGTCGAGTTCGAACTCGTAGTACTGGCCGCCGCTGAGGCCTTCGTTGCGTTCGTAGCGCTTGAGGAAGCCGAGCATCCGCAGGTCCGAGAGGTGGCTGTGGACGCTCCGGACGGTCGTCAGCGGTTCGTTCGCCCACGATTCCGCGACGTTCTGGTAGAGCTCGTAGATCTCCTTCGCACGGGCGGGCGTCTCGCCGTCGTCTTCGAGATGGGCCAGCGTCTCCAGCACCAGCTGTGCGTGGGTCGTCTGGTCGCGGATCTTGTCGCTGAGACGCCCGCGCTGGACACGTTCGCGGGCACGTTCGATGTGTTCGTCGGTCACCCGAAACTCGCCCTGATTCTCGGCGACCTCCGCTCCGACGCGTAGCAGGTCGATCGCCTGCCGGGCGTTCCCCATGTCGCGAGCGGCCAGCGCGGCGGCCATCGCGATCGCCGACGAGTCGTAGCCGTCGTCTTTCAGCGCGTTCTCGGCGCGCTCTTCGAGGATCGCGCGGAGTTCGTCGGCCGAGTACGGCGAGAAAGAGATCTCCGTCTCCATCAGCGTGTCTTTGACCTTCGCCGAGAGCTGCTGGCGGAAGGTGTAGTTGTTCGAGATGCCGATGACGCCCACGCGCGAGTCGGTGATGTGGCCGATCGAACGCGCTCGCGGGAGCTCGTACAGCAGCGTGTCCACGTCGTCGAGGTGGTCGATCTCGTCGAAGACGACCAGGTGGGTCCCACCGGTCGTGTCCAGTTCCTCGTACAGCGCTCCGAAGGCGTCGCCAGTCCCGAGCCCGCGCTTGGGGAACGTCTCGCCGTCCGGCCCACGGAGGTCGTTGACGAGTGCGCGCACGACCATGAACACTGTCTTGCCGTTGCAGTTCTGCTCGTGGACGTGGAGCGCGTCGGCCTCCGGACGCTGTTGGATCTCCTCGGTCAGCGCGTCCATCATGTAGTTCGTCACCGCCGTCTTCCCGAGGCCAGCTTTCCCGTAGAGGAAGATGTTCTGGGGACTTCGGCCGAACAGCACGTCCTTGAGCGCGTTGCGGTACTCCTCGATCTCTTCGTCGCGTTCGAGGATCTCGTCGGGCTGGTAGTCCTCGGTCAGGACACTTTTGTCTGCGAAGATAGTGTCCGTAATCGCATCGAAGGGACCACCCATCGTTAGTTCGGTCAAACCGTGGCCACCACATAAACCTTACTTCACGTGTTTCTCTTGTTTCTCGTGCTTCAGGTGATGCCACTGTGGTGACGACTTTCGTTTCCGATGTCGTCTTTTCCTGTGCGAAGTCCTCACACGCCCTTCTCTCGCTTTTTCGTCGCCCCGTTCTCACGTGAAAGCACTCGAAAGCTACTCTCACACTGTGGTCGACTGGCTCTCGGCACGACGGGTACGGAGTCGTCGACGGCCAGAACTGTCGACCACACCTGCCGACGACCACGATCTGTCGACGCTGTCCTCACACTTTCCCGGTCGCTGCTGCGCTATCCTCACACACCCCACTCGCTGCTCCGCTGCCCCCCACCCCTCATTCGCAACCGAAAGCACTCGAAATCCCCTCTCACTCTCTCGTGACCCGCCCGTTCGCCGTCTCGATTGCTCCCCAGAGTGGATTTCGAGTGCTTTCCACACGACCGCGCGGGCCTGCCGTGTGGAGAGAGTACATTTCGTGTGCTTCCCGGCAACAACTCACACGACGTGACTGAGAGCGAGCGAGACGGATCGTCTCTCCACGCCCCCACGCCGATCAGTGCTCTGCCCGGTACTGCCCGTCTGACTCCGTGACCAGATCGAACACTGCGGCCCAGCCGAGCAGCCGCTCTATCCGTTCGTGCCACTCGGCCTCCCAGTCTTCGTGGCGGTTCCGTTCCCACCGGGGGATCTCCTCTCGGATGGCAGTAAAGACCGCTTCGGGCGTCCGTGGCTCCGTCGCCACACACTCCAGCACCTCTCGGGCACCGAAGACCCGCTCCCGGAAGGCGGTCGGCAGTTCCTCGTCGCTCGGCGCGTCACGCACCCGGTGGAATCCGCGGTCGGTCTCGGCGACGAGGCCCAGCGCCTGCATGAACGTCAGGTACTCCCGTGCTTCGTCTCGCGACGTGACCGCAGTTCCGTCCCGCACCCGCGTACAGCAGTCCTCGACGCTGCCGGGGACCAGCGGGAGCGTCTCGGCGGCCTCTCGGAGGAAGCCGACGGCACGGACCGGCGGGACGACCTTGAACCGAACCTCGGGCATCGTTCAGAGCCCGAAGCTCTCTGCCAGCACGTCCTCGTGGGTGTCGCCGAAGACGTGGGTCTCGCCACCGACCACGTCGACGGTCACCTGGGCCGGCGCGAACACTTCGACGGGCAGCTCGCTGAAGTCCCAGTCGGCGTCGTCGAAGGTCTCGGCCAGTGGCGTCCCGTACTCCTCGCCCGCGATCGAGGTGACCTCCTCGAAGCGGTCGAACTCCTCTTCGACGGTGAGGTGGACCTGTCCGCCGTAGGCCAGCGCGTCGGTCGTCCGTGCGATGGCGGCCGCCTCGCTGTCGGCGACGGGTGCGACCGGCGCGGAGCCGGTCGCCGAGAGGATCGAGATGGGATCGTACCCCAGCTCGGACAACCGGAACGCCGCCAGCTCGGCGGCCCGTGCGGCGGCGACGACGCTGCCAGTGACGCTGGCCGTCGCGTAGACCGGGAGGAAGACGGCCGTCTCGGGAACGCCGGTCCGTTCGGCGACGTGGCTGGCAACGTCTTGCTCCGGTAGCTCGTCGGCTTCGATCGTCAACACGGCGAAGTCCGCGGCGTCGTGATAGCCCACGCGGCTGTAGATCTCTTCTTCGGCCACCAGCGCGCGGGCGGGGCCGCTGCCCAGCCCCTCGAAGCCGTCGACGCTGAGTTCCCAGCCGCCTTTCTGGGAGCACAGCAGCCCCAGCGCGGGGTGGTCGGTCGACAGTTCGACGTGGGTCAGCGGTGCGCCCGCGACGCTCGACAGCTTCGTCTGGACGGTCGCCAGTCCGGCCGTCTGGATCTCGGTCGCGAGCAGCCCCGCCTCGACGGCGCCGGGAACGTCGACACCGAAATCGAGCACCGCGGCGTCGCCCTCCAGCGCGTGGACGGCGATCGTCAGTTCGTCGGCGAAGTCGATGGCCTCGTCGACGAGTTCCGTCGCCATCCGATTGAGACTCTCCATACCCACCGCTTGGCTCTCCCTGCCCTAAGACTGTTCGTGTTCGATCGGTGTACTCACGTCACGACGAGGTAGACGCCCGCCGCGGCCAGGACGAGTCCGGCGACGCGTCCCAGCGTCTCGTTGATCTGGACCTCGTCGCCGCCGGCACCCAGATAGAGGTACTGCTGCTGGAGCTTCCCCATCGCCACCGGCTTGATCGCCCAGACGACGCCGAGTACCACGCAAAACGCCCCGAACGCGACGGTCAGCCACGATTGCATGCCCACACGTGTGTCGGCCTGTGTGAAATCAGTCGCGGTCGCTCCGGGCCGCCCGCCCGAGGTGCTCCTCGACGGCGGTCACCTTGTCGGCGGCCGCCTGGTCGACGGTCCGCTTGTCGTCGATCTTCAGGAAGGTCTCGACGCGATCGGCCTCGACTGCCTCGTGGGCGGCGTGGGCCGCGTCGAACAACTCCTTGCTGTCCTGGGCTTCGATGATCGTGCCCATCGGCGTCGTCTCGTAGGACACGTCGAACGGCTCCAGCGCGGCGACGGCGTCGGCGACGTACGACGCCATGCTCTCTTCGACGACCGGTGCGACCGAGAGGAACGCGATACAGGTCATGCTGGTAGCTGACGGTTCGACGCACCGCCCCTTAGATCACGCGGTGGCACCACTCCTCGCGACCGCGGAAAGATCACCACGTGACCGCGGCATGGCCACCACGCGACCGCGGGAGGAGGGGAACCGTTCGGAACGAGGGAAACACCCGCTGACACCGTCGCCGTCTCAGCCCGTCTCCGTGTTTTTCTCGCCTCTATACGACCTCAGTCAGTGACGTGTGGCTGCTGTATCGACGGCCCGTACCGTTCCAATAAGTATAGGTTATTGGGCACGAAAGTCGGCCCCGTGAGGAGTGTCTCAGACGACGTTTCGGTGCTCGTCCTCGAAGACGAGAGCGAGCTACTGGAGGCGTACGTCAACGGGCTCGAAGACGAGTACGACGTGTACGCAGCCGAGACCGCGGCGACCGCGACGGACCACGTGGACGGTCTCGGCGACTCCCTCGACGTGGCTCTCCTCGATCGCCGGCTCCCCGAGCGGTCCGGCGACGACGTTCTGCGGTACATCCAGTCGGCACCCATCGACTGTCGAACGGCCATGGTGACCGCCGTCGACCCGTCGCTCGACATCATCGACATGGGGTTCGACGACTACGTCGTCAAACCGGTCACGCCGTCCGACCTTCGGGCGGTGATCGACCGACTGTTGAAACTCGAAGCGTACGACGAAATCTACCAGACGCTGAGCGAGAAACGCGTCAAACGAAGCGTCCTCGCGGCCGAGCTGTCTCGGACGGAACTCGAACGCAGCGAGGAGTTCGCCGCGCTCCAGTCCGAGATTGCCGATCTCGAAGCCCAACTCGAATCGATCGAGTCGGAGATCGACGACGAGGCCCTCCCGCACTGATCGCGCCGATCAGGTCGGCGGGCTGGAGATCTCGTCGTTCATGTCGAGTCGGCGGTTGTGGACCGCTTCGCCCGACCGTCCGTCGAAGAGGTGGATCGTCTCTTCGGGAATCGAGACGGTGACACGATCACCGACAGCGGCCTGCTGGAGGCCGTCGATCGTCGCGATGAACGTCTCGCCCTCCGGTGCGCTCTCGAACCGGAGGTACACCGTGTTCTCGTCGCCCATCGGCTCGACGACCTCGACGACCGCCGAGTAGGTGTGACTGCCCGATTCGTCGGTGCCCACTTCGATGTCCTCGGGGCGGACACCGAGCGTGACGTTTCGGGTCTCGCCGACGTCGTCGAGCGTCGACTGTGAGAGGGGATATTCGAACCGCGAGCCGACGAGCGTGTCGCCGTCCCGCTCCATGTCGAAGAAGTTCATCGACGGATCGCCGATGAAGCCGGCGACGAACTGGTTTGCCGGTTCGTGGTAACACTCGAGCGGCGTCGCCACCTGCTGGAGCTTCCCGTCGTTGAGGATGGCGATACGGTCGCCCATCGTCATCGCCTCGGTCTGGTCGTGGGTGACGTACATCGTCGTCACGTCCAGTTCGGACTGCAAGCGCTGGAGTTCCGTCCGCATCTGGGAGCGCAGCTTGGCGTCGAGGTTGCTCAGCGGCTCGTCCATCAGGAACACCTCCGGGTCTCGGACGATCGCCCGACCGAGCGCGACGCGCTGTTGCTGGCCGCCAGAGAGCTCCGAGGGTTTACGATCCAGCAGCTCCGCGATCCCCATCGTCTCTGCGGCGTCGTGGACCCGCTCTTCGATCTCGTCGTCCGGGAGCGTCGTCGACTCTTCCAGGCCGAACGCCATGTTCTCCGCCACGGTCATGTGGGGGTACAGCGCGTACGACTGGAACACCATCGCGATGTCGCGATTCTGTGGCTTCACGTCGTTGACGACCCGTCCGTCCAGGCGGATGTTGCCGCTGGTCACCGTCTCCAGCCCGGCGACCATCCGCAGGGTCGTCGACTTGCCACAACCGGAGGGACCGACGACGACGATGAACTCGCCGTCGTCCATCTGGATGTCGACGCCGTCGACTGCGACGATTTCGCCTTCGTCACCGTCCTGGAACACCTTCGTCAGTCGGTCGAGTTCGAGCGTCCCCATCCTATCGCCCTCCGGAAGCGACGGTACAGTTCTCGTGCGATACGTCTCGTCGACTGTGTGACTGATGTCGAATCATGAGTTCCTGCTGGCTGGTGCGTCGGGTCATGTCGCCACCCCTTCGGCGAACTCCTCGCCGAACATGATGTACACCGCGAGCGTCGGCAGGGCGGCGATGAACGCACCCGCCATCCGAAGCGCGAAGTCCTGTCCTTCGAGTGACTGTCCCAGGCCCGCGAGGATCAGCACGATCGGTGCGGCCGTACTGGACTCGGTCTGGACCAACACGAGCGTGAACAGCAGGTCGTTCCAGATCTGGGTGAACTGATAGATCAGAACGACGGCGAACATCGGCCCCGACAGCGGGAGGACGATCCGGCGATAGACGCGCCGGATCGACGCGCCGTCGAGCCGTGCCGCTTCGATCATCTCCTCGCTCATGTTCTTGTAGTACGATCGGAACAGCACCGTACAGATCGGGAGCCCGTAGGCGACGTGTGTGACGATGAGCTCGACGACACCGGTGTAGTCCGAGCTGATCCCGAGTGCCCACACGAAGCCGAGTGCCTCCTGCAGTGGCACCATCGACCAGAACTGCGAGAGCGGCACGAGCACGGCCTGGTAGGGGATGAAGATCCCCGCGACGAACAGCGCGAGGATCGGTGCCTTGTACTTGGGCTTCCAGTTCGACTGCGTGATGCCGTAGGCCGCGAAGCTTCCCAGCAGCGCCGAGATGACCGTCGCCGGCACCGCGTACAGCGCGCTGTTGATCAGTCCGCGCGCGAGCGCGTCGAACGCGGCCTGCCACTTCGCGAGCGTGAACACCTCCGGCGTCGGCGGTGCGAACGGGAGCGTCCCGCTGACGCCGGAGCTGGTCTTGAACGAGGTGACCAGTCCCGACTCGATCGGGATCAGGAAGAACGCCAGGATCGCGAGCAGCCCGAGGTACAGCGCGACGCGGTAGGCGTCGATCTCCGCGAGCAGTCCCGCTGGCTGGTCCGATCCCGTCGCCGATACAGCGCCACCGTCCGTCCGTGTCTCGTCGCTCATAGGTGTCCCTCCTTGTACTGGTAGTAGAGGTACGGGCCGACGATGCTCAGTGCCATCAGGAACAGCATGATCGCGATCGCCGACGAGTACGCCCAGTTGAGGTTCGCGTACGCCTCACGGACCATCTTGGTCGCGAGGATGTCGGCCCCGTTCGGTGGTCGGTAACCGCCGACCAGCGAATACAGGAAGTCGAAGGCCTTCAGCGCGAACACCATCAGGACGACCGAGGCGCTGATCGTCGATCCCTTCAGCTGTGGGATGATGACGCGCCAGTACATCCGCAGCGTCGACGCGCCGTCGACCTTGGCCGCCTCGTAGTGCTCGTCCGGAATCGCACGCAACCCGGCGAGGTAGACGACCATCGCGTAGCCCGCGAACTGCCACATCAGCGCGAACACGACCGCCCAGAGAACGATATTTGGGCTGCCGATCCAGTCGACTCGGTCGAGACCGATCGACGTGAGCACGATGTTGATGACGCCGTTGTTGAAGTTGTACATCCACGCCCAGAACTGGGCGGTCACCACGAACGAGAGGCTCATCGGGAGCAGGTAGATCGTCCGGAAGGTGTTCTCGAATCGGATGTTCCGGTCGATCAAGATCGCGAGCCCCAGCCCGATCGCCAGTGTCACGAGCGTGAACGCGATCAGGAGCACGAACGTGTTGACCGCGGCGTCGACGAAGCCGCTGTCGGCCAGCGCGCGGGCGTACATCTCCAGGTCCAGATCGCTGTAGTCCGGCGTTCCGAACCCCTGGAAGTCCGTCAGCGAGATCATGACGTTCCAGATGATCGCCCCGTAGACGAACAGCCCCACCAGCAGGAACGGTGGGAGCCAGAACTGCGAGGACTCGACGAAGTCGCTGCCGAACCGCTCGTTCAGCCTGGCGATCGGCCTGAATCCGGTCTGCTGTTTTTCTTCGACGACCCCGCCGTCGGTGACTGCGTCGCCACTCTCCTCGGTGTCGTCGTTATGCAATGCCATGTCTCTCACCACCTGTCGAAACCGCCGAAATCCGGTCGCTCATTGGACCGGGATCAGTTGGAAACCGCGTCGATGAAGCCGCTGGTCGCCGCCTCGACGTTGTACGGTCCCGAGAACTCGCTGGAGATCACGTCGTTCAGCGTCGACATCGTCTCGGAGTCGACGCCCAGACCGTGCTGGAGGTTCGGGGGCCGCTCCTCGGCGTTGGCGAAGTCCTCCTGGGTCTCCTGGAGGTACGGACCGAACGCGCTCATGTCCACGTCCGTCCGGGTCGGGATCGATCCCTTGTACTGGTTGAACGCGACCTGTGCGGCCTCGCTCCCGGCGAAGGCCATGAACTTGTCCGTCTTCTCCGGGGTCGGGTTGTTCGACGGGTAGAGGAACGAGTCGAAGTGGAGCATGTACATTCCCTCGGAGCCGGGGAACGTCTTGAAGCCCCAGTCCTCGTCGTACTCGAAGTCCTCGGCGTTGCGGAAGGCACCGGCCGCCCAGTTACCCTGGTGGATGAAGGCAGCGTTGCCCTCGATGATGTTCTGGTTGGACTCCGTCAGACCGATCGAGGACGCGTCGTCGTTGATGTAGTTCTCGAGGATCTCGGCGACCGACTCGAAGGCCGACTGGACGGCGGCCTCGTCGGGACTGCCCTCGATGAAGTTCATGTACGCGTCGTACCCTTCCTTGCCGAGCATGGTCGACGCCCACAGCTGGGTCGTCGTCCAGGTCCCACTCATACCGTGGGTCATCGGCACCGCGTCGGTCTCGGTCGCGACCGTCTCCAGTGCGTCGATCAGGGCCGAGACGCTGGTCAGCGAATCGGGATCGACGCCCGCCTCCTCGACGACCGAGGTGTTGTAGAACAGGCAGTTTAGTCGGTGGGAACCCAGCGGCACGGCTCGGAACGCACCGTTGTACTGGTGGAGTTCGACTGCTTCCTGGACCATCACGTCCTCGAAGCCCTCTTCTTCCCACACGCTGTCGGCCTCGCCCAGCACGCCCTCGTAGCGCTGGAGGTTCTTGCCGGGCCAGTTGGCGAAGGAACTCGGTGGGTTGTTGTTCTGCAGCCGGTTGGCGACGACTGCGTCGAGGTTCTGGTTCCCGCCCCCACCGATGGGGTTGAACTCGTGTTCCATGTCGGGGTATTCCTCTTCGAACGCCTCGACGAGTGCCTCGGCCGCCGCTGCACCGTCGCCGCCGGTCCAGCCGTGCAGCACTTCGAGTGGATCTCCGCTGCTGTCGCCACCGTCGCCGCCGTCACTGCCGTCGGTGTTCTCACTGCCGCCGTCTCCGCCGTCACCACCGCCGTCCCCGCTACAGCCAGCGAGGCCGATCAGTGTTGCCGCTCCTGTCGCTTCAACGAACCGCCGCCGCGAAAGTCGGTCACTATCGTCAGTCATGGTACTCCATGATAGGGAATGATCGATTGCCATATATAACTGTCCCTCTGCACGAAATCATTCTTACTGAGATTTTTCTACTTAGTTCTGTTCACCATGGGGAACAAATTGTGTGTCGGCAGTTCGCTCGAACGATCGAAGACCGATGGGCATACGGCGGTCCACACGGTGATCGTACCCATGCGCCCTTCGACGACCGCCGCAACGTACCCCATCGCCGGCGACGCGCGTGAGCGGCCGTTGCTCGCCGTGTGGCTGTCGCTCGCTCTCTCGTTCGTCGTCCCAGTCGTCCCACTGCTCCCGGTCGTCGGCTACGTCGTCCGTGCCCTGACGGCCAGCGAACGCGGTGACGCTCTTCCCCCGTTTCTCGCAGACGGTCGGACCCTCCTCCGCCAGTCAGTCGGCGGGTCGATCCTCTGTGTGGTCTTCCTCGGGCTACCCCTCGCTGCCCTGCTCGTGACGGTGTACGGCGTCGTCACGCTGGACGCCAGCGCGGGCGACCTTCCGACGGGTCGTATCCTCGCCGGTTCGACGGCGACGCTGTTCGTCGGCCTGCTGGGGCTCTACTTGCTCCCGATCGCGCTGACGGTGTACGGCCAGACGGGGTCGCTCCGGGAGGCGTTCTCGATCGCGCCGTTTCGGTCGATCGGTGGCCACGGCGCGTACTTCTTCGGCTGGACGCTCGGGTTCGTCGCGCTCACTGTCACGCTCGGTATCGGGGGGTCGCTCGTCACGTTCTCCCGTGTCGGGCCGCTCCTCGGGACGTTCGTCTTCGCATACGGATTCCTCGTCGCCACGTACCTGTGGGGGCGTGCGATCGCCCGCGCACGCCGACGCTGATCGCCGACACACGACGACAAGGAATTTCTCTATAGTGAACAGGTCTGGGCCGACGCCGTCACGGCTCCGCTCCCGGGGTCGCTCGGGGACGAGTCTGCGAACGGCAGCAGCCTGTCCGTCGCCTCACTCTGGACCCTCGATATCCGCCGGCTGGTGCAATCCGACGACGACACGCGTCCCGCCGAACCGACTCTCTTCGACGCGGAGGTCTCCACCGGAACTACGGACGATCCATCGGGTCAGCCACAGCCCCATCCCACTACTGTGTGAGAGCGCGCGCTCGGTGTCCTGTGTCAGCACATCTCGTTCGACAGCGGGGAGTCCGGGGCCGTCGTCCGCGATCGCCAGTGACACGTCGTGTGCTGGATCCCGCGGCTTTCGGGACACCTCGACGTGGACGCTGGGATCGTCGCCGTCGTTGTGTTCGACCGCGTTCTCGAGCAGGTTCTCGACCGCGTACGGGAGCAGTTCGTGGCCCCTGACGACGGTCGCGGTCGGCCCCGTCGTCGTGACCGTTGCCGTCGGCCAATCGAGTTCCAGTCGCTCTCTGTTGTCGTCCAGTATCGACGACAGCTCGAACGTGGTCCAGTCCTCCTCACTGCCACAGTCACGCAACTGCTCGATGTGGCGCGCCCTCTCACTGAGCTCCGTGATATTGTCGATCCGGCGCTCGATCGCGTTGACGTGATCGCTTTCTTCGGGCACTGCTTCGGCGAGCACTTCGAGGTGGCCCCGCATCACGGTCACGTCGTTTCGGATGTTGTGTCGCAACACTCGATTGAGCACGCTGAGCCGTTGCTCGCGCGTCTTCTGTTCGGTGATGTCGGTCGTGACGAACGTCGCGCCGGTGAACTGGTCGTCGTTGGTGTACAGCGGCCCCGCCCACACTCGAACGTCCAGTATCGCGCCGTCGCTGTCGCGGTGCCGCGTTTCGACGCCGGTGAACTGTTCGCCCGCTTCGAGCCGGCGACACCACGACTCGACTGTCTCTGGGGTGTCGGCCACGGTCTGGAGGTAGGGCCGACCCACGACTTCGGACTCCGTCCAGCCGAACATCGACTCGGCACCCGCGTTCCACAGCTGTATCGCGCCTTCGTTGTCGACGACGACGATCGCGACTGGTGCGACCTCGACGACGGAGACGAACCGACTCACCAGATACTCGATCGTCGTGGTGAGAACCTCGATCTCCTCCTCGGTGGACAGGTGTTCCCGGAGGACGGTGACGAGGTCGACGACGAGCTGATCGACCAGCTCGTCGCGATCCGTCGAGGCGTTGGACTGGTACGTGCTCAGCAAGAGCTGCTGGACCTCGGTGTAGCCCTCGGACCCGAGGACGTTGAACAGCGCGCCGACGAGTTGCTCTGCGCTCCGACTCATTTAGGCAAGCCTAAAAAACAGTCGTGTAAAGAGGTTCCGAACAACAGTCTCCGCTCGACGGTGGCAGCAGCACCCGCGTCTGCAGGCCGCACGCGGCGGGCACTCGCCGGCCACGCCCGTACGACGTGTGGTGAGAGATGCCACTCGAAAGACGACCTTCGATGTCTACTTTCGGGGCTCGAATCTCTCCCCTACAACAGTAGCGATTACGCGAGACGAGCACACGCACAGCGGTCGCTCGCTGTATAGCGTTCGAGAGGAGTGCGGTGGGGGAATTTGAACCCGGAGCAGACGTGCTCACTTCGTTGCGCGCGACTGCTGTGGTTCAAATCTCTTGTCCCGATTGCTGGCGCTCACGAGTTTGTTCGCGCCAGAACAATGCGGTGGGGGGGATTTGAACCCCCGTTAGGACCGTGGCAGGGTCCTGTGATACCACTACACTACCACCGCGGGTGAGTGCATTTCATTCTGGCGGGGGTGAAGGATAAAAGACTTCCGAATTGGAGTCAAAACCGTGGGAGGGCGACCCGAACGACTCGCTCACACGCCCGACTGCTATCCGAGCGTCCCGACGACGAACCACTGATAGGAGAGGAACCCGACTGCGAGCATCACCAGTCCAGCACCGACTGTGATCACAGCCCCTGCGAGGTTCACCGAGCGGTAGACAACCGAGTGGTCTCGGTCGAAATCGTCGCGCTCGTGGGCGTTTCTGAGGGCGAAAGCGCAGGCGGCTCCAGCACCGAGCGCGATGGGAACGAAGGTCCAGTAGCCGGCGACAACGAGATTCGCGACGATCACGAGGCTGCCGACGACTCCGAGCCCACATCCGAGGCGGTAGAGCTGGCGGGTCAGCATGACGAACTACGAATACTGACGGCGGCGGGATAAGTCCAGGGTCGACCACCGCTCTGGTGAGCGGTGGGTTCGGTACCGGTCACATTTGTTGTCATTCTCTCCCACGGTCTCTCCCCCCGAGCGGCTATATACTGACCATCTAGGGCCGTGTGAACGCTTCTCATCGCGCGCGTGAAGCGGACTCTTTTTAAGGATGGCTGGGGGAGTAATCGGCACAGTCTAGTGGCGCGACGTGGAAGCGTTCCGGTATGACGACTAGCGTACTCGTGCCGTCTTCCCTCGTCCGGGAAGCCGAGGACAGACGCGAGGCGACTCGCAAGCTGGGATACGTGGCCCGCGCGGCCGTCGTGTTCCGGGTCGATCGGCTGACGGTCTTCCCCGATCCAGCGGGAGCGGGGAAGTGGGAAGACGGGTTCGTCGAAACCGTCTTGCGGTACGCCGCGACGCCGCCGTACCTCCGAAAGGAGGTCTGGGGCAAGCGGGACGAACTGGAGTACGTCGGCGTCTTGCCGCCGCTCCGCGTCCGCTCACAGACCGGCTCCGGATCCGAGGGTTCGGGGTCGTTAAGACAGGGAATCGTGACCGAGGTCGGAGCTGATGGGCGCGTTCGGGTCAATTGCGGACTGCAACACCCGATCTCTCTCCCGGTACCTTCCGCGATGGAAGTGCCCGGCGAGGGGGAGCGCGTCACCGTCAGGGTCTCTTCGCGACGGCCAGTCCGCGCAAAGCTCGTCGACGAGCCCCTCACCGGGTACGTCGTCGACACCGCGGACGTGGATACGGCACTCGAACGGTCCGACGCCGGGTTCGCCATCGCCGCATCGCGGCATGGTGAGGAACTCGGCGTCGACCGGCTCGGCCAACTGGTCGAGCGCCGGGACGCCGCGGGCCACATGACAGTGGCCTTCGGCGCTCCGGAGCGCGGGTTGCCAGCGATATTCGGATTGGACCCGGACGACGCCGTCCCAGACGGCACAGGTGACGACGACGCCGGGTTCGACCTTTGGCTGAATACGGTTCCAAACCAGGGAAGCGAGGTCGTGCGAACCGAAGAAGCGATGTTCGCCACCCTCGCTTCGCTGACCCTCACGGAGTAGACCATGCCACAACCAAGCAGACCACGCAAAGGCTCGCTGGGCTACGGCCCGCGTACGCGAGCGGCGAACGAAACGCCGCGCTTCAACAGCTGGCCGTCCGACGACGGCCAGGCTGGTCTCCAGGGGTTCGCCGGCTACAAGGCGGGAATGACACACGTCACTCTCGTCAACGACGAACCCAACTCCCCACGCGAGGGGATGGAAGAGACCGTCCCGGTGACGGTCGTGGAGACGCCGCCAGTGCGCGCCGTGGCAGTCCGAGCCTACGAAGACACGCCGTACGGCAAGCGTCCGCTCACGGAAGTCTGGACCGACGAGTTCCACTCGGAACTCGATCGCGCTCTGGACCTTCCCGAGGGCCACGACGCCGATGCCGCAGAGGAACAGGTACGCGACGCACTCGACGCCGGTGACATCGCGGACGTGCGCGTCGTCACGCACACGGTCCCCGACGAACTGGCCAACGTGCCCAAGAAAAAGCCCGACGTGATGGAGACGCGAGTCGGCGGTGGCTCGCTGAGCGACCGATTCGAGCACGCGCTCGAACTGGTCGACGACGGCGGCGAACACGCCATGAACGACGTGTTCCGCGCCGGTGAGTACACCGACATCGCGGCCGTCACCAAGGGGAAAGGCACCCAGGGCCCCGTCAAGCGATGGGGCGTCCAGAAGCGGAAGGGCAAGCACGCCCGCCAGGGCTGGCGACGACGGATCGGCAACCTCGGTCCGTGGAACCCCTCCCGGGTCCGCTCGACGGTGCCCCAGCAGGGCCAGACCGGCTACCACCAGCGCACCGAGCTCAACAAGCGCCTCATCGACATCGGCGACGGCGACGACGCCAGCGTCGACGGCGGCTTCGTCAACTACGGCGAAGTCGACGGGCCGTACACGCTCGTCAAGGGCTCGGTTCCCGGTCCGGACCAGCGCCTCGTGCGCTTCCGACCGGCAGTGCGTCCGAACGACCAGCCGCGCCTCGACCCAGAGGTGCGCTTCGTCTCGACGCAGTCGAATCAGGGATAACACATGCAGGCAACAATCTACGACCTGGACGGTAACGCAGGCGACGAGGTCGATCTGCCCGCGGTCTTCGAGACCACGGTCCGACCGGATCTCATCGCCAGTGCAGTGCGTGCCCAACAGGCAAACCGGAAGCAGGACTACGGGTCCGACGAGTACGCGGGCCTGCGAACGCCTGCCGAGTCGTTCGGCAGCGGTCGCGGGATGGCCCACGTTCCCCGAGAGGGGGGCCAGGCACGGCGCGTCCCCCAGGCAGTCGGGGGCCGACCGGCCCACCCGCCCAAGACCGAGAAGGACCGATCGCTGACGATCAACGACAAGGAGCGCAAGCTCGCGACGCGCTCGGCCATCGCCGCGACGGCCGACAGCGAACTCGTCGCCGAGCGCGGTCACGAGTTCGACGACGATCTCGAACTCCCGCTCGTCGTCGACGATTCCTTCGAGGACCTTCAGAAGACCCAGGCCGTCGTCGACACGCTCGAATCCCTCGGCGTTCACGCCGACATCGAGCGCGCCGACGACACGAAGATCAAGGCCGGCAAGGGCTCCGCCCGCGGGCGGAAGTACCGCCGACCGTCCTCGATTCTGTTCGTCACCAGCGAGGAGCCGTCGAAGGCGGCTCGCAACCTCGCCGGTGCCGACGTGACTACCGCGCGCGAGGTCAACGCAGAGGACCTCGCACCGGGGACGGCCCCCGGTCGGCTCACGATCTGGACAGAGAGCGCACTCGAGGAGGTGGCCGAGCGATGACGTGGGACGTGATCAAGTATCCGCACGTGACCGAGAAGGCCATGAACGACATGGACTTCCAGAACAAGCTGCAGTTCGCCGTCGACTCCGCGGCCTCGAAGCCCGAAGTCGCCGACGCGGTCGAACAGCAGTACGACGTCACCGTCGAAGCGGTCACGACGCAGAACACGATGGACGGCGAAAAGAAGGCCGTCGTTCGCCTCTCTGAGGACGACGACGCCCAGGAAGTCGCCTCCAGGATCGGGGTGTTCTAACGATGGGACGACGAATTCAGGGACAACGACGCGGTCGCGGGACGTCCACGTTCCGGGCTCCCTCGCACCGCTACAAGGCAGACCTGCAGCACCGTAACGTCGAAGACGGCGACGTCGTCTCCGGCACGGTCGTCGACATCGAGCACGACCCCGCCCGCTCGGCACCCGTCGCGGCCGTCGAGTTCGAGGACGGCGATCGCCGGCTCGTGCTCGCGCCCGAGGGCGTGGGCGTCGGTGATCGGATGCAGGTGGGTGTCTCCGCGGCGATCGAGCCCGGCAACACCCTCCCGCTGGCCGAGATCCCGGAAGGGGTCCCGGTGTGCAACGTCGAGGCCAACCAGGGCGACGGCGGTCGCTTCGCCCGGGCCTCCGGCGTCAGCGCACAGCTGATGACCCACGACCGCAACGTCGCGGTCGTGAAGCTCCCCTCGGGAGCGGTCAAGCGGCTCGACCCGCAGTGCCGTGCCACCATCGGCGTCGTCGCCGGTGGCGGTCGCACCGAGAAGCCGATGGTCAAAGCCGGCAACAAGCACCACAAGATGAAAGCGCGAGGGACCAAGTGGCCCAACGTCCGCGGTGTCGCGATGAACGCCGTCGACCACCCGTTCGGTGGCGGCGGCCGACAGCACCCCGGCAAGCCCAAGTCCATCTCGCGTAACGCCCCGCCGGGTCGGAAGGTCGGGGACATTTCCTCGAAGCGAACCGGTCGAGGTGGCAACGAATGAGTTCAGGATATCAGACTGGCCAGGAGGGTGACTTCACCTATCGTGGCCACACGCTCGACGAGCTGCAGGAGCTGTCGCTCGACGAGGTTGCGGAACTGCTCCCCGCTCGCCAGCGGCGAAGTATCACACGCGGTCTGACCGACGAGCAACAGAAGCTGCTCGAGAAGGCCCGCGACGCAGAGCCCGAGGAGACGGCGAACAACCCGATCCGAACCCACCTGCGGGATATGCCGATCCTGCCGGAGTTCGTCGATCTGACCTTCGCCGTCCACAACGGGCAGAGCTTCGAGCGCGTGCAGGTCGAGCCCGAGATGATCGGTCACTATCTCGGCGAGTTCCAGCTCACTCGGAAGTCGGTCGAACACGGTCAGGCCGGCATCGGGGCGACCCGCTCCTCGAAGTTCGTACCGCTCAAGTAAATCATGGGAATCAGCTACTCAGTCGACGCCGACCCGGACACGACGGCAAAAGCGATGCTCCGGGAGCGGCAGATGAGCCACAAGCACAGCAAGGCTATCGCTCGGGAGATCAAGGGCATGACGGCCGACGACGCGATCGCGTACCTCGAAGACGTGATCGCAGAGAAGCAGTCGGTCCCGTTCAAGTCTCACAACTCGGGCGTCGGCCACCGGAACGACATCGACGGCTGGGACGCCGGTCGCTACCCCGAGAAGGCCAGCGAAGCGTTCCTCGACCTGCTCGAAAACGCGGTCGGGAACGCAGACCACCAGGGCTTCGACGGTGGGTCCATGGAGATCATGCACGTCGCCGCCCACAAGGTCGGCGAACAGCAGGGTCGCCAGCCCCGCGCGATGGGCCGGGCATCTGCCTGGAACAGTCCGCAGGTCGACGTCGAACTGATCTTAGAGGAGGTCGACGAATAATGGCAGACGAACAGCAGTTCATCGAAGACGGACTTCAGCGGACCCAGATCGACGAGTTCTTCGCGGACGAACTCGGTCGTGCCGGCTACGGCGGCATGGACGTCGCCAAGACGCCGATGGGGACCCAGATCGTGCTCAAAGCCGAGAAACCCGGTATGGTGATCGGCAAGGGTGGGAAGAACATCCGGAAGATCACCACCACCCTCGAAGAGGAGTTCGGCCTCGAGGATCCGCAGGTCGACGTCCAGGAAGTCGAGGAGCCAGACCTCAACGCCCGCATCGTCGCGGACCGTCTGGGCAACGCCCTCGAACGCGGCTGGTACTTCCGCAAGGCCGGTCACACCACGATCGACCGGATCATGGAAGCAGGCGCGAAGGGCGCAGAGATCGTCCTCTCCGGGAAGGTCACGGGCGCACGCTCGCGCGTGGAGAAGTTCAACCGCGGCTACATCAAGCACAACGGTGAGCCCGCGGAGAACATCGTCGACAGCGGTGTCGGCGTCGCCGTGATGAAACTCGGCACCATCGGTGTCCGAGTGAAGATCATCCCGCCGGAGGCGGAACTCCCCGACGACTTCGAGATCTACGAGGACGTCGAGGTCGAGGACTACGTCGCCGACACCGACGGCGAGTCCGTCGAGGAACTCCTCGAAGGCGAGCCCGAAGGCGAGGACGCTGCCGCCGAGCACGGCGCGCAGGCCCCCGCCGACGAGGACGCAGACGAGGACGAACTCGTCGAAGACGTCGACGAGGAAGTCGTCGAGGAAGCGGCCGACGAGTTCGACGAGGTCGAGACGCCCTCCGACGAGGACGCCGACGTCGACATCGACGACGTCGAGGAGTCCATCGAGGAGGACCTCGACGAGGACACCGCCGCCGAGGCGGAAGAACTCATGGACGAGATGGACGATTCAGACTCGTCCGCAGACAGCGAGGAGGGTGACGACGAATGACCGTCATCCACGTCGAAGAGGTCCGCGACATGACGGCCGCCGAGCGCGAGTCGGAACTCGAGGACCTCAAGACGGAACTGCTCAACGCCCGCGCCGTTCAGGCGGCGGGTGGAGCACCCGAGAATCCGGGCCGTATCGGCGAGCTGCGGAAGGCCATCGCCCGGATCAAGACGATCCAGACCGAAGAAGGGGACCTCGAATGAGGTCCGACGGGTCGAACGGTGTGAACCGTGAGACGTGCGACGTTGCGGACGAAGAGGACTCCGAATGATGCCACTGACACCCGAAACGCTCCCACGACACGAACTCGCCGGCCTCGACGTCGAGGTCGTCGCAGCGGCAAATCCCGACGCGATCGGTATCGCCGGGACCGTCGTCACCGAGACGACGAAGACGCTGGGTGTCGAGGGGACTGATCGGGTGTGGCACGTGCCGAAGGACGCGGCGACGTTCCGGTTCGACCTCCCGGCCGAGGGCGACTCCGAGTCGCGCTCGGTCCGGGTTCGCGGTTCGAACCTCGTCGCCCGCCCCGCTCGACGCACGGAAGCGACAGGTGATTCCAAATGGCGCTAGGACTGAACGTACAGGAACCGGACGAGGCCTGTGCCGACGATAACTGCCCGTTCCACGGCACACTGAGTGTCCGCGGGCAGACGATCGAAGGCGAGGTCGCGTCCACTGACATGGAGAAGACCGTCGTCGTCGAACGCGAGTACGACGTGAAGGTGCCCAAGTACGACCGGCTGATGAAGCGACGCAGCCGCGTACCGGCTCACGCACCCGACTGTCTCGACCTCGCGGTCGGCGACACGGTCACGATCGCAGAGTGTCGACCGCTCTCGAAGACGAAAAGCCACGTTGTCGTTGCAATCGAGGAGGGTGACGACTGATGGAGGCCCTGAAAGCAGACGTCACACAGGGTCTCGAGAAGGGCTCGCTGATCACGTGTGCCGACAACACGGGCGCACGCGAGCTGCGAGTCATCAGCGTCTCGGGCTACTCCGGGACGAAGAACCGTCATCCGAAGGCCGGGCTCGGTGACAAGATCACCGTCTCGGTCACGAAAGGGACGCCGGAGATGCGTCGGCAGGTGCTGGAGGCCGTCGTGGTCCGCCAGCGCAAGCCGATCCGCCGTCCGGACGGCACCCGCGTCAAGTTCGAAGACAACGCGGCCGTCATCATCAACGAGAACGAAGAACCCCAGGGCTCGGAGATCAAGGGCCCGATCGCTCGCGAGGTCGCCGAACGATTCGGCTCCATCGCGAGCACAGCGACGATGATCGTATAGCATGACACGACAACCATCCAAACAGCGCAAGAACGCACGGCGTGCCCCGCTTCACGAGAAGCAAAAGCAGGTACGATCGACGCTGGCCGACGACCTCCGCGAGGAGTACGGCCAGCGATCGGTTCGCGTCAACGCGGGCGACACCGTCGAAGTGCTGCGCGGCGACTACGCCGGCGAAGAGGGCGAAGTCGTCGAGGTCGACCTCGACGACGCCGCTATCTACGTCGAGGACGTGACCGTCGCGGCAGCCGACGGCGAGGACGTTCCACGCCCGCTCGACGCGAGCAACGTTCGCGTCACGGAACTGGACCTCGACGACGACCGCCGCGAGGCGCGCCTCGAATCCGAGGAGGACAGCGCATGAGCAACCATCAGAAACGACTATCGGTCCCGAAGAGTTGGCCGGTCGAGCGCAAGACCGAGACGTTCACCGTAAAGGCAGACGCTGGTCCCCACGGCGAAGCAGGAGTCCCGCTCCTGATCGTCCTGCGGGACGTGCTGGGCTACGCGGACTCCCGGAAGGAAGCCCGCTACGCTCTCAACAACGACAGCGTCCTGATCAACGGCAAGGCCGTCTCCGACGAGGAACGCCCGGTCGGGATGTTCGACATCCTGGCGTTCGTCGAGCGAGACGAGTACTACCGCGTGTTCCCCGGCGAGGGCGGTCGGCTGGCGCTGACCCCCATCGACGAGGACAGCGCGCAGTCCAAGCTGGGCAAGATCGTCGGCAAGCGAGCGGTCAGCGGCGATCAGATCCAGCTGACGCTGCACGACGGCCAGACGCTCCTGGTCGAGGAAGACACCGACTACGACGGTGGCGACTCCATCGTCGTCGGCAACGACGACGACGAGGTCGTCGCTCACTTCGAGTACGAAGCGGGCGCGCTCGTCACCGCCGTCGACGGCGCACACGCCGGTGAGATCGGTGAGATCGACGAGATCCAGGTCACGCCGGGCAGCTCCTCGAACAACGTGCTCGTCGAGCAGACCGACGGGGACGGCTTCGAGACCGTCGAAGAGTACGTCGTCGTCATCGACGAGAACTTCGTCGACGAGGACGCAGCGGACGCAGCCACAGATGACGACGGAGGTGACGACGAATGAGCTCCGAGACCGACGCTGGCTTCCACGAGATGCGCGAGCCTCGCGTCGAGAAGGTCGTCGTCCACATGGGCGTCGGCCAGGGTGGTCGTGAACTCCAGGAAGGCGAGGAGATCCTCGCCGAGATCGCGGGCCAGCAGCCGGTCCGGACGGTCGCACAGAAAACCGTCGGCGAGTTCGAGATCCGCCAGGGCGATCCGATCGGTGCGAAGGTGACCCTGCGGTCCGACGACGCCCAGGAGTTCCTCGAAACTGCGCTCCCGCTGACGGAGCTGTCAGTTTCGCAGTTCGACGACACCGGCAACTTCAGCTTCGGTGTCGCAGAACACACCGACTTCCCGAGTCAGGAGTACGACCCGCAGATCGGGATCTACGGGCTGGACGTGACGGTCAACCTCGTCCGCCCCGGCTACCGCGTGGCCAAGCGCGACAAGGCCTCGCGCTCGATCCCGTCCAGCCATCGACTCGACGCCGACGACGCCGCTGCTTACGTCGAGTCGACCTTCGACGTGGAGGTGAGCGAATGAGCGAAAGCGAATCAGAAACAGAGGCCGAGGAATCGGTCCCGACCGGACAGCTCGAGGCGTGCCAGCGATGCGGTCGCGAGCAGGGTCTCGTCGGCAAGTACGACATCTGGCTGTGTCGCCAGTGCTTCCGAGAGATCTCTCGGGGCATGGGATTCAAGAAGTACAGCTAACTATGACAGGAAACGACCCACTCGCCAACGCGCTGTCGGCGCTCGACAACGCCGAGAGCGTCGGCCACCTCGAACAGACAGTACAGCCCGCTTCGAACGAGATCGGCAGCGTACTCGAGGTCTTCTACGACCGCGGGTACATCGACGGCTTCCAGTTCGTCGACGACGGTAAAGCCGGCTCCTTCGAGATCGAACTGAAAGGTGCCATCAACGAATGTGGCCCGGTCAAGCCCCGCTACACGGCGGGCGCAGACGAGTTCGAAAAGTGGGAGAAACGCTTCCTCCCCGCCCGTGACTACGGGACGCTCGTCGTGACCACCAGCCACGGCATCATGAGCCACTACGAGGCCCGCGAAGAGGGCATCGGTGGCCAGGTCATCGCATACGTCTACTAACAATGCCAGAAGTAACACTCGCAATTCCAGACGAGGCAAGCGCGGAGCAGGACCACCTCGACCTCACGGTCGAGGGGCCCAACGGCTCCGTCACACGGCGACTCTGGTATCCGGACATCGACGTCTCCGTTCAGGACGGTAGCGTCGTCATCGCTTCCGATGAGTCGGACGCGAAGACGCGCTCGACGATCGGGACGTTCGAGAGCCACGTCGAGAACATGTTCCACGGCGTCACGGAGGGCTGGGAGTACGAGATGGAAGTCTTCTACTCTCACTTCCCGATGCAGGTCGAAGTCGAAGACGGTGACGTCGTCATCGAGAACTTCCTCGGCGAGCGAGCGCCCCGACGCGCTCCCATCCACGGCGACACCGACGTGTCCGTCGACGGGGAGGAACTCACCCTCTCCGGCCCGGACATCGAGGCCGTGGGCCAGACAGCCGCAGACATCGAACAGCTCACACGCGTCAACGACAAGGACGTCCGCGTGTTCCAGGACGGCGTGTACATCACGAACAAGCCGAACCGAGGTGACGCCTGATGGTAGACGACGAAGACGCAACCGAGCAGGGCGACGACGAACTCACCGAACTGACCGACATCAGCGGCGTCGGCGACTCGAAAGCAGCGGCCCTCCGCGAGGCCGGCTTCGAGACCGTCGACGACGTTCGCGGTGCCGACCAGTCCCAGCTCGCAGACGTCTCGGGCGTCGGTAACGCACTCGCCGCTCGGATCAAGGCCGACGTCGGCAGCCTCGAAGTCGCCGACGACACCGAGGCCGAGGTCGAGGAAGAGGAGACCGACGAGTCCGACGAGGACGTCGAGACGGAACTCCGTCCTCGCGGCCTGGTCGACAAGACCCCGACCCTCGACGACGAGGAAGAGCGGCTACTCACCCAGCGTGATCGGGAGAACACGCCTCAGTTCAACGCACAGGATCACCACAAGAAAAAGCGGATCCCGACCTCTTGGCGCGCGCCGCGTGGCAAGCTCTCGAAGCAGCGCCGCGGCATCAAGGGCAAGGGCGATACGGTCGAAGCCGGCTTCCGCTCGCCCAAGGCGGTGCGAGGCAAGCACCCGTCGGGCTTCGAGGAGGTCCGCGTCCACAACGTGGACGACCTCGAGGGCGTCGACGGTGACCGCGAAGCCGTCCGAATCGCCTCCAAGGTCGGCGCTCGCAAGCGCGAGCGCATCGAAGAGGTCGCCGAGGACGAGGGAATCCGCGTACTCAACCCCACCTACGAGGAGGTACAAGTCGAATGACGGACCTGACAGCACAGAAGCGACTCGCAGCAGACATCCTCGACGTCGGCGAGAACAAGGTCTGGTTCGATCCCGAACGCCAGTCCGACCTCGCAGACGCCATCACGCGTGACGACGTCCGCGAGATGATCGACGAGGGTGCCATTCAGGCGAAAGACGCCCAGGGCAACTCGCGCGGTCAGGCGCGAGCACGCCAGGAGAAGCGAGCGTACGGCCACCAGAAGGGAGCGGGTTCCCGGAAGGGGAAAGCCGGCGCACGCCAAAACGAGAAGCAAGACTGGTCGTCGCGCATCCGAGCCCAGCGAAACTGGCTCAAGGAACAGCGTGACGACGGCCAACTCGACAGTTCGCAGTACCGCGACCTGTACGATCAGGCGGCCGGCGGCGAGTTCGACAGCGTCGCCGACCTGCAACGATACGTCGAAGCAAACTACGGTGACGAATAATGGCAACAGGACCACGATACAAGGTGCCGATGCGGCGCCGCCGTGAGGCACGAACGGACTACCATCAGCGGTTGCGCCTGTTGAAATCTGGCAAGCCCCGTCTCGTTGCTCGAAAGAGCAACAAGCACGTCAGGGCGCAGCTGGTGACGCTCGGCCCCGACGGAGACGAGACCCTCGCTGCAGCACAGTCACAGGACCTCCAGGAGTTTGGCTGGGAGGCACCGACGGGCAACCTGCCCGCCGCGTACCTCACCGGTCTGCTCGCGGGTCTGCGAGCGATCGAGAACGGCGTCGAGGAGGCGGTCCTCGACATCGGGCTCAACAGCCCGACGCCGGGCAGCAAGGTCTTTGCGGTACAGGAAGGTGCAATCGACGCTGGGCTCGAAATCCCCCACAACGACAGTGTGCTCGCCGACTGGCAGCGAACCCGCGGCTCTCACATCGCGGAGTACGCCGAGTCGCTCGACGAGGACCTCTACGGGCGGGACTTCGACGCCACCGAGCTGCCGGAGCACTTCGACGAGCTCCGGGAGACACTGCTGGAGGCAGATGAACTATGAGTAACGGATGGAACCCACGAACGCGGCTGGGCAAACAGGTCGCCAACGGCGAGATCGACTCGATGCAGGAGGCGCTGAACTCCGGCCTGCCGCTCAAGGAACCGGAGATCGTCGACCAGCTCGTCCCCGATCTGGAGGACGAGGTCCTGGACATCAACATGGTCCAGCGGATGACCGACTCCGGACGCCGGGTCAAGTTCCGCTGTGTCGTCGTCGTGGGCAACCGCGACGGGCTGGTCGGCTACGCCGAGGGGCGCGACGACCAGGTCGGCGGTGCGATCCAGAAGGCAATCGAGATCGGTAAGCTCAACCTCATCGACATCTCCCGTGGCTGCGGTTCCTGGGAGTGTGGCTGTGGCCGTCCCCACACGGTCGCGCTGCGCACGACCGGCAAGGCCGGGAGCGTCGAGGTCGAGCTCCAGCCCGCACCGCGTGGGCTGGGCCTGGCGGGCGGAGAGACCGTCCGCAAGGTGCTCGAACTCGCCGGTATCGAAGACATCTGGACCCGCTCGTCGGGCAACACGCGAACGACCGTGAACTTCGCGAAGGCGACCTTCAACGCCCTGCAGAACACGGCCGAGGCTCGCGTGCCCGAACGCACCTTCGAGAAGCGTGAGGTGATCGAATGAAGGCACTCGTTCAGCTCCGCGGTGAGGTCGACATGAGCGAGGACGTATCGGACACGCTGGAGATGCTCAACATCCACGGCGTGAACCACTGCGTGCTGGTCCCCGAGACGGACACCTACCGTGGCATGGTGACGAAGGTCAACGACTTCGTCGCCCACGGTCGGCCGAGCGTCGACGTCGTCGAGACGCTGCTCGCAAAGCGAGCCGAGCCCCTCGAAGGATCGGCCGACGTCGACGACGAGTGGATCGCCGAGCACACCGACTACGACGACCTCGGTGCGCTCGCGCAGGCCCTCGTCGACGAGGAGACGACGCTGCGCGACGAGGGACTCTCCCCGACGCTCCGTCTGCACCCGCCCCGTGGCGGCCACGACGGGCTCAAACACGCCGCCACCGAGAGCGGCCAGCTCGGGAAGCACGACTCCGAGCAGATCGATCAGCTACTGGAGGCGATGCGATAATGACGAGTAAGAAACGACGACAACGAGGTTCGCGCACCCACGGCGGCGGCTCCCACAAGAACCGCCGCGGTGCCGGTCACCGCGGTGGCCGCGGTCGTGCCGGGCGCGACAAACACGAGTTCCACAACTACGAACCGATCGGCAAGAGCGGCTTCAAGCGACCCCAGAAGGTCAAAGAGGAGATCGCCGAGGTCGAGGTCCGCGAGCTCGACGAGGACGCTGCACTGCTGGCAGCCGAGGGCGTCGCGGAAGAGACCGACGGCGGCTACCGCATCGACGCCCGCGAGGTCGTCGACGAGGACGCCGACGCGGTGAAGATCCTCGGTGCCGGCCAGGTCCGAAACGAGCTCGAACTGGTCGCCGACGCCTTCTCCGACGGCGCTCGCGAGAAGGTCGAGGCCGCCGGTGGGAGCGTCGAGCTGACCGAGCTCGGCGAGGAACGCGCAGAAGCCAAGGCTGAAGACGACGAAGACGAAGCAACCGACGAGGAGTAACATGAGCTGGAAGGACACCGCCGAACCGGTCCTCGTTCGCATGCCCGCCGTCCGCCGGCCGGAGGGGCACGTCCCCTTCAAGCGGAAGCTGGCCTGGACAGCCGGGGTGCTCGTGCTGTATTTCTTCCTGACCAACGTGATGCTGTTCGGACTCGACATCGGGTCGGACTCGGCGCCACTGGGTCGATTCTCGTCGATCCTGGCGTCCGGTCAGGGATCGATCATGCAGCTCGGTATCGGGCCGATCGTCACGGCCAGCATCGTGTTGCAGCTGCTCGGCGGTGCCGACCTGCTCGGACTCGACACGCAGAACAACCCCCGTGACCAGATCCTCTACCAGGGGCTCCAGAAGCTGCTGGTGCTCGTGATGATCTTCCTCACGGGGCTGCCGATGGTCTTTGCCGGTGGCTTCCTGCCACCCACGTCGGTGAACCTGTTCGGGCTGAATCTGAGCGCCGGGGCCACTTCGTGGCTCATCTTCGCCCAGATCGCCGTCGGTGGCATCCTGATCCTCTACATGGACGAGATCATCTCCAAGTGGGGGGTCGGGAGCGGGATCGGCCTGTTCATCATCGCCGGCGTCAGCCAGCAGCTGATCGGTGGTCTGTTCGCGCACCCGATCTTCGGGAGCCCCCAGGGCGAACTCGGGTTCTTCCCGACCTGGTTCCAGATCATCACCGGCAACATCCCGATCGGTCCCGTCCTGCAGACTGACGGACTCCAGGAACTGCTGATCGGTGAGGGCCAGATTATCGCGCTCCTGACGACGATCCTCATCTTCGTGGTCGTCGTCTACGCGGAGTCGGTCCGCGTCGAGATTCCGCTCTCGAACGCGCGCGTCAAGGGCGCACGTGGTCGCTTCCCCGTGAAGCTCATCTACGCCAGCGTCCTGCCGATGATCCTCGTCCGCGCGCTGCAGGCCAACATCCAGTTCCTCGGTCGGATTCTGGTGTCCCAGACCGGCCAGAACGGCGTCATCTCGCTGTTCGGAATGGAACTACCGTGGCTCGGCGTCTACTCGATCTCACAGGGGAGTCCCGCCAGCCCGACGGGGGGACTGTTCTACTACCTGTCGCCGATCTACGCGCCACAGGACTGGATGTGGTGGGCCTACTCGACACAGGACGCGCTCAACGTGCTCCTGCGAGTCGGCGTCGACCTGACGTTCATGATCGTCGGCGGTGCGATCTTCGCCATCTTCTGGGTGGAGACCACCGACATGGGGCCGGAAGCGACGGCCAAGCAGATCCACAACTCCGGGATGCAGATTCCCGGCTTCCGACAGAACGTCGGCGTCGTCGAGAAGGTGCTGGAACGCTACATCCCGCAGGTCACCGTCATCGGCGGTGCCCTCGTGGGCCTGCTCGCCGTGATGGCGAACATGCTGGGTACCGTCGGGGGCGTCTCCGGTACCGGGCTGCTGCTGACGGTCTCGATCACGTACAAGCTGTACGAGGAGATCGCAGAGGAGCAGCTCATGGAGATGCACCCGATGATGCGCCAGATGTTTGGCTAGACCGAGATACAATCGATATACATCTCGGCTACCCCGAACACGCTTCATTTCTTTCATAGTCAAGTAGAGTCCGTCAGCCATAGCTCAGTAAGGAGTTAGAGTTATCACTGGCAGGTTTGTGAGCGCAAGAATATCCAGGAATTAAGACCCATACAGTCCTATTCCTAAGCAGAGGTTCTGATTTGGATGACAGCAAACAATGGGAGCGATAGCTATAGCTCCGACGAAGAGAGCATCGATGTAGAAACCGATGATGATGGGTCACACAGGCGGACACACCCAGAGACAGTTGAGATTAATGCGTACGATTTGTCGGTTCGACTGAAGTCTGAGGACAAGGAGCTAGGTGAGATGGTAGATATGGCCTCTACTGAGATGGAGGCTCTGATGCGTCATTCCCTACGGGGAGAGATGGAAGCGATTGAGGAAGAACAGTTGTCGATATTCGGGCTGGGGGATGACTAATGTCGGAGCATCCTTTCACCGATGAAGAAGGGGGTGAAGAAAGCGAAGATGGAGACGATTCTGGGTTGGAGAATGAGAGAACGAAGATAGATGTCCGTGTCGGCAACTTACAGATAGCAGTTGAAAACCACGACCGAGAGGCTTGTGAGGAGCAGTTTTATCGGGTGTATGAGTTTCTGATGAGCGACGTAGAGGAGTGGAGTCGTGCGATGGATAATGTTCTTACGAGAGACGGAGGGTTTCGCTGATGTCGCAGGAATGTGTCTTCTGCAATCGGTATAATCGGGGTGTTGAGCTTGGATGTTGTAACACGTTTGTCTGTCACGAATGCCTTCAGGGTGACGGCTGGAATCGAAAGGGTGGGGGCTGGGTTTCGGGGGCGGCTCAGGCACAATGTCCTCCTTGCGGGGTTTGGGTCGATATATGAATGTTCCCGGTCGGCTCGTCGGGTTCGCTCTCGCATTCGGTCTCGTCTTGGGTCTATTCGGTCTCGTCGTCTATGGCCTATTGAGTCTAGTCGTATAATACACAAAAGGTGGGGTTTGGCTGTCCCTGATTCGGTCTAGATTTCAACGGCTTGCATCTCTTCAACAATTACAGCTTCGGTGGGGCGGTTGAGGTATGGTTTAATCGCTTGGTAGTCGTTCCAGCCGCCCAACGACATTACGACTCTTACGTTGATTCTTTCCTCCACTAGGAGTTTGTTAGCCCAGTATCGGCGGAGGTCGTGACTGCTAATGTGTTTCCAGTCTTCGTCGCCAGTTTCTTCTGATAGTTCTTCAGCAATGCTTGTGACCCATCTTTGGACTGTTCGTTTTGATTTGTCTACAACAGGGTCTCGATTCTGGAGGTCACGGGAATATCGATATATGAGGGATTCAACTTCGTCGGGGAGCCAAGTGTCCCGAGCTTTCCCTTCTCCACCTTTCGTGTTCTTTCCTGCACTCACTCTGAGTAGGTGGTGGTCCCCTTCTTCGGTTCGGCGTACACTCGATGGTGTGATTTGGGGGACTTCGTGACTTCGTAGGCCACACCGGACCATTAGGGAGATTGCTATTTCGTGTTGGTCGCTTTTCTCTCGTGCTTTTTCGATTAGTTGCTTTACTTCTGAGTCGTTGAGCCAAACTTTGGTTCGGTCATTTTGGTTATCTAATCTCATTGTCTGTCTGTTTTTTACAGAGAACTACGACACTATAGGTGCTCGGTGGGTAGTTTGGATTGGTCTATCTGGGTGTTTTGTGGGTATTCTGTCGTTCTTGTTCAATAACAACGACAGAGCCGAAATATAGGGTTGAAGGGTAAGGGTAGCGTGCTGAGAGAACGTCGTAAACATTTAGATGTGTGATTGTATTAATGTCGTTATGAATAGACGGCAATTCGTAACATCCTGTGGGGCCATAGCTACTGTCGGACTTGCTGGCTGTGGAGGTGGAGACGACGGTAACGGTGGAACCGATACCCCGGATGTTGACTCTGGAGAAATTTACTCTGGAACGTTGGGGGAACTGAGAGACTTTCAGGTGGATGTTGTTGAGAGCCAAAGTGTAACCGTTGAAGCAAGCGACATTAACGAAGGTGAGCGGTTACAGTTTCAGGTAGGAGACGGAACGGCATTTGTACATACTTCTCAGTTCTATGAGGAAGATTCTGGGACAACGAACACATATGAGTTTGAAGACGACGGTCAACACCAACTTCAACTGAATGCGGAACGTCACGAAGCTCCGATGAATGAGGAAGTAGAGATTAGTGTTAGTATGGAAGTTAGCGAACCGTGATTGACGTACTTTAGCCTATTCTACGACACAGTATCTCCATCATCTTTCTTCTCAATCTTCACCTCCTTAGCAATCTCATTCATAATTTCACTATGCTCCTCAAGCTCCTCAGAGTATTCATCTCGAATCAAGCGTTTGAAATCGCTATTAAATTCTTCAATCCTATCTTGATACTCCGCAAAGGTCTCCTTCAAAAGTATCTCTTCATCCATCTCTTCGAGAAAGCTTCAGCCGCATTCCAGCCATCCCACTCCAGTAACTCATCCCTTTTAAACAATATCTTTCGCTGAATATCAGGCTGACCCTCTCTTTTGCTATACCTCTCGACCGCCTGCAACGGAGGTAGCTCTACGTGGTGAACATAAACACGGAACCGCCTGAGAAAAGTCGAGATTGGGTCTAACTGATGTTCTGAGAGCAATTCATTATATTCGTCTCCCCGGTTTTCAAGGTAGTTAGATTGTATGTTCTGCGTCTGGTCGTAGAGAGAATAATATGAGGCCAAGTAGTTGTGCAATCTTCGCTGGTATTCATACTGCACCTTCCGAATCAAGGTCTTTCTATTATCTCTCTTTGGTAGTTCCTCTTCGTAGAAATCGATGATGTCTATGAATTCCTCATAGTTAGCCGAAAGAATGTATTCAAGAGTGTCGATATTTTGTTCTAAGAATCGAATTTCGTTTGCGTAATGATTCTGCTCGGCATCAATTAGCGATTCAAATTCTTCCTCACTAGTCATCTTGCGTGGTTCTCGGGGAAGATAGGATATAATTGCTGGGCCAGTCAGCTTGTGACCCTGTTAGAAGAAACGCAAACTGAAGGGTATTGGACTATCGGCTATTTCGTATCCAATACAAATACGCAAGAATAGGTCCAAGGACACCTGCACAAACTACGAAACCCAAAAAGAGGGAATCAGTCCAAGAATCCAGATACGGACTTGTTACATTATAAAGTGGGTCTCCCTTCTCAATTGTGGAGGTTTCAACCAAGGCACTCATTCCCGCATATCCTACGAAGATGATGACAGCAACAACAATAATGACTAATATGGCGGTTATTAGACTGTCATCCCGTCCGTCCATACTTCCAAATGACCGTTATCTGTATTGAACGCCACGACTGTCTCGATGGCCACACTCTTCGCATAATTCCTCACTCATCGGAATTATCTATATATTCAATCGCCTCCCGTTCTCTTTCTCGTACTTCGTCTTCATCGAATTTTTTCAGGTGTAGCTCGATTATTGCCTCTACACCCTCCATCTCTTCTTCCGACAGACGCTTTTCTACCTCCTCACGGAGCTTCATCAATTCCATCTCTAATTTCCACAGTTCAACTTCACAGTCAACAAAATAATTCACCTCCTCTTCAGGAAAATTCTATAGCTTTCTCTGACACACTTAAACAAACGTATTGAAAGCCTAAAGGTATAATCTTAGTGAAAGATACTACTGAAGCTCAAACGGGTATACTATGTGCCGTATTGAATTAGATTCGAACACCGTAATATCTCTGCCAGTCCTCAGACACTCAACCGTATCTCTCTGATAATCTTCTACAGCATCCGTCACGTCTCCCACGGCGTCGGCTCGGTCGGCGTACACTCCGGATATGAGGTTACGGCCATCTATCTCACGACAGACAACGTATACCGTCATTGGACTGGTCGTTCTTGGATTTTGTACTTAGCCCACTCTATATTGTTCGTCTCCTCAGTTAGTTCGTAGCTGATGATTTTGTCAGATTCAGTCTTATCCCAGTCGCCACCAATTCTCGGTATTGCGACTTCTTCAACCCACTCAATGGCTTCTTCACGGTCTCGGTATACTCCTTTGACCCACTTTTTGGTGCGATTACTATCATAGGTGATGACGGATATTTCCATACAAAATATTCTCTCTACACGATAATATGTGCTCCCGTATCACGTATGGGTAGACATTGTAGAATAGAACATCCGAGTTACCTCTTGATTCTATACAAAAGACGGAGTTTACCTTCTGTATTCGTATTTCACAAACCAGTTGTCTGATTGGCCGTATTAACTGCATCTTCAACCTTCTCAGAGCCAATTTGCGTATTCCGTGTTGGGATACCTCTCGTTCCAACTCTTGCGTATGCAATAACTTGGTTGAGGGTCGGACTCAAGTCTTGAGATAGCTCTAGGTCGAGACCGAATTCAGTTCCATCAACGACTACACCACCAAGCTGTTCGCCCACGATGAGATATTCAGCCGTATTCCCGCTGATATGGGTTGATACGAGAAGGCCGGTGTTCAAAATTCGGGGTTCAACTGTAATTAAAATAGCCCCACAAGACACCAGTACGTTGAGGGTCGTCTCAAGAGAATACGGTGGTTCCATCAATTCAATTTCGGACATAACATTTGCCAAAACTGAAATTGCTTCATCTGTATGTTCAACTGTCTCGTTGAGAAGAAGATTCGAATCGAAGTAACCGTTGCTTGAATAATCACCATCGGTTGCTTCAATTGTGAGGTCCTCATCTTCCTGTTCTAAAATTCTGATTCGGTATTCGTTGTCATTGCCGTGTCCAGAAAGAACCAGTCTATCATCGTCGCAATTCGGTTCAACAATAATCCAGCCGTTTTCCAATAGCCTATTCTCCCATAATTCATTTCGAATTTTATCTATCTGTGACATAGTAACTAAACCATTCGAGTTAATATCTTATATATTTATTCATTTTTAGGCAAATTAATTCGATAAATATGGTGTTTTAGGGGGGATTTCTTACTGTATGGTGTTTGTAGAACTGATAGCTGTCCAGCGTTTTCAATTCTATCTCCCAATATAATCCGAGTTGAGAACTAAGACAACTCAGAACAATTGATGGAGAACATCTAATGTAAAATGTCTAAGTGTATTGAGAATTCCGAATTCACTCGCAACAGGCGTAATAAGAAGGAGAACTAGCGATACAAAGGTCAGTTTGATACAGATATTGAAAACACCGAACTTAGGGTCGTTCTTCTCCTTGTTCTTCCCAGTGGTGCGTACGTAGTCAAGAAGCAGTTGCTCCCGCTGGGCATCAACATTATCGTACTCCGAATAGTCGTAGAAATCCCAGATGTTCTTTCCCGGTCGCTCGTAATCCCGTGACCGGATAGCGTGAAGACCGAGACCAGCAGAGACCAATGCCGGTAGCAATATTACTACGAGAGCCAATGGGTGAAGGCCCTGATTGAACAAGGCCCCGAACGAAATTAGGAGTGCATCAACAGTTACGACAATCCCAATTTTGTTTTCTACGGTATCTCGACGGGTTTCTTCATCGTCATACTGGCGGCGAGCTTCCTCTAGCGTGAGGTCAAGCGTCGGGAATTCAGAAGGGTCGATAACGTCACGCTCATCAGCTTTATCTTCTTCGTCGGCTACTGATTCTTCAGTAGCCTCTTCCTCAGACATCTATCTTAGACGCTTCCCACACCGACTACATCGCTTTGGTGCTTTGTCAGCGTCTGAATTCAGTCGGGATTGGACCTCGGCCTCACTTCGGCAATCTGAGCAGAGTGGCATTATTGGAGAGATTGACCGCATCGACTACATTTTTTTGACCCTGAGCGAGGATACTTCCCCAGCGCCTCGACCGTCGCATCAGCTTCCGCTATACAATCCTCGCAAAGGGCCATCTACAGCTTCCTCCCACATCGACTACAGCGGTCTGCGGTCTTCTTGCCCTCTGTCTTCCCCCCTTGGAGCGAGACAGTCTCAGCTTCTTCGAGACACTTCGAACAGAGAGCCATCGTTAGAGTGGCTTTCCACAGCGACTGCACTTTTTCTCATCGAACTCTGTGGTTGTAAGTTCAGCATCATTGCGACACTCCGAGCAAAGCGGCATTAGAACCACCTACCACAACGGCTACACTTCTGCTTACTTTTCTGGCTGGTCGAAGACTCAGCTTCGCTTTTACACTTAGAGCATAGCGCCATACCCCCTATTTGTGATAGAATGCGGTTAAATATTCGCAAGGTAGGGTGGAAGTGGAAACCGCCAAGTGACGCTACTTTGAAGCGACGTATTGTGTAGCACTTTCCTGCGTCAGCGAATCAACGAAGAGTTCGTCGACAGCAATATCCTCATAGCTACTGCGTCCGGTCGGGACACCAAGTCTGACAACCTCTTCGTTGAAAACTCGCCCTTCCACCACAAACTGAATCATTGAGTAGCGTTTTACCGAATCGGTCTCCCGAAGGACGTTGTGGAGATGCCGGATTAGGTCTGTTTGTTCTTCCCCAGAATAGTGGAGGAACTGTCCGAGATAATTGACGGTCAATCGAGTTGGGAGGTTTTCGTTAGATGAGCAGGCTCGAAAGAACTCTAATGCCGTCCTCTCTTCGAGACTATCATCCACCGGCTCGGTGACGATATTGTAGACTGATTTCAGCGGCATTGTGTGTTTAGAACTGCATCAGGTTCATTTCCATCACGCTTTCATACGTGTCGTCACCAGTTGCATCAGCTACGTGTTCAGCTAGTTGCTCAAGCTCATCAGATTTCCACGCTTTCAGGTACTCTATCGTATTTTGTTCTGTCCGATAGAGATGAGCGAGGTAATGTACTTTATCGATTGCTAGTAGAGCATCCCCATTGTCATCTGGGCCGTGACCATTGAGCTTCTTTTCTATATACTCGATTCTATCTTCTCCCGAGACTGGCGATTTTTGTTTTCTCGGACCTTCTACTAACTCCTCATCCTCCAAATCCTGAACATTCAGCCCTTTCGCCATCAATTGTTTATTTAGCGAGTCATAGTTTTCCGCTCCTCTATCAAGCAAACCTGCGTATGAGCGAGAGAGCTGGTCAATAGATGGGGGTAAGTCGACTGTTCCTTCAACGACTTGCTCAATGACGCTGTCCACAGTATCCAAGGCTTCTTCTACCGATACCTGCTCACCTTCCGCATATACCTCTGGGTAGTGTCTTGAATAGTAGTACATACATTTTCCACGAAGTACTACACCGAGGTCGGCAATTGACATATCTTCGTGTTTGGCTCGTTCCTGCTCCACCATATCCTGAATCTCGAAGAAGAGGTCATCTCTTAATTCAGAGAGGGTGATTTCAGTGTTGACCTCTTCCTTATTACAGAACAAGAGAATGTCATATTCTGTATTATCCAAGTCAGTTATGTGCATATTATTATCTGTCTCGGATTGCACAGGATATGCTCCGGTGACAGTAAACCCGCTCTCGATTATAGCCTCCAGAATGACCGACCACGCCTCATTTTCGTTATGGTGATACGTGAATACCATCTCACCATCAGAATCCAAAACACGATGGCACTCCGAGAATACGTTACTTAGCGACTCGATAAAGAAGTCCTCGCTCTTTCCCACCTTTTCGTTAGCTACAATCTCCCGAGCCTTTGGCACTCGCTCTGATTGGAACTCTTCGTAGTCATCGTTGAGACACTCCCTGAGCCATACATAAAAGTAGTCAGAAAGCTCGCTATATTGAACATTATCGTAGTAGGGAGGGTCAGTTATTATATAATCCACACTGCCATCCTTTCGGTCTATGTGTTCGGAGGTAGAACATACTAAGTCCTCCAAACGCTCTTCAGAAATTGATTCGTTTTGAATCTCATATTTATTTACGGAGCCGTTCTCCTTCATCTTCTCAAATGGTTCCTCACAATACTCCTTAGCGTCGTAGACTTTCCTAAACGCACTTGTTAAAGAACTCAGATTGTCTTCTCTGTTGAGGGGGTTTCCGGTAACTGGTTGTACCTTTGGCATATAGATATGGCGCTCAAAAATACTAGTCGCTCGCTGGTAATTATATTCCCACCTACAGAGTATCGAGTTATACTCTAAGGAGCGAGATAGTGCAGTGATAAGAAATTCTTGAACATTCTGGTTATCGACCTCTAAAGCTCTCTCAAATGCCTTTGAGAAGGTCAACAGTTGGCGGTCGGTGAATAGTTCGTGGAAATAGTCATAGTTCCAGTTCTTGATTTGTCGAGTATTGTAGCCATCGGGAATCTCTTGACGAGGAAATACAGTCGGGTCAAACTCATCCCACGCTTCCTGAGCTTTGTTTATGTTTTCTCGGTCATCTTCATCTACTTCTTTAAATTTCTTATCTCCTGTCGGAGTCTGATACTGTATTACGAAATCTTCGAACTCAGGCTTTTTGCCTCTTCTTTGTAGTGTCTCCCGAACATCGTGTTTATGACCGTTACTACAGGTGTATTTACCTCGGCTATAGTTTCCGTCGCTTGGGTCAAAGGTTTGCCCGCACGAAGGACAGGTCTCGGAATCTTGGATTTCTCTGTCGAAAGTTATCACCCTATCATCACAGTCCGGGTTAGGGCAATATACCGCACCATCAATCGTCTTTCGAGCTTTAGCAAGACGATAGTTCTTGAAGAGACGGACCTGCTCATCGCAGGTGTTACACTCTATCACTTGACTTTTAAAGCTAAATAGAATTTCACCTTCTCTTCCTGTATCAGGGTCTGTTGTCGTATAGAACTCATCCAGTTCCTCACGCACATCCTGTAATAAGTTCTCAAACTCTTCCCGTAGTTGTCCTAAATCCACTTCGTCAATAGATTTCTTTATTGTCCACCAAGCTACGGGATTCAGTTCATACCCAACTGTGTTCGCACCGAGACGATTCAATTCAACAAGAGTGGTGCCTCCGCCCGCAAATGGGTCTAATACTGTCTCGTCAGAGAACTTATCCTCTTGATTCTGAAGATAGAGGCCTTCGTAGATACCCGATTGATTCTGCTTCAGAATATCATCTTTCGATACGTTCTCGTCTGTTAAGCAAGCAAGCCCAAGAGTTCGAAATGTTGCTCCGGGCCTCCTTGCCCACCATTTGTGTAGTGAATAGATTGGACGATAGTGATAGCGGTTGTATGATTCTCGCTTAGCCATATCATCCATCAGTCCGAGAGGAAGTTTGTCCCAAGATTCCATCTATACACTCACCTCGTTCGTCTTGATACTTAAAGCCGGAGTCATAACCTCCGTGAGACTCACTCCACCGTGTGTGATTTTAGACGATGCACTCCGAGTCGTCCAGTCATAGTGACCTCGTACCATGAAGTAGTCATCATTCCGTACTGTGATGTCGTCTTCCTCCAGTTTCCGGAGGAGACCGCTATTCTCTACCTCTCTAAACCGCCCGCTAAATTTGTCCTTCAAGATTTCCTCGTGTTCCTCAGATAGGCGATAAGGGTTGTTTCCCGAGAAATTCACGTAGCCGTGGTCACTTGTCACGAGAAATTCGTCGTGGGCGCTTTCGTTGACAATCTCAATGAGCAGGTCTTTCGCCTCTTCGTAGACCTCCCGAAGTTCTGTAATCGTGTATTTGCCTTCTTGCGCTGAGTGCAGGCGTTTATCGGGAAAACGAGACCAGACATACTCGGGGTCTGTGCCGGGTAATTGTGGGACTTCTGGCTCTCCAAGATAGGCTACGTCGTCGTGTTTCATACTGGCCTGCTTTCCACCGTTAGCTCCAAACCACGCATCAGCGATGAATTCTGTCTCGGTCGGGAGCGCCTCGACTGCCGCCCAGTCAAAGCTGACCTCCCAATCAAATTCCTCGGATAGCTCCCGTTCTAATTGAAAACCCTCCCGTAGACTGAGAGCGTCCATAATCACCCCACAACCGTCATCCAGTTCGGTAAGTGGGTGATTCCCCACCTGTCCCACTAAATCGTCATATAGCCCCGGATACTGGCGTGTGAGTTCGCACTCTAAGAGACGGGTTCGGTATTCTCGGCCGGCAACCACCTTTCCATCGAGAGCGTCCTCCCGTTGCCAGATACGGCGAAGACACTCAAATGCCCCATCGAGTACGTCTCCTTCAGTTAGATTTTCTACCTCTCGAACCCCCCAAAGGGGTTCACTCATTCTTTTGTACCTCCATCCGAACGTCTATCGAAGCACTAGCGGGAACATCCAAGTCTTCAACAATATCTAACACCCGTCGTTTCGACAGCGGACTCTCCGGGTCGAATTTGAAACGCTCTCGAAGCGAAGTTCCGTTCAATTCGGAGTAGCCGTTCAATCCGTGTTTATCGAGGTCGCCATCTGAAAGGGAAGCATCGACCGTTATTTTCATCTCGTGAATTTTCCACGAGGAATTCAACTGGCGTTCGAGGTCGTCTACGAGCGAGAACTTATTGTCCGCACTCAGGGGTGGCATCGAAGGGAAGGTCTCAATGGTCGGCGTTGACCCTCCGCCAGAACCACCGGTTGTTCCACCAGCAGAACCGCCTGCGGACCCACCAAGGGAGCCGCCCCCAGACGAACCACCTTCCGACCCGCCAACGTCGACGCCACCGAATCCTCCTTCGTCTCCACCTTCTCCGCCGCCCTCCACGTCGACTGAAACGTAGTCTGCGTGGATAACTGTCGAATTTCCGCCGATGGAAGACGGTCGCTTGTCGATAGTTCCGTCTATAGCAATCTCACCCTGCGCACAGAGGTCGAGAACGATTTCCTCGAACTCATTAGCGTCTGTCAACGTGGGTCGGCTAACATCCGTGTAGAAGTCTTTCTGGAGATATTTGAACTGAAGACCGCTCTCTCCCTCTTCGTCAAGAATCTCTCTTACTGCCTTGCTGATGTCGCTCTCGTCAGGGGCTACAATTCGGATTGTCGCATCGTAGAAGTTCTCATTGTCCCTGACGCTCAGTTTCGAGGGGACAAGGCGAGTCGTTCCTCTTCGTTGGGTGGGGATATGGACCGAACCGAACTTCTCACGAGTCCGCTCCAATAGGTTGTCGTGATTCTGCTGGTGGATTTCATCGAATCCTTCGGGAAGCTCACCACCCTGCTGTTTCAGTTGCTCGCCAGCGACAACGCTCTTAGCCATTTTGATGATACCCGTGTTCGATTCAATATCTCCCTCCGGGCCAACAACGATTAGCGTGTTAGGGAATTCTCGCCCCTCAATGAGTTCTTTGAACTCGTCGTCATAGTTGCGCTGGTAGTCGAGCCGCACCAGTATTCGGAGACCTTTGGTGTCGTCTATTTCCTGTTCAGTATTGACCGGACTCCAAATGTGTACGCTATCCTTCTCTCCAAAGAGCTTCTCTAAAACGAGATTCTCGATTCGGTGTACTGCATCATTTGTGTGAACGTCTTCGGCTTTCTTTTCGATACGGGCGGCAGGATTCTCATCTACGTCGAAAGAGTATTCTCCATTAAGACGGTGAATGTGCCACGCATATCCCTCAATTTTCCCTGTGACAGTCTGGATGATTTCGTGGGAGTTGATGCCGGGTCGAAGTGTTCCCATCAGCATCTCACGTCGATTTGCGCCAACTCGACCACCTTCCGAAAGGCTGTAGAGTAGAACAACATTCAGAAGCTCCTCTACGTGGGTTTCGAAGCCGCCATCTGACGAGAGCCGGTCGTGGTCGGCCTCGTACCGTGGAAGTAGCTCTTGGTCGATGGCGTAGAGTCTGTCGAGAAGCTGGTCACGAGCTACGTCTACATCCCCAGTCAGGATGAGGTCATTCTCTTCGTAGTTGTCTGCCAAGACCTCGGTAAGGAACGATAGGAGACCTCGGGCGTCATTTGACCCACTCCCGCTAAATTTCTGCATCAGGAGATTCAGCGCATCGGGGTGGAAGGGATAGTACTGTTGAATATTCTCTTCCATCTTCTGGTAGTCCTCTAAGTCGATGAGGTCCGAAGATTCGTACGCACCAATATAATCCTCTGCGAGATTGTCGATACCTTCTGGGTCATCCCGACTTCCGACGAGTCGATGTGTGAGAAATTGGATTTTCTCGTCTTGTCGGGCGGTGAGGTTGTGAATGAACGGATTCGTGCGGCCCGCAATATCATCCACTTCGAGGTCATTGTATAGGAGCGAAACGAAGGTGACGAGATTAGTGTCCTCTCGTTCGCTTGCCTCCATCAGATTTTGGAGGAACCCAAGGTTATCATCCCAGTACTCTCGCCGGAAACTCATTCCAAGCCACCGCTCAATTTCGTCGACAAACAGAACCGTTGGCTTGTCTCCAACCGCTTCACGAATATCTGCGTAGGTCGGGACCCCACCGATGTCGTCCAGCATCTCCTCAGCACCAAGTTCTCGGAAGATAGGTTGCCAGAGGTGAGTGATGGTCTCGCCTGAAGGGTTATCCAGATTGAGCATCTGGAGAGCAGACACCTGTGCCTCATCAGGGAGAGTCGCATCTATGCCATTTCTATCGAGCCACTTCTGTCCGAGGTCAGTCTGATTGAAGAGATGGTAGAGAACCAAGCCGACGTGAGATTTCCCACTACCAAAGTCACCGCCGATGACGTGTGCCCCTTCGTGAAGGCTATTTTCAGGGTCAAACCGCTCTGTAGTCCGCTTAATTATATTTTGGAGTGTCCTTGTTGGGTACGTGATTCTGAGAATTCGCTCCGGGTCCTTTTCCGGAACATCTGATTCGTCATAGAGGTTGTATAGGTCGACCTCATCAAGCAGGTTTCGTGTAGTAATTTGTCCATCTTCATTTAGAATTTCATCAGAGGGGGTGATTAAATCAGAGATAGTCCTCTCTGCTGTAGTTTGCATGTCTTTGGCAAGTCACACTACCCACATTACTCTTACTCTGCTCTATTGATTTCCTAGAGTCAAAGTTTGAACTTATATGAATATCAAATGCCCCTCACAGAATCTATCTCAGAATTGGTCAACAACCAGTCTATTGAAAGCAACTCATCCATGGGGGGGTCCAATGGGAACCCTGTCGTATCGGGGTTTGTAATAAAAACTTTAGGGGTCGGTATTTGATAGTCCTTGAATACCAAGAATTGAATATCAAGAACATCAAGAGAAATCATAGTAATTTGCTAATAAATGTATATACCATATAACTATCGCAAAAAACCAAAGAAAAAGACGTTGGCCGTTATTTCTTCTTCTCAACCTCAATATCCAACAACTCCTCACAAACATCACAAACCTTGTGATGTACGAAGTCAAGTTCGTTTAGGTACATCTCTAGGTCCTTCGCATTAGTCTCGTGAGTCAGACCCTCAGCCTCCCACGCCTTCTGTGGCGTTTCATTAATTAGCGCAAGAGCAACCATTGCCGAATCACGCTCCTTCTGTTCGACAACATCAGCAACACATTGTGCAACGTTCCCTCCAAGAGACTCAATCGTGGGGTATTCTTCCTTCAGCTCCTCACCGACGACATCATCAATCCACGTCAGATTATCCTCACGAAATATAAGACGCTTCGAATGTCCGCTCGAAGTCGTCTCTCCTTTACTGGGACCACGCTCATCGATAATACTTTCTTTTATATCGTCAACAAGCTCAGACGCTCCAAACTCAACCATATCTTCAAGCGACTCCATTACAGTATCAACATAGCCGTCCTTCGTTACCTGTGTCTGCATATCACCGTTTATCTTCTCATTCAGTTTCTCCACCTCTTCCCTGCTCCAAGTTGTTCTATCCTTCGACCTCATCACCGCACGAAGCACGCCCGCACGGTTCGCACCCTCATTGAACTTATCTTCATTCCGTGCCTCAATAGCTTCTTCCTCTGTAATCTCGACTTCGTGGTGTACACGAATATCTTCAACGTCCATTCCAGACGAATCAAGTTCAGCATCATCATCGAACAACGCTTCCCACTCATCGTGATGCTCACCATCAGACTCCTTACGAACCTTATCCATACGACGCTGAACCCATTCCGTCGCCTCATCATACGTGACTGTCTCACCCTCCGCTACGGCCAGAAGCTGTTGAAGGCTCAGGATGTGGTCACAGGAACCATTGAAAGGAGAGTCAAACCACCACTCAACTGCCGCATTGACGATGTAAGACCGATATGAAGGAGTTTCTGAAACGGCGTCCCAAAGTTCGAAGTTCGTATTCAGGTAAATAGTATAATCATCTGTCTCTTTCTCTTCACCATCTGCCAATTTCAGGGTAACACCCTCAACTTCGTCTTTCGCAGTCTTCCATTCATCGACTGTATGGAAATCAAACACTTGATTCCACGACTTCTCATTCGCCTCAACCTGAGATATTTTTTTCTGCGTCTCTGAGATAGACGCTTTGGGCAACGGTACATTCTTCGACCGCAGGCGTTCTTCTACAAGCGCTTGCGTACGGGCTAAATCACCAACTGCAAGAAACTGCGCCAACGCCTCATTTACGATGTTACACACCGTGAAACCGTCATTCTCGGACGCAAACTCCATTAATTCTTTGTACGTCTCAGGGTGTAGTTCTGGCTGTTTCTCATTCAGTTCATCACTTCTTTTCTGATATGCAATTGTCTGCATACTAAACATTACAACAATCAGGGTGATAAGTATTGGGCTAGAATCAGGGTAAAACCCTGAACCATATTTATAAAATAAGGGTATATTACCTTATTTCATATTATTATAGTTACCACCTGCGGTCGCAACCTGCCGGTTCCACCCTAAGCTAACCCGATACAACAACAGAGGGGCGAAGCCCCTAAAACCTATCATAACCCTATTGAAAACGGCGAAATCCAGCGGTTCCGGGGGTATCATAAAGAGCGGTAGAACGCCGATTCATCGGAACTACTCAGAGAGCGGCTGTCTCAGAGATTCAAAAAAATATTTCTCGGAGGTAGAACCCATCATAACAAGCGAGCGAAGCGAGCTTTAGAGGGTTCCAAGTTGGAGTGGAAGAATAGGGGTTCTTCTCGAATACTGTATGGAGATTGTAAGAAGAAAAGAGGAGAACTCTACGGCCACACTTTAGGGTTCGAATGCGGGGAAGACTTCTCCAATGTTACGGAGGTCGTCGTGGTCGACTATCTTTTTCACTTGTCTTCGTGTTTCTCCTGTTGTACCATCGAAGGTGTGGCTTGAAGGGCTTCCTCACAGGTTTCGTAGCCGGTTATGTGGACTTCTTCTCTGTTCTTGCCCGTCTTCACGCTCGCAACAAGCCGGTCGAGGAAGATGTGTTCTCGGCCCTCTCGCTAATGAAGGACGCCTTCTCTGACTTCGGGTGGTCGAGGAGCGAGAAGAGGATGTTACGCCTGTCGAGGCAGGTGGTGAACTATGAGTGCGAGTCTTGATTTCCAGACGGCCTTCGAACTGTACCGTTCCTATGAGATTATTTAACTGGGATTTTCAGCTGGTACTTCGCAGGTAGTCTTTTCTGACTTGTTCCCAATCAGTTGTGATGTAGTCTTGTGTGGTAGATATTTTGGCGTGTCCGGCCATTTTGCGGATTGCAGGTAGTGTCATTGGGGTCTCGTTTGCGAGGTAGGAGATTCGAGAGTGCCGGATTCGGTGTCCTGTTACGAGCCATCGTGTGTTTCCGTTGCCGTCTGTACAGATTGGTTCTTGGATACCGGCGTCGTGGGCGGCGTCTTTGATGAGTCTGGAGATGTGTGATGGTCTCATTTGTTTGGACTGGTGTGTGAGGAAGAGGTATGGTGAGTCGCTGGCGTGGGGTGAGAGGGCGGCTCGTCGTTTGTTTATCCAGTCTTTCATTAGTTCGTCTAAGTTGGAGTTGTAGTAGACTCTCCGGATATAGAGGTCGGGGTGGTCTTCGGGGTTCAGTTTGGAGCTTCGGATTCGTATCTCTCGTTTTCCGAAATCGATGTTGTCGATTTTTATTCGGCTGATTTCGTCGGTTCGGAGAGCTGTTTGCCACGCAAGTCTCGCAAGTAGAGAATTTCTGATTGGAGGGTTCCCCATATGGTCGAATATTTTGGTGATTCTGTCCTTTGGGAGTGCTTTGACGTTCTCTCGTCCCTCTCGCCGGAGTACTTTGACGTATTCAGCCGTCTGCGGCTTCAGGTTGTAGTGGTCTTTGAGGTCTATATCGGAGGTTGGATTCTCTTCGATTGGGTAGTCCTCTGGGATTATCCAGAGGTAGAACATAGAGACGGACGAGAAAAGGGAGGAAACGGAGGTATCAGCTAAGTTATTGACGGAGCGGATGTATTGGTGTATCTCGGACTCTGTAACTTCGAATGGGTTAATATCTTCGTTTTGACACCACCCTAACCATTTCTTGACTCCGGCTTTCCTTCGTGTGCCTGAATTCTCTTTATCGTAATTGTCGACCGTGAATGCACCGTATTCTTCGTATAACTTTTTGTATTGGCCGTCGAGAACGACATCTGGTGTTTCACTTACTCCCATAGATTACTCCTGAGGAACCTTGTAGTATCGAGTGAATCCGTTTGTCTCGGTCGAGTGAACGTGTTCTTTCTCTTTAGAGAGGAATTTCAATGCCTGTCGGACTTCAACTTCATCAGCGTCATCTATCGCTTCGGCCCACGCACTTGCTGTGCCTAACTGCTTTGCACGTTGCATATAATCATCGGCTCCAGAGGCTTCTGATATTGGTGGTAATTCGCTCTCTGATTCGATTACGTAGAGATAATCGTTCAGCGTCTTCGCCGTTGTAGCGACATCATACGAGACCTTCGTACTCTGTTCGTCAACACGTCGTTCGAGCGAGTCTATTCGGTTGAGAACCATATCCATCTTCTCGGACAACGGTTCCATATCGACTTCTGCTTGGACCCGCCCTTCTTCTCCTTCATCGTCTTTCTCCGAGAAAAAGGTAGACTGCATTGCCGCTCGGATAGCTCCTGCAAGTGATGTGTATGGGTTATCGTCGTTCTCGATGGTCGCCTCCTCCCACTCCTCTTTTTTCGAGGGTGAGACCCTGATGAGAATCTGCTTAGTTTTATTCTCTCCCTTGGTCATAGCTATGATTGGATTCGAGGTATTATAAAAGTGTATATCAATTGTACCTCGGCTACTCCATAGATGCGCCAGATGTTCGGGTAATCACACGGCGACGTTCACGGCCGACGACGCCCTCGTCGACGCGGTCTCTGGACCGCCCTTCTCCGTCTACACGACGAAGTAGACGCCTCTTTGCCGGGATGAATTTCTCCTCCCGCTCGGTGTCGTAGAAGACTCACCATTTATCTGTTGTGCATCTATCCACGGCCTTTATTGCCCTCTCTGTCTGCGCCTGGGCGTTATCAGGGACAAAAAACCCCGATATCTCACCACACACCTGTTCTGGAACTATATACTGGTGTATTTGTGTATCAAATCGAGTGTCTGTGTTCGAACCCGCACTATCTCACCTCACTCGGACCGATTCACGCACTCGTCACCGATTGATGGATTCCCTCGGGGACCCTCGCACTGCGGTGCGTGTTGCCAAACGTTTTGTATTCTCGGGACGGGCACTACGTCGTGGCGTCGATGAACCCGATACTCTCCCCACCGAAGGCAGTTCTCGTCGTCGGTGCCCCGACCTCGCGACGTGAGCGGCTCGAAACGGTCCTCGCCGACGTGGCCGACAGCGTGTACGTCGCCGAATCGACAGACCGGGCCACGGCTGTCCTCTCGGAGCACGACGACGTTGGCTGTGTCGTACTCGCGGCCGACTGCGACGGCGTCGTCGGGTTCCGGCGGACCGTCACAGACCACGACGAGTATCTGCCGGTCGTGCTCCTGTTCGACGGCTCGGTGACCGACGTGAGCGTCGTGACCAGTGCCGGAGAGACGACGCTCCTGCCGACTTCGGCGTCGGACGAGGAGCTGTGTGATATCGTCACGGACCACTTCGAAACGTACCGTGATCGGCTGGTAACCGCAGAGGAGAGTGACATGCTCCAGTCGTTCCTGTCCTCGATCGAGATCCCCATGTTCGTGAAAGACGAGCAGGGTCGGCACCTCCGGAAGACGGAGGCGTGGGGCGGTATCGACCCGGAGGTCGTCGTCGGGAAGACCGACCGGGAGCTGTACGCGTACGATCCCGAGTCGGCCGAGCAGTTCTACGACCACGACATGCGGGTCATCGAGAACGGCGAGCGCATCGTCGACCGCGAGGAGGCTCCCGGACCGCCGGGCAACCGATACTGGGCACGGACGACCAAGGTCCCGTGGCACGACGACGACGGCAGCGTGAAGGGACTGCTGGGGTTGTCCTACGAGATCACGGACCTCAAGCAGCAGGAGCGGCGACTGGAACTGCTGGAAGACCGTTTCGACCAGTTCGCGACGTTCCTCTCCGAGGAGGTGCTCGACACGCTCCAGTCGGCGAACGGACAGCTCGGCATCGCTCGCGAGACGGGCGACGACGACGCGTTTCGGGCCATCGAGAGCGCTCACGACCGCATGGAACAGCGACTTCGCGACCTCAGTACGCTCGCGAGCAAGTCCCCGAACGTCGGTGCCACGAACAGCGTCAATCTGGCCTACGTCGTCAACGAAGTCTGGTCGTTCATCGCGACCGGCGACGCACAGCTGGCGTTGCACGTACCCGACGAGACCCTCATCCACGCGTCGATGGGCGGCATCCGTCCGATCGTCGAGCACCTCCTCCGACACGCGGCCGACAGCGGCGAGGACGTGACGGTGTCCGTCGGCGCACTCCAGGAGGGATTTTACGTCGCCCACGACGCGCCCACGTCGTCGGCCGACTGCGGGCGAGCGACCGAGAGTGGATTCGTGACGCCGAACGACGGACAGGGATCGGGCCTCGCGTTCGTCTCCGAGATCGTCGAGCGCAACAACTGGTCGCTCACGGTCACCGACCGTGACGAGTCGGGGACGCGCATCGAGATCCGTGGTCCGCTGGTCGTCACCGGCACGGAGACGGACTGTGTTCCGGGGGCCGACCACTCGCTCACCGAGAGCGATCCGGTCGGCGAGGGTGACGTGACCGGCAGCGTCGAGGTCGAGTCCGTGAGCAACTGGTGGACGCTGGCCGGAACGACGGGGACACAGCGACAGCAGCGAGACTACTACTTCGCACACGCCGCCGTCGAGGGCGACGCCCGTATCGAGGCGCGACTCGTCGACATCGAACACGTCAACGACTACGGCTCTGGCGGGCTCATGGTCCGGGACGGACTCGGTCCCGAGGACCCGTACGGCTTCCTCGGCTGGACGGTCGGGCGCGGGACGGAGATTCTCTGGCGGACCGACCCCGGCGGCGAGACGAGCCGGCATCTGCTCGACGACGACGCGGGACCGCAGTGGCTCCGGATCGACCGGATCGGCGACACGGTGACCTACCTCGTCTCGCTCGACGGATCGAACTGGCGTCGCCTAGACCAGCGTCCGGTCGCCCTGTCGGACCCGATCCACGTCGGACTCGCCGTCTCGGGTGCGATTCCGACCGACGAGTGCGAGGCGACGTTCGCGGACGTGACGGTCTGTGAACTCGAATGTGAGTGATACGGATTATTGTCGATCTGTACCGGATCGGCCCCACGCCACCGGGAGACCCTATCCGCCGTCTCCCGAGCCCGTCCGCACATCGTTCGGCCGGATGCCGTGCGATCGACCGGCAAACGGCGACAACAATCCGTATGAGGGGCGTTCTGCCGTCTCACTCGATCGTCGCCAGTACGTCGCCGATCCACTCCAGGTTTCGCTCGGGGACGACGCCGTAGCCGTAGAACGACAGCGAATCGGCACCCGCGTCGACGGCCGCCTCGACCTGCTCGCGGAGCTGTGCCCGCGAGTGGACGATCGGATCGCCCGCGAGGATGCCCGCCCGCACGGGGGCGTCGACGAGCGACCGGGTCGTGTGAACGTCGTCTCGGACCACCGTCGGATCGGAGTGGTACGCGAGAACCGTCGCTTCGTCCATGTACTGAGACATCCCCGAGAGATCGAGACCGTGCTTCCAGGAGTGTTCGACGCCCATCCGGTCGTCGCCGAGGCCCCCCATCTTGAAGTAGTAGCCGAAGTCGGTGTCTCCGAGCACGTCGTCGAACGCGCCGAACAGCTCGGTCAGCGTCTCGCGGCGCGCGTCGGCGTAGGCGAACACCTCGGGGTGTTCCATGAGCCAGCCACCCACGTCGGTATCGTGGGCGAGACGACCCTCGAACCGGTCTGTCAGCCCCGCGCGGGCCGACTGCCGGGCGCGTTCGACGTCGACGCCGGCCGCCCGGGCGTTGTCCTGACAGTGTTCGCAGAAACAGAGGCCAAAGAGGAACTCGCCGAGTCGGCCCAGCCGGTGGAAGAACTCCTGGTGGTGCCAGCCGTAGCCGGTGCCGTACTGGTAGTCGGCCAACTCCATCTCGACGGTCTCGAAGACATCACGGTCGCCGAGGTCACCCGTCAGCTCGATACCGAACTCCTGTACGTCGGGGTGGGACGGACAGAGACCGAACACCAGCGAGTCGCCGAACGGGGACGTGAGCGTGGCGTCGGGGTGACGTTGGCCCTGCCGAGAGCTGTGGAACGTCGCACCCCACGAGTTCAGATCGACGGGGGTGCCCTCGAAGCCGGCCGCGATCTCGGCCAGCCAGTCGTCGTCTCCCATCGTCTCGTTGACGTCGGGCGTGATCTCGCCGTAGCGGTCCCAGTCGGGCTGGAAGTACTCACTGGCGTCGGCGAAGAACGTCTTCCGCTCGGGGTTGTGCGGATTGAGTGTCTGCACGGAGTGCATCGTCGTCGCCAGGTTCACCTCGTCGATCCCCAGGGCCGCGAGACGCTCGGCGGCCCGCTCCGGTCCCTCGTCGACGAGGTCCCACGGGTGTGCCCAGATGGCGGCGTTCACGCCGACCACCTCGCGTTACTCTCGAAGGTCGCCGCTGGATCGGCCGGATAGATCGGGCGCGGGACGTGCTCGTACGGTGTCTCCTCGACGCGCTGGTTCGTATCGCCGGCAGTGAGAGCGAACAGCCGCCTGGCCGCGACCTCCTTCCAGGCCGGACTGAGGTAGCCGCTCTTGAGGACGACGGTGCCGCGCTCGGCGAGGTCGAGACCGAAGTCCGCGAAGAAGTCGGGGTCCCGGTGCAAGTTCGTCTTGCAGTCTGCGACGAACACGTCGGCGCTGTCGGTCGCGAGGTGGGCGACGGCGGCCCGCTCGTAGCTTTCGACCCGCTCGACCGTCCCCCTGAGTTCGAGGCCGCCCTCTCGATCGACGAACTGACCCAGTTCGAGCTCGACCGTCGCGCCCGCGCCGGCAGCCACACAGGTGTCGTAGCTGTCCGGGTCCGCGTAGATCGCGGCGATGGGCCGGTCGAGGTCGTCGCGATCCAGCAGACGTTCGAGGAAGTCGACGGCGTCCTGACTGCCGCCGGCACCGGGGATGTCGCCCGTCTCGGCGACGGCGACCGGCCGCGCGTCTTCGCCGGCCGCGACCGTCAGCGCCTCCGTCGGCGAGTGTGCTTCGGTGGTGAAGTCGAACTCCCGGCGACGTTCCCAGAACGAGGTCGCGAGGTCGGCCGCCGTCTCCGTGACTGTCTCGCGGGCGCTCGCGTCGCCGGTCACGAGCGCGTGACACCCCGCGTGGGGGGAGTCGGCCCAGGGAAAGCCCAGGAAGTAGTTGGCGTCGGCGACGCCCGGGCGCTCGTCGGCTTCCCGGAGACGTTCGATCAGCGTCCGCATGGGCTCGGCTTCCGTCTCCGATCGCTCGCCGGCCAGTATCATCGGCATGGACTCCCAGGCCAGCGCCAGGTCGAGTTCCCCCCGGAGGTCTGCGACCAGCAGGTCGGCCGCGCGCTCGCCCGTCTCGACCACGTCGGTGTGTGGCGCGGTCCGGTACCCCGCGACGCCGTCGACTCGCTCGACCAGCCCCTCGGTGATGGTCGCGTGCATGTCCAGTGCGGCGGTGACCGGCACGTCGTCGCCGACGGCCTCGCGGACGGTTTCGAGGATCGCCCCCTCGGGGTCGGGCTCGCCGTCGACGTACATCGAACCGTGGAGGTCGAGACAGACGCCGTCGAGGTCGGCGTCGAGGCGGTCGGCGAGCTCCGACCGCATCCACTCGAAGGCGTCGGCCGTCACCGTACCAGAGGGGATGTTCGCGGCCCCGACCGTCGGGACGACTTCCACGTCGGCCTCGCGGAGCCGGTCGACGATGCCGTCCAGCGACCGCTTGGCGGCGAAGGAGTCGAGCAGCGCTTCGCCGGTCGCGGTCTCGAAGTCGGCCAACGTCGTCGGTCGATCTGTGAACGTATTCGTCTCGTGACTGATCGTCGCGACTGCGACACGCATAGCGGACCGACAGTGCCGGCGGTAAAAAATCTGTGGGAACGGATCGCAATCGACGGGGCGGCGTCGACGACGCGACACTCGCTCGACGGTCGGCCTGCCGACGGTCTACTGTCCCGAGTTCACGTCGTCCCGCGGGTTGGGCACGTCAGAGAGCGCGACCGTCGTGGCGCGTTCGTCGACGGCCGCGTCCGGAATCTCCAGGGTGACGACACCGTCCTCGACGGTCAGGGGAACCTCGTCGCCGGTGGCCACGACTTCGGCTGTCGACAGACCGGACAGATCGGCGTGTTCCCCGAGTGCGAGGGGCTCTGTCTCGTCGGGCTCGTCGAGGAAGTGGACGTAGAGCGTGCGGTCCTTCCACGTGTACCGGACGCCGTGGTTCTCCGGGTCGTCGGGGAGTCCCTCCTCGGACTGTGTCTCCTCTGGCTCGGCCTCGGCGACGGGATCGCGTCCCCACGTGGCCCAGTAGGTCGTCCCGTAGATGGCCGCTCCGTTGTCGTCGAGCCACTCGCCCAGCGTCTCGATGGGGCGACGCTGGAGTTCCGGGATGGTCCCGTCGGCTCTGGGGCCGACGTTGATGAGGAGGTTCCCGTTCTTGCTGACGACGTTGACGAACATCGCGACGAGTTCGTCGCCGTCGAGGTGGTCGTCCTCGTCTTCGGCCCGGTTGTAGCCAAAGGAGTAGCCCACGCCTCGACACATCTCCCACTTGCCCTCGTGGATGTCGTCGAGGTGGTCGTACTCGGGGGTGACGAAGTCGCCGTGGTGACCCCACGACTCCTGGGCGGCGCGGTCGTTGACGGCGACTTCCTTGTCCCACTCCTCGGCCGCGCGCTCGTAGAAGTCGACGACGAGTTCCTGGGCGTCGAGGCGATCACCGTCGATCCGGGGGGTGTCGAACCAGAGCAGGTCGGGCTCGTACTTGCGGATGAGTTCGCGGTGTTTCGCGTTCATGAAGTCGACGTACTCCGGGCCGGGGACGGCGTCCTCGATGGTGGTCGCGTCGTAGTCGGGGTGGCCGAACAGCCCGTCGAACTCGGGCTGGTAGTAGTTCTGGTTGGCGTGATACGATGGCGCAAAGCGAAGCCCCTCCGCCCGGACTGCCTCACAGAGTTCGCCGACCAGATCCCGTTCTGGCCCCATCTGGGCGGCGTTGTACTGCATGTAGTGGCTGTCCCACAGCGGGAAGCCGTCGTGGTGTTCGCCGGTCATGACGACGTATCTCGCACCCACATCCGAGAAGAAAGACGCCCACTCCTCGGGGTCCCAGTGCTCGGCGTCCCACATCTCGGCGAAGTCGAGGTACTCCACGTCCTCGCCCCACTCGTCCTCGTGGTACTCGCGGATCTCGCTGTCTTCGCGGTACATCCCGAAGGGGTACCACTCGGCGTAGCTCCCGACCGGTGCCCACCCGGGCACCGAGTACGGACCCCAGTGGATGAAGATCCCGAGCTTCGCGTCTTCGAACCAGTCTGGAACTGGATGCTCGTCTATCGACTCCCAGGTCGGATCGTACTGCTCGCCCATACTGGCCGTAGCCACGCCCCCAGTACAAAACGATTGGCTTCCCAGAACGGTTCGCCGCCAGCCGCCCGACGCGTCGGGCGGTGCAATCGCGGCGGCGAGATCTACGCTTCGTCGGCCGTCTCGACCATCCGACCGTACATCGCGTCGAGCAGTTCGTCGTGCTGGGCGTCGTGGCCGTACTGCCAGCACATGATCCCCCGCAGGGACTCCTCGCGGAGGTACTCGACCTTGTGACCGATGGACTCGGGATCGTCGTAGCTCATGAACTCGCCCTCGGCTTCGAGGTAGGGTGCCTTGGCGTCCTCGTCCCACTTCCTGGTGTAGCTGTCGTCGTCGCCGAACTCGGCTTGCATCTCCTCGTAGCCCATGCGTTCCGTCCCACGGCAGTAGAACCCGCTGCCGACGACGATCTTCTCCCGCGGGACGCCGGCCTCGACGTACGTCTCGACGGTGTCGGCGACGCTGAAACGCGGGTTCAGCGACGACGTGTAGAGGTTCGTGTGGTGGCTCCGCTCGTTGGGGAGCATGTCGTAGGTCATCGCGTTGACGAGGTCGAGGCGCTCGGCGACGGCCGGCAGGTCCACGCCGACGAGGTGGCTCGGCAGGTTGCTCAGTGCCGACGTGAGCAGGTACTCGCGGCCGTCTTCGCGCCCGGCCTCGTCGAGGCGCTCGCGCAGGTGTTCCAGGATCGCCGTGAAGTCGTCGGCCTCGTCCTCGTCGGGAAACTCCCAGTCGTAGTCGATGCCGTCGAGGTCGTGCTCGCGGACGAACTCGATGGCACTGTCCGCGAACCGGTCGCGGCTCTCCGCGGTCGCCGCGATGTCGGGGAACTCCTCACAGCGGCCCCAGCCGCCGACGGAGACGATGACCTGCAGGTCGGGATTGTCCTCGCGGAGCGCGACCAGTTCGTCGATGTGCTCGGCGTCGTCGTCGATCACGCCGTCGGCAACGTCTGCGAACGCGTAGTAGACGTGCGTGAGCTTCGAGGCCGGGATGTCCACGTCCGGCAGGCAGCGGTCGGCGACGTACGCGCCGACCACGTCGTCCGATGCGAGTGACTCGGGAGACTGGGCTGTCTCTGACATACGCCACCGTTACGCCAGGCTCGTCTTAAATCTACGTGAAGCGACGCCCCGAGCGGGGACACCTATTTACGGGCTGGCCGTCCAGCCTGGCGCATGGGAAACGACACCGAGACTGTCGTCGTCATGCAGCGACTCGACCCAGACCGCGTCGACGAGTACGTCGAGAGCCACGAGCACGTCCCCGCGGCGGTGACGCGGGCGATGGAAGCGGGCGGTGTCGAGGAGTTCCGCCTGTTCGTCGAGGGCGACGTCGCCGTCTGCGTCGTCGAAGCCGAGTCGTTCGAGGCCTACCAGGAGCGCTACGAGAGCGACGAGGCGTGTCTGGAGTGGGAGGCCCACGTCGACCAGTTCAAACGCTCGGGCGTCGATCCGGAGACGGGCGAGATGCCGACGATGGACGAGATCTGGTCGTTCACCAGCGACGAGTAGCTACTGGGCGATCGCTCCGGCCGGGATGGCCCATCGCGGGACACGGCGTCACACCCGGTGGATCTCGTGGAAGGTCCGATAGCGCAGGTACGCCTCGTCGCGCCAGGAGAGGCAGTCGACGGCGTCGAGCCACGAGAGACACGCCTCGTAGTCGGCCCACTCGTCCATCCAGGGGTAGTCCGAACCCAGCATGAGCCGCTCGGGACCGAACCACTCCAGAAGTCGCCGGAGGTAGTCGTGCAGATCCGCGTACGGCCAAGACGTTCCCGACGACCGGGGCACCGAACTCACCTTGACCGCGACGTTGTCGGCGTCGGCGAGGGCCTCGAAGTCGGTCCACGGCGCGGCGTCCGGTGCCGTCGTCTCGTCTGGCCACCCCATGTGGTCGATCACGAACGTCACGTCGGGGTGGCGCTGGACGAGCCGTGCCACGTCGCGCAGCTGTTGGGCCTTCGGGAAGACGAAGACGGCCGTATCGAGGGCTCCGGCAGTCTCCCAGAACTCCGTCAGCGAGTCGTCCAGGAACCACGTCCCGGAGCGATCGATCGTCGTCGGCGCGACGGCGTACTCGAAGGCGGCGTGCAACCGGACGCCCAGCATCCGGTCGTGGTCGACGACGCGCGCCAACTGCCCAGCGGGATCGGGCCGCTCGGCGTCCGGAAAGAAGTCGATCAGCCCGACGCCGTAGAGGCGGTCTGGGTGGGCCTCGATGGCCTGCTTCGTGTACTCGTTGGCCCGCTCGCCCCGACCGTACAGCGGAGTGGTCACGACGACGGCCTCGGCAACGTCGGCCCGATCCATGTCCGCGACGAGGTCCGCGTGCGTGTACGGCCCGCTCCACCCCGGCGGCGTCACGTCCGGGTGTCGCCACGGCAACTCCGCGGTGTCCGCTCCCCACGCGTGGGTGTGCGTATCGACCAGCATACGCCGTCGTTCAGGCCCACGAGGCATGAATCTTTCCGGAGGGTTTAGGACGCAGGTCGCGGTACCCGTCTGACATGGTCGGCACAGCGACGTACGACTTCGAGGGAGTGGCAGCTATGGTCACCGGATCGACGAAAGGGATCGGCCGCAGCGTCGCCGCGGCCTTCGCCGAACACGACGCCGACGTGGCCGTCAACGCACGAACCGAGAGCGAGGTCGCCCAGACGGCGGCTGAACTCGACGAGCTGGGCGAGGGCACCGTCGTCGGCATCCCCGGCGACATGGCCGAACCCGACGACGTCGAGACGCTCGTCGCGGCGGCGATCGAGGCGTTCGACCAGGTGGACGTGCTCGTCAACAACGCGGCAGTCTGGCCACGGGAGGGATCGCTGCTCTCGGCCGACCTCGCCGAGTGGGACCACACGATGGCCGTCAACGTCCGTTCGCAGTTCTACTGTGCGACGCTGGTGGGCCGGCACATGGTCGAGGCAGGCGTCGACGGCCGTATCGTCAACGTCTCCAGCCAGACCGGCGATCGACGGACCGGCGGGCGTGGCCTGTACGGCATCTCGAACACGGCGGTCAACGGGCTCACCTGGCGGCTCGCCCACGACTTCGCTAGCGAGGGGATCCGCGTCAACGCCGTCTCGACCGACGCCGTCGACACCTTCCAGCTCCGCAAAGAGGCACGCGCCGTCGCCGACACCGAGGACACGACCGTCGAGGCCGTCCTCGACGACTGGGGCCAGCAGCGCCCGCTCGGCCGGCTCGGCCGCCCGGAAGATGTCGCGGACGGCGTGCTCTTCCTGTGCTCGGACCGGGCCGACTACGTCGTCGGCGACATCCTCCGGATCGGCGGGGGCGGCAACCTGCAGTAGCCACGGGGCGACGAGACTCACCCAGTTTTATTAGCCGGCGTGTGGCGGTGTGTGTATGGTCGAGATCACCAGCATCGAGAGCACCGAGTTCGCGTATCCGCTCCCGGACGTGGGGACGGACCGTCACGGATTCAACCTCGTGTACGAGCCCGGCACCACGACCGAGCGGAAACTGTTCGCGATCGAGATCCACACGGACACGGGCATCTCCGGGCAGTACGTCGGCGGCAACTCTCCGGCGGCCGCCCAGTACAACATCGTCGCCGACTACCTCGTCGGGAAGAACCCGCTCCACCGCGAGAAACACTGGTCGGAAGTCAAACGCGCGCTCCGGAAGTACGATCGAATGGGAATCGGCCCCATCGACATCGCGCTGTGGGACTTCGCCGGCAAGTACCACGACGCGCCGATTCACGAACTGCTCGGCACCTATCGCACGTCGATCCCCGCCTACGCGTCGACGTACCACGGCGACGAGAACGGCGGTCTGGACTCCCCCGAGGCGTTCGCGTCGTTCGCCGAGTCGTGTCTCGACCGCGGCTTCGGCGGGTTCAAGCTCCACGGCTGGGGTGGCGGCGACGGCTCCCGAGACGTCGACCGCGAGGCCGCCGCGGTCCGGGCGGTCGGCGAGCGCGTCGGCGACGAGATGGACCTGATGATGGACCCCGCCTGCGAGTACGAGACGTTCGGTGACGCGCTCCAGGTCGGGCGCGCCTGCGACGACGCCGGCTTCTTCTGGTACGAGGACCCGTACCGCGACGGCGGCGTCTCCCAGCACAGCCACACCAAGCTGGGCGAACACCTCGACACGCCGCTCCTCCAGACCGAACACGTCCGCGGCCTCGAACCGAAGACCGACTTCGTGGCCTCGGGCGCGACTGACTTCGTTCGAGCCGACCCCGAGTACGACGGCGGGATCACCGGCGCGATGAAGACCGCACGCATGGCCGAGTCGTTCGGACTCGACGTGGAGTTCCACGCGCCGGGGCCGGCCCAGCGCCACTGCATCGCCGCCTGTCGGAACACCAACTACTACGAACTCGCACTGGTCCACCCGGACTGTCAGAACACCCAGCCGCCGGTGTACGACGGGGGCTACTCGGATCTGCTCGACACCGTCGACGACGACGGCTGTGTCGACGTTCCGGACGGCCCCGGCCTCGGCGTCGAGTACGACTGGGACTACATCGAGGCCAACGCGACCGGGAGCCGGCACGTCTACGACGACAGTAACAATTGAAACGATTGACACACCGATCGCACTGTTGTCGTGCGATCGGGTGTACATCGACTTTCAATGGCGACTATAACGTCGGCGTCTCGCGGGCGCTCGTCGATGCCCTAACCGTCAAAATAATATGTGACGCTTCGAATATACGCAGTAAGCCCCTGTCTGTGGTACGCCATTACAGGGCAGTCAGGATTCGACTATGCACACTCAGAGTCACCAGCAGTCGGGCAGTAGTGTCGTCGACCCCATCCTGGAGATCAGAAACGCGTCTGTCACGTTCGACATGGATCGGGGTGAGTCTCGCGTCCTCGACGAGACCAACATGGACATCGGCCGCGAGGAGGTCCTGGGGATCGTCGGGGAGAGCGGATCGGGCAAGTCGATGTTCGCCTCGGCGTTGCTCGACGCCGTCGTCCAGCCCGGCCAGCTCAGCGGAACCGTCCGCTACCACCCCGAAGACGGCGATCCGGTCGACGTGACGTCGTTGCCGGAGGACCAGCTCAAGTCGTTCCGCTGGGAGCACATCTCCATGGTGTTCCAGGGCGCGATGTCGTCGTTCAACCCCACGACGACCATCGAGACTCACTTCAAAGAGACGCTGCTGGCCCACGACACCGACGTCGAGGAAGGGCTCGAACACGCGCGGGAACTGCTCTCGGATCTCTACCTCGAACCCGACCGCGTGCTGGCGTCGTACCCACACGAACTCTCCGGGGGGATGACCCAGCGTGCGCTCATCGCGCTGGCACTGGTGCTCGAACCCGAGGTGCTCGTCATGGACGAGCCGACGGCGGCGCTGGACCTGCTCATGCAGCGGTCGATCCTCGAACTGCTCGAAGACCTCCAGTCGAAGTACGACCTCACGCTCGTGTTCATCACGCACGACCTCGCGTTGATCTCGGAGCTCGCAGACCGGCTGGCGGTCATGTACGCGTTCGACTTCGTCGAGATCGGTCCCACCGAGGACCTCCTCGACCACGCGGCCCACCCGTACACGCGGGCGCTTCTCAACGCCGTCCCGAACCTCGAAGCGCCCATCGACAAGATGGAACCGATCGCCGGCTCCGCTCCCGACCCGGTCAACGTCCCGGACGGCTGTCGCTACCACCCGCGGTGCTCGCTTGCCGACTCGACGTGTCGGGAGTCAGACCCCGGCTTCTACGACGCGACGGACACCCACGACGTGGCCTGTCACCACTGGGAGGCGGCACAGACGGAGATCCCCTTCTCGCTCGACGACGGCCAGGACGGCGCGGCGTCGGCCGACGTTTCGGCCACCTGGTCCGACCACCAGGACGAGGACCCGCTGGTGTCGATGGAGTCGCTGGAAGTCCACTTCGGCGACGACGACGGGCCACTGAGTGGCTACTTCTCCGACTCCGAGACGGTCCGGGCCGTCGACGGCGTCGACCTGGACATCTACGAGAACGACGTCGTCGCACTGGTCGGCGAGTCCGGCTGTGGCAAGACCACGCTGGGCAAGACCGCCGTCGGGCTCCAGCGCCCGACCGGCGGTTCGATCACCTACCGCGGACAGGACATCTGGGACGCCAAGGACGGGAAGGGTGACGTGTCGGTCCCCTTCGCCGACATTCGCCGCGCGCTCCAGATCATCCACCAGGACCCCGGCAGTGCGCTGAACCCCTACCACCGGGTCCAGACCACGCTCGCAGAGCCTCTCAAGCGCTGGTATCCGGAGCTGGACAAACAAGAGCGCAACGCCCGCATCAACGGGATGCTCAAGACGGTCGGCATCACGCCGGCCGAGGACTACGCCGAACGGTACCCCCACCAGCTCTCTGGCGGCGAACAGCAACGCATCGCGCTCATCCGCGCGCTGTTGATGAACCCGGACCTCATCCTCGCCGACGAGGCGATCAGCGCGCTCGACGTGTCGCTGCGCGTCGAGACGATGGACCTGATGCTGGAGCTGCAAGACCGGTTCGACACCTCGTTCCTGTTCATTTCCCACGACCTCTCGAACGCCCGGTACCTCGCCGAGAAGGCCGACGGCCGCATCGGGATCATGTACCTCGGCGAACTCGTCGAGATCGGACCGGTCGAGCAGATCCTCCAGAACCCCAAACACCCCTACACAAAGGCACTGCGCTGGGCGACCCCGGACCTCGCCGGGGACGACGAATCCGAGATGCCGATGCGGACCATCGACATTCCCGACCCCGTCGACCCACCCAGTGGCTGTCGGTTCCACACGCGCTGTCCCGAAGCCCGCGAGGTCTGTGCCGAACAGTCGCCCACGCTGGAAACGAGCGACCACTGTGCGTCCTGCTTCCGGACGGACGAGGACCACGAGTACTGGGACAGTCCATCCCTGGCCGACGACGCGTAACACGGCGGAACTTTTATTGAGTCGTCTGTCGCAGTCGAGTGTATGAGTTCGAACAGCGTTTCGAGCGAAGCGACCTCGCCGACCGCCGTCAGGCGCGTCCTCGGGCACGTCTGGCAATCGAACCTCCTCCGTATCGCCCTGCTGGGCGTCGTCCTCGTCGTCCTCGGTGCGCTGGTCATCGACGGCGTGTTCGCGGGGATGTTCGGCATCTGGGGCGTCTCGGCCATGCTCGTGGGCTTCGGTGGCTACCTCGTCTACAAGCTCTCCTACGAGCCATAATGTATCGGGCGGGAATCATCGGTGCGGGCGGCATCGCCGGCCTCGGTATCCTCGGGATGCACGACGAGGACGACGTGGGCGAGACGAAGGTCCGCGCGAGTCACGCGGGCGGCTACGACGCCACCGAGGACATCGAACTCGTCGCCGTCGCCGACGTCGACGAGGAGACACTCGCGACGTTCGGTGACGCGTGGGACGTTCCCGCCGAGCACCGCTACACCAGCCACGAGGCGATGCTCGCCGCCGAGGACCTCGACGCCGTCTCCGTCTGTACGCCGTCGTACCTCCACCACGACCACGTCGTCGACGCCGCCAGCGCGGCCGACCCGCCCTCGGTCATCTGGTGTGAGAAACCCATCGCCTCGCAGGTCGCGAACGCTCGGGCGATGATCGACGCCTGCGACCGCCGAGAGATCGACCTCGTCGTCAACCATTCGTTTCGCTTCACCGAGAAACTCCAGCGCCTGCGGACGCTGCTGCAGGACGAGGCCCTCCTGGGCGAGGTCCAGTCTGTCTCTGCGCAGTTCAGACAGGAACTGCTCCGCAACGCGACGCACGTCCTGGACACGCTGTCGTACCTCCTCGATCAGGACGTCGACACCGTGGCCGGCCACCTGACGGGGACGAACGGTGCCACGACTGCACTCGACGCCGACGAGCAGGTGACCGACTCCGGTGGCGGGGGATTCCTCGTCACCGACGAGGACGTGTACGTCAACGTCGACTGCACGCTCGAACGGGAGATCTCCTCGATGACCTTCCAGATCGTCGGGACCGAAGGAAAGTGCTATCTCAACAACGACGACGGCGAGTGGCGCTACTGGCGGCTCGAAGACGGCGAACACGTGGAGCGTGAACTGCCCGGAATCGACGGCGCGTGGTCGTGGGACGAGGACTACCGGTCGGCCTTCCCCAACGCGGCGCGCCACGTCAGCGACCTGCTGGACGGGGCGGCGACGAACCACTCGCCCGGCACCGAGGCGATCACGTCGCTGGAGGTCATCATCGGCCTGTACGTCTCACACAACACCGACAGCATCGTCTCACTGCCACTCGAACGCCCCCTCGAAGACGTGACGGTCACCTCGTGGTGAGTACGCCGCCGTCGAAAGCCGGTGTGTCTCCCGTCTCGGCCCCTCGCCGGTTCTTCGAAAAAGAACAACTGTTTTCTAACATGGGACTGTACCCCATGCCATGTCGGACGGTCCAGAAGCGACGTACCCGATCAAGGCCGCACAGACCTCCTATCGCGTCCTCGAAGCACTGGAGGAACTCAACGGGGCAGGTATCTCCGAACTCGCCGCGGAGACCGACCTCCCGAAGAGCAGCGTCCACAACCACCTGAGCACGCTCCGCGAGATGGAGTACGTCGCGAAGGAGGGGTCGACCTACCGTATCAGCCTGAAGTACCTCAGCCTCGGGACCCACGCCCGCTCCCGCCGGCAGGTCTACGAGGTCTCGAAGTCCGAAGTCGACGAACTCGCCGCGGACACCGGCGAACTCGCGAACCTCATGGTCGAGGAGCACGGACGCGGTGTCTACGTCTACAGCCGACACGGCGACGACGCCGTCAACGTCGACGCCCGCGTCGGCCACCGCGTCCACCTCCACAGCACCGCACTGGGCAAAGCCATCTTGGCCCACCGCGACCGCGACGAGGTAACAGACATTCTCGACAGGCACGGGATGCCGAGGATGACCGCGGAGACGATCCAGAGCCGCGACGTCCTCTTCGACGAGCTGGAGACCATTCGAGACCAGGGCATCGCATTCGACAGACAGGAGCGTCTGGAGGGGCTCCACTGCGTCGCCGCACCGATCCTCGACAAGGACAGGGAGGTCAGAGGGGCGATCAGCGTCTCCGGCCCGGTCAACCGCCTCAACGGGGAACGCTACGAGGAAGAGATCCCGAGCCTCCTGCGCAAGGCCGTCAACGTCATCGAACTCAACATGGCGTACTCGTAACCGTGTCCCGGCGCGACTCGTTCCCGCGATTCCTGCTGAAGTACGTCTGTAGCCAGAAGCGCGGCATCGCGGCGCTCTTTGGCTTCCTGGCAGTCGCGCTCGTGCTCCTCGCCGTGTCGGTCTCCGTGACCGAACCGGGGAGCGCGAACCACGTCCTCGCCGTCCTCAATCTCCTCGGGATCGGACTCCTCGAAGGGCTACTCGTCGTCCTCGTTCTCGCTTGCTGGTCGATCACCGGCGACGATCCCGTCGAGTGATCGTCCGGCCGTCTTCACCGCGGTAGTTCCCGAGCCATCACCTGGGCGAACGACGAATCTGCAATGACGAACAAGATTCTTCGCTGCCGAACGGTTCCGCTCTATCCCGCCCGCTTCGAGTAACGAAAGTACGTCTGTTATTTGGGTGCCCGGAAAATCCGAGCCCCGCTGTAAACTGGCAGTAGCGGTGTTCTATGACAATATTCCACGCAGACGAATCGACGGCTGACGGGGACGTGGACGGACGGGCGGTCGAAACACACCGAACGTCCGTGATAGTCTCCGAGACACGTGAATACCTGCCACGGACTCCGGACGGCCCAGACGACAGAAGAACTGTTCGGCAAAACATAATCAAATTCGGCAACAAAGAACAACTCCGCTACGGCGCTCCCAGATGAGATAACAAAAGTACGTTTGATATTGGGCGTTCTGGTCGCCGTGAGAACTGCTGTCGTCGGCCGGCACAGGCCCATTACCGTGGTATTCAGCATCACATAACGCACCGTGTCGGTCGACGGCGTCGTCTCCAGAGACGGTGTCACTGCGAGGCTCCGCCGCCCGCTCTCTGACCACGACGGTCGCCACCCGATGGCCGGGAGCGTCGTCGACCCGGACCGCCGACCCCGATGATGAAAAATTATAAATAGTCTAGGTAACTGGGGTGTGGTATGGTGGCAAACAGAAACCGCCAGGAGAGTGGAGAGCGTAGCCAGCGTCGGGTCTCACGCCGACGGCTGCTCACCGTGACTGCCAGTGGCGCTGCTGCCCTCGCGGGCTGTAGCGGTGACGGATCGACGACCACGTCGACCGACGGGACCGGCGACACCTCGACGCCGGCTTCGGACGCCGAGCCGCGCGACCCCGAACTGGTCAGGAAGGTCGGACGGATCCCGACCGACGTCAACTGGAACATCTTCGGTCCGGACTTCCCGTGGAACCTCGCGCGTGGGCTGTACCACGTGACCCGGCCCACCCAGCTGTGGGTCCTCGACGACTGGTCGTACGACACCGACGAGCAGATCGAGACCTGGACGTTCCCCGACAACCTGACCTGGTGGAACGGCGACCAGGTGACGGCCGAACACCAGTACATCTCCGACGAGATCTCGCGCCTCCAGAATCCCGAGGGGAGTTCCATGAAGCGGGTCTGGACCGAAGACGACCGAACGCTCAAGCGCGAGTACAAGAAGCCCCAGAACCCGACGATCCTCAAGGAGAGTTCCACGGGGACCTTCCTCGCGGCCCACCCGAGTCTCTACCAGGAGTGGCTCGAAAAGTACCAGGACGCTGCGGACCAGTCCGCGCGGGACTCGGTCACCCAGGAGCTCGAAAAGTTCAAAGTGACCAGCACCGAGATCCTCGACAACGGGCTCGGTAACGGCCCCTACGAGCTGACGGAAGCCAACAACCAGGCCATGGTGTTCGAGGTCCGGACGGACCATCCGTGGTACCAGGACAACCAGGTCGAGACCTACCGCGTCCGGGCGATCAAGGAGGGCGGCAGCATCATCAAGAAGCAGGACAAGCTCGACCTCGGGCGTGGGCTGTTGAAGTCCTCGTTCACCGGTCCCGATCACCTGCAAAACATCACCGAGAGCCGGTCCGTCCAGCTCCGCAAGGTCGCGTTCAACCACACGAACGAGCACCTCCAGAAGCGGAAGGTCCGGCAGGCACTCGCCCACCTGATCGACTGGAACAGCATCATCGCGAACCAGCAGCCCCAGGCCGCCGCGGTGCCAAAGCAGACGGGAATGGGCAAGCGGATGGCAAAGCAGTGGCTCGGTGACGAACTGTACGGCAAGATGGCCGACTACCCGATCACCGCCGACCCCGAGGGCGCGACGAAGTACCTGAACGAGGCCGGCTACAGCAAGCAAGGCGGGGAGTGGGTCGATCCCGACGGCAAGACCGTCTCGTTCAACATGCTCTCGATCAACTGGGGTGCCTTCACCAAAGGCGCGCGGACGGTCAACTCCCAGATGAACCAGTTCGGCTTCGACATGAACTTCGAGGGCGTCTCCGGCGGTGTCTACTACAAGCGCGCCAGAAACCAGATGGACTACGACCTGACCTTCTTCTTCCACAACAACTTCCTGAACCACCCGATCTCGTACTTCCGATCGAGCCAGATCGGCGGGCTGCGTCTCGCGAATCTGGAGAACTACGGCACCCAGCTCCCGAAGTGGCTCGACGAGGGCAAGGAACGCTCCCCGTTCAACGGGATGCCGCTCACGCCGGAAATCCCGACCGAGCCCGGTGCCAAGGAAATCTCCGGCGACGGCAAGCAGATCAACCTCTGGGAGCTGTACGACGAGACGCTCAGCGCGGAATCTGAGGCACAGACCCGCGAGAACGTCCGCCTGCTCGCCCGGTACTGGAACTACGATCTGCCCCACCTCGTCATCCTCCAGCCGAAGGCCGGCTTCTGGGGAGACACGAAGGACTTCGACATGCCGGTCGACGACGAGACCTACGAGATCTACGCCGGCATGCACGCCGCACTCAAGCGCGGGGCGATCAAGCACAAGTACAAGTAACCGTCGTCCACCCGACCGCTGTCTGTCCCAGTCCACCGTTTCACACCGTTCTTCATACTACCGGCTGTACATCTGTGAACGATTTCGCCACCCCGAGGTGGCGAAGATCCTCACGAAGTTACAGCCGGCAGTATCAGACCGCTGTCACTTCGTGACGCTATTCGCAACGACACCTCACAGATAGACAGCCGGAGGTCTCGACTGACCGTCTCGTGCGAAAACCGGATCTTCGGAGGACCGACCGCACGCAGTCACGTCCCGAGAAAACGCTGCGAGAAGTCTCACTCCATCTTCGCCGTCGCCGTCTCCTCGCCGGCCGTATCGGAGTGCCGGGCCCGGATACGGGGGTTGAACAGGCGGTCCATCCCCTGGGAGAGCAGGATGAGGCCGACCGAGAACAGCGAGATGGTCACCATCGGCCAGATCATCCAGTGGATCCGTCCCAGGTTGCTCAACACGCCGCTGGTCTGGTAGGCTTCGTTCATGATGACGCCCCAGTTGGCCGAGGTAAACGGCAGGATGCCGAGGAAGTACAGCCCGACGGACTCGAAGATGACGCCTCGGGCCGCGTTGGCCGCGTTGATCGTGATGTAGGGCATCAGCTGCTTCGTCACGTCTTTGCGGAGGATGTGTGGCGAGGACATCCCCATCGCTCTGGATGCCTCGACGTAGGACTCGTGGCGGATCGAGAGCACCTGTGACCTGAGGGTGCGAGCCAGACCCGGCCAGTTGTCGATCCCCAGCAACAGCCCGACGACGAAGGGTCGTTCCGGCGTGAAGATCGACGCGATGACGAGGATCAGGGGGAGCCCCGGAATCGTCAGCACCGCGTCCGTGATGAACATCAGGATGTCGTCGACCCTGCCGCCCTTGTAGCCGGCCGTGACGCCGATGACCGTCGCCAGCACCATCGAGATGACGGCCCCCGCGACGACGATTTCGAGAACTGCCGGCGTCGCGTGGACGAGCTGTTTCCCGATGGCCTTGCCGTAACCGTCGGTCCCGAGGGGCACCGCCCAGTTGGTAAACGGCGGCACGTACCGCGGTGCCTCGTTGAACTCCGGTTTCGGCACGATCGAGACGCCGACGGTCCCGACGAGGGTAAACGCCAGCAGGATCGAGATCCCGATTCTGGTCCGCAGGTCGCCCCAGATGATCCGGAACGGGGTCCGGATCGAGTCCTCGACGAAGCGGTCGAACCGCTCTCTCCGCGAGAGCGGCCCCGTACTCTCGTCGGCGATGTCTGCGAGGTAGTCGGCCGCCGATTCGGAGTCAGAACGACTCATCTTCGCCTCCCGATTCGATCCGTGGGTCGATGAGACTGTATGTCATGTCTGCGATCGTGATGCCGGTGATGGTGATCGTCGTGAAGAAGATGAACGAACCCAGCAAGAGCGGGTAATCGCGGTTCTCCAGGGCACCGAACGTGTACCAGCCGACGCCCGGGTACGTGAAGATCTGTTCCATGATGACGCTGCTGGAGAAGATGCCCGCCAGCCCGATCATCAGCCCGGTGTACATCGGCAGGATGGCGTTCTTGCCGACGTAGCGAGCGGCGATGAGCCGGCTACTGAGTCCGCGAAGCCGGGCCGAGCGGACGTAGTCCTCTCCGAGGATACGGACGCTGTTGCCGCGCATCCCCAGCGCACCGCCCCCGAACCCGACGACGAAGCCGGTGAAGATCGGGAGAATGGAGTGGTGGACGACGCTCACCATGAAATCGAGGTTGAACCCCGGCGTCGTCGCCGGGCCGTATCGCCCGGCGATCGGGAACCACCCCAGCTGGTACGAGAAGACGATGAGCATGAAGATGGCCGCCGCGTAGTAGGGGACGGAGTTGGCGGCGACGATGATGCCGGTCATCCCGGAGTCGAACCGCGACCCTTCGCGGTAGGCCATGAACGCGCCCAGGAAGACGTTCGTCGAGAACCCGAGCACGAGTCCGTAGACGCTGACGTAGATCGACCACGGCATCGCCTTGAACAGGATGTCGAACACCGGTTCGTTCTGCCAGATCGACTTCCCGAAGTCCTGGTGGACGACGATGTCCTTGATGTAGTTGTAGTACTGGACGTACAGCGGTGCGTCGGGCTGGAAGCCCGTGTACAGCTCGATCAGTCTGTTCACCTCCTGCATGTTGGCTTGCCCGGTGCCCTGGGTCGCCATGTCCTGTAGCAACTGCTGGCGCATCAACTCCAGTGGCCCCCCGGGCAGCAAGCGGTACATGAAGAACGTGATCGTCACGACTACGAACAACGTCAGCACTGATTGGCCGATTCGCTTGGCATAATACCGCATACGACGTTGTTTGCAAACCCTCTATATATAATTTGCGTAGCAGGACTGGACCGCGGTCCCCCTGTCGGCGGCGACAGTCTCGCTCTCCGTCCGCACGACGCTCTCGGAATCGAGCGTCGTTCGTCTCACCCGACGACGTGGATTCGATTGTCGTATCTGGTCTGCTGGGAATCGGTCTTGACACAGCTGGTCGCGACGACCGCGTTCCCGACGACGGCGGGCGAGGCAAACTGGCTCGAAAACGTGTTCGTCGTGTTCACTCGCCACAGCGTCTCGCCGGAGGCGGGGTCGACGCCCTGTAGGTTGACGCCGCCGACGTACAGCGTCTCGCCGTCGAACGCAGCCGTCTCGTAGGTGAGCCCGACGTTGCGGTGCCAGTCGACGGCTCCCTCGGCGGCGTCGACGGCGTACAGCGTGCCGGTCACGCTGCCGACGTAGACGGTGTCGTGTCCGATCGTCGGCGTCGTCCAGAGCTGTCCCTCCAGTGGGGTCGTCCACCGTTCGCGCCGTGCTTCGAGGTCGATCGCGTAGAGACGCCCGCCGTTGTCGCCGACGTACGCGACCCCGTCTGCCACTGCCGGGGCCGAGCGGCTCGCGACGCCGTCGATCTCGTGGTGCCACCGTTCGGTGCCCGTGGCTCGATCGAGGGCGAACAGCGTCGAGCGCTCACCGTCCGCACACGTCGCGAGGTACAGCACCGTGTCGTCCCAGACCGTCGGCGGCGACCAGACGGCGTCCGAGGGCTGGCAGTCGCGTCCGTGGTGCCACTGTTCGGTGCCGTCGTCCGCGTCGAAGGCCCGGAGCGTCTTTCCGGCGGTTCGCGTCCGGGCGTACACCGTGCCGTCGGCGTACACCGGGGCCGAGACGACCTGGAGGGGCTGGTGCCACTCGGTGTCGCCGCCGTCGCGTGCGAAGCCGTACAGGCCCGCTCGTTCCCCGCGGATCGTCACGTAGACGCGCCCGGCACCGAGGGCCGGGGAGAACCGGTTGGTGCGACTGAGCGTGCGGGACCACTCGACCGCTCCGGTCGTGACGTCGAGGGCTTCGACGGAGCGGCCACAGCCGACGTAGGCGATGCCGTCGGCGACGGCCGGCGTCCCGAGGATGTCCCCCTGGTCCTGGGCGCAGGTGTGAGACCACTGCTGTGTGGCGTCGGTTCGCGGGCCGGATGCGTCGGGACTGTGGCTCGTGTGACGCGCGTTGCGGCCGAACATCCCCCATCCGGTGTCGACGGAGAGGTCGGTCGCGGCCTCGGTCGTGCGCTCGTCGTCCGTACGCTCGTCGTCGGTCGTTCGGGGCGATCGATCGGTCGTCGTCGGTGCCGAACAGCCGGCGAGCAGCCCGCCACCGACGACGGCCAGCACGCTCCGTCGATCGACCCGTGTACTGTCGTCCGTCACTGTCGGCTGTTCGGCGACCGGTCGCTTAAACGTTTGTCTGAGACTCGCTCCGTCGGCGTCACCGTGCGAGTGACGAACAGCTTTTTACCCGATTGCCCGCACAACCCTGTATGGTCGCCTACGAGCCGACGTGGGAGTCACTCGAACAGCACGAGCTACCGGACTGGTTCGACGACGCGAAGCTCGGGATCTTCATCCACTGGGGGGCCTACTCCGTCCCCGCGTGGGCCCCCGTCACCGACGACGGGGAAGTCAGCGAGTCTGGCTACGCCGAGTGGTACGTCAGGGGGATGTACGACGAAGACAGCGACGTGTACGACTACCACCGCTCGACCTACGGCGAACAGGTCGAGTACACCGACTTTCTGGAGCAGTGGAGCGCCGACGGCTGGGACCCGGAGCGCTGGGCGACCTTCTTCGACGAGGAAGTGGGTGCGCGCTACGTCGTCCTGACCGCGGAACACCACGACGGCATCCAGCTCTGGGACAGCGACGTGACCGACTGGACGACCGTCGAGCGCGGTCCGAACCGGGACATCGTCGGCGAACTCGGTGCGGCCGTCCGCGACCGCGACATGAAGTTCGCCGGCTCCTTTCACGGCCTCCTGAACTTCTTCGATCCGGACAACCCCGGTCTGTTCGGTCACCCGGACGTCGACGACGAGGGCCACCCCGGCCCGGAGTACGTCGAGTTCATGAACGAGAAGCTGACCGAACTCATCGACGAGACGCGGCCGGATCTCCTGTGGCTCGACGGCAACTGGAAGGCCGACACCGAGGCGTACGGGACCAAAGAGACCGTCGCCTACTACTACGAGCAGGCGGCCGAGGAGTGGGACAAGGAAGTCGCCGTCAACGACCGCCTCGGCGCGGGCGAAGAGCAGACACACGGTGACTTCTACACCCCCGAGTACGAGACGTTCGACGAGAGACAGGAACACAAGTGGGAGGCGACGCGCGGGCTCGGTGGCTCCTTCGGGTACAACCGCAACGAACCAGAGCACCACTATCTTTCGGTCGAGGAACTCGTCCACTCGTTCGTCGACATCGTCTCGAAGAACGGCAACCTCCTCATCAACGTCGGCCCGCGAGCGGACGGGACCATCCCGGCGGTCCAGAAAGAGCGCCTGCGGGGGCTGGGCGAGTGGCTCGCGGTCAACGGCGAGGCCATCTTCGGCACCACCTACTGGGAGCAGGCCGAGGACAGTGTCGCTTCCAGCACCGACGTACGCTACACCTGGAAAGACGGGACGCTCTACGCGACGCTGTTCGACTGGGCCATCGGCGAACAGACGCTCTTCGAGGACGGCCCCGACGTAACGCCCGCGTCGGTGTCGCTCCTGACGGCGTCCGGCAAAGAGCCGGTCGACTGGAAGCACGAGGACGGGGCGGTCACCATCGATTTCGACGCCAATCCGCCCTCTGACCATCCGGACGTGGCGTACACGCTCACGCTGCAGGACGTGGCGAACTCGGCATCGTCGTCCTGATTCCTCCAGTCGGCTCCGGTCGACCACCCCGAGTGCCGATCTGTGCTACCGCAACACTGAGCGACGGGCGAACAGTCGGCGCAGTCGAAAGCCGACCGCACCGCCCACGAGTCCGGTAGCGAGAGCGACGGCGGCAGGAAGCGAGACGGCCAGTCCCTCGTAGATTCCGTAGACGATCAGTTGATCGACGAGTGTTCCGGGCGGTCGCCCGAGTGTCGTGAGCACCACGTCGTACCGGCCCGAGATGACGAAGTCGTCGACGACGTGGACCGCCAGCAACAGCGGCGTCGCGACGACCGCAGCGAGCGCACCCCGGTAGTAGCCCGCGTCGTCCCACGCGGTCAGCGTCCCGGCGACCACTCCCCCGAGGAATCCGTTGGCCACGATCGCCGTCGTCGGCAGCAGCCCCAGCTTCCCCACGGCGAACGAGAAGACCACGACGACCACGGCACCGACGAACTCCGGGTGGTCCAGACCGCGCCAGCGGTGACGAGCGGCGCTCACGGCTGTCTCCCACCGTCCGTGTCGACGGCGGTGACGGTCGCGACGCCGTCGTCGACCGAGACCAGGAGGCCGGTACAGCCGTCGGCCGACACGTCCCAGAGGTAGTCGGTCGTCTCGCCGGAGGCACGCACGCGGGCACGGAGGACGTGTCGCCCGCTCCGGTCGACGACATCTTCGAGCAGTACGTGTCGGTCTTCGTCCGCGTTTCGGCCCGGCACCGTGACGCGCTCGTCGAACACGACCTCTCGCACGACGAGCACGTCGAGAAACACCGTCAGCTCGACCGTGTGGGGCCGTCCGTCGGCGTTGAGGAGCCGGAGCCCGCCCTGTGGCACGCCACTGTCTGTACATCCTCCGTCGGTTCCGGCCGAGAGGCACCCGCTCAGTGCGGTCAGACCGCCGAGACCGGCCAGCAGGCGACGCCGCTCCAGTGTTCGCCCGGTGGTGTCGCTGTGCCTGCGAGTCACACAGGTGGATCGCCGCACCACGCTATAATGCTTGGGGACGAGGTGTGCTCGACGCCTCGGTCGAGGGAAACATCGACAGTAGCCCATCTCATACTGCCGGCTGTCACTGTTGCAAGACATTTGGGACCCCGTGGTCGAGAAATCCTTCACAGACGTACAGCCGGCAGTATCAGTACGTCTCGCGGAGGTGTGTCACGTCGAGGGCCGCGAGCGCGTCGGCGATCTCCGAGCGGTCGGCGTCGCTCTCGACGGTGATCGTCCGGGACTCGCCGGGGACGAGGTGGAAGTAGTTGTCCGAGAACGGCTCGGACAGCGGGGCGTCGAGTGTCACCCACAGCGCCGGCACGTCCGTCTCCAGGGTCACTCTCCGTCCGTCGACGCGCACCTCGATGTCGGGCACACGAAGGTCGAGTCGCTTGTAGGGCTCGCGGAACGCGACCGAGGGGTACGACTCGACCGGGCCGTCGAAGTCGGCCCGCACGAGGCAGTTCGACGGATCTACGTCCGGGGCGACCGCGTCGACGTCGACGGTCAGTGGGGTCGTACTGTCGAGTGCGGACACGGTCGTGTCGTGTGACGCTGCGTGGATTCGCTCCCCGTCGAGCGTCCAGACTTCCACGGTGAGCGTCCCAGTGACCGCCTCGGGTCGATCGCTGGTCAGCCACACCTCGACGCCGTCGTCGGTCACCGTCGTCGAGACCAGCAGCGGTGCGAAGATCCGGCGAGCGACGTACTGGCTGGCCTTCCAGTCGCCGCCGTACTCGATCGACGACCAGGAGGCACACGGCCAGAGGTCGTTGAGCTGCCAGTACAGCGCCCCCATCGTGTGTGGCCGCTGTCGCCGCCAGTGCTCGATCGCGGTCTGCATCGCCATGCTCTGCTGGATCTGGCTCAGGTACGTGAACGTCTCGAAGGAGAAGGGCGTCCGGAAGTTGTCGGTCATCCGCGAGAGGATCCGGCCGTTGCCGCCGGGGCTGCGCTGGTGGTGTTCCATCAGCGGGGCGGTCGGGTTGAGTTCGTCTGCGGGCAGCACCGACGCGAGCAGCTCCGGCGACGGGAACGACTGGTAGCCGAACTCGGAGACGAACCGCGGTTCGGTCTCCTCGTAGGCGTCGAAGGAGGCCCCGCTGTGCCACACGTCCCAGTAGTGGATGTCACCCCGTTCTGTCATGTAGGGATCGTCGTACTCGCGGCCGCTGGAGGGCGAGGCCGACCAGTAGGGCCGCGACGGGTCTTCCTCGGCGACGATCTCGTCGAGCGTTTCGAGGAAGATCGCCTCGTAGTCGGCTTCGAGGCTGTCGATGTGGTCCTCGTCGGCCCACCAGTTGTGCAGTCCCTCCTCGTTCTCGTTGTTGCCACACCACAGCGCGAGGCTCGGGTGATTGGCCAGCCGGCGGACCTGATAGCGCGCCTCGGCGGCCACCGTCTCGCGGAACGCCTCGTCGGCGGGGTACAGCGAACAGGCGAACATGAAGTCCTGCCAGACGAGCAGGCCGAGTTCGTCACAGCGCTCGTAGAAGGCGTCGCGTTCGTAGTGGCCGCCGCCCCAGACACGGATCATGTTCATGTTCGCGCTGGCGGCGCTGTCCAGCAGATCGGTGTACTCCGTCTCGTCGACGCGGCCGTGAAGCGCCTCCATCGGGATCCAGTTGGCCCCTTTGGCGAACACCGGCACGCCGTTGACCGCGAAGGCGAAGGACTCGCCGGCGTCGTCTTCTTCGCGGCACAGCTCGATCTCCCGGAATCCCACGCGGTCGGTCGTCCGATCGGTGTCGTGGTCGCTCTCGACGGTGACCGTCAGGTCGTACAGCGGCTGGTCGCCGTAGCCGTTGGGCCACCACAGGTCGGGATCGGCGACGGTGAGTTCGAGCGTGTGCTCCTCCCGACCGCCGTCGAGTCCCACCGTTACGGACTCGGTTGTTCCGGCGACGTTCGCGGTCAGCGTCGCCTCGGTCTCTGCCGGCACGTCGAGGCCGACGTCGACGGTCAGGTCGACGCCGTCGTCGTGGTGGTCCTGTCGGCTCTTCGTGTAGGTGATGCGGGGTCCGGAGTGGCCCACCAGCTCTACGTCGCGCCAGATGCCCATCGTCGGCAGGCACGGCCCCCAGTCCCAGCCGTAGTGACAGGCGGCCTTGCGGATGTGGTTGCGGTCGGGCACGTCCTGGGGGTAGCGCATCACCGGCACGTCGTAGGGGTGGTCTGCCGCCCGCTGGCTGCTGTACTCGACCGGCGACTGGAACCGGATCTCGACCTCGTTCGGTCCGGGTTCGAGGGCGTCGCCGACGGGAAACTCGTAGCGGCGATGCATGTTGTCCGTCCTGCCGACCGTGGTGTCGTTGACCCGGACCGTGGCGACGGTGTCCAGCCCGTGACAGACGAGCGTCTGTCGTGCCTCGGACAGCAGCGTCTCGTCGACCTCGACGGTTCGCCGGTAGCACCAGTCGCGCTCGGCGACCCACTGGACGTCGAGTTCGTTGTCGGCCTCGTATGGGTCCTGGATGGTGCCGGCCGCCAGCAGGTCGCTGTACACGTCGCCGGGGACCGTCGCTGGAAACTGCTGGCCCCCGTCTGCCGGGCGACACTGCCAGCTACCGTTGAGAGAGTGGCGTTCCATGTACGCGCTTATCGCGCTCTGGGCAATAACTCTATCGGGGCCGCCAGCGGTCGTGTTTAGTTGAGCGAATGCGGCCGTTGCTGCACCGAAAGCCCTCGGCACGCTAGACGGATCTGTGCCGGATATTCTCCCGCCGGTCGAATAGTGCCGGCGCAGATCCGCCTACCGTGCCTCGCCCTTTCATCCACCAGGATCGTGGACAGTGCCACCAGCTACGCCCTTTCGGTGTCTACAGGCCGGAAGATGCAGCGGCTTATCTGAACACGATCCCGCCAGCGCCCGCTCGCCGGCCCGTGTGGTGTGCCGACGACGACCGAGACCCTCGACACTTAAGGTGATCGCTCGAACAGTGGGTAGCATGCGCGACACCAGCAGCGCGAAACGCGCCGACGAGACCGAGGAGCGTCTCCAGCGCCTCCGGGTCGCACAGCGCAGCGAGATCGACACCATCTCACACCACGAGACGCGAGCGTTTCTGACGCCCGAGCAGGCCCGCGAACGGTCCTTCGAGCCGTGCTCGGTCGGCGTCACGTGGGAGCGGGGCCGGGAGACCGAGCCCGACGACCGTCGGGACGCCGACGCAGACGTGCTCACCGGCCAGGTCTCCGAAGAACAGGCGGTCGGCCGGAACGTCTGGTTTCGCCTCCAGTGTACCGTCCCCGAGTCGATGGCCGGCCTGCCGGTGTACCTCCGCTTCGTGGCCGAACCGCTGTACGGATCGAGCCACCACGGCGACCCGCGCGTGGAGTCGCTGTGTTTCCGGGACGGGACGCCGGTCAAGTCCTTCGACAACGGTCACGATTCCTACAAGCTCGTCGACGAGGCCGCGGGCGGGGAGTCGTTCGACCTCCTCGTCGAGGCCGGGACGACGACCCTGTGGGGCAACCTCGGCGTCGACGAGTTCACGCTGGAGGCCGCCGAACTGTACGCCGAGCGGCCGGCGGTGGCGGATCTCCACCGCCACGTGTCGATCTGTAACGACCTCCGCGAGCAGTACGACGAGGACTCGCCCAACCACGGTCGGCTGCTCGACGCCCTCGTCGCGGCCAGTCACACGTTCGCCTTCGACGCCGACTCCGAGGCCGAGTACCGAGAGAGCGCCCGCGCCGCGATCGAGGAACTGGAAACCGTCGAGACGGAGCTGACCTCGGATCTCACCGGCCAGCAACTGACCGCCGTCGGCCACGCCCACCTCGATCTGGCGTGGCACTGGCCGTGGTCGGAGACGGTCCGCAAGTGCGGGCGGTCGTTCTCGAACGTGCTGACGCTGATGGACGACTACCCCGAGTTCACGTTCATGCAGAGCCAGCCCCACCTCTACGAGTGGATCCGCGACCGCTACCCCGAGCAGTTCGACCAGATCGACCGGCGGATCGACGACGGCCAGTGGCAACCCGAAGGGGCGCTGTGGGTCGAGTCGGACATCAACAACGCGGGCGAGGAGGCCCTCGCCCGACAGTACCTGCTGGGCAAGCGCTACTTCCGCGAGGAGTTCGACGTAGACCCCGAGGTGACGTTTATCCCCGACGTGTTCGGGTACAGTGCCGGCCTGCCGGGGATCGCGCAGGCGGCAGACTGCCCGTACTTCCTCACCCAGAAGATGTCCTGGAGCGAGATCAACGACTTCCCACACAGCACGTTCCGCTGGGCTGGCATCGACGGCTCGGAGGTGCTCGCACACTTCCCGCCGGGGGACACCTACAACGGCCAGATGGACGTCGAAGAGATCACCCACTCGGTGTACAACGACGCCCAGAACGCGACGACGACGGACCGGGCGTACCTGTTTGGCTGGGGCGACGGCGGCGGCGGCCCCACTCGCGAGATGATCGAGAAGGGCCAGGTCGTCGACGACATCGAGGCCCTGCCGGACGTCGAACACGGGTCGCTCGCGGGGCTGTTCGACCGGCTGGAACGCAACTACGACGACTATCCCGTCTGGAACGGCGAGCTGTACCTCGAAAAACACCGCGGGACCCTCACCAGCCAGGCCCAGACCAAGCGAAACAACCGCAAGGGCGAGTACGCGCTCCGGGAGGCGGAGCTGTGGTGTTCGCTCGCGCTGGCGACGACCGACTTCGACTACCCGCACGAACGGCTCCAGGACGCCTGGAAGGTGCTCCTGTTCAACCAGTTCCACGACATCCTGCCGGGCTCGTCCCAGACGGACGTGTACGCCGACGCCGACCGGGACTACGAGCGTGTCTTCGAGACTGCCGCGGACGCGCGGGCGGCGGCGCTCGACGCACTGCTCGGCGAACCGACCGACAGCGACCGGCTCGCCGTGACGAACCCCCTGTCGTGGGCACACGAGAGCGTCGCCACCGTTCCGGCCGAGGACGTGTCCGGTGACGCCGACGACCTGGTCGGGACAGCCGACGGCGACGATCTGGCCGTCCAGTCGACGACTGCCGGCGTCGGCGACGACACGGCGGACGTGGTGCTCGTCGAGACTCCGGAGCTGCCAGCGATGGGCGCGACGACGCTCTCGCTGGAGGACGCTGCCGAGCCGGCCGCGACGCCCTTCGAGGTGTCGACCGACCGCCTCTCGAACGGGCTCGTGACGGTGTCGTTCGAGAGCGACGGCACCGTCTCCGTCTACGACGAGGAACACGACCGGGCGGTCCTCGACGAACCGGGCAACAGGCTGATGCTGTACCGCGACCAGCCCCGCTACTTCGAAGCGTGGGACATCGAAGAGGACGTCTACGAGGTCGGCGACCAGCTCCCGGCCCCGGAGACGACGGTCGTCGAGGACGGCCCCGTTCGAGCCACGGTCCGCCAGCGCCGCTCGTTCGGCGACTCCGCGCTCGTCCAGGAGGTCTCGCTCTACCGGGACTCCCGGCGCGTGGAGTTCCGGACGGAAGTCGACTGGCAGGAAGAAGAGAAGCTCCTCAAGGCTCACTTCCCGGCCGGCGTGTCGGCCACCAGCGCGACCTACGACACGCACTTTGGCCACCACGAGCGAGACACCCACAGCAACACCTCGTGGGACGCCGCCCGGTGGGAGGAGGCGGGCGGGCAGTGGGTCGACGTGTCCGAGACCGACTACGGCGTCGCCCTGCTCAACGACTGCAAGTACGGGGTCAACGTCGACGGGACCGACATCTCCCTGTCGCTGCTGCGCGCGCCGAACCACCCAGACCCCGAGGCCGACCGCGGCACCCACGAGTTCACGTACACGCTGCTCGCCCACGAGGACGGCCCGGCCCAGGCCGGTGTCGACCGCGCTGCCGGCGAACTGAACGCGACCACGCGAGCCCGCCCGGTCGACGAGGCGGCCGCGGTCGCACCCGTGACCGTCGGTGACGAGGACGTGGTCGTCTCGGCGATCAAGCGCGCCGAAGACAGCGACGACGAACTCGTCGTTCGCCTGTACGAATCGGCCGGCCGCCACGTCGACACGACCGTCGACTTCGAGTTCGCGGTCACCGACGCCCGAGAGACGAACCTCATCGAAGACACCCGTGACACCCGGACGGTCGACGACTCGCAGCTGTCGCTGTCGTTCGATCCCTTCGAGATCAAGACGATAGCAGTCCATATCGACGACTGACGGGTACGCTTCTAGCGTTCTCGGATTGTATATCTGGATATTGGATCAGAAGCCACTCAGTATGCAATCAAAGAGCCCATTCACTCCTTAGAAATGGGAGGTACACAACCATACTGGGGCACAAATGGGTTATTTGGGTGTGGGGCCACCTATTCTGGCGGCGATGGCACACGACGCCGGCAACGCCGTCGCTGTCTCTCGTCCTCTGCCCGCGACCGCAGCCACAGTCTTTTCGCCGTCGGCGGCCGGACGCCCGGACATGGAGCAGTTCGTCGCCGAGAACCTCGACTACTACGCGGAGACGCAGGGTGTGTTGCCCGAACGGCTCGACGCCGTCGGCGAGACGTACCGCGAACAGGGGTACCTGACCCGCGACCAGCTCTACGAGATCGCCTACGAGTCCTCCACGCGCAGCGCCTACCACGTCGAGTCGAACCCGGACGAGCGCTGTCGGGAGGTGACCCGAAACGTCCGCGCCGTCGACGGCGACTTCTCGAAGATCCAGTTGCTCACTGGGCTCAGTGGCTTCAAGGCCCCGACCGCGTCGTGCGTGCTCGCCGCACTCGACGGCGACCGCCACGCCGTCGTCGACACGCGCGTCTGGGCGTCCCTGGAGCGGACGGGGTACCTGGAGGGGCGCAAAGAGTCGTTCGACGCGGCCGACTACGTGACGATGATCGAGCCGCTCAGGGCCATCGCCGAGGAGACCGGGTATCGCCCGGTCGAGGTCGGGTACGCGCTGTTCGCCCACGACGACCGCGTCCGCGAGGGGACGCTCCACTGATACTGCCGGCTGTCACTTCGTGACGATCTTCGCCACCCCGGGGTGGCGAAATCGTTCACAGACGTACAGCCGGTATATGGGGAGACCCCTTCGAGCCGCGATCACGACTCGGAGCGGCCTGCTGGGAGATCGAGGGCGGACAGATCGAGTTCGCGGACCAGCGCCGCGGCGTCGTCGAACGGCGTCTGAGCCGACCGCTCGCTGCTCGGCCTGGTCCGGTCGGCGTGTGCGTACACCGCGTCGACGAACGCCGACTGCACCTGTTCGTTCTCGAAGAGGCCGTGGAGATAGGTGCCGAGCACGTCCTGGGTCGCGGCGCTGTCGGGACCGAGTGGCTGGTGGGCCGACGCTGCGACGCTCGTCTCGCCCATGTGGATCTCGTAGCCCGAGGCCGTCCCGGTCGCACCGTCGATTGGGCCGACGCCGTCGACCGCGACACTGACCTGCTCGACGCGCTTGGTCTCGCTAAAGCGGGTTTCGACCGGGAGGCGGCCGACGCCCGCGACGGTCTCCGCGTCGCCGGTGCCTTCGACGCTGGCGTTCGTGATCCGCTCGCCCAGCAGCTGGTAGCCGCCACAGAGTCCGACGATCGGGCCGGCAAACGTCCGGATGGCCTCGTCGAGACCGGCCTCACGCAGCGCCAGCAGGTCGTCGACGGTGTTTTTCGTGCCGGGGAGGACCAGACCGTCGACCCGGTCCAGCGCCCCGTCGAGTGGGAGGTAGTCGACCCGGACGCCGGGCACGGCGGCCAGTGGTTCGAGATCGGTGAAATTCGAGATGTGGGGCAGTCGGGGGACGCCGATCGTGACGGTCGCCGCGTCCGGGACGCCGTCGTCGGCACCGACGACGGCCCGCTGGTCCTCGGCTGGCAGCGAGAGGCTGTCTTCCGCCGGCAGGCCGGGATCGTCGTAGGGGAGCACGCCGAGGACCGGGACGCCGGTACGAGCTTCGAGTTCGTCGATCCCGTCCGCGAGCAGCGTCGGGTCGCCCCGGAACTTCGTGATCGCGACGCCGGCGACCCGCTCTCGGATGGCCGCCGGCGCGAGTTCGAGCGTCCCGTAGAGACTGGCGAAGACACCGCCTCGTTCGATGTCACCGAGCAAGAGGACGCTCGCGTCTGTAAAGCGCGCGGTCTCGACGTTGGCGAGGTCGCGGTCCTGGAGGTTGATCTCGGCGGCGCTGCCGGCCCCCTCGGCGACGATCACGCTGTACTCGTCTGCCAGTCGCTCGTAGGCGTCTCTGGCCGCGCTGCGAGCGTGCTCCCAGTGGGTGTCGTAGTAGGTCCGGGCCTCGTAGTGGCCGACCGCCTCGCCGTCGATCACGAGCTGGCTCTCCCCGTCGCCGCGGGGCTTCAGCAGGACCGGGTTCGTGTCCGTCGTCGGTGTGATCCCGGCGGCACGGGCCTGGACGTACTGCGAGACGCCGATCTCTCCCCAGTCGCCGTCGGGCGTCGCCACCGCGTGGGCGTTGTTGCTCATGTTCTGGGCTTTGAACGGCGCGACGGAGACGCCCCGCCGTGCCAGCAGTCGGCACAGTCCCACGACGACGGTGCTCTTGCCGACGTGACTCGCCGTCCCGGCGACGAGGATCGTCGTCGTCATATGGCGTCGAGGAAGCGATCGAAAGCACCGCTCTCGGGGTGGCAGTGGCAGTACGTCCCCAGCGTTCGATACTCCGTGAGGCCGTCGCTCCCGTCTGCGATTCCGTCGCCTCGCGCTACGTCGAACGCGAAGGTGGCGTCTCGACCGACGGTCCCACTGGAGTAGTGAAACTCGTGGCCCCGTCGGCGCTGTCCCGCTCCGGCCGTGAGCGTGTCCCTCTTGGCGGTCAGTTCGACGTGATCGAGCGCCTGATAGCGGTCGTGCATCGTAACCGTCGCCGGGAGGACGCCGGCCATCGAGTGGGTGTCGCCGTCGGTCGTCGTCAGCGTCTCGGACAGCGTCATCAGCCCACCGCACTCGCCGTAGACGGGGAGCCCGTCGGCCGCTCGACGGGCGAGCGTATCGAGCGCGGGACTGTCTGCCAGCGCGTCGCCGTGGCGTTCCGGATAGCCGCCAGGGAGGTAGACGCCGTCGCAGTCGGGCAGCGGGTCGTCCGTCGTCGGGGCGAACGTCGTCACGTCGGCGCGTTCCCGGAGCCGTTCGACGGTGGCCGGGTAGTAGAACTGAAACGCCGCGTCGCGGGCGACGGCGATCCGGCGATCCGTCGGCGACGTACTCGACGCAGCGTCCGGGCGGGGCGGTGCGCTGGCGACCTCGGCGAGGCGCTCCGTGCGGAGGTGTGTCGCGGCCTCGGAGAGAGCGGTCTCTTCGAGGGGCGCTTCGGTCCCCATGTGGAGCCCGAGATGGCGATCCGGAATCTCCAGGTCCTCTCGGGGCGGGATGCGACCGAAGTACTCGATGCCGTCGGGCAACGCTGTCCGGACGCCGTCTGCGTGGCGACCGCCGTGGGCCCGCTGGGCGATCACGCCCGCAACGTCGATCTCGCGGCCGATCGACGCGGCGTACTGCTGGAAGCCAAGCGCCGTCGCGGCGACACTCTCCATGCCGGCGCTGGCGTCGACCACCAGGACGACCGGCAGCGACAGCGTCTCTGCGACCATCGCCGTACTCGAACAGTCCCCGTCGTACAGCCCCATCACGCCCTCGACGACGCAGATGTCGCCGTCGCCCCGGTAGTAGTTGCGCCGGAGCCCGGTCTCGCCTTCGAGCCACTGGTCGAGCGTGCGCGAGGGGCGGCCGGCAACGTGTTCGTGATGGCTGGGATCGATGAAGTCGGGGCCGGCCTTCGCGGGCTGGACCGCGTAGCCGGCGTCGTCCAGCGCCCGGATCGTGGCCAGCGTCGCGACGGTCTTGCCGACGCCAGAACTCGTTCCGCCCAGGACGAAGCCGTTCATCTGTCTGGTAGCACCAATACACTATGGTTAGCACAAACTGACTTTAATTAGTTGGTGTCGGCCGACGCCTCGCCGGGGGCGGTCGCCGCCGTGTTTCACACCGTCCTCGGCGCATCGCGGTCGGTGGTTCGGGACCGTCTGCGTGTCCGCCGACGACCGACATCGTCCATCCTCGATGCTCGCGCTTTGGCCACGAAAGTGGTTCTGAGGCCCCAAGCCGTCGGCTGCGAGGATCATCGATCGCCGTCGTGATCCCGGTGACCGCAACTTATTTGATCCTCCCATTCATCGACAATAGCAAGCACAATTGGTGTAGTACAACTTCATTTGTACTGCCCACCCTCAACAGATGACTTCCGACGCACTCCTCCTCATCGGCCGGCGCACGACACACGCTCAGGCGACGTTCGAGACCCACGCGGCGCGTCTCGAAGACCGCGACTTCGTCGACGACGTTCACGTGTGTACCTTCGAGAGCGAACCGATCCGCGAACTCCGCGACCAGTTCGAAGCGATTTCGGCCGATCGGGTGTTCGCCGTGCCGATGTGTGTCGCCCACTCCTACGCGACGCTGGACGACCTCCCGGCCGCGCTCACGCACGTCTCCGGAGACGTGCGCTACTGTGAACCGCTCGGTGAGAGCCCGGTGGTGACGGAGGTGCTGCGAAGCCGTGCCACCGACGCGATGCCCGCCACCGAGCCCACTTCGCTGGCGCTCGTCGGCTTCGGCAGTAGCTCGAAGCCCCACCACAGACAGACGGCGGAGTACCACGCCGCCCGCATCGCCGAGCAGTCGGCCTACGACGAGGTCGAGACCTGTTATCTCCTCCAGAACCCGACCGTCGAATGCGTCCGCTACAACCTCCGCAACGAACGCGCCGTCGCCGTGCCGTTCTTTTTCACGCGGAGCGAGGCCACGGATCGGCGGATTCCCGAGGCTCTCGAACTGGACCGCGGTGGGATCGAGTACGCCGAACCGCTGGGCGAGCACCCGCGGATCACCGACGCCGTCCGCGCGGCGGTCGAGCAACAGCGCGTCCTCGCCGACGGCGACGCCGCGACGCCGACGGCCGCGACGGCCCAGCCCAGACCGGTCGCCACCGACGGCGACGGGCGCTCTACGCCGCCGAACAACTGACACCACCGCTTACAGCACGAGGGCTCGACTCGGGTGACGGTCACGACGAAAGAGCGATACGGCCACGGCCGGCGGTGACGGCCCGCCTACGCCGTTCGCACGGCCAGGACGGAGAGATCGGAGAACGGTGTCGACGACGGTTCGCTGCCGCCAGCGTGACTCGCCAGATCGTCGAGCGTCGTCGTCGTTCGCGTCTCCTCGTCGTGGGTCAGGTGCTCGAAGACGAGCGCCTCCAGCGACGGGTTCGCGCCCGCGTCGAGCAGTTCGGCGGCGATGTCGCCGGGCATCCAGTCGTAGGGCCGGGGCAACACCAGCAGGTGCCGCCGGCCGGCGTCGTCGCGCAACCGATCGAGGTCGGGCGTCACGTCGCCGCTCTTGTGTAGCGTGACGAACGTCGTCGCCTCCATCGGCGTGCGCGCACGGCTGGCGGCGATCTGGAGCGAGGAGATACCCGGAACGACGGTGACCGGGCGGTCGACCGCCCGCTGGACCTTCCCGACGAACTGGTAGCCAGAGTGGTTCGGATCGCCCATCAGCAGCGCCGTCCCGGACTCGCCGTCGGCCACGCGCTCTGCGAAGCGATCGAGCGTCTCGCTCTCGTCCCGGTAGCCACAGGTCAGCGCGTCGCCCTCGATCGCCTCGTCGACGAAGTCGACGACGGTCTCGAAGCCGACGACCACGTCGGCCTCGCGGATCGCGCGCTCGCCTCGCGGCGTGAGGTAGTCGGGGTTGCCCGGCCCGATCCCGACCGCGGCGACCGGATCGGCGGGCGACTCGACTTCGGGCGACGCCGCGGCGAACGCCGCCGGATCGGGGCCGGCGTCGAGGTCGTAGTCGTCGCTCATTCGTCGTCGCTCTCCCCGCTCGGTCTACCGGCGGACTCGCTCGCTCGGCCTGCGGGTGAGCTCTCGATCGAGAGGTCACCCGCACGCACGTCGCTCGCGACGTGAACGAGTTCGTTGGTCAGCCCCGCCGCCAGACCGCTGCCACCGCGTCGGCCGACGTTCGTGATCGTCGGGACGCCGTGCTCGGCGGCCACCTCCCGCAGGCGTGTGCGGCTCTCTGCGGCCTTGACGAAGCCCACGGGCGTCGCGACGACGACGGCTGGTCGAGTGCCGTCCTCGATGCAGTCGGCCAGCGCGAGCGCGGCGGTCGGGGCGTTGCCGACGACGGCGATCGCGTCCTCGTAGACGCCCTCTCTGTCGAGTTCCAGCACCGAGGCGGCCGTCCGGGTCATGCCGGTCTCGGCCGCCAGCTCGGCCCCGTTGCCGATCGCCTTCCGGACCGGGCAGTCGTGCCCGCGCCCGGTGATCCCCTCCTTGACCATCGTGATGTCGGTGACGATCGGTCGCTCGTCGAGGACCGCTCGCGCGCCCGCACGGACGGGTTCGGAGTCGTCGGTGCCGGTGAACCGCAGCAGGTGCTGAAACTCGGGGTCGCCGGTGGCGTGGACCGACTTCTGGCGAATCCGATCCGCCAGGGTCTCGTCGGGGACGAGTTCGCGCACGCGGTCCATGCTCGTCTCGGCGATGTCCATCGCGTTCTCGGTGGTCGCGCCGAGGTCGGCGTACTCCTCGAACGACTCGTCGGACTCCTCGGGCGTCGCGCCGTCAGTCGTCATCGCCGGGCACCTCCTGGCCCGCTTCGCCGCCGGCACGCGCCTCGATGTCGCCGTCGACCTGCAAATTCAGATCCCGAAGCCGGTCGGCCGTCTCGTCGTCGGCGTCCCAGAGGCCGCGATCGATCGCCGCCAGTAGCGTGTCGGTGATGCTCTCTAGTGCCCACGGGTTCACGTCCCGGAGCCACTCCTGGCGCTCCTCGTCGAAGGCGTACTGCTCGGCCACGTCGTCCCAGAGGCGGTCGCTGACGACACCCGTCGTCGCGTCCCAGCCAAGCACCACGTCGACCGTCGTCGAGAGGTCGCCGGCCCCCTTGTAGTCGTGCTCTTCCATGCTGTCGAGCCACTCGGGGTTGAGCACGCGGGCTCGCATGGCCTTGCGGACCTTCTCCTCGTTGGTGTAGACGGAGACGTTGTCCGGGTCGCTGGAGTCGCCGACGTACGACGCCGGTTCCTCGCCTGCGATCTCGGAGACGGCGGTGATGAAACCGCCGTGGAAGGCGTACCAGTCCGAGCTGTCGAACTCGTCTTGCTCGGCGGTGTCTTCGATCTTCACCGTGGCGTCGACGCTTCCCAGACGACGCTCGAACGCGTCGTGGGCCTCGGTCGTCTTTCCACGGGAGCCCAGCGCGTAGCCGCCCCACTGGACGTACACGTCTGCGAGGTCCGAACGGTCCTCCCAGTTGCCCTCGTCGACGGCCTTGTTCGTCCCCGCGCCGTAGCCGCCGGGGCGGGTCGTGAACACGCGGTGTTTCGCCTGCTGCTCCGGGTTCTCGACGCCTTGCTCGTCGAGTTCCTCGGTGGCCTCTTCGACGTGTTTCTTCACGTAGTTCATGTCGTGGGGCTCGTCCAGTTCGACCACGGCGTCGACGGCGTCGTGGATCACGCTCGCGGCCTGCGGGAACGCGTCGCGGAAGAGTCCGGAGACCCGCGTCGTCACGTCGATGCGGGGGCGACCGAGTTCGTCGAGTGGGATCGGGTCCACGTCGTCGATTCGGCCGGCGTCGGTCCAGCGCGGCTCGACGCCCAGCAGCGCGAGCACCTGCGCGATGGTCTCGCCCCGCGTTCTGACGGTCGGCGTCCCCCACGCGACGACGCCGATCTCCTCGGGGTACTCGTCGTGCTCGTCGTGGTGGCGTGCGAGCGTCTGCTCTGCGACCTCGCTGCCGACCTGCCAGGCGCTCTTTGCGGGCACCTTCCGGGGATCGAGCGTGTAGAAGTTCCGGCCCGTCGGCAGCAGGTCGACGCCGCCCCGAGTCGGTGCGCCACTGCCCCCTGGCGGGACGTACTCGCCGGCCAGTGCCTCTGCGGTTCGGGGAATCTCCTCGGCGGCACCTTGCACGCGGGGCTGAACCTCGTCACAGATGAACGCCAGTGCCTCCCGCAGGTCGTCGTGTGCGCCCGACTTCGCCCGGGCGTCGCCGAGCGGGTCGATGTCGACCACGAGGAGGTTCATGTTCAGCTCCTCGTCGGGACCCGCCTCGACGTTCGAGGCCGGCAGGTCGAACTCGTGTTCGGCGAGGGTCTCCACGAGGTCGATGCTCGTCTCGTACACCTCGTCCGCCGCTTCCGAGAGGGTCATCTCCAGTCGCTCGTCGTAGACGCCGGGCTCGTCGAGCATCTGCTGGTAGTCGACGCCCAGCACGCCCGCGACGCTCTCCCGGAGGCTCGGCCCGCCGGGGTTCTCCAGTCGAGTGAGCGCGACGAGGTACTCGACGAGGCGGTCGTCGGTCGGGGGCTCGCCCATCGTGTGCAGCCCCATCCGGATCTGGGTCGTCTTCACGTCCGTGAGGTACTCGTGGACGCGCTCGACCAGCTCGTCGATCGAGAGGTCGTCGCCAGAGACATCGCCCTCGGCCAGCGTCGATCCTGCTTCGTCCGGGCCTCGAACGTCGGCTTTCTCATCAACTGTGCCCGTCACACCGATCTCCACCGCCAGATCCAGTTCTGCGACCTTCTCGCGCAACAGTGCTTCGAGCTGCTCGCCGTCGTCGGCGCGGGCGTCTTCCATGCCCGCCTCGCGGTACTGGTCGGCCAGTTCCTCCAGTTCCGCCAGTTCGTCGTAGGTCCCGGCGTTGCTCATGACCGGCGTGAGATAGTCCACGATGGCGGCGTAGGAGCGGCGCTTGGCCTGGGTTCCCTCGCCGGGGTTGTTGACGATGTATGGGTAGACGTTCGGGAGGTCGTCGATCAGCTGGTCGGGCGCGCTCGCGCCGTTCAGACCGACGGTCTTGCCGGGGAGCCACTCCAGGCTGCCGTGCGTGCCGAGGTGGACGACGGCGTCGGCCTCGAACTCCTCGCGCAGCCAGCTGTAGAAGGCCACGTAGTCGTGGGGCGGCTGGAGATCGGAGTCGTGGTACACTTTCGCAGGGTCCATGCCGAAGCCACGCGGCGGCTGGACCGTCACGAGGACGTTCCCGAACTCGACGCCGGGGATGGCGAAGGGGCGGTCTGGTGGGTCGCCCCACTCCTCGCGAACGGCGTCCCGAAACCGCTCGTCGGTCTCGGCGAAGTAGTCGTCGTACTCGTCGGTCGACACCACGTCGACGCTCAGCTCGCGCACGTCTTCGGGCGCGACCCAGCGGTCGTCGAGCGTGAGCTGCTGGGTGAGTCGCTCGACGAGCGCCTGGCCGCTGTCGGGCATCGTCGTCCCCGTGTCGTACCCGCGCTCGTCGAGCTCCGACAGCAGATTGACCGTGCTCTCGGGGCTGTCGAGGCCGAACGCGGTGCCGATCCCGTCGTCGCTGGGCGGGTAGTTGTGGAGGACGACTGCGACCTGCTTGTCCTCGTTTGGCGTGTGTCGCAGACGTGCCCAGTTGACCGCCAGTCGCGCGACGTGGTCCACCCGGTCGTCGATCGGGAAGTGTTGCTTGGGCGCGGTGCCGATGCCGGCCTCGTCGTCGGTGCGTTCCTTCCCGCTGATCGGGTGCGTGACGACGTTGCCGTCGAACTCCGGCAGCGCGACCGAGAGGGCGAGTTCGAAGCCCATCACACCGGTGTCGCTGCTCTCGTACCGGGACCGGGAGCGCATCGTCGTCACGGTCTGGAGCACCGGAACGCCCAGCCTGTCGAGGAACACGGCCTGGGCGTCGTCGCCCTCGTCGTCGGCCGAGCGGCCCCGCTCGTCCATCGACAGCGAGAACATGAACGACGAGCAGACGGCGTCGACGACCGGCTCGCCTGCGGGCCGGGCGCTGGGGCCGTCCTCGCTGGCGAGGAGCCACGCCTCGGTCACGCGCTCTGCGTCCCACTGTTCGTCGGTGTCTGTCGCCGGATTACAGAAGATCGGCAGGGCGTCGGCCCCCTGTGCCTCGATCGCCCTGACCTGTGCGTCGACGTAGCGGGTGTTCTCGTGTGTCCAGTGGGACTCGTAGAACCACACGGCGACGGTCGGGCGGTCGGCGTCGAACATCGCGACGAGTTCGGCGTACGACGCGCCCGGATGATCCGGGTGGTAGACGCCCTCCGTCGGGAGGTCGACCGGGTCGTCGTACGGGCAGTCGACGCCGCCGTACTCGTCGACGAGGTATCGGATGCAGTTTGCGACGTTGCTGGTGCCGCCCCGTTCGAGGTAGTCGTACACCCGGTCGCGGTCCGTCGCGGCGACGGACGTGTCGTCGAGCGCGTAGGCGTCGCCGGTCGACTTGACGATCAGGGGCACGCCAGCGTCTTCCAGTCGAGCGACTGCGTGGTCGTAGCCCGGCATGCTGTCTTCGGCACCGTGGAGCCAGAAGACGGCCGCGGTCGCGTCCGCTATCTCGTCGAGGAACTCGTCGACGTCGCTCTGGTCGTCCAGGTCGCTCTCCGAGCGGACCACGAGTTCCGCGTCGACTCGCGACGCGGCCCGCTGGACGGCCCCGAGCTCGTTCTCCGTCGCCGTGTACAGGGCGATCGTTGGCATAATATTGTTAAACCTCCATTGTCCTAATACAAGCATGATTGATTTCGGTGGCGGCAAAAAAGCTTCGCCCGGGCGGGCGGGCGAACTCGGGTTCGCCGACATCGTGGGCCAGACGGAGCTCAAAGAGGCGCTGTTGACCGTCGCGGCCAACGACGACCTCGACGGCCTGCTGATTCAGGGGGAGAAGGGCACCGCCAAGTCGACGGCTGTGCGGGCGCTCGCGGCGTTGCTCCCCGACCAGACCGTCGTCGCCGACTGCCCGTACGGCTGTCCGCCGGACGAGCCCGACCGCCAGTGTGAGGACTGTCGCGATCGGACCGACCCGCCGACGGAGCAGCGTCCGGTCCCGCTCGTGACCCTCCCGCTCGGCGCGACCCGCGAGCGCGTCGTCGGGACCCTCTCGGTCGCCGACGCGCTCGCTGGCGACTACGAGTTCGACCCCGGTCTGCTGGCGCGAGCGAACCGCGGCATCCTCTACGTCGACGAGGTGAATCTGCTGGACGACCACCTCGTCGACGTGTTGCTGGACGCCGCAGCCAGCGGCACCAACCGCGTCGAGCGCGACGGCGTGAGCGTCGCCCACCCCGCCGACTTCACGCTCGTCGGGACGATGAACCCCGAAGAGGGCGAACTACGGCCCCAGCTACGGGACCGCTTCGCGCTCCAGGCCACCGTCACGGGTGCCGACGACCTCGACGACCGGGTCGCGATCATCGAGCAGGCGCTTACAGACGGCGACGACGGCGACCGGCAGGCCGACGTTTCCGACGACGAGCGCCGGACCCAGCTCCGCGAGGCCCGAGCGGGGCTGTCGGCGGTGACCCTGCCCCCCGAGTTCACCACCGAAATCGCCAAGCTGTGCCGCGACGCGGGCGTCGACGGCCACCGCGCGGACATCGCGACGGCCCGCGCTGCTCGCACCCTCGCGGCACTCGACGGCCGCGCGAAGGTCCTCGAATCCGACGTACGGCGGGCGGCTGCCATGGCCCTGCCCCACCGACTCCGCTCGCGCCCCTTCGAGGACGCGCCCGACGCCTCGGAGCTGCTGGACGACCACTTCGACGACGAGAGCGCCGACGAGTCCGAGCGAGACGAGACCGACGCGGACGGCGACGGAGACCCAAGTGAGGCCGAGGGGAAAGGCGGTGACGACGCCGACGGCGAGACCGCAGACGACGAGAGCGGGGGCGACACCGCCGACGAAGAGAGTGCAGGCGACACGTCGGACGGCGACGACGAGGGGCAGACACAGCAGCCGGCCGACGACGACGGCGAAGACGACGCCCCGTCACCGCCGCCCGGCACCGAGGCCGGCGACGCCGAGGAGGACTCCAGCGGGAACGAGCGCGGCGAGAACGAGTCCGGCGGCGAGAGCGACGAACAGACCGAGGGGACGCCGCTGGTGCCCGGCCAGTCCTCGACGCCGGTCGGCAAGAGCGACGCGCCCGACCTCAGCCCGCCCGAGGCCGTCGCTGAGGGTCGGGCCGGCGGCGGACGCGGTTCGGTCAGTCCCGCCGTCGACGGGGAGGGTGCGCGGGTCAGGACCCAGCGCGCGGATTCGGACCGCCAGATCGACGCCGCGGCCTCGGTTCGGGCCGCGACCGCACGCGGCAACGCCGGTGTCGAGTCTCGCGACCTCCGCCAGTCGGTCCGGGAACGGGACAGCGCCGTGCTCGTGGTCTTCGCCGTCGACGCGAGTGCGTCGATGCGGCCGGCGATGCGGGCCGCGAAGGGGACGGTGCTGGAACTCCTGAAAGACGCCTACCAGGAGCGCGACGAGGTCGCGTTCGTGACCTTCGCCGGTGAGGGGGCCGACGTGCTCTTGCCGCCGACCGACAGCGTCACGCTCGCGGCCAGGCACCTCAAAGACCTCCCGACGGGGGACCGGACGCCCCTGCCCGCGGGACTCCGCGCTGCCGACGACGTGATCCGGCGGGCCGATCCGGCCGCCAGCGTCGTCGTCCTCGTGACCGACGGGCGGGCGAACGTCGCCGACGGGAGTCCGACCGAGGCGACCCGCGACGCGGCTCGCGAGATCGCTTCGCGGGGAAGTTCGGTCGTGGTCGTCGACGCCGGAGACGACGGCGACACCGACCTCACGGGGCTGATCGCCGACGAGACCGACGGCCGGTGCGTGCCCCTGGACGCGCTCTCGGCCGAACAGATCGACGCCGCCGCCGGAGCCGCAAGCACAAACGAGATTTAACAGAGGCGAAAGTTTTACAATCTCGTTTGTGTTTAGTCAATCGTGGTTTCAATGACGACTACTACCGACACCGTCTCGGGTCGCGTCGCACAGGCACAGACGGAACTGACCCCGACACAGTTACTCGCCGGCATCGCGCTCGTGGCCGCGCTTGGTTTCGCGCTGGTCTTCCTCCAGGCACCGATGGCCCACGACTCGATGCACAACTTCCGACACGCGGCGGGGGTCGTCTGTCACTGATCATGCTCGCCGAATACATCCTCCGCGGCGCGAAAGCGGGGCTGGTCGCGGGCCTGCTGTTCGGACTGCTCGTCGCTCTGGTCGCCAATCCGCTCGTCGCCGCGGCCGACACGCACGGCCACGCCGAGGCCGGAACCTCCGGCGAACACGCCGAAGCGGGCCACGCCGAGGGTGAACACGCCGAAGAAGGCCACGCTGAAGAAGGCCACGCTGAGGGGGAACACGCCGAAGAAGGCCACGCTGAGGGTGAACACGCCGAAGCGGGCCACGCTGAAGAAGGCCACGCCGAGGCCGGCGGCCACCACGAGAGCGCCGTCTCGGCGACGGTGACGAACGTCGTGAGCGTCGGTGCCAGCGTGCTGTGGGGCCTGTTGCTCGGGACGGTCGTGTTCGGCGTCGCCGGCTACGTCCTCGAACCGATCGTTCCCGGCGAGGGGGCCGTCCAGAGCGCGCTGCTCGCGGTCGGTGGCTTCGTCACCGTCTCCGGCGCGCCGTGGCTCCTCCTCCCGCCGTCGCTTCCAGGCGTCGAACGCGCCATCCCGACGGACACCGGGATGGTGCTCTACGCCGGCATGATGGTCGCTGGCGCTGTCGTCTGCCTGCTGTCTGCGGTGTGCTACGACCGACTGCGCGACCGGTACGGTCGCCCCGCGGCGGCGGTCGCCGCGCTGGTCCCGTTCGGGCTGCTCGCGGTTCCGGCCACGCTCACGCCGCTCGGACCGGCGACCGGCTCGCTCTCACCGGCGCTGGCCGACGGACTGCTCGGGACGGTCGTCTTCGGCCAGCTCCTCCTGTGGACGGCCCTCGCCGCGACGCACGCGCGACTGGGCGGTGACGATCCGTCGCGACCGGCGACCCCGTCCGCACGGACAGACGCCACCTTCACCGCGGACTGATGGAGGAACGCACGGCCGAGGTCCACGAGCGAGGCTTCTCCGATCACGTCCTCGTCTGTACGAACGGCCGAGAGGAGCACGCCTGCTGTGGCGAGGCCGGCGGCGAGGCAGTTTTCGACGCCGTCGCCGAGTGGCTCCGCGAGCGCGATCTGCTGTGGTCGCGCGTCTACGTCGCCGAGACGGGCTGTCTCGGACTCTGTAGCGCCGACGGCGCGGCGATCGCGGTCCACCCTCGGAGCAACTGGTACGCCGACGTACGGCCCGACGAGGTGGCCGCGCTGCTGACCGAGGAGTTCGGTCCCGACGGGTCCCGACTCGGCAGCGACTGATTTCGCCACCACGAATAGCTTCACCCGACCGGGTAACGAGACTGCTTCGAGACAGCGTGTCGCGGAGAAACTGCCGGGCGGGCTACCGGCGCTGTGGACTGCTCGCCGACTGGCTTCTCGCCGCACGATCGACGAAGAGACGATACGCACCGCGCTCGGTGCCGTCGTCGTGGTAGACGACCGGCTCTTCGACGGCGACCACGCGGTCTCCGTCGACTGCGACCGCAGTGACGATGCCGTCGGTCTCGCGGCTCGCTACCGGGCCGTCCCGGGCCGACAGCACCCGGAGGCCGTGGCAGTCGACATCGCGCGTCCGGAAGTGCTGTGCGCCCGGCACGACCACGTGGCGGTCCGTGGCGGCGATCTCGCCGGCGAACCCGCCCACGTCGGCCGACCACCGACGTTGGCCGTCCGGTCCGTAGCCGAAGGCGGTGTGTTCTGCGGGGTGGAGAGCGTCGGTCTCGCGACTGTCGACGGGGTAGGTATTGCCGGTGACGAAGACGGCCGCCTCGCTGCCGGCGACGACGTGGTTCGGGTACGCGTACAGCGTCTCGTCGCCGACCGTCGTCCGTGTCGCCAGCTCGGCGCGCCACCGGACGGTGCCGCCGTCGTCGAGGCGGTAGCCACAGTAGTCGCCGTGACTCGCGACGACGGCACCGTCCTCGACGAGCGCGGCGTCACCGACCCGTCGCTGTCCGTCGCTGTCGGGATCCCACTGCCAGTGGCTCGTCCCGCGTTCGGCGTCGAGGGCGACGAGACCCTGCTGGTGGTCACCGGGGCAGCGGTTGTACGCGACCGCGAGGCGGTCGTCTCGCCGGTCGAGGCTGATCGGCGACGCGTCGGCCTCGAACTGCCAGCGTCGCGTCCCGTCGTCGGCGAACGCGGAGACGACGCTCCGAAACGAGCGTCGGTCGCCGTCGCGCTCGTAGCGGCGGGCGGCGACGTACGCGCGGTCCTCGTCGGTCACGATGTCGGCGACGAACGGCAAGAAGAACCGCGTCTCTCTCTGTGGCTCGCCGATCTCTGTTGCCGTCGCGTGCTGCCAGCGCCGCCGACCCGTCGCCGCCTCGTAGCACCGGACTCGCCCGTCTGGGCCTCGCTCACCGGCCAGCACCGCGTCACCGAACGCCGCGAGCGCGACCACGGCAGCGTCGGACTCCTCGCCGTCCGCGCGCCACTGCTCTGTCAGGGTGGCGTGGTCGAACGCGATCACGTCGCCCGTGGCCGTTCCGACGACGACCAGCTCTCCCGTCAGCGCGACTGCCGAGCGCCGGCCGGCGTGGCGCGACCGCGCCGGGGGTGGATCGCCGAGGCCGACCGACTGTGGCTCCGGCCGGTCACTCATCGACCGGGAAGGCTTCGTGGAGCACGTCGTGGGCCTCGCCCAGTCCGTCGAGGACGCTCTCGCCCTGGCTCGTCAGCCGGTGGACCGCCCGCTCGGCGTCCCGAACCGCGACGAGTCGCCCTCGCATGTAGTCGTACTCCTGGCTCTCCGGGTCGGCCTCGGCGATCTCGGCTTCGAGATCGACCAGCGCCGCGTCGAGGTGGCGCTCGATGGCCGAGAGCGACTGGGCCTCGGCCAGGGCCTCGATCGGTCCGTCGAGTTCGCCCTCGAGCTCTCGCTCCGCGTGCTCGCGCGCGTGTTCGTCTTCACTTCCCAGTACGTTCATCAGTCCGAGTCGGAGTGCTTCGATTTCGTAGCAGCTCATTGTGAGAGTGTTTGATCGACGAGTTCCGAGACGATGCGATCACGGTCGAGGTGCGAGGAGACGATCCGTTCGGCGTCGTCCTCGCCGACGCCGCCGTACCAGACGCCGTCGGGGTAGACGGCGATCATCGGCCCCTCGCCACAGCGACCGAGACACGAGGAGCGGGTCACGCGGGCGTCACAGGCCTCCGAGTCGCGTTCGGCCTGCCGGAGCCGCTCCAGGACGGCGGCCGAGCCGTCGGCCGCGCAGGTCTGGTTCGTACAGACGGCGACGTGTTTCTCCGGGGCGTCGTGTGCGTGGGGTTCGTCGTCGACGTTCTCGCGGTCGGCGTGGGTCTCCTGGTGGGTCAGCGCCCGGAGCATCGCCCGCGCGCCGCCCACGTCTTCCTCGTAGCCGTCGAGTTCGACCTTGTACTTGCAGGTGTCACAGGACATCTCGACGCTGTCGGTGCGGGCCTCCTGCCAGCGGTCGCCCAGGACGTCCAGCAGCCGCGAGTCCGTCCCGAGGGGATCGCCGGCCGCGGCGTCGACGTAGGGGTACTCCTCGTCGAACGCGTCGGCGCGGTCTCGAATCCGCTGGGTGAGGACCCCGTCGCCGAGCATGTAGGGGAGGACGACGACGCCGTCCGGTCGCCGCTTTGCGACCGTGTGCAGCGTGTCTTCCAGGAGCGGCTCGGTCACGCCGATGAAGCTCGTCTCGACGTGGTCGAACGCGCGGCCCTCGTACAGCAGGCGCGCCAGCTTGTGCGCGTCGCTGTTGGCGTCGGGGTCGCTAGAGCCCCGCGCACAGAGGACGACCGTCAGATCGTCCGCTGTGCGGTCGAGCCCGAGTTCCGCCTCGACCGTCGCCGCGCGGTCGTCCAGCAGGTCCACGATCGCCGGGTGGACACCGAGGTGTGCCCCGTTGTGGATCGTCAGGTCGGGGTGAGACGAACGGGCCTGCTCGACCGCCAGCGGCACGTCGTTCTTGACGTGGCTCGCGGCAAAGAGCGAGAGCTGGACGACGGTGACCCGCGAGACCGATGCCGCCAGTCCCGCGATGGCCTCGTCGATCGAGGGCTCGGCGAGTTCGAGAAAGCCAGCGTCGGTCGGCACGCCGAGGCGCTCCTCGACGGCCGCAGCCAGCTCCCGGACCTGTTCGTTCGACTTCTCGCGCCGGGAGCCGTGTCCGACCAGCAGGACGGCCTCGTCGTCGAGCGAGACCGGCGTCGCGGCGGCGTCGGCGGTCATTCCAACCCCCCCACGTCGCTCCCGGTGGCGCGTTCGACGCTGCGCCGGAGCTTCTGGCGGCGCTCAGCCGAGTAGAGTCCCGTCTCGTCGCTGCCGGCGTACACCCACTCTGCGAACGCCGCCACGTCGGCGTCGTCTGCGAGTCCGAACCAGTAGCCCCCCGAGGACGTCTCCGAGCGGTCGTCCGTCGGCACCGTCGGCGCTGCCTCGGCGAGCAGCGACTGGATCGTCGCCAGCAGGCGCTCGTCGTCGTGGACGAACGAGACCCCGACCGACCCGGCGGACTCGCGGAAACAGACCGTCCCGCAGGCCTCCAGCAGGCCACGCACCAGCGCCGCCCGCTCCTCGCTGAAGGCGTCGAAGCGGTAGCCACCGGGCTGGCCGTCAAGCGGGAGGCCGAGCGCCGCGCTCGCTCGGTCCGCGGGCGGGCCGAACACCTGTAGCTCGTATGCGTCCTCGTACCGGACGATCGAGGCGTCGTGTGCGGACTCGCGCTCGGCGACGCGGTGGTCGCGGTCGGTGCGGTCGGCACCGGCGACTGCCGCCAGCGCGTCCGCAGCCGTCTCGTCGCCCGCACGGACGGTCACGCAGTCCGCGGTGAGATCGCCGTCTCCGGCGACCCGACCCCAGAAGTACGCCGTTCCGGGCGTGACCGTCAGCAGGTCCTCGGCGGCCGTCGGCGTCGCCGGGTCGGCGCTGTCGGCGTCACTCATCGTCGCCCTCCCGCACCGAGATCGCGTCGACCGGACACGCGGCCGCGGCCTGTCTGGCGTTCTCGATCCGGTCGTCGTCGAACGTCGCGACGACGGTCTCGTCGGGGTCGCGCTCTCCCGCGCCGATCGTCGCCAGCCCGTCGGCGGCCTCGACGAACCGATCGTCACGGACGAGACAGGCGAAGATGCCGTCGCAGGCCTCCCGGTCGAGTGCCACGCGGTACTCAGTAGTCATACTTGGACTCGTACCCCCGCGGGGTCACCATCCGATCGTCCCAGACGTAGGTGTCCTCGTTGCCCACGAGGATGGTTGTCGTCATGTCGATCAGGTCGGTCTCGCCGAGGTCTTCGAGCTCGCCCAGCTCGACGATCTCGACGGCCTCGTCCTCGCGGCCCGCGCCGTGGACGATCCCCACGGGCGTGTCGGGCTCGCGGTGTTCCAACAGGATCTCACAGCACCGCTGGAAGTTCTCCCGTCGCTTGCGGCTCCAGGGGTTGTAGATGGCGATCGTAAAGCCCTCGCCAGCGACGGCGTGCAGGCGCGACTCGATGGTCTCCATGGGCGTCAGGTGGTCAGACAGCGAGACGCTGACGGTGTCGTTGACCAGCGGCGCGCCCAGCCGTGCGCCACAGGACTGGGCCGCGGGCACGCCGGGGACGACCTCGAAGTCGACGGCGCTTGCCGTCCCGCCCTTCGATTCGAGGATCTCCAGTGCGAGCCCGGCGAGCGCGTAGACGTTGGGGTCGCCGCTGCCGATGATCGCCACGTCGTTGCCCGCCAGCGCGCGGTCGATGGCCTCCTCCGTCCGAGAGACCTCGCCACACATCGGCGTGTCGTACAGTTCATCGGCCGACTCGGTGACCTCCTCGGGCAGCAGATCGACGTAGGTCGTGTAGCCGACGATGTGTTCCGCTTCGAGCAGCGCGCCCCGCGCTCGCTGGGTCATCCCCTCTGGCTGGCCGGGTCCGAGCCCGACCGCCACGAGGCGACCGGGCGCTGCGTCGAAGTCGTCGACGGTCGCGCCGACCTTCTCGTCGGTCGTCGAGTCCGAGCCGCCACAGCCGGAACTGGACGACGAGCTGTCGGTGCTCGCGCCGCACTTCGACGTACTGTCGTCGCTCCCTGCGTCGGTGCTGCTGGCACCGCACTTCGATTCTGCGTCTGTGCTACTCGCGTCGGTGGTGTCGTCAGTGCTCATTGTCAGAAGTCGTCGACGTCACGCCCGCCGCGCGGGGTGACGAGATGTTTGCCGTAGTCGTTCTCCCAGACCTCGGTCTCGTGGTTGCCCACGAGGATCGAGGTGCCCATGCCGCCGACCTCGTCGTCGTGGTCGGTCGCTGCGCCAAGCGTCGTGATCGTGTGGGTCTCGTCCTCCAGATTCCGACCGGCCGCGCCGCGGCCGGCGTCGTTGAAGATGCCCACCGGCACGTCGTCGGCCCGCTCCTCTCTGAGCACCTCGATGGCGCGCTCGTAGTCGCGCCAGCAGTTGTAGAGGACGACGACGAAGCCACTGATCGCCGCGGCCCGGAGCTTCTCCTCGATCTCGTCCCAGCCGCGCCACTTGTCGGACAGCGAGATCGTACAGAAGTCGTTCGAGAGGGGCGCACCGAGGTTGGCCGCGCCGCCGAGCGCCGCCGTCACGCCGGGGACGACCTCGATGGGCACGTCGGTCGCGCCCTCGGCCTCGGCCATCGTGTACAGCAGATCGCTCTTGCCGTAGACGTTTGGGTCGCCACCGGAGACGTGGGCCACGTCCTGGCCGTCGCGGACCCGCTCGAAGGCCTCGCTGGCGAGTTCGATCTGGCGACCCATCGAGGACCGCACGAGCTCCTGGCGGGTCCCGTTCGGTCGTTCGAGGACGGTCCCCGACTCGCTCTCGGTCCCGCCGTCGGACCTGTGGCCCGACGAGGTTCCGCTCGCTTCGCTCGCGGAACCCCCGTCCGCGGCCGCCTCGACCGCCGCGCTCTCCGGGGGCAGGGTCCCGTCCTTGCGGAGGAACTCTTGGTAGAGATTGGAGGCGATGACGCAGTCCGCGGTGCGGATCACGTCTTTGGCCTCCTGTGTCATCGCGTGGGGGAGGCCGGGACCGATGCCGACGACCGAGAGGGTCCCGTGGTCGTCTGGGGGTTCGCTCGCGGGTCGGCTCTCGCCGCTCGCGTCCGAGCCGTCGGGCGACTCGCCCGCCATCCTACCGCCCCACCGCCACGGTGACGGCGTCGTCGAAGCGCTCCTTCTCGCGGGCGAGGTCGTGCTCTCGGCCGCCCGCGATGGCCGAGGCCTCCGCGATGCCCGGCCAGCCGATCAGTTCCTTCGACCGGGAGGGCGAGGGGCCCTCGAATTCTTCTAGAGTCTCTTTCTCGAAGAGGACGACGCCGGTACCGATCTCCTGGGCGGCCTCGTAGAGCCCGTCTTCGCCCTCCTTGCGTGTCCCGGTCGCGACGAACTCCACGTCCGAGCGGTCGAGTCCCAGATCGTCGAGTGCAGCGTCCCAGGCGTCGAGCACCTGCTGGCTGTCGACGCCCGAGACCGTTCCGGTCCCCAGTACCACGCCGTCGTCTTCGTTGCGCTTGAGCACGGTCACGTCGTCGCCCACGAGGACGGCTTTCGGGCCGTCGAGGCGGGCGACGGGACCCAGTTCCTCGTTCAGCACCGCGAGGTTCGTCGCCACCGTCGAGTCGCCGTTGACGACGTGGGTGTCCAGCGCCTTGGCCTTGCTCTCGACGCCCTGCTTGCCCGCCGCCTCGCTCGCGGTCGTCATCGCCGGCACCGCCCCCAGTTGCGCGAGGTCGTTGGCGACCTGATTGGCACCGTGGTGGCCCCCGGTGATCGGGATCGCCCACGTCAGGGCCTCGTCGATCACGACGATCGCGGGATCGTCCCACTTGTCGTCGAGCAGCGGGGCGGTCTTTCGCATCGCGATGCCGGAGGCCATCAGGCCGACGAAACAGTCGTACTCGCCCCAGTACTCCTCGAACACGTCGCCGTGGTACTCGACGATGTCGACGGTCTCGTAGTCGTCGCCGATCTCGGCGACGATCTCGCGTGCGGTGTCGAGCTTGCGCTCGAAGCTGATGATCGCGATCTCCTCGGCCACTTCCCCGTCTGAGTCGGGCGTCGAACAGTGGCCGCTCGATCCGTCGCTCGATGCGTCCGTCTCGGTGTCGTCGTTGTCGATGCTCATTGTCAGTCGTCTGCCTCGCTCTCGCTTTCGTCGCGATTCGCCCAGCCGTCGTACAGGTAGGACCGTTCGTACCCCGCCTTCCGGGCCGCGTCGCCGATCACCACCAGCGCCGAGGCGCGGTAGCCGGCGGCCTCGACGCGGTCGCCGATCGTCTCGACGGTCCCCTCGATCACGTCCTCGTCCGGCCAGGAGGCGTGATAGACGACGGCGACGGGCGTGTCCGGGTCGTGGCCGTCGTCCAGCAGGCGGTCCATCGTCTCGGCGACGGCGTGAGTCCCCAGATAGAGGCAGGTCGTCACGTCGCCCATCTCGACGAACTCGCTGATGTGGTCGTCCTCGGCGTCGAGGGTCTTGCCCTGCGGACGGGTGAAGGCGACGTGGTTCGCCACGCCGTTCAGGGTCAGCTGGGTCCGCAACGTCGCACTCGCGGCGAACGCCGAGGTCACGCCGGGGACGATGTAGGTCGGAACGCCCTCGTGTTCCAGCGCGTCCATCTGTTCCAGCGCCGCGCCGTAGATCGCCGGATCGCCGCTGTGGAGCCGCACCACGTCTCGTCCGTCCTCGTAGGCGTCTCGCATCAGCGGCACCAGCTCTTCGAGGTCCTTGCCGATGCTCGAAACCTGCTCGGCGTCCGCACAGTAGGCGTCGAGCAGCTCGCTGTTGACCAGCGAGCCGGCGTGGACGACCAGATCGGCGTCCTCGACGAGCTCCCTGCCGGTGACCGTCAGCAGTCCCGGATCGCCGGGACCGGCACCGACGAAGGGGATCCCGTCTTGTACGTCGCCAGCGGCGTGGGCCTGGATCCGGTCGTCGCGGTCCGCGCGGTCGTCTGCGGCCGCGTCGATCGCGTCCTGTGGGTCCGTCATCGCTGTCCCCCCGCAGACACGTCGGCGCTGGCATCGCCGTCGGTCGTCTCGACGGCCGTCCCGGCCTCTCCTCGCTCGTCTGCCGCCTCGAAGGTCGCCGTCGCCGGCTCGGCGTCGAGTTCTCGCTTCTCGGCGTAGGCCAGCGTGTAGTAGTCCCGCTCCGTGAGTTCCTCGGGGTCGTCGGTGACGACCGTCTCGCCCTGTTCCATGTAGAGCCGGCGGCCGTAGACGACATCGTAACCGGCGTCGACGAGTCGCTCGTGGGTCGCCGGCACGTCCGTCACCTTGAACAGCACCATCCGGTCTGGCCCGGTCGGGGCCGCGCCGCGGGCGGCCTCGTGGAGCGTGAGGCTCGCGCCGGCCGCCACTTCGACGCCAAGCGCCGTCGTGAACGCGCTGACGGCGCTGACGCCGGGGACCGTCTCGACGGTCACGTCGGGGTGGAACGCGTCCAGCGTCCGGCGCAGGTGGCCGAACGTCGAGTAGACGTTCGGATCCCCGAGCGTCACGAACGCCGCCGTCCCGTCGCGGGCCCGCGGTGCAATCTCGGCGGCGGCCGCCTTCCAGGCCCGGCGGAGTTCGTCCTCGTCGCGGGTCATCGGGAAGTCGAGGTCGCCGATCCGGTCCTCGTCGACGTACGTCGTCGCGACCGACCGCGAGAGTCTGCCGGGCGTGTACACCACGTCGGCGGTTTCGAGGACTTCGCGCCCGCGAACGGTCACGAGATCGGCGTCCCCTGGGCCGAGTCCGACGCCGTAGAGGGTCACTGCTCTCCCTCCCGGTTCCCCGCGCCGCCGACGAGCATGTACACCGGGTTCTCGGCGTCGAAGCTCGTCGCCCCGGCGAGTTCGTAGCCGTGGCTCACCTGGAACTGGACGACCTCGTCGAGGATCCCTCGCTCGCGGAACGCCGCCGTCGCGGCACCCGCCACTTCGAGCCGCGAGACGTTCATCACGACGCGGTCGACCTCGGTCTCGACGGCGTGGTCGAGGATCGCCTCGTAGTTCCGACTCCCTCCCAGAAAGAGCGCGTCGGCGTCGTCGGGGAGTCCGTCGGGAGCCTCGGCCTCGCGGACGGTCACGTCGGCGGCCGCGTCGTTGGCCGCGAGGTTCTTGCGCGTCGTTGCAACCTTACTTGCCTTGCGTTCCAGTGCGGTGACCCGTCCGGCGCGGCGACTCGCCTGGATCGTCACGGCACCGGTACAGGAGCCGACTTCCGCGAAGTGGTCGTCCGGGCCGAGAGCGAGCTTGTCGAGCAGGACGGCCCTGACTTCCGGCTTCGTCGGGCCTGCCTTGGCGTCGTGAGGAAGCGATACGTGCGCCATCGGCGAACACAAGGCTCGTTGCGCGTAAAACAATTTTGGTTGTTTTACCCCAAGGGAACTTTCCCTGTACCGGTCCCGACGGCGGCCCTAGTTTCCCCGCTCGATCTGTTCGTGGATCTCGACGACGCTCTCGAAGTCGTCGATCTCGGCTTCGAGCTGGCCGCGGAGTTCGCTCGCCCGCCGCTTTAGCTCCTGGTACTCCTCGCTGTCGGCCAGTTCGTACTCGGGGTGCTCGGATTCGAGCACGTCGAGTTTCGACCGGAGTTCGAAGAACTCGTCGAGTCGCTCGTCGGGCTCTCGATCGACGTGCTGGGCGATCGTCTCGCGCAGCGTCTCGTTGTCGATCGGTTTCGTCAGGTAGTCGTCGAAGTCCATCTCCAGAATGTTGAGGTCCGGACCGACGGCGGTCGCCATGATCACGGGACAGTCGTACCCTCGCTCGCGTAACTCGGCGAGCACTTCGTCGCCGTGCATCTCCGGCATTCGCCGGTCGAGCAACACGGCGTCGATGTCCTCGTCGATGGCATCGAGCGCGGCGGCTCCGCCGATCGCGACGCGTGTCTCGAACGCCTCGTCGAGGGCGAGCGCGTACGTCTCGGCCACGCTCTCCTCGTCTTCGACGACGAGGACGAGCGACCGGTGATCCGTTCGTGCCACGTCTGTAGTCGTAGGGACCCTGACGCAAAGAAGCTGACTGCAGTCGGGACACTCCCTCGGGGCGTCCTCGGTCGCCGTCGATTCGCATCGCCTTTCTCGTCACGAAACCACCACGAGCGTTCCGGTGATTTGATAGTGTCCGACAGTCGGATACCCTATAGTGATGTACGGGCGTGGTCGGCCGTGAGCTGGGGCGTCGACTGGCGGGCCAGCACGAGCCTCGTCGGCACCGTCGTGAAGTACCTCTCGCTGACGATGGTGGTGCCCCTCGTCGTCGCGATCATCTACGGCGAGGACATCGCCGTCTTCGTCGTGTCGATCGCGGCCGCGGCCGTGCTGGGGCTGGCACTCGAACAGCTCGATCCAGAGCCCGACGTCGGCCCCCGCGAAGCGCTCGTGTTGGTCTCGTTCGCGTGGTTGGCCGCGGCCGTCGTCGGGACGATCCCCTATCTGATCGCCGGGAACGGCATCCCGTTCGTGATGGCCCCGAGCGCGCCCGCGTCGACGCTGGCCAATCCGGTCAACGCCCTCTTCGAGTCGATGAGCGGCTTCACGACGACGGGGGCGACGGTGCTGGGCGAGATCAGCACGGATCGCCACTCCCACGCGGTGATGATGTGGCGACAGCTCACCCAGTGGCTGGGCGGCATGGGGATCATCGTCCTGATGATCGCGATTCTGCCGGAGCTGGCGGTCAACGGCGCACAGCTGATGCAGTCTGAGGCCCCCGGTCCGGAACTCCAGAAGCTCACCCCCAAGATCGTCGAGACGGCCCGCGCGCTGTGGCTGATCTACTTCGGCTTCACAGTGCTGTACGTCGCGATTCTCTACGGCCTCCAGCTGGCCGGCCTGGCCGAGAACATGACGCTGTACAACGCGATCGCACACGGGTTCACGACGCTCCCGACCGGTGGGTTCTCGCCCGAAGCCCAGAGCATCGCCGCGTTCAAGCCGATCGTCCAGTGGGTCGTCATCCCGTTCATGATGATCGCCGGCGTCAACTTCGCGCTGTTCTGGCACGTCATCAGCGGCGAGGCACGGACGATGATCGAAGACGCGGAGTTCCGAGCCTACGCCGGTGCGACGGCCGTCCTGATCGCGCTCCTGTCGGTGCTCCTGTTCCGCGGCGGTGCGCCGGCTCTGGGCGACCTGGGCGGCGTGACCGACGGGGTCACCGAGAACGCGCTCCGGCAGGCGGCCTTCCAGATCGGCTCGTTGCTGAACTCGACGGGCTACGCGACGAGTGACTTCGCCCAGTGGGAGACCCACTCTCAGATCGTGTTGCTGTTCGCGATGTTCATCGGCGGCTCCGCGGGTTCGACTGGCGGTGGCGTGAAAGTCGTCCGGTGGCTCGTCGTGTTCAAGGCCGTCTACCGCGAGCTGTTCACGACGGCCAACCCCAACACCGTGCGCCCGGTCCGTCTGGCCGGGCGCGTCATCGACGAGGACGCGATCCGTGGCATCATGGCGTTTACGCTCCTCTATCTGGCGCTGTTCGGCGTCAGTGCCGTCTTCCTCGGGCTCGACTCGGCACGGATCGGCTACGAACTGACGATTCTCGAATCGGTCAGTGCGTCGCTGGCGACGCTCGGTAACATCGGTCCGGGGTTCGGCTCGCTGGGACCGTTCGGGAACTACCTGAAGTTCTCGGACCCGTCGAAGCTCCTGATGGTGTTCCTGATGTGGGTCGGCCGCCTCGAAATCGTCCCCGTGCTCGCGCTGTTCGTCGGCCGACTGGACCGCTCGTAGCTGGTCCGTAACGTACTTGCCGACACCTCCGGAACGTAGTGGAAATGATACGGGAGTGGATCGAATGCGCGTGATCATCGTCGGGGCTGGCGAGGTCGGCCGCTCGATCGCCGCGAATCTCGCCGACGGACACGACGTCGTGGTCGTCGAACGCGATCCGGAGATCGTCGAGGAACTGACCTACTCGCTGGACGTGCTGACGATCCAGGGCGACGGCACCGACCTCTCGGTCCTTCGCGAGGCCGGCGTCGGCGAGGCGGACATGCTGATCGCGAGCACCGACATCGACGAGACCAACATCGTCGCCTGCGGTGCCGCAAAGACCATCTCCGACGTGTTCACGATCGCGCGAGTCAAGCGCCGGGACCTCCTCTCGACGTGGCGCAACACGAACCAGGCGTTCAACGTCGACTTCATGGTCTGTTCGGACCTCCTGACTGCGGAGGCGATCTTCCGGATCTCCGGGGTCCCAGGGGCACAGGACGTGGACACGTTCGCGGGTGGGATCGTCCGGATGGCGGAGTTCGAGATCGACGAGGACAGTCCCGTCACCGGTCAGTCAGTCAGAGAGGCCGACCGCTACGCGTCGCTGACCTTCGCCGCGCTCTTTCGCGACGACGCCGTCATCATCCCGACCGGCGACACCGTCATCCAGACCGGCGATCGGATGGTCGTCATCGGGAGCCCGGACTCGATCGGCGACTTCGCGACCGACACGGTCTGTGCGGGCGACGAGAGCGGAGCCGACTCGGTCGTCATCGTCGGCGGCGGACAGCTGGGGTTCCAGGTCGCACGGCTGTTCGAAGAGCACGGCTACCGGCCACAGCTCATCGAACACGACGAGGACCGGGCCCGCGAACTGGCCGAGCAACTCCCGAACACGACCGTGTTGCAGAGCGACCCGACCGACTCGGAGTTCCTCGTCCAGGAACGCGTCGACGAGGCGGACGTCGTCGTCGCCGCTCTGGAGAGCGACGAGAAGAACCTGCTCGTCTCGCTGCTGGCAGAGCGCATCGGCGTCGACCGAACCATTGCCGTCGTCAACGAAATCGAGTACGCCGACCTGTTCGAGACCGTCGGCGTCGACATCGCGGTCAACCCCCGCGAGGAGACGGCCGAGGAGATCGTCCGCTTCACGCGGGACAACCGAACCGAGAAGATCGCCATGCTCGAACACGACCTGGCGGAAGTCGTCGAGATCGAGATCGAATCCGACAGCGTGCTCGCGGGTCGTCGGATCGCCGACGCGGTCGAAGAGCTGCCCGCCGGCATCGTCATCGGTGCGATCTCGCGAGCGGGCGAACTCGTGACCCCGCGGGGAGACACGACGATCCAGGTGGGTGACCACGTGGTCGTCTTCGTCGACTCGACCGTCATCGACACGGTCACCGAACGGCTCTGACGAAGCGACGCCTTCTCGGACGACGAAATAGGTTCTCGACGATTTTCTCTCTGTTTCGTCGCTGCCGTTCGTGTGGGTAGATTTATTGTCTCACCTCGGATGACCGTACGTATGGAGCGGTCAGCTGACGAGCCAGACGAGCGACCGGCGGTCGACGAGCCCGTCGGCGAGAGCCACGACGTCGTCCTCTATCCGATCTTCGAGGGTCACAGCAGCCACACCTTCGAAATCGCCCGCGACATCGCGGAGGGTGCCGGGGCGAAACTCCTCGTTCTCGACCTCTACGCTCACTCCGACGAGATCGTCGACGAGTCCCAGCGCGTCGCGCGGGATCTGCTCGCGACGCACCTGGACGACAGTCACGACGTGCCGGTCGAAACCCACTACGAGCGGACCGACGATCCAGTCGACGCGGTGATCACGGTCGCCCGAGAGTACGAGACTCGACTGATCGTCTTCGACGAGCACACGCCCGAATCGCTCGTCCATCCCCTCGCCAACGACGTTCCGAACCGGATCAGCGACCGCGTCGAGACCGACGCCGTTACTGTCGAGCGCACGCGGGACGACCGCGTGTCGTCGATCCTCGTTCCCTTCGCTGGCGGACCACATAGCGGCCTCGCCGTCGCCATCGCCGGAGCGATCGCACGCAGTACCGACGCGGTCGTCGAGCTGTTCCACGTCACCGAAGACGACGGGACCGACGCGTCGGTCGACGAACTCTTCGAGCAGGCGCGGGAGCGACTGCCCGACGGCGTCGCGGTCGACACGTGGCACCTCGACCGGCCCGACGTGGCCGACGCGATCATCGAGCAGTCGGCCCACTACGATCTCACGATCGTCGGCGAGCCCAGTCGGGGACGGCTCAAGCGGTTCCTGTTTGGCTCCGTGACCGACACCGTCCGCTCCGACTCCTCGAACACGGTGCTCGTAAGTCGACGCAGTAATGGGGACCCGTTCAATTGCTAACGGTATGTATATCGTCATCGTCGGTGCCGGCGACACCGGCACGCCGCTGATCGAGATGGCAACGAAGGGCGGCAACGAAGTCGTCGTCATCGAGCGCGACGAGCAGCGGGCCGAGGCGGCGGCCACGCAGTTCGACTGCCTGGTCATCAACGACGACGCGACGACCAAGGAGACGCTCAAAGACGCGGGTGCCCAGCGGGCCGACGCACTCATCAGCACGACGGATCAGGACGCGACGAACGTGATGGTCTGTCTGCTGGGCCAGGAACTCGACGTTCCGACGGTCGTCTCGATCGTCCACAACCACGAGCACATGAACCTCTTTCGCCAGATCGGCGTCAACACGATCGAGAACCCTCAGCGACTCATCGCCGAGTACCTCTACCGCGCGGTCAAGCGCCCCTCCGTCGTCGACTTCATGCGGATCGGCGACACCGCCGAGGTGTTCGAGATCAGCGTCACCGAGGAATCGCCACTGGCGGGCCACTCGCTCATGGAGGCCGGCGAGGAGGGGCTGTTGCCCGACTCCGTCCTCATCGTCGCGGTCGACAGGGAGGGCAACGGCGATCCGATCGCACCCCGCGGGAGCACCCGCATCGAGCCCGGCGACCTCCTGACAGTGTACTCCGGCAAGGGCGCGACGCCGGACGTGACGGACATCTTTGGCCACCCGGAAGACCACAACTAGCATGTCCGACCGGGTCCTGACCGCCGTTCCGGACGATCTCGCGACGATCGCGCGAGACGTGGGCTCCCTCCTGTTGATCGAGTCGCTCGTGATGACGGTGAGTCTCGTCGTCGCCCTGGCGTTCGGTGAGTGGTACGCCGCCCTCGGCTTCCTGCTGGCTGGCGGGATCACGGCCGGAGTTGGGGGCCTGTCGAACCGCACCTTCGCGGACGCGCCCGATCCGAAGATGAAACACGGAATGGTGATCGCGGCCAGTGGCTGGCTGATGGTCGCCGTCTTCGGCGCGCTCCCCTTTCTCTTGACCGCCTGGCTGACGCCCCCAGATGTGATGGCGACGTTCGTGCCGGCCGGCACCGACACGAGCGGCTGGGAACCCATCGCCGTCGGCTCGTCGACGACGGTCTCCAGTCTCGCGTACTTCCGCGATCCGCTGCACGCGCTCTTCGAGAGCATGAGCGGCTGGACTGGCAGCGGTCTGACGATGGCGATCCACGAGCCGTCGCTGCCGCGGGCGATCCAGTGGTGGCGCTCGGTGATCCAGTGGGTCGGCGGCGTCGGCGTGATCGTGCTCACCGTCTCGATCCTCGCCCGGCCCGGCAGTGGGAGCTACGCGCTGTACCGCAGCGAGGCCCGCGAAGAGAAGATCCACCCCAGCATCGTCTCGACGGTCCGGACGGTGTGGAAGCTCGTCCTCGGCTACACCGTCGCCGCGACGCTGTTGCTGTTCGTCGCCATCCGGCTCAGCGACTTCGGCAGCTCGCTCCCGCTGTGGGAAGCCGGCTGGCAGGCGCTCAACCACGCGATGACGGGCCTGACGACCGGCGGGTTCAGCGTGACGGACAACTCCATCGCGACCTACGACTCGCCGCTGGTCGAGGTCGCGCTCTACCCCATCATGATCGCCGGTGCGGTCGCGTTCCCGGTCCACTACGTCGTCTTGCACGACTTCGAGTTCGGGGAACTGGTTTCGGACCTCCAGACCCGGTGGCTGTTCCTCCTGCTCGGTGCCGGCGTCGTCGTCCTCTCGGTCCAGAACGTCGTTTCGGTCCCCGTCGCGAGCGACGCCTTCGCGACCCAGTCGCTGCTGGGCGGCGCGATTCCGGCGCTCGACCCCCAGCAGGTCGACGCCGTCAGAGACGCCACCTTCCAGTGGATCAGCGCGCTCAGCTGTACCGGGTTCCAGTCCGCACCGATCGGCCGCTGGGTGGCAGGCGCGAAAGTGCTGGTCGTCGGCGCGATGACGCTGGGCGGAGCTGCCGGGTCGACGGTCGGCGGGATCAAGATCGTCCGTGGCTACACCGTCGTCCGGGGGATCGTCTGGCAGTTCTCTCGGGTCTTCCTGCCGAAAAACGCCGTCATCGTCGCCAAAATCGACGGACGGACCCTCGATCGGGACGCGATGGAGCGGGAGTTCAGCGAAGCCGCAATCGTCTCGCTGCTGTGGCTCTTCTTGCTCGGTGTCAGTAGCATCGTGCTGGTCAACCTCGCTGGGCCGGACTTTGGCTACGCCGACGCGCTGTTCGAAGTCGCCAGCGCACAGGGCAACGTCGGGCTCTCCTCGGGGATCACCGGCCCGACGATGTCGCCCCTCGCCGAGGCGATGTTCTTCCTGAACATGTGGATCGGCCGCCTGGAGATCATCCCGGTGCTGGTGTTCGCCCGGTCGATCGTCGCCGGACTGGACCCGTAGGCGACGCCGCTCTCGGTCTTCCCGCGTTCGACAGTGCCACGCTATCGTAGCCGTTGCAAATCAATGCACACCCGATCGCAGTTCCGTCGTGCGATCGGTGTGTAAATCGTTTCAATTGTTACTAGAGGCGTCCAGCGTCGCCTCGGTGTCGATCCCGTACACGCGGGCGGGCGTCTCGACGTGTGCCCGGCGGACGGCCTCGTCGTGGCCCTCTTCGAGGAGCCACCGGACCCGCCGCGGGACGGTCTTCGGTCCCAGCACCGCGCCGGGACGGTCGGGATCGTCGATGTAGTCGGTCTCCATCAGGAACGGCTCGCCCGTCTCGACGGCGTCTTCGATGTCCTCGGTGTTCGCGATGACGCTCTTGACCGGGCCGCGGACGCGGCCGTTCGAGTAGTGTTTGACGACCTGCTCGCGGGGCAGCCCCTCGCTCTCGGCCCACTCGGCGATCTCGGTGAAGTCCTCGCCCCCCTCCGTGTGGAGCTGGACGACACAGCCCACCTCGCCGGCCAGATCGAAGGCGTGGCGCATCACCGCGTTCGACGCCTCCCAGACGGCGTCGTCGACCTCGTAGTGGGGCCGCCCGGACTTGATCGCCAGCGCCGGGCCGTCGGCGACGTACTCGGCGGCCACGTCCAGCCCGGCCTGCATGATGTCCCGTGCCTCCGCGGGCGTGTAACCGTCGTCGACGAGCTGGCTGATCAGCGCCGGGTGGACCCCCAGCACGGGCCACGCCCGCCCGGGCAGGACCTCGTCGGCGGCCTCGGTCACGTCGACGGTCAGGTCGAAACACTCCCGGAAGATCGACTCGTCGGTCGCCGCCTCGACGAGGTTCCACGACGGCTTGTTCAGCACGTTCAGGTGAGTCCCGCCGTGGTCGGCGAACTCCTCGACGGCTTCGACGCCGCGGCCGTTGACCGGATCGAGGTGCAGGTGGTTGTCCAGCACCGGCGTGTCGAGTTCGTCCATACGCGGTCGTGGGGTGGACGGCCCAAAAGGGGTTCTACTCCTCCAGCGTCGTCGCGTTCTGGGCGGCGTTCCTGAGAGCGTCAGAGCGGCCGTGTTCGCCGGGCGCAATCGCCAGCGTCCGGATGCCCCGCTCGCCGACACTCTCCAGGACGGGCTTGAAGTCGGTGTCCCGCGAGACGATCGCCAGCAGGTCGATGGCCCCGTCGGCTCCCGCGGCGGTCGCGTCGACGGCCAGCTTCACGTCCACGTCGCCACTGGTGACGACGACCTCGAAGCCACGCGCCTCCGCGGCCTGGATCAGACCCGGCGTGGCGTGTTCGTCCACGTAGAGTCGCGTGATCGCCAGTCGCCCCCACTGATCGGCCTCCTCGCGCACGTCGTCGAGATCCACGTCGAACTCGCTGCGGAGCACGTTCGGTCCGTCGACGAACAGTCCCACCCGTGGCTCACCCGTCTCGCCGTCGTCCCCGAGGAGCCGACCCAGCAGTTTCATACCTGCCGGTCCGACCCGACGCCTAAAGGGGTTACCGCTCTGGTGGGTGATCGAATCGCCACCGCCGCTTTTTCCCAATGTCCGTCGTGCCGCCGATACGCCCGGACAGCGGAGACAGCAGGCCCATCCCGACGCACGTTACGCCAATCAATCAGTACACGTCTGCACGTCGTCCGGCGGAAATTCGACGGTGACTGATGCTCGACTCGGGATGTTCCCGAACAATGATTTGCTCCAGACGTTTACCATAACCCAGTTTGCCGATTCCTCAAGTGGTTCCGGCCACTCATCGAGAGGAATCTCGAACGTGACTTGGTCCCCGTCGATCGAGTGACGAGGGCACCAGCCCTTGTTTCGCCCCTCCTCGGTGAGTCGGAGGGTGGATGCAAAGACTGTCAAAAACGTCTCGCCAGGGTCGAATTGAAGATGGTGTTCGATATCGTCGATGTAAGAGACATCGTCGTTTATCGCTTCGTTCGCATCGTCTGGCGTCTCGAAGACAGCCGCCGTAAACGGGGCATCGTCCCACCGACTCTCATCTTCAAATAGTGGTTCTTCTGTGGTAAACTGAATACGGGACTTCGAACTTGTCCCTCCAAGACAGCCGGCAACGGCCGCTGTCCCTACTGTAGCGATATACTTCCTTCTTGTTGTCATTATCGATGTTTTAAATGCCATGCGCAAAACTATTAAAAATACGGCTATGTCTAAAGCCAGCGCTGAGATGAGAATTTAGAGCGACAGACAAGCCGCCGAAAGTCCTCTGGGCGTCGGCGGTCGCTGATCGACATGTCTGCACTTACTTCACTCGTTTCGATAGTGGTCCATCAGGCTACTCGAGAGTGCTATAGTAACAATTGAAACGATTTACACACCGATCGCACTGCTGTCGTGCGATCGGGTGTACATGGACTTTCAATGACTACTATAAATCCGAATGAGATATTGCCTGATACTGCCGGCTGTAAGTCTGTGAAGAATTTCGCGACCACGGGGTCGCGAATATCTTGAAACAGTGACAGCCGGCAGTATGAGGAAGCCCTCGATGCATCGGTAAGCCGTCTCGAAGAGCTATCGACGACATCCTCGGTTATCTCACTCGATTTCGAGCGTCCCGCTGGCCGACGCGTCGGCGTCGGCGTTCTCCGGCCACTCCAGTTCAAACTCGACGCTGAGTTCGCCGTCGGCGTCGGCGGGTCCCTCCCGTTCGGCTTTCACCTCGAACTCGACGGTCTCCGGGGGCTCCATCGTCACCGACTGGCCGCCAGAACGCAGCGTGATCGGCCCGCCCTCGTCGAGGCTGTCGGCGACCCGCCGGAGGTACGTGGCAACGTCGCTCTTGCTTTGCATCGCTTCGGACTCGAAGAGCACTTCTTCTGGCATACCTCTCTGTTGGAGCCCCGTACTGATATAGTCTCGCAACAGCTGAATTGGTTGATACGATGGCCGAACCACCGTCCGTGTGATCGAGCGCGTCGCCCCTCCGTGGCGACGAGAGCGCTCCGGCTACGCGCTCGGGGCCGCGCCGCGGCGACGCCAGTGGAGGAACACGGGCAGGGTCAGGGCCGCGATGGCGATCTCGATCCCGCCGGTGACGAGGAAGGCGGTGACGTAGCCGGCCCGCTCCGCGACGGTGCCGCCGATCAACACCCCTGCGAGGAAGCCGACGCTCCCGAAGATGTTGAACCCCGCCATGGCCGCCCCGCGTTCTTCGGGGGCCGCCAGATCCGTCACGAGTGCCATCGTCGCCGGAGCCATCAGCGCGCCGATGATCCCCACCACGACCATGCCGAGCCCGACCAGTTCGATCCGGGGCGCGAGCCCCACGCCGACGACCGCGACGCCGTAGCACGCCGAGCCCGCGACGATCGGACCCGTTCGCCCGATCCGGTCCGAGAGGACGCCGAAGGGGTACTGCAGGAGCGCGAAGGGCGCGAAAAAGAGCGCGAGCACGATCCCGGTCGCGCCCGGCGAGAGGTCGAAGGCCGTCCGGAAGTACAGCGTCCCGACCAGCGCGAAGAAGCCAGCGGTAAAGCGGTCGATGAAGCCGTAGGCGTAGGGGACGACCAGCCGCGGCCGTGCGGTGACGCTCTCGACGGCTGCACCGAGGCCGCGTCGGTCCGTCGGCGCTCGGTCGGTCACCGTCACGGCCAGGACCGCGCTACAGGTCAGGAGGATGCTCGCGCCCGCGACCGGGACCAGCGGGCCGATCTCGTACAGCTGCCCGCCCAGTGGCGCACCCAGTGCCGTTCCCGAGCCGATGGCGATCCCCGCCGCTCCCATGTTGCGGCCGTGGCCCCCGCCCAGGTCCATCAGCATCGTCATCGCCAGCGAGAACGCACCGATCGTCATCGCGCCCTGGGCGATCCGCAGCCCGAGGACAGTCGGGAAGGCGGGACCGAGCCGGGGGGCGACCAGCAACGCGGCGTAGCCCGCCGCGCCACCGAGGGCACCGGCGACGATGTAGGGCACCCGCCTGCCGGTCGCGTCGCTCGCGAGCCCCCAGACGCCGGCACAGAGCACGAAGGCACCGAACTCGGCGGCGAGAAACCACATGCTGGCCCGGAGGTCGGTCGTCGCCCCCAGCGCAGCCACGAGTGTGTCGATGCCCGGGTAGAGCAACACCTGCGCCAGCAACACCAGGAACACGACGCCGGCCAGCGCCCCCCGCGCTCGTCGCTCGCTCACGGTCGCCGGTTGGATCGCGAGGATAATACGAATGTCGGGTTCGGACCGCCCGCGGGCGAACTACCGGCCGGGACGGGCGCGAGCCAAACCGTTTTCCGTCGGACTCTCTGGGCTGTGGCTATGGACCTCTCAGTTGTCGACCTCTCGCCGGTCCCGAACGGCGGCACCGCGACCGACGCCTACGCGAACACCGTCGCGGCCGCACAACAGGCCGAACGGCTCGGTTACTCCCGGTTCTGGGTGGCCGAACACCACGGGATGGGCGACCGGCTCGCCGGCACGACGCCGGAGGTGTTGCTCGGCCACTTGGCCGCCGAGACGGCGGAGATCCGCCTCGGATCGGGCGCGGTGTTGCTCAACCACTACAGTCCGTTCAAGGTCGCCGAGCAGTTCGGCGCGCTGGACGGGCTCGCGCCCGGCCGGATCGACGCCGGGCTGGGGCGGGCAAACGGCTCGCCGGCCGTCGACCGCGCGCTGGGGACCGACCGCCACGTCCAGAACCCGGACGAGGACCACGCCGAGAAGATCGAGGCGGTCGTCAACCACCTCTACGACGACTATCCGCCGGAACACGCCTACAGCGACGTCGAGATCCCGCGATCTGACGCAGCCCCTCCCGCGCCCTGGGTGCTCGGATCGAGTCCGTCGAGTGCGACGATCGCTGGCGAGCTCGGCCTGCCGTTTTGCTTCGCGGCGTTCATCCGTCCGCAGTTCGCCACGCACGCCTTCGAGGCGTACCGCGAGGCCTTCCAGCCCAGCCGGCTCGCCGGTGGTATCGACGAACCCGACGGCATGGTCGCAGTCAACGCGGTCGCCGCCGAGAGCGACGCCGAAGCGGCGCGGCTCCGCGCCGTGGCCGAGGCGTCGTACAAACGGATGGAGCGAGGCGTCGTCGGCACGACGCCGACCGTCGAGGAGGCCATCGACGAACTCGGAGCCGTTCCCGAACCGACGCCGGCCACGCTCGACGACGACGAGTGGCCCCGCGCCATCTCTGGCAGTCCGGAGACGCTTGCCGGCCTGCTCGAACAGCTCTCGGACCGCGTCGGCGTCGACGAGGTGATGATCCAGCACGTCGTCGCGGACCACGAGGACGCGATGCGTTCCCACGAGCTACTGGCCGAGGGCGTCGGGCTCACGCCCCGGTAGCGACCCTACGCGTAGGCCTCGAACTCGCGGCCGAACGCGAGAAAGACGACGACGCCGACGACGCCGATCGCCGAGGCGACGGCAAACGCCAGCTTCGGGCCGGCGGCGATCGTTCCGACGCCGGTCGTCAGCGTCCAGTCGCTCCCGTAGAGCCACCCGCCCAGCGCGGCGCTCGGGATCACGAGCGCGTTGCGCAGGAGGTAGTAGGTCCCGGTGACGCGTCCGCCGGCGTCCCGCTCTGCCGGGCCGACGATCAGCGCCTTGTGTGCGGGCAGGCCAGCGAACCGCAGCCCGGAGAAGGCAAACAGCAGGACCAGCACCCACTGGTCGGCCGGCGCGAAGATCAACAGGAGCGGGAAGAGGGCGTAGACGGTGAAGCCGACGGCGACGACCGGCTTCAGCCCGGTCCGCTCGGCGAGCTTCGAGACGGGGACCATCGACAGCAGCGCGACCACCATCTCGACGCCCAGCAAGAGGCCGAAGAAGGCGTCCGGCCGCAGCGAGCGGCCGGCGATGTCGAAACCGACCGCGAGGAAGTCGGTGACGACGATGACGAAGAAGACGTACACCATCCCGTTGGCGAAGCGCACGAGCGTGTCGGCGACCAGCAGCGGCCGCAACGTCGCGGGCATCGCTCGGAGGTCGGCGACGACGCCGGAGATGCCTTCGAAGGACTCACCGATCGTATCGTCGCTGGCGTCGTAGCGGACGTGCTGGGTGACCGTCGCCACCGCGCCGAAGGCGACGGCGACGAGCAGGATCCACTGGAAGCCGGTGACGAAGTCGGCCGCGACGGCGAGCAGGCCGGCCGCGAGCAGCGGCCCCAGCAGGAAGCCGATCCGGCGGAACACCTCCGTGCTGGCGAACCCCATCGCGAGGCGGTCCTGCGCGACGCTTTGCTTGACGACGGCGAAGGTCGCGCCCAGTCCGAACGACTTCCAGGCCTGCGTAAAAAAGAGCCCGACGAACAGCCAGACCCACGGCTCGACGGCCCCACCGACCGCCACCGTGCCCGCGACCGGCAGGGCGAACTCGATGACCGGCACCGAGATCGTCGGGACGAACGAGGCGAGGTACCACAGTAGGAAACCGGCCGTCGCGACCGTTCCAAACAGCGTCAGTGCCAGCCGCGAGCCGATCCGGTCCGAGAGGGCGCCGCCCGGATAGGGGTAGACCGCACTGACGAGGTTGCCCACGCTCCCGTAGAGACCGATCACCCCGGCGCTCGCGCCCAGTACGTTCAGGTACTCCGGGACGTATCGGCTCGTCATCTGGAAGGCGAGGCTGAAGGCGAACATCGCCAGCGAGAGGACGAGTACGTCTCGTTCGAGTGCGAAAAACTGCCGGAAGGGGGCCAGTACGCTCGCGTCGTCGCTGGCGTCCGCCGTCATGGCTCCCCGTTCGCACTCTCGGGCCTAAACGTGCGGGAACCGGCAACCACCTGTCGTGGCCGGCCGGAACCGAACGCTTAAGCCGAAGCTGACTGAATGGTCAGTCAGATATGAGCGACAGCGAGCAGTCGGTCACCCACGGCATCGAACCGACCGATCGGGTCGCGACACTCGTCGACGATCTCACCGCCGAAGAGAAACTCGCGCTCGTCCGGGGAGCCGTCGATCCCGAGGGCAACGCGACGGGGTACCTGCCCGGTGTCGAGCGACTCGACGTGCCGGAACTGCGCCTGGCCGACGGCCCCCTCGGCGTCAGAACGGAGGAGCCGGCGACGGCGTTCCCGGCCTCGCTCGCGCTGGCGTCGACGTTCGATCCCGCGCTCGCACGACGCCAGGGCGAGGCGATGGGCGCGGAGGCCAAAGCGCGAGACCAGGACGTGTTGCTCGGGCCGGGACTGAACCTGATTCGGGTCCCCCACTGCGGGCGCACTTTCGAGTACTACAGCGAAGACCCGATCCTGACGGGCGCGTTCGCGGGTGCCGCCGTCGCGGGGATCCAGTCGGCCGGCGTCGTGGCGACGCCGAAACACTACGTCGCCAACAACCAGGAGACGCGCCGAGCGTCCGTCAGCGCCGCGGTCGACGAGCGCGTGCTCCGAGAGCTCTACCTCCCCGGCTTCCACGACGCCGTCGACGCCGGTGCGCGCTCGCTGATGACCGCCTACAACCGGGTCAACGGCACGTACATGAGCGAACAGCGCCATCTCCTCGGTGACGTTCTCAAGGGTGAGTGGGGCTTCGAGGGGTTCGTCGTCTCCGACTGGTTCGGCACCGAGTCGGCCCAGCGCGCCGCCAACGGTGGGCTCGACGTGGAGATGCCCGGCGTCTCTCTCGAAGAGCAGTTCGCTTCGATGGGGATGGACCCGTCGGCCGTGGCCGACGAGATGGACCCGGAGATCGCCGAGGGGATGCCCGACATCGGCGCGGGCGGGCACTTCGCCGACGACCTCCTCGACGCCGTCGCCGCCGGAGACGTGCCCGAGGCGCGCCTCGACGACATGGTCGCTCGCGTCCTGAGCGCGATCGAGTGGGCGGGACTGCTCGACGACCGCCGGGACTCCGGGACCGACGACGAACTCGCCGACGAACCCGAGCACCGCGATCTGGCCCGTACCATCGCCACGCGGGGCACGGTCTTGCTGAAAAACGAGGGCGCGCTCCCGCTGGACGACGACGCGAGCGTCGCGGTCGTCGGTCCGAACGTCGACGAAGCGATCCTCGGCGGCGGGGGCTCCTCCGAGACGACTCCCTTCGACGAGACGAGCCCCGTCGAGAGCATCACGGCGCGGGCCGACGGCGATGTGGCCGTCGCACACGGTCTCGCCCCGGTCGAGTCGGTGTCGATGTTCGACGGCATGCTCGGGGGCGACGACGCTGCGAGCGAGGCCGACGAGGAACCCGATCCCGAGATCGACGCGGCGGTCGCCGCCGCGAGCGAGGCCGACGCCGCCGTCGTGTTCGTCCGTGACGCGGCGACGGAGGCAGCGGACCGTGACACTATCGCGCTCCCCGGCGAGCAGGACGAACTCGTCGAGCGCGTGGCCGCGGCCAACGACGACACGGTCGTCGTTCTGAACACCAGCGGTCCCGTCGAACTCCCCTGGCGCGAGGACGTCGCCGCCGTCGTCTCCCAGTGGTACCCCGGCCAGTCCCACGGCGAGTCGATCGCCGCCGTCCTCTACGGCGACGCCGACCCCGGCGGTCGCCTCCCCGTCACGTTCGCCCCGGAAGACGCCTATCCGGCCGACACGGCCGAACAGTTCCCCGGTGTCGACGACGTGGCCGAGTACTCCGAGGGACTGCTCGTGGGCTACCGTCACTTCGACGCGACCGACGCCGAACCGACGTATCCCTTCGGCCACGGCCACTCCTACGCCTCCTTCGCGTACGAGGACCTCGCCGTCGACGGGGAGACGGTCTCCGTTACGGTCTCGAACGAGAGCGAGCGGGCCGGCCGCGAGGTCGTCCAGGCCTACGTCGACGCGCCGGACGCGCTCGACGACCTCGAACGCCCGCCCCGCGAGCTGGCCGCGTTCGAGGCCGTCGCGATCGAGGCGGGCGAGACGGTGACGGTCGAGTTGACCCTCGACGACCGCGCGCTCGGTCGCTACGACGCCGCGGACGGTTGGACGATCGACGACGGCCGCTTCACCGTCGCGGTCGGGCGCTCCTCGCGTGACCTGCGGCTGTCGGCCGACATCGAGCGATAGCCGCCGATCACCGCGTGGCGGCGACGACGGTCAGGGTCACGAGCGCGAACCCCACCAGCGCGAGGTTCGGAATCGTCAGCCCGAGCAGCGGCGACTGCCACTGGACCGCTGCACACGGGCCGTTCAGCGTGCAGCTGTCCACTGTCGCCTGCACGTACGAGTGGTACGCGGCGACGCCGCCCCCCAGCATCGACAGCGGGAGTGCGGTCCGCCACACCCCCGGTCGGTCCTCGATCGCGGCGACGCCGAGGACGACTACCAGCGGATACATGAGAATGCGCTGGTACCAGCACAGCTCGCACGGCACCAGCCCGAGCCCGAGGCTGAACCAGAGGCTCCCGGCCGTCGCGACGGCTGCGACGATCGCTCCGGCCGCCAGCCAGTGACGTGACCGCCCGTCGGTCCGTGCGTTCATTGCACATTCGTTTCACCAGTCAGTGCTTAGTTTACACGGTTCGAGTTGCTGTGCTCTCCCCTCCAGTGTCGGCCGGGGGCGTCGTCGTCCCGCGATCGACGGAGAAACTGCTCCGGGAATTTCGACAGTTGTACCACAACTATCTGCGGAGACGATTTCCAGTTCGTGAAAACCGATGAAACCGCTATGTGTAGGACGGCAGTAGTACAGCGCTGAGCGAGGAGATCACAGTGTCCGCCACAGGAGCCCTGATCGACGGCACAGTATTGCTCGCAGAAAACAATATCCTGCTGTCTCCGGAGTTCGCCAGCCGGCTCCAGTTCGGGTGGACGATCACCGTCCACATCCTCTTTGCGGCGCTCTCGATCGGGCTCGCCCCGTACATCGTCTATTTCACCTGGAAGGACGTTCGGAGCGACGACCCGGCGTACACGCGGCTCCGATCGTTCTGGATCAACGTGTTCGCCGTCGGCTTCGTGATGGGCACCGTGACGGGGATCCCGATGAGCTTCCAGTTCGGGACGAACTTCCCGCGCTTCGCGGCGGTCAGTGGCGAACTGATCGGCGGCCCGCTGGCGTTCGAAGCGAAGATGGCGTTCTTCCTCGAAGCCGTCTTCCTCGGGATTCTCCTGTTCGGCCGTGAGCGGGTCTCAGACCGGACGTACGTCCTCTCGTCGATACTGACCGGCGTCGGCGCGTGGCTCTCGGGCTTCTGGATTCTCGTCGTCAACGCCTGGATGCAGACACCGCGTGGGTTCGAACTCGTCGAGCGAAACGGCGTCGAGATCGCCAGACTCACCGATCCCGTTGCCGCGTTTTTCACGCCGCGGATGCCCTGGATGTACGTTCACATGATGAACGCGTCGGTGATCGCCGTGACGCTGGTCGTCGCCGGGATCGCCGCGTACTTCGTCTGGCGGAATCGCGACTCCGTGGCCTGGAACACGGCCCTCCGCATGGCCGTCGTCGTCCTGTTGATCACTGCTCCGCTGCAGGCGCTTCACGGGGACGCGTACGGGCGACACGTGGCCGACACCCAGCCCCAGAAGTTCGCGGCGATGGAAGCTCACTACGAGACCGGGCAGGCGGACCTCCACCTGATCGCGATTCCGCGGAGTCTTGACGCGCTGACCGACCCCCGGACGGACAACCTCTTTACGATCAGTCTCCCCGGGCTCGGATCGTTCCTCGCCAGCGGGGGTGACTTCTCGGCCGAAGTCGTCGGGTTACACGAGTACGACGAGAACCCTCCCGTCGCGCTCGTGTTCTGGTCGTTCCGGCTGATGGTCGGACTCGGGTTCCTGTTCGTCGGGCTGGCGCTGTGGGGCGGTAACCGACTCCGCAAGGGCCGCCTTGCCGACTCCGGGCGGTACTTACGGGCGATGATGCTGTCGAGCCCACTGGGCTACGTGGCGCTGCTGACCGGGTGGTACGTCACCGAGATCGGCCGTCAGCCGTGGGTCGTTCAGGGCGTCCTCAAGACCAGCGACGCGGTCTCGCGGAGCCTCACCGCCATCGAGGCCACCGGGACACTGGTGGCGTTCGTCGGGCTGTATCTCGCCTTGCTCGCCGCCTTCGGTGCCGTCCTCAAGTGGCTGATCGAGGGCGAACTCGAACGCATGGGCGTCCGTACGGTCGACGACACCAGCCGGCCACGCCTCCCGGGGGTGAGCGGCGATGACTGAGTTGCTGCCCGTCGACCGGTATCTCGTCGACTCCTTGCCGACGATCTGGTTCGGCGTCGTCGTGTTCTCGCTGGCGATGTACGTCGCTCTCGACGGCCTGGACTTCGGCATCGGGATGCTGTACGCGACTCGCGACGAGCACGAGCGAGAGACGCTCCTCGCCGCGTTCGGTCCGATCTGGGACGCCAACGAAGTGTGGCTGGTGGCCTTCGGGACGACGCTGCTCGCGGCCTTCCCGCCGATCTACGCGCGGCTGCTGAGCGGACACTACCTGCTCTCGATCGCGATCGTGATGGGACTGCTCGTCCGCGGCGTCGCGCCGGAACTGCGCGAACAGCGTGAGGATCCCGACTGGCGACGGCGCTGTGACCGGCTGTTCGTGTTCGGCAGCACGGTGACGCCGCTGCTGCTCGGCGTCCTCGTCGGGAGCTGGGCGTTCGGGACGCCGACGCTGAGCGCTCCGAGCCTGCTGACGGGCGTCGGCCTGGTCGCGCTCTGTGTCACCAGCGGCGCGGCCTTCGTCGCCGCGAAGACGAGCGGCTCGCTGGCCGACGCGATGGTTCGCTACGGAACCACGGCGACGGTCGTCTACCTCGTCGGCGTCGTCGTCCTGCTGGCGGTCGTCGCTCTCACGAACCCGTCGAACGTCCGGGCGCTGTTGCTCTCGGCCCCGGCGCTCGGCGCTGTCCTCGCCACCGTCTCGTTCGCCGGGGCGGGTCTCGCCGCCGCCCGACTCGACAGGCACCGCCTCTGGTTCGGGACGACGTTCGGACTCTCGTTCGCACTCGTCGGCCTCGTCGCAGTGGTGCTCTATCCGAGACTGCATCCGGCCAGCGGGCTGACAGTCGACGCCGCCGTCGTCTCTCCGCTCGCGCTCAACCTCACGACCGTTCTCGGGCTGCCGGTGTTGGTGCTCGTGCTGTGGTACTTCAAGTTCCTCTACGGGACGTTCGCCGGACCGGTCGACGGCTCGAAGGCATAGCGCGGGACGGCATCGCTCGGACCGCGCGGCACCATTCTATATCGCGGCATATAGTTTATACACTGCTGAGCGAACGCACGAAAGACCAAACGATAAGCCCGCGCCGGGCGAGAGCAGCGACATGGGTCTACGAGCACCCCCTCTTGACGACGTTCACGCCGCGGCCGAGGCGAGCTTCACTGACTTCGGCGGCTGGGAGATGCCCGTCGAGTTCGACTCGATCCGGACCGAACACGCCGCCGTCCGCGAGACGGCCGGCAAGTTCGACGTGTCTCACATGGGCGAGATCGTCGTCTCGGGGCCCGACGCGACGGGGCTGATGCAGCGGCTCACGACGAACGACGCGACCGACCTCCGGCCCGGACAGGCACACTACGCGGCGATCACCCGCGAGGACGGGGTGATGCTCGACGACACCGTCGTCTACCGGCTGCCAGAGGCCGTCGAGGGCGCGTACCTGTTCATCCCCAACGCCGGCCACGACGAGCAGATGGCGACGCGGTGGCGCGAGCACGCGGCCGAACACGGTCTCGACGCCAGCGTCGACAATCGGACGACCGAGTACGGCCTGATCGCGCTCCAGGGACCCGACGCACCGTCGCTGCTCGCAGACGAGACGACGCTGTCGCTGGACGAGCTGGGCCGCTTCGAAATCGCCACGGCCACCGTCGCGGGCGTCGAGACGCTCGTCGCGACGACCGGATACACCGGCGAGGCGGGCTACGAACTCGTCGTGCCGTGGGACGAGACCGGTACCGTCTGGGAGGCACTCGCGTGCCAGCCCTGCGGACTGGGCGCGCGGGACACGCTCAGACTGGAGATGGGCTTTCTCCTCTCCGGGCAGGACTTCGATCCCGACGACGACCCCCGCAACCCCTACGAGGCAGGGATCGGCTTCGTCGTCGACCTCGACACCGAGTTCGTGGGTCGCGACGCGCTGGAAGGCGTCGACGTGGAGGGTCCCGCGGAGAAGCTGACCGGCCTGTCGCTGATCGACCGCGGCGTTCCGCGTGCGGGCTACGACGTGACGACGCCGGACGGCGACCACCTCGGCACGGTCACCAGCGGGACGATGAGCCCGACGCTGGGCGAACCGATCGCGCTCGCGTATCTCGACGCCGACGAGATCGAACCCGGACGGATGGTCCGGGTCGTCGTTCGTGGCGAACCGAAGAAGGCACGTATCAGGACCACGCCATTCCTCGATAGATGAGCTTCGACGTTCCCGACGACTGTCGGTACCTCGACTCCCACGAGTGGGTGCGACAGGCAGACGACGCGACGATCGGCATCTCTGACTTCGCGCAGGACGAACTCGGCGACGTGGTCTTCGTCGAACTGCCCGACGAGGGCGAGAAACTGACTGCCGGCGAGGAGTTCGGCGTCGTCGAATCGATCAAGGCGGTCTCGGACATCTACGCGCCCGTCTCCGGGACCGTCACCGCGGTCAACGACGCCCTGTTCGACGAGCCCGAACTGGTCAACGACGACCCCTACGGCGACGGCTGGCTGCTGGAACTCGAACTGGCCGACGAGTCCGAGCTGGACGACCTGCTCTCGCCCGACGAGTACCGCGACCAGATCGCCTGACCGGCTCGAACCGCCGGCCGTCTCACTCCGTGGTCGTCGTCTCGGCCGGCGCTCCCGGTGGCTCGGCGATGGCCAGTTCGAACTCGACTTCGATCGGGTCGTCGGTCGCCGGTGTCTGCTGGTCGGTGTTGTCAAGCGCCAGGAGCAGCGCTCGGTCGTCCAGTCGTTCGACCAGCGCCGTCTCACTGACGTTCTGACGGGTGTACTCGTCGACGACCGACACGTCTCGGGCCCCGCTCTGGTAGGCGTCGTAGGCCGCACGCTCGAACACCAGCACGTCGACGGTCGCGTCGTCGACGACCGACACCTCGTAGCTGAGATAGGAGCCACCGGCCGTGTCGTCGTTCTGTAACTGGTGGGCGCTGAACTCGCCCGGCGCGAGCTCGACGATACCCTCACTGCTGCTCGACGTGAACGCTCGACGAGGGTCGTCGGGGTAGTCGTCGGCGCGGTCGGGTACGCCGTCGTCGTCGCCGTCCGGCGGTGTGGGCGTCGGCGTCTGCTCGCCGCCCAGCGCCGAGCAGCCGGCGAGTAATGCTGCGCCGCTCAGGAGGAGTTCGCGACGGGGGACACGCATGGGGTGCTGTTGCGAGAGCACGCCGGTAGGCGTTTCGGTCGTCGCGGCTGCTCTGGAACGCGCACACTAATGTAGGCCCAGCCGTAAGCCTCGCCTATCACGTCCCTACGGGGACGACCTACATCATGAGCGAAGACGATGCTCGCGGGACACCGTACGCACCGCACACGGCGACGACGACGGCGGCGATGCTCGATGCCGTCGGCGTCGACAGCGAGGCCGCACTGTTCGACATCCCCGAGTCCGTTGCCTTCGACGCGGACTTCGACATTCCGGAACGCTCCGAGCGGGAGACGCGCTCGCACGTCGAGGGGATCCTCGGGCGCAACGACGACCTGACGGCGTTTTTGGGCCGGGGTCACTACGACCACTACGTTCCCAGCGTCGTCGACGACCTGGCGGGCCGCTCGGAGTTTCTGACCTCCTACACGCAGTACCAGCCCGAGATCGCACAGGGGTTCTTGCAGGCGCTGTTCGAGTACCAGTCGATGCTGGTCGAGCTGACGGGCCTGGGCGTCGCGAACTGCTCGATGTACGACGCCGCGACGGCGCTGGGGGAGGCCGCGACACTCTCTCAGCGGCTCCGGAGCGTCTCCGGCGACCGGGTGCTCGTGCCGGACCTGCTGCGAGCGGGCAAGCGCGCCGTCCTGGACAACTACGCCGCGGGGCCGGGGCTGACCGTCGAGACGTACCCGACGACAGACGGGAACGTCGATCTCGACGCCCTCCGGGAGGCACTCGGCGACGACGTGGCGATGGTCTACGCCGAGAACCCGACGGTCCGGGGCACTATCGAGGAAGGGCTGGCCGCCGTCGGCGACGCCGCCGACGCCCACGACGCGCTGTTCTGTCTCGGGACGGACCCGGTGGCGATGGCGCTGCTCGAAACGCCGGCAAGCGTCGGCGCGGACGTGGTCGTCGGCGACGCGAGTTCGCTGGGGACCGGTACGGCCTACGGGTTCGGACTCGGGCTGTTCGTCACGCGTGAGGAGTACCTCCGGCAGGTCCCGGGACGCCTCGTCGGCGCGGCCGAAGACGACAGCGGCCGGCGGGCCTACACGCTCACGCTCCAGACGCGCGAACAGCACATTCGCCGCGAGCGAGCCACGTCGAACATCTGTACGAACCAGGCCTGGGTCGCGCTGCGAGCGGCGATGCACGCTGCCTGGCTCGGCCCCGACGGCCTGCTCGACCTCGCGGAGTCCTGTGTCACCCGCGCTCGCGATCTCGCGGCGCGGATCGACGGGATCAGCGGCGTGCGAGCGCCGGTCCACGACCGCCACCACTTCCGCGAGTTCGTGGCCCACACCGACCAGCCCGCCGAGGCGATCCGCGCCGACCTCGCGGACGAGGGGTACGCGGTCCACGCGGTCGGCGACCACGAGATACAGATCTGTGCGACCGAGACGACCGAACGCGCCGTCGACGACTTCGTCGACACCCTCGCGGAGGTGGCCCGATGAACTACTCACAGGCCCGCTGGACGGACGACGACGACCGGTACGAACCGCTGCTCTCGGAGAAGTCCAGCGAAACGGTCTCGACCGAGGACGGACCCTTGCCCGACGATCTGACCCGCGACTCCCTGACGCTGCCCGACGTGAGCGAACCCGAACTGGCCCGCCACTACACGCGCCTCTCACAGACGAACTACGGCGTCGAGAGCGGCCCCTTCCCGCTGGGCTCGTGTACGATGAAGTACAACCCCTCGTTCACCGAGGATCTGGCCGCCAGCCCCGACGCCGCCGTCCACCCGGACCAGCCGCCGGAGACGACGCAGGGAACGCTGGAACTGCTGTACCGCCTCCAGGACTATCTCGGGCGGATCGGCGGGATGGACGCCGTCTCGCTCCAGCCCCCCGCCGGTGCGGCCGGCGAGTTCGCGGGGATCCTCGTCGCGAAGGCCTACCACGAGCACAACGGCGAGGACCGCAGTGAGGTCCTGATCCCCGAGTCGGCCCACGGCACCAACTTCGCCAGTGCGGCGATGGCGGGCTACGACGTGGTCTCGCTGGCCGGCGACGACGACGGCCGCGTCGACCTCGACGCGCTGGCAGCGGCCGTCGGCGAGGAGACCGCGGCGCTGATGCTGACGAACCCGAACACGCTGGGCCTGTTCGAGCGCGACATCGAGGCGATCGCCGAGATCGTCCACGACGCTGGCGGCCTGCTGTACTACGACGGTGCGAACCTCAACGCGCTGCTGGGCCGCGCTCGACCCGGCGACATGGGCTTCGACGTGATGCACTACAACGTCCACAAGACGTTCGCGACGCCCCACGGCGGCGGTGGGCCGGGCGCGGGGCCGATCGGCGTCACCGACGAGCTCGCGCCGTTCCTCCCCGCTCCGCGGGTCGCGGCATCCGGCGGGGGCTACGAGTACGTCGATCCCGACCACTCGATCGGTAAGGTCCACGGCTTCTACGGCAACTGGCCGGTCCTGTTGAAGGCCTACGCGTACATCGCCCGGCTGGGCGACGCGGGGCTCGCCGACGCCAGCGCGAAGGCCGTCCTCAACGCGAACTACCTCGCCGAGCAGATCGACTACGAGATCCCCTTCGGTCCCTTCCACCACGAGTTCGTCGCCAGCGCGGGCGAACAGGACGCCGCGGACGTGGCAAAGCGGATGCTCGACTACGGGGTCCATCCGCCGACGACGAAGTGGCCCGAGATCGTGCCCGAGGCGCTGATGACCGAACCGACCGAGGCCGAGTCTCGACGGACGCTCGACCAGCTGGCCGAGGCGTTCGACGCCGTCGCCGGGGAGAGCGACGAGACGCTCGCGAGCGCCCCGGAGTCGACCGCTGCCCGGCGGATCGACCAGGTTCGCGCCGCTCGCGAGCCGCGTCTCAGTTGGCAATCGCTGGATGAATAGTCGCCGGAAATACGGAATCCTTATTATTTTACTGACGCTGAGTTAACAACATGGCCGTCGTTAGCGTCTCGATGCCCGACGAACTGCTCGAACGGATCGACGAGTTCTCCGAAGACCACGGTTACACCGGCCGGAGCGAGGTGTTCCGCGAGGCAGCCCGAAACCTCCTCGGAGAGTTCGAGGATCGCAAACTCGAAGATCGCGAACTGCTCGGCGTCGTCACCGTCCTGTTCAACTACGAGACCACGAGCGTCGAAGAGCGGATGATGCACCTGCGCCACGAACACGAGGGGCTGGTCGCCTCGAACTTCCACAGCCACGTCGGCGACGCCTTCTGTATGGAACTGTTCGTTCTGGAGGGGCAACTCGACGAGATCTCCGCGTTCGTGGGCAAGATCCGCGCGACCAAGGACACGCTGACCATCGACTACTCGGTGACGCCGGTCGACGGCTTCGAACCGACCTTCGAGGGCGCGTGAACGTCTCGACCCCGATTCGTTCCGGTCTGGCGTTGACCGGTTGATATATCTCCCTCCACGCGTTATCTGACGCCGTTCGATGTCCGCTCTTCGCGTCCTCCACGTCAGACCCGCCGACTGGTCCGGCCCCGAACTCGGTGACGACTTCGCGGTCACCGTCGTCGACGGGATCGACGGCGCTGACTTCGAGACGGCGAGTCTGGACTGTGCCGTCGTCGAGGCGGCCCTCGGCGACGAAAACGGGATCGACGCGCTGAGGGCGCTGCGCGAGCGGGCTCCCTCGCTGCCGATCGTCCTCTCTACTGCGGTCGCCGACGGGACCGTGGCGGCCGCCGCCACGCGGCACGGCGTGACCGAGTACGTACCCCGAGACGGCGCGGTTCGGGTCGCCGACCGGGTGCGAGCCGTTGCCGCCGATCGCGCAGCCGGCGATGCTTCCGCGCCCGAGCCAACGGGAGAGTCGGCGGCTGCCAGCGCCGCTATCTCGGAACGCGAGCAACGCCAGCACGCGTTGACGGCGACCAACGAGGCACTGGAGTCGCTCGCGACGCTGGCGTCGCGAAACGACCTCACGCAGACAGAACGGATCCGCCGGGCCCTGGAGATCGGCCGCCAGCGTCTCGGGCTTCCCTTCGGGTACTTCACCCGGATCGACGGCTCGACCCAGCGGATACAGGTGACGGCCGGTCGCTCGGAGCTGGTCAGGGCGGGGATGTCCGTTCCCCTGTCGGAGACGTACTGTCGGCGGACGACCCAGCAGGACGGTCTGCTGACGATCGCCGACGCCGAGCGCGAGGGCTGGGACGACGACCTGGCCTTCGAGAGCTTCGGCGTCTCCTGTTACCTCGGTGGGACCGTCGTCGTCGACGGCGAGACCTACGGTACGCTGTGTTTCGCCGCGATGGATCCCAGAGATCGGTCGTTTACCGACGCCGAGAAACGCCTCGTCAACCTGCTCGTCGAGTGGGTCGGCAACGAGATCGAGCGCCACCAGCGAGAGACGGATCTCCAGCGATACGCCGACATCATCGAGGCGGTCGACGACGGCGTCTACACGCTCGACAACGAGGGCCGCTTTACGCTGGTCAACGACGCGATGACGGATCTCACGGGCTACGACCGCGAGACGCTACTTGGCTCGCATACGGGCCTGATCAAGGACGACGCGACCGTCGACCGCGCCCAGTCGATCCTCGTGGAGATGCTCCGCGGGGTCCGGGCCGACGAGGAGACGTTCGAGCTTTCCATCCAGCGCGCCGATGGGACCGCCTTTCCCGCACAGGATCGCATGACGATTCTGCGCGACGACGGTGCGTTCGCCGGGACTGCCGGCGTGATCCGTGACGTAACCGCACAGCGAACACGCGACGAGGCTCTGGAGGGGCTGTTAGAGACCACTCGATCGCTGATGGCCGCCCAGACACCGACGGAGGTCGCAGAGATCGTCGCCGGTGCCGCGAGCGAGACGCTGGGATTCGAACTCAATCTGGTCCGACTGCACGACCCCGTCGAGGACACGCTCGTTCCGATGGCCACGGGGGGTGACGGTGCCACCGAGATCGATCGGCCGATCCGGGACAGCGACGAGGGGTATCCCGGTGAGGCCTTCACGACCGGAGAGACGCTCGTCGTCGACGACCTGAACGACCGCGCTGGCTACGACAACGGACCTGCGGCGTCGGCGATCTACCTCCCACTCGGTGAGTACGGGGTCTGTACGGTCGCCAGCACCGAGCCACGCGCCTTCGACGACAGCGACCGATCGATCGCCGAGATTCTCGCTTCGAACGCCGCGGCGGCGTTCGAGCGCGTCGATCGCGAACAGGAGCTGTTACGCTACGAAACGGCCGTCGAGAACGTCAACGACATGCTGTACGTCCTCGACGACGAAGGCCGATTCCAGCTGGTCACACAGCCGCTGGCGACGTACCTCGGCTTCGACCGGTCCGAACTCCTCGGGGCGCGCCCGGAGATCGTCCTCGACGACGCGACGGTCGGCCGGTTCGAAGCCGAGATCGGATCGCTCCGCCGTGGAGACGCCGACCACGCAGACGTACAGACCGAGCTGTCGACGGCAGACGGCAACGACCGACCGGTCGAGATCGAAATCTCGCTCATCTCCGGTGAGGGTGCGTTCCAGGGAACCGTCGGCGTCGTCCGCGACCGGACGGAACTCCAGCAGACCCGCGAACGGCTCCACCAGGAACAGACTCGCTTTTCTTACCTCTTCGACGCGCTGCCGGACCCGGTCGTGGAGGCGGAGCTGATCGACGGCGAGCCGGTCGTTCGATCGGCCAATCCCGCGTTCGCCGAGACGTTCGATCTCGGCGACTCGTCGCTGTCGGGTCGGACGCTCGGTTCCCTACTGCGGGGGCCGGACGACTCCGAGTCGACCGATCCCTCGCTGTCTGCGGTCGTCGACGGCGAGTCCGCCCAGGGCGAACTCAGACGCTGGACGGCCGACGGGTTCCGAGACTTTCTCTTCCGAGCGGTCCCCTATCAGCGGGGCGACGGCCGGCAGTTCGCCTTCGGTATCTACACCGACATCACAGAGCAGCGCGAGCGCCAGCGGCGGCTCGAAGTCCTGAATCGCGTGTTGCGCCACAACCTCCGCAACGACATGACCGTCATTCTCGGGACGGCCGAGGAACTGGTCGGCCGCGCCGACGACGAGGAGCACCGCACCCTCCTCAAACGACTCCTCCGAAAGGCCGAGGGCGTCGTCTCGCTGTCGGACCGCGCCCGCGAAATCGAGGCGGCCGTCCGCCGGGATCCCGCGACGACGGACTCCGTCTCGGTACCAGACATCGTCGAGAGTGTCGTCGACGAACTCGCGACCGAGCACCCCGAGGCGACGCTCCGGACCGACTGCGATCCCGTTCCACCCATCGCGGACCCGCGACTCCGAACGGCGCTGTACGAGACCGTCCAGAACGCCCTGGAACACAACGAGGCACCGACCGTCTCCGTCGACGTGACGGCCGACGCCGAGAGCGTCTGTATCCGGATCGAGGACGACGGCAGCGGCATTCCAGCGGACGAACTCGCCGTCGTCACTGGCGACGCAGAGATCACGCAACTGACACACGGTACCGGGCTGGGCCTGTGGCTCATCACGTGGCTGATCGAGTCCTACGGCGGCACCGTGACCTTCGAGAACACTGCTGGGACGACGGTGACGCTCCGCGTGCCCCACACCGACCGCTGAACTACAGAGCCGCTCGGATCTCTCTGGCCAGCGCCGCGTACTGCTCGGTGCCCGTGCTCTTCTTGACGAACGCGGTCGGGCAAGCGGCCGCAGCGTCGTCGATGTCGTCCTCGTCGCGGCCGGTAAACACCAGAAACGGGATCTCCGGCCGGCTCGCGCGGATCTCCTGACAGAGTTCGAGTCCGTCGAGTTTGGGCATCGTCAGGTCGCTCACGACGGCATCGAAGGAACCGCCACGCACCGCCTCGAGAGCCGCTTCCGGATCGCTCTCGGTCGCGACCGTCAGTCCGTCCTGTCTCCCCAGAAATGCCTCGGTGATCTCGAGTACGTCTTCGTCTTCGTCTACGATCAGGACCTCGATTGCCATCGTCACATGTGAATGGTACACACTGGGTTAAACCCCAGGGTCGCGGAGTCTCTTCCTGCCGGCTGTCGCTTTTTGGGGCGACTCGCCACCACGCGGTGACGAGAGCGGTCACGCTGTCTGCCCCCAGTATCACCGCATCGCGGCCAGGTCCTCGAACACGTCCCGGTCGGCACTCAGCCAGGTGGTCGTTCGCTCACCCTCCTCGACGCTCCGGGGCGACACCGTACAGCGATCGGGAGCGTCGTCGTACTCGACGACCGTCGCTTGCAATTCCAGGGCTCGACCAGCGCATGCCGTCGCGCGGGTGCCGTGCAGGCTCATTCAGTTCGGCACTCATAGCGGAGGGCAAAAACGGCTACTAAGAGTGCTATCGAGAGCTATAGTCGCTATTGACCACGCCGACGGATTGTCGTCGGTGGCTCCGCCCGTCCGCGCCGTCTTGCCGATCAGGCCGTCGCGCCGGTGTCGACTTCGCCGTCGATGCGGACGAAGCCGTACTCACACTCCTCGCAGTGCCACTTCGTCTTCGTCCCCAGATGCATGGTCGTACTCGCGACTTTCCAGAACGTCCGGTACTCCTCGCACTCGGGACAGTAGTGCTCAAGGTCCATTGCCATACGACCGGCTTTTTCGCGGGTGTAATTGAAGCTCCCGGTTCTCGATCGATAAACGAATATCCGCGATATCGAATCGATGGCCGATAGCCTCGGGATGCGCCGCTGGGAAGTTCGAACGCGAACGCAGAAACCGGGCTGCCTGGTCAGGCGTGTTGTTCGATCGCGTCGCCGAGTTGCTCTCGCACGGCCGCGCGATCGGTCGACGTGATCGTCACCCGCGTCGTCCGTTCGTCAGTGTCCGTCATCTCGCTCAGCAGGCCGCCCTTGCGGTCGATCTCGACGAACAGCTCCAGTTCGTCGGGGCCGGGTCGGGCGACGAGTTCGACCTCGTCGAGGTCGCCACGGAACTGGCCCGACTGGACGCGGAACTCGAACTCCTGAACGAACCGGCTCCCGGTGTAGCGCCCGTATGGGTCGGCCTCGCACTCGGCGGTGTGGAGGGTAAAGCCCAGCTCCTCCATCGCGTCGAAGACGGTCTGGAGACGATCGGTCGGGCGCACGTCGAGGTAGTCCGTGTCTTCGGGGTCGACCGCGAGGTCGATGTCCAGTTCGGTCTCGATCCACACGTCGACGTTACCGATCGTCACCGGCGTGTCGTACGGGACGTCGATCGATACGTTACGGGTCTCCTCCTGATCGGGCTCGATGGTCAGCCCTTCGGCGAGAGTGAAGCGGTCGACGTCGACTTCCTCGTACCCCTCGTCGGTCAGGTACCTGGTCTCGATCTCGAAGCGGATCGTCCCGATCTCCTGTTCGGCGTTGCCGCCGACGATCTGTACTTGCGCGTCGACTGTCTCGCCCGGCTGGACGGTCTCGGAGGGCAGGACTGTGTCGACGGAGGCGTTACCGATACCGATGCTCGCGAGGACGTTCTTCATGGCTCCGTCGGAGATGCTGCGTCGTTCGACATAAACTTCGTGTCGGTGGCGATGTGCGATCCGGGTGCATTCACTATCGCGGATACTCGTTTATCGATCGCTGCCTCAGGCGGCTATAAGTCACTGGCCGCCCCAGCGTCGACCATGACGATCTACACGGGCCGTGGCGATCAGGGCCAGACCGACCTCCGGAACATGGAGCGGGTTTCGAAGGACAGCAAACGGATCGAAGCCTACGGCACCGTCGACGAGGTCAACGCGCTCGTCGGCGTCGTGCGGCCGACCGGCCACGACGACATCGACGAGAAGCTCCGGGAGATCCAGAACCACCTCCACGTCGTCCAGGCCGACTTCGCGAACCCCGCACCGGAGGACGACGATCCACAGATCGACGAGCGCCACGTCGAGACCCTGGAGTCGTTCATCGACGAGGCAGACACCGAACTGGAGCAGCTCACGCAGTTCATCCTCCCATCGGGCTCCGAACCGGGGGCGAAACTCCATCACGCTCGGGCGGTCTGTCGGCGCGCAGAACGGCGGGCGGTCTCGTTCTCGGCCGAAGAGCCGGTCAACGAGACCGCGATCGTCTACCTGAACCGACTGTCGGACGCGCTGTTCACGCTCGCGCGGCTGGTCAACAAACGCGAGGGCGTCCGCGAGGAGAATCCCGAGTACTGACCGCCGCGGCCGGCGTGGCCCGCTCGTCGGCGGTCGTCCTCACGACTGCGGATGGAAACGCCTTTGATCCGGACAGACACACAGTCGAGCATGAGCAACGGGGACGACGACGGCGAGGACGCTGCACTCGACGTGACTCTCGACAGTCGCCTCGACGACGCAGCCGAGGCCCTCGAGGCCGCAACGACCGAGTCGGCACTGGACGACGTCGAGGCGACCCTCGACGAGATCGAATCGGACCTCGAAGACGCCGAGCTACCGGAGCCCGACGAGGACGACGAGGACGCGGACGACCCCCGCGAGCAACTGGAGTCGCGCCTCTCGGAGTTGCGTGACGACCTCGAAGACCAGCGCGGCCCCTACGTCGAGGACGTCGCCGAGACCGTCGATTCGGCGTCCTCGACCGTCGCGGACAGCGAGTGGACCGACGACGGGGAACGAGAGGCCGTCGCCGCCGTCGAGTCGTTCCTCGACGCCGCTGGCGAGCACTACGACCTCGACGCCGACGCTGGCGACACGCCCGAGAGCGCGTCAGACGCGCTTGCCGACGCCGCGGCGGCGCTCGAAACGTCCGGCCTCGACCCCGACGAAGACGCCGACGCCATCGCCGGACTGGTCGAAGCCGCGGCCGCGCTCGAAGACGATCTCGACGCCGCGGAGACGTGGGACGATCTCACCGTCCAGGAACAACTCGACGCTCGGGGCTTCTACGACGTGCTGGACAACGAGAACCGTAAGGACTTCCCGCCGGAGTGGTCGGCCCTGAAGATCTACGCCAAGCAGGGCGAGGTCGAGCCGATGCTGTTCGCGCTGGGGAAGCTGGACGACTCGGAGTTCATGGAGGAGTACGTCCTCGATCAGTTCCTCCACATGGGCAGCGAGGCGACCGACGCCTTCGAGGAGCTCCACCAGCGCGCACAGAAGCGCGACAAGCTCCCGATCCGGATCCTCGGAAAGATGGGCGACGAGCGTGCCGCCGACACGCTCCACGACTTCATCGAGGGCGACGGCGATCCGGCGCTCCAGAAGGTGACGCTGCGCGCGCTGGGTGAGATCGGCAGCGCCGACTCCGTCCAGCCCGTCGCAAACCGGCTCGTGGCCGAGGACGACGAGGTCCGGTCGGTCGCGGCCCGCGCGCTGGGCCTGCTCGGCGATACCCGCGCGATCGAGCCGCTCGCCGACGTACTCGGCGAGGACGATGTCGACTCCGTTCGGGCCTCTGCCGCGTGGGCACTGCGCCAGATCGGCACGGCCCGCGCGCTGGACGTGGCCGGCGAGTACACCGACGACGAGGCCTACCTCGTCCAGGCCGAGGCCGAGAAAGCCGCGAGCGTCTGAGCGTCTCGCCTGTAGTTTATCAGGGAAGACGGCCCATCCCGTCTCGATGGTCCGTTTCGCCCCGCTCCTCTGTGTCTGCTGTCTGTTCCTCGCAGCGAGTGCTCTCCCGGCCGTCGCACAGGACGAGACGGCACCGTCTGATCCGCACCCGGAGATCGTCGCCGCGTACCCGGACCCGATCGCCGACGGCGACGCGGGCGAGTTCGTCGTCCTCCGGCTCCCCGCCGAGATCGATCTCGCCGGCTACGTCTTCACCGACGGCGACACGACCGTCTCGCTGTCGAACGTCTCCCGGCGGGGGCGGGTCGCTCTCTCTGCTGGACCCGATCGCGCTCGCAATCACACGGCCGCGCCGGTCGTCGCGGTCGATCGACTCGGACTCGCCAACAGCGGCGAACACCTCCAGGTGCGTCGGAACGGCACCGTCGTCGACCGAGCCGTCTATCGCGACACGGCGGCGGGCGAACGCGTCACCTGGAACGGGACCGAGCCCGTCTGGCGACCGATCGGTGCGACGGACCGGCCGGTGGTGTCGGCGGACGGTGGCCACGTCCGTGCGTTCGTGCTCCCGGACGGTCCCGCCGTGCCGATCCAGACGTTGCGTGACGCCGACGACCGCCTCCTCCTGGCGGGATACACGCTCACCTCCGACCGGGTCACCGACGCGCTCGTCGCAGCACACGAACGGGGCGTCACGGTGCGGGTCCTGCTGGAGGGCGCGCCGGTCGGCGGGCGCACGCGCCAGGGCGCACAGCGACTCGACCGTCTGACCGAGGCCGGCGTCGAGGTCCGACTGATCGGCGGCGAGTACGCACGCTACGACTACCACCACGCGAAGTACGTGGTCGCCGACGAGCGCGCGCTCGTCCTCACCGAGAACTGGAAGCCGAGCGGGACCGGCGGCCACAGCAGTCGCGGCTGGGGTGTCCGAACGAACCAGTCCCGCGTCGTCGACGCCCTCGTTGCGACGTACCGGGCCGACGCCAGCGGTCGCGACGCACGCCCCTGGTCGCAGTTTCGCCGCGGCCGCTCCTTCGAACGGGGCGCGGTCTCGAACGCGAGCTACGAGACGACCGTCGCTCCCGAGACCGTCCCCGTCGAGGAGACGACGCTGCTGGTAACTCCGGACAACGCCGAGCCGCGACTGGTCGATCGGCTTGACGGAGCACAGAGCTCGATCGACGTGATACAGGTGTCGGTGGGCTGGGACAGCACCCTCGCGGCCGCGCTCCGACGCGCGGCCGACCGCGGAGTCCGCGTTCGCCTCCTGCTGTCCAGCGCGTGGTACGTCCGCGAGGACAACGAGCGCCTCGCCGAGCGCTTCGAGGAGTGGGCCAGCGCCAACGACGCGCCCCTGTCAGTTCGCCTCGCCGACCCTGCGGGACGCTACGAGAAGATCCACGCGAAGGGCGCGATCGTCGACGACCGCCGCGTCGTCCTCGGGAGCCTCAACTGGAACGATCAGGCGGCCGCGAACAACCGCGAGACCGTCCTCCTGCTGCGTGGCTCTGCGGTGGCCGACTACTACGGGACGGTGTTCGACGCCGACTGGCAGGGTGGTCAGTCGCCGCTGCCCTACGGACTGCTCGCGGCGGTCGCTGGCTGTCTCGGACTGGCCGCGATCGTCGGCGGGAAAATCAGGTTCGAACGGCGATAGGTCAGTCCTGGCTCAGCACGCCCGTACTCTGTAGCTCCTCGTCGATCTCGGCGTCGGCCATCTTCTCGACCAGCGCGTCGATCACCTGCTCGCGCATCCCCTTGACGAACTTGATGGAGCCGACGACGAGGTGGCCCCCGCCGCTGACGCCGCCGCCGTCGATCTCGTCGGTCAGCTCGGTGACGTACTCCGGAATGTCGAGGCGGACGCCGTCCGAGCGGAGGACGGCGAAGTCCGGACCGTAGCCGATCGTGATGACGGGATCGCCCGTCTCCTCGACCTTGCGGTCGTGGATCTTGCCCGTGGTCTTGCCCGGCGCGGGGTAGGTAAAGCGATGGGCGTGGTGTTCCACGTCGATCTGGTAGAGGTGTGCGCCGTTGTCCAGGCGCTCGTGTTCGAGGTGGTTCATCGCGGCGTCGAGCTGGGTGTCGACGTCTCGCTCGGCCCGCGTCGAGAGGAACTCGACGATCTCCTCGTGGCGGTCGCGGTCGTCGCAGTTGACGTTCAGCGCGTCGTCGATCAGTTCGCGACCGTCGTCGTACTTGAGCCAGAAGGTGGCGTAGTCGAGTGCTTCACCGACGTCTCGGAGATCTGCCTCGTCGTAGCCCTCCTGTCGGGCCAGCTCGACGTAGTCGGGCATTGCCTCCCCCTCGGAGCGGTCTGAGACGCCGGCGACCGCCGGGACGTGGCGCAACTCGTCGGTCAGCGACGGGTCGATCATGCGGGCGAGTTCGACACACATCATCCCGGTCGTGATCCGGTAGTCCTCGTCGTGGAGGTAGGGGTTGACGTGGGCGTCGATCAGCGGCTCGACGGCTTCCGGGTCGGGGTGGTGGTGGTCGACGACGACCACCGGGATGTCGTAGTGCCGGAGGTTCCGGTAGGCCGGCGTGTCCTCCTCGGTCGAGCCGTTGTCGAGCATCAGGACCAGCGGGAGCTTCTGGCCGTGGCGCTCGCGGTTCTCCAGCGCGAAGTTGAGGTCGCGGGTCACGTCCTCCAGCTCGTAGTAGGGTGCCTTGCTCGGCAGCCGCTTGAGCATGTGTCGGCCCGCCTCGTCGTCCTGGTAGTGCTGTGCGACGAACCGCTCCAGCGCGAGCTGTAGCGGGACGCTGGCACAGAGGCCGTCGCCGTCGGCGTGGTGTCGCATCCGGATCGGCCGCCCTTCGAGGACGGTCCGACGGAGCTGTCGGGCCACGTCTCTGAGATCGTCCCACAGCTTCTCGAAGGCCGGCCACTCCACGAGGGGGTCGATATCTGCTGGCTCGGCCGCAGCGTCCAGTGCCTCGTCGATGTCGTCACGGACCGCCTGCTCGCGGTCGCCCTCGAGGACGGTCAGCTTCTCGACCTCGACCTGGACGCCGCCGTTGCGGCTCTCGACGCGGCCGGTCACTTCGGCCACGTCGCCGAGGTCGACGGCCGGGAACGCCCGAACGCCGGCCTCGTCGAAGGCCGCGCAGGGCACGACGCCGCTCTCGTCGCGCAGCTGGAAGATCGTCGGCCCGCCGGTCTGTTTGATCTGGAGGACCTCGCCCCGGACCGTGACGGTCTCGCCGGTCGCGTCCGCGAGGTCGTCGACGACGGCGTCGGACCCGCGGCCGACCGATTCGGTCGTGTAGTCGGCGAACTGGACCTCTTCGAAGCTCACGTCGCCGTTCTCTCTGACCTGGGCGAGTTCGACGACGAGTTCGTCGCCCACGTCGTAGTCGCCGACGAGGTTCGAGTCGTGGACGAGTCCAGATAGTTCCTCGGAGAGATCGACGAAGACGCCGTACTCGACGACGCCGTTGACTGTACCAACGTAGCAGCTGCCCTCCTCGACGTCGTCGAGGGTGCAGCCGTCAGCGAGTTCGTAGACGACGGTTCCCCCGTCGGGAACCGGGGCACCCGTGTCGGTGCCGGCTGGCGGAGACATTTGACCTGTCTTGGTCGCTACCGCGCTTTTATGCTTCGGTATCGGCGCGTCAGCTAGCAGCGGCTGAGCCCCAGGTGACTGATACTGCCGGCTGTAGCTTTGCTCGCCCTTTCGGTGTCGACACGAACACAGTGCGGACGGGTTCGAAAGCCGAGCGAACGCTTTCGGTGTGTTCGCCGCTCGCGACACGATCGCTCGCGACGTTCGCCACCGTCCCCGACACGTTCCTCGGAAAGTTTAGAAGGCGCGATACCACACGTTCAGACATGGGCCTGTTTCGCTCGAGCGGGATCCTCGGCATCGCCGACTCCGCGCTCGAGTTCGCCCTCGCGGCGTCGGAGGAGAGCCACCCCAACGAGTACATGGGGATCCTGCGCGGCGAGGACGCACGCAAACTCGGGCTGGACGAGGACGGCACGGTACTGTCCGACGTGCTCGTGATCCCCGGAACTGAATCGAACCCGGTGAGCGCGACGCTCAAGACGAGTATGGTACCCAACGACCTGCGGGCCGCGGGATCGATCCACTCCCACCCAAACGGCGTGCTCAAGCCGAGCGACGCCGACCTGCAGACGTTCGGCCGCGGCGACGTCCACATCATCGTCGGCGCACCCTACGACAAGGGCGACTGGCAGGCGTTCGACAACGAGGGCCAGCCGATCGAACTCGACGTGCTGGACGTGGAACCGCCAGAGGAGGAGTTCTTCGACTTCACCCAGGCGGACATCGACGCCGAGTTGCGGGAGGACGAGTGGTGACCCGCGACGTCGTCGCCCAGGGGACCTTCGACATCCTCCACCCCGGCCACGTCCACTACCTGCGCGAGGCGAAGGCGATGGGCGACCGACTCCACGTCATCGTCGCCCGCAGCGAGAACGTCACGCACAAAGCGCCACCGGTCGTCCCCGACCGCCAGCGCGTCGAGATGGTCGAGGCGCTCGATCCCGTCGACTACGCCCGACTGGGCCATCCCGAGGACATCTTCGTCCCCATCGAGCAGATCGAACCCGACGTGATCGCGCTGGGCTACGACCAGCACCACGAGGTCGAGGGGATCGAGACGGCGCTCGACGAGCGCGGCCTGGACTGCGAGGTCCGCCGGGCCGGGCCGCGAAAAGCCAGCGAGGAGGAGATCCTCTCGACGGGCTCGATCATCGAGAAGATTCTGGACGAACGGAGGTAGCTGCCACGCTACTGGGTCGCCGAGCCGTCCAGCCGCCGGTATCCCCAGAGCGCGATAGCACCGACGCCGAGGGCGACGAAGCCAGCGCGCACCCACTGTGCATCGCCGTCGAAGAAGGGGTCGACACCGGCGAAGCCGATAGCCGCGGCACCCAGCAGTGCCAGCGCGTAGGGTTCGAGCTCCCAGCGCTCGACGGCGAGTTCGAACCCTTTCGAGAGGACGGCACCCAGGACGAGCGCGAGCAGGAACTCGGTGTTCAGTGCTGGGAGGGCAAACATGTGGGGGGACCGTGGTCGTCAGACTATAAGAGGCCGGCGTCGTCGAGTCGCTCGACGGCCGTTTCGAGTCGTTCCTTGCTGTTGGCGTAGGAGATGCGCGCGTAGCCGGGCGTCCCGAAGGCGTGGCCCGGCACGGTCGCGACGTGGGCCTCCTCGATGGCTTCCTCGCACCACGCGTCGTCGTCGCCGTCGGGCGCGACCTCGGGCATCATGTAGAAGGCTCCCTGGGGTTCGGGGACGTGGACGCCTCGCTCCTCGAAGAGGTCTTTGAGGAAGGTCCGGCGCTCGTCGAAGGCTTCGACCATCTCCTGGACTTCTTCGTCGGTGTTGCGGATCGCCTCGACGCCCGCGTGCTGGACGAAGTTGACGGCACAGGAGACCGAGTGGCCGTGGACCTTCCCGGCCTCGTCGATCAGCTCTTCGGGGCCGGCGAAGTAGCCCAGCCGCCAGCCGGTCATCGAGTAGGCCTTCGAGAAGCCGTTGAGCGTGATCGTCCGGTCTTCCATGCCCTCCAGCGTTCCCAGCGAGGTCGCCTCGCGGCCGTCGTAGGTGATCTCCTTGTAGATCTCGTCGGAGATGACCTGGAAGTCGTGCTCGACGGCCAGGTCGCGAACGCCTTCGAGGGCCTCGTCGGTGTAGACCGCGCCGTGGGGGTTGCCCGGGGAGTTGACGACCAGCAGTTCCGTGTCGTCGCTCACCGTCTCGGCGAGGTCGTCGAGCGCGCCCGCGAGCTGGAAGTCGTGGGCCGCGGTGTCGACCCGTTTTAGCGAGCCGTCGGCGAGTTTCACCATCGCCTCGTAGGAGACCCACGCCGGGTCCAGCAGGACGACCTCGTCGCCGTCGTCGATCAGCGTCTGGAAGATCTCGTAGAGGGCCTGCTTGCCGCCGGGCGTGACCATGAGGTTGTCCTCGTCGTACTGGGTCAGCCCGTCGTCGTGGAGCTTCTCGGCGATGGCCGTCTTGAGCTCGGGGATGCCACTGGTGGGCGTGTAGCCCGTGTGGCCGGCGTCGAGGGCCTCTTTGGCGGCGTCTTTGATGTTCTCGGGCGTGTCGAAGTCCGGTTCACCGACGCTCAGGTCGACCACGTCGACTCCCTGGGCCTCCAGTTCGGCGGCCTTGTTGCTGATCGCGAGCGTCGCGCTCGGTTCGACTCGTCCTACACGTGCGGCGAAGTCCTGTGTCATTGTAGTACTCTCTGTCGTTGTCGTCGCTGCGCGCTCACTGTCGCAGTTCCGTCGCGAGCGAGACGGCACTGTCGACGGCGTCGCCGCCTTTGTCGGTTCGTGCCGTCGCCTCGTCCTGGCTCATGCCCGGGCCGATGACGCCCATCGTCACTGGGGTGTCGCGGTCGAGGCTGACCCGCGTCAGTCCCTGCGCGGCGGCGTCGGCGATGACCTGGTCGTGGTCGGTGTCGCCGGTGACGATCGCGCCCAGCACCGCGACGGCGTCGATGTCGTCGCGCCGTGCCAGCCGGTCTGCGGCCAGCGGCGTGTCGTAGGACCCCGGCACCTCGCGGGTCGCGACGATCGTCGCGTCCTGGCCCTTTGCGGCCTCGCGAGCCGACGCTTCCATCGCTTCGATAACCTGCCCGTGTTTGTCGTACTGGGCGACGACGAGCCCGAGCTGCACCATACCCGAGTGGCGAGTGGGAGAGCTAAAAGAAGTACCGCTTACGGCCGAGTCCGCGACGATCGGCGGCGTCGATCTACCACGAACCAGAAGTATTCTAAACGGCCCTCGTTTCAGTGGCCGGTATGCATTCGTCGGGCCCCGACACCGACGCCGAGCGCCCTCCACAGGAGACGGACGGTGGGGCTGGCGACCCCAGCGACGACGGCCGATCGCTCTGGACGCTGGCGACGACGACTGCCGGTCTGATCCTCGCGGTGACGATCCTGGGTCTCGTCCTCCGGCTGGCCTTCCTGGGTGATCGCATCGCCCACTGGGACGAAGCGCGCGTCGGCTACTGGATCACCTACTACGTCGAGACGGGGTCGTTCGCCTACCGCCGGATCATCCACGGCCCGTTCGTCCAGCACGTCAACGGCTGGCTGTTCCCGCTGGTAGGTGCCAACGACTTCACGATGCGGCTCCCGGTCGCGCTGATCAGCGCGACGCTCCCGCTGTCGGCGCTGCTGTTTCGCGAGCACCTCCGCAGGGTCGAACTGCTCGCGATGGCGCTCTTTCTGGCCGTCAACCCCGTCGTCCTCTACTACTCGCGGTTCATGCGCAGCGACCTGCTGGTCGCGACGTTCATGTTCTTCGCGCTGGGCGCGCTGGTGCGGTTCTACGACACGCGGCGCTGGCGCTACGTCTACGCCGCCGGGGCGCTGATGGCGTGTGGCTTCGCTTCGAAAGAGAACGCGATTCTCTACGTGCTGACGTGGCTCGGCGCGGTCGGTCTGCTCGCCGACCAGGCGCTGTATCGCCCCCGGAACGACGCGAGTGGCGCGCGGCTCCTCCTGGCGAAACTGCGGGCGCTGGCCGGTCGCGTCCGCGGCGGCGCGCCGACGGACGGCGGTTCCCCGTCGGAGCGGTCTCCGGGCTGGCGCTCCCGAGGCGGGCGGATACTGCTACATCTCGTCGGCGTCGCCACGGTCTTTCTCGCGCTCAGCCTGTTCTTCTACGCACCGCGCGGTGCGGGCGTGGCGGGACTGTACCACCCGCCGGGGACGACAGAGCAGGTGATGTTCTGGCAGGCCGTCGGGGACCCGGCACAGTTGCCGACGCTCCTCGAAGAGACCTGGGCCCACGTTCGGTTCGAGTACGGCGAGTGGTTCGGACAGGCCGGCGAGAGCGGCGAGGAGAGCATCGTCAGCACGTACGTCGAGTACCTCGGCCGGTTCGTCCGGGTCATGGGGCTGAAGGCAGCGCCCCTGACGGTGCTCTCGGTCGTCGGATTCGCCGCCGAGCGATACGGGCGCGCGGAGAGCCGGAACCTCGTGATGCTCGCCGGCTACTGCGGGTTCGTCTCGGTGCTTGGCTACCCGCTGGGGACCGACATCTTCGGGGCCTGGCTCGTCGTCCACGCGCTCGTCCCGCTCTCGATTCCGGCCGCCGTGGGGCTCGCCCGGATCGTCGACTGGGCGCGGGGCGCGTTCGTAGCGGACGACGCGGTCGGGCTCGCGACCGCCGCGGCCGTTCTGCTGCTCGTCGGCGGCGCGACCGCGGGCGTCGTCACGAACTCGGTGTACCTCGACGACCAGTCCGAGGACAACTATCTGGTACAGTACGCCCAGCCCGGCGACAGCCCGCGGGCCGAACTCGAAGCGATCGACCGGGCGGCCGACGACGACCGACCCGGGCCGGACGTGTTGCTGTTCTACGGCGAGGAGGGGGACCGCTGGGCCGACGACGAGGCCCTCGTCGAGCGGGACCGGGCCGGCTGGAACCGCTCGAAGTTCAACTATCGACCCCTCTGTAGCAAGTGGTTCAACGCGCTGCCGCTGCCCTGGTACTTCGCCACCAGCGACGCCGACGTGGACTGTGCGAGGACGCCCGGCAACGTCACGGATCGCCTCGACGACAGGCCGCCGGCCGTCGTGGTCACGGTCGCCTCGGACCAGACGACTCCCGAGACGGCGCTGGATGACGCGTACAGCCGAGAGACCTACGAGATGCGTGCGTACGGCACGCGGATGGTGTTCTGGGTCCACGAGGACGTCGAGCGCGACCGTTCCGTGAGGCAACGCTTAAGCGGGTCGGTCGGAACCCCTCGCACATGACCATCTCGACACCAGGCGTGACGCTGGGCGTCGTCGGCGGCGGTCAGCTCGGACGGATGCTGGCGGAGGCCGCCGCGCCGCTGGGCGTCGATCTCGTCGTGACCGATCCGACCGAAGACCCGCCGGCCGGCCCGGTCGCGAGCGACGCGCTCGTCGGCGAGTTCGACGAGGTCTCGACGATTCGAGCCGTCGCCGAGCGCGCCGACTACCTCACCTTCGAGATCGAGCTGACCGACCCGGACGCACTGGAGACGGTCGCGGCCGAAACCGGCGTCCCGGTACACCCGAAGCCGGACACGCTCAGGCTCATTCAGGACAAACTCGTCCAGAAGCGCCGCCTCGGCGACGCTGGCGTCCCGGTCCCGGACTTCCGGCAGGTCGACGACGAGGACGACCTCCGGGCGGCGGGCGAGGAACTGGGCTATCCGCTGATGCTCAAGGCCCGCGAAGGCGGCTACGACGGGCGCGGCAACTACCCGGTCGAGTCGCCCGACGACGTGACCGACGCCCTCGACGCGATCCAGGGGCCGGCGATGGCCGAGGAGATGATCGACTTCGAGCGAGAGCTTGCCGTGATGGGCTGTCTGGGGGCCGACGAGCGTGACACGTTCCCGGTCACCGAGACGATCCACCGCGAGGAGATCCTCCGAGAGACGGTCTCTCCCCCGCGGGCCGACGACGACGTTCGAGAGCGGGCCAGAGCGGTCGCGCTCGACGTACTCGACGCGATGGAGGGGCGGGGCGTCTACGGGATCGAGCTGTTCGAGACGAGCGACGGCGAGATCCTGCTCAACGAGATCGCGCCCCGCCCCCACAACTCGGGCCACTGGACCATCGAGGGGTGTCACACCTCGCAGTTCGAACAGCACGTTCGGGCCGTCACCGGACGAGCACTCGGGACGACCGAGCGCCGCGGACCGACGGTGTCGGCAAACGTGCTGGGCGACGTAGCGGACCGCCAGCGGGCGACACTGTCCGGCGAAGACGCGGTCTTCGAGACGCCTCGGGCACACCTCCACTGGTACGGAAAGCGCGAGGTGTACCGGCTCCGGAAGATGGGACACGTGACCCTCGTCGGCGACGGCGAGACGACGGGTGAACTACTCGCGGACGTTCGGGAACTGCGAGAGCAACTGACCTTCCAGTCTCGCTCGCAGTGAGCACTGCCCGTCTCGGTTCGTGTCGAGCGTGGCGAGGCCATGTCCAGTCCCCGCCACGGGAAGAGAGTCGCGCCGCGTGCCTCTGATAGGAACCGCACTCTCAGTTTCGTCCCGGTCGAAATAAATCTCAGTTACAGTTCCGCGAGGCGTTTTGCTAATAGTTAGTACTTTTCTGAACGGCTGTCGTACTGTCTGACATGTCCGAGTTACCAGACGACTTTCCCGAGTGGCTCACGGCGGAGCGCCACGCCCACTACACCCGGCCGCCGACGCTCGCCTACCAGCTCTCGCGCGCGTACCCCAACATCGACACCGAGTCCGAGCTGTACCGTGCGGCCCACCGGGACATCGTCCGCCAGTACGAGGCCGGCACGACTCCGGAACAGATCTTCTCGAACTTCCTGTCGATGGTCCGCGATGCCGGGGGCGTCCTCCCGGTCGCGCTGGTCGACCGCCCCGACGGTGACCGGCTCGTCGCCGACCCCGGTGGCGACACGCTGCTGGAGTTCGGTCTCGACGACGAGGAGTACATGGAGTTCCGCGAACTCTCCCGGACGGACTTCGACGACATGAGCCGCGAGGAGCTGATCGATCTCCTCGTCTCGCTCCAGGACGCCGTCGAGTGACCGGCGACGGATCGCCCACACTTACGGCCCAGCGGGACGGAGAGCCGCTCATGACAGAGCCAGAGAGCGTGCAGTCGCTGATCGACCAGCTCCGCGAGGAAGCCGCGATGGACCGCCCGGACGAGGCGACCCCCGACGTGGGGATCATCATGGGCTCGGACTCGGACCTGGCGACGATGGCCGGCGGTAAGGGCAAGCGTCCGGGTGCCTACGCCGCCCTCGCGGAGGAGCTGGGTTTTGCCGAACAGACCGACTTTACCGACGCGCCCGAGGCTCGCTTTACCTTCGAGTCGTTCGTCGTCTCGGCTCACCGGACGCCGGAACTGATGTACGCCTACGCCGAGACGGCCGAGGCCCGCGGTCTGGATGTCGTCATCGCGGGCGCGGGCGGGAAGAGCGCGGACCTCCCGAACATGACCGCCTCGATCGCCTACCCGCTGCCGGTGATCGGCGTTCCGGTCCAGGAGAAGTCCGTCGACAGCGTCATCGGGATGCCACAGGGTGCGCCGATCACGGCGGTCGACGCCGGCAAGTCGTTCAACGCCGCTCTCACCGCGGCCCAGATCCTCTCGCGGAAACACCCCGAGCTCCGCGAGCGCCTGCAGGCGTACCACGACGAACTACAGGACGAGGTCGGCACGGTGTCTCGCGATCTGCACGAGTTGGGGACGCCGGGTTTCAAAGCCGAGTACTGGGACGAGGAGTAGGGCGGCCCGAGCGAAGCGAGTGGGCGCTTTTTCACCCACGTTTTTGCGCGAGGGTACCCGCAGCGAAGCGAGGATACCCGACGCGGAAAAAGGTGGAGCTGCACGAGCTGGGGACGCCGGAGTTCAAAGCCGAGTACTGGGACGAGGAGTAAGGCGGCCCGAGCGAAGCGAGTGGACGCTTTTTCACCCACGTTTTTGCGCGAGGGTACCCGCAGCGAAGCGAGGATACCCGACGCGGAAAAAGGTGGAGCTGCACGAGCTGGGGACACCGGGTTTCAAAGCCGAGTACTGGGACGAGGAGTAGGGCGGATGGACCCGGTTCTCGACGTGTTCTGAGCACCGACCGCCGGGGTGGCTGTCGTAGGCCACTGAAATCCCCGGAAATCACAAGAATCAACCCTTATATGCCAGCGGTCGATAGTCACGAACGATAGGAGATTCCGGAATGAGTAATCCATGGATTGCGATCGGCGCGCTCGCGCTCGTCGGCGTCCTGATTCCGTTGAGCATGATATCGGTATCGGCGCTGTTACGACCGAGCGTGCCCGAACAAGGCAAACGCGCCACCTACGAGAGCGGTGAAATCCCGACCGGCAGCAGCCAGCAGATCAGATTCAACATCCAGTACTACATGGTCGCGCTGCTGTTCGTCGTCTTCGACATCGAGACCGTCCTCATCTTCCCCTGGACGGTCATCTATCGGGACGCGGTCGGTGCCCTCGGCTACGAGCAGGTGCTGTTCCCCATGCTTCTGTTCCTCGGGGTCCTGGTCGCGGGGCTCGCCTGGGCGTGGCGCAACGGCGCTGTACAGTGGGTCAAAAGCCCGCGGGCAACTCGGCAACTGAGTACGAACAATGAGTAGTGACCAACCAACACCCGGCGACGCACAGTCTACACAGGAAGCCCGGATCGGGAGCGGTGCCGACGACCGCTTCAACTCGAAGCTTCGGGAGGCGTTCGGTTCGACGCCGTTCATCCTCACGAAGTTCGACAAGTTCATGAACTGGGTGCGCGGCTCCTCGATGTTCATGCTGCAGTTCGGGATCGCCTGTTGCAGCATCGAGATGATGCACACCTACGCGGTCAAACACGACCTCGACCGCTTCGGTGCCGGCGTCCCGCGCGCCTCGCCACGACAGGCGGACGTGATCATCGTCCCCGGGACGATCGTCTCCAAGTTCGCCCCGCGGATGAAGCGGGTCTACGACCAGATGCCCGAGCCGAAGTTCGTCGTCTCGATGGGATCGTGTACCATCTCTGGGGGCCCGTTCCAGGAAGGGTACAACGTCATCAAGGGTGCCGAGGAGGTCATTCCGGTGGACATCCACGTCCCCGGCTGCCCGCCCCGCCCCGAGGCGCTGATCTACGGCGTCGCGAAACTCCAGGAGCGGATCGCCAACGGCGAGTCCGCGCCGGTCACGGTCAAGCCATACGAGCTCGAACAGTTCGGCGACCTCGAACAGGACGAACTCGTCGACAAACTGGCCGCCGAGATCGACGAGGAGGACCTCGTGATGCGGTACAACTGGGCTGATTCGCCATGACTCGGAGGTGTCTCGCATGAGTCTCGAAGAACCTGAACCGTCGACACAGCTCGATGTCGGCGTCACGGACGACGGACTGGACTACGACCAGATCGAGGCGCTGATCGACGACTACGTCATCGGTCGCGAGAGCCACGTCAACGCGGAGGGGTTCGTCATCCGACCCGACGACGTGCAAGCGGTGCTCTCGACTCTGAAGACCGAGGCGGGGTTCGACTTCTGTTCCTGTGTCACCGCACAGGAGTACCAGGACCGCTACGAGTCGATCTACCACCTCAAAAAGTACGACGACCCGACACAGGAAGTCAGCGTCGTCGTGCCCTCGCCGCGTGACGACCCACACAACCAGTCCGGTGCCGAGGTCTTCGAGACCGCCGACTGGCACGAGCGCGAGGCCTACGACCTCGTGGGGATCGAGTACGACGACCATCCGGATCTCCGCCGTATTCTCCTCCCCGAGACGTGGCAGGGTCACCCCCTCTCGCTGGACTACAACCAGGACAAGCCACAGATCGTCCCACTGCGGGAACACGCGAACCCGCTGCAAGACGACAAGCGGAGCCCGAACGACCCGGACACGATGTTCGTCAACATCGGGCCACACCACCCGGCGACTCACGGTGTGCTCCACATCAAGACCGCACTCGACGGTGAGCAGATCGCCGATCTCGAACCCGACATCGGCTACCTCCACCGCTGTGAGGAGCAGATGTGCCAGCAGGGGACCTATCGCCACCAGATCATGCCGTACCCGGACCGCTGGGACTACATCTCGGCGGGCCTGCTCAACGAGTGGGCCTACGCTCGCGCGGCCGAGGACCTTGCGGACATCGACGTGCCGGAGTACGCCCAGGTCATCCGAACGATGGGCGCAGAGATGTCCCGGATCGCCGCACACATGCTCGCGGTGTCGACGTTCGCGCTGGACATCAACGGAGACTTCACCGCGACGTTCATGTACGGCATCCGCGACCGCGAGGTCGTCCAGAACCTCCTCGAAGACCTGACCGGCCAGCGGCTGATGTTCAACTACTTCCGGCTGGGCGGCGTGGCCTGGGACCTGCCCGAGCCCCGCGAGGAGTACTTCGAGAAGGTCCGTGACTTCGTCGACGGCCTCCCGGAGAAGCTCACCGAGTACCACGACCTGCTGACGAACAACGAGATTCTCCAGATGCGGACCGTCGACACGGGCGTCCTGCCGCCGGAAGACGCCAAGAGCTACGGCGCGACGGGCCCGGTCGCACGCGGTTCCGGCATCGACTACGACCTCCGTCGCGACGACCCCTACGGCTACTACGACGAACTCGACTGGGACGTCGTCACCGAGGACGGCTGTGACAACTTCTCGCGCCTGCTCGTCCGCATGCGCGAGGTCGAGGAGTCGGCCAAGATCATCGAGCAGTGTGTCGACCTGCTGGAAGACTGGCCCGAAGACGAGCGCGAGATCCAGGCCAACGTGCCCCGCACGCTGCGCCCGGATCCCGACCGCGAGATCTACCGCGCGGTCGAGGGTGCGAAAGGCGAGCTGGGGATCTACATCCGCTCGGACGGGACCGACAAGCCGGCGCGGTTCAAGATCCGCAGCCCGTGTTTCAGCAACCTTCACACGCTGCCGACGATGTCGGAAGGCGAGTACATCCCTGACATGATCGCCTCGCTGGGCAGCCTCGACATCGTGCTCGGGGAGGTGGACCGGTAATGCAATCCGAGACGCCGCTTCCCGACACGCTCGCGAATCTGCTCGGACTGGACCCGTCGAACCCGCTGGTCCTGTTCCTGGTGGCGGTCGTCGCGTCCGGTGTGATCGCGTCGGGACTGCTCGCCCTGGTCGCCGTCTCGGGGATCTGGGGCAAGCGAAAGATCACGGCAGCGTTCACCGACCGGATCGCGGTCAACCGACACGGGCCGGCAGGCATCCTGATTATCCCGGCAGACGCGCTCCGCCTCCTCTCGAAGGAACTGATCATTCCGGAGGGCGTCGACCGTCCGGCCTGGGACCTGGGGCCGCTCATCATGGTCTTCTCGGCGCTGGCCGGCTTCGCCGTCATCCCCATGGGGAACGGCATCCAGATCGCCGACCCGGAGACGGGACTGGCCTACGTGTTCGCGATGGCCTCTATCGCCTCGCTCGGCCTCGTGATGGCCGGCTACTCGTCGAACAACAAGTACTCGTTCCTCGGGGGACTGCGCGCTGTCGCGCAGAACCTCGCCTACGAGATTCCGCTGATCCTGACGGGGATGTCCGTGGCGCTGTTCGCCGGGACGCTCCGCCTGAGCGAGATCGTCGCGGCCCAGAGCACGACGCTGTTTAGTCTCGGCGGCCTCGCGATCCCGTCGTGGTACGCGTTCGTCAACCCCTTCGCGTTCGTGCTGTTCATGGTTGCGAACCTCGCGGAGGTGGGACGGAACCCGTTCGACATTCCCGAAGCGCCGACCGAGATCGTCGCCGGGTGGCAGACCGAGTACTCCTCGGTGTACTTCGTGCTCGCGTACCTCTCGGAGTTCATCCACATCTTCCTCGGCGGTGCGATCATCGCGACGATCTTCCTGGGCGGTCCGGCCGGCCCGGTGCTGCCGGGCATCGTCTGGTTCCTGATCAAGATCGTCGGGATCTACCTGTTCACCCAGTGGGCGCGTTCCGCGATCCCGCGGGTCCGGATCGACCAGCTCATCGAGATCGGCTGGAAGGGCCTGCTCGTGCTGGCCTTCGCGAACCTGCTCCTGACGGCTGGAATCGTCGGGGTGATCGCCTGATGAACGCGACGACCACAACCCGAGGTGACCTGCTATGATCGGAATCCTGAAATCGATGGCAACGACGATGAAGCACGCGCTGGACGGCGAGACCTTCACGGTCTCGTACCCCGAAGAGGTACCCGAAGTGAGCCCGCGCTTCCGCGGTGTCCACAAGTTCAGCCAGGAGCGGTGTATCTGGTGTCGCCAGTGCGAGAACGTCTGTCCGAACAACACGATCCAGATCGTCACGGACGACCAGCGCAACGGCGAGCAGTACAACCTCCACATCGGCCAGTGTATCTACTGCCGACTCTGCGAGGAGGTGTGTCCGGTCGACGCCATCCTGCTGACCCAGAACTTCGAGTTCACGGCCGACACCAAAGACGAGTTCGCCTACAACAAAGAACAGCTGAAGAACGTCCCGTGGTACAAGGACATCGACCCGCTGCAGTCGCGTGAACCCGACCGCGGCGCGTGGATCGGCGAGGGCGACGGCGAAGTCGACTATCAGTAGACAGTCGTCGCCGACGATCGTGTCGCCGACTCGTTCAACCGAAGCTCAGAGGCTCTTTTTCACACTGCATCCGTTCGAGAGCGACGCGACGAACCCGACCGCATGGCCCTTTGCCGGGCGATCGTCGCGCGCGCGCCGCGTGCCGGCCGCGGATTCGGAGAGGGTGGTCGCCGGACCAGACCACTATTCTGTGGGGCTTTCCCCCTCACTCGGCAACATTATCCGGGAATTGCTGTTAGCGAGTGCCAAACCGGCCGTGTTCTGACGAACGGAAAGAGGAATCTTCAAAAGCGCGCCGGCAAGACTGTGCAACAATGATGGGACTGTACGAGACAATAGCGTTCGTGCTGTTCGCGGTGGTTACCATTGCGAGCAGCTGGGGCGTCGTGCTCGTCCGCGACGTCTGGCACTCGGCGCTGTTACTGGGCGTGGCGTTACTGAGCGTCGCGGTCCACTACCTCATGCTCAGGGCCGAGTTCGTCGCCGCGATGCAGATCCTCGTCTACGTCGGCGGGGTTCTGATCCTGATCACGTTCGCGGTGATGCTCACGCGCAAAGACGAGAGCGTCGTCGAGGTGGGGGCATGAGCCGTCCACAGCTCCACACCGGAACTTCCCTGTGGCCCGGACTGGCGGCGGTCGCGCTCTTTGGGGTCCTCGCGGCCGCGTTCCTCGGGGCGTCGCTGCCGGAGCCCGCTGGCTTCGGGCCCGACGCACAGATCGTCAAGAGCATCGGGGCGGCGATGTTCAACATCGACCCGACGGCGATCATGGACGAGGGTGCGATCCCGAGTGAGGGCTTCCTCGCGTTGTTCCTCATCATCGCCGTGGTGCTCGACGCGGCACTCGACGGCGCGCTGATGCTCGCCGAACGCGACGAGGACCACTCCGGAGGTGAGAGCCGATGATCCCCACGCAGTACTATCTGTTGCTCTCGGCCGCGGTCTTCTGTATCGGGATCTTCGGCGTCCTCACCCGCCGGAACGCGCTCATCTTCCTGATGTCCGTCGAGTTGATCCTCAACGCTGCCAACATCAACCTCGTGGCGTTCTCGTTTCAGTACGGGAACCTCTCGGGGCAGGTCTTTGCCCTCTTCGCGATGGGGCTGGCGGCTGCAGAGGTCGCTGTCGGGCTCGGGATCGTCCTCGTACTGTACCGCAACTTCTCGGACATCGACGTGACCGAGGCGACGACAATGAGGTGGTAACATGACTGCATTCGACTACGCACCCGCGATCGCGTTGCTTCCGTTCGTATCGTTCCTCGTCGCGCTGTTCGGCGGGCAGTACCTCCCGAAGAAGGGGGCTCTGGCCGGGATCGCAGCCACGGCCGGTTCGCTCGTGCTGTCGGCGTGGGTCGCGCTGACCGTCGCCGGGGGCCAGACGTACAACGAGGCGCTGTACACCTTCACGGCGGGACTGGAGACGTTCGAACTCCACCTCGGGATCCTCATCGATCCGCTGACGGCGCTGATGCTGCTGATCGTCTCCTTTATCGCCCTGCTCGTCCACGTCTTCTCGCTTGGCTACATGAACGACGAGGGCGAGACCGGCCTCCCACGCTACTACGCCGGCCTCGGGCTGTTCACCGCGAGCATGCTCGGGTTCGTCTACGCCGACAACATCCTGATGGCGTTCATGTTCTTCGAGCTGGTCGGCCTCTGTTCGTACCTCCTGATCGGCTTCAACTTCCGGGAAGCAGGCCCGCCAAGCGCCGCCAAGAAGGCGTTCCTGGTCACCCGCTTCGGTGACTACTTCTTCCTGATCGGCGTCGTCGGCATCTTCGTCACCTTCGCTGGAGCGACCCAGACGCCCGGTCTGTTCGCTGGCGAGGGTTCGTTCCCGGTCGTCGCAGAACACGCGATCATGGACGGCGCGACCGAGGGGCTGAACACCTTCGGCTTCGAGCCCCAGACGTGGTTCACGATCCTCGGACTGCTCGTGCTCGGCGGCGTGATGGGCAAGTCCGCCCAGTTCCCGCTGCACACGTGGCTGCCCGACGCGATGGAAGGTCCGACGCCGGTCTCGGCGCTGATCCACGCGGCGACGATGGTCGCGGCCGGTGTCTACCTCGTCGCGCGGATGTACGGCTTCTACGCGCTGACGCCGACGACGCTCGCGGTGATCGCGCTCGTCGGCGGCTTCACGGCCCTGTTCGCGGCGACGATGGGCGTCGTCAAGCAGGAACTCAAGCAGGTGCTCGCCTACTCCACGATCTCGCAGTACGGCTACATGATGCTCGCGCTGGGGTCGGGTGGCTACATCGCCGCCGTCTTCCACCTGACCACCCACGCGGTGTTCAAGGCGCTCCTGTTCCTCGGTGCCGGTGCGGTGATCATCGCGATGCACCACGAGGAGAACATGTGGGAGATGGGCGGACTCAAGGACAAGATGCCCGTCACCTACTACACGTTCCTCGCGGGCTCGCTCGCGCTGGCTGGCATCGTTCCCTTCGCCGGCTTCTGGTCGAAAGACGAGGTACTGTACGAGGCCCTGATCCACGGGTTCGGGACCGAGGGTGGTCTCGGTACCGTCTTCCTCGTCGCGTACGCGATGGGACTGCTCGCCGTCTTCTTCACCGGCTTCTACACCTTCCGGATGGTCTACCTGACCTTCCACGGTGAGCCCCGGACCGAGACGGCCAAGAAGCCCCACGGCGTTCGCTGGAACGTCAAGGGACCGCTGACGGTCCTGGGCATCCTCGCGACGACAATCGGCTTCGTCAACCTCGCCCCAGTCAAGAAGCTCACCGGCCTCGAGGTCGACTTCCTCCACAAGTGGCTACTCGGTGGGGAAGGGTCCGGCTGGGAGGCACTGCTAACCGGCTACCACCACTACGAGGCGGTTCTCCACGACGGGCCGGCACACGTCCTCGTCGGTGAGCCACTCGGGGCGACGGGGACGCTGATCGCCTCCGCGCTCCTCTCGCTCGGTCTCGCGGTCGCTGGCGTCCTCGCCGCACGCTTGCTGTACAGGGTGCCCGAACCGGTCGAACACACGGACAAACTCGGCTCGATCAAGACGCTGCTCATGCACAACTACTACCAGGACGAGTATCAGGTCTGGCTCGCGACGGGGTTCACCTACCCGCTCTCACGGGCCGCAGACAAGTTCGATCAGGGCGTGATCGACGGTGTCGTCAACGGAATTAGCAGCGTCAGTCTGTTCTCCGGCAGCCGCGTTCGCCGCCTCCAGACTGGCGTCGTCACCAACTACGCGCTGTTCATCACGATCGCACTGGTCGTGTTACTGGTCGTCTTCGGCCTCTCAGGGGGGTGGTTCTAGATGGTCGCCGTCGCCGCACTGCTGGCCGTCACGCTGCTGGGTGCCATCGCGACCTTCCTGGTCGACGACCGCTACGCCGCGAAGTTCGCGACCGCAGTGAGCACGATCCCGCTCGTGGGCTCGGTGTGGATGTACTACGTCTACCTCACCGAGTACCAGGGCGTCGGGAACGCCTTGCTCTCGCCTGACACGGTCGCTTTCAGACAGACGATCGACTGGATCGAGCTGGGCGGCTACACGATCCAGTACTCAGTCGGACTGGACGGCGTGAGCATGCCGCTGCTGGCCCTGACCGGCATCCTGACGACGCTCGCACTCGTGAGCTCGTGGACGCCGATCGACGAGCGCCAGTCGCAGTTCTACGGACTGATGCTCCTGATGGAGGTCAGTCTCATCGGCGTCTTCTCGGCGCTCGATTTCTTCTTCTGGTTCGTCTTCTGGGAGGGCGTCCTCATCCCGATGTACCTGCTGATCGGGGTCTGGGGCGGCCCGCGCCGGAAGTACGCCGCGATCAAGTTCTTCGTCTACACGAACGTGGCGTCGCTGGTCATGTTCGTGGGCTTCTTCGCGCTGGTGTTCTCGCTCGGTGACTCTATCGCGACGCTCGGCCTGCCCGAGATCACGCAGGCCCTCGTCGCCGGTGAGATGGGATCGCTGGCCGGTATCGGCGTCGCGGACCTGAAGCTGCTGGCGTTCGTGCTAATGTTCGTCGGCTTCGCGGTGAAGGTACCCGTCTTCCCGCTGCACACGTGGCTGCCTGACGCCCACGTCGAGGCACCGACGCCGGTGTCGGTGATGCTGGCCGGCGTCCTCCTGAAGATGGGGACCTACGCGCTGTTGCGGTTCAACTTCACGATGCTGTCGGACGTGGCGACGGGATCGGTCCTCGCGATCATGCCGGTCGCGATCGCGGTGATCGGCGTGTTCAGCGTCATCTACGGTGCGTTGCTCGCACTCGCACAGCGTGACCTCAAGCGCATCGTCGCGTACTCCTCGATCTCGTCGATGGGCTACGTCATCCTCGGTCTCGTCGCGTTCACGCCACACGGCATGGGCGGGGCGACCTTCCAGATGATCTCTCACGGCCTGATCTCCGGGCTGATGTTCATGGCCGTCGGCGTCATCTACAACGAGACGCACACGCGCATGGTCGGCGACATGTCCGGCCTCGCAGACCGGATGCCGTGGACGGTCGGCATCTTCGTCTCGGCAGCCTTCGGTTACATGGGGCTTCCCCTGATGAGCGGGTTCGCCGCCGAGGTGTTCATCTTCCTCGGTTCCTTCGGTGCGACCGACACGCTGGGGACGCTCGCGCCGGTGCTGACCTCCATCGCGATGTTCGGAATCGTCATCGTCGCCGGCTACCTCCTGTGGGCGATGCAGCGGACCCTCTTCGGTGGCTACGAGCTCGAAACGGACTACGAGCTCGACGGTGCGGCGTTCCACGACGTGGCACCGCTTGCAGTCCTGCTCTTGCTGGTCATCCTGCTCGGGGTCGCTCCCGACCTCTCCTACGGGATGATCCAGGAAGCGGTTAATCCGATCCTCGACATCGGAGGTGGTGTCTAATGGTACAACTTCCAACGTGGACGGCCCTCAGCCCGACGCTCCTGCTCGGTCTGACGGCGATCGTCCTCCTGCTCGTCGATAGCATCGATCCGGACTCCTCGAACAACGAACTGCTGGCCGGGGTCGCGGGGCTCGGCTCGCTCGCCGCCGCGGCGACGAGCGTCTGGTTCATCGTCGGCGGCACGGGCTTGCCGGCCGAGAACGGCGAGTTGATCTCCCTGTTCGACGACCAGCTCGTCGTCGACCAGATGGCGCTGTTCTTCTCGTTCCTGGTCGCCAGCGTCCTCACGCTGGTGGTCGTCGCTAGCTACGACTACATGGCGGACAAGGCCCGTCAGGCCAAGTACTACTCCCTGACGGTCATGGCCGCGACGGGGATGAGCCTGCTGGGCAGCGCCAACGGACTCGCGGTCGCGTTCGTCGCCCTCGAACTGGCCTCTCTGCCATCGTACGCGCTCGTGGCGATCCTCAAGACGAACAAGGGCAGCGTCGAGGCCGCACTGAAGTACTTCCTCGTCGGTGCGCTCTCCTCGGGCGTGTTCCTGTACGGCATCTCGCTGGTGTACGGTGCGACCGGCTCGCTCCAGTTCGACGCCGTCGCAGCGGCACTGACCGACGGCGTGCCCGCGGGCATCCTCGGCATCGGCGTCCTGATGATCGTCGGCGGCGTCGCGTTCAAGACCGCGAGCGTCCCCTTCCACTTCTGGGCACCGGAAGCCTACGAGGGCGCGCCGGCTCCGATCTCGGCGTTCCTCTCTTCGGCTTCCAAGGCCGCGGGCTTCGTGCTCGCGTTCCGCGTGTTCGTCACCGCGCTCATGGGCGATGCGGTCCTCGCTGCCATCGACTGGGTGCTGGTCTTCCAGGTCCTGGCCGTCGTGACGATGTTCGTCGGGAACTTCGCGGCCGCGACCCAGGAGAACGTCAAGCGGATGCTGGCCTACTCCAGCGTCGGCCACGCCGGCTACGTGCTGATCGGACTGGCCGCACTGACCGGCGGCAGTACCGACGCCTACGTGCTCGGGTCGGGGATGATGCACCTACTGGTCTACGGCTTCATGAACACGGGTGCGTTCCTGTTCATCGCGCTGGCCGAGTACTGGGACATCGGACGCACCTTCGAGGACTACAACGGGCTCGCGACCCAGGCGCCGCTGGCCTGTGCGGCCATGACGGTGTTCCTGTTTAGCCTCGCTGGCCTGCCCATCGGCGGTGGCTTCTTCTCGAAGTTCAATCTGCTGATGGCGACCGTCCGCTCGGGGACGTGGTTCCTCGGTGCGGCGCTGATCATCAACAGCGCGCTGAGCCTCTACTACTACACGCGGGTCGTCAAGGCCATGTGGATCGAAGAGCCCGCCAGCAGCCTGGAGATCGAGCGGTACCCGATCGGGCTGTACACCGCAGTGCTCGTGGCTGCGCTCGTGACGGTCCTGCTCCTGCCGGGCTTCAACGCGGTGTCTCAGACCGCAGAAACCGCTGCGAGCCTGCTCTAAGCGCGCTCGTAGAGCAGGACGCCGCCGCTCTCCGCTCGCTCGACGCGACCTCGTTCTTCCAGCACGTCCAGGTGGCCGACAGCCTCGCTCATGCCCGAGAACTGCTCGGTCACGGGGAGATCACCGAACAATTCCTCCATCACGTTGACCGGCGTCGTGGGACTGTCCAGTAGCGCCTCGACGTCGTCGGTGCGGTCCTCGTGTTCGGCTCTGATGGCCTCGATGCGCGCGCTTGGCTCCTCGATGTCCGTTCTGTGGCCCGGCAGGAACCGATCGTACCCCGCCGTCGCGAGCCGATCGAGCGAGTCGTTGTATCGCGGCAGCACCCGCGGCCGCGGCTCGTCGTCGGCCGGCGGCTGGAGGAAGGGGTTCGGTGTGATGTCGGCGAGGACGTTGTCGCCGACGATCGCTCGGCGTTCGCCGTCGGCCTCGAACGCGAAGAGGACCTCGCCGACGGAGTGGCCGACGAGATCGTCGACCGTGACGAGGCCGTCGTCGACGGTGATCTCGTCGCCGGCAGCGACCGACCGATCGACCGTGACGCTGGACGCGTAGTTGAGGAACGCCTCGGGCAGCTGTGTGACGGTCTCGGCCGTCTCGGCCGCCATGCCACAGCGCTCGAAGAAGTCCACGAAGTACGACTGCTCGTGATCGAGTCGGCCCGCGAAGTCTTCGAGGATCGGCGTCGCGGCGTCGCTGGCGACGATCCGGGCACCCCGTTCGCCAAAGCGGTGGGCCAGCCCGAAGTGGTCCGGGTGGGGGTGCGTGATCAACACTTGCTCGATATCGTCGGGCGCGAGCGACCGCGCCTCCAGCGCCGTCAGCAGCTCCGACCACGCTTCCTCGCTGTCGGGGCCGGGATCGACGATCGTTCGACCGGCGAGGTAGCTGTTGACTGGGCCGACCTGAAACGGCGTCGGGAGTGACACACGGCGAAACATACCACCCGTACTTGCTCACGCTGGAAAACAGTTCTCTCAACTCCAGTCGCGCCACAAACGATTTATTCGTCCTCACTCAAAGGTCAGATATGAATCGGCACTTCGAAGACACACGGTACTACCTCACGCGCGCCGCCACGACAGCCAAGCGAGGGTTCGCCGCAGAACTCGAACCGGCCGTGACGAGAGTCCGCGAACTGATCGGCCGAGAGCCCGACCCTCCGGCCGGTCGTCTCGACGAGGTGTCGCTCGACCCGCGCGCGGTGCGAACCGCGGTCGTCGAGAGGGCCACCGACGTGATCGGGACCGTGTGCGACCGCGTCACGGCCCGACGTAGGAACGAGCGCTGATCGGGAAGACAATTCTTAAGTCTACCCCTCGAATAGCCTGCACTGTCCGGGTTGGTGATCTAGTCGGTTATGATACCTCCTTCACACGGAGGAAGTCGGCGGTTCGAATCCGCCCCAACCCATTTCTGCGACGAACGGACGTGAGGAGTGAATGGACTCAGCAGATTCGGACCCTGCGAGACGAACGCAGTGAGTCTCGCTTCGGTTCGAATCTGCCCCAACCCATTTTTGACGACACAAACCCGCGAGCGAAGCGAGCGGTCCGTGTCGTCAAAATTGGTGACACGGATTGGAAGCAGACGAGACGAGCATCGCGAGTCTCGGCGCGGTTCGAATCCGCCCCAACCCATTTCTGCGACGAACGGACGTGCGGAGTGAATAGATTTGCCGACTCGCTTTTCGACGGTCCACTGGGTCGACTCGCCCCAACACGTAATCCGCTGGCGGTCGGGGGAGTCGTATGGGCGACGATCCACTGCACGAACGGATGGCCCGCTACGAGCAACTCGCCAGCGAGGCCAGGGAGCGTGCCAGCGAACGCGACGCCGTCGGCGACGAGGTGGGCGACCGACTCGCCGACACGATCGCAGAGGCGGTCGACGAGGCGGGTGTCTCCATCGAGGCCGTCGACCGCTCGCGAGACGGCCACAACTACCGGTTCACGGCGCGACTCGACCGCGCGGCGCTGGTCGCGGCCCTGACCGACGCCTTGCCGGCCGGATTCGTCGTCTCGCACGTCAACGACGACGGATCGCTGAGCATCGAGTGGACGGGCTCGGACCGGACGCCGTCGAAGCGCGAACACGGGGCGGTGCTGAAAGCGATCGTCGCCGAGGCGACCGAGACCGACGCCGACGGGCTCATCGAGTCGGTGCCGTCCCGGACCGCCGTCCTCGACCGGGCCGAACAACTGGGGATCGATCGGGAGGACGCTGCAGATCGGCTGAGTCGACTGGCGACGCTGGACGTGGTCGACATCGCCGACGGTCGAGTCTACCCGGACACGAACTTCTCGCGGTACTGAGTGGCTGGTGATCGACGATCCCGGCCGCTCAGTGTGTCACTCGCTGAGGTCGACCGTGCCCTTCGAGTCCCAGATCTCCATCATCAGCTGGGCGAAGGTGGCCGTTCGGACGGGGTAGCCGTCGGTGTTGGTCGCGTCGACGGGCTTGCTGGCGAGTTTCTCGACGATCGTCTCGTTGTAGTCCATGTCCGCGAGCGTCTCGCGCACGTCGAAGGTGAACGTCCCGTCGTCGTCGGTCGTGAGCCACGCGGCGGCCTGTGCCTTCTCGCTGTACTCGATCGTGTACGTCTCACCGCCGACGAGGTCGTAGATGTCGTCGAGGCGTCCGATTTCGAGATCGTCGTCGCCGACCTCGACGAACAGCGTGTCGTCGTCGATGCGGGTGTCGTACCGCTCCATACCCCTACTCGGACGGTGGGGCTCAAAAGACGTGCCGCTTTCCGGCGAGGTCGTGTGTCGCTCGCGAGGTCCGCCCCCACTGTCTTGTCCCTCTGTCGCGAACTGACGACCGTGTCGCTCGCACTGACACCCACGACGGTCGCGGTGTTCGTCGGCGTCGTCCTGATCGCCGGAGCGGTCAACGGCCTCGCCGGCTTCGGATTCGCACTCGTCGGGACGATGGCACTGGCGACCGTGGTCGAACCGACGACGGCAGTCGTGTTCATGATCGTGCCGATTCTGGCAGCCAACGCCTCGCTCGTTCGGGAACTGTCGGTCGAGGACGTACGCAGCTGTGGTCGCCGGTTCGGTCCGCTGCTGGCCGCGGCCCTGATCGGCACCGTCGTCGGGCTGGCCGCGGTCGACCGACTCCCCGCGGCCCCTCTCAGAGTCGGGCTCGGTGTGGTGACGCTCGGCTTCGTCGCGACGGCACAGCGAGCGGTGCCGATTCCGTGGTTCGACCGGCTGAAAGCGGGCTGTTTCGTCGAGACGCCACTGGCGATGGTCGCCATCGGCGCCGTCTCCGGCGTCCTCTTTGGCGGGACCAACGTCGGCGTCCAGCTGATCGCCTATCTGCGGAGTCGCGACCTCTCGCACGAGCTGTTCGTCGGCGTCGCCGCGATGATCTTCCTGGGTCTGAACGCGGTGCGGGTCGGCGCTGCCGGGGCGCTCGGACTGTATCCCGACCTCACGACGGTGGCCCTCTCCGTCGCGGCCGCAGTGCCAGCGGTTGCAGGCGTCGCCGTCGGCCAGCGGCTTCGAGTGCGGATTCCAGAGCGAGCCCGCCGTCGCTTCGTCCTCGGGCTGCTGGCCGTCGTCGGCGTCCGGCTCGTGCTCGGCGGGCTCGGACTCGCCTGATCGCGCAGTCCTGTCGACTCTCTCACCCCTTGCCAGCGAGAGCGTGCGGTTCAAGTATTCCTCGGTGTAACAACTGGGAAATGAGACGACGGAACTTCCTCACGCGAACCGGAGCCGGCCTCGCAGGCCTGACTGCGCTGTCGGGCTGTACCGGCGACGGCGGCGACGGGACCGAGTCGGCAAGTACCGAGAGCGCGACCGACACCGAGGCCACGGAGAGTGCGACCGAGGCGGGAACGACGACCGGGACCGTCGAAGAACTGAGCGGGACGCTGTCGGTCGCGACCTACTCGTCGTTCGTCGGCGACGGCGCGGCCGGCAACTGGCTCAAATCCGAGTTCGAGTCCGAGCACCCGGAGGTGACCGTCGAGTTCGAGACGCCCGAGAACGGGCTCAACCAGTACATCCAGCGCAAGTCCGAGGGCGCGCCGATCGATGCCGACCTGTTCGTCGGGCTCAACACGGGGGAACTCGTCCGGGCCGACGAGCAACTCGACGAGACGCTGTTCGCGACCGCCAGTGACCGCATCGACGGCGCGGACACGGTCAAGTCGGAACTGCAGTTCGATCCCGACGGTCGCGTCGTCCCCTACGACACCGGGTACATCAGCCTCGTCTACGACGAGGGCGAGGTCGACGCGCCGGGCACCTTCGACGCCCTGCTCGAACCCGCCTACGAGGACGCGTTGATCGCCCAGAACGCCCAGCAGTCCGACCCCGGTCGCGCGTTCCTGCTGTGGACGATCTACAACAAGGATCCCGACGGCTATCTCGACTACTGGGAGGGGCTGGTCGACAACGGCGTCACGATCCTCTCGGACTGGGAGCCGGCGTACAACGCGTACTCGGACGAAGAGGCCCCGATGGTCGTCTCGTACTCGACCGACCAGGTGTTCTACCACGGCGAGGGCGTCGACATGTCCCGCCACCAGGTCGGTTTCCTGAACGATCAGGGCTACGCCAACCCCGAGGGGATGGCCCAGTTCGCCGACAGCGACGACGCCGAACTGGCGCAGGCGTTCGCCTCCTTCGCACTGACAGCGCCGGCCCAGCGCGAGATCGCCACGCGAAACGTCCAGTTCCCGGCCGTCGAGGGCGTCGACCCCGGCGGCGACTTCGGCGAGTACGCGCTGGAGCCCCCCGAACCTGTCACCTTCACCTACGACGAGCTGTCGGGCAACGTGAGCGGCTGGATCGACGAGTGGGCCCGACAGATCGCGAGCAACTAGGATGGACGCCCGGGTCGACAGACTCGCGCTGCCGGTGGGGGTCATCGCGACACTGGCGACGCTGCTGGTCGTGTTCTACTACCCCGTCGGGAGCGTCCTCGTCGGCGCGGTCCGTGTCGGCGGGCAGCTCTCGCTTGAACCGCTGGGGGCGGTCCTCGGCGACCCGTTCTACGCGGATCGGTTCGGCTTTACGGCGTATCAGGCGCTGCTGTCGACGGTCGCCAGCGTCCTCGTCGGACTGCCGGGCGCGTACCTGCTGGCTCGCTTCGAGTTTCCCGGCCGGCGCTTCCTGCGCTCGGTGACGATTCTCCCCTTCGTCCTGCCCTCGATCATGGTCGCGGTGGGCTTTCTGGCGATGTTCGGCCGCACCGGGCTGTTCAACGACCTGCTCGCCGTCGTCGGGCTCGGCCCAGTCGAACTCACCTTCACGCTGGAGATCATCGTGCTGGCCCACGCCTTCTACAACGCGCCGCTGGTGACGCGACTGGTGACGGCCGCCTGGGAGTCGGTCGACGCGCGACGCGTCGAGACCGCCCGGACGCTGGGTGCGTCACCGCTCGTGGCGTTTCGCGACGTGGTCGTCCCGCAGTTGCTCCCGGCACTGCTGACCGCCACAGTGCTCACCTTCCTCTTTACGTTCATGTCGTTCCCGATCGTGCTGGCGCTGGGCGGGCTCAAATTCGCGACCGTCGAGGTGTGGCTGTTCGCCCGCGTTCAGAACCTCGCGCTGACCGAGGCGGCGACGCTCGGCGCTATCGAGACGGCGCTGTCGCTGGGACTGATCTACGTCTACCTCCGGTTCGAGGCGATGCAACTCGGTGCCGGCGGGGGATCTCGTTCGATCGATCGAGAGCCGCTGTTGGCCGGCTGGCGGTCGCTGGTCGATCCGCGCCGGCTCGCGCTCCTGTCGTACGGCGGCGTCGTGCTGGTCCTGTTCGTCGGGCCGCTGGCGAGTCTGGTCGTCGAGAGCGTCACGACGCCCGAGGGACAGTTCACGACCGACTACTACGCCTTCCTGCTGGCCCAGCAGGCCTCGGCCGCGACCGGGACGGTCCAGCCGGGGCCGGCGATCACGAACTCGCTGCTCTTTGCGGCCGGCGCGCTCGTGCTCGCGCTCCCGATGGGCGTCGTCGTCTCGGTCGTCGCCGCCCGCGAGACGCGCGGCTCGCGGGTCGCCGAGGCGCTGCTGACGGCACCGCTCGCGGTCAGCGGGATCGTCCTCGGTCTGGGGATGCTCCGGACGCTCGTGTTCGGGACGGAGCTGTTCGGCCACCGGCTGACGGTCACCGGCCCGGTCGCGATCGTCGCCGCCCACGCGGTCGCGGGCTACCCCTTCGTCACCCGGACGGTGACGCCGGCACTGAGTGCCATCGACGACCGACTCGTCGACGCCGCCCGCTCGCTGGGTGCGAGCCGGACGACGGCCCTCCTCGACGTGGAACTGCCGCTGATCGCCGCCGCGCTCGTGGCCGGGGCGGCCTTCGCCGTCGCCATCAGCATCGGCGAGTTCGACACGACGGTGTTGCTCGCCGAGGGCGTCGACAGCGCGACGATGCCGGTGGCGCTGGAACGGTACACCGGGAACCGCTCGCTGGGGCCGAACCTCGGACCGGCGACGGCGATGGGGACGGTGTTGCTCGCGGTGACGACCGTCAGCTTCGTGGTGATCGATCGCGTGGGCGGGCGGTGGGAACGATGACGGAACCGGGCGTCGAAATCGAGGGACTGACTGTCGGCTACGACGACGTGACCGCGCTGGACGACGTGTCGCTGTCGGTCGCCGACGGCGAGTTCTTCACTCTCGTCGGCCCCTCGGGCTGTGGGAAGACGACGACGCTGCGCTCGATTGCGGGCCTGGAGTCGCCCGATCGCGGGATCGTTTCGATCGGCGGCCGGGACGTGACCGGCGAGCAGCCCGAGGACCGCGAGACGGGGATCGTCTTCCAGAACTACGCGCTCTTTCCCCACATGAGCGTCCGCGAGAACGTCGCCTACGGGCTCCAGTTTCGCGACAGTCCCGCGCGCGACGACGACGAGCGCGTGACGGAACTGCTGGAACTCGTCGAAGTCGCCGACCTCGCCGACCGCGACCCCGACCAGCTGTCCGGTGGCCAGCAACAGCGGGTCGCGCTGGCGCGTGCGCTCGCACCCGAGCCGGCGGTGCTCTTGCTGGACGAACCCCTCTCGGCGCTGGACGCACAGCTGCGCCAGCGCCTGCGCGTCCAGATCAAGCGGATCCAGTCGGAGCTGGGGATCACCACCGTCTACGTCACCCACGACCAGGCCGAGGCGCTGGCGATCAGCGACCGCGTGGCGGTGCTGCGCGAGGGCCGCGTCGAGCAGGTCGCGACGCCGGAGACGGTGTACCGCGAGCCGGCGACGCGGTTCGTCGCGGAGTTCGTCGGCGACAACAACGTCTTCGACGGCGTCGTCACGCCGGACGGGACGCGGGCAACTGTCGGCGACGCTGCCATCGCGCTCCCGGCTGGCAGTGACTGCGACCGCGGCGAGTCCGTCGTCGTCGCCGTTCGGCCCGAAGCGATCGCCGTCGGCCGGGACAGTGCGGACACGCCGGCTACGGAGCGGACGGTGTCCCTGCGGGCGACGGTCGAGACGGTGGAGTTCCTCGGTGACGCCTACCGAGTCCACTGCGAGTGGCAGGGCCGGACGCTCGTCGTCAAGACCGACGCCGACGAACCGCCCGCGGGCGACGTGGCGCTCCGCGTCGACTCGGCGGACGTGCGCGTCCTCTGACGACAGGAGCGACGCGCGGATGGCTGGCTCTTTACTTCCCCGCCACCAACGCCGCCCCATGACAGATCTGGGCAAGATCGACGCCTCGTTCTTCGACGAGACGATCTATCCGAACCTCGGCGCGTCGCGGGCCGACGTGACCGTCGGGCCGCGCCACGGCGTCGACTTTGGGGTCCTCGACGTGGGTGGGCAGGCGGTCGTGATCGCGACCGATCCGGTCTCGCTGTTGCCGGAACTCGGGCTCGAACGCGCCGGCCGCTTCGCCCTGGAGATCGTCCTGACCGACGTGGCCGTCTCCGGTGTCCCGCCGACCCACCTGGCGATGAGTCTCACGCTCCCGCCGTCCTGGAGCGACGACGACCTCGCGACGGTGTGGCGGGCGATCAGCGACCACGCCGAGCGCCTGGGCGTGAGCATCGTCTCGGGCCACACCGCGCGCTACCCCGGCATCGACAGCTCGTGGGTCGGGGGTGCGACGGTGCTTGGCGTCGGCGACCACGACGACGTCGTCCGGCCCGACGGTGCGACGCCCGGCGACCAGCTCGTCGTGACGACCGGTCCGGCGGCCGAGGTGACGGGCCTGCTCTCGACGCTGTTTCCCGAACGGCTGGGCGTCGACGCCGAAACCGTCGCGATCGCACAGGAGCGCGTCGACGACATCGCGGCCGTGGCCGACGCGCGGACGGCCTTCGCCGCCGGTGGTGTCACGGCGATGCACGACGCTACCGAGGGGGGCGTCGTCGGGGGGCTGACCGAGATGGCGACCGGAGCGGGCGTCCGCTTTACCGTCGACAGCGACCGGATGCCGGTCCAGCCCGGCGTCGAGCGGGTGTGTGACGCCCTCGACGTGGATCCGTGGCTGGTGACGAGCGCGGGCACGCTGCTGCTGACCGTCGAGCCGGAGGCCACAGACGACGTGGTCGGGGCGTTGCGTGACCGCGGGACGCCGGCGGCGACCGTCGGCGAGGTCGTCGCCGGTGAGGGGGTCGTCCGGGACGGGGAGCGCGTCCACCCGCCCGACGGCGATCCCTCGTGGGACGCGTTCGACCGACTGAGCGGGGCCTGACACTGCCGGCAGTACGACCTCGCCGACGAGTTCGGCACGCATTTACTCGCGGGGTCCCTTGTGTGGGTATGGTAGCGGACACGAGCGGTCATCGGAACAAGATCGCCTTCGGCCTCGCGTTCGCGACGGTCGTGATCGTTCCCGGACTGGCGAACTACGCGCTCTCCGGGATCGGACTGGACACCCTCGGAAGCGTCGTCTGGGCGATCGGCTACGGGCTCGGTGCGATCGCGATGTGGTCGATCTGGATCAGGCCACTGGAGCTGACCGGACCCGACGGCGTCGACCCCTCGGAGACCAGCGAGGAACACGTCGACTGAATCAGATACAACGGCTGTAGTAACTCTTTTCAGCCAGTCGGCCACACGTGCAGTATGAGCAAGGACAGTGCTGGGACCGCCGTTCCGGGCCACGGCGCGCGGTCAGGGTGGTCGCGCGAACAGGCGAGTCGTATCGAGCGAACCGACGACACGACGGCACCGATCTTCTACCCGCCCGCGACCGATCAGGCACCCGACGTTCACGTCTGGGACACCTGGCTGTTGCGCGAGCGCGACGGCACGGTCGCCACCGTCGACGGCTACCGGGTCGCGTTCTCGCTGACTGCGCCGGCCGACCTGTTGCCGGGCAAGCGCCACGACGTGGCGACGATCCGGTACTTCTACTCGGCCGACGGCCGGACGTGGCAGCCCGGCGGCGTCGTCTTCGAAGAGCCGCTGGGCCAGCGCACCTGGGCCGGCTCCGGGCTGTACGACGACGGCGACATCTACCTCTTCTACACCGCGGCCGGGGAGCGCGGGGCCGACGAACTCACCTACACCCAGCGCATCGTCGGCGCGTCCGGGGGAACGCCGCGCACCGACGGCGACTTTGCCATCGAGGGACCCTGGACCCACCACGAACTGCTCCGCCCGGACGGCGACCGCTACGAGCGCCAGGACCAGTCTCGCGGGATGACCTACACCTTCCGAGATCCGTGGTTCTTCGAGGACCCCGCGACCGGCGAGACGCACCTCCTGTTCGAGGCCAATACGCCGGTGCCCGAGGGCAGCGACGCCTGCGGCGGCGACGCCGCCCACCAGGAGTTCAACGGCAGCGTCGGCCTCGCCCGCTCGCCGACGGGCGACCCGCTCTCCTGGGAGCTGTGTGACCCGCTCCTCGATTCGGTCTGTGTCAACCAGGAACTCGAACGTCCCCACGTCGTCCGCCGGGACGGCCGCTACTACCTCTTCGTCTCCAGTCACGACCACACCTTCGCGCCGGGGCTCGACGGCTACGACGCGCTGTATGGCTTCGTCGCCGACTCGCTGCGTGGCGACTACGTCCCGCTCAACGACTCCGGACTCGTCGTGACCAACCCCGCGAACGCTCCCTTCCAGGCGTACTCGTGGATGGCCTTTCCCCACCGCGAGGAAGTGCTGGTCCAGAGCTTCTTCAACTACTACGACTTCGACGCCGACTCGATGGATCGGGTCGCAGACCTGCCCGAGTCCGAGCAGATGCGACGCTTCGGCGGGACGCTCGCGCCGACGCTGCGCCTCCGGGTCGAAGGGACTCACACGGAGATCCTCGGGACGCTCGATCACTGGCAGATCCCGCTGCCCGACGAGGACCTGCCGCCGACGGACCGCGAGTACTTCGCGGGCGAGAGCGACGACGGCGGCTCGTACCGCCGCTAGAGGCTGATCTGCGCGTGGGTGTGGAAGGTAAAACGCTACGTGCAAATCCCTCTCTGAGTCCGTCCCGATCGACGCCGGAGCATGAATAACGGATGCGCTACCAGATCGACGCCAGGTCCCAGGCGTCGACTGTCGGCAGTCGGGCGCGGCCGCCGACGGCTGCGAGGCCGACGCCGGTCGCGTCGTCGCCGGTCGGATAGACGCGACTCGTCAGGCAGTGGCGCTCGTTGGCGAACAGTTCGACGACCGATCCGTCGACGAACACGCGCAGGTCCAGGGGCTCGTCGTACGGTGTGACGGGCACGTGCTGACTGTCGCTCGTCGCGCGCGGGTCGGTACTGGCGCGACTCCGATCGACTTCGAGCACGTCGTCTCTCGTGTACCGCAGCGTCGTGCGCTCGTTCTCTGCCGCCGTCCCGAGCAGCGTCACCTCGACGGCGTCTGCGTCGACCAGCGAGAGGCGGGTGGCGAGTTCGAACGAGCGTCCGTCGGTGTCCAGTCGGATCGCCTCGCCGTCGTCGAGCGTGACGCTCTCCCGGGACTCGCGGTCGCCACGGAGCCGCGTCAGTTCTCGGGCCGGTCGCTGTCGGAGGCGGCCGTCGTCGCCGAGGGACAGCTCCCGCGGGAGCGACATCGTCCCCGACCAGCCGGCGTCCCACTGGGCGCGCACGTCGCGCGCCTCGGGGACCCACCCCCAGGTGAGCAGGCGGCCGTCGTCGGCCCGTAGCGACTGTGGGGCGTAGTAGTCGCCGTGATCCAGCGTCCCGCGCCGCTCCGGCTCGAAGGTCGTGCCGTCGAACCGGCCGAGGAAGTAGACCACGTCCTCGTAGTTCGAGACGTGCAACAGCTGCTTCTCCCCGAGGTCGAGTAGTTCCGGGCACTCCCAGACGGTCTCCTGTGGCGTGTCGCGGTCCCCCGAGAGGATCGGGCCACAGTACTCCCACTCGCGGAGGTCCGGGGACTCGTACAGCAAGACGACGCCGCCGCCGTCGGCCAGTCCGGCCCCGATCAGCTGGTACCAGGTCCCGCCGTCCTGCCAGACGCAGTGATCGCGGAACTCCCCGTTCCACTCCTCGGTCGAGAGCAGGTCCGGTTCGGTCGGGGGCGCTTCGATGATCGGATTGTCCGTCGCTTTCTCCCAGCGCCGCAGGGAGGGGTCGTCCGTCGTCGCGAGACAGGGCAGCTGGTCGCGGCCGCGCCCGCCCGTGTACACGAGCGTCGCCGTGCCGTCGTCGTCGACCGCACAGCCAGACCAGCAGCCGTCGCGGTCGGGACCGTCTGGCGACGGGGTGAGCGCCACGGGTTCGTCCTCCCAGTGGAGGAGATCGTCGCTGACCGCGTGGCCCCAGTGGATCGTGTCGTGGTAGGGGCCGCCGGGATTGTACTGGTAGAAGACGTGGTAGCGACCGTTCCACTGGACGACGCCGTTGGGGTCGTTGAGCCAGTTGGCGGGCGTCGAGAGGTGAAACTGCGGGCGGTGTGGGTCGTCCTCGAAGCGATCGCGCAGGGCGGCGATCTCCTCGCCCGTCCGTGGTCGTTCGGGGATCGCGCTGTCGGCGGCGTTCGTCAGGACCGCACGGGCGAGCCTGTCGCGCTGGTCGTGGTCGCCGCCCTCGGCCGCGAAGACGAGGCCGTCACCGAGGCCGACGACGGAGCCCTCACCCAGCGACCAGCCCACGACGGTCACGAGGTCGGGCACGTCGTGGTCGGCGCTGACAGTGCTTGCCAGTACCTCGCCACGTTCCGGAAGGATCGAATCGTAGCGCGCCAGCGTCGCGTCGGTGTCGCCTCTGGTGAGCGGCCGGCGCGTGGTCAGTGGCTCGAACAGGGGGTGGTCGTCGTAGGCTGCCTTGATCAGCGGACCGGTCGGGCCACCGTCTGGATCCGGCCCGACCGCGTCGGGGACGACGGGATCGATCCCGAGGTCGTCTACCGCAGTCAGCGCCGCCAGCGAGAGGACGAGCCCGCCGCCCGAGCGGACGAACGCTCGGAGGACGCCGCCGAGGTCGGCAGTCGATCCCAGTTCCGGGGGCTCGTCGGCGTGCCACCAGCAGGTGTCGAACGCCGCCAGCGAGCGGTCGCCGTCGACGAGGTCGCTCACGGCGACGGGCGTCAGGTCCAATCCCGCCCTCGCGGCCCACTCGTCGGCCGCGATCTGCTCCACGGACCGCCCGCCGTCGTGGAGTGACGCGACACGCACTGCCGTATCAGTCATAAGCGAACAAAGACAAGCACAATCAAAAACCTCCCGCTCTCCGTGGCACCGTCCCGTCTCCCCGATGTGCCGGCTGTCAGTCCCGAAGTGACTCACACTGTCGAAGTGACGAGACCGGCCTCAGACGGACAGCCGGCGGTCGGACCGGGTTACGGAGCCACCCGCGCCCGAGACTTGTACTCGATGATCGTCTCGTGACACCGCGGGCAGACGAACTCCGTCAGCTTCGTCGTCTCGTCGTTGTAGCTCATTCTGACGCCACACGCCGGACAGTTCATTATAGTTCATGATAGATTCTGCGGTGAGTTAAAGCTTCCGTGGCGGCGTCGTCGAGTGGCGTCTGCTCTCCGAATGACGACCGTCTGACTGAGCTTTAGGTGCAGTTCTCCCCAACAACGAGTCGAATGTTCGACCGTCGTGACACTGACTGTCAAACAGAGTCGCCGATAGTTCGCATCGATCCGACGGCGTTCGAGACGCTGTCACTGTCGAGACCGGCGGATTCTCCGTCGATCGTCCGGTGGTTCGACACGCTGGCGGGCGGCTCCTAGGCGTTCTCGCCGAGGCGCTCTGCGATCCGCTGGGCACCGATCGTCGGGGCGATGTCGGGCTGGTCGGCGGCGATGGCCTCGATCTCGCGGTTCAGTTCCTCGCTGAGCCGGCGCTCGAACTCCTCGACGATCCCCGGGATACAGGCCATGCCGCCAGTGAGGACGACCGGCCGGTCCAGGGCCAGCTGGTACACTTTCATGTAGTCGTTGGCCAGCTCCGGGAGGAACGTGTTGGCGACTTCCTCGACCGCGTCGTCCAGGTACTCGTCGACGGCGTCCATCACGGAGCGTTCGATCGTGAACTCGTGAGAGCCTCCGCCGGGCTGTTGGATGATGTCCGTGAAGGGTTCGAAATCGACGAAGTCGGCGTGTTCCTCTTTGTACTCGCGGGCGGTCTGGGTGTCGATGTTGACCCGCCCCTGGGTCTCTTCCTCGACGTAGTTCGCGATCATGCGGTCGACCTCGTTGCCGGTCACGGCTCCGGTCGTGAACGGCGCGAGCTGTTCACCGCGTCGGTAGGCCGACGCTTCGAGGTTCGTCGAGCCCATGTTGACCGCCAGGAAGATCTCGTCGATGGCTTCCAGATCGTCGCCGAAGGCCGGGATCGCACCACAGAGGGACTCGGGGTAGCTCTCGACGAGGCGCTTGCCGATCGAACTGCCCTCGATGACAGAGCTGAGGTTCTCCAGGCCCCGTGGGTTGTCGATCGTCGGAATCGCGTAGACCACGGCGCTGTACTCGGGGAGGTCGTTCTGGTCGATCAACGCCTGGAAGAACGTCTCGGTCAGCTCGGCCCGGTCCTCGTCTTCTGGCAGTCCCGACCGGAGCATGAACTGGACGCGGTCGGGGTACTCTGCGGCCGCTTCCTCGCCGTAGAGGACCTTCTCCTCGCCGGTCAGCGCGTCCTCGTAGGTCGCGAGACAGGTCAGGGTCCTGATGATCTCGTCCTCGGTGCCACGGGCTCCGGGGACGGAGATGACGGTTCGGGTACTGCCGAGCTTCACGCCGATGGGCACTGCCGCCTCGGCGTCGCCGGCCGGTGATTCCTCGTCGACTGACTCCGACTGGTCGCCCGTCGAGGCGTCGTCTGCCGCGTCGTCACTCATGTGCCAGTGGTTTTGCCGCGTCCGATATATATCCCCCGACCGAACTAACAGAGCTGATAATCGAACTGCCAGCAAGCGCGCCGCTCGACCATCCGTCCGCGCGACCGGTCTACGCCATCGAGTGGAGCTTCGCGACGTAGACGAGACTCAGCATGTGGTCGTCCACGTCGAGGCTGGCACCGTCGTTGGTCCCCGACTCGTCGATGCCACGGAGGTAGTCCGACAGCGACGACTGGACGTCGTCGGTGATCCAGTCGATGTCCTCGTAGTAGTCCAGTGCCTCCTCGGCCCCCTGGTACCCCGAGTGCATCAGGAGGAATTCCAGCCACTCGAAGACGACGAACTCGGCCGCGTAGTTCTCGGGCAACGCCGCCAGATACGGCTTCTCCGTGCCGTCCGAGCCGAGGAAGGGCAGCAGTTCGCGGTAGAGGCCGGCGCGGAACGAATCGCCCGCGGGAGCCTCGCCGCCTTCGTCCATCGCCATTCCCAGTTCGGCCGGATCGAGCGTCTCCTCGTCGCCCATCCCGTTGCTCGGCCGCTGTTGCTTTGCCATCTTCCGTAACTCGTCGAGGTCGTAGTCGCGCGGATTGATGGTCATGATACTGCCCTGTTTCCCCTACAACGTGTTAAATCTTGCACACAGTCAGACGACCGTCTGACACGCTGAACGACTCGTTCTCTCGCGGGGTCTCGCTGGCTCCCAGTCCAGTCGTTGATAATCGGGAGCGTATTTTTATATTCGGCTAGCGACGAGATCCTGGTACTTCGACGATGAGTCGCCAATCTGGGTCCACTGTAGCGCGCCTGTGTGTGACGAACGCTAAAGGCGGCACCGGGAAGACGACGGTCGCCGTCAACGTGGCCGGCGCGCTCAACGAACGCGGCCGTGACGTGCTGTTCGTCGACCTCGACCCGCAGGGCAACGCCACGGAGGCGCTGGGACTGGTCGAGAGCTACGACGCCCAGCCACCGACGCTGTTCGACGTGCTGACGAGCGCCGATCAGCGCTCGTCGATCGCGGATCTGATCGTGGACCACGACGAGATGGACGTGGTCCCGAGCAACATCGACATGCTCCAGGTCGAACACGAACTGACAATCGCCGACCTCGTGGCGCGGGTCCAACACGACGACTCGATCGACATCGACCCCAAGACGCTGAGTGACCTCTCGTTGAACGTCACGCCCGACTCCGTTTCGGGCGCGCACGCACTCGACGTACTCGACGAGGCACTCGCCGTGGTCGAAGACGACTACGACTACGTCGTCATCGACTCGCCGCCCTTCTACGGGAAACTCACAGACACCGGTATCTACGCGTCGCAGAACATTCTCGTCCCGGCGCTGACCGAGGCCTCCTCGGAACGAGCCATCGAACTCCTGATCGACCAGATGGCCGCGCTGGAGGGCCAGACCGGCATCACGGTCAACACGCTCGGCGTGGTCGCCAACCGGGTCGAGAAGACCAACGAGGACGAGACGATGCTGTCGTGGCTCGGCGAGGTGTTCGAGGAGTTCCCGATCTGGGAGGTCCGCAAGCGCGTCGCGCTCCAGCGGGCCTTCACAGCCGGCAGTTCTATCTTCCAGTACGAGGAATCCGTGGACATGGAATCGGTCTTTCTCGACGTCGCGACGGAACTGGACAGACAGTTCGGCCTGCTGGACGAGGAGGTGCCGGCATGAGCGACGACGACGAGCGCATGGACCGCGCCAAACGGATCCGCCGGATGCGAGAGGGCCAGCGCTCTGGCGACGACGCCGACGATTCCGAGGAGGTAGACACAGACGATGCAGCGACCGACGAAGAGCCAGCGCCGGAAGCCGACGAGGAGTCAGAAGCGCCAACGGACGACCAGCCGGAAGTGGCGGACGCAGACGACGAGACAGAGGCGACGGAAGCGACCGCAGAGCAGTCTGACACTGCGTCCGAGGCAGTCGGCGACACGGAGACAGACGAGGAGTCGGCCACCGAGGCAGACGACGCAGCGACGGAAGCCGGCGACGACCCAGCAGCGACCGGCGAGGCGTCACCGTCGGAGACGGACGCCGACGATCGACCGACGGACAGTAGCGACACGGCCGTCGAGACGGACGAATCGAACGAACGAACGCACGCTACCCCACCGAACGAGGCGGTCCAGCAACCAACACGAACGGACGGGGCCTCAGAGGGGACGGACGGTACACAGACGAGCGACGACAGTATGAACGAGGGCACTTCGGCGAGCGACCCGGAGGAATCGAACACGACCGACGAGGGGTCACCCGACCCCGAGGCAATCGCACAGCGGGCCGCACAGGCGGCGGCCAGTGTCTCGGGTGGCGGGACAGAGGCCCAGTCGTCTCAGACAGGTGGGGGCGAACCGACGCCGGCAGAGACTGCCGCCGCGGTCCAGGAGGCCAGCGGCGTCGAACTCCCCGACCAGGAACAGATCGACGCTGCGCTGGCGGAAGCCGACGAGTCGATCGAGGACGCCGCGAGCACGGACACCGCCCCGTCGGCGGTCGAGTCGGAGAGTACGACGACCGAGGAGTCGACGCGCGTCCTGGAGTTTACGCTCGGCGACGAGCACTACTGCATCGACATCTCGCTGGTCGAGGAGATCGTCAAGCGCGATACGATCACGCGCGTGCCCAACACCGACGAGTACATCGAGGGCGTGGTCGACCTGCGGGGCCAGATCACGACGATCCTCGATCCGAAGGCGCTGCTCGACATCGACGCCGAGGGCCAGGAATCCCTGATGATCGTCTTCGACCCCGAAGCGTTCGACGACCAGGGCGCGATCGGCTGGATCGTCGACGAAGTCCGGCAGGTCGCTCCCGTCGTGGAGTCCGAGATCAACGAGCCCCCGGTCAACGAAGAGTACATCCGGGGCGTCGTCGACCGCGACGACGGGTTCGTCATCTGGACGAAACCCGAGGTGGCGATCAAGCTCGCGACCGCCGAGGAGACCGACGACGGGTAGCCGCGCTCCTCTGTTTTGTCGGGACACTACTGCCGGCCGGAACGCTGCGTCTCGCTTCTCGACCCCCTGGGCTGGGAACACCGCACGACAGTATGAGGAAAGCCTTATTCGGAACCGAGGGCGGATATACTGTTGATGGGGCTCGAAGAGGAGATCCGCGAGATCGAAGAGGAAATCGCCAGCACGCCCTACAACAAGTCCACAGAGGCTCATATCGGCCGGCTCAAGTCCAAGCTCGCGGAGAAAAAGGAGAAGCTCGAACAGCAAGACTCCTCGGGCGGTGGCGGCGGCTACGCCGTCGAGAAACACGGCGACGCCACCGTCGCGCTCGTCGGCTTCCCGAGCGTCGGGAAGTCGACGCTGTTGAACGCCCTCACGAACGCCGAGAGCGAGACGGGCTCCTACGAATTCACGACGCTCGACGTGAACCCCGGGATGCTCCAGTACCGCGGGGCCAACATTCAGATGCTGGACGTACCCGGACTGATCGAGGGTGCGGCCGCCGGCAAGGGCGACGGCCAGGCCGTGCTCTCGGTCGTCCGGACTGCGGACCTGATCGTGTTCGTCCTGTCGGTGTTCGAGATCGACCAGTACCAGCGTCTCAGCGAGGAACTGTACAAGAACAAGGTCCGCGTCGACCGGGAGCCACCGCGGGTCTCGATCCGGCGCAAGGCCAAGGACGGCCTCTCGATCAACGCCAGCGTCGACCTCGATCTCGACGAGGAGACGATCAAGGGCGTCCTCCGCGAGCACGGCCACGTGAACGCGAACGTCACGATCGGCGAGCAGGTCGACATCGACCGGCTCATCGACGGCGTGATGGACAACCGCGTCTACGTCCCCTCCGCCGTCGTCGTCAACAAGGCGGATCTCATCGAGCCCGACTACAAGGAGACCGTCGACGCACAACTGCGCGACTACGACATCGATCCCGACGACGCCGTGTTCATCAGCGCCGTCGAAGAGCGCGGCCTGGATGCGCTCCGCGAGCGGATCTGGGAGGAACTCGGACTCATCCGGATCTACATGGACAAGCCCGGCCGGGGCATCGACAAGGACGAGCCGCTGATTCTCCGGCGGGGCCAGACCGTCGAGGACGCCTGCGAGAAGCTCGGCGGCGACTTCGAGGAGCGCTTCCGCTTCGCCCGCGTGAGTGGCCCCAGCGCCATGCACGAGGAACAACAGGTCGGCCAGGACCACGAACTCGAAGACGAAGACGTGTTGCGGATCCTCACGGAGTGACGGATGGATCGACGCCTCGGCGCGATCTGTCTGCTGGCAGTTCTCCCGTGGTCCGTAGCCGTGGCCGGGACCGTCACGTTCGTGTTCCCCTTCGCGCTGGTCGACCCCAACACCGGCGCGATCACCACCATCGACGCCTACTACTTCCGCCAGACGACAGTGCTCCCGCCCTTCTTGCAGGCGTGGGGAATCGGTGTCGTCCTCTATCTCGGTGCCGTCGCCAGCGCGCTCGCCGGGCGTGTGCTGGGCCGCGAGGACCGCCGCGTGACCGACGGGCTGCTCTTGCTCGCCGGACTGACCCAGCTGTCGCTCGCACACGGGTTCGGTCGCCAGCCCGGCCGTTTCGCGATCCCGCTGGGGACGGTGCTGTGTGTCGCCGTCGTCTGGTGGTTCGACTGGGCGACGGTCCGCGCCGGTGTCGGGCTGTCATCGGAGTGACGGCTGGCACTAGGCTTTTCGGCTCGCACCGTCTTCGTTCGCACATGGGACTGACCCTCGACCACACGATGATCCGTGTCGAAGATCTCGACGAATCGCTCGACTGGTACACCACACACCTCGGTTACGAGGAGAAGGGTCGCTGGGAGGCCGAGACGTTCACCAACGTCTTCCTCGGTCCCGAGGACGTACACGAGGACGGTGCCCTGCTCGAACTCACATACAACCACGACGGGCGCACGTACGATATGGGCGACGCCTGGGGCCACATCGCGGTCCGCGTCGAGGACGTGACCGAGGCCTACCACGAACTGATGGACGAGGGCGTCGACGACTATCGCCCGCCCGAGGAGAACCCCGGCTACGCCTTCGTCAAAGACCCCGACGGCCACGAGATCGAGATCGTCGAACGCGACCACGGCGCACGCTACAGCCTCGATCACACGATGCTCCGCGTCGAGGACGCCGACGCCGCGATCGGCTGGTACGCCCGGAAGCTGGGCTTCGAGCCCGCCGGGCGCTGGGAGGCCGACACCTTCGCGAACTACTTCATGGCCGACCCCGACGCCGCCCAGGAGGCCATGACCGTCGAACTCACGTACAACTACGACGGGCGCACGTACGAGCTGGGCGACGCCTGGGGCCACATCGCCGCCCGCGCCGACGACCTCGAAGCGACCTGGGAGTCGCTGCTGACCCGCGAGGCCGAGGACTACCGCGATCCCGAGTCCTGTGACTACAACTACGCGTTCACGAAGGACGCCGACGGCCACGAAGTCGAGATCGTCACGTCGTAAGATTGTGCCGTCGCGTCGATCTCCGCTCCTTCTCTCAGGGAACGAGCGAGATCAGTGACTTCTTGAGGAGTGTTCGGCCTTCCTGGGTAAGCTCTCCCGTCGTCGTGCCGTTCAGTATCGTCGCCGGTGGGATCGTGTACAGCGCCCAGGGCATCAGGTACGACGTGCTACTGAACGAAATTCCATCCAGATGCTTTTCGGTGAGTTCCGGCGTCGTCTGGTGGTACTTTCCGGCACTCGTTCCGATGCACATCACGGTGCAATCAGTGGCACTGAACGGGTGCGTCTCGTGGGCCAGGACGACGACCGGACGCTGAGAGTGGGCGTCTGTCGGATCCTGTGCCCAACACACGTCTCCCGCCGACAGCTTACTCATTCACACCACAGTCGTCTTCGAGTTCCGCGAGCTCTGCTTCGAGTTCCTCGTCAGTACGATCCTCACCGATCCGGCGCGGGGGTGCCTCTGGTTGGGCGGTCGCGTCACGGTGGTGCCCGAACATCCGATCGGCCTGATCGAGGCTGGAGACGTACCGTCGCACATCGGCCCGTTCGCCGAGTGCGTGGTAGTATCCGTCGTCGGTCTTCCCGAGGTACCCCTCGTCGTAGAGACGCTTGAGCGTGGCCGTGGCGGTACCGCGGGGGATCTCCAGCGCTTCCGCGATCTCTCGTGGCGCATATCCCCATTCGGGGTTTCGATAGAGATGCGCTACGATGTCTGACTTCGTGGTTCCCGGCCGGAGGTCGATTTCGGTATCGTGATCTTCGAGGAATACAGGCATCGTGTAATCGTATGTAATCGGTTGTATCATAAAGTCGCTGGGGTCGATGTGCTGGACGGTTCGGCGTCCGCAGTCGCTCCACGACCAGCATTCTCAATTGCGCGTCCACGCCTGCACGACAAGGAGACATTGCAAACGCTTCGACTCCGGGTCGGCGACATCGCTTGGTGTCCGCCTGTCCCGCATCTCTCATCCTGTCGGCTGTCCATCTGTGACCGATTTTGCCACTCCGGGGTGGCGAATCCCCTCACGACGGTACAGCCAACAGTATCACCAGGGGATCGAATATCTCGAAACAGCGACGGGACCCACCGCGAGCACCGCCGTCGCCCGTACAGCAATTCCGCCGATATCGCCCGGCACAGGCCGTGAGTATGTGTGTCATCCTCGCATAAGTGACCACAAAGCATTTATAACACCCGCCTAACGTTTTGAGTGTACCCCTACCCATGGTGTCAGTAGCGAGTATGCCGGTTCGGTCTGTACGCGGTTCGCCACAAGAGCCGCGTCCGACAGGGAGAAAGCTGCTGGCTCCGATTGCAACAGACAACAAACTATGACAGGAACTAACGACAAGGTTCGCAGCCTGTTCCTCTCTGCGCTGATGGTCATGTCCGTCGTCGCGATGGGCACGGCTTTCACCGCGGGAGCGGTTGCGGACACTAGCGGAAATGCCACCGCTGAAAGCGTAGATCTGTCCAACACAGATCTCGACATCACCGGGGCAGACGAACAGACTCAGACAATTAGCTTCGACGCCTATCTCGAAGACGGTGACGACACCGAGACGGTCACCATCGATACGAGTGGTGCCGAGAACGCCGACCTCACGCTCAACGATGCAGAGGTCGTGACCGGCTCCGGTATCGCGTCCGTCTCCGAGGAAGACGATGACGAAGTCGTCGTCGAACTCGACAGTTCCGGATCCGTTTCCGGAACGACTGTCGAGATCGAACTCGACTGGGACGTCACGGATGCTTCGAGCGCGGCTCGTGCGACGCACGATCTCGAGGCAACCGGTGACCAGGACGGCCCGTACACGGCTGAGCTGCCCTACCGAGTCCTCGGCGATTCGTCTGTCACCGTCGACACCGCTAACGGCGTCGTCGGTGGGGACTCCTTCTTCCGTGGTGAGAGCGTCCGATTCGAGGCTACTACGGACGATTCCATCGTCATCTACGACCGTGACACGGACGAGGCTGACAACCGCGGTGCGGAAGTCGACACTCTCGACACTGGCTCCCTGTCCTCTGCCATCGTGTGGGACTCAGGTAGTTCTAACCTCGACACTGGGGAGTCCTACGTTATCGCCATCGATGGTTCCAACGTTCAGGACCCCCTCCGTGTCAAAGACCTCGGCCTTGGTTCCCAGGCGGACAGTGAGTCGATCACCACCGAGGACGAAATCGCGGCCAGCGTTAACTCGTCCGCACCTGGTGACACTATCGACTACCGACTCCTCGACGATGACGGCGATGTCGTCACGGACGACGACGACAACGACATCGAGGACTCGACGACTCTCGACGGTACCGGAGACGCTGACATCGAGTTCCCGGCCGCCACGGATTCCGACTACGGCACGGGTAACTACTCGATCGAAGTAGAACACGTCGCAACCGGTATCACTACCGAGACCGACTCCATCGAGATCACGGAAGCCGGTGACGGCGACGTTTCCTTCGCTGGAAACGGCGTCTTCACCGAGGAAGCCGGTGACATCGCGAACGTCACGGTCGAGATGACCAACACCGACGAAGCGACAGTCACCATCGGTACCGAAGAACAGGGTTACTACATCGTCTACCAGGTCACCGACGAGAGTGGTGACGGTCAGGTCTCCCTCGAATTCAACAGCTACACCGCGGGTCGCGCATCTCAGGAGAACGTCGTCGACGTCGCGAACGGTGACGACGAGATCGACTTCATCACCCAGGGTGGCGACTTCACCGACACCGGCGAGGCTGTCGGCTCCGACACCCTCGACCCGACGGAGTACGAGATGAACGCCACCGTCGGCCACGTCGAGATGGGCACTGACGCCTACGCCGACTCCGACGCACTCGGCACGCTCTCGCTGCAGCCGCGCTCGACCGATAGCATGCAGTCGTGGGTCACGCCGAAGGGCACCGACCTCGACGACCTCAGCGACGATGTAGGCAACATCTACGACGAGATCGGCTCGTCGATCACCGAGTCCGGTGAGGCTGCCTACGACGACGAGGACGATGACGGCGACACTGTCCTCCTCCAGCTCGAAGCTGGTGGTCTCGAAGGTGCTGTGGACAACGCAGGCGGTTTCGAGACGTTCATCGACAACAACCAGGGCAACGCTGACGACGAAGCGATCGACCTCACGATCGAGCAGACCAACGAGGATGCCAACCGCAGCCCGAAGGAGCTCGACCTCGTGAACGACGACGCGATCTCGGTCATCGAGGACCCCGAGAACGACTCGTACTTCGTCGCAGTCGAAACGTCGAACCTCGACCAGCCCGCCCGCGACCTCGCGGAGGGTGACAACTTCGAGGCGACGTTCACCATCGAACAGGACAACGTCCTCAACACGCTCGACGATGACGAGTCCGAAGAGGTCACCAGCGAGTTCACGCTCGTCGAACCGAGCACTGACCTCGTCACGAACACTGAGGACGACCTCATCCTGATCGAGTCCGCGTCCGGTCAGACCATCTCCGGTCAGACCAACTACGCGCCTGGCACCGACCTCACGGTTCGGGTCCAGTCCAGCGACAACGCGAGTCCGTTCCAGACTCGACCTGAAGCAACCGTCCAGACGGACGGTACCTTCACGACGGAAGGCGCTGACTTCAGCGACGTCTCGCCCGGGACCAACCTGACGCTGCAGACGCGTCGCGGTGGCTCCCCGGTCGGTGACGAGTACGACGGTCGCATCGGCGAAGTGCCGACTGCCTCCGTCAGCATCAGCAACCAGACCACCGACGGCTCCACCGTGACGGTCGACTCGGTTACGACCGAGAACGGTGGCTTCGTCGCGATCCACCTCAACAACGCCAGCGGTGAGGTCATCGGCAACTCCGAGTACCTCGACTCTGGCACCCAGCAGGACGTCGAGATCAGCCTCGACTCCGCTCTGGACGAGAACGCGACGGTCGTCGCGATGCCCCACCAGGACACCAACGACAACGAAGAGTACGACTTCGGCGATGGTGATGGTGCGGACGGTCCGTACACCGAGAACGGCTCGGCAGTGACGGACAGCGCGACGGTCACGATCCAGACCACCGAGGAAACGGACACGCCGACGCCTGAGCCGGAAACGGACACGCCGACGCCGGACGAGGACACGCCGACTCCGGACGAGGGTGACGACACGGCGACTGACGACGGCGGCGACGAGACCACCACCGGCGACGGTGCTGGCTTCGGCGCAGTCGTCGCACTCGTCGGCCTCCTCGCTGCTGCGCTGCTCGCGACGCGGCGCAACAACTGAGGACACTAACTAACCGGACTTCGTCCGGTCCCTGATTCGCGATTTTTCTTCGGACGCTCCTTCGATAGTGCCGACAGCGGGCACAACGGCAAAGCATATACCCGCGATTGCGTAACGTAGCAACACATGGTCGGTGCCGCCCCGCTTACCTCGGTCGTTGGCGACCCGCTCGCCGTCGCACGGCCGCTCTCGTGGCTGCTCGTGATCAGCTTTCTCGCGACGGGCGTCCTCGCTGCCCACACGGACGCACGCGAGCGAGCCCGACAGCTCGGCGCTCTCACGTGGGGAGTCTTCGGACTCTTCTGGCTCGTCCTGGTGCCCCACTTCGTCCTCGTCCAGAAGAGCATCGTCGAGGGGATCGGTAGTATCGCTGCCGTCCCACTGTCGCTGTACGTCGGCTACCTCCTCTGGAACGGCCGCGACTCGCTGTTCACTCTCTCGAAGGCGATCGGGTACATGGGGCTGCTCTATCTGCCCTTCACCTACCTTCCGCTGCTGGAGTCGAACCCGCTTCGCAAGTGGATGATCGAGGTCGTCGCCGCACAGACGGGGACGCTCCTCTCGCTGATCGGCGTCGAGCCCGAACTCGTGCGAGGGACCAGCGTCCTGAGCGAGGTCCCGTCCTCGGACTACAGCTATCTGAGCACGTTCTACTTCCCGGGCAACGAGCGGCCGATCACCTACACGATCATCGTCGCCTGTACGGGCGTGGGGAGCATCTCGATTCTCGCCGGTGCGATCCTCGCCGTCGAGGCTCCGCTGGGTCGGAAGGCCCGCGCGCTGGCGGTCTCCGTGCCGGTGATCTACGGCCTGAACCTGGTCCGGAACGTGTTCATCGCGACGATGTTCGGCCAGCAGCGAATGCAGTGGTTCGTGGGCACGATCACCGACCTCTTTGGAACGGCCGACGAGCAGATGGTGTCGTACTACATCGCCGACCGCCTGCTCGCGCAGTTCGGTTCGGTGATCGCGCTCGTGGGCATCACGTGGCTGGTGGTGAAGGTGCTGCCGGAGATCCTCTCGCTCGTCGACGACGTGGCGTATCTCGTGACCGGGACGGAGTACGACCTCCGGGAAGAACTGACGGCCGAGCGTGACTAGCCGTCCAGCGGCGCGTCGGCGAGCGTCGTGAGGGCGTCGCGTTCCATCTCGTGGAGGTCGGCGGGGACGACCAGGAGGTGCAGCGGGCCGCCGTAGTCGCCGTCGGCGAGTGCGTCGAGGCTGTCTGCTTCGACGACTGGGTTCGCACTGCCGGCTCGTGCGACGACGACGCCGAGCGTGTCGAGGTGGTCTGCGAGCAGGCCGGCGGCGTGGTCTGCGGTCATGAACTCCTGTTCGCCCTCCCAGTGGGGGTCGTCGACTTTGATGTCCAGGTAGACGAGGGTGTGGAGGCCTCGCTCTTGGTTCGCCGTGATCGTCTCGACGACGCTGTCGGGGACGCCGTCGCCGCCGTGAGCGTCTTCGAAGGGGAGTGTCGTCGCCTTCCCGAAGCGGTAGTTCTGGAGCCCGGTCAGTGAACTCGCGGCCGTCTGTGCGGTCGTCCCGTGGATCACTCGCGTGTGGATGCCACGCTCCTCGGCCCGCAGACGGAGGTCGACGTGTGTCGTCGAGACCATCGTGTCGCCCGCCGTTACGAAGGCCACGTCGCCGTCTTCGGCGGCATCGAGGAGTTCGTCGGGGGTCTGTTCGACGGCTGCGCGATCGAGCACTTCGACGTCGATGTCGTGGTAGTACTCCAGTTTCTGGATCGTCGTGCCGATCAACTTGCTCGTGTAGAACTCGGCGTAGATGTCGGTCGCAGTCTGGAGGGCCTCTTTCCCTTCGACCGTGATCGAGCGCTCGTCGTAGAGTCCGAGACCGACGAATGTGAGCATACTCTGTGTCGGCGTCGCCGGCCAATAAAGGGCGCGAAGCGTCAGGCTTACTGCCCACGGGTGGCCAGTGGCGGTATGGGCGTTCCCTGCGTGCGTGTCGACCGCGAAGCCGGCGAGGAGAGCCGACAGCGCCTCGCGGACGCCGGTCTGGTCGCAGAGGGCTACGACATCGTGGTCGACGAGGCGACGATCTACATCCCGGTCACGGACCCGACGGCGGTCCCGGACGAGTTCGACGTGGTCGAGTACGACGCGCCGGTCCGCGAGTCCCAGACGATGCCGGCCGACCGGCTCGACTTCGAGCCCAGTTACGAGCGGATCGGCGAAGTGATCGTCGTCGACGAGGACGACCCGGAGCGTGCGCGAGTGATCGCCGACGCGATCGTCGCGTCCGACCTCCCGGTCCGGACCGTCCTCAACCGCGCTTCGAAGGTCAAAGGAGAGACTCGCGTCCGTGACTGGGACGTACTGGCCCAGCCCGACGACGAGCCGGATCGGCCGGCCACCGAGGTGGTCCACCGCGAGTACGGCTGTGAGTTCCTGGTGGACCTCGACGCGGTGTACTTCTCCCCTCGTCTGGCGACCGAGCGCCACCGCGTCGTCGAGCAGGTGGGCACGGACGAGCGTGCGCTCGACATGTTCGCTGGCGTCGGTCCCTTCGTGGTTCCTTTCGCACAGCGCGGTGCGACGGCCGTCGGCGTCGACGTCAACCCGACCGCGATCGAGTACCTCCGCGAGAACGCCCGGCGCAACGGCGTCGCCGACCGCGTGACCGCTATCGAAGGCGACGTACGGGCGGTCGCTCCCGACTACGAGGACTGGGCCGACCGGCTGGTCATGAACCTCCCACACAGCGCCGACGAGTTCCTCGACGCCGCCGAGACGATCGCCAGCAGCGACTGCGTGCTCCACTACTACGACATCCAGCACGAAGACGATCCCTACGGGCCGGGCGAGCGGGCGATCCGGGCTGCGTTCGAACCCGACTACGACGTGACCGTCGAGACCCGCCACACGGTCCGCTCTTATGCCCCCCACGAGCACAACGTCGTACTGGACGTTCGGCTCTCCCGGTAACCGTGTCCCAGTGTCCCATAATCGCCCGACTTCGGAACCCTTATGATCGTCTTGGGCATCGTACCGTATGCCCGCGCCGGTGTAGCTCAGACTGGCAGAGCGAATCCTTCGTAAGGATTAGGCCGAGGGTTCAAATCCCTCCACCGGCTTTCTGCGAGGAACGACGGTGACGAGCGACAGCCAACGTGGGATTTGAACGAGCGAAGTCGCAGCGCGAGCGCAGCGAACGATCGTCTTCACATGGTTCACGATCTCTCCACCGGCTTTCTACGAGAAACGTTGCTGACGAGCGGTCCATAGCGGCGGTCCCATTCTGGAGCGAGCTAATCTGTCGCGGTGCAGGGCTCCAGCTCGGCCGCTCGCTTCGAGCGGCAGAGACTCCTCGTCGTGGCGCGCTCTCTGTCACGCTCGGCCTCGCCACTGGCACTCGACCGCAACCTACTACCCGATTTGTGCCCCAGTGTAAGCCGAGATGGAGTCGTACGATATCGTCGTCGCAGGCGGTGGGCCGGCGGGGTTGCAGTTCGCCCGGTCGGTCGTCGGGCGGTCGGACCACTCGGTCGCAGTGCTCGAAGCAAACGACGAGCTGGCGGACAACGACAAGTCGACCGGTGGGACCTTCCACCAGGTCGTCGAGGGCTTTGGCGTGCCCGACGACGTCGTGATGTCCGAGTCGGCCACGGTCCAGTTCGAAGGGCCAAGTGCCCGGGCGACCCTCGACATCCCCAATTACGTGCTCGATTTCCCGGCGTTCCTCGAATTTCTCGGCGCGGACGCGGCCGCCGACGGGGCCGACATCCACACGGGAGTTCGCGTTCGGGAACCGATCGTCGAGGGTGGCACCGTCGTCGGCGTCCGTGGGACCCGCGACGGTGAGTCGGTGACCTACCGGGCGGATCTGGTCGTCGACGCGACGGGACCGGCGGGGACACTGACGACCCGACTGGACATGTGGGACCGCGAGGCGGCCCAGCGCGGGATCGGCAAGGAGTACGAGGTGACCGGCCGGTACGACCTGTCGTCGATGCTGTTCCGGTTCGACCACGAGTACGCGCCGGGCGGGTACGCGTGGGTGTTTCCGGGCGGTGACGACGTGTTCAAAGTCGGCGTCTGCTGGATCGACGACTTCTACGCGCGTCACAGTCCGCCAGACGACGGGGCGATCGACGACTACGTCGAGCGGTGGGCTCGCAACGACCCCCGGTGGGAGGTCGACGACGTACGGGCCGTCCACGCCGGGCAGGCGATCTCCGACAACTCGATCAACCGCCGTGCGACGGACGGGCTGGTCGCCGTGGGCGACAGCGTCTCCAGCATCAACCCCCTCTTTGGCGAGGGAATCCGGTCCGGGATGGAGTCGGCCGAGATGGCGGCCGAGGTCGCGACGCGAGCCCTCACCGCCGGTGACGTGTCCCGGTCGTTCCTGTCGGCCTACGAGCGCCGCTGGAACCGCGAGAAGGGGTCGAACTGGAAGCGCCAGCGCATCGCCGGGGAGTTGCTCTACGACTTCGACGCGGCCCAGCAGAACAGGTTCGTCGCCAACAGCGGCCGTCTCTCGGACGCACAGCTCGATCGCCTCCAGCGGTACGAGCTGACGCTGCCGGATCTGCTCTCGTTGTACCCGTTCCGGCTCGACGACGTTCGGAAAGCGCCGACGCTGCTGCGACACCTGTGGTGAGTGTCGCGGTCGACAGCCGTCAGGTTCGGCGTGCGAGGAGTCCCACCACGAGAGCGACGGCCACGAGCGTCCCGACGACACCGACGCCGGGGCCGGAGCCGGAGTCGGGGACCGGGCTCTGTGCGCGGATCGGCGATTCGATCGCCTCGTCGCTGTCGTAGCGCCACGTCGCCGTCGCACCCTCGACGGTGTCGGCGTTACTGTCGGTGACGTTCGTCGGCATCGTGACCGTGTAGGTCAGCGCGTAGCCATTCTGAGAACCCAGCTGGCCGCTGTTCTGGACGAACGAGCGATCGACGAAGGTGACGTTGCCCTCCTCGACGGTCGTCTCGACGCCGCTGCTCGGTCCGGGATTCCACGACGACAGCCGCAGATCGACCGTCACGTTGCCGTCGTCGGTGAGGCTCTGGTTGTACGACACCGACTCCGCGCGGCTCTCGTTGACCCCACGGAGCAGGTACCGCTCGACCGAGCCGTACCCCTCGTCTTCGGCCGTCGACTGGAGGCGATCGTAGGTCGAGGGGGGCATCTCGATCGTCGTCTCGTAGGACTCGACCGTGCCGTCGCCGTCGACGGTCGCGTCGACGGCCACGTCGGCACAGCCACTCAACACCAGGAGGACACCGACTGCGAGTGTCGCGAGCGATCTTCGATCCATGCTGTCGCCTCCGTGCCTCCCGGTAAATGCTTTCTCCAATACCGTGACCGTTTGTCCCCGTTCTCTCTGGAGTCGTCGTCAGCTGGACGGCCGGGTAGTCGACAGTCTCAGTGAGTCAGCAGGAGGAGTCGCTCGTCGGTCCGGACGAGACAGATCGGGCTGTCGGGGTTGCCGAAGGTGTTCTCGCGACGCCGGGAGACGAACAGCTTCTCGAAGGCCTTTCCACAGGCCGGGCAGGCAAATTCCGCACGGTTTTCGAGGGCCATCGTCTCGCGGTCCTCCTTGAGCAGCTTGAGGCCGTGACGATAGTCGTGGACGTCGAAGCCGTCGCTCACGTCGAGTTCGTCCATACGAGTAGCTGGTGAGAACCCGGCTTGAAACTACCGGCGGCTCAGATCGACAGCTCTGCGCCCACGTACAGCACGACGACGAGGAAGATCCAGACCACGTCGACGAAGTGCCAGTACATCGAGGCCGTCGAGACCGAGGTGTGTCGTTCTGCGGAGTACTGACCGTAAATCGCCCGGACGAAGACGATGCCCAGCAGGACGGCACCCATCGTGACGTGGAGTCCGTGCAGTCCAGTCAGCCCGTAGAACGCGGAGGCGTAGGCACCTTCGGCGATGGTGAAGCCTTCGCCGACGATGAACTCGTAGTACTCGTAGGCCTGTCCGCCGATGAAGATCACGCCCAGCAGCAGCGTCAGCCCGAGCCATCGGACGAAGCTCTGTCGGTCACCGTCAAGGAGCTTGACGTGTGCGTAGTGCAGCGTCAGGGAACTGATCACGAGGATGATCGTGTTGGCGATGACGAGGTTGCCGAACACGTTTCCGCCGTGAGGGAGCAGCTCGGCCGACCACACGTTCGCGCCGCGAACGAAGAAGTAGTAGACGAAGCCGGCACCGAAGGTGGCGACCTCGCTGCCGAGGAACAGCAGCATCGCGAACCGGAGGGTTCCACCGGAGTGGTGATCCGTCCCGCGTTCCCAGAAGTTGGCGACGAACGCGTGGTAGAGCCAGCCATAGAGGCCGGCCAGGAAGATCCCGACGGTGGCGACGGTCGTCCCGGCGGCGATCAGCTCGGAGACGACGGGATTCTCTGCCTGTGAGAGGACGAACAGGCCGGCAGCGACGTAGATGCCGGCAGCGCCGATGGCAGTGATGAAGGGCCACCAGCTGGCCTCCCCGAACCCGCGGGGCCAGTCCTCGACGGCGGGGAGATGGTGGTCCCCGTGCTCCTCTGACGTGTCTTCGGCTACGGTCATACGCGCTTCTTGCGAGTGGATCATCAAAAGCGCTTCCAACTCCGTGCGCTTCGTCCGCGTGGCTGGCCGGTCGGGCGCGAACCGATGCCTTCTCCCTCGCCGAGCCGAACAGTCGAGTAATGCTTCGGCGTCGCGCAGTCGCAGTCGTCGCGCTGGCGGTGCTGGCGGTCGGTCGTGCCACCGCTCACGGGGGCAGCCTGGCCCAGGACATCCGCGAACCGCTGACGATTCCGACGTGGTTGTTCCTCTCGACGGGCGGGGCGGCGGTCGGCGCTTCGTTCCTGCTTGCCAGCTTCGTCACGGACCGGGAACTGATCGACGCGATCCACGACTGGCGTCGCGGCGCAGGCGTTCCGGGCCGGCGCGTCGCGGTCGGCCTGCTGCGGGCGGCGGGGATCGCTGGCGTCGTGCTCGTCGTCGTCGTCGGCTACTTCGGGCCGACGGACGCCCGCTCGAACGCCGCGATCTTGCTGGTCTGGGTCGGCTGGTGGGCTGGGCTGTCGATGAGCGCGTACCTGCTGGGTAACAGCTGGAGCGTGCTCAATCCGTGGCGGACCGTCGCCGAGCTGGTGCCCGCGCTGGACCTGCGGTATCCCGACCGGCTCGGTGCGTGGCCCAGCGTCGTCGGGCTCCTGGCGCTCGTCTACCTGGAGGTCGTCAGTCCGCTGGCCGAGAACGCGTCGCTGCTCGCGACCACTGTGGTGGCGTACTCTGCGGTGACACTCGTCGGCGCGGTGGCGTTCAGTCCGGAGACGTGGTTCGGAAAAGTCGACCCGCCGGCTCGCGTGTTCCGCTACTACGGTCGCGTCGCTCCGCTCTCGTCCGACGGCGACGGGCTGACGCTGCGCCTTCCGGGGACGGCGCTGTCCGAGCGGCGACTGGTCGACGGCCGCGACGAGGTCGCCTTCGTCCTCGCCTTGCTGTGGGTGACGACCTTCGACGGGTTCGTCTCGACGCCCGCCTGGCGCGGGCTCGCGGGGCCGTTCGTCGGGCTCGGGATCCCGCCGCTGGGCGTCTACCTGCTCGCCCTCCTGCTTGGCTTCGGGCTGTTCTGGAGTCTCTACGTGCTCGCGGCCAGGCTCTCGCGGTCGACGGCCGAGACCTTCCTGACGCCCGCCGCGCTGGCCGCCCGGTTCGCGCCGCCGCTGCTGGCGATCGTCGCCGGCTACCACTTCGCTCACTACCTCGACTACTTCCTCGGGCTCGCGCCGGCACTGGGCCAGACGCTGGCTGCGCCGCTGACGGCCCGGAGCACGGTGCTCGTGCTCTCGATGCCGGGGTGGTTCGGCGGCGTCGCGATGGCCAGCATCATCGTCGGCCACCTGCTGGCGATCTGGGTGGCCCACGCCGCGGCCTACGACCTGTTTCCCGGACGCCTCCAGGCGATTCGGTCGCAGTATCCGTTCATCGCCGTCATGGTCGTCTACACCATGACGAGCCTCTGGGTCATCTCCCAGCCAGATATTCCACTCCCCTACCTATGAACGAGGACTACCACGTTCCCACGTCGGCTCCGCTGTACGAGTGTGAGTACTGCGGTCGTCCCTTCGCCCGCGAGCGGTTCCGGGCGCTCCATCGTGGGCTCGAACACGCCAGCGAACTGGACGACGAGGAGGTCGAGCGGTTCCGCGACGCCTACCGCGAGGAAGAGGAGGCAATCGGCATGTTCCGACTGAAGGCACTGGCGGCGCTGGTGGTCGTGTACTTCGGCCTGCTGATGATCTACGCCGTCGTGTGAGGGCACTCGAAACCGCGAAGCGAAGCTTTCATGCGCCCGAACGGAATACGGACGGGCATGGATCTGCGCGTCATCGAGAAAGAAGAGACGATGCTCTCGATCGAGATTGCCGGCGAGGACCACACGTTCATGAACGTCCTGAAGGGGGCGCTACTGGAGACCGACGGCGTCACGGCGGCGACCTACGACATGAACCCCGAACAGTCCGGCGGCCAGACCGACCCCGTGCTGACCGTCAAGACCGACGTCGACGTGAACGCGCTCGACGCTCTCGAAGCCGGTGCGGACCGCGTCATGGAGAAAGCAGACGACTTCGAGGCGGCCTTCGACGCCGCGGCCTGACGTTCGGGACTCTCTTCTGTTGTTAGCAGACCGCCACAGTGACGAACACGCGGTCGTTCGGCGCGACGTGGACGTCCACGCCGATCCGCGTCTGTGACTCGACGAGTGCGTCGGAGCGATCCTCCCAGCCGTCCAGCAGCGTCCCGGCCAGCGACGCCTCGCTGTCGAAGTCTTCGACTGGTCCCGTCGAGAACACGGTGTAGCGGTCGACGACCGGGTTCTCACAGTACTCTCTCACCCGAAGCATCTCTTCCCTGGAGAGTGCCGGTCCGTCGCCGGTCGCGTTCTGGACGGTGCGCTTGTTGACGTAGGCGGCGTACCACGCCAGGTCGGAGTCGTTGGTCACGGCACCGACCCCCTCGGACTCGCGGCGGTCGGTGAGTTCCTCGACGTAGGCGGCTTCGACGTCTGCGATCGAGAGGTCGCCGACCTGATCCCCCGCGCCGGCCACGTCCTCGGGCACCGGTGGCCGTCCCATCCCCGGCAACGTGACGACGCCCGCGTACGCGAGAACGAGCGTGATCCCCAGGACGGCGGCGATGGCGTAACCGGCGACGTACCGGGGTTCGAGCACGTCGCGGTACGAGGTGCCGCCGAGTTCGTCGAGGTCGTCCCAGTCGGGCTGGCGCTGTTCTAACTCGACGTTGCCACAGCGCTTGCACGGCGGGGAGTTTTTGGTGTGTTGACGGCCACACTCGGTACAGACCCAGACGGGATCGGTCGGGCCGTCGGTCTCGGCCGGTGGGACCTGTTCGACGGCTCGCTCGAACTTGTTGTGGCCGCAGTTGTCACACGGCGGATCGTTCTCTTCGTGGGGTTTGCCACACCAGGTACACCGCCACTCCATTATCGGATAGTCGGGGAGTGGGGCGCAAAAGGGTAGCGGTCCCGGGGGTGGGGCGGTCGAGGCGAACGCTGCGAGGGTTACAGACGCACCGGCACGCCCATCTCGTCGAGGCGCTGCTTGGTCTCTGCGATGGAGTACTCGTCGAAGTGGAAGATCGAGGCCGCGAGCCCGGCGTCGGCACCGGCCTCGGTGAACACCTCGTACATGTCCTCGGGACTGCCACAGCCCGAGGAGGCGATCACCGGCGTGGAGACGGCGTCACAGACGGCGCTGGTCAGCGGGATGTCGTAGCCGTCCTTGGTGCCGTCGGCGTCGATCGAGTTGACGAACAGCTCCCCTGCGCCGCGGTCCTCGGCCTCGGTGGCCCACTCGACCACGTCGAGGCCGGTGCCTTCGCGGCCGCCCTTGACGGTACACTCGAACCAGCAGGACTCGCCGTCGACGTCCGCGTAGTGTTCGCCCTGCTCGTCGAATCGTCGCCGCGCGTCGACCGAGATGACGATACACTGGCTACCAAACGCCGCCGCGCCTTCCCCGATCAACTCTGGCCGCTCGATTGCACCGGAGTTGATCGAGACCTTGTCCGCGCCGGCCCGCAGCGTCTCTTTGATGTCTTCGCGGGTGCGGATTCCGCCGCCGACGGTCAGGGGGATGAACACCTCGTCTGCGACCTGCGAGACCGTGTCGAGCATCGTCTCGCGCCCCTCTGCGCTGGCGGTGATGTCGAGAAAGACGAACTCGTCGGCCCCCGACTCGTTGTACTTCTTGGCCATCTCGACGGGATCGCCGGTGTAAGCCAGGTCCTCGAAGTTGACGCCCGTGTACACCGCGGCGTTGCCGTCCTCGTCGAGGTCCACGTCGATACAGGGGATGATCCGCTTCGTGAGAGTCATTTACTACCTGTCCGTTCGTCGCTCCGGGCTTTGTCGGTTTCGGCTGGCGCAGCCGGGACGAGATTCCGACAGGAATAGGTACCACCGCGGGGAACGACCTGACATGAGCGACGACCACGGGCACGACGAGGACCGTCCAGACTACGACCCAGCACACGTCGAACTGCCATCGCGCGAACCGCCGCTTCGCGAGACCGCACCCCAGAGTGACTTCACGATGGGACAGGTCGCCCGCGGGGGCGCGGTCGCCGCCGTCGGACTACTCCTGATCTTCGGACTGGCGCTCGTCCTGGTCTGAGACTGTCGCCGTCACTGCTTGCGATCACCAGCAACAGAAGAGAGCGTGTGCGCCCGCCGTCGACGAATGGGGGCGTCCAGCGGACAGCCGACGACGGCGTCATACGACTCATTGTAGCGGTTCACCGCTGACCGTCTCCGCCGCGGTGCCGATCGTCGGGAAGCATCTACGATAAACCGTATCAGGCCAGTTCGTCGGCGATGATCGACCGAAGGTCGGCGATCGCCTCGGCGTCGTAGCGCAGCGACTCGCCGCCGATCGTCAGATCCAGCCGTCCGCTGTCGTCCGCGGAACCCAGCTCGTAGACTGGTGCGACACCGTCGAAGGCCTCGCGTACCGCGCGGGCGTCCGTCGTCTCGATCACGACGCGTCCCGGCTGTTCGCCGAACAGCAACTCGACTCCAGTGCCCTTGTTCGTGGCGTCGATCTCGACGCTCGCGCCCCCATCCTCGTGGACCATCTCTGCCAGTCCGACGGCGAGGCCGCCGTGGCTCAGGTCGTGGGTCGCGAGCGTCGCCGCGTCGTCGGCTACGTCGGCGAGCGTGTCGACGAATGCGTCGGGGTGGTCCAGCAGCGTCGGGAATCGGTCGCTCCCGCCGAACTGCCCGAGATACTCCGAGCCGCCGAGACGTGGCTCCGCGTCGCCCTCTAGTGCCCGCGCTCCCACGAGCAGGAGGTCGCCCTCGCCCGACAGCGACAGCGGCGGCGCGTCGTACCCGTCCTTGGTGCCGACCATCGCCAGCGTCGGCGTCGGCGGGATCGGACCGCTGACGGAGTCGTTGTACAGCGAGACGTTGCCGCCGACGACCGGCACGTCGAGCGTCGAGCACATGTCGGCGAGCCCGTCGACGATCCCCTTGAACGCGCCGTACACGTCGGGCTTCTCGGGGTTGCCGCCGTTGAGACAGTCGACCGCCGCCAGCGGCGTCGTCCCCTTGGCGGCGAGGTTGGTGGCGTTCTCCAGCGCGACGGCGCGTGCGCCCTCGTAGGGTGCCGTGTCCGTCCAGTTGGGGTCTGCACCGGCCGTGTAGGCCAGCCCGACGCCGCTCTCGCTGTCGTCGTCGCTCGCCTCTGCGCCAGCCTCTCGGATGGCAAGTACCGCCGCGTCGTCGCCGGGCGGAGTCGCCGTCCGGACCTGCACCTCGTGGTCGTACTGGCGGTAGATCCAGCGCTTCGAGGCCGTGTTCGGGCTGGCGACGACTGCCTCGAAGGCTTCTTCCAGGGCGACCTCGGGGAGGTCTCGCTCGGGCTGGGTCGGCTCTTCGGCCGGCAGGTCGTTGAACGGCGCGCCCTCGCCGAGGAACTCGGCGTCGCAGTCGACGACCGTCTCGCCCTCGAACGTACAGACGTAGTCGCCCGTGTCGGTGACCTCGCCGATGACGGAGGCACCGAGGTCGAAGCGCTCGGCGATGGCCTTCACGCGGTCGACGTTCTCCGGCGCGACCTCGTAGCACATCCGCTCCTGGCTCTCGGCGAGCAGGTACTCCATGGCGTTCATGTTGGGCTCGCGCTCGTGGACTTCGGTGAGCTCGATCTCCGCGCCCAGCCCGCCCTTCGCGACCAGTTCGGAGCTCGCACCGCCGAGGCCGGCCGCGCCGAGGTCGCGGGCCGACTCGATCAGTCCCTCGTCGATGAGCTGTTCGTTGGCCTCGATCAGCAGCTTCTCGGTGTAGGGGTCGCCGACCTGAACGGCCGGGCGATCCTCCGTCTCGGCGTCCTCTGCGAGGTCCTCGCTGGCGAAGGAGGCCCCGCCGAGACCGTCCCGTCCGGTGGAGTTGCCCACCAGGACGAGCTTGTTGCCCGGCTGCTGGGCCTCGGCGGTGATCATCCGCTCTTCGTCGACCAGGCCGATACAGGAGACGTTGACCAGCGGGTTCCCCTCGTAGTCCTCGTGGAAGGCCGCGCTCCCGGTGACGGTCGGGACGCCGATACAGTTGCCGTAGTGGCTGATCCCCTCGACGACCCCTTCGAGCAGATAGCGGGAGTGTTCGCGGTCGAAGTCGCCGAAGTACAGCGAGTCAGCCAGCGCGATGGGGTAGGCACCCATCGACAGCGTGTCCCGGACGATCCCGCCGACGCCCGTGGCCGCGCCGTCGAACGGGTCGACGTAGGAGGGGTGGTTGTGGCTCTCGATCCCCATCGTGATGTAGGTGCCGTCGCCCCCGGGCAGTGCCACGACGGCGGCGTCGTCGCCCGGACCGACGACGACCTGATCGCCCTCTGAGTCGAACGCGCCCAGCAGCGGTCGTGACGATCGATACGCACAGTGCTCGCTCCAGAGGTTCTCGAAGAGGGCCGCCTCGGCCTGAGTCGGTTCCCGGCCGAGCTCCTCGACCACGAGATCGTGGTCAGCATCGGAGAGGCTCATTACCTCCTCGTGGCTTCCGGCCGGCTAAATCGCTTTCCATGCGCGCCCGACGCGATCCACTCTGTCCACCCATACCGTCGGCCCCTGCATACTCAGGGGGGTTTTCACCTGGTGGGAATCCCCTTGCTCGGCTATAAGGGAGTACTACCTACGCCAAAGTGTAATGACTGATCGCATCGGAGCCCCCGGAACGAGTATGAGTCGCCGAGAGTTCGTCGCTGCAACGGGCCTGAGCGGTTCGCTGGCACTTGCCGGCTGTCAGGCACCCACGTCGTCCTCGAAGGTCTCGACGACGAGCGAGACGGCGACGGAGACCTCGATGGCGAGTCAGTCCGAGTCGCTGCCGACGACCTCGCCCCCGGAGATCGTCAACGTCGACGAGCAGGGCGGCGAGGTCACGATCTCGACCGTCGCCTCGAAGCACATGGTCCACCCCGAGGAGACGATGGGTGGTCCCGTCGAGCTGCCGAAGGTGTGGGCGTTCCAGGCCGACGACGGCGAGCCCAGCGTCCCCGGTCCGATCCTCCGGACGACCGAAGGTGAGGACATGAAGGTGACGCTCGACAACACCGACGCCAACATGCCTCACACGCTGCACTTCCACGGCGTCCGCAAGACCTGGGAGAACGACGGCGTGCCGACGACGACGGGCATCACGGTCAACCCCGGCGAGAAGCACACTTACGAGATTCCGGCCAACGTCCCCGGGACGCACCTCTATCACTGCCACTACCAGACCCAGCGTCACATCGACATGGGGATGTACGGCATCTTCCGCGTCGACCCGAAGGGGTACGAGGAGGCCGACCAGGAGCTGTTCATGACGTTGAAAGACTGGGACTCGACCCTGAACAAGCAGATGGCCGGCATGGACGCCACCTACAGCCCGCGGGACCGCAATCCCGACGTGTTCACGATCAACGGCAAGAGCGCGCCCCGGACGCTCCACCCAGAAGACGGCTCGCCGGTCATCGTCTCGCAGGGTGACACGGTCCGCATCCACCTCACCAACAACGGGTACATGAGCCACCCGATGCACACGCACAACCACCGCTTCCGCGTGGTCGAGAAGGACGGCTCGGAGGTCCCCGAGGCAGCGCAGTACGAACAGGACATCATCAACGTCGCTCCCGCGGAGCGAAAGACCATCGAGTTCGACGCCGACGCCGACCCCGGCATCTACCTCATGCACTGCCACAAGGTCAGCCACGCGATGAACGGCAACACCTACCCCGGCGGGATGGTCGGCGGGATCGTCTACAAGGAGGCGATGGACTCGGACATCTTCGGCGAGCTGATGGACTACGCCGGCTACGAAGGCTAACCGCCGGCCACGTCGGGCATCACGCGGATCGCAGTCTACGTTCGGGCACGCGGCGTCGCTGTCGGTCTGCCGTCTCCAGCCGCTGACACTGTCGGCGGGCACACTTTCGCATTCTGAAGCTGTGGTAGATGGATTATACTGCTAGCACCGGAACCATCGGGTATGGATTGGTCTCACTCGAACTCGGACGACGACTCGAACCCACAGACGTCGACGCGACGCCGCGTTCTCGCCACGGTCACTGTCGGCGCGGCGACGGCGCTCGCGGGCTGTACGATCTCGGGACAATCGGAACGGGACACGACGGACGTGGAGTACAGCGTCGCCGACGTCGACGCGGTGGCCGTCGACGGCGACGACGGCGAGACGACTGTCGAGCCGTGGGACGGCGACGAAGTCCAGATTCAGGCGACGAAGTACGCCATCGGCGGGACGGAGCTGAGCGACGTCCAGGTCACCAGAAACGTCGACGACGGACAGCTCTCGGTCGGCGTGAAAGACACGACGGGGGTCGCGATCGGGACCGTCGGGGGCGGACTCGAATCGCTCACGGTCAAGGTGCCGTCCGGCGTCCGGGTCACCGAACTCACCGTCGACGACGGTGACGCGACGGTCGGCGACGTGGCCGGGGACCTCGCGCTCTCGGTCGACGACGGCACCGCCGAGGTCGGTCCGCTCGACGGGGGCGTCCAGATCGACGGCGACGACGGCGAGATCGAGATCGGCGCAGTCGACAGCGTCGCGGGGACGGTCGACGACGGCGAGATCTCGGTGACCGAAGCGACCACGATCGGCGACGTCGAGGCCGACGACGGGATCATCGACCTCGCCGTCGAGAACGTCGACGGCCCGGCGACCGTCAGGGCCGACGACGGTGACGTGACGCTCCGACTGTCGCCGTCGCTGGATCTCTCGGTCACCGCCCGCAGCGACGACGGGACAGTCACGGTCTCGGACGGTGTCCTCGACGAGGTCGAGACCAGCGAGGACGAGACGCGCGGACGGGTCGGCGAGGGTGGCGACACGCTGACGGTCGCGGTCGACGACGGATCGATCACGCTCCAATCGCTGTAGTGCGCCGGCCACGAAAAGCCGTCTCAGACCACGTAGGACTGCAGTTCACCGCGAGACTGTACGTCGACGAACCGGTAGCGTCGCCCGTCGTCGAGGTCGCCAGCGAAGTCCGGTCCGTCGACGCCGTCCAGCTCGTAGACCTCGTCGGCCCCGCGACAGTCGTGGGCCAGGATCGACTGCTCGACGGGTTCGGGCAGGCTCTCGCCGGGCGGGACCTCGACGACGAACAGCCGGTCGGTGAAGCTCTTTGCCGTCCAGGCGTCCTGGACGCCGTCGCGGTCGGCGATCTCCTCGGCCAGCGCGCGCAGCTGTGTGGCCCGGTCGCTCATACCCAACGGACGGAGCGTGAGAACGAGTGCTCGGTGCCGAAGGTGTTCGCCCGTCTCAGTCGTCGCTGCTCGCTCGCTCTTCCTCGCCACCGTCGGACCGCAGCTCCGGCGAGGCTCCGCTCACTTCGTTCTCGGAGCCGCCGTCGGTCAGCGCGGGCAGTCGCTCGGACGCGAACCACTCGAACTCGCGGGCTCGCATGCCGTCGCGGCCGAGGTCCCACGGGTCGCTGCTGGTCACTCGCGCCCCCTCCATCCAGGAGGTGACGACGTTCCACAGGAAGAGGAGCTGGCCGACGACGAGCAGGACGACGCCAAGCGTCGCGATCTGGTGGAGCAGCGTGAACAGGTCGATCGGACCGACGGCCACGTCGTAGGTGGCGTACCGGCGGGGCATCCCGGCGTAGCCAAGCAGGATCATCGGGAAGAAGGTGATGTTGGTCCCGATCATCGTGAGCCAGAAGTGGGCTTTGGCGAGCGTGCGCTGGTACCAGCGGCCGGTGTAGATGGGGAACCAGTAGTAGATCCCGGCGAACACCGCGAAGGCGATCCCGCCCATGATGACGTAGTGGAAGTGGGCGACGACCTGGTAGGTGTCGTGCAACAGGAGGTCGACGGGGATCGCCGCCTCGAAGACGCCGGTCATCCCGCCGATGACGAAGTTGGCGATGAAGCCGACACAGAAGAGGAACGGTGCGGTCAGCCGCAGGCGGCCGTTCCACATCGTCGCCATCCAGTTGAACGTCTTGACCGCGCTGGGGATCGCGATCGAGATCGTGATCGCCATGAACGCGCCCCGAAGCCGCGGGTCCATCCCGGTCGCGAACATGTGGTGTGCCCAGACGCCAAAGGAGAGGACCCCGAGCGCCAGCGTGGAGTAGACGACGAACTTGAAGCCGAACAGCTTCCGACCGCAGAACTTCGGGAGGATGTAGCTGATCAGTCCCATCGGCGGGAGCACGAGGATGTACACCTCCGGGTGGCCGAAGAACCAGAACAGGTGTTGCCACAGCAGCGTCCCGCCGCCGTCGCCGATCGCGAAGAAGGTCGTCCCCACGTTGCGATCGAGCAGTAGCATCACGAGGGCGCTCCCCAGCAGCGGGAACGCAAAGAGGATCTGGCCGGACTGGACCAGGACGGTCCAGCTGAAGATGTCGAGGTTGGCCCAGTCGATGTCCTCGCCCTGTTCCGTGAAGATGGTCGCGATGAAGTTGATCGCACCCATCGTCGCGGAGACGCCGGTCAGATGCAGCCCCAGAATCATCAGGTCGATCGCGGGACTGGGCTGGTCCAGCGACAGCGGCGTGTACATCGTCCAGGCCGTCTGTGCGGGTGCGATGCCGGGGATGAAGAAACCGGCCCAGATCAGGACCGCCCCGAAGGGCAACAGCCAGAACGCGATCGCGTTGATCCGCGGGAACGCCATGTCGTCGGCCCCGATCAGGATCGGGACGAAGTAGTTCGAGAACGCCGCCAGAATCGGCGTCCCGAACAGGAACAGCATCGTGATCCCGTGACTCGTCAGTAGCGCGTTGTACATCGCCGGTTCGAGGAAGTTCGAGGTCGGGGTGACCAGCTCGAACCGCATCAACACGACCGCCACGCCGCCCCAGGCGAAGGCCAGCACGGCGAAGGTCCCGTAGAGCAGTCCGATGTCTTTGTGGTCGACCGTCGTGAGCCAGCGGGTCAGTCCACCGGGCTTCTCGCCGTGGTGGACCGTCTCGTCGGCCGTCCCGCCGCCGCCGACGGCCGGCGTGTACGAGCGCCAGTTCTCTAGCCTCGTTACGACCGCGGCCGCACCGGCCACCAGTGCGACCATCACCGTTGTCAGGACGAGCTGCGTTGCTGCCATTGCAGGCCGGTTTCGCCGCTCTCCACATCGGCGTTACTCCGAACACGTTCGTGCGGGCCTTGATGGTCGTTCCCACGACTCACCCTCGCGCCACCTAGAACGGGGTGTCGAACCCGCCTTCGTCGGCCACGTCGTCGCCAGCCGTGGCGTCGCCCGCGTCGATATCGGAGGGGATCTCGCCGGTCTCTCGGAACACCGATTCGAGCTCTCGCAGCTTCGCGTTGATGGTCTCGCTCTGGTGGTGCATCGGGTCGACCCGGACCCGCACGAGGTCGTACTCGTGGGACTCGCGACAGCCGTTCCAGGCCCGGAACGCGCCGACGGTCAGCGTGTCGCTCTGTGGACAGAACTCGGTCGTCGGCGTGAACTCGGCCCGGAGGACGCGCTCGCCGTCGGTCTCGGTCTCGCGGGCGTACCGGAATCCCGATTCGGGATGTCGCCGGTCGAGGTTCAGCCGCGCGAGGTTGTAGCCGAAGGTCATGTCGATGACGCCCCGCCGCTCGAAGAGCGTCCGCGTCGCCCGGTGGAAGGCGGCGTGTTCGCGGCCGGTCAACACCGCGCCGTCGAGGAACGGTCCCGGTTCCGGGAGGTGTTCGGGAGCGAACTCGTCGTAGTCGTCGTACTCGGGACCCTCACCGTCGCGAGCGAAGCCGGAGAGGAGGCTCATACGTCAGCGTTGGGCCGCCAGCCCGCTGTGGTTGCTGGCGAACACGTTCGGGCAAACCCAGACCGCCGTCCCGGCCGACGCTTCGGTCGTGACCGCAACGTCGATCGACGCCGAACGACGCTACGACGACGCACAGTTCTCCGCACAGACGATTCACGAGACCGAGCGCCAGAAGGTCGTCCTGGGATACTTCGAGCCGGGACAGTTCATCCCCGTCCACGCGCCCGACAGCGACGTGGCGATCACGGTCGTGTCGGGCTCGGGCGTGATCCGCGACGGCGAGACCGACCACGCGGTCGAGCCCGGGAGCGTCGTCGCCGTGCCCGCAGGAACGGAACGCGGGGTGAAAGCCGACGACGGCGAGCGACTGGCGGCGACGCTCGTCACCGCGCCACCGCCGACCGACGCCGAACACGAGCCGGTGCGTCGGGGCCTCCAGACGGGACAGTTCGATCCGGACTGACACCGTCGCCACGTGCCGAACACGTTCGGCCAAAGTCCCTCCCGATCGTGGCCACTACCGTCGACTGATGCCAGCCGAAACACTCGATCTGCGCGAGGTACCGCCGCCACAGCGCCACCCCATGATCCACGAGGCGTTCCAGACCCTCGACAGCGGCGAGGCCCTGGAGATCGTCAACGACCACGAGCCAAAGCCGCTGTTCTACGAGTTCCAGGCAGAGGTCGAGGCCTTCGACGCGGAGGGGTACTCCTGTGAGGAACGGGACGACGGCAACTACGTCGCACGGCTCCCGAAAGCATGAGCGACACCGAACTGGTCTCGCTGGACGACCTCGACGACGACGGCCGGGCGACGCTGTTCGAGCACGAACCCCACACGGTCCGGCTCAGCCTCGCGGCCGACGAGGGCGTCCCGGCCCACCAGCATCCAGACCGCCAGATCGTCTTTCACCAGCTCTCGGGGGAGCTGGACCTCCACCTCGGCGACGAGGTGGTGTCGCTGACGGCCGGCGACGTGGTCCGGTTCGACGGCGATCAGGACATCTCCCCCCAGGCCCGGACCGACAGCGAGGCGCTGCTGGTCCTCGCGCCCGCGGCCTGACCTCTCGGTTCGATCGTCCCCGGCTTCATCCCCCGTTCTCGCCGCGAACGCACTCACCGACTGCCAGAGAACAGCTCCAGAGCGGCCGCCAGCGTCTCGTCGTCGCCGTCGCTCGCGGCCCGTTCGAGTTGCGCTTCCGGGACCGCCAGGAGCCGCTCGACGAGGCGGTCGCCGAGTCGCTCGACGGCGTCGCGCTCGTGTTCCGACAGCTCCAGCTCCGACAGCGCTCGCTCGACCTGACGGTCACGGACGGACTCGCCGCGCTCTCTGATCCGTTCGATCGCCACGTTCTCTGCCGACCGCGTGGCGTCGCTCGCTCGCTCTCCCTCCGCTTTGCGTGTCCCGCTCTCTGGCTCGGTCACGCAGTCGGTCATGCCTTCCAGATCGTCGTCACGGTCACGTCCTCGCCCTCGACGGTGTCGTAGGCGAAGCCGCGGTCGTCGAGCTTCGGGTACAGGAACTCCGGCGCGCGATCGTTGAACTGGACGACGACCTCGTCGTCGTCGATCTCCGCCAGCGTTTCGAGGGTGTTTTGCAGTGGCTTCGGCGGGCCCAGCGAACGCACGTCGAGTTCGCGGGTCGGTGCGTCGTCGGGTGCGTCGGTCGTCTGCAGGGCCTCGGTCGCGTCCATACACGAACGGAGGGTCGCCCCCGGAGCAACCGTTGCCCCGAACGTGTTCGGCCACACCGACAGCACGCTGGCGGACGAACGGACGGGTATGAGCGTCATTCCGGCCGCCGTCGACGAGTCGAGCGGTCCGCCGACTGCGATCCCGCTCGCGCACTTCCTCGTGGCACTGGCGTACCTGGTCGCGGGAGTGGCGACTGCCGCGGTGACGACCGGCTGGGCGGGGCAGGTCGCTCACGTCCACCTGTTCGTCGCGGGCTGGATCTGTCTGACCATCCTCGGGGCGATGACGCAGTTCGTCCCGGTCTGGTCGGGCGTCTCGCTGCACTCCAGACGGCTGGCGATCCTCCAGTTGCCCCTCGCGGGGCTCGGATTCGCCGGCCTCGCGGCTGGCTTTCTCACGGGCGCGCTCGGACTGCTCCCGATCGCTGGCGTGCTCGCGGTCGGCGGTGTCTGGCTCTTCGCCTACAACCTCGCCCGGACGCTCGCCGGGGCCCGTCCCTTCGACGCGACGGAGTCACACTTCGCCGTCGCCGTCGGCTGGTTCGTCGTCGTGACCACGCTGGGGATGATGATGGCGGTCGACTTCGCCGCGAGCGCGTTACCCGTCGCGGGCCTCACCCACGCGACCGTCCGCTCGGCCCACGCGACGGCGGCGATCTTCGGTGCCGTGCTCACGACGGTGCTCGGGGCGCTCTATCAGCTGGCGACGATGTTCACCCAGACCGAGCTCGGCCCCGTCGAGCGCCGTTTCCAGCGGGTCGAAACGCTCGCGTACCCGGTCGGCGTGGCGGCGCTCGTCGTGGGCCGGCTGTTCGGCGTCGCCCCGATTGCCCGCGCTGGCGGGGTGGTCGTCGCCCTCTCCGTGCTCGGCATCGCCGTCGTCGTCGCCAACAGGCTCCGCCAGACCCGCGTCGAGTGGACGCCGATGCTCACCCGCTACGGACTCGCGGCCGCGGGGCTGGGCGTGTGGGCGGTCCCGGCGCTGGTCGGCTGGTCGCGGAACGCACTCGGGCCGGCCGTCACCTTCGGCGGTCCGGCGACGGGCTCGCTGTTACTGGCCGGCGGTCTGGCCTTCGTCGTCCTCGGAACGCTGTACCACATCGTCCCGTTCCTCGTGTGGGTCGACCGCTACAGCGATCAGGTCGGCCTCGAACCGGTGCCGATGGTCGACGATCTCTACCTCGACCGGCTGGCGGTCGTCGACGGCGTCGCCTACACCGCCGGGATCGCGCTGGTCGTCCTCGGCTCGGTCGCGCCGACGCTGCTCCCGTCGCCCGCGATCACTGCGGGCTGGGGACTGGCGGCCCTGGGCGCACTCGCCTTCGCGGCGAACCTGCTGCTGGTCGTCGTCGAACACGGCGACTACTCCGTCGGGACCCTCGTCAGTGCGTGATACTACCGGCTGTCCATCTGTGACCGATTTCGCCACCCCGGGGTGGCGAAGCTCTTCACGAAGTGATAGCCGGCAGTATGAGTGGGGTCGCGTCCGCCAGCAGTGTCGTCAATCGACGTACAGCGAGTAGAGGATGATGGCGAAGGCGACCGTCGTCAGCAGACTCTGGACGAAGACACTGACCACGAGCCAGTCCTGGAAGCCGCTCTCGGGGAGCCACGAGAGACGGGCCAGGATCCTGGGGACGAAGATGTCGATGACGCCCCCTATCAGCGCCCCAAATGTCATTATCCCGAACCCCCACGAGAGGGCCTGTAACTCTCTGGCGCTCGTTCGCTGATAGGCCCGGTAGGAGTAGTACGTAATCAGCCCACCGAGGATGAGCGTGAGCGTCTTCGTCGCGACGATACCGACCTGTGAACTGGGGACATGTGGGCTCATGTTTCTTTTCTGACCTCCGACCAGAGGTTTTCGAGGCGTTCGTCCGGCGTCCGAGGCCGGTGAGAGATCTCGACTTCGAACGTCCGGTCGTCGTCCAGCGAGATGACGACGTCTTCGAAGCTGATCGCGTAGCGGCTGGCGTGTTGTCCGTCGGGACGCACCTCGACGCCCTCGTGAAGCAGCGACGCCTCCGTCAGTAGTTCGAGCTTTCGGTAGGTCGTCGACAGCGGCACGCCGCTCTCCTCCGCGATTTCGCTGGCTGTCATCGGCTCTTCCAGGACGCTGACGATCGCCCGACAGTCCTCGTCGTCCAGCGCGTCGAGCACGTCCTCTAGCGCTGGCGACAACTCGTCTTCGAACGGGTCCCGGACCATCCGTGACAGAGTCTCACCTGTCGAGGTGTAAAACAGCACCGACACGGATCGGCGAGTTCGGCCGCCATACTGCGGCTCTTGTCGCTACCGTCGCCGCTCGCGCTGGCGACGAACATGTTCGCCCCGTCGCCCGGTGCTGAGAACCCGAAGCGGATTGATGTAGGGAGTCGGCCAATCGTCACCTGTATGCAAGTACAACGTGCGACGATCGCGAAGATCATCGCGGTGGTCTTCGTGTTCAATCTGATCGTCATGGGCGGTGGTGCGTGGCTCGCGTACCAGTCGGCACCGCCGATCCCCGACGAAGTCGTCGGACCCGACGGCGACACGATCGTGACCGGACAGGAGATCAGAGACGGCAAGAAGGCGTTCCAGAAGGACGGGCTGATGAACCACGGCTCGATCCTGGGCAACGGTGCGTACTACGGACAGGATTACACTGCGGACACGCTGGACCTGAAAGTCCAGCACATGCGGGACTACTACGCCCAGGAGCGCCACGGCAGCGCGTACGACGCCCTCGAAAGCGACGAACAGGCCGCCGTCGCCGACGTGGTCGAACGGGACCTCGACGGCGAGTACGGCGGCGGACCGATCGAGTACTCCGCGGCGGAGGCCTACGCTCACGAGCAGGTCCGCCAGGAGTACGTCGAGCGCTACCACGAGGGCGACCACGAACGGGGCGTACCCGTCGACATGATCGACAGCGAGGAGGAAGCCCGCCAGTTCGCGGACTTCGCGCTGTGGACGGCGTGGTTCTCCCACACCGACCGACCGGGCGGGGATCACTCCTACACGAACGACTGGCCCTTCCAGCCCGGTGCCGGTAACGACGCCACGGCGGCCGCGATGACCTGGAGCGTCATCGCGATGGTCCTGCTGGTCGCCGGAGCCGGCTTCGGCGTCTGGCTGTACAAGTCGATCTCGCTCCCCGAACCGTCCGCGAAGGGCATTTCCGTCCCCGAACCCGGCGACGTGAAGGTGTTCCCCAGCCAGCGGGCCGCCTTGCGCTTCGTGCCCGTCGCCGCCGGACTCTTCCTGGCACAGGTGTTGTTGGGCGGGTTACTGGCGCACTTCTACATCGAACGCGCCGGTTTCTTCGGCATCGAGGAGATCTTCGGCGTCCACATCCTCCAGTTGCTCCCCTTCGCCATCGCCAAGACCTGGCACATCGACCTGGGGATCCTCTGGATCGCCGCGACGTGGCTTGGAGCCGGACTGTTCCTCCCGCCGCTGTTGACGGGCCACGAGCCCGATCGCCAGTCGACGTACGTCAACGGGCTGTTGGCGGCGATCGTCGTGGTCGTCGTCGGCGGTCTCGGTGGGATCTGGCTCGGCTCCAAGGGGTACATCGACGGGAGCCTCTGGTGGATCCTCGGCAACGAGGGCCTGGAGTACCTCGAAGTCGGGAAGCTCTGGCAGTTCGGCATCCTCGCGGGGTTCCTCATCTGGGCCGTCCTCTCGGTGCGCGGTCTGAAGCCGCTGCTGGACAGAGAACCCAGCTACGGGCTCGCACACATGATCCTCTATGCCGGCGGCTCGATCGCCCTCCTCTTTACCGCGGGCTTCCTCTTTACCCCGGACACCAACATCGCCGTCACGGAGTTCTGGCGCTGGTGGGTCGTCCACATGTGGGTCGAAGGGGCCTTCGAGTTCTTCATCGTCGCCATCATCGGGCTGACGCTGGTGTCGATGAACCTCCTGAAGCGTCGCAGCGCCGAGAAGGCGGTCATGCTCCAGGCGCTGCTGGTGATGTCGACCGGGGTCATCGGCGTCTCGCATCACTACTGGTGGATCGGGATGCCCGACATCTGGGTGCCCATCGGGAGCGTCTTCTCGACGCTGGAGCTGATCCCGCTGGTGTTCATCCTCTACGAGGCGCTGGGCCAGTACCGCGCCATGACCGGGGCCGGCGAGAGCTTCCCCTACCGGCTCCCGTTCATGTTCATCATCGCCAGCGGCGTCTGGAACTTCGTCGGTGCCGGGGTGCTTGGCTTCTTCATCAACCTCCCGTTGATCAACTACTACGAGCACGGCACCTACCTCACCGTGGGCCACGCCCACGCCGCGATGTTCGGGGCCTTCGGCTTCCTCGCGCTGGGCATGGTCACGTACATGCTCCAGATCGCCATCGAGCCCGACCGCTGGGACGGCACCTGGCTGCGCTATGCCTTCTGGTGCTGGAACGTCGGGCTGGCGCTGATGGTGTTCGTCTCCGTGCTGCCGGTGGGCTTCCTCCAGCTGGAGGCGATCTTCACCGGGAGCTACGCGGCGGGTCGGAGCCTGGCGTTCTACAACCAGCCGCTGATTCAGGACCTCTTCTGGGCGCGTCTGCCCGGTGACACCCTGATGATCCTGGGGACGGTCATCTACGCGGCCGACATCGTCCGCAAGCGGTTCGTCCTCCGAAAGACCGCGGCGGACCCGGACATCGACGACGTCGCCGTCGCGAAAGGCGTCCTCGACGACGACTAACCGCGCGTTACCGCCGCTCTTTCGCGTGTTACTGCCGGCAGGCATCTCGACGGGTTCTCCTCGGTATGGTCTCTCTGACGAGAGGATAGGCAAGGGTTAAGCGGATCGAAAGCATACGGTTGCTAACCCTTCGATGACCACCGACGACCTCGGGGCCGTTCCCGAGTCGCCCGCCGCACTGCTTGCCGACCCTCGCATTCGCTCCGATCACTTCCGGCTCCTCGAAGACCCGGACGGAGCCGTCCTCCTGATCGGCGTCGTCCACGACCACCCTGCCAGCGTCTACCGGGTCGACAGCGTGATCCGGGCGCTCGACCCCGACACGGTCGCGGTCGAACTCCCGCCACTGGCACTGCCGCTGTTCGAAGCGGACGGCGAGGGAGAGATGAGCGCCGCACTCGCCGCGACCGACGCCGACAGTGTTGCGATCGACGCCCACGGCCCCCGGTTCCTGGCGGCGCTGGCCGACGAGATCCGCGACCGCTCGCCAGGCCGTCAGACGATCGGTCGAATCGCCTCCAACGCGCTCACGGTCGGCCGGCAGGCACTGTCCTGTCGCCTCGCGAGCGTCTTCGGTCGCGATCGGTTCTCGACGCCACTGGCCGACGGGGGGATCGATCTCGACATCGAGCGGCCGACCGATTCCACGGCCGTGGCCGCACACGAACGCCGACACCTCTCGCGGAGCTTCTCTGTCCTGCGGGCGTTCGAGCGCCCGGCGGCTGACGAGATCGTCGACGCCGCTCGCGAGCGCACGATGGCGCGGACGCTGGCCGGAACCAACGGGACCGCGGTCGCCGTCGTCGGCTTCGAGCACCTCGACGGAGTCGCCACGGAGCTACGGGAACGCGGGGCGACGGCACTGCCGGTCGACGCTGGGAGCCTGCGCGAGTACGCGGAAAAATAGACGGTCCGGAACACGACCGGGGTCGGTACGGGGCTTACTGGTGATTCGTGGTCGAGTCCGGACGGTCGTCGGTCTCAGAGGTTCTGTTCGAGGTGCACCTCCTCGTCCGATATCTGGGCGACTGCCGAGTGCGAGAGCTCGTACACGTCTTCGCCCTCTGTCGTCCAGCCCAGCTTGGTGCGGACGCTCTGGTCCAGCGAGGACGACGGCTTGACGTGTGCGTTGCTCCCCTCGATGTTCTCGATCGTTCCGATCATATCGCCGTCGGCTGTCAGTACGTTCTTTCCTCTGTCTTCGGCCATGAAGTCTCGTGGCATGGTGAACTGCCGTCCCGGGATCGCCGGGCGGCAGACGAGGTGTGAGACCAGTCGGCATTAAGTATACGTCCGTTATATTCTCGCGACCGGATCTGGATGTCCGTTCGCTTTCGTTACCACTCCGTCTGACCGCTCTCCGCCGGGCTACCGTTCGTAGGGTCGGCTTTTCGCCGCTGTCTCCCCGAACCGGTACGTCCCGTTCCCAGCCGATGGGAACGCGCTCCCCCGGTTTTGTGGGTCAGGACGTAACCGTCGGGTATGCCAGACGATCCCCTCTCTGTCACCGTCGACGAACCGCGCGAGGCCGTCACCCGCGAGTGGGAGCTGTTCGTCCGCGAGTCGTCCGAGGACACCCTGACGCACGCGGGCAGCGTCAGCGCACCGTCGGCCGACATCGCCCGCGAACAGGCTCGACAGCTGTTCGAGTGGACCGCCGGGGCGCTGTGGCTCTGTCCGGCCGACGAGGTCGAACGCGTCCAGACCGAGGCCGCGTCGCCGGTCGCCGCCACGGAGGTCGACGAGGCGTGATCTCCGTCAGCAAACTCCTCTGTGACCTCGACGCAGAGGGCGACGGCCTGCGCTACGACGCGGCCGAGGAGTCTCGCAAGGAACAGATCCGCGACCGCAAACAGCGCCGTCCGGTCGTCGTCTGGAACGTCACCAAGCAGTGCAACCTCTACTGTGACCACTGCTACGCCGCCGCCGACACCGAGGTCGCGGACGGCGAGCTGTCGACGGCCGAAGGGAAGGCGATGCTCGACGGACTGGCCGACTACGGCGTGCCGGTGGTCCTCTTCTCGGGCGGCGAGCCTCTGGTCAGAGACGACCTCGAAGAACTGATCGCCTACGCCGACGAGCGCGGCGTCCGCCCGGTCCTCTCGACCAACGGGACCCTCATCACCGAGGAGCGCGCCCGGTCGCTGCGCGACGCCGGGCTGAAGTACGCCGGGGTCTCCGTCGACGGGCTCCCCGAGCGCAACGACGCCTTCCGCGGGAAAGAGGGCGCGTTCGACGCCGCCGTCCGGGGGATCCAGAACTCTCTGAACGCCGGGCTGAAGACCGGCCTGCGGTACACGATCACCGAACGCAACGCGCCGGACCTCACGGGCGTCGTCGACCTGCTCAGCGACAAGGGGCTCGATCGGTTCTGCTTCTATCACCTCGACTACGGCGGTCGGGGGACGGAGATCCTCGACGCCGACCTGACGCCCGACCAGCGCCGCGACGCCGTCGAGACGGTCTGTGACATGACCCGGTCGTACCACGAGCGCGGCGAGGAGATCGAGACGCTGCTGGTCGGCAACTACGCCGACGCCGCCTACATCGTCGAGTACGCGCGCGACCACTACGGCGAGGCGAAGGCCCGCACCGTCTACGAGTACCTCCGGACCAACGGCGGCGATCCAACGGGCGAACGGGTCGCCGACGTGGACTACCAGGGCAACGTCCACCTCACGCAGTTCTGGCAGAACTACTCGCTTGGCAACGTCCGTGACCGTCCCTTCGGCGCGATCTGGGAGGACGAGTCGAATCCCCTGCTCTCGGCGCTGCGGGACCGCGAGTCCCGCCTGACCGGGAAGTGCGCCGACTGCGCGTACAAGGCGGTCTGTCGCGGGGGCTCCCGCCTGCGCGCGCTGACCGTCGAGGACGACCTCTTCGCGCCCGACCCGCAGTGTTACCTCACCGACGAGGAGATCCAGACGCCACCGCCGTCGCGGCCCGACACGGGGACGGCGGACTGACAGCGAGAGGCCGTCGCGCGACGACGCGCCGCTGGCCGCGACCGAGGCGCTTTTGCCGACCGCTACAGTACGTTCGCCCGTGCTAACGGTCGAGCTCCACTCCCACTCTGCGCTGTCCTACGACGGCCGCGATCCGGTCGAGCTCCTGCTCGAACAGGCCGAGGCGGTCGGCCTGGACGCGCTGGCCGTCACCGACCACGACGAGATCGACGCGAGCCTCGAAGCCGCCCGGCTCGCGCCCGAGTACGGACTGATCGGCATTCCGGGGGCGGAGATCTCTAGCCAGGCCGGCCACGTCCTGGGGCTGGGCATCGAGGAGCTCGTCCCGGCCGGGCTCTCCTTCTCCGAGACGCTCGACCGCATCCACGAGCAGGGCGGGGTCGCCGTCGTCCCCCATCCCTTCCAGGAGTCTCGCAGCGGCGTCCTGGACAAGATCTCGAAAGACGAGCTGACGGCGGCCGACGCCATCGAGGTGTACAACTCCCGGCTGTTGACCGGGCGCTCGAACCGACAGGCCCACCAGTTCGCCAGTCGCCGCGGGCTGCCGATGACCGCCGGCAGCGACGCCCACATCAGCGAGATGGTCGGGCAGGCGGTGACACACGTCGACACCGACGAGCGAAGCGTCGCGGCGATTCTCGACGCCATCCGGGAAGGACAGACGACGGTCGAGGGCAAGCGCACCCCCTGGCACATCAGCTTCCGCCAGGCCGCTGGCGGGGCCAAGCGCCGGGTGAAGAACCGCTTCTCGCAGCTGATCGAATGATCCGGGGTGCCGACGCGTCGCTCGTCCGGCGAGCGATCCGGGACCGCGATCCACTGCCGGGAACACGGGGGTTCGCCGGACGAGTGTCGGTCGAGGGCCAGCCCACGCTCGTCAGGGACGTGCTCGGCCGGGTCCCGCTGTTCGTCGAGCGCGGGGCCGCCGATCCGACCGCCGACGGCGCGTGGGCGTTCGAACCGACGACGCTCGACGACCCGGTGTCGGTGTCTGCGGGCCACTGTCTGACGGCCGACGAGGACGACGCTCGCTGGACGCTCCCCGAGGGCGACCGGAGCGACGACGACACCGCAGTCGCTGCCGTCCGACGGGCGATCCGGACCGCGACTGACGCCGTCGACGCGGCGTCGACCGCCGTCGCCTTCTCTGGCGGCGTCGACTCCGCGCTCCTGGCCGCGCGCCTCGACGCCCCGCTGTACGTCGCCGGCTTCGAGGGGAGCCACGACATCGAAGCCGCGCGCTCGGCCGCGGCGGCTCTCGACCGCGAGCTGACCGTCGTCGAGTTCACGCACGACGATCTGGTGAGCGCGGTCCCCCGGATCGCCCGCGCGACGGGACGGACGAACGCCATGGACGTACAGATCGCGCTCCCCCTCTTTCTGACCGCTGGGCGCGTCGCCGCCGACGGCTACGACCGCCTCGTCGTCGGACAGGGTGCCGACGAACTGTTCGGTGGCTACGCGAAGGTGGCAAACGCCCCCGACGATCACCGGATCGAGGCCGACACGGTCCGTGGCGCTCAGCGGGAGGTGATCGCCACGCTGCCCGAGCAACTGGAACGGGACGTGCTCGCACTGCGAGGGGCGGGCGTCGAGCCGGTCGCACCGCTGCTCGACGATCGTGTCGTCGCGACGGCGCTGGGGCTGGCCGGCGAGCAGCTGGTCCGGGGCGAGGACGACCGCAAGTGGGCGCTGCGACGGGCCGCCAGCGAGTGGCTCCCCGAGGAGATCGCGCGGCGAGACAAGAAGGCGGTCCAGTACGGCACGTACGCCGCCCGCGAACTCGACCGACTGGCTCGCCAGGACGGCTTCAAGCGCCGGATGGACGATCACGTCACCAAGTACGTCGAGTCGCTACTGTGAGTCCGCGTCATCCGGCGTTCGACACCCCACAGTGCTGCCAACATGTCTAGTCGTGCATACGGCGCTGGTCGCAAAAGTGCGATGCCGACCGATCTGTGAGACGCCACGGCAAGGTCGGGGCTGTCGACAGCGCCAGTTTCGTCAGGCGTCGTCGAGGTCGGCGTAGGTCCGAACCAGTCCACACTCGGGACAGAGTCGCCCCTCGACGGAGTGGTTCTCCGTCATCCCCAGCGAGCCCAGCAACCCCTCGCGGCGCTCGTCGGTGTTGATCTGGAGTTTGAACCCCTCGCCAGTTCGGAGCTCGACCGGTTCCATCGTCACGCCACAGTCCGGACAGCGTCGGTCCATAGCGGCGCTTGTACGACCGCGCCGTTAGGCGTTGTGCTCGCTCTCGACCGTCTCGATCGCTCGCTGGCCGACCTCGGCCACGTCGGCGGGCAGGTCGTCGCGGTTTCGCAACTCGGCCGCAGTGAACCACTCCCAGTCTCCGGCGGGCTGTTCGCCGGGCGCTGGATCGATCTCTCGATGGGGGGCCTCACCGTAGAAGATGAAGTCGACGTGCTGGTGGCCGACGCCCTCGTCGGTGACGTTGATGTCTTCGAGCAGGAAATGCTGTGGCTGCGGGATCGAACGGGCCGTCTCGCTCTCCAGATCGCCCTCGGGTGCGAGCAGGGCCACGTCGAAGCCCAGTTCCTCGCTGGTCTCACGCAGCGCCGCCTCGTGGGGGAGTTCGTCGCGGTCGATGTGGCCGCCGGGCGGGAGCCACATGTCGAGCTTGTCGTGTTCGTGCAGCGCGACGGCACCGCTCTCGACGACGTAGACGGTCGCGACGAAGTGGCGCGTAGTCTCCATACCGCCACAGAAGAGAGAGGGGACCGTCGGCGTTTCGCTCTACACCTGCTGGATCTCTTCTTCGGCTTCCAGCAGCTCGTGGTAGCGGTTGCGGATCGTCACCTCGGAGATGTTCGCGACTTCGCTGACCTGGCTCTGGGTGACCTTCTCGTTGGTCAGCAGTGAGGCGGCGTACACGCCGGCCGCCGCGAGGCCGACCGGGGACTTGCCGGAGTGGACGCCCTGCTCTTTGGCGTTCTGGAGCAACTGGCGGGCGCGTCGCTCGACCTCGTCCGAGAGGTCGAGATCGGAGGCGAAACGCGGCACGTAGCTCTCGGGATCTGCCGGCTGGATCTCCAGGCCGAGTTCGCGGACGACGTAGCGGTAGGTCCGGGCGATCTCGTCTTTCTCGACGCGAGAGACGGCGCTGGTCTCGTCGAGCGAGCGCGGCGTGCCGGCCTGACGGGCGGCGGCGTACAGCGACGAGGTGGCGACGCCCTCGATGGAGCGGCCGGGCAGGAGGTCCTCGTCCAGCGCACGGCGATAGATGACGCTGGCGGTCTCGCGGACGTTCTCGGGCAGGCCCAGCGCCGAGGCCATGCGGTCGATCTCGCCCAGCGCCTGCTTGAGGTTGCGCTCCTTGGAGTCGCGGGTGCGGAACCGCTCGTTCCAGGTGCGCAGGCGCTGCATCTTCTCGCGCTGGCGCGAGGACAGGGAGTTGCCGTACGCGTCCTTGTCCTGCCAGCCGATGTTGGTCGACAGCCCCTTGTCGTGCATCATGTTGGTCGTCGGTGCGCCGACGCGGGACTTTTCGTCTTTCTCGCTGGCGTCGAACGCACGCCACTCGGGACCGGGGTCGATCTCGTCTTCCTCGACGACCAGTCCACACTCTTCACAGACGGTCTCGCCGCGTTCGCTATCGGCGACCAGATCGCCCCCACACTCTGGACAGACGTGCTCTGACTCGTCTTCGGTCTCCTCTGTGTGCTCGTTCTCGTCCGTAAATCGTCGGATGGTGGTATCGGTCATTGGTTGGAGTGACAGCCGGGTCAGGTACCCGAGAAACCTTCTAGCGATTACACTGTTGTTGTTGCGTCGACTTAAAAGTTTTGGCTATCGGCGAATTCAGATTTTCCGAATCACAAAACAAGCTTTGCTGGTGCGATATCGGTTCCGTGGCGGACGGTCGTCGAACTGCGTTCCGAGCGGGCGTTCCCAGGGTATCGAAACCCTTACCGCCGGGCCACCGCTCCGGGGATGTATGAGCGAATCCGTCGTCGATCCAGACGAGGTCCGTCACGTCGCGGATCTCGCCCGTGTCGACCTCGACGACGACGAGGTCGAACGGTTCACCGAACAGTTCGCGGACATCCTCTCTTACTTCGAGACGCTGGACGAGGTTCCCGAAGTCGAGCGGGAGGCCGAACTGACCAACGTCATGCGTCCGGACGAGAGCCACGAGGGGCTCAGCCAGGCCGAGGCGCTCGAAAACGCGCCGGACAGCGAGGCCGGCCACTTCAAGGGGCCGAAGGTGTCGTAAGATGGCGACCGAGTACAACGCCTACATCAGCGACGAGACGATCGAGGGCGCGGACGAGGGGCCGCTGGCCGGGAAGACCGTCGCGGTCAAAGACAACATCTCGACGAAGGGCGTCCAGACCACCTGTGGCTCGTCGATGCTCGCGGGGTACGTCCCGCCCTACGACGCGACGGTCGTCGAACGACTCACGGCGGCCGGCGCGACCGTTCCCGGCAAGACCAACATGGACGAGTTCGGGATGGGGACGACGACCGAGACCTCGGCCTACGGCCCGGTCGAGAACCCCGCCGCTCCGGGCCACGTCCCCGGGGGCTCCTCGGGTGGCTCCGCCGCCGTCGTCGCTGGGGGCGACGCCGACATGGCTCTGGGGACCGACACCGGCGGTTCGATCCGCTGTCCCGCCGCGTTCTGTGGCGTCGTCGGCATCAAGCCCACCTACGGGCTGGTCTCCCGGTACGGGCTCGTCGCCTACGCCAACAGCCTCGAACAGATCGGTCCGATCGCGACGACCGTCGAGGAGGCCGCGGAGCTGCTCGAAGTGATCGCCGGCCCGGACGAACACGACGCGACGACCCGAGACCACGAGGGCGCGACCGAGGGGCTCGCCGACGCCGCCGACGGCGACGTCGACGGACTCTCGATCGGCGTGCCGACGGAACTCGTCGAAGGCGCGGACGAGGCAGTCGTCGAGACGTTCTGGGACGCCATCGACGAACTCGAAGTACAGGGCGCGAGCTACCACGAGGTCGACCTCCCGAGCGTCGAACACGCCGTCGAGGCCTACTACGTGATCGCGATGTCGGAAGCCTCCTCGAACCTCGCGCGCTTCGACGGCGTCCGCTACGGGGTCTCCGCGAGCGAAGGCTACGAGGGCAACTGGAACGAGACCTTCGCCAACGCCCGCGAGGAGGGCTTCGGCGAGGAAGTCAAGCGCCGAGTCCTGCTCGGGACGTACGCGCTCTCGGCGGGCTACCACGACAAGTACTACAAGAAGGCCCAGGACGCCCGCGCGTGGGTCAAGCAGGACTTCGACGAGGCCCTCTCGGAGGCCGACGTGCTGGCCTCGCCGACGATGCCGATCCCGCCCATGGAGATGGGCGAGAGCCTCGACGATCCACTGACGATGTATCTGGCCGACGCCAACACGACGCCGGTCAACCTGGCGAATCTCCCGGCAATCTCCGTGCCTGCCGGCGAGACCGACGACGGACTCCCGGTCGGGCTGCAACTGGTCGGTCCCGCGTTCGGCGAGAAACAGCTGATCCGAGCCGGTAGCGCGCTGGCGTAGGCCGCCACTCGAACGCGGTTCTACGAAGCACGAACGACCGCTGCCCGTTCTCTCATCCTCACCGATACTTTTTCACTGCGGCCGCGCCAAGATTCGGACGATGCCCTCCCACAACGCCCTCGGTATGCGGTTTCGGCTGGCGGCGCTGGTCGCGTTGCTGGTCGCCTTCGATGCGGTCTTCGTCGTCGCCGTCTACTGGCTGGGCCACCTGGCAGTCGGCCTGTTCTCGTGGGCCATCACCTACGAGTCCGTCGGGCTGGTGGCCGACGCGTTGCAGTTCCGGACGCTCCCGTCGCCGCTGGTCGTCGCCGTCGGGACCGCGGCGACGCTGGCGGGCCAGTCGGTGTTTGGCTACCGGATGAGCGCCAACACCGTCCCTGGCGAGCGACAGACGTTCCGGGACCTCTTCGCGCCGGTCACCGAACCGATCGAACCCGGACGGCCTTTCGGCGGCCTGCTGGCCGACCGCTCGCACGCGGTCTCCGAGGACGGTGACGACGAGCGCGATCCACGCGTCGTGCCGACGTTCGACTACGGCGAGTACCGCGAGCGCGTCGCGGCCCGGCTCGCCGGGCTGGCACAGCTCTCGGACACACCGATCCCGGACGTGCGGGTCGTCGACAGCGAGACGCCCAACAGCTACGTCGCCGGCCGGCCCGGCGAGCAGATCCTCGTCGTCACGACGGGGCTGCTTCGCAGGCTCGACGACGAGGCACTCGACGCCGTCCTGGCTCACGAACTCGCCCACCTCAAGCACGGCGACGCGTTCGTGATGACGGCCGCTGGCTTCCTGCCGACGGTCACGGCCCGCGTCAACGGGGGAACGATCGAGTTCCTCCGCCGATCCGGACTCGGGTACCTCCCCGGCGTCGAGCAGCCCGAGGACAGCGACACGGTCGCGTTCGGCCAGTTCCACATCGCGATGCTCGCGCTCTCGCCGATCGTCCTCGCGCTCTCTTCGGCGCTGTGGCTCGCGAGCACGGCCTGTTACCGATCGCTCTCGCGAGTGCGCGAGTTCCACGCCGACGCCGGGGCGGCCGCGATCAGGGGGTCGCCGGCCGCTCTCGTCGGCGCACTGGAGACGCTCGACGACCTGCGTCCGTCCGAGGACCTGCGGACCGCCCAGACCGGCGTCCGCGAACTGTGCGTGTTGCCCGACGCGATCGACGACGGTGACGGGATCGACGGCGACGACGCCGTCGCTCGGACGCGGCGTCGATGGCGCTCGGTGGCCGCTCGCGTCCTCCCCTCCTCGCACCCGCCGATCGAATCACGGGTCGCCGCGCTCCGAGAGCGGGAACGATCGGAGCGGTGAGACGCGGATAGCGCTTTCGCTCTAGAAGAAAAAGAGGCGCTCGGCGGCGTCCTCGGTCAGCGGCGCACCGTACTCGGAGATCTCGACGGCCTCGGCGTGGTCGACCGCGGCACCGGCGTCCTCGCCGTAGCGATCTTTCAGCTCGGCACGGAAGCGGTCGGCGACGTTGATCTCGGTGTTGGCCGAGAGGTGATCGACTCCCGCCTCGGTGAGCCACTCGCGGCGTGCGTCAGCGTCCTCGGGGACGTTCTCCAGTTCGCCGAAGGTGTAGGGGAGCCACTCGTACATCTGGGAGACGTGGCAGTCCATCGCGTCGATCTTCCGTTCTGCCACGTCGCTCACGTCGAGGACCACGTCGGGCTCGAAGGCTTCGGGCTTCTGGAAGTGATCGGCGACGTAGCCGATGACCGGGTTCGACGCCATGGGCTGGGTGTCGGGGACGATGTTGGGGACGATCAGCGAGTACGCGGCGTCCCGGAGCAACTGCGCGGTGTAGCGGTGGTCGGGGTGGTAGTCGTTGGGCCGGGGTCCGAGCACCAGATCGGGGTCGACCCGGCGGATGTAGCGGATGAGTTTCTTGCGGTTGGCGAGCGTCGGTTCGAGCAGGCCGTCGGCGATGTCGAACACGTCGTAGTCGATGCCCAGCGTCTCCGCGACGGCCTCGGTCTCGCGCTTGCGTCGCGCAGCGAGCTTCTTGCGGTTCATCTCGTGGTGGCCGGCACTCCCGTCGGTGACCGAGAGGAAGGTCACGTCGTGGCCCGCTTCCACGTACTTTGCCGCGATACCGCCCGCCTTGATCGAGCAGTCGTCCGGATGTGCACCGATCACGAGGAGGTGCTGTGTCTCGCTCATATCCGTCTCTCGTCGGGGGTGAACGAAACGTTTTGGATATTTCCCGGCGAGAGAACCGTGAGCGTTCCGACGACGAGCGTGTCAGCTGACCTGTTCGTAGATGTCCGCCAGTCGTTCTACGGAGTGCTCGACGCTCGTCTCCTCGCGGCGGTCCAGGCAGCGCTCTCGGAGCCGCTCGGACTCGTCGAGCGCCCGCTCGATCCCGTCGCGGAAGGCGTCGGTGTCGCCCTCGGGGTACTTGTAGCCGGTGACGCCGTCGTCGATCGTGCCACTCAGCGCGCCGCTGTCGACCCCGACGACCGGCGTCCCACAGGCGTTTGCCTCCAGTGCGACCAGTCCCTGGGTCTCGACCGGGCTGGGGAACGCGAACACGTCGAGCGCGGCGTACAGCTCGGGCAGCTCCGCTCGGTCGAGGAACCCCAGGAAGTGGGCATCGACGGCTGCCGCCTCGGCCGTCGCTTCGAGGTCCTCGCGGGCGGGCCCGTCGCCGCCGAAGACCAGCGTCACGTCCAGTCCCTCTGCGGCGGCGACGATGTCGTCGAGGCACTTCTCGTAGCCGTGCCTCCCGGTGTATCCCACCAGCGGGCCGTCTGGGAGGTCGTGGCGCTCGCGAAACGCCGCCGTCTCACTCGGCGCGAAGAAGTCGGTGTCGACGCCGTTGGCGAGCACTTCCACCGTCGTCGAGACGCCGACGGTCTCGCGGAGGTGTCGAGCGGTCCGTTCGCTGGGCGTGATGACGACGTCGGCACCGTTCAGGAACCACCGCTCGTAGCGCGTCGCGCAGTTGCGAATCAGTCGCTCGATGGTGCCGTTGAGTGAGACGTACTCGGCGTACTCGCTGGTCGGTGTGTGGTAAGACGCCACCAGGGGCGCGTCGTTGCTCCGGGCGAAGCGCTTTGCGGCCAGCCCGAGACTGAACGGGGTGTGTGCGTGGACCACGTCGGCCGCCTCGACGGCCGTCGGGATCTGCGGTGCCGCGACGCGAAACCCCTCGTAGAACGGGAACGGGAGGCTCGACACCGGGTGTTCCCCGGCCGTCGCCTGGTGTTCGCTCCGGGGATAGATCACGTCCATCTCGCTGTCGCGGCGGCTCCACTGCTCGCGCCAGGTCTTGACAGTGTAGGTGACGCCGTTGACCGTCGGGAGATATGTGTCGGTGAACGCAGCCACGCGCGGCAGTGCCATCGGCGACGTTTGATCGACCACGCCTTAAACCGTTGCTATCTCTCGCCGACAGCCTCGGGCACGTTCCCGTCGAGGACCTGCCCGTAGATGTCCGTCAGCTGTTCGCCGACCCGGTCGAGTCCGTGCTCGCGAGCGGTCGCTTTCGCGTTCTCGCCCAGCCGTTCCCGGAGGTCGGGGTTCGCTTCCAGCCGTTCGAGCGCGTCGACGAACTCCCGTTCGGACGAGCAGATCAGGCAGTCGTGGCCGTCCTCGTAGTACTCTGCGAAGGCCGGGATGTCCGAAATCACGCAGGCTTTCCCGCAGGCCATCGCTTCGAGCACGACGATCCCCTGGTTCTCGACCTTCGCGGGGAACATGAACACGTCGCCGGCCCCGTAGGCCCCGCGGATGTCGTCGACCCATCCCGAGAACGTGACGTTGTCCGGTGGATCTCCGGTCCACTTGCGCACCGCCGCGGACGCGCTCGGCCCGGTCTCGTAGGTGCCGAACCAGGTGAAGTCGTAGTCGGTCCGCTGGGCGACCCGACAGAAGGTCGAGAGCCCTTTGCGCTCGAAGACGTTGCCGACGGCGAAGACACTCATCCCGTCGATGTCGTAGCGCTCGCGGTACTCCTCGCGGTACTCCTCGTACCCCCTCAGCCGGTCGAGGTCGATCCCGTTCGTGATCGGCCGGATCGGCGCGTCGATCGGATACGACTGCAACACCCCTCTCGTGTACTCGCTGGGACACAGCACGAGGTCGGCCTGCGAGTAGAACCACTTGAGGTACTTCCCCAGGACCGGCGCGACGACGTTGGCCCCGCGGAAGCTGTCCCGGAAGTCCTCGCGAGTGACGTGCGAGTGGAGGATCACCGGCGTGTCGGTCCGCTGGGCGTGCTTGATCGTCGCGGCCGTTCCCGGCCCGATCATGTTGCAGTGGACGAGATCCACGTCGGTGAACGCGCGCCCGCCGGTGAGCTTCGACCGGACGGCGTCGACCGGGTGGTCACCCTCCCACGGCGAGGTAACGACCTCGACGTCTCTGTCGGCGAGCGCCGCTCGCTGGTGCTCGACCGACGTACCGATCCCGCTGCGGTCCAGCCAGCCCGCGACCTCCAGGTAGTTCAGCGTGCGCACAGCGATCTGTCCTCCAGTATCCGACAAAAGGCTGTCGGTCCGATACGAAACGTATTCCCGTCGGGTCGGCGGAGGTGTGGTCGATGACGCCCGGTGAGTCAGAGATCGCTCGCGAGCGGATTCGACGGCTCCACGACCTCGCTCGCGAGGCGGCCGGCGACGGCAACGACGAGCGTGCCCGCGAGTACGTTCGCCGCGCTCGCCGCGTCGCCGAGCGCAACCGTCTCGGGCTCCCGCGGCGGTTCAAGCGGTTCACCTGTGACGCCTGCGACGCCTACCTCCGTCCGAGCGTCAACGCGCGGGTCCGCCTCCAGGACGGCCACGTCGTCGTCACCTGCGACTGTGGGACCCAGGCACGCTATCCCTACGAGTGACGGCCGATTGCCTGCGTTCTCGTTCGGCCCGTTGGCCAAGTGTTTAAGTCCTCAACAGTAAAATCGGGACAGTATGAGTAACAAAGACCGCCGACAGCGGATTCACGAACTCGACGCCACGCTCCGTGTCGGCAAGCAAGGTATCGATCCGGTCGCCGACGAACTCTCGAACCAGCTCGACGACCGCGACCTCGTGAAAGTGAAGTTCCTCCGGTCTGCGCTGGGCGGGACGACGACCGAGGACGAGGCCGACGAACTCGCCGACCTCGCCGGTGGGACCGTCGTCCAGACGAGGGGTCACACCGCCGTGTTCGAACGATGACGCAGGGGACGCCGGTCGTCGACGACGACCCGACGCCACTGGCCCAGCTCCTCGCCGACTTTGGGGTCCCCTACGCGGAGTCGATCGGCCAGGCCATGACCTTCGTGGTCGTCTTCCTCGTGATCTACCTGTTCGGCCGCGCCGTGATCCTCCCGGTGGTCAACCGCGCGCTCAAAGCGCGGGACCTCGACGCCCACGCCCGCAAGCCGCTGAAGAAGATCGTCAGCATCGCCGTCGTCTTCGTCGGGATCTCCGTGGCGTTCGGCATGGCCGACTACGGCGACTTCCTCCAGTCGCTGGCGACGATCGCTGCCGCCGCGACGCTGGCGATCGGCTTCGCGATGCAGGACGTGCTCTCGAACTTCGTGGCGGGCATCTTCATCTTCACCGACAAACCGTTCCGCATCGGCGACTGGATCGAGTGGGACGACCACGCCGGTGTCGTCGAGGACATCTCGTTGCGTGTCACCCGTATCCGGACCTTCGACAACGAGCTGTTGACGGTGCCCAACTCCCAGTTGACCGACGACGTCATCAAGAACCCCGTCGCCAAGGAGCAACTGCGCCTGAAGTTCGTCTTCGGCATCGGCTACGACGACGACATCGACAGAGCGACCGAGATCATCCTCGAAGAGGCCGACGAGCACGAGGGCATCCTCGCCGACCCCGAACCGTCGGTGCGCCTGATCGAACTGGGCGACTCCTCCGTGGGACTCCAGTCTCGCATCTGGATCGCGAACCCCTCGCGGGCCGACTTCGTCAAGATCCGCGGCGAGTACGTCAAAGCCGTCAAGCAACGCTTCGACGAGGCAGGCATCGACATCCCCTACCCGAACCGCACCATCGGCGGCGGTCTCGAACTGGCCAACGTCGACGGCCTCGTGGAACCGACCGACGACGACTGACCACCGTTCCATCCGTTCGTCTTCGCAGTCTCTCGTCGTCGCAGTGATGAACGTTTAACTGCGCCGGCTGTTCGAGTTCGACGAATAGCGCCACTGACTGCACTTTTTGGCACGTAGTGCGCCCAGCGCACCCGCTGTGGAAGGGAGAACGGCGTATGAATGGGATGGACAGCGAGATTGCCCGGCGTTCGGGCGCAGGTAGTCCCGTTTGCCTCCTCCACCCCGCGATCCGACGAGCGACAGGTGTACGAGGGTCCGCTGCTCACTTCCGTGCCTGGCGGAGTGCCCTCGTCTAACCACAGGCGAACGCCCCTGCAGGCGCAGCCGTGTGGACCGCTGTCCCCGTTGGACGAGGCTTCGACGTTAGCTCACGGGGCCTGCGTCCGGCAGACCGGACGCCCCCGAGTTCGGTCCCCGCTCAAGACCGTAGTGCGGGCGAGGAGGGGGGCCTAACCCCTCGACCTAGTCCACTCGGAAATCCGCCGCCACAACTTAAGGACCTTTCGGAAAGACGGGACGGCGTGGTGGTCGTCGCCACGCGGTCGGCTAGATGAGCCGCTGGGTGCGTGCGTACCACGCTGCGGCGGCGGTGACACAGAGCGCGGTGACCACGAGCGCCCCGCGGTGATACCCCAGCACGTCTGCCGTCGTGAGCTGTGTCACCATGCTCTGGGGAACCGTAATGGCCCAGACCGCAGCCAGGACCGTCATGAACAGACCCAGGACGAGCGTCGCCCCGGCGACCAGATCGGGTGGCGACCGGCCCTGTCGACCCGCGGCGAAGACGATGATCGCCACGCTCGCGAAGAGGCCGACGACGAGCGGACTGATGGCCCCGGCGGCGAAGTACGTGCCCACGGCGCTGCTCTGCTCGACGACCGCGTACGGTGCCGCGAGGACCGCGAGGACGGCCAGCGATGCGACGATGCCGACGGTCGGTGCGAGCCGCAACTGCTCCATACTCGGTGGTGGATCTCCCCCGGTCTTATACTGTCGGTTCGTGGCAGGCGCGGCTTCTTTCCACACGTGGTGTCCGGGAGCCGAAAGGGCCACAAGGGTGACTCACGATAGCTCGGCCATGGGACTCGGAAGCACGGCCAAGAAGGTCCAGAAGCTCGCGGATCTGGCCGAGAAGATGTACAAGCGGATCAACCACATGGTCGAGCAGCTTCAGGACCTTCGGGGGACGGTCGACGAGACGGGGGCACGCGTCGAGGAGATCGAACGGGAGCTCGAACAGCACCGCACGCTGCTGGAGGCGATCGCCGAGGAGCACGACATCGACGTCGACAGCGCCGTCACCGACGCCGTCATTCAGGACGCCGAGGGAGCGGACCCGAGCGGCGACGCGGCATCGCCGGACGACCCGGACACTGCCGGAGCGCCGTCGGAGACGACCGAAGACGCCGACGGACAGAGCCCCTAGCTGGACCGTCGTGTCACGGATTCACCGCAGCCGCTCGTGCTCGACTTTGAGACACCGATCCTGGACGACCTGTAGCCCCGCGTTCTCGGCTCGCTTCGCGGCGTCGTCGTCACGGATTCCCAGCTGGGTCCACAGCACGCGCACGTCCTCGCGGTCGAGCGTCTCGTCGACGATACCGGCCACCTCCTCGCTCGGCCGGAACACGTCGACGATGTCGATCGTCGCTTCCACGTCGGACAGCGAATCGGACGCACGTTCTCCGAGGATCTCGTCGGCGAAGGGGTTGACCGGAACGATACGGTAGCCCTGCGATTGCAGGTAGGCCGGCACGTCGTGGGCCGCTTTCCCGCTCGTCGTCGAACAGCCGACGACGGCGATCGTGTCGTAGTCGAGGATCTCCCGGAGCGTGTCGTCAGAGTCGACGGGCATACGGACACCTACCGGCGGCGTCGGCAAAAGCGTGCTGTCGATCCCGTCGGCGTGCCTCCGCTGCCAGCGGTGGCTGTCCTACGGGTTCGCCGACTCGGCCTCGGTCGGGAGATCGACCGCGACGATGCCGCTCTCGTCGAGTTCGACCGTGCCGTCGAACAACTGCTCGATCGTGTGCAGCGTCTGTTCGTCGTGAGCGGTGGACTCGATGACGTGGACGCCGACCGCGTCGACGTCGTCGACACGGCTCGTGATCGCGTGCATGAACTCGAAGACCGTCTGTAGCGTCGCGTACATCAGCAGCGTCGACAGCGAATCGACCATCACGCGGTTGCGCTCTCGGCCGAGGTCGCCGTAGAAGTACTCGATGAAGTTCGAGAACCCCAGCCCGATCCCCGTCATGTCGACCGGCGACGTCGCGTACTTGACCGTCAGCGTGTCGGTCGTCGACCGCCCGACGTGCTCGGTGACACAGTCGACGATCCCGATCGCTCGCGCTTCGTCCTCGTCGTCGAACCCGAACTGCCTGGCGACCCGGCGGGCGCTGTCACGCGTCGTGATCACGATCGCTCCCTGGTCGGCGTCGAGCCCGTGGGCGAGAATCTGACGAGCCAGGCGGCGCTTTCCCGTCAACGGCGGCCCCTTCACGAGGATGTTCGTCCCCGGTGCAACCATCCGTCCGTCCAGTTGTTCCCCCAGATCGTACATCGTAGTCGTCCGTGTGCGACGCTAGCCAGGCGTGCACAGATACGGTACACCATGCTTCCCGTTCAACAGTTATTGCTTTTCGGGATTCGGCAGCAATCGTGGGACGCGAACACGTAACCCGGTGCCCGCGAACCGGGGGGTTTAAACCGGGACGCCCTCATAGCAATCAGTACAGGGCGCTTAGCTCAGCCTGGACAGAGTACGTGGCTTCGGACCACGTTGCCGGGGGTTCAAATCCCTCAGCGCTCGTGATCTTGTGACGAGCAGATACGAGAAACAAACCACGTACAGCTGAGGGTTTGAGCAGGCGAGACGAGCGAAGCGAGTCTCGACGTGGTTCAAATCCCTCAGTGCTCGTCGCTTTTCGCGAACGGACGTGAGTGAAAGCGGAGCGACTGGTCATTTGAGCGGCGGACACGGTAAGTCTCGTCGAGGTTCGAATCTCTCGGTGTTCCTGATCTTTTCGACGAGCGAAGCTGATACTGCCGGCTGTCATTTCGTGAGGATCTTCGCCACTCCGGGGTGGCGAAATCGTTCACAGATGTACAGCTGGTAGTATGAGAGAGTCACACCGAATGTATCGATCGTCCGCTGTGAGCGTGTCCCTCACAGACCGACAAATGCCACACAGTAACATTGTCCATACACCGAAAAATAGCGGCCATTATTATCGAAGCTGAATATTTGGCCCCGATACTTTTATCCGGATAGACGTAGCCAGTGGTATGGTCGACATTTCGGTGTTCGCTCCGATGGAAGTCGTCGGGCTCCTGGTTGCGGTTATCGGGCTGATCCCCGTCCTCACTCAGTACAGAGAGGAGACACGCTGGTTCACGGCCGGGTACTGTCTGCTCGTCGTCGGAATGGTGGCGACGAACCTCGAAGCGGTCGTCCTCGGCGAGGTGCTGAACTTCGTCGAGCACGGGATCGGTATCGGCGTCGCGGGCCTCACCTTCTTCGCGGCGGCGTACCTTCGGCGAAAGAACCGGATCGAAACGGGGAGCTAACCATGGTCGGAATCGCACCTATCTTCGACGGACTCGGCGCACTCGGATTCGTCGGTGCGACGGTACTGGGCTGGCTCAACTACCGTGACACCGACGCCGAATCTGCCTTCTGGCTGACGTTCAGCTTCGCGTCGACGCTGGGGACCGTCTGGACGGTCAGCCTCATGTTCGAGAAGGCGGGCATCTACGAGGAGGTGTTCAACCTCGCGACCGGTCCGTTGATGACGTCGACGGTCGCGGTCTTCGCGATCGGCGGGACGGCGACGCTCTCGCTCGTCACGGAGATGCAGGAACTGGTCGAATCGGCCGAAGCCAAACAGCGGGAGGCCGAGCAAGCGAAAGAGCAGGCGAACGAGCAGCGCGAGCAAGCCAAAGACGCACAGCGTGAGGCCGAACGCGCTCGCGAGGAGATCGAAGAGCGGGAAGCGGAACTCGAAGAGTTGACTGCGGACCTCGAAGCGAAAGCCGGTTCCTACGCGGAAACGATGGAACGGGCAGCAGCCGGTGATCTGACGGTTCGGATGGACCCGGACAGCCAGAGCGACGCGATGGCCAAGATCGGTGCGGCGTTCAACGCGATGATGGACGATCTCGAATCGGTGGTCGCCGACATTCAATCGTTCGCAGACCGAGTCGACACCGAGAGTTCGGAGGTCACTGCCGGCGCGTCGGAGATCCGATCTGCCAGCGCGGAAGTCGCCGAGAGCACCGAGGACATCTCCGCCGGGACCGAAAAACAGAGCGACAAGGTCAACGCAGCGAGTGCAGAGATGAGTGATCTCTCCGCGACGATCGAAGAGATCGCCTCGTCTTCACAGGAAGTCGCCAGCCAGTCACAGCAGGCGGCGGAACTCGGTCAGGACGGCGAGCAGGCGGCCGCCGAGGCGGTCGAGAAGATGGCGTCGCTGGAGTCTCGAACCAACGAGACCGTCGCAGAGGTCACGGATCTCCAGGAGGCAGTCGAGCGGATCGAAGAGGTCGTGAAGCTGATCAACGACATCGCAGAGCAGACGAACATGCTCGCGCTCAACGCCTCTATCGAAGCAGCCAGAGCCGGCGAAGCAGGGGAAGGGTTCGCCGTCGTGGCATCAGAGATCAAGTCACTGGCCGGTGAGACGGCCGACGCGACACAGGAAGTCGAGTCGCTGATCGAGGGGATCGAAGACTCGGCCGACAGCGTCGCAGCCGACATCTACGACACACAGTCGGAAGTCGAAGAGAGTCGCCAGACGATCGACCAGACGGCAGACAAACTGAACGAGATCGTCACGCAGGTCGAGGAGGCGAACACCGCCATCCAGTCGATCAGTGAGGCGACCGACCAACAGGCCGACTCCGGGCAGGAGGTCGTCTCGATGCTCGACGAGGTCACGTCGATCAGCGACCAGACGGCCGACAAAGCACAGGCCGTGTCGGCAGCGACAGAAGAGCAGACCGCCACGATTCAGGAAATCGCGACCAGCGCTGACTCGCTGTCGGACAGCGCCGAGCAGCTCCAGTCGATGGTCTCACAGTTCGACGTGACACAGCGCCAGGATCGGTCGGCCGAGGGGAGCGAACCGGTGACGACTGACTGATCGATTTCGTCGGGTGCCGGCCACGGCAGGGACCTGCCCGACGCCGACTCGCCGTGTTCTCCGCCTGCTCTTTCCGACCCGTTCCCCGACGGATCGAACGCAAGCGCTTTCAGTCGGTCCCGTGATGTCGCTCTCACGACCATTGAGATGGTGGACCGAACCGAACCACCGGAGCCGGCACGGCTCGTCGAGATCGTCGAAACGGAACCAGTCGACCGGGTGCGGGACGCACTGACGGCACTCGCTGCCGCCCCCCCGTCCGTTCGGAAGGACGCGGTACAGGCGCTCGGCGACCTCGCGGACGACGCTCCGTCGCGTTTCGACGGGCTGGCTCCCGTCGTCGCCTCGTTTCTCACAGACGAGGAACGCGCGATACGGCTCACGACCGCGAAGCTGTTCGTCGCCGTCGCCGAGGCCGACCCCGACGCCGTTCTCGGTTCCGTCGACGCCCTCGGTGCTCGCCTCGGCGACGAGGACGAGTTCTACTACGTCCGTGCTCGTTCGGCCGAAGCGCTGGGGTACGTCGCTCTCGAACACCCCGACGCCGTCGCAGCGCCCTCGGTGCTCGCCGATCTGCGCGTCGGCCTCGCGTTCGACGAGCCCGAGGTCACGGCGAAACTCGCCAAGGCGCTGGCGTTCGTCGCGCTCGGCGACCCCGACCGACTCCGGCACCTCGTCGAACACCTCGGCGACCACCTCGACGCCGAGAGCGAACTCGTCAGGTACCACGTCTGTACGGCGCTGGTCGCGACCGGCTGCGAGCACCCGGAGCGCCTGACCGACGTTCGGGGGGCGCTCGCTGCGCGCCTGGACGACCCGAACCCCTACGTCCGGGGTCGTGCGGCGGAAGCGTTCGGCACCGCCGGGGCCGACGTGTTCGAAGACTACCCGACCGCTCGACTGCGGGCACTGACCGACGACGAGGAGTCGTTCGTCACAGAGCGTGGAGCGTTCGCGCTCGCGGCCGAGCGTGGCCGATCAGGCGATCGGCGCTCGGAGGAAAGCGATCTCGGAACGATCGCGTCGCTTCGCCGGACGACCGATTCGGTGATCGAGGAGTTGACGACCGCCGACGCCGTCGACGACTGTCCCCACTGTGGGGCTGCACTGCCCGAGTCGGGGCCGCCGATGTGTCCCCAGTGTGGCGCGCCGCGGTAGTTTCGGCTCGCCTAAAATCCACAACGCATATATGTCTTTTAGGCGAGCCAAATCCTATGGCGCGCAACTCGAACGACGCGAACAGTGCGACCCGACGAGAGTACGTGTTGTCCGGTGGTTCGCTGGTGCTCGCTGGCCTGGTCGCAGGCTGTAGCGGTACCAGCAGCGATCGGTCGACCGAGACAGCCACCCAGACGGACGCACAAACCGAGTCGAGCGACGGGGACGCGTACTCCGTCTCGATGGCCCCCGCTGGCGAAGTGACCTTCGACGCCGTCCCGGAGACGTGGGTTCCCTACGGCGGCGACTTCGCCGACATGGGCGTCGCGCTGGGCCAGGCCGACGGGATGGTCGGGATCGGGCAGTCCGGCGAGTATCACACTGGCGTCTACGACGAGCTCCCTGGCGTCAGTGTCGACTTCGAGCGGATCGCCGCCAACGATCTCGTCGAGGCCGACATGTCCAGGGAACTGTTCTACGAACTCGACAGCGACGTCCACGTCATCGACACGGGCATGCTGCGAAACTGGTTCGACTGGAGCGACGACGACATCGCCGAAATCCGGGAGAACGTCGGCCCGTTCTTCGGAAACATGATCTTCCGGCGGTCCGACGAGTGGCACGACTACCGGTACTACACGCTCTATCAGGCCTTCGAGAAGATGGCCGCGATGTTCCAGGAGCGGGCCCGTTTCGAGGCCTTCGAGACGCTCCACGATGAGTTCCTGGCCGAGCTCCAGTCTCAGCTGCCGCCGGCAGACGAGCGTCCGAGCGTCTTTCTCACCTACGAGGGAACGGACGAGCCGGAGACGTTCTCGCCGTACCGACTCAACGACGACGGCACGAGCAAGAAGCAGTGGAACGACCTCGGTGTCAGCGACGCACTCGCCGGAACGGGTGTCGAGAACCTGAGTACCGAGAACCGGGGCGAACTCGACTACGAGAACCTGCTCACGATCGATCCGGACGTGTTGCTGATTCGCGGCCACGAGGAGAAGTCGGCGACCGAGTTCCGCGAGACCGTCCTGGGCTTCCTCCGTGAACATCCCGTCGGCGGGAAACTGACGGCGGTCGAGAACGGTCGCGTCTACCGCGGTGGGCCGCTCCGACAGGGCCCGATTCAGAATCTGTTCCTCACCGAGCGGGCCGCCAAGCAACTGTACCCGGAGACGTTCGGGCGCGTCACCGACGATGCGGAGCTCTTCGACCGCCAGCGGGTCGCAGACATCGTCACCGGAGAGTTCTGACGATGGGCGAGACGACGCCTGCGAACGGAGCGACCGACCACGAGGTCGTGATCGTCGGCGGCGGCCCCGCGGGCTGTTCGGCCGGCGTGTTTACCGCCCGGTACGGCCTCGATACGGTCGTGTTCGACCGTGGACGGTCGTCGCTCCGGCGGTGCGCTCACCTCGAAAACTACCTCGGCTTCCCCGCCGGCATCGACATCGAGACGCTCTACGAGCTGTGCCACGACCACGTCCGAGCGGCCGGCTGTGAGCTCCGTGCGGACCTCGTCGAGTCGGTCCAGCGCCGTGACGACGGCGGCTTCATCGTGGCACTCCAGTCCGGCGACCCGGTCACGACCGACCGAGTCGTCGCTGCGACGCGGTACGGCGGGGAGTATCTCCTGTCGCTGGACGAGGCGGCGATGGTGACGACCCGCGAGCACGACGGCGAGGTCCACGAGACCTTCGACGACTCCTATCCCGCGGCGGACGGGACGACGCCGATCGACGGGCTGTACGTCGCCTCGCCCTCCGAGGCGTCCCGGCAGGCGATCGTCGCTGCTGGACGGGGCGCGCGGACGGCGCTGAGCGTCGTCGAGGACGTTCGACGCGACCGCGGCGTTCCCGAGCCGGTGGTCGACCACTACGACTGGGTCCGTCGGCGCGCGGAACTCGACGAGGAGTGGGACGATCGGGACCGGTGGCGCGAGTGGTTCGCCCAGCAGCTTCCGGACGACCTCGACCCCGAATCGCCGGCACTGGCGTCCGTTCGCGAGTCCGAGATCGACCGGGTGTTCGAGAGCTACGTCGACGAGTCCGAGATCGAGCGACGGCGCGAACGCGGCCAGGAACGCCTCCTCGATCACGTCGACGACGATCTGATCGTCGAACGGGCCCGCGCCATCGAGGACCGAACCACGGCAGCACACGTCGACGACAACCCACGGTGAGAGACAGATGATCGGGACGACACTCGCAGAGCTTCGAGAACGCGTGGAACGACTCGCCACGGACGACGGCTCGTACCGCGTCGTCTGTGGTCGGACTGGCGAGCGACCGGTCCCCGTCGCGACACTACGCTTCGACAGTCGCTCGACGGCCCGCCTCGCGGTCCGTGCGACCGAACAGTACCGGAGCACGCTTCGCACGTACGATCCCCGGACGCCGCGATACGACCTGATCGTCTGCGAGGAGTCGGACCCGTTCGGCGACCGGGCGCTTTCTGGGGGTCCGCGTCCGGACACCGACGCCGCGGTGTCGCCGGTGTCCGACGACCGCGATTCGAACGAGGGCAAGCAACGGCGCATCGAGTTCTGTCACCGGGTCGCCGCCGCCGTCTTCGAGGCGCTGTCCGACGGCCCGTACGACGATCTGGAGACCGCCGTCGTGGACGCGTACTTCGAACTCGCAGAGACCGTCGACGACCCGGACGACCTCTGTCTGTGCTTGCTGGAGTCACTCGCCGCCGAGTTCGACGCGCGACTGAGCCCCGACCAGCAGGCGGCACTGTTGACCGACGCGGCGTCGCAACTGACCCCCGTCGATCGGAGCGGGCAGCCGGTCGCCACGGCACTGGCGGCGCTCCAGCGTCGCGGCCTCGTCGGGGAGTTCAGCTGTCGCTCGACGTCGATCGACCGGGCGAACCGACGACGGACCGTCCAGGTGACTCTCTCTGCGTACGCACTGTCGGTCCGAGACGGTCGACTGCCGGTGCTCCCGGTGGCGGTCGAGCTGTCGCGCCACCAGCCCGAGTGGTCACTGTCGGGGTTCCGCGTCGTCGACGCGGAGCGTGGCTGGCGTCTCGTCGTCGAACTCGGCGGCAGCGAGCCGATGTCGCTCTCGACCGTGCCAGTCCAGTCGCCGTAGCGTCCCGGACGGTCACCCGCTCCGCATCGACTGCGATCTGGCGTCGTTCTCAGTCGGCAGGAACGCCACGCTCGCTTGAAGGGATCTCACACGGTAGTTACACGTAGATAGGTCGGCGTCCCCGTTGTGCCCCACAGGACGCAGAAACGCAGCAGCCAAACCCACACCAATGTTACCGAACGCCACTACCACGGTCATGGTCATCGTCCTCGTGATCAGCACGGTCGTCTTCGGCGGGCTCATCGCGTATCTCGCACACCGCGCCGCCCGCCGATCACACTCCCGGCCGATGCAGTTGTTCAGCGTCGGGTTCGCCATTCTGACGGCCGGCCTGGCGACCAGCGGCGTGCTCGCAGTGCTCTTTCGGCTCGACGCGAAGGAGGGACTGCTGATTCAGGGCGTGTTCGTCCTCGTCGGTCTCGGTGTCCTCCTCCGGTCGATCTACATGCGCCGCCCGAACGTCGGCGTCTGATGCCGTCGCCCGTCGCTGGCGACGCCCGACCTCGGGCGAACGAACGTCATCGGGTGAAGCTATAGCCCCGTTCACACCCTACAGTCACCTATGGCCCACGAGTACCAGACGGACGCCGACAGACGCCTCGACGCCCGCGAGATCGACGGCGAACCGTTCGCCGACATCATGAATGCGATCGAGTCGCTACCCGCGGACGAGACACTGCTGCTCGTGAACAGTTTCGAACCCGTACCGCTGTACGACGTCCTCGAAGAACGCGGCTTCGAATACACGCCCCACAATCCGTCGTCGGATCTGTGGGAGATAGAGATAACACCTGCATAAACGTTCTGTCTAGTTCGAGGGCTGCGGACTACTCTCTTCTTTATAGACAGCTGTCTGATTTCCTATTTATATTGGCCACATTTGGCAGTCTATTCTCCTCGCTACCGTCGGCCCGACTCGGAGACGAAGCCGTTCGGGACAACCACTTCCTCGAACGGCACAAATTGTCCGACCGATGACCGAAGACTACGACGACCTGCCGCTGGTGTACTCGTGCTCTGGGTGTTCGAGTGCGGCCCAGATGGCCAACGACCTCGCCGTGCGACTCGACCGCGAGCGCGTGGCGGAGATGTCCTGCATCGCGGGCGTGGGTGCAGACGTCGACCCGCTCGTGGAGACGGCGATCGCCGGGCGACCGATGGTCGTGATCGACGGCTGTCCGCTGGAGTGTGCGCGCAACAGCCTCGAACGCCACGACGTGACTCCCGACCGTCACGTCAACCTCGCCAAACGCGGCGTGGCCAAAGAGTACCACACGGACTACGACGACGATCAGGCCGAGCGGCTGTTCGAAGACCTCCGCGCGACGGTCGAAGAACTCACCACGACGGCCTGAGCTACTGGCCAGCAGTGTCGAGTGCGCTTCGAGCCCGGCCGGTGCTCTGCCTCGATCCCGGTGCGTTGAAGCCGTCCCAGTCCTGGGTCCCGATATGCAGAGTCCCGAAGAGTGGACGGCGGCGGACGTACGCGAGTTGCACGACGACCTCGTCTCGCTGTACGAACCGGTCGCACAGACCGAGGCACACGGTGCCGACGCCGACGCGGAGCCGGGCGAGGGCGTCCGACAGCTGGTGACGACGATCCTCTCGCAGAACGTCGCCGACGAGAACACGCGGCGGGCCTCGGAGTCGCTGTTCGAAACCTACGACGACTTCGCGGCCATCGAAGCGGCCGACCACGACGAGCTGGCCGAGACGATCCGCGTCGCCGGCCTCCCGGACCAGAAGGCGGCCCGCATCCAGCGTGCGCTGGCGGCGATCCGCGAGGAGACCGGCGGGGCCTACTCGCTTGCCTTCCTCGACGCGCTGGCGACAGCGGAGGCGAAGGCGTGGCTCACGGACATCAAAGGGGTGGGTCCCAAGACCGCCAGCGTCGTGCTGAACTTCCACTTCGGGAAGCCGACGATGGCCGTCGACACGCACGTCGAGCGCGTGTCCAAGCGATTCGGGCTCGTCCCCGAGGACGCGAGCAACGAGCGCGCCCACGACGTGCTTGACGCGGTCGTGCCGGACGAACTCACGTATCCGCTCCACGTCCTGCTCATCCGCCACGGGCGCACGCACTGCTCGGCACGGAACCCGGACTGTGACAACCCGGTCTGTGAGCGGTACTGCGACTGTGAGGGCTGTGGGAGCGACTGACGGCCGTCGCCTCTCGACCGCCGGGAACAGGGGTCGCCGTTTATGACGTGTGGGTGTGTCTGTCGGAGTGGGAACACTATGTACGACACCGTTCTGGTCCCGACAGACGGCAGCGACCACGCGGAACGGGCCGGTGCCCACGCCGCGTTCCTCGCGCGGGCGTTCGACGCGTCGATCCACCTCCTTAACGTCGTCGACCTCCAGGCAGCGGCCGGCCCGATGAACGCCGGTGGCGTCGACGAGGCCTACGTCGAGCGACTCGAATCCGAGGGCGAGGCGACGATCGGGGCGCTCGAACCGGTCGTCGACGGCCTCTCGGTCGAGACGGCCGTCGTCCGGGGACGGCCCAGCGAGGCGATCCTCGACTACGCCGCGGAACACGACGTGGATCTGCTGGCGATGGGGACCCACGGCCGGACCGGTCTCGAACGGTACATCGCCGGGAGCGTCGTCGAACACGTCGTTCGTCACGCGACCGTCCCGGTCCTGACGACCCGGGCGGTCGAGACCAGCACCGTCGACGACGGCTACGACGAGATCGTGATCCCGACCGACGGGAGCGAGCCGTCGACGGCGGCGGTCGAGCACGGTCTGGCCATCGCCGAGCGGGCCGACGCCCGTGTCCACGCGATCAACGTCGTCAACGTCGCGACGCTGGCTTCGGGCCCGGACCACACCGCACCGACGGAACTGCTAGAGGAACTCACTGCCCGTGGCGAGCGCGTCACCGAGGAGATCGCGACGGCCGCGGCCGAGCGCGGGCTCGACGCCACGACGACGGTCCGCGAGGGATTCCCGGCCCGGGACATCCTCGACTACGTCGAAGCGAACGACGCCGATCTGGTCGCCATGGGGACGGCGGGGCGAAGCGGCCTGAACCGCTTCCTCCTGGGCAGCACCACCGAGCGCGTCGTCCGCCACTCCCCGGTGCCGGTCTGTGCGGTCAACGCTCGGGACACGGAGTAAGCACCGACCCGCCCGACGCTCGATCACAGGGCGTAGGCGAGGCGTTCGCCCACGTCCAGACCGTTGCGCAGCGCCGCGTGGAGCCGTGCCTCTCCGGCGACCCAGTCGCCGACCGGATAGAGCCCGTGCTCGTTGGCCGAGGCGACCGGGCCCGACTGGACGCCCGCGTCCGGGAGCGCGTAGCGCCACCCCTGGTGGTCGGTCCAGTCCGGCTCTGTGAGTCGGTCGTCGCCGACGACGGCCGCGGTCAGTTCGGCCAGCTCGGCGACGTTGTCGGCCGGATCGGCGTCGTAGTTGTCGACCGACCACTCTGGGCTGGCCTGGACGACGAGCAGACTCTCCCCGTCGGGGACGTGGCCGCGCTTGCACTCCTCGCGAGCGATCCAGCCCACGTCGTGGTCGTCGTCGGTGTTGATGAGCGCGTAGTAGGGCCGGTCGAGTTCGAAATCGTAGTGCAGCACGGCCGTCCAGATCGTCCGGTAGGACACGTCTTTCGCGGCTGCGGCCAGCCGTCCACGCACGGGGTGGTCCCACTCCGCGTCGTCGAGCAGCGCCGCGGTCTGGGGTGCCGGCGGGTTCAGCGCCAGCGCGTCGAAGGGGCCCCACTGTCGGCCGTCGGCGTCCGTCAGCTCCCACTGGTCGGTCTCCGTGAGCCGGCGAACGGCCTCGACCCGCGTCCGGCGGTGGACGGTCGCGTCGGTCTCGGCGAACAACCGCTTCGCGATCTGGGTGAGGCCGGACTCGTAGCTCCACCGTTGTTCGTCGGTGTCTCGTCCCTCGGAGACCGTTCCGTCCCCGTCGAAGGTGTCAATCGGCTCGGTCACGTCGACCCGTCCCGCCTCGCCCAGCGTCTCGCGGACGAGGTCCGCGACGCGCTCGTCGTCGGACTTCAGGTAGTTCGCGCCGTAGTCGTAGGTCAGTGAGCCGTGCCGCCGGGTCGCGGCCCGCCCGCAGACGCCGCCGGACTTTTCGAGGACCGTCAGATCCGCCGACGGGTGGGCTCCGTCGACCACGTAACTGAGTGCCGCTGCGCCAGCGCCCGCGCCGACCACGCCAACATCGACCATACGGGTAGCAGGGCCACCAGGCAGATAAAACGGCGACCAACACAGTTGGATCGGTCGCGTTCGCGGCGGCATCGCGACGCCCGATCCGGCCGAAACCGGTGGTAGGATCGGCTTATACTGCCGGCTGTAACTTCGTGAAGATCTTCGCCACCTCGGGGTGGCGAAATCGTTCACAGATTTACAGCCGGTAGTATTACTCGCGTACGAACAGCCGCTGTACGGCGGTGACGAGCCGGGAGGCGGAGTTAGACTCGCTGTGGCCGTCCGCGCTCGTGTCCCCAGTCACCTGCCTGACCGTGTTGCGAACGTCGCGGACGAACGGGCCGGGATCGTCGGTCGAGAGGTAGTCGAAGCGGGGCTGCCCGAGTAGCGACGCCGCGATCTCGCCGGCACGGACCGGGAACGAGGGGCGTTCGACCAGCGGGTACTCCTCGGTCAGGACGCTGTGGAGGTGCAGCGCTTCGCCCCGGAGGAGGTGCCCCCCGATCCCGACCTCGTAGTCGGGTGGGCCGTCGATGGGGCGATCCGTCGCCTGCGCCCAGGCGAGCAGGGGGAAGTCGACGCCGGCCTGAACCGTGAAGGGCAGCGACGACCAGAACCGGGGGTTGATCTCCATCAGCTTGAACGCCCCCGTACGCGGGTCTCGCAGGAACTCCACCATGGCGACGCCGTGCCAGTCGAGTTCGTCCAGCAGCGCCCGCCCGGCCCGCTCCAGGGCCGGGATGTCGACGGACTCGCGGAACGCGCTCGGGCCGCCACAGTACTTCCACCCGCGACGCTGGCGGTGCTGAAACGTCGCGACGGGGCTGCCGTGGTCGTACTGGGCGAAGAAGCCGTACTCCTCGATCGTCGGGACGTACTCCTGGACCAGGGGCACGTGGCCCATCTCCTCGACGATCGCCTCGCCGTCGGGTCGCTCGCCCGGTTCGAGGTACGTGGTCGAACTCCACTGTGTCTCGGGGTCGGCGAAGCGGTCGGCGTACTCGGGCGCGCGGAAGGTGTAGCGTGGCTTGACGATGCACTCTGCTTCCCAGTCGCTCCACTCAGAGAGCGTCCGCGTCCGGGGCGTGGCGACGCCGGCCCGGTCGGCGGCCTCGAACAGCGCCACCCGATCTTGCACCTGTCGCAGGGTCCCAAGCGTCGGCCACGGCGTCCCGACGTGCTCGCGAAACTGGTCGCGGTTGCGCGCCAGAGCGTACACGTCCGGTTCGCGAAACGGGAGGATCGTCGCCACGTCGTCGCGTCGGGCCAGTTCCAGCAGCGCCGTCTCGTAGCCCGGAAAGTCCACCGCCGGATCGGGGACGGTGACCGATTCCTCGCAGTACGCCGACGCGGCGGCCGGTGGGGTGTCGTGCTCGGAGGCGACGATCGCCGGGATCGATCGACGACCGAGCGACCGGACCGCCGCGGTGCTGCTTGCCGTATCGATTCCGGGCACGACCACGCCCTCCCGGCGACCGTCTCGCGTACCTGCCATACGCCACCCGTCGGTGGCCTGTAGTTTTGTTACGGAGTTCCTGTCGGCGCGGGCAGATCTACGCAGCGAGTGCCGACGATCCCGCCGGAGTAAGAGTGCCGTCTGCGGCGAGTAACCGCCGCCTACGACCACTGTAAGCTCCCCGTACCCGAGCGGTGACCGACTCCGCGTCCGAACGCCGCTCCGACTTCGAAACGGCCGTTCTTACCGGTAGCCGCAACCAACCTGCCGGTAACAGCCGTCTATCGCGATCGTATCCGGCGGCTATCGGTGGGCAAAACAGTCAGAACGCTTAGGTGTGTAATCACTCGCTACTCGTACATGGCTGATGAACAGTCTGACCGTACCGACAGTAAGACGACGCTACTGGACCGCCGCGACGCGCTGAAAGTGCTCGGGGGCACCGCGCTCGTCGGGATGGGCGTCGGGTCCGCGACCGGACAGAGCGAGACCGAGTCGTTCGTCATCGACGCCAGCGAGGCGACGTGGAGCTACGTGATCGAGACGACCGGCGACGTGACACGCGTCCCGACCGACGGCGAGGTCGACGACAGCATCTCCGACGGGACGATCCAGGGCACCGTCTCCTCGGGTCTCGCCGCCTACGAGCTGACGGGCGACGTGACGGCGCTGACGATGGACGGCCCGTCGACGTTCTCCTTCGGCCCCGACGCCGGGGGCCAGCTCAAGGAGCGCCACGAGATCGCGATCTCCTCGCCGACGGAAGTCGCCTACGAGCTGACGACCACCGGCGAGATCACGAAGCTCACGGACGTGGGCAAACTGTCCGCCGAGACCGAGAACGACGTGATCACCCAGAACGACGACGGGACGTACACCGTCACCGGCTACACGGGCAACGGCTACGGCGACTCCTACGAGTTCCTGGGCAGCGTCGTCGCTTTCTCGCCGAAAGACGCCGACGCGAACGTCACGCTCGACGGGGACTCGATCTCCCCGTACGATCTCGTCGGCGAGGACGAGCCCAGCCAGACGCTGGCGGTCGTCTCACAGACGGAGGTCTCCTACGAGTTCACCGTCGACGGCTCCGTCGAGAAGGTCCTCGACGCCGGCCGGAACTCCGCCGAGACGGAGAACGACGTGATCGCCGAGAACGACGACGGCACGTACGCCGTCGCCGGCTACACGGGCAACGGCTACGGTGACTCCTACGAGATCACGGGCGAGGTGAGCGACTTCGCCCCGGTCGATGGCGACTACACGCTGTACCTCGACGGTGACCAGATCGCGCTCTCGGAGCTGACCGGCCAGGAGTCGACGGACGAGTCCACGGACTCGACCGAGGACGGCTCCGACGACTCGACGGAATCGACGAGTCCGGTGATCGGCGGCGGTGACGGCTACGCGGACGCCGTCGAGCCGACGCAGGCGACCGTCACCGTCGACTCGGTGTCAGAGCTGGTCGACGCACTGGGCAGTGCCGCCAGTGGTGACGTGGTCTACGTCGACGGGAGCGCCGAACTCGACCTCGGTTCGCGGGACATCACCGTCCCGGCCGGCGTCACGCTGGCGAGTGACCGGGGGGTCGACGGGGCTGCCGGTGGCCACCTCTACACCACGTCGGTCATGTGGCCCCTGGTCTACGTCTCGGGGGGCGCTCGCGTCACCGGACTGCGCGTCAGCGGCCCGAGCTACTCCTACCGCGAGTACGACGCCGACGCGGTCGACATGGGTCTGCGGGTCACTGGCAGCGGCGTCGAGATCGACAACAACGAGATCTGGGGGTTCACCCACGCGGCGGTCCGGCCGGCCGGCGACACGCACGTCCACCACAACCACATCCACCACAATCCGATGGACGGCCTGGGCTACGGGGTCAGCACCACGTCGGGCCAGCCGCTCATCGAGTACAACGAGTTCAACTACAACCGCCACAGCATCGCCAGCGGCGGCGGCAACGGCTACGTCGCCCGCTACAACTACTTCGGGTCCGCGGCCGTCGACCACGTGATGGACATGCACCGACCCGGCGGCACGACCATCGAGATCCACCACAACACCGTCGAGGCCGTCACGCACGTTCAGGACAGCGGCCGCACCGAGGCCGTCGCGATTCGGGGGACGCCGAGCGACGTGGCCGACATCCACGGCAACTGGTTCTACAACCCCAACGAGCCCAAGCCGACGCCGGAGGGGTGGGACGGCAGCGCGATCACGCAGGTTCACACCAGCAGCTGGCAGAACGTCGAGTTCCGGAACAACCACTACGGCAGCGATGAGCCGGCACCGGACATCGGCTGTCCGCGATAGCGAGTCGCTCGCTTCGCGCTGACGGCTCTCTTTTCGGGGAACGCCGGAGACACCCAGCCGAACCGGTACCCGTCCCTTACCAGTTCGTAAGAACTACCATTACAATGACGCCGGGCGGTCACGCTCCGCCCGTGTCACGAGATTCCCAGCCCCGCCGCTCTCGCCGTGCCTTCCTCGCGCTCACAGCGGCAGCCGTCGGCTCGCTCGCCGGCTGTCCGGGTGGTGGTCCAGCGACGGAGACGCCGGTGCCGCCCGACGACGGGACCCGGACGCCGGGGGAGACGCCGGTCCAGACGACCGAGAGACAGTCCCGGTTCGACGAGGTGATCGACATCACCGAGGTCGGCGGTGCGGCCGACGGCTCGGAACCGATCACCGATCTGCTGGCCGAACACGCGGCCGACGATACGCTGATCGAGTTTCCGGCCGGGACCTACGCGGTCGATCACGTCTCGCTGACCGGGCTCCGCAACGTCGGGCTCCGTGCGGTCGACGGAGCCGACGTGTCGCTCGTTCCGACCGCTCCCGCCAGCGAGCTGGGCACGACGCTCCTGCGACTGGTCGATCTCAAGCGGTTCCTCTTCGAGGGGATCGACCTCGACTTCCGAGCCGAGGGGTACGGCGGCATGATGTACGTACTGGGGACCGACGACTTCGCCGTCCGCGATGTCACGGTCAGGGGCCAGTACCCGACCGACGTGTCCGGGTTCCGGTTTGAGGCGGTCACGCCAGACAGCACCGCCCTCGTCGAGAACGTCCATCTCTCCGGTGGCTCGACCGACGACTCAGACTCCGTCGGGATCTACGTCGGCCACAACCACGCCGGGACCCTGACCGTCCGGGACTGCGTGGTGGAGAACTTCCCGAACAACGGCATCTACGCGTCGTCGCCGGGCCGACAGGACGGGCTCTCGGGCTCGAACGGACCCGTCCACGTCCGGGGCGGGCGCTACCGGAACAACAACATCGCCAACGTCAGACTCGGCTCGACCGGCTCGTCGGTCAAGCGCGCGACCGTCGTCGTCGACGAGGTGCCGCCGCGTCACACCAACGGGCTCGATCCCCGCGGGATCCGGATGCGGGCCCGCGAAGGACAGGTCGTCGAGGACTGCGAGGTCCGCATCGAGGGGCAGGTCCCGACGAGCTCCGGCGGGATCGTGCTCCACTCGGAGGCGGGCCAGGCGACGATCAGAGACTCGACGGTGACCGTCGACACCGACGGCGTTCCGGCGATCAACGCCCTCCGTCCCGCCGACAGCCAGCGGGGGCCGGTCGTCGAGAACGTCACCATCAGCGGCCGCGCGGCGACCGAACACGCGATCGACATCACCAGGCGAAACGGCACACGCATCCGGGGCTCGCGGATCGAACAGACGGGGCCACGCCGCTCCGGGATCCGGTTCGAACAGTCGCGTGACTGTCTCATCGCCGACACGAACTTCGACGTGACGGGCGATCCGATCACCGCAATCGACTCCGAAGTCGTGCGACAGAACGTCTCGCTCGAACCGCCGGAAAAGCGATTCGAGTAGCACGGCCCGGCGGCACTTCTCCGAGGCCGACACGCCCGAGAGCGGCGGCTGTCGTCGCGATCTTCGATCGCCGAAAAGAGTGTAGCCGCGTCACCCGATCCGGACGCGCAGCCAGCGAACTGCGTTCTCTCGGGACGGTTCTGCCGGTGGCTCCCCTTCGTAGAGGAGGTAGGTCAGTTCGAGCGGGCGGTCGCCGCGTTCGAGATCGAGTTCGTACGTCGCCGTCCCGGTCCCGCTGTCGCCGAGCGTGAGCGACGTGCGACCGAGGGTCCGCTCCTCGACGAGGCCGCGGTCGGTTGCGATGCCGGTCCGGGCGACGACGGTGTAGTTCGCGCCGGGACGTGCCGGGCTCTCGACGACCAGCTCGTGGACCGACTCGTTGCCGATCGTCTCGGCGGTCGCCATCACCTGTTCCCCGTCGGGCCCGTCGGTAGTGAGGTAGAACTCCGTGACCCCCTGACCGCTGTCGTCCGTCGCGACGACGCCCCCGGCACCGACGGCGGCGACGCTCAACAGGACGGCGACGATCAGGAACACCTGCGTCTTCGGCCGTTCGGTCGTCCCCGCCAGCGCCCGGCGCAGCGGGGTCGTCACCTCGAACCGCTCTCCGGCCGGCAACCGCTCGCGTCGGACGAGCGCGATCACGCTCGCGGCGATCGTCACCGCGGCGACGGTGTCCAGGACGGGGACGAGCGTCAGCGACCAGACGGCGTCGACGGCGACCCCGACCAGCGGGACGACGAACAGGCTCAGTCCGACCGCGAGCGCGCCGCGCTCGATCGCCGTCGGGCTGTCCACGGCCGTCCCGTTCTCTCGATGGGCCGCGGGATAGAGGGCCGCGACGACGGCGTACCCCGGTACGAACAGCAAGAGCGGGACCGCGAGGACGCCCCTCGCGGCGACTGGGAGCCCGAGCGGGAGCGAGAACAGGATCGCCCCCACGAGGGCCAGCAACACGACCGCTGCGACGTCGATCGACGACGCCAGTCGCGGCAGCGCGACCGGCGACGACTGGACAGTTCTGTCTGACATTGGGCTGGATTCCGAATCTCCGCGCATAGTTATGCTCCGTCTATCCCGTCGATACCGGTACAGACGGTGACGTTGCTGTTCGCGTAGAGGCGGTGCATGTCCTCGCGACACACCTCCGAGGGGGCGAGCCGCCGAGTCTGTGACTCGTTGCCGACGAGGACCACCGGTGCGCCGGTCGACTGGTACTGTCGGTAGACGACGGTGTCGTGGACGATCTCGCCGTCCTCGACGGCCAGCATGTTGGCCGGCGTCGCGCCGCTGCGCTCGAACACCGTCCGATAGGGGTGGTCGGTGTAGATCGGATCGGCCACTTCGGGCCGCGTCGCTCCGACCGTCTCGACGGCCGACAGCTCCGTCTCGTCGTAGGCGTAGGTCGGGAACTCCTGGTCGAAGACCGGGCTGTCCGGGGTCCCCTTGTGGTTGATCGCCATCGCACCGGGGACCACCAGCGCGAACACGAGCAGGCCGGTCATCGCCATCCGTGGCGAGAGCCGGCGCACCGCGAACCGGCAGCCAAGCGCCGCGAGCAGCGCCATCGGGACGTACATGAACGCGTACCAGCGGCCGGGCAGGAAGGTCGTGAAGCCAAACAGCGGGAGCCCGAAGGTAAACGTCGCCAGCACCACCGCGGCCACGGCGTAGGTCACCGTCGCCGGAGTGGCGTTGCGTCGGCGGAAGACCGCGACGGTCCCGATCACGACCGCGAAAAACAGCGCGAAGAAGCCGAGCGCGTCCGCGAAGGCGATGTCGATCGGGACGCCCGCAGCGCTGCTGGCACCGCCCGCGCCGCTGGGATCCGGACCGGCGAGGTTGAGGAAGCCGACGGAGGTCGCGATCGCCCGGTCGACGGTGTCGAGCAGTTCCAGGGCGAACACGCTGTCTCGGTACGGCGTGATCGACCAGAGCGCGGCCACGAAAGCGGTGACGAGCGCGAAGACGGGCCACAGCGACCCCGCGCGGTCGAAGTCGCCGGGCAGGACCGATCCCAGCGATCCCACCACGGCACCGACGCCCAGCACCACCAGCAGGATGAACGCCGAGATCTGGTGGGTCAGCGCGGTCGCGATCCCGAACGCCACGACGATCGCGTACGTGGCGCGTCTGGTGTCGCCAGCGAGGAGCCGCGTCGCTCCGGCCAGCGCTCCGAGGAAGAAGACCAGCCCCATGCTGGTCGGGATGATGTGGACGCCCCACCGGATCACGTGATCGGCCATCACGAACAGGCCCGCTGCCAGCAGCGCCCAGCGGCGGTCGAACAGCAGCGTCCCGATCGCGTACAACAGCAGCGTCGACAGCGGGAGCGCGAGCCCCATCGAGACGTACGTGGCCGCCCGCAGGCCGACACCGATGGCGTCGGCAGCGATCACTACCAGGACGTGAAAGAGCGGCGCGGTCCGGTACTTCACGTCGGCGATCGCCGACAGCGAGTCCGTCGCCTGGATGGCCGCCGCGTAGTCCGTGAGGTGCGTCCAGCTGTCGACGCCGATCAGTCCGGGCGTCGAGAGCAACGCGGTGAACCTGACGACGAGCGCCAGCGCGAGCAACTGGCCCAGCACGAGTCCGGGGCCGAGCGCGTCGTCGTCGAGAAACAGGATCTGTGCGAGGATCGCGGTCCCGACGAGCCCGCTGGCGAGCAGGAACGTCGTCGTCCGACCGCCGGCAGTCGCGCCAAACAGTGCGAGCCCGCCGATCCCCAGCGCCGTGAGGCCCGCGACGACACGCCCGTCGACGCCGACGCGTCGACGCTCGATCGCGCGCTCGTACTCGCCAGCACGGACGCGTCCGACGAGATACACCAGGCTCCCGAGGCCCAGCACCGGCGGGAGGACCTGGATGAACAGCTGTCCGGAGAGGAATCGAAGCGGGAAGAGGACGACCGCGACTGCGAGGCCGGCCAGCCCCACGAGGAGATCCGGCTCCGCCGGGAGGCGCTCGCGAGGCGTCGCGCTAGCCATCGACGGTCACCCCCTGTGCGCCGGCTCGTCGATACACCGACGCGATGTTGCGGGCCATCTCCGACAACCCGAGGGTTGCGACTTGCTCGCGGCCCTCAGAGACCGGTGCGGCCCGGAGCGTCGCGACGAGTCGCTCGACGAGTTCGTCGTCGTCGGCACAGACTCCCGAGTAGTCGAGGGCCTCGACGTAGTTGGACACGTCTCCCACGTCGGTCGAGACGACGGGGCAGTCACAGGCCAGTGCTTCCTTCACCGTGTTCGGTGACCCCTCGCGTCGAGAGGTCAGGAGCATCACGTCTGTTGCGTTCATGTATCGTGGTATCTCTCCGTGGTCGACGCCGCTCACCGTCCGGAGCGCGACGTGTGCATCGAGGCGTGACGCCGCCTCGTCGACGACCGCGCGGGCCCGTGGGAAGTCCTTGATCGGGCGCTCGGGGTTGTAGGGAAACAGGACGATCCGGGCGTTCTGATCCCACCCGAGTTCGTCGCGGGCGCTCGCCTGTGCGGTGGGGCTGAACCGTTCCATGTCGACGCCGTGGGGAATGACGTAGGCGTCTCGATCGAGTTCGGTCGCCATCCCGTCGGACATGACGATCACTTCGTCACACCGGTTGGCACACCACGTCGACAGCCGTCCGTAGGCCCCCAGCAGGTCCGACCCCCACAGCGAGAGGACGACCGGGCGACGCCGCTGGGCGAGGGCGGCCGGCGCTGTCAGCCCGTAGTTGGCGTGGACGACGTCGTACTCGGACAGCGACTTGCGAAGCGTCGTCCCGTAGAAGCGCGCGTAGTGGCGCAACCGCCGGGTTCCGTCATCGCTGTTGGGGACTGCCACCGTATCACAGTTCAGCCCCAACTCTTCGAGGGCGTCGACCTGTTGTCTGTAGAACGACGCGTCTTCGTTGGTCACCAGCATGAGCACGTCACCCATCGGCGATCACCTCGACGACCCGCTCGGCCGCGTCACCGTCGCCGTAGGGGTGGCCCCTGTCGGTGGCGTCGACCGGCGTCGCCAGCGCGTCGCGGATCGCCGTCGTCCGTGCGCCGACGAGCCTGTTCCAGCCCTCCGAGACCGTCTCGTCCCACTCGGTCTCCTCGCGCAACGTCACGCAGGGCGTTTCGAGGAAGAACGCCTCTTTCTGGACGCCCCCGGAGTCGGTGACCACCCGGTCGGCGGCGTCGAGCAGGCGGACGAAATCGAGGTAGCCGACCGGGTCGATACAGTGCAGTTCGGACTGGATCGCCTCGAACAACTCCTGATCTCGGAGCGCGGCCGCCGTACGCGGGTGGACCGGAAAGACGACCGGCGCGGGGTGGGTCACCAGCGCCTCCACGATCGCGGTGAGGCGGTCGGGATCGTCCGTGTTGCGGGGCCGGTGTACCGTCGCGAGGACGAACGACTCGTCGAGTCCGAGCCGATCGAGGACGGTCGACTCGTCGCGCGCGATCCGCTCGGCCCAGCGGAGCGCGTCGTACATCACGTCGCCGGTCTCGTGGACCCGATCACCCAGGCCCTCCCGTTCGAGCGTCTCGGTCGCCGCCCGGCAGGGCGTACAGAGCACGTCGGCGACGTGATCCGTGACGATCCGGTTGGTCTCTTCGGGCATCGATCGCGTCCCGCTTCGCAGTCCAGCCTCGACGTGAGCGACCGTCACGTCGCGGTTGGCCCCGACGAGCGCTCCGGCGACCGTCGAGTTCGTGTCGCCGTACAGGAGGACCACGTCGGGCGCTTCCCTGGCGACGATGGGGTCCAGTCGTTCCATGATCCGTGCGGTCTGGACCGCGTGGGTGTGCGAGCCCACCCCGAGGTTGTAGTCGGGCTCGTCCAGATCCAGGTCGTCGAAGAACACCCCCGACAGCTCTTCGTCGTAGTGCTGGCCGGTGTGGACGAGCACCTCCTCGTGGTCGGGTGCGAGCGCACGCGAGACGGGGAAGGACTTGACGAACTGCGGACGCGCCCCGACGACGGTGAGGACCTTCATGTTCCCACCGCCACGAGCACGTCCCGGACGAACGAGGCCACGTCGATGGTCTCTGCGACGAACTCGCCCCGGCGGCGGTCCCAGTCGCCGTCGTCGTCCGCGAGCAGCGTCTCGATTCGGTCGTGGGCCTCCGACTCGTCGTCGGTCGAGAACACGAGCCCGTAGTCTGCGAGTCGCCGAAAGTTCGCCATGTCGTCGTCGCCCGCAAAGGAGTTACAGCGCACGGCCGGCGTCCCGAGCAACGCGGCCTCCGTCGCCATCGTCTGGGAGTCGCCGACGTACAGCCGGGCGAACGCCAGCAGGTGGTGGAGGTCGGCCGGCGCGACCGGGAGTCGGTACTGGTCGAACGGCGCGTCGAGCGGCTCTTCGGACGTGATGTACACCTCGCCGGCCTCGGCGAGTGTCTCGACGATCGCCTCCTTGCCGGCCCGCGAGAGGCCCCCCTCGCCCACGTCGTGCTGTGCGCCCCAGGAGACGAACCGGACCAGCGAGTAGTCGGCCGACGGGTCCACCCCGGCCGCCCTGACTACCTCCCGGTCGGGCTCGAACCGCTCGGGGTGGAGGTAGGCCAGTTCGTGGAGCCCCTCGTAGCGCACGTGGCGCGCGTCGATCTCCCCGTCGTACCACGCTGGCGTACAGACCACGTCGGCGAAGGGGAAGGCGAGGCGATTGGTCAGCGCCGCCGGCTCGCTGTCGGTCAGGACGACGCTCTTGGCTCCGAGAGCAGTCGCGACGTGGGCCGCCGCGACGCCGCCGATCGCGGTGACCACGTCGGGCTGGAAACGGCGCGCCGCCGCCAGCAAGCGCAGCTCGTACAGCGCCTGCACGCCGATCCGCTCCAGCGTCGACTGGCCCGAACCGGCGAGCACGCTGTGCTCGATGTCGAAGGCGGTCAGCAACTCGGTGGCAACGTCTTTCTCGCGCGTACAGACGCGCACCTCGTGCCCGTCGGCGGTCAACTCCTCGATGACGGGGCGATAGAAGTGGACGTGAGCGGGATGCTGAATCGTGATCAGGACCCGAAGCCGCTCGGTCTGTTCTGCTGGTGGCGTCCCCACCCCGTTCTGGTCGGGCGGGACGGTAGCGTTCTGTGGCGTGTCTGTGGCTGTCGCGGCCGAGGCGTGTCTCCGACGCATCACTCGGTGGTGACCGGGTGAGTGTTTTGTTATGGCCGACCTAAGCACCCAGTCCCCAGCAGCCGCCCACTACAGCGTTCGCGGGGACCTCGCCAGTTCTTCGGCGTCGTCGCCTCCGATCGCCGCTCCACTCCATGCGAGCGCGGGCGCGCGATGGGGAGCCAAGGACTGCCGTCGTCGGTCCGTCGTAGCTCGCCGTCGACGAGCGCGGAAAATGGAAGCGGGGAAAGGGGAGTGGGGTGGGGTGGGGGGTGGGCAAGTGGCGACGAGTCGGGGGGACGGAGACAGCCACTGTGTGGGGGATTCGCTCCCCAGATACCACGTATCGGCCCAGGGGTATTGTTAGTCGATTCGTACCTCTCGGGCGTCGATGGGGGAGCGTCGACTACTCGTGGTAAGACCGGTGAAACACTCGTCCGTGCGAAATCGTGACAGTAAGATAATACATAACCTTCCGTATCCGGCCGCCACCTCTCACCGATGACCGAACACGAATCGCTGCCGACCGACGCCTCGGACGACAAGCCAGACCACGTGCTCCGACTGCTCGCCTCGGAGACGCGGCGTGCAGCACTCCGGGAACTCCGTTCGGAGCCGTCTCGATCGCTCGACGCCCTCGCGGACGCCGTCGCCGACAGCGAGGAAGTCTCGGTCGAGTCCACGGAACGACTCTGTCACCGCCTCCATCACTGTCATCTCCCTCGCCTCGAAACGGCCGGCATCTGTCGGTACGATCCCGACGAGTCGCGGGTCGACTACGTCGGCGACGAGACCGTCGAAGCCGTGCTCTCGCTGCTGGAGGAGTGATCGCTCGGCCGTCGGGAGACATCGGCTGTCACGCGAGGGTCCACAAGAGTTACGTCTGTACAATCCAACCTCCTGTCACGTATGCAGTTCGCTCTCGTCTCTTCGCCTGCACGTCTGTGTCGTCCGGACGCGACATCGCCGTCCAGTTCGAGCAGCCGGGCATCGTGCGACAACGTCTCGTTGCGACACCGCGCCCTCCGCCGCGTCCCGCCTGCCAGAGCAGCTACCGCCACCGTCGACGGTTCGAGGACGGTGAGACAAAACAGATGAACGGCGACCTCGTCGTCGAGTACGACGAAGAGTTCGATCGCCACGTCGTCGAGGTCGACGCCGACGACGATCGGTCGACCAGCGAAGTGGTCGTCTACGCGATGTCGGAAGTGTCGGGTGAGGAACCGACAGCACTGCGACCGCTGGGGACGGTGATCGATCCGGACGCGCTGGACACGATCTTCGATAGATGTCCCGACGACGATCGGGGAGACGCCCACATCTCCTTCGAGTACGAGGGGTACGAGGTGACGGTGTTCAGCCACGGCCGCATGACGATCACCGAGCCCCGGTCCTGATCTGTCCGAGATTCCCGATACGGGCTCGCTCGTGTGTGTCACTCGCCAAATCACGAAGAGTACTTACGGGGCCGACGGCTACCATCTGTGCGTATCAGATGCGGTTCTCTTCAACTGACGGCCGGGGCGTGTCGGCCGATACTGTCCGTACCGGTGGGTACCGTGATGGGACGACGAGGCATGACAGCGAACACTGACGACGCCAGGCGGCGGGCGATCGACAAGCTCGAAGGCCTCGGGCTGAGTGCGTACGCCGCACGCACGTTCGTCGCGCTCGTCGAACTCGGGAGCGGCACGGCGAAGTCGATCAGCGCCACCGTGGATGTCCCGCGCACGCGGGTGTACGACGCCGCCGACGAACTGTCCGAGTGGGGGCTCGTCGAGATCGAGTCGGCGACCCCGCGCCGATTTCACGCGGTCTCGATCGAGCACGCGCTGTTCGTGCTGGGGACCGAGTACACCGACCGGACCGACGGCGTGACGGCGGCACTGGAGGCGGTCGGCTCGACGGAGTCGTCGCTGTCGCGAGACGACCTCTGGCTGTCGAGCGATCCGGCGGCGATCACGGAGCGAACGAGTGCGGTCGTTGCCGACGCCCAGGAGTCGGTGTTGCTGGCGACGACCGACGACCGGCGGGCCGAGCCACTCGCGGACGCCCTCGTCACAGCTGCAAAGCGCGGCGTCGAGGTCCGTGCGATCGGTGTCGACGACCGATTCGACGAGAGCCCGGTCACCGTCGTGGACGACGACCGACCGTGGAATCCGGCCGTGTTGCCCCTCTCGACGGTGCTGCTCGCCGACGGCGAGGACGCCGTGGTGACGTTCCAGTCAGAGGAGTCACTGGCCTTCTGGAGCCGCGGCGAGTCGAACAATCTGCTCGTCCTCCTGCGGGCGTTGCTGGGGATCGAGTAGCGAGGACAGTCACCGGCTTACTCCGCGAAGGCCCACAATAACCAAACCCCTCCTCACGGACAGCGTGAACGAACCATGCCGTCAGTGACCGAGCGGACGACTGCGGGGACGGAGTACAGGGCGATCGTCGAACGATACGACGCGCGGCCGAACCAGTGTACGATCTTCCGGGCGACAGACGAGCACGCGGCCGCCTGGATCACGGCCGACGAAGCGACCTACGTCGATCTGGCCCTGGTTCGGTAGCGCGCCTTCTCGCGGACCGTCGCCGTACCCGAGCACCGTGCGTTCGGCGTTCGTACTGTCACTGCTTTTGCGACGCCTGAATCGCGAGATTCGTCCTCGACGGACAGCCGCCAGTCACAGTCGTTCGCGCAGAAAACCGAGCCCGGTCCCGCAGATCGGCTGTTCTAGACCGTGCTCTGCTCGTCGGTCTGTCGGTCGACGTACTCGTTGGCGATCGCACAGCAGGCGAACGCGACGAGCACGACCGGGACGACGACGCCGACGCTGACGGCCGGGACGATCAGTGCGAGTCCGTACAGGGCCGTGCCGCCGGCAGCGAGCCCCGCGTAGTACCGGGGCCAGGGACGGCCCTCGTCGTCGCCGATGTCGAGGAACTCTTCGAGCTGGTCGGCGTTCAGTCCGAGACTGATCGTCCCCCGGTTCTGATCGAACGCCACGACGTTCATGTCGTCCATCTTGGGCAGATGGCACTGATAGAGGCCGACGTAGACGCGCTTGCGCTCGCTCGACGAGATCGCCTGGACGGTCGTGTCGTTCTCGATGGCGGCGATGTGTTCGGCGAGATCGCTCAGCGATACCGTCTCGTCGTCGGCCGTTTCGAGGTACCGCAACACCTCGCGGCGACGCTGGTTTTTCAGTAGCTCGAACACCCGATCGACCGGTAAGGGTGCCGGCTCGTCTGCCATCACCTCACCCCCTTCCTGCTGGGCTGACTCCGTCATCTCGTTCGTGTCGCCGACCGATCCACCCTCCGTCTGTGTTGACTCATCGCGCGTTGCACTCATAGTAGTCTCCCAGTGTTCGCTGATTCATGTTCGTGACCTCAGTTGATCGTCCATTACCGGCTTGTGTCTGTGTCTGTTTCCTCGGTGACCCCGTACCGGTGACGCGACGCCAGCACCCACCACGGATCCTGGCCTCGGTCCAGTGGACATATACTCACACCAGCGGGAGGCTTTTAATTGTTTCCTATACTTAACTTCTATTCTGAATGTTACTCCAGCTGTAATATTTGTCAAACAGACTATTATAACCAGCAGCCGGTGGTTACTCCGGCTGATCGTACGTATAATCCGATTTTTCGGCCGAAATACAGACAGCTGAAATCATCTTGTTATTTTCGGAAAAATAATAAATGCCGTTCTTCGAATTGCGCTGTTGGCCGTCACCGCCTCGCCGTCCGTACGTCCCGTGGTCGCGAAGGGTACCGGGGACGGCCGACAGTATCAGTCGGAGGTCGCGGGCCCGCTCCCGATCGTGTACACCTCGCCGGCCGTCGCCGGGTCCGTCAGTGCGTCTCTACCGTCGACCACGACCGGATCGGCGAGTCGGTCCCAGGGCACGTCGTCGAACGCGTCGTGGGCCGTCACCAGCACGAGCGCGTCCGGGTCGATCGCCGGGAGGTCCGACAGCGTCGCCGGCCGCCCCGGGAAGGCCGCGAGGTCGCTGCACACCGGATCGACGGTGTACACGTCGGCACCGGCCGCCGACAGCGCGGCGGTGATCGTCCAGGCCGGCGACGCCCGCGTCTCGTCGATCCCCGGCCGGTAGGTGACACCGAGGACGGCGACGCTCGCGTCTCCGATCTCCGTCCCGGCGTCGACGAGCTGTTCGACGGTCTTGTGGACGGTGAACTCCTCCATCCGCTCGTTGACCCGGCGGGCCGTCTCCAGCAGCGGTGTCGGCGTCTCGACGGTGTCGATGACGAAGTGGGGGTAGTAGGGGATACAGTGCCCGCCGACGCCGGCACCGGGATCGTGGATCTCACAGTACGGCTGGGTGTTGGCCGCCTCGATCGCTTCGCGCACGTCGATCGCGAGCTCGTCGGCCAGCCGTCCCAGCTCGTTGGCCAGCGCGATGTTGACGTCCCGGTAGAGCCCTTCGAACAGCTTGACGCACTCGGCAGTCGTCGGATCGCTCACGGGGATGACCTCGTTGCTCGTGAGCTCGCCGTACACCAGTTTCGCGACGCGCGTGCTCTCTTCGTCGACGCCACCGACGATCTTCGGGTAGCTGCCGGTGATGTCTTCGAGCGCGCGCCCGCTGGCCGTCCGCTCCGGACAGAACGCGAGCGCGAACTCGTCGGGGGCCAGCCCGCTCTTCTCGACGAGCCGTGGCTGTAGCACGTCGACGCACGTGCGCGGGGGGAGCGTCGATTCGAGGAACACCGCGTCGCCCGGTGCCAGTCCGGCAGCCACGTCGTCGACGACCGACTCGACCGCGGACAGATCTGGAGTGTCCGTGTCGTCGAGCAGCGTCGGGACGATGACGACGTGTAGCGCCGCCGACTCGGCGGCGTCGACCCCGTCGGTGGTGGCACGCAGCGACTCCGTTTCGACGGCCGTCTCGACGGCGGTGTCCAGTCCCGGTTCGTCCTCGACCGGGGACCGGCCGTCGTTGATCGCGTTCACGACGGCGCTGTCGATGTCGACACCGGTCACGTTCCCCGACCGGTCGGCGAACACCGCCGCGAGGGGGAGTCCCATCTTGCCGAGACCGTAGACTGCGACCGGAACAGCGCCGTCTCTGAAGGCCCGTCGCTGCTCGTCGGCCGGACGGTCACTGCCGTACAGCCGACTCAGTGTCGTGCTCATCCGTCGATTCCTCCGTCCGGCGTGGCTGGTCCGTGATCTGTCGTCACCATCTGGTTTGCCCGTCCGACGTGAGCGACATTGTTACGAACACCATTGCCCGGACGTACGACCGCGTTATGGCTCGCGTGATCGGTCCCCTCGTCGTGGCGGCGTGGCTCGCTCGAACGTGACGCATCCGGGAGCATTTCCGGCGCGGTTCGTCGCCGGGTGGCAGCTCCGCGCCCGTCGTGTCGGCTGTCTGGAACTGCGATCCCACCGCGTCGCCGATCGGTAATCCGATCGTAGCGACTGTCCAGCCGGCGAGTTCACCGAGTAACCTCACTGTTACTAAACTATGGGCGAGGGTCATATGTGCTGTATCGATTGTATATGCCGGACGCTGCGGGACAATCCGAAAACGTTCGATGTTCAGCAACAACGATGAACTCTCACAAGACACGGTGTTCGACGTGCTTAGCAGCGCGCGGCGGCGGGAAACGATCGCGATCTTACGGGAGGAGGAGACCCCGATCGAACTGACGAGGTTGGCGGAGATCGTGGCCGCCCGAGAGAACGACACGACCGTCGAGGAGCTCTCCTCCCAGGACCGCAAGCGCGTGTACGTCTCCCTCTACCAGACTCACGTGCCGAAGCTCGTCGACGTCGGGATCGTCGAACACGACACCGACACGGGCGAGGTGTGGCTCACGTCGCGGGCCAGCGCGATCGAGCCGTACTTACACAACCCAGAACAGTCCAGACGGTGGCACCGGTATTACCTGGTCGTGGCGGTCGTCGGTGGACTGGCGTTTCTGGCGACGTCGTTCGGCGTGCTCCCGTTTGTCTCCGGAGCACTCCTCGGCCAGATACTCGTTCTCGCGTTCGTGCTCCTCGCGGGTGCGCAGTTTCTCCTCGCGTGGCAGCACCGCCTCTGACCCGCCGTCTGGGACCGTCCGTTGCGCGTCGTACCGCCGGCCGTCTCGTCGTGTCGCAGTTTCCAGGCCGGTGTCCCGGCGCTCACCGACCGACGGCCGACAGCGTCGCCGGCTCGACGCTGCGGCTGGCGGTCGCTGTCAGTCGTGTGAAATCGGGTATGAGAATGAAGGTGGTCAGTCGTCGGTGCCCGAGTCTGGTAGCAGCTGTTCCGGTGTCCGTTCGTAGACCGGCGTCTCTGCGAACTCTGTGATCCGTTCCATTTCGCGCTCCGAGATGTGCTGAACCATCGCCAGTGTCTGGGTCGTACGATCCTATAGTAATTGAGTCCGTAGCGAGTTCCCCGCCGACGGAAGCGACGAGTTACCGCACGGAAGTCCCAGCGTTCTCGGGCCGTCGGGGGCGACCAGCGCCTTCGAGACGGTTCTGACACTGTCGACTCTCCTGATACTACCGGCTGTAAATCTGTGAACGATTTCGCCACTCCGGGGTGGCGAAGATCCTCACGAAGTTACAGCCGGCAGTATGAGAGACCGGCGCGACCTTCGGGGTCGCGGATAGCCCGAGCCAGTCCACACGGTAGCGCTGCTGCCCGTGGCTCGTCGGCGAGCGCCGACGGGCGCTACACCATGTTCTCGGCTTCGATCGTCTGCCAGACCCGGTCGCCTTCCTCCGTGAGGCCGTAGACGCGCCCCTTCTTGCGCTCGTCGGAGACGAGCAGATCGACCAGCTCGTTCTCTCGGAGCTCCTGGAGCGCCCGCGAGACGTGGGCCAGACCCACGCTGGCGTCGTCGGCGATGTTCGACGGTGTCGACGGTCCCTCGTCGAGGCGACGCATCGCGGCGACCCTGTAGCGCGAGCTGATGACGAAACTCACGTCGTCCCAGTCGGGGTCGGTCATGACCGTCTCGCCCCCGATCGGTCCGTCGCGCCACTGGGTGACGGCACGCGACAGCGTCCGGTAGTACTGTGGAGTATCACTGTCGCTATAAGCGAGTCGAGTCGGACATAAAGACAGTCGGTCGTTAATCCCGTTCACGCTCAGTAAGCGGGTCTTTCTCGCGTGGTCTCCTCTACCGACGGTCAGCAGGCGGTCCGTATGCAGTGGTCGGTCGGCCAACGACCGCCTTCGCATATGGCGTCCATAACAATACCACTCGGTTTCCGACCATCGGTCGTGACTTCCAGACGTGTTCGAACCCGTTCAGAGATCGTTATCGACCGTGCGGGGCGTATCGAGGCCGGAGTACGAGCGACGCGACGAACGACCGACGCCACCTGATGTGGCCCTGGGAACACCTCGCCTGTGGCTACGTCGCCCTCTCGGTGCTGTCTCGTCTCCTCGACGGCGATCGGCCCACGGGCCCACAGACCGTCGCCGTCGCGCTCGGGACGCAGTTTCCGGACCTGGTCGACAAACCGCTGGGCTGGGGGACGACGCTGTTACCCTCGGGGATCTCGCTGGCGCACTCGCTGCTGGTCGCCGTCCCGCTGTCGGCCGTCGTCGTCGCCGTCGCGCGCCAGACCGGCCACGGACGGGTCGGCTGGGCGTTTGCGATCGGCTACCTCGCTCACCTGCCCGGCGACGTCGTCTATCCGATGGCACTGGGCGGGCCGCCCCGACTGGCCTTCCTGCTGTGGCCGCTCACGGAGACCGTCGCGTCCGCGCCGGTCTCGATCACCGGCCACGTCTGGGAGCTCCTCGCCCAGTTCGTCGCCCTGCTGGCCACGCCCGCGGGACGAGTGTACGTCGTCCTCGAACTCCTCCTGGTGGGCGGAGCGGTTCTCGTCTGGCTGCGGGACGGAACGCCCATCCTACCCGACGCCCGGTAGCAGCGGTCAACCGACGAGTGTCACCGGTGTCGTTCGACGCGAACTGGCCAGTACACCGAAAGAACCCACAAAAGCGCACGGGAGATACTGTATAGCATGGGTGCCGAGCATCACGACGACCAGTTAGCTGCTGTGGAGTTCGACGACGAGCCGTCGTCGTCGGTGACCGAGACGACGGTCTCCGTCGACGACCTCTTCGACGTCCTCGCACGCCCCGCGAACCGGTACGTCTTGACGTATCTCCTGCGGGACGAGGGGCCGGTCTACGCACACGAACTGGTCGAATACATCATCGACGAGACCGATCCGCCCGAGGGCCTCTCGGAGCGGGAGTATCGTGGCCAGATCGACTCGCGACTGCTCCACGTCTCGCTGCCCAAACTCGAAGACGTGGGACTGGTCGAGTTCGACGGTCGCCGCCAGCGAATCTCCGAGACCGACGAGACGCCGGCCGTACTGCCGTACCTCCGCTTTGCGCTCGTCCAGCAGCGAAGTCACGACGACTAATACGGATCGCTGTCCCCGTTTTTCCGGTCGACCTGGACCGGTGCAACTGTTCGCACGGGACTGTCTGTGCGGACCCTGGCGGCGACAGGATCGCGGCCGCCTCCAACAGCGATTGCCGACGACACGAGCGACGAGGCGTCTCCTCTCGGGGCCGACGACGACGCTCTCTCCGAGACAGGTGCTCCCTTACGGATTCATCGCGCGGCTAACCAGAGCCCTTCCTTCCTATCATCTCTATAACAAAGGCGTCTGTCGCGGAGTGACCTGACGAACACTGGCCCTCAGTGTGGATACTATGACAAATGCGAGAATCGGTGACGGGAGTTACGTAGCACCGGAGGCCGTCGTGGGTCGCGACGAGGACGCGGAGACGACCGCACGACTCGGCGAGAACGCAACGATTCGCTCGGGCACCGTGATATACGGCGACGTGACGATCGGCGACGACTTCTCGACCGGACACAACGCACTCGTCCGGGACGGGACGGTCGCGGGCGACGACGTGCTCGTCGGGACCAACACGGTCGTCGACGGCGACGTGACGATCGGCTCGCACGTCAGCCTCCAGACCGGCGTGTACGTCCCGCCGGAGACGACGATCGGCGACGAGGTCTTCCTGGGCCCGCACGCGACGGTCACGAACGACAACTACCCGATCCGCTCGGCGAGCGAACTCGACGGCGTCACGATCGAGGAGCACGTCTCGGTCGGAGCCAACGCGACTCTCCTGCCCGGCGTGACGATCGGTGCGGGATCGTTCGTCGCCGCCGGGGCCGTCGTCACGGCCGACGTTCCGCCCGAGACGCTCGTCGTCGGTGCGCCCGGCCGACACGAGGAACTGCCCGCCTCGCTCCAGGGAGGGAACCGGATCGAATGAGTTCTCAGATCAACCTCGACGGGGTCTCGCTGGCCGACCCGGTCGTCGAGGACCGCGAACAGCGCCGCGTCCGATCGGTCCTCGAAAGCGGGCACCTCGCGGCCGGCAGCGAGGTCGCGGCCTTCGAATCGGCCTTCGCGGACTACTGTGGGACCGACCACGCCGTCGCCACCAGCAACGGGACGACCGCGCTCCACGCGGCGCTCGCGGCGCTCGACATCGGTGAGGGCGACCGCGTGCTCACCACGCCCCTCTCCTTCGTCGCGACGGCCAACGCAATCCGGCTGGTCGGCGCAGAGCCGGTCTTCGCCGACGTGGATCCCGACTCGTACAACCTCGATCCCGAGGCCGCCAGCGAGCGCGTCGACGCCCTCGACGGCGACGTCGACGCCATCATGCCGGTCCACCTCTACGGGCTCCCCGCCGAGATGGACCGGTTCAGAGCGCTGGCCGACGCCTGCGACGCGACGCTCGTCGAGGACGCCGCCCAGGCCCACGGAGCCACCTACCGCGGCGAGCCGGCCGGATCGCTGGGTGACGCGGGCTGTTTCTCCTTCTATCCGACCAAGAACATGACGACCGGCGAGGGCGGGATGGTCGTCACCGACGACGACGCGGTCGCTCGTCGGCTCCGCTCGTTCATCAACCACGGGCGCGATCCCGAGGACGGCTCCGTCCACCACTCGGTCGGCCACAACTTCCGGATGACCGACATCGCGGCCGCCATCGGACGGGCACAGCTGGAGCGGCTACCCGACTTCGTCGAGTCCCGGCGTGCGAACGCTCGGCGACTCTCCGCGGGGATCGACGCGCCCTCGATCACGACGCCGACGGAGGCGGCGTACAAGCGCCACTCGTACCACCAGTACACCGTCAGATCGACCGACCGGGACGCGCTGGCGTCCGACCTCGAACGAGTCGGGATCGACACCGGCGTCTACTACCCGACGCCGATCCACGAACAGCCCGCTTACGACGACGTGGAGTCGTCGTTCCCCGTCGCAGAGCGACTGACACGGGAGGTCCTCTCCGTGCCCGTCCACCCCTCGCTGGCGACCGAGACGGTCGAAACGATCGCGACTGCGATCAACACGGTGGTCGCCGATGAGTGAGAACGGGTGTCTCAGGACCGGCGTCGTCGGCGTAGGAAACATGGGTCGCCACCACGCCCGCGTCTACGCGCAGAACCGCGCCGTCTCGCTGGTCGGTATCGCCGACGCCGACGCGGCGACGGCCCGCGAGGTGGCCGACGACTACGACACGAACGTCATGTCGACCGACGAACTGCTCGACGCCGTCGACGCCGTCACCATCGCCGTCCCGACCCGGTACCACGACGACCTCGTCGAGCGGGCGCTGGACGCTGGCGTCCACGTCCTGGTCGAGAAGCCGTTCGTGAAGGACCTCGCCGACGGCGAGGCGCTGGTCGAACGCGCCGCCGCCGAGAACCTCGTCCTCCAGGTCGGCCACGTCGAGCGGTTCAACCCCGCCATCCGAACCCTGACGGAGGTCCTGGCCGACCACGAGGTGCTCGCGGTCGAGGCCCGGCGGCTCGGTCCGCCGGTCGACCGGGACACGACCGACACGGTCACGATGGACCTGATGGTCCACGACCTCGACGTGACTCTCTCCTTGCTCGACAGCGGCGTCAGGACCGTCGACGCGGTCGGCACCTGCAACGGGCAACACGTCACCGCACAGCTCTCTTTCGAGGACGACACGGTCGCCCAGTTCAGTGCCAGCCGGGTGACCCAGCAGAAGGTCCGGCAGCTGGCGGTGACGACCCGCGATGCGCGGATCACCGTCGACTACGCCGACCAGGACGTGCGAATCCACCGCCACTCCGTGCCGGCCTACGTCGAGAACGACGGCGACGTTCGATACCGCCACGAGAGCGTCATCGAGCAGCCGACCGTCGCCAACGGCGAGCCGCTGGTGACGGAACTGGACGCGTTCGTCGAGGCGGTCGTGACCGACAGCGAGCCGGTCGTCTCCGGCACGGACGGGCTGCGTGCCCTCGAAATCGTCAACGAGATCGACGCACAGGTGTCGACCGAACTGGACGCTACTGCCCAGCAGTCCCGCTAACCGAGTGTGAGACGACTATGATACTGTTCTGCCAGTGCGTCGGTTCCGGTCCACCGAGAGCGGCCCGCACGGAGGTGAGCGGATGGGCTCGGTCGTGATCTCCGTCGACGCGGAGCTCGGCTGGGGCTTTCACGACGTGGCGAACTACTCGGAGCGACTGGCGGCCGCCCGCGTCGGCTGGAAGCGACTCGCCGGGCTCTGCTCGGAGTACGAGATCCCCGCGACGTGGGCGGTCGTCGGCCACCTGTTGCTCGCCGACTGCGACGGCCGCCACGAGAACCACCCTCGCGGCCCGGAGTGGTTCCGGTGTGAACGCGACCGCTGGGCTGACCGTCCGAGCCTGCGGTACGGCCCCCACCTCGTCGCCGACGTGGCGGCGGACCCGGTCGGCCACGAGATCGGCTGCCACACGTTCTCACACGTCCTCTTCGGAGCGGACGACACGACGGCCGCGACCGCTCGCGCCGAGATCGAGGCGTGTCTCGACGCGACCAGCGCGACCGACTACTCGCTTCGCTCGTTCGTCTTTCCGCGCAACAGCGTGGGCCACCGCGACCTGCTCGCCGAGTACGACTTCGACTGCTATCGCGGTGTCGCTCCGGAGGAACGGACGCCGCTGAACAAACTCCGCGAAGCGACCGTCGGCGAGCCCGAGCCACGCCTCGTCACACCCACCGTCGACGAGCACGGGCTGGTCGACATCCCGGCGTCGCTGTACCTCTTCTCCTTCGAGGGCCGACCCCGGCGACTCCTGACGACGGTCTTCGAGGACCCGATCGTCCAGTACGCCCGTCGCGGGATCGACGCCGCGGCCAGTCGGGACGGCGTCTTCCACATGTGGCTCCACCCGAACAACCTCGTCGGCCGGCCGGAGATCGCTCGCATGCGTGCGATCTTCGACTACCTCGACGAGCGTCGCGCCGACCTCGCGATCGAGACGATGGGCGAGGTCGCCGCCCGAGTCGGCCGCACGGATCCGCCGACGGCGGGCCACTCCCCCGACGGCGTTTAACTCAGCAAACACTATAGGGCGGGCATAACAAACCCGACACGAGTGGAGTTCCTTTCCATGTCTGAACCCAACCTCAGCGACAGATCGGTGCTGGTCACGGGCGGTGCCGGCTTCGTCGGCGGCCAGCTCGTCCAGACGCTCGCCCCGGACAACGACGTGACCGTCCTCGACGACCTCTCGACGGGCGAACGCGACCGCGTTCCCGACGACGTGACCTTCGTCCACGGCGACGTACGCGACCAGCGCAAGCTCAAACAGGAGATCGAGGCGGCAGACGTCGTCTTCCACGAGGCGGCCGTCGTCGGCGTCCCGGCCTCGCTGCGGGATCCGCCCCGGAGCAACCACGTCAACACCGGCGCGACCGTCCAGTTGCTCGATTACGCTCGCCAGTACGACACCCGGGTCGTCCTCGCCTCCAGCGCCGCGATCTACGGCGAGCCCGAGTCGGTCCCGATCGGGGAGGATCACCCCCTCGAACCGACCTCGCCGTACGGCGTCGACAAGCTCGCAGTCGATCACTACGCCCGCGTGTTCGCCCAGCAGTACGATCTCCCGGTCGTCCCGCTGCGCTACTTCAACATCTACGGGCCGCGGACTGGCCCTAACCCCTACAGTGCCGTGGTCGACGTCTTCCTCGAACAGGCTCGAAACGGCGAGCCGATCACGGTCCACGGCACCGGCGAGCAGACCCGCGACTTCGTCCACGTCGACGACGTGGTCCAGTCGAACCTCCGGGCCGCGACCACCGACGAGGTCGGCGTGGCCTACAACGTCGGCACCGGCTCGTCGGTCTCGATCGCGGAACTCGCCGAGCTGATCCGGTCGGCGACGGACAGCGACTCCCCGATCACACACACCGACGAGCGGCCGGGCGACATCAGCGACAGCGAGGCGGACATCTCCCGCGCACGCGAACGACTCGGCTACGAGCCGACGGTCGATCTCCGCTCGGGCATCGACCGGCTCGTCGACGCGGCCACCCCGGCCGATCCTCCTTCCTCGTCGTAGCACATCCATAACAAACCCGTCTCCTCGGGAAGAGAGTGGTACCGATTGCTGCACGGACTTTCAGCAGACATGTTCAACGGACACTCTCTCAGCGTCGTCGTACCGGCATACAACGAGGAAGCACACGTCGGCGAAGTCATCGACACGCTCCCGGACTGTGTCGACCGGGCGTACGTCGTCGACGACTGCTCGACGGACGACACCTGGTCAGTCATCCAGTCACATGTTCCCGCCCGCGAACGGTCTCGGTCGCGGGCACGCGCGGACGGCGGCGAGGCGGCACAGACGGTCGTCCCGATCCGCCACGAGCGAAATCGCGGCGTCGGTGGCGCGATCAAGACCGGCTACCTCGCGGCGATCCGGGACGGTACGGACATCGTCGCCGTGATGGGCGGCGACGGGCAGATGGACCCGGACCTGCTGCCCGACATCGTCGCGCCGGTGGCCGACGGCCGAGCCGCCTACGCGAAGGGGAATCGGCTGTGCTCGTCGTCGGACCGTTCGTCGATGCCGACCTTCCGGCAGGCGGGCAACCGCATGCTCTCGGCGCTGACGCGACTCGCGTCGGGGTACTGGGGGATCGGCGACCCACAGAACGGGTACACCGCCGCCTCCACGGCGGCGCTCGAACGCAGCGGGGTCGACGAGATGTACGAGTTCTACGGCTACTGCAACGACCTGCTGGTCAAGCTCAACGTCGCGGACTGTCGGGTCGCCGACGTGCCGATGCCAGCCGAGTACGGCGACGAGACCAGCCACATCGACCTCCGGACGTACGTGCCTCGCGTCTCCGGTATGCTGGCTCGGAACTTCTTCTGGCGGCTCCGCCGATACGCCAGCGACGTCAGTCCGGCGATCCCGGCGGGCTATCTGGGCGGGATCGCGCTTTCCGTCCCCAGCCTGGCGGGCGTCCTGTTCGCGTTGCTGGCGGGTAACAGCAGCTTACTCGCTCTCTCGTCGGTGGTCCTCCTCGTCGCGACCGTGGCTCTCGTGGCCGGCGTCGCGCTCGACCGCAGGCACAACGACGAGCTGGCTATCGTCGCCGATAACTGAGCCCTACCGTTCGGGAGCGTCGGTAACCACTCCTTTCGGTGTCCCTTCGGAAGACGCAACCACACCGCCACCGACTGGTAGGCAAGTCAGTCCACTTCGACGGAACGGTTTTGTCGGTATGTACGGATTACCAGGTGTTGATGGCTCCGACACCCACCTACCTGGCTCTCCGCGACGTGGACAGTGCGTCTGCTACTGTCGGCTGTACATCTGTGACCGATCTCGTCACCCCGAGGTGGCGGATCTCGTTACAACGTGACAGCCAACAGTGTGAGCGACGCCGATGGAGGACCAGACGATGACGAACGAGACGGACAACACCGACGGTGACCCGCTCGCAGACGCCGCCGCGACGTTCGCGGGGACGCCCTGGGAGGGCCGGCCGGTCGATCCGGACCTGCACAGCGATCTGGGGTACGAACTGGTCGACTGGGAAGTCGTGCCCAACGCTCGCGACGACAAACAGGTGTTCCTCCCGATCGAGGAGTCGATGCTCCGTGACGAGGCGTTCATCGTCGCCGAACCGGACGCCTGCTGTGACCTCGGCACGAAGCTGTAACCGAGCCCTCGCACGGAACGTCGTCCGTCGGTTCCGGTGAGTGGCTCCCCGCTCGACGCTCACCGGGACATCGCTACAGCCGTCTGTCTCACTCGACGGTCACGCTCTTGGCGAGGTTCCGGGGCTTGTCGATCGGGCGGTCGAGGCCCGCGGCGACGTGGTAGGCAAGCAACTGGAGCTGCACGTTCGCGAGCACGCCCGTCAGTGCCGGATCGGTGTCGGGCACCGGCAAGTGGGCGTCCGCTCGGTCGGCCAGCGGGCTGTCGGCCGGGCCCACCGCGACGATCGGCCCGCCGCGTGATCGAATTTCCTCGGCGTTGCTGGCGACCTTCTCGGTGTTGCGCCCCGTGTCGATCGCGAACACGGGCGTCTGATCGGTCACGAGTGCGAGCGGACCGTGTTTGAGTTCGCCGGCGGCGAAGCCCTCGGCGTGTTCGTAGGTGATCTCTTTGAGCTTGAGCGCCCCCTCCAGTGCGACCGGGTGGCCGGTCCCGCGACCGACGAAGAAGTACGCGTCGCTGTCTCGAAACTGCCGAGCCACGGACCGAACGTCGTCCGACTCGACGACCGTGCGGACGGCATCGGGCAGGGCCGCGAGCGCGCGTCGGAAGGGGCGGCCCCGCTCGGTCCCCTCGCGAGCGGCCAGTCGCTCGGCCAGCAACGCCAGCGTCGCGACCTGCGAGGAGAAGGTCTTGGTTGCTGCGACGCCGATCTCGGGACCGGCCCGGATGAACAGCGCGTCGTCGCACTCTCTGGCGGCCGTGGAACCGACCGTGTTCGTGACCGCAAGCGTGGGCTGATCCTGTGAGTGCGCTTCCCGGAGCGCCGCCAGGGTGTCTGCCGTCTCCCCGCTTTGGGTCACGCCGACGACGATCGTCCCCGGCCGCGCCGGTGGCGGTGCCGTGACGTACTCGCTGGCCAGGTGTGCGCTCGCGGGGACGCCACGCTCGGTCAGCAGCCGCGCCCCGTACAGCGACGCGTGGTAGGAGGTTCCACAGGCGACGAAGGCCACGCGTTCGACGCCGTCGAGAGTGTCGTCCGCGAGGTCGTCGAGCGCGACGCCGTCGCCGAGTCGCCCCTGGAGGGTCTGCTCTAGAGCCCGTGGCTGCTCGTGGATCTCCTTGTGCATGTAGTGGTCGTAGCGCCCCTTCTCGGCGTCCTCCGCGGTCCACTCGACGGTACGGACGGGTCGATCACGGACGCGACCGTCCGCGCCGGTCACTTCGTAGTGGTTCGGTCCGACCGCGACGATGTCGCCGTCGTCGAGGTAGACCACGCTGTCGGTGCGTTCGATGAACGCGGGCACGTCGCTGGCGAGGTAGTTCGCGTCCTCGCCCAGACCCAGAACCAGCGGCGAGCCGTTCCGGGCGGCGTAGACCTGATCGCTGTCGGCGACGACCATCGCGATCGCGTAGCTCCCGTCGATGTCGCCCAGCGTCGCCCGGAGCGCGTCGACCGGCGCTGCGCCCGCGGCCAGGTACTCCTCGACGAGGTGTGGCACCACTTCGGTGTCTGTCTCGCTCTCGAGGACGTGGCCACTCGCCCGGAGCTGATCGCGCAACGACGCGTAGTTCTCGACGATCCCGTTGTGGACGACGGCGACGCTGTCCGTGCAGTCGGTGTGTGGGTGGGCGTTCTCGTCGCTCGGTTCGCCGTGCGTGCTCCAGCGGGTGTGGCCGATCCCGACCGTCCCGCCGGGGCGGTCACGACGGACGCGCCGGGCCAGCTCGGCGACCTCGCCGGAGCGTTTGACGACCTCCAGGGACGCACCGTCCGGCACGGCGATCCCGGCGGAGTCGTACCCCCGGTATTCGAGGTTGTCCAGTCCCGAGAGCAGCGTCGAGACTGCCTCGTCACACCCCACGCAGGCGGTGATCCCACACATCAGCGGCCATCCTCCGTGGCGAGACGTGGGCGTCGCTGTCGGTCGACTGCGCGTCCGAAGGGCGGTCTTGGCATACACACCCGCTACCCCGCTCGCCACCTTTGTTATGCGACGGCTGTCAGTCGCCTCCGGCGGACCCGCCGGGCTGCTCAGAGACTGCCCACAGACTTCACCTCGCCCCGCTCTGTGGCAGCCAGGGGATCGCTCGCGAGTTCGGCCAGCCCCGTCAGATACGAGTGGACCGTCATGTCGACTTCCTCGAACTGGCTCGGGACGACTCCCGTGAGTTCGCCGTCGACGTACGTCGCCAGACAGATCCGCGGGAGCTTGACGCAGTCGAACGTCTCGTCGGTGACGAACGATTCACAGTGCGTCTGTTCGAAGGGAAGTTCGACCTCGGGGTAGCCGTCTGCCCAGCGTTCGAACTCCTCGATCTTGTTGTGCAGGTATCGCCCGACCGGCGACTGGGAACAGCGTTCCCCCGTGTAGAGACGATCGCCCCACACCTGGACGGTGAACCGATCGATCCTCTCTCGCTCCTCCAGTCCGTCGAGGCGTTCGAGAACGGCCGACTGCGTCGTCTGGGAGGGCGTCGGTGCCCCCAGCGACCGCACGAACACGTCGATGCGAACGTCGTCACTCGCTTCGACGCGCTCGCTGTGATTCGACCACCACTCACTGTACGGTGTCTCTGACATCGTGTTCTTCTTGTTGGGTCCGTACCGGCCGACATAAGCGGGTTCGACCGTTCACAGAACTGGTTCGAGATAACCCGCCACTGTCGCCGATATGGCGGGATTTCTCCGAGCGGGAGTCCCGGCGCTTCTGCCCGAATGCGAGTCGCGTACCATCCACTTGCGGCGGACCGTCCCGGCCTTACCGGGTGAACGACCGTTCATCGGGCCGGTATCGAGACGAGAGCGTTCGGTAGCCCGGCCATAACAATGGACGGGCCAGCGGTCCGTCGGGACAAGGAATGGTGATCGGTGTATGAGTTGCCGAGGGCAGGCCGCGAGCGGGTACAGCAGCGACACAGCGTCCGTTTCCGCCCTCTCCGTGGTCGTCGTGACCTACAACGAGGCCGATCGTATCGAGGCGTGTCTCGATGCGATCTTCGAGGCGTGTCGCCAGTTCGAACGGACCGAAGTCGTCCTCGTCGATTCGCACTCGACCGACGAGACCGTCGCACTGGCCGCCGACTATCCGGTCCGCGTCTACCGTCTCCCCGCGTCTGTGGATCGGACGCCCGGTGCCGGTCGATACGTCGGGACACGGGTCACGTCGGCCGACGCCGTGCTGTTCGTCGACGGCGACATGATCGTCGAGTCCTCGTGGATCGCGGCCGCCGCGGCGCGGCTTCGGTCCGAGCCCGCGGTCGCCGGGGTCGACGGCTGTCTCAACGACGCCTCCGGGCGGACCGAACGCCGCGTCGACACGCTGCGTGGCGTCGTACTGTACGACCGGTCGATCCTGGCGTCGGTCGGCGGCTTCGACCCGCACCTGCAGGCCCTCGAAGACGTGGAGCTCGGCTTCCGTCTCAGGAACGCGGGGTACCACCTGGTGCGGCTCCCGATCGTCGCCGCAACCCACCCCTTCGGCGACGGGCTGCCAGAGCTGCGTCGCCGGTGGCGCAGCGGCTACTACTTCGGCCGCGGACAGGTCTTGCGCAAATGGTCTCGATCCCCGCGGATGGTCGCGCGGGTGTGTCACTACTCTCGACTCTACGCGGCGATGGGTGGCTGGACGGCGCTCGGAATTCTCGCGACCGGTTCGCTGGGTCCGGCTGGACTCCTGTCGTGGTGCTGTGTGACGGCGGCGCTGATCGGCGTCTGTCTCCGACTCAAGGGCCGGACCTGGGTCGAAAACAAGTCGATCTCGCTCGTTCCCGTCTGGGCGGGCGCACTCGTCGGCTTCCTCGGCCCGCACCCGCCGCCGTCTGCCTATCCGGTCGGACAGGTCGAGCTGGTCGCGACGCCGACCGGGCGGAGTTCCGGAGCGGTCGGAGGGATTCGATGACCGACGCGGCCACGCTGGGGGGAGGTTCGTGGATCGGTCGCTAACCGAGGCGTTCAGCGCACTGTTCAGTGCCAAGCTGGCGACTTCGGTGATCAGTATCGTCTCCTTACCGATCGTCGTCCGGGAACTGGGGACGACCGGGTACGGAGACTACGCCTTCCTCATCTCCTCGTTCAGCCTCTACATGATCCTCGTTAGCTCCGGTGTCACGGAAGGCGTCCAGAAGTTCGTCGCCGAAGAGCGCCCGGACGACCGCTGGCACGAACACGTCGTCGGCTTCTACCTCCGACTGACTCTCGGACTCGGGGCGGTCGGTGCCGTCGTCGTCGGCGCGGCCAGCGCGAGCGGGTTGCCGGATCGCCTGCTCGGTGCTCCGTTCTCCTACTACTTCGCGTTGCTGGCGGTGCTGGTCGTCGCTGCACAGCTCCGGGCGTTTACCCGCCGGACGCTGATGGGGCTCGGTCTGGAGCGCTACTCCGAGCCCCTGCGGGTCGCGACGAAGCTCACCTGGGTCGGACTCGGACTCGGGCTGGCCGCCCTCGGGTTCGGCGTCGATGCCTTCCTCATCTCGAACATCGCCGGTGCGACGCTGCTCGCCGTCGTCGGTCTCGCGGTGATCGCCCGCCGACTGTCGGTGTCTGCCATCCTCCGCGGGCCCCCGGACGACTTCCCCACCAGAGAACTACTCTCGTTCAACGGGCTCAACATCGTCCTCGTGCTCCTCTTGCTGTCGCTGTTCCACGTCGACGTGGTGATGATGCGGCTCCTGACCGACGGCGGACAGACGGGACAGTACAGGGCCGCCCTGGCGATCGCAGAGTACGTCTGGTTCGTTCCGCTCTCTCTCCAGACGCTGCTCTTGCACTCCAGTTCCCGACTGTGGGCCGAGCGTCAGTTCGAGCGTCTCACCGACATCGCCTCCCGAATCACGCGCTACGTCTGGCTGCTCGTGTCGCTGATGGCGATCGGTCTGTTCGTCCTGGCCGACGCGGCGATTCCGCTGTACTTCGGTCCCGAGTTCACCGACACCGTCGGGCCGCTGCTCGTCCTGTTGCCCGGGACGATCGGCTTCGCGCTGGCCCGCCCGCTGTACGCCATCAACCAGGGGAGCGGTCGCCTCCGAATCCCGATCGTCGCCACGGGCGGGGCTGCCGGCATCAACGTCGTCCTCAACGCGGCGCTGATTCCGGCCTACGGGATGATCGGCGCTGCGGCCGCCACCAGCGTCGGCTACGGTTCGATGTTCGCCTTCCACGTCGCCTGTGCGCGGTATCTGGGGTATCGACCGCTGGACGATCTCCGGCTCCCGTCGCTGGTCGGGACCGTGGTCGTCGCCGCACCCGTCATCTACGCCGTCGACGCCGTTCTCGTCGGCGACTACCTCTCTCTCGCGGTGGTCCCGGTCGTCGGTGCAGTCGTCTACACGATCGCCGCCGTGGCGTTCGGTGCGGTGACCGTCGACGAACTCCGGTCGGTCACCGGTGCGCTGCCCGCACCGGTCGGTCCTCGGCTCCGGGGGCTCTTGCCGGGATCGGACCGGTGAGGTGTCGCGTCACTTGGCAAATTAATTCCCGAATTTCAAGTGAAGAAATGTAAACTGGTGGCCCATACCATCAACAGGGTGTGACGTTCGACCGGCCGCCGCGACGTATCCGACCTCCAGTTTCGTCTGGAAATATATCGAACACAACAGCCGCCATCATCAATACTTTTCTGGTGTCGTGTCGCCGATCGAGAGGGCTGGTGCCGTGCGCTACGTGATCGTCTTGCAGGTGACGATGCGACCGCCGACGCCGGTACCCCTGCTCTGTGCCTGTCTCGCGGCCGCACGTGAAATCGAACTGTTCGGTCGTGGGGTCGTCTCGCTCCGGACACGCCCGCGCAATCTCGACGTGTACCGGAGGTCAGTCCGACGTCGCACGATCCGGGCCACGGATTCGAGCATATCAGCGAGAGACGACTACTCAATTTCGATACTGCATCTCAAACTGGTGGTTCGTTTCTCGTTCCGAGCAAGTGTACGCAGCCGTATACGTTCTCGGTGAGCTTGTGCTTCCGGCCAGTCGTCGCCGTGCGTCCTCCCGAACGTGTCACTCTCAGTACACCGTTTCCGACCCGCGATTTCCCCGCTCGACCTCGATAGTGCTATCACTGGTACCACCGTTATTTCCTCCTCGTGAACACCTGTGCCGGCTCCCGGACAGCGACCAGTCAGTTTCGAAAGAGTTTCTCCCCGACGGCGACAGTCCTTACATCTGTCATACCAGAATCTACAAATAGGAGCGCGCCGTGGGCTGCCATATGGACTCCGGAACGCTGACCGTCGAGAATATCGGCGGCATCGAGCACACGACAGCAGAGATACCGCCCGGCGTAACTGTCCTCGCGAGCCCGAACGCCTCGAACAAGACATCGTTTCTCCGATCGGTGATGGCCGCGCTCGGTAGCGATCAGGTCTCGCTCAAAGGCGACGCAGACGAAGGGTCGGTAAGTCTCGAAATCGACGGGACGACGTACGAACGAACGTTCGAACGAACGGGTGCGACCGTCCGCTCGGACGGCACCCCCTACCTCGACGACTCTGCCGTCGCGGATCTCTTTGCCTTCCTGTTGAAGTCCAACGAGGCCAGGCGTGCCGTCCAGTCGACCGTCGATCTGCGGGAACTCATCATGCGACCGGTCGACACCGAAGCGATCCAGTCCGAGATCGAGCGTTGTCAGCGCGAACGCGATCAAATCGACGAGCAACTGGACGAGATCGACTCGCTCAAGCAGCGACTTCCCGACCTCGAAGAGCGAAAGCGCGAGCTGCAAGAGGAGGTCGAGGCGAAGCGTTCGGAGCTGGAGTCACTCGAAGCGGATATCGAAGAGGCCGACGCCTCCGTCGAAAATCAGCGCGAGGAACGCGACGAACTCGAAGCGGCGCTGGAAGAGCTTCGAGACGTTCGATCGACACTCGAAGACGTTCGCTACGAGATCGAGGCAAAGCGCAAGCGCCACTCCTCGCTCAAGGAGGAGCGAAACGAGCTCGAAACCGAGATCGACGAACTGGCCGACGTTCCCGAAGACGAACTGGCCAACATCGAGAGCCACGTCGACGACCTTCGCTCCCGGAAGCAGCAACTCGACGCCGAAATCAGCGAACTCCAGAAGACGATCCAGTTCAACGAGAAGATGATCGACGAGGCGACGAGCGGAAGTCACCCGGCCGTCGACATCGCGACCGACGGCGGGGACGGTGCCACCGTCACCGACCAACTACTCGACCAGCGCCAGGAGACGGTCTGTTGGACCTGTGGCTCGGAGGTCGAGATCGACCAGATCGAGGACACGGTCGCCAACCTCCGTGACGTGCGCCGCGAGAAACTCGACACGATCGACGACATCGAGTCGGAACTCGACGAGTACAAGCGCCAGAAGAAGTCCTACGAGTCCCAGCAACGCGAACGCGATCAGGCACAGCGCCGCCTCGCGCGCGTGGAGAACGATATCGAATCCACTGACAGCGCGCTCGAACGACTGACCGAACGCAAAGACGAACTCACTGACGAGGTCGAAGACCTCGAAGCGCGCGTCGAGGACCTCGAATCCGGCAGCTACGACGAGGTCCTGGAACTCCACCGGACCGCCAACGACATGGAGTACGAACTCGGGCGACTGGAGACAGAACGCGACGAAGTCGAGAGCGAGATCGAGGACATCGAGTCCCGCGTCGCCGAGGCAGACGACCTGCGCGCACAGCGCGAGCAACTCCAGGAAGAACTGACGGACCTCCGCACTCGCATCGACCAGATCGAGGCCGACGCCGTCGAGCAGTTCAACGACCACATGGAACAGCTCCTCGGCATCCTCGACTACGACAACATCGAACGGATCTGGATCGAGATCGTCGAGGAGGAGGTCAGAAAGGGACGACGCAAGACCACCGAACGGACCTTCGAACTCCACGTCATCCGTAGCAGCGACAGCGGCGTCGCCTACGAAGACACCGTCGACCACCTCAGCGACTCCGAGCGGGAGGTGACTGGACTGGTGTTCGCCCTGGCCGGCTACCTGGTCCACGACGTTCACGAGGACGTGCCGGTGATGATCATGGACGCACTCGAACCGATCGACTCCGAGCGTATCGCTGCACTCGTCGAGTACTTCGAGTCGTACGTCGACTACCTCGTCGTCGCACTGCTGCCCGAAGACGCCGACGCTCTGGAGATCGACCACCACCGAATCACCGATATCGGCGCGTAACGACCGCTGGTGGCTTTCGACGGCCTCCAACGTGACTGCTGCGACTGACGGGTCAGCTCTCCTCGCTTTCACACTCACAACCGCCCTCGTCGAGCAACGACGCCACGGTCCTCTGTGTCTCGCAGTCCCGACAGTACACCTGAAAGTCGATGATGAGCCGGAAGTCGCCGAGCGATATCCGGCCGGTGTCGCGCAGCCGCGTCAGCTTCTCTTCGGTGACCGACGTCGCCCGACTGACGAGACGCTGGATCGTCGTCTTTTGCTTCTCGATGTGCTCTTCGTCGCTTGGCGTCTCGTACTCCGCGTCCCGGACGTCTTTGACGTAGGACCTGATCGCCTGGTACGTGACGAAGTCGCTCTGTAGCTGCTCGATGTCGACTCCTTCCCGTTCGAGCCGCGTCTCGATGGTTGCACGGTCTGTCTCGGCGTCGTCGTTCGCCAGGGCCTCGTAGATCGCCTTCCCGTCGCTGTCGAAGTGCGTGATACCTTCACTCTCCAGTCGCGCGTCGACCAGCGCGACGTTGAACTCGGTCGCGAGCTGGCGGAGGCTCTTCCGATCGTCGCCGTCGGCCGTCCAACTGGCGACGAGTTCGTCTCCCAGGCCACCCAGCCCGTACTCGTCCAGCAATCGTTCGACTTTGCTTCGCCGCTGTCTGTTCATACGTGGTTCCAACGCGCTCCCGGGTTATGTAAATTGCTTCCGCCTTCCACACCGACCGTCCACTACGGTGAAATAACGCGGGTATCGGCGTTACGTTTCGCCGCGTCCTCTCGTGGCTGTCGTGTCGGATACTGCCACAGCTACACTTCGAATGCTAGGCCAATCGTGAACTCTTCACCGAATAGCGAGGATATAGTAGAGTAGGCGACAGTATAGGGATACTATGGGAAATACGGAAGTATATATAGGCATACATATCTAATATTGGGAAATACATACAGAAACACCTCGACACTCTGTGCAAAATGGGAAAAATATCTATAGAACACTCTCCCTAAGCGAATAATCGGGGTGATACAGATGCGCCTTCGACGGTCTTCCGGAAACGTGGGATGGTCCTCCTGTTTGTGTTCGCTGGCGATTCACTGTGGTCGTCGCCTCCGCTGCAAGACTCACACTGTTGGCCGTCATCGTCACACGGTACTCGCTACCCGGTGGGCAAGACATCCCACGCAGATAGCTCGCTGCCTGTGTCGGGTTGATCGTCTGGCTGTCCGCTGTCACTGTGGTTGCCGTGTGCCCGTGGCGGAGCCGTCGTCGTTCGGGGACTTCCAGCGTCGATTCCGTCCGTCCCCTCTGTCTCGCTTATATCCCCTCGGTCAGTTCACACGACGGCGCGGACCACCACACGTGAGCCGTGTGCTGCCATCACAGGGCGGCTTCGAGACGTGCGATTTATATGTACCCCTCCCATCGGGTGTAATACGAAGGTCGCGCCGGGTCGCCCGGCAAGGCCGGGGCGGCAAACCGCCGTGGTTTGTCGGCCACGAAGAGTGAGAGTGTGCCCACCTCGCCGCTCCGCGGCGAGTGGCCCTCTCGCGAAGGATGAGGATCTCACCCCTGCGGTCCGCCGTCAAGATGAGATCTGATGTGAGCCCTGACGGACCCAACACGATGTAGCTGGGGAGGGATACCCCAGCATTTGCTTCCGACGGAGTGATACCTTTCCGCCGCTGACTATGTCAGCACATTCCGGTTGATCCTGCCGGAGGCCATTGCTATCGGAGTCCGATTTAGCCATGCTAGTCGCACGGGCTTAGACCCGTGGCGTATAGCTCAGTAACACGTGGCCAAACTACCCTATAGACCATGATAACCTCGGGAAACTGAGGCTAATCGTGGATATCGCATTCACGCTTGAACTGCCGAATGCGAGAAACGTTCCGGCGCTATAGGATGTGGCTGCGGCCGATTAGGTAGACGGTGGGGTAACGGCCCACCGTGCCAGTAATCGGTACGGGTGGTGACAGCCAGAACCCGGAGACGGTATCTGAGACAAGATACCGGGCCCTACGGGGCGCAGCAGGCGCGAAACCTTTACACTGCACGACAGTGCGATAGGGGGACTCCGAGTGCGAGGGCATATAGCCCTCGCTTTTCTCGACCGTAAGGTGGTCGACGAATAAGGACTGGGCAAGACCGGTGCCAGCCGCCGCGGTAATACCGGCAGTCCGAGTGATGGCCGCTGTTATTGGGCCTAAAGCGTCCGTAGCTTGCCGTGAAAGTCTATCGGGAAATCGACGTGCTCAACGCGTCGGCTTCCGGTGGAAACTACACGGCTTGGGGCCGGAAGACTCAGCGGGTACGTCCGGGGTAGGAGTGAAATCCTGTAATCCTGGACGGACCACCAATGGCGAAAGCACGCTGAGAAGCCGGACCCGACAGTGAGGGACGAAAGCCAGGGTCTCGAACCGGATTAGATACCCGGGTAGTCCTGGCCGTAAACGATGCTCGTTAGGTCTGCCGTGCACTACGAGTGCACGGTGAGCCGAAGTGAAGACGATAAACGAGCCGCCTGGGAAGTACGTCCGCAAGGATGAAACTTAAAGGAATTGGCGGGGGAGCACCACAACCGGAGGAGCCTGCGGTTTAATTGGACTCAACGCCGGACATCTCACCAGTCCCGACAGCAATAACGACGGTCAGCTTGACGAGCTTACCCGAGTTGCTGAGAGGAGGTGCATGGCCGCCGTCAGCTCGTACCGTGAGGCATCCTGTTAAGTCAGGTAACGAGCGAGACCCGCATCCGTAGTTGCCAGCGATACCCTGAGGTAGTCGGGTACACTACGGAGACCGCCGACGCTAAGTCGGAGGAAGGAACGGGCAACGGTAGGTCAGTATGCCCCGAATGGACTGGGCAACACGCGGGCTACAATGGTCGAGACAATGGGTCGCGATACCGAGAGGTAGAGCTAATCTCCCAAACTCGGTCGTAGTTCGGATTGTGGGCTGAAACTCGCCCACATGAAGCTGGATTCGGTAGTAATCGCGTGTCAGAAGCGCGCGGTGAATACGTCCCTGCTCCTTGCACACACCGCCCGTCAAAGCACCCGAGTGAGGTCCGGATGAGGCCATCATGCGATGGTCAAATCTGGGCTTCGCAAGGGGGCTTAAGTCGTAACAAGGTAGCCGTAGAGGAATCTGCGGCTGGATCACCTCCTACTGAACGGGACCAGGCCGACGTGCCTGGCCCACCTGCTGTTACCGTTGGTCGAGCGCGACCAACAATTTGGTCGGAAGACCGTGTTGGGCCGTCAGGGCTCACAAGACCTATCCGAGGCGGATCTCCCCTCCGGGGAGGCTGGGTGCAACTCCCAGCGGGTCCGTACCTCGTAGCAGTTCCGAACCGAGCCCCTTAAGTGTGGGACGGCGCTCGGATCTGGTACGAAGACCAGTGCACTACCCCGTGCAAGCGTGGGTAGGAAGGGTCGATGTACAGACCGGGTCGCACCGGCTGTACTGATGACACCGCGTGTACGTGCGATCCAGGCGTCCACTGGACTCGTGCAATTTCATCGAGTCACAACCAAATTTGACGTTGGCTACTGTGCCGCCTGGTGGATAGCTCGGCTCGGAAGCCGATGACGGACGTGCCAAGCTGCGAAAAGCCATGGGGAGCCGCACGGAGGCAAAGAACCATGGATCTCCGAATGGGAATCCCTCTAACAATTGCTTCGCGCAATGGGGAACCTCGAGAATTGAAACATCTTAGTATCGAGAGGAATAGAAAGCGCAATGCGATGTCGTTACTAACCGCGAGTGAACGCGACACAGCCCAAACCGAAGCCTTCACGGGCAATGTGGTGTACGGACTACCTTTCATCGGCCGACCATCTTCACGAAGTCTTCTGGAACGAAGCGTGATACAGGGTGACAACCCCGTAGTGAAGATCAGTACGTCGTGCGGTAGCTCCAGAGTAGCGGGGGTTGGAAATCCCTCGTCAAGACGGCAGGCATCGACTGCCAAGGCTAAATACTCTCCGAGACCGATAGTGAACAAGTAGCGTGAGCGAACGCTGAAAAGCACCCTCAGACGGGGGTTGCAATAGGGCTTGAAATCAGGTGGCGATCGAGCGACGGGGCTTGAAAGGTCCTGTAACAAACGAAAGCGGCGCGAGCCGTGTGTAGGACTTACAGGAAGCCGAAGTTCCGTCGTGCGTTTTGAAAAACGAGCCAGAGAGTGTGCCTGTTTGGCGAGTCTAACTCGATAATCGAGGAAGGCATAGGGAAACCGACATGGCCGCAGCATTGCGAGGGCCGCCGTCTTCAAGGGCGGGGAGTCAAACGGGCACGACCCGAAACCGGGTGATCTACGCGTGGGCAGGGTGAAGCGTGCCGAAAGGCACGTGGAGGCCCGTTAGGGATGGTGTCCTACAATACCCTCCCGTGACCTACGTGTAGGGGTGAAAGGCCCATCGAACCCGGAAACAGCTGGTTCCAACCAAAACATGTCGAAGCATGACGTCCGCCGAGGTAGTTCGTGGGGTAGAGCGACCGATTGAGGTGCTTCACTTCGAGAGAAGTGAACACTTCTGTCAAACTCCGAACCTACGAACGCCGTCGACGCGGGCAGTCCGGTATGCGGGGTAAGCCTGTGTACCGTAAGGGAGACAACCCAGCGCCGGGTTAAGGTCCCAAAGTGTGGATTAAGTGTGATCGAAAGTGGTCTCAAGCCCTAGACAGCCGGGAGGTGAGCTTAGAAGCAGCTACCCTCTAAGAATAGCGTAACAGCTTACCGGCCGAGGTTTGAGGCGCTGAAAATGATCGGGACTCAAATCCACCACCGAGACCTGGCCGCTCCCGTGAAAGGGAGATCGAGTAGGTTGGCGCTCCGATTGGATGGAAGCAGGGGTGAGAACTCCTGTGGACCGATCGGTGACGACAATTCTGGCCATAGTAGCAGCGATAGTCGGGTGAGAATTCCGACGGCCGAACGAGCAAGGGTTCCTCAGCACTGTTCGTCAACTGAGGGTTAGCCGGTCCTAAGTCCCCCCGTAATTCGAAGGGGACGACATGGGAAGCTGGTTAATATTCCAGCGCTCATATGCAGTGAAACCGACGCCTCGGGGTCGACCAAGCCGGGCCTTCGCCCGGTCGAACCGTCCAAATCCGTGGAAGCCGTAATGGCAGGAAGCGGACGAACGGCGGGATAGTGAAAATTGGTTCAACCTGGGGCCCGTGAAAAGGGAGCATATGATCCGTACCGAGATCCGACACAGGTGCTCGTGGCGGCGAAAGCCAAGGCCTGTCGGGAACAACCGACGTTAGGGAATTCGGCAAGTTAGTCCCGTACCTTCGGAATAAGGGATGCCTGCTCCTGACAGGAGCAGGTCGCAGTGACTCGGACGCTCCGACTGTCTAGTAACAACATAGGTGACCGCAAATCCGCAAGGACTCGTACGGTCACTGAATCCTGCCCAGTGCGGGTATCTGAACACCTAGTACAATAGGACGAAGGACCCGTCAACGGCGGGGGTAACTATGACCCTCTTAAGGTAGCGTAGTACCTTGCCGCTTCAGTAGCGGCTTGCATGAATGGATTAACGAGAGCGTCACTGTCCCAACGTTGGGCCCGGTGAACTGTACGTTCCAGTGCGGAGTCTGGAGACCCCCAAGGGGAAGCGAAGACCCTATGGAGCTTTACTGCAGGCTGTTGCTGGGACATGGTCGCTACTGTGCAGAGTAGGTAGGAGCCATTACACAGGTATCCGCGCTAGCGGACCACCGAGGCAGACATGAAACACTACCCGGTAGTGACTGTGACCCTCACTCCTGGCGGAGGACACCAATAGCCGGGCAGTTTGACTGGGGCGGTACGCGCTCGAAAGAATATCGAGCGCGCCCTAAGGCTATCTCAGCCGTGACAGAGACGCGGCGAAGAGCGCAAGAGCAAAAGATAGCTTGACAGTGTCACTACCAACACGGTGACGCTGACGCGAAAGCGTGGTCTAGCGAACGGATGCGCCTGCTTGATGCGGGCCGATCTACGACAGAAAAGCTACCCTAGGGATAACAGAGTCGTCACCGGCAAGAGCACATATCGACCCGGTGGCTTGCTACCTCGATGTCGGTTCCCTCCATCCTGCCCGTGCAGCAGCGGGCAAGGGTGAGGTTGTTCGCCTATTAAAGGAGGTCGTGAGCTGGGTTTAGACCGTCGTGAGACAGGTCGGCTGCTATCTATTGGGGGTGTAAAGGTATCTGACGGGAACGATCGTATAGTACGAGAGGAACTCCGATTGGTGGCCACTGGTGTACCGGTTGTCCGAGAGGGCACGTGCCGGGCAGCCACGCCACACGGGGTAAGAGCTGAATGCATCTAAGCTCGAAACCCACCTGGAAAAGAGATACCGCAGAGGTCACTCGTAGAAGACGAGATAGATAGACTCGGGGTGTACGCGTCGAGGCAACGAGACGTTGAGCCCGCGAGCACTAATCGACCGAAGCCACACACTCATTGCACTGTGACTCAATTTGCACGAGTCCAGGCGTTTACTGGATCGCACGTATTGCGCGGAGACCGAGAGTGGTAGTTTCACGGTTCGATTCCGTGACTCGGCGTAAAGGCGGCCATAGCGGCAGGGAAACACCCGTACCCATCCCGAACACGGCGGTTAAGCCTGCCAGCGTTCCGGTGAGTACTGGGGTGTGCGAACCCCTGGGAAAGCCGGTTCGCCGCCTGCTATTCATACTACAGAGCCCGCAGCCGTGGTGGCTGCGGGCTTTTTTCATATCGATCGGGGAGCGGTGGTGCCCGATCTCTCTGTGCCGAGCGACCGCTGTAGCAAGCGTTTTTCCCTTCGCCCGTGTGCTGGCCGTATGGACACAGACGAGATCGAGCGACTCATCGAGGCTGGGATCGACGACGCAGACGCGACAGTGACGATATCGCACGGGACTGCGGAAGACGACCACTACGCGGCGCGGGTCGTCGCGCCGGCCTTCGAAGGCGAGTCCCTCGTCGACCGTCACCAGCGGGTGTACGACGCCCTCAACGGGCATATGACGACGGACATTCATGCGATCGAAATCGAGACGTACACGCCCGGCGAGACGGACTAGCACAAGCCATTTGCGCACGGAGAGCGAGGACACGTGTATGACGTTCAATCCGAACGAGGGACTGCCACAGGAGGAGGTCACGGAGCGCGTCGACGAGGCAATCGAGAACAACGAGGTCGTCCTGTTCATGAAGGGCACAGAGATGATGCCTCAGTGTGGGTACTCGGACAAGGCACTCACGCTGATCGGACAGTGTCGCGACGACTTCGAGACGGTCGACGTACTCGAATCCCTCGACGAGTATCGGGCGGCACTGGAAGAACACAGCGGCCGTGAGACGATTCCACAGACGTTCGTCGACGGGGAGTTCGTCGGAGGTAGCGATATCCTAGAGCAGTACGCCGAGCGGGGCGAACTCGAAGCGACGCTGCAGGCCTAGACGAACCGGAACGTTTCGAGGTTCTTCGGGTTGTAGGTCCGCATGTTGAATTTCTGGTAGAGTGCCGACGACAGCTGATTCGTCGACTGTTCGTCGCCGTGGACGCAGATGACTTTCTCGGGCCGGGGATGCATCGTCTCGACGAAGGTCTCCAGTCCCTGTCGGTCGGCGTGGCCGGAGAAGCCGTCGACGGTTTCGACTTCCATCTTCAGCGAGACGCGTTCGGCGCGGGGCCCGCTGCCGTCCGACAGCGTGATCTCGTCCTGTCCGCGCTGGATCTGTCGGCCGAGGGTACCCTCTGCCTGGTAGCCGACGAACATCATCATGTTGTCCGGGTCGCTACCGAGCAGGCGGAGCCACGACATCACGGGACCGCCAGTAACCATCCCGGAGGTCGTGAGGACGATACAGGGTTCGTCGTCGGCGATGTCTTGGCGCATCTCTTGGCCGCCGTCGACCTGCTGGAACTGCTCGGCCAGGAAGGGATTCTCGTCTTCGTAGAGAATCCGTTGGCGGAGGTCGTCGCGGAGGTACTCGGGATAGGCAGTGTGAATCGCCGTCGCTTCGCGGATCATCCCGTCGAGATGGACGGGCATGGTCGGAATGTCGCCGCTTCGCATTGCCTCTTCGAGGACGAGCATGAGTTCCTGTGACCGGCCGACGGCGAAGGCCGGAATGAGGATCTTCCCGCCTCGATCGTAGGCTTCGTTGATGGCTTTCTTCAGGACGCGCTCGGAGTCGGCCTGATCTGTCTGGTAGTCGTTTTTCCCGCCGTAGGTCGATTCGAGCACGAGGGTCTCGACGCGCGGGAAGTCGTTGACCGCGCCGTCGAGCAGGCGGGTATCGCGGTAGTGGATGTCTCCGGAGAAGGCGACGTTGTAGTGACCGTCGCCGATGTGGAAGTGCGACACGGCGGAGCCGAGGATGTGTCCGGCGTTGTGCATCGTCAGCTTCACGTCGGGCGCGATGTCGGTGACGTTGCCGTACTCGACGGGAATCGTGTGTTTGAGTGCGTCCCGGACCTGCTGGCTCTCGTAGGGGGGTGCGCGTCCCTCTTTGGCGGCGACGTCGAGGTAGTCGAGCTGGAGGAGCCCCATCAGGTCCCGGGTCGGTGCAGTGGTGTAGATCGGGCCGTCGTAGCCGTACTTGAACAGGATCGGGATGAGCGCGGAGTGGTCGAGGTGGGCGTGCGTGAGTACGACCGCGTCGATCGACTGTGGACCGGCGGCGAGGGCCTCCGGTGCCTGGAGGTACGGCACCTCTCCTTCCGCGCCGGGCTTGTCGCCACAGTCGATGAGGATGCGCGACTCGGGCGTCGAGAGGATGAACGCGGCGCGTCCGACCTCGCGACAGCAGCCGAGCGTCGTCAGGCGCACCCAGTCGGTGTCGTCCGTCGTCGGACGGTTGATCTGGCGACCGACGCGTTCGAGGATGTCACGTCGTTCGGTCCGTTCCTGTTTGAGGAAGTTCCGGACGTTCGAGACGGTCGAGGACTCCATCGGTGGTGTTCGGACGACTTCCGGTGTCCAGCCGACCGACGCCGAGATTTCGTCGAGGGTCTCGCCGTGGCGGCCGATGACGAGGCCGGGCTTTTCGGCTTCGATGAACACTTCGCCGGTGTCGTGGTCGAAGTCGAGGTTCTGGACGCCCGCAGCGTCCGGGATCGTCGACGAGATCTCATCGCGGGCCCGTTGCTCGTCGACGAGTGCGCCCTGCGTCGGGCGAACGTTGATGCGCTTCTGGAGGGTCTGGGCGAGGTTCGGTACGAGCCGGTCCCTGTTGGCGACCTTCCGTGCGTCGGGCGTGTAGATGACGAGTTCTGGCCCTTCGAACGTCACCGAGGCGATCTCGATGTCGTCCGGCGTTTCCTGCTCGACCGTTGTTCGAATCTTCTCAAGTGTCTCGTCTGCGGAACTCATGGGTTGAAATCAACGATTAGTGGCCGTCAGCGGCTGCGAAAACGACGGCAACGGGGGTTCGATAGATGCGGCTATGCTGGGGAGTGGCAAGAACCTTTGCTTCTCGATCCACGCACTCGGAGGCCCAGAGTTGGGTCCGGTCGCACGACGATCTGGCGTCGGGGCCGGCTACTCGGTAGTCTCTCGGACTACGCGTCCGATCCGATCGATCGCCGCGTCGATGTCGGCGCGGTCCACGTCGAGGTTGGTACAGAGCCGCGTCGTGTACTCTGAGACGCTCCCACAGCGGACGCCACGCGCCACACAGGCCTCGACGAAGGCCTCGCTGGTGATCCCGGCTGGTTCGCTGTCGACGACGACGATGTTGGTCTCCGGTGTCGGCACGCGGAGGCCGTCTATCGCGTCGAGACCGGTCGCCAGTCGCCGTGCGTTCTCGTGGTCGTCGGCGAGCCGGTCGACGTTGTCGAGCGCTTCGAGGCCGGGTGCCGCGATCATGCCCGCCTGCCTCATTCCGCCGCCGAACAGCTTGCGGAGGCGACGGGCCTCGTCGACGAACGACTCGGTGCCCGCGAGGACCGAGCCGACGGGTGCGCCCAGTCCCTTGGAGAGACAGGCCATCACCGAGTCGGCTTCCCGGGCGAGCGCGGCCGGCGTGGTGTCCAGTGCGACCGCAGCGTTCCACAGCCGCGCGCCGTCGAGGTGGACCGGCACGTCGAGAGCGTGTGCCGCGTCACACGCAGCGTCGACGTGGGCTTCGGGGACCGCGACGCCGCCGCGGTAGTTGTGCGTGTTCTCCAGTGTCACCAGACCGGTCCCCGGTCGGTGCAGGTCCTCGGCGACGAACGCCTCGTTGATCTGTTCGGGGGTCGGGACGCAGCGCTCTTCGGCGTCGACCGTGCGACACTGGAGCTGTGCGTGCTGGGCGGTCCCGCCGAGTTCCCAGCGATAGATGTGTGACTCACGGTCCAGCAGGAGTTCCTGTCCACGTTCGGTGTGGGCTCGGACGGCGATCTGGTTGCCCATGGTGCCGCTGGGAACGAAGAGCGCGTCGGCTTTCCCGAGCAGATCGGCGGCACGGGACTCCAGTTCGGCGACGGTGGGATCTTCCCCGTACACGTCGTCGCCGACCGGGGCGTTGCGGGCGGCCTCTCGCATGGCTGTCGAGGGCCTGGTCACCGTGTCCGAGCGGAGGTCGATCGTGTCGGCGTGTCCGGACATGGATCAGGCCTGCTGGGCGGCGTCGTCACTCGGTTCCGTCAGGTGAGCTTTCCCCCACTCGGCCATCGCATCGATCACCGGTTCGAGCGACGAGCCCCGTTCTGTCAGGGAGTACTGGACCCGAAACGGCTGTTCGCTGATGACCTCGCGGTCGACCAGGCCGTGTTCTTGGAGGTCTTCGAGACTGTCCGAGAGGACTTTGCTGGAGATCCCGTCGACGCTCTCTTTCAGTTCGTTGAACCCGGACGGGCCGTGTTCGAGCAGGCGGTGGACCAGTACCGGGTGCCACTTCTTCCCGATCACCGACGCCGTCGTCGTGATCGGACACCACTCCTCGCCGGCACACCACACTTCCAGGGGCTCGCTGGCGTCTGTCATCGTCGCACGGCTACGTGGTCCCCACGGTTATAGTTACGTGTCGTAAGTGGGTTCGGGATGGAAACTCCGACGGTCGAGGCTCTCGCGTCGCTGGCGGATCGATCGACGAAGAGAGACCGCAGCGGCCCGAACTCCTACGGTGAGACTGTCGACGCTCGGTAGACCTTCTTGCGGGCGTCGGGCAGAAAGACCTCTTCGGTGACGAGATCGGCTTCCGAGAGGGTTTCGAGCGCGGCGCGTACGGTTCGTTTCGGGAGCAGCGTCTCCTCGGCCAGCTGTGCCTGCGTCATCGCGCCCTCGCTGTCGAGCACCCAGTGGACGAACTTGGCACTCGGCGGTGCGTCTTCGAGCTGGTGGCGCGGCAGTGACTCACCGGTATCGGACTGTGTCGTTGCGGTCATCCAGTGACCATCCATTGTGGCTTCTGCATTAATAGCTCTTGGTTACCGCCAGCATACCCGGTCTGACCGACGTGTGGCGCGACGTGCGCTCAGCCTTCGCGTTGTTCGCTGGCGGCGGCCGCCAGCGCGTCGATCGTCGCCGGATTCTCGATGCTGCTGGTGTCGCCGATCGTCTCGCCGGTGTAGGCACCCGCGACGGCCCGGCGGACGATCTTGCCGCTCTGGGTCTTGGGGAAGCCGTCGACGAAGACCACGTCTCGGGGCCGGAACGGCTTGCCGAGTTCGCGACCGACCTGCGAGCGCAGGTCTGTCCGGAGGTCCTCGTCGGCCTCGACGCCGTCTTCGAGGACGACGAACGCGACGACGGCGGTGCCCGTCGTGTCGTCTGGCACTCCGACGGCGGCGGCCTGATTGACGGCGTCGTGTGCGATCAGTGCCCCCTCGACCTCCGCGGGGCCGACCTTCCGACCGGCGACGTTGAGTGCGTCGTCGGCTCGACCGTGGAGGTACCAGAGTCCGTCCTCGTCTTTCTGGGCCCAGTCGCCGTGGTCCCAGCAGTCCTCCCACGTCGACCAGTACGCTTCGAGGTAGCGCTCGTCGCCGCTCCACAGGGACTTTGTCGTGCTGGGACAGGAGTCCCGTGCCACGAGAAAGCCCCGCTCGTGGTCGTCCGCGACGGACTCGCCGGTGCTGTCGACGATGTCGACGTCCATCCCCAGCCCCGGCCCGCCCAGCGTGCAGGGCTTGAGGGGCTGAATCGGCATCGGCATGAGGAAGCACCCGCAGATCTCGGTGCCGCCGGAGATGTTGATGATCGGAGTCTCGCCGCCGCCGACGTGCTCGTAGAACCACCGCCAGGACTCGTCGTCCCAGGGTTCGCCCGTCGATCCCAGCAGCCGTAGCGACGAGAGGTCGTGGGCCTCGACGGGGTCGGTGCCGTGTTTGCGAAGCGCACGGATCGCGGTCGGACTGATGCCGAACTGGGTCAGTCCGTGGCGTTCGATCATGTCCCAGAAGCGGTCCGGGCCGGGATAGTCGGGCGCGCCCTCGTACATGAAGACGGTGCCGCCGAACGTGTGGGTCCCGATCAGCGTCCAGGGCCCCATCATCCAGCCGATGTCGGAGACCCAGAAGAACCGGTCTGCGGGCTGCAAGTCGAACCCGAAGTGTAGTTCCTTCGCCGTCTGCACCTGGACCCCGGCGTGCGTGTGGACGATCCCCTTGGGTTCGCCGGTGGTCCCCGAAGAGTACAGCAGCATCGACTCGTCGTTCGCGTCGAGGCGTTCGGTCTCGAAGGTCGCGTCGGCGGTTCCGACGGCGTCGGCCCACCGCTCGTCGCGATCGGTCCAGGGGATCTCGTCGACCACACCCAGGCGGTCGAAGACGACCGCGTCCGTGACGCCGCCGGCCTGATCGATGGCCTCGTCGAGGGTGTCTTTCAGCCGGATCTCGTCGCCGCGCCGGTAGAATCCGTCGGCGGTAAAGAGCACGTTACAGTCGCTGTCCGCGATCCGGGTCGCGGTCGCGTCGACGCCGAACCCGGAGAAGATCGGGACGGCGATCGCTCCCAGTTTGAAACAGCCGTACAGGATCGAGACGACCTCGGGGACCATCGGCATGTACAGGCCGACCGTGTCCCCCCGCTCGATGCCTCGCTCGCGGAGCGCGTTGGCCACGCGGTTGGCCTGTCGGTGGAGGTCGTGGTACGTGACGTGGCGCTGGTCGCCGGGCTCGCCCTCCCAGATGCAGGCCACGCGGTTGCGTGCCTCGCTGTCGAGGGCGGCGTGGCGATCCAGGACGTTGTGCGCGAGATTGATCGTGCCGCCGGGATACCACCGGGTGAACTGCGGGCCGTCCGTGTCGTCCCGGATCTGGTCGTACGGTTCGTAGAACTCGATGTCGAGGTAGTCGACGATCTCGTCCCAGAACCAGTCGATCCCGGAGGCGGGCTCTCCATCTACGTGTCCGGTGGTGCGTGCGATCAGTTCCTCGTAGTCGGCGATGTCGTAGGTCCGCATGAACTGGGCGACGTTTGTCTCCTCGACGAACGACTCGTCGGGGACGTGGACGAACTCACCCATCGCACTCACCGCCGTCGCGGTCGGCTGTGGAACCCGCCGTCTGGCGAGTGACTCGCTGGCACATATCTATTCGTTTGACATTCATCGACAATGATTGCTTGGTGAATTGTAGGGTAAACTACACTACCGAACTGGCGAACGGTTCTGCCGTGATGGCAACGCATATTAGGCCGACATTGGTACATCTGCACATGGACGACATTTTTGTCGGACGACTGATGACATCCGACCCGGTAACGGTCTCACCAGACACGCTCGTCGAGGACGCGGCACAGCTGATGATCGACGAATCGATCGGTTCGCTGATCGTCACCGACGACGACAACGACATCCGAGGGATCCTCACGTCGACCGACTTCGTGGAGATCGTCAAGGAGAGCGATCCGAAGGCTCAGACGACCGTCGAGCGCTACATGAGTACGGACGTGCTGACGACGACCGCACAGGAGCAGATTCAGGCGGTCGCAGACCTGATGCTCGAAGCGGGCATCCACCACGTTCCCGTCGTCGACGAGACCGAGGGCGTCATCGGAATCATCTCCACGACGGACCTCACCGCGTACGTCTCGACGGTCCAGACGCCGAGTCCGGCCTGACGCGCTCTCTTTCCTGCGGACTCGAATCGCCGGACACCTTCTCGGGCTGGCGATCGCCCGCCCGCGAACGCCGCCGCCCCCAGTGGCGACCGCGACACGGCGACAGCCAGCCGTATCAGTCGTCCGTGTCGGCTCGTTCGCTCGCGGTCGGTTCCCAGGCCCTCGCCTCCGAGCGCTGCTCGACGAACGCTGCGAGCGCGCCGTAGAGACCGATGTCGTCGCCCAGCCGGCTGATTCGGATCTCGGGTCGCTCGACGAACAGGTAGTCGTCGAGGTACCGATCGATCCCGTCCAACACGACGCGCTCGTTGTTCATCGCGACGCCGCCCCCGACGGTGATGAGTCCCGGATTGAGAGCGTTACAGATGGCTCCGATCCCGGCCGCGTTGTACCGCGCGACGCGATCGAGACAGGACTGGGCGAACGCGTCCCCCTCCGATGCGGCCCTGAACACGTCCTGGGCCGTCATTTCGGCATCGAGGGTCGTCTCCGGTTCCTCTGTGCCGATCCGTCTGGACACGTTCCGGGCGATCCCACGTCCCGAGCAGAACGCCTCCCACGCGCCCGTGACGCCCGTACTCTCCACGTCGCTGTCGGGTGCGACCGGGAGCAGACCGAACTCGCCAGCCTGGGCCGACTCGCCCCGGACGAGCCGGCCGCCGTCGACGACGCCGCCGCCGATACCGGTGCCGAACGTGACGTGGACGAGGGTGTCGACGTCGTCGCGAGAGCCGTAGTGCCACTCGCCCAGCACGGCGGCGTTGCAGTCGTTTTCGACGACGACCGGGAGCCCGTGGGCCTCGTGGATCGCCCGGCCGGCTTCGATCCGATCGACGGTGTCGCCGTCGGTCGTATCCAGCTCGTCGATCTGGGCTCTGTTTCTGTCGACGAGCCCGGTACAGGAGATGGCGACCCCGGAGAGCGGTTCCGTCGCCGCCGCGGTCAGGTCCGCGACGGCGTCGACGAGCTGGCGCTCCAGGTCGTACGGTCGAGTCGGTTCGACGGTCACGTCCGTGATAATATCCCCGCTCGGGACCGCGACTCCGTACCGAAAGTTCGTGCTTCCGATCCCGAACACGGCGACCTGATCCATACACCATCCCATCCGTTCAGTCAACTTAAGTATCCTTCCGTTAGCGGCCGCCCGGCCTCGGTGGCGACCGGCAGGCGTCGCCTACGCCGTCTCGACAGGGGACTCTCCCCCTGAACGAGTCTTCTGACCGACACGTGTCAGTTGCGACCACTTCGAGACACAGGTGCCCTGCGGGTAGCCGCCCTATACCGAAGATTGCGGAACCGTACTGCATCTTTAAGTATCACGTTGACGATATTCATTATAGATATGGCAAGTTCCAGTACGGAGGACGGGGCCCTGCTCAAGTGGTATCGTAACCGCATCGCCGAGCCGACGACCGACGACGAAGTGTACGGTTACTGGTTGTTCGTCTTCGGTGTCGTGATCGGTCTGTTCGGCGTGTTACTCGCTGGCTCGACTGCCGGACAGACCAGCGGGTCGTTCCAGCGACTGGCCGGGATCGCCCTGGGCGGCCTCGGACTGCTGTTCGTCCTGATCGGGCCGATCATCCGGCTTCCGCTAGAACGGCGGGCGACGAGGGTCGCCTACGTCGGGGCGGCCATCAGCATCCTCGCGATCGTCTGGCTCGTCCTCTCGTTCGACGGCGGGCGTGGCCAGCGTTCGATCGTCTTCGGGACCTACGGCATCGGGATGGCCGTCATCGCGCTGGGCGCGATCCTCGTGCCGATGATGAACGAGACCGACGGCGAGACCGCCGTCTCGGCCGCGGAGTCGGCGGCCCAACGGGCGCAGGCGGACGCAGATAGTGCCCGTACAGAGGCCGCGGAACACCGAGCAGACGCCGACGACCTTCGCGATCAGGTCGCCGCTCGGACCGACGAACTGGCAGTGCTCCACGACAGCGCGGCGACGTTCGAGCTGTACGAGGACAGGGGCGGCAAGTACCGCTGGCGGCTCCGCCACCGCAACAGCAACATCATCGCCGACAGCGCACAGGGGTACTCCCGTCGCGTCGACGCCCAGAACGGGATCGAGAGCGTTCGCCGCAACGCACTGGGCGGCGCGCTCGTGGAACTCGAAACCGAGATCGACGACTCGACCGACGAGGCCGAGACGGGCGTCGTCGCCTACCCGCCGGGCGAGAGCAAGGCGACGTTCGAGCTGTACGAGGACAACGCGGGCGGATACCGCTGGCGACTCCAGCACGCCAACGGCAACATCATCGCCGACAGCGGCGAGGGCTACACCGAGCGCCGCGAGGCCGAGGCGGCCATCGAGCGCGTGAGCGAGCGGGCCGGACCGGCACAGTACCTCCGTGCCGATCCGACGGCCTTCGAGGTGTACCAGGACGCCGCCGAAGAGTGGCGCTGGCGGCTGATTCACAAGAACGGCAAGATCCTCGCCGACAGCGGTGAGGGGTACGCCTCCCGCAGCAGGGCTCGCGACGCCGTCGATCGGGTCCGGTCGGGGCTGGAAGACGACGACTACGAGTTCGAGATCTACGAGGACATGGCCGGCAAGTACCGCTGGCGGCTCGAAGCGGACAACGGCGAGATCGTCGCCGACAGCGGGCAGGGCTTCAGCGAGGAGCGGGGCGCACGCGAGAGCATCGATCGCGTCGAGGGACACGCGCCCGACGCCGCGGCGCTGGACATCGGACTGGCGGCTTTCGAGGTCTTCGAGGACAACGCCGGACAGTATCGCTGGCGACTCCGCCACCGCAACGGGAACATCCTCGCGGACGGCGGCCAGGGGTACAGCTCGCGGACGAAGGCCTTCGACGGCATCGACAGCGTCAAGCGAAACGCGCCCAACGCCGAGACCACCGACGCCTGACGGCTCAGTCGTCGTACTCGACGATCTCGAAAGCCGCGTCGCCGTTTCTCAGCGTGTCGGTCAGTCCGGCGAGATCGTCCGCCACCGCCAGCAGACACACGTCGAGCCCCTTCGTCGCGGCCTCCGCGACGGCGGCCGCCGTCGCGAACTGGATGTCGACGTCGAGGTCGGCGGCGTGGGCCGTCGCGACGGCCTCCGTCCCCGAGACCGCGAGCAAGTCGTGGTCGCGCGCTTCTGCGGCGACGGCCGCGTGATCCACGTCGCCACTCCCGCCGTCGCGGATCGGCGGGATCGAGACGATCGTCACCGTCCCGAGGTCGTACTCCAGGACGCCGTCGAAGTCGGTGATACCCACGTCCCGGCCCGCCTCGGCCGCCGAGACGGCGACCGCGGTCGCCGTCCCGGCCTCGCCCGGTGTCGCGTGCAACACGCCCTCTCGCATCGTCAGCGAGACCGCCTGCCCGTCCTCGATGGCGGTGGTCGCGATGGCGGTCTCGATCTCGACTTCGCCGATCACGTCGTCAGAGACGTGGTCGACGAACTCCCGGAGGTCGGTCGTCTGCGTGATGAGCCAGTCGACCCCCTCCTTGGTGACCTCGTAGCGCCCTCGTCCGTGCTTCTGGACGAACTCGTTCTCGACGAGATCCTGGAGGTAGTTCGAGACCGCCTGCGAGGTGATGCCGATGCTGTCGGCGATCTCCTGTTGACTGACTGCCGGCTGGCGCTCGGCGATCTCGATGAGGATCTGGTACTGAGTCGCCGACCGCTTGCTCTGGAGGACCGTGGTGCCGTCGTGTGCCCCGTCCGTCATTGTCGATGCTGAGGGCGGCCGGGACAAGTATGTTTGCCCTTTCTCCCCACAGGACCGGCGCTGGGGCGCTCACGATCGTCTAAAGGAAAGTCGAGTTGCCACCGGGCAAGCCACGTTGTGGTCGGTCCCAGCGTGGTTGTGCCAGGAAAACCGATGATATTTCACCCCACTGGACGGAGTGGCGACCATGACGGACGACGAACTCCCCGACATCCCCGTGATCTGTACGGACTGTGACACCCGGACCAAGGTCGCGTTCGACGAGGTCGAGGCGGCGGTCGAGCGCCACAACGAACAGCTCCACGACGGTGAGACAGTCGCGCAGGTCGATCCCGAGGTCATGGAGGTCCTCGCCGACCGCGTCGCCGAAGATCTGGGACTGCTGTAGGCCGTCAGCGGACGTTTTCGACCCCTGTTCTGACGCGTCGCCCGATGCCGGCGGCGACGCCCCGGAGCGTGTGGCCCGCCCAGTAGAACTCGCTGCCCGCCCAGCACAGACCGACGAGCACGAACAGCGTGGCGAAGGCTAGGTCGGTAAAGAGGACCCACGGCGGTGCGGTGTAGAGGATCCCGTTCGTGACCAGCGACGGCGTCACGTCTTTCAGGGTGAGCCAGAACCGGTCGGTGGGGGTCCGATCGCCGCTGGTCTCGACCGACGCTCCGACCGAGGGCGGCGTCGCCGTCCCGTTCGCCGCCCCCTCCGGCTGGGTCCGGGGTTCGATCGGTGCCCGTCCCCTGAGCCGTGCGGCCGGTCCGCCCTCGCTCTCGTCGCCGGTTCCGATCCGCTCGACGTCGTAGGGCATCCCGACGTTGGCCGACCAGACGATCTCGTCGTCGGCGTTCACCTCGACGAGTCGGTTGCCGTTTGAGTCGACCAGCAGCGTGTTGCCGTTAGGGAGTCGGTCGGCGTCCCGTGGCCACTTGAGACGCACGTCCTGCCAGGACCAGCTCTGGACCCACTCGCCGTCGACGCGCTGGTACTCGACGACGCGGGCGTTCTCGGAGTCCGCGACGACGACGGCGGGGCCGCCGTACGCTCGCGGGATGTAGTCGGCGTTGTGTTGCTCGTAGAGGATCGAGTGGTTGCCGTCCTCGCCGAGAGTCCAGTCTTCGTCGACGGCGTACCCGCCGCCGTCGGTCCGGTCGAGGAAGATCACCTCGTCCATGTTGCGCGGACTGAGCATGATCCGGCCGTCGGCCAGCACTTCCACGTCGTTGACGTGCGTCCAGTCCCCGCCCTGACCGCCGGCCTCGGGGCTGTAGTGTTCGTCGAAGCGCCACTCCCAGACGATCGAGTCGTCGCGCGTGTCCACGACGAACACTGAGTCTTCGACGATGTCGGCGACGATCAGGTGGGTGTCGTTGAGCCGATCAACGTCGTGCCAGCGGCCGGACGCGACCTGGGGCGTCATCTCGGCGTACACGGTCTCGTGGTCGCCCGTGGTGAGGTTGACGCGGTTGACGACGTTTCGCGTACACTGGTCGCCGTGGAACTGTTCGCACTCTGTCCCCTCGAAGTGTTTCGCGGCGACGTACTCGACGGTGTAGCGCTCGCCCTCGACGGGATCCACGTCGAAGTAGACCCGGTAGGTGTCGTTGAAGTAGACGACGCTACCGTCGGGCGTCAGCGCGGCCAACTCTGCCGTCTGGCCGCTCACGTAGAACCCCTGTGTCGCGACGACGGTCAGACCCCGATCGCCGCTGGCCGCCCGGACCTGCCGGGTCGACCAGTTCTCGCCGGGCAGTGTCTCGGACTTCGCCCGGTCGAACCGTGATTCTACGTCGATCTCCGTCAGACCAGTCGACGCCGGTGTCGCCGTGGGCGTCGCGTCACCGCCGGCCGATCCGTCGTCCGCCGTCTCGTTCGCGCCGCTCGATTCCGGCGTCGCAGTCGCCGTCTCGGTGACGGTCCCACCGGTCTCGCTCTCGGCACCGGCAGTCGACTGGAGAAACGACTGGCCGACCGCCGCGGCCGAGAGGATCATGACCGTCAGAAAGAGGACTCGCAGCGCCGATCGTGTGCGCGCTCTCATCGGTTGAACGGGCGGAGAATCGACCGACTGCGGTTAAGTCTTTGTGAACGCTCAACGTCGCTTTGAGCGATCGGGTCGCTCAGCGCTCGTCCCACGCGCTCAGACAGGACTCGTCACAGAAGTGCGCTTCCTGGACGGTGTCGTCTTCGATCCAGGTCACTTCGCGGTGGGTCGGTTCGTTCACGATCGCGTCGCCACAGTGCTCGCAGTCGGGCGCTTCGGACTCGTCTAAGTCCTCGTGATGGTCCGATGTGGGATCTACCATTAGCCGAACCGTCGGTGTCGCGGTATTTAATCCCAAAGATATCTCACGCGCCGTGTGCCCCTCGCTTGACTGCTCGTCCGGAATCGCTGCCCTCGGCGTCACGGACGGACAGTCACACTGCCGGCTTACCGATCCCGCGTGACCGACTCGCCCGGCGTCGTGCTGGCCCCGCTCGACAGGGTGACGCCGGGATTGATGCTCGTGTTGACCGCGGTCTTGACGCCGTCTCCGGCGACGACGCCGTACTTTCGTCGGCCGGTCGAGACGCGGTCGCCCTTGACGGTCTGTCTGACCGGCTCCCCGTCGTGACGGAGGTTCGCCACCTGCGTGCCGGCTCCGAAGTTCACGTCCTCGCCGAGGACGCTGTCGCCGACGTAGGTGACGTGGGGGACGGCCGAGCCCGCACCGATCACGCTGTTTTTGATCTCGACGCCGTGGCCGACGTGGGTGTCCTCGGCAAGGAGCGTCGCTCCGCGCACGTAGGCGTTGGGTCCGACTTCCGCGCCGGAACGGATCAGCGCCGGCCCCTCGACGACGACGCCGGGCTCGACGGTCGCGCCGGCCTCGACGACGACGGTTCCGCGAAGCGTCGCGTCACCGCGGACTTCGCCGTCGATCCGCCGATCGAGTTCGCCCAGCTTCCACTCGTTTGCCGCCAGCAACTCCCAGGGTCGCCCCACGTCGAGCCAGCGGTCGACCTCGACGGCGGAGACGGCTCCGGTCTCGATCGCCCGCGCGACCACGTCGGTGATCTCGTACTCGCCGCGCTCGCTTTCCTCGACGTCGAGCCACTCGCGGGCGTCGGCCGGGAACACGTACGCGCCGGCGTTCGCGAGCTCCGTCGGCGGGTCGTCGGGCTTCTCGACGATCCCGGTCACGGTGCTCCGGTCGGTCGAGAGGACGCCGTAGGCCGTCGGATCGTCGACGCGAGACGCCGCGATGGCCGGGCCGGCGTCGAACAGCGCGGCGATCGACGACTGATCGTAGAGGTTGTCGCCGTTGAGGACGGCGAAGGGACCGGCGAGGTGCTCGCGGGCGGCCCTGACGGCGTCCGCGGTGCCGCGTTGCTCGGCCTGGACCGCGAACTCCACCGGGACGCCGCGATACTCCTCGCCGAAGTACGACCTGACCGCGTCGGCTTCGTAGCCGACGACCAGTATCAGCTCGCTCGCCCCCGCCTCGACCGCCGCGTCGGCGGTGTGTGCCACCAGGGGCCGGTCTGCGACCGGCAACATCGGTTTCGGCGTGTCCGCCGTGAGCGGTCGCATTCGCGTCCCCTCACCTGCCGCGAGGATGACTACTTGCATACGTGCCGAGACTCACGGTATCCATTTGATACTGCCGGCTGTCCCTTCGTGAATATCTCCGCCACCCCGGGGTGGCGAAATCGGTCACAGATGTACAGCCGGTCGTATGAGATGGCTCTCGCTCACGAAACTGTTCGCGAGAGAAATGCTCGCTCAGGGATTTGAACAGGTGCGAGACGTGCTCGTGTCACTGCGCGCGACTCGCGTGCTCAAATCCTGTTGATACTACCGGCTGTAAATCTGTGACCGATTTCGCCACCCCGAGGTGGCGAAGATCTTCACGAAGTTACAGCCGGCAGTATGAGATGGCTCTCGCTCACGACGTTGTTCGCGAGAGAAATGCTCGCTCAGGGATTTGAACCCTGGTCATTGGCTCGAAAGGCCAATATGATTGGCCGGACTACACCAAGCGAGCGACGCATATAGGGAGATAGGCTCGTGGTATTTAAAATCGTCTTTCTGCAGGCAGTTTGCGAACCACTCACTCGAATTCGACGCCGGAGACGGTGACCCGGAGGCCCCCGCTCTCGCTCTCGGACAGCGAGAGCTGCCAGCCGTGGGCCGTCACGATCTGCTCGACGATCGTGAGGCCGTAGCCGGTGCCGTGGTCGGTCGTCGTGTACCCGTACTCCAGTACGTCGTCGCGCTCGCTGGGCTCGATTCCGGGGCCGTCGTCGGCGACGAAGAGCCCGTCTTCGGTCCGGTCGACGGTGACAGTCACGCCGGGACCCGTGTGACTGGCGACGTTCTCGAAGAGGTTCTCGAACACCTCCAGCAGTCGGTTCTCGTCGGAGAGCACCGTCCCGAGGTCGTCGCTGGCCGAGAGCGAGCCGTCCTCCGGTCCGGCGGTCGTCCAGGCTCGGTGGACGATCCGTTCCACGTCGACGGGTTCGGGTTCCGTGATCCGATTGCCGTCCCGAGCCAGCGTCAACACGTCCTCGATGAGCGCCTCGATCCGTTCGAGTGACTGCTCGATGTGGTCGAGGTGGGCCGTATCGGCCGTCTCGCGGGCCAGCTGGAGCCGTCCCATGGCGACGTTCAGCGGATTGCGGAGGTCGTGGCTGACGACGCTGGCGAACTGTTCGAGTCGCTCGTCCTGCCGCCGGAGCTTCTCCCAGCCCTCGACGCGTTCGCTGATGTCTGCGATGGTCCCGACGTTGTAGCGGGTCCCGTCGACCTCGATGGCCGTGGTGTGGGTCTCGACGGGGACCTCGGTGCCGTCGAAGCGACTGTGTCTCGCCTCGCGCTGTCGCGTCTCTCCGACCTCGAACGACTCCCAGTACTCCTCGAATCGCGCTCTGTCGATCGCCGGGTTCACCTCCCACAACCCCGTCCCGTGTAGCGACTCGCGATCGGTGCCCAGCAGATCGGCGTACGCCTGGTTCACGTAGGCGAATCGTCCGTCCGCCCCGTAGACGCCGACAGCGACGCCGACGCGCTCCACGACGGCGTTGAAAAATCCCGGCTCGAAGCCGCCGTCGGTCCGTCCGTCCGTCCTCGATCGCTGGTCCGCGACACCTCGTCGCCGGCCGTCGCTGGCAGGCTCGCTCTGTGCACCGTCCCGGTCGCCGTGTCTGCTGTGTTCCCCCGTCATGTTCGCACCCACAGCGCGTACCTGACGCTGATACTCCCTCTTCTGAGCCCAGCATCAAAAACCCCTTCCGTGGTAGCACGACACATCCACCACAGGAGGGCGAATCGATCGGTCCCGTTCAGGGAGTCTCGACGCTCGACTGGTAGGGAGGGGATCGATCGCGAACGACGGTCGACGGGCCTACTTGCCCTGGAAGTCCGGGTCGCCGTCGCCCATGAACGCCGTGATGCCCTCCATCACGTCGTCGGTGCCGATGAGGTGGCCGAAGGCCTGGGCCTCGACCTCCAGTCCGGCGTCGGTGTCGTCGCGCCCGGCCAGCATCGCCTTCTTGGTCAGCTCCTGGGCGACGGGCGGTCCGGCGGCCAGATCGGCGGCCAGTTCGAGCGCCCGCTCGTCGATCTCGTCGTTGGGGACGACCTCGTTGACGAAGCCGTAGTCGGCCATCTCCGCGGCGTCGTAGCGCTCGGCCGTGAAGATGATCTCCTTGGCGCGGCCCTCGCCGACGATGTTGCTCAGGCGCTGGGTGCCGCCCCAGCCCGGCAGCAGGCCGAGGTCGTGCTCGGGCTGGCCGAGTTCGGAGCGCTCGCTGGCGACGCGCATGTCCGCACAGGTGGCCAGTTCCATCCCGCCGCCCAGCGCGTAGCCGTCGATGCCGGCGACGACCGGCATCGGACAGGATTCGAGCTTGCCGAACGTCTGCTGGCCCTTCCGGGAGAGCTCGATCGCCTCCAGCGGCGTCGCGTTGCTCGCCATCGACTGTACGTCCGCGCCCGCGGAGAAGGCCCGGTCGCCCGCGCCGGTCAGCAGGATCGCACGCACCTCGTCGTCCTCCTCGAGGTGGTCGACGGCGTCGGCGATCTCGTCCATCATGTCCGGACTGACCGTGTTCATGCGGTGTGGACGATCGAGTTCGATCTGGGCGACGTACTCTGCGGGGTAGGAAAGCGAGATCGAGTCGTAGTCGGCCGACGCTTCCTCGTCGTCGTCGTAGAAGCCACCCTCCTCGGCGGCCGCTTCGAGGCCGGCCGAGAGTTCGTAGCGGGCTGCACCGGTCTCCTCGTGGGCCGTTTCGAGCGCGTCGACGAGCGCCTCCAGGCCCGTCTCGTCTGCGAGCTTCGCCGGCCCGTCCGGGAAGCCGCCGCCGAGCATCACGGCCTCGTCGATGTCGCTGACGGGCGCGACGTCGTTCTCGACCAGCTTCCCGACCTCGTTGGCCATCACGGCGAGCAGACGATGCTCGACGTCTTCGCGGCCGGCGTCCGTCGGGATGTCGACGCCGCCGTTTTCGTAGTCGTAGAACCCTTCGCCTGACTTCTTGCCCAGCCGCTCGTCTTCGACCGTCTCTTCGAGGAGCGGACACGGTGCGTACTGCTCACCGAGCACCTCGTGCATGTATTCGAGGACGTGGAGGCCGACGTCGTTGCCGACCTGGTCGGAGAGCTCGAACGAACCCATCGGCAGGCCCATGTCGAACTTCGTCGTCGAGTCGACCTCGGCGATCGTCGCCACGTCGTCGTGGACGAGCCAGCAGGCCTCGTTCATCAGCGGGACGAGGATGCGGTTGACGATGAATCCGGGCGAGTCCTTCCGCACTCGGACGGGCGTCTTGTCGAAGGCGTCGGCGAGTGCTTCGATCGCGTCGAGCGTCTCGTCGTCGGTGTGTTCCCCCGAGATGACTTCGACGAGGGGCATCCGGACCGGGGGGTTGAAAAAGTGCATCCCGCAGAACTGCTCTGGACGCTCCGTGACTTCGGACAGCTCCGTGATCGAGAGGCTCGACGTGTTCGTCGCGAAGATCGCGTCCTCGGGAGCGTGGGCTTCCACGTCGCCGTAGACGTCTTTCTTGATCTCCATTTTCTCCGGGACGGCCTCGACGATCACGTCGGCGTCGCCGACGGCCGCCTCCATGTCGACCAGCGGTGTCACGCGTTCCAGCGCCGCGTCGGCTTCGTCCTGGCTGAGCTGTTCTTTTTCCGCGAGTTTGTCGAGGGACCACTCGATGTTGTCGTAGCCGTCCTGGACGAACTCCTCTTTGATGTCGCGCATCTGCACGTCGTAGCCCGCGATGGCGGCGACCTCGGCGATTCCGTGACCCATGTTCCCTGCGCCAAGCACCGCCACAGTCTCAATGTCCTCAAAATCCATGACAGGCGTATCCACTCTCGCCCAGGGTTTCAACGTTTCTCTCGCACAACAACCACGTTGCCGTTTATTTCTGTACGAAATCATTATCTGTGATACCAGTTAACACTGGTAATATGGACTTCGACCTCACAGACGAGCAACGGCAGGTCCGAGACGAGGTGCGACGGTTCGCCGAAAACGAGATCAAACCCAACGCGACCGAGTACGACACCGAGGAGAAGTTTCCTCGTGAGATCGTCGAGCAGGCGGCCGAGATCGGACTCACGGGCGCGAACATTCCCATCGAGTACGGCGGCGTCGGCTACGACACGCTGACCAACGCGATCATCGCCGAAGAGCTGTTCGCGGCCGATCCCGGCATCGGACTCTGCATCCAGTCGACCGCCTTCGGGGCGGACGCACTCGTCGGCTTTGGCACCGAGGAACAGAAAGCGGAGTTCCTCGAACCGGTCGCGACCGGCGACGCCATCATGGGGGCGGCGATCTCCGAGCCCGACGTGGGCTCGGACGTGTCGTCGGTGTCGACGCGGGCAGAGAAAGACGGCGACGAGTGGGTGATCAACGGCAACAAGATGTGGATTACCAACGGTTCGATCGGGGACTACTTCGTCGTACTCTGTAAAACGGACCCGGAGGCGGAGGGTCGGTACAACGGCTTCTCCCAGATCGTCGTCGAGGCCGATCGCGACGGGTTCGAAGCCGACAAGATCACCGGCAAACTCGGCATCCGCGCGTCCGACACCGCCGAGCTGATCCTCGACGACGTGCGCGTCCCCGAAGAGAATCTCGTCGGGACCCGCGGCGCGGGCTTCCTCCAGCTCATGCAGTTCTTCGACGAGACCCGGACGGGCGTCGCCGCACAGGCCGTCGGGATCGCGAAGGGAGCCGCCGAGCGCGCGCTCGATTACGCCGAGGACCGCGAGCAGTTCTCCAAACCAATCAGCGAGTTCCAGGCGATCCAGCACAAGCTCTCCGAGATGCACACGCAGGTCGAGGCCGCCCGGATGCTCACCTACAAGTCCGCCTGGAGCGTCGACAACGAGGGCGACCAGCTGACGATGCTGGCCTCGATGGCCAAAGAGTTCGCCTCACGGGTCGCCGTCGAAGTCGCCGACGAGGCCGTCCAGATCCACGGTGGGGCCGGCTACGTCAACGACTTCGACGTCGAGCGGTTCTACCGCGACGCCAAGATCACCCAGATCTACGAGGGGACCTCGGAGATCCAGAAGAACATCATCGCGCGCGAGCTGCTCGGCAAAGGGATGACCTAAGCCGCGACGCGCAACGCTTCGTCGAGGCTGTCGACCGTCTCGATGTCGACGCCGGGGATCTCCCCGATCTTGCTCTTGAGTGCCATCTTCTTGATGTCGTCTGATACGATAATCCAGTTCGTGATTCCGTACTCGGTGCCGGCCTCTGCGGCCTCCTGTGCCTTCTCGAAGACCTCCCCGTTGAGGGCCGACTCCATTTTCAGGACCGAGACGTGCGTGTCGATGGCGGGGTCGGTCGCCAGCTCTTCGAACCGCTCGTTGACGGCCGCGAAGACTTCCTCTTTCGTCTCGATGTCCGCACCGAACTCGGCGATCAGCGCGTTCTCCTCTACATATAGGCTCCAGTCGTCTGTCGTCACGCTCACCGTTCTGTCCCCGCAGAACATAACTACGTTCCCGTGATTATCACCAGAGATATTCGCCCCCGTCCTCGCTCCGACGCTCGACCGCAACGTTCTCGACGCTCTCGTCCCATCGTCCCTCCGTGAGCGATCCACACGACCGACTCCGCGAGGATCCCGACCTGGGACCGCTCGTCGAGACCCACGGCGAACTGACGATCTCACCGGCCGAGGACTTCTTCGCGCGAATCCTGACCTCGATCGTCCGCCAACAGGTGTCGATGGCGTCGGCGGCTGCCACCCGCGAGCGACTGTTCGACGCCGTCGCGGTGACGCCGTCTGGCGTTCTGGCGGCCGACGACGAGACACTGCGTGACGCCGGCCTCTCTCGACAGAAGACGCGTTACGTCAACAACGTCGCGAGAGCCTTCGAGGAACGCGGACTCTCACGGACGTACTTCGAGGACGTGGACGACGATGCGGTCGTCGACGAACTCACGTCTATCACCGGCGTCGGCGAGTGGACGGCGAACATGCAACTCATCTTCTCGCTGGGCCGCGAGGACGTGTTCCCCGTCGGCGACCTCGGCGTCCGGAAGGGCATGGCGTCGCTCGTCGATCCGGAGCTGACTCGCGCCGAGATGTCCGCGTACGCCGAGCGGTGGGCTCCCTATCGGAGTTACGCCAGCCTCTACCTCTGGCGCGTCGAAGAAGACGTCGAAGAGAGTGTCGACGAGGTCGAATCGCTGTGACCGGCGCGTGTCCCACCGTCGGTGGCCGAAAGGCGGCGGCCAGGAGGGCCGAACTGTCGTCCGGGACCCGGTGCATCAGGATCGAATCACGTCGCCGCCACTCGCCATCTCCCGTGCGAGTATCACAATACGACTGACAAGAGCCTGTCGAAAGAAACCCGTGTGCGGGGCGGCCGCGGCACTTACTCCCCGTCCATCTCGAAGTCCTCGATCGAGTGGCCCTGCCGGACGATCCGCTCGCTGATCAACAGTTTCTCCGTCCGGTCGAGCGCCTCCCAGTCGAGGTGGTCCGGGGGCGACGACTCCAGGGACTCGAACTGTTCGATCACGCGACCGTTGACGAATCGCGAGAACTCCTCGCAGTTCGGGCAGGTCACGGAGAGGTGAGAAACGTCGAAGTCGCGTGTCACGGTGTGCTCTCGGCAGTTCGAGCACCGGTACGTACGCTCGGTCATACCCGTCGAAGGGGTTCGACGGGGTTGAGCACTGTGGTCCGTCGCTACCAGTCGAACGCCTCGTGGACGGCCAGTCCCGCCTCGTGACATACCGGGCCGGTCACGTCGGTGACGCCGTCGAGAATCGCTCCCGAGCGAACCATCGGCTCGCCGCCGGTGAACCGGTGGATCTCGTCGCCGCCGACGCTGTAGACGATCCGCCCCAGTCCGACCGAGCGGAGGCCGCCGGCACACATCGGGCACGGTTCCGTGCTCGTGTACATCACTGTCCGGGCGCGTTCTTCCGGCGTGTACGACCGTTTGGCTTCCAGCGCGAGGTCGAGCTCCGGATGGCGTCGCAGGTCGTCCTCCGTGACGACGCGGTTCGACGCCGCCGCGATCTGCTCGTCGTCCCGGACGAGGACGGAACCGAACGGTCGGTCGCCGCGGTCGGCGGCCCCACGGGCGAGGTCGATGGCCGACTGTACGTGTCGCTCGTGATCGAAGTCCTCGAAATCGGGGTCTGCCATACCGCCACTCTGGCGTGCCCCACAAAGAAAGGTCGGGTCCTCTTGACGGTCTCGCGGGGCAGTAGCGACGGGGTTTAAGAGGCTGGCTCTGCGAACGTAGAGTATGCTTCGCGGGCACGCTCGCGACCGATCGGTCGTCCCACGAACGTACGCTCTCGCCGGCCGTTGTCGGTGAGCGTCCCGCTCTTCTCGTTACCGCGCATCGCTCTCTCACCACGCCTGACACTCCAACAATGTTCGACCGCATCGCAGACGACATCCGATTCGCCAAGGCCAACGATCCGGCCGCAACGAGCACCCTCGTGGTGCTGTTGACCTATCCGGGACTGCACGCCGTCTGGTGGCACCGCCTCGCACACGCCTGTCACCGCCGCGGTCTCGACCTCGCTGCCGCCCTGCTGGCGTACGTCGGTCGATTTCTCACCGGCATCGAGATCCATCCCGGCGCGACCGTCGGCGAGCGGCTGTTCATCGATCACGGTATGGGGACCGTCGTCGGCGAGACCGCCGAGATCGGCGACGAGGTCGTGATGTACCACGGCGTGACGCTGGGCGGGAAGTCCAGCGAGCCGGTCAAACGCCACCCGACGATCGAGGACCGCGCGCTGATCGGTGCCGACGCGACGCTGATCGGCGACATCACGATCGGGGAGGACGCGACCGTCGGTGCCGGGTCCGTCGTCGTCGACGACGTACCCCCCGACACGACCGTCGTCGGCAACCCCGCCCGCCCGATCGACGCTCCCGAAGACGAGGCGGGCGTCCCAGACGCGGACGACGGAGTCCACCCGGACTGTGCCCCCGGCGTCGAACCCCGCTGGCGGGAAGTCCAGTCGTAGGCGTGTCGTTCGGGGGCCACTCGTCTACTCCGGCACTCTCCTGTTACCACGTCCGACTCGACGATCGCCCGTGAGCGACGTGTCACGCAGAACGTGAACTACCGATCATGTTTGCCGGGAGCGCGCGTACGTTGTAGTAACTTCTATTTGTCCCCGCTCCAAGTGCTGGGTGTATGAGTCAGTCTTACAATCGCGGCACCGTCGAGGACTTCGGACGGTGGCGGGACTTCTCGGCCGGGATGTGGGCGTGGATCTTCCACAAGTTCACCGGCTGGGTACTCGTCGGCTACCTCTTTACCCACATCGCCGTGCTGAGCACGGCGATCCAGGGGGAGGCACTGTACAACGGCACCCTGCAGGGACTCGAAGCCCTGCTCGTCGTTCGCTTCCTCGAGGTTGGCCTGCTCGCCGTCGCCGTCTTCCACATCCTCAACGGGCTCCGACTGCTGTTCGTCGATCTGGGTATCGGACTCGAAGCACAGGACAAGAGCTTCTACGCGTCGATGGTGCTGACGGGCGCGATCGTCGTCGCCAGCATCCCGACGTTCCTCGGGGGGAAACTCGTCTAATGGCCGAACACTACTCCTCTTTCGAACGCAAAGGATCGCGGTGGCTGTTACAGCGGGTCACGGCCGTGTTCCTCGTGGGCGTGCTGGCCTTCCACTTCATGCTGCTGCACTTCGTCAACCACGCGGCCGAAGTGACGCTGGCCGGTACTGGCGCGCGAATGAGCGTCGAGCCGTACTTCGTCACGATGATGCTGTTCCTGGTCACCGCGACCTTCCACGGCGTCAACGGCGTCTACAACGCCCTGGTCAACCAGGGGCTCACGGGCACCCGCAAGCGGGCCGTCAAGTGGGTGCTGATCGCTGCAGGCGTGCTCCTGGTCGCCCAGGGCACCCGCGTCGCAGTCGCCATGGCAACCGCACCCGCAACCTGATCTAATCATGAGCACGATCGAACAGGAGACAGAGACAGAGGAGACGACCGACGAGTCGGCCGAGCCGACCGTCGAATCACCGGGAGAGCGCCGCCGGGCAGAGAAACGCGAGCGGACCCAGTCCCGAGAGGACCAGCGCGTCGACGAGGAGATCGACTCCTCGGAGGAGACGGTCACGCTCAAAGTCTTCCGCTACGACCCCGAAGTCGAGGGGAAAGAAGAGCCGCGGTTCGACGACTTCACCGTCCCCTTCCACAAGGGGATGACCGTCCTCGACGCGCTCATCTACTCGCGAGACCACTACGACTCGTCGCTGACCTTCCGACACTCGTGTCGGCAGGCCGTCTGTGGTTCCGACGCCCTCTTCATCAACGGCCGCCAGCGGCTGGCCTGCAAGACCCAGATCGCCGATCTCGACGCCGGGACGATCCGGATCGAGCCCCTGCCCCACCAGGAGGTCGTCAAGGACCTGGTCGTCGACATGGAGCACTTCTACGACCAGATGGAGGCCGTCGAGCCGTACTTCGACGCCGACGAGCTGCCTGACGACGAGCTCGAAGAGCAGCGCCAGGACCGCGAGAACCGCGAGAAGATCAAAATGTCCACGCGCTGTATCTGGTGTGGCGCGTGTATGTCCTCGTGTAACATCGCGGCCGGCGACAACGAGTATCTCGGGCCGGCGGCGATCAACAAGGCCTACCGCTTCGCGATGGACGAACGCGAGGGCGAGCAGCGCAAGCAGGAACGGCTCCGCATCATCGAGCAAGAACACGGCGTCTGGCGGTGCCAGACGCAGTTCTCCTGTACCGAGGTGTGCCCGAAGGACATCCCACTGACCGAGCACATCCAGGAGCTCAAACGGGAAGCAGTCAAGAACAACCTCAAGTTCTGGTAATCCTAAGGGAGACTAACAATGCACGAACACGACGTGATCGTGGTCGGTGCCGGCGGTGCCGGCCTCCGAGCAGCGATCGCAGCCGACGAAGAGGGTGCCGACGTGGCACTCGTCACGAAGCTCCACCCCGTCCGGAGCCACACGGGCGCGGCCGAGGGTGGCATCAACGCAGCACTGCGGGAGGGCGACGACTGGGAACTCCACGCTTACGACACGATGAAGGGGTCGGACTATCTCGGGGACGCCCCCGCGATCGACACCTTCGCCCAGGACGCCCCCGAAGAGGTCGTCCAGATCGAGCACTGGGGGATGCCGTTCTCCCGCGAGGACGACGGCCGCGTCTCGCAGCGTCCGTTCGGCGGGATGTCGTTCCCGCGGACGACCTACGCCGGTGCGGAGACGGGCCATCACCTGCTGCACACGATGTACGAACAGGTCGTCAAACGAGGCATCGAGGTGTACGACGAGTGGTACGTCACCAACCTCGCCGTCACCGACCACGACGACCCGGAGGATCGCCACTGTCACGGGGCCGTCGCCTACGAGATCGCGACCGGCAACGTCGAGGGCTTCTGGGCCCGCGACGGCGTCATCCTCGCGACCGGCGGTCTCGGACAGGCCTTCGATCACACAACGAACGCCGTCGCCAACACCGGCGACGGCTGTGCGATGGCCTACCGCGCGGGCGTCCCGCTCGAAGACATGGAGATGATCCAGTTCCACCCGACGACGCTGCCGTCGACGGGCGTGCTCATCTCCGAGGGGGTCCGTGGCGAAGGCGGGATCCTCTACAACGACGACGAAGAGCGGTTCATGTTCGAACACGGCTACGCGAACAACGACGGGGAACTCGCCTCTCGTGACGTGGTCTCGCGGGCCGAACTCACCGAGGTCAACGCGGGTCGTGGCATCGAGGACGAGTACGTCGACCTCGACATGCGCCACCTCGGCGAGGAGCGCATCCTCGATCGCCTGGAGAACATCCTCCACCTCGCGGAGGACTTCGAGGGCGTCGACGGCCTCGACGAACCGATGCCGGTCAAGCCCGGCCAGCACTACGCCATGGGTGGCATCGAGACCGACGAGAACGGCGAGACCTGTATCAGCGGGCTCTACGCCGCCGGTGAGACAGCCTGTGTCTCGCTGCACGGTGCCAACCGTCTCGGCGGCAACGCGCTGCCGGAACTGCTCGTGTTCGGCGCACGCGCCGGACACCACGCCGCCGGCAAGGACATGAAGACCGCCGAGATCGAGACCGGTCGCTCTGCCAAGAGCGAGGACGGCGACGTGTCGCCGCCAGTCCAGCCGGGTGCGATCCAGACTGGAGACGGGGACGTGGCCGCAGACGGCGGTGAGCGATCCGACGGATCGCGATCCTCGTCAGACCTCCGGGCTGACGGCGCGATGGTCGAGCCCAAGGAGACCCTGGAGCACACGGTCCAGCAGGAGCGAGAGCGAATCGAGACGCTGCTGGAAGCAGACGGCATCAACCACGCCGAGGTCCGCTCGAACGTTCAGGAGACGATGACCGAGAACGTCAACGTCTTCCGCGAAGAAGAGAGCCTCAACGACGCGCTGCGTGACCTCCGTCGCGCACGCGAGCGCTACGAGGACGTCGCCGTCGCCGACCCGTCGCGCACCTACAACACGGACCTGATCCACACCATCGAGACGCGCAACATTCTGGACGTCGCCGAAGCGATCACGCTCGGCGCGCTGGCCCGCGAAGAGTTCCGCGGCGCTCACTGGCGCGCGGAGTACCAGGAACGACGCGACGAGGAGTGGATCAAGCACACGATGCTGGCCTGGGACGACGGGACGCCGGAGTTGTACTACAAGCCGGTCCTGCTCGAGAGCCAGTGGAAAGAGTACGAACCCAAAGAGCGGTCGTACTGACCACGGCGTCGACCGCGATCGCCGCTGTCGACGCGACCCGCGACCTGATCGCCGGTCGTCCGTGGAGTCGACGCGTTTTCTCGACCCCAACCGCTTAGGCAGTGGCACACTTCCCTCGTGGTGATGCGACTCACCGGGACCGTCGTCGCCGACAGCGACACCGTCTACGAGGACGGCGCGGTCGTCACGAGCGGCGACGAAATCGTCGCCGTCGGCGATCGCCAGCGCCTGGTCCAGCAGTACCCGGACCACGACAGTCGGTCGTTCGACATCGTCGCGCCGGGGCTGGTCGGCTCGCACGTTCACTCGGTACAGAGCCTCGGACGGGGGATCGCAGACGACGAAGCGCTGCTGGACTGGCTCTTCGACCACGTCCTCCCGATGGAGGCCGCCATGGACGCCGAACAGATGCGGACCGCGGCGACGCTTGGCTACATGGAGTGTCTGGCCAGCGGCGTCACGACCGTCGTCGACCACCTCTCGGTCGCCCACGCCGACCAGGCCTTCGAGGCGGCCGGCGAGATCGGGATCCGTGGCCTGCTCGGCAAGGTGTTGATGGACCACGACGCCGGGGCACTCCAGGAGAACACCGACGCGGCACTGGCCGAGTCCGAGCGCCTCATCGAACGGTATCACGGGGCCTTCGATGACCGGATTCGCTACGCCGTCACGCCGCGCTTTGCCGTCTCCTGTACCGAGCGCTGTCTCAGGGGTGCCCGCGAGCTCGCCGACGCCTACGACGACGTGCGCATCCACACGCACGCCAGTGAGAACCGCGACGAGATCCAGACGGTCGAAGACCGGACGGGCATGCGCAACGTCGAGTGGCTCGACGAGGTCGGTCTGACGGGGCCAGACGTGACGCTGGCCCACTGCGTCTGGACGGACGAGACCGAGCGGGCGATCCTCGCCGAGACCGACACCACCGTCGTCCACTGTCCCAGCTCGAACATGAAACTCGCCAGCGGGATCGCACCCGTCGAGGGCTACTTGCAGCGGGGGATCACCGTCGCGCTGGGCAACGACGGCCCTCCCTGCAACAACACGCTCGACCCGTTCACCGAGATGCGCCAGGCGGCTCTGCTGGCGAAGGTCGACGGACTCGACGCGACGGCGCTGCCGGCCGCGACCGTCTTCCGGATGGCGACCGAACACGGGGGGCAGGCAACTGGCTTCGACGTGGGCGCTCTCACGCCGGGGCGGCCCGCCGACGTGATCGGCCTCGCGACGGACACCGCCCGCTCGACGCCGGTTCACGACCCGCTCTCGCACCTCGTCTTCGCCGCCCACGGCGACGACGTTCGGTTCACGATGGTCGACGGCGAGATCGTCTACGACGACGGCTCGTTCGCACGCGTGGACGGCGACGCCGTCCGCGCGGATGCTCGACGGCACGCAGACACGATCTACGCTGAGCTTTCGTCCAAGGATTAATGCCCGTTTCGTCCCAACGACAGGCCGCGGAAGGGTGGCTCAGTGGTAGAGCGCCGTGGACCGACTCCAGCACCGGTCGACGGTCGTCCCCTTCAGGGCTTCGCGTGGTTCGAATCCCGCCCCTTCCATCGTGCTCCGAACGACAGTGAGGAGCCGACGGTGTACGCGCGGCTTCATGCCGACGGGAGACTGGCGACCGACAGGACAGTGTCTCGTACGAGCGCTTCGGCTATCGATCGTGAAAAGCGTAGGAAAGGGGTGGTGGGTGGTGGTGGGTGCTGGCACCGGGATGGTGCCGTACTTACGCATTGTCGGTGGATGGTGATAAATGCGTCGGCCAATTATCAATGGATATAATTGGGGTGGACGGCCGCCGTTCTCTCCACTCTGACAGTACCGTTCGAGTGTTCTGCCCAGTGCCGACGGCCGGTACCGACTCCGCGACGACTCTCCCGAAGTAGTCGAGTCGGAAACTGCGTGGGACCGGATTCGAACCGGAAGAAGACTCGCTCACGCTCGTCTTCTGGGGCTCGAATCCTCGGGACGATCTTGCCACTCACGAGCTTGTTCGTGGCAAAAATGCGTGGGACCGGATTCGAACCTGCGGAAGACGGTCGGCCTCGATTCACTCGGCCGCTGCGACTTCCCGGGTTCGAATCCTCGGGGCGATCTTGCCACTCACGGGCTTGTTCGTGGCAAAAATGCGTGGGACCGGATTCGAACCGGCGGACCCCTACGGGACAGCGCCCTCAACGCTGCGCCGTTGGCCTGGCTTGGCTACCCACGCTCGTTGCGTCGTGCGCATTCAGTCCTATTCCGTGGTTGGGTAAAAGCGCTTTCGTTTGCGACTCTCCGCGCGAACCTCTCACACTCGCGACAAAGCGGGCATTTCAAATACGTTCGGTCCGCTACGGCCCGCATGGCAAAATACTCGACCGGCAGTGGCAGTGGCAGCGCCGGCGAGAGCTGTGAACTCTGTGGCGCGTCCGACGCCGACCTCGAAACGGCGAACGTGGCGGGGGCGACGCTGCAGGTGTGTGCGGACTGCTCTCAGCACGGTGAGACCTCGAAAACCGAATCGTCCGACGGTTCTCGTGGTGACCGAGACACCGATCGAAAGCGCCGTGCGGCCCAGAACGCGGCCAAGATGGCCGACGCACAGCAGCCCGACGCCTCCCACTGGGAGGACGGCGCGAACTACGAGGACGACCAGCTCCCGTATCTCGTCTCCGACTACGGCTCCGTGGTGACCGAGGCACGCCAGGACGCGGGCCTCCAGACCCAGGAGCTGGCCGAGGAGCTGGATGTCGACGAATCCGACGTTCTCGCCGTCGAACAGGGCCGTGCGACGCAGGCCGGCGTCGGCGGGTCGGTCGTCGCCAAGCTCGAAGACTTTCTCGACGTCGAGCTGACCGAGTGACGGGTACGCCGTGGCACCTATTGGCAATGGGGCTGTACGTAGCGTATGGAGCTCTCGTCCGAACAGCGTGCGATCCGTGACACCGTCCGCGAAGTCGCCGACGAAGAGATCAGGCCGGTCGCACGCGAGTGTGACCGCGAGCAGACGTTCCCCGAGGACGCTTGGGACACGCTAGCCGAGATCGACGTGACTGGCCTGACAGTGCCCGAAGCCTACGGTGGCCTCGACGTGGACCGCCAGACGTACGCGGTCGTCAACGAGGCCGTCGCCCACGGCTCGCTGGCGGTGGCGACCGCGCTGTCGGTCCACTGTCTCGCGACCTCCTGTGTCGCGACGTTCGGTGACGAGCAGCTCCGGGAGGCGTGGCTCCCCGATATGGTCGCGGGCCGTCCGGTCGGGGCCTTCGCCCTCTCCGAGCCCGAGGCGGGGTCGAACCCTCGCCAGATGCAGACCGTCGCGCGCCGCGAGGGCGACGAGTACGTGATCGACGGCGAGAAGGCCTGGATCACGAACGGACAGCGCTCCGGAGTCGTAATCGTCTTCGCGAAGACCGACCCGGACGATCCGGACTCGGTCACCCAGTTTCTCGTCCCGAAAGACAGCGACGGACTGACCGTCGGCTCGAAAGAGGAGAAGCTGGGGCTGCGAGCCAGCGACACGACGACGCTGACCCTCGATGGCGTCCGCGTCCCGGACCGGTACCGGCTCACCGAGGAGGGCCGCGGGCTCGCTGCGGCCCTGTCGATCCTGACCGGCGGACGGGTCGGGATCGCCGCGCAGGCGGTCGGCCTCTCGCAGGCAGCCCTCGACGAGACCGTCGACTACGTCACGGAACGCGAGCAGTTCGACGGCCCGATCGGCGACATCCAGAGCGTCCGGCACACGATCGCGGAGATGGAGACGACCGTCCGGGCTGGCCGCGAGTTGACGCACGCGGCGGCACGAGCCATGGACCGCGACGAGGACACCCGTGCGAGCGCCAGCGTCGCGAAGTACTTCGCCACCGAGGGGGCCGTCGACGTGACCCAGCAGGCCGTCCAGCTCCACGGCGGCTACGGCTACACGACAGAGTTCGATGTCGAGCGATTCTACCGAGACGCAAAGGTGACGACGATCTACGAGGGGACGAGTCAGATCCAGAAGAACGTCATCGCTCGCTCGCTCCTCTCCTGATTTCCGACACGACGGCGCTCCGAGCGCGTCGGCAGTGCCACCAGCCGGTCTCTCCGCTCCGCTAGGGACGGCGAAGCGACCGAACGCTCTTCTCTGTCGGGGCCGTGCCCACGTGTATGAGTGCCGACTACGACGCCGTCGTCTACGACCTCGATGGCACGCTCGTGCGTCTGGCGGTCGACTGGGACGCGGTCGCGAGCGACGTCGACGACGTGTTGCAAGCACGCGGCGTCGACACGGCGGGCCACTCGCTGTGGGACATGCTCGAACTCTCAGCGCAACGGGGCCACCGCGACGCGGTCGAGTCGGCTATCGCCGATCACGAACGCCCGGGAGCGCGCGACTCGGAACGACTCCCGGCGCTGGACGAACTGCCCCTGGACGTTCCCGTGGGTGTGTGTTCGCTCAACTGCGAGGCGGCCTGCCGGATCGCCCTGGAGACCCACGGCGTCGAGGGCCACGTCGATGCCGTCGTCGGCCGCGACTCCCTGTCGGCGTACAAACCCGATCCGGCCCCGCTCCGGGCGCTGCTTGCGGAGTTCGACGTGTCGCCGTCGGCGGCCCTGTTCGTCGGCGACTCGGAGAGCGACGCGACCGCTGCGCGACGCGCGTCGATGGACTTCCAGTGGGTCCGCGAGCGTCACTCCCTGTAGCGTGCGTAGGCGTACACACCGGCGGCGGTACAGAACCAGACGACGGCACCGACCCGGATCGCGAACTCGGCCCACTCCGCCCAGCCCGTCAACTGGACGAACAGCGAGAGGGTGGCGACGATCGGCGCGCCGACCAGGATGGTCGTCACGAAGGTCATCTGCATGACCCAGCCGAAGTCGACGCCATCCGGGTCCGTCTCCTCGACGTGTGGCATGGCACACACTCGTGGTGTCCGGCGCTAATCAGTTACGGAACCGTCGAACGCGCGTGCCTGTGAGTGCATGGCAGGGCTTATGCGCCGGGGCGTCCCAGCCCAAGCCATGCGGGCCAAGGACATTCGCGCGAAGGCAGGTGAGGAGCCGGTGACGATGCTGACGGCCTACGACGCACCGACCGCGGCGGTCGTCGACGAGGCCGGCGTCGACATCGCGCTGGTCGGCGACTCGGTCGGGAACCTCCGTCTGGGGTACGACTCGACGCTGCCGGTCACCGTCGAGGAGATCGCCAGCCGCACCGCTGCGGTGGCGCGGGCCACAGAGGACGTGTTCGTGCTCGCGGACATGCCCTTCCTCTCGTACGGTGCCGACGAGGCCGAGGCGATCCACAACTGCGGTCGCATGGTCAAGGAGGCGGGTGCGGACGGGGTCAAACTCGAATCCGGCCCCCACACCGTCGATCTCACCCGTCGGCTGACGCAACTGGGCATCCCGGTCCAGGCACACCTCGGACTGACTCCCCAGCGCGAGAACGAGACTGGACTGTTCCGCCAGGGCACCGACGAGGAGTCGGCCACGGAGATCGTCGAACTCGCACGGGCCCACGAGGAGGCCGGCGCGTTCTCGCTCGTCCTCGAACACGTCCCCGCCAACCTCGGTGCGGCGGTCACGGACGCGCTCGACGTTCCGACCATCGGCATCGGTGCCGGCCCCGACTGCGACGGCCAGGTCCTGACCGTCGACGAGGTGATCGGCCTCTCCGAGGACGTGGCCCCCTTCTCCAAGCGCTTTGGCAACGTCCGCGAGGAGATGGCGTCCGCGATCGAGGGGTACGTCGACGCCGTCGAAGACGGCACCTTCCCGGCCGAAGAACACAGCTACGTCGAGGAGGAACTGGACGACCTGTACTGATCGAGCGCAGGCCGTTCGGTCGTCGTGACGGCGGCGAATTCGTTCGTTTGACGGGGGTATAGAAGATATGATACCAAAATGTTGATTTACAATCCAATAAGTCACTTCTCTATGGTCTCTGATCGGTCCCCCACAGAAGATATCCTCCTTCGGACGAATCTATGGCGGTGGCTCAGTGTGGTGTTTGCTCCGTTCGTTCTCACGGTTATCGTGCTCACTGCTGTGTTCACCGTGACCGGCGGTGAGTCACCGATTCCGCGCCTATCGACCGGTGTTTACTCACTTCTCAGTGCCCTCGTCGTCGTATTGCTCCTTCTACGGCTATCGCCGACGGTCCGGGCGGAGGTGTTTCCGACACAGATTCCGAAGCGGACAGAGGTCGGTGCCGTGATCGCAGCAACGCTGGTGACGGTGCTGCTATTCGATCCTATCGGTACGTTCATTGCGGATGTCTTCGGCAGCGGTGGTGGAACCGCCGACGCGTTCGATTCGTCACTCGGGGCAGCTATTTTCGTCGTCAGTTCCGTGGCCATCGCACCGATCGTCGAGGAGTATCTGTTCCGTGGTGTTGCCCTCGACGCACTTCGCTCGAGGTACGGCGTGGCAACGGCCATCGTCGGGTCGAGTGTACTCTTCGGCGGAATCCATTTTTTGACCGGGGGCATCTCGGTGCTTGTTTCGGCGACGCTTTCGGGGTTCCTGTACGCGGGGATGCGCGTCAAGTTCGAAAACCTCACCGGAGCGATCGTCGCTCACCACTTGAACAATCTCTACTGGGTCTTGACGATGGCCGGTGTACTTCCGAATGTGGTTCCGACGTAATGACGCCGAGAGAGCCCGTCACTTCGCACACCCACTACCCAGCGTTCATAGCCGCTTCGACGACCGAAGCGACCTCACGTCGCCCGTGACTGCTCGATACTGCCGAGGAACGAGGCGACGGCGTCGTCGAACGCTTCCGGCTGCTCGATCATCGCGAGGTGTGCAGTGCCGGGAATGGTCTCGAACTCCCCCGCCGGGATCTCCTCGGCGAGGGTCTCGTGGTACGACGGCGGTGTGAGGCGGTCGTGCTCGCCACACAGTGCCAGCGTCGGCACGTCGACCTCACCGAGTCGGTCTCGAACGTCGAATCGATGGCAGGTCTCGAAGTCCCGGCGCGTCACTCCCTGTCCGACGGCGCGCATCGTCTCGATCGAGTGCTCGCGCGCACGCTCGGGCGGGTCGTGGAAGAGCATATCCTCGCCGTGCAGGAACGAGACGGCCGCCTCGAAGTCGGCCGCCAGATCGTCCCGGAGCGTCTGGACCACCGGGAGCTTCGCGCCGCTGCCGGCGAGGACGAGCCCGTCGAGCGGGACGGCGCGTCGCAGGACCGTCGCCAGTGCGACCGCACCGCCGAGCGAGTTGCCGACGAGGACCGCCGCGTCCGTCGCTTCGGCGACGGCCACCACGTCGTCGACGTAGCTCGTCAGCGTCGCTTCACCCGGTGGGGTGTCGACGTCCTCGCTCGCGCCGTGGCCGCTCAGATCGAGCGCAACGGCCGACGACGCCGGCCCACTCGGCGCGTACTGCTGGCTCCAGAGCGCGTGTGTGCCGGCGCTGCCGTGGACGTACAGTACTGTGGTGCTCTCGCCTTCGCCCGGGACGGACCGGTACGCCGTCGTCCGCCCGTGGTGTTCGACCGTCTCCATGCCACTGCTTTCGTGGGGATCCCGTATAGTGGTGGGGCCGGCGTCGGTGTGAACCGCAATCAGTGGGTTCTTTCTCTGTCCGAACGCCTTATTGCGATTTTTGCCGAAAGGTTTATATACTCGCCTCACTAACTCGTAGTTAGCATGACTGACCAACAGCAGCTTGTCGGCGATGCCCCGTTACGACGCTACGAGTACGACGACGCGGTCGTTCTCGCGGCGGACATCGGTATCACCGGCGATGCGACGGTCGACGTCGTCGACGACACCGCGATCGTCGTCGTCGGTGACGAGCAGTACGACTTCGATCTCCCGGCGGGTGACGCACGAGCGTTTATCCGGAATGGGGTTCTCACTGTCGAGATGAGCGAGGTGTCCCACTGATGAAACTTACCGTCAAACCACTCAAGCAGAAAGACGCTGGACGCGGTCTCGCGGCCGTCGACCGGGCAGCGATGGACGAGATGGACCTGGAGAACGGCGACTACATCGTCATCGACGGCGAGGGCGGTCGCGCGGTCGCCCGCGTCTGGCCCGGCTACCCCGAAGACAGCGGCAAGAACGTCGTTCGAATCGACGGCCAGCTCCGACAGGAAGCCGGCGTCGGCATCGACGACCAGATCGAGGTCGAGAAGGCCGACGTACAGGTCGCAAAGCAGGTCACCGTCGCCCTGCCCCAGAACCTCCGGGTGCGGGGCAACGTCGGTCCGATGATCCGCAACAACCTCAGCGGCCAGGCGGTCACGCAGGGCCAGACGGTGCCCGTGAGCTTCGGGCTCGGCCCGCTATCGAGCATGAGCGGCCAGAAGATCCCGCTGCGGATCGCCGAGACCGACCCCTCGGGGACGGTCGTGGTGACCGACCAGACCGACATCGAGGTCAGCGAGAAGCCCGCCGAACAGATCGCGGGCGACGCCCCGACCGAGGGCGGCGGCGAAGCCACGCCGGACGTGGCCTACGAGGACATCGGCGGCCTCGACAGCGAACTCGAACAGGTCCGCGAGATGATCGAGCTGCCGATGCGCCACCCCGAACTGTTCCAGCAACTCGGCATCGAGCCGCCGAAAGGCGTCCTCCTGCACGGCCCGCCGGGCACCGGGAAGACGCTGATGGCCAAGGCCGTCGCCAACGAGATCGACGCCCACTTCACGACCATCAGCGGCCCGGAGATCATGTCGAAGTACTACGGCGAGAGCGAAGAGCAGCTCCGCGAGGTCTTCGAGGAGGCCGAGGAGAACGCCCCCGCCATCGTCTTCATCGACGAGATCGACTCGATCGCGCCAAAGCGCGGCGAGACCCAGGGCGACGTGGAACGCCGCGTCGTCGCACAGCTCCTCTCGCTGATGGACGGGCTCGACGAGCGCGGTGACGTGATCGTCATCGGCGCGACCAACCGCGTCGACGCCATCGATCCCGCACTGCGCCGTGGTGGCCGCTTCGACCGCGAGATCGAGATCGGCGTCCCGGACAAGGAGGGCCGCAAGGAGATCCTTCAGGTCCACACCCGCGGCATGCCACTCTCGGAGGACATCGACCTCGAGTCCTACGCCGAGAACACGCACGGCTTCGTCGGTGCGGACCTCGCACAGCTGACCAAGGAGGGCGCGATGAACGCGCTGCGGCGCATCCGCCCCGACATCGACCTCGAAGCCGACGAGATCGACGCCGAGGTGCTCGAATCGCTGGAGGTCTCGAAGCAGGACTTCAAAGAGGCGCTGAAGGGGATCGAACCCAGCGCGCTGCGTGAGGTCTTCGTCGAAGTCCCAGACACCTCCTGGGAGTCCGTCGGCGGCCTCGAAGACACCAAAGAGCGCCTGCGCGAGACGATCCAGTGGCCACTGGAGTACCCCGGGGTCTTCGAGCAGATGGACCTGCAGGCCGCCAAGGGCGTCTTGCTCTACGGCCCGCCGGGCACCGGGAAGACGCTGCTGGCCAAGGCCGTCGCCAACGAGGCCCAGTCGAACTTCATCTCGATCAAGGGCCCCGAACTGCTGAACAAGTTCGTCGGCGAGTCCGAGAAGGGCGTGCGCGAAGTGTTCAGCAAGGCCCGAGAGAACGCCCCGACCGTCGTCTTCTTCGACGAGATCGACTCGATCGCGGCCGAGCGTGGCTCGGGCGGCGGCGACTCGCAGGTCGGCGAACGGGTCGTCTCCCAGCTACTGACCGAACTCGACGGGCTCGAAGCGATGGAGGACGTGGTCGTGATCGCCACGACCAACCGGCCCGACCTCATCGACTCGGCGCTGATTCGCCCCGGTCGACTGGACCGTCACGTCCACGTCCCGGTCCCCGACGAGGACGCTCGCCGGGCGATCTTCCAGGTCCACACTCGTGGCAAGCCACTGGCCGACGGCGTCGACCTCGACCAGCTCGCCCGGAAGACCGAGGGATACGTCGGTGCCGACATCGAAGCGGTCGCCCGCGAGGCCTCGATGGCCGCGACCCGGGAGTTCATCAACAGCGTCGATCCCGACGACATCGACGACTCCGTCAGCAACGTCCGCATCACGATGGACCACTTCCAGCAGGCGCTGGACGAAGTCGGACCGAGCGTCGACGAGGACGTGCGAGAGCGCTACGACGAGATCGAAGAGCGCTTCGACCACGCCGAGGCGGAGCTGGACGACGGCGAGACGGTCTCGCGAACGTTCCAGTAGTACCTTTTTACTTCGGCGGGTTTCCTCGGGCCTTCGGCCCTGCCTGAACCCCCGCTCGCAAAAATCTACGCTAAAAACACGCCGAAAGTCGCGCTCTGCGAGCGCGCTTGCGGCGAACCGCCTCACTTCGCTCGGCGGACGTTCGTGGTTCAGTCCACCGTGTCTACCGAATCGGATCACGACAGCGTCACGCTCACTCTCCCATACTCTGTTCGAACCGATCTCGTCCGCCGTCACGGCTGTGTCCTCTACGAGATCGTGGCAGAAGCCAGCGACGACGTGTTTCTCGTAGTTCCAGTAACTGCGTACTTACTGAATTTTTGGCTCGGACGCGGCTTCTGTCCGGAGCTGGACGAACGCGTCGGCCAGGATGCCGTAGTTGACGATCGTGACGATGGAAATGATCGTCAGGATCACGATCTGTCCGACGGCCGGGCCAGCCATCGCGAAGAGGGAACTCAGACCGCCGACCGCGCCCGCGACGATCCCGACGATCAAGACGAGCCCGAACAGTCGCCAGCGGTTGCCCGTCGCGAGCTCCCAGCTCCGTCGGAGCGCGTCGATCGGTCCCTGATCTTCCACGCCGATCGCGAAGAAGGCGAACGTGAAGCTCACCGACAGGAAGAGGCCGGGGACGACGAGCGCGATCAGTCCGAGCGTGACGGTGATCGAGACGACGACGTTCGCGACCACGGCGGCGACCAGTGCCCGGCCGACGCGGTGGGTGAACAGCTCGCTCGGGAGCGACGACAGCTCGCCGGGTTCCCGCACGAGGAGTCGCGTCGCGACGAGGAGGACGTACGTCCCGAACAGGATCGAGACCACTGCCAGCAACCCGGAGACGCTCGTCGAGATCGGCAGCGTCAGCCCGATCTGTCCCTGCTGGGCCGTGTCCGGCAACAGGCCGGCGACGGCCGTGTTGATCGAGCCGACGAACACCAGTTGATACGCGACGGTCAATGCCATCAGGGCGATACCACTCGTCGACAGCGCACGTCGGCTTCCGCGGCCGAGTGCAGTTCCTATCTGGAGGGTCACGACCGAATCCACTCCCGGACGGGACTTAAATGGTGAACGTGAGTTACAGAGCCAGAAAGTTTACAGTTCTGTTCACGAAGACGGGAGAGTATTCTCCATTCGTTCATCGCTCGGGACAGCTACCGGGAGAGATTAGCGTTTGACATCCTCCTCCGCGTGAACGCGGAGGAATCCCGAGCGGTGGGAGTTTCAGGTCTGTAGTCCAATCACCGGACTCCCAGTCCTTTCGGGCACGGGTAGTCCCACAGTGTCGGACTGGTGGACTGCTGGCCATGCCAAGTGGCCGTTACCCCTATCCTCGACCGTATATGGCGTCCCGGTGTTGTTTTTGCCACAGGGACGCCAGTAGGCGTCAGCAGAGTCGGGGGTACCTTCTGACTCGCTTTGAGCAGTCGGCACAGACACACTCTGCTGGAATGTGCGTTCACCGACTCCCCTTTCGGATACTGTCTCATTGCGTGGGTGGACAGGCCACCTCCGAAGGACGGTTCGGAATCCGCTCCGTTCCGACCGATTCCTACCTACTGATAGGGTTCCCTGTCGCTTAAACACCAGTATTCTGAAACTCAGAATGCTGTCGAACGTGGATACTTTCCCCAAGTGACGGCGCGTATCCACGGCGTGAACGCCGTGGTATTGCGCCTGTTCAGCGTATAAGGTGTCTAGATGCACGACACCACAATTAGGGAAACGCGTTTTACTGACTCTACTGTGAGTGAAGGTAACATGGTACAGTGTGACAGCTGCGACGCCGACGTCCGCGAAGTGTGGCGACACCGCAAACACGCCGAATCGATGACCCACCGGAGTATCGAGTGGGTCTGTCCCGACTGCCACCCGGAGCTGCCCGCGACGGCCGAGACGCCGCCCAGCGCCGGGAGGGCCATCGCCGACGGTGGCCAGCCGACTGCAGCGTGTCCGATCTGCTCGGCGGCGACGGTCAACGGACAGGGCCTGTGCAGTTGCACCGAGTGTGGCTGGACCGGACGGCTCTGACATCGCCGCCTGTCACGATCTCTGGCCCGTCTTCGCGAGGGCCGCACGGTAGCTCCCGTCCCGGTTGGGTCGGATCACGTCTTCGACGCTCCAGGGAGTCGGGACCGTCGCTTCTCGCAGTCGCTCCGGACCGAACAGTCGAAACTGCAGAATCTCGCTCGTCTCGCCCTCGTACTCGAAAGTCATCACCCGGTGGGCGAGTCCCGGCGTCGGGTCCGCTCGGTAGCCGACGAGTTCTTCGGTCCCGTCGACGGCCGGATCGTAACTGTGGACGACGGCGGTCGCGTCTGCCGTCGTGACGTGGGCCAGATCGGCGAGAAACTGCCGGAGTCCGTCCATCGAGCCCGCGAGACACATCTGCGTGCCGATGGCCAGGGCCGACTGGAAGCGGTCGCGCTCGAAGCGGTCGGGCAGCGCGAACATGTCGCCACGTCTGGCGTCCTCGACGCCTCGCTCTCGCATGGTCTCGACGAGCGCGTCGCTGGGCTCGATGGCGACGGTCTCGAACCGCTCCTGGAAGTACAGCGCGTGTCGGCCGGTGCCCGCCCCGAGATCGAGCAGGGGGCCGTCGAGCCAGGCTTCGAGCCACTCGCCGTGGCCCTCACCGTCGAACGGTTCGAAGTAGAACGTCTCGATGGGGTGTTCTTCGGTGTCGTCGCCGTCTCTCACGAGCAGGGGAGCCGACCGCTCTCCCCGGTGGTGGTCGCGGATCGCGCGGCCGAACGCGTCGGACATGGACGACGGTGGTCTCCCCTCGAACTTGTGTGTTATTGTGACATGGTGTCGTGGGACGTGATAGCGATCGGCCGCGTCAGTCGAGGTCAGTCAGAATTTCCTCTGCGTGTCCCTCGGGCGAGACGCCCTCGTAGACGCGTTCGATCACGCCGTCGGGGTCGATCACGTACGTGTTCCGGAAGACGCCGTCGAAGGTGTTTCCGAACATGTTCTTCTCTCCGTAGGAGTCGTACTGGGCGGCGACAGCGCCGTCCTCGTCCGACAGGAGCGTGAACGGGAGGTCGTACTCCGCCGCGAAGGCCGCCAGGTCGTCGACGGGGTCGTCGCTGATCCCCAGGATGGCGACGTTTCGATCCGCGAACGCGTCCCACTCGTCGCGGAAGCCACAGGCTTCTTTGGTACAGCCCGGCGTGTCGGCTCGGGGATAGAAGTAGAGGACGACGCGCTGGCCCTCGTACTCCGAGAGTGCGACGGTCTCGCCGTTCTGATCTGGCAGTTCGAACGTCGGGGCGGTGGCTCCGGCTTCGAGCATGTCGCTCTCTCCGTGGGGGCGTCCCAAAGCCGTGGCGTTCCACGAACGCAACCGCCTTGTCCGCGCGGACCAACTGCCGCCCATGGAACGACTGGTCCGAGAGCGTACCGGGGTCCTGACGACCCTCCTCACGATCGTCTCGCTGGCGCTCGTCTTCGGTGCCGTCTTGCGGGTCGGTCCCGCGACGGCGCTGCCCGCAGCGCCCGACTCCGTCCTGGCGGCGATTCCCCACGCCAACGCGGCGATCAGCGCGACCGCGATCGGGACGATCGTCGTCGGCGTCCGTGCGATCAAGCGTGGCGACGTTGGCCGCCACAAGCGACTGATGGCGACGACGTTCGCGCTGTTCGTCGCCTTCCTCGTCCTCTATCTGTACCGCGTCTCGCTGCTCGGCCCGACCGGCTTCCCCGAGAGCGCGCCGGCCTGGATCGAGACGTACGTCTACTTCCCCGTGCTGGCCGTCCACATCCTGCTCGCGATCGTCTGCATCCCGCTGGTGTACTACGCGCTCTTGCTGGCGTACAGCCATCCCATCGCCGAGCTACCGGACACGCCACACCCGCGCGTCGGCAAAGCAGCGGCTGGCCTGTGGCTGATTTCGTTCGCCCTCGGAATCGTCGTCTACGCGATGCTGTACTGGCTGTTCTGAGACGGTCGGAAGAAGATCGCGGGGCTCAGTCGTCGGCTTCCATCGTCTGGTCGCCGATGACGGGGCGGTCGACCTCGCGGTCGGTCTCCTCGCCCTCGATGTCGTAGGGGTACTCGCCGGTGACACAGCCCAGACACAGCTCGTCCTGGCCCTTGTCGAGGCTCTGTGCGATGGCCTCGACCGAGAGATACGACAGCGAGTCGGCCTGGATCTCGTCGCGGATCTCCTCGATGGACCGGTCGGCCGCGATCAGCTCGTCGCGGGTGGCCATGTCGATGCCCATGTAGCACGGCGAGATGATCGCGGGGGCACCGATGCGGACGTGGACTTCCTCTGCGCCCGCGTCCTTCAGCAGCTCGATCAGCTGCGTCGAGGTCGTCCCGCGGACGATCGAGTCGTCGATGATGGTGACGGTCTTGCCCTCGATCGTCGACTTGATCGGGTTCAGCTTGAGCCGCACTGCCCGCTCGCGCTCGTCCTGGGTCGGCATGATGAACGTCCGGCCGACGTACCGGTTTTTCATCAGCCCCTCGGCGAACTCGATGTCGACGCCGCTCTCCTGGGCCGCCTCGGCGTAGCCGGAGGCGAAGGCGCGCCCGGAGTCGGGCACCGGGAGGACGACGTCGCTGTCGACGCCGGACTCGTCCCAGAGCTTCCGGCCCAGTTCGCGCCGCACCTCGTAGACCAGATTGTCGTCGATGGTCGAGTCGGGGCGCGCGAAGTAGACGTGTTCGAAGAAGCAGTGGGCCGTGTTCTCCTGTTCGACGAGCTGGTAGCTGTCGAAGCCGGTGCCGTCGTCGTGGAGCACGACCAGCTCGCCGGGCCTGACGTCTCTGATCAGCTCGCCGTCGAGCGTGTCGATGGCGGCCGACTCCGAGGTGAGCACGTAGCCGTCGTCGAGCTTGCCGATACACAGCGGGCGGTTGCCCTCCGGATCACGAACGCCCATGACGGTGTCGTCGTGAGAGATCGTCAGGGCGTAGGAGCCGTGGATCCGTGACATCGTCCGCTTGACCGCACGGACGAGGTCGGCTTCGAGGAGGTTCCGGGCCAGATCGTGGGCGATGACCTCCGTGTCGCCGTCGCTCGTGAACGCGTGGCCGAGGTTCGCGAGTTCGTCGCGAATCTCGTCGGCGTTGACGAGGTTCCCGTTGTGGGACAGTCCCAGCGAGCCGGACTTGAACGAGACCGAGAACGGCTGTGCACAGCAGGAGTCGACGCTGCCGGCCGTCGGATAGCGAACGTGTCCGATCCCGTTCGAGCCGTTCAGCGACGCCAGATCGTCGGGCTCGAACACGTCGCCGACCAGCCCCATCTCGACGTGGCTGTGTTGCTGGAAGCCGTCGTGGGTGACGATACCGGCCGACTCCTGGCCGCGGTGCTGGAGCGCGTAGAGAGAGTAGTAAAGCGGGCGGGCGGCGTCACGGTCTTGGAGTGCGATGCCGACGACGCCGCACTTTTCGTGCATGTTGGGTTATTCGCCGGATTTGCTCTGCCACTCGTAGTCGCGGCGTTTGGCCGAGTTACCGAAGCCACACGCCGAACAGACTTTCTTCTTTGTATGATAGGACTTTTCGCCGCACCGACGACACTTCGTGTGCGTCGTGGTGTTCTTCTTACCCTGGCTCGGAGTTCCTGCACCAGTCATGGTTTGATAGAGACGACGTTGTCGCCGCGTATAATCGTTGTGTCTTCGTCTTCGATGACGAGATTCATGTGCTGATCGTAGCCCGAGAGCTCACCTTCGTACAGCTCGCCGCCCTTGAGATGTACGGTGACTGTCTCGCCCAGTGACGCCTCGAGCACGTCGAGCGGTCGTCCACTCATACCCCAACGGGCTGGCGACGAGTGTATAAACGTACCGCTTGCGAACTCACAGGTCGACGCTGAACGGCGCGAGCGCGTCGGCCTGGGCCGCGAAGCCGGCCAGGAGGTCTGCCACGGCTTCGAGGTCTGCGGGGTCGATCACCTCGACGGGGGTGTGCATGTAGCGGTTGGGGAGACCGACGTTGAGCGACGGGATCCCGCCACGCGACGTGTAGAAGGCGTCGGCGTCGGTGCCGGTTCGGTTGCCCGTCGCCTGCAACTGCACGTCGATGTCCTCGGTCTCGGCGGTGTCTCTGACCGCGTCGACCAGCACGGGGTGGTTCGCGCTCCCGCGGGCGATCACCGGGCCGTCACCGAGCGCGACGCCGCTGGAGCGCTTTCCCGGCGAGTCCGGCTGGTCGGTCGCGTGGGTCACGTCCACGGCGATCGCGGCGTCTGGATCGAGGTCGAAGCCGACCATCTTCGCGCCCTGGACGCCGACTTCCTCCTGTACCGTCGAGACGGCGTAGACCGTCGCGTCGGTACCGGTCTCTGCGGCCCGGCGCAGTCCCTCCGCGGCCGCCCAGATGCCGATTCGGTTGTCCATCCCGCGGGCCGAGAGGTAGCCGTTCTGCAGTTCGCTGATCGTCTGTTCGAAGGTGATCGGGTCGCCACGCGAGACCAACTGTTCGGCCTCGTCGCCGTCCTCGGCCCCGATGTCGACGTGTTGTTCGTTGATCCCGGGCACGTCGTCGTCCTCGCCGTTTCGCAGGTGGATCGCCGTCTGTCCGACGACGCCGTCGATCGGGCCGTCGTCGGTGTGGACGGTGACGTGCTGGCCCCGCGAGACGGTGCTGTCCGAGCCGCCGATGCGGTCGATCCGAAGGAAGCCGTCGTCGGTCACGTCCCGGACGATGAAGCCGATCTCGTCGCCGTGGCCCGCCAGCGCGACCTCGGCGTCACCGCTTCCCTTCAGCACTGCGACGGCGTTGCCGTAGTCGTCGACTCTCACCTCGTCGGCGTACGATTCCACGTAGTCGATCCAGACTCGCTGGCCCGCCGTCTCGTAGCCGGAGGGCGTGGCGGTCGAGAGCAGTTCGTCGAGAAACCTGCGTCGGTCCTCGTCCATGGCCGGGCTTTCGCCGGCATCCGTCATGTATCTTGCCAGAGACCTGCGGGTCGTGTTTAGTTAAGCGTGAAAAGTGAGGCGGGAGAACTTCTTGGTGCTCTATGCCAGAAATCACCCGCCTCAGTGGGAGTAGAGAGTGGATTGATTTGGATTTTATGGAGCGTGAGCGGACACCCGAACCGGCGATGGCGCTGGGTATTCAGTCCCATCTTGCGGGACTCTCGCTGTCGAATACCGTCGATTTGCTCGAAGCACTGGGTGTCCAACGCAGTCGGAAGGCGATCCACGATTGGGTTCAGAAAGCCGATCTACAGCCAGACTCTGGCCGATCTCCGAATCAAGTTGCGGTGGATGAAACAGTGATTCGGATCAACGACGAGCAATTTTGGCTGTACGCCGCCGCAGATCCCGCCACAAACGATCTGCTTCACGTTCGTCTCTTTTCGACTACCACGACTTCCCTCACCGAAATCTTCCTGCGCGAACTTCGGCAGAAACATGATGTCGAAACTGCCGAATTTCTCGTTGATGGCGCTCAACACCTCCAAACTGCGCTACAACGAGCAGGACTGCGATTTCAAATATCTCGCCACGGAAATCGGAATGCTGTCGAACGGATTTTCCGAGAACTGAAGCGCCGAACCTCGTCGTTTTCGAACTGCTTCAGTCACGTCGAACCGGAGACAGCCGAAAATTGGCTCCAAGCCTTCGCCAGCTGGCACAATGCTCCAAACTAAACACGACCGACCTGCGGGCGAAGCGATAAGTGTCGCCCGTTCGAAACGCCGCCATGGCCGAGTTTACGTTCCTCGAACTCCACCTCGACGACGCGACGATCACGAACAACGCACCCTATAGCGGTGCCCAATCGGAGTCACAACGAGCGGACACCGACGACGAGGACGACAGCGGGCGTTCGATCGTGCGACTACTGGCGGTCGCGCTCGGCGTCGCCGCCGTCGCGGCGGTGGCCGGACGCGCACTCTCCGGGGGCGAGGGTCTGGTCGACACCGACGATCTGTCTTGATCGGCCGGTCTCCCCACTGTTTGGTCATTAGTTTAAGTAGTTTCAGTGAGAACACGTTTCTCGTGAGTCAAACAGACAATCCCGAAGAGCGCATCGACGAAACGACCACCTGGCCCGACCTCGCGATCAGCCTCTACGACCGCCTGACCGGCCGCAACGCCGAGATCACGTACGAGTTCGAGGATATGGAAGTCGACGTGCCAAGCGGCACCGGCGACGACGCCGACCACGCTCACTGGCGGGTCGACGGAACGCTCCGGGTCACGACCCGTGAGCAAGACTGATCGGTTCCCGCCGCTGTCGGTCGACGCGGAGCTGACCCTGACCGTCGACGGCCACGAGTACTACGTCCGCGATCGCGGGAACCGGCTCGTCGTCGACGCACCGACGCTCTCGGCGGCGCTGGCGTTGCGCGATTCGCTGCCGGAGGGTGGCGTCGGCAGGCTCCTCTCGACGACCGACCTGACCGTCGACGTGGCGGTCCACGACGCCGTCGTCGCCACCACCGGTCCCAGCGCCGACGGCCCGATCGGGACGACTGTCGGTGGGTCGCCGACGACGGTGCGACCCGCTGGACTGGCCACGGCACTCGTCCGCGAGGGGCGGGCTCGCCCGGTCGCCACGGCGGCTGTGGTGGCGACTCTCCTCGCGCTGGTCTGGCTCGTCGGACGCGCGGTCGACGCCGTCGGAGCCGACTAGTCCGGAGTCCGAAGACGGGAACGGACCACGGGGAGAAGGCCTATCCCGACCCGTCGCCTTGTGCGCGTATGGGATTGTACCACAGCGTGCAGGCCGTCGCCGGGGCCTCCGGTGACGGACCGATCGACTGGAACGCCGTCGCGGCGGCGGCCAAGAGCTCGACCGATCCCGGCTCGCTGGCACTCACCGATCGGCAGGAGGCGGCCTACGCCGACGACGTGCGTGCCGCTCGCGACCGCGTTCGGAACGTCGCCGACGTCGGCTTCGACCTCCCGGAGACCGTCGAGATCCAGAACCGCCACCACTGGATCGACGCCAACGTCGAGACCTTCGAGCGGGTGATGCGCCCGATCGAACAGCAAGCCGACCTCATGCCCGGCGTCGCCCGTGTCGCCAACACCGGCTCGATGGCGTTCGCGCTCTCCTTTCTGGGCCGGAACGTCCTCGGCCAGTACGACCCGCTCTTGCTGGCCGACGACGGCGACGACCACGCGCTGTACTTCGTCCACCCGAACATCGAACAGGTCGCGTCGACGCTCGCCGTCGACCCCGACCGCTTCCGTCGCTGGATCGCCTTCCACGAGGTCGCCCACGCCGCGGAGTTCGGCGCGGCCCCGTGGCTCTCCGATCACCTGGAGTCGACGATGGAAGACGCCATCGGCGCGCTCACCGAGGGGTCGATCGACCGGGCCTCGCTGGGCGAACTCGACACGACGATGACGGCCGTCGAAGGGTACGCCGAACTCGTCATGGATCGTGCTTTCGACGACGAGTACGACGACCTCCGGCGCAAGCTCGACGAGCGCAGAGGCGGCCAGGGACCGATCGCGAAGTTGATCCGCAGACTGCTCGGGCTGGGGATGAAGCGCCGCCAGTACGAACGGGGGAAGGCCTTCTTCGACGCCGTCGCGGACGAGCGAGGCGTCGCGGGGGCCGGGAAAGTCTGGGACAGCCCCGACTCGCTGCCGACCGACGCCGAGCTGGACGATCCCGCCGCGTGGCTCCGTCGCGTCGACCCGTGACGCCCCGATGGCCAGCAAGCATATGGTCGCTGGCGCGAACCCATCTGTATGCGCAAACTGGCGATTCTCCTGTCGGTCGCGCTCGTCGCGACCACGGCCGGCTGTGGCTTTCTCCTCGGCGACGAAGCGCTCGCGTTCGAATCTGCACCCGCGAGTGTCAGCGACGAGGCCCTCTCCGAAACTGGCTACGAGCAGACGCTCAATGAGAGTCAGACGGTCTCTCGGGAGTTTACCGTCGCGGGCCAGAGTCGGCAGGTCAACGTGACGAACCACCTCACACAGTACGAGCGTTCGATCGACCTCGGCCCGCTGGGCGAACAGCGGGCGGCGGTGTTCGCGACGTTCTCCAGCCCGGAGGTGAGCGTCGCCTCCCAGACGTTCAACCCGATCAGTGACATGTCCAACCGCGAGCTGCTCTCGCAGTTTGGCTCCAACTACGACGGTCTCAGCGTCGGCCAACAGGTCGAGAATCAGACGCACACGGTACTCGGATCCGAGGCGGGCGTCGAGAAGTACGAGGGGACGGCGGAACTCGGCGGACAGTCCATCGACGTGTACATTCACGTGACGACGGTGAAACACGACGGGGACTACGTCGTGGCGCTGGGGCTCTACCCACAGCAACTCTCCGGCGAGGAGACACACGTCTTCGCGATGCTCGACGGCCTCCAGCACGGCGAATGACCGAGTAGGCTCTCGCCTCGCGACTGCTGTCACGTCGTCGGCGCGGCCCGCCATCTCGGGGTAGCGAAAACCGGACGGCTCGTCGATCGTCTCAGCGACGCCGGTTCACGAAGCCAAGCGCCACGCTGTCGGGGAACACCCACCAGCCGAGTACGGCACCGGCGACCGTCCCGGCGACGCCGGCCCCACCGATCGTCGGGAGACTCGCCGAGACGTTCAGCGCGACGAGTGCCATCGACACGCCCACGAACAGGGCGAAGCCGACGCGGAACTTCAGGAGGAACGACCGGCGGTCCTCGTCCGTGACGGAGGGCTGGACCATCAGTGAAAGCCCCTGCCAACGTCTTCGTCGACCACGTCCTCGAACTCGGCTTCGAGCAACTCCTCGGCCTCTTCGAAGGTGTCGGTCAGTTCGTCCATCTCCTCGGGGCGGTCGTAGTGGTCGAAGTCCATCGGCCCGTAGGCCGGCGAGTCCAGCGCGTCCATCACGTCCTCGAACAGCGCGTCGGGCGTCGTCGGCGCGTCGGCGTGGGTTTCGAGGACGGCCGCCAGTTCCTTCGCCGTCTCCTCGGCCTCGCCCTCGTCCTCGACGGGCTGTTGGACGCCGAAGGCACCGGTCCCCTGCTCGGGAAACAGCGGATCGAGCTCGTCGTCGATCCGGCGAGCCACCTGCGATCCCACGCCCTGCACGTCGTAGGGGTTCCTGGCGTAGGTCTTGAGCTGGAAGACGCCGGCAGCCGGGTGGCCGATGTAGAGGTCTTCGCCGATGCCGCTCGCGCGGTCGCCACCGACGGCTCGCCAGCCACCGGGATCGGCGTTCGATTCGACCACGTCTTCGAGGATGTCGTCCCACTCACGAACGCGCATGAGATCCGTTTGGGGGCGGTTCTGAAAATACCCTTCGGTCAGCCCGACCGCCGGCTGGACCGGGGATTTCTTTGCATCCGAATCCGAGACGTGCAATAGAGCAGTCGTCCGCCGTCTTGCCGGGCCGCCCGGCTGCCCTCCCTGCGCGGCGGCGACCCACTGAGATCATGGTCCCTACGCACCGCACCGCCTCCCGGACGAACGCCCCGACCCGACAGCTCCTGATCGTGGCGACGTGTGTCGTCGGCCTCCTCGTCGCCGCGGCAGCCATGCCAGCCACGGCACCACAGCCGACGCCCCCGGACTTCCTGAGCGGGGAGTCGGACTGTCAGATCCTCTTCTCCGAGGATCCGGTCGCCGGACACGAACTCACCACGACGGTCCTGTACGACGAGGAACCGGTGTCGGACTCCCCGGTGTGGTTCAACGGCGAACGCGTCGGCCGGACGGACGAGGACGGACAGGTCGTCGGCACCGTCCCCTACGAGCAGACCCTGCAGGTCCGGGTCGAACTGCCCGGCGGGGGCAGCTGTGCGGCCAGCATCGACACCGGCGACTCGGACGCGCCGCTGAAGACCGTCGACCGCTCCGGTCTCGGTATCGCCGCCCTCGACGGCGTGGCCCAGCAGCAGGCCCAGAACGGGTCGGGCGCGTACCCCGTTCGTGGCCGGATCGACCTCTCGGTCGACGAACAGCCCTACCCCGGCGAGACGACGACGCTGCGGGCGACGATCCAGGGCAACCCCGTGGCCGACGCGACGGTCTCGGTCGACGGACGGACGATCGGACGGACCGACGCCGACGGCACGATCGAGATTCGCGCGCCGATCGAGGGCGACCGGACGCTCACCGTCCACGTCGAGCGGGGAGCCTTCGAACGCGAGACCGAGATCGTCGTGCTCCGCCTCGACGCGACGATACGGACCGACGCACTGCTCCCGCTGCCGGGGCAGAGCGCGACGGTCGCCGCCCGGCTCGGCGACCGCCCGGCGGTCAACGCTACCGCGCTAGTCGGCGGCGAGCGACTGGGCCGAACCGACGCCGACGGCCACGTCGAGATGACGCTCCCGGCCGACCCGACGGCACGGCTCACCGTCGCGACGGCCGACCAGGTGGCCACCACGCCGGTCCTGCTGGCGTTCGCGCCGACGATCCTGCTGACCCTCCTCGCCGTCCTCGCCCTCGTCGGCGTGCCGGCGGCCGGCTACTCGATCGCCGGTCGCCGTGGTATGGCGATCGGCTCCGGCGTCGCCGTCAGCGTCCTGGCGCTCGCGTACGTGTTCCTCCGCTTTGGCCGGACGATCGCGCTGCTGGGGTCGCTGGCGCTGCTCGCGGTCGTCGGACTCGCCGCCTTCCTCCGGAGCGACTACAGCGCACTCCAGGCGGCCCGAGCGACCGCCGGCTGGTTCCGCCGTCTCGGACGCCGACTGGCCGCCGACGGCCTGTGGCTGTCCGGGCGACTCGAAGCGGCCGTCGGGAGCCTCGAACGCCGTCTCCGGCGTCTGCGGGACCGATTGACGGGTCCAGACGCGACGCCGCTCGCGGACGCCGGCCGCTGGCTCACGTCGCTTCCCGCACGCCTGGTCGCGTTCGTCCGCGCGCTCGCCCGCGGACCGAGCCGGCTGTTCGATTCCGAGGAGAGCGACCACGACGATCTCGCGGGCGAACCCGGACACGCGGACGGCGAAACGACGCTCTCGCGGCGCGCACAGTTCCGCCGCGTGTGGCGTGCGTTCGCCGGTCGAGTCGCCCCCGAGACGTGGCCGCGTCGCACGGCCGGCGAGGTCTCCCGTCGGGCGATCGATCGCGGGCTCTCGCCCGGGCCGGTCCGCGAACTGACCGACACGTTCCGGGCCGTCGAGTACGGCGACGAGTCGCTCACCGACGGGCAGGTAGAGCGCGCTCGCGCTGCGCTGAACGAGATCCGCGACGAGTCCGAGGAGGGGTCGGCGTGAACCGTCTCGTCGTCGGGGGCGGCGTCGTGTCGATCCTCCTCGGCCTCGTCGCGCTCGCGGTCGGCGTTCCGGCGACGGCGGAGACGATCGTCGCCAGCGCCGTCGCGCTGCTCGCGATCTTCGGCGTCGGCGTGTCGCTCTGGAAGCTGCTCGCGTCGCCCGACGGTGACGGACCGGCCCTGCCGCCGCCGTGGACCGACGACGGCGCGCTCTTCGACCGCGCGCCGGAGCGAAGCCGCGGCGAGGACGCTCTCTCGGGCGAGTCCTTCGGGGCCGTCCTCGCGGACGCCGGTCAGACGGCACGCTCCGACGGGACGGTCGAGGCCGGCTACGACACCGTTCGGCCGGTTCTCAGGCGCGCGCTCGTCGACGCCCTCGTCATCCGAGAGGGCGATCGCGCCGCAGTCGAGGCGTCGCTGGCAGCGGGGAGCTGGACCGACAACCAGATCGGGGCCGCCGTGCTCGATCCGGGCGTCGATCCGCCCCCGCGTTCGCTGCGAGCCCGGATCGAGGCTTGGCTCTTCCCGGAGCGCGTCGTCAGGCGACACCTCCAGATCGCCGTCCAGGCCGTCGCAGAGGCGGCCGACGACGCGGTGCCGACGGTGCCGGGCCAGAACGCGCCCCGCTCGGTCCCGGTCAGCCAGCCGCGACTCGAAGACCTCCAGCGCGGCGTCGACGGCACCGTCCAGCGCGCCGTCGATCCGCTGGCGACCGCCCGCGGCCCGCGACCGCCCGGTAGCGAGGCCCGAGAGGTCCAGGTCGATGTCGAACCAGCCGGCGCGGACGGCGACGGTGCAAACGGTGAAGCGGCGGGCGACGAAAGCGCCGAGCCCGCTGGCGAGGCGGGAAGCGGCGACGAGACGGCCCGAGAATCCGACAGGAGTGGGGACGCCCGAGAGCGGGATCACTTCGCCACGGACGGTGGTGTGCGATGAGCCGTCAGTCGACGCGCTGGCGGGCGACGGTGGCGGCGGCGACGCTGTTCGCTGCGGCCGGGCTCGTGGCACGTAGCGGTGCGTTGCTCCTCGCCGCGATCGTTCCGCTGGTGTATCTCGCGTACTCGCTGGTCACGAGCGGTCCCGATTCGGTCTCGCTCTCGGTTACCCGCCACGTCGAGCCGGAGCTGTCGCCGCCGGGGACGCCGGTCCACGTCACGCTCGAAGTGACCAACGAGGGCGACCGGCCGGTGTCCGACCTCCGCGTCGTCGACGCCGTCCCGGCGGATCTGGCGGTGACGCGTGGCACTCCCCGGACGGGCGTGGCGCTCGAACCCGGCGCGACGACGACGATCGAGTACGTGCTGGTCGCTCGCCGCGGTGTCCACGCGTTCGAACCCCCGCGCGTGAGGGTCCGGAGTCTCGGGGGCACGAGCGTCACGACGCTGCGCCCGACGGTGTCGGGCGACACACAGCTCGTCTGTCGTCTCGACGCGGACGCGCCACCGATCGACGACCAGGGCGCGCAGTTCGTCGGCGACCTGACCACCGACGAACCGGGCGAGGGGCTCACCTTCCACTCGACTCGGGAGTACCGGCGTGGCGACGACGCGCGCCGGATCGACTGGCGGACGTACGCCAAGACCGGCGAGCTGACGACGGTCGACTACGAGCGTCGCCGGGCGGCCTCGGTCGTCCTCGTCGTCGACGCTCGCCGCATCAGTCGCGTCTCGGCGGGTCCCGGGCGACCCACTGCCGTCGAACTGTCCGCCTACGCGGCGACCCACGCGGTCACCGACTTCGTCGCCAGCGGTCACGATATCGGCGTCGCGGTGATCGGGGCCGACGGTCCGGGGCCGGCCGGGCTCCACTGGCTGGCTCCAGAGAGCGGCGACGGGCAGCGGTCCCGAGCGATCGACTACTTCCGGACGGCGACGGAGGTGACCGGCGGCGCGCCCGACACCGACCGCCAGCTGGCCGAGTTGCTCGACCTGGTGCCACCGGGAGCGCAGCTGGCACTGTTCTCGCCGCTGCTCGACGATCTACCTGTCGAGGCCGTCCAGGCGTGGCGCTCGCAGGGGTACCCCGCCGTCGTCCTCTCCCCGGACGTAGTGACCGACAACACCGTCGGCGGGCAGTTCGAACAGGTCCAGCGGTACACGCGACTGGCTCGCTGTCAGGCGACCGGCGCGCGGGCGACGGACTGGCGACGGGGAACGCCGCTCCCGATGGCGCTGGCGTACGCGTTCGCGGCCGACGCACGGCTGCCGAGTCAGCGCCCGACCGGCGCTGGGGGGGTCCCGTAGATGGCGCTGTTCGGTCCCCGTCTCGATCGGCCCAGCGCCCTCGGCGACGAGGGGCGGCCGCGGGCGACGAGCCTGACCATCGCGTCCCTGCTGGTCTTCGGGCTGTTCGTCGTCGCGACGACCTGTCCGTGGAACTACGGCCTCCGGTTCGGCGACGGGCTGGTGCCGTCGCTGATCGTTCCCACCTGCGCCCGGCTGGGCCGGCTGACGCTCGCTTTCGGCACCGTCACGGGGCTGTTGACCGCCGGGCTCGCGCTGTTGACCCGCGAGCGGTTCGTGTCGCTGTTCGTCGGACAGATCTGCTTCCTGCCGGCCGGTGCGGCGCTGGTGGCCGGTCTCACGGGGCTGCTGGTCACCAGCCCGGCCTACGGCATCTTCTTCGGCGGCTTCGCCGTGGCACTGGTCGCGCTCGGGAGCACGTGGACGGACACGACCAGTGCGTCGGCCGTCCGCCCGGCGCTGTTCCAGGAGGGGCTGACCTACCTCTCGATGGTCGGCTGGGGGATCGTCGTGGTCGTGCTCGGCGGAGCCGCCCTGCTCGTTCGCACCGTGGTCGGCCCGGCCGGGAGCGGCCCCGGTCCGACCGCGGCGCTCTCGACGTTCCTCGTCGTCGTCTTCGTCGGCGTGCTCTCTTTCCGACTGGGGCTGCGCTGGCTGCCGATCCGACAGCTCACACCCCGAAATCGCCGTGAGGCCGTCGACAGACGACTCGGACAGCTCAGGCTCGCGACCACCGTGGTCCTGATCGGAACTCTCGTCGCCGTGCTCTGTGTCCTCCCCGCCTGGTTCCTGGGGTGGTTCGACGCGGTGTACGCGCTCTTCCCGCCCGCTCGCGTGCTCTTTCCCGTGCTCGCGACGCCGATCCCGGTCGTCGCCGTCCTCGGCGTCGGCGTGGTGACGCTCGCGCTCGGACTGGTCGCGCTCACGCTGCGCCGGCTGACTCGCCCGGTCGACACGACGGCGAACCGCTTGCTCGCGCCCGTCGCGGCGGGACTGGTGCTCGTGATCGGGTTCCTCCCCTTCGCCCTGTCGCTGATCCCGGTGCCCGGCAGCGCACCGCCCATCGTCCTCGTGGCGTTCCTGGTGCTGGGGCCGATCGCGCTCTACCTGCTCGGCTGGACGGTCGTCGCCGCCCAGTACCTCTCGCTCGTCCCCGAGCGGGCCGGCGGGCCGGCGCTCGCGGCCGGCGGGATGGTCTTCGCCACGATCGGGGCGGCCCTCACCGGGGTGCCGACGCCGCTCGTCGTCGCGACGGCCGTGGTCGCGATGGTCGTCTGGGACGTGTCCTCGTTCGGGCTGGGCGTCACCGCCGAACTGGGCCACCTCCCGGAGACGAGACGGCTGGAGCTGTTCCACGCCGTCGTCGCGGTCGTTCTCGGAGCAGCCACGGTGCTCTCGCTGAGCCTGCTCGGCGTGGTGCGTACCTCTCTGGCCGGCGAGGTCGCGGCGACCGTCGCGGCCGCGCTGGCCGTCTTCGGCGTCCTGGTGTTACTGACGCCGCTGCGGGGATACGTCGCCGGGGAAGGGAGAGATTGATGGGGGCGGGCGACGAGCCACCGCGCATGGTCCACCATTCCGGCGGCGACACGGTCGAAGATGCAGCCCAGACCTGCCTCTCCGTCGTCGAGCGTATCGAGGAAGCCGCCGTCGTCGAACGCACCGTCCTCCACGAAGTCCTGTCTGCCGTCCTCGCGAAGGGCCACGTCCTGCTGGAGGACGTGCCCGGCACCGGCAAGACGGTCACCGCCCGCGTCCTCGCAGAGGCGCTCGGCCTGGAGTTCACCCGCATCCAGTTCACGCCGGACCTGCTGCCGGCGGACGTGACCGGTTCGAACGTCTACAACGAACACGAGGGTGCCTTCGAGTTCGCTCCGGGGCCGATCTTCGCCAACGTCGTGCTGGCCGACGAGATCAACCGCGCGCCGCCCAAGACCCAGTCGGCGCTGCTGGAGGCCATGGAGGAGGGACAGGTCAGCGTCGACGGGACGACACACGAACTGCCCGACCCCTTCGTCGTCGTGGCGACCCAGAACCCGATCGAACAGGAGGGGACCTTTCGGCTCCCCGAGGCACAGCGAGACCGCTTCAGCGTCAAGACCTCGCTGGGGTACCCCTCCGTCGACGGCGAGATGGAACTGCTCGACCGGCGAGCGCAGCGCCGGACGCTCGCCCCGAGCGTCGAGCCGGTGGTCGAGGAGGCCACCGTCCGCGAGCTACAGGACCTCGCCGAGGACGTCTCGGTGCGGGTCCCGGTCCGACGGTACATCGTCGACATTGCCCGAGAGACGCGGGCCGACGAGCGATCCGAGGTCGGCGTCTCTCCCCGCGGCGTCCAGCGGGTGTTCGAGGCGGCGCGTGCCAGCGCTGTCCTCGCGGGTCGGGACTACGTCGTCCCGGACGACGTGAAGCGTCTCGCCGTGGCGACGATGGCCCACCGGGTCGTGCTCTCGACGAACGCTACCGTCGAAGGCACCGAGACCGCCGATATCGTTCGCGACGCGCTGGACCGCGTCGAGGTGCCGGCCGTCTCGCCCGACGCCCCCGACTCGGACGCCGGCGTAGACGAGGCGGCCGCGGAGTCGCCAGAGCAGTCCGCCGAGACGACGCCTGCGACCGAGCAGGCGACCAACGGCCACGAGGAGCCGTCTGGCGACGTGTCGACGGACGCGCCCGCTCCCGACTCGACGACGACCGACGGCGACGCCGAGCCCGACGGATCGGACGACGACCTGTTTTGAGACGGTCGCCAGCCCACCCCGACCGACAGCGTTTTTCGGCCTGCCCGCCAGACTCCGTGCGTGCAATTACGCGGCGTCGCAGTCGAGGTGAGCGACGAGCAGACCGTCGACACGCAGTACGGCGAGAGCGATCTCTGTGAGGTGACGGTTCGGCCCGACGACGGGCGTGGCGAGCCCGTCACCGTCACGCTGTGGGGGAAGTGGACCGAGACCGGCGCGGTGCTCGAACCCGGCATGAGCGTCGCCGTCTACGACGCCGAACCGCGCGAGTACCGAGGCGAGACCCAGTACTCCGTGGGCAGCGACGCACGCATCGTCGTCGAACCGGAGTTTCTGGTCGACGTGACCGACGTTCGCTCGTGGGTCCAGTGCCCGCGGATGTACTACCTCAACAAGCTCTCGGGGACTCCCCAGGCCTACCCGGTCGTCAAGGGGACCATCGTCCACGAGGTCTTCGGCGACCTGCTCCGGGGCCGTGACGTGGAGGAGGCGGTCGCAGCCCACGTCGAGGACGCCGGGCTCGACCTGGGGCTGCTCGGCCGCGACGCCGACGAGGTCGCCGCCGACGTTCGCGACCACGCCGCGGCCATCGACGGCTGGCTCAGGCAGGGAACCCTGACCGAAGCGGACGAGTGGCGATCCGAGATGACGCTGCTCTCGGCTCGCTACGGCATCAAGGGCCGGGCCGACGCCGTCCGACGCGGGATGCCGGTCGAACTCAAGACCGGCAAGAACACCCGCAGAGAGCCACGCTTCCAGGACAAGATCCAGGCGGCCTGCTACGCGCTGCTCCTCGGCGAGCGCCGCGAGGAAGCGCCCGACACCGGCACGCTGCTGTACACCAAGAACGCCGCCGTCGAGCGGACCGAGGAGTCCGGCGATCTCTCGCCGGCCAAGGAGTTCTCGATCAACGACGGCCTGCTGAACTTCGTCGTCCGGACGCGCAACGAGATCGCGGCCATGGAGTACGACGCGAGCGTCCCGACGGGCTACGAGGCCGACGCCAAGTGTGAGTACTGCTTCGAGCAGGACACCTGTATGGCGGTCTCCGGACGACTGGACCAGGAGTCGAAGGCCGGCCAGGTCGGCACGGCCATCCCCGACGAAGAGCGCGAGTACTTCGACCGGTTCTACCGGGCGATCGAGGCCGAGCGCCGGGCCGTCCACCGCGAGTACGCCAAGCTGTGGGACCAGCGCCCCGAGGAGCGAGCCGACGACGACCGCGCCCTGATCGACCTCGAACCGACGGGCAAGCGTCGCCTCGACGGCGGCCGCTGGGAGCTGCGAGCCCGCGGCACGGGTGCGGTCTCGAAGATCCGCGAGGGCGACATCGCGCTCGCAAGCGACGGCGACCCGATCGACGGCGACGCTGAGATGGCTCGCGTCGAGCGACTGGGTGGCGAAACGAGCGAGGGACGCAGCGACGATTCGACCCGCGGTGAGATCGTCATCACGACCGACGAGCCGGTCGAACTGCGTCGACTGGACGTGTACCCCTCCGAGATCGGCACCGACCGGATGTTGACGGCGCTGCACGACGGCTTGCTCACCCAGCCCCCCGAACAGAAGGACGTACTCTTCGGCCGGCGCGAGCCATCTTTCCGATCGATCGACGAGACGTTCATCGACAACAACGACGCCCAGAACGAGGCGGTCCGGCTCGCCGTCGGAGCCGACGACTGCGCGCTCGTCCACGGGCCGCCGGGAACGGGCAAGACCTACACGCTCGCCCGGATCGTCCGGGCGCTGGTGGCCCGCGGCGACCGGGTGTTGCTCTCGGCGTTCACCAACCGCGCGGTGGACAACTGCATCGAGGCCCTCGAAGCGCAGGGCTTTACCGACATCGTCCGGCTGGGCACCGAGAGCGGCGTCCGCGAGGACATGCAGCAGTACCGCCTGGAGACTGCCGGCGATCCCGACGACTGCGTCGGCCGGCTGGAGGACGCGAGCGTCGTCGCGGCGACGACGGCCTCCTGTGGCTCTCGGGTCGCCAAGACCCAGTCGTTCGACGTGGCGATCGTCGACGAGGCCGGCCAGCTCACTGAGCCGGGGACGCTGGCCGCGACGACGCTGGCCGACCGGTTCGTCCTCGTCGGCGACCACCAGCAGCTTCCCCCGGTGGTCCAGAGCGAGGACGAGACGCTCTCGCGGTCGCTGTTCGAGCGGCTCATCGAGGCCTATCCCGACGCCAGCGTCCTGCTCGACCGCCAGTACCGGATGGCCCAGCAGATCCAGGCGTTCGCCTCCCGGGAGTTCTACGACGGCCAGCTCCGGCCGGCCACCGGCGAGGTGGCGGCCCAGCGAATCGCAGACCTGGACGGCGTCACGCTCGACGCGCTCCCGGAGACGCTGCGTGACGGCGTCAACTTCGTCGATCCCGACGGGCACGTCGACGGCAACACGAACCCGGCGGAGGCGAGCGCGGTCGCCGACGTGGTCGATGCCTACCTCGCTGCCGGGGTCGAGGCCGGTGCCGTCGGCGTGATCGCACCCTACCGTGCGCAGGTCGCCGAGATCGACAAACACGTCCCCGAGGGGGTCGCCGTCGACACGGTCGATCGCTTCCAGGGATCGAGCAAGGAGGTCATCGTCGTCTCTTTCGTCGCTACGGGTTCGCTCGACGGTCCGATCTTCGAGGACTACCGTCGCATCAACGTCGCCCTGACGCGAGCGAAGAAGGCGCTCGTGCTGGTCGGCGACGAACGCGCGCTCTCGACGGACGAACTGTACGAACGGATGGTCGAGTGGGCTCGCTGACGGTCCCCCCAGTGACCCTCGTCAGGGTCAGTCTGTCAATCGCTTGATTCGGTTCATGCGACAGACCGGACAACAGACGGCCGTCTCGTGCTGTGGGATACTGAATCGCACCCCGCAGGTCCGACACCGGTACGTTGCCACGCGGTTCTTAGAGAGTTCCGCCATCACCCTCGGTTCGTCGCTCGATGGCTGCTGTCGGTCGTGACGCGGCCGATTCGGTATCACACATCTGTGCTCACGTTCCGGTCGTCGGTTCGGCGGGGCGCGTTGTAGCCGTTGTTTCCAGTTCGATAGGTCTGCCTCCCGCTCGGCCACGGTCGGCCGTCAGAGGCGTTCGATTTAATTACTAACCTCGGATCATTCTTTGCGGCGTCGACCAGGACCAGAGCCGGCGACGCCACCGACAAGACACACGATCGGCCGCTCGATCACCAGCCACCACACTCTGTTCGTACGATTTCCTGTCATAGTTGTCCACCCTGGCGGTTCGCGTCCGGTTCGATTCCGGGCGGTGGACCTAACCCCAGTGGACGCCGGTTCGAGTCCGGCCTGGGGCATATGCTACTGATACCAACAGAAAACATTGTCGTCGCTGTACTCAGATCAGTCGCTGTCTCGGTGTATGTTGGTCTGATTACGGCATTGTACAGAGTTCCACAACGGAAACTCGATCAATTGGCTTCGTGGTTCCACTCTCTTCCCGGAATCAAACAAATAGCAGTCGTCTCTGCACTCATCTCAGGAGCATATCTATTCGGAATCACAACACCAACCATCTACTTTTTCTCAATTCCTATCGTTGGTTGGCTCACGATTCTTCGACTGCTTCACTAACCCGCAAAAATGGCTTCGTTGATTCGAGCAACATATTCGGGGCCGTAGTAAACGAATGCAAGCGTCGCGAGCATCCCGAACATGATCAGGTGCCCGGCGGTTCCGACTGTCCACATGGTCATGTATACACCTTCTCACCTGATCAGTATATTTCTTGCTACGATTGTCGGTTTGGAAGCGATATTTTTGCAGACACCCTCTCTTCTGGATCCACAGGACACAGAACTCCAGTGACCTACGCTGGCGTAGGACGGTTCGATCCCGTCCGTGGGCCTCTGTCGGTGTACAGTCGACAGTTTTGCACTCCGACTTACCGATGTGACGACCCTCGTCCGTAATTCGTCTCGCTGCACTGTCCCGGTCGATCTGGGAGGTGACGCCGGGGTGGCTGATCGAACCGGCGGCCGACCGCGGGCGATGTAGCACGCTGTCGCCGTGCTACGGCTCGCGAGTGGACGATTCGGTCGGCTCGGGCGCACCCGCGTCGCCCCCCTCGTCCGGGGCGTCGGCCTCGTCGAGCAGCGCCGTCAGCCCTTGTCGTCGGTCGCCTCGTTCGCCGGCCCGGAGGTCGGCCATCAGGCGCTCGCGGAGCGTCTCGTGGACTGTCCGGGCGCGCTGGTCGTCGAGGTCGTACGCCGTCGCGTCCCCGCCCAGCAGGCTCGCCGTGCTGGCGGTGTCGGCGGTCACGCTGGCCAGCGAGAGACGGCGCTGGAAGATCGTTCGCGTGTCGATCACGGTCTGGACGCGGTAGTACGGCACCAGCCGGGTCGACCGCACGAGGACGCCGCTCCGGGTGGCAAACAGGTGCTCCAGCAGTGCGAACCCGCGGTGCTTCCAGCTCAGGTGCCCGGCCAGTACCGCGACCGGGACCAGCGCCAGCGGCGCGTACCAGTAGGGGACCGTCTGGACCAGCGTGTCGACGGAAAGCAACAGCCCCGTCGCCACGAGCGGGAGCAGCGAGTACCGGACGGCGTAGCGTCGGCGCGACCTGTCGGGGAGTCGCTCCATCGCCGGCACGTCGGCGTCGGTCAGCGCCTCGGCGACGGCCAGCACCGTCTCGCGATCGTCCAGCGGAATCGCCGTGTTGCTCGCGTCCTGACTCCCCGAACCCGGCGCGTAGCCGGCCGTCTCGACGGCCAGGGCGGCGTATCCGACCTGTCGCATCAGTAGGTTCTCGCGGACGGTGACCGTCTGGACCTTCTCCAGCGGGATCGAGCCGCTGTACTGCTGGATCAGTCCCCGCTCGTATCGCAGGTCGTCACCGACGTAGTCGAGGTGAAAGCCGTGGTACTCCGTGATCGTGAACGCGGCACTCAGGAGCCAGGCCGCGAGTGCGAACAGCGCCGCGGCGACGCCGACGGTCAACAGCGCCTCTCCCGTCGAGTAGGTCTGGAGCCCCGACAGCGAGACCCTCGACGGGCCGCCCAGTGTCTCGACGGTCGCCGAGAGCAGTCGGAGCGCGTACTCCTGTGCGAACGGGACGCCGAAGAGGACCACCGCGGGGGCTGCAGGCCGGAACGAGACGAGCGCGAGCGTCAGCAGGTCCCTGGTCGAGAGCTCGTAGAGCCGACGCTGCTCTGGCTCTGCGGCCCCTCTGGCCACTGTGTCGTGTGCTGGCTCGCCCTCGTCGCCTTCCGTCTCGTCGTCCTCCCGTCGGTACTGAGCGACGGCCGACTGGAGCGCTCTGGCCTCGTCGACGTCGACGGCGTTCAGGACCGCCTCCGTCGCGCTCCCCCCGGCCGTCTCGAACTTCACGACGGCGAGACCGAAGAGCCGCTGGACGGGGCCACGTTCGATGTCGACGTTCTGGATCCGTCCCAGCGGAATCTCCCGTTCCTGTCGGTCGAAGACGCCGGAGTCGACGGACAGCGTGCCCCCCGCGAGTGCGTAGGTAAAGCGGTAGTACCGCGCCACGGCGTAGGCGGCCCCGACGAGGGCACCGACGGGTGCGAGGACGAACACCACTCCGAGCGGGAGCACGTCCAGTGGACCCGTGAGCATCATGCCGGCGAAGAAGCCGATGCTCCCGAACCGGACGACGTTGGTGACGACGCTCCCGACGGCGCTGATCGGGTGGAGACGGTTCATACGGCGTCGGTGGCCTCGCTCTCGGCCGCGAGCTCGCGCAGTTGCTCGCGCAGTTCGGTCGCTCGCTCCGGACGCAGCCCCGGAATACGGATGTCGGCCCCCCGCGTTCCGGCGGTGTAGACGACGACGCTGGAGAGACCGACCAGCCGCTCGACCGGCCCGCGCTGGGTGTCGGTGTGCTGGAGCCGGACGTAGGGGACCGAGGTGTCGACCTGCGTCACGACCCCGCGGACCAGAAAGAGCGCGTCGTCCTGAATCTCGAAGCGCCAGCGTCGAAATCTGAGGACGGCGTGGACGGTCCCGAGAACGGCCGCCACGACGACGACGGCGGCGATCAGTGGCGGGTCTACCGGGACCGCGAAGCGGTCGATCGCGACGGCGACGCCCGCGAGTACCGCCGCGACCACGACCGCCCGCCCGATCCACAGCAGTTGCACGCGGGAGTTGAGCCTCTCCATGCGATGTGGGGCGGTCCGTGCGGGGAAAAGCGTAGGGGTCACGGACGATCCAGCCCACCCGACGACGCACGTCAGGTCGGCACACAGTAGCTTTTTTACCACCCGGTCAATCATCCGAATCATCCGCAACAACACTTATGTCGGCAATTCTACCTCTCTCGCTTCCGCTCCAGTCCGGGGGTCTTTCGACGTTCGCACTGGGGCCGATTTACCTCATCGCCATTCTCGTTCCGGGTCTGCTGTTCTACCGTGGTCTGATGGCTGGCGGCAATCGCTACGACACCCTGTCTCGACTGGACAAACTCGGTGCGGCGCTGGGTGGCGGAGCGGTCTCTTGGCTCCCGACACTGCTGTTCTTACGTCTCTTCGGATATGGCCCGTTTGAAGTCGGGAAATCGAACGGACTGACCTTCCTCGTCGTCGTTGTCACACTCACGGTTCAGATGGCCGTGGCCTACTACGTCGGGGAGTTTGTCGGCGACGTGTCGAACCGGCTGTTCGGCGAGACGGTCCGCAATTTCAACGACCAGCAACAGCCGTGGGACTACGCCTCGACGAAGATCCGAGAGAAGGAAGTGACGGTCGTCACGGACTCGTTCGAATCTCCTTTGCACGGAATCGTCGCGCGCTATTCCTCGTTCGACGAGGGCGGTGACCTGGTCCTCTCGCCCGTCTCGCCCGAGAGCCGAATTGCGACGGGCGACGAGAGCGATCGGGACAAAAACAACGCCCTGTACATCGAGAGGGAGACGATCTCGGCGGTCTTCTTTCACGACAGAGACGGATCAGACGACTACGGCGACGTACTGACCAGAGGCGATCTTCAAGAGCCGAGCGAAGAAGAGTGGGAACAGGTCGTCCAAGCGGCCGAAGACGCGCTCGAATCCGCGATCGACGAACCAGACGAGAGAATGGACGATGCGTCGGGGGATCCCGAGGGCGGGTCGGACTAAAGGACGCTTTCCTCTGCGTACGACTCGTACTGATTGTAGACGTATTCGAGCAATCGAGACACCGAAATATCGTTGAAGTTCGTCTCGACCAGCTCGGCGCGCTCTTCGATCTCCCGTCGGTCCGAAGGGGAGAGCGTCGACAAGAACTGTCGTAGCTCGTCTCTCCCGTCGTCTTCGAGCTCGTATATATACTTCTCACCGCGCTGGAGATCGATGTTCCGCTCAGAGACGAGTCCGGTCTGTTCCAACGCTTCGATGTCGTTTAGCAGATCCTTCGAGAAGGGACCGTAGTGGTACGGGTAGAACTCGTACTCTGACGTGTCGAGGTCGTCGGAAAACTCCTCTTGGGCCAAGAACACCAACTTTTGCAGACGAGTGCGACCGCTGATCGTCCCCTCGTCGTCGGCGTCGAGCAGGGCCAGTAGCAACGCCTGTCTCTTGTTCATGTTCTTCGCCTCCGTTGCTAGAGCGTAGCTTCCCGACCGGCAAACCTCTTTTGGGTGCCCATCGTCTCCGGTTTTCGACCGTTGTCGTCCCCTCAGATCGTCACGGGTAATAAACCGTCGCCGGTATCAGACCTCGCCAGCGTCGTCGTCGATAGCCGCCAGCACCCGGTCGTGGAACGCCTGCAACACCGCGGACTCGTCTTCGGCCAGCACCACGTCGCTGGCCAGCAGCGTCGCCAGCCCGAACGCGCGCGGCGATGGTGAGTCGACCCGGACGGTCTCGACGGCGAGTTCGCCGGCCTGGATCGCGCCGGTCACGTCCTCGATGGCGTCGACGTTGAGCTTGTCTTCCAGGATCTCGCGATACGTCTCCTCGACGACGGCGAACTCGCCCAGTTCTTCGGCGAACGAGAGCAGCATCTCGGCGTTGACCTGCTGTTCGCTGGCCGACTTCTCGTAGCCCTTGTACCGCTTGAGGATCATCAGCGCCCGCGTGGCGTTGATCCGGAAGTACCGCTGGAGCAGGTCCGTCCCGTCGAGGCTGGCCCGCAGATCCGCCCGGACCGCCGTCGGATCGATGTCGGTGACGATCCCCTCGATGTCGACTTTCCTGTTCAGCGGCATCGAGAGGGTGAAGCCGTTGTCGGCGACGGCGACTTGGACGTTGGCGCTGGCTCGCTGGGCGACGCGGTATGCGACGAGCCGCGAGAAGCCGTCGTTGAACCGTCGTCCGTACCCGGAGTGGACGTAGTAGTGGCGCTCGTACTCGTCGTGGTCCAGCGCGACCTCGATCACGAGTCGGTCGTCGGTCGAGACGCTCTCCGAGCCGGCGTACGCGACCTGCTCGGAGAACATCCGCGTGATCGCACGCACGGTGTTCTCGTCCAGGGGGAACTCCCGGAGCCACAGTCGAACGGCCGGCGGGCCGCCCTCCTCCAGTCGCGCCAGGAGCTGGCGCTGGAAGGCGAGGATCTCTCGGCCGAGGTCGTACGACAGCGGCAGCCGTTCCGAGAACCACGACGGGACCGTCGGCCGCGCGCTGGTCCGGTCGACGTACACCTTCGAGCCCCGACGGTACCGATACTCGAAGTTGTCGCCCCCGAGCACGAACACGTCGCCGCTCTCCAGCGTGTCGAGGTAGCCCTCGTCGAGTTGCCCGACCCACTCGTCGCTTGCCCGGGTGTACACGTCGCAGGTGAAGGAGTCGGGGATCGTCCCGATGTTGGTCATGTAGATGACGCGGGCCATCCGCCCGCGCTTGCCGATCAGGTGTTCGCCCACCGGATACTCCTCGTAGTGGTGCTCGCCGTCGGGAGGATCGTTCGTGTCTCGCCAGATCTTCGCGTAGACGTTCTTGTCTTCCATCCCCGGATAGTCGGCGGTGAGGTACCGACAGAGCTGCTCCCACTCGTCGTCGGTGTACTCGCGATAGGGGTAGGCACGCCGGAGGATCGCCTCGGCCTCGCGTTCGGGCCGGACGGCGTTGATCGCCATGCCGTAGACGTGCTGTGTCGCCACGTCCTGTGCGCGTTCGGGGACGAACACCCGGTCGACGAACCCCTCCGTGGCCTTCTTCAGCATCACCGCACACTCGACCAGCTCGTCCCGGTCCAGCGCCACGACCCGCCCCGTGACGGTCTCTCCGAGCTGGTGGCCCGCTCGCCCGACTCGCTGGAGGAGCGCGGCGACGGACTTGGGAGAGCCGACCTGCACGACTAGATCGACGTGGGGCATGTCGATTCCCAGCTCCAGACTCGTCGAGGTCGTCACCACGTCGAGTGTCCCCGCTTTGAGACGCTCCTCGATCTCCTGGCGGCGCTCTTTCGAGAGGCTCCCGTGGTGGCACCCGGAGTTGTCCTCCCCGTAGTCGTCGAACTCCGAGCGGAGGTTGTGCAAGACTCGTTCGGCCCCCGATCGCGTGTTCGTGAACACGAGCGTGTTCGTGTGTTCCCGAATCAGCTCGTGGAGCTGCTGGTAGAACCGTCCCTGAATCACGTCTCGCGGGGTGTCGATGAGGTCGTCCGTGGGCGTCGTCAACTCCACGTCGAAGTCACGGGCGAAGCGGGCGTCGACGACCTCGTACTCGCGGGGTGACCAGTCGTCGCCGCCCGCGCCGTGGCGCTCACACCCGACCAGGAACTGGGCCATCTCGTCGAGTGGCTCGACGGTCGCCGAGCAGCCGATCCGGGTCGGCGAGCCGTCGGCCAGCGCCTCCAGGCGCTCCAGAGACACCGAGAGGTGGGTCCCGCGCTTGTTCTCGGCGAGGCTGTGGATCTCGTCGACGACGACGTACTCCACCGTCCGGAGCTTCTCTTTGAACTTCGGGCTGTTGAGCAAGATCGCCAGCGTCTCCGGCGTCGTGTTGAGGATGTGTGGCGTCGTCTCCAGCATCTGCTGGCGGTCGCGGTCGCTCGTGTCCCCGTGGCGAATCGCGTGCCGGATCTCGACGGTCTCGCCCCGCTCGTCGAGCTTCTCGGTGATGTCGCTCAGCGGGACCGCCAGGTTCCGGTGGATGTCGTTTGCCAGTGACTTCAGGGGCGAGACGTACAGACAGTAGACGCTGTTGTCGAGGGCGTCCTCGCGGGCCTTCGCGAACAGCTCGTTGACGATGCCGGTAAACGACGCGAGCGTCTTGCCGCTGCCGGTCGGCGCTGCGATCAGGGCGTTCTCCCGCTCGTGGATCAGCGGGATCGCCTCCTTCTGTGGCGGGGTGAAGAACCCCCCGTTCTGCGGGACGAACTCGCCGAACTGCTCGACCCACCACTCCTGGACGACCGGCGCGAGCCGGTCCAGCACGTCGCCGTCGTCGATCGCGACGCTCTCGGGGTCGAACGCCGGGTCGACGCCCGCGAGCCGTTCGCGTCCCTCCATTCGTTGTCGAGGGGTAGGACTGGGACGACAAGTGCCTTCGGACCGCACGGTGAAAGTGAAATCTCGATTCCCAAGCGCTAACTCGCTGCCACTCCCGATTCCGGTATGGACTACAGCGTCGGCTGTCCGATGGTGACTCCGTTCGAGGACGACGGCACGCTCGATCGCGCGTCGCTCCGGTCGCTCGTCGATCACCTCGTCGCGGGCGGTGTCGACAGGCTCGTCCCCTGTGGCACCACGGGCGAGTTCGCGTCGTTGACGGATGCCGAGCGACGGAGCGTCGTCGAAACGACCGTCGAGGCCGCCGACGGCCGGGCGAGCGTGATGGCCGGGGTCGGTGGGACGGCGGTCGCAGACGTTCGCGAGCGCATCGCGGCCGCCGCCGACGCGGGTGCCGACGCGGCGCTCGTCGTCGCTCCGTACTACGGCGGTCAGGCCGCTCCTGCCGGCAACGAGCGGTTCTTCGACGCCGTCGCGGCCGGTGCGTCGATCCCGCTGTACCTCTACGACATCCCCAGTGCGACCGGGCAGTCACTCGCGGTCGAGACCGTCGCGTCCCTGGCCGAACGCGGCCGCTACGACGGCATCAAGGACTCCAGTGGCGACCTGACTCACTTCGACGAACTGCTGGACCGGACGCCCGACTCCTTCGAGGTGCTCCAGGGGTGGGACGCCCAGTACGTCCCCTCGCTGCTCATGGGCGGCGACGGCGGGATCAACGCCGTCACGCACGTCCGGCCCGCGGCCCTCGGGCGGGCCGGAAGCGCCGTCGCCGACGGCGACGTGGCCGCCGCCAGAGCGGTCCAGTTCGACGAGATCGATCCTGTGTTCCGGTCGGCAGCCGAGCACGGATTCGCGCCAGTCTGTAAGGCGATCCTCGCCAGGCGGGGCGTCGTCGAGAACGCCGCGGTCCGTCCGCCACTGGTCGCACTCGACGACGCGACCGCCAGCGAACTGGTCGAGCGGCTGGAAGACTGAACCGTCGGCCGGTAGGCTCGGCTTACTCGGCCACTCGTTCGCTCGCTGATCGGTCAAACGTCGCTCGGACACTCCACGAGATTCATTACACTGGCCGTCTGTGGTTTCGATATGTCGCTGTTGCCCTCCAGAGGCCCCGATACGAGTACGTCACAGGAGGGGGAACTCCAGGTCGTCGGCGTCGACGACGAGGTGGCCCCGCTACTCGACGCGCTCAACTCCGAGACTGCCCGCGCGATTCTCAACGAGATCTACGACGAGCCGGGCACGCCGTCGGAGATCGCCGACAGACTGGACATGTCGATCCAGAAGGTCTCCTATCACATCGAGAAGCTCGACGACCAGGACCTGATCGCCGTCGCTGGCACCCAGTACTCCGAGAAGGGTCAGGAGATGACGGTGTACCAGCCGCCGGACGATCCGACGGTGCTGTTCGTCGGGACCGAGGAGCGAAAGCGGTCCCTGACGACGATGGTCAAGCGCCTGCTGCCCGTGGTGGGTGTCGTCGCGCTCGGTAGTCTGGTCATCGAGCAGCTGTTCGGCAACGGGCTCTCGGTCGGGTTCACTTCTGCCGGGCCGTCCTCGCAGGGCGGCGACGGCGCGGGTGCCAGCGACTACGGCGGCGTCGCGAACACGACGGACACGTCTGAGACACCGACGGAAGCGCCCGCGGACACGCCGACGCCCACCGAAACGGCCAGCGACGGCGGCGACATCGGCATCGCCGAGGCGACGGAGACGCCCGCCGACAGCGCCACGTCGACGCCCACTCCACCACCCGAGACCGACACGCCGGTCCCCGAGGAGGAGACGGTCGATCTGGCCGCCGAGACGACCACCCAGGCCGCCGATCTGGCGGCAAACGGCGGGCTGGAGCTCTCTCCGGGGCTGGCCTTCTTCCTCGGCGGGATGACGGTCGTCGCGGTGCTCGGCGTCTGGTGGGCGTACACGAGGTACGCTTAAACTGGATTTTGAGCCACAGGTGGGGCTTTATGAGTACCCGTCGTAGGCGTATCTGCGCCGTCGGCGGGCGGTTCCCGTCACCCACCGCCCTCGCCGATGGCCGCCGCCTGCCCACCCCGACAGACAGTCCCGCTGACCCCATCCAAATCGCTTAGGCCCTCCACCCCGAGCGATCCGACATGCGACTCACCTTTCTCGGAACCGGCAGCGCGATGCCTACTGGCACTCGCTTCCAGTCCGGACTGTTGCTCGAAGACGGCTCCGACCGGCTGCTCGTCGACTGTGGCAGCGGCGTCCTCCACGCGCTCGCACGCACCGACGTTGGCTACGAGGGCGTCGACACCGTCTTGCTCACCCACCACCACCTCGATCACGTCTCCGACCTCGACGTGTTCATGAAAGCGCGGTGGCTCGCGGGCGAAACCGACCTGACGATCGCCGGACCGCCGGGGACCCGTGACCTGATCGAGGGGCTCCTCGATCTGCACGACTACATGCGCGGCCGACTCGACCTCACGATCGAGGAGGTCGGCGTCGACGCGCCGTTCGCGCTCGCTGGCTTCGATATCGAGGCCATGGAGACGCGCCACTCGATGTCGTGTTTCGCCTATCGCTTTCGGGCCGAAAGCGAGGAGCCGGCGCTGGTCTACAGCGGGGACTCGGAGGCGTTCACGGAACTGATCGAGTTCGCGGACGGGGCGGCCGTGCTCGTTCACGACTGCTCGTTTCCGGACGACGTGGACGTGTCCAACCACCCGACGCCCGCCCAGCTCGGGACGGCCCTGGATCGGGCCGAGGCCACCGTCGGCCGCGTGTACCTCACCCACCTCTACCCTCACACGGAGGGCCGTCACGAGGAGATGCTGGACTCGATCGGGGCGGCCTACGACGGCGACGTTCGCTTTGCCGCCGACGGGCTGTCCGTGACGATCGATCCGACAGCACCCTGACCCGCCGGCAGTCTCGGTCTGGCACCGGGACACGCGGCCGTATCAGGCACGCTGAAGCCGAACGCGGAACTCCGCGCCGCCGGCATCGCTCTCGGTGACGGTCACGTCGCCGCCGTAGGACTCTGTCAGGGCACGGACGAAGCCGAGGCCGAACCCGCTGCCGCTGCTGTCTGGGCCTTTCTCGCCCATCTCGAACAGCTCGTCGCGGACCGACGGGTCGATGCCCGCTCCGTCGTCGGCAAAGCAGACCACCACGTCGTCGACGCTCGTCTCGACGCTCGTCCGGACCGTGATCTCTCCGTCGTTGTGGACGACGGCGTTCGTGAGAATGTTCGTGAACACCGATCCGAGCAGATCTCCGGCGTACACCGTCTCCTCGAAGGCTGCCTTGTCGAACTCGACGGTCAACTCGTCGTAGCCGGTCTCGGCCTCGCTGACGGTCCGTTCGAGTATGGGTGCGACGTCTCTCGGTTCCGGTTCCTCCTCTTCTTCCAGCGTCGAGACGAGGTTCCCGACCCGCTGGATCAGGTCGGCAGAGCTGTGTGCGGCCTCGTTGATCCGCTCGGCGTAGGCGGCGGTCTCGCCGTCGGTCTTGTCGGCGAGGACCTCGGAGAACCCGGTGATCACCTGCAGGTCGTTGCCCAGGTCGTGGCGCAACAGCCGGTCGTACAGCTCGATCATCTCCTTTTTCGTCTCCAGGTCCTGTCTGGCCCGTTCGAGTCGCTCCCGCGATCGGATGTTGCTGATCGCCGTCGCGGCGTGAGACGCCAGAATCTCCATCGGGCGCACGACCGCGTCGTCGAACTCGGACCGACTCGTCGAGCGCATCACGAGCACCGCCGTCACCTCGTCGACGATCGTCGCCGGGACGGCCAGCGCCGCGGTCGTCTCCGTGTCGGCAGCGACACGAGCGTCCGCACCGCTCGCTACCTCGGTCGTTCTGGACTCGTAGGCCCGCCGCGCCACGCTCGTCGGCGCTTCACCGACCGACAACGCCGGATTCGTGCTGTGGACGACCTGCAGATCGTCGTTTCGCACTTCCACGAACGTGTTGTCGGCGGCGTCGAACAGCAGTGACATCGCTTCCAGCGTCATCGAAACGACCTCCTCGACGCTCTCACAGCGGTTCAACGCCTGTCCGTACTTGTTGAGATCGGCGACCTGCCTGGCGAAGTCCGTCTGATTCTCGAATGACATTCTGGTGACTGGCTCCGGTCGGTAGCTGAACTGTCAGTACCTGAAGATAGATGTCGCCAATGAAAACCGTTTCGCCCCGTTCGCTCTCTACTGTAGCCGATACCGCAGTAGCGCGGCCACGCCGCCCAGATTACGGAGCTGTTGACCGGGATCGAACTCGTGGGAGAAGACGGTCACGTCGCCGCCTTTCTGTTCTGTCGTCGTGACGATCTCGTCGACGTCCACGTCCCACTCGCTTTCCTCGCCTCGCTCCTCGCGGAGTCGCTCGTCGAGCACCAGCAGTTCCTCGATCGCGCCGAACTCGGCGGCTTCGGCGACCGCGTCGGGGCCGTACGCGACCTTCGCGCCCGTCGCGATGCGTTCCATCAGCTCGTCGATCAGCTCGGCTTCCTCCGCGATACGGGTCCGCTCCTGGACGTCCTCGACCGCACCGCGCTTGAGCACCTCGTGGACACCGCGGTCGCCGACGGCGCTGGTGTCGACGGTCGTGATCTCCGCTGCCAGATCCGGGTGCTCGTCCTGGATGTACTTGAGCGCGTCCTGCTTGGTGAAGCCGGGGCCGGCGAGGATGTAGGCGTCCACGTCCATCCGCCGGAGCACGTCCGAAAGCTCCGCGAACAGCTCCTCTCGCGGTCGAGCGTAGTCGCCCTTCCCCGTCGTCGAGGTGATCGACGCGCGCGACTCGGTGCCGTACTGGGCGACGGTGTGGACGTGTGCTTCCCCTTCCTCGACGGTGGCGATCGCCACGTCGGGCTGGTCGGTCGCCTCGGTCGCCTCCTCGACGCGGTCGATCTGGTCGGGCTTCCAGACCTTCTCGACCTCGATCTCGTCGTGTTCCTCCACGTTGAACGTGTGGTGGAAGTCCAGCTGGTCCTCCCGCGAGCAGTCGACGATCGTCCCGCCGACGCGCAGCCGATTGGCGAACTTCGCGAACTCTACGTCGGTGACCGCGACCGCGATCCACATCGGCTCGCGCTCCCCACCCTTGTCGCGCAACTGATCGTCGTCGCGCTGGATCCGCCGGGTGGTGTCGCCCGCGACGCGGTCGCCCGGCTCGATCACGTACGTCAGGTGCCACAGATCGTCGAGCGTCTCGGGGACGAGCGTCAGCCGCTCGCGCCCGCCCTCGACCTGCTGGCGGTCGGCGATGCGCATGCACTGTGGTGGGCCCGTCGGTGGTAAGTGCCCTCCGGTTTCGCCGTTCAGGGCTCTGTGTCGACCGCCTCGGGATCGCCCGCGTCGTCCACATCGTCGACTGCCAGCCCGAGTTCCGACTGGACCAGTTCGACGGCGTTCTCGACCGCGCCGACGCTGCCGAGATAGCCCGCGCCCACGGAGGTCTTGAGCGCGAGCGCCGCCCGGCCGGTCAGGACGCCGTCCCCGACCTGTGCGACCGCGCCGTCGCCGACGCTGACGAGCCACCCGAGCGAGTCGAACGTGTAGCGAGCCAGCCGAGGCTCGAAGCCGCCGGCCCCGGACAGCCGATGCTCGACCAGTGTCGTGACGTTCTCCGCTGCGACCCCGGCCTCTCGGATCGCCGCCTGCGCACTCGCCGGGACCGGCTCGCCGTCCGTGTCGACGACCCTCGCCGCGTCGCCGACAGCGAACGTGTCGCCCGTGAGCCGCAGGTCGCTCCTGACGACCGGTCGCTCGTCGTCCAGCGCAGCGGGTCCCTGCAGTCCACCGGTCCAGACGAGCTGCTCGTACGACAGATCCTCCCCTTGGGCGACCGTGATCGTCTCTCCGTTGACGGCTTCGACGGTCGCGTTCGTGCGGATCTCGACGCCGCGCTGGCCGAGCTGATCGGCGACGGCCCGCTGGAACGCCTCGGGAAAGCTCGGCGCGACGCTGTCGAGCTGTTCGAGCAGGAGGATCTCGGCGTCTCCGCCGTCTGCCCCCTCGTCGTCGGCTGTCTCGTCTCCGTGTTCCCGCGCCATCGCCGCGAGTTCGCCAGCGACCTGCACCCCCGAGAGGCCGGCACCGCCGACGACGACGCGCCCACCCTCGTCGAGCACGTCCAGGGACCGCTCGCGGATCTCGCGGGCGTGTTCGAGGCGCTTCAGCGGCGTGGCGTGCTCCCGGAGTCCCGCGATGTCGTAGAACGCCGTCTCGGCACCGAGACAGATCGCACCCACGTCGTAGTCGAGGTCCGGAGCACCGTCCAGTCGAGCGACGCCCGCCTCGGGGTCCACGTCCGTGACCGTCGCCTGCCGGACCTCGCAGTCCAGCAGGTCGGTCAGCGGGATCGAGATCTCGTCCTCGACTGCGGGCCGGCGAACGACGCGGTGGAGTTCGTGCTGGACGACGTGGGTCTCGGACTCGTCGACGACGACGAGGTCGACCGATTCGGGCAGCGACGATTCGAGCTTCCGGGCGAGTGTGAGGCCGGCGTAGCCAGCACCCAGGACGGCGACGCGCATACCGTCGGTTGGGCGCGCCGTCGTATCAACGTTGGCCGCTACATCGTCGTCGACAGCATCACTTCGTCGACCTGCTCGTCGTCGATCGTGTAGTGGTTCCGGCGGATGGCCTCGGTGTCCCAGCCGTGGTCGGTGAGGAACTCGATGGCCCGGTCGTTCGTCATCGGGAGGCTGTTGTACACCTTCCGGTAGCCGTTGGCCTCGGCCCAGGAGAGGCCCCGTTGGAGGAGTTCGCTGCCGATGCCCCGTCCTCGATAGTCGCTGTCGACGCCGACGGTCTGCTGGGCGGTCCCGGCCAGCGAGTCCAGTTGCGGCAGGTCCAGGTGGGTCCACCCGACGACCTCGCCGTCGACCGTCGCGACGAAGAACACGCGAGACTCGACGGTCGTGTGGCGGTTGACGGTGTCCTCGTAGAGCAGTTCCTCGGCGACGGTCTCGGCGACGACGTAGGTCTCCTCGTCGGTGACGTCCCGGATCGTCCGGACGAGGCCGTCGAAGTCCTCGTGGCGGGCCGGCCGGATCGTCACCGACAGGTCGTCGGTCTCGTACTCCTCGACTGCCCCCACGTCCAGCGCGACGCGGATCGTCCCGCCGTCCTCGCTGAGGTACCCTCGCTCTTTCAGTTCGTCGAGGTGTTCGCCGAACGATTTCGCCGACGCGTCGCTTTGCTCCAGCAGAATGTGTCGCTTCGCGGTGCCGTGGCGCTCGACGTACTCGTAGATGCGGCGACTGGTATCAGACTCGAACGTCGGTCGCTCGACTGTCTCCATACCCCCGCTTGGTGGAGCGGGCGCTTAATAGTTGCTATGGTATCACATACCGCGACCGTCACCAGCGGTCGACGGCCGCCGCCGTCGAGAAGACGGTGGCGAACTCCCCGTCGAGGTGTGCCAGCGCCGTTCTGTGAACGAGTGCCGCGTCGAACTGCTCGTCTTCCAGCGTCCGGTCGAACGTCGCCGTCGCGTCTGCCACGACGAACACCTCGAACCCTCGATTCTCGCCCATCCGGACGGTCGTCGACACGCAGTGGTCGGTCGTCAGCCCACAGACGACGATCGACTCGTGACCTCGTTCGCGGAGCCACGCCTCCAGGCCGGTGTCGACGAACGCACCGTTGACCTGCTTGCGGAACGTCGCCTCACCGTCGGCGGGGGCGAGTTCGGGCTTGTAGTCGAACCCGGGCGCGTCTCCCCGCAGCGGCGAGTCGGGCTCCGTCGAGTCGTGGCGGACGTGGACGATGGGGCGGTCACGCGACCGCCACGTCGCGAGGAGTCGTGCCGCGTTCGCCTCGGCGTCGGGGTTGTTGCGCGTTCCCCAGCCGGGTTCGTCGAACCCCTGCTGAAAGTCGACCAGCACCAGTACCGGTGTCCCCGACATCGTCTCAGTTGGGGTGGCCCACGCCCTCGCGAGCGTCCAGCAGCCGCGTCGACTTGGGGTGCTCGCGGCTGGTCGCGATCGGACACTCGCTCGGTGCCTGTCGTTCGTCCTCCGAGAGCATGTACTGTGGCCACTCTCGGTCCCCTTCGACGCCCCAGTCCCCGAGATCTGCGTGCGGACAGACGCCGTCGTACCCTTCGAGTCGGTCCTGGATGATCTCCCGGGCGTGTTCGCCGGCTTCGGTATCGGCGGTCACGCCCATGTCCTCGAAGAGCGCCCGCGGCTGGAAGGTGATCTCCAGTCCCACCGGGCAGTACCGGCTCTTTCGGGTGTCGTAGAAGGGTGCTCGGCAGGTCGGGAAGATCGGCTCGCCGCCGAAGGAAAACTCCCAGTGGGGATCGTCTGGCTCGGTCGGGATCTCTTCGGGCCAGGGCGCTGGATCGTGGACGTGCAGGAACTGCAAGATGTTCCACAGCGCCTCGTGGTACTGGGCCTCCGTGAGGTCGCGCTCGGGTGGCTTGAAGAACGCGACCAGCGACGCGCGGTCGCTGTGTTCCTGGTACGTGTCCAGATATCGCAGGAGCGTGCGGCCCAGATCCAGCAACGCGTCCTTGTCGGTCATCGACGGGACCGCGGTGTACAGCGGGTCCCCGTTGGCCACGGATTCGGCCCCGAAAAAGCACGGGAACGGCGTGCCGTTTCGCTCGCCGAGGAGGCCATCACGGAACGTGGTCCAGTGATCGACAACCCAGTCGGTCGTCGCGCCCGATGCCACCCGTTCCTCGACGGTCGCCTGGTCCTGAAGCTCGCCGACGATCCGGTCGGACATAGCTGTGGCGTACGGTCCGTGGATGCATTTATGCGTCGGTATCGGCGACGGAAGCGCCGTCGCTCCGGCCGTACTGTGGCTTCGCGAACGGATTCGCGACCTCGGTGTAGCGAAATCGGTCGCCGATTCGTGGTCGGCCGTCTCAGAACAGCGCCTCGGAGTCGTCGAGAATCCGCGCGGGGCCGCCGACCTCCCAGACTCGGGTGTCGACGCCGCAGTCGGCCACCGTCTCCTCGACGCGGTCGACGTACTCCGCCGTGGTGTTGACGTAGACGCTCGCACCGGTGTCGACGGAGAAGTAGACCGGGACGTCCTCCGCTCGGAGTTCGCGGACGGCGTTGAAGATCTCGATCGTCCGGGGCTGCCAGTACACCCAGCCCGCCGGCCCGGTCATCGTCGTCGCGGCCAGGGACAGCGAGTCGTGTTCGGCCAGCTCGAAGGTCCGGTCGAACTCGCCGCCCGCGATGGCGTCGCGTGCCTCGGCGATCTGGCCGTGGATGTGGGCCATCCGGTTCTCGAACATGTGACTCGCCGCGGCCTCCTCGTGGGCCGCCTCCGTCTCCTTGTAGGACGGGACCATGCCGGCGACGACCCGAAGCTCGTCTTCCAGTTCGGTCTCGATGCGCTCGGAGCGACAGTCCGCGTCGTTCATGCCGTTCTTGAGGTGGGAGAACCCGCCCGTCACCGCCCGCGCGGCGGAGCACGAACCGCGACGCGCGACCGTCGACACCTCGGGGCGAGTCATGTCGAGGCCTGCCGCCTCGACGAGTGCCATCGCCGCAGCCGCGAACCCGGAGGCAGAGGAGCCAAAGCCGATGTTCGTCGGGAAGGAGTTCGCCGACTCGAAGCGCACGCGGTGGTCGATCCCCGCCAGTTCGCGGACGTGGTCGACGACGGCCGCGATGCGCTCGGCCCCGCGCCCCTCGACTGCCTCGCCGTCGACGACGTACTCGTCGGCGTCGAGTTCCGGATCGAACGCCGCGGTCGTCTTCGAGTGGCTCGGTGCCGTACAGACGCTGATGCTGTCGTGGTAGGGCAAGCGCAGTTTCTCGTCGCGCATCCCGTGATACTTGACGATCCCCTGGATCGGGTGTGCCTTCGCGGTCGCTTTCATACCTCAGCCTCCCGGCGACTCCACTTTGCAGTTCCGAACCGAGGCCGTCCGGAACCGAGCCGTCTTTGATCGTCCAGCCCCGACTTGGGCTATGGAGCGTCGCGCCTACCTGCGAACGGTCGTCGGGGCGAGTGCGGTCGGACTGGCGGGGTGTCTCGGTGGCCTCGCCGAGTCAGGGGACTACGACGTCGGGATGACGAGCAACGCGTTCGATCCCGCCGAGATCACCGTCTCAGCCGGAGACACCGTCGTCTGGCGAAACACGAGCTCTCACGCCCACTCCGTGACTGCCTACGAGGACGGCATCCCGGACGGGGCAGACTACTTCGCCTCCGGCGGGTTCGACGACGAACCGTCGGCCCGCGACGGGTGGACGAACGCGACAGACGGCTCGCTGTACCAGGGTGACACGTACAGCCACACCTTCGAGGTCGCCGGCCAGTACCGCTACTTCTGTATCCCACACGAGCGCGGCGGAATGATCGGAACGGTCGTCGTCGAGTAGCGAAGACGGCCCCGCTCGCTCTCTCGTCCGGGCCGCTGCCTCGTTTTCGTCGGCGTTCTCGTCGTTCACCGCGCCATCGCTGCGACCGCCGTCTCATACGACCTGCTGTCCATCTGTGACCGATTTCGCCACCCCAGGGTGGCGAAGATCGTCACGAAGGTACAGCCGGCAGTATCAGGCAACGTCCCGATCTGCCAGCGCCAGCTCCCACTCTCGCTCGGTCGGATCGACGCCGGCAACGTCGACCGGCCCGTCCTCCGAGCGGTGCGCCGGACGCACCGCGAGGACGGACCTGTCGGAAAGCATCGACAGCGGGAACGCGTCACTCGCCCGGAAGCCGAACGCGTCGAGGACGGACGACGGGATCGGTCCCTCGCCGACCTTGACGACGTCCGAGTCGGCCGCGTCGGCGACGATCGGCGTCAGCAGCGCCTCGAAGACCTCCGGCGCGACCGCGCTCCCGCGTGGCACCGTATCGAGGACGGCAGTCGTCAGGATGCCGCCGCGCCGCTCTCGACAGACGACGCAGGCTGCCACGGCTCTCTGGTCGCGCCGGGCGACGTACGTCGTCGTCTCCCAGCGGGGGTTCGCGAAGCGCCACCGGTAGTAGTCGGCGTCTCTGACCACGTGGACGGGGTCCCGTCTCTCGCCGTCGCTCAGTCCGGCGAGCAGGTCGGCGGGAACGCCGTGGTGTCGCTCGACGGCAACCCTCGCCCCGTCGCGGCGGAGTCGGTCCCGGACGGAGAGATAGCCCCGGGCCAGGGGCGTCGCCAGCCGGCCGAGGTGGCGGGACGCGATCGATCGGAACTCCCGCTTGGAGCCCGAGTCGTGACGGACGAGCCGCTGGGGGTTCTGGATCCGGTAGTGGGTGCGTGGCCCGTCCCTGAGCGTCCAGTCGAACGACTCCAGGCCCGGAACGAGGGCGGCCGTCGGGAAGTTGAAGTACAGTTGTGCGGGGCCGTCGCTGTACCGTTCGAGCAACCGTTCGGTCATTCCGGTGAAGACCCCGCGCTCGCGATGGTCCGGGTGGACGACCCAGTCGGCCGGCTGGAAGGCCAGCACCGTCTCCTCGCCGAGCCGCACTCTGAACGTCAGACAGGGCTCGGCACCGACGACCTCGCCGTCGCACTCGGCGACGACCATCGGAATCTCGTCGACGTACGGGTTCTCTCCGAACCGCCAGCGGAACCACGCCGCTCGCCGCTCGTGTCCCCAGACCGTCTCGTGGAGGTCGAGAAACCCCTGTACGTCGGTCGGCTCGACGGGCCGGTACTCGTAGCTCGACCGCCTCTGTTCGAGGTGACTCATTGGGGCGTGGTTCTGCCGACGGCCCCTTCGTTGGGCTCCGTCTACCAGCGATTAGCCGGCTGCTACGAGGGTTGCGTCGAAAAAACGCGGCGAAAGCGCAGTTACTCCTCGACGTCGACCGAGGTCTCTTCTTCGGCTGCGACTTCCTCGGGACGGGCTTCCATCGTCGTCTTCTGGATCTCGACCCGGCGAAGCGGGTAGATGTCCTTGCACTCGCTGTACAGTGCAGAGGAGAGTCGCCCCTCGACGATGGAGTCGACGAGCTGCTCGAAGCTGCGGTCTTCGGCCGTCTCCTCGACGATGTCGATCATCTGACGGCGGATCGCCTTCTCCTGGGAGGCGTCGGCCTTCTTAGTCGTCAGCGCGACCGGCTGGATCTGGACGCGGTAGTCGTCCGTCGTCAGCACGGTGATGAAGGCCTCGACCTTCGAGGAGCCTCGGCGGACGAGCGACCGCAGGTAGTCGCGGGTCAGCTCGTGCTTGATGAACTCCGTGTACGCGGAGTCGGAAGCGACCTCGTTGATCTTGAAGGTCAGCTTCGTGTTGTTCTCGCTGGCGTCGTCTTTCAGATCGCCCAGCGTTGTCTGGATGGTGCGTCCGAGCACCTTCTCTGCCTCGTCTGCCGTGGTCTCACCGAGTTCCTCCCGGTCGAACTGCTCGGGAGCGAGCACGGTGTACCACCGCTTTTGCTGCTTCTGTCGGGATACGGATCGTTCGCTCATGATGTGTGTGTTGTGTGTTGGTCGGCAAGCTGTGCTGCGACGCGGAGGTTGACGACGTAGTCGTCGACTGTCGAGTGGAGTCCGCCGGTCGTCTCGCGGTCGATCGTGGTCACGATCTCGTCGCCGTCGACGCGCGTGGCCATCTCGTCGGTGTTGTCCGGGCGGAGCGCGCTGGCGATCCGTTCGGCCGTGGCGTCGTCGCCGTGGGCCGTCCGGATCGTCGCTTCTCTCATAGTGCCTCCCGGACCTGCTCGACGAGATCGTCGGTGTCGCCCTCGAACCGCGCGTTCGTGCGGGTCGCGGTTCCGCCGACGGCGGTCGTCGCGGCGTCGAGCGCGGGCGCGACGGATCGGTCGTCGGTCCCACGAACCGCGGCCCTGTCGCCGGCGACGACCAGCGTCACCGGCTCGGGCGAGCGAAACCGCGCGACGAGTCGGGCGACCGTCTCGACTGGCATCGCGTCGCCCCGGACGACGAACAGGCCGTCGTAGCGCTGGGTCGACGCGGTCCGGATGCCGGTGTGGGCCCGACTCGCGTGGGTCCGCCAGACGTCGAGTGCCTGCTCGCGCACGCCGTCGTGGCCGAGCGCGAGCGCGACGCCGAGTCCGGGCCGTTCGCGTGCGACGGCATCCAGCACGTCGCCGTAGCCGCCGATCGTCTCGAACGGGCCGCCGACGTAGGGGTGCAGCGCCCGCTCGATCGCCTCGGTGGCCCGATCGTTGGCGGTCTCGTCGCCCGCGATCGCCAGCGCGACCAGCGAGGCGACGCGACGGTGTCGGTCCGTGTCGGCCTCGGAACTCAGCGCCTCGATCGCCTCCTCGACGGCCGCGCGCTCGCCGGAGAACGGCGCGTGCAACAGCGTCGAGTGTGCGAGCCCGTCGACGTACTCGCTCACCGGGACGGCGACGCCGGGGCGGCGCTCGAACCCGCCGGCCTCGGCCAGCGTGGCCCCGTCGGAGTCGCCATCGGCGACGGTCGCGCCGGCCAGCGCGAGCGCCAGATCGGGCTCGGTGCCCAGCGCCCGCACCGTCTCGACGGCCGCGGTACTCAGTGGCTCGTCCGCGAGCGTCGCGGTCGCGTCGACGCCGTCGGCACCGACGCTGACCGTGACGTCGGCGTCCGTCGTCCGGGCTCCCGCCTCGCCCGTTCGCGCGATCGACGCCTGGAATGGCGTCTCTCGTGCCGTGAGAGCGCGTGCGAGGAGTCCCGTCGCTGCCAGTCCGTCACCGTCGGCGCGTGCGACGAGCCGAACGAAGTCGGCCCCGTCGAGCGTGCCGGCGAGGTCACTGGGCGGCGTGGCGGACGCCTGATCGCGACCGGCTGTGGACATCGATTACTCGAGCAGTTCCTTCGCTCGCTCGTAGCTGTAGGTGAAGTCCGCGTCGATCTCGTCGCCGCGGTAGTAGTCGACGAGACGGCGGATCTTCGACTGGTTGTTCTGGAGCGCGCGCTTGTTCTGGTGGTCGCCCGGGTTCTCGTCCATGTGCTCTCGCAGGCGGACGGCCTTCTTCATCAGGTTCCGGAGGTCCTCGGGCAGTTCGTCGGTCGCGTCGTTCTCTTCGAGGATCTCGGTGACCTTCTTGCCCGTCGCGAGCGAGACGTCCGGGATCGGCGTCCCCTGGACGCCCTCGTCGCGGAGCTTGAGGCCGATCTCGCTGGGCGAGTGGCCCTGCTCTGCGAGCTCGACGACTCGCTCCTCGATCGCGTCTTCGTCTACGTCGCTCCACTCCGGCGGTTCGTCTGCCACGGGCTTGTCCGAGTCGGACGAGCCGCGGCGTCGTGTGTGCATTCGTGCCATTGTTAGGTTGGAACGGCACAGACCGCTACGTGCTACTCGCAGCGCGAGCGTGTGGTGTCGAAACACCGGACACGGCCGCAATCTCGAAGCCACGCAACCGCGTGGCGGGTCAGATTTGCGGTCGTGCTGTTCCCGACGTACTCTCCCCACTCGGCGCGTAAAACCGTTTCTACTGCGGCCGGCGACGCTCTGTCGACGGCGACGGGCCGGCCCGACCGATTCCTCTCCCGCTCGAATATCACCGGCGATAACCGTTTGAACGGTCCTAAACGGTTCGAACGGTCGCGCGCCTTATTCCCTCCAGTCGCATCCGTGACGGTATGTACCGGGGCCTCGGCCGGCGCGGGCAGTCCTCGCCGATCGCCGTCGTTCTCGTCCTCTCGATGGTCGTCGCCGGCTCGCTGGCCGTCGTGACGCTGGGTGCCCAGTCGCTGTCGGACACCCGCGAGACGATGGACGTCGAGCGCGCAGAGAAGGGCCTGACGCAACTGGACTCGAACGTCGCGATGGTCGCGCTGGGGAGTGCCGGCGGACAGGAACTCTCGCTGTCGAGGACGGACGGGGCCGCCTATCGGCTCCGAGACGACGCGGGGTGGATGACCGTCGCGGTGACGAACACGTCCAACGACTCCACGAAGACGGTGATGAACGCGACGCTCGGCTCGATCGCCTACGAGAACGACGGCCGCTCGGTCGCGTACCAGGGCGGGGGCGTCTGGAAGACGGACGGCAACGGGGGGTCGCTGATGGTCTCACCACCGGAGTTTCACTACCGGGACGCGACGCTGACGCTCCCGCTGGTGACCGTCTCCGGCGAGGAGTCGCTCGACGGGCGGATCGCGGTTCGGCCGGGCGGGCGCTCGACGCAACACTTTCCGAACGCCTCGGCCGACGAGCAGTGGGTGAACCCGCTGGACGGCGGCCGCGTCAACGTGACCGTCAAGAGTGAGTACTACCGGGCGTGGGGCCAGTTCTTCGAAGAGCGCACGGACGGCGACGCCACGCTCGACCACGCGAACGAGACGGCGACGGTGACACTCGTCGTCCCGGCCGGGCCACAGACCGTCACGAACGCCGTCGCGGCCACGTCGGCGGGCGGCGAGATCGTACTGGCCGGGAGCGGCGATCAGACCCGAACTGACAGCTACAACTCCTCGAAAGGGACCGGGCTGTACGCCGACACGAAGACACACGACGGCTCGATCCGGACGGCTGGCGACGTGACGGTCAAGGGCAACAGCCAGGTCAACGGCTCGCTGGCGTCGGGGGGCAAAGTGACCGTCAAAGGGGGCGGTGTAGTGACCCGAGACGCCGGCTACACCGACGACATCAAGGTCACCGGCAGCGGCGGTGTCGACGGCTCGATCGAACAGCTCTCGGGCGTCGACGGGATCGGTCCGGTCGACGCCGTCATCGAGCGGCGATACGAGAACGCGACCGAGGACAACGACAACGGCGACGCGAGCGCGATCTCGGGGACGACGCTCGACGACGGCGACCAGACGCTCTCGGCCGGCGAGTACCACCTCGATCGACTCGTGCTCGACGGCGAGACGCTGACGCTGGACACCGGGACCGACGGGACGATCAGTATCGCGGTCCGTGACTACGTCCAGCTGAAGAACGACGGCCGCATCCACGTCGTCGGAAACGGGACGGTCCGTCTGTACGTCGACGGGCAGGCGACGACGGCGTCGGACCATCACTTCTCGATCGAGGGAAGCGGCGGCCAGATCGACGTCGACGAGGGGCAAAACGCCTCGCAGTTCTGGCTCTACGGCCGCGGCGACTTCCAGGGACGGATCGACGGCACCTCCGGTGACACCCACCTGCTCGAGGGCGTCGTCTTCGCGCCCGGCGGCACGCTCGGCAGTAGCTCGTTCACGGTCGAGAAGGGAAGCCTCTACGGCGGCGTCGTCACCGGGACCGTCATGATGGACAACGGCGGGCAGGTCCACTACGACCGATCACTGAAGCGGGTCAACGCCGTCCCGCCGGCCGAGAACATCGTCCGGCTGACCTACCTCCACGTCTCGGAGATCGAGATCGAGGCTCGCGACTGATACCGTTGGCTGCCACGTCGTGACGATATTCGCCGCCCGGGGTAGCGAAATCGGTCACAGATGGCCAGCCGACAGTATGCTCTCCTCGGTCGTCACAGCTCGATCGTCAGATCGATCTCGTGGACAGGAACGTACAGTCGATCCGGCGACGTCCCTGGCTCCAGGTAGCACGTCACGCTGCCCGCGCCCGGATCGGGCGCACACGCCGAGAGTGCGGTCTGCTCGAAGGACTGTTGCCAGAGCTCCCACCGCGGCGACGTGACGGTCACGCTGACGTTCTCGAACTGCCCGCCGGTACCGGCGACGGCGACGGCCGAGGACTGCTGGTTCGCACGCACCAGGACCGTCGACCCGCCGACGCTCCGGACGCGCTCGGTCCGCGTCTGGACGATCGGGACGAGCACACGGCCGTCTCGGACCACCAGCGGCGGCTCGACGGTGGTGAAGCCGCCGTCACGGGAGACCTGAAACACCGCGCCACCCTCGTAGACGAGCCGTTGCGCTCCGTCGCCCTCGTAGACGATCGGCCTGACCGACCGCTCGACGCTCTCGTTTCCGTCGGCAGTGTCGCGGTCGATCGCGGTCACGTTGATCGTCACGTTCTCGCCCGTGTACAGCTGTGCGCTGCCGAGACTGACTTCGGTCGCTCGGCTCGGGGCCCCCCGCTGGTGGATGTCGGCCATGTTGTCCGCCAGCACGTCGAAGGCCCGCTGTGCGTTGTTCGTCTGCTCGGCGTCCCGCACGTCCTGGAGCGTCCCCAGTCCGCTGACCGAGATGATCGCGACCGAGGCGACGACCATCCCGAACACGAGGGCGAACCCGAGCACCTCACTGACAGCGCGATCAGTCATTGCGCACCCCCAGAGCGTTGCCGTCGTAGCCGACGACGACCGTTCCGCCGTCGGCCGACGAGTTGCTGAGTGCCGTCCTGTTCTGGACGCCTACCGTGACACGAACCTCGGGACTGCTCGACCGCAGGCGGATCGTCGGCGACGGCGTCGCCACGAGTTCGAGCCGGTAGGTCGTGCCCGTGATTCGGGCGGGGAACTGCTGCTCGATCCGCACCGTCGCATCGGCCGGATCGTCACTGGCTCTGACGAGCCTGTCCGCGCGTGCGATGTCTGCCGACACCTGCTGGCCGATCACCTGCAGCTCGGACCTGACGACCTGTCGCTGGCGGTCCTCGACGAAGCTGCCGGACGCGACGAGCAGCCCGGTCACCAGCATGGTCGCGATCGCGAGACTGAGCACGTAGCTGAACGTCGAGGAGACGGCGCGATCGTTCACGTCGGCTCACCCGGTGCGACCCGGATCGTCGTCTCGTAGCGCAACTTCGCCCCGTCGTAGCGGTACGTGACGTTCGCGGCGTAGATGGCGGGCGTCGCGTACGGATCGTCGCCGGTCGACGACGACGGCAGGTTCCCGTTGCTGGTGGCGTCCTCGCCGACGATCAGCGAGTAGTTGCCCGTCACCTCGTCGCCCTCCTCGTAGGCGATCTCGTAGGGCTCCGACACGCCCTCGCCGAACGACAGTGCCGGACACGGTGTCCCGTCGACGAGCCCCGCCGTCAGATCGACGTGGAAGTAGTCGACCCCGTCGTCGACCGCGCAGACCCCCTGTCGCCCGGCACCGTCCTCGACGCCGATCTTGTACGTCCCGTCGGCGCTGTCGTGGGTGACGTTCATGGTCCAGGTCGCGCCCGCGCTGTCCGCGATCCGCACACGGAACTGGTCGGCCGGGCCGCCGAAGTTGCCCGTTCGGTTGACGCCGCTCACGTTCATCCTGTAGGCGCGTGTCTCCGCGACCCCGTGGGCGACGCGCCAGTCGACACTCGTCGCGCCACCCTCGCTCGCGTTTTCGAACGAGGAGCCGCCGGGTGCATCGTCCCTGATTCTGGTTCCGTTCTCGATGTCGGTCGGTCCCGCGACGCTGACCACCTTCCCGCCCGAGGCGTGGTGTTCTCCCGACAGCGCCGAGAGCGTCGAGACGCTCTCGTCGAGGCTCGTCGCCAGCGTCGTCGTGTCGCTGGCGTTGTGCGTGTTCGCGTACTCGATCGCGTGGCCGGTCGACTGCTCGACCGACTGGCGCACCAGCAACGCGTCGTCGCTGCCCGCCGTTTCGCCGCGACTGGCGAGGTTCTCCGTGAAGATCGCCGAGTTGACGACCAGCGCCAGCATGACGAACGTGACCGCCATCACGAAGGCCGCCACCAGAATGACCTGTGCGCGGTCGTCGCCCAGCGAGCGACAGCGGCGACCGAGGTGGCTCAGATCCGCCACGCGACCACCTCCACGCGGACCACGTTGTACACCGACGTGCCGACCTGCTGGACGGGATAGCGACTCGCCGAACCGACGGTCACCGACTCGTTGGCGGTCTCGTCCGGTCCCATCAGCGGATCGTCCGGCCTGAGCGTCACGGTCCGTGCGGCCGACACCGCGTTGTCGCTCGGCCGACCGCGGTAGATCATCCGCCGGGTGGCGATCCCGCCGCTCTGCCTGCGGTACCGGAGGTAGACGTTGTACGAGATGCTGCGCTCGTCGAGCGTCCGCTCCAAGATCCGCCCGAAGGTCGTGTCCGGCGGCTCGTTCGTGTAGAACCCGATGTCGGGCGCGCCGTGGAACCGGCCGTCAGTGTCGTTCCAGTAGCGGACGCTCGTCGAGAGCGCGCCCTGGTCGGCCGCCGTCGCGAGCACGCCCTGCGTGACCGAACGCTGCTGGTTCTCGATGTGCTGGCTCGACGTACTGGCCGACAGCGGCGTCACCGCCGTCATCTGCATCGCGAAGACGACGCTGCTCAACAGCAGTAGCCCCGCGATCACCGCTTCGAGCGTGTGGGCCTGCCCGCGTTCCGGACTCACCACAGTACGACCTCCAGCGTGACGACCTCGCGATGCAGCGACACCACTCGACGCGCGGTCACCGACTCGTCCACGTCGGCCGTCGTCGGCTCGCCCGCCTGGAGAGACACGTCGCCACTCTCGCAGTCGCTCTGGTCCCGCAGCGCCGCGGCGTCTGCGTCCCAGCACAGCGGACTCGCCCCCTCGCGGGCCGTCGTCCCGTTTCGCGTCACCGTGACGTTGACCCGCTGGCGGTCGTCTAGCCCCAGCCGCTCGTTCGTCGTCTCGCCCGCGAAGTGACAGCCACTCTCCGAGCGATTGTCGAAAAACGCCGCCGTACACGTGGCGTTCAGGACCTTCGGACGCTTTGCGCTGCCCAGCGTCGCCCGCGAGAGATCGTCGGCCACTCTGTCGACGGCGACGGTCTCCTCCTGTGCCCCTGCGGTGAACGGCTCGACTACGCCGGGCACGAACAGGAAGACGAACAACACGACGGCGAGGAAGAGACTCATGCCGAACGCGAAATCCAACGTCGTCTGTCCGCGTGTGTGACCCCGCATACTGTGACCCGAAACCGCGCTGACTCTGGTGGAGGGAGGCTGTTGCTCGCCTTATCTATTGTGGCCGAACAGTCAAAATAGAGACACGATGTGCTCGACGACGGCGGACGACACCGTGACCCACGGTCCGATCCCTTCGATGGGTTTAAGAAAACCCACCCGGTACGAAACGATGCGAGGGCTCGTAGATCAGTGGTAGATCATCCCCCTGGCACGGGGAAGGCCCCGGGTTCAAATCCCGGCGAGTCCATGATTCTTGCGCTGCGAGCAAACTCGCGAGCAGCGCGAATCGTCGCCGATGCCCGGATTTGAACCCCTGGAAGTCGCAGCGCCGAGCGCAGCGATACGACCGTCTTCCTCTGGTTCAAATCCCGGCGAGTCCACTCCCTTTCTCTCTGTTCGCCTAGCCGCTGATTCGCCGCACATTGCGAAGCTAGGGGCATCGATCTGCATCGCAATTGTATTTCCGATGTGGCATCTGGCCTACGCCACTGACTGGTTGAGCGTACGGCTCTAGCTACTACACACGAGCTACCCCTGCGACAAGTTTGACGTGGGTAACTTCTAATTGAGCGACAATCGAAGCTAAATTCGCACACTCACTATCCGGTGGGTTTTTGGTCTCTATAGTATAATAAGGGGTTAGCGATTACTGGGTAAACATGTGGGGTCAACATAATCTGGACGAACGTGGTGTCTCGAATCTCGTTGGCGTTATCCTGCTGGTGGCTATCTCGATAACTGGGGCAGTATTGCTCCTCTCTGCAGGGCAAACGACGATTCAGGACACCCAAAACCAGCAGAACGCCGAAGTGGTATCGGATATGTTTAAGCAGGTTGATTCGATGTTTCAGTCGATACCACGTAACGAGAGCAACGCGGGGTCGCGGTCAGTCGAAGTTCCACAGAGTGTCCGTGGATCCGTTGAAACGAACAACGACACGACCTATCGGATACGGCTGAATGGGAGTCCTGCCTGTGATTCAGGCGTGCGAGCACTGGGATCGATGCAATATGAAGATGATGACGGGACGTTAGTCGGTTACGAAGGTGGTGGCGTTTGGGAGTCTACAGAGGGTGGTACTGTGATGGAGTCTCCACCGGCACTCACGTATAGAGACGGGAGTCTCAATGTCCGTTTCCAGCGGGTCGCTGGCAACATTAGTGACTCCAACGAAATCACTGCACAGGTCAACAGTACTGAGGAACGCATGATCAACGACGAACTGTCGTTGTTGTTGTATACGAACCTCACGCCATCAAATGTCAGTAGCGACTCATCGTATAGCCTAACCTGTGCTCCTGCACAAGTAGAGAACGCTACCGTATTCATCAACGACAGCAAGTTCGCTGGCGGATGGGTACGCTACGCTGAGGATACGTTCAACGACAAGCGTGTCAGTGTAGAGCCCAGCGGTTCAGTGAGTCCAGGGGAGAATGTCTCTATCACGTTTGAACTCGGCGACGTGTCGCTACCCGAATTTTCTACCCGCAACGTGACTGCAAAACGATACAGCAATACCGGTCCGCTTCTCGTTAACGGAACTGTCGAAAATGAAGGCGGACTGGACGGCGAGCAGGAAGTAACGTTCACCTTCGAAGACGCCGGAGGGTCTGAGATCATACGGACCACAAAGACTGTCTCTCTCAATGGTGGTGAATCAGATCGGGTGAAGTTCAAGGTCCCTAACAGTAAGATGAGTTCGAGTGTTCCGTCCGGGACATACGACGCAACAATCGCGACAGAAAACGACTCTGATTCGAAGACACTCCAATTCACTGGGGGGAGTCAGGTACCCGACTTCCACATTGATTCTGTCTCAGCGCCGTCGGAGGGACAGATCGGTGACGATCTAACAGTTGATGTCACAGTCGAGAACCAAGGCGGTATGACCGGGACGCGAACTATCAGTTACGAGTTCGGAGGCTCGACTAAAAACACAAGCAAATTGACACTCCATCCCGGCCAAACGAAGACGTTGACGTACTCCCTCTCTACGACTGCAGACGGAAGCTACAGCTGGGTTGTCCGGACTGACGGATCTGTCGAGCAGGGAACTATCTTTGTGGGGACTGGTCCAACGTTCACGATCCACGACACCGAAGCGCCGAAGAATGCGCCCTCTGGGAATAAATTCTGGCTCAACGCTACGATCAACAACACCGGCCAGTTGGACGGCACACGGGATATCAATCTAACTATTAGAAACGACACTAACGGCAACGTCGTCACAGATGTTGACCAGCAAGTCAGTGTTCGGGGGACGATCGCAGACAGTGGTGATACGGCGACAGTCAATGCATCGGGGAGAATTACCACAGCGGGGACATACGAGTACAAAATCGACACGGGAGATACGGTCCAAACCGGCGGATTCACCGTTGGGCCGTCACGGTATCCGAATTTCATCGTTACATCTGTACGATTCTCGGATGACCCGGTAGTGAAGGGCGAACAGGTGTCTATCGAAGCTGACGTGAAGAACACTGGGAAAGTAGACGACACACAACCGATCGAAATATCTACCGAGCGTGATATCTTGGCGGCGCCGAATCGACACATCGATCCTGGAACTGCAACGACAGTTAGCACTACTATCGATGTACAGTCGCCGACATTCGTTCTCGGCGAGGCTAACAAAATTACTGTCCAAACAGACAACAACACCGTCTCTCAGAATCTGGATGTCTTGGCTGAAGAACCGATCAGCGAAAGCGAGGACGGAAAAATAATTGCTAACGAGCGGCTCGATGTCAGCGTCAGGTTGCTCGGGGCAGAACTGGAAGGGAAACAGCGAGACTGGTGTGACCCGAGCTATCGTTCGTGTCTCGGCAGTTTCAGAGTCAACGGAGGACATCAGCGTTTCGGTATCATAAACGATCCCGTCGAAATGTCTCTCTTAATCAACAGTGTGACTGAGACCGAACTCTGGCGCTCACTCCCGGGCAATGGTGACATCAATCATCCTGAGGCAGAGCAGGAACTACTTGACGGGATGAATCCGTACAACCAGACGACCACTCTGGAGGAAGACGACCGGGCAATTGTGACTGCAACGTCGTACTACTGTGACTATTACCAGTACACAGATGTGAGATTCCCGGATCTCATTGATTTTGGTAATAGTAATCAGGACGCTGTTGGTAAAGAGTGTGCTAGACGTGGTGGCTCACGTCTCACGATCGACGGTGATAGCGAAGACGAGAGGGTAGTTCTCAGAAAGGATGGTGAGAGCATTCGTGGGGGCGAAGATTTCCAGCCACAGGCTGATGACTACCAGCGCAACGTCAAACAAATGCTGCAAGGTCGGCTAAACGAAACTGGTCATCTTGATCTTGCACCCGGTGAGCGGGTCCTGATCTACGAACTGTCTGACAGGGACGCGACAATCGACCAGGCCAGCCAGCCCGGAGATCCAGACTACAACGACGCCATCGTCCTGTTCAAAGTGCTATCGAAGAACCGGACAATCTCACCGCCACCGTCCTACGAGATCACTGATCTCGACGCACCCGCCAGCGTTCGACGCGGTGAGCACGAGACGATCACTGCAACCATCAACAACACTGGTGGACAAGAAGGAGAGACAGGCATCGACTTTACGTTTGACGGGACGACCGTCGAGACGAAATCGACCGGGTCACTCGAACCCGGAGAGGAGACAACTGTGACTTTCGATCTCCCGACAGGATCGACCGGCACGTTCGGCTATACCGTAGCTGTCGAAAACGAACCTGACGAGAACCGCGCGGGGCAACTGACTGTCGGTTCGCCGCCGTCGCCCTACTTCCAGGTCTCTGAATTTGCGCCTGACACGACGGCTGTCGAACGTGGTGAACCAGTCACTGTTGATGCGACGATCGACAATGTTGGTGCCGTGAGTGATAGCCAGACTGTCGAACTCCGCAACGTGACTGGCAGTAACGACACGGTTGTCGACAGTGCTGGCAGCGTGTCTCTATCGGGCAACAGCGACACCACGCTCTCCTTCGATCTATCGACTCATACCAACGGCACACTCGCGTACACGATCTCGACCGAAGACGACCGTGCTATTCCACAGCAAGTCTACGTAAACGAATCACATGTGAAAATCAACCAGACTGAGGTTGGACTGACGGCCTATAACGAGAGTGAACTCATCGAGCGCAAGTCTGTGCCACGGTTGAGCGTCAAACTCAACAACCACGGTGGACTGGGCAGCGAACGTGATGTCACTCTCCAGATCACGAATCGATCTGACGGAACTACGACCTCTGCGAGTGAGACCGTGACAATTGGTGAAGGAGAAATCAAACCACCATATCCCGGCTACGCTACCTTTGATACCTCTTCTCTGGGAGTCTCCGAAGGATATTACCGGTACCATGTGACAGTCGAGGACGATGGTAACACCGTCGATTCGTGGACGGGTGAGTTGTTCGTCCACGAGGACGGAACTGTCGACCAGTCTTCTGACTCTGACTCGCCAGTCAACGTCGACTCGGGCCAGATCGAGATCGGTAACTGAAACCTTCACCTCTCGCCACATATACGAAGTCTGGCGGGTATATTTCACCTCTTCGGTGCGGTGTTCAGAGATGCGAGACCTGTTCTGGTTGCTGACACCGAAAGAACGAGTGTAGCGTGGCGACGGCGTCGCCGACTGATAGCCGGTCGGCCATTTCAGGAACTCCGAGGATGTCTAGACACAGCACAAGCGCCGTTCGAACGGAAGGGGAACGGAGCCCCCTCCGCGGCAAGCACGCGGAGCGCGCGCGTGTTTCGAGACTATCGTCATCATGAAAGCCCGACGGCTCCTTCGGCCGACAGCGGTCCGCGGGACCTCAACGGTCGTGTTTAGTTAAGCGTGAAAAGTGAGGCGGGAGAACTTCTTGGTGCTCTATGCCAGAAATCACCCGCCTCAGTGGGAGTAGAGAGTGGATTGATTTGGATTTTATGGAGCGTGAGCGGACACCCGAACCGGCGATGGCGCTGGGTATTCAGTCCCATCTTGCGGGACTCTCGCTGTCGAATACCGTCGATTTGCTCGAAGCACTGGGTGTCCAACGCAGTCGGAAGGCGATCCACGATTGGGTTCAGAAAGCCGATCTACAGCCAGACTCTGGCCGATCTCCGAATCAAGTTGCGGTGGATGAAACAGTGATTCGGATCAACGACGAGCAATTTTGGCTGTACGCCGCCGCAGATCCCGCCACAAACGATCTGCTTCACGTTCGTCTCTTTTCGACTACCACGACTTCCCTCACCGAAATCTTCCTGCGCGAACTTCGGCAGAAACATGATGTCGAAACTGCCGAATTTCTCGTTGATGGCGCTCAACACCTCCAAACTGCGCTACAACGAGCAGGACTGCGATTTCAAATATCTCGCCACGGAAATCGGAATGCTGTCGAACGGATTTTCCGAGAACTGAAGCGCCGAACCTCGTCGTTTTCGAACTGCTTCAGTCACGTCGAACCGGAGACAGCCGAAAATTGGCTCCAAGCCTTCGCCAGCTGGCACAATGCTCCAAACTAAACACGACCACCTCAACTGTACGAGGACTTTTGATTGCGCAATCACTCTTAACTCCGCTTCTTCTCTGAACACGATCTTCTTCGGATAGTTCCGCAAATTGTCTCTCACTCAGATTAGTTCCGACAAAGCAGTGTCTCCGTTCACGGAATCGTCTGAACCAATGCCGATTCCGAGAGATCTATCCGAAGTTGACTGCTTCCGCCTCAGTTTACCGTCGTCTCGACGATTGTATTATGGACGACCACTCGTTCGATTCCATCACACGTGTAGCGACCGTCTGTGCCGCTCCACTTTGTAAGCTCTGACTCGAACAGTCGGTTCCAAGCGTCGGGGTACTCCGTGCTACGGACATTGATGGTCACGTTCTTGGTGTTCTTGTTGGGACGAAGCGGCGTGATTGACTCGCGGTTCTGTGTGACCGTTCGAACCATTACGGGACCATCGCTGCTCTGACTCACTTGTCCGCGGACTTCGATGAGCGATGCATGAGCTGTGTCGCTTCCACAGCGGAACGCCGGCGTTCCCGTGATTATCGTGCCCCTCGATTCTTTTCGGAACGTCGCACCAGTAGTGTAGATCAATTGTGTGTCACTGTCAGTCCGACGAACGAAACTTCCGACCGGAACAGTTTCATTAGTGTAGCTATCGTCGTCGTATCCGATTTCGACGCGTATCTTCGAGTCGGTGGTCTGAAGTCGATCACCGCCCAGCTCTAATCGTTGGACATGCCGGGGGGAACCGTCGTTTTGAATTTCTCTAACACCCATCGCGAAGTCGCTCATCGACCGTTCTGCCGTATTTGCCTGTGCACTGTCACGGATGTTTTCAACGGCGTCGATACCGTAAAGGCCAGTAAACCCGACTGACGTAATGATAATGGTAAATACCAGTGTAAACGCCAGTGTGTCGGACACAGCTCGATCAGTCCCACTCATGACTATGGATCCCTCAATTCGATGCACGATTCTGAGACGTCGAAAGCGATGGTGATCTCGCCGCCGTCGACGGTACTCTCACATATACTGGTCTGGTTCTCAAAGCGGTAGAGTACAGTCAACTCGGACTCTCCGGTCGCGTTGAGGTACAGAGTTGACTTTGGTGAGCTCGGTTCTAGAATCACGTCGTAGGTCCGTCCCCCAATCCTTGTTGGATGGCCCGTCGTATATGCCACGTCCGCGTCGAGGCTATCAGTGTTGAACTGATCCATTTTGACGAGTTCGCTCGTGACAGCTCCGCCGATGTTTTCTAGCCCATTCTCTACCACGTACGAACGCTGATCGTCCAGTAACCCTCCGGCACCTACGAGTAGGCCAGTGATCAGGATAGCTGAGATACTGATTGTCAATGCATGCGTGACTGCTGGGGTCACTGCACGATTGTCCATCATGATCCCATATCCCTTGCGGCAAAGGTTCGGTTGTATGCTATCGAGGGACTGCGGTACTGGTAGTCGATACCGGGATAGAGGATTCGTTCGTCGGGGGTGCCTACAAAGTTACCTGCCTTTACAGAGCCGCCGACGACACCAATCTCGTATCCTCCATCGTCTACTCTGTTTCCTTTGTTGAATTTGATCGTGTACGGTCCGTCGAACACATCAGTAAACGAGGTGAACGAACAGCTACCAGTTCCAGTGACTAAATTCAGATCGATGTCGCTACTATCTGACTTCGTGCAAACTGAATTCGTTGACGACGGTGTTTCGACGACGATATCGATATCGTCAGGCCCTGGTCCTGCAACTGGCACTCCGTTGAGTCGGAGTTTCCACTCGTCACCAGCAGCATTGCTAACAACAACTTCGAACGACTCTCCACCAGTCTTGACTGACGATTCGTTGAGCCAGAAACGTGAGACTCTATCCGCGTCGGTAACGAGGTCCCAATCGGGCCGTCTGGGATTTGTTTGTTTCCGATACTCTCCGCTTGACTGCGTCACCACGGTCTCGTTGATCGACGCCGCTCCGTTGACGGTGACGTTCGTGTATGTCGCGCCTCCTGTGGCAGTCATATTGTACGAGTAATTCTGGTAGGTCGAAACGTTCTTTCGAAATGCCTCCAAGAACTCCGAGTCATCAGTTCCGGCACGCACTCTGGTCGCTAGCCCCCCGAGAGCTGCCCGCGTCTCCGCTTCTGTCTGTGCGGCTCGGTCGATTGCATCGGTTTGGGAGTCCGATGCCGTCGAGTCGGCGTACTGGAGATCGTTCAGTTGGATGACGACACCGACGACGACGACCGAAAAGAGGATTGCTCCAATGAGTAGGAGTTGGCCACGATTGGCTACCATACGACTATTCGCACCTCCACAATGTTGTACAGCGGGGACTCCGTGTCGACATCTGGGATCTTGAACGCTCCTTCTCCGATCTCATATCCTGGTGTCGTACAGCCATCACCGAACTGAATCTGCTGATCGTCGTAGAGGGTAATTCGCTGGGTCGCGACGGCAGTACTCCGTCCCGGTGCAGCGAGTGCCTGATTCTCGCTGGTAGAGATGACACGCTCTGTGCGATCGTCGACGGACCTGTTCCAGTAAGTTAAGTAAATGTTGTAATTCCGGTTTTGTCTGTCGAAGGTATGATTAAGCATCCGCTCGAACCGTGCGTTCTCGTCACTGTTGACCGCACCGTCGACGACACTCTTGTCTGCTCCCCAACAGCGGATAACCTGGGACAGCGCACCCGTTTCGGCTCCAACGGTGAGTACGTCCTCGCTCTGGGTGGCGAGTTGTTCAGAGACCCTATCTTCTGAGCTTTGTAACTGTCCAGTATCCACTGCTTGGAGTCCGATCAAAACAGCAGTCACAACGACGATGGCCCCGATCGTCCCCTCCAGCGTATATGCCTGTCCTCTGTCCATGATTACCAGACCCTGACGACCAGTAGACAGTTGCTCGAACAGATCGTGTTCTCGTCTTCGAGGGTGACTGCTCTGGCCGTACTAGCTGCCTCCTCCTGATTCTGGTACGCTTCTCCCCACGTCAGATCGTCTGACACTCCGGTGGCTGGGCTCTGGGTACCGTCTGCAAGCGAGTCGCTGCCGACGATCGTAACGTTGACCGAGAAGTTGACGCGCCGCTCTGTGGCTACGTCGAGACCGGCAGCCGCACGTAACCCGTCCAGTGTGTCGGTATCTGCATTCAACGATTGTTCTATGCCGTCAGATGAGTCGAATCGTAAGACGTTGTCTCTGTGTTCGACGCTGTAGTTCTCGACTACGTAGGACGCGACTCGATCTGCAGACTCCTGTGTGTCTCCGCTGACCGGTCGGTCGTAGGTCGTCACGACGCTGCTCTGGACGAAGCCGAATGTCGCAATAATTGTCACTAACAGCACAGCCACTCCGACTGCGAAGTCTTGGGGTGTCTGTCCGCGGTCGTTCGCCGGCTTATAGTTTCGTATTGACAATCTTACTTCCCCCGAGTATACCTGCACTCTCTCGTATTGTCACGAAATCGTCTAATTCACAACTGCCACTCGTCGTAGCCGTCCCACCCGACGAATACCATCCAAGATGGTCCGTGATCCCCGGGCAGTGGTGTTCTACAGTGTTTGACATTTTCTATCCTCGATATACGAAAGTGATCGGTGTCACGCGCGCCCCAGACGATGCGACTGGATTAGTTCAGAATTTACCTCGGGGGCCATTAGTGTTTTGCTACTGTAGGGATGTAAAACAGTACGACATACTCAATCACCAGCTGTAGGTGCAGGTCGCTATCCCACCGCGATCCAGGTGATCAGTGCGATCGTCGGCAGGATCACCGCGAACTTCACTCCCGAGATGATGTTCACGTCCCGGATGTACCCCGCGATGAACGACGAGAGGAGCGCCTGCAGCGTGACGGCGTGGAAGAACAGCAGCGAGAGCAGGTCCGTGTCGACGTTGCCCCCGAAGCTCTGCCCGGTCGCACCACTGCCGCCCGCACTGGCCGCGCTCTCGGACAGTCCCGCCATCACGTCGAGGAACTGCGTCTTCAGCAGTGCCATCACGCCCAGCAGCGTCAGGTACGTCATGAGGATGATGACGACCTGCATCCGGGTCCGGGCGATCCGCTCGCGGTCGATGTCGTCCTGATTCTCCGAGGCCTGTGCGGCCGTCGAGAGCACGTTCTGGATCTGGCTGGACGCTTCCTGTGCCTCGCTGATGAGCTTGACCGTCCGGGCGAGTCGCGGGACGTGGTACTTGTTGTTGAACTCTCTGAGGGCGTCTTTGAGGCTGGTACCGTAGTTGACCTTCGCGTGCATGATCTCGAACTCCTCCGAGAGCTTGCCTCCCGATGTCGTCGAGACTACCTGCACGGACTCCAGCAGCGTCATCCCCGTGTCGTTCGCGCTGGCGAGTTTCCGGAGGTTCTCCGAGAGACTGCCGATGATCGTCTTGCGCGAGCGGACGTTCCACTCGTAGAAGATCGCCAGCGGGAGCAGATTGATGTACAGTGGCACGTACACCCAGAAGAACGTCCCGAGCACTGGTCGTGCGATCATCCCGTCGAGACTCATCGGCGCGAGATCGAACACGACGACGAGGAGCAACGCGACGATCGTCACGGGGACCGTCACGCCCAGCACGAACAGCGGGTGATCACGGAAGAACAGATCCGGGCGCTTGAGCACCTGCATGAACTCGTAGGTCCCTTCGCGGCTCTTGATGCGGTCGAAGATCGTGTACTGGCCGGTGTAGTTCTCGACCAGTCCGAGGTTCAGAAAGCCCAGTCCGTCGTCGACGACGAAGTCGTCGTCCTTGCCGTCGGGCCGCAAGTAGCCGTCGCCGACCTCGTCTCGGGTCACCGTCGAGACGAGCACGAGGAAGCCGGCACCGGTCAGCGGGATCAGCCCGTAGACCGTGCCATAGAGGAGCCGATTCTGCGCGTCGCCCATCATCGACATGATGACGAGGATGATGATGAGCAAGAGCGGAAACAGCGACAGGGTCATGTACATCTCCCCGAACAGCTCGAGGGTGTCCAGCATCTTCTGCTGTTCCTGCTTCGCGGTCCGCATGTGCTTGTCCTTCTGGTCTTCGAGGAAGGAGGTCATGTCCCCGCCGGAGTTGATGATCGAGAGCATGTCGGTCAGGAACTGCGAGAGCTCGTCCGAGGGCGTCTCGAGTGCCTGATTGCGGATCGCGGTCCGGTAGTCAGTGTCGAAGTACTCCGTCTCCAGTACGATCGACTGGAACTCCTTTGCACACTCTCCGTAGGTGTCGTCGGCCTTCGCCATCGCCTGGAGGATCTCCAGTTGGTTGAGCCCCCCGACAGACAGCGCGTACATGAACGAGATCGAGTCCGACAGCAGGACGTTGACCTCTCGCTCGCGTGCGTTGGCCCGGAAGTACGGGATCGAGACCAGCGATCCGAAGCCGATACCGAAACCGATGACACCGAACACCAGCCCGGTGATCAGGATCAGCGCCGGGATCTTGATCACGTCGAGCACGGCCGAGACTCCCTCTGGCACTGGAATTCCGATGAACGTCGGTGCCTCGGCTCCCGTCCCGCCCAGCAGGAAGGTGACGCCGAGGTAGCCGATCAGCGTGCCCACGAGCCACAGCGCCAGTCCCGAGATGACGCCGATCGCCAGCGCGCGTGCGAGGAACATCTCGACGTTGTCGGCCATTCGGGCCTGTGCGAGTTTCTTCTCGACGTTCCTGACGAAGTCGCCGTCCTCGTTGAACAGCCACTGGAAGAGGGGGTAGAACGTGTCCCCGAGCGCCCCACCCGAGAGCTGTTGCTGGCCGCGCGTGTCGAGGCTCATTCGCCTTCGGCCTCCGCGCCGGCTTTGGGTACGAACTGTCCGAAGTCCACCTCCTCGTCGTCCGTCTGTTCGCTGTCCTCGTCGCCGCTCATCAGCGCCGAGACGATGTCCGGCGTCTCACGCTCCTGGAACTTCTCGAACAGCGGACCGGCGTTGTCGAGGATGTCGGCGGTCTCGTCGAGCATCTCCGGTGGTGCCTCGGGTCTGGGGACCATCTCCTCTTTGGCTTCGTCGATGTCGATCTTGACCGACTCCATCTCTCGGAGGTCCTCCAGCGAACTCTCCAGGTCGTCGTTGGCGATCAGCGTGAGGATCGTTCCGGGATCGTTGATGAACGCCTGGATCGTCGCCGCCACCTGCGTGTACGTGTTGAGCCCGTTCTCGATGAGGTGGGCCAGCACGACCTTGCGCTTGAACAGCTCCTCGTCGAGTTTCTCCTGGGTCCACCCGCGGTCGAACTTGATCTCTTCGAGGGTGTTGGAGTTGCCCATCTGGATGTACTCGTCGGTCTCGGCGCGCCACTCGTAGACGTCTCGAACGTTGATCTCGTCGTTCTCGGCGGAGTACTCGTTGATCTCGGTCAGCGTCTTGTTTCGGCGGACCTTGTTGCCGTCGACGCGGGTCTGGGTCTGGATCGAAACGAGGTCCAGCGCGGTAAACAGCGTCTTCGAGACGTTGATCGGATCGGTAGTGAACCGCTTGATGACCTCGCCGACGGAGTCGGCGTGGAAGGTGGTGTAGGTTGTGTGGCCCGTCGACATGACCTGAAAGAGGACACGCCCTTCCTCGCCGCGGATCTCGCCCATGACGATGTAGTCCGGGCGCTGGCGGAGCGCGGCCTCCAGCAGATCGAACTCGTCGACGTCGCCCTTGTCGTCGTCGCCGAAAGAGGGTCGGGTGACGCTGGCGACCCAGTTGCGCTGGGGCAGTTCGACCTCGCGGGTGTCCTCGATGGAGACGATCTTCGAGTTCGACGGGATAAAGAGTGAGACGGCGTTCAGGCTGGTCGTCTTCCCCGACGCGGTCCCGCCAGCGAAGATGAGGCTCTTGTTGTTCTCGATACAGAGCCAGAGAAACGCCATCTCGTCGAGCGAGAAGGTGTTCCAGTTGATGAGGTCGATCGGCGTGAAGGGAACGTCCTTGAACTGCCGGATGGTGTAGTTCGTCCCGTGATCTGAGACTTCTCGCCCGAGCGTCAGCTGCGCGCGCGAACCGTCCGGCAGGGTCGCGTCGACCTGGGGCTGGCGCTTCGAGATGCCCTTGCCCGAGCGCTGGGCGAGCTTGACGACGAAGTCGTCGAGGCTCTCGCGACCGTGCTCGACGTTCGAGATGATCTGTTCGTAGTCGGTGTGGTAGACGAACACGCGCGAGTCGTAGCCGTCACAGGAGATGTCCTCGACGTTGATGTCGTGTTTCACCGGGTCGATCTTCTGGTAGCCGATGAAGTCCCGCTTGAGGACGTACAGCAGCTTCTCGACCTGGTACTCGGAGAGCTGCTCGGGATCGTCTTCGAGGACGGCCGGCTCGGGTCGGGCACTGATGCCGTCGAGCTGGCCGGTCCCGACCGCCTGGTCCTCGACCTCCATGCCCAGGAACTCTTTGAACTGATCGAGCACGCCGAGTTCGGCGCTGCCCACGGGGCCGCTGTACAGATCGTAGCGATTCAGCAGCTGCTCGGCCTCTCGCTGGATCACGTCGGCCCGGTCGGCCTCCGATCCCTGGACGATCACGTCGTCCTCTGAGTACTTGATTGCGGTCTTCAGCTTGTTCGAGAGGAACCCCTTGAGGTCGTCCTCGATCTCGTTGTGGTAGGGCTCGATGACGTAGTACTTCTTCTCGTTTTCCTTCCGAGAGTGGAAGATGATCACGCAGGCGTAGGGCTTGTTGACCCAGTAGCGCTCGATCTCGCTGAAGTGCGTCTTCTTCTTCATCGGGACCGCCTTCTCCAGATCGTAGCGGTTGACGACGGTCGTGTGCCCCTCCTGTGTCGAGAAGAAGGCGTCTTCGTCCAGTTCCGGATTGACGTCGACGGTCCGCTGTTCGACGAGGTTGTCCAGCAAGTCGGCGGCCCCGCTGGCTTCGGACAGCCGGTGCTCGACTTCCTCGGGCTCGAAGCCGAGATGCTCGGCGGGGTCGAACGGGATCTTCTCGCCGTCGCCGTCCGTGGGCGGCGTACTGTCTTCCTCGTAGTAGTACTCTTGCTTGAAGTGTTCCCACGTGTAGACCCCCTTCGTGACCGGCGTCGCCTCCGGGTCGACGTAGGCGTCGAAGGGCTGTTTCAGCGTCTTGGCGTTGCTCGCGGCATCTGTCAGTACCGATTCGATGTCGTTCGGGTCGAATCCCAAGTACTGACTTCGATCGAACCGACCACCGCTGTGGTGGTCTCGCCGAAGATCTTCCCAGGTGTACTCACCGACCACGGCCGGCGGATCCTCGGTCACCTCCCCCCGAGTGACTTCGGATCCGCTCCCCCCCGTGTCATCAATTGCCATTGTGTTTCCTCTGCCCCTACCGGTGAAAAAGCTTTACGGCATCGATGGTGGTCGCTGATACTCGGCCCGCCGTCGCCACCGCGATGCCAGCGGCCCGATCGCGGGAGCGCTACTGGTCGGCGAGGAACGACTCGATTCGGTCCATCGCCGTCTTCAGGTCCGACATCCCGGTCGCGTACGACACGCGGAGGTGACCGTCCCCGCCCACGCCGAAGGCAGAGCCCGGCACGACGGCGACCTGTTCGGCTTCGAGCAACGCCTCGGCGAACGCGTCGGCGTCGTCCCAGGGACACTCCGGGAACGCGTAGAACGCGCCCTTGGCCGTAAAGCAGTCCAGTCCCATCTCGTCGAACCGCGAGAGGACGAACTGTCGGCGGCGGTCGTACTGCTCGCGCATCTCCCGGAGTTCGTTCTCGCAGTTGTCCAGCGCCTCGATCGCCGCGTACTGTGGCGTCGTCGGGGCCGACAGCATCGTGTACTGGTGGACCCGGTTCATCGCCGCGATCGCCTCGGGCGGGGCCAGCGCGTATCCGAGGCGCAGGCCGGTCATCGCGTACGCCTTCGAGAAGCCGTTGAACACGACCGTCCGCTCGCGCATCCCCGGGAGGGTGGCGATCGACGTGTGGTCGTGCTCGTAGGACAGCTCCGAGTAGATCTCGTCGGCGAACACGAGCAGGTCGTGTTCCCGAGCGAACTCGGCGACCGGGCGCAGTTCCTCTGCCGTCATCGTCGCTCCGGTAGGGTTGTTCGGATAGCAGAAGATCAGCGCATCGGCCTCGGCCGCGCCGCTGTCTTCCAGGACCTCGCGGGTGAGCTTGAAGTCGTCCTCGACGCGCGTGGGCACGTCGATCACGTCGGCACCGGCGAAGGTGACCCCTGGTTTGTAGGAGACGTAGCAGGGCTGGGCCACGGCGACCTGATCGCCGGGGTTCAGCAGTGCGCGAAAGGCCAGGTCGACGCCCTCGCTGGCCCCGGTCGTCACGAGGATCTCCTCGTCGGGGTCGTAGTCGAGGTCGTACCGCTCGGCCACGTCGTCGGCGATTCGCTCGCGCAGCTCTCGCTTGCCGCGGTTGGCGGTGTAGGAGGTCTTGCCCTGTTCGAGCGAGGCGATCGCGGCCTCGCGGGCGCTCCACGGCGTCGAGAAGTCCGGCTCGCCGACGCCGAGCGAGATGATGTCGTCCATCTCTTCGGCCAGCTCGAAGAACCGCCGGATTCCGGAGGGCGGCACTTGATCGACGCGGTCGGCTGGCTCGAACGTCATGGCGAGATCGAGAGCCGATCGTCGTCGTTGCCGTCGCCGAACTCGATGCCCTGTTCCTTGTACGACTCCATGATGTAGTGTGTCACGGTCTGGGTGATCTCGGGGATCGGCGCGATCTTGTCGCTGACGAAGTGTGACACCTCGCTCATCGAGTCGCCTTCCACCTCCATGTCGAAGTCGTAGTCCCCGCTGATCAGCCGTAGCGACTTCACCTGCGGGAACTTGGCGATCCGCTCGGCGATGTCGATGTAGCTGGTCTCGCGGTCCAGTGTGACGTTCAGTTCGACGGTGGCACGCACGGGCTCGTCGCCCTCCTCGACGGCCTCCCAGTCGACGACCGCCGTGTACCCCTTGACGACGCCCTCGGATTCGAGTTCGTCGACGATACGCTCGACCTCCGGCTCGGTCAGGCCGGTCTGGCGGGCGATGTCCGCGTTCGACTGGCGGGCGTTCTCGCGCAGGACCGCCAGCACGTCCTTCCGATTGCTCATACGTATACCCGCGCTGGGGTCGACTAAAGCGTTGCTACACCGTGGTGGGTCGACACACACGCTCGGACACGTTTATCTTATTCCAGACCGACGACCGGATATGGACGGCCCCGACAGCGACGACACCGCGTGGCACGTCGTCGCGGAGCACGACGACGCTGCGGCACTGATAGACACGCTCCTCGAACTCGACCCCGATGCGTCGTTCACGAAGACAGAATTGAGCGATCGGGCGGACGTACCGCTCAAGTCGCTGTACCTCAACGGAACGCTGGACGCGATCACGGAACTCGGCCTGCTGGAGAAACGCGAGCGCGACGGCGAAGAGCCGCTGTACTCGGTCGCCGCCGACAGCGACGCCTTCGCGGCGGCCCGGTCGTTCGGCAACGTCACTCGGGCGGCGGCGTCGACGGAACCGTAGCGACTGGCGCATCGGGACGCTGGCGAGGTTTCTTACGCGGTCCCGACAAACCCTCGGTGAGATGGTCGCACTCGATTCGGAGGACGACGTTCTCCAGCGTGGCGACGAGGCACCGGCCTTCGAACTGCCAGGGACGGACGGCGAGACCTACACCCTCGACGCGTTCGCCGACCGCGAGGCGCTGCTCGTCGTGTTCACCTGCAACCACTGTCCGTACGCACAGGCGAAGTTCGACGAGCTGAACCGCCTCGCGGCGGAGTACGACGAGGTCGCCGTCGTCGGGATCAGCGCCAACGATCCCGAGGAGTACCCCGACGACTCCTTCGAGAAGATGCAGGAACTCGTCGACGACGGGACCGTCGACTACGACGCATACCTCTTCGACGAGTCCCAGGAGACGGCGGCGGCCTACGGCGCTCGCTGTACGCCCGATCCGTACCTCTTTGCCGACGACGGGGGGACCTTCCGGCTGGCCTACCACGGTCGTCTCGACGACGCGACGAACCCCGACGACGAGCCCACCCAGCGCGAGATGCAGGCTCACATCGAGACGCTGCTGGCCGGCGAGGAGATCACGGCCGAAGCGAAGCCGTCGCGTGGCTGTTCGATCAAGTGGAAGCCGGGCAACGAACCCGACTACTGGGACGCGTAGCTCGGATCGTCCAGCGCCCTTTTCTCCCGCCCAGTCGAACGACGGGCATGACCGAAACTGCACTCGGAGCGATCCGACCGCTCGTCGGGATGGTCCACCTGCCGGCACTGCCCGGCGCGCCCGGCTTCGAGGACCGCGAGACGGTCCGGGAACACGCGCTGGCAGACGCTCGTACGCTCGCCGACGTGGGCGTCGACGCGCTGATCGTCGAGAACTTCGGCGACGCGCCGTTCTACCCCGACGACGTACCGCCCCACGTCGTCGCCGAGATGACGGCGGTGACGCGTGCGATCACCGACGCCGTCGACTGCCCCGTCGGCGTCAACGTCCTGCGAAACGACGCCACGGCAGCGGTCTCGGTCGCCGCGGCGGCCAGTGCCGACTTCGTCCGCGTGAACGTCCACACCGGCGCACGCCTGACCGACCAGGGTATCGTCGAGGGGCGCGCCCACGAGACGGTCCGCCTGCGCGAGCGCATCCACGCAGACGTCTCCATCCTCGCCGACGTGGCGGTCAAACACTCGGCCCCGCTGGCAGCACGTGGCGTCGCCGAGATCGTCGCCGACACGATCGAGCGCGGTCACGCCGACGGGGTCGTCGTCTCGGGGACTGCGACCGGGAGCGAGGCCGACGCGCCGGACGTGGAGGCCGTCGCCACGGCTCGGGACGCCGTCGACCCGACCGTGCCGGTGTTCGTCGGCAGCGGCGTGACGAGCGAGACGGCCGCTTCGCTGCTCGACACCGCCGACGGGTTGATCGTCGGGACAGCGCTCAAAGCCGGTGGCACAGTCGAGAACCCGGTCGATCCCGACCGTGTGGCGGAACTCGTGGCGGCGGTCCGCTGAGCGGTCCCACGGGTCACTCGAATCGGTCTGTTCCGTGGTCAGCCGGAACCGGTAGCGGACCTTTTTACCGTCGCTGTCGAACGTCGACACATGTCCGAGGACCCGCTGCCCGATGTGACCGAGGAGTTTGCGCGAACGCTGGCACCCGGCCGCGACGACGTGATCCGTACGATGGACGAGCGCGCCGACCGCGAGGGCTTTCCCACCGTCGGCCCGGCCGTCGGCGGGTGGCTCCGGCTACTCGCTCGCGCCGTCGACGCGGAGCGCGTCTTCGAGTTCGGCTCTGGCTACGGCTACTCGGCGTACTGGGTCGCGTCGGCGATCCCGGCGGACGGCGAGATCGTCCTGACAGAGATCGACGCCGACGAACTGGACGACGCGCGTGAGAACCTCGCGGCCGGCGGGTTCGAGGACCGAGCACGCTTCGAACACGGCGACGCAATCGAGACCGTCGACGCGTACGACGGCCCCTTCGACCTCGTGTTGATCGACAACGAGAAGGACCGCTACGCCGAGGCCTTCGAGGCCGTTCGCGAGAAGATCCCGGTCGGTGGCATCGTCGCCGCCGACAACGCGATCGAGGCCGGCCCGCTCGACTTCGAGGACGTGCGCGCACTCCTGGCGGGCGACGCCGTCGACGCGACCGCGTCGAGCCACGGGATCGCCGACTACCTGGCGACGGTCCGAGACGACCCCAACTTCGAGACCAGTCTGCTCCCGCTGGGCGAAGGAGTGGCCGTCTCGATCCGGGTCTGATCGGACGGCGGTCGTCCGCGCTTCGGTTCGTCCCCGTCCGGTCACGGATTCGTTCCCCAATTCTCGTCTCCGAAAATGAGGGTGCATAGCTTATGTGTGAGGGCAGGTAACCCCTGTCCAACGATCGACCACTCATGAGCCTGATGATCGATATCCGGAAGCTGGGGCTGTTCAACAAGATGGCGAAGGAGGGCGGTAACACCGTCGCGAACCACCTGAGCCAGATGACCGGGATGGAGACGGAGATGGAGATCACCAAGATCAACTTCATCGACATCCCCGACATCAAGACCCACATCGGCGACGAGCGCCAGATCGGGATCTCGATCCGGATGCTCGAACCCCCACACGGCTACATTCTCTTCCTGTTCAACGCGGAGAACGCGAAGAAGCTGGCCAGCGGGATGATCGGCGACATGGGCGAGACCAGCGACGCCACCGACGGCTTCACCGACATGGAACGGTCTGCGATCCAGGAGATCGGCAACATCATGACCAGTGGCTTCATCGACGGCTGGGCGAACGTCCTGGAGACGACCATCGACATCTCGACGCCGAACTTCACCTTCGGCCCCGGTAGCGGGATGGTCGACGAACTCGTCGGCGACCGCGAGACCGACATGGCGCTGATGTTCGACTCCCGCGTTCACGCCCTGGAGTCAGACATCAACGTCAAGGTGTACACCTTCCCGGAACTCGAAGAGCTGGTCGAACTGATGCAGGAGATCGAAGTCTAGGGCGTAAACCTCACTATCGTTTGCCGGTGTTCCACGAGCTATTTGGGAACGCGGCCCGTGATACTGTACATGGATCTCCTAGAAGAGACAGTCGTTCCCGAAGCAGCTCGGGACATCAAGCAGGAAGCCCGCGAGTTCGCAGCCGAACACATCGAACCGAACGCCGCAGAGTACTACGAGCGCGGCGAGTACCCGGTCGACATCCTGGAGCAGGGGATGGAGGCCGGGCTGGTCGCACAGGACATCGGCGAGGAGTACGGCGGGCGCGGGCTCTCCCTCCAGCAGGTCCTCGCGATGGCCGAGGAGTTCTACAAGGCCGACGCCGGCATCGCCCTGACCCTGCAGCTCGCGAGCTTCGGCGCGGAGATGCTCGAAGACCACGGCAACGAGGAACAGAAAGAGGAGTACCTCCGTCCGGTCGCGGAGAACGAACAGCTCACCGGCCTGGCCGTCTCGGAGCCCGAGACCGGGAGCGACATGGCCGGGATGCAGACGACGGCGGAGAAAGACGGCGACGAGTACGTCCTCAACGGCGAGAAGTACTGGATCGGCAACGGCGTCGAAGCCGACTGGGTCACCGTCTACGCGAAGACCGGCGACGACCCCAACAACCGCTACGGCAACTACTCGCTGTTTATCGTCCCGACCGACACCGACGGCTACGACGCCGAGCACATCCCGGAGAAGATGGGCTTCCGTGCGTCCAAACAGGCCCACATCGTCTTCGACGACTGCCGAGTTCCCGAGGAGAACGTCATCGGCCACGAGGGCGCTGGCTTCTACATGCTCGCGGAGTTCTTCAACCACGGGCGCGTGATCGTCGCCGGCCACGGCCTCGGGCTGGCCGCGGCCGCCATCGAGGAGGGGTGGGACTTTGTCCACGACCGCGAGGCCTTCGGCAAGTCCGTCGACGAGTTCCAGGCGGTTCAGCACAAGCTCGCAGACATGCGCATGGAGTTCGAGTCCGCCCGAGCGCTCACGTGGCGCGCGGCCGACAAGGTGGCTAACCAGGAGAACGCGGGATTCTGGGCGGCCATGGCCAAGACGAAGGCGACCGAAGTGTCGACCCAGTGTGCCGAGAAGGGGATGCAGCTCCACGGCGGCCGTTCGGTCCTGACCGAGAACCGGATCTCTCGTGTCTACCGCGACGTGCGCATCCCGGTCATCTACGAGGGCGCGAACGACATCCAGCGCAACCTCATCTACAGCCAGACGCCCCAGTAGCGCGTCGCGTTTTCGAGCCCCAGTTTTCGTTTTTCGGCCGTCCGCTCACTGCTCGACGTAACCGTACGTCGAGCGCAGGTGTTCGAGGATCCAGTCGACGGTGTCCGCGTCGTACGTCCAGAAGCCGTAGAACTCTCGCGGAGCCCGTTCCTCTGCCAGCAGCGCGCACTTCTGGCCGTCGTCGCCACCGCCGTCGAAGACGACGAACCACGATTCTTCGATCTCGGTCGCACGCTCGATGTGGAGCGTGAAGTTGTCGGTCTCGGGGGGCTCCTCGTCGGGTGCGGCGTAGGCGTGTACGTCTACCGCGCCGTCGCCCAGTTGCTCGTACCTGTCGAGTTCCCCGGCCAGCGTCGATACCGTCTGGAAGCCAGCGTGTAGCGAGCCACGACCGACGCGGAACGCACGGTCTTCGATCTCTCTGGTCGCGGCCATCATCTGTCCGATGCTCCAGGACGTGAACATCGTCTCGTCGAGTTCGTCGAGGATCGGACGGTACGGGCTCTGCTCGACGCCGATGGGCCGGTCGTTTCGGGCGAGTCGATCGGTGAACTGTTCGAGGCTGGCCGCCGCGATCACCCCGTCCTCGTCACTGAGAGTGACGAACTCTCCCGGCCGTCCACTGACCGTCTCCTCGGCCGTGACGGCGACGTTTCGGTCGGAAAACTGCTTTCGAAGATCGGCGGCCGCGTCATCTCCGGCGTTGAACACGATGAGTCGTTTCTCGTGGTCTTCGACCCCGGCGATGAGTTCCGAAAGCGACATTGAGTCTATGGTTGTAACGGTCCGGGTCGGCTTAGGGGTTGTGCCTCGTCTCCGTCTGCCCGTTGTTCATGGTATTCCGTGTGCTAGCCGACCACTTGACATGTCGAAAACGGCCATTTGAGTGGTATCTGCGTGACGTTCATGATTAATGGGGTGCGACGTAGTGGAAAATCTTTAGTCACGGCCCTCCAACGGTGGATATACGGCTTCCCAACTGGGGCCGATGATTTCAAATGACAGATAACGAACTAATCTGGCGAATCGCTGGCGGTTCCGGTGACGGGATCGACTCGACGAGCCAAAACTTCGCAAAGGCCCTGATGCGCTCGGGACTTGACGTTTTTACGCATCGTCACTATCCCTCGCGCATCCGGGGCGGCCACACGTTCGTAGAGGTACGCGCGAGCGACGAAGACGTACGCTCGCGTGGTGACGGCTACAACTTCCTCCTCGCCCTCGGTGACTCCTTCGCACGGAACCCACAGGACGAAGCCTACTACGGCGACGAGGAAGTCAAGCCGCTCTCGGAGAATCTCCACGATCTCCGAGAGGGCGGCGTCATCGTCTACGACGAGGGACTCCTCGACGAGGACGCCATCGCCGAGTTGAACCTCGAAGCGCGTGCCGAGGAGAACGACTGGCACGTCTACCCGATGAACCTCCGCGAGATGGCCCGCGAACACGGTCGCGAGGTCATGCGCAACACCGCTGGCGTCGCCGTCACGGCGGCGCTGCTGGGTACGGACCCGGCCTTCTTCGAGGAGCTCATGCGAGAGAACATGTCGGGCGACATCCTCGAAGACAACCTCTCGGTGCTCGAAGACGCCTACGAGCGAGCCGAGGAACTCGAACACACCCACGACCTCACCATGCCGGAAGCGGCGGACCACGACGACGAGCAGGTCCTCCTCTCTGGGTCGAACGCCATCGCCTACGGTGCGCTCGACGAGGGCTGTCGCTTCATCGCGGGCTACCCCATGACGCCGTGGACCGACGTGTTCACGATCATGTCCCAGCACCTGCCGAAGTTCGGCGGGATCTCCGAGCAGGTCGAAGACGAGATCGCCGCGGCGGCGCTGGCACTCGGTGCCAGCCACGCTGGCGTCAAGTCGATGTCCGGCTCTTCCGGTGGTGGGTTCGCCCTCATGAGCGAGCCGCTGGGCCTCGCCGAGATGACCGAGACGCCGGTCGTGCTCGTCGAAGCGATGCGCGCCGGCCCCTCGACCGGGATGCCGACCAAGCCCGAGCAGGCCGACCTCGAACACGTCCTGTACACGAGTCAGGGCGACTCGGCTCGCGTCGTCTTCGCACCCGCAAACATCCGGGAGTGCTACGACCAGACGCGAGCGGCCTTCCGGATCGCCTACGAGTACCAGATCCCGTCGATCGTGATCTACGACCAGAAGCTCCAGGGCGAGCTTCGCAACGTCGACGAGAGCTTCTTCGACCGCGAGCCAAACGCCGACCCCGGTTCCGTGCTCACCGAAGAGGAGATCGCCGACGCGGCCCACCACGCTTCGGGCAAGTTCCAGCGCTTCCAGCACGAACCGGAGGACGGCTCCAACGTGAGCCCGCGCTCGGTTCCCGGCCAGAAAGACGGCCGCTACCTCGCGACCGGCAACGAACACAATCCGTCGGGCCACATCAGCGAGGACCCCGACAACCGGATCGCACAGATGAACCGTCGGCTGGACAAGCTCGACGACATCCGTGCTGACCTGGACGAGAACACGTCCCACCAGACCTACCACGGTCCGGAGGACGCCGACTACGGCATCCTCGTGTGGGGCAGCCACCAGGACACCGTCTTCGAGGCCGTCGACCGTCTCAACGACGACGGCCACTCGGTGAAGGCACTCGGCGTCTCCGATATGGCTCCCTACCCCGTCGAAGAGGTCTCGGCGTGGCTCGAATCCGTCGACGAGGCACTCGTCGTCGAGATGAACGCCAGCGCACAGTTCCGCGGCCTCACGCAGAAAGAGATCGGCCGCTTCGGTCCGAAGCTCTCCAGTCTGCTGAAGTACAACGGGAACCCGTTCGAACCGGCAGAGATCGTCGAGGGCTTCGAGACCAGCATCAACGGCGAGGATCTCGCCGCGAGCAACATGAAGTACCTCCCAGCGGCAGGTGACTAAGCTATGAGTGCATTCTCAGCAATCGGCGACGAACGCGAGGTTGACCGCGACGAGTTTACGCCCGGCATCGAACCACAGGCGACGTGGTGTCCCGGCTGTGGCGACTTCGGCGTCCTGAAGGCGCTCAAGCAGGCCATGCCGGAAGTCGGCCGCAACCCCGACGAGGTCGCGCTGTTTACCGGTATCGGCTGTTCGGGCAAGCTCAACAGCTACTTCAACAGCTACGGCTTCCACACCATCCACGGGCGCTCGCTGCCCGTCGCACGTGCGGCGAAGCTCGCGAACCCCGACGTCGAGGTCATCGCGGCCGGCGGTGACGGCGACGGCTACGGGATCGGCGGGAACCACTTCATGCACACCGCCCGCGAGAACCACGATATGACGTATATCGTGTTCAACAACGAGATCTTCGGCCTCACCAAGGGCCAGACATCGCCGACCTCCCCGAAGGGCCACAAGTCAAAGACCCAGCCCTCGGGCTCGGCGAAGTCCCCGATCCGCCCGCTCAGCCTCGCGCTGACCTCCGGTGCAACCTATGTCGCCCGGACCGCGGCGGTCAACCCCAACCAGGCAAAGGAGATCATCGCGGAAGCGATCGAACACGACGGCTTCGCACACATCGACTTCCTCACCCAGTGTCCGACCTGGAACAAGGACGCGAAGCACTACGTCCCGTACACGGACATCCAGCAGTCCGACGACTACGACTTCGACACCTCGAACCGCGAGGAAGCCCAGAAGATGATGTTCGAGACGGAGAACAAACTCTACGAGGGCGAAGTCCTGACCGGACGCTACTACGTCGACGACGAGAGTCCGTCCTACCAGGAGGAGAAGCAGGCCACCGGTGAGATGCCCGAAGAACCGCTCGCAGAGCGGTACTTCGACGAGGACTACGAGTGGGAGCGCACTGCCGACTCCCTGCTCGACCACCACAAGTAACGCCGCTCGGCGGGACTGCATCCTCGTTTGTGGATTCGGAAGGTATTTTTTCGTCCGTAGCAAAGAAACGTCTATGAGCGTCGATTCTACGGAGCGCCGCATTCTCTCTGTCCTGGAGGACGATGCACAGGCATCGTACGCGGAGATCGCCGAACGGGCGGACGTTTCGAAACCGACCGTTCGCAAGTACATCAACAAACTCGAAGACGAGGGCGTCATCGTCGGCTACTCCGCCGACGTGAACCCCAAGAAGCTGTCGAGCCAGTCGATCGCACTGGTCGGGATGGACGTCGCGAGCGACTGCTACGTCGAGGTGACTCGCGCACTCTCTGCGATCGACGCCGTCGAGTCGCTGTACACCTCCAGTGGCGACCACATGCTCATGGCGGAAGTGCGGGCCGCCGACGGTGGCGAAGTCGGCGAGATCATCGAAGACGAGATCCTCTCGACGGAGGGTGTCACGGCGGCACACCCCTCCTTTCTCCAGGAGCGGCTCAAGTAAGTGGTTTTTAGACGCTCCATCGCTCACTCTCGCGTATGACTTCTCGCCTGGTGTTGGGGGCGGGGCCGCTCGTCCGGTCACTGCTCGACGAACTCGCAGCTGGCCGTGGCGAGGTGACGGTCCTCACCGAGGACGAACACCGGGTCGACACGCTCCGTACGGACGCGGTCTCGGTGCAGTTGGCGGATCCGGCCGACCGCTCGGTGCTGTCGTCGCTGGGCTGGACGCCGGAGACGGTGTTCGTCGCCGTCGGCGACGCCAAACGCAACGCGGCCGTCGCGCAGGCGGTGCGATCCGTCTTCCCGTCGGCGATGCTCGTCGCCTACAGCGGGCTGGAGACCGATCCGGCGGTCGACGAGGCCCTCGAACGCGCCGCCGACCGGGTCGTCGATCCCGGTGCGGCGATCACCGACCACCTCATGGAACGCGTCGGCGAGGCCGGTCTGCGGACCCGACAGCTCCAGCGCGTGTTGCGCGACGTGGACGGCACGCTGGCGGTCGTCATGCACGACAACCCGGACCCCGACGCCATCGCGAGCGGGGTCGCGCTGTCGCGGCTGGCACAGGCCGTCGGCTGTGAGACGGAACTGTGTTACTACGGCGAGATCACCCACCAGGAGAACAGGGCGTTCGTGAATCTGCTGGAGTTCGATCTCCAGACCCTCGACGCCGACGCGGATCTCGACGCGTACGACGGCTTCGCGCTGGTCGATCACTCCCGTCCCGGGGTCAACGACCAGCTCCCGCCCGAGACGCCCATCGACATCGTCGTCGATCACCACCCGCCGCGTGCGCCCGTCGAGGCGCGATTCGTCGACCTCCGGAGCGACGTGGGTGCCACCAGTACGCTGCTCGCCGACTATCTCCGCCGATTCGACTCGCTCGTCGAAGAGGCGGTCGCGACGGGACTCCTCTTTGGCATCAGCGTCGACACGCGCGAGTTTCGACGCGAGGTGTCGGTCGACGACTTCGAGGCCGCGGCCTACCTGCTGCCACACGCCGACCTCGACATCCTTCAGCGTATCGAGGACCCGAGCATGAGCGCCGACACGCTCGATACGATCGGACACGCGATCGCGAACCGCCAGCGGGAGGGATCGGTGCTGCTGAGCTGCGTTGGCGAGCTCCCGGATCGGGACGCACTCGCACAGGCCGCCGACCGACTGCTCGATCTTCAGGGGATCAACTCGACGCTGGTCTACGGCGTCAAGGACGGTACGATATACGCGTCGGCGCGCGCTCGCGGCACCGAGATCGACCTCGGCGAAGTGCTCCGCGAGGCGTTCGGCCAGATCGGTAGTGCGGGGGGCCACGCTGACATGGCCGGTGCACAGATCACGCTGGGCGTCCTCGAATCCATCGAGGACCGGGACGAGTCGCTCCACGAGGTCGTCCGTGCCGTCGTCGACGACCGGTTCCTCGACGCGGTCCAGGCCCGTCCCAACCACCTCCTGAGCCCGGTGTACACCGCGTCGCGCTACGGGGCCACCGACGAGTATCTCGACAGCGAGGACGGCGAGGAGTGACGGACCGTCGGGGCCTTTTTCTCCCGTGGTCTCGTCCCCGAACTCATGGAAGCGGACGGCGAACCACGCGTCCGGGAGTACATGACCAGCGACGTGGCCACGGTCTCGCCCGACGACACGGTCGAAGCGGTCGCCCGTCGAATCGCCGAGAGCGACGAGTACAGCGGTTTTCCGGTGTGTGAAGGGCGTCGTGTCGAGGGCTTCGTCAGCGCCCGAGACCTGTTGCTGGCCGAGGACCACGAGCCGATGTTTCGCGTGATGAGCGACGACATCCTCGTCGCCCACCCGGAGATGGGCGTTCAGGACGCGGGACGGGTCATCCTCCGGTCTGGCATCCAGAAGCTCCCGGTCGTCGACGACGCGGGCCACCTCGTCGGCATCATCTCGAACGCTGACGTGATTCGTTCGCACATCGAGCGCGCGACGCCGAACAAGGTCGACAAGCTCACCCGGACCCTGGAGTCGATCCACGACGTGTCCGCGCGGGACGAACGGCGCGAGGTCGTCATCGACGAGCTGGTACCGACACAGGGGACCGTCTACGCGGACGAACTGGAGGGACGGACCTACGAACTCAAACGCGGACTCGCCGAGCCGCTCGTGGTCATCGACAACGGGGGGCTTCAGCCGCCCGATCAGGCGACCGTCACCGAGTTCGCCGACGGCGAGGGCTCGGAGCAGACCCGTGAGCTGTTGCTTGCCGACGGCCACCACCGCGTGAAAGCGGCCGAACAGCTGGGAATCGAAGAGATGGACGCCTACGTGATCGTGCTGGACGACCCGGTCGACCTCGGGATGGCACGCACCGCCGACGACGCGGACCTCACTTCGATCAGCGACATCGAGGTGGTCGACTACGCGCGCCACCCCCTCGTCGAGACGACCGAACGCCTCCAGGGCGAAGACGAGTAGGACCCCCCTCGGCGCGTACAAAACTTATTGTCACACGAAGTCAACGAATACAGTATGTACGACGAGGCCGACCTGGCAGCCATCCGGGAGGCGAAAGCCGACTGGGAGGCCGAGACGCTCGATCCGGTACTGGACGCCTACGGCGAGCGAGCCGAGCGGTTCGCCACCGTCTCGAATCGCGCGGTCGACAGGCTGTACACGCCGGCCGACGTTGCCGACCTCGACTACGAGCGTGATCTCGGGTTCCCCGGCGAAGAGCCCTACACCCGCGGCGTCTATCCGACGATGTACCGTGGCCGCCAGTGGACGATGCGCCAGTTCGCCGGCTTCGGCACGGCTCGGGAGACCAACGAGCGATTTCAGTACCTGATCGACGAGGGCCAGACGGGACTCTCGACGGCCTTCGACATGCCCACGCTGATGGGGATCGACTCGGACGACCGCATGGCCGAGGGCGAGGTCGGCAAGGAGGGCGTCGCCGTCGACACGCTCCGGGACGTGGAGATCCTCTTCGACGGGATCGACCTCGCCGAGATCTCGACGAGTTTCACCATCAACCCCAGCGCGCCCGTCATCTACGCGATGTACGTCGCGCTCGCGGACCGCCGCGGCGTCGACCGCACGGAGCTTCGGGGCACTCTCCAGAACGACATGTTCAAGGAGTTCATCGCACAGAAAGAGTGGGTCGTTCCCCCGGAGCCGTCGCTGCGGCTCGTGACCGACGTGATCGAGTTCGCCACCGAGGAGACGCCGTCGTTCAAGCCGGTCTCGGTCTCGGGCTATCACATCCGCGAGGCCGGATCGACCGCCACGCAGGAACTGGCCTTCACGCTCGCCGACGGCTTCGCCTACGTCGAGGACTGTCTCGATCGAGGCCTGGACGTGGACACGTTCGCCCCGCAACTGTCCTTCTTCTTCAACGCGCACAACTCGATCTTCGAGGAGGTCGCGAAGTTCCGGGCCGCACGGCGGATCTACGCGCGGGTCATGGACGAGTGGTACGACGCGAGCGAGCCGGCCGCCAAGCAACTGAAGTTCCACACCCAGACCGCCGGCCAGTCACTGACCGCCCAGCAGCCGCTGAACAACGTCGTCAGAGTGACCATCCAGGCGCTGGCCGGCGTCCTCGGCGGGACCCAGAGCCTGCACACGAACAGCTTCGACGAGGCACTCGCTCTGCCCAGCGAGAAGGCGGTTCGGGTGGCCCTGCGAACCCAGCAGATCATCGCAGAGGAGTCCGGTGCGGCCGATATCGTGGACCCGCTGGGTGGGAGCTTCGCCGTCGAGACGCTGACAGACGAGATCGAGGCCGACGCGATGGCGTACATCGAACACGTCAGGGACGAACTGGGCGACGGCTCCATGCGAGCGGGCGTCCTCGCGGGGATCGAAGACGGCTACTTCCAGCGGGAGATACAGGACGCCGCCTACGAGTACCAGGAACGCGTCGAGGACGGCGAGGAGACCGTCGTCGGCGTCAACGCCTACGCGGTCGAGGAAGAGACCGAGCCCGACCTCCTGCAGGTCGAAGACCGCGTGCAAGAACAGCAACGCGAGCGCCTCGCAGACGTACGGGCCGAACGCGACGACGAGGCCGTGACGGCGGCACTCGCCGGTGTCAGAGAGGCGGCCGTCGGCGGCGAGAACGTGATGCCCGCGATCGTCGAGGCCGTCAAAGTCGAGGCGACGATGGGCGAGATCATGGGCGTCTTCGAGGACGAGTACGGGAGCTACCGGGAGACGATCGGGGCTGCGTGACGCGGTCGACTGCCACCCGGAAAACTCATTCGTTGCCGATAGGTCGTCGGTGACATGAAGTCCGCTGGCGCACTCGCGACCGGTATCGACACCCTCCGCCGACAGCCCCAGATCGTCGCGATCCTCTTCGCGTTCTCGCTGCTGAGCACCGGCCTCTCTGCTGCCCAGTTCGTCAACCCACTGCTCGCGTATCCCGCGACCGGCGTCGTCTATCTCCTACTGCCCTTCCTCGTCGGCGGGCTCGTCGCCTACGTGGCGGCGTCGATGACGGAGACCCCGTCGTTCGGTCAGTTCTTCGCGGCTGGCCGGGACCACTACGTCGGCCTCCTCCTGGGCGGACTCCTCCTCGGTGTCGTCACGCTCGTTCTCTACGTTCTCGTCGCGATCGTCTTCTTCGTGGCAGTGGTTCTGGTGTTCGGGTTCGCGCTCAACACCGGGCTGGGGACCGCGACGCTTCTGGTGGTCGCGCTCCTCTCGCTGGTCGGTTTCCTCGTCGTCCTGGTCCCGTGGTTCCTCTCGCAGTTTTTCCCCGCCGCGATGGTGCTCGACGGCGACGGAGTGGCCGACTCGTTCCGCCGGAGCCTCTCGCTCGTTCGCTCGAACGTCGTCTCGGTGCTCGGTTTCGACCTGCTGGCGTTCGTGATCGGTCTGTTCGCACAGCTCCCGACGGCGTTCCTGTTCTACACCAGCTTCGACTCGATGGCGATGGACGCCGGGTCCAACACCGGGATGGTCTCGATCTTCGACTACATGTCGACCACCGAGGCCGGGCTCTTTCTCGGTTCGAGTCTCGTGATCAGCACGACCGTCGGCTCGGTCATGTACACGTACTACGTCGCCTACTACCGTGAGATCGGCGACGCGTCGGCGGCGGCGACCGCCACGACCAAGCTGTAACGGCACTCGACACTCTCGTCTTTGCTCTCCAGTGACCGTTCGCCTCCACTGGACCGACACCGGCTTTTGACCGAAGATACCGTCGGTTGTGCCGCAGGTGTTTCAGAGTGGTAAGGTGAATGGCTTCGCGGTCCCTGCCTGCCATTCGTTTGTCTCTGGGAAACGAGATGCCAGTATCTATACAGATCATGTCGCTTGGAATAACTTAATACGGTTCCACTGTGAGCACCAGCATGAGGTATATTTAATCATGCCAGATGAGGGACCCGAACTCGAGGCACGCCTGACGGAGCAAGAGTACTTCCGTCCGCCGACCGACTTCGTCGGCCAGGCCAACGTCACCGATCCGGAGATCCACGAACGGTTCGACGAGAACTACCCGGAGGCGTTCGAGGAGTACGCCGAACTCCTCGACTGGGACGAACACTGGGACGAGGTGCTCGACGACTCCAATCCGCCGTTCTACGAGTGGTTCACCGGTGGGAAGCTCAACGCGTCACACAACTGTATCGACCGCCATCTCGACGAGCGCAAGAACCAGGCGGCGATCATCTGGGAGGGGACCGACGCCGACGAGAGCGAGACGATCACCTATCAGGACCTGTACAACCGGGTCAACGCGATGGCCGCCTCGCTGCAGGACGTGGGCGTCCGCGAGGACGACGTGGTCACCTGTCATCTCCCGATGCTCCCCGCGCTGCCGGTGACGATGCTCGCCTGTGCCCGCATCGGCGCACCACACTCGGAGGTGTTCGCCGGCTTCTCGGCCCAGGCGCTGGCCGACCGGATCGACTCCGCCGACAGCGACGTGGTCGTCACCTGTGACGGCTACTACCGACGCGGCGAGTTCCTCAACCACAAGGAAAAGTGCGACGAGGCGCTGGACGCCGCCGAGTCCGACGTGGACACCGTCCTGCTGTGGACGCGCGAAGACGAACTCCACCCCGACGTCGAGATCGGCGAGGACGACCCGTACGTGCTTGTCGACGACCTGCTTGCCGACAACGAGCGAGCGCGCGTCGACCCGGTCTCGCGTGACGCCGAAGATCCGCTCTTCCTGATGTACACCTCCGGGACGACGGGCCAGCCGAAGGGCTGTCAGCACCGCACCGGCGGCTATCTCTCCTACGTGACGGCCACCTCGAAGAACGTCCTCGACATCAAACCCGAGGACACCTACTGGTGTGCCGCCGACATCGGCTGGATCACGGGCCACAGCTACATCGTCTACGGACCCCTCTCGCTGGGGACCACCAGCGTGATGTACGAGGACACGCCCGACCATCCCCATAAGGGCCGCATCTGGGAGATTGCCGAGCGCTACGACGTGGACATCTTCCACACCTCGCCGACCGCCGTCCGGATGTTCATGAAGTGGGGCGAAGAGTACGTCCAGGACTACGACTTCGACTTCCGGCACATGACGACGGTCGGCGAACCGATCCAGCCGGAAGCGTGGCTGTGGTACTACAAGTACATCGGCGGCGAGGACGCGGCCATCGTCGACACCTGGTGGCAGACCGAGACCGGCGGCCACCTGATCACGAACCTGCCCGCGCTCGACGACATGAAGCCCGGCTCCGCCGGCAAGGCGGTCCCCGGGATCCAGCCGGCCATCTACGACGACAACGGCGATCCCATCGAACCCGCGTCGGGGCGTGCCGGCAACCTCGTCATCGAGAAACCGTGGCCCGGTATGCTCCAGACGGTGTACGGCAACGACGAGCGCTTCATCGAGGAGTACTGGCAGGACTTCTCTGACACCGACTCCGACGATCCCGAGGACTGGGTGTACAAAGCCGGCGACGGCGCGGTCCACGGACAGGACGGCTACTATCGGGTCCTCGGCCGCCTCGACGACGTGATGAACGTCGCGGGCCACCGTCTCGGAACGATGGAGCTGGAGTCGGCCGTCGCCGAGGTCGAGGACGTGGCCGAGGCTGCCGTCGCCTCCCGCGAGGACGCCGAGAAGGGAGAGGTACCGGACGTGTACGTCGTCCTCCGAGACGGCGTCGAACCGAGCGAAGCGGTCCGTGACCGGATCGTCTCGGCCGTCGAAGACGAGATCGGGAAGTTCGCCCGCCCGGCCAACGTCATCTTCTGTGGCGACTTGCCAAAGACTCGCTCCGGGAAGATCATGCGCCGGATCCTCGAAAACATCTCCAACGGCGAGGAACTCGGTAACACGACGACGCTGCGTGACCCGAGTGTCCCCGAGGAGATTCGCGACCAGGTCCAGGGCGACTGATCGCCCGACCGCCTACTCGTTTCTGGCGTCGTCGTCGAAGTTGTTCGCGACGTACACCACCAGCGCCAGCAATACGCCCAGCCCGGTCCCGATCGTCACCATCCCGAAGACGGCGACGCCGACCGGCGTCGGCGGCAGCGCGACGACGCCGAACAGCTCCGGTTCGAGCGTCTCGTCGGTCGCCCAGGCGAGTACGTACCCCATCACGCCGGTCAGCGCCACGATGATCAGGTAGAGTCTGACGACGAGTCGATCGCCACGCAGCGTGCCACTCACGCTTGCCTCTCGGGAGCGAGTCGATTAGCCTTTTTCGCTCCAGTGCCAAGGGCCGCTATGGCCGAAAAAGACCTCCTCTTTCTCGTGCTCGCCGGGATCGCGTCGCTGATGTTCGTCACCGGGATCATTCTCATCTCGGGCGGCGTGTAGACGACCGGCGAATCGAAAAGACGACCGCTCGAACTACCGTTCGTCCGACTGCTCGCTGGGCTGTCCGCCGTCGGCCATCACGGCCTCGTCTTCCTCGCCGCCGTCGGCGAGAGCGGTCTCACGCTGTTCTTTGAACCAGCTGAACTCGTTGCCCAGCATATCGTTCTCTTCGAGGTTCCACGGGTCGTGGCTCTGGACGCGGCGACCTTCGAGCCAGGAGGTCACGACGTTCCAGACGAACAGCAGCTGTCCGACCAGCAGGATGAACGCGCCCACGGTCGCCAGCTGGTGGAACGTCGTCACCTGTGCGAGCGGCGCGAAGGCACCGTCGAAGTTGTAGGTCGCGTAGCGCCGTGGCATGCCGAGGTAGCCAAGCGCCAGCATCGCGAAGAAGGTGACGTTCGTGCCGATCATCGAGAGCCAGAAGTGTGCTTTCCCGAGGGTGCGCTGGTACATCCGCCCGGAGACGATCGGGAACCAGTAGTAGATGCCGGCGAAGACGGCGAAGCCGATCGCACCCATCACGATGTAGTGGAAGTGACCGACCACGTAGTAGGTGTCGTGGAGCACGAGGTCGACGGGGATCGACGCCAGGAAGACGCCGGTGACACCGCCGATGATGAAGTTCGAGACGAAGCCGATACAGAACAGCATCGGCGTCGTCAGGCGAAGCTGGCCGTTCCACATCGTCGTGATCCAGTTGAACGTCTTGACGGCGCTGGGGATCGCGATGGCCAACGAGACCGCCATGAACGAGGCACGCAGCCGCGGGTCCATCCCGGTCGAGAACATGTGGTGGGCCCAGACACCGAAAGAGAGCACGCCGATCGCCAGCGTCGAGTAGACGACGAACTTGAAGCCGAACAGCTTCCGGCCCGAGAACTTCGGGAGGATGTAGCTGACCAGTCCCATCGGCGGGAGCACGAGGATGTACACCTCGGGGTGGCCGAAGAACCAGAACAGGTGTTGCCACAGCATCGTCCCGCCGTTGCCGGTGGCGAAGAACGTCGTCGCGAGATTCCGGTCCAGCAGGAGCATGATCATCGCGCTGCCAAGCAGCGGGAAGGCAAAGAGGATCAGCCCCGACTGGGTGAGGACCGTCCAGCTGAAGATGTCGAGGTTGGCCCAGTTCACGCCGTCACCGCGCTCGGTGAAGATGGTCGCGATGAAGTTGATCGCACCCATCGTCGCCGCGACCCCAGAGAGGTGTAGGCCCAGCAACATCAGGTCGACGCCGGGGTTGGCCTGTTCGGCCGACAGCGGCGTGTACATCGTCCAGGCCGTCTGTGCGGGCTCGATCTCGTTGCCCGTCAACGGCGCGGTGAAGAACCCGGCCCAGATCAGGAGTGCGGCCGGCGGGAGCAACCAGAACGCGATCGCGTTGATCCGGGGAAACGCCATGTCGTCGGCCCCGATCAACAGCGGGACGAAGTAGTTCGCGAACGCCGCCAGGATCGGCGTCCCGAACAGGAACAGCATCGTGATCCCGTGGCTCGTCAGGATCGAGTTGTAGTAGCTGTTCCCGACGATGACGCCGCCGGGCAGCGTCAGCTGCACCCGGATCAGCACCGCCATGATGCCACCGACGGCGAAGGCGATCACGGCGTAGACGCCGTAGAGGATCCCGATGTCTTTGTGGTCGACCGTCGTGAGCCACCGCACGAGCCCACCCGGTTTCTCTGCGTGTCCGTGTCCCGTCGCCTCGCCGTACCCCCCGCCGCTCGCGAGGGGTGTGTACGACCGCCAGTCCTCGGCTCGCGCGAGGGCCCCGACGATCACGACGAGGAGAACGGCCATGAGTCCGGTCAGTACTAACTGCTCTCCTGCCATGGGTGTGCCTCAGGTTTGGGGCATAATGAAAGGGTCGGTTCAACTTGAAAGGGCGACCGAACGCATTCGGAGTCGTCCGACGAGTCCGCCGGGGTCGGCACTCGTATCGGCGGCTGTCACCGCCCCAGACAATGCGCCGTTCCGGGCGGCGTCGGTCGTCACAGACGGACCGCTACGGTAGCTATCGAACGTCACTGCACATCCAATCACACGACGACAGTGCGATAAGTATCTCGATCGTCTCGATCGCTACTGTCGGAGTGACGCTACTGACGGGACGAGAACGGAGACGGCGCTATTCTGCGGACTCTTCGGTCTGCTGTTCGGCCCCTTCGATCGCTTTGCCCGTGTAGTACGAGAGAATCGCCAGCCCGACGAACATCGAGCCGACCAGCGCGAACTGCATCGTACTGAACACCGGATCGACGCCGAACGCCGGGACGACGGCGAAGGCCGCGATGAAAAAGAGGAGGATCCCCAGTGGGATCGCGTTGACGGTCAGATCCAGGAGCGTCTCTTTCTCGAAACCGAGCAGTGACATACCTGGTCGTTAGCGAACGGCGACTAATAGCTCTTTGATTTTCTGTCGGTCAGACCGTCGTCTGCTCGGCGACCGAGGCGACGCTCCCGGCCGCCGCGAGGATCACGCCGGCAGCCACGATAGCGACGCTGCGCGAGAGGAGCCCGTCCCGTCCGAAGTTCTCCAGCGTGACCGTCGCCAGTGGGACCTGCCAGACGACGAGTCCGAGTCCGATGACGGCGAGAACGCCACCGAAGCCGAGCAGCGTCGGCCACGGGCGGGACGTGTACCCCGACTCCGTCAGGATGCCGGCGATACTGCCACCGAACAACACCAGTCCGAACACTGCGACGGTAAACAGGCCCAGAAAGACCCCGACCTCCGAGACGACCAGTCCCAGAGCGACGAACAGCGGCCACGGGCTCGCTCGACCGTACTGATCGCTCAATCCCTGCTCCTCGTTCATACGCGCGCTTGCGGGCGAGGAAACATAGTCCCGTCGGAGTCGTCGTGCCAGACCGGGCGCAAAGTATTTGTCCCGCATGCGGCTTGTGGGTTATAATGAGTACACGCACGGTCGAGCAGATCGACTCGTGGGACACCGTGCCCTTCTCGGGTGGGTACGAGGGGCTCCACGAGCTGGCCGACTCGGAGTTTTCCGGCGTCGTCGTCGCCGGTCCGTCTCGGCTGTTCATGCTCAACGGCAACGTCGTCGGAATCCTCGACGGAGCGATCGAGGACTTCGAGGACGCCAGTGGGACCGCACGGAAGGCACCGCATCCCGGACTGCCGTTGCTGGCGGTCATGCAAGAGCGCTCCGACGAGGTCAGAGCGAAGTACTACACGGAGGACACGCCCATCGCCGAGGTCGACCAGACCCTCTCCAGTGGCGGCTTCACCGGCTTCGTCGAACTCTCGGAGAACGTCCTCTCGGGCGACTACTACCAGATCTACCACCAGGGGCGCTCGATGAGCGTCGCCTGGGTCGGCAACAGCGACCAGCTCGTGACCGAAGACGAGGCCTTCGAGCAGGCCAACGACGAAGTCGGGATCTACGAGGTCCGGCCGGTCGACATCGAGATCGTCGACGTGCCCGAACCGACGACACCCGAGCCGGCGTCGAGCGAGGAGACGGCCGGTGTCTCCGGCGAAGCGCCGGCCGACGAGCCGCCAGCGGACGAACCTACCTCCGAGCCGACTGCGTCTCCCGATCTTGACACCGCCGACGAGCCGGCAGCGCCGGGCGACGCCGCGCCAGCGGACGCCACTACAGGCGACGCCGGTGGGGAGCCGGCGGGACACGGTGGGAACGCCCGATCGGATCCCGTTGCGAAGACGGGGACGGAGACGACGCGGCGGCGCGAAGCGGACGCCGACGCTCGCGAGCAGACCGAATCGCGTACTTCAGAGCCGTCCTCGCCGACCGACGAACGGACGGACGCGGCTCCGGACTCGGCCGCGCCGTCCTCCGAGTCCCGAACGCCCGAGCAGTCGTCGCCGGACCGAACGCCCGAGCAGTCGTCGCCGGACCGAACGCCCGAGCAGTCGTCGCCGGACCGAACGCCGACCTCGGAGTCGCCCGACGGCCAACAACGTCCCCGTGACCGACGCCAGAGCGACCAGACGCCGGCCGGCGACAGATCCGAGGAGCCGACGCGACGCGAACAGGAGCCCCGGAACCAGCCCGCGACCGACCGGCCCGCGGGTGAGAACGCGACACGCACGTCCAGCGAACCCGTCGATCCCCAGCCGACCGACGGCGTCTCGGCGGACCCCGAGGCGGGCAGGCAGTCCGAACCGGCGGACCAGTCCGCGAGCGGTGCTGGCGTCGCTCCCGCGCCCAACGATCCGTCGGCCGCGGGTGCCGGCGACCTCGAAACCCGCTCGATCCCGTCGCTCGATCCGTCTCACTCTGGCACCGCGAGCGCAGCGACGGCAGCCGACGAGCCATCGAATCCGGCCCCGTCGGCCGGAGCGAACGGCGGTGTCGAGAGCGATCCGGAGCCCGAGCGCCGCCAGTCACGGCATCCCGGCGCACCGGCCGACCAGCAGTCGGCGACGGCTGAGTCGGAGCCGGACCGAAAGCGCGAACCCGAGCGCTCCGCCGAGGCGACCGAGCGCCGCCAGTCCCAGCCCAGAGACGAGCCCGAACGCCAGTCGAGGGGACGGGCCGACCAGCAGTCGACAGACGCTCCCGATCGCCAGCCCGCCCAGCCGACGAGCGAACCAGAACCCGAGCCGACGGACACGACGGAGCCCCACGCGGAGCGCGTCGCGGAGCTCGAAGCGGCTCTCGAAGAGACCGAGGCCGAGCGCGACCAGCTCCAATCCGAACTCGACACGCTCGCGAGCGAGCGGGACCGTCTCCAGTCCGAACTCGAAGAGGCTCGCACGGAGATCGAACGGCTCGAACAGCGGGTCGAAGAGCTGTCGGTCGAAGACGACGACGTGCCGGCCGCGGAGACGCGGCTGAGCCAGCGAGAGGCCATCGACCAGACGAACCTCTTCGTTCGCTACAACTCGAAGGGCGACGCGACGCTCGCGGCCGTCCACTCCGGGAACGCCGACCGATCTGCGGTCGACGACAACCTCCGACTGGAGTTTCACACGCAGTTCGACGCGGGGACGGCGGCGGTCGGCGACACGGAGTTCGAGACGTTCCTGCCCGAGAGCATCCAGTACCGCTTCGTCGACTGGCTCGTCAGGAACCTCCTCTACGAGATCCGCGACACCGGCAACCCCGAAGCGATGTCGGAGCTGTTCGACGCGCTGCCACAGATCGACAGGGCGGAACTCAACGGACAGATCGCCGTCGAGTACACGGAAGACGGCGAGCAACACCGGTCCCAGGAGCAGTTCGACGTGGTCGTGCGCGATCGGATGGGGAATCCGCTGATCGTCGCCAACATCAACGACTCCCGCGATCCGGCGACCGACGACATGATGACCGACCTGATCACGCGGGCCGAACGGGTCGGATCCTCGAACGAGTCACTGGCCGGTGCCTTCCTCGTCACCGAGAGCTTCTTCGAACCGCCTGCGCTCGAAACGGCCGAAGAGGCGACTTCCAGCGGACTGTTGAGCCGCGACAAGCGAAAGAGCTTCGTCAATCTCTCGCGCAAGGACGGCTATCACCTCTGTCTGGTCGAGGCGCGCAACCAGGAGTTCCACCTCGCGGTCCCGGAACTGTAACTGACGGATCGAACGGCGATTCGATCCGGAGAACTGAACGCGGCGGTCCGATCCCCACCCGACTGGAGCGTCAGCCTTCGATCTCGGCGGCGTCTTCGATCTTCATGCCTTCGAGCTTGTCGATGATCTCGTCGACTTTCTCGTCGAGGTCGTCGACGAACTCGGCGGTCTGTTCGGTCGTGATGGCACCCTGGCTCGACGGCTCGATGAGGTTCTCCTCTTCGAGGACGCGCAGCGAGTACCGAACCTTGTGGTGCGGGTAGCCCGTCTCGTTGGACATCTTCACGATACCGATCGGTTCGTTCTCGATGACCATCCGCAGAACCTGCAGATGACGCTCCAGCATATCTACTTCCTTCTCAAGCCTGTCTATCATGGCAATTGTTAACTTGTGTTTGCAGGATTTAAAAGTTGCTGTCGTGGGGGGCTGTTTGCCGGTATATTTCGCCGATCTCCCCCTGCTGGCAGCGAGCTATCTTAGCGTACAGCGAATGTGTGCATAAAGCTGTCGTGGTGCGTGCGCACAGTCTCGTCGCGCGCGGTACCGTAATCTGTATACCCCGGTGGCTGAAAGTCGAGATTGATGACCGTAACCATCGTCGGCTCGCAGCTCGGCGACGAAGGGAAGGGCGGGATCGTCGACGTCTACGGCGACGCGGCGGACGTCGTCGTCCGCTATCAGGGCGGCGACAACGCCGGCCACACCGTCGTCGACGGCGGCGAGGAGTACAAGCTCTCTCTCGTTCCGAGCGGAGCCATTCGCGGGAAGATCGGCGTTCTCGGGAACGGGTGTGTCGTCAACCCCGAGACGCTGTTCGACGAACTCGACGCGCTGCGCGAGCGCGGGATCGAACCCGACGTTCGCGTCGCCGCTCGTGCTCACGTTATTTTCCCCTACCACCGCGTTCTCGACGGAATCGAAGAAGACGCAAAGAGCGAGGAAGGCGATCTCGAAGCGGCGACGACCGGCCGCGGTATCGGTCCGACCTACGAGGACAAGGCGGGTCGGCGGGGCGTTCGCGTCGGCGACCTGCTCGATCCCGAGACGCTTCGGGCCCGACTGGAGTACGTCGTCCCCCAGAAGCGTGCCCTCGCAGCGGACGTGTTCGGCATCGAGACCGACGAGGCCTTCGAGGTCGAGCCGCTGTTCGAGCAGTACCGCGAGTACGGCCGCCGACTCGAAGCGGAAGGCATGGTCGTCAACGTCGGCTCGTTCCTCGACGACGCCATCGACGGCGGCCAGAACGTCATGCTCGAAGGCGCACAGGGCACCTCGATCGACATCGACCACGGGATCTATCCCTACGTCACCTCCTCGAACCCGACGGCCGGCGGGGCCTGTACCGGGACCGGCCTGGGTCCGACCACGGTCGGCCAGGGCGAAGTCATCGGGATCGTGAAAGCCTACCTCTCACGCGTCGGCACCGGCCCGCTCCCGACGGAGCTGGCCGGCGTCGAGGGCCACACCCCCGGCTACGAGGCCAGCGAGTCGCCGGATCTCTCGGCGGACATCGACCAGCCCCAGAGCGAAGAGGAACTGGCACACTACATCCGCGAGGTGGGTGGCGAGTACGGCACCGTCACCGGCCGCGCGCGCCGCGTCGGCTGGCTCGACATGCCCATGCTCCGTCACGCCGCGCGGGCCTCCGGGTTCACCGGGATCGTCGTCAACCACGTCGACACGCTCGCGGGACTGGACGAGATCCGGGTCGGCCACTCCTACACGCTCGACGGCGACGAACTGCTCTCGATGCCCCCGACGACCGAACGGTGGGGCGAGTGTGCGGTCAACTACCGGACCTTCGAGGGGTGGGACGAGCAGGACTGGGCCGCGGTCGCCGACGAGGGCTACGACGCGCTCCCGGAGACGGCCCGGACCTACCTGGAGTACGTCAGCGACGAACTCGACGTTCCGATCTACGCGGTCGGCGTCGGTCCCGGCCGCGAGGAGACGATCGTCTGCGAACGACCGTTCTAGACCGTCGACACCCGGCACGTTTTTCACAGCGCCGACCGGAGACGGGTGTATGAAGGAGGATCTGATGGACATCATCTGCTGTCCGCTCGACAAGCACGAGCTCGACCTCGAAGTCGACGAGCGCGACGACGAGGAAGTGCTCGCCGGCTCGCTGGTCTGTACGGAGTGTGGCGAGAGCTACCCGATCGAAGACGGGATCCCGAATCTCCTCCCGCCGGACATGCGCGAGGACGCGCCGGCCTGATGGCTGTCACTACATGAACCTTTTTCTGCCGGCGTCGCCCACTCTCTGGCGTGCCTGATACGTTACCCGTGCACGTCAACAGGGCGTCGTTGCACTCGCTCGAAGTCGCCGACCGCTTCGAGACCGACGACTCCTTCGAGATCCTGTTGGTCAACCACGGCGAGCCGACCCACGTTCACCTGCACCTGGACGACGCCCTCTCGGAACTGGCCTCGATCGAAGCGCCGAACCACCACGTCGAGCGCGAGTCCGAGCGGCAGGTTCGGGTCACAGTCCACAGCCACGGCTCGACGTTCGGCAAGCTCAAGATCGCTACCAGCTACGGGGCCGAGACTCGCTACGTCGATGTCGACATCGACGAGCCAATCGAGACCGAGGAGCCGGTCCAGGTCGACGAGTCGCTGTCCAAGCCCCAGCCCCGGTCGGACGGACGCGACGACACGACCGGCGTGAGAGCCGTTCCGTGGCCGCTGCTGGCTCTCGGGCTCGTCGCCGTCGCGCTGGCGCTGGCGGTCGCAGCCTGGGTCGGTGGGACGGCCGCCTGGCTCGGGGCGTTCGTCGTCCTCGCGGCCGTCGCCGTCGCGACCGCGCTCGCAGTCGGCGAGTGACGATCACTCCGCATCGGTTTCGACGCCACAGAGGTTCCCCTCGTCGTCGAACAGCTTCGCCCGCAGGAATCGTGTCCGGTAGCGATTGGCTCCGTCGTACACGTCGGCCTCTCTGATCGCTTCGGTCTCGCCGTCGGCCACCGCCTCGACGATCCGCTCGACCTGTTCTTTCTCGCTCGGGGTGAGCTCGAACTCGTAGGTCTGGGACTGTTCGCCTTCTAGCTTCGTCCAGCGGCGCGCGGCCGAAATCACCAGCGAGCACGGTTCGCGACACGGGAACTCGCCGTCACCGCCGTCGACGTCGAGTTCGGTCTCGTCGTCGTACTCCCACTCCCGACGCTTCAGACACTGCGAGTCGTCACAGCAGGCCTCGGCGACCCAGTTGACGTGTTCGTACCCTTCGCCGCGGTCCCAGGTCTGGACCACGCCGTAGATCCCGCTCTGGCGCTCCATCGTCTCGCGCCAGTGGTTGACGTCGAGGTCGCCGGTCCGCTCGCGGTGCCAGTTGGCCACCGTCGCGGGGTAGACGAACTCGACGGTCTGGACGAGATCGGCAGGACCGAGATCGACGAACTGCCAGCCGGTCTGCAGTGTCGGAGCCGTCTTCAGCGGACGGTACTTGCCGTCGTCGTCGTGCTTGACGAGCGTTCGAGCGTCGAGCGGGTCGTCGTGGCGTTCGAGCGTCGCGTCCGTGGCCGTGTCGTCGACGTGACGGATGTCGTAGCGCCGACTGCCGTCGTCGACGCGGGCCGTGATCTGTAGCTGTCCCCAGCTCTCGGTCACTCCGTCTGCGAGCGCGTCGTAGCGTTCGGGCACCGTGCGTTCTTCGGCCCCCTCGATCCACCGGAGGAACGCCCAGCGGTCTTCTTTCTGAGGAGCGCTCGTGTGCCAGAAATACCAGTTCGAGACGTACGCAGGGTACTCTGTCGCGACGCGGCGGAGGTCCTCGTCGGTCTCGACCGTGTGGCTGTCGCCGTCGACCGCGACGACGTAACCGCCGTCGTCCGGTTCCACGACGAGTCCGTCGAACGCGATGCCGTCGGCTGCCGTCGTCACCAGTGCGTCCAAGTGGGCACCCTGCATGGTCGACCGGAAGGATTCTGTCGAGAAAAGTGGGGCGGTTCAGTGGGGCGTCTCGCCCTCATACTGCCGGCTGTAACTTCGTGAAGATCTTCGCCACCCCAGGGTGGCGAAATCGTTCACAGATGTACAGCCGGTAGTATCAGTACTCGGGGATCAGTCGCCGCTGGCCTCTGCCCCGCCGGTCTCGGATTTCACCCGCTGGATCGCGTCGCCCACGTCCGCGCCCGCGTCGGCGGCCCGTTCGAGCAACACGTCGGCCATCAGGGGCTCTGTCCCGACGGCACCGGAGTACCAGATGTCGTGGCCGTCGACCGTCGTGGGCACGTCGTAGCCGGTCCGGTAGTCGTCGGTCAACCCCATGTCCTCGGGGATGTCCTCCTCGGTGTGGTAGCCGTCGGCGACGAACAGCGGGACGACGACGATGTCGTCGCTCTCGAAGTACTCCGTCACGTCGTCGATCTCGGGGTCCTCGTCCATGAACAGCGCCTGCACCTCGTCGAAGCGGTCGCGCTCCCCGATGCGGTCGGCGTGGTACTCGATGGCCTTCGCGGAGTTCTCGTTGCGCTCCGTGCCGTGACCGACGACCGCGAGCCCGAAGCCGTCGCCGACATCCGGGTCGCCGGTGACCGACTGGGCTCGCTGGACGATCACGTCGCTCATCGCGTCGTGGGTCCCGGCGGGACCACAGTAGTGGATCGTCTGCCCGGTGTCTTCGGCCGTCAGCGTCGCCGTGTCGGCGCTGGTACCGTCCGAGTCCCACAGCGCCGGGTCCCACTCGTCGAGGCGGAACTCGCGGGGGATCACCTGCTCGGTGAAGTACCCCTCACTGATGAAGAGCGGCACGAGATAGACCTCGTCGGCGTCGACGGTCCGCAGCACTTCCCTGAAGTGTGGCTCCTCCTTCCAGAAGCTTTCGCGGACCTCGTCGAAGGCGCTCACCGCGCGGATCGTGTCCGCGTGGTCGAACGTCGGCGTCGATGACCCGGCGCTGAGGTGCGATCCGTGGGCCGCGATGACGAGCGCTTGCATGACCAGTTGTTGGGGAGAGACGTTCTTAGGGGCTTCGTTGCCGGAACCAGTGACGCTTTTCCGGGGCCGACGGAACGGTCCGCCATGGCATCACTCGCAGCGCGAACGCGAGAGGCCGTCCGTGCGAGACCGTTCCTCTACGACGCGCTCCGGGCCGGCGTGGTCAACTACACCGCCGCCGCCCGCTGGCTGCCCGTCGAGGGCGAGACCGACGCCGTCGCGACGGCACTGCGTCGCTACGCCGAGGAACTGGACGGCGACGTCGGCCCCGAAGCCGACGCGCGCGTCGAGATGCGCAGCGGTCTCGGCCGGGCCGACGACGGGGACGCTCTGATCACGGTCGCCGACGCGGCGTACGCCCCCGACAGTGGCTCGCTGACTGGACTCGTCGTCGCCGGCCTCACCGGCGTCGACACGTTCGAGCGGGTGCTCGGCGCGCTCAGAGCCGAGGGGATCGGCGTCGACGCCGCGGGATTCGCCGAGGAGACGGCACTGGTAGTGGTCGGTCGCCGTGACGGCCCCGACGCGGTGCGGGCCGTCGAGGCGACGCTGGACGCGTGAGCCTGGCCGCACATCCGACGCTTTGAAATCGCCGCCTCGTCTGGTACTCGACGATGACGCTTCGCGTGACCAACACGCTCACCGGCGAGCGAGAGGCGTTCGAGCCACAGGACCCCGACTCCGTCTTGCTCTACTACTGTGGCCTGACGACCTCCGATCCCGCTCATCTGGGACACGCCCGCGGGTGGGTCCACGTCGACGTGATGCATCGCTGGCTGGCGCACCTGGGCTACGACGTGCGTCACGTCGAGAACTTCACCGACATCAACGAGAAGATCGTCGCCCGCGTGGGCGAGGACGGCGAGAGCGAGGCCGACGTGGCCCGCCACTACGTCCAGTCGGTGATCGACGACATGCGCGCGCTCAACCTCCGACGCGCGGAGGTGTACCCGCGCGTCTCCGAACACGTCCCCGAGATCGTCGCAATGGTCGAGACGCTAATCGAGAAGGGTTACGCCTACGAGGCAAACGGCTCGGTGTACTTCGACGTGACGACCTTCGAGGAGTACGGGAAGCTCTCGAACCAGCAACTCGACGAGATCGAGGCCCAGGGCGACCCGGACGAGCAAACCGAGAAGCGAAACCCCGCGGACTTCGCGCTGTGGAAGGCCGGCGGCGTCGATCCGGCGGCGATCGAAGAACACCAGAACGAGGGGGCGTCGCCCCCCGAAGCGGCCTGCGAGACCGCCCAGACCTGGGACGCCCCGTGGAGCGAGGGCCGACCCGGCTGGCACATCGAGTGCTCGGCGATGAGTACGACCCACCTCGGAGAGACCATCGACATCCACGTCGGCGGTCAGGACCTCGTCTTCCCGCACCACGAAAACGAGATCGCACAGAGCGAGGCCGCGACCGGCCAGCAGTTCGCGCGCCACTGGCTTCACGTCCGCCTCTTGGAGACGAAAGGCGAGAAGATGTCCTCGTCGCTGGGCAACTTCTTCACGGTCGAGGCGGCCGTCGACGAGTACGGGACGGACGTGGTCCGGACGTTCCTGCTGTCGACGGCCTACCACAACAGCGCCGTCTACAGCGAGGCGACGATCGACGAGGCAATCGAGCGCTGGGAGACGCTCGAACGAGGCTACGAACGGGCCGTACAGGCGTGTGACGACGCAGACGCGTACGCGACGGTCGAAGACGACACGCTCCGGACGGCCGTCACCACCGCCCGCGAGCACTTCGAGACGGCGATGAACGACGACTTCAACACCCGCGAGGCGCTCGCGGCGCTGACGGAACTTGTCGGTGCCGTCAACGTCCACGTCGACGAGCGGTCGTCGTTCGACTACCGGGCGCTGCGTGCGGCCGTCGAAACGATCGAGGAACTGGGCGGTGGCGTCCTCGGGCTCTCGTTCGGTGGCTCCGAGGGCGGCGACGTGTCGATCGCCGAGGATCTCGTCGAACTCCTGCTGGACGTACGCGAGGCCGAGCGAGCCGCCGGCAACTACGAGCGGGCGGACGAACTCCGAGACGAGATCGAGTCCCTCGGTGTCGAAGTACAGGACACCGACGACGGCCCGACCTACCGACTCGGATAGCTAGCCACCTGCGAGCGTGTCCGTCCGCTCACCACCGCCAGCGCCTCGGTGACCAGCGAGAACGCTTTTGTCGATCGCTGCTGTGGACCGTCGTATGAGATCGTCAGCGGGGACCCGCTCGCACGCCACCTCTGCCCGGTCCGAGGGAATCTTCGTCGACAAGAACCCTCGCTCGTCCGACTCTCGGGGAGGGTCCGTGCCGTGATCGACGCGTTCGTCTTCGGCGACGACGGGATCAGCCGGTACGACGAACTCGCGGCGGCACGCGACGCCGAGGGCACGACCTGGGTCCACGCACCCGAGGTCACCGACGCGGAGCTGGACGCCATCGCCGAGACGTTCGCCATCCACCCGCTCACCGTCGAGGACCTCCGGAACGGCGTTCGCGCCAAGACGGAGACGTTCCCGGAGTACACCTTCGTCTTGCTGAAGACGATCACGCTGGCCGGCGGTGCGACGACGTTCGCCGAAGAGCTCTCGACGACGCCGATCGGACTGTTCGTCGGCCACGACTGGGTGGTCTCGGTCTCGCCGGGTGCTGCGTCGCCCGTCGACCGGGTCCGACACGCGGTCGAACGTGAGGACGAGCGACTGCTCCAGCACGGAGCCGACTTCACCGCCTACCGCGTCATCGAAGTCGTCGTCGACGACTACTTCGAGGTGCTGGACCGCGTCGAGGACCTCATCGAGGCGATCGAAGACGAAGTGATCGATTCGCCCGACCGGGAGACGCTCGAACGGATCAACGCGGTTCGGCGCGACCTGCTCTCCTTCCGGAAACAGGTCTGGCCGGCCCGAGAGGCCGTCGGCGTCCTCGCGCGCGGCGATCCCGCACAGGTCCAGCCACAGACCGAGAAGTACTTTCGGGACGTGTACGACCACCTCGTCCAACTCGCGGACCTCACCGAGACGTATCGGGACCTCGTCTCGGGCGCACGAGACATCTACCTCAACGCGCTCTCGCAGTCGACCAACGAGGTGATGAAGACGCTGACCGTCGTCGCGACGATCTTCATCCCGCTGACGTTCGTCGCTGGCGTCTACGGGATGAACTTCGATCCGGCCGCGAGCCCCTACAACATGCCCGAACTGGGGTGGGCCTACGGCTACCCGGCGGTCCTCGTCGTGATGGCGCTGATCGGCGTCGTGATGCTGGCGTACTTTCGCCGACAGGGCTACTTATAACGCCAGGGGGACGAGCAGGACGCCCATCAGATTCGCCCGCCGTGCGCCACAGCGGGCCGGGACGAGCCCGATCACGGTGCCGGCAGCCAGCGACGCTACGCCGATCGGACCGGCGAACAACCATCCGAGGCCGACGAGCGAGACCAACACGGCGACGGCGAGTCGCGTCGTATCCAGCGTCCCCACGACGGCGAGGTAGCGATCGCCCACCAGCGGGACCAGCACGAACCCGGCGGTCGCGGCGACGGTCACGCTGACGAGCAGGAGGCCGAGGGCCAGAGGCGCGTCGGTCTGCTCGAAGGCGACGAGCACACCCGTCCGTGGCGTTTCGAGGGCGACGAGTGCGAACAGCGCGAAGACCGCGGTCGCCGTGTTGACGCCGCTGGTCGCGACCACGAACTCTCTGGGTCCCGACCCCGACAGCGCGGCGAGGGCACCGGTCGCAGCGATCGCCGCCGTCACGCCGGGGACGTAGCCGACGATCGCTCCGGCGACGGTCCCAGTCAGTGCGACGACGCCGATCGACCGCCGGGAGAGTGCCACGGTCGCGTCGTCCTGTGGGGGCACGCCGTCGCCGCCGATGCTCTCGATCAGCACCGGCGCGCCGAACAGCCCCGCGAACAGCGGCATCAACATGCTCCCGACCGCGACCGGACCGTCCGGTTCGATCGGCAGTATGACGACACCGAGGACACCGCTGCCGACCAGCGCGACGCCGGCACCGATCCGCGGCCAGCGTCCGCGCTCGGTGACCACCAGGGCCACCCCGACGAGGGCGAGCAGCGGGCCGAGATGTGTGCGGACTGTCGGGTACAGGCGCGTCATCGCCAGCGTGATCGGGACCGCCAGCGGGACGGCCAGCGCCACCGCGAGCCCGCTGCCAAGCGCCGACAGCCGGAGCGCTTCCCGTCCCCGACCGGCGATCACGAGGCGGTGGCTCGGGAGCGCGCTCGCGGCCATCGCCGGATCGGGCACGCCAAGCGCCATCGCCGGCACCACGTCGAGGAAGGTGTGGGTCGTCCCGGCGGCCAGCATCGCCGCACCGACGAGCCGTGGCGGTCCCGGGACCGCAGGCGCGACGGTCGCCAGCCCAAGCGCGAACGTGTTGGCGTGGATGCCCGGCACGAGCCCGCTGATCGTTCCCAGCGCGATCCCACCGGCGATCGCCGCCAGTGTCGCCACTGTCAGCTCTGGGTCGACGACGAACTGTACCGGTCCGGTCACTGCGACGGGCTGGTCCCGCCCTCGCAGATAAACCTGTGGCGTCGCTACCCGACCAATCACGGACGCAGCGCTGCCGCTCTCGGATCTGTGTCGAAAGAATCGAAGTGTTGGTGCTGTGGCCGAATTAGCCGAACAGCTCGCCGAGGCCTTCGCCGCCGTCGCCCTCGTCTTCGTCGTCGTCGCCGGCTTCTTCCTCTGTGGCCTCTTCTTCTGCGGCCTCTTCCTCGGCACCAGCGTCTTCCTCGGCACCGCCCTCGGCGGCCGGCGCGGCAGCGCCGCCGGCTGCGACGGGTGCGGCGGCGGCCTCGTCGACGGCCTCGTCGATGTCGACGTCCTCGAGTGCGGCGACGAGCGCCTTCACGCGGGACTCTTCGACGTCGACGCCAGCGGCGTCGAGCACGTCAGTGAGGTTGTCTTCGTTGATCTCTGCGCCCGATTCGTTCAGGATGAGTGCAGCGTAAACGTATTCCATTGTTGTAATTAGAACATTGCTCCGAGTGCGTCACCAGCGTCCTCGTCGTCGTCATCGTCGTCGTCCTCGGCCGCTTCGGCCTCGGCGTCGTCGCTGGTGTCCTCGGTTTCAGTGTCAGCTTCGTCTTCGTCGGTCGATGCTTCTGTGGCTGCCGGCTGGGCGTCGACGCCCTGGAGTCCCTCCGGCAGCGCTTCTTCGTCGTCGATCTGGGCAGCGATCGCACGGACCTGTGCGTCGGCCTTGCTGACCAGCTCCGGCACGACCTCGGGGTCCTCGATCGACGCGAACACCGCGAGGCTCTTGGCGTCGCCGCGTGCGTTCTGTAGCAGCGTCGACGCGTTCTGCGTGGTCGGGTACTCGGCGTTGACCGAGAGGTTCCACCCGGCCGACGCGGCGGCCTTGATGTCTGCCTCGTACTGCTCGACGTCGAGTTCGAGCTCCTCGGGTTCGAACAGCACGCCGTCGGCGAAGACGGCACGCAGGTCGAGCCCGACTTCCTTGGGCTCGATCCCGAGTTCGCCGAGGACGTTCTCGAGGTCCGTCGAGACTTCCTCGCCCGCTTCCAGCACGGTCGAGTCTTCGACGACCTTGATCGAACCGCCGTCGATGCGCGCGTTGGCACCGACGTTCTGGAGTTCGCCGACGAACGGCCCCGGATCCACGCCCGTGTCTCCCTCGGGGATGACGATGTCGTTGGGCGCGACCTCGCCCGCGCTGATCGGCGCGGGCGTCTTCGAGGCTTCCAGTTCCTTGTACAGCCCGAAGGGGTTGTCGTTCGTCCCGATCAGACCGACCTGACCGGAGACGTAGTCGCCGAGCTGTTCGAGGCCGGCGTCGACCTCGTCGAGTGCACGCTCCAGCAGCGTGTTGCGCGAGACGCGCAGTTCTGCGGTCCCGTGCAGACCACGGCGCATGTCCTGGAGCTGGCGCGAGGGGATGCCGGTGATCGCGACGACCCCGATGCTGTCGTAGGACTCGATCATCTCGACGATCGAGTCGACTTCTTCGCGCTTCCACTCGGGGATCGTCTCGGTCTTTCGTTCTGCTTCGGCGCTCATGTTAGGCCACCTCCACCGCGGGGCCCATCGTGGTCTTGACGTAGACCGAGTCGATGTTCATCGGCCCCTTCTCCAGGTCGGCGTGCAGGCGGCGCAGGATGACGTCGATGTTGTCGCCGATCTCCTCGGCGGACATGTCCTCTGCACCCACGCGGGTGTGGAAGGTTCGGCGGTCACCACTGCGGATCTGCACGGACTTGCGCATTCGGTCGACCATCTCGACGACGTCGTCGTCGGGACTGATCGGGTCCGGCATCTTCCCGCGTGGACCGAGGACGGTCCCGAGGTAGCGACCGATGTCTTGCATCAGCGCTTCCTCTGCGAGGAAGAAGTCGGTATCGTCGGCGAGATCTTTCGCTGCATCGTCGTCGTCGCCCAGCTCGGCCAGCTCGTCGCTGGACATGACCTGGTCGGCAACGTCTTCGGCTCGCAGAGCGGTCTCCCCCTCGGCGAACACGACGATGCTCGTCTCCTGGCCGGTACCGGCAGGAAGGACGATGCTCTCGTCGATACGGTTCGACGGATCGTTCAAATCAAGGTCGCGCAGGTTGACGGCGAGGTCGACTGTCTCGGTAAAGTTCCGAGGGTCGGCCTCTTCGAGTGCGCGAGAGACTGCGTTCTCTATATCCTGGTCTGCCATTGTTCACCTCCGTAGTACGCCCAACGGGCTTCTACGGGTCAGTGAAACAGGGCGTACTGTCGTAGACAGTACAGTCGCCTGTCTCACCCGGTACGAAGCCGATGCGACACTTAAAGCCGTCGAACCACGGTAGCGACGGCACTGTCGTCGGTCTCCGTGTCACCCAGCTGTCGCTCATACTGCCGGCTGTACATCTGTGAACGATTTCGCCACCCGGGGTGGCGAAGCTCTTCACGAAGTCACAGCCGACGGTATGAGGATCGGCAAAAGCGCCGAAAACCGGCGTCGGTGGCCCAGTCAGGCCTCGGCGGCGTCCAGCAGGACGTCGTCGTACTCGCCGGCGTCGACCTTCTCCTTGAAGTCGCGGGGGTTCTCGCCCTCGATGGTGACACCCAGCGTGACGCAGGTGCCGACGACTTCCTTCGCGGCGTTTTTCGTGTCGTACGCGAGCAGGTCGGTCTGCTTTTGCTCGGCGATTTGCTTGATCTGGTCGACCGAGAGATCGGCGACGAACTCCTCGTGGGGTTCGCCAGATCCGGTGTCGAAGCCAGCTTCGTCCTTGATGAGCTCGGCCGTCGGCGGGACGCCGACCTCGATCTCGAAGGAGCCGTCGTCGTCGTAGTCGACGGTGACGGGCACTTCGGTGCCGTCGAAGGCCGCGGTCTGGTCGTTGATCTCCTGGACGACTGCCTGCACGTCGACGGGGGTCGGCCCCAGCTCCGGACCGAGGGGCGGGCCAGGGTTGGCCTCGCCGCCCGGAACGAGCACTTCGATAGTTCCAGCCATGTTAGGTTGGACCTGCCCAGCAGTTTTAAGGATTGCTTTTCGACGACGCCGCGTGGGAGTGAACCACACCGCTCTTGTCGGTGTCGGAGAATCGCGCCGGTCACGACGGTCGAGACGGTGTGTCCCGGCGTCGCAGATATCAAACAGCGACGGTCGACGGCGTCAGGCGAGGTTGATGCCGTTCATCGCCAGGAAGTCCGAGGCCGCCTTGATCTCCACTGGCGAACCGATGATGCGGACCTGTGTTCCCTCCTCGCGTACCGTCAGAGTAAACTCGCGTTCGAGGTCTTCGCGGATGCCGTCCAGGGCAGCGGCTGGCAGGAGGATCTGCGTGCTGTCGCGAAACCGGTCGGCACTTGCCATTATCGGATGTGGTGTCGGACGAGGTATTAGTGTATCGAAGTACTCGCATCGCCGAGAATTCGATGTTCGTCCGTTCTCTCGTCTAATACTCCCGGATATTTCTGATCGGCAGCTGTCGGCGCTGTGACACCGTTCTGGACGCCGTTCACTGCTGGTAAACGGTGCTGGGCGGCGGGGGGTTACTCGACCATTCGACTGCCGCCCGGCGGGAGGAACTCCTGGATCAGGTCCGGACTGGCAACCTTGCGGACGAACGATTCGTCTTCGAACCGCTCTTTGAACTCTCGGTACAGTCGCTTCGCGATGTCGTTCTGTGCGTACTGGCCGGGTTCGATCTCGATACTGGTCGCTACGCGGTCTTCGATGGCCGATCGCGGGCCGCCGAGAACGCCGGTCCAGTCCTCACAGGAGATTCCGACGGCCACGTCGACTTCGAGGTCCCGGAAGTACGTCCGGTCGCCTCGAATCGCGAAACCGCCTTTCTCCAGGTACTCGCCGCTCTCCGGGGTCTTCGACACCTGGTCGGGATCGACCATGTACGCGTCACCGGCGTACTTGCCGCCCTTCCACACCGACGAGTACGCCACTGCGAACGTCGCTGCTTCGCGCTTGTCCTGGTCCGGGATGTCCACGTCGCGGCTGGACTCGCTGGGACCGGTCGCCTTCAGGACGGTCACGGGACCGCCGTGGGCCTGCGCGTGGAAGAACTTGTCTCCGCGGTCGAGGTACTTCTTGACCAGTTCCTCGTTCTGGTCGGCGTTGCGGCCGCCGATCACGAGGAAGTCGTTCGAGGTGCGGAACCACCGGAAGCGATCGTACCACGGCTCCTGTCTCCGGACGGGAATCGACGCTCGCGAGAGCCAGTCGACGTCGTCTGACTCCTCCGTCTGTTCCTGGGTCTCCGTCGTGTCCTCGGCTTCCCAGTTCTCGCGGCGTCGCTCGACGGCTTCGAGATCCTCTCGCGTGTCTTCGATCGCGGCCTGTGCGCCCTCTTTCTTCTCCTCGATGCGCTTTGCCGCCTGGTAGAGCTGGTCGGCGTTCTTCTCGACGCCCATCGTCGCGTCGATCGTCACGCGCACGTCGTCGATCGACAGGGCCACCGTTCCCTCACTGCCGTCGAGACCCTCGACGGCCTCGGCCGCGTCGATGCCCTGCTCTTTGCCCTCCTCGAAGGTCGCCTCGATCTCGTCCCACGGCGTGTCCTGGGCTCGCGCGCCCTGAATCGTCGAGAGGATCTCGTCGACGAGGTCGTAGCGGGCGTACAGCAACTCTGCCTTCTCGCGCTCGGCCTCGGCGTCGGCCTCGAAGTCCTCGATCGCGCTCTGCTGTTGCTGGATGATGCGCTCGTACTTCTCGATCTCGCTCTCGAAGTCCGGCCGGTCGACGCCCGCGTCGGCGATCTCCTCGGCCGTGTCCTCACGTTCGACCTCGTAGAAGTACTCGTCCAGCGCCTCGGTGAAGGTCTCGAAGGCACGGCTCTCTACGTCGTCGTACTCTTCGAGGGGGATCGGCGTCACGTCCACGCGACGCTCGATCTCCTCGCCCTCGATCTCTTCGTACTCGTAGTAGACGCGCGGATCGAGGTCGCCGCTCCGGAGGCGCTCTTTCAGCTCGGCGATCACCTCGTAGAGCCGCTCGAACTCCGCTTCGTCGGTGTCTTCGATGGCCTGGTTGTACGGAATCCCGGCCCGGGTACACAGCTCCTCGCCGTAGAGCCCCCCGAAGTTCAGCTGGGTCGCGAGCGTCCGCACCACGTCGGCGTCGGACTGGCGCATCCGCTCCAGAAACGTCTCGTAGTCGACGGTCAGCGGATTGAACCGCGCCGACGGGAACTCGTACTGGCTGCCCGGCGCGACGGTGCGTGACTTGAGCCGGACCGTCTCCAGGCAGTCGACGACCTCGCCGTGTTCGTCGAGCACCGCGACGTTGCCGTCGCCAAACAGCTCCGCGACGACCGTGGTGGAGGCGTCGGGACGGTCGAACTCGAACTCCATGATCCGGTCGAACTCGAACTGGCGCACGTCGGCCAGCTCGCCGCCCGCGATCCGATTGCGAAGCATCATCGCGAAGTTGGGCGGTCGGCCCGGCGCGTCGGGGACGTGGTCGGCGTCGACGACGTGGGCGCGCTTGTTCTCGCCGACCTCGATCAGCAGCTCCACCCGGCCGCGGTCGAAGTCCCGCATCTTGAGCCGCAGGAGGTCGTCCTCGTAGAGGTACGCCTTGTCGAGCTTGGCCCCCTCGTAGCCGCCCAACTCCCGTTCGAGGGCGGCGAGGTCGACGCTCGTCAGCTCCCGCTTGTGGTCCATGTCGGGTGGTGCAGGCCGGGACGCAAAACCGCTTCGCTACAGGTGCTCGCCGATTCGCTCGCCGGTTCTCAGGCCGTTCCGGACGGTAGCGTGGAGCCGCGCCTCGCCCGCGACCCAGTCCCCGGCCACAAAGAGGTCGTGCGCTGGTGCCGTCTCCAGGGTGTCCGCCGCAACGCCGTCGTCCGGCAGCGCGTACCGCCAGTGCTGGTGGTCGGTCCAGTCGGGCTCGGCCAGTCGGTCGTCGTCCAGTAGCGTCGCCGTCGCGTCTGCGATCGCGTCGGTCAGCGTGGCGGCGTCGTCACGGTAGTGGGTGACCGACCAGTCCGGTGCCATCTGGACCAACAGGAGCGTCTCGCCGTCTGGGACGTGCCCCGCCTTGCACTCTTCGCGGCCGACCCAGCCCACGTCGTGGTCCTCGGTTTCGCTGACCAGTCCGTAGTACGGGCGGTCAAGTTCGAAATCGTAGTGCAACAGACCGGCGACGACGGTGCGATAGGGGACGGAGGCGGCGGCCTGCCTGAGCCGCCGTCGGTCGGCGTGTCGCCACTCCGACTGACCCAGCAGGTCCGCGGTCTGTGGACCCGGTGGCGTCAGGAGCGTGGCGTCGAACGGGCCGTAGGTTCCGCCGTCGGCGTCGGTGACACGCCAGCCCGCCTCACTTCGCGCCAGTGACTCGACGCGCGTGTGCCGGTGGACCGTCGCGTCGCCGGCCGCGAACAGCCGCTTCGCGAGCTGGGTGATCCCTTGCTCGTAGGTCCACCGCGTCGTCTGTTCGTCGCGATCCTCGCTCACCTGTTCCGCGGATCGCGTCGGCGCATCGCGTATCGCCCCGTCAGAATCGAACCCCCACACGGGCTCGTCGATCTCGGTGAGTCCGTCGGTCGGGAGTTCCTCGGTGACCAGTTCGGCCACGCGGTCGTCGTCGGCAGTCAGGTAGTTGGCACCGTACTCGTAGACACAACCGTCGCGCCGCCGGGTCGCGGCACGGCCGCAGACGCCGCCGCTCTTCTCGAAGACGGTCACGTCCACGGGGTGTTCCCGGAGCGCGTACGCCGCCGCCGCACCGGCCGCCCCCGCACCGACGACCGCGACTGATCGTTGCATAGACAGATCTCCACACGGACAGTACAAAAACCCGCTCGTTCGATCGGTCAGAGCGTCGCGGCGAGTGCGCCCAGTACGTCGTCACCGTCGCGGACGAACGGCGTCCCGTGGGCCATCGCCGCCACCTCGAAGGCGGGTGCCCGCGCGGCGAACTCCCTGACGGACGCCCGGACCCGATCCATGTCGTAGGAGTCGAACCAGATCGGCGTCGTCATCGCACCGCCCTCCTCCCAGACGAGGTCGCCGAGCAGCGCCACGCCGCAGTCGTGGACGTACACCGTGTGTCCCGGGTTGTGTCCCGGTGTTGCGTAGCTGGCGAACTGACCGACGGCTTCGCCGTCGTCGACCGGCCGCAGGTCGATCCCGTCGGGGAGCGGACAGAGCGTCCGGGCGGCGCGGTGGAACAGCCCCTTGTGGTTGTTCGACGGCGGCGGTGCGCCGTTCTCGACCAGCTCGTAGTCGGCTCGCCCGAGGAAGACCGGGCCGGTAAACTCCGGTTGCAGCCGTTCGAGCCCGCCGACGTGGTCCAGATCGTAGTGGGTCAACAGGACGCGGTCGAGATCGCCGGGCTCGCAACCGACGGCTGCGAGTTCGTCTCTGATCGAGGGCTCGTTCCAGAACAGGCCGGTGTCACACAGCGTCACCGCCTCGCCGTCGGTGCCGTCCATCTCCCGCTCGTCGAGGAGAAACGCGTTCGACGCCAGCGGCGGCAGTAGTCCCAGATCGAGCTCCCAGACCCCGTCGATCAACCTCCGTGCCATTGCCGACCGTACGCCGGCCCCACGCTAATGAGTGTCGCCCGATTTCACAGTCGCTTGCTGACGTACGGGCCACTCCCATCTTTTTCCACGTCGGGTTTCCTCACTCGCTGGGCTCGTTGCGGGAACCCTCGTGCAAAAACATGGGTGAAAAAGCCGGACTCACTCCGTTCGTCCGGTCACAGTCGCTTGCTGACGTACGGGCCGTCTTGCTTGTAGTCGAGCTTCTCGCGGTAGTACTGCCGGACGCCGATACCGGAGATGACCGCGAGCTTGTCGTAGCCGGCGTCGGCCGCCAGTTCCTCTGCCGTCGCGAGCAGTCGGCGACCGTATCCCTCGTGCTGGTGTTGGTCGTCCTCGCTGGCGCTCCCGAGGCCGACCTGGCTGCCGTAGACGTGGAGTTCACGCACGAGCGCGGCGTTTTGCAGTTCGCGCCGAACCGGATCGTTCGGGAACCGGAGGCGACAGAAGCCCACGAGCAGGTCCTTGTCGGGATCCTCGAAGCTGATGAAGTGTTCGGTCCCGCCGGCAGCCTCGTAGGTCATGACGTCCTTCTCGATCCGTTCGGGGTCCTCGTCGTTCATCCCGACCTCGCGACAGCGGATGCAGTCGCAGGTCCAGCCGTGCTCGTCCATGCGCTGTCGGGCGAGCTGTCTGAGATTCGACTTCCAGACGCCGCCCTCGATGAAGTCCGCGGGGATGTCACGCTGGACGCGCTGGAGGCGGGTGTACTTCGGGATCATCGACTTGATCTCGGCGACGAGTTCCGCGGCCTCGTCGTTGTCCAGGGGATCGAACTCGTCTTTGCGCCACCAGTCGTAGGTGACGGTTCCCTCCACGACCAGCGTCGGGTAGATCTTGAGGTAGTCCGGTCGCCACTTGCTGTCCTCGAAGATGCGCCGGAAGTCCTCCAGACACATCTCCTTGGACATGCCGGGCTGGCCGGGCATCATGTGGAAGCCGACCTTGAACGCCGAGTCTCGCAGCCGGCGGTTCGCGTCGACGCTGGCCTGGACGCCGTGGCCGCGGTGCATCTCCCGGTTGATCCGCTCGTAGGTGGTCTGGACGCCGACCTCCACCTTCGTCCCGCCCAGCCGGAGCATCCGGTCGATCTGCTCGGGATCGCACCAGTCGGGCTTCGTCTCGAACGTCGTGGCGACGTTTCGCACGTCGGCGGTCTCGTTCTCCGCGATCACGTCCTCAAGGTAGCGAAAGTCGTACTCGTCAGGGTCCTGCGCGAAGCTCTCGCCCTCTGCGGGCGCTGGCTGGGCCTCGGTGTCGAAGTCGTTCATCGCTTCGATGGCGCGCTTGACGAACCACTCCTGGTAGTCGTGGCTCCGTGCGGTCATCGTCCCGCCCATCAGGATCAGTTCGGCCTTGTCGACGGGGTGGCCGATCTCGCGCAACTGGTTCAGCCGCAGGGTGACCTGTCCGTAGGGGTCGTAGTCGTTCTGGACGCCGCGGGCGGCCGCGGGCTCGTGGCCGGTGTAAGACTGCGAAGACGAGAACTCAGAATCGGGACCACCGGGACAGTAGAGACACTTCCCGTGTGGGCACCGGTGGGGCGAGGTCATCACCGCGATCGGCGAGACCCCCGAGGCGGTCCGCACCGGCTTGCGCTGGAGCACTTCCTCCAGCTCTTCGCGTCGTTCCAGCGGCGCGTAGTCGAGGATCTCCGAGTTCTTCGGGACCTTCGGTGCGGAGTACTTCGAACAGACCTCCATCTTGGCGCTCTCCACGTCCTCGCGCTCCAGTTCGCCCGCGAGGATGCGGTCGACCAGCTCTGCACAGACCTGCTCGAACGCCTCGGACTCGGTGGGATCGCCCGTCTCGGTGCTCATTGCCGTTGTCACAGTTCGTTCGCTCGCGCGAATAAGCGTGTCGCTACTCCTCCCGCCGGCCGTCGCCGTCCTCGTCGTCCCAGTACGGCACCTCGGCGTCGAGATCGAGGTACTTCGAGAGTCGGCGCTCGCTCTTCTGGCCGCCGGGTGGCGAGCCCGCGAACACGCCGACCGCGTCGTTGTCCGGGTAGACCGTGATGTCGGGCTCGTTCATCGTCGACATCGCGAGATACCGGAGCCCGTCCGGCCCGGCTTCGAGTTCGTGCTGGCCGGCTTCGCTCCGGGGAAAGACCGCGAAGTCGCCCGCTTCGAGGTCGCGTTCCTCGCGGTCGCTCCCGAGCCACAGTGTCCCGTCGCCGTCGAGGACGAAGATCGCCTCCTCGTTTCCCTCGTGGTAGTGGGCGGGCCAGCCGCGCTTGCCCGGCTCGATCTCGTAGAGGCTACAGCCCAGTTCGCTGGCGGCGCTGGCTCGCGTGAAGCGCTTGCCCCTGAACGAGCGAGTCCCGTGATCGTACTCCTCCCAGTCGAGGGCGTCCGTATCGAGGACCTGATCGTCCATACGTGGCGTTCGCCGATCGACTGCAAGAGCGTTCTGGTGGTCCGTCGACGACTACCGGGGCGGTAAGAGATTGACAGTCGCGTCTGGGTCGGCCCTGTAGAGTCGCCAGCTGTAGATGGCCAGTGCCATGCTCAGGAGGGATGCTCCGACGACGACGGCACTCACGAGTGTCTGATCGAATCTGGCCGGCAGCGACCCCGGTTCGCTCGCTGTGTTCGTCAGACTCGCGACTACTGCAAGCCAGACACCGGCGACGAGCGGGAGCTTCCAGCGCCGGATCGCCCCTCGCCAGCGAACGACGGCGAGCACGAGCGCGGGGAGCAACAGTGTCGCCGACACGAGCACAGCTTCTGGTGCGGGGAGGGCCATAGCTGGGGGATTTCGTCGACGGCACAAAGAGGCTGTGTCTGCTCGACCGCCGCTGTCGTGATGGTCGAGCCGTCAGAACCGCTCGCCGACGACGGCCAGCGTCGCGTCGATCACGGCGTCGCGCTCGCCCGAGAGGAATCGGATCGACTGCTCGCGGGCGCTGCGTGTCCGGACGGCGGCTTCCGGTGCGGCCTCGTCGATCGCGTCGGCCAGATCGTGTACGTCGACCGTCTCGTCGGCCCGCACGAACAGGGTGTCGTCGGCGACGCCGACGAGTGCGTCCGTCTCGCTGTCGGCCTGCCGGAACAGCTCGTCGAGCAGGATCGTCGACGGCGGGAAGTCGTAGCGGTGCGTGAAGGCGTCGGTGTCGAGGACGGCGACGGTCGTCCCGCCGATCTCCTCGTGTTCGATGTTGGCCGTCGCGGTGTCGACCTCCGTCGCGAGCTTCTCGCGGAACTGCTCGGCGACGTTGCCGGCGAGCCCGGTCACGTCGTCCTCGTCGTCACCGAACAGCAGGTCCTTGATCAGCTCGCGCTTGTCCTCGTAGGACTGGTAGTACGCTTCCAGCGCGACCGCGTCGCGAAGCTCCGTCACCGAGGCTTCGTCGTAGCCCGCCTCGGCCGCGGCGTCGAGGTAGGACGCTGGCGTCTCGTCCCAGAAGCTGACTGCCGGCAGGTGGACGAGATCGTCCTGTACGTGCTCGTTGACGTGGGCGGCGACGTTGGCCGCCAGCGCCGTCGCCGTCGTCGGCGACGCACCGGCCAGCGACGGGCTGACGAGCGTGTCGACCGAGTCGGCGATCGCTTCGTCGGCGACGGCGTCGTCGATCACGACGCGGGGTGCGCCGTACACGTCGAGCAGATCGAAGCCGTCGAGGCTCTCGCGGGTCCCACCGGCGGCGACGAAGACGAAAAGCGGGAGCTTCTCGTCGTGGCGCTCCCGGTTTTCGAGCATGTTCGTCACGTCCTTGGTGGCGTCTTGCATGTCGTAGACGCCGCCTTCCAGCGGTCGGCGATCGAAGTAGTGGTACTGCGCGTCGGCTCGGCGGTGCTCGTCGGCGACCAGCGGGAGCGTCGCCCGTTCGAGGGCTACGCCAGCGACGTAGCCGTCGGCAGTCGCGGAGTGGCGGACGATCACCGGGCGGTCGGTGATGACCGCGCGTCGGATCGCCGTCGCGGCGTCGACGAGATCGTCGGCCAGTGCCTCGATCGTCGGGTCCTCGGCGAGCGCGTCGACGGCGGCGGGCCGGGCGCGGTCGTCGAGCGCGTCGGCCATCCGGTCTACGACGGTCTGGCGTTCGTCGCCGTCGAGCGCGACGAGTGTCTCGGTCTCGACCTGAATCTCGCCGCGGCGACGGCGCACGTCGCCGTCCAGTCGGACGATGTCCTCTTCGACGATGTCGGGGTAGGCGCGGACGCCCGCCTCGACGAAGGCCGCACAGTCGACGGTCCCGGTCTCGTCTCGGAGCTCGAACACCGTCGGCCCGCTGGTCTGGCGAACGTCGACGATCTCGCCTTCGAGGCGAACGTCGTCGCCTTCGTGGTCGTCCAGGCTGTCGACCGTCACGACGGGGTGGTCTCGCTGCTGGTCGACTGCATCGTCACTCTCGGCGTCGGCCGACGTGTCGTCGCTCTCGGCCGTCGCCGTACTGCCCTGTCCGACGACGCTGGCGCTTCGTTCGACGCGCTCGCTGTCGTCGGCCTGGCTGATCTTCGCCGCGTCGGCGTCGGTCGTCGTTTCGGCGGTGTCGGCCGACGGTTCGGCGTCACTCGTCGCTTCGACGGTCTGGTCGTCGGGCGAGGAGTCTGTGTCGGTCGTCGCTTCGACGGCTTGCTCGTCGGGCGACGGTTTGGAGTCGGCGTCCGCCGCCGGCTCCTCACGCCCGTTTCCCGACTCGTCCTCCGCGACGTTTTCGGCGAGTCGCGCCGTGTCGAACTCGGGATCGTCGATCAGCGTGCCGCGGAACTCTCGCTCGGCCTGTCGGATCGACCAGCCGAGGTCGATGTTGCCGTTGTCTCGGACGTTTTTCACCTTCACGAAGACGGTGTCGCCCGGCTCCCAGTCCAGCGAGTCGAGTCGCTGATCCAGCTCGCTGCGGTGGAGCAGCCCGGTCACGCGATCGCCGATGTCGACGAAGACGCCGAACTCGGCGAAGCCGTCGACGGAGCCGCGGTAGTATCGATTGGTCGTCAGTTGATTCGGATGGTCGCCTCGGAATTCGAACAGGACGTCCTCCTCGTGGAGGTCACAGATGTGACCGTCGACGGAGGTGCCACAGATGATACACGAACCCATTGACCGGTGAAAGCATTTCGGCACTAAAACGGTTGTCGAAATCCTCGTCGCTCGCCGACCGGCCGGGCGGGGCCTGCCGTCGGTCGGTTCCGTCCCGCTACTCGTAGATCTGGCTCTCCGATTCGAGCATCTCGACGCCACGAGCGACCTCGCTTGCCTGCTCGGGCGCGAGGGCGATCTCGAACTGGCTGCCGTCGTCGTCCTCGAAGGCGAGCTTGACGCGCTCGTCGCCGAACTCCCGTACGTCGATGCCTTCGACATCGTACAGCTTCGCGGTCGCGGTCCGGTTCGAGGGGCCGACGTGTTTGAGTGCGCCGTCTTTGAGTTCGAACATGAAGTCGTCGAGGTCGAGCGTGAGCATATTCGAGGAGCCGGCCGGCAGCCACCTAAACTGTTCGACGTGGCCGGGCGCTACAGCAACGCATTGGCCGCTGCGAACGTGCGAAAGCCGTAGCCAAAGAGGACGGCCGCGGGAACGGCGCTGACGACGAGGGCACGCGGGAGCGAGAGGTTGTGGATCGTCCCCATTCCGTAGACGTACAGCCCGGTACCCCAGAGACCACAGGCGATCCGCACCTCCGGGATCGGGAGCCCGGCGAACACACACGGAGCGGTCGCGTAGGCGATCACCTGCACGGTCTCGCTGATGCCGCCCCGATCCGGTGCCAGCGGTGCCAACAGGAGCGTCTGGGCGGCCGCCGTGAGGTGGAGCACCGCGGGCGCGACGAAGACGACGATGGCGACCAGCGCCAGCAGCGCCATCAGTGGTTCCAGATCACCGATCACCGGGTAGTCGTACGGCCCGAGCGACAGCTGTCCGCGCTGGGCGAGTTCGACGACCGCGAACCGCGACGCCTCCTCGACGAGGACGACGACGGCGATGAAGACGAGTGCCGGTGCCTGATCGCCGGGTGCGATCCCCGCCTGGAAGAACCGCTGCGGTCGCAAGAGTATCTCGACCCACGCGCGCAGGAGTGCGATCGGGCCGCGGTCGCGCCCGCCCGTCGGGTTCTCGACCCACTGTGTCACGTGTCGTCGTAGGTCCAGCGAGCGTTAGTCAGTTTCCTTTCCCGACGGTCACAGTCGCTCCCACGCTGCCCGGAGTGCGTCTCGCGGACTCTCTCGGAAGCGCCCAAGCGCGGGGAGGAGGTCGTGCTTGAGGCCGTGGAGCGCGACGCCAGCCAGCCCGATGCCCAGCGTGGCACCAGCGAACAGAAAGGAGAGCAGTACCACGGGACCGTCGACCGGCGCGGGCACGGTCCCCGGAGGGACCGCCGCGAACAGGGCTCCGGGGATCCCGACGGCGATACCCAGCTTCAGCGACTGCGTGGAGCGCCGACGTAGCCGGTCTCGATCGCCCGCTCTGGCGGTGGCGTCGCCGCCCCCGACTGCCTCGTCGACGTCGAGCGCCGCCAGTGTCCGTTCGTTCGTCTCGATGTCCGCGACGCGGCCCCGCGAACGACCGACCACTGTCTCCCGTTCGATGTCGTGGAGGAGTCGGAGGCGCTCGGTCACGAGTGACAACTCCCCGAGCATCTGTTCGACGGTCTCGTCGTCGTACTGGTCGAACGCGAGTTCGAACTGCTCGTCCGGATAGTCGACCAGGTACCCGAAATCGTCGAGCCCGGCGGCGACGCGTTCGCGAATCTGTCGCTGATCGCGGCGGCGCTTGGCGTCCGACAGTCCGCGAAAGTCACTTGCGATGCGCTCTCGCTGTGTCTTCGTGAGCAGGGCGGCCGGTTTCTCTGGCAAGACGGGCGAATTTATTGCTGACGCGCTCTTAATCGTGTCGACATTCGAGGGACGGGCCCGAACAGATCGCCTGCTGTGGACCGCTTCGAGGTCGGTGTACGACCGTATACGCGGTCGACGAACGCCAGTGTACACTCGTCCACCTCCCGATTCGGAAATAAACGGAGCTCCCCGTTCTTGTGCCCCCTCGTGGTACGAGGTGGTGATGGCTGACGACGGCCCACGACCTCCGCGCCCGGAGGACGGCACTCTAGCGCATCGCACCCGAACACACGAGCGACGTCGCCTCGCCGTTGGTGAGCTGGGGGGAGACGCGTGAGCGTCTTCCCCGAGCGGTTGCCGTCGTCGGCCATCGGCGACACGCCGCTGGCGGTCGCTTCGGCCCTCCTCCTCGCTGTTTGCGGCTGGATCGCTGGCTTCGGCGGCGTCGCGGCGTTTCAGCTCTCGGGTTCGTTGTTCGGCGTCGCGGAGACGGACGCCTTCACGGTTCTGGGCTCCGGTGTCCAGATCGGTTTCGCCGTCGTCGCCGTCGCGTACCTGTGGCGTGTCGAGGACCGGCACCGGTACGTTCGGTTCCGGATTCCGACGATCCGAGACCTCGGCTGGATCGCCGCCTTGCCGCTCGGTCTCTGGGCGACCTCGGCGCTCCTGGGTGTCGTCTTGCCGGCGCTCGGTCTCTCGGTCCCGACTCACGAGACCAGCAGGACCGTCGCGCTGCTCTTCGACCGCCCGGCGCTCTGGATCGTCGCGCTCCTCGGACTGTACGCTGTCGCGGCCCCCGCAGAGGAACTCCTCTTCAGAGGCGTCGTGCAGGGGCGCGTGCGCCCACACCTCGGGACGGCCGGTGTCGTCCTCGTCAGTGCCACGGCGTTCGCCCTCATGCACGGCGTCTTCGCCGTCTTCTCGACCGGCAGCGTGGTGTACTCGGTCGTCTCGACGGGTGCCGGCGGTCTGCTCTGGGGGTACGCCTACGAGCGGACGGAAAACCTCGCCGTGACGGCCCTGAACCACGCGATGATGTGGACGATTCCGTTCGAATCAGTGTTCTCGATCTTCTGACACACGGCTGTCAGTGCATGGATCGACTCGCCGCCCGAGGCGGCGAACACCGGGAGTGACGAACGGCGGTATCAGTCGTCCGCGCCGACGTTCTCGCAGCTCTCGATACTCTGGGGATCGGGCTCGATGCCGGCGTACTGGACGGCCTCGCGGCCGAGGGTCTCGATGCGCTCGCGCACCTGTTCGTCGACGAGTCGCCCGTCCTCGAAGGCACTGGCCGCGCGGGGCACCGCTGCCTGGTGCGGGATCACCCAGCAGTCCAGCGACCGCCCGACCGACCGGAGGTGCTCCAGGGCCGTCACGGGGAAACTCCCCCCGGCGACACACAGGAGGCCGACGGTCTTGTTCTCGAACTCGTCGAAGCCACAGTAGTCCAGCGCGTTCTTCAGCGGCGTCGAGAACGAACCGTGGTAGACCGGCGTTCCCAGCAGGATCGAGTCCGCCGCCCGGATCTGCTCGCGGAACGCCGCTGCGTCGCCAGCGTCCTCGGCGTCGGGGTCGAACACGGGGAGGTCCCACTCGCGGAGGTCGAGCAACTCGGTGTCACCACCGGCCGCCGCTGCGGCTGCCAGTGCGACTCGGAGGCTCTGTCGGGTGTAACTGCCCTCGCGGAGACTGCCACAGATGCCGACGACCGTCGTTCGCGTCATATCGGCCCAAACGACTGGGGGTCATTTATGTGTACGCTTCGTCCGACCGCTCTGGTGCAGTAGGGCCGTCAGCGACCGCTCTAGATGAGGTCCTCAGGGTCGTGAACGTCGGCCATCCGCCGGGCTTCTGTCGCGTATCGCTCTCGCAGATCCGCGTCGTCGACGGTCCCGAGATTCCCCGGCTCGGCGTCGACGGCCGCGGTCGTATCTCGGATGTCTCCGAACGAGGTCAGCGCCCGCTCCTTGCGGAAGTACCGCTCGCCGTCGGGCGTCGCGTACGTGAGGATGATGAGGTTCTGCTCGTCGTCGGAGTAGGTCCGTTCGACCAGCCAGACGCGGACAGTGTCTGCTTGGACAGTCATACGTGAACGTTGGCCACGGACGTGCAAGTACCACCGGGTGCGTTCTCACTCGCTGAGACCGACCACCAGCGACTCGTCGCCGTCCTCGACGCTGACGAGGCCGTCGTCCGCGAGGTCCTCGACGAGCCCACGGAGCCACTCGCGGCCGTACTCACCGTCCGGGGAGTAGTCGACACGGACGCGCGGCCCGAGTTCGTCGAGCGCGAGCTCGTCGTACTCGCCGAGGACGTTGACGACGCGGCCGCGCATCTGTCGGCGGCTCCCCTCGAAACCGGGCTGGGTCGGCACGTCCGGAGCGGTGAAGTCGCCGGTGTCGTAGGCCACACACCACTTGCGCCACGGGCAGCCGGCAGCGTCGCAGGCCGGGGTCTTCTCGCAGGCGACGCCGCCGAGTTCCATGATCGCGTTGTTCCAGACCCGCGACCGTCCGTCGGGCATGAGCGCCCCCGCGACTTCCTCGAACGCCGCGTCGTCATCGGGCACGTCGAACGCGCGGTGGAGGACGCGCTTGACGTTCGTGTCGACGACGGCGTCGCCCGCGTTGAACGCGAACGAGGCGACCGCGTTGGCGGTGTAGGGGCCGACGCCGTGGAGTTCCTGCAGTTCGTCGGGGGTCTCGGGGAAAGAGCCGTCCCAGTCGTCGAGGACCTGATTGGCCGCGGTGTGGAGGTACTTCGCCCGGTTGTTGTACCCCAGCGAGTGGGCCGTCCAGAACGCGACCACGTCGGACTGGTCGGCGGCCGCCAGCGCCTCGGCGTCGGGCCACCGATCGAGGAACTCGCGCCAGGCGTCGACGACGCGGCCCAGCTGTGTCTGCTGGCTCATCACTTCCGAGACGAGGATCTCGTAGGCGTCGTCGGTCTCGCGCCAGGGAAAAGACCGGTGGTCGGCCTCGTACCACTCGACCAGGGCCCGCTGGACGGCGTCGCGGTTCTCGGGGACTGCGCCCGGCAGCTCCGTCATTACCGCGGCGTTACGAGCGACGGCGCTTGTGCGTGACGGTCCACACCCGGCCGCCGGAGGCCGAAAGAGGTTTTCCCGCGCTGGACCACCGCCCCAACATGACGCTGGACGATCTCTCCGACGACGTACAGGCCCAGTACTCCGAGCTTGGCGCGGAACTCGCCGTCTCGCTGGACCGCGAGACGCGCAACGAACTGGCGATGCTGACCAGCGCACTGGACCCCGACGATCCCGACGAACTCGTCCGCCGCGCGGTCCACATGCTCTTTCAGAACGCCGTCGAGACCGGCAACCTCGACTTTCACCTCCGCTCTGGCTACGACTGTACCTACGACGAGTACCTCTCCGGGATGACCTTCGACGAGATGACTGGCGCGGACCAGTTCCCACAGGCCCAGGAGAAAGACGACCGGCGCTACCAGTTCTAGGGGCGGCCGCGAAACGGGACGTTCACTCGACGAGCGGCGCTGCACCGGCCCACAGCCGCTGGAAGTGGCGCTCGAACTCCTCGACGATCTCCGAGTCCGTGATGCCGAGGACGCCGATTCGATCGTCGGCGGCGACCGGGTGCGGGATGTCGATTGTCGTCCCGATCCCGTCGACGACGTCGAAGGACAGTCCCACGTCGGGCAGCGTCCTGACGGCCACGTCGCCGGACTGGTCGGCGATCAGCCGGTCGAACGTCTCGGGCAGCGTCAGCGCCACCTTCTCGCTGACGAGGAGCTGCACCGTCAGATCCGCGCTCGCGCCCTCGAAGAAGGCCTCCCACTCTCTCTGGAGCGTCTCCCACGTCGCGTTCTCGTAGGGGGTCCCGACGATGCCGTGGACGAACTCCTCGGCGGTGCGCGTGTGTTCTTGCAGCGCCGTCTGCATCTCCTCGCTGCCCAGCGAGCCCAGCCAGAAGCTGCTCTCTGTCGGTGGCGTCGGGAGCACGTTCGTGCGGACCGCCGCCGCTCGCTCCCGGTAGTGTCGCCACTCCTCTCGCAGCTCGTGTGCCCGCTCGGCCAGCAGCCTGTCGACGACGGCCTCCGGCTCGACGGCGACGTACTGCTTCGGATCACTCGACTGGAGGCGGACCACCTTCCGGGCTTCGAGGCCGTTGAGCACGTCGTAGATGCGACCTTTCGGAACGCCGCTGGCCTCGGAGAGCTCGGTCGCCGTCGCCGCACCCGTCAGTAACAGTGTCCGATACACCTTCTCCTCGTAGCTCGACAGGCCGAGCGCACCCAGCTCCGTCATGCACCCTCGTTGCGAGCCGGTCCGTAAATATGTACCCCGTCTGGTGGTTCTCGGGAGGCTGTGTCACGGCCACCCATCGCTGCTCGGGATCGACGCCGGTCCGTCGTGGGTGCCGTCGCACCGCCCACGGGATGGCTGATTACGGCGACGCTGGTGGTGGAGCATCTGGGCCGTCGGTGTGCGAACTAAGCACTGAGGATTGCACGATAGAGGGCGCTTCCAGATCAGTATGTCCGCAGAGTTGGAATAATCCCAATCACACCAACGAAAAACCCTGCGAGGAGTAAGAAGAATGAACCGTCCCCTGCGAAGACGCCAATTATAGTCAATTGGAGGGCAAAGAGTACGAGTGCGATCCCTCTAAGAGCAGTGAGGATGTCGAGCCAGACCGAATTATTTTCATCCACAGTGGGCTGTACCTTTTACGTATAAATTAATCTTGGTATCAAACCTAAATCGCAATCGAAATTCTGTTTTGGCTCGTTCGTTTTTTACTCTGTCCCGACCACTCGCGGATAGCTGATACGAGATCGGGACGACGGTACGACACGCTGGTCCGTCCGGAAGGTCCTGACGGGACCGAGAGCGACGGCCGCGAGACACGACGGGAAACGCGTCGCAAGTCCCGACCAGTTCCAACAGTTGCATGTCGGTGGGTTCCCCAGCCGGCGGTATGCATCCGTACGTCCTGCTCGGTGGTGCGATCGTCTCCGAACTCGTCGGCACGACTGCCCTGAAGCTCTCAGACGGCTTTTCGCGGCCGTTGCCCAGCCTCGGGGTCGTCGTCGGCTACGGCGTCGCCTTCTACCTCGTCTCGCTGACGCTCGAAGAGTTGCCCATCGGCGTCGTCTACGGGACGTGGGCGGCGCTGGGGATCGTCGGTGTCGCAGCGATCGGCGTCGTCGTCTTCGACGAGCCCATCGACGCCGTGGGAATCGTCGGGATTCTCCTCATCGTCGGCGGCGTCTACTGTGTCAACGTCCTGTCCCAGATGGCTGCCCACTGATGGCGCGAGCCGGCGGCGGGACAACGAACTGGAAGTGGGAGCGTGTTTCGACATCTTTTCTACGTCGTTGGCGTATCCACGGACAGATTCGTGAGTTCGCTATGGCGCTTCACTACTGTCTGTCCGCCGACGTATCGCCGACGCACCGTCCCCGTCGACACGGTCGCCTGACCCAGAGCCATGAGTGACAACTACGACGTGGTCGTCGCCGGTGCAGGCCCAGCGGGGGCACAGTGTGCGCGAGACCTCGCCGACCGCGGGTACGACGTGGTCGTACTGGAGACCGAGACTGCGGCGGAGTTCCCCGCCCGGAGCGACAAATCCACGGGCGGGACGTTCGCGTCGATGATGACGGCCTTCGGGATCCCGGACGACGTGGTGATGCACGCGACCGACGCCGTCGTACTGGAGTCCCCGAGCGACCACTTCGTCCAGGACCAGCCGGGTTTCGTGCTGGACTTCCCGGCGTTCAAGCAGTTCCTCGTTGACGACGGCCGGGCGAAGGGTGCCGAGTATCGGTTCGACGCTCGCGTCCGGGACCCGATCGTCGAAGAGGGGTCGGTCGTCGGCGTCCGGTACAACGGCGACGAGACGGTTTACGGTGACATCGTCGTCGACGCGACGGGGCCGGCGGCACCGCTGGCCAAGGAGCTGGGCGTCGTCGATCTCGAACGCCGGAACCACGCCATCGGCATCGAGTACCAGTTCGAGGGCGTCGAACTGGACCACCCCGACTACGCCGATCTGACCGACGCGATGATGCTCCGGCTGGACCACGACTTCGCTCCCGGCGGCTACTCGTGGATCTTCCACACCGGCGGCGACACGGCCAAGGTCGGCGTCTGCTACATCCAGAACGAGCGATACCGGGAACACGCCAGCGACGAACGGACCGTCGACGGCTACCTCGAACACTGGCTCGACAGCGACCCGCGCTTTGCCGAGGCCAGCCGAGTCGAGTCGACCCAGGTCCGTGGCTCTGCACACGTCCAGCCGCCGGGATCGATGAGTACCGACTCGTTCGTGGCGATCGGCGACACGGTCCCCTCCGTCGATCCCGTGTGGGGCGAGGGGATCGACAAGGGGATGCGCTCGGCACGCGCGGCGGCGATGACCGCCGACCGCTGTCTCACCGGTGGCGTAGATACGTCCCGCGAAGCGATGGCGGTCTACGACGATCTCTGGCACGAACGCGTGGCTCCCAGACAGGAGCGTCGCCTGTTCATGACGCGACTGCTGTATCTCGTGCCCAACGAGCGATACGACCGGCTCATGCGGGACCTGAACGCCCTGGACCGCGAGACGCTCTCGAAGGTCAACGAGGGCAGCAGACGGCACATCCTCGGACTCCTCTCGCCGAGCGATCTCTCCTACCTCTGGCGGTACGTCCGCGAGTTCACGCTGCCCGTCTAGACCACATGGCGCGTTCGACGCGTGTCGAATCAGGCGACCGCGTCGACTGCATCCGCGAGCAGCCCGGAGCCAAGCTCGATCTCTCGGCGCGTCGAGTCCAGCGGCGGGAGCAGGCGCAGCGTCTTCCGACCGCAGCCAAGCGTCAACAGCCCGCGCTGCATGGCGGCCTCGATGACCGCTTGCCGCCGTTCCTTGCTGTCGAACTCGACAGCGAGCAAGAGCCCCTCGCCGCGCACGTCTTCCACGGCCGCCGACTGGGCCGTCGCGTCGCGGAACCGCTCGACGAACGCCCGCCCTCGCTCGACAGCGTTGTCGAGCAGATCGTACTCCTCGATGGCGTCGATGGTGAGCGCGCCCTGGGCGCACGCGAGCACGTCCCCGGCTCCCCACGTCGAAGAGAGGCGACCCTTCTCGTCGGGGAACACGTCCGCACTGGCGATGGTCGCGCCGACACGGAGCGCCTTCGCGCTGGCGATCACGTCCGGATCGAACGGGTAGTGGTCCGAGCCCCACCACTCGCCCGTGCGCCCCAGACCGGTCTGGACCTCGTCGACGACGATCGGTACGCCGTGTCGCTCGGCGATGTCGGCGACTTCCGTCGCGAAGGCGTCGCTGGGGAACCGGTACCCTCCCTCGCCCTGGATCGGTTCGAAGATGATATACGACACGTCGTCGGGATCGACGTGGCCGGTCTCGGGGTCGAGCATCCGCCCCAGCACCGAGCCGTCGCCCGTGAAGAAGCCACAGTCACAGCTCTCGGGCGTGCAGTGGCGGTCGTCACAGAAGGGAGCGTCGTGGACCGTCGCGATCTCGGGGAACTGCCTGCGGTACACCGCCTTCGAGCGGTTGAGCGAGAGCGCTCCCAGCGTTCGACCGTGGAAGGCACCTTCGAAGGTGATCGCGTACTTGCCCCGGCGGTGGTCGTAGCTGATCTTGATGGCGTTCTCGACCGCCTCGGCACCGCTGTTCGAGAGGAAGACGGTGTCCATCCCGTAGTGACTGGAGATGTTCGTCAGGCGATCCATCAGCCCGGCCGCGCCGGGGAGATCGGAGCCGGTGCCGGTCGCGTAGAAGTCCTGTCCCGCGATCTTCGTGGGTTCGACGAGGTCGAACGCCGACAGCGGATCGAGCACTTTGGGGTTGTTGTACCCCAGTGGCATCGCGCCGACGTGGCCGGTCCAGTCCATCAGGACGTTGCCGTCCACGTCGGTACAGAAGGGGCCGATCGCCGGTGCGTCGCGGTCCCAGACGAACTCGTAGACGTAGGTGCTGGGGGCTGCGTGCTCGTGGTGGTACTCGACCCACTCGCTGGCGCGTTCGCCGGGGAGATCCTCGACCGTCGGCTCGACGCTGTCACGATCCATGCTACCGAACTACACGCCCACTCGTGATAAAAGACACCGCCGGATGGGTGGCACCCGACGGACGACCGTCTCAGACGATCACCGCGATCGTCACCGCGGTCGCGCCGGCCAGCAGCGCGAGGCTCCAGAGCGCCACTCTGACGGCGAAGCGACGGTCCGGGCTCGCGATCGTCAGGCCGGCTTTCACGGCGATGCTGGCGGCCGTCGCCAGCAAGATGGCGATCGTCGCAGTGTTCGAGTCGACGGCACCACCCCGGTAGAGCAACACCGCCGAGGTGGTGCCTGCGCCGCTGGAGACCAGCCCCGACAGCAACGCGGTCAGGTACAGGCCGCCGGTACCGAACTGGGCTCTCGCGACCGTGCTGGCCACCAGCACGACGAGGAAGATGCCGCCGAACACGAGCGCGTTACGGAGCGAGAACGGACTGTCGAGTTCCATCTCGACCGACTCCGTCCAGTCGGCGGTGTAGGCCGCGACGGCGACGCTCCCGACCGCGACGGCACCGAGCGGGACGATCGACTGATAGAGGATTCCTCGCTCGAACGTGAACGCGATCGCGATGACGAGATTCCGCAGCGCCATGGCGGCGTCGGCCAGCAGGATCGCCGCCAGGGCGTAGCTCGCGGCGGCCGGCCGCTGGCGGACGTGGTCGAGCATGGTCCCGACGACGGCCGTCGAGGAGGCCAGCCCGCCGAAGAAGCCGGTCACTGCGATGCCACGTCCGCCGTAGGTCTGGACGATCGCGTAGTTCGCGATGCCGATGCCCGCGACGGTGACGACGAGCAGCCACGCGACGCGCAACTCCAGTTCCAGCGAGAGCTCCGCGACCGAGACCGGGATCGGAGCGGCGGGCAACAGCGGGTAGACCACGAACGCCAGGATTGCGAACTCCGTCGCAGACCGCAACTCGGCGCGGCTGAGCCCCCCGGCGAAGCTGTGGAGTTCGCGTTTGAGCACCAGCAAGAGCGACGAGAGGATCGCGACGGTCACGCCTTCGAGGATGTACGACTGCATCACGAGCGCGCCGACGCCGTAGGCGACCAGCATCGAGACGGAGGTCGTCAGGGACAGTCCCGCCGCTTCGTCTCTGAACCCCTCCGCCGCCAGCAACACGCCCTGGACGATGACGAGCAGGCCGCCGACGACGAGCAGGCTGTCGACCTCGACGAGCGTGAAGACGGCACCGAGCAGGCTGACGAGGGCGAACGTGCGGATCCCGGCGGACTTCTGGGACCACTCTCGTTCGATGCCCAGGAACATCCCGAGGGCCGCCGCGAGGACGATGCGTCCCACCTCGTCGCCGACCGGACTCAGTCCGACTGTCGTCAGCGCGGTCACAGTTACTGTTTCACACGCCTGGCATAAATCTCCGCCGTCGGTCCGTGTTTCGGATCCACCCCCGACCTTTTTTTCGGGGTCCATCGAACACGGTGCCATGGTCGAGTTCGAGTTCGACGTCGACTGGCCACGAACCGCGTGGGTCGCCCTGGGGTTCGTGCTCGCCGCCGCCCTCGTCTTCGTCGCCTATCGCTTCGTCGGGACCTTCGTCTTCGGACTGTTCGTCTACTACGCGACCCGGCGGCTCTACCGTCGAGTCCGGCGACGGATCGACCAGTCGTCGGTCGCCGCGGGCGTCTCGCTGGTCGGGATGGTGCTTCCGGTGCTCCTGTTGCTTGCCTACACGCTCGTGATCGCTCTCCAGCAACTGAACCGCTTCGCCGACGAGATCGACGGTACCGAGTCCGGGAGCCAGATCGACGACCTGCTGGAGATGGCCGAGCCGTACCTGAATCTGACTGTGTTGAGCGATCCGACCGCGCTGCTGGACAACGTCGGCGGCGTCGGGACGATCACGACGACGCTCGAATCGGCGCTTGGCTACCTCGGGGTCGTCGGCACGGGACTCTTACACCTGTTCGTGATGCTCGCGCTCGCGTTCTACCTGCTCCGGGACGACCGCCGGTTCGCGGGCTGGGCCGGCCACTTGACGGCAGAGCGCACCGTCTTCGAGGAGTTCGTCGCTGCCGTCGACGAGAGCTTCGACAAGGTGTTCTACGGCAACATCCTGAACGCGATGATCACGGGACTGGTCGGTGGCATCGTGTACACGCTGCTCAACCAGATCGCGCCCCCGTCGGTCGCTATTCCGTACGCGGCACTGGTGGGCGTGCTCGCCGGTGGAGCGAGTCTGATCCCCATCGTCGGCATGAAGCTAGTCTACGTCCCGATGGCGGCGTATCTCGCCGTCCTGGCGGGGACCAGCGGTGAGGGGTGGTGGTTCGTCGTCGCCTTCGCCGCGGTCAGTTTCGTCGTCGTCGACGTGATCCCGGACCTCCTCGTGCGGCCCTACGTCTCGGGCGGAGAACTCCACACCGGTGCGCTGATGTTCGCCTACATCCTCGGCCCGCTCATCTGGGGGTGGTACGGTATCTTCCTCGGTCCGATCGTGCTGGTGTTGGTCACGCACTTCGCACGGATCGTCCTGCCGGAACTGGTGACTGACGAACCGATTCGCGCCAGAGAAGTCGATCCGGCCGTGTTGACCGACGATACCGACGGCGCGGACGCCGTCGACGGTGAGAGAGACGCCGACGGGGGGACACCAAGCGGGGCCTGACGCTGTTACGGACTCGCCGGTGACGAATGCCGCCACCCGACGGTAGCCAGTCGAGTGATACTGTCAGCTGTCACTTCGTGAAGAGCTTCGCCACCTCGGGGTGGCGAAATCATTCACAGATGTACAGCCGGTCGTATGAGACAGTGACAGACAGCGGTCAGCGTCGTTACGTTACGTCCACGTACTCGTCTTCCCAGTCTCGCCGTGCCTCGATCTCTCGTCGGCCGCGTCGCGTGAGACTGTAGTAGTTCGTCCTCCGGTCGCGCTGCCCTTTCTCCACGAGTCCCTTGTCGACGAGCGTATCGAGATTCGGATACAGCCTGCCGTGGTGAATCTCTTTCTCGTAGTAATCTTCGAGTTCCTCCTTGATCGCCAGCCCGTGTGGCTCCTCTTTCCCGGCGATGACGTACAGGAGGTCTCGCTGGAATCCTGTCAGGTCGTACATCGGTAAAGTCTATCACGTATTTATTGTCGGAATCTAATAAGTATATCGGATCCGACTCGACGTTTTCGCTTCGCTTCGAAATCACGCGCTCGTGGCGACCTCTCGCCAGATCCGCCGGTGTCAGATGAGTGCGAAGGAATAGTTGTTGCACTGACGATATCGCGATCTGTCGACGTATCTCAGATACATCATACCCCACCGTTGAACGGCGGCGTTCACGGTGCTGTCGCTCGACCGTCTCGCGTCCGTTCGCCGAGCGATAGCGTCGCGACTACCGAGTTTCGAAACGAAAGTGGAAAGCGAATCAGGCGGAAGGCCCGATTCGCTTGCCGCCCTGAATTGGTCCCCGCTGACGCTTCGGCCCTCCAAAGCGAAGCGTCACTTGGTCGTGGGTCGTTGAGTAACTTAAACCTGTCGCCAGCCGCCAGATCAGGTCGCTGTACTGACCACTACCACGAGCTACATGTGTTCTTCTTCGAGGACCCAGCCGAGTGCGCGCCGATAGTGCGTCAGCATCATCCGCACGCGATCGTGGTTCATCTCCTCGCTGTCCAGCTGTTCACAGAGGAACTCGTACTGCTCTCTGATCGCTGCTTGCTCGCGCATACCGATCGTTCGACCCGGCGACGGAAGGAACTTGAGGCTGCCACGCCGACAGTGAGCCATGAAGGTTCGAGGCCACCGCGAGTGCAAGGCGTGTGGCAGCCGCTGGTCGTACTACGAGACGGCCAGCGTGGAGTGTCCGGACTGCGGGAGTCTCCGGAGCGTCGGCGTCGACGACCGCACGCGCCACACGAATGCCCCCGTCGAGTACGATCTGACGCCGGTGCGCGGGTCGATCGACGAGCAACCGCTCGAAGAGATCGCCACGGACGCCGCCGAGCGGTCGTCGGAGTACGTCCGTCGGCGCGGCTTCGTCGACGGCGGATCGCTGCTCGTCCTCGACGAGACCTTCGTGGCCGCGACCGAACTCCGCCACGTCGCCAGCGAGATCGCACGCACGCTCCAGCCGACCGACGCCCAGGAGCTGTACTTCTTCACGCTACTCAGGGGTGCCGACGAGGGCGAGCGGCCGGATCCCCGAGAGGTGCCGTCGGAACTGCGTCCGTCCTACGGCCTGGCGATGATGGCCGCCGTCGAGGCCTACCAGCGTGATCTGCGCGCGTACCTCGACGACGAGCCCGACCCACAGGCCCGGTCGCTGTCCGGTCGCATCCGAGACCACCGCAAACGGATCGAGGCCCTCGACGGCGACGTGGACCCGAAAGACGCCGACCGGCTCGTCCACGCCGCGCGGGACCTCGGACAGTACCTCGCGGCCGGCGACGAGAGCGCGCTCGTGACGGCCGACAACTGGCTCAACGGCGTCGAACAGTAGCTTACCGCAGTTCGTCGATCACGTCGCGGTCGACGGTCGCGGCGGGCACCTCGTCGTGCCACGCGGCGGCGGTGACAGACGCCCGCGCCGGCTCCGGCTCGCCGGCCGCTATCTCGCCGTCGTAGATCTCGAATGCGAGCGAGGCCTCGCGGTCCCCGTCGGTCAGGGTCACGTCGTTGACGGCCACCAGCCGTCCGACGGTCAGCTCCAGCCCGGTCGTCGCCGCGACGGCGTCGCGGAGGGCGGCCTCCCGTGACTGGTCACCGCCGACTTCGCCACCCGGGAGGCTCCAGCGCCCGTCTTCACAGACCAGGAGGACGCGTCCGTCGGCGTCCGTCAGGAGGGCCGCGACGGCACACTCGTAGCCGCCGTCGAGCCGTGACTTGGCGTGGTTGAACGCGTCGGGGTCCAGACGCTGGGTCGACTCGAACCGCGCCACGTCCTCGCCCACGTCGTCCGCGTGTCCCTCGGCCATCTCAGGGGAGGTCCACGTCGACGCCGTGTTGCTGGGCCGTCGCCTTCACGGTGTTGTACAGCAACATCGCACGCGTCATGGGGCCGACGCCGCCGGGGACCGGCGTGATCGCGCTCGCCTTCGCTTTGGCGCTCTCGAAGTCCACGTCGCCGACCAGCTCGTACCCCTTCTCGTTGTCGACGTCCACGCGGTTGACGCCCACGTCGATCACGGTCGTCCCCTCGGTGAGCATCTCGCCGTCGATCAGTTCCGGCACGCCCGCCGCGGCGATCACGATGTCCGCCTCGCGGGTCTTGGCCGCCATGTCGTCGGTCCGGGAGTGACACACCGTCACCGTGGCGTTGCCGCCCTCGTCTTTCTGGAGCAGGAGGTTCGCCATCGGCTTGCCGACGATCTCCGAGCGGCCGACGACGACGGCGTCTTTGCCCTCGGTATCGACGCCGGCAGCATCGAGGAGCTTCTGGATGCCGTGGGGCGTACACGGCTTGAAGCGTGCGTTCCCGGCCACGAGGCGACCGACGTTCTCCGGGTGGAAGCCGTCCACGTCCTTGGCGGGGTCGATGTTCCGCAGGACCGTTCGATCGTCCACGTGGTCCGGGACCGGCATCTGGACGAGAACGCCGTTGACGGCCTCGTCGTCGTTGAGTTCGTCGATCGTGTCGTACAGCTCCTGGGCGTCGGCGTCGGGCGAGATCTCGATGTCCAGGGCCTCGATGCCGACCTCCTCGCAGTCGTCTTGCTTCATCGAGACGTAGGTCTCGCTGGCGGGGTCGTCGCTCATCAGCACCGTCGCCAGCGCGGGCGTGACGCCCGCGTCCTCCAGCGTCGCGATCGCGTCGCCGAGGCCGTCCCGGATCTCCTGGGCGACCTCGTTGCCGTCGATAATTTCGGTCATCACCTGATGGGGGTGGCCCGCGAAACAAAAGCCCTCCCATGACAGTGTCGACACATTCGGTTCGTCGTCGCTGTCCCTCGGTCACCGCCGATCGGCTTCGGCAATCTACGGACGGGTTTCGAAACCCGGACCGGTAGCCGGTCTGCTCACGCGACCGGGATCTCGACGAGCGATAGCCCGCCGTCGATCGCATCGCGGAGCGCGTCACGGATCTCCGTCGCCGACTCCGGCCGGTACCCCTCGATCCCGAAGCTCTCGGCGAGCGTCTGGAACTCCGGGTTCGTCAGTTCCGTCCCGAACGACTCGCCGGTGTGTGCCTGCTGTTGCTGGGAGATGAGGCCGTAGTCGTCGTCGACGAACAGCAAGATCGTGTACTCACAGCCGAACCGCGTCGCGGTCTCGATCTCGGCGGCGTTCATCATGAATCCGCCGTCTCCACAGGCCGCGACGACGTTCGAGTCCACGGCGAGATCCGCTGCGAGGCCCCCGGGGACCGCGATACCCATCGAGGCGAAGCCGTTCGAGACGATGCAGGTGTTTGGCTCGTAGGTCGGGAAGTTCTGTGCGATGGCCATCTTGTGGCTCCCCACGTCCGAGACGAGTACGTCCTCGGACGCCATCTCGGAGCGCAACACCGGCAGCACGGAACGGACGGTGAAAGGAGGCTCGCCGACGGGCTCGTCGTCCACGTCGGCGACGATCTGCTCGCGGAGGTCGTCGTACCAGTCACGCTCGAACGACGGGTGTCCTGCCCGACACCAGTCGGTGAGGTGACCGAGTGTCTCTCCCACGTCGGCGACGATCTCCACGTCGGGACCGTAGGCCTCGTACACCTCTGCGGGTTCGCTGTCGACGTGGACGAGCGGCGTCGTCCCCGGATACCAGTCGCCGGGATCGTGCTCCGCGATGTCGTAGCCCAGCGTGAGCACGAGGTCCGCGGCTTCGATCGCTCGTGCCGGCTCCCCGTTCGACCCCGAATCGAGCGTCATCAGCGAGCGGTCGTCGTCGTCCGACACCGCCCCCTTGCCCATGTACGTCGAGACCACGGGGGCGTCCGTGGCGTCGACGAACTCGCGCAACTGCTCGCTGGCGTCCGTCCGTACGACGCCGTTCCCGACCAGGAGAATCGGCCGCTCGGACTCGGCGAGCAACGTCTCCGCCCGGTCGAGGCTGTCGGGGGCGGGTGCCCCGATCGGGATCCGCTCGCCCGCGGCCATCGGTTCCGTCTCCGTCTGTCCGCCAGCGACGTCCTCGGGCAACTCCATGTGGGTCGCGCCGGGCTTCTCGTGCTCTGCGACCTTGAAGGCCTTCCGTACCGACTCGTGGACGATCTCCGAACTGTCGAGTTGGGTGTTCCACTTCGTCACCGACGCGAACGTCTGGAGCACGTCGATCGCCTGATGGCTCTCCTGGTGGAGCCGCTCCAGGCCGCCCTGGCCGGTGATCGCGACGAGCGGACTCTTGTCGAGGTGGGCGTCCGCGACGCCTGTCAGGAGATTCGTCGCGCCCGGACCGAGCGTCGAGAGGCAGACGCCCGCGTCGCCGGTGAGTCGACCGTGTACGTCGGCCATGAACGCCGCGCCCTGCTCGTGGCGCACCGGGACGAACGTGACCGTCGACTCCCGGAGCGAGAAGAGCAGGTCCTCCAGTTCCTCGCCCGGGAGTCCGAACACGTGTTCGACGCCCTCCCGTTCGAGACTCGCGACCAGCAGATCAGAGACCTGCATCACGCCACCCACACCGTCTTTCGGTTGACGAACTCGTGGATACCGGCCGCCGCGAGTTCCCGGCCGTACCCCGAGTCCTTGATGCCGCCGAAGGGCACCCGCGGGTCGGACGTGACGAGCTCGTTGACGTACACACAGCCCGCGTCGATCCGTCGGGCAACCCGTTCGCCGCGTCCGCGGTCCTCGGTCCAGACACTCGCTCCCAGCCCGAAGTCGGTGTCGTTGGCCAGCTCGACGGCCGCCGTCTCGTCGGCGACCTCGTACACCGCTGCGACGGGGCCGAACGTCTCCTCGCTGTCGACCGGACTCCCCTCCGGTACGTCGGTCAGAATCGTCGGCGGGTAGTACGTCCCCTGGTCGGCCTCGTCGTCCAGTGGTTCGCCGCCAGTCACGACGGTCGCACCCGCCTCGACACTCGCCTCGACCTGTTCGTGGAGGTCGTCGAGGAGGCCCGAGCGCGCTTGCGGTCCGACATCCGTCTGTTCGTCCATCGGATCACCGACGACGAGGGACTCGATCTCCTCGGTAAAAGCGTCGAGGAACTCGTCGTACACGTCCGCGTGGATCACGAAGCGCTTGGCGGCGATACAGGACTGCCCGCCGTTCTGGTTGCGTGCCCAGGCACCGACCTCCGCCGCCGACTCCACGTCCGCGTCGTCGAGGACGACGAAGGGATCGCTCCCACCCAGTTCGAGGACGCTCTTCTTCAGGTTCTCGCCGGCCGTCGCCGCGACGGCCCGCCCGGCTGGCCCGCTGCCGGTCAGCGTCACAGCGCGAACGCGGTCGTCCGCGACGACGCCCTCGACTCGCTCGGACGGGAGCAACAGCGACTGGAAGACCCCCTCCGGATAGCCGGCCTCGCGGAACACCTCCTCGATGGCACGAGCACACCCCGGGACGTTCGAAGCGTGCTTGAGCAGGCCGACGTTACCGACCGTCAGAGACGGCGCGGCGAAGCGAAACACCTGCCAGAAGGGGAAGTTCCAGGGCATGACCGCCAGTACCGGCCCGAGTGGTTCGTACACGGTCTTGGCGGACGTTCCGGCCGGACTCGGGTGGTGTTCGGACTGGAGGTACGCGCTGGCGTGTTCGGCGTAGTGGTCACAGCCCCGCGCGCACTTCTCGACCTCGCTGACGGCCTGCTCGATGGGTTTGCCCATCTCTTCGGTGATCGTCTCCGCGTACTGGCGCGTGTTCGCTCGCAGCACGTCGGCCGCGGCTTCGAGGAGACGCTCGCGGCGCTGGATCGAGCGCTCGCGCCACTCGTCGAAGGCGTCTGCTGCCCGCTCCAGCGCCGCGTCCGTGTCCTGTTCTGTGTGCTGGTCGTAGCTGTCGACGACCTCGCCGGTCGCGGGGTTGCTCGCGTCCATGGTACTGGCGGTGTCTCTCGGAGACGGATAGTTAGCGGTCGAATACCCAGTCTTCGACCGCTGGCACCGTCGCCCACACGACGTGCCATACGGTGCGATCCGAACAAAGGAACACTTACCGGCTCCGTTCTGGCTCTTGAGAGCGTGTCCGTCGGGTCGTCAGCGTGGCCTCCGCGGTCCCGTCGCTCACGTCGAATCGATTTCGTCGCCGGCTTCCCCCTCGGAGTCTGACTGTGGCTCGGTCTCGCCGGACAGCTCGTCGACGTCGGCACCTGTCTCCTCAGCGATCGCGGGCTCCGGGGCGATCGGCTCGCCGTGGAGCAGTTCGGGGAGCACGATCCGGACCGTCTCCAGTAGCAGGACGAACACGATCGGCAGGAGGAAGAAACCGTACCAACCGAGGAGGATCGGGCCGAGGACGTACGCGAACAGGAGGAGCATCGAGTTCAGCTTTCGTCCCGAGATGTACGGCTGGACGAACGATTGCGGGAGGATATCCAGCACGAGGAAGTAGACGGCGAGCACGCCACCGACGAAGACGAAGCTGACGGTGTCCTGCTGTGCCGCCCTGACCGCGAGGTACGCGACGACCGGGAGGTAGACGATCTTGCCGACGACGATCGGGACGAGGCTGGTGACACCCGTCAGGACGCCGAGCGTGAACACCATCGGGACCTGCAATCCGGCGGGGGCAACGAGGTTCGTCGCCGCGTACGTCGCGGTCGCGACGACGGACATCACGAGGACGAACAGGAAGTTGCCGAAGAAGACCGACTCCATGTCGGTGTCGACGGCGAGTGCGTAGGCGTACACCGTCGTCTCTCGCCCGCCGCCGACCGTCGCGAGGGTCTCTGCGAGCGACTCGTCGTACACCAGCAGCGCGTACGAGAGTGTGATGGCGAGCGCGACGAGCACGACCGTCCCGAAGACCGCGTCGACCGCCTGCAACCCCTGCTGGATGGCCGACCCGGACAGGAGTGCGGTGAGTTGCTCCACCGAGGGCGGGTCGCCGAGTATCGATAGCGGATCGAGCTCACTCGAACCGCGCGCGCCCAGTCCGAGTCGCTCGGCGATCATCGAGGCGACGCTCTCGTCGAGGAGCCGGCGGCTCTGCTGGACCAGGCGCAGCGTCGCGTAGAGCACGAGTACCAGAATCGGAACCAGGACGGTCAGCACCGTCAGTGCAGCCGCCAGCTGTTCGGACTCGGTCACCGCCTCGAAGCGGTGACAGATCGGCCGCGTCGCGTAGTAGCCAAAGAGGCCGAGGACGAGTATGCCGACGAACGAGTGGGCGATAAACAGCGCAGCCCCTGCGAGGACGACCACGTAGAGCCACCAGAACAGTTCGCTGCGGCTGGGCGCGGTCATCGGTATCCCTCGATCATATCGGGACGAGTCGATCCCGTCGGTCGACCGGCGTGAGCAGGTACGCGAGGACGACGTGTCCGAGCACCATCACGGCGAAGAACCCGGAGTTGATCCACGCCGCGTTGTACCAGACGAGGTCGACGGTCCACGGTAGCTCGAAGAACGGCCAGAACGGCTCGATCGGCGTCGAGATGTCCGGTGCCGAGAGCACGTCCGCGAACACGTGGCTGAGCCCACCGGTCAGGAATGCGACGAACGAGAACCGGAACACGCGAGACGCGTCGAAACGTCTGTGGCCGATCCACTCGTCGATGCGGCGGCGAAACAGTCCGGTGACGATCGCGGCACCGACGAGGCTCGCGACCGTGACGAAGACGACCGTATGTGTCACTCCGTGGTGGTGTACCTCGGCGGGAAACAGCCGCACGAGCCACAGGTCGATGTCCGGAAGGAGCGCCGCGACTGCTGCCAGGGCGATAAAGGCGACACTGGCCCTGTCGGTCCAGCGGAACCACGCCGGAACTGCGAACAGGAGTCCGAACGCGAGGTGCCCCGTGATATCTACCATCGTCTCACCTCGTACCGGCGACCGACACATAGCGAAACGGCCTGCGCTCGCAAGCCGCTGGTCGTCGTCCCGGAGACCGGTGGATTCGCGACGCCGGTCACTGTGCTGGGTTCGCTCGAACCACAACGACGGCCTCGCCGCCGATGATCGTTTCACCCCCTCCGCGACGGTCGTTCGCAGGCGATACTGATCGTCAGTCACTGCTACGCTGGACACGCCGTCGCCGAAACTGGCCTCACCTGTGTCCCGTGTTGCACTGCTCGCGCACGCTTCGCTCCGCGCTCGCAAAAACGAGACCCTTCGCTACGCTCAGGCTCTCGCTCGCATTACAGAGGGCCGCTCCCTTCGGTCGCGCCCCTCGCCTTACTCGTAAACCAGCCCTTCGCTCTCCTCGCCGTAGAGGTCGAACTCGTCGGTGAGTTCGTCGACGCGCTCACTGACCTCGGCGATCACGTCCTCGTCGTCGGGTGCGTCGACGACCTCGTAGATGAGGTCCGCCACTTCCTCGCAGGCTTCTTCGTCGAAGCCACGCGTCGTGAGGCCAGGGGTGCCGGCGCGAATGCCCGAGGGGTTGAACGCCGAGCGCGTCTCGCCGGGGACGGTGTTAGCGTTGAGGACGATGCCGGCTTCTTCGAGGGCCTCCTCGACCTCTTTGCCGGTCGTGTCCGGATGGGACGGTCGGAGGTCGATCAGGACGAGGTGGTTGTCCGTGCCGTCGGAGACCAGATCGAGGCCGTGCTCTTGCAGACGGTCGCCCAGTGCCTTCGCGTTGTCGACGGTCGCCTGTGCGTACTCCTCGAACTCCGGTTCGAGCGCTTCGCCGAAGCCGACCGCTTTGCCGGCGACGTTGTGCATCAGGGGGCCGCCCTGCATGCCGGGGAACACCGCCGAATCGATGTCGTCGGCGTACGCTTCGTCGCACATGATGATGCCGCCACGCCCGGCGCGGATCGTCTTGTGCGTCGATCCGGTGACGAAGTCGGCGACGCCGACCGGCGAGGGGTGAACCCCGGCGGCGACGAGGCCGGTGATGTGTGCGATGTCCGCGAGGTGGTAGGCGTCGGCGGCGTCGGCAGCTTCCTGGATGCGCTCCCACTCGACGGTACGGGGGTACGCGGAGTAGCCCGAGACGATGATGTCGGGATCGTACTCCTCGGCCTGTGCCTTGAGTTCGTCGTAGTCGAGGCGACCGGTCTCGGCGTCGACCTCGTACTGCTCGACCTCGTAGACCTGGCCGGCGAAGTTCGCGGGGTGGCCGTGCGAGAGGTGGCCGCCGTGGGTCAGGTCCAGCGAGAGGATCTTGTCGCCGGGATCGAGCACCGCGAGGTAGACGCCCATGTTGGCCTGGGAACCGGAGTGTGGCTGGACGTTGACGTGGTCGGCACCGTACAGCTCCTGGGCCCGTTCGATCGCGAGTTCCTCGATCTCGTCGGCGGGTTCACAGCCGCCGTAGTAGCGTTCGCCAGGGTATCCCTCGGCGTACTTGTTCGTCAGCGCCGAGCCCTGCGCTTCGAGGACGGCCTCGCTGACGTGGTTCTCCGAGGCGATCATGGCGAGCGTGTCGTTCTGCCGGTCGACCTCGTCCGTCAGCGCGGCGGCGACGTCGGGATCGGCCGACTCCAGATGGTCGAAGTGCATACTCGAACCGTACGGTCCGGCCGTCAATAATCTACCTTTCCGGGGCGCACCTGTGGGCCGTTCACACACTGGTAGCGTATGCGACACTCTGGCACGCGACCAGCAACCATTATGTAGGCGAGGCACACATACCATGCTGTATGTCTACCTGGGGGGTGACATACGCCGGAGACCGGTCGGCCGAGTCGGACGCTTCGGGGGGATTCGAAGGGACCGATCCGGCCGGACTTCCAGCGTTGTGTGCCCAGCTGAATCGACTGAGCGAGGCGTCGTCGTCTGCGATTCCGAGAGATATCGACGAGTGCTTCGAGGGCGAGGCCGATCGGCTCTCGATCCCGTGTTCCGACGTGACGGTGACGGCACTCGATCTCGACGCCCAGTACCGCGTGACGACCCCGACGGAACTCCCCGACGGCGAGTACCTCCTCAGGTGCCGCAGTCGATCGGGGGCGTCGGCCCACGGGCCGACGAGCTACCTCCGGTTTCCGGGACCTGCGTCGGTCAAGCCGGCCGGCGACGAGTTCGTCGTCTCGTTCTGGGAGCCCACGACGGTGACCGTCGGCGGCTCGTCTGGCAACCGGGCCGGACCGGGTCGAATCACGATCGAACCGACGCCGTCCGGGCTCGCCACTGGACTGACCCACCTGGCGGCCGCCCACCACACGACCGCTCCCGTCAGGTCCCACCCGAGCTTCAGGGCACACCCGCCCTTGCTGGAGCTGGGATCGGAGACGAGCGTTCCGTCGGCCGTCGCCGCCGAGACGCCGGACACCGGAATCGAGTTCCTGGTCCCGCCCGAACTGGATCGACTGTTCGTCGCCGCGCCGCTCGCGTACTACCTCGGGGCGACCGTCGAGGTAACCGACTGCGACGCGCCCGTGTTACGGGCCGACGAACCCTCGATTCGGTACGAGTTCGACGATCTCCCCGGCTTCCAACATCAGTGTGCGCAGCTCCTTCGGCGGGCCTTCTTCCTCGACTGTCAGGCTCGTCGGGTCGCGCCCGATCGGGCGTCAAGCGACGGGCTCGAACAGCTCCCGATCGATCTGGACTCGCTGTGCCAGCTCGGCCCCGCGGCCCGTCTCGAACAGTGTCTCTCGCTGTCCGAGCGAAATCTGGACGCGCTGTTGCCCGACTGGCACCTGTCGACGTACGCCAAACCGACGCCGGGCCGGATCACGTGTCTCCCCTTCCTGCTGGACAGACTCAGCCTCGTCTATCTCCCGCGCGCGACCGAGCTCGACCGGGACGAACTGCTCGAACAGACCCTCTCGGACGCCTACACCGCACGCGGCGAGACCGCCACGTCGGGCGTGCTCAAACCGGAGCTACAGGCCGGGCAGCTCCACGCGTGGCTCGCGCCGGGAACGCCGATCCACGCGTTCAAGCCGGTTCCGAAAGCGTACCACAACCGCGGCAAGTACCGGCATCGCAGCAACGACCAGCTCCAGGTCGGCGTCGTCCTCAACGACGACGCGATGTGCGAGGAACACCAGATCGTCTCCGACATCTACGAGGAGCGTGCCGCCGATCTCCCGATCGACGTGACGATCCAGTCACGGCTCGACCGCGCCGAACTGGCGGCCACGTTCGAGGCGAAAAACGACTTCGTCCACTACATCGGGCACTGTGAGGACGGCGGCCTGCGGTGTACGGACGGCACGCTCGACGTAGCCGAGATCGAGGAGTCGAACACGCAGACGTTCTTCCTCAACGCCTGTGGCTCCTACGACCAGGGGCTCTCGCTGGTCGAGCGCGGCTCGATCGCGGGCGGTGTCACCTTCAAGAAAGTGCTCGACCAGCAGGCCGCGAAGGTCGGGACCGCGTTCGCGCGGCTGCTCGTCCACGGCTTCAGCATCGAGCGAGCGCTCCAGCTCGCCCGTCGGCGGATCATGATGGGGAAAGACTACGCCGTCGTCGGCGACGGGACGTACGCGCTCTTGCCGAGCCCCAAACAGCCCGCGGTCGTCAAGATCGCCGACGCGGGAGAGCGCTACACCGTCAGCTGCGAGATGTTGACGGCTCAGTCCAACGGGGACCGGTACGACCTCCCCTTCGACGGCAGAGAGATTCTCAACGGCGACACGCTGGAGAAGACCGTGACCGGGGCGGAGCTGCGCGAGGTCCTCGCCGCCAAGTCCCTGCCCGTGATCTACGACGGCGACTTCCACTGGTCGGAGGAACTGGTCGACGAACTCTGATCGCCCACGGGGAGGCTCCGCGCTCGGGCGTTCGTCGCTCGCCCGCCGACGTGCCCGCTCCGTCTGTCATTGTCCCCCAACCGGTACCGGCAACAATTATGTCTTGACGGCGCGGCAGTATTATCTCTGCAGACGAATTCAAGCGAAGTCGGCCAGTAAAATTAAATATGACAAAATCGTAGTAGTCTAACAGAAGCATGCGTTCGAACCTACTCGAAGACGACGTAAGAACTGTTCTGTCCGAAGCACTGGACAGTGAAGACAGTTCGCTCACAGTTGTTAATCCCTCTAGAGAAACGCTTTCGGAACTCGTCTCGGTGCTGGACGAACACGAGGATCCGCCCGCCGTCCGCCTGCTCGCGGAGAACCGCGCCCTGAAAGACGAGATGGGCGACTTCATCGTCGCGAGCACGGCCGCGGACCTGATCGAGGCCGACGTGCTGGAGCTGAAGATCCTCGACGACGTTCCGAACCACTCGCTGCTGATCGGCTCCGAGAGCGTCGTGTCGCTCATCGACGCCGGTGACGCGGTCGCCGGACTCACGTCCGACGAGGACGCGTTCCTCGACGACATCTCGTCGTTCTACGACGACGAGTGGGACCGTGCCGACAGCTACTCGCTGCGGACGCCAGCGATGTCCCGCGTCATGGACACGCTGGAGTCCGACATCGGTCCCGAGACGGCCGCAGACTTCGAGGGCGTGCTCGCCTCGCTCCAGACCGCACGCGGCGACGGCGACGGGCTCGACGAGGTGACGATCAGTCTGCTGGTCGCCGCCAAGAACGGCGAGTTGCTCTACGACATCAGCAAGTGGGGCGAGGACATCGGCCTGGCGAGCAAGGCGACGTTCTCCCGCACCAAGACGACCCTCGAAGACATGGGCCTGATCGACACGGAGAAGGTGCCCATCGACGTGGGCCGGCCGCGGCTCCGGCTGATGCTTGGCGACGAGCGACTCCAGTCGGTCGACAGTGACGAGCTCGCGAGCGTCGCGCAGGGCATTATCGCCTCCTAGGCTTTTTTACCCCGACTACTGTTACTCGTCGGCATGGGTACGGTAGTGGACGTTGTGGGGAGTGGACCGGCGACGGAGAGCCTCCTCGCGACACTCGAGGACCTCGACGTGGGTATCGACCACCGGGAAGCGCCTGCCGTCGACAGCGCCGACTTCGCGGTCGTCGTCGGCGAGACCGGAGCGGCGACGTTCGAGACCGCCAGCGAGCAGGCCCTCGACGGCGGGACGCCGTGGATCGCGGTCGAGATCGGCGGTATCGGCGGCCAGCCGACGGTCCCGGCGTCGATCGCCGGCTTCGATCCCGATCGGGAGTGCTACGACTGCCTCCGTGGTCGCGTCGAAGCCAACACGACGGCGGCCGCCGACGGCGTCGACGAACCCGGCCCGGCGACGCGCCGTGTCGCCGGTGCCGTCGCCGGAGCGGCCGTCGCCGACTACCTCGCAGACGAACCCGGAGCGGCCGGGTCGTCGGTGCTGGGGCACGTCGTCGAGCTACCTCGTCAGAAACGTCGCTTCTTCCCGCTGCCGGGCTGTTCGTGTGGCGGCGAGCGCGACACGACGATCGACCGCACTCACGCCACGGTCGACACCGAACAGGCGCTCGAACGCGCCGAACGAGCGCTGGACGACCGCGTGGGGATCGTCCAGCAGGTCGGCGAGGCGGAGTCGTTCCCGGCACCGTACTATCTCGCACAGCTCACCGACACGTCCGGGTTCAGCGATGTCACGGCCCCGCGACAGGCCGCCGGCGTCGCGGCCGACTGGGACGGGGCGTTCATGAAGGCGCTGGGCGAGTCCTACGAGCGCTACGCTGCCGGCGTGTACACGGCCGCGGAGACGACGACCGCCACGGCGGCGTCGCTGGACGACGCGGTCGCGCCCGAGGCTTTCGTCGCGCCCGAGGACACCGACGCGGACGCGACGACCGAACTCGACTGGATCAGTGCCCAGAACCTCGCGACCGACGAGTCGGCGCTGGTGCCCGCAGAACTCGTCTTTCACCCGCCTACCGAGTCCCGCGTCCGTCCGCCCCTGACGACCGGGCTGGGTCTGGGATCGTCGGGCTGTGAGGCACTGTTGGCCGGGCTCTACGAGGTGATCGAACGGGACGCGGCGATGCTGTCGTGGTACTCGACGTTCGAGCCGCTGGGGCTGACCGTCGACGACGACGTGTTCGGGACGCTGTACGAGCGCGCCGCCTCGGAGGGACTGACGGTGACGCCGCTGTTGCTGACACAGGACGTGGACGTGCCGGTCGTCGCCGTCGCCGTCCACCGGGACGAGTGGCCCAGCTTCGCCATCGGATCGGCGGCGGATCTCGACCCCGAGCAGGCCGCTCTCGGCGCGCTCGAAGAGGCGCTCCAGAACTGGATGGAGCTTCGGAGCATGGGCCCCGAACAGGCCGCGGAGGCGAGTGGCGCGATCGGTGAGTACGCCGACAAGCCAGAGCGAGCCGTCGACCTGCTGGCGTACGACCAGACCATCCCGGCCGAGGCGGTCGGGCCAGACGCCGTCGACGACGGCGAGGCCGAACTGGACGCCCTCGTCGCAGCGCTCTCGGAGGTCGGGCTGACGCCGTACGCGACGCGGACGACGACGCGGGATCTGGACGAACTCGGCTTCGAGGGCGTCCGCGTGCTGGTGCCAGAGGCCCAGCCGCTGTTCCTCGGCGACGCCTTCTTCGGCGAGCGCGCGGCGACGGTCCCGACCGAACTCGGCTTCGAGCCGCGACTCGATCGCCCACACCACCCGTTCCCCTAGACACGCACCGACGGGTGTCGATCGCGTGGCCCGGTCGTCGTCGGTCTGTCGAATCTCCGTTTGACCGTCCCGTACTTTATTGACCCCCTCGTCCGGATGTCAGAATATGCCCTCCCGCAGATTCGCCGCCGTCGTCGGCCTCGTCCTCCTCGCGTCGACCACACTCGCAGTCGCTCCCGCGGTCGGTGCGCCGCCGCCTCGTCCGCTCTGTGACGCCTGTGGCGAGACGTTCGCCGAGACCGCGGGCGCACACGGTGTCGAGGCGACCGTCGTCGAGAGTACCGCGACCGTGCGGGTCGCCGAGAACGGGACGGCGACCTGGACCGTGCGAAACACGCTCCGAGAGCCCGCGGCCGAGCGGCTCCGGGCCAACGAGAGCCTGCGGACGGCGATCGCCGATCGGGCGATGTGGGACGTGACGCTTCTGGGCTCGAACGTCTCGTCGGACGGCGTTCTGACGCTTCGCTACCGTGACCCGGAGTTCTCCGAGCCCGCTGTCGGCGGGACGCTCCGCTCGGGTGCGTTCACCGAACGCTACGGCTACCGCTCTCTGGACGGGCTCGGTGCCGACCGTCTCACCGTCGTCGCGCCCGACGGGATGACGGTCGAACGGACCGTCCCAGGCGCGACCGTCTCGCCCGACCGCACGCGCATGACCCTGACCGACCTCGACCGCTACGGAATCGTCACGTTCTCCCAGCAGGGTGACGCTCTCGGGGCCGTGTGGAGCTCGCTCGCGATCCTGACGATGCTCGGCCCGGTGGTCGCGTTGAACGTCGCGGTCCTCGTCGGACTCCCGACGGCGCTTTTCGGCTGTCTCGTGGCCGCACTCTGTGGTGCCGTCTCGTGGCTCGATTTCGACTTCGGAGCGTCGACCGAGCAGGTGGCCACGGCTCTCGGTGGACTCGGCGTCGTCGGCGTGCTGGCGACGGTAGCCACAGCGCCGGTCTCGTTGCTCGGGACGGCGGACGTTCCGATCGTCGGCGCTGGGGTCGGCCTCGCCGCCGTCGGTGCCGCGCTGTCGGTCCCCGCCGTCCGCGATCGGCTGTCCTATCGGACCGTCCTCGCTCTCGCGGGCGCGGGACTCGTGACTGCCGTCGGTACGGCCGTCGTCGTGCTGCCGGTGTTCCAGCAGTCCGGTCTCCTTCGGGCCCAGCGCGTCTTCCTGGGTCTGTTCGCCGCGCTGTTCGCGTTCCTGCCGGCGGGGTACGCGCTGGGCCGTCGACGCCGTCGGCTCGCCGTCGCGACGGCCTGTGTAGCCTTCGGTCTCGTGCTCTTCCAGCAGGGCATCCCGCTCGGACCGCTGGGGCTCGGCATGCTGGTCGCGGTGTTGAACGGGATCTACGGGATCGCCGTGGTCGTCTGCGGGATTCCGCTGTTGCTCGCGGGTCGGGCGATCGGCCGGGCCGACGGCCGGGCCTAGATCCCGAAGGTGACGCGCAGCATGTCCCGCGTTCCCGGACCCAGACCGACGGCCGTCACGGCGACCAGCAAGAGGAGCGCGTAGCGCTGGCTCTCTTCGACGAACTCCTCGGTAAAGAGCCACAGCACGAGCGACGCGACGAGCATCTTGACGACGAGGAAGGGCCACGACGTGCCGATCGTCGCCGACAGCGACGCCGGCTGGACCGCCTCGGTCACGTCGACGATGATCCGGTTTGCCGGGTGCTTGGCGAAGTACTCACCGGGAATCCCGAGCGCGTCGAGCCAGTCGCCCGTGATCACGTTCGCGATCCCGTCGATCGCGTGGCCCCAGAGCACGAAGAAGCCGATGTACGCCGTCGCGTCGGTCAGCTCCGGCCAGGCGACTTCGATCGCCTTCCAGTTGACGTACGCGAGCGCGATCGCACCGACGACGACGATGGTCACCATCTGGGGGTACAGCGTGACGTACTCTCTGGTGACCGACAGCCAGAGGAGATAGAGGAGGTTCGCCGCGAGCAGGCCCCAGCCGACGACGCCCAGAGCGCGGTTGCCGTGGTCGATCCGTCCATCCCGTTCCAGTCGGCGCACGGCGACGAGCGATCCGAGCGTCAGCACGAACAGCGTGAAGTAGATGACCGGACTGACCAGCAGGGAGTTCAGCGGGTACGAGATCGCCGGGTCGACGCCGGCCCTGACGGCGGCGTCGGTCGCGTCCTCGACCACCCGGAGCGAGCCCCCCAGCAGCATGAACGGAACCAGCGGGTAGTACAGGTCGATGTCGGTGACGAGCTCGTAGCGCTGCAAGAAGAGGTAGACGCCGACCAGCATGTACACCAGCACGAGCATGTAGCCGACCTCCGAGACGATCGTGTACCCCGGCTCGGCGTAGACCGCCCTCCCGGTGGCCTGGGCCTGCGCACAGGCGTCGGCGCTGAACACTAACTCCACGGTACTGCCCTCCCGCAACGCACAGCGGGCCGCCTGCGCGTCGGCCGCGACTGGCCCCCAGAAGTACTGCCAGACGAATCGGTCCCAGACCGTCTGCGTGGCCACCAGCGCGGCCCCGGAGAAGAGTCCGACCAGCCCAACCAACGAGGCGACCCAGAGCCGGAGCGGGTCGCGGCCGTCGAGTCTCGATTCCAGTCGAGCCACTGCGTCCATGCATGTCTCGCCGTGAGGTGGGCGTTTTAGCGTTCCGGTCCTGTGTCTGCTTCTCACCCACGCGTCGCGTTCCAGCGACGGTCTCATACTGCCGGCTGTCACTTCGTGAGGATCTTCGCCACCCCGGGGTGGCGAAATCGATCACAGATTTCCAGCCGGTCGTATCAGTCGGCGCTTTTCCCGCGGACCTGTGCGACGGCGTCGAGCACGGCTCCGTGATCGGTACCGTTCGACGCCACCAGCCCCTCGCTGTCTGGGGTCCAGCGGTCGCCGTCGACGTCCGTGACGGTCCCGCCGGCCGCACGGACCATGTGGACACCGGCCACGGTGTCCCAGGCGTTCGCAGACTGCGTACAGACCGCAGCGTCGAACCCGCCGTCGGCCAGCAGCGACAGGGTCGCCTGGAACGAGCCCAGCCGTCGCACGTCGCCCAGTTCCTCGTCGGCGATTCGACACAGGTCGCCGAACGCGGTCGCGTCCTCCCAGCGGTTGACGACGGCGACCAGGAACGCGTCGGTGTCGGTCTCCTCGCTGACCCGCATCGACTTGCCGTCCCGCGTCACGCTCTCGGGCCCCGCCGCGTAGAGGTCGCCCATCGCCGGGAGGTAGTTCGCCGAGCCGACCGGTTCGCCGTCGACAAGCGCCGTGACGCTGGTCGCCCACGTCCGATTCCCGCGGACGAAGTTCGTCGTGCCGTCGATCGGGTCGACGATCCAGGCCGGGCCGGACTCGGGCACGCTCTCGACCAGCGTCGCTTCGGCCGCGTCGCTCTCGGGTCCGGCGAGCTGGGGGCTGTCCTCCTCACAGACGAACTGGTCGCCGGAGAACTCCTCTCGGATCGTCGCGACGACCTGCTGTTGGGCCTCTCTGTCGGCTATCGTCACCAGATCGGTCTTGTCGGCCTTGGTCTCGACTTCGAAGGACCCGCGGAACCGCTCGCGAGCGACGACGCCGCCGGCACGCGCTGCGCGCTCGGCGATCGCCGCTCGGTGGTGGGCGTCTGTCATGTCGTGGGATCGGTCGTCCCGACAAATAGCGTCACCGCTTCCGACCGCCCCGTCGACGCTACTCCTCTGGGGCTTCGTCGGCGGCTGCGAGGATCGACTCCGCGATGTCACGGGCCTCTTCGGGCGTGTACAGGACCTGATTCCCGAGGGACTGTTCGATGCGGACGTACCCGTCGTCTGTCTCGATGGAGAAGAACGCCGTGTTCTCCAGCGGTGTCACGTCCAGACCGGTTGGCTCGCGCTGATCCGTGGCCATGTGACAGTATACCACTCCGGCGGGCTTAAACCTACGCCATGGTGAAACGAACGCTTGACACAGTGGGTTTCTTCGCCGCCGTTGCCTGTGGCGATATCCCCGTCTCGCGCGTCTTCCAAGCAGTCGTTCACTTCGTTCACGACGACGCTGGGAGCGGCTCTTGCGTCCGCCGCCGTTTCCAGGCGTGGCTACTCGAAGCGTCTCGGTAGAAGTTTGCGAGGGAAGATCGCTCCGTTCGCGGGTCGCGCGTTGCGCTCCCCGCTCACAACGAGGGCGTCCGTGGGGACGCCCTCGCAGATCTTCCTGCACCGGTCGGTCGTTGCCGGCTCGACGCGCTCCCATCGGGACACCGATGGGAGACGCGCGAACGTGACAACGACCGCTCGCTGTTTGCGAGGGGCCGCGTGGGCCCGTGTCCGACCGTTCTCACGTGTCGGGCGACCGTCGTCGCCCGACGGCGATATCGGTCGACCAGTGCGAGGGAAGGGATTTGAACCACGGGAAGACCGTCGGCCTCACTGCGTTCGGCCGCTGGGACTTCCCTGATTCAAACCCTTCCGGGTGCATTCCGCGCCGACACGTGTCGTGTCGCCGCGTCATGCGAGGGAAGGGATTTGAACCCTTGGACCCCTACGGGAGCGGATCTTGAGTCCGCCGCCGTTTCCAGGCTTGGCTACCCTCGCACGCTTGCGTTCGGGTTCAGTGTGGGGAAGTATATATGCAGTACGGAACGATGCTGTCGCGTCCAAACTGTTTTGTCCGGTCGACTGGAGACGCCGGATATGCCCTCCGAGATCGAGTACTGTCCGTTCTGCGGGGTGCGGCTGGCGAACGAGGAGTCACTCGACGACCACTGTGGGGACGCCGAGGAGTGTGCGAACGCCCGCGACCGCTGGCAGTCGAGCGGGTCGCTCCTCGCGAGCCAGCGACAGCGTGCCCTGGGCTGGGTCGTCGCAGGCGCGATCGTGCTCTACGCAGTCGTTCAGGCATCGATCCTGCTCGGGATCGTCGCGAGCGTCGTCGTCCTCGTCGTCGCCCACGTCGACTGGACGGCGCTCGCGTAGCGTCCGCCGTCGAGCGGAGGGATTACCTCCCTGCCACTCCAGGACTCGGTATGGACGATCACACCCGTGATCACGATGTCGCCCCGCCGATTTCCGGGAACCCGACGGGCTGGGACCAGGATCGTCGCGCGTCGAACGGGTGGGAACACGGCACTCTCCGCGGGGCCGTGGTCCACGGCGTTCGGCTCTACAACGCCGGGGAGTTTCACGAGGCCCACGACTGTTTCGAAGCGGAGTGGTACAACTACGGACAGGGGACCACGGAGAGCGCGTTCCTCCACGGAATGGTGCAGGTCGCCGCAGGTGCGTACAAGCACTTCGACTTCGAGAACGACGACGGGATGCGGAGCCTCTTTCGGACCGCCTTGCAGTATCTCCAGGGGACGCCCCCGGACTACTACGGCGTCGACGTCCTCGACGTGCGGACGGTGTTGACCGACGCCCTGGACGATCCGACGGCCCTGCACGGCTGGCAGATCGGGCTGGACGACGAGTGTCCGACCGCGCGCGAGCGGGACTTCGAGTACGCCGCGTCCCTGGAGTAGGGGCCGGCGAGCGTGTAATATTTCTCCGTGGAGCCGCTGCATGCTGCTGTGTACGTCGAACAACTGGGCGACGGCGATCCCGAGGTCGCCGTCGTGGGTGGGATCCACGGTGACGAACCCTGCGGTGTCCACGCGGTCGAGACACTCCTCGAAGCGTCGCCGACCGTCGAGCGACCGGTCGCGTTCGTGATCGCCAACGAGGCGGCGATCGAGCGCGGCCAGCGCTACGTCGACACCGACCTGAACCGATCGTTCCCCGGCTCGCCGGACGGCTCCCGCGAGGAGCGACTGGCGGCCAGGCTGGTCGAGGAGATCGGGGACTGTACGACGCTGGCGCTGCACTCGACGCGGTCCTACGGCGGGATGTTCGCGCTCGTAGATACGATCGACGACCTCGCCCGGAGCGTCTGCCCGCGCCTCCCGATCGACGCCGTGATCGAGACGGACGGCTCGAACGAGGGGCGGATCTTCGACGGGATTCCGGCGACGATCGAGGTCGAGTGTGGCTATCAGGGCTCCGAGCAGGCGGCCGACAACGCCGTCGTGCTGACGCGGGCCTTCCTCCAGGCGGTCGGTGTGCTGCCAGCGGCGTCACGCACCGAACCCAGAGACGTACCGGTGTACGAACTCGGCGACCCGATCCCGAAGGCGATGGGCGAGGTCTACGAGGTGTACGCGGACAACTTCGAGGAGGTCGGTGCCGGCGAGGCGTTCGCCGCCACCGACGGCGACCCCCTCGTCGCCGACGAGCCGTTCCACCCGGTGTTGCTCTCGCCGGACGGCTACGAGGACGTGTTCGGCTACACGGCAGAGCGGACCGGCAGTCTCCGGAGTGACGACTGATACGACCGGCTGGAAATCTGTGATCGATTTCGCCACCCCGGGGTGGCGAAGATCGTCACGAAGTGACAGCCGGCAGTGTGAGACGGCGTCGTGTCGCCGTTTGCCCGGTCGACAGAACGACGGCAGATCCGCGTCGACGGGCGTGACTGTCAGCGGCCGCTGCGCTCTTCGGGCGGTGCCAGCTCGACGAGCGTGAGGTCGCGATCCAGTCCGCAGTAGTCGTGGGGGGGATCGCCGACGATTTCGTCGATGCGGTACTCTTCGTCGAAGGACGCTCCCGCCGGCTCGCAGTACTCGTGGCTCGGACAGCCGGTGTAGGGACACGGCCCCTCCAGCGTGGCGCTACTCCCGGCGTAGGCTCCTTTCGCGCTGACGTTGGCTTTGATCGGTGCGGGTTCGACCTCGACGGCCTTGACGCCGCTGTCGTGGACGGCACAGTCGAGGACCTGTCCCGACTCGCGAACGTCCGTGATCCGGTAGCGCACGCCTTCGGTGAGGTTGAGGCACTGGTCGCGATAGGGACAGCCGTCACAGCCGCTTGCCTCGCCGCGATAGACGAACTCCTCGCCGGCCGTCGCGAGGCGGGAGCCGATCAGCGTCACGGTAGTCATGGTCGTTCGTTCTCGGGGCAGACCACTATAGGTGTCGACTGGGTCGCGGGCCACATATTTACGTACCGAACGGCCCTACGTCGGGTAGTGACCTATCTGCGGCGATACCTCGACGGCGAGCCGACCGTCCTCGTCGTCGGGTTCGACGACCCGCCACAGGTGGCCCAAGTGGTCCCGGAATACGAACTGGCGTTCGTGGCCGACCGCGAGGCGGCGCTCGCGGCGCTCGACGAGGGCGTCGTCTGCCTGCTCGCGCGCGACTCGCTCCCCGACGGGACCGGCGACGATCTCGCGACCGACGTGTTCGAGGTCACCGACGACGTTTCCGTCCTGATCGCCCCCACGGCCGGCGGGGCCGACCGCGCCGGTGCGGTCGGTCTCACTGGTGCCCGCTACGTCCCGCCGTCGGCTTCTCGGGGCCAGTTCGCGACGGCACTGGCCAGTGGTGCCGAGTCGGGCGAGCGCAGGCGAAGCGAGTCGCTGCTGGCGGACGCGTTCGAGCAACTGCTCTCGACACGGAGTGAGACGATCTACGTCAAGGACGCGGACGGACGTTACCTCGCCGTCTCGAACGCCGACGAGCGCGATCGCTCGCTGTTGGGCAACACCGACGCACAGCTGGCACGCGAAGGCGACGCCGACGCGCCACTGCTCGAACGCCGTCATCGGAACGCGCTCACGGTCGCCGAGAGCGGCGAACCGATCCTCGGAGCCGTCGAGCGGTTCGGTCAGGGCGAGGGAGCCGCCTGGCTCGAACGGACGATCTACCCCTGGCGGGTGGACGGTTCGATCGTCGGTGTCGTCGGCATCGAACGGTCCGTCACGGAGCGCCACGAGACCCGAGCCGCGCTGCAGACCCGGATCGACCGGCTGGAACGGTTCACCAGCTACGTCAGTCAGGAACTGCGGTCGCCGCTACAGGTCGTCGACGCCTATCTCGACCTCGCCTGGGCCGGCGACGAGGTGGCCTTCGACCGTCTGGCGGAGGCAACAGACCGGATGGCCGAACTCGTCGACGCCCTCGAACGACTCGTCGACGGTCAGCAGGTCGACATCGAGCGCACGCAGACGGCCCGGATCGCGGCGATCGCTCGGGACGTGTGGACGGTCGTGGGCGATCGTCGAGGCTCGCTGTCGGTGGCGCTCTCGGACGACGCTGTCGTCAATGCACCCGAATCGACGATCAGGCCGCTCCTCGAAGCGTTCTTCGAGACGGCCGTCGCCGCGAACGACCGCTCCGACGGCGGCCGGGAGAGCCGATCCGTCGAGGTGTCTCTCGGTGCGCTCGACGACGGTTTCTACGTCGAGCACACCCACGCCGACGCCGCTGGCGACGACCCCGAGCCGGTGTCGCCGAGCGTCCGGTCGACGGTCGAAGCACAGGGGTGGACGCTCGGCGTCTCCCGCACAGACGGCGTCGCGCGCTACGAGGTTCGCAACTGTATGCTGGTCACCCAGCGCCCCCAGGTCCCCGAACTGCGGGGGGACCGCACGCTCGACGGCTCGGCCACCGTCGGGAGCGACCAGTTCGAGGGCCGTGTCGCCGTCGACAGCGACCGCTGGACCCTCTCCAGCGGGCGCAGTTCCCACGAGGGGCAGCGAAGCGAGTTCGCGTACGCGGCCGTCGACGGTCCGGTCGAGATGACGGCTCGGCTCCGTCGGCTGGACGAGGGCGGTCCGGACGGCACCGCCGGCCTCACGATCCGGTCGTCGCTGTCGACGGACGCTGTCTCTGGTTCCGTCGGGCGGACGGCCGGAGGCGGAACCGAGGTCCGCTGGCAGACGGCGGCGACCACGGCCGAAACGAGCCAGCGATTGGACGCGGTCGTCGGGCAGCACGACTGGTTTCGCCTCACCTTCGACGGCGACCGGGTCACGGTCTCGGTGTCGGTCGACGGCCGGTCCTGGCAGCCGGTCGACCAGCGCACGCTCGAACTGTCCGGGCGAGCCTACGTCGGACTGATCGTCTCGGACACTGCATCCCAGCGTCGCTGTACTGCGGTGTTCGACGACGTCTCGGTGCGAGTAACCGACGACGGGCGCTGATTCTTTCGGTCCGTACGTTTATTTTACTCAGCGTGTAACTCCAGCTATGACGCTCTCCCGTCGGTCGTTCGGACAGACACCGACGATCCTCGCCGTCGAACCCGCCGACTCCGACGCCCTGGACCCGCTGAGCGATCTCGACCGGTTCGCCGTTCGATCGGTCACAGAGCCGCTCACGGCCGACCAGATCGACGCCGGTGTCGTCTGTGTGGTCGCCGCCGAATCCGGGCGTTCGAGCGTCGACCCCAGAGCGGTCTCGACCGCCGACGGCGTCCCCTGGATCACCGTCTCCGAGACCTACGACGCCGACGAGGCGGCCGCGACCGCTGCCGCAGGCGGTATCTACCTCCACCGCTCGACGATATCGCGTGCGTCGTTCGTCGAGACGGTCCGGGACGTGGCTCGTCGGGGCGAAGCCAACTCCGCGACCCGCCTCCAGACTGACGCCTTCGAGCAGTTGCTCGACGCTCACGACGGATCGCCCTTCGTCAAGAACCGCGCCGGACAGTACGTCGCGGCCGCTGGCGACGGCGAGCTGGACCCGGAACTGCTGTACGGCCGCACCGACGCGGACCTCGCGAGCGAGCGCGACGGCGCGTCCCACGTGTCCGAACGCGCCCACGACCGAACGCAGTCGGTCCTCGACACCGGGGAACCGATCGTCGGAGCCGTCGAACAACACGACACCGGCGAATCTGCTCGCTGGATCGAGCGCACGATCCTCCCCTGGACGGACGGGGCAGGCGAACTGCGCGGCGTCGTGGGCTGGGCGCGCGACGTGTCCGAGTGGGAGCGCGAGCGCCGGGAGATGCAGCGCCGGATCGACCAGCTCGAACGCTTCACCGGCTTCGTAACCCACGACCTGCGGTCGCCCCTCCAGGTCGCCGACGGCTATCTCGAACTGGCCCGAGCGGGCGACCAGGCGGCCCTCGACCGCGTGGAGAACGCCAACCGCCGGATGCAGGAACTCATCAGCGACTTCGAGACCCTGGTCGGCGGCGCACACGACGGCGACCCACACTACACGCGACTGGCCGACATGGCCCGTGACGTGTGGGCGGTCGTCGCACGGGAGTCGTCGACGCTGCGGATCGATCTCCTCGACGAGACGATCGTCAACGCCGAACGGTCCGCGCTGCGTCCGATCCTGGAGAACCTCTTCACCAACGCGATCGATCACGGGGGATCGGACGTGACCGTCTGGCTGGGTGCGCTGGCGGACGGCTTCTACGTCGCAGACGACGGTCCCGGTATCCCGGAGGCAGAGCGCGCCAAGGTGTTCGAAGCCGGCTTCACGACAGCCGAGGACGGCACGGGCACGGGGCTGGCGATCGTCGCCGACGCCGCCGACCGACTGAACTGGGAGGTCGGCGTCGAGGCCAGCCGAGCCGGCGGCGCGAAGATCGCACTCCGGAACTGCATGATGGCGACCGATCCGTCACGCCACGCGCCGGCCGACGCGACCTACGACCTCACGGACGCTCGCGACGTCGGCAGCGTGGCCCTCGCGGGGAGCGTGAGCGAGGACGGCGACGAGTGGGTCGTGACCGGTGGCGGTGGCGACGGCGAGCGCGGCGGGTTCTACTACGTCTACACGAGCGTCGCCGGGCCGATCAGCGTCCGTGCCCGCCTCGCCGACTTCGAAGCGGCCGGACACGACAGCGAGGCCGGACTGACCGTCAGGGACGACGCCGGTGACGGCGCGCCGTACGGCTCCGTCGGCCGAACGCCGGACGACGAAGTGGAGACCTGCTGGCGACAGACGCGGAGTGCGACGCCGATCAGCCAGCGTCTCGGTTCGGGCGTGGCAGACGCTCGCTGGCTCCGTCTGGATCGCATCGACGACAGCCTCACCTGTTACGTCTCCCGCGACGGCCGGGGCTGGCGGACGATCGACCAGCGCCCGCTCTCGTTGTCCGACCCGATCACGCTGGGGCTGGCGGTCCACAGCGGGGTCGCTCGGGATCGGGCGACGGCAGCGTTCGACAACGTCTCGATCCGCCGGATCGCTCCCGACGAGTGGTGACGCCGCCGTCTCCCCGTTTCGTCCGGACGGGGCGTCGTCGAACTGTTCGACGCTGCCCCGACGGACGGCTGCGGTCGCTTCGCCGGTTACCGCGCGGCGATGATCACTCGTCTGTCGGGCCGACCACTTCGTCGAGCGCCCGAAAGTACTCGTCGCGGGGCACCTGATACTCGTCTCTGTAGTCGATCCGGCCGGCGTCGAAGTCGTCTGCGAGCGACACTGCGGCGTCGATCGCCGCCGCCCGATCGTCGTACCGATCGGTGCCACAGTCGACGTCGGGTTCGAGGTACAGCGTGACGAACCAGTCGTGGCCGACGCGTTCGCCACCGGGGCGACGGCCCCGTTTGCCACGCGTCACGTAGATCGTCGGCAGACACGCCGCCGGCAACGACCCTCCGTCGAACACGTCCGGCCGGTACGCGAGCACGATCCGCCCTCGCTCCTCGTTCCAGCGTTCCCAGGCCGGGTTCAGCGCGTCGAGTCCCATGCTCGGTCGACGGCCGCCCCGGAGAAAGGTCCGACGATCGCTCGTCGGGTGACGAGCGTGGCGGTGATTCCCGAGCGTCCCAGACGACCCACGAGGGTCGACCTACTTACGTAATCGTACTTTCTCGATGACAAATATTGGAATTAATGGCGACTCTGGTGGCGATCGAGACAAGGATTATATGTCTGTATCACCCATACGTTAAATAGTATCGGAAACGGTTCGATCAGCGATATGGTACCAATGCCCAGAACGGCGGTGTTCGTTTCGGTCATTGGTACGCATACACATGGCACGAAAAAACAACAGACGCCCGGACCGCCGGTCCGAGCGTTCCAGTACTGTTGACCCGAACGGTTCCCGAGACACCGGTTCCGGCACGGCTGACGGCGTCGTCAGCGTTCGACCACACGCTGTGATAGTATGACAGGCACCAAAGAATCACTCGAGGAGCTGAGCAGAGAGTACCAGGATTCCATTCCGGCGGATCTCCGGACGACTCACTCGTTCGACTGGTACCTCGACGAGCTGTACGACCACCCCACGATCGCTCGCAACGCCCACCAGCGCGTCGCCGACATGTTCGACTACTACGGCACCGAGTACGACGAAGATGCCGGCGTCGTCGAGTACAAGCTCGCCTCCGAAGACCCGATCAACGACGGCGAGAACACCTTCTACGGACGTGTCGTCCACGAGGCGATGCACGAGTTCGTCAACAAGGTCAAGTCGGGGGCACGCGGGCTGGGGCCAGAGAAGCGCATCAAGCTGTTGCTGGGACCGGTCGGCTCCGGAAAGTCCGACTTCGACCGGCAGATCCGACGGTACTTCGAGGACTACACGCTCCGGGACGACGGCCGGATGTACACGTTCCGGTGGACGAACCTCTGTGACGTGATCGACGATCAGGACCCGGCCGACGACGTGGTCCGATCGCCGATGAACCAGGACCCGATCGTCCTGCTGCCACAGAAACAGCGCGACCGCGTCATCGAGGACATCAACGAGGAGCTGGACGCTCCCTACACGATCCGCAACGAGCAGTCGCTCGATCCGGCCAGCGAGTTCTACATGGATCGGTTGCTCGCCCACTACGACGACGACCTCGAATCGGTCCTGGACAACCACGTCGAGATCGTCCGCTTCATCGCCGACGAGAACCAGCGCCAGGGGATCGAGACGTTCGAACCCAAGGACAAGAAAAACCAGGACGAGACCGAGCTGACCGGCGACGTGAACTACTCGAAGATCGCGATCTACGGCGAGAGCGACCCGCGGGCCTTCGACTACTCCGGGGCGTTCTGCAACGCCAACCGCGGTATCTTCTCCGGCGAGGAGCTGTTGAAGCTCCAGCGAGAGTTCCTCTATGACTTCCTGCACGCGACCCAGGAACAGACGATCAAGCCAAAGAACAACCCTCGCATCGACATCGACCAGGTGATCGTCGGCCGGACGAACATGCCCGAGTACCGGGACAAGAAGGGCGACGAGAAGATGGAGGCGTTCAACGACCGGACCAAGCGCATCGACTTCCCGTACGTGCTGGGCTACGAGGACGAGGCAAGGATCTACCGGAAGATGCTGCGCAACGCCGACCTTCCGGACATCCAGGTCGAACCCCACACTCTGGAGATGGCCGGTCTGTTCGGTGTCCTCACCCGGATCGAGGAACCGGACTCAGAGACCGTCGACATGCTCCAGAAGGCCAAAGCCTACAACGGCGAGATCGGCGAGGCCGAGGACGTGGACGTGAAGAAACTGCGCGAGGAGGCCGCCGAGACGGCCGACATCGGCGAGGGGATGGACGGCGTCTCGCCGCGGTTCATCGGCGACGAGATCGCCGAGGCGATCATGGATTCGATGCACCGCAGCCGGCAGTTCCTCTCGCCGCTGACGACGTTCAATCACCTCGAAGGAAATCTGGAGAACCACGGATCGATCCCCGAAGAGGAGTTCTCGACGTACTACCGCTACCTCGAACTCGTCCGCGAGGAGTACAAGCAGCGAGCGATCGAGGACGTGCGCCACGCGCTGGCCTACGACATCGACGAGATCCAGCGCCAGGGCGAGAAGTACATGGACCACGTCATGGCCTACATCGACGACGACACCGTCGAGGACGATCTCACCGGCCGCGAGCAAGAGCCAGACGAGCAGTTCCTGCGCGGCGTCGAGGAGAAACTCGACCTGCCAGAAGACCGCAAGGACGACTTCCGCCAGGAAGTGAGCAACTGGGTCTCGCGGCGCGCACGCGAAGGGGATACGTTCAACCCACAGGACAATGACCGCCTGCGTCGCGCCCTGGAGCGCAAGCTCTGGGAGGACAAGAAACACAACATCAACTTCTCCGCGCTGGTCTCCAGCGGCGAGATGGACGACGACGAGCGCAACGAGTGGATCGACGCGCTGATCGAGCAGGGCTACTCCGAGGAAGGGGCCAAGGAGGTGCTGGAGTTCGCCGGTGCGGAGGTCGCCAAAAGCGAGATGGAAGAGTGATGAGCGGCGAGGACTACATCGGTCGGGCCAACGAGGCACTCGACAGCACCTACGAGGAGCCCGTGAGCCTCGCGGCCTTCCTCGATCGACTGTTCGAACGGCCTGCACTGGCCTCCCACGCCTCGAAGTACCTGCTCGACGCCATCGAGGACGCCGGCACCCGAACCGTCATCGAAGAGGGCGAGCGAAAGGATCGCTATCGGTTCTTCGACGATCCCCACAACGACGGCGAGCACGCCATCCTGGGCAACACCGAGGTGTTGAACAAGCTCGTCGACGACCTGCGATCGATCGCGGCGGGCCGGGGCAAAGACGAGAAGATCATCTGGCTCGAAGGCCCGACGGCCACCGGGAAATCGGAGCTCAAACGCTGTCTCATCAACGGGCTCCGCGAGTACTCCCGAACCGACGAGGGGCGGCGCTACACCGTCGAGTGGAACGTCGCCGGAGCCGGCGGGAGCGACCGGACGCTCACCTACGGCGACGACCCCGTGGCCGACGAGGACGACTGGTACGAGAGCCCGGTCCAGGTCAATCCGCTCACGGTGTTCCCACAGGACGTGCGTCGCGATCTCCTCGCGGCGCTCAACGAGCGCCTCGACGACCACGTCACGCTGCGCTTGGAGGGCGACCTCGATCCGTTCTCGCGAGAGGCCTACGAGTTCCTCGAAGAGCAGTACCGCCGCGAGGGGGTCGAGGACCTCTTCTCTGCGGTCACGAGCCCGGAACATCTCCGGGTGAAGAACTTCGTCGTCGACGTGGGCGACGGCATCGGCGTCCTCCACTCCGAAGACGAGGGCTCGCCCAAGGAGCGACTCGTCGGCTCGTGGATGCACGGAATGCTGCGAGAACTGGACTCTCGCGGGCGCAAGAACCCGCAGGCGTTCTCCTACGACGGCGTGCTCTCGCAGGGCAACGGCCTGCTGACTATCGTCGAGGACGCGGCCCAGCACGCGGACCTGCTCCAGAAACTGCTGAACGTCCCCGACGAGGGCCACGTCAAACTGGACAAGGGCATCGGGATGGACATCGACACGCAGCTGATCATCATCTCGAACCCCGACCTCGAAGCCCAGCTCAATCAGCACGCCGACCGCGAGGGACAGGACCCGCTGAAGGCACTCAAGCGCCGCCTCGACAAACACGAGTTCACGTACCTGACGAACCTCTCGCTGGAGGCAGAGCTCCTCCGTCGCGAACTCACCAACGAGACGACGGTGTGGCAGGCCGACTCCTGGGAGGAACTGGAGACGTGGATCCAGGAACCACTCACGGTCGCCGTCCGGGACAGTGCGAACGACGTGACCGACGTGGAGCTGGCTCCCCACACCCTCGAAGCGGCGGCGATGTACGCGATCGTCTCCAGACTCGACGCGACGGACCTGCCGGGCGGACTCGACCTCGTCGACAAGGCGTTGCTGTTCGACCGTGGCTACCTCCGGGAGGGCGACGACCGGATCGCGGCCGAGGAGTTCGACTTCTCCGACGCCGCCGCCGACGGTGAGGGCGGGATCCCCGTGACGTTCACGCGGGACGTGATCGCGGACCTACTGCACGAACCACAGGACCGCCACCACGCCGAGTTACCGGTCGAACGGGTTCTCATGCCGCGAGACGTGCTCAACCGGATGGCCGAACAGCTCGACAGCGCCCCGGTGTTCTCGCCGACCGAGGCCAGCGAGTTCGAGGAGCGCGTGGTGCCGGTCAAGAACCACGTCTTCGCCGAACAGGAACGGGACGTGCTCGATGCGATCATGCGAGACAAGCGCGTCGACGAGTCGACCGTCGAGGAGTACGTCGAACACGTCTACGCCTGGGAGTCCGACGAGCAAATCGAGAACGAACGCGGCGAGTACGAGGAGCCGGACCCGCTGAAGATGAAGGTGTTCGAGATCGAGCACCTCGGCCGCTTCGCGGAGGACAACTACGACGGCAACGAGCCCGACGACGCCGTCAGGTCGTTCCGGACCGAGAAGATCATCACGGCGCTGAACCGCCACGCCTGGCAGTCCCGCGACGAGACGTTCCGCGTCGGCGACGTGAACCCCAAGGAGATCCCCGTCATCCAGACGGTGCTCGGGAGCCACGACTGGGCCGACGTACGGCGGGCCTACGAGGACTTCGACCCGCGCCAGTGGGACAACCCACCGAGCGGGACCGAGACGGCCGATCTGAAGGAGACGACGATCGAGAACATGCGCGACCTCTTCGACTACAGCGCGGCGTCGGCGGAGCTGACGAGTCGCCACGTCATGAGCCAGGTGAGTTACAAATGGGACTGAGAGACGACCTCGAACGGTACCGCGAAGTCGGCGAGCAACGCCGGCAGGACCTCGCCGAGTTCATCCAGTACGGCGACCTCGGCCAGAGCCGCCAGGACTCGGTGAAGATCCCGATCAAGATCGTCGATCTCCCCGAGTTCGAGTACGACCAGCGAGACATGGGCGGCGTCGGTCAGGGCCAGGACGGCCAGCCCCAGCCCGGTGATCCGGTAGGCCAGCCCCAGCCAGACGACGACGGCGACGAGGACGGCGAGCCCGGCGAGGACGGCGGCGACCACGAGTACTACGAGATGGATCCCGAGGAGTTCGCCCAGGAACTGGACGAGCAACTCGGACTCGATCTCGAACCGAAGGGCAAGCAGGTGATCGAGGAGGTCGAGGGCGACTTCACCGACATCACCAGGTCTGGCCCCTCCTCGACGCTGGACTTCGAGCGGCTGTTCAAACAGGGGCTCAAGCGAAAGCTCGCGATGGACTTCGACGAGGCGTTCGTCCGCGAGGCGCTGAAAGTCGACGGCTGGGGGCCAGCGACCGTCTTCGAGTGGGCCCGCGAGCAACACATCCCCGTCTCGAAGGCCTGGATCGAGGAGGCCTACGCCGAGTTGCCGGCCGACGAGAAGACGGTCTGGGACAGCATCGACGAGATGACCGACGCGGTCGACCGGGAGAGTACCGCCAACCGGATCCGACGGGAGGGCGTCGACCAGATCCCGTTCCGGCGGGAAGACGAGCGATACCGCTACCCGGAGATCGAGGAGGAGCGCGAGAAGAACGTCGTCGTCGTCAACATCCGGGACGTGTCCGGGTCGATGCGCCAGAAGAAACGAGAACTGGTCGAGCGGACCTTCACGCCGCTGGACTGGTACCTCCAGGGCAAGTACGACCACGCCGAGTTCGTCTACATCGCCCACGACGCCGACGCCTGGGAGGTCGATCGCGACGAGTTCTTCGGCATCCGCTCTGGCGGCGGCACTCGCATCTCCAGCGCCTACGAAGTGGCGCTCGACCGTCTCGAAGAAGCCTATCCCTGGAGCGACTGGAACCGCTACGTGTTCGCAGCCGGCGACTCGGAGAACTCCTCGAACGACACCGAGGAACACGTCATCCCACTGATGGAGGAGATCCCGGCGAACCTCCACGCCTACGTCGAGACCCAGCCGTCGGGCAACGCGATCAACGCGACCCACGCCGAGGAAGTGGAGCGTCACTTCCGCGGGACCGACGACGTGGCCGTGGCCTACGTCTCCAGCCCGGAGGACGTGACCGACGCGATCTACGAGATCCTGAGTACGGAGGACGAATCATGAGTACCGACGACCACATCCGCAAACAGCGCGTCGCCGCCGAACTCGAAACGTCAGTCGACGAGGCGGCGAATCTGGCGAAGAAACTCGGTTTGACCCCCTACCCCGTCAACTACTGGATCGTCGACTACGACGAGATGAACGAGCTGATCGCCTACGGGGGGTTCCAGCAGCGGTACCCACACTGGCGGTGGGGAATGGCCTACGACCGCCAGCAAAAGCAGGGACAGTTCCTCGGCGGGAAGGCCTTCGAGATCGTCAACAACGACAACCCTGCCCACGCCTTCCTCCAGGAGTCCAACGAGCTGGCCGACCAGAAGGCCGTCATCACCCACGTCGAGGCGCACGCCGACTTCTTCGCGAACAACGACTGGTTCGGACTGTTCGCAGACGATCCCGAGGCCGCGGCGATGCTGGGACGCCACGCCGAGACGATCGAGGAATACATGCAAGACCCCGAGATCGACCGCGCCGAGGTCGAGAAGTGGATCGACCACGTCCTCTGTCTGGAAGACAACATCGACCAGCACCAGCCCTACGCGCCCGTCGACGGCGAGGATCGGCCCGACGAGGAGGATCTGGCGGAAGTAGCCGACCAGCTCGGCGATCTCGAACTCTCCGAGGAAGTCCGCCGCCAGGTGTTCACCGAGGAGTGGCTCGACGCCCAGCGCGAGGACGACGAGCCGATCACGTTCCCCGAAGAGCCACAGAAAGACGTCCTCGCGTTCCTCCAGACCCACGGGATGCAGTACGACGCCGACGGCGAGAAGGCCGTCGAGATGGCGGACTGGCAGTCGGACGTACTGGAGATGCTCCGCCGGGAGGCCTACTACTTCGCTCCCCAGAAGATGACGAAGGTGATGAACGAGGGATGGGCGAGCTATTGGGAGTCTGTCATGATGGCGGGAGAGCAGTTCGCCAGCGCCGACGAGTTCGTCCTCTACGCCGACCACATGTCGAAAGTCCTCGGGTCGGGCGGGCTCAACCCCTACAAGCTCGGCCTCGAACTGTGGACGTACCTCGAAAACAGCGAGAACCGTCGGGAAGTCGTCGAGCGACTGCTCCGCGTCGAGGACGTGACCTGGCGGAACTTCCACGACGTGATCGACTTCGAGCGGGTCCAGGACCTGATCGCGCCCGATCCAGCGGTGACCGACGTGCCCGCCAGCCTCGACGACCTCGACCCCGACGATCCGCGGGTCGACGCCGACGCGCTCGCTCGCGCCCGCGACGGCGAGATCGACGTCGAGACCTACCCGTGGAAGGTCCTGACCGAAGCGGGGATGGCCGAACGCCACTACTCGCTGGTCAAGCCACAGTACCGCGGGTTCGTCTCGCGCATCAGCCAGTCAGAGCTGGAGCGCATCTCGCGGTACATGTTCGACGACGCCCGGTACGAGAGCGTGGCCGACGCCCTCGCGGACGTCGACTACGCTCGGGGCTGGGAGCGGATGCGCGAGGTTCGCGAGAGCCACAACGACGTGACCTTCCTCGACGAGTTCCTCACCCAGGAGTTCGTCGACGAACACGACTACTTCACCTACGAGTACACCCACTCCTCGGGTGACTTCCGTGCGACCTCGACGGCCGCCGAAGACGTGAAAAAGAAGCTGATGTTGCAGTTCACCAACTTCGGCAAGCCGACGATCACCGTCGCCGACGGCAACTACCGCAACCGCAACGAACTCCTCTTGACCCACCAGTACAACGGCGTCCTACTGGACCTCGAACAGGCCACGGAGACGCTAAAACGCGTCTTCGAACTCTGGGGACGGCCGGTCAATCTCCTGACCATCGACAAGGAGTTCGACGAACACGACGTGGAGGTCGCGCGGCGACGCGACCAGGAACCCGAGCCCGAGGAGATCGGCAAGCGCCTGCGATACGACGGCGAGGAGGTCACGATGCAGGAGGTCGACTGGTCCGAGGTCGAACACCTAGACGCCGACGACATCGACTACGACACCAAGCCCGACGAGTGGCTGTCGTAGCGGTCCGGGTCACGACGAGTCTCCGCGAGATCGTCCTTCTTCGTGCAGTTTTCCACCAGTTCGGCCGACCGGACACCTACGCTGTTATCCATTGGTACCAGGCCGCTAGCGGCCGTTGGCTGTGGTATGAGTACCGTTCTCGTCTGGTTCCGCCGTGATCTGCGCTGTCACGACAACGCGACGCTGCGACGTGCCGTCGCCGAGGCCGACACCGTCGTGCCGCTGTACTGTCTCCCGGACCGACTGACCGGCGAGGGGATGTTCGGGCTCGAAAAGGTCGGCCCCCATCGGGCGCAGTTCCTGATCGAGAGCCTCGCGGACCTGCGCGAGTCGTTGCGGGACCGGGACGGCGAACTGTACGTTCGCAGCGGCGACCCCGGAACGGTCGTCCCCGAGGCCGCCGCGGAGTTCGACGCCGACGCGGTCTACTGGCAGGCGCTTCCGGGTCCCGAAGAGCGAGCCGAAGCGGGCAGCGTTCGGGCGGGGCTGGCCGACGCCGGGATCGGCTTCGAGACGTTCTGGACGCACACGCTGTACCACCGCGAGGATCTCCCCAGGCCGCCAGACGAGATCGAGGACACCTTCACGCCGTGGAAGGACCGAACCGAAGCGAAGGCGACCGTCCGACCGCCCAAACCGGCCCCGGAGTGGGTACACGCCCCCGACGGCGGCCGTCGCGCCACCAGCGGTGCCGACGATCTCCCCACGCTCGCGGAGTTCGGCTTCGACGAGGACGAGGCGGCAGTCGACGACCGCGGCGTTCTCGACTGGACCGGCGGCGAGACGGCGGGGCTGGATCGAGTCGCGACGTACGTCTGGGAGCGCGACTGCCTGCGGGAGTACCGCGAGACGCGCAACGGGCTCGTGGGTGCCGACTACTCCTCGAAGTTCTCGCCGTGGCTCTCCCTTGGCTGTCTCTCGCCACGCCGGATCCACCGCGAGGTCGAGCAGTACGAGACCGACCGGGTGGCCAACGACTCGACGTACTGGCTCGTCTTCGAACTGACCTGGCGGGACTTCTTCCAGTACCAGCTCGCGAAGTACGGTGCGAAGTGGTTCCTGCCCGGCGGCATCCGTGAGCGGGACGACATTCGCTGGCGGCGCGACCGCGAGCAGTTCGAGCGCTGGACGCGTGGCGAGACGGGGATTCCGTTCGTCGACGCCAACGTGCGCGAGCTGAACGCGACGGGCTACATGAGCAATCGCGGTCGCCAGAACGTCGCCTCGTTTCTCTCGAACAACCTCCGGATCGACTGGCGGCTCGGGGCGGCCTACTTCGAGTCGCGGCTGGTCGACTACGACGTGGCCTCGAACTGGTGTAACTGGGCGTATCAGTCACAGGTCGGCAACGACTCGCGAGACAACTACTTCGAGATCGTCGGGCAGGCGACACACTACGACCCCGAGGGGGCGTACGTCACTCGCTGGTGTCCAGAACTGTCGGCACTCCCACCAGAGTACGTCCACGAGCCCTGGACGATGAGCGAGCGCGAGCAGGCCCACCACGGCGTCGAACTGGGAATCGACTACCCCGCGCCGATGATCGACCTCGAAGCGTCGTACGAGAAGCTCCGGTGACGGCCGCCGTCGAGCCAACTCGAACTGACAGTGTTTGATGGATCGTCGTCGCTCCTGACCGGATCAACTGCCCCAATCGTGCGACCGACCGGGCAAGCGGCGACACTCCTCGGTCTCATACTGCCGGCTGTACCTTCGTGACGAGCTTCGCCACCCCGGGGTGGCGAAATCGGTCACAGATGTACAGCCGGTCGTCTCAGTCGTCCATCGTGACGGGCTCTTCGTAGATCTCCGAGAGGCGGTCCTCGAAGGCCTTCCTGATGTTGCGGCGCTTCTTCTTCATCGACGGCGTCAGGAGGTCGTTCTCTGCAGTCCACTCTCTGGGTACCAGCACGAACTTCTTGATCGTCTCGACTTTCTCTAAGTCCTCGTTGACCTCGTCGACGGCCTCCTGGATCCACTCGTGGACGCGGTCGTCGTCACACATCTCGGCCTCGCTGTCGGGCAGGTCGATCCCCTCGCGGTCGGCCCACCGACGCAACTGCTCGAAGTTCGGGACGAACATCGCCGCGACGAACTTCTGGTCGTCGCCGACGACCATCGCCTGTGCGACGCGGTCGCTGGTCGAGAAGGCGTCCTCGATCGGCTGGGGAGCGACGTTCTTGCCCGTCGAGAGGACAATCACCTCCTTGAGCCGGTCGTGGTAGATCAGGAAGTCGTCCTCGGTCTGCTCGACGATGTCGCCGGTGTGGAACCAGCCGTCGGGCTCGAAAGACTGGGCGGTCTCTTTCTCTCGGTTCCAGTAGCCGTCGGCGACGTTCGGTCCCCGGACCAGCAACTCGCCCACGTCCCGGCTGGTCTCGAAGTCGTCCTGATCGACGACGTGGGTGTCGAGCTTGACTTCCTCGTCGACGACGGGAACGCCCATCGTCCCTGGTCGCACGTCTTCGGGCGGGTTGACGCTGACGACCGGGGCGGTCTCGGTGAGACCGTACCCCTCGACGATCGTGAGGTCCATCCCGAGGAACGTCTCGCACAGCTCCTTCGAGAGGCTGCCGCCGCCACTGACCATGAACTCGATGTTGCCCCCGAGGTTCTCCTTGAGCTGGCTGTAGACAAGTCGGTCGCTGATGCCGTGTTTCAGGCGCAAGAGCGGCCCGGGATCGTCGGTCCGGGCCCACTCTCTGGCCACGTCGGTCGACCACTCGAAGATGCGCTCTTTGATCGGCGACTCGCTGGCCTGATCGCGCATCCGGTCGAAGATCCGCTCGTAGACGCGGGGGACGCTCGCACCGGTGTCGGGCCTGATCAGCTTGATGTCGTCGGCGAGCGTGTCGGGGTCCTCGACGTAGCCGACCGTCGCACCCGCGGCGAACATCACGAAGTGGCCGGCGAGCCGTTCGAAGACGTGTGCGAGCGGCAGGAAGGAGATCGAAGTGGTGCCCGGTGAGAGCGTCGGATGGTCCGGGTCCTTGTCGGGGCGGGGGGCGAGTCGCTTGTACACCTGGTTGACGTTCGAGCGGAAGTTTCTGTGGGTGAGCTTGACGCCCTTCGGCTGGCCGGTCGTCCCGGACGTGTAGATGAGGCTCGCGAGGTCCGACGGAGAGCGCTCTTCGAGCCAGGACTGGTAGCGGGCGTCGTCGTAGGCCTCGGCACCGATCTCGTGGAGCTCGCCCAGCGTGTACACGTCGTCGCGGTCGGTGTCGTACTCGTCGATGGTGACGATAAAGGAGAGGTCGAGTCGGTCTTCGACTTCGAGGAGCCGATCGAGCAGCGCCTCGTTCTCGACGACGACGGCGTCTGCGCCGGGATCGCTCAGGAGGTACTTGACCTGACGTGGGGAGGACTCGGTGTAGACCGTCGTGACGATGCCGCCGGCCGCCAGTGCCGCGAAGTCGGACAGCGCCCACTCCATACGCGTACTGGAAAAGAGGCCCACGCGCGTGTCGTGGTCGACGCCGAGTTCGCGAAAGCCCGCCGCGAGGTTGTGGACCATCGACTGCATCTCGTCGTAGGTGATCGAGGCGTACTCTCCGTCCGGAGCAGCCGGCATCACTGTGGGTGTCAGCGAGCGGTCGTAGGTGCCGCCCTTGTACAACTGGGCGGCCCTGTCCGAGTTTCGCTGTGCGGTGGCCTCGAACAGCTCCGGGATCGTCGTGTCGGCGACGACCTCGTCCGAGTACTCTCGCTCCGCTTCACGCCACGACGGCACCGTTCTTGACCCAGCCATGAGACACAAATACACGGTCGACCGTGATATAAATAGGGGCGTATAACTGCCTCAGCGTTCCCGCTCGTTCCCGTTGCTCGGCGTTTACTGTCGCCTCTCCGAAAGGCCCAGCTGCTCGCCCGCGACCGACGGGACCGACCGCGCCTTTTAACGCGGCGGCCCTGCAAACACGCTTCATGACTGACGGGTGGTTCGCCGGGCTCGATCCCGACGACGACGAGGCAGCGGTCGCCGCGATCCGCGAGGACAGCGCCGACGAACCGGCCGAGTGGCCGCGGCTGGCCGTCGACGCTGGATTCGCCGAGGACACCGACGAGTACTACGACCGCCTGCGCGCCGCGACGACGGCGGCCGCGGAGCAGGCCGTCCAGGAGCGAGAGGGTGCCGACGACCGCCAGCTCGTCCACGCCGTGCGGTCGATGGCCGACTGCGAACGGACGGCAAACGAGCTGGCAGAGCGGGTCGCCGAGTGGGGCGAGAGCCGCTCGGCCGACGCTGGCAGTGGCGTCGAGTACGCCCGCGAGTTGGCCCGGGGAGACCCCGAAGATCCAGCCGGTGAGAGGGTGCAGTCGCTCGCCCAGCGGGTGGTCGATCTCGACGAGGAAGCCGACCGTCTCAGAGCGTACATCGACCGGACGGCTCCCGAGGTCGCGCCGAACCTGGCGGCACTGGCCGGGCCCGTCCTGGCCGCTCGGCTCGTCTCGCTGGCCGGCGGGCTCGAATCGCTCGCGAAAAAGCCCAGTGGGACGGTGCAGGTCCTGGGTGCCGAAGACGCACTGTTCGCGCACCTCCGTGGGTCGGCCCCCTCGCCGAAACACGGGATCATCTTCACTCACGAGGCGGTTCGGGGGACCCACCCGGACCACCGCGGGTCGGCCGCCCGCGCGCTCGCGGGCAAGCTCACCATCGCCGCACGGATCGACCACTACAGCGGCGACCTGCGCCCGTCCCTCCAGGCGGAACTCGACGAGCGCATCGAGACGATCCAGTCCCGAACGGGAGGTGACGGGGCGTGACGCTCCCGGACGGCGTTGAGCGCCACGACTTCGACGGCGAGACGGGACTGGCGACGCGGGGCGAGCCGGTGTACGGCGAGGCGACCGACGGTGCGTGGCGACGGTGGGACCCCGACCGCTCGAAGCTCGGGGCGATGCTCGCACTCGGGATGGAGACCGGTCTGACCGGCGGCGAGACGGTGCTCTACCTCGGTGCCGCTGCCGGGACGACCGTCAGCCACGTCGCGGACTTCGCCGGGCCGACCTACGCCGTCGAGTTCGCGCCACGGCCGGTCAGGGATCTGCTCGACGCGGCGGCACCGCGACCGAACCTCTTCCCGCTGCTGAAAGACGCTCGCGAGCCGGATTCCTACGCCCACGTCGTCGAACCGGTCGACGTGCTCGTCCAGGACGTGGCGACGCGCGGCCAGGCACTCGTCGCCAACCGCAACGCACGCTTCCTCCGTCCGGACGGACGGCTCTTGCTGTCGATCAAAGCTCGCAGCGAGGACGTGACCGCCGATCCAGCGGCCGTCTTCGAGGACGTACTGGGGACGCTCGAAGAGTGCTACGAGATCGAGGCCAGCGAGTCGCTGACACCGCACCACGACGATCACCTCGGCGTCGTCGCCCGCCCTCGGCGTGACGGAACGTTTTAACGCCCGGCAACCGACACTGTGACCGATGGAGGAGACGGGTTCCGCCGCCGCGTTCGACCGGATGGGCACGCTCGGGATCGAAGAGGAGTTCTACGTCGTCGACGAGTACGGCCGGCCGACCGCAGGGTCGGACGAGCTGGTCTACGAGAGCGACCCGCCGACGATCCTCGACGGACGGCTCGATCACGAACTGTTCAAGACCGTCGTCGAGACCCAGACGCCGACACTCGACGGGCTCGGTGACGCACGATCGGCTCTGGAAGACGTTCGCAACGCATTGATCGATCACGCCGAGGCCAACGGCTTCCAGATCGCGGCGGCCGGACTCCACCCGCTCGCGAAGTGGCGCGAACTCGAACACGCTCAGAAACCCCGCTACCGCTCCCAGCTGGATCGCATCCAGTACCCACAACACCGCAACACGACGGCGGGGCTGCACGTCCACGTCGGCGTCGACGACGCGGACAAGGCCGTCTGGATCGCCAACGAACTCCGCTGGCACCTCCCGCTCGTGCTCGCGCTGTCCGCGAACTCGCCGTACTGGAACGGCTACGACACCGGGCTCGCGTCCGCTCGTGCGAAGGTCTTCGAGGGGCTCCCGAACACGGGCATGCCGACCGCGTTCGAGTCGTACGCGGCCTACGAGCAGTTCGAGCGCCGGATGGTCGAGACCGACAGTATCCGCGACCGGGGAGAACTGTGGTTCGACGTGCGACCACACTCCGGGCACGGCACCGTCGAAGTCCGGACGCCGGACGGCCAGCGGAACCCCGAGTACGTGCTCGCCTTCGTCGAGTACGTCCACGCGCTGGTCGCGTCCCTGGCCGACCAGTTCGAAGACGGTGCCTCGGGAACCGACACCCGGCGAGAGTATCTGGACGAGAACAAGTGGCGAGCGATGCGCCACGGCCACGACGCCTCGCTGCTCACCCGAACGGGGTCGACGGCTCCGCTGGGAGAACTGGTCGACCGGGAGTGTGACCGACTCGGCATCGACGGTCTCCGGACGCTCTACGACCGCGAGAGCGGCGCGAACCGCCAGCGCCGCCTCCGAAAGCAAAGCGTCGCCACTCTCGCAGACGATCTCGTTTTGCAAAAGAACGCGTAATTGGGTACTACCCCCACTCCACGTCACTTCGAACCCGTTGCGGGCATCCCGGTGCCGGCCGGGTCACCACGCCGGCCGAACGTCCACCTGCGGTGTACCATCCCATGCCACACCGCTACCGCTACATTGTGGGGTATATGCTAAATAGTTTCCGAGACATCTCGTCCGCGATAATGGCGGGGGGTATCAGCCATTCTTTAAGTGATATCCGTACAAAAGATATTTTGACCTTCCAGAAAGGACCCAAGCTTTTAGTGCGCTGGCGACTTCCGTCCTTCTAGAAACGACATGACGACAGACGACACATCCGACGATCACGAGGACACGGACGACGACTTCGGCGAGGACCCGTTCGACGACGATCCCTTCGACGAGGAACTGGACGACGACGTGGACGTGCGCGAACGGCTGGAAGAGGAGGCCGACCGCGCCGTCGAGTCCTTCGACGAGGGGATCGTCGACCTGCTGTCGTGGGTGCTGGACACGGAGACTCGGGCACGGATCTACGTCCACCTCCGGCAGCGCCCCGACAGCACGAGCGACGAGATCGCAGAGGGGACCGGACTGTACCCGAGCACCGTCCGAGAAGCGCTCGCGGAACTCCACGAGGAGGGGAAGGTCACCCGCCAGAAACGCGAGAGCGACGGCGCGGGGAACAACCCCTACGAGTACGCCGCGATGGCACCCAGCGACCTCGTGACGGACGTGGTCGACGAGGTCCAGTCGGAGCTCAACACCGTGTTCAACCTCGACGACTACCTGGGCGGGCGCGACGACGACACCGAGGACGCCGAGACCGACCCGGTCACCATCAGCGTCAGCGACGAGGCCGACGACGAGACCCCTGACGACGAGACGGCCGACAGCGACGACGAAACGGCCGCTGACGACGACGAGTAGCCACCTCGTCTCGTACTGCCGGAGTCGAAGCCCCTAAATCGAGAGCCCTTCTGCCACGTTGTATGAAGGTCGCGCTGGGTGGGACGTTCGATCCGATTCACGATGGTCACCGCGCGCTGTTCGAGCGTGCGTTCGAACTGGGCGACGTGACGGTCGGGCTGACCAGCGATGATCTCGCGCCCGAGCTTCGGGACGAAGACCGCTACGTCCGTTCTTTCGAGGAGCGCCGCCAGGACCTCGAGGAGGAACTCGCCGACTTCGCCGCGGAGTACGACCGCGAGTACGACGTTCGGGAGCTGACGGAACCGACCGGCATCGCCACCGAACCCCAGTTCGACGTACTGATCGTCTCTCCCGAGACCGAGACCGGTGGCAAGCGGATCAACGAGATCCGGAGCGAGCGTGGCCACGACACGCTCGACATCGAAGTCGTCCCACACGTCTACGCCGACGACGACGAGGTGATTTCGAGCACGCGGATCGTCCGCGGCGAGATCGACCAGCACGGCAACGTCACGCCCGACCGGGACGGTCGCCCGGAACGGGCCTGATGCTGCCGGCGTGCGATTCTGTGTCCGACCGAATCTTCACAGACGAGATTCCGAGGGCACGATCACCAGTCCGGGGCGTCCAGCCCGGCGTCTTCGAGCAGTCCTTTCCACCGCTGTTGAATCGTCAGCCGAGACACGTCCGCCGCGTCGGCGACGACACGCTGTGACCGCTCCTGTCCGCTGACCAGCGCACCGACGTAGAGGCTCGCCGCCATCACCGCACGCTTGGAGCGCTCCTCTTCGACCGGCATCGACGAGAGAAACAGATCGACCGCTCGGGACCGTGCCGTCCCCTCCAGGTCGAGTCGATCTGCCGTCGCTTCGAGATTCTCCAGCCACTCCTCGTGTTCCCGCCGGTCGCTCGCGCGGTACATACACCGGCGTTGGCCCCGATCGAACTTAAACGCTCGTCGGTGCCTCGGTTCAATTGTTACTATACTATATCCGTCACCCGACCGACGATCCACTATGTCGACGGTCAGCCAGCTCTGGACCGCACCCGACGCGGGCGAACCGATGGAATCGCACGACACGCTCGATGCAGTCGCCGACAGCGGTCTCCGCGGCGACCGGTACTTCACCGGCACCGGCCACTACGCGCCCTACGACGTGTGTCAGGTGACCCTGGTCTCCCGCGAGGCACTGACACACATTCGCGAGGCGTTCGACATCGACTTGCTCGACGGCCGTCACCGACGCAACGTCGTCGTCGACGGCGTCGACGTGGGCGAACTCCTCGACACGCAGTTCCGGATCGGCGACGCCGTCTTCGAAGGGACCCGACGCCGGCCGCCCTGTGCCCACGTCGAAAAGGTAGCCGACGAGGCAGGCGTCGCGCGTGCTCTGGGCGACGAACGCGGCGGTATCTGTGCGGACGTTGTCGAGTCCGGAGCCATCGCCGTCGGCGACGATCTCACCGTCGTCGAACGGCTCGACGACCCGGACTCGCTGGCCGACGCCATCCGGGACCGCGCCGGAGAGCGTTAAGTACTTGAAGCGGTCGGGAATAGCCACTCTTGAGCGCGGGTAGCCAAGCACGGAAAAGGCGTAGCGCTTAGGACGCTATCCCGTAGGGGTCCGCCGGTTCAAATCCGGTCCCGCGCATGAGCGAACGCAGTGAGCGAAGAGCAGGACTGATCTGAACCCTGGAAGCAACGGGCAGCGAACGGCTGTGAGCGAGCATTTCTTCCGCCGGTTCAAATCCGGTCCCGCGCATGAGCGAACGCAGTGAGCGAAGAGCAGGACTGATCTGAACCCTGGAAGCAACGGGCAGCGAACGGCTGTGAGCGAGCATTTCTTCCGCCGGTTCAAATCCGGTCCCGCGCATGAGCGAACGCAGTGAGCGAAGAGCAGGACTGATCTGAACCCTGGAAGCAACGCGCAGCGAGCGGCTGTGAGCGAGCATTTCTTCCGCCGGTTCAAATCCGGTCCCGCGCACTGACCGAATTTTTCGAGCGAGCAAACGAAGGAGAGAGCGGGCCGGATTCGAACTCCAGAAGACGAACGGAGAGGTGACTCGCCTCGTTCTCGGTTCGAAGCTACGGCCGCGGTTCCGGAACCGGGAACCGGAACTCGAAGACAGTGCCCTCTTCGCCGGTCTTCGAGAGGGCGACGGAGCCGTCGTAGCTGTCCGTGATCTCGCTGACCAGATAGAGCCCCAGTCCGTGGTCGCTCACCTGTGGTCGGTCGAACAGCGTCGCCAGTTTGTGTTCTGGAATCCCGTCGCCGTTGTCTTCGATCGTGACGACGACGGAGTCGTCGACGCTCTCGATGTCGACCACGATCTGCAACGATGGGGTCTCGTTGTGCTCGACCGCGTTTCTGAAGATGTTGGCGAAGATACGCCCCGCCAACTCGTCGGCCCGGACGTAGTAGTCTTCCTGGCATCGCAGCTCGACGTCGATGTCTGGACGTTGATCGCGCACCTTCTGGATCTCGTTTCGGACGACGTTCGTGAGGTTCGTCTCCGTCAGTTCTCGGCTGTCTTCGATCGTACTGAGTAGCGCACGTACTTCCTGGATGACGGTCGTTATCTCTTCGCCTTGCCTGTGGACGCGTTCGATCCTCTCGTCGTCGGGATCGATGGGTTCCGCGGCGTCCATCAACACCGACGTGTTCCCGGTGATCACCTGCGCAGAGTTGAGTACCTCGTGGCGCAAAATACCGTTCATCTGGTCGATCAGGTCTCGCTGTTTTTTCATGTGTTCCGCGCGAAGCGACTCGCGTTCTGCAGTCAGTGTGCTGACGACCACCCGAACCTGTGCGATCCCGACAACGAGGCCGATGCCGAAACCGACCGCGAGCGACCAGCGGATCCAACTCACGAGTATCCAGGTACTCTCTGTCGAGATCGAGGCCATGAGGACGACGTTGAACACGAGAAAACAGATCCCACCGGTCAGCCAGTACAGCTTGATCGTCGAGCACTGCTCGGTCGAAAATTCGCGCCGCCGTGACCACCGCGATCCGTAGATCATTCCGAGACAGGACGGGACGACTGTGAGGATGCCGACAATATACTTCGGCGTGAGCAGTACCGGCGAATCCAGTGCGTAGAGGGACACTGGCTCGACTGTCGTCCACACCAACAGCAGAAGTGCTGTGAGGCTAATCACATCGACGGCGTTAGAACGCGGCTTCGTCCCCAGATACCTCTCTATCACGTCCATCTATCTATCAGTGAGTCACAAAAGAGTCGTAGATGTTATCGATCGAAATAACAGCCCGGTCGACGACTCACGCCAAGGCCAGCCACCGGTTGGATGAACTATCGAAACGAGATAATACCTCTCGATTCGGACAGTGTATTTGCGCGCCACCGCACACAGCTATCGCACGGGGAGACTGGCCTCCTGCTCTCTGCGAGTTCAGGGTTTGTGTGTGAAGATGACGACGTTGCCGTCGTCGATGGTCGTACAGAGGTCGAGATCCATGTCCAGATTGAGCGACGTGAACTCGTTCTTGCAGACGACCATGTCGTCGAACGGCTCTTCGCAGGCCGGGCACGCGACGGCGGTCGTGTTCTGGTACGATGAGATCGCGTCGTTGTCTTCACGGGGGGTCAGCGACGCGACGAGTTCCTCGAAGTCCTCCATACTGATGCGGGCGGTGGCCGCGACAATAAATTGTGGGGCGAACCGACTCGGCCGTAACCGACGCGTTCAAGTCCGACTGCGCCGGGAACTGTTGCAATGAGTACAGACGGTGGCACGCGACTGGTCCTCGTCGCTGGTTCGACACGGACGGCCGAGATCGACGGTATCTCTGCGGCCGGGGCCGACGAATCGCTGCTGGCACACACACCCGCTGCCGACGCCGAGATCGTGCGCTACGGCGATGTCGTGCGAGCGCCAGCGGTCCCTCAGAGCCCGACCGGCTGTCTCACGCCCGCCGTCGTCACGCGTGCGGTCGTCGAGTTACTGGACCTGGACGTGACCGTCGTCGACGGCGGGCTCGCCGAGCCGAGCGGTGCGCCGACGGTGACGGTCGGCGCGAGGCCGGGCCGAGACGTTCGCGAGCAGGACCCGGTGCCGTCGGCACCGGGCGCGTTCGAGGCGGCCCGGCAGTTCGGCCGCTCGCTGCCCGCCGACGAGGTCGTGATCGGCGAGACGATTCCGGGGGGGACGACGACGGCACTCGGCGTCCTGCGGGCGCTTGGCGAGCGCGGCGTGGTCTCTTCGTCGCTTCCAGAGAACCCGATCGATCAGAAGGAGTCCGTCGTCGAGGAGGGACTGACCGCGAGTGCGCTGGAGCCCGGCGCGGCGGCCGACCAGCCAAAGCGGGCTGTCCGCCGGATGGGCGATCCGGTACTGGCCGTCGCCGCGGGGGTCGCGATCGGGGCGATCGAGACCGGGCGAGCGGTGACGCTGGCCGGCGGGACCCAGCTGGCGACCGTGGGCGCGCTCTTGCGCCACGCCGGCATCGAGGGGCCGCTGTCGCTCGCGACCACGTCTTTCGTCGACGGCGATCCCTCGGCCGACGTTCGCGGACTGGCAGCGGATCTCGACCTCGACCTGACGGTGACCGATCCGGCGTTCGATCGGGCAGACCACGTCGCGATGGAGCGGTTCGTCGCGGGCGAGGCCAAGGAGGGCGTCGGGATGGGCGGTGCGCTGGCGCTGGCCGATCGGGCCGAACTCGATCCGTCGGTGGTTCGAGATCGGGTCGCTGCGATCGCCGACGACCTCGCGTTCGAGCCCTGACGGCGGACAGCCATCTGACGTGCGTCTGACGGCCAGCAAACCTTTTTGACGCACCCCAGTAAAAGAGAAACGATGAGCGCGTTGCGCGAGTTCCTCGACGACATCGTCGCCGACACCGACGCGGTGTTTCTGTTCTCTCCGAGCGCGTCGCTGTACCAGTCGTTCGAGGACGACGACACCGAAGTCGTGGTGATCGCTCCGGAAAACACGGTCGACGCGGAGACGTTCGTCGAGTTGCCCCTGGAGTTCACCGACATGGCCGACCGGATTCGCTTCGGTGTCGAAGGTGCGCTCGAACAGGAGTACGTCGAGGAGGACGCCGACGTGGTCTGTATCGGAGACGTGTTCGCCGACACGCCGGACTCGATCGTTCGCGTCCAGGTCGCCGAGTTTTCGCCCTCCGGGGTCTACGGGCTGTTCGTCAACTCCCGGGCGGAGCCGTCGGTCATCAACGACGTACTGGACGTGGCCGTCGAACTCGGGAAGAAAGGACAGAAGGGCAAGCCGGTGGGCGCGCTGTTCGTCGTCGGCGACGCCGGGAAGGTGATGAACAAGTCCCGCCCGCTGTCGTACAATCCCTTCGAGAAGTCCCACGTCCACGTCGGCGATCCGATCGTCAACGTGATGCTCAAGGAGTTCTCCCGGCTCGACGGGGCCTTCGTCATCTCTGATGGTGGCAAGATCGTCTCGGCCTACCGGTACCTCGAACCGTCCGCCGAGGGCGTCGACATTCCGAAAGGACTGGGCGCTCGCCACATGGCAGCCGGTGCGGTCACCCGAGACACCAACGCCATCGCGATCGTCCTCTCGGAGAGTGACGGACTCGTCCGGGCGTTCAAGAGCGGTGAGTTGATACTCGAGGTCGATCCGGAGGAGTACTGATGCAGCTCGACTGGCCGGCGATCGTCCGCAGTCTGTTCTCGCGTGAGGCCGTGACGGCGGTCGCGATCAGTATCCTCGTTCTCGGGGTGTTGCTGGCATATCTCGCGTGGCGGTACATGCACTACTTCCTCAGCGACGCCGGCATCGACGAGGCCGTCGAGGGGACGGCGTTCGAGCGGACGGCCCAGCGGTTCGGAACGTCGACCGTCGGGCTGATCGCCACCCTCGTCGGCATCTCGCTCTACATCGCCGCGATGATGCTCGCAGGGGCCGTCTCACAGCGGTTCCGGGACGTGTCGCTGTGGTCTCCGTTCGTCGCCTACCTGCCGAACCTCTTCGTGGCGCTGTTTGCCCTCATGATCGGGCTCATCGCCGGAGACAAGGCGAAGCTCTCGGTCAGCGAGAAGTTCCGGAGCATCAAGCTGCCGGAGGCGGAACTGCTCCCCGAACTGGTCAAGTACAGCATCATCTTTCTGGCCGGACTCGTCGCGCTCGGCCAGCTCGGGGTCGCGACGGAGGCACTGTTAATCGTGCTCGCCGCCTACGCGTTCGGTCTCGTGTTCCTCGGCGGACTGGCGTTCAAACAGCTGCTGTCGGCCGGGGCTGCGGGCGTGTATCTCGTTCTCAGCCAGCCGTACAGCATCGGCGACGAGGTCCGCATCCAGGGCCAGCGTGGCATCGTCCAGGAGGTCGACATCTTCGTCACTCACATCGAGAGCGAGGGCGAAGAGTACGTCGTCCCCAACGATCAGGTGTTCGCTGGCGGGATCGTCCGGATCCGCGACTAGTCGTTCTCCGACCGGCCCAGCAGGTCTCGCAGTTGTTCTCTGTCGACCGTCCCCGACTGTGTCCTGGGCAGTGCATCGACCAGCGTGACGGTCTTCGGGACGGCGAAGTCCGCGAGATCGTCCGCGACTGCCTCGATCACCGCAGGGGCCGTGAGTTCGTCCGTCGCGGGGACCACCGCTGCGGCCACGCGCTGGCCCCACTCCTCGTCCGGAACGCCGACGACCGCCGCGGTTTCGACGGCCGACAGTCGCTCGATGGTGCGTGCGACGCGTGCCGGCCGGACGTTCTCGCCGCCGGTCACGATCATGTCGTCGACGCGGCCGACGACGAAACAGCGGCCGTCGTCGTCGCGGTAGCCCAGATCTCCCGTCCGGAACCCCCACTCGTCGAAGGCGTCTGCCGTCTGGCTCTCGTCGAGGTAGCCCGGCGTCACCGTCGGTCCCGAGACGACCAGTTCGCCCACTTCGCCGGGCTGGCACGGATCGCCGTCGTTCAGGACGGCGACAGACGTGCCGTCGAGGGGGCGTCCGACGGTCTCGGGCTGTTCGAAGGCCGCTGCCGGCGTCGCGGTCGTGATCTGTGACGCCGTCTCCGTCGTTCCGTAGGTGGGGTACACCGGCACCTCGGCGTCCCTGCAACGCTCGATCAGCGCCGGCCGTGCGGGAGCCCCGCCGAGCAGGACGAACCGGAGCCCGTCGGCCGGCCGCCACCCCTCGTCGAGGAGCCGCGTGAGCATCGTCGGGACCAGCGAGACGCCGGTGATCGACGCCGCCGAGAGGACGCGTGCGGTCTCGCTCGGGTCGAACGACCGCTGTAGCACTGTCGTGGTGCCGTACAGCGTCGAGCGGACGAGTGGGGCCAGCCCGCCCATGTGGTACATCGGCAGACAGACGAGCCAGCGGTCGCTCGCCGAGACGCCGAGTCGGTGGGCCGAGCCGACGGCGCTGGCGACGAGGTTCCCCCGCGTCAGCCGGACCCCCTTCGGTGCGCCGGTCGTCCCGGAGGTAAAGAGGACGAGCCGATCGGTACTGGCGTCGGCTTCGGCGGGCGGCCCGGCGGGCTCGGTCGGTTCGAGGCGTGCCACGTCCTCGGACGACGGTTCCGCGATCGAACAGACGGTGGCATCCGAGGGAGCGACCGCACGGGCCGTCGACTCGGTGGCGGGCGAACAGAGCACCGCGTCGACACCTGCCGTGGTGGCCTGGCGCGCGACGGTCTCGGTCGCCTCGCGGACGTTCAGCGCCACTGCGACACCGTTCTGGCGGGCGATCGCGAACAGCGTCGTCGCGAACGCCGGTCCCGTCGGGAGCACGAGCCCGATCCGGGGCGCTGGCTCGTCGACGAGCGCCGCCAGCCCGCCACGCCACGCCTCGACTCGGCTGTCGAACTCCGCGTAGGTCCATGTGTCCCCGCCGTCCGTGTCGATCAGCGCCGTCGCGTCGGGGGTCGCCCTGGCACGCTCGCGCAACAGGTCGTTCGACTGTCTGGGGAGCGGGTTCTCGACTGGCCACTCCTCGGGACCGGGTAGTCTCACCATCCGACCTCCTCGGGATCGATGCCGAGACCGTCGCCCTCGGGAACGGCGATGCGGCCGTCGCTCACCGGGGCCGGATCGTCCGTCAGGTCGTCCGCGAGCGCGTCGGCGGTCGCGAGCCCGCAGGGTTCGACGGCCGGAATCGCGGCCGCGACGTGGACCGCGGCCGCCCGTGCGACGGCGGCGTCGATCGTCGTCGTCACTATCGGCTCGATACCCGACTCTCGGGCCCGCATCGCGATCGTGTGGGCGTTGCCGGGGCCGCCAAGTACCATCGGCTTGAGGATCACGGCGTCGACGTCGGTGGCCAACACCGCTGCGGCCGTGTGCTCGCAAAAGCCCTCGTCGATGGCAACGCCGACGGTCTCGTTCCCGAGGGCTGCGTGGCCGTCGAGATCGGTGGCCGGCAGCGGTTGCTCGACGTAGGCGACGCCCAGCGGGGCGAACGCCTCGAACGCCCGGCGGGCGCTGTCTCGGTCCCACGCGCCGTTGGCGTCGACTCTGATCGTCACGTCGTCTCCGACGGCAGCACGGACCGCCCGCACGCGCTCGACGTCGTCCGCGACCGAGCGCACGCCGGCTTTCAGCTTCAGGCAGTCGAACCCGTCGTCGACCGCCGCTCTGGCCGCCCGCGTCGTCTCCTCGACGCTCCCGTCGCCGACCGTCGCGTTCACCGGCACCGAACCGGTCCCGGCGTCCGGATCGAACCAGCGGGCGAGGGACACGCCGTCGGCGCGGGCGTCGGCGTCGAGCAACGCCGTCGCGATGCCGTGGCGCGCCGCCGGCACCGTCGCCGCGTCCAGTTCCAGCAGCGCCGCGCTGTGGCCACGCTCCGCGTAGGTCTCTAGGGCCGTCGTCAGCGCCGCCTCGCAGTCGTCGAGCGACTCCGTCCAGCCGGGCAACGGCGTCGCCTCGCCGACGCCGACCGTCCCGCGGTGCTCGAATCCGACGACGAATCCCTCCCGGGACTCGATCCGGCCGTGAGCAGTCGACAGCGGCGTCGTCAGCGGGAGTGTGAATCGGTTCAGTGTCATGCTGTCAGTGCGAGGCCGAGGGCGAACAGTACCGAGTGGACGAACACCGTCTGGCCGACCCGTTCGAGGGCCGGGTTGAGCGCCTCACCGTCGGTGCGACGCAGGACCGTCTTCGACACGGAGACCGCGAGCGGCAGCGAGAGCAGCGGGGCCAGCACCGGGAGGCCGAACGCGTCGTCGAGAGCGAAGCCGATCGGGACGACGTAGGCCATCCCTACGAGCGCCAGGAACTCCAGTCGGCTGAAGCGGTAGCCGAACATGACTGCGAGCGTTCGCTTGCCGGCCTCGGCGTCGGTCTCGCGGTCGCGGACGTTGTTCACGACGAGGATCGCCGTCGAGAGGCCCGCGGCGGGGAGGCTGGCCACCACCGCCGTCGCGAGGCCGACCTCGGGGGGGAGCCACGTCGGGAACAGACCGACATCGCTGGTGGCCACCGCCTGGACGTAGTAGGTGCCGGTGACGGCCACGACGCCGAAGTAGACGAACACGAACAGATCGCCCAGTCCCCGATAGCCGTAGGGGTAGGGGCCGCCGGTGTAGAGGATCCCGGCGGCGATGCTCGTCAGGCCGACGACGAGGATCGGCACGCCACCGACCGCGACGAGGTAGACGCCGACGACCACCGCGAGTCCGTACGTGGCGGCCATCGCGTACTTGACCTGCCGGGCGGGGATGAGACCGCCCGCGGTCACGCGCGTAAATCCCTCTCGATCGTCCGTATCTGCGCCGTTGACCGCGTCGTAGTAGTCGTTCGCGAAGTTCGTCCCGATCTGGAGGAGCAGCGCCCCCGCCAGCGCTGCCAGCCACGGAAGCGACGCGAACACGCCGTCGTGGAGTGCCAGTCCGGCCCCGACGATCACGGGTGCCGAACCGGCCGGCAACGTCTGCGGGCGGGCGGCCATCACCCAGGCTCTCCGTTTGGACACGTCCGCCGTCGCCGTACTCATTGCTCCGTACTCGGGCTGGGAGGCCCAAAGCGACTGCGGTTCGATCGGGTCGGGAGCGCCACGGCTGGGGGGTGGCTTCGCGGCGCGACACGCCCTCGTGACACGGATGTCACCCGGTAACTGCAATGTCGCCAAATCGATATATACGGCACCGCCGTAGCTGGTAACGTGATGAAAGTAGCTAACTTCACGAAACGTCGAGACAGGGTGGTCGCATGATCCCGCTTCAGTCGGAACTCTTCGCCAGCGCCGGCAGTGGCGAGCTGTTCTTGCTCGCACGCCTCCTCTTTGGCGGCGTCCTCGCGTTCATGGGCGTGAACCACTTCACGAACACGGCAGACATGGTCGGTTACGCCCAGTTCAAGGGCCTGCCGGCCCCGAAGCTCTCGGTCGTCGGTTCGGGCGGCCTGCTTCTGTTCGCGGGGGCGGGGATCGCCGTCGGGGCGTTCCCGGTGGTCTCGGGCTTCGCGCTCGGGCTGTTCTTGCTGCTGTCGGGCGTCACGATGCACGACTTCTGGTCGATGGACGACCCCGAAGAACGGCAAAACGAGATGACGAGCTTCCTGAAGAACCTGTTCGGTGCCGGCGGCGCGTTCGCGTTCGCGGCCCTCGGTGCGGTCGCCTGGCCCTACAGCGTCGGGCTGGCGCTGTTCTAGATCGCCGACCCGCGTCGGGCGGCGAAATTTCACAGATTTCAGCCGACAGTATCAGTAGTGCCAGGGGTAGTCGTCGAAGTCCGGGTCCCGCCCCTCGTTGAACGCGTCCCGTCCCTCCTGGGCTTCGTCGGTCATGTACGCCAGCCGCGTCGCCTCACCGGCGAACACCTGCTGGCCGACCATCCCGTCGTCGGTCGCGTTGAAGCCGTACTTCAGCATCCGCATCGCCGTCGGTGACTTGCCGTTCATCCGCTCGGCCCACTCCAGTGCCGTCGCCTCCAGTTCCTCGTGAGGGACGGCCTCGTTGACCATCCCCATATCGGCCGCCTCGGCGGCGTCGTAGGTCTTCCCGAGGAAGAAGACCTCTCGGGCCTTCTTCTGGCCGACCTGCTTGGCGAGGTACGCCGAGCCGAAGCCACCGTCGAAACTCCCCACGTCGGGATCCGTCTGGAGGAACTTCGCGTGCTCGGCGCTGGCGATGGTCATGTCACAGACGACGTGCAGCGAGTGGCCGCCGCCGACCGCCCACCCCGGCACGACGGCGACGACGGGCTTGGGGATGTGGCGAATCTGGCGCTGCACTTCGAGGATGTGGAGTCGGCCGACGTTGTCGGGGGCGTCCTCGCGAAACTCGTCGAGCGAGGGCTCTTCGGACGCGATATTTTCGTCCGCATCGTCTCGCGGGTCGGTCCCCTCCCCGTTCGACCGTTCCGAGTCGCGTGGCGACTCGCTGTACTCGTAGCCCGACTCTCCCCGAATCGACTGATCCCCACCGGAACAGAACGCCCAGCCGCCGTCCTTCTCCGAGGGACCGTTGCCCGTCAGGAGCACACAGCCCACGTCGGTCAGGCGCTTTGCGTGATCCAGCGCCGTCGAGAGTTCGTCGACGGTCTCCGGGCGGAAGGCATTGCGGACCTCGGGGCGGTCGAAGGCGATCCGGACCGCGCCGGTCTCTCTGGCGCGGTGATAGGTGATGTCCGAGAAGTCGTAGCGGTCGATCTCCACCCACGCGTCGGGGTCGAACAGCTCCGAAACCATGGCCGAGAGTGGGGCAGGGCCGCGCAAAAAGATACTGACCCGGCCCTGGACGAACGTCACCGATTACGGTGCCACACCAACGGTCAAGAGTGTCCCCCAGGTCCGATACCGGTCGACCATCGCCGCTCGCGTCTCCCACTCCTCGGTCGGGAATGCTTCCGCGGGTGGGATCTCGATTTCTTCGTCCGGGATCGTGTCCTGCGTGGCGACGTGCAGGCCGGCCTCGCGGAACAGCGACCGGTACTCCGCACGACTCCAAAGCGACATCGGAGCGTCGATCCGGTCTCGCCAGCGGTGTGATTGCTCGGACTCCTCGTAGAAGTTCACCGCACAGAAGAAGGTCCCTCCGGGCCGAAGGACTCGTCGGATCTCTTCGAGGACGGAAATCGGCTGCCTGGCGAAGAAGAACGTCTCCATACTCCAGACGTGATCGACGCTGTCGGCGGCGAGAGGCAACTGGTGGCAATCGCCTCCCGCAAAGTCGAGCGCGCCGGTGTCCGTGTGATCGCTCGCCGCCGAGGCCATCTCTCGACTCACGTCGAGACCGATGCCGCGGTCGATGGCTTTCGTTTCGTGCAACGCTCGCAGCGCGTACCCGGACCCCGTCCCGAGGTCGAGCACCGTGTCCCCGGCCTCGACAGGCATCCGGGCGAGCGCCCGCTTTGCCGTGTGCCAGTGGTGGTCTTCCATCTCACGCTCCCGCCCCGATGTCGCCCACTCGTCGAACTGATTGCTCGTCGACATTACCTGCAGCTATCACTCTCGACTACAAGTAGGTATCGACTCCACGACATTTGGGCCCGGGTCACTCCACTACGGATCGTCGAACACCGCTGAGCTTTGCTCAGCGAGCCCGACGAAGCTCGCTACGCTTCGTCGAACGAGTCGAATCGGAGACTCGCCGGTTCGATCCGACTACTCGGCCGGATCGAACGCCGACAGACTCGCTGCGCTCGCCTGTCGGGCTTGATGAAGCGTCACTCCGTTATGCTTCATCAAACAGCGTCTCGCCGTCGACCATGTGTTCCTCGACGGCGTCCATGTCCAGCGTGAGGCCGAGGCCGGGCGCTTCGGGGATCTCGATGTAGCCGTTTTCGATGACCGATTCTTCGACCAGGTCCTCCCACCAGCCCAGCTCGTAGCTGTGGTACTCGACGGCCAGCGCGTTCGGGATGGCGGTGCCCACGTGGGCGCTCGCCATCGTCGCGATCGGGGAGGAGACGTTGTGCATCGCGACGGGGATGTAGTACTGGTTGGCCACGTCGGCGATCTTCTGGGTCTCGCGCATGCCGCCGACCTTCGGGAGGTCGGGCGCGATGATGTCGACGGCCTGGTTCTCGATCAGTCGGCGTTCCTCGGTGACTCGATAGCGGTTCTCACCGACGGTGATCGGCGTCTTCGTGGACTTGGTGACCTCTTCCTGCACTTCGAGGTTCTCCGGCGGGACGGGGTCTTCGAGCCACCACACGTCGTACTCCTCGATGGCGTCGGCCAGTCGCTTCCCGGAGCCACCGGAGAACGTCCAGTGGCAGTCGAAGGCCACGTCGGCCTCGTCTTTGACTTCCTCCGTGACCTTCTCGACGATCTCGGCCTTGTGGCGGATCTCGCCCGGCCGGAGGTGGCGGTTCGCGCGGTCTTTCTCTAGGCCGCTTGGCACGTCGAGGTCGAACTTCAGGGCGTCGTACCCGAGTTCGTCGACGACGCGGCGGGCCTCGTCGGCACAGGCGTCCGGGTCCGCCTCTTCCTCGGTGTGACAGTCACAGTAGACGCGCACCTCGTCGCGGTACTTGCCACCGAGCAGCTGGTAGGCCGGCACTTCGAGGATCTTGCCGGCGAGATCGTGCAGCGCGATCTCGATCCCCGCGATCGCGGTCACGGTGATCCCCTCGACGGAGCCCTCGCCGGACATCTTCTGGACGAGGTGCTCGTAGAGTCGGTCGATGTCCAGCGGATTTTCGCCGATGACGAACGGCTTCATCCGTTCGATGAGTTCCGGCACGCCGGCTCCCCAGTAGGCCTCACCGGTGCCGACGACGCCCGCGTCGGTGTAGATACGTACGAGCGTCCACGGGAAGTTGCCGTCGACCATCGTCGTCTGAACGTCCGTGATCTCGACGTCGCGGCCGCCGCCGCGTTTGGCGGTGACACCCATCGTCTCGGCGGACAGCTCTCGCATCGTGTACTCCGCGTTCGGGTCGTGCAGATCCGCGTAATCGATGTCGTTTCCCATGTCCGAACGTTCCGACTAACCCCTAAAAAGATATTCCATCCAGTGTTCCAGCGTCCACGCCGACGGTCGGCAGAATTATCAGCGCCTGAAATGGGACCATACATCACTTTATACCCGACGCAGTATGTGACACAAGACCATGTGTCGGGCCGAGAGAACTCTCCCGAAAACGTGTCACTCATGATAAATGAACTCACTTCGAAACGGGGTGTCGGACTCGCCGTCGGCGGACAGTTCTGTCACGCACTGTATCAGATACTCCTCGCCGCCGTCGCACCGAGCGGTCTGTACGTCCCGCTGGCGGTGCTGGGCGTCGTCGCTGCCGGTGGGGCTGGCGTCTACTCCGTCCGGCGACTGTCCGGACGGCTGCACGATCTGACCGACGAGGTCGAGGCTCTCAGGGCCGAGACGGAGACGATCGAATCACGCCGGTCGACGCTCGAAGCGGAGCTTCAGTCGATCCGAGACGAACTCGAAACGGCCCGGTCTTCGCTTCCAGAGACCGCGGGCGAGGCGGCCGCCGCGCCCGACGGCGGCGTCGCCGCACAGAACGCCGCGACGATCGAAGAACTGGACGACTACATCGCGCAGAGCTGCGAGATTCTCGACGCCGCCAGCGAGGGCCGACTGGGACGGAGGATGGCCACCGACACGCCGTCGGACGCGCTGAACGAACTCGGCACGGAGTACAACGAGATGGCCGCGACGTTCGAGCAGACGATCCGTGCCGGCGGTGACTTCGCCGGGGACGTCGCGGGCTCCAGCGAGCAGGTCACCGCAGCGACGCAGGCGGTCAAGGACGCGAGCAGCAACGTCGCGGAGTCGGTCCAGGAGATCGCCGACGTATTCTACGAACAACACGAGCAGATCTCACAGATCAGCGACGAGATGGGCGAGATGTCGGCCACGATCGAGGAGATCGCGGCCTCCTCGAACGAGGTCGCCGAGATGGCCGACAAGACCGAAAAACGCACCGTCGAGGGGATCGAGTCCGGCCGCGAGGCCCGGGAAGCGATGGACGAGACCTCGGAGCGAACCGAAGACGTGGTCGAGTCGATCGAGGAGCTCAACGACCAGATGGACGAGGTCGGCCAGATCGTCGACCTCATCGACGACATCGCCGAGCAGACCAACATCCTCGCACTGAACGCCTCCATCGAGGCCGCACACGCCTCTTCGGGAGCGAACAACAACGGCTTCGGCGTCGTCGCAGACGAGGTCAAGTCCCTGGCCGAACAGACCAAAGACGCGACCAACCAGATCGAGAGCCTGATGGACGAGATTCAGGACCAGACCGAGCAGGCGGCCGACGAGATCCAGGCGATGCAGGGCTCCGTCGAGAAGGGCCGGACGACCGTCGAGGAGAACCTCGAATCGCTGGAGTCGATCATGGAGCACGTCCAGCGGACCTCCAGCGGCGTCAAGGAGATCAGCGACGCGTCCGACGACCAGGCCGCCAGCTCGGAGGAGGTCGCGTCCATCGCCGACGACGCCGCCGAAACGTCCCGCGAGAACGTCGAAGAGGCCGAACACGTCGCCGCCGTCGCCGAAGAGCAGAACCTCGCGCTCGGCGAGATGTACGTCAACGTCAAGATGCTCTCCATGCGCTCTCAGCAGCTCTCGACGCTGTTCGACCGCTACTCCATCGAGGAGTGACGCCGGCCGCGTGACCCGTCGCCAGGGTTTTATTACAACGACCATTGTAAACTCGTTCATGGACGTAGGTGTACTCACCGTCCCGCTGGGTGACCAGTCTCTCGAAGACGCGCTCTCCTATCTCGACGGCATCGGCGTCGACGCCGTCGAACTCGGCTGTGGTGGCTTCCCCGGCGACGACCACCTGCCGCGCGATCAGTACCTCGACGACGAGGACGCACAGGCCGAGCTACACGCCCTGCTCGACGAGTACGAGATGCGAGTCAGCGCGCTCGCGACGCACAACAACCCGCTGCACCCGGACGACGAGCGCGCAGCCCGCGCCGACACCGAACTCCGCGAGGCGATCACGCTGGCCGACCAGCTCGGGGTCGACGCCGTGACGTGTTTCTCCGGGCTGCCGGCGGGGAGCGACGCCGGCACGGTCCCCAACTGGATCACCGCGCCGTGGCCGAACGAACACGCCGAGGCCCTGGAGTACCAGTGGGAACTGGCCGTCGACTACTGGTCCGAGCTGGCCGAGCACGCGGCCGACCACGACGTGCAGGTCGCTATCGAGATGCACCCCAACATGCTCGTCTACGAGCCCCACGGGCTGCTGGACCTGCGCGAGATGACCAACGAGTACGTCGGCGCGAACTTCGACCCCTCGCACCTGTACTGGCAGGACATCTCGATCACGGACGCGATCCGACTGCTGGGCGAACGCGACGCCATCCACCACTTCCACGCGAAGGACACGAAAGTCTACGAGGAGCGGGCCCGCACGCGGGGCGTACTCGATACGACCGCCTACACCGACGAACTGGAGCGCTCGTGGCTGTTCCGCTCGGTCGGCTACGGCCACGGGGAAGAGCACTGGCGTGACGTGGTCTCGACGCTCCGGATGGTGGGATACGACGGCGCGCTCTCGATCGAACACGAGGACTCGCTGACCTCCGCCACCGAGGGCCTGGAGAAGGCCGTCGACCTCCTCGACGACGTGATCTTCGAGACGACGCCCGGCCAGGCACACTGGGTGTAGCTCGCCGAAGTCTCTCGTGTCGCTGGGAACCGCTGGACCGTTCTTTCCAGCGGCACGCTTATTGTAGCACTCTGTGAACGCCGTCCCAGGTGATACGATGGAGTTCGAACTCACACACCGCCCGTCCTACACGCACGTCGTCGTCGAACTCGGCAGCGGCGAGACGATCCTCGCCGAGCCCGGAGCGATGACGACCCACTCCTCCAACATTTCGATGGACACGACGACGAGCAACGAGGGGCTGCTCAGCTCCGCGAAGTCGATGCTCGGTGGCGAATCCTTCTTCGCCAACGAGTTCACCGCCACGGATGGCTCCGGCATGGTCACGCTCGCCCCGCCCACGCCCGGCGACGTGATGCAGTACGAACTGTCCGACGAGACCATCTACGCGGTCGACGGCGCGTGGCTGGCTTCCGAGCCGTCGATCTCGATCGAGACCGAGTTCGGCGGCCTCAAGTCGATGCTCGCCGGGGCCAGCATCACGCCCCTGACCCTCGAAGGCACCGGGACCGTCTTCGTCGAGGCATTCGGCGGCCTCGAATCGATCGAGCTCGGGGCCGGCGAGAGCTACCACGTCGACAACGAGAACGTCGTCGCCTGGGACGGCTCGGTCGACTTCGACGCGCGGCGTCCCGGCGGGATGAAGTCGACGTTGCTCAGCGGCGAGGGGCTCGTCTTCGAGTTCACCGGACCGGGCACGGTCTGGTACCAGACCCGCGGGCTCAACGCCTTCGCCTCGGCAGTCGCGGAGCTGCTCCCCGGCGGTGACAGCGGCGGGGCCACCAGCGACGGCGGCGTCGACGTCGACGACTTCCTGTAGCGCCCGTCGTCGCCCTCTGGTGTGGCTCCGAGGACAAGAACTATACTGGCCAGGGAGCGAACCCCGAGTGTGACACTCGACATCGGTATTCTTGGCTATCGGTTCATGGGCAAGGCCCACTCGAACGCGCTCGACCGCCTGCCCATGTTCTTCGAGGACGCACCGCAGACGAACCGCGACGTGCTGGTGGGCCGCGACGAGGCGGCGCTCGCCGACGCCGCCGACACGCTCGGTTTCGATCGGACCGCGACGGACTGGCGCGAGGTGGTCGACGAGGTCGACGTGTTCTACAACCTCGGACCGAACCACGTCCACGCCGAGCCCTCGATCGCGGCACTGGAAGCGGGCACGCCGGTCTTCTGTGAGAAACCCCTCGCGCCCACGCTCGCCGCGGCCGAAACGATGGCCGACGCCGCGGCGGGCGTCACCGCCGGGACGGCGTTCAACTACCGCTTCGTGCCGGCACTCCGGTACGCGCGCAATCTGATCGACGACGGCGAACTCGGCGAGATCCACCACTTCCGCGGACGCTACCTCCAGGACTGGCTCGTCGATCCCGAGGCCCCCTGGAGCTGGCGCAACGACGAGGGGATGGCCGGCAGCGGCGCGCTGGGCGACCTGGGCGCGCACACGGTCGACCTCGCGCACTTCCTGCTCGGCGACACCGCGGGCGACATCGAACGGCTCAGCGGCCACCTCCGGACGTTCGTCGACGAGCGCCCGGTCGAAGGGAGTGGTGACACTCGTGAAGTCACCGTCGACGACGCCTACAGCGCCCAGGTCGAGTTCGAGTCGGGCGCGATGGGCACGCTCGAGGGGTCGCGCTTCTCGAACGGGCACAAGAACGACCACACGATCGAGATCGAGGGGTCGGCTGGGAGTCTGCGGTTCTCCCTCGAACGCCTCAACGAACTGGAGCTCAAGCGCGCTGACAACCGCGGCTTCGAGACGATACTGGTGACCGACGCCGACGATCCATACGTCGACCACTGGTGGCCGCCCGGTCACGTCCTCGGCTGGGAACACACCTTCGTCCACGAGAACTACGAGTTCCTCACCGCCGTCCGGGACGGCACCGACTACGAACCGAGCTTCGAGGACGGGCTCCGCGCCCAGCGGGTCCTCGACGCGATCGAGCGCAGCGACGAGCGCGGCGAGTGGGTGAGCGTCGCATGACCGACGTGACCGTCGCGCCGCTGCTCGATCGGCTGGACGACTACCTCGAACGGGAGGGACTCGAAGCGGTCTGGTTCGCACGGCCCAACTCCTTCGCGTGGCTCACCGGCGGCGGGAACAACATCGTCGACCGGGCGACCGACATCGGGATCGCCGCGGTCGGCTACGACGGCGACGAGCGGACCGTCGTGACCAACAACATCGAGGGCCAGCGGCTGATCGACGAGGAGGTCGGTGACGTGCCCGTCGAGACCGTCGAGTGGTACGAGGACGGTGTCGCCGACGCGATCCGTGCACACAGCCCGCAGCCCGCGGCCGCCGACTTCGACGTCGAGGGGTTCGACACCGTCGAAGCGCGTGATCTGCGACAGCCCCTGACGGCCGACCAGATCGAGCAGTACCGTTCGCTGGCCGTCGACGCGACGAGGGCGTTCGAGGGCGTCCTGCGCGACGCCACCGCTGACGCGACCGAACGGGAGATCACGGCCGACATCCACCGCGAGCTCGAAGCCGAGGGGATCTGGGCACCGGTCGTCCTCGTCGGCGGGAGCGAGCGCGCGCCCGCGTATCGACACTACACGTCGACAGAGACGGAACTCGGCGACTACGCGCTGGCGAGCATCACGGCGATGCGGGACGGACTCTTCGTCAGTACCTCCCGGACGATCGCCTTCGACGCCCCAGAGTGGCTGGCCGAACGGACCGACGACGCCGCCCGCGTCGAGACCACGGCGCTGGCGGCGACCCGGCGCGTCGGCCGCGAGGGAGGGACTGCCGGCGACGTGTTCGCGGCCGTCCAGGACGCCTACGCCCAACTCGGCTGGTCCGGCGAGTGGAAGAACCACCACCAGGGCGGTGCGGCCGGCTTCGCCGGTCGCGAGTGGATCGCGACGCCGACCCACGACGCGCCGGTGTTCCTGCCGATGGCGTACTCGTGGAATCCGACGGTCCAGGGGGCAAAGAGCGAGGACACGCATCTGGTCACCGACGAGCGCGTCGAGCCCATCTCGGTGACCGGAGAGTGGCCTCGGACGACGGTCTCGGCCGTCGGGGCCGACCTGACTCTCGACCGCCACGACGTACTCCACCTGTAGCACCCGGCCGAGATTTGTTTACAACTGCTGTTGTATCTCTTGCAAAGGTCTAAGTAGGCACTCTCTAGTGGTGCTCGTATGGCACAGGAACGCACCTGGTGGAAGGAGGCGGTCGTCTACCAGATCTACCCCCGCAGCTTCTACGACGCGGACGGCGACGGGATCGGTGATCTGCAAGGTATCATCGAGAAACTGGACTACGTCGCCGATCTCGGCGTCGACGTCATCTGGCTCAACCCGGTCTACGACTCGCCCCAGCGTGACAACGGCTACGACATCAGCGACTATCGGTCGATCGACGAGACGTTCGGCGACATGGACACCTGGCGTCGACTGCTGGACGAGATCCACGCCCGCGACATGCGCCTCGTGATGGATCTCGTGGTCAACCACACGTCGGTCGACCACGAGTGGTTCCAGCGATCGCGACGCGGCGATCCGGAGTACGAGGATTTCTACCACTGGCGAGACACCGACGACGGCCAGCCGCCGAACAACTGGGACTCCTTTTTCGGCGGGTCGGCGTGGGAACACGACGCGGTCCGGGACGAGCAGTACCTCCACCTCTACGATACGAGCCAGCCGGACCTGAACTGGGCCAACGAAGACGTTCGCGAAGCCGTCTACGAGATCGTCGACTGGTGGTTCCAGCAGGGGATCGACGGCTTCCGCATGGACGTGATCAACCTCCTCTCGAAGGCCGCGGGGCTCCCGGACGGCGACCCCGACAGCGAGTGGGTCGGCTCCGAGCACTTCGTCGACGGACCCGAACTGCTCGACTACCTCGTGGAACTCGAAGAGCGCGTCCTGTCGAACTACGACGGGCTGACCGTCGGCGAGATGCCCCAGTTGACCGTCGAGCAGGCACGGACCTACGCGGGGGCCGACGGCCCGCTGGACCTGGCCTTTCACTTCCAGCACACGAAACTCGACTACGGGGACGACGGGCGCTGGTCGGTCGGCGAGTGGGACTTAACCGAGCTCAAGGCGATCACGGACCGCTGGCAGACCGAACTCGCCGACGACGGCTGGAACGCGCTCTACTGGGAGAACCACGACCAGCCCCGCGTCGTCTCTCGCTACGGCGACCCCGACGAGTACCGCCGGGAGTCGGCGACGATGCTTGGGACGTTCGTGCTCACGCTCCGGGGCACGCCGTTCGTCTATCAGGGCCAGGAGCTGGGGATGACGAACGCGCCGTTTCCGACGATCGAGGACCTCCGTGACGTCGACGCGATCAACCACGCCCGCGAGCTGATGGCAGAGCGCGACTGCGAGTACGACGCGGTCAGGTCGATCGTCGAGTACCGCACCCGCGACAACGCGCGGACGCCGATGCAGTGGGCCGACGACGACCACGCGGGCTTTACCGACGGCGAGCCCTGGATCGACGCCAACCCCAACTACCCCACGGTCAACGTCGAACGCGAGCGAGCCGATCCCGACTCGGTGCTGTCGTACTACCGAGAGCTGATCGACCTGCGCTCGTCGACGCCGACGCTGATCTACGGCGAGTTCCGCGATCTGCTACCGGACGACCGACAGGTGTACGCCTACGAGCGACGCCACGAGGACGACCGCGTCGTCGTCGTGCTGAACACGTCCGGGTCCGCGGCGTCCGTCGAACTCCCGGTCGGGGTACCCGAAGCGTGTCTCCTCTCGAACTACGACGGGTCTCCGACGGACCTCTCGGATGTCACCTTCCGGCCCTACGAAGCGGCCGTCTACCGCGTCTAGTCCTCGGAGCCGACCCGGATGACCTGCAGCAGCGAGTACACCGGGACGCCGTTCACGTCGCCGAGTCCCTGCTTGTCGGCCAGAACGACACAGGCGACGGGGTTCCCGCCCTGATTCCGGATCGCCTCGATCGTCTCCGTCATCGTCGTCCCGGAGGTGATCGTGTCGTCGACGACGTAGCAGTCCCGACCGCGAATCTGGGCGAAGTTCCGGGAGAACGAGCCGTCGAGCGACTGGTCGCTGTCGTCGTCCCACTGGTGCTTGCTGGGTGCGTACGTCCCCAGGTCGGCGTCGAGTTCGCGGGCGACAGTCGTCGCCAGGGGCGCGCCCGCCTTCTCGATCCCCATCACGAGGTCGACCGCTTCGCCCTGCTTGAGCAGGAGGTCGGCCATCGCGGAGCCGACCGCGGCGAGACGGCTGCTGTCCCTGCCGATCGTGCTCCAGTCGACGTGGATGTCGTACGGGCCGCCGTTGGGCTCGCTCGTCGAGTCGGTCCCGCTCCCGCTCTGCTCGACGAGCCAGCTCGCGGTCTCCCGAGAGACGTTCAGCTCGTCGGCGATCTCGCCCTTCGAAAGGCCGTGCTCTGCCAGATCTGCCGCACTCTCGATCAGATCGTCGATGTTCTTCATGGTGGTCCATCTGACCGGGAGGGATTAATACCCAGGGGGATCTCGACGACCCCGGACTCCCCACGTCCGACGACGGTCACCGCAGCGACGGCTCCGATCGTCAGACTTTTGCAACACCTGCTGTTAATCGGGAACGGCTGGGTACACAGACCGTCGTTCTCCCCCCGAACGACGGAGGCAGACACCCTTTCCCCCACTACATCTGCCGTTACCCCCCACACCAAACCCGGCCACCGTTCTGTAGTAGCCACCGTGGATCGGTGGCCGCCGCCGGCACGCTGTCGTGCGGTCTGGGGCCACGGTCCACACTATCGCTCGCCGCACACGGACAGCTGCCGGTCAGCGGGACCGCTGTGTCACTCTGGGTCGGGGAGCCGCAGGAACCGCTGCTCACACTCCGGGCAGACGAGCGTCTCGCGCGGTTTCTCGCGCGGATTCGTGTATCCGCCACAGCAGGACACCTCCGACGATCGATCGAAGGCGCTCCCACAGGCCGGACAGTCGGTGAGGAACTCCCGGAGTGGTCTGGCCATCGCGAGGCGGTCCGCGGGATCGTCGACGTGTGGTTCGAGCGCGCTGACGGCACCGAGTTCGGCGATCGCGACGTGGCGAGCGACGAGTGCAGTCTGTCCGCCGACGGCGAGCCACTCCTGTCCGTCCTGCTCGACCGGCCGTGCCGACGGCACGCTCGGTACCGACGCCAGTTCGTCTGCCAGGTCGTCGAGCGACTGGGACGCGAGCCGGTCCATCTCGGTGTGCCAGCGCCGCTCGAAGTCGGGATCGAGATACACGCGCTCTTCGTCGGCGTCGAGCAGACCGGCCCGTCGGAGTTGCCCGAGCAATCGATCCCCGTCTCGGGACCGGTCCGCGATCGATCCCGGCTCGTTGGTGTCGTGGAACCACGTCGTCGGGATCGGTGACGCCGCGACCAGTCGGGGCGCGAACTGCGGGGTGTAGGGGACGAGATACCCCCGGAGCCAGATCACGACGAGTCCGACGACGAGGACGGCGGCCCCCGCGAAGGGCTGTCCGAGCACGACCACGACGTTGACGGCGAGCCACAGCATCGCGACGTTGACCAGCGTACACGGGACACAGCGCCGCGAGCCGGTGTGTGCCGGATTCCGGAGCGCGCCGAGGACACTCATGGAGTCGTCGACGGCTGCCAGTGGCTTCAGCGTTGTCGAAGTCGACGTTGCCCGCCGCCACCAATATTTTTAACAACTGGTGTGGTTAGTAGTTGCATGGCCAACCAGTCGCTCGCGGCCGACGGACCCATCGACGGCGAGCAGCGACAGTCGGCGTCAGTCCGCCGGCCGCTCGCGGGCTCACCGCCGAACGGGGTGTCAGTCACGGGAACGGATGCCGTACAGAACAACGAACATATAACTCATCCTCCGGAAGCGCCAGTCAAACGATGAAAGACGACGATCTCATCGACGTTCTCGAAGACGCGGGTCTGTCTCCGTATCAGGCGGAGGCCTACGTGACCCTGCTCGAACTCGGGAGCGCCTCGGCGACCGACATCGCGGACGCGTGTGACGTGCCCGATCCGCGGATCTACGACGTGCTCCGTGACCTCGAGTCCAAGGGGTACATCGAGACGTACCAGCAGGACAGTCTCACGGCACGCGCCCACGACCCGGAGACGGTACTGGACGACCTCCGGTCCCGATCCAGCGAGTACCTCTCGGCGGCCGAAGAGATCGAGGACCGCTGGAACCAGCCCGCCGTCGCCGAACACGAGGTGAGCATCGTCAAGCGGTTCGAGACGGTGATGAACCGCGCCCGCGAGATCATCGACAACGCCGAGAAACAGATCCAGATCGCGGTCGACGTCGACCAGTTTCACTCGCTGAAGGACGCGCTCGGGGACGCACGCGACCGCGGCGTCCACGTCAAACTCAGCCTCTGTACCCGCGAGGGCGATCGACTCCCCTCTGAGGAAGCACTCGCGAGCGTCTGTACCGAAGCCCGCCACCGAGACACGCCTTCCCCGTTCCTCGTGCTCGTGGACCGACGGTGGACCTGCTTTGCGCCCCACAGCCAGTCCGTCAACGAGTACGGTGTCCTCGTCAGCGATCGGACCCACACGTACGTGTTCCACTGGTTCTTCCTCACCTGCCTCTGGGAGATCTGGGACACCATCTACACGCTCCGGACGCCGGAGACGCCGACGACGTACGTCGACCTCCGTCACTGCGTCCGCGACGTGGATCCGCTGCTGGAGGAGGGCGCGACGATCGTCGCGACCGTCGAGGGATACGAGACGGACACCCACGAGACCGTCACCCTCCACGGTCGGATCACGCGCGTCCGGTACACGGGCGAGACCGCCGGCCGCGACCAGCAACTCCCGCTGTCACAGCTCGCGGGTCGGGTGAGCATCACGCTCGAAACCGACGACGGACCAGTCGAAGTCGGCGGGTGGGGGGCCGTGATCGAGGAAGTCGAGGCCTCGGAGATCACGATCGAAGACGTTCGCTACGACTGATACTACCGGCTGTAAATCTGTGACCCATCTCGCTGGGTCGCACATCGCTCGACACAGCGGCGGCCGACAGTGTGAGATGCACGCCGTCGTTGTTTTCTGACGACCCTATTGGCAGTAACGCAGGGTGTCATAGAACTATTCACGTGGAATAGTTTTCAGGCGAGATGTATCGAATCAGCCCCTAAGTAGGGTTGCGTATCGAGCACCTGATTCATCCGCACCAGTCGTGAACTCAACCACCATGTAAACTGCCGTGTTGAATAGATACTGAGTCACGGTTAGAGTGGTTCACAGAGCGGTTCTATGTTGGAGACAGCGAACATCAGGACAATCTCACGGAACTGTCGATACCACCCGAGCGCTCGCACGGCATCGCCGAGCGAGCGCTTTGTTGTCGAATACGAAGTCTCGGCCATCCAGCGCTGAGAGTAGCCTTTTGACCGGATGAGTGCGTTGTGTCCTTGCGTCAGTGGTCTGGATCCACGCTGTAAGATGAGTGGTTCGACACCGAGTGTGTAGAACTCGTATTTCGTGATCCAGTTGTGGAGGGCCTTGTCAGCTGCGACGGACAGCAGGTCGTCCGCGTTCCGGCGGACGACCTGCGGCCCGGTTTTCGTATCGTGTTTCCACCGGGCCGAAATATGTACGTCAAGGACGGCAAGCGACTCTCTATCGGTTAGTGTCGTCACTTTCAGCGTTTGCACGTTACTTCCCGACCGCTGGCGGTAGTACGATGAGGCAGCGCGGCGGTCGAAGAACGTACTGTCGAGTGCGGCGTGGCCAGACTGCGGGTGCTGCTGCGCAGAAATGCGCAGCAGCGCCCGCCAGACCCACATTTCCAGCCGGTCGAATGATTTGTAGATCGTCGTGTAATCTGGCAGATCGTCCCGATCAAGGTTGAGGGCATCACGGATCTCCGCCATGTACTCCAACCGGTTCGGCGTTTCACGGTAGCTGTGGCCGTCTTCGAGCCGATAACAGTGCAAGACGACGTGGATCCAGCGGGCGAACCCGCCGCTGGCGGGCTCGCCCGCGTGCTTCCCCAACGCTTGTTTAGCCAGGTGCCGACACTGCTCAATGAAGTCGAGGAGATCGATCTCCATACCAAGCTCGATTTCCTCGGCTTCGCCCTTCTAATCCGTGATGTCAGCGATTAAATCGCTATTCAACACAGCAATGTAAACCACCTATGAAAATCCAACATGTGAAGCTGACCATTCTCTGACACCGCCGTTGACAGTTTACGCGGGATCGGGTCTTCACACGACAGGGAACCCAGCAAAGAACTCGTTAAGAGATCTCATCAATATTGGTCCGTCCTCGTCCTCAATCCCTGTACACACATTTGGAATGATCCCCTGATTAACCCATTTCTTTTCACCGATAAATACATCAGATGCATAGATGGCGTACGCGCAAATCTCCAGATCTACATAATCCTGTGTTTCGATATTCTCATTTGGCTGAATCTGCTTTGCGTGCTCCACAGTAAGCTGCCTTCTCACGTAGCCGAGTTTTGAGGCATCGCTTAATTCGACCCGCACCTGATCATCCTCCCGTTCGATATACCGCCAGAACGCAGCCATCTTCAAATAATTCTCCCCGCCTTCATTGTGGATGTCACTAAGTGCGCGTGACAAGGCCGGGAACTCGTTATCAGGATCCTGCTCCATCGAACGAAATAAGAATCTCAGTGTTTTTGCCGCCCCGAAGTCCAACGTGTCTTCCTTGAGGGTGTTGCGGATTTCGGGCGGAGAGATTAGCAAAGGGTCGTCCGAGTAAAGGTATTCGTCGGAATTATAGTCTTCAACAACAACGTATGTGTCGGTGATTTCGGCTATAATATCGCTTAGTCTGTCTTGCTGATTCCCCTTGGCAAGATCGACGAAATTCGGTCGAGTGAATAAAACATTGAATCCGTGTTTTCGCTTTGACTGCTTGAATTTAGAAAGGATGTGCTGGTTTTCCTTGAGGGCGATCCAGTGGTTAGTATCCAGGATCACATCCAACATTTGAATTCATGTTCCTGTTTGGGGGTTATTAGTTTTTGCAGGGGTGTCAAACAACCGAGCGTCGTTTAGTGTTTAATTCCTACCAACTTCCCACTATTTTGGTTGTCGTCCGCTTCCTCTTTAAGATTCCATGCTGGTGGGCGATATCTGTATGCTCTGTACTGACCGGGACGTGAGTTCCCTGTACTTAGCGATTCAACGAGAGCGTAGCAGCAGTATGAGAACTGTTCTATGACACCCTTGTAGTAGGCCAAACAGTGGGCCGGAGTCCATCAGCGTATGTAGGTTGTCAGTAAGATTTGAGTAGTGTTAGCTGCTGGGTGTGAATATGACTAACAGTGGGGATGGTGAGAAACTCTTGATGAGGACAGATGGTCAGGAACTTGCTCCGCTGAGAGGAACCGATTCGCTAATGAGTACATTAGATTCCACTCCACAATACAGTATACTAGAAATTGAATTTACTGTCATAGATGAGCGTAGCGGATTTATCTCCAGTCTTCTTAACGGTTCTGGGAAATCCTATCCGGATAAAAATCTGAGTGCGCAAATCATGGCAATTAAAGATCATATTGTGGTAAAGGATTTCGAAAGCCCATATCACACAAGGACGCAGGATGGGGAGTGGTTGCTGAAAGCTAACAATGAATGGATTAAGCCAATATTTGAAATAACGACTCTCAAGTTAGATGACTCTATGTACCGGTACACTGGAGACTGTCTTGAACAGGTTTCAGATTCCCCCGAATCTGAATCTCAAAATTCGACTGTCGAAACGAACACAACCGCCCGCGCGTCACAGTCAAATAATAACGAACAGGAAATAACAGAACGACCAAGCGATTCTGCCGTGCGTCTGCAAACAGAGTCTGTTCCCGATAAAATTCCTGCTAAACCGTCTGCCTCTGTCGAGTACGGAACCGTAACAGACGAGGAACCTATCGGTAGTGGTGGAAACGCGGACGTGACAAAGGCACGGCTCCCGACGCCTGACGGCGATGTTGCGGTGGCCATCAAAGAGCCCCGAATGGCTGGCACGCTGCATACAGAGGCGATCGAGCGCCTGCTTGAAGAGGCCAAAACCTGGGACAAACTGGACGATCACGACTACATCGTTGGCGTAGTCGATTATGGTAGCAAACCATTGCCGTGGATCGCGATGGAGTACATGGATGCTGGCCACCTCGGTGATAGATGTGGCGACCTGGAAACATCTCAGGCCCTCTGGACGGCTATCAGCGTTACGGAGGGTGTCTACCATGCCCATCGGCGAGGGATAGCTCATCTTGATCTGAAACCCGAAAATGTCCTGTTCCGGTCTGTTACGGATGCGTGGGACGTTCCAAAAGTTGCAGACTGGGGTCTGTCGAAGCACCTACTTGACCACTCCCAGAGTGTCGAGGGGCTATCTCCCCAGTATGCTGCTCCTGAGCAGTTCGACGAGGATTTTGGTTCGACAGATGATATCACCGACATTTACCAACTCGGTGCTGTTTTCTATGAGCTATTCACCGGTCATCCGCCCTTTGAGGGGAAACCGGCCAAGGCGATGCACAAAGTGTTACACGAACAGCCCACGCCACCAAGCCAACTCGCCAATGTCCCTGCAGGATTGGATGAAATATTGCACACAGCGTTGGCCAAAGAAAAATCTGATAGGTATGACGATATTGTCTACCTTCGCGACGATCTTCAGGACTTGCTTGTTAATCGGTGAATTACTGCTGTATCCGGTGTCCTCCGGCGTGTCGGGTGACTTCAATAAAAATCAGTCGTGCAAACTATCTGCAAGGTTTCCTGTCTGGGATCGCGACCACTACCGCGAGATCCACGAACGACCACAGCAGACCCAACGACTGGCGGCGTTCACGTCCCTGGCAGTAGTATATCTCGCGATGCTCCAACTGTCGGCGTCGGTCGGTTTTCCAGCGACCGGGGCAGTCATTGCGACACTCTTGGCCGTAGTCTATCTGTACCGCAACGACATACCGTCGTTTCTGAAAGAAGATCTGTAGCTACTCGTCATAGCGTGTCATAGAATACGTCTCACACCCTCTACGTCGTGATTCTAATCATTCATCTCACGCCTAAGTGAGCGAGACACTGCATTTCACAATCCATTTCAGACGGAGCTGTTCGAAATCTTCTGGTTGGGAACTATTGTATGACAGGCTCAGTAACGCCGTGAAATATTCGCCTCCCCGGAGTATCGGAATCGTTCACAGATGGTCAGCCGACAGTACGACCGCCGTCACGAGAGACACTCGGGACATCGCTTCGACGCTGGAACCGTCGTTTCACCGATCGCTGGCCCGGTACGCTCTCGTTACCGACCGTTTTCACCCCCTGTTAACGACTGAGAGAAACTAACAATTAGTTTCGCGTGTAACGTCTCTGTTCGCCGCGGTAGGCCGGTTGTTTATAAATGGTGGCCGGATAGCAGCTGCCTTCTTCGATATCATAACAAAAAATATGTGGTATAGGGGGTGTGTATAATCTCTGTTTACAACAGGTGTGGTTAACTTTCGGCAACGCTTAAGTAGGATGGCTGCAACTCAACGAAAGACGATGTCAAATAACCACTCAGACGACGACGGACAGCGAAGCAGTGTCTCTCGACGACGGTTCGTCGCAGCCAGCGGTGCATCGGGCGTCGCGGCGACACTGGCCGGCTGCGCTGATCTGGTCGGTGGCGGCGACGGTGGCAGCGACGGCGGTGACGGCGGCGACGGTACCGGAACGACGACGGGCGACGGCGGGAGCGACGGCGCGACGACGATTCAGTGGGGTATCGGGCCGACTGCCGTCCAGACGGCCGGCGAGGAGATGAAGACGGCGCTCCACGAGGCCGGTGGTCTCAGAGACGACATCGAGATCGAGTGGGTCCCGAGCGCCTCGGACACGGGCGAGGTCCGGTCGAACTACAACCGCATCCTCAACGCGGACCAGAGCGATCCCGACATCTTCCAGATGGACAACGGCTGGGTGAACATCTTCATCCAGCGCGGACTGATCCAGAACCTCTCGGAGACGCTCCCGGAGGACCTCCTCTCGGACATCAACGAGAACTACTTCAGCGGGTTCACCGACACGGCCCGAGAGCCGTCGTCGGGCGACCTCTACGGTGTGCCGCTGTTCCCCGACTTCCCGACGATGCAGTACCGCAAGGACCTCGTCGAACAGGCGGGCTACGACCCGGAAAGTGAGAACTGGGCGACCGAGCCGATGACGTGGGAGGAGTGGTCCCACGTCGTCGCCGACGTGAAGGACAACGCCGACGCCGAGTACGGCTTTACGACCCAGTGGGACATCTACGAGGGCACCGCCTGCTGTACGTTCAACGAGGTCATGTCCTCGTGGGGCGGCGCGTACTTCGGCGGCCGCGAGAACCTCTTCGGTCCGGTCGGCGAGCGGCCGATCACGGTCGACGAGCCCGAGGTTCACAACGCGCTCAACATGATGCGGAAGTTCGTCCACGACGAGGAGTTCGACGGCACCTTCGCAGACTACGCCGGCAACATCGCGCCGACGGACATCCTCGGCTGGATCGAGGAGCCCTCTCGCTCGCCCTTCGCCGAGGGCGACGCCGTGTTCCACCGCAACTGGCCGTACTCGCTCGCGCTGACCGGCCGGAACCCCGAAGAGACCGACGACCCCGCACTCGGCGAGGACCTGGGTGCGATGCCGATCCCCTACGCCGTCTCCGAGAGCGAGGCCGCCCAGCCCGGAACCGGTGGCACGACCTCGGCGCTCGGTGGCTGGCACCTCACGTTCAACCCCAACAGCGACAACCTCGACGTCATCGACGAGGTCGTCTCCGCCGTCATGGAGCCGGACTTCGCCCTCGAACTGTTCCGACTGCAGGGGTGGCTCCCGCCCCGTCCCGAACTGTTCAACTCCGACGAGGCCCGGAACGTCGCACCGGTCGGACGCTACATGGACACGCTCCAGGTGGCCGGTGAGAACGCGATGGCACGGCCGGTCACGCCGGTCTGGAGCCAGCAGTCCAGCGACATCGCTCAGTCGGCCAACAGGGTCGTCGGTCAGGAGACCTCGGCCGAGGACGCGATGGCTTCGCTGACCTCCAGTCTCGAAGCCACCGAACAGAACTGAACCCAGCGCCTAGCTTTACAACTCTGGTATGTCATCACTAAACATGGATGGGTTGTCGATATGAGAGGTGACCGCCCGTGAGTACCGAGACGGCGGGTGGTGAACGCGAATCACGCCGCTCGGGGCCACTGGTTCGTGTCACCCGCTGGATGGAGAACCTCAGCGACACCACCTACGCGTACCTGCTCTTGACGCCCGTGTTCGTGTTGTTGGGGAGCATCGCTATCTACCCCCTCCTGCGGACCTTCGAGATGTCGCTGTTCGCGCAGACGTTTACCGGACTCGGCGAGTTCGTCGGCCCGGGGAACTACGTCGACCTGTTCACCGGGAACATGGATCGGTACCTCCCCGGACAGCCGACGTTCCTGCCCCAGAGCTTCGGCATTCAGGGTCTCGTGACGAGCGCGCTGACGATGACGCTGCTCTTCGCGTTCGTGAGCGTATTCTTCGAGACGATCATCGGCATGGGGCAGGCGCTGATCCTCGACCAGGACTTCTACGGTCGCCGCTGGATCCGTGCTGCGATCATCATCCCGTGGGCGGTACCGGTCGTCATCCAGGGGATGATGTTCTACCTGATGTTCCAGCCCAGCATCGGATTCCTGACGCCGCCACTGGCAGACCTCGGCCTGCTCGCACCCACGAACACGCTCAACGACCCGGCCAGTGCGACGTTCGTCATCATCGTCGCCGACATCTGGAAGACCTCGGCGTTCATGGCGCTGCTGATCCTCGCCGGCCTCCAGAGCATCGACCGTGGCCTCTACGACGTGGCGAAAGTCGCCGGGGCCTCGAAGTGGCAGCAGTTCAAACACATCACCTTCCCGCTGATCCTGCCGACCATCGCCGTCGCGGTGTTGTTCCGGTCGGTCGCGGCCATGCGGGTGTACGGGATCATCGACATCGTCTCCAGCTGTACCGTCGTGCCCTCGCTGTCCTGTATGGTCGTCGAGTCCTTCTTCTCGGGCTTCAACGCGGCCGCCGGGACCATCGCGTTCACGACGGCGGCGATCATCGGGCTGGTCGTGATGTCGCTGATCCTCTGGCAGGGAGAGGAGGCGATCTAACATGGCGACGATAGACGACACCGACGAGCCGGACGGACCGCTCAACCGCTGGGTCCAGCGGGCGATCGAAGACCCGGAACGCGTCTACCGGGCGCTGTTCTACACCGCGATGATCTTCTTCATGGTCACCACGCTGTTTCCCTTCTACTGGCTGCTGGTGCTGGCGGTGACGCCCAACAGCGAGATCATCGGCGGCGGTTTCATCCCCGAAATCGAGCTGTTCGGGGCGACGGTTCCGTTCCCGCTGCCGGTCCCGCAGGGGTTCAATCCGGGCGCGTTCGTCGACGTGTTCAGAGAGATTCCGTTTCACCTGTACATGCTGAACAGCTTCGCGCTGGCGGTGACGACGACGATCATCGTGCTCGTCGTCGCCAGTCTGGCGGGCTACGTCTTCGGCCGCCTGGAGTTCCCGGGCCGGGCAGTGCTGATGCTCGCGATCCTCGCGATCAGCTACTTCCCGCCCGCCGCATTCGTCGTCCCGCTGTACGACGTCTTCGCCGGCAACGCCGTGAACATCCCCTTCACGGACGTGGCGCTGTTCCAGTCGATCGAACTACTGAACACGCCAGGATCGATGGTGCTTCCCTTCAGCGCCCTGTTCATGCCCCTGTCGATCTTCATTCTGACGACGTTCTACGGCCAGATTCCGGACGGACTGGAGGACGCGGCCCGCGTCGAAGGGACGACTCGACTCGGCGCGCTGTTCCGGGTCATCATGCCGCTGTCGGCCCCCGGCGTGGCGACCGCAGCGGTCCTGACGTTCATCTCGGTGTACAACGAGTACTTCTTCAGTTCGATCATGGCGACCTCCCCACAGGCCGGGAACTGGTCGCCCCTGGTCGGCGGGATCCTCAGCTACCAGACCCAGTACACCACCTCGTTCAACCTGATGGCGGCGGCGAGCGTCGTGGGCGTGCTCCCGATGCTCGTCCTCGTCGTCGTCGCGCAGGAACGCATCGTCAGCGGACTAACCTCGGGAGCACTCAAGGAGTAATCATGGCAAGCCTCAAACTCGAACACGTCACGAAACGCTACGAAGACGTCACGGCAGTCGACGACATGAACCTCGACATCGAAGACGGGGAGTTCGTCTGTCTCGTCGGCCCCTCGGGCTGTGGGAAGTCGACGACGATGGAGACGATCGCCGGTCTCACCATTCCGACCGAGGGGAAGGTGTACATCGGCGACAGAGACGTGACGAACCTGCCGCCCAAGGACCGTGGGATCGCGATGGTGTTCCAGAACATCGCGCTCTTTCCCCACATGGACGTGTACGACAACATCAGCTTCGGCCTGCGTCTCAGAGACTTCCCCAAAGAGGAGATCGATCGCCGCGTCGAGCGGGCCGCCGACATCGTGCAACTGGAGGGGATGCTCGAACGGATGCCCGACGAGATGTCCGGCGGGCAGCGCCAGCGCGTCGCGATCGCGCGTGCGATCGTCCGGGAGCCCGACGTGTTCCTGATGGACGAACCGCTGGCGAACCTCGACGCCAAGCTCCGGGTCCACATGCGGACGGAACTCCAGCGACTCCACAAGGAACTGGACACGACGATCATCTACGTCACCCACGACCAGGCCGAGGCGATGACGATGTCCGACCGCATCGCCGTCCTCGACACCGGGGAACTCCAGCAGATCGATCCCCCGCTGGTCTGTTACAACGAGCCGACGAACCTCTTCGTCGCGGGCTTTATCGGCTCGCCGTCGATGAACTTCGTCAACGGGAGCGTCGGGGCCGACGCGATCGAGACGCCGAACTTCTCGATCGAGTTCGATCCCGCTCGCGTCGACGGGCTGGCACCGGGCGACGACGTGACCGTCGGCGTCCGGCCCGAAGACGTGTACCCGGTGCCCGAGGCCGACGACGTCGCCCACCCCACCGCCGCGATTCAGGCACGTTCGGACGTGCTGGAGCCGATGGGCGACGAGATCTTCGCGTACCTCCTGCTTGGCGACGGCGAGACCTCGATGTCACAGGAGGCCGCGACGGACGATCAGTTGCTCATGAGCATCGAACCGGACTCAGATATACGGGAGGACGAGGCGGTTAGCGTCGTGCTCGACCGGCGAAAGATCCACCTGTTCGACGACGCGACCGGCGACGCCATCGCCCACGGAATCGTCGACGTGACGGGCGACGGATCGGCGGGCACACGCGCGGAGAGTGACGACTGACCATGGTCGCCGACACCGCCGCGCTGGTGTACTGGAGCGGGATGGTCGCCCTGTTTTTCTTCTGGGTCTACGGCATCGTGTCGTTCGCCTTCGACCTGCGCAACAAGATCGTGCCGGGCATCCTCCAGTACCGACGCGGTCGCCGCAAGCGCAAAGCCGAACGGGAACGAGAACAGGAGCGAGAGGAAAAGGAACAACAGCTGTACTGAATAATTCCCGAGCGTTTTTATCCCCGTCCCACGGAGGCACGGACAGAGAATGACTGACATAGAAGACGTTCGACTCGGATTCGTCGGACTCGGCAACATCGCACACCTCCACGCGGACCAGGTACTCGACGTCGGGGGGACGGTGGCCGCCGGCACCGACATCGACGAGGAGGCTCGCGACGAGTTCGCGGCGGCCTACGACGCCGACGTGTACGAGGACGAGGACGCGATGTACGAGCACGTCGACGCCGTCGTCGTCTCGACGCCCAACACGTTCCACGAGGAGTACGTGACCAGCGCGCTCGAAGCGGGACTCTCCGTGCTCGTCGAGAAGCCACTCGCACACTCTCTGGAGAGTGCTGAGCGGATCGCGGACGTGGCGGCCGACGCCGAGGGCTTTTGCATGGTCGGGTTCCACAATCGCTTCCGAGGGCCGGTCCAGGTTCTCGACCAGTACCGCCAGGACGGCGAACTCGGTGACGTCTCTCACGTCGAAGCGAACTACATCCGCCGACGCGGCGTCCCCGGCCGTGGCAGCTGGTTCACCCGAAAGGAGGTCTCCGGCGGCGGCGCAGTCATCGACATCGGGACCCACGCCATCGACGTGGCGCTGTACCTGATGGGCTTCCCGGAGATCGAGGAGGTCTCGGCCCAGACCCGCGCGCAGTTCGGTCCGGACGACGACTACACGTATCTGAACATGTGGGGCTACGACGAGGGTGCCGGCGGCTTCGACGTGGACGACTCCGCCACGGCGTTCGTCCGCTGTGCGAACGGCAAGACGATCTCGCTCGAAGTCGCGTGGGCGAGCAACCGCTACCCGAGTCAGGAGCTCGTCGTTCGGGGCGACGGCGGCGGCGCGCACCTCGATATGGCCGACGACTCTCTGACCGTGCTCGATACGGCCGCCGACGGCGCGGCCCACCACCGTGACACCGAGATCGAGACCGCAGACCAGGAGGCCCACGGGCTCGAACAGGAGTACTTCCTCGAACACGTCGCCAGCGGAGACACCCCGGCGATGAACACGATCGAGGAGGGGCTGACCGTCCAGCGCGTGATGGACGCGATCTATCGGTCCAGCGAGGCCGGCAAAGCGGTCTCGGTGGAGTAACTCTCCTCTAATTGCGGTCCGTTCCGGAGGGCGACCCGCGCTGCCAGCAGCCACAGCGCCGTCTGTCGGCACGAAAGGCGCAAATTACGCCAGACAGCGCGAGAGAGGAAGACTTAATCCCCGGTACTCACATCTTCCGACCACGTATGAAAGCTGTCGCAATCCGTCGCGGGAGCGACGAGCCAGAACTGATCGAGAAGCCACGGCCGGAGCCAAAACACGGCGAAGCGCTGGTTCGGACGCTCCGAGTCGGTGTCGACGGCACCGACCACGAGGTGCTGAGTGGTTCCCACGGCGGGTTCCCCGAGGGCGAGGACCACATGGTGCTGGGCCACGAGGCCGTCGGGGTCGTCGAGGATCCCAACGGCACCGGCCTCGACGAGGGCCAGTACGTCGTTCCGACGGTCCGGCGCAAGCCAAACGGCGAGACCAACGAGTACTTCCGTCGCAACGAGCCGGACATGGCCCCCGACGGCGAGTACTTCGAGCGCGGGATCGTCGGCGAGCACGGCTACATGTCCGAGTACTTCACCAGTCCCGCAGACTTCCTGATCCCCATCGAGGAGGAGATCGCGCCGTACGGCATCTTCGTCGAGCCGCTGTCGAACACGGAGAAGGCCCTCGAACACGCCCGCGCGACTCGCTCCGCGTTCGACTGGTACCCCGAGTCGGCCGCCGTGCTGGGCAACGGTCCGCTCGGTCTGTTGACGCTGTGGCAGCTCACCCAGGAGTTCGACCGTGCCTACTGTCTCGGTCGACGCGACCGGCCCGACCCGACCCTGGAGTTCATCGACGAGGTCGGCGCGACGTACATCGACTCCCGCGAGACCCCGGTCGACGAGATCCCCGACGAGTACGAGGGGATGGACTTCATCTACGAGGCGACCGGCTACGCGCCCCACGCGTTCGAGACCGTCGAGGCGCTCGCGCCCAACGGCGTCGGCGCGCTACTCGGCATCCCCAGTTCCTGGGACTTCGAGATCGACGGCGGCTCGCTGCACAACGACATCGTCCTCCACAACAAGTGTCTGTTCGGCTCGGTCAACGCCGGCATCCGACACTTCGCGGAGGGGGCGGCAGTCGTCGAGGCGATGCCCGACGACCTGCTCGATCACCTCGTGACGACGGTCACCGATCCGGAGAACGTCGAGCCGGCCTTCGAGGACGGCGACGACCAGATCAAGGCGATCGTCGAGTTCGAATCCCCCTGACACTGCCGGCTATCACTGTTGCAAGCTATTCGCGACCACGGCGAAACTTTTCACAGACGGACAGCCGGCAATGTGAGACGGATCGCTGTCGGAGTGATCGCGGGTCCGGAAACGTAGCTGTCGGAAGACTTAGTTGGCGCGTCGGTCAACCGATTCGTATGCCCCGCGACGACCTCCGGGACGCACTGGAGCAGGTCATCACCGTCTTCGATCTCGGTGAGTACGAGGTTACGGCCTACCTCGCGGTGCTGGAACACGGCGAGCTCTCCGCGTCGGAGCTGTCCGAGCACACGGACATCCCACAGCCACGGGTCTACGACACCGTCCGCAGTCTCAGCGACGTCGGCCTCGTCGAGCTGAAAGACAGCCGACCGATGACGGTGCTCGCGATCGATCCACGGGAGGCTTTCGACGACGTGCAGTCTTCGCTGGACTCCCTCGTGGACGACCTCTCGCGGCGCTACACCGCGCCGACGCGCAAACCCGAGGCGGTCTCGCTGGTGAAGTCGCGCCCGACGATACTGCGCTATCTCGAAGACATCATCACTGCCGCCGAGTACGAGCTGATGCTGTCGTTGACCCCGCGGCTGCTCGACCGGTTCGAGGACGCGCTCCGGTCGGTCCACGACGAGGGCGTCGCCATCGAGATCGTCGTCTCGCCGGCCGCCAAAGCACCGCCTGCCGGCGAATTCGACTACCGGGGCCTCGCCACGACCGTCAAAGGCCGTCGCGGGATCACGACGCCGGTCGTCGCCGTCGCCGACGGCAACTACTCGATGTACGCCACCCGAGAGAGCGTGCGCGGGAACAACGACCGCTACGGCGTCATCTTCAACCGCTCCGAGCTTGGCTTTCTCGTCTCGGGCTTTCTCAACACGGTGCTGTGGACGACCGCCGAGACGATCGTCGGCAACGGCGAGGACCTGTCGTTTCCCCGGCGCTACGGGACGATCCGACGGTGTATCTCCGATCTGCAGGCCCTCGACGGCGAGTTCTACGCGGCCATCGAGGGACGGGACGTCGAGAGCGGCGATCCGCGCGTCGTCGAGGGCCGGATCGTCGAGGCCGAGTTCGGCCGCAACCGCGAGGTCGCGACCCTGACGGTCGAAGGCGAGGACGGACGCGTCGCCGTCGGGGATCGCGTGGCGGCCTACGAGGACATCGAGGCGTTCACCATCAGTGTCGGCCGCGACGAGCCGCCGACGACGTAGCGAGGCGACGTGTGTTACCACCTCGCGTTTTCTTTTGGGTAACCTAAAACTCAAGTACGTCCGGCAGAGACCCCTATCTAATGAGCCAACAGACGGTTTCAGAAGGGGAGGATGGGTTCACCTTCGACGACCTGACGGTCGTCATGGGGACGTACAACGAGGCCGAAGCGATCGGGACGGTCCTCTCTGACATCGACGCCGAGACGGACGGCCGCGCGAACGTGATCTGTGTCGACGGGTCGAGCGACCGCACGCCGGAGATCGCCCGCGACCACGGTGCCCGCGTCATCGAACAGGAGCCACAGGGGTACGGTGTCGCCGTCCGCGAGGCGGTGCTGGCCGCCGACCGGCCCGTGGTCGTCACGACCGACTGTGACGACACCTATCCGATGGATCGACTCGGCGACTTCCTCGAACTGATCAACGACGGCGCGGACGTGGTCAGCGGCGACCGGCTCTACCACGGTGCCGATCCGATGCCGGCGTTCAATCGCTTCGGGAACCACGCCTTCGCCGTCCTGGCGAGCGTGCTGATGGGCGAGCGCGTCCACGACACGACGACGGGCATGCGAGCCTACCGCCGCGAGGTCGTCCAGAAGATCGAGTGGACAGAGAACACCGGCCTCTCGGCAGAGCTGTTGATCCGCCCGCTGATGCGGGGCTACGACGTGCGCGAAGCGCCCATCGCCTACGCCGAGCGGGCCGGCGAGACGAAGCTCGACCCGCTCTCGGGCGGTGCAGCCATCGCGAAGTCCATCGTCAAAGTCTGCGTCCAAGAGCAGTTCCGCTGATCACCGGTCGGGCGGCTGTCGGTAGCTCTCCGTCCCGCCGGGGTGGCCCTGCGGATTTTCCAGGCCCACGAGCTTGCCGCCGGTCGGCGACGAGTACAGCGCGTACTGGAGTTCGTTGACCAGGTAGTACCGGACTCGCTCTTCCGGCCGTCCGTCTGGGTCCGGATCCGCGGTGTCGACGCTGAACTCCCGGAGCAACTCGTCTCTCCCTGCCTGATCGAGCGCTGCGAAGGACTGCTCTTCCCACGTCTGGGCGTAGGATTCCAGTTCGTCCAGCGCCGTCGCCACGCCACGCCCGTACGCCGGCCGGTCGGTGACTTTCCCGACGACGTACCGCTCGACGAACGCGTCGACGTTGTCGACGGCCTCGGGATAGATCGTGTCTGCGAGCGCGAGCAGCGTCTCTCGCTGTCGCTCGGACAGCCCCGGCTGCTCGTCGTCTCGGCGGAGCCGATCCCAGGTCAACGCGCTCCCGGCGGCGACGCCGCCAACGGCGAGCGCGATCACCGCGTCGCGTCGTGTGAGTTCGTAGTCGGTCATGGTGTCGTCAGCGTCGTCTCGATCGAGACGCCGTCCTCGTGGCTGCCGGGGACGTACGCCGCTTCGCCGCCACAGAGTCGCCCGTCCCGACAGACCTCCGCGTACGGCGTCAGGACGCGGACGCGTCCGTCGGCGGTCTCGACGGGCACTTCGAACCGGTAAGTGAAACCCGCTCCGGTGCCGTAGTCGACGAACGCCGACAGGACGAGTCGCTCGCGGTCCGCGAGGGGGACGACCGTCCGGTCGAGCCCCTCGCCGGTCAGTGCCGCCCGCTCCCCGTCGAGGGCCAACTGGAGCGACAGCAACTCACGGCCGGCCACGTCGGCGGTCGTGTAGCCGCTCCCGTTCTCGCTGGCCAGCCGAATCGACACCCGCTGTGCGAACTGTGGCACTCCGAGCGTCGTCTCCTGACGCACCGTCTCGCCGCTGGCGTGCGCGACGCGCTGGAGTCGCGGCTCGACGGTCGCGCCGGTCGTGGGTGACCACGGCCCGCGGTAGGTGTACCGATAGATCTCCCGGTCCGGGAACGCGTCGACGACGGCGAACTGCCGCTCGTCGAGCGCGTACACCGTCCCGTCGTCGTAGCTCGGGTCGTTTCGCAGGGCCTGGAAGGGATGGCCCAGCCAGTCGCCGTACGGCGTCGGCAAGAAGACGAGCCCGTCGTCGAGCGACCGCTCCTCGAACGGTTCGTACGCCTGCTCGTAGCGGTCGGTGACGGCCGCGTTGTCCGACATCGGCTCCGCGACCATGGCGACGCCCAGACCGGCACAGAGCGTCGCGGAGAGGACGAGCGCCGCGGTGACGTGTCGGGCGCTCGCCCAGGAGCGACGCTGCACCGTCTGGCGGAGCCGATCCCACGCGACGGTCAGCCCGACCGCGCCGAAGACGGCCGTCGGCAAGAGGAGGTCGACGTGGTAGTACGTCCCGAGCGTGTGGACCAGTCCGTCGCCGGCCCGATCCAGTTCGCCGAGCGTATTCAGCGTGCCCCAGAAGAAGAGGTTCCCGACGGGGACCGTCAGGGCGATCCCGGCGACGGTCGCCTGTCGCGGCGTCAGTCCCCGCCTGATCGCCGTCGCGAAGCCGAGGACGGCCGCCAGCGTCCCCAGCGCACCGGCGACGACCCACCTGGTCGCGTACACCCACAGCGCCTCGGCGTTCGAGCGCAGCGCCAGCGCGGGCGTGTACTCCCGGCTGTAGCCGGCGATCTCTCGGACGCCGAAGCCAGGTCCGTCCATGGGGGCGAAGACCTGGTAGGGAAAGCGCAGCGGATCGCCGGTCACCACCGCGTTGTAGCCAAGCGCCACGGCGACGCCGACGATCCCCAGCGCCGCCGTCAGGCCCTGTCGCACGAGTGGCTCGCGCTCCAGTTCCCGCAGCGTCCACAGCGCGTGGGCGATAAACGGCGCGGCGAACAGGACCGCGGTGTAGGGGCGCGCGAAGAAGGCGATCCCGATTGCCGCTCCCGCCGCGACCGCGCTCGCCCGACTCCCGGTCCGGTCGGCGTGGAGGTACGCCGCCGCGAACCCGAGGTTCCAGAGCGTCGTCGGGACGTACGGTAGGAACACGGACGCGTCGACGAGAAAGAGCGGCGAGCCCAGCAGCAACCCCCCGGCCAGCAGTCCCCGCCGACGGTCGAACAGTTCCGTGCCGACCCGAACCGTCAGCGCGACGACAGCGCCGGCCACGAACGCGAGCGCGACGCGGGCGCTGCCCAGAAGGGTCCCGACCGCGAACATCGCGGCCGGCACGGGCGAGTACTTGGGGTACAGCCGGCCGTCGCCGGCCTCGACGAAGAACCACGGTCGGAACGCGTCGGTGACGGGCGGATCGAGGAACAGCCGTCCATCCAGCAACATGGCCGCCTGCTGGAGGTAGACGGCCTCGTCGTGGTTGGTCGTGTGGTAGGGAAACACCTGCGTCGCCAGCGCGTAGACGACGATCCCCGCCGTCACCGCCAGCCCCGCGACCGCGAGCCGGTGGCGGCGGCGCGTCATTCGGTCGGGTACCAGGCCAGCGGGTGATCGGCCGTCAGGTCGATCTCGACCGGTTCGCCCGGTTCGAACGACTCGCTGTGGTTGTGCAGACAGTGGACCACGTCGCCGCTGTGGAGCTTCACCCGGTAGACGAAGGAGGGGCCGTTGTACTGGCGCTGCGTGACGTAGCCGTCGGCGGTCGACTCCGCCGTCGGGATCGCCCGCAGGTCGTCGGGCCGGACGAGCACGTCGACGGTCGCGCCGTTGTACGCCTCGACGGGGCCGTTGAGCCGCGCCGTCCTGAACGTCCCCATCCCGGTCTCGATGTCGTCGCCGGCCACACGGGCAGAGAGGAAACTCGCCTGCCCGAGGAAGCTCGCGACGAAGCGCGACTCGGGATTCTCGAAGACCTCGGCGGGATCGCCCACCTGCTCGATCGTACCGTCGTTCATGATCGCGACCCGGTCGGAGATCGAGAGGGCTTCCTCCTGGTCGTGCGTGACCGAGATCGCGGTCACACCGGCTCGCTTGAGGATCTTCCGGACCTCCTCGCGCATCTCGACACGGAGGCGCACGTCGAGATTCGAGAACGGCTCGTCGAGCAGCAACACGTCGGGTTCGGGCGCGAGCGAACGCGCCAGCGCGACCCGCTGTTGCTGGCCGCCGGAGAGCTTGCTGGGCATCTTCTCGCGGTGGTCGGTGAGATCGACGAGTTCCAGCAGCTCCGTGACCCGCTCGTCCGCCTCGTGGCTGTCGGCGTCCCGGAGCCCGAAGGCGATGTTCTCCGCGACGTTCAGGTGCGGGAAGAGCGCGTAGTCCTGGAAGACGATCCCGACGTTTCGCTCCTCGGGCTTGCGGAAGGTCGATCCGTCGGCGACGGCCCGATCCTCGATCTGGATCGAACCACCCGATGGACGTTCGAGGCCGGCGATCATGCGCAGCGTCGTCGTCTTCCCACAGCCCGAGGGGCCGAGCAGTGTCAGTAGCTCGCCGTCGTTGACCGACAGCGAGAGGTCGTCGACCGCCGTCTCCGCGCCGTACTCGCGGGTGATCCCGTCGAGTTCGAGGACGGTCGCGGACGGATCGTCGACCGCCGATTCGACCGAGTCGAACGCTGCTGTCGTGTTGCGTGTGTCTATGTCAGGCTCCATTCTGTTGTTCCCTCCCGAGGATGACGAGCATCGACAGTCCGGACACGACGACGAGTACGAGCGCCGGGACCGCGGCCTGCCCGTAGTAGCCGGACTCCTGGACCCGCCAGATGTACGTGACGAAGGTCTCGAAGCCCAGCGGCCGCAACATGAGCGTCGCCGGCAGCTCTTTCATCGTCGTCAGGAAGACCAGCGCGCCGCCGGCCGCGATACCGGGCGCGACCAGGGGCAAGACGACCTTCCGGAAGGCCGTCAGCGGCGGGTATCCCAGCGACCGAGCGGCCTCGACGTAGCTGGGATCGACCTGTAACAGCGACGACTTCGTCGTCCCCACCGCCTGTGGCATGAACCGGACGACGTAGGCGAACACGAGCAGGAACACCGTGTTGTAGACGAAGGGGACGTACTTGAGGCTGAGGAAGACCAGCGCGAGGCCCAGCACGACGCCGGGGACCGCGTAGCCGACGTAGCTCAGTCGGTCCGGCAGCGAGCTGACCCGCGAGTCGCCACGGGCCGCAAGGTACGCAAGCGGGAGCGCGACGACGACGCTGACCGCCGCCGCTGCGGCCGCGACGGTCAGCGAGTTCCAGGCAAAGCCCAGCTCGAAGGGCCGGCCAGCCCCTGAGTAGCCGACGCCGCCCCTGACGAGCCACTGGAGGAGAATCGCGATCGGCAGCGCGAGTCCGAGCGTCGCGACCGCGCCACAGAACAGCGTCGCCGGGAGCTTCCAGACGCCGAGTTTGATCTCGCCGGGGCGGCGCGCGCCGCGACTGACGTACGCGCCGTCTCGACCGGCCTCGATCCGCGACTCGATGGCGAGGACGACGACCGCCATGGCGAGCAACAGCCACGAGAGCACGGCAGCGTAGTCGATCCGGCGCGCCCCGAACTCGTTGAAGATCATCCGGGTGAACACGTCGTACTTCATGATCGACGGCGTCCCGAAGTCGCCCAGCGTGTAGAGGGCCACGAGCAGCCCGCCGCCAGCGATTCCCGGCAGGATCTGGGGCAGCGTGACGCGCTTGAACGCCTCCCAGCGCGTGTGGTTGAGCGACCGTGCAGCCTCGACGATCGTCCCGTCGAACGACAGCAGGGCGGCGCGGGTCGTCAGGAAGATGTAGGGGTACGTAAACAGCGTCAACACCAGCGTCGCGCCCGGGAGCCCGTAGATCGCCGGGATCCGTTCGACGCCAAGCGGCGCGAGCAGGTTCGAGAGGTGGCCCTGCGGGCCAAAGGCCGAGACGAACGCGAACGCGCCGATGTAGCTGGGGACGACCAGCGGCAACGCGCTCGTGACCGTCCAGAACCGGCGGAAGGGGAGGTCCGTCTGGACGGTCAAAATCGCCAGTGGCACTCCGACGAGCGCGGACAACAGGGTCACGCTGCCCACCAGCACGATCGTGTTCGCCGTCACCTCGATCGTCGTCTGGCTGGTGAGCAACTCGATCGCACGCGCGGTGTCCATCTTGCCGGCCCGGAGGACGAGCCAGGCGAGCGGCGAGAGCACGAGGAGCGTGATCGCGACGGCGACGCCGGAGAGCACCCTGGAGGCGGAGCGTTCGGTGGTCGCTCCCTGGGTCTGCTCGGCGACGCGGTCGCGATCTCCGGTGGCCATCAGAGGACGCCGACCTCACGCAGCATGTCGACGGTCCCGCCCAGATCCGACAGCTCGCCCAGATCGATGTCCGGCGGGTTCAGCTCGTCGATCGTCGGGAGACCGCCGACCGGCTCGACGCCCGAGATCATCGGATAGGCGTACGTCCGGGTGGCGAAGAACTCCTGGGCCTCCGCCGAGAGGACGTGTCGGAGGAAGTTCTCCGCGAGTTCCTTGTTCTCGGTGCCGTCGAGGATCTGGGCACCGGAGACGTTGACCAGCGCACCGGCGTCGCCCTCGGTGAACGCGAGGTCGATCGGGGCCGAGGAGCGGTCGCTCTGGACCCGCAGCGAGTAGTAGTGGTTCGCGAAACCGGCCGAGATTTCGCCGTCGGCCACGCGGTTCGAGACGGCGAACTCGTTGTCGTAGGTCGTCACTCCGAGGTCCTGCATGGACTGGAGCCACTGGCGGGTCGTCTCGTCGTCCTCGATGACACGCATGGCGGTCACGAACGACTGGAAGGCGCTGTAACTGGGTGCCCAGCCGAAGGAGTCTCCGAAGGCGCTCGTCTCGGGGAACTCCGCGACCGTACTCGGCACGTCACTGGCCGAGAGTTCGTTCGTGTTGTACGGGATCGCGCGGGCGCGGCCGGCGAAGCCGACCCAGCGGCCCTCGCTGTCCTTGAAGGCGTCGCGAACCGGATCGGTCACTTCGCTGGACATCGACGCGGCGTTTCCGTCCTGTGCGACCGATCCGAGTGCCCCGGCGTCGACGGCCATGAACACGTCGGCGGGCGTCGAACCGGCGTTGTTCTCGACACTGATTCGGTTCGCGAGGTTGCTGGCCGAGTCCTGTTGACTGCTGACGGTAAAGTCGGGATAGATCTGTTCGAGGAGATCCACCAGATCGAGGTAGAGGCCGCTCTCGCCACCGCCGAGGAACATCGTCAGTTCGCCCGAGAGGTCCGGGAGGTCGTCGATGCTGGTCCCCTCCGGGGCGGAGCGCTGTTCGACGAGTGGGCCCGAGCCGCGGAAGTCACCCACAGACAGCTCGCTTCCGCTCGTCTCGCCGCCCCCACCAGGGAGCATGTCCGTACACCCGGCGAGCGCGCTGGCGGCGAGCGTGCTGCTCGCGGCCAAGAAACCGCGTCGTGACGACGGACGCGTGCGATCTCGATCCGATCGATCGTCGTCGTCGGCGTTGTGTTCCATCATTGGATTTAGGCCCTCCTAAACAACTTATACCTTTCTAATCGTCCGCCGGTACGGCGGTCGGTTCGTCGCTGAGGCTGCCCGGGTCGATCTCGTCGAGACAGCTCAGCCAGTCGAGCATGTACTCGCCACAGTAGTTCAGGAACGGGCCGTTCTCCCAGTCGTCGAAGTCGCCCTCGGCGAGGGCCTGGGCCATCGCCCGGAAGACACCGGCGTAGCTCTCGGCGTCGTCGCCCGCGTCGTCGACGATCTCCCAGACGTGTTCGTTCAGTTCGAGGCCGTGGACCTCGTTGGTGAGGTCCGAGAACGTCGAGCGGGGAGCCTTGTTGTGTTCACAGAGGGGATCGCCGTTGTACACCTGCTTGCCGAGCACGTCGGCGGCCCGTTTGAGGAAGAGTCCGCTCCAGATGTCGTCGAAGCGACCCACGTCCCAGCGGTTGTCGTCCATGGGCAACTGGTAGAAGGCGGGGATCACTTCCCGGCGGAAGGCGAGGTTCATCGAGCAGACAGTGAGGTACTGGCCCGGTGCGGCGACGAAGTCCGTCCCGTAGTCCTCGCTGGTCGTGCGCGTCTGGGCCTGGCCCTGGAGATCGCCGTCCATCAGGATACGGACCGCGTCGAGATCGGGGACGTTCGTCCAGAGACCCTGTGAGGCGACGACCTCGTCGACGTGGGCGGTCTCGGTCTCGACGGTCTCGTCCATGGCGGCGTAGGGGTAGCCACGCGGGTAGAGGTCGTGGTCGGACTGGTAGAGGACGTTGACCCACTCTTCGTCCGAGCGGACCTGCTCGATCTCGCCGTCGTGGTCGAGGTTCCGCATGTGGGTGCCAAAGAAGTCCACGTCGTCGTGGGGGAGCGTGTCGTCGTCGATGAACACGCCGTACTCGAAGTCGTTGGCCCACATGTACAGCAGGCCGAAGGAGGTCTGTGCGTGACTGGCCTCGGGAATCAGGTGGTCGTACTCGCTCACGCCCTGCCGTTCGAACCACTCGGTGCGGCGCGAGCCGTCGAACACTTCGCCGTCGACGCCCAGATCGTCGATCAGCGCGGCCATCTCGTCGGTGTCACAGAAGTCCTCCGTCACGAGAACGAAGGACAGACGGTCGGTGTCGAACCCGTGTCGACGCGCGTTCTCGACGTACGCCTCGATGCACTCGTACTCCCTGATCGTCGGTACGACGACGCAGATGTCGGTCATTGGTTGCCCACATCTCTTTAGGCAACCCTAAAATACCTGTCGTTGTCGTCTATCGCCCACGAAAGATGTCTTCGGAATAATTTGCCAGTCGGTAATGAATGTATATAGTAAATATAGGCTGAATAAGGAGAACTATTATTTGCTTGCCCGCGGCGTGTTCCAGTACCATGAACAGACGAACTACTGGGGGCGATCGCGGCCAGCCATGAATCTCGATGGCCAGACCTGCGTCGTGACCGGGTCGTCGCGCGGGATCGGACGCGGTATCGCCAAAGACCTGGCCGCCCACGGGGGCGACGTCGTGGTGAACTATCGTTCGTCGGAAGACGAAGCCAGAGCCGTCGTCGAGGAGATCGAAGACGACGGCGGCACCGCGATGGCCGCACAGGCCGACATCTCCGAGCAGGACGACGTGGAATCGATGGTCGCGGCGGTACACGACACGTTCGGGTCGGTAGACGTACTCGTCAACAACGCCGGGGTCACCATCGACAAGAAGTTCGAGAACATGACCCGCGAGGACTGGGAGACGGTCATCGACGTGAACCTCGGCGGCGTCTTCAACTGCACGAACGCCTTCTACGAGGACATCGAGCAGTCCGAGGCCGGGCGACTGATCAACATCTCCTCGGTCGTCGGCCAGCAGGGCAACTACGGGCAGGCCAACTACGCGACGACGAAGTCCGGTCTGTTCGGGTTCACGCGCACGCTCGCGCTCGAACTCGCCGACACCGGCTCGACGGCCAACTGCATCGCACCGGGGTTCGTCGCCACGGACATGCTCGAAGAGGTTCCAGAGCGTGTGCAGGAGAAGATTCTGCGAGAGATCCCGCTGAATCGGTTCGCCACGGTCGAGGACATCTCGGGGATCGTCCGGTTCGTCGCCAGCGAAGAGTCGAGCTACATGACCGGGCAGGTGCTGGGCGTCAACGGCGGTATGGAGTGGTAACATGAGTGAGCACGACACAGATTCGGACGGCCAAGCGGAGACCGACGACGCGGTCTCTGACCCTATCGAGGAGCTTCGGGAACGCAAACGCGAAGCACAACTCGGCGGCGGCGAGGATCGCATCCAGGCCCAGCACGACAAGGGGAAGATGACTGCCCGCGAACGGATCGACTTCCTCGTCGACGACGGAACGTTCAACGAGATCGACCCCTTCGTCGAACACCGGTCGACGAACTTCGGGATGGAAGAAAAGCAGTTCGCGGGCGACGCCGTCGTGACGGGCTACGGCGAGGTCGACGGGCGGAAGGTCTTCCTGTTCGCCCACGACTTCACCGTCCTCGGTGGCTCCGTCGGCGAGGTCGTCGCCGACAAGATCTGCAAGGTGATGGACAAGGCCATCGAGAACGGCGTGCCCGTCATCGGGCTGAACGACTCCGGCGGCGCGCGCATCCAGGAAGGGGTCGACTCGCTCGTCGGCTTCGCCAAGATCTTCCAGCGCAACACGGAGGCCTCGGGACTGATCCCGCAGATCTCGGCGATCATGGGGCCGTGTGCCGGCGGCGCGACCTACTCGCCCGCACTGACGGACTTTACCTTCATGGTCGAGGACACCAGCCACATGTTCATCACGGGGCCGGACGTGATCGAGACGGTCACCGGTGAACAGGTCTCCAAGGGCGAACTCGGCGGTGCGGGCTCACACGCCTCGAAGTCCGGCGTCGCCCACTTCGCCTACCCGAGCGAGGAGGCCGCACTGGAGAACATCCGGCGGCTCCTCTCGTATCTCCCACAGAACAACATGGAGGACCCGCCGCGGGTCAAACCGTGGGACGAACCGGACCGCGAGGTGCCGGAGGTCACCGACATCGTCCCCGACGCCCCGCGCAAGCCCTACGACATGACGAAGGTCATCGGGAGCATCGTCGACGAGGACTCGTTCTTCGAGGTCCACGAGAACTGGGCGCGCAACGTCGTCGTCGGCTTCGCCCGGATGGACGGGCGCTCGGTCGGGATCGTCGCCAACCAGCCCCGGGTCAGCGCCGGGACGCTGGACATCGACGCTTCCGAGAAGGCCGCCCGGTTCATCCGGATGTGTGACTCGTTCAACGTCCCGATCGTCTCGCTGGTCGACGTGCCGGGCTTCATGCCCGGGACCGACCAGGAGCACAACGGGATCATCCGCCGCGGGGCGAAGCTCATCTACGCCTACGCCGAGGCGACGGTGCCGCTGCTGTCCGTGGTCGTCAGGAAGGCATACGGCGGGGCCTACATCGTCATGTCCTCGAAGTTCCTCGGTTCGGACGTGAACTACGCCTGGCCGGGCTCTGAGATGGCGGTGCTCGGACCGCGCGGCGCGGTCAACATCCTCTATCGCAACGAGATCGCCGAGGCCGACGATCCCGACGCCCGCCGGCAGGCGCTCATGGACGAGTTCCGCGAGGAGTTCGCTCACCCCTACGGGCCGGCCAAGCGGGGCTACCTCGACGACGTGATCGAACCGAAGGACACCCGCAAACGACTGATCGACGACCTCGACCTGCTGGAACGGAAACGCGAGGAGTCGCCGCCGAAAGACCACGGCAACATCCCACTGTAACGATGTCGTCACTCGAATCAACCGACGACGAAGAAGCGGTCGAGGACGCCGACGAGACGACGGTGACCGTCACTGCCGGCGACCGGGAACTGGACGTGTCGCTCCCGGACGACGCCTCGCCGTCCGAGGCCGCGGCCATCGCCTCGGCGATCAGTGCTCACGTCACGGATCGCCAGCGCGCTGGGGCCGCCGCGGCAGCGGCCGCGAGTGACTCCGAGCCCGAGTACGCCAACGAGTGGGTACTCGAAGGGCGTCTCGAACGCTTCGGCAAGCGCCGCCGCCCACAGCGAGTCGAGCGAGGCGACGAGTGGAAGGCGGCCGGTCGGTCGTTCTATCGGTAGGCGCTACTCCGCGCCGTTCATCTCTCGGAGCACTTCGAGGTCGCGGGTGGTCTTCGCGAACTCCGCGGTGGGATTGTACGCGTCACAGTGGTCACACTGGAACCGCTCTCCCGACGCCGGAAGCTCGGAGAGGCGCTGTTCCCACTCGGTCGTGCAGTCGGGACACTGGAGCTGTATCCAGGCTTCCTGCATGTGTTCGTGTGCCAGTGGCACACTCATATACTTTGTCCGGGCTCTCGACCGCCGGGAACGCGGGCCACAACGACACCTAGAGTGACAGGTCAGGGCAAAGACAACTGGAACCACAACGAACACAATACCCCCGCGAGTCCCCACCCACATGGGAGTCGCCGTAATCGAAGCGTCGATGACGAAGTTCGGCCAGCGCGACGCCTGGCTCCGCGATCTACTCGCGGAGGCGGGCGAGGCGTGTCTGTCCAACGCACCCATCGACAACGACGACGTGGAGCATCTGTACGTCTCGAACATGTCCAGCGGGGAGTTCGAGGGGCAGACGGGCGTGATGAACTGGCTGGCCCACGATCTCGGCCTGCTGCCGGCCTACAGCGAGCGGGTCGATCAGACGTCTTCCTCCGGCGGTGCGGGGATCTACGAGGCCTGGCAGTCAATCGCCTCCGGCGCGAGTGAGATGACGCTGCTGGTCGGCGGCGAGAAGATGACCCACAAGACGACGCCGGAAGCGACCGACATCATCGCCTCGATCACCCATCCCGACGAGTACAAACACGGCGTCACGCTGCCGTCTTTCGCCGGCCTGACCGCTCGCCACTATCTCGAACGGTTCGACGCCCCCCGCGAATCGCTGGCGAAAGTCGCCGTGAAGAACCATCACAACGGCGTCGACAACCCCAACGCGCAGTTCCAGAAAGAGATCACGATGGAGACGGCCCTGGAGTCGCCGATCGTCGCCGACCCGCTGCGCCTGTACGACTTCTGTCCGATCACGGACGGCAGCGCCGCGATGCTCTTTACCACCGAGGAGCGGGCGGCCGAGTTGACCGACGACTACGCCGTCGTCTCGGGGATCGGCGGCGCGACGGACACCCACGTCGTCCACGAGCGGACGGATCCGACGGTGATGGGCGGGGTCGTCGAGTCGAGCGACCAGGCCTACGAGATGGCCGGCCTGGGTCCCGACGACCTCGACGTGGCCGAACTCCACGACATGTTCACGATCTTGGAGTTCCTCCAGCTGGAGGGGATCGGCGTCGCCGAGCAGGGCGAAGCCTGGGAACTCGCGATGGACGGGTACACGGACAGAGACGGCGAACTGCCGATCAACACTTCCGGCGGACTGAAGTCCAAGGGCCACCCGCTCGGCGCGAGCGGGGTCGCTCAGGGCGTCGAGATCTACGAACAGCTCGTCGGCGAGGCCGGGCCTCGACAGGTCGAGGCCGACGTGGGACTGGCCTGTAACGTCGGTGGCTTCGGGAACTGTGTCATCACCACGATCATGGAGGCCGCAGAATGACTGCTGTTGGACACGCACACCTCGGAGGCTCGTATCGCGCGCGACAACGTCACACTCGGTCACAGGGAGGTGACCTCGCGTGACCTTCGACGCACACCGCTGTGAGAACGGTCACGTGACCTATCCCGGCCACACGTTCTGTCCGGAGTGTGGCGAGAAACAGACCGAGACGATCGACCTCTCGGAGCGCCGCGGCGAGGTCGTCACCTGGACTCACTCGACGGCGACGCCGCCGGGCGTGCGCGAACCGAACACGCTGGCGATCGTCGAGTTCGACGTGGCAGACACCGTCGTCCGCGCGCTCGGCCAGGTCACGACCGAGGACGTCGAAACCGGCGACGTGGTCGAACCGGTGTACGTCGAGGAACTGCGTGATCCCGAGATCGGGATCAAGGAACCGGAGAGTCAGGACTGGGACGGGTATCGGTTCCGACCAGTCCAGTGAGGCGTCTCGCCGTCGAACAACTGGTCGGAAGCGGCTCAGTTCCGACCAGTCCAGTGAGACGTCTCAGTCCGCCGTGACGGTCGTCCGTCGAACCGGTTCGTCGGTGGACTGTTCGACCAGTCGGTCCAGACAGTCCGCGACGGATTCGGTCTCGGAACCCGCCGCGTGCGGTGCGACGGTCCGGAGGTCGCCGTCCTCGTAGAGTGCGAGACAGATCGCGGGAAAGACCAACTCGGTGCGCTTCTCGCCGGTCTCCATCGAGTAGCACTCTCGGGTGTCGAAAAACGGCGTCAGCCGGGCACCGTTGGACCGGGCCCAGTCGCTGAACTCGTTGTACCGACGCCGCTGTTCGGGCGCGTCCGCCCCGTCGACCGGCAGTCGCTTGTCCCACGACGTTACGCTGTAGCCGTCGAGCAGCCCCTCCGACGTGAGCCGCTCCAGTCGCGCGATGGTCCGCTGGCTGCTCTGGGTCGCCGGTGTCGGGAGGGCCTCCCGAACGAATAGCCTCGCCCGAACTCCCCCCGGCCGCTCTGTCGTGGGCATGGTGTCTCTCCGTAGTAGCCCACGAATAATAAATCATTATGTTTTTTAGAGTATATTCATTCGTGGCGCTACGAGAACGAGTGCAGTACGGCGGATGGGCCTTACAGCTGGTAAATTCTGGCGTTCGAGCGTTTCCAGTCGATTCGGTGGTTACGACGATTCGTCGTCGTCCGAATCAGTCTGGTCGGTCACGTCGTCTTTCAGCGACCGTAGTTCCGCGTCCACGTCGACGGGCACGTCTCCGTTCTCGTCGCCGTCCTCTGATTCGGCTGTCGTGGCCGAGTCCGCCGAGCTATCGCCGGCCTGCTCCTCGATGCGGGACTCGATGTCCGCTCGCAGGCGACGCGCTTCGGTCAGGAGTTCGCGCGCCTCGTCGTCCGTGGGCTGGCCCTCGACGGCGTCCTGGAGGTCCGCGAGCGCGCCGTCGAGCTTCGAGAGCGTGGTCGCGCTGAGGCGCTCGGCGCGGGCTCGCACGTCGCTCCCCTCCGAGTCCGCAGTCGGTGCTCGACCGTCCGCCATCCGTAGCGCCCGCTGGAGGAGCTTCAGGGCCTCGATGTTGGTCCGCAACAGGAGGATCGTCGCGGGAATGGCGACGTCGCTGGTCAACCGCATCAGTTCGCGGGGCGTCGGCGGACGCAGCCGGTCGTCGTCGTCCCGTGGCTCGAACTCGGTTTCGAGCCGCTGTAACGTCGTGACGAGTTCGCCGACCAGGGACGCCAGATCGTCGTCGGAGCTGCTCATACGCGCTCTTGCAGTGTGAGATATAAAAACCCAGCCGCGGTCAGATTAGGCGAACCAAAATCCTTTTAGCTTTAGGCATACCTAAGCTCCGGTAATGGCACCCGTCTCGGAACGCGAACAAGATTCAGACGACGCTCGGACAGAACCGTCGGTCAGCGCCCATCAGAGTTCCCCCGACAGAACGGTCTTCACAGAAGACGGAAACTCCGACGCCTGGATCGCGACCGACCTCACGGTCGAACCCTGGGAGTAACGCGGCTCTTCTCCCCGCTACTCGATACCGTCAGTTGCCACGCTACTGCATCGCGTGCTCGGTGACGAGCGTGTCGTCTTCGAGGTAGTGCTCGATGTGGTGGGCGTCTTCTTCGGTCTCGACCAGGATCTCGCGGAGGATCTGTGCCGTCGCGTGGTCGCCGAGGTTGGTCGCCAGCTCGACGTGATCACGTAGCGACTCGATGATCTCGCCGTACATCTCGAGGTCGTTGGCCAGCGAGGTCCGGATGTCGTACACGTCCTCGTCTTCGGATTCGACCGGCGCGTGGTCAGCCAGTGCGGCCGGTCCGGCGACGGGCGTCCCACCGAGTGCCTGGGCGCGCTCGGCGAGTTCGTCGGCCGCTACTTCGGCGTTTTCGGCGGCGTCGCCCAGGAACAGGTGGAGGTCACGGAACTCCGCCCCCTCGACGTTCCAGTGGTGCTTCTTGAGCTGGTGATAGAGGACGTAGGTCGCCGCCAGGTCGCTGTTCAGCGCGTCGATGATCTGCTCGGACTTGTCTCGCTCGAGGCGAAGCTCGTTGTCACCGACGGTGCCAAACTCCTGCTGGACGGACGTTTGTTTGCTCATGGCAACTACGACTACTACCGGACGGCACTTAAAACCTTCGCGATTCCAGAAACGATTTTTTTCTTTTGGCAAACCTAATTCTCGAATCCTGCACAACGTGGCAACTAGATGTAGTGTTTTCCACGCTCTGTGGGAGCCGATCAGCCGAGACGACCTGCTGTCCGATCGGGAACGACGGTCCCAGAAAGTCGACCGCCGGCAATGTCGGGTCGCGACCTACAGCGTGCGGTCGAGCGCCACGTACGCGACACCGTCCGGTGGCGTCGACGACACGTCACTCGCGGTCGAGACGGTCCGGCGGTGTACGTCGACGACGGCACCGAGCATCGCATCGCTGACGCCGAGTGCGTCCCCGAACTCGTCCCACACGGTCGCCGGCACTCGCAGGTAGTAGACCTCGGCCGTGCGCTCGATCAGCGGGTCCTCGTACTGCTTGCGCCACTCGTAGACGAGGTTCTCGACGCCGGGCAACTCCTCGACTGCCGCCTGGTGGTCGGCGAGTCGCTCGGTCAACGCTGCTGGATCGACCGCGAACTCGCTGGCCGATCGCTCGACGTCGGTGGTGTCGAACAGGTCGCTGTCGGCGGACTCCATCGCGCGAGGTTCGCACTCGATGCATAAAAGTCTCAACAATCGACGGGCCGTTCTCACCGCCCGAGACACCGCCAGCAGAATTATCCCGTCACGCAGGGAAGGTCGAACTGCATGGGACGCCTCTCAACGTTGTTCTCGCCCGACCGAGTCGCCGTCGTCGGTGCGACAGACTCCGACGGTGCAGTCGGTCGCGCGATCACGGAAAACTTGCAGGCGTCGTTCACGGGTGATATCGTCGCGGTAAACCCGTACAAGGAGAGCGTGCTGGGTCTGCCCTGCCACGACACCGTGGCCGACGTCGAGGCAGACATCGACGTGGCGGTGATCGTCGTCCCACCCGACGTCGCCGTCGACTCGATCCGCGAGGCCGGCGAGGCCGGGATCGAGAACGTCGTCGTCATCACCGCCGGCTTCGGCGAAACCGGTACGGAGGGTGCAGCACGCGAGAAAGACCTCAGAGAGACGGCCGCCGAGTACGACCTCAACCTCGTCGGCCCGAACAGCCTCGGCATCATGAGCACGCCGACGGGGCTCAACGCCACGTTCGGCAACGAGATGGCAACGAGTGGCGGTATCTCGTTCATGAGCCAGTCTGGCGCGTTCGTCACGGCCGTCCTGGACTGGGCCGCCGAACGCGACGTGGGATTCAAAGACATCGTCTCGCTTGGCAACAAGGCGATCCTCGACGAACGGGACTTCATCGACGAGTGGGGTGCAGACCCCGACACCGACGTGATCCTCGGCTACCTCGAAGACATCGAGGACGGCGCGGGCTTCGTCCAGACCGCCCGCGAGGTCACACAGGAGACGCCGATCGTGCTCGTCAAGTCCGGCCGGACCGACGCCGGTGCCAGCGCCGCCGCCTCTCACACCGGCGCGATGGCCGGCTCGGAAGCGGCCTACGAGGCGGGTCTCGAACAGTCCGGCGCGATCCGGGTCGAGACCGTCCAGGAGCTGTTCGACTACGCACAGATCCTCGCCGACCAGCCCCTCCCGGAGGGGAAGGAAGTCGCGATCGTCACGAACGCGGGCGGACCCGGCGTGATGACTACCGATGCCGTCGGCGACAGCGGCCTCGAACTGGCCGACCTCACCGACGACACCGTCGAGCGCCTCGCCGAGACGATGCCCGACGAGGCCAACATCTACAACCCCGTCGACATCATCGGCGACGCACCGGCGGCCCGATTCGAGGCGGCCCTGGAGACCGTCATGGCCGACGACAACGTCGCCATGGCGGTCGTCGTCGCCTGTCCGACAGCAGTCCTCTCGTTCGAGGAGCTGGCGGAAGTCGTCGTCGACTGCCAGCAGGAGTACGACATTCCCGTCGCGACCACGCTGATGGGCGGCCAGAGCGTCGGTCCCGCTGCCTCGACGTTGACCGAGTCCGGCATTCCGAACTACTTCGACCCGGCGCGGGCCGTCGACAGCCTCGACGCGCTGGCCCGCTACGACGACATCCAGTCCCGTGAGTACACCGACCCCGAGACCTTCGACGTGGACCGCGAGCGGGTCCGGAGCATCCTGTCGTCGGCCGCGGACCGAAACCAGAACCGCCTCGGCGTCGAGGCCATGGACTTGCTCGACGCCTACGGGATTCCGACGCCGGAGGGCGAGGTCGTCGACTCCCCGTCGGAGGCCCAGTCGGTCGCGGAATCGATCGGCGACGAGGTCGTCATGAAGATCGTGAGTCCGGACATCCTCCACAAGTCCGACATCGGTGGCGTCGAGGTCGGCGTCTCACCGGAGGACGTGTGGGACACCTACGAGGACCTCGTCGTGCGAGCGCGCAACTACCAGCAGGACGCGACGATCCTCGGCGTCCAGGTCCAGGAGATGCTGGACGTCGACGCGGGCACCGAGACGATCCTCGGGGTGAACCGAGATCCCCAGTTCGGCCCGCTGGTCCTGTTCGGACTCGGCGGCATCTTCGTCGAAGTACTCGAAGACACGACGCTCCGGGTCGCGCCGGTCTCGGAGCCCGACGCCCGCTCGATGCTCGACGACATCGAGTCGGCCCCGCTGTTGCGGGGCGCACGCGGTCGCGATCCGGTCGACGAGGACGCGCTCGTCGAGACGATCCAGCGCCTCTCACAGCTCGTCACGGACTTCCCAGCGATCGTCGAACTGGACATCAACCCGCTCGTCGCGACCAACGACGGCGTCGCGGCGATCGACCTGCGGCTGACCCTCGATCAGGAGGAACTATGAACACGCTACTGGTCACCTCGACGAACGACGGCATCGGCAAGACGGCGATCACCCTCGCGCTCGCTCGGCGCGCACAGCAGGCGGGCTACGACGTGGGGTACATGAAACCGAAGGGCACGCGGCTCCAGAGTGCGGTCGGCAAGACCCGCGACGAGGACCCGATGCTCGCGCGCGAACTGCTCGATCTCGACGCGGAGATGCACGAGATGGAGCCGATCGTCTACTCCCCGACGTTCATTCAGGAGGCGATCCGCGGGCGCGAAGATCCCGACGAACTGCGCGAGCGGGTCGTCGACAGCTTCGAGGATCTGGCCGAGGACAAAGACCTGATGATCGTCGAGGGGAGCGGCGACCTCTCGACGGGGAGCATCGTCGACCTCGACGACGTGGACATCGCCGAGGCCCTCGACGCCCGCATGTTGCTGGTCACGGGGTACGACTCCGTGGCGACGACCGACGCGGTGCTTGGCAGCGCACAGACGGCCGGCGACCGGCTGGAAGGCGTCGTCTTCAACGGCGTCGCCGACGCCAAGATGGACGACCTCAACGACGACGTGATCCCGTTCCTCGACGGGCGGGACGTTCCGGTGTTCGGCGCGCTCCCGACGGTCCCGGAGCTGTCGGGCGTCACCGTCGAGGAACTCGCCCGGAGCCTGGGCTGTAACGTCCTGACGCCGGATATCGACCTCGACAAACACGTCGAGCGGTTCACCGTCGGCGCGATGGGCGGCAGCAGTGCGCTCGACCAGTTCCGGCGGACACGGGACGCGGTCATGATCACCGGCGGCGACCGCTCGGAGGTCCAGACGGCCGCACTGGAGTCTGCGGGCATCAAGGCGCTGTTGCTGACCGGCGGCTTCCGACCGGCCAGTGCCGTCCTCGGTCGCGCACAGGAAGAGGGCGTCCCGATCTTGCTCGTCCAGTCGGACACCCGGACGACGATCGATCGCGTCGAGGACGTTCTCCACGCGGGACGTACCCGAACCGGAGACACCGTCGACCGAATGGGCGAACTGCTCGCCGAAGGCGTCGACGTTGAACGGCTGCTCTCGGTCGATCTCTGAGCGAGCCTCGCTGGACCACTCCGCAGACGACTGGTCGGCGGTCCGCTGGCAGCACTCTCAGTCGCCGCCACTTTCGACGCCGCGAAATCGCTCGGGGAGCGCCGACGCCACGGCGTCGACGAGCGCCTCGCCGTCTGCCACGTCGACCGGCGGCAGCGTCGCCACCGGCACGTCGTTGGCCGTCTCGATCTCGCGTGGATTCGTCCGCTCGGCGACGGTCGCGCCCTCGTACTCGTTCAGGACGACCCCGCGAACGGAGACGCCCCGGCGACGCAGCGCCTCGACGGTCAGTGCCGTGTGATTCAGCGTCCCCAGCCCGGAGCGGGCGACGACCAGCGTCGGCAGGTCGAGGTCGCCGACGAGATCGACGACCTCGTGGGTCGCCGTCAGCGGGACCCGAAGTCCGCCGATCCCCTCGACGACGGTCGCCTCGCTGTCCTCGACGGCCGCGCGACAGCCGGCCAGCAGACGGTCGTAGGAGAGTTCGACGCCCGCCTCGCGGGCCGCAACGGCGGGGGCCAGCGCCGGGCCGAGTCGTTCCAGACAGGTCGCGGCCGCGGCGTCGCCACAGACGCGCTCGACGAAGCGCGCGTCGTCGTCCGCCGGGACACCGGTCTGGCAGGGCTTGACCGCGGTCGCGTCGATTCCGTCCCGGCGGAGCCACCCCGTGATGCCGGCCGTGAGGACCGTCTTGCCGACGCCGGTGTCGGTCCCGACCACGAACAGGCTCACAGCAGCTCACACTCCGTGCCGGCACGCGCGAGGGCGTCGAGACAGCGCTCGATCGCCACCTCGTCGTGGGTTGCCATCGGCGCGACCCGGAGCCGCGACCGGCCAGCCGGGACGGTCGGCGGCCTGATCGCCGGTGCGACGATGCCCCGCTCGCGGACGGCCGCCGCGAGTGCCATCGCGTCGTCTCGGTCCCCGACGACCACGGGGAGGATGTGCGTGTCGCCCAGCACCTCGAACCTGGCGGCTTCGAGGCCGTCCCGGAGCCGTTCGACGTTGTCCCAGAGTCGCTCCCGCCGAGACCCCTCGCGGGCGATCCGGAGCGCCTCGCGTGCCGCTCCGGCGGCCGGCGGTGCGAGTCCGGTCGAGAAGACGAACGTCCGGGCCTCGTTGAGCAGGAACTCGATCAGCGTCTCCGCACCGGCGACGTACCCGCCCTGTGCGGCCAGTGCCTTCGAGAGGGTCCCGAGCTGTACGTCGACCCGGTCGCTCACGCCCTGTGCCTGGACGACACCGCCACCGTCGGTACCGACGACGCCGGTCGCGTGGGCTTCGTCGACCATCACCCACGCGCCGTGGCGCTCGGCCACGTCACAGATGTCGGACAGCGGCGCGCGGTCGCCGTCCATGGAGAACACGCTGTCGGTGAGGACGAGCCACGACTCGTCGTCGGCGTCGCCGCTTCGGGCGTCCATCCGCCGCGCGAGATCCGCGGGATCACAGTGGTCGTAGACCACCGTCTCGCCGGCCCCGATCCGACAGCCGTCGACGATGCTGGCGTGGTTCAGCTCGTCGGAGAACACCACGTCCGGCGCGAGCGCGTCGATCACACCGACGTTTGCAGCGTAGCCAGACGAAAACGCGAGCGCGCGCTCCGTTCCCTTGCAGTCTGCGAGGTCGCGCTCCAGGGCTCGATGGAGCGTCGTATCCCCCGTGACGAGCCGCGACGCGCCGGCACCGGTACCGATCGACCGTGCCGCGGCCTCGGCCGCTCGCTGGACCCGGCCGTCGTCGGCCAGCCCGAGGTAGTTGTTCGCGGCGAAGACCAGCTCCGGCTCGCCGAAGTCGGCGGCGTCACCGCCCGGATCGTCGGCCAGCCGGGTCCGGCCGGCGACCGATTCGGCGGGGTTCAGGTGGCGTCGCAGGCCGCGCTCCTCGCGCTGTTCGAGCCGTCGCCCGAGCGAAAAGCCGTGTGTCATCAGAACGTCGGCATCAGTTCTGCCGGCCCGTAGACGCCGTAGTCGCCCGCGCGATTTCGCAACACGGCGGCCTTCAGGTAGCCGATCGCGGGGCCGTTGACGTTGGCTTCCATGCTCGTCGCGTCGTCGAGCTGGAAGGTGTTGGTCCCCGTCTCGCCGTCGAAGGTCCTGCCGGTCACGCTGACGGTCGTCGTCGTCGGCTTCTCGTCCTGTCGCACGTCGAGAATCCCGCCGACGGTCACGTCCTCGGCGTCACAGACGCCGGCCCGCTCCAGCAACACGTCGTCGGCGTGTTCCATGTCGTCGAACTCCAGGCGACCGTCGTGCTCGTCGATCAGCGCCTCGATCTCCGCCTCGCTCATCTCGCGGGCCGACTCGATGTCGTAGCCGTCGAGGTGGGCGATGTCCTCTCGCACGGTGCCGCGGTTGTCCTCGTAGCCCGACTTCAGGCCGACGCCCCACCAGATCTCGACGGACTCGATCTCGACGAACGACTGAGCGGCGAGCGCCGCCGCTCCGGTGAGCAGCCCCGGCGTCGCACCGGCCCCACAGACGAACGTGATGCCGGCGTCGACGAGTCGCTCCTCGCGGTCTTCCAGCATCCCGATCACGCGCGAGCGTTTGAGCACGTCGATCAGGACGCCCTCGTAGTCGGCGTCTGCGAAGCGCTGGGCGACCCGAGGGATGAAGTCGTGCTCCAGGTTGGGCAGCGCCATCAGGACCGCGTCGATCTCGTCGGCTTCGGCGATCACGTCGTCGATCGGCGTCTCCGTCTCTCGGCCCTGGTCGCTGGCGACGATGCCGGCCTGCTCGCCGTGCTGTTTGACGCCGCCGGCCGCCGCGCCGCCGTCTGATCGCAGATCAGACGAGCCGTCGGTCGCGTCGGGGTCGTCGGCCGGGCCGCTCGCGATGTTGCCCTCGGTGGCGTCGAGCAGTTCCTCCACGTCGAGCCCGTCGTGGTCGATGGCGACCCCGTTGCGATCACACGCCGCGACGGGCGTGAGACCGTCTCGGTGGGTCGCGACTTCGAGCGTTCGTCTGCCGATACCACCCGTTCCGAGTACTGCGAATCGAATGTCGTCCATGGTGTCAGTCTCCGGATTCTGCTTCGCTGGTCGCCGTCCCGGCCGCCGTCTCGACGACGGCGTCGGGATCTGTTGCGTCGCCGTCTCGCTCCTTGACCGCCGCCGGGTCGAACTCGTTTTCGGCCATGTTCGGCTCCAGTCCCGCTCGCTCGACGGTCTCGATGTCGTCACCGGGCGACTGGCCGTCCGTCGTCAGGTAGTCGCCGGTGAGCATCCCGTCGGCACCCGCCTCGAACGGGAGGTGCTGTTCGTCCTCGTCGAGGTTGACCTCCCGGCCGCCGGTGAGTCGGACCCGTGCCTCGGGGTGGAGGAATCGGTACACTGCGATCGTCTTGACGATCTCCTCGGTCGTGATGTCGGCCGTCCCGTTCAGCTTCTCGGAGAGGGGCGTCCCGGCGACCGGATTGAGGATGTTGACCGGGAGCGAGGACACGCCGATGTCCTGGAGGGCGACCGCCGCGTCGACGCGATCCGCCGGGGACTCGCCCATCCCCAGAATCACGCCGGCACAGAGGTCCATGCCTGCCTCCTTGGCGACTTCCAGGGTCGCGACCCGATCCTCGAAGCTGTGGGAGTCGACGATCTCGGGGAAGAAGCGCGGCGAGGTCTCGATGTTGTGATTGTAGTGGTTGAGTCCTTCGTCGGCCAGGATGGCCGCTTCTTCCTCCGTGAGGATGCCGAGACTCGCGTCGACCTCTACGGCCGTCTCGTCGCGGACGAGCCTGATAGCTCGCAACACCTCGCGCCACTCCTCGGGTCGGTGCTCTTTCGAGACCCCCTTCTCGGCGACGACGATCCCGAAGCGCTGGGCACCGTCGCGTTCGGCGCGCTTGGCCGCGGCGAGGATCTCCTCGGGATCGAGGAAGCCGTAGTTCTCGATCCCGGTGTCGAAGTGGACCGACTGGGCACAGAAGCCACAGTCCTCGGCGCAGTTGCCGGCCTTCGCGTTCACGATCGAGCAGGCGTCGACGGTCCCGTCACCGAACTGTGACCGGACGTAGTCGGCCCCCGCTGCGAGTTCGCCGACGGGCTGGGCCAGCAGCGCGAGCCCGTCGCGGCGATCCAACTGTTCGCCGTCGATCACGCGGGCGACAGCGTCGTCGATCGTTCGGTTACCTGTCTCGTAAACCACATGCTAGGTGGCAGTTGACGGAACCTTATAGGTTCGGGTCGCGGGAGGGCGACCGTCGCCCCGAGCAGTCGGTCACGGACCGCCGCCGAGAGGGTCGTCCACCCGCCGCAGTGTCTCGGAACGATGGGAAATCGAGAAAACCGCTACGGCGATCTGTCTCATACTGTCGGCTGTCCGTCTGTCACGAATTTGGGACCCCGTGGTCGCAAATATCTCGAACCGGTGACAGCCGGCAGTATCAGTCGTCGTCGCCGACGACGGTGGGTCGCCCCTCGTGGTGGTGCAGTTCGGCGTCGCTGTCGTGGGTGCCGACGGGCGGTCGGTTCACCGACGCGGCCGCCGACCCTTCGAGGTCGGTCTCGTCGGCGATCGACGCCATCTCGTCGCCCTCCCGTGCGTCCTGATCGATCCGCATCGAGCAGAACTCGACGCCACACATCGAACAGAAGCGGGCGTCCTTGTAGTTGTCACCCGGCAACGTCTGGTCGTGGTACTCCTTGGCGCGCTCGGGGTCGAGCGCGAGTTCGAACTGTTCGGACCAGTCGAAGGCGTAGCGGGCCTCGGAGAGAGCGTCGTCCCAGTCGCTGGCTCCGTCGCGGCCGTTGGCAACGTCGGCGGCGTGTGCGGCGATCCGGTATGCGGCGAGCCCCTCTCGCACGTCCTCCCGTTCGGGCAGGCCGAGGTGTTCTTTCGGCGTGACGTAACACAGCATCGCCGCGCCCGCGCGTCCGGCCTCCGTCGCGCCGATCGCGCTGGTGATGTGGTCGTAACCCGGCGCGATGTCGGTCACCAGCGGGCCGAGGACGTAGAACGGCGCGCCGTCACAGACCTCCTGTTGGCGCTCGACGTTGTCCGCGACCTCGTCCATCGGGACGTGGCCCGGTCCCTCGACCATCACCTGGACGCCCTCGTCCCACGCTTTGCGGGTCAGCTCACCCAGGGTGTCCAGCTCTGCGAACTGTGCCTCGTCGCTCGCGTCGGCGATACAGCCGGGCCGCAGGCCGTCGCCGAGACTGAAGGTCACGTCGTGTTCGCGGAAGATCTCGCAGATCTCCTCGTACTTCGTGTACAGGGGATTCTGCATCCCGTTCTCCTCCATCCACTTGGCCATGATCGACCCGCCGCGAGAGACGATCCCGGTCTTGCGGCCGTCGGTCAGCGGGAGGTGCTCCATCAGCACGCCCGCGTGGATCGTCATGTAGTCGACCCCCTGCTCGGCCTGCTTCTCGATCACGTCCAGCAGGAGCTCGTGGGTGATCTCCTCGGGGCTGCCGGCGCGCTTGACGGCCTCGTAGATGGGGACCGTTCCGACGGGAACGGGCGAGTGGTCGACGTTGGCCTCGCGGATCTCGTCTAAGTTCGCGCCCGTCGAGAGGTCCATCACCGTGTCCGCGCCGTAGTGGACCGCGGTGTGGAGCTTCTCCAGTTCGCCGTCGAGATCGCTCGTCTCCTCGCTGTTGCCGATGTTGGCGTTGACCTTCGTCGAGAACTCCCGGCCGATGATCATCGGGTCGAGCGTCTCGTGGCCGACGTTGGCCGGAATCACGGCCTGCCCGTCCGCGACCTGCTGGCGGACGAACTCGGCGTCGACGTTCTCGCGCTCTGCGATCCGTTCCATCGCCGGTGTGATCTCTCCGTCGCTGGCACGCTGGAGCTGCGTCGTCATGGATAAGCTAGTTATATCACTGGATTATAAATCTTGCCAGTCTCGTCAGTACGGGTCGTCGCCGAGACGAGAACGAACGCTGGCCGCCGTTAGCGATCGCCCGGCCGACCAACCACTTCGACGAACTCCTCGCCGTCAAGTTCGCTCACCAGGGCGGGCTTTCGGGTCATGTAGTCGGACCCCTCCGAGACGGCGAAGCGCTCGGCCACGGCGGGGTCGAGATAGTACCCACCGGGACCGTCCGGGCGGTCGCGGTACTCGCTCAACTTGATCGGATCGCGCTCGAAGAGCCCACCGGGTGTGCGACCGTCGAGCAACACCAGCCGCTTGTCGTCGTAGAAGGGGACGCCGTCCGTCGCTCGCTTCGCGTGGGCGTTCTCGGGGTGGCGTGCGAGCTTCTCGCGTTTCATGTCGATCGGGTCGTCGGGTTCGATCACGGTACGCGTCTCGACGGTGAAGTAGCCGACGAGATAGCGATGTTTGCGCTCTGATCCCTCCTCGACGAGCGAGGTGTAGAACGCCACCACGTCGCCTTCGCCGAGGCGCGAGAGCCGCGAGACGTACTGCCCGAACCCCTCGCGGTGCTCGCCGTAGGTCATCGCCTCGAAGTTGGGGTCGCGGTGCAGCGGCCAGTCTGGGACGGCCTCGTCACGCACCGTCTCTGCGCTCCCGTCCTCGGGATAGGTGTCGAGTCGGTTCGTCAGGTCGGCCCCAGTCCGGTCGTCGTACCGCAGGTCCCACGATCCGAACGTCTCCGGTTCGTCGGTGTCGGGCGTCTTCTCCGGGATCGGGACGTACTCGAAGCGGCCGTCCGGGTACAGCGGCCCGTGTGCGTTGACGTTGCTGTCGTCGGCTCCGACGCCGGCAAAGACGACTGTCATCGTCGACACTGGGCGACGAGTCGGCAAAGGAACTCCGGTGGTCGACTACGCGATGTCTCGGGACGTGTCGATGCTGACCTGTTCGACCAGATCGAGCTTGATCACGTCCGAGGGGGCGCGGCCGCCGCGGAACTTCGGAATCGCCAGCCTGTTCTCGACTTCGTCGCCGGAGACGGTGGTGTCGAGCTGGAAGACGACGTCCGCGAAGTGCTCCGTCGTGTCTCGCAACGACGCGACCTCGCGGCCGTCCAGACAGTGGAGGATGGCGATGCTGCCCGTGTTGACGATGTGTGTCTGCAGGTCGTTCATGAAGGCACGGAACCGGGAGTGTGGTTCCTGGGCCTCCAGCACGTCGAGCGGGTCGACGATCAGGTTCGAGGTCTCCGGGAGCGCACTGACCAGTTTGCCCGCGTTGTCCAGCGGCGCTTCGCCCGAGATGTGTCGCACCGTCGGGTCGCCGGTCTCTGCCGGGGTCTGCTCGATACTCGCCTGCACCGCGGTGGCCGTCCGGTCCAGCGAGAGCCAGAGCGTCCCCCGCGTCGCGGTCAACTCGTACAGAAACAGCTCTGCCTGGCTCGCTGGATCCGCCGTCAGGGCTACGATGCTCCCCTCCGGGATTCCCCCATCCAGTTTGCGGTCGAGAACGTCGATCCCCGTCCGCAGACGATTCACCATGCCACTGTGAGACACGTCCCGACACGGATTAAATATTCCGTTCGGCCACCTCGTCGACGACGCGGTCGTACCGCGCAGCCACGGTCCCGTCGGTCAGCGGTGCTGTCACGTCCGGCACGTGGGTAAGCGTCTGGCAGCCAAGCAGCGGTTCCGGCTCGATCCGGCCCGCGCTCCGGGTCACCACCGCACCGAGAACGCGGGTCCCCAGCGTGCGAGCCATGGCCGCGGTCTTCGCTGCGTCTTCGAGACTCTCCGGCGTGGCCGTCGAGACGACGACGACCGCGTCGGCCGCGCGCAACGCGGTCGCCACGACCGGCGACGCGCCGGCTGGCGTATCGACGACGACTGGCCGCGGCGTCGCGGCCAACTGCTCTAGGGTCGCTTCGAGTGCCCCGACGCCGCCACGACCTGCCGGCAGCACCTCGACGCCGGGCAACTCCACGGCCGAGTGCGTGACTTCGTCGAGGGACGCTCCGTCTTCGTAGGCACCGATACCCGGCCGTGGGCACGCTCCCGCGACGAGGTGCAGGTCCGGCATGTCACAGTCGCCGTCGACGGCGATCGGAGCACGCCCCTCGCCCGCCAGCCCGCGAGCGAGACACGCCGTCGTCGTGGTCTTTCCCGACCCGCCCTTACCGCCTGCGATCGCGAGCATGGCGGGGACTGTCTCGTCATCCGTCTTGAACGCTCGGGACGGTTCGGGAGATTCAAGGCCGTCGCGGCCACGGTACCTATCGATGCGCCAGGACCACATCATCAGCGCCAAACAGCTCTCCCGCCAGGACATCGAGGCGGTGCTGGACCGCGCTGCCGAGATCGCGGCGGATCCGTCGGCCTACGCGGACCGACACGAGGGGTCCCTGCTCGGCCTCCTCTTTTTCGAACCCAGTACTCGGACGAAGATGAGCTTCACAGCGGCGATGAAACGCCTCGGCGGCGACATCGTCGACATGGGCACGGTCGAGTCCTCCAGCGTCAAGAAAGGCGAGTCGCTGGCAGACACCGTCCGCGTCGTCGAGGGCTACGCCGACGCGCTCGTCTTGCGCCACCCCAGCGAGGGCGCGGCCCAGATGGCCAGCGAGTTCGTCGACGCGCCGCTGATCAACGCGGGCGACGGTGCCGGCCAGCACCCGACACAGACGCTCCTTGATCTGTACACGATCCGCGAGAACGCTGGCTTCGACGACCTCTCGATCGGAATCATGGGCGACCTGAAGTACGGCCGCACCGTCCACTCGCTGGCCCACGCCCTGACCGTCTTCGACGCTCGCCAGCACTTCGTCAGCCCCGAGAGCCTGCAACTGCCCCGGTCGGTGCGGTACGACCTCCACGAGTCCGGCGCGGAGGTCCGCGAGCACACCGACCTCGACGACGTGCTGTCGGAACTGGACGTCCTCTACGTCACTCGGATCCAGAAAGAGCGGTTCCCCGACGAGAGCGAGTACCACGAGGTCGCCGGGGAGTACCAGATCGACGCGGCGACGATCCGCGAGCACAACGAGGATCTGACGGTCATGCACCCGCTCCCGCGGGTCGACGAGATCGCTCACGACGTGGACGAACTCGACGGCGCACAGTACTTCCAGCAGGCACACAACGGCGTCCCCGTCCGGATGGCGCTACTGGACATGGTTCTGGAGGAGTCACAATGAGCGACGACCCCGAACTCCGCGTGAGCAAGATCCGCAACGGCACCGTGATCGACCACATTCCCGGCGGCCAGGCGCTGAACGTGCTGGCGATCATCGGCATCGACGGCACCAGCGGCGAGGAGGTCTCGGTCGCGATGAACATCCCCTCGGACCGCCTGGGCAAGAAAGACATCGTGAAAGTCGAGGGCCGTGAACTCTCACAGAACGAGGTCGACGTGCTGTCGCTGATCGCACCCGCCGCGACGATCAACATCGTCCGGAACTTCGACGTGGCCGAGAAACACCGCGTCGAACGCCCCAGCCGCGTCCAGGGCGTCCTGGAGTGTCCGAACCGCAACTGCATCACGACCGAGTCCGAGCCCGTCGACTCGGCGTTCGAGGTGCTCGACGACGGCGTCCGCTGTGAGTACTGCGATACGATCATCCGCGAGGACATCGCCGCCCACATTCTCGTGAGTTAGCACCGTCGCGGTACCCGCGTCCGCCTGCGGTCGAATACCTCCAACTTATTTGCGACACCCTCCACAGTCGTCGGTATGAACTCGCTTCCGGTCGACGGTGTGGCCCCGCTCGCGGTCGGCGGGGCCGCGGTGCTCGCTCTGGCGCTCGTCGCGATCTGGTGGCGTCGACGCGGCGCGTCCGACAGACGCCAGTCGAAACGCGCCCACGACGCGGCCCAGCAGCGCGATCCACCCGTCGAGATCGGCGAATCCTACGACTTCGGGATCACCGACTTCAGCACGCACCACTCCGGCGAGAAGGTCGCCGTCGGCAAGGTCGAGGGGTTCGTCCTCTTCGTCGAGGACATCCCGTCTGGACTTTCCGAAGGCGACGTGATCCGGGCGAAGGTGCTGTCGTTCAACAAGGGCAAGACCTCCGCCGACGCGACGTTCGTCGAACGACGCTGATACCGCTGGCTGATTTTCGATGTCAGAGATATACGCGATACTGATTACGCGACAGCGACGCAACTGGTGAGGGTGAAAAAACGGGAGAAGTTGCGGGAGCGATTTACTCGTCTGCTGCGCCTTCGATCTCGTCCATGATCTCGTCGGCGTCACACCCACCTTTTTCAGCGTCGGGATTCGCTCGCTGCGTCTGCTCACGGGCGCGGAGCGCCCGTTCGCACGGTATGCGGGACCTTCGGTCCCGCACTACTCGCGAACCACTCCTCGAAAAACGTGGGCGAAAAAGGCTGAACCTCGTTACACTCGGTTCAGTGAAACCGCGCCAGAGGCGCGGTACGCTTACTCGTCGGCTGCGCCTTCGATCTCGTCCATGATCTCGTCGGCGTCGACGTCTGCGTCTTCGAGCGCGTCCTCGATGTCAGCGCCGCCAGCGCCGCCCATGCCGCCCATCATGCCGGGCATGCCCATGCCGCCACCGCCGAGCTCTTCCTGCACGATGATGCGGTCGATGTCGAGCAGCTGGGTGAGCTGCTGGGCGATCTGCTGTTTGCCCATCATCCACTGCTGGTTCATCGTCAGCTGGGGCGTCGCCTCGATGTAGAGCGTGTCCTTCTCGACCTCGACGGTCTCGGTCTCGGGTTCGGCGTCCTCGTCGTCCTCGTCGGACTCGACGAGCTGCTCTTCCTCGACGGTCTCGGTCTCGAACCACACGTCGAGCTCCATGTCGAGCATCATCGAGAGGATGCCCTGGGCCTGCTCTTCGCGGTCATCGACCTCGCTGAGGACCTCGTAGTCGTACTCGATGCCCTCGCCGGCCAGCGGGTGGTTGAAGTCGACGCGTGCGCGGCCGCCGATGATCGTCTCGACGTGGCCGTGCTCGCCGTCGACGTCGACGTGTGCGCCGGGGTAGCGGTCGTCTTCCGGGATCTTGTCGGCCGCGACGGTACGGACCTCGCTCTCGTCGTACTCGCCGAAGGCCTCGGTCGCGGGGACGGTGACGGTGCCGGAGTGTCCGACTTCCTCACCGTAGACGTCCTCTTCGACGGCCTCGAACAGGTGGCCCTGGCCGAGGACGATCGTTCGCGGTGCGAACTCCTGGTCCTCGCCGACGCCTTCCTCTTCTGCGACTTCCGGGTCTGTCGTGTCGACGAGGTCGCCGCCCTCGACGGTGCGTGCGGTGTAGGCCATCTCGACGAAGTCGCCCTCTTCGAAGCCCTGGGCTTCCTCTTCATCGGCCGCTGATTCTTCTGCGTCCTGCTCTTCGAGTTCTTCGTCCGCGTCGGCCTCGGATTCGTTACTCATACCCTATCGGTCTGGCGTTGCACTCTTAAGAACAACGTTTCGGCTGCGCGACCGGGGCCGACGGGCCCCGATATCGCGCTCGCTCCCGTCGTTCTCGAATGCATTTTATCCCCTGACGGTCAGTTTCGGGGTATGTACGAGGTCGAACTCAAGGTCGAGACCGATCACGAGCCCGTGCGCGAGCGGCTCGACGCGCTCGGGGCGGCGTTCCTGGGCACCGTCGAACAGGCGGACACCTACTACGACGCCCCCCACAGAGAGTTCGCTGAAACCGACGAGGCGCTGCGGGTGCGTCGCGAGACCGTCGACGGCGAGTCCTCGGCGGTGATGACCTACAAGGGCCCCAAAGTCGACGCGGGGTCGAAGACCCGCGAGGAGATCGAGACCGCCGTCGGCGACGGTGACGACGCGGCGGCGATCTTCGAGTCGGTCGGGTTCGAGGCCGCGGCGACGGTTCGCAAAGAGCGCGATCGGTACCGGCTCGACGGCTACACGGTCACGCTCGACTCGGTCGCGGGCGCGGGCTCGTTCGTCGAGGTCGAGACCGAGGCCGAGGAGATCGACGCCGCGCGCGAGGGCGCGGCCGACCTCATGCGCGACCTCGGACTGGATCCCGACGACCAGATCCGGACCTCGTACCTCGGGCTGTTACTCGACGACGCCGACGCTGATGCGAGAGAGTAATCATATCCGAGGATTTGGTTTCCGCAAGTTATAGAACCGGGGCCATCGAACGCAGTACCAATGACAGATCGGAACATCCACGTGCAGCCGTCTTCTGGGCTGGCAGTCGAGGAACAGGGCGTCGAGATCGTCGAGCGAAAGGGGATCGGTCATCCCGACTCGATCTGTGACGGCGTCGCGGAGACGGTCTCGCGGGCCCTCGCACAGACGTACCTCGACCGCTTCGGAACGGTCCTGCACTACAACACCGACGAGAGCCAGCTCGTCGCCGGGACCGCCGCTCCGGCCTTCGGCGGCGGCGAGGTGCTGGAACCGATCTATCTGCTGATCGTCGGACGGGCGACCAAGACCTACGAGGGCGAGCGCATTCCCGCGGAGACGATCGCGCTCGAAGCGGCGCGGGACTACCTGGAAGCGAACTTCCCGTATCTGGACGTCGGCACCGACATCGTCGTCGACGTTCGTCTCGGCGAGGGCAGCGGCGACCTCCAGGACGTGTTCGGCGACGAGGGGTCCGTACCGATGGCCAACGACACGAGCTACGGCGTCGGGCACGCACCGCTGTCGGAAACTGAACAGATCGTCAAAGCCACCGAGCAACGGCTCAACGGCGAGTACTCGGTCGACCACCCGGAAATCGGGCAGGACGTGAAAGTGATGGGCAAGCGCGAGGGCGACCACATCGACGTGACCGTCGCCGCGGCGATGGTGGATCGACACATCGAGGACCTCGAAGCGTACAAGGACGCCGTCGCCAGCGTCCGCCGGTACGTCGAAGACCTCGCCACGGAGTTCACCGACCGAGCGGTGACGGTCCACGTCAACACCGCCGACGACTACGACGAGGGGTCGATCTACCTGACGACGACCGGCACCTCCGCCGAGCAGGGCGACGACGGCTCCGTCGGCCGCGGCAACCGCGCGAACGGCCTCATCACTCCGAACCGACCGATGAGCATGGAGGCTACCTCCGGCAAGAATCCGGTCAACCACATCGGAAAGATCTACAACCTCCTCTCGACGGAGATCGCAAAGAGCGTCGTCGACGAGGTCGACGGCATCGAACAGCTCCAGATCCGACTGCTCTCTCAGATCGGCTCGCCGATCGACCAGCCCCACGTCGCCGACGCCGAACTCGTCACCGAGGACGGCGTCACCGTCGCGGACATCGAGGACGAGGTCGAGGCCGCGATCGACGACGAGCTGGCCGACGTGACCAACGTCACCCGGCGCGTCGTCGACGGTGAACTCTCGACGTTCTAAGCGAGAGCCAAAGCGACCATCGGGAGCGCGGCTCTCGGAAATTACGAGCGGGAGAGAGCGGAGGGAATGACACGCGAGCAGCGAGAGCCAAAGCGACCATCGGGAGCGCGGCTCTCGGAAATTGCGAGGCGCGGAGCGACCGGCCTCGAACCGACGCGGGGAACGGAGTGACCCGGGGAGTGCGATCTGATACGGACGGTTGTAGCGATCTACCGGTGAGTGTCGCCACGGGGTAGACGCTCACCGGTACGTAACGACAACGCTCCGTATGAGGCGACATTCCTTTATCCCGGATCGGTCAAGCATCGGTATGCACCCGCCGGGAGCCGACATCGTCCTCGTTCGCCACGGCGAGATCGGGACCAAGAGCGAACAGGTACGCCGATCGATGGAGGAGCGACTGGCGACGAACCTCTCGGCGTTGCTCGCGGATCGCGGCGTCGACGGCTCCGTCGAGCGCGAACGGACGCGGCTGTTCGTCCACACCGACGAGCCCAGCGCCGCCGTCGAGGCCGCGACAGACACCTTCGGCGTCGTCTCTGCGAGCGCCGCCGTCCGCACCGAGCCGACGCTCGATGCCATCTGTGAGGGGCTGGCAGAGATCGCACGCGAGCGATTCGACGGTGGCACCTTCGCGGTCGACGCTCGCCGGGCCGGCCAGCAGTCTGCCCACGACTTCTCCAGCGAGGACATCGAGTCCGACGGCGGCGCTGCCGTGTGGGCCGCGATCGAAGCGGCGGGCGGCGATCCGGCAGTCGACCTCGACGAGCCGGACCTGACGTTCCACGTCGAGTGTCGTCGGGAGGTCGCGTACCTGTTTCTCGACAAGCAGGCGGGTCCCGGCGGGCTCCCCGTCGGGACCCAGGAACCCGTCGTCGTCTTGCTCTCCGGAGGGATCGACTCTCCCGTCGCGGCCTGGAAGCTGCTCAAGCGCGGCTGTCCCGTCGTGCCGGTGTACGTCGACCTCGGAGGGTACGGCGGCCCGGACCACCGCGCGCGAGCCCTCTCGACCGTCGAGACGCTCGCCAGCTACGTCCCGAACTTCGACCTCTCGGTGCGAATCGCCGACGGTGGGGATGTCGTGGAACGGCTCTCAGCGGAGTTGGACGCACGGCGGATGCTCGCCCTGCGGCGGTTCATGCTCGCCGTCGGAGCCCGGATCGCCGAGCGTACCGACGCCGTCGGCGTGGCGACCGGCGAGGCGATCGGACAGAAGTCGAGCCAGACGAGCGCCAACCTCGCGGTGACGGACGCGGCGGTCGACTGTCCAGTCTTCCGGCCGAACCTGACCGCCGACAAGGCCGATATCACGCAGCTAGCCCGCGAGATCGGAACCTTCGAGGCGTCGACGATCCCGACCGGCTGTAACCGCGTCGCGCCGTCGCTGCCCGAGACGAACGCCGACCTGCACGCCCTCCGCGAGCGCGAACCTGACGACCTGTTCGAGCGTGCGAGGGCCGTCGCCGAGCGTGCCGAGGTCGTCGCCCGCGACCGCTGAGAGCGAAACCACTATCCCCGGCGACCGTCTCGGACAGCACGATGGCGCGAGTGTGTCTCGTCGGCTCCGAGGACTGCAACCTCCGGTACGAACTGCTCTCGCGCGAGACCGCACGGGAAGCGCTGGCGACCTACGACATTCGCGAGCCGTTCGCCAACGCCCTGGCCGTCGAGACCGTCAGCCTGGGGGCCGCGGTGGCGCTTTGCAACGACCTCAACTGGTATCTCGTTCGCTTCACCGACGCCGCGATGGTGCTCGAACCGTCGGTCAGCGAGACGGAGTGGCTCTCGCGGTCGCTGGCGACGGCGATGCGCGACGACGCCGTCGACGAGGACGAACGCGACCGGTTCCTGAAGGTGTACGGCGTCGAAGAGTCCGAGGACGACGACGCCGAACCCCGACTCGTCGAGCCGATGCTGGTGACGCGGACCGGCGATTCGATCCCGGAGTACGATCTGCGTGCGGTCGACGAGACGGTCGTCGTCAGGGTGTCGAGAGACGAGTTCGGTGCCTGATACTGCCGGCTGTAACTTCGTGAAGATCTTCGCCACCCCGGGGTGGCGAAATCGTTCACAGATTTACAGCCGGTAGTATGAGACTGCCGACGACCGTCAGCGGACCCACTCGTTGATCTGGAGCAGCGACCGCTCTCCGTCGAGGGCGACGTACCACGCGTCGTCGTTCGGGTGGGGGAGCTGTTCGGCCTCGGACAGGCGCTCCTGGAGCGCCGACAGCGCCGTCGACGCCGGGGCGCACTCCTCGTAGCGGCCGTCGATCGCGGCGGTGAGGATCGACCGTTGCGCTTCGGGCAGGTCGTCGAGCGCGACGAGATACCGCTCGGCGGCGAACGAACGGAGCGCGGACTCGTCTGTGGCGACCCGTTCGAGGGTGTACTCGAAGGTTCGCCGCTCTTTGGTCTCCTCGGAGTCGCCGGCTACGTCGACGCGCATCGTCCGGTCTCGCCACCGGACCCAGGTCCGATTCCCGACGAGCCGCGAGTCCGTCCCGCCGTCGGGGTAGGGTGCCGGGAACGCTCGAATCGAGAGCTGTCGCTGCGGGAGCCCGTCTCCATCACCCTCTGATTCGGGGTTCAGTACTGCCGATTCGAGCGCGGCCCGGTCAGGTTCGGGTAGCTCTCCGAAGTGGACGACCGTCGCGCCCTCGGGCGCGGTCTGTCCCGCTTCCCAGGACACGTCCATCTCGTAGGCCGGAATCGCGTCGACGGCGACGATCTCGGACGCCGTCCGGTAGAACGCGCCGTCGTGGCGTACGATCACGCCGTCGCGCAGCGGTCTGGAGCCGTCGGTCGTGTACGCCGCAGGCCCGTCGCTGGCTGCCCGTTCGACGATCGATCGCTCCGTCTCGTTCAGGCTGACCGGGAGGTCGTCGGCCGGTGCGTACGGCCCGGTCGTGAGGACGATGCCCGACGTACAGTCGGCCGTCTCGGACTCGTTCGGGCTCGAAGTCGGCGAGCGCTGATCCGGGCGGTCGCTCTCCGGATCGGTCCCGACACAGCCGGCCGCGAGCAGCGAGGCGCTGGCTGCGAGGACGCGGCGGCGAGATCGTTGCATACCCGTCTCTGCCGGCCGTACTGATAAACTCCTTGTGGAGGCTCAAAACGCGGTCGAGGCGACTTCTGACGGTGCTATCCTGGCTATCGAACTTCGATGCACACCCGATCGCACTGCTGTGCGATCGATGTGTCTATCGTTGCAATCGGTACGCTACTCGTCGAACATCCCCGTCGACATGTAGCGCTCGCCGCTGTCCCAGTAGACGGTCACGACGAGCGGGTCCGCGACGCCCTCGTCGAGCAACTCGGCGGCCTTCTCTCTGGCGGCGAGATTCGACGCCCCGGAGGACTGGCCCACGAGGATTCCCTCCTCGCGGGCCAGACGGCGACACTCGGCTTCGGCGTCGGCGAGTTCGACCGTCGTCACCGAATCGAGCAGGTCCACGTCGAGGTTCGGGCTGACGAACCCCGGTCCCATCCCCTGGAAGCTGTCCTCGCCGGTCCCGGGCTCTTGCCCCGAGAGGACGGCGTTGTCGGCCGGTTCGACGCCGACGATGTCCACGTCCGGGAACGCCTCGCGGAGCCGCCGGCCGACGCCGGTGACAGTTCCGCCCGTGCCGATGCCGGCGACGAGGGCGTCGACGGTCCGGTCGCCGACCTGTTCGACGATCTCCGTGCCCGTCGTCTCGTAGTGTGCCCGCGGGTTGGCCTCGTTCTCGAACTGCCGGAGCTGGACGTACCCCTCCTCGGCTTCGAGTTCGTCGGCCCGGTCTTTCGCGGCGGAGATGTCGCCGTCGACGAGCTCGATCTCCGCGCCGTAGGCGTTCATTATCTGGCGGCGCTCGGGCGACTTCGAGCCCGGCATCACGAGGCACACGTCGTACCCCTTGGCCGCGCCGGCCATCGCGAGTCCGATCCCCGTGTTGCCACTCGTCGGTTCGACGAGTGCGTCGCCGTCGCTCAGTTCGCCGGCTTCCTCGGCGGCCTCGATCATGAACCGCGCCGGGCGGTCCTTCGCGGAGCCGCCGGGGTTGAACGACTCGACCTTGGCTGCGACCGTCGCGCCCTCGGGTGCCGCGACCGAGACGAGCGGCGACCCCAGCGTCTCCAGGATTGTCTCGTTCATTACCGCCATCTTGAGGGTCCCCGGTTAAAACCCTCCCCGTCACCAGCATGGCGTGCCGTTACCGGTGACGACCGAGAGAGCGCGAGCGTTAAGCGACTCCAGGCGCTACTCCGGGGTATGCCACTGACAACGATGGAGCCCAACCCCGTCTGGTCGGAGGGGGCCTACGAGGACACCGTCGACGTACTTGCCGAGCACCGCGACGAACTGGTCTACAAGGTCTGGGGCGGCGACTGGTGCAAGGACTGCCGCTCGCAACTGCCCGACTTCGGCGCGGCGTTAGACGCCGCCGAGGTCCCCGAAGCGAACGTCGTCCACCACGAGACCGAGAAGGAAGACGACGGCTCGAAGACCGGTCCCGGCGTCGAGGAGTACGGGATCGAGTACATCCCGACCGTGGTCGTGGAGCGCGTGCCGGAAGGCACGGACAGCGCGAGCGGCGGCGAGGAGATCGCCCGCTTCGTCGAGGACGCGGACGTACCGATCGCCGTCTCTCTCGCAGAGGAGATCCAGGCGGTACTCGACTGATACTGCCGGCTGTCACTGTTTCGAGACACTCGCGACCCCGTGGTCGCGAAATTCACTCGTCGCTCCGGCTCTGGTGCCACCAGTAGAGCACGCCGACACCGGCGAGCGCGGCGACACCGACGGCAACCAGCACACTGGCGAGGGGCCACTGGCCGAGGACGAGGCCGTACAGCGCGCCGAGGCTGACGGCGGCGAGCCCGAACTGTGAAAGCACCAGCGCGGCGACGAACGCCCAGAACGTCCCCCGCGAGACGTCACCGACTGTCGCCGCCGTCACCTCCGGCGACGCCTCGTCTTCGGTCAGCAGTGAGAACGGGTCGAGCACGCTACGCACCGCTCGAACGCGGCCACGCCGACGGACGCCACACGGCGACGGTGCGTCGTCTCACGCCTGCTCTGTCGCCCAGTCGAGCGCGTCTCGCAGGTGGTGTTGTGGCGGCGAACACGTGAACTGTCGGCAGGCGTAGACGGTCGCCTCGCCGTCCCGTTCCGTCCGGTCGGCCCAGATCGGCGGGACCTCCTCCAGCCCCAGCACGTCGAGCCACGCGTCGAGATCGTCGTCGCTGGGCGGCCGCCACGCGAGCAGCCGGTCCGGGAGGTACGTCTCGGCCAGCGTCGTTCGCCACTCTGCCGGGACCTCGTCGGCGACCAGCGTGAGTTCGAGATCGCCCCGACGATAGCGGTCGGCCGCGACGACCAGCGAGGCGTGTTGCATCGGGTTCGCCTCGATCTTGTTGGCGTGTGTCTCCAGGACGCCCGCCGCGATCGTCTCGAAGCGGTCGTGCGGGACGAACGCCGACAGCGAGAGCAGCGCCTGGACCGCGACGCCGCTGCTGGACGGCGTCGACTGGTCGGTGAGCTCCTGTGGGCGAGCCACCAGCGACTCGCCGCTGGTCGGTGTGAAGTACAGCGTGGCGTCCGTCTCGTCCCAGAACTCTCGCTCGATGGCGCGGGCCAGCGACAGCGCGAACGCGAGGTGTTCGACTTCGCCGGTCGCCTCGAACAGCGTCAGCGCGCCCCGAGCGAGGAAGGCGTAGTCTTCGAGGTAGCCGTCGATGGCCACGTCGCCGTCCTTGTACCGGCGGGCGAGCCGTTGCTCGCTCTCGTCCCAGAGGTGTTCGCGGACGAACGCGAGGGCGTCGGCAGCCGGTTCCGGGTCGACGTCGTCGAGGACCATCGCGCCCTCGGCCAGCGCCGTGATCATCAGTCCGTTCCAGCCCGCGAGCACCTTCTCGTCGCGTGCGGGGCGGGGGCGCTTCTCACGGGCTTCGAAGACCTGCTCGCGTGCGCTCGCCAGGTTACGCTCGACCTCGCTCGCTTCGAGCCCGCTGGACTCGCTCAGGGCCTCGATGGAGGCGTCGACGGTCAGCACCGTCTTGCCCTCGAAGTTGCCCGACTCGGTGATCCCGAAGCGGTCACACAGCAGGTCGGCCGCCGTCTCGTCGTCGACGGCCGCGCGGATCTCATCGGGGGTCCAGACGAAGTACGCGCCCTCTTCGGGCTCGGCGTCCGCGTCATCGCGACGGCTGGCGGGCGGCACGCTCTGTGCGTCGAGCGTGCTGAAGAAGCCACCGTCCTCGTGTGTGAGTTCGCGCTCGACGAAGGTGAACGTCTCGCGTGCGATCTCGGCGTACCGCTCGTCGCCGGTGAGCTGGTAGCCAGCGAGGTACGCTCGCGGAAGCGTCGCGTTGTCGTAGAGCATCTTCTCGAAGTGGGGAACGACCCACTCCCGGTCCGTACAGTAGCGGTGGAAGCCGCCGCCGACGTGGTCGAAGAGCCCGCCGTCGCCCATCGCATCGAGCGTCTCGGTGACGACCGCGCGCACGTCGTCGCGGTCCGAACGGGCGACCTCGCGCATGAGGTAGTGGAGTCGCCCCGGCTGTGGGAACTTCGGGCCGTTCCCCCAGCCGCCGTGTTCGCGGTCCGCGGCCCGAATCGCGGCGTCGACAGCCGCCTGCAGCGCCTCGTCGTCGGGCACGTCGCCCGGCTGTCCCACGTCGCCCACGTCGCCCTCGATGGCGTCGGTCCACTGCCGGGCACGGTTGTACATCTCCTCGCGTTGCTCCGAATCGGACCACGAGCCCGCGATGTCTTCGAGCAGCTGGCCGAACGCCGGCATCCCGCGGCGCTCCTCTGGCGGGAAGTAGGTCCCCACGTAGAACGGTTCGCCCTCGGGAGTGAGCCACGCCGACAGCGGCCAGCCACCGCGGCCGGTCACCTGCTGGCAGATGCTCATGTAGATGGCGTCGAGGTCCGGGCGCTCCTCGCGGTCGACCTTGATCGGGACGAAGTGTTCGTTGAGTAGCGCCGCCGTCTCGGGGTCGGAGAAGCTCTCGTCTTCCATGACGTGACACCAGTGACACGCCGAGTACCCGATCGAGAGGAAGATCGGCGCGTCGTGTTCGCTGGCGGCTTCGAGTGCCTGTTCGTCCCACGGCTGCCAGTTGACGGGGTTGTCCGCGTGCTGGCGGAGATAGGGACTCTCCGCCTCGTCGAGGCGGTTCCGGTCCGTCGGGCCCGAGTCGCTGCTCATAGCCGACCGTCCGGGTGGCAGACGGGAAAGCCTGTCCGTCTCAGCGATCGCCGACCGACGTTCCAGTTCGGTCCGGGTGGTCGTCAGATACCTTCGGACGGCTAGCGATACCGACGAGACGGTGCGATCGACGGCCGACTACCTTCGTCTGGAGTCGGGGAACTGACCGGTTAGTGGCGGACTTCTCGGCCGTACACGACTCATTACGAAATCGATACGCCGAGAGGTGTCGCTACCGATGAGCCCAACAGACGACGCGACCGACGAGAACGGCGTCGACCGCCGACGCGTGCTGAAGACGATCGGGGCGGCGACTGCGGGTCTGCTCGCCGCCAGCGGCACTGCAGCGGCACACGAGACCCAGTTCGAGGGCTGTGATCGCGTCTGTACGGGGACGGACGGGAGCTTCGCCGTCGTCGCCGTCGACGGGACCTTCACCTGTCGCCCGATGACGGCGACGAGCGGCGTCGACGTGCCCTGGAGCTGGCAGAGCTACTGTTACGAGGCGTCGGCCGACGAGACGATCGTCGGGCTGCTGGAAGAGAACGTCGTTCGGGGCGGAACTACCGATTCGAACGGCTCGTGTAGCCTCTGTATCAACCCCAACGACTGCGCCGTGGCGGCCTACGACAGCGTCGACGACATCGTCGCGGCCCTGGACCAGAACGACGCCTGTGGCGTGTGCGCCGGACACGTCGAGGCAGGGAGCGACTGTACGACGTACGCGGTCGACGGCGGCGGCGGGGACGGCTCGGACGGCGACGACACCGGCAGTGGTACCGACGGCGACGGCGGCGACGGTGGCGAAGGGAGTGACGGCTCGGACGGCGACGGCGGAGACGGTGGCGAAGGGAGTGACGGCTCGGACGGCGACGGCGGAGACGGTGGCGAAGGGAGTGACGGGACAGACGGCGGCGGCGATCCAGACGACGGTAGTGAGACGGGGGACGACAGCTCGGACGGAGACGACCCAGACGACGGTGATGTGGACGATGGCGACGGCGAAGACGGCGATGATGCGGGCGATAGCGACGAGGACGACGAAGACGACGAAAACGACGGCGGCGATGACGACTACGATACGAACGAGCACTACGCGGACGACCGAGAGCTCTGGCGCAGCGACCTCGCGGACGACGGCTCGGACGACGGGCCGGCGTGGGAGTGTGAGAACACGACCGAGAACCCGACCGCGATGGAGTTGTGGTACGATCGAGACGACACGCCGGTCGATCCCGCGGACAGAGAACGCTGCGGATCGGGGACCGACGACGACGGCCTGCTGACGGCGATGCAGCGGTGGCTCGCTCGTGACGACACGCCCGACAGCCTGGACTGATACTGCCGGCTGTCACTGTCGCAAGATATTCGCGACCACGGTGTCGCAACGTTCGGTACAGACGGACAGCCGGCAGTATGAGACGGAGTCTCGTCGGTCCGCACCGATCGATCGTACGACGACGATCACAGGTGTGTACGGGAAGACGGCCGTGAGACGGACTGAACGGCCGCCGACGCGAGGGGAAAGGCAAGGTTTAGGCCCCTCCCAGTCGCCCTCACAGGTATGACAGAGACCGTGGTGCTGATCGGTGGCGGGGGCCGCGAGCACGCGATCGCCCGCTCGCTGGCCGACTCGGATGCCCGACTGTACGCGTGTGCCGGCAACAGGAATCCCGGAATCGCGGCGCTGGCCGACGGGTTCGAGACGCTCGACACGACGAACCCGACGGCGGTCCGGACCTATGCCAACGAGGTCGACGCGACGCTCGCGGTGATCGGCCCCGAGAACGCACTCGAAGCCGGCGTCGCCGACGCGCTCGACGAGGCGGGCGTGTACACGTTCGGTCCCCAGCAGGACGCGGCCCGCATCGAGACGGACAAGGCCTTCCAGCGGCGGTTCATGCGGGAACACGACATTCCGGGCTGTCCCGACTTCGAGACGTTCGACGACATGGCTGCCGCCTGCGAGTTCATCGACGACTACGACGGCGACCTCGCGGTCAAGCCGGCCGGGCTCACCGGCGGCAAGGGCGTCCGAGTCATCGGCGATCAGGTCACCGCCGAGGAGGCAAAAGCGCACCTCCGGAGTGCGGACTACGACCGCGTCGTCCTCGAAGAGCGCCTCGTCGGCGAGGAGTTCACCGTCCAGGCGTTCGTCGCCAACGGCCAGCTCCGTGTCACACCCGCCGTACAGGACCACAAGCGCGCCTACGAGGGCGACGAAGGACCCAACACCGGCGGCATGGGCAGCTACTCCGACGCCGGCCTGGAGCTGCCCTTCATGTCGGAAGACGACTACATGGAGGCCGTCGACGTGCTCCGGGCGGTCGTCGACGCGCTGGACGACTACAAGGGCGTCCTGTACGGTCAGTTCATGCTCACCGCCGACGGGATCACGGTCGTCGAGTTCAACGCTCGCTTCGGCGATCCCGAGGCGATGAACACGCTGCCGGTGTTGAACACCGACTTCCTCGACGTGCTGACGGCGGCCCGCGAGGACGAACCCCTGCCACAGCTCTCTTTCGCTCCGCAGGCGACGGTCTGTAAGTACGCCGTCCCCGAGGGCTACCCGACCGAGCCGGCCGCTGGCGCGAAGGTGACGATCGACGAGGACAGCGCCGGTGACGCGCTCCTGTTCTACGCCAGCGTCGACGAGCGCGACGACGGCATCTACACGACGACCTCCCGGTCGTTCGCCGTCGTCGGCCTGGCGGAGACGATCACCGAGGCCGAGGAGATCGCGGAGGCGGCTCTCGACGCTGCCGGCGAGGACGGGCTCCGGATGCGCCACGACATCGGCAAGCCCGACCTCGTCCAGCAGCGGATCGATCACATGGACGAACTGCGCGGCGAGTAACGCGGGCCGAGATCGAGCGGACCGGCCTCGACGACGCGGGTTTTTAGACGGCTCCTGACGAACGGTCGGTCGTGACTGGGCCACGACGACACGACCGCCTCGACCGGACGGCAACACCGGGACCGCACAACTCCCTGCACCACTGGCCGTCGGCCAAGCACCCACTCAGGCTGGTGGTGAACTTCCTCGTCGTCTGGACCCTCCGATACTCTCCGAGCCTCGCGCTCAAGCGGTGGCTGCTCCGTCGGCTCGGTGCGACGGTCGGCGAGGGCGTCTCGCTGGCGCTGACGGCCACCCCGGACGTGTTCTGGCCCGAGCTGCTGACGATCGAGGACCACGCGGTCGTCGGCTACGACGCCACGCTGCTGTGTCACGAGTTCCTCCGAGACGAGTATCGGACCGGCGAGGTCGTCGTCGGCGAGGGCGCGATGATCGGCGCGGGAGCGATCGTCCTCCCCGGCGTCGAGATCGGTCACGACGCCAAGGTCGGTGCCAACGCCGTCGTCACGGCAGACGTGCCGCCGGAGACGACAGTCGTCGGTGCGCCGGCCGAGCCGGTCGGCGAGGACGACACCGACAGCACCCTTTAGCCCTCGGGGACCATACGCTCGGTCGTGTGTACGCTCGTCTTCGCCTGGCAGGTCTTCGAACAGCCACTCGTCGTCGCCGCCAACCGTGACGAACGGCTCGACCGGGAGTCGAACCCTCCTGCCGTCCACGACTGGCGCACACGCGTCGTCGCACCGACCGACGCGGAAGCTGGCGGCACGTGGATCGGCTACAACGAGCACGGCGTCTTCGTCGCGATCACGAACCGCTGGACGGACGCCGACCTCGCGGGCGAGCGCTCTCGGGGCCTGCTCGTGCGCGACGCGCTGGGCGAGCGATCCGCGGAGGACGCCGCTCGGCTCGTCGAGCGCGCCGTCGACGCCGACGAGTACCAGGGGTTCAACCTCGTCGTCGCCGACGCGTCGGCGGCCGTCTACACCGAGTGGGACGGGACGCTCTCGGTTCGCACGCTGAGCCCCGGCGTCCACGTGGTCGTCAACGTCGGTGCCGACGGCGACTACCGGATGCCCGACGATCGACGGGCGGCGGCACAGCGTCAGGCCGACAGCGCCGGCCGACTCGTCCAGACCCTCCAGCCAGAGCCAGACGAGAACGGGGGCTCGTGGCTCGACCGCGCAGCCGAGACGATCGCGGACCACGACTACGGCGTCTGCGTCCACGGTGAGGGGTTCGGCACCCGCTCGTCGTCGCTCGTCGTCCTCGGGGACGAGCGGTGGTTCCGCTACGCCGACGGACCGCCCTGTGAGACTGCGTATCGTCCGGTCGAAGGTCAGGTTTAAGCGGCCGACCCTCCCATAACGGAGTATATGAGCATGGCAGCCATCGAGGAGGAGCTCTCGGACGACGAGCGTGCCGGCCTGGAACTCATCAGAGAGTCCGGTGGCATCCACCAGAGCGACTTCTGGAAGGAACTGGACGTGTCTTCGCGCAAGGGGAGTCGGATCGTCGACTCGCTGGCGGACAAGGAACTGATCCAGCGCGAGGAGACCATCTACGAGGGACACAACACGTACCACCTCACGCCGGCACCCAGAGACCTGGACTTCTCGCTGCTGATGGCCGGCGACCAGCTCTCGCCGTTCATCGGCGACGAGGAGGTCGACGCCCGGAGCGACGCCTTCTCGCAGTGGGTCATGAGCCTCGCGTACAACGAGTAGCGCCGCTTCTCGAACGGCAAAACGCAGAACGGACTGTTCGAAGCGCTAGTCTTCGAGCGCGTCGGCGATCCGGTCGAGCGTGCGGCGCACGTCGTGGACCTCGTCGCGCAGCTTTCGGACTTCGCGGGTCAGCTCTTCGTTGTCGCCGCTCTCTTCTTCTCGGCCGCCCGGTCCCATGCCGCCGGCACCGCCGGGGCCGCCGGGACCGCCGCCCATCATGCCGCCCATCATCTGTGCGAAGGGGTTCCCGCCGCCACCGCCGCCGCCCATGCCGGGCGGGCCGCCGCCACCGCCCATCATCTCTTCCATGCGCTCCTCGCGGCTCATCTCGCCGTCCTCGCCCTCGCGCTCTTCGGCTCGTTCCTGACGGATCTCCTCGACGCGCTCTCGGAAGGACTTCTCCTCGTCCTCGCCCGCGTCCGAGGGTTCGTCTGCTGGCGATTCGTTCTCCTCGGCGTCGTCTTCTGCCATGGGCGGCCGTTGGCGTGCGGGTCGGAAAAGGGTTGTCGTCTACGTGATGCGACGGACGAGCACCGACAGGCCCAGCGCGCTGGCCAGCAGGATGACGAGATTGAAGATCGCCTGGAACAGCGGCCGATAGTCCGGCGTGACGAAGTTCCGGATCGCGTTCGAGGTCGCGAAGTAGAACTGCAGTGTCGCGATCAGGGCCACGAGTATCAGGATGCCGAAGGCGGCCCACTGGAGCGCGTCGATGACGCGCTGTCCGGTGTCGGACTCCGCCGTCTCGTCGGTGTCGTCGGGACTCTGCGTCGTCTCGAACCCCTCGTCGTGCTGTGCCTCGGTCGCGCCGCCGATGTCGTCGTCAGTCATTGATCTGTCTCCGTGCGGTCAGCAGTGCGGTTGCGAGCAGTGCCACGAGCGCGAGCCCGACGCCGAAGCCGGGACCGCCGCCGGTGGTCGTTCGGGTCTCCTCCGCCCGACCGCCGTCTCCTCCGCTGGTGCTCTCGTCGTCGAAGTCGCCGGTGTCGAACTCGACCGCTCGGCGCGTCTCGTTGGCCTCGACGACGCGGGTCGGGTCGAGGTTGGCGACGCCGATCGCGGTGTCGATCACGACCCCGTCACGCAGCAGGATTGCGTCGATGTAGTAGTTGTAGCCGTCGGGGACCGTCAGCGTCGTGCCGGGCTCGACGGTCCGGCCCGGACGGATCGAGCCGACCTCCTGGCGGGACTGTGCGGCGACGAGGTTCGACTCGGCCTGGCGAGCCCGGAGCCGCAGCGTCACGTCGCCGGCTTCGGTGTCGCCGTCGTTGGTCAGTGCGGCCGTCACCGACAGCTCCGAGCGGTTGTCGCTCGTCGTCGTCGGGTCGACGGCGATCGTCGGAATCTCAGCCGGGGAGTTCTCGTAGCGCTCGAACGCCACCGTCGAGTCAGCGTAGTCGGGCGTCAGTGCCTGGACGCCGCTGATCGTCCGCGTGCCGCGGGCGACGCGGTCGCCGTCCTCGTAGACGATCGTCTCGATGCGGTAGCCGCCCTGGCGCTCGACCGAGAGGTCGGTCAGCACCGAGACCGATCGATCGCCAGTCACGTTGCCGACGGACTCGTAGACCTGATCTTCCAGCAGGCCCGACTCGGCGTCGATCGCGCGGACTTCGAGCGTGACGTTTCTCGCCGGCCCGCCGCTGTGGACGAGCCGGGTGTCGAGCTGGAGGTTTGCCGTCCGACCGGGCACCGAGGTGACGTTGATCGTCGAGTCCTCGGTCTGGAGGTGGAGGTAGCTCGGCCGGACGTTCTCGTCGTCGGGCTCGTCGAGCACCCCGGGAACCGCGAGCGGTGTGGCGAGCATGGCGACGACGAGAACGACCATGCCGCCGGTGAGTATCGTTTCGCGTTGCACGTCCGAGATCCCTCCACGGAGTCATAAATGTTTTCTGACTAACCGAGGCGGTATGCAATTCGATTTGTGGGGGCAAAATTCATTGCCTCTCAGTGAGAGTCCAACAGTATGAATCAGCGAGCTGCCCTCTCGGTCGTCCTCTCGATCGTCGGCCTCGCGGCCGTCGTCGTCGGCATCCACCAGGAGTTGCTGCAGTTCCGACCGATGTACGACGCGACCGTCGAAACCGGCTGGGGCGGCCCGGTCAGCCACGAGGAGCGCCTGCTCTCGCGTGTCGCCGTCGTCGGCGTTCTCGGCGTCGTCGCCTCCCTCCGGTGGCGGCGGGCCGCGTTCGGAGCGGTCGCCGCGAGCGCCGTCGTGTTCTTCTACGTGGCGAGAGCGGTCGGCCACTACGTCGCCGAAGGGTCGCTGTACACCGGCGTCTCGGTGGCTGGCGGCGACGCCGGACGCTTCGTGCTGGGTGCCGAACCGTACTGGCTCGTCCTGGGAGCCGCCTGCCTCCTCGCGGGAGGCGTGGTCCGTCTCTACACGGGACGAAACAGGACCGCGAACACCACCGTCCCAGCGGACGCCGACGCCAGCATCAGCTGAACGCGCCGAGGTTGGCCTGGAGTTGCCGATCGACGCTGTCCTCGCTGAGCTCGTAGCCCACGGTGTCCCGGAGGTCGACGGCGTAGGTCCCGCCGCTGTTCTCGACGACGAGGAGACGGCCTTGCGACCCGACGACGGTGCCAGACAGCAGCGTCTCGGCGATCGGACGGTCCGTCAGGCCCAGCCCGTACTCGAACTCGAACGTCTCGATGGGCTCGAACTCGTCGAGCAGCGTCCGCCAGGCGGGCTCTTCGACCGATCGGTGTAGCCCCTCGATCTTCGTTGGCACGCGGACGCTGTCGCCCACCGTCGCGGCGATCTCGGCCTCGATCTGGCGAGCGACGCGTCCGTTCGCGACGGTCCGGAGGTGGGCCGCCCGGTCGGCCCCCTGTTCTCGCAGTCGCCGTTCGAGCCGCCACGAGCGGGTGACGCCGACTTTGAACGTCGCCGGAGCGAAAGCGGCCAGGTAGACGGCGTGTTCCTCGTGACAGCTCTCCAGTGGCATCGCACAGTCCCCGCGACACCGCGCACACGGCCAGCGATCGGTGTGTCTGTCACAGTGGGGTGCCGTCGGATTCTCGCAAGCGACGTGCGTTCCCTCGTCGATCGTGCCCGCACAGTGGCGCTCGCCGAGCGAGTACGACACCTGCTGGCCGGGCTCCAGTGGCTCCGTTCGAACGGCCCCGTCGGTCCCGAGCAGGAGCGCAGCCGACTCGTCGACGCGAGCGCGATAGCCGACGACTTGCACGGCGGCGGCTACGGGATGGCGGGCAAAATACCCGTGGGATCGTCGCCGTCTCCCGACGCCCGCGTCGATGCCGCCCCCGCTCTCGGCGCGGATTCTACAGCACACAGACCGCGAAACTAAAGTGCGCGAACCCCGATTGCCGACTATGGACGATCTCTCTCCGACGCGGCGCTCGCTGTTGCTGGCCGGCGGTGCAGCGGCTGCCTCGCTCGCGGGCTGTCTCGACTCCTCGAGTGGTGGCTCCGAGCAACCGGACGGAACGGCGACGGTGACGGCCGGTTCGCTCTCGACGCCGGTCGCGGGCGATCCCGAGGCCGACGTGACGGTCGCCGTCTACGAGGACTTCGCCTGTCCGCACTGTGCAACGTTCAACCAGGAAGTCTACCCAGACATCCGCTCGGAGTACGTCGAGAGCGGGGCGATCCGGTACGAACACCACGACTTCCCCCTGCCGGTCGACCAGAACGTCTCTCTGGAGGCTCCGAACGCGGCCCGAGCGGTACAGGACGGCGTCGGCGACGAGGCGTTCTTCGAGTACGCCGACCTCCTGTTCGAGAACCAGGGCTCGCTGGGGCCGGACCGCTACGCGTCGCTGGCTCGGGAGGTCGACGCGGACCCGTCGACGGTGAAGACCGCAGCGGTCGAACAGGCCTACGAGGCGACCATCGAGGCCGATCGCGAGGGCGGCATCGACGCGGGAGTCGACCGGACGCCGACGGCGCTGGTCAACGGCGAGAGGGTCGAAGCCAGCTACGAGGCACTCAGCACTGCGATCGACGCGGCCCAGTCCGACAGCACTTAACGGCCGACGCCCCTCCCCTCGGGTATGCAAGGCGAACCCGAGGTCGCCGTCCTCCGACTCGGCCACCGTCCCGGCCGGGACGAACGGATGACGACCCACGTCGGACTCACGGCCCGGGCCCTGGGTGCGGATCGGCTCGTCCTCGCGAACGCGGGCGCGAGCCGGCAGGACACCGTCCAGGACATCACCGACCGTTTCGGCGGCCCCTTCGAGGTCGAGGTCACCGAGCAACCGAACCGCTTCCTGAAAGACTGGTCGGGCTCGATCGCCCACCTCACCATGTACGGCCTCCCGGTCCAGGAGGTCGAAGGCGAGATCCGCGCGGCCCACCGGAGCGAGCCGCTGCTGCTGGTCGTGGGCGCGGAGAAGGTCGGCTTCGAGGTGTACGAGCGGGCCGACTGGAACGTCGGCGTGACGAACCAGCCCCACTCAGAGGTCGCCGGGCTGGCGGTCTTCCTCGATCGACTCTTCGAGGGGCGCGAACTCGACCGCGAGTGGGAAGACGCGGACCGCGTCGTCCAGCCCCGGCCCGAGGGAAAGCGCGTCGTCCCGGCCGAGGAAGCCGCCGAGACAGCCGACGACGGATAGCTGCGGCCGCTCTCACTCGCTGGCTTCGACGTTGACGTTGTCCCACTGAGTGACGCTGCGACCTGTCGGTGCCGCCCACTCGACGGCGTTCGCGAGCACGTCCTGAATCGTCTCGTCGTGGTAGATCGGGTGCGTCTCGTGGCCCGGTCGGAAGTAGAAGATCCGGCCGCTGCCGCGGCGATAGCAGACGCCGGATCGGAACACCTCGCCGCCCTCGAACCAGGAGCTGAGGACGTGTTCGTCGGGCTGTGGGATCCCGAACGGCTCGCCGTAGGTCTCGGCCTCGGGGACGACGATCGGTGTCTCGATGCCGTCGAGGATCGCGTGGTCGGGATCGATCGCCCAGAGACGCTCACGCTCGCCGGCCTCTCGCCAGTTCAGGGTACAGGGGGTCCCCAGCAGTCGCCGGAAGGGCTTCGAGAAGTGCGCGGAGTGGAGCACGAGCAGGCCGAGCCCGTCGTTGACCGCGTTACAGACCCGCTCGACCACGTCGTCTGCGACCTCGTCGTGGGCGGCGTGACCCCACCAGAGCAACACGTCGGTGTCGTCGAGCACCGACTCGGTGAGGCCGTGCTCCGGCTCCTGCAGGGTCGCCGTTCGCGTCTCGTGGCCGCGCTCGGCCAGCGCGTCGGCGATCGTCTCGTGGATGCCGTCGGGGTAGATCTCCGCGACGGCGTCGTCCTCACGTTCGTGTACGTACTCGTTCCAGACAGTGACGGCGACCATGCGTGTCCTCGGTCGGGACGTGTGCAAAAGTCTGCCGGCCCGTCACGGCCGAACTGTCGCCGAGACTGCTCGCTACGCGGACTCGCCGTCGGACAACTGGAGAGAGTCGTTCCCGTAGACCCGCTCGACGAAGAGCAGCGCGACCAGCGCGAGAATGATGATCGCGTACGACCCGGCGGCCAACACGGCGTCCTCCAGCGTGGCGTACTCTCCCGTCCGGAAGATGATGGCTTTCCGAACCATCGCTATGACACCGGTGTAAATGACCAGCCTGACGACTCTCCGGGTGTCGTTCTGTTCGACGTACGCGAGCACCGTCTGGTACACTTCGACGATGATCAACAAGAGGAGTCCGGTGTCGATGAACCTGATGACGACGAGCGGATCGGTGATCCTGCCCGATCGCACGGCATCGAGTATCTCCAGAATCAGGTCGAACACTCCGACCGCAAAGAGCAGGGCAAAGACCGTCGCGGCAGCGAGTTCGACCCCGTGGACGAACCGACCCACGACGCGGGAGTATCGCTCACCCAGCGACGCCGAAGACTCACTCTCGACCGGGGCAGACGAGTTCTGGTCGGGCGAGGGCTGTTCGTCGCCGCTCATTCGTCCAGCCCCGTCTTCCGAGGGCCGTTGTCAAGCATATACCGTTTCGTATGTTCCTTGGACACATATACCATTTGTCGCGACGATCGACGCCGACAACCGATCCTCCACTGCTGGCTCGGTTGCCGTGTCTGCTTTTCGACTCCGGGTGTCGTACGGGAAAGCTAAAACTTAACCGGACGACGGCCCGAAGAGCATACAATGGCTTTTGAGGACCTCCTGGAGGATCCTGTGATACAGAAATACCTCCACGAACTCGTCGGACCGAAAGGGATGCCGGTCGCCGCCGCGCCGCCGGACGGCGAAGTGACCGACGAAGAACTCGCCGAAGAGCTGGGACTGGAGCTCAACGACGTGCGCCGGGCGCTGTTCATTCTCTACGAGAACGACCTGGCGTCGTATCGACGACTCCGAGACGAGGACTCGGGGTGGCTCACCTACCTCTGGACGTTCAAGTACGAGAACATCCCCGAGAAGCTCGAAGAGGAGATGCACCGCCTGCTCGACGCGCTCGAAGACCGCGAGTCCTACGAGCGAGACAACGAGTTCTACCTCTGTGAGCGCTGTGGCATCCGCTTCGAGTTCGACGAGGCGATGGAGTTCGGTTTCCAGTGTCCCGAGTGTGGTGACCAGGTCGAATCGATGGAGAACACGCGACTCGTCGACGCCATGGACGAGCGGATCGCGAAGCTCCGCGACGAACTCAACGTCGACCACGAACGAGAGGACGCCGAAGCCTGATGGTCGTACTCGCAACGAAGCTGTACGTCGACGGCGACGCTCGCCAGCGTGCGCTCGACTCGCTGACCTCGCTCGTGGGGAACGAACTCGCGGATCTGGACGTGGAGTACGACGTGGGGATCCGTGACGACGACTTCCCGAGCGTCACGATCTCGGGGCCAGACGAGACGATCGCCCGGAACCTCCTGGGCGAGGAGTTCGGCGAGATCGTCCCGACCCTCGAAGCCGGCGAGACCTACGTCGGCACGCTCGACTCCTGGGACGACGACGGGTTCGTCCTCGACGTGGGCCACGGCGACTCCGTCCGGCTCCCGGCCGACTCGATCGGACTGGGCCGGGGGAGTCCCGAACAGCTCCGGACCCGCTTCGGACTGGTCCAGCACCTCCCGCTGGAGTTCGTCAACGACGATCCGCCACGCCTCAGCGACGCCGCCCAGGACGAACTGTACGAGTGGACCCGAGGACAGGGCCGCGTCAACGTCAACAGCGCGACCCGGGCAGAGGTTCGGGCGACCGTCAACCGCGCCGGTCACGCCCAGGACATCATCACCGTCGAGCGCGTCGGCCTGCTCGAACAGAGCATCGTCTGCCGTGACGAGACCGATCCGCCGGGGCTGCTGTCCAGCATCGGCCAGTACCTGCCCTCGGAGCTGCTCTGTATCGTCCCATGAGGCGTCGGGGTCTCGTGCTCGCTGCGGTGCTCGCACTCGTCGCCCTGAGTGGCTGCACCTCGCTTCTCGGGCCGGGCGAACCGGACCCCCAGCAGCTCAACGAATCCGCCGACTACGACTGGGATTCGAGCGTCAACGCCTCCATCACCCTCGAAAAGAACGCCTCCGTCCACGTGTACGGTACCGAGAACCGCTCGGAGCTCCAGGTGTACAAGCGCGACGCGCTGGGCCAGGAGAGCCATCTCGAAATCAGGGCGCTCCAGTACCGATACCCGAACGGGACCGTCGTCACCGCCGATCACTCGGCGCTGTCGGTGACCCAGACCCGCGAGCGGACCATCCTCGACGTGCCCAACGAGACCGCCGGACAGGTCGCGTTCACCGCGCCGCGACAGGGCAAACGCTACTCGACGCCGGTGTTCGTCGAGGGAGCGACGAACTTCACCCTCCCGCCGGGGGCCCGCGTCGGCGTCCCGCTGCTCTCGCAGGTGAACCCACCGGCCGGCGAGCGATCGGTGACGGACAATCGGATGACGCTGACCTACGAGAACGTGACCGCCCAGACGATCCGCGTGCGGTACTACCTCCAGCGTGACCTGCTGATCTTCGGCTCGGTCTTCGGGGGTGGGATCGTCCTGGCGATCGGCGGGAGCGTCTACTACTGGCGACAGATCCAGTCGCTGAAACGAAAGCGCGAGGAGACGGCCATCGACATCGACACGGACGGCGACGACTTCGGCGACGACGGGCCGCCGCCGGGCATGCGGTAGTCGCGACGACGAGAGGCTTTTACTCGGTGACGACCAACGCCGCGACATGCACGTCGCGCTGGTCACGGTCGGCGACGAACTACTCGCTGGCGACACCGTCAACACGAACGCCGCGTGGCTCGGCCGCCAGCTCGCCGACCGCGGGGTGTCGGTCGAACGGACGACGGTCGTCCCGGATCGGCTGGCGGACATCGCCCGCGTCGTCAACGAGTACCACGCCGAGTACGACGCCGTCGTCGTCACCGGCGGGCTCGGACCGACACACGACGACAAGACGATCGAGGGCGTCGCCGCCGCCTTCGGCCGTGACGTGGTCGAGAGCGAGGAAGCGCTGTCGTGGCTGGAAGAACACGGCGGCTACGAGCGTGCCGATCTCACCGACGGCACCGGCCACGTCCCCGAAGGGGCGCGTGTGCTGCCCAACCACGAGGGCGTCGCGCCGGGCTGTGTCGTCGAGAACTGCTACGTCCTGCCGGGTGTCCCCGCAGAGATGAAACGGATGTTCGAGGAGATCGAGGACGCGTTCGACGGCGAAGGGCGACACGTCACCGTCGTCGAGACCGACGAACCCGAGAGTGCGCTGCTGGATCGCCTCGCCGCGGTCCAGGAGCGGTTCCCGGTGAAAGTCGGGAGCTATCCGGGCGAGCGTGTCAGCGTCAAGTTCGAAGGGACCGATCGGGAACTCGTCCAGGAAGCGGCGGCGTGGTTCGAAGCGCGGGTCGAGTCCGCCGACGACTAGCGCCCGAGGAACTTGAGCCAGAGCGCCGTCGCGACGATCCCACCGATCGTGACGAGGTAGCCGGCCGCGTCGATGATCCCGGGCTGTACGGTTTCTTGCAGCGGAACGAACATACGACTACGTCCATCGCCCTCCGGCTTCAAAGATTCGTTCCCGGGTGGCTTTTGCGAGTGGCGACCGAACGCGTGGTATGCGCCGAATCGGTGTCGTCGTCAACCCCATCGCCGGGATGGGTGGGCGGGTCGGACTCAAAGGGACGGACGGCAAAGTCGAAACGGCTCGCGAGCGGGGAGCCGAGCCCCGCGCACCCGAGCGTGGGGCCACCGCGCTGGCCGCACTCCGGGAGTACGGCGACGAGATCGAGGTGCTCACCTGGGGCGAGCCGATGGGTGCCGAGGCGGTTCGGGACGCGGGATTCGACCCCGTCGTGCTCGGGGAGCCAGCGAGCGAGGAGACGACGAGCGAGGAGACGCGGGCCGCCGTGCGTGCCTTCCGCGAGCACGGGGTCGATCTCGTGTTCTTCGTGGGCGGTGACGGTACTGCCGTCGACGTAGCCGAGGAACTCGGCGAGGAGACGCCGATGCTCGGCGTGCCGGCCGGCGTCAAGGTGTACTCCTCGGTCTTCGGCGTCTCGCCGCGTGCGGCCGGCCGGATCGCAGCCCGCTTTACCGACACCGAACGGGCAGAGGTCAACGACATCGACGAGGACGAGTACCGTCGGGGCGAGGTCGTCACCGAACTCCGGGCCGTCGTCCGCGTCCCACAGGCAGACGAGCGCCAGTCCGCGAAGCAACTCGGCGGCGGCACCGTCGAGACGCTGGCCGAGGCCGTCGCCGAGGAGGCACGGCCGGGAGTCACCTACGTCCTCGGACCGGGCAGCACCGTCGGCGCGATCAAGTCGGCGCTGGGGTTCGACGGCACGACCCTGGGCGTCGACGTGTGGCGGGACGGGGAGGTTCTCGTCAGGGACGGCGGCGAGGCGGAGATCGTCGACGCGCTCGGCGAGGACAACGTCGTGATCGTCTCGCCCATCGGCGGACAGGGGTTCGTCTTCGGCCGAGGGAACCAGCAGCTGTCACCGGCCGTCATCGAACGCTGTGAGATCGAGGTCGTCGCCTCGCGGGCCAAGCTCGACGACATCGGCGTGTTGCGCGTCGACACCGGCGATCCAGCACTGGACGAGCAGTTGCGCGGCTGGCTCCGGGTGCGCGTCGGGGCCTTCGAACGCCGTCTCGTCGAGGTCGCCTGACGCCGCGACGACCGGTGGATGTTCGTCCACCGATTCCCGGCAAAGAGATTCAATATTATTATTCGCAGAATGTATTCGCCCGTATAGACAACATTAAGGTGAGCTGGGACAAGTAAAGGACATATGGAAACCCGAAAGGTACAGCGGTTGGGGCCTTCGACGCTCGCGATGACGTTGCCGGCGGAGTGGGCCAGCGCCCACGACGTGGAGAAAGGCGACGAAGTGTCGCTGCGAATCAGCGGTAACGGTGCTCTCACAGTGTTGCCCGAATCGGTGCAGGCAGAGGAGTCCGAGGCGATCATCTACGCCGCCGACCTCGACGCCGACGCCGTCGAGCGAGCGATCGTCGCCCAGTACGTGCTGGGCCGCCGGATCATCCACATCGACGCTGGCGAGGGCGAGACGCTCCCCTCGGAACACATCAACGCCGTCTACAACGCCGAGACCCAGCTGATGGGGCTGGGCGTCATCGAGGAACGACCGGAACGCATCGCCATCCGGTGCTCGGTCGACCCCGAAGACTTCACGCTGAACAACCTCCTCGAACGGCTCGAATCGACCGGCAGCACCATGCGAAACGAGGCCGTCAAGTCACTGGCCCACGGCAACCCCGACCTCGCACAGCGCGCACTCAACCGGGAACGCCAGGCCAACAAGATCTTCGTGCTGCTCCTTCGCCTCATCTTCACCTCCTACCAGAACCCCAATCTGGCGCGGGCGGTCGGGCTCGACGACGGCTTCCCGCTGATCGGCTACCGATCGATCGCGAAGAACCTGGAGCTGACTGCCGACAACGCCGAGGACATCGCCGAGATCGCCCTGGAGTCCGACGATCACACCCTCACGGTCGAGTCGTCGACGATGCGTCGGATCCGGGATTTCACCGATCAGGTCAACGAGATCACCGAGAAGGCGGTGACCGCCACCGTCGAGCGCGACTACGACACCGCGATCGAGGTCCGCGAGACCTACGCCGAGATCGGCGACCGGGAGACCGAGATTCTGGACGATCTCCCGGAGATGGGCAACGAGTCGCTCCTGCAGGTGCGGGAAGTCCTCGTGAGTCTCCAGCAGACCGCCGAGTACGCCGTCCGAAACGCCGAGATCGCGACGAACCTCGCGCTCAACGAGGAGTCCGAACACACCGAGATCAAGTAACCGTCCGTCAGCGCACGCCGTCGTCGGTCTCGGGACGCTCGCTCCGCATGAATTAAGTGGCCACTCGGGATAGCAGTTCGTATGGCAACAACGTCGTCGAAGACGGACATGAGCGTCGGACTGGGGCTGCTCTTCTCGATTGTGGCGGTCGTCGCTTCGGTCGCGACAGGGGTCTTCGGCTACTCGTACGCGCTGGAACACGCCCGTGCAGTGCAGGTCAACGGCGGGATCGCCTTCGGCGTCGCGATGCTGGCTGCGGGCCTGGCGATCGTGGCGATCCACGCGTTCGACGACTGATCGGCTGGCCGACGAGTCGTCGTTCGGACTCCCTTTTGTTCCCACCTCCTGCCCGTCTACTCCGGTTCGATAGCTCGGAAAGGAACGGTTAAGACTTCGAAGACCTTACTTCGAGGCATGGGAGAGATCAGCGAGGAAGACCGGCAGATCCTCGACTACCTGAGGGACAGCGTCTCCCGCGGGCAGAGCTACTTCCGCGCGAAGAACATCGCCGAGCAGCTCGGTCTCTCGTCGAAGCAGGTCGGTGCCCGGTTGCCACGACTCGCAGAGGAGGCCGACGAAGTCGACATCGAGAAGTGGGGCCGATCCCGCTCGACGACGTGGCGCGTCACGCTGAGCTAGTCGTGGCGGTCTTCGCCGTCTTTTTGACCACGTACCCCTGACGACATCGTATGACTGTCCGGGTCGAGCGGACGATGACGGTACCGGCGTCGCCCGAGCGAGTCTGGGAGTTCATCGCGGACCCGGACCGGCGCGCCGCGCCGATCAGCGTCATCGAGCGCTGGGAGACACACGACGACGGCTCGGCCACGTGGCACCTCGCGCTCCCGATCCCGCTGATCGACAGCACGGTCGCCGTCGAGACCAGCGACGACGAACGGCGCGCGCCCGACTACGTCAGCTTCACCGGCCGATCGAAGGTGATGTCGGTGCGAGGCGAGCACGAACTGGAAGCGATCGACCGAGACGACGGGAGCGTGGCGACGCGACTGACGAACCGGTTCGTCGTCGACGGTCGAATCCCGGGCGTCGAACGGTTCTTCAAGCGCAACTTCGACGCCGAGCTAGAGAACCTCGAACGCGCGCTGCTGGCAGACGTCGAGGACCGACCATGAAAATCGCGCTCGCACAGCACCGCGTCGAAGCAGGCACCGTCGAGGGGAACGTCGAGCGAGCGACGGCGATGATCGAACGAGCCGCCGACCGCGGTGCGGCGCTCGTCGCGTTGCCGGAGCTGTTCGCCACTGGTTACTTCGCCTTCGACGCCTACGCCCGAACGGCCGAGTCCCTGACCGGGCCGACGCTCACGCGACTGCGGGAGACGGCGATCGACCACGACGTCGCACTCCTCGCGGGGTCGATCGTCGAGGATCTGGCCGCCAGCCACGAGGCCGGCATCGAGACGCCGGCCACGGCGGGCTACGCCAACACGTCGGTGCTGTTCGACAGCGACGGACAGCGCCGCAGTGTGTACCGCAAACACCACCTGTTTGGCTACGGCTCGGCCGAACAGGACTTACTGGAGCCGGGCGAGCGCCTCCAGACCGCCGACGTCGGAGGCTTTACCGTCGGCGTCACGACCTGCTACGACCTCCGCTTTCCGGAGCTCTACCGGGAACTGGCCGACCGCGGGGTCACGCTCGTGCTCGTCCCGAGCGCGTGGCCCTACCCCCGCGTCGAGCACTGGTCGGTCCTGCCGAAGGCACGCGCCGTCGAGAACCTCACGTACGTCGCGGCGGTAAACGGCGTCGGCACGTTCGACGACGAGGCGCTGCTCGGTCGCTCGACGGTGTACGATCCGTGGGGGACGCCGATCGCGTCGACGGGCGACGAGCCGGCACTCGTCACCGCCGACCTCGATCCGGATCGGGTCGCCGCCGTCCGCGAGTCGTTCCCGGCGCTCGACGACCGTCGTCAACCCTGATCTTTATACGTGCTCGGTCGAGAGTACCACATGCCGGCACGGCGCTTTTCACGTCTTTGCCGGCGAACTAGCTCGGCTCGCTCGACTCGCTGCTCGGCCACGGTGGCGATCGCCCAAGGCTGTCCGGACAGCCTTCCTCGGCGTCCTTCCATCGTGTTGGGTCTCCAGCCCTTTTGACGCTCGCAACCGTCCTCTCTCGTCTTCGGAGCGTCGCTCACACCGGCGAGAGCCGCACGATCGGTGCCGCCTCGGCGTCGACCGCCACGTAGAGGTGCCCCTCGTCGACGCCCTCGGCCACGTCCCTGATTCGCCATCCGCGTCCCGACAGCAGCTGTTCGGCCTCGGTCACGTCGGTGCCGTCGACGGTGAAGCGAGCGAGAGACTGCGAGGCCAGCCCGCCGACGAACAGGTCGCCGTCCCAGTCCGGGAACGCCGCGCCGGTGTAGAACGTCATCCCGCTGGGTGGGAACCCACCGCTCCCGCAGGGCCAGGAGTAGACCGGCCCGACCACGTCGTCGCGGTCCGCGTGTGCGACGCCGATGGGATCGCCCGACCCGTATGTACAGCCTTCGTCGGCGACGGGCCACCCGTAGTTGCCCCCACGCCGGAGGACGTTGATCTCGTCGCCGTCCTGTTCGCCGAACTCGCTCTGCCAGATCGCGCCGGTGTCGGGATGGACGGCCATGCCCTGGGCGTTGCGGTGGCCGTAGCTGTAGATGGCGTCGGCGGCCGCCGGCTCGTCGACGAACGGATTGTCGTCCGGGATCGAGCCGTCGGGTTCGAGACGCAGCGTCACACCGAGTTCCGTCGTCAGGTCCTGGGCGACGTGGTCGGGGCCGAAGTCCTTGAACTGTCGATCGCCGACCGTCTGGTAGACCGTGCCGTCCCGGCCGAAAGCGACCCGAGAGCCGAAGTGACCGTTCGACTCGACGAACGGCTCGGCGACGTGGAGCCGCTCGAACGCTTCGAGCGAGCCACTGTCGACGTTCAGCCGCCCGCGACCCAGCGCCGTCGTCGACTCGCCGCCGCCGTTCGCGCTGGCGTAGGTCAGGTACACCCACGGCGTCTCCTCGAACTCGGGGTGGAGTTCGCTGTCGAGCAAGCCACCCTGCCCCCGAGCGTGGACCGACGGCACGCCGCTGACCGTCGTTTGCTCTCCCTCGGGCAACGACACCAGCGAGAGCCGACCGGGCCGTTCGGTCACGAGCAACTGTTCCCCGCCGGGCAGCGGTGTGACGCTCCACGGAGCCGTAAGCGAGTCGGCGACCCGTTCGACGGCGACCCCCGCGTCGTCGCCGGTCGTCGTCGCTCGATCGGCCGACCGGCCCGTACAGCCCGCGGCGAGGCCGGCTGCGATCGTGGCCAGCACCGAGCGACGCCGCGTGACCGCTGTCGTCTCGTCGGTCATACTGCCACTTCGTGCCCCACACTCACAAAGGCCCCGTCGACGCGCTCCCGCGGTCGAACTCTCTCGGAGCACACGCCGTCGCTACTCGCGGCACACACCGCTCGCTGGGTGCATCACTCCTCCTCGCAGTGAACCACTGGTCGGCGATCAAACGCCTCCCAGCGTCGTTCACTCCTCGGTCCGTATATCCGCCGACAACCCCTGTGCCATCTCGATCTCCTTCGAGTTGTTGAGCGTCCAGGCCGTCCGTTCGGTGACCGCCTCGATCACTTCGCGGGCGTGTGGCGAGCCGCTGCCGGACTTCTTGACGCCGCCGAACGGGAGGTGGACCTCCGCGCCGATACACGGGAGGTTGCCGTAGGCCAGTCCGAGGTCGGCGTTGTCTCGGAAGTAGTTGATCTGCCGGTAGTCCTCGGCGATGATCGCACCGGCGAGGCCGTACGGCGTCGCGTTGACCATCTCGACCGCGCGTTCGACCCCGCCGGAGTACTCCAGCAGGGCGACGTGGGGGCCGAACACCTCCTCGGTGAGACAGCGCAGTTCCGGATCGTACTCCATCTCGTAGACGAAGGGTCCGACCCAGTTGCCCTCCTCGCGGCCGTCGGGAATCGCGTCAGGAGCCAGCTCTTCCCGGTCGACGAGTACCGTCGCCCCCTCCTGTCGGGCCAGTTCGTTGTACTCGGCGAACTTCTCGACTTGCTCTTGGTCGACGACCGGGCCCATGAACGTCGACTCGTCGAGGGGGTCCCCGACCGTCACGTCTTCAGCGAGGTCGACGAAGCGGCGCTTGAACTCGTCGTACACGTCCTCGTGGACGATCAGGCGCTCCGCGGAGACACAGCGCTGGCCGGTCGTCTTGAACGAGGACATCACCGCCGAGTGGACCGCAACATCCAGGTCTGCGGTGTCGGTGACGACGACCGCGTTCTTGCCGCCCATCTCGCAACACGCGCTCCGGCCAGGCTGGCCGCCGATCTTGCCCGCCACCTCGTGGCCGACCGCCGCGGAGCCGGTAAAGAGGACGGTGTCGACGCGGTCGTCCTCGACGATGGCGTTGCCGGCGTCGCCGTACCCCTGAACGAGGTTGAACACGCCGTCGGGGATCCCCGCATCGTCGAACATCTCCGCGACGATCTGGGCACACCACGGGGTCTGTTCGGCGGGCTTCCAGACGACGGTGTTGCCCTCGACGAGCGCGACCGCCATGTGCCAGAACGGGATGGCGACGGGGAAGTTCCAGGGCGTGATACAGCCGACGACGCCGCGGGGCTTGCGCCGCATGTAGGCGTCCTTGCTCGCGACCTCGCTCGGAACGACGTCGCCGTGGGGGTGGCGGGCGTTGCCCGCGGCCCACTCGACCATGTGGTAAGCTTCGACCACGTCGGCTCGGCCCTCGGAGAGTTCCTTCCCGCACTCTCTGCTGACGACGGTCCCGAGTTCGTCGGTGCGATCTCGGAGCTCGTGGAAGATCTCCCAGAGGTGTTCTGCGCGATCGATGTAAGAGAGGGCTTGCCACTCGTCGGCGGCGGCCTCGGCGGCGGCGACGGCGCTGGATACGTCGTCGCTCGTTCCGCGCTGGAACTCGGCCAGCACCTCGCCGGTCGCGGGCTCGCGGCTCTCGAATGTCGTCGTACTGTCGCCGTCTGTCCACTCACCGTCGATGTAGTGGCTGCCGGGGACCTCACTGTCTCGAGTCATGTGAGCGTGTGAACTTGACCCCCGGTAGACAAAAATCTATGTCACGAATCTGCACCGACACCGTCCCCTCTCACACCCGGACTGGGGTCCTGTGGACGGTTTCGCCACTTGGTTCGCGACTATCGGAGCCCGGTTTCGATCACTCTGTCGACGAGTGATCGTCCGTATTAGTTCACGCGTCTCCGCGGCGCTCGTACAGTCGATTCGTCGCCGTCAGACCGATTCGAGCGCGGCCTCGAAGTCGGCCGTCTCGACGACGACCGATTCGGCGCTGGCTGCAACGTCGTCGGGATCGATGTCGTCGGCGACCGCCCGGATCGCCCGCATCGAGGCTTCCCGGACGAGTGCCTCGATCTGGGCTCCCGAGTACCCCTCCGTCTGGGCCGCCAGCCCGTCGAGATCGACGCCGTCGCCGAGGGGCTTGTCGGCGGTGTGGACCGCCAGGATCTCGCGACGCGCGTCGCGGTCCGGGTTCGGCACTTCGATGTGCTGCTCGAACCGACCCGGCCGCAAGAGCGCGTCGTCCAGCGTCTCGCGGCGGTTCGTCGCCGCCAGGACGACGAGGTTGGGGTTCTCCGTGATCCCGTCGAGCTCGGTCAGCAGCTGGGAGACGACGCGCTCGGAGACCTCGTTGCTCTCCCCGCGCTGGCCTGCGATGGCGTCGATCTCGTCGAGGAAGACGATGCTCGGGGCAGTCTGACGGGCTCGCTCGAACACCTCTCTGACCGACTCCTCGGACTCGCCGACGTAGCGATCAAGCAGTTCGGGGCCGTTGACGTGGATGAAGTTGACGCCGCTCTCTCCGGCGATCGCGCGGGCCAGCAGGGTCTTGCCGGTCCCCGGCGGCCCGTAGAGGAGCACGCCGCTGGGCGGATCCGTGTCGGTCGCCGAGAAGAGCGGCCCGTAGGCGAGTGGCCACTCGACGGCCTCCGTGAGCCGCTCTTTCACGTCGTCGAGCCCGCCGACATCGTCGAACGAGACCGACGGCGACTCGGCGACGTACTCTCGCATCGCCGAGGGTTCGACGGCCGCCATCGCCGTCTCGAAGTCGGCCCGGTTCACGTCGGGGTCTTCGCTCTCTCGTCGCAGCGCCGTCATCGCGGCCTCCGTGGTCAGCGTCGCCAGGTCCGCGCCGACGAAACCGTGGGTCTGGCTCGCCACGTCGTCGAGTTCGACGTCGTCGTCGATCGGCATCTCGCGGGTGTGGACGTCGAGGATCTCTCGACGACCGGGCTCGTCCGGTACGCCGACCTCGATCTCGCGGTCGAAGCGCCCGCCCCGCCGGAGAGCGTCGTCGATCGTGTCGACGCGGTTGGTCGCGCCGATGACGACGACTCGGCCGCGGTCTTCCAGCCCGTCCATCAGCGTGAGCAGCTGGGCAACGACGCGGTTCTCCATGTCGGCGTCCTCGTCGCGAGAGCCCGCAATCGAGTCGATCTCGTCGATAAAGAGGATCGACGGTGCGTTGTCCTCGGCGCGCTCGAAGGCCTCTCGCAGCCGCTCCTCGGATTCGCCCTTGTACTTGGAGACGATCTCGGGGCCGGAGATGGTGTCGAAGTACGCGTCGACCTCGTTGGCGACGGCCCGAGCGATCAGGGTCTTCCCGGTGCCGGGCGGCCCGTGGAGCAAGACGCCACTGGGCGGGTCGATTCCGAGCCGGTGGAACCGCTCGGGCTCGGAGAGTGGCATCTCGATCATCTCGCGGATCTGGTCGAGTTCTTCGTCGAGACCGCCGATGTCCTCGTAGTTCACGTCGATGTCGGCCGTCTCGGTCGCCTCGTCCTCGGACGGTGGATTCACCGACGACGCGGTCGCCGACTCCTCGCGGTCGCCACTGTGGGGCAACACTGTGACGCGCGTGTCGTCGGCGACGCGCACGGAGCCCTCCGGCGAGGTCGAGCGCACGAGGAACGTCCCCAGCCCCTCGACGTGGACCTGCTCGTCTCGCTGGACGAGCCGGTCGACGAGCCGGTCACGGACGGCGTGTTCGTAGGACTCGCTGCCGGGGAGGGGCTTTGCCGGCTGGACGGTGATCGTCGTCGCGTCGTCGACGCTCGCGTTCGAGATCGTCACGGTGTCGCCGATGTTGACACCGGCGTTGGCCCGCGTGTCCGCGTCGATCCTCACGAACGCGCCGTCGTCGTCGCTGGCCGGCCAGACCTTGACGACGGTCTTCCTGTCGCCGCCGACGATGATCGGGTCGCCGCTGAGAACGTTCAGTTCGTCCCGGACCGAGTCCGGCAGCCGAGCGATGCCACGCCCCGCGTCGCGCTTGTTGGCCCCTTCGACTTCGAGTTCGATCCCGCCAGACGGGTGACCATTCATGCGCTCGGGTAGAGGACCGACGGTCTTGATACCGTCGCCTGGTGGCTGGGCGGTCACGGTGTCCATCGACGGCGATCCGGCGGTCGTCTGTCGAGCGTGGCCCGGAGAAACGCCTATATCGGTGGCGTGTGGAACATGTGTCATGGTCTCTCAAACCGAGCGTGACGAGATGACCTGGTACGAGTGCGAGCACTGCGGGCTCATGTTCGACGACGAGAGCGACGCCGACCAGCACGAACGCAACTGCGACTCGGAAGAACCGTCCTACATCCAGTAGACGACCCGTCGATCGACCGCTGCGACGGTCGAAGCGGCGCGTTTGTGCGGCCACGACCGCTTCGCGACCCAGCGGCTGCGAGTAGCTCGAAACGGGACGCCGGGGATCACTCGCCGCCGACGATCTCGTAGCTCCGTTCGCCCATCTCGTCTTCGACGAACACGAAGACGCGCCCGCGGGCCGTTTCGGGGTCGGCCTCGACTTCGACGCGCATCGACGTGTCCCTGATCGTCACGCCGGGGAACACCTCTTCTTGCTCGCCCGTGTCGAGCATGATCCGGCCCACGCCGGTCTCTTCGAGGATGTCGTCGTGGGTGTTGAGATCGTTGACGTACAGCAACACGCCCTCGGTCTCGTTGGGGTCGGTCACGAGGACGTGGACCTCTTTCGCCGGTGCTGCCACGACGCTGTCCTCGACTCGCTCGGGGACGCCGTGGTAGAACACCTCTCGGCCGTCGGTGTACTCGACCACGACGCCGTCTTCCGTGAGTTCGACCGACAGCGTCTCCGGGGCTACGTCGTTGCGGGCACTCATTGACGACGGTTCGCCTCGGATCGGCAAAAGCGCCGCGTTCCACTGGCGACTACCAGACCGCCACAGGTAAATACGGTCGTGTGGGACAGTGAGACGATGCAGGGGAAGGCTGCGGCCCCAGCCGCCGGGACAGTGCTGAACGCGCTCGCCACCCACCGCGGGTCGGCGTTCGCCATCGACGAGTACACCCACGCGACCGTCGATCTGTTCACCGAGGCAGAGATCAACGACGACGAGGAGGCGATCGTCGGGGAGATCGCTGGCGCACCGGAGGCCGACACCCGCCTGATCGAGACCTGCGTCGAGTACGTCCTCGACGCTCACGGCGAACCCGAGGTGGCCGGTGCCGTCGTCCGAACCGAGAGCGACGTGCCGATGGCGTCCGGTCTCAAGAGCAGCTCGGCGGCCGCCAACGCGACCGTCATGGCGACGCTGGACGCGCTCGACCGGACCGATCGGATGACGCGAGAGGACATGGCCCGCCTCGGCGTGATGGCGGCACGGGACGTGGGCGTCACGGCCACCGGCGCGTTCGACGACGCCTCCGCCTCGATGCTGGGGGGCGTCACCGTCACGGACAACGACGCCGACGAGCTACTGGCACGCGACGAGATCGACTGGGACGTGCTCGTCTACACGCCCCCAGAGCAGGCTTTCAGCGCCGACGCGGACGTACGCCGCTGCGAGCACGTCGCGCCGATGGCCCGGCTGGTCGAGGAGCTCGCGCTCGACGGCGACTACGAACGAGCGATGACGGTCAACGGACTGGCCTTCTGTGCGGCCCTCGACTTCGACTCGGAGCCGCTGATCGAGGCGATGCGACAGGTCGAGGGCGTCTCGCTTTCTGGCACCGGCCCGTCCTACGTCGCCGTCGGCCCACGGCCCGCACTCGAACAGGTCCAGGTCTACTGGGACCGACGCGACGGCAACACCTGGCTGACGACGACCCAAACGGAGGGAACCCACACACTATGAGCACGAATCCAGAGGACATGAGTCTCGACGAACTGCGCACAGAGATCCAGACGATCGACCGCGAGATCGTCGAGAAGATCGCACAGCGGACCTACGTCGCCGACACGATCGCCGAGGTCAAAGCCGAGAAGGGGTTGCCCACGACGGACGAAGACCAGGAACAGTCCGTGATGGACCGAGCCGGCGAGAACGCCGAACGGTTCGACGTGGACGCCAACCTCGTGAAAGCGATCTTCCGACTGCTGATCGAACTGAACAAGGTCGAGCAGCGGGAGAGTCGGTGAGTGAGTGAACGGGGTTAGACGCGCTCTAACCACATATTTTACAGTTGCGAGTGGCCAGACGATTCGATCAATTGCAGAATCAAACACTGCTACGAGTTTCCCGCTTCCTCATACTACCGGCTGTCACTTCGTGAAGATCTTCACCACCCCGGGGTGGCGAAATCGGTCACAGATTTACAACCGGTAGTATCAGCAGACACTCTGTCCCTTCGTCAGTTGGCTCCAGTGGGACTCGTTCGACCTCGATCTCCTCGTAGTCTTTCTCAGACGAGAGTACGTCCGTCCCCCCGCGTCTCCGCAGTCGCCGCGTGGAACGCGTCGAGCGGCGTCATGCCCTCGTCGTAGTAGTTGACCGCTTTCAGCACGACCTGTTTCTCTTCTTCGTTTCGCACGGGGACGAGTTCGAGCAGGTTCGCTACCAGTGGGGCGTAGTCGAACTCGTAGCGTTCCCGGGCGAGGAGGAGTTCCAGATACGAGAACGCCGACGTTTCGACATCGTTCTCGACGAGGGGGTCCTCTGCGGAGTTCTGTAACCAATCGGAATCTTTGGCGAGTGCGAGCAGGAAATCCGTCTCGACGTACACCGTCATCTGTCGCCGCTGACCCCCTCAGCTTTGTCTCTCGCCGCTTCCTCGATGTCCTCCTGGATCGCCTCGGTGGATGCATCGCGCAGTTCGCCTGCCGCTTCGCGGACTGCAGCGAGTGGGTCGTCCGCGACCGGGATCAATTCGATTCTGTCCTCGTACATGACGATGTGATACTTCTGGCCGTACTTCTCGCGCACCTCCTTCGGGATGTACAGCCGCCCCTGTGCGTCCGTCTCTGCTGACATGACTGGTAGTACGATACCATCAACAAAGAATCTTACCACCAGAAGGGTGTTGGTGGATTCTTGGGCAATTTCAACAGCTACACACTGTCCCCAAATCGTTGAAGGAGGTCGAACAGGGAGAGTCGATACCACCGGACTACTTTACTCTCCTGTCCGTTCGTCGGCAGACTCGACGTCGACGTCGAGACCGTCGTCCTCGACCGCAAGTGTGACGCGCGTGACGGCCAGCGCGAACTGCGTGGGATGGTTGCTCGACCCGTCGACGCTCACTTCCGTATCGACGATGCCCGCCCGGTAGAGTCGTCGCAGTCGACGATACACCGTCGGCTGTGACACGTCGGTGGTCTCGGCGATCTCCTGGGCCTCCATCGGCTCGTCGGCGATCGCGTCCAGTACGTCGAACGTGTAGGGATCGCCGACCAGTTCGAGCAGGTCCTGTCCGTCGGGGACCGTCGGGCGAGTTCCATCGTCCGTCTCCTCGGCGTGTCGGCCAGACAGCGGGCAATCGGTAGCGGGGAAATTACTCATCGATGTATCCGGGCGCGCGTGCGCCCCGATTCGGTGTTGCTCCGAACGCGTATTCATGTCTATCACGATACTATTTGAACTATCGATACTATCGTAACTATTTGTACGACGCGAGCGAAGGCACACGTACCAGAGATGCAAGGCTCGGATTCGCTCCGTTCTGTCGAGGAGGTACACATCGCACCGCTGGGCTACGAGTACGACCGCATCGGCGATCCGGTCGTCGAGTACGGGGTCGACACGCTCCACCTGTTGACCGACAGCGAGCTGGAGACGACTGCGTACCACGAACGCCTGGAGCAGGAACTCACCGATCACGGCGTTGTCCTGGAGTACCACGAGACCGACCTCGACGACGTGTACGACGTACTGGGGCGGATCACGACGCTCATCGACGGCCACCAGGGAGACATCGTCCGGGTGAACGTCTCCAGCGGTCCGAAGCTCGCGACCGTCGGCGCTGCACTGGCGTGCATGGCGACAGACGCGAGTGGCTACCACGTTCGGACGGCAGAACACCTCCACCCGGTGGCCGAGACGCCACAGACCGGCGAGACGATCATGGCCGAGCAGCTCCCGTCGTATCCCCTGGAGACGCCGACGACGGACCAGGTTCGAATACTGAACTACGTCGACGAGCACGATACCGCTGCCCACACGCCGAACAAGAGCGAGCTCATCGACTTCGCCGAGCGGGAGGGACTGGCATTCATCAGCGAGTCGGACCCGGCCAACGACAAAGCGAAGTTCGCACTGCTGAACAACCGGATCGTCGAGCCACTCCTCGAAGACGGCTACGTCTCCGTCGAGTCGGTCGGACGGACTAAACGGATCTCGCTGACGGAGACGGGAGGGAACGCGTTACGGGCGTTCCGGCACAAGCTGCCCGCCGAGTCGGACGGCGAGTGAGCGCGGGCCGGTCTCGTCGCTGGTCGCGTCGCTGGAATGCCCCGTGAGAGCGAACGGTCAGATCCGTCGCCGAAATCGGGATCAGGCGTCGAGCGAGTCGACGCCCGCGGTGACGGCCGCCTCGAACTGAGCCGTCGAGAACGTCGATATCGGTACTGGCGGCTCCGGGTCGTCCTCGGGCTGGCGCAGCTGTTTGCGCCACCACTGTACGTCGTGCCACTCTCCGGCAGTGTACCCGACGTTCTCGTACGTTCCGACCGGTTCGAACCCCATCTCCCGGTGGAACGCGACGCTCGCCCGATTCGGCAGTGTCACACCGGCGTACCCGTTGTAGAACCCCTGCTCGCCCAGCACGGCGAACAGCGACTCGTAGAGACCGGTCGCGATCCCGGCACGACGGTGGCCGTCGTCGACGTAGATCGAGAGCTCGACGCTCCACTGGTAGGCCGTTCGGTTCCGGTGGTCGCTGGCGTACGCGAAGCCGACCACTCGGTCCTCGCGTTCACACACCAGCCACGGGTACGTTTCGAGGGTCGAACGGAGACGCTCTCTCATCTCCTCGTCGGATGGTGGCGTCTCCTCGAAGGAGACCGCCGAGTCACGGACGTACGGCGCGTAGATGTCCGCACACGCGGCCGCGTCGTCTGGGCGAGCGCGTCGGATAGTGCTCATCGAGTCGCTCTATCGACCGTGGCCGCTTAAATTGCCACAGATCGGCTGCTCTGCGTCACCGGAGCGCAGCCAGTTCCTCGCGGATCGCGTCTCGTTTCAGGAGCAGGAAGCCGACGAGGACGACGAGGAAGCCGGTCACGGTCGTGGCGTCGATCGTCTCTTCGAGCAGGAGCCAGCCCGTGACCGCGGCGAAGACCGGCGTCGCGTACGAGACGAGGTTGATCTGGATGGCTCCGAGTCGGTCGAGCAGGCGAAAGTAGACGAAGTAGCCGATCACGCTGGCGAACACGGCGAGGTAGACGATCGCGACGACCGACTCCGCCGTCAGGGTCATCCCGCCCAGGGACTCGTTCGGGAGCGCCCGGCTGATGGCGTGTAAGAGGACGGCACCGACACCGTTCGACCAGGCGACGAGCCCCTCCGTCCCGAGCCCGCTGTCGACCCGCTGGAGGAGGACGCTCCCGAGGGCGATCGACAGCGCGGCCAACAGGACGAACCCGGACGCGACGAGTTCGGCACTGAGCCCGCCCGTCACGTCCGGACGCGTGACCAGCACGACGCCGACGAAACCGAGCACCAGTCCGGCCGTCCCGACGGTCGACAGTCGCTCGTTCGGGAGTAGCGCCCGCGAGAACGCCGTCGCGAGGATTGGATTCGTCGCGATCAGGATGGCCGCGACCGCGCTGGTCACGTCCTGCTCGCCGACGAACAGGAAGGCGTTGTACAGCGCGATCACGAGCGTGGCGCTGATCGCGACGGCGACCCAGTCCGCTCGGGAGCGGGGCAGCCAGTCGTCGGTCGCGACGGCCGCGTAGGCGAGCATGAGGACGCCCGCGAGGTCGTAGCGAATCGCCGCGAACAACACCGGCGGCAGGTCTTCGAGCCCCGCCTTGATCGCGACGAAGGAGGTCCCCCAGAGCATCGCCAGCAGGACGAACAGGAGCGTCTCTCGGCGTGTGCTCATCGTGGTGGCACTGTTCTCACGAGCGGTCGTAGGTCTCGGCGAGTCCGTCCAGTGCCTCGTGGTGCTCGGTCGTGTGTGGGGCCGTCAGCGGCGAGACGCTGACCTTGCCGTCGACGACGGCCCGTCGGTCGGTGCCCTCCGGATCGGGGATGTCGCCCTCGGCCATCCGCTCCCAGATCCGGTCGTGGAGGGTCACGGTCTCGCCGTTTCGCTCGGCCCCCATCTGGTAGACGCGGGACGGTTCGGTGATCGCCATCTCCGCGGGACCCCGGTCGGCGACCGGCGCGTTCACGTTGAGGTAGTCACACTGTTCGAAGACGCCCGCGCCCATCGAGTGGGCGGCGAGATAGCTCGCGGCCCGGGTGGCTTCGCCGTAGCTGTCGTAGTTCTCCTCGACCTCGGAGAAGGCCGCGTCCTCGCGGACCGGGATGTACATCGAGACGGCGATCGCGGGCACGTCGAAGAAAGTCGCCTCGACGGCGGCACTGACGGTTCCCGACCGCCCGAGGACGTAGGCCCCGAGGTTCGCGCCGCGGTTGCAGCCGGCGACGACGAGGTCCGTTTCGGGGACCAGCGACTCGATGCCGGCGACGACGCAGTCGGTCGGCGTGCCCTCGACGGCGTAGCCCAGTTCGTGCTGGTGGACCGGGACTTCGTGTGAGATCGCGCGCCCGACTGCGCTCTGATCGCTCTTCGGTGCCACTGCCGTCACCGATCCCACCTCGGTCAGTGCGTCGTACAGCGCCCGGAAACCGACGCTGTCGATCCCGTCGTCGTTGGTCAGGAGGATCGACGGCTCGTCGTTCATACGTTCCGTCGGGCCGAGAGCGGGAAAAACACTCCGGCGGCGGCAGCCGCTCGGTCGATCGGTTACGCCGGCACGCGGTCGACGACGGTCTCGCCGTCGACGACGACGTTGTACGCGCCCTCGTCGTCGTTCCAGAGCACCAGCGCGTTCTCGAAGAGGAGGAGGTCGCCGTAGGCCGCCCCGCGGAGGTCCTCGTTGAGGATCGACTCCTCGGTGAGGACGGCGAAGTGGTCCGTCGACTGGCTCCCGTCGCCGATCAGGTAGAGAGGGTTGCCCGCCTCGGTGAGGTCGCCGCTCAGCTTCACGCCCAGCAGGTTGATCCGGTCGGTGACGTAGGAGTCGGCCTCGGCCATCTTCGCGACCTGCGAGCGGTTTCCGCGCGCGTCGATGGCGGTCCGTCCGTCGGTTCGCAGGATCGAGTAGGCGTACTGTACGTCCACGTTGACGAACTCTCCGGGCTGGTGGTCCGGACCGCTCGCACCCTCGTCCAGCCGGCGCTGGAAGGGCGGCACGTCGATGTCGGGCCGCACGTCGAACGACCACGACTCGCTGGTCGGAGACTCGTGGGCCCAGAGCCGGACTGTCGGGCTGTACACCGTCGCCGGCCCGTCGTCGGCGACGGCCCGCTCGATCTCGCGGAGTCCGATCGCGGTGTTCCTGTCTGCCGGTTCGATCGCCGCCAGCGATCCCGCCGGAGCCAGCCAGTCGAGCGCGCGTTCGACGACGGACGCCGGCTCGTCGAGTTCGTTCAGGACGTTAGCACAGACCACCAGATCGAACTGGTCGTCGGGCTCGAACGACTCCACGGTCGTCCGGTGGGTCGTCGTCTGGACGCTCGCGGGCGTCGTTTCGAGCATCGCCCCCAGCACGTCCGCCGCTGCGCTCGGCTCGACGGCGTGGTAGTCGACGAGACACTCCTCGCCCAGCAGGTCGAGCAGCCCCAGCGCCGGGCCGCCGACGCCGGCACCCACGTCCAGGACCCGAATCTGCCTGTCGAGGAGCCCGTCGCTCAGGAGGTCGGCGATCACGTACTGCGTGACGGCGTAGTAGTCGGGCAGGTGGTAGATCGCGTACGCCAGCGCCGTCAGGTCGTCGTACTCGACGGGCTGTTGCTGGAGGTACCGCTCTTTGATCGCCCGGATGCGCTCGCGGAGCCGGTCGCCGGTCTCGCCGTCGGGCCAGCCGACGCCCTCGCGTTCGACGAGCAGGTCCTCAAGTCGGCGGACGTGCTCGGGCGGCAGCGCGTCGACCCCCTCGAAGGCCGGTGACGGCGGTTCGTCGCCGATCGGTTCGAAAGTCCCGTCCTCGCGTTCGACCAGCCCCAGATCGAACGCCTCCTCTCGGAGGACCCGTCGAACCACGGCTGGGTGGGGCTGACCGTCGACGTATTCACAGATCTCCTCGGGATCGATCGGGCGGACCTGGCGGAGGTACTTCGCGTTCGAGCGGATCGAATCTCTCGTCTCGTCGTTCATTGTAGGCTCTCGTACAGTTCGGTGAACGTCTCGTCGTCGGCCCGCGCGATCTGTCGTGCGGCGGCCGCCACGTCGTCGGCTCCCTCGAACGCCGCCTGGATGTCGGCGTAGACCCGCGGTTCGCCGTCGGTCATCTGCTCGACGAGGTCGAACAGCGCCTCGGAGATCGGCGTCTGGAAGGTCTCGGGTACGTCCTCGGCCGCGAGCGCGAACGCCAGCACCGCCGTGTGGGCGCGTGCTTGCACCGTCTCCATCGCCTCGTCGTGCTCGGCCGGCGTCGTCGCGACCAGCTCGTTGCCACGCGTTCGCAGTCGTTCACGGATCGTCTCGCCGACCGGCCCGTCGGCGTCGGTCACCACCGCGAGGTTGCCGGGCGCGTTCTCGGGCGCGAACAGCGGGTGGAGACTGACGCGTTCGATCTCGGGGGCGTGTGCTCGCATCGCGTCGATCGGATCGCGCATACTCCCGGTCACGTCACAGATCGCCCGGTCCGCGCGATCGGCGTACTCCCCGATCACGCTCGCCGCCGCCGGGAGCGGGACGGCGACACAGACGAGGTCGAAGCGCTCTTCGACGGGCGGTGTCAGCGCGCGACCGTCGAGCGCGTCGGCCGCCGCCGTCGCCGCGGTCTCGTCGGCGTCGACGAACGCGATCTCGTCGTCGGCCGTCGCGACGCTGTCAGCGAACCACCGTCCCATCGCTCCCGCGCCGACGACGAGGACTCTCATTGGCACGGGGTAGCCAACGACCGCTCAAAAGCAGTTCGGTCCGCCACATCGCCGGACGCGTCGATCAGCTGTCCGGGCTGTAGTTGGGCGCTTCGTCCGTGATCATCACGTCGTGGGGATGACTCTCCTGCTGGCCAGCCGCGGAGACGCGGACGAACTCCGAGCGTTCCTTGAACTCCGGAATCGTCTCCGCGCCGACGTAGCCCATGCCAGAGCGCATCCCGCCGACGAGCTGGTGGAGTTCCGACTGGAGCGAGCCCTTGTACGGCGTCGCGGCCTCGACGCCCTCTGGGACGTACTCTTCGTCCTCTTCCTCTTCTTTCAGGTAGCGCTCGCCGCCGCCCTCGTTCATCGCGCCGACCGATCCCATGCCACGGTACTGCTTGTACTTCTTGCCGTTCATCGTGATGACGCGGCCGGGGGCCTCGTCGGTGCCTGCGAAGTAGGAACCGAGCATCACTGCGTCCGCACCGGCGGCGATCGCCTTGATCGCGTCCCCGGAGTAGCGGATGCCGCCGTCGGCGATCACCGGCACGTCGTGCTGGCTGGCCACGTCGGCGACCTGCGAGACGGCGGTAATCTGGGGCATGCCCGCACCGGTGACGACGCGGGTCGTACAGATCGATCCCGGACCGATGCCGACCTTGACGCCGTCGGCGAAGTCGACGACCTCCTGGGCGGCTTCGCGGGTCCCGATGTTGCCCACGACCACGTCCGCGTCGACTTCCGCCTCGATCTCGCGGGCGCTGTCGATGACGTTGCGGTTGTGCGCGTGGGCACAGTCGATGAAGAGCACGTCGACACCGGCTTCGTCTGCGGCGCGCGCACGATCGAGTTCGAACGGGCCGACCGCCGCCCCGGCGACCAGTGCGCCCTCGTCGTCGCGAGCGGCCTGGTCGTACTCGCGGCGCTGGAGGATGCCCTGCATCGTCACGAGACCGATGAGTCGATCCCCGTTCTCGACGATCGGGACGCGTTCGATCTTGTGCTCGTACATCAGCTCCAGGGCCTCGCGTGCGGTCACGTCTTCGGGTGCCGTGACGACCTCGTCGGTCATCGCCTCGCTGACGAGGTCTTCCTCGCCGACTTCGAGGTAGGGGCGGATGTCGGTGGCGGAGATGATCCCCAGCACCTCGTCGTCGTCGCCGACGACCGGCGCGCCCGAGACGCCGCGTCGGTCCATCATTTCGTCGACTTCGCGGACGGTCTGATCGGGCGAGGCCGTGACCACGTCGCGGATGATCAGCTCGTCGGCGCGCTTGATGCGCTCGATCTCGTCGACCATCGTCTCGACGTCCATGTTGCGGTGGAGGACGCCGAGGCCACCGTGTCGGGCCATCGCGATGCCCATATCGCCCTCGGTGACCGTGTCCATCGCCGCCGAGAGCACCGGAACGTTCAGTTCGACGTTCGTCGAGACGCGTGTGGCCGTGTCGGCCTCGTCCGGCTCGACGCGGGACTCTTTGGGCCGTAGCAGTACGTCGTCGAACGTCAGGGCTTCCGGAACGCGGAGCTTCTCCGAGAAGGGTTCGGACTCGTTCGCCATGTCAAGGGTGGCAGACGGGCGCTGAAAAACGTTCCGAGATTTTCTCCCGAGTGCCTACCGATGTCACACGCAGACGGCGCGACGAGGGCCACACGGCACTCTAAAAATGGAAACTATCGCGTGTGAAATGTGGACAATCTCCATTCAGACCACGACATCTCCTGCCGTCCGTTGTGTATGAGTCGCAATCTCACACAACGTTTATCCGCTGACAAAAGATAATGATGAACATGAACTGTGCTGTGTCTCCCAGCGCTGGTTCCGTTCGCCGACAGACCGCCGACTCCGTGGCTGTCACAAACTGGTTTATGGGAGACACAGCTTTTCAGGGGTTCTCGAAGGGGTGGAATATGTGGTCCCCGAAGGGAGGGAATATGCCGTCTCGGCCGTCGGCAGTACCGTCCCCACGCAGCGAGTACCCGACGCCCACGGGTGAGGGCAGACTGTAGCACGAAATGAGTAGCTCCCAACATCCGGTCGCGCTCGCGCTGGAGCGACGCGTCGGTGGTGCCACCCGCCTGCTCGCGACGGTCATGCTGCTCCCGCTGCTGGACGGCGTCTTCGCCGCCGTCGTCCTCGCTGGTGGACTCGCGTCGGTGACCGGCATCATCGAGGTCGGCCTGCTGGTCTTCGGTGGCTCTGCGACCCTCGCCGTGATCCTCGCCGAGATGGAAGGCTCTCCCAGAGAAGTCGCCACCCCGATCCTCGCGGTCGGTGCGATCGTGATCGCCGGCTCCGTCGTCGTCGCCGCCCTCGCGCCGACGATCCAGACGGTCCTCGATCCCGTCGTCTTCGAGCGCTTCGCGGCGATCATCATCCTCGCCATCGCCGGCCGGACCGCCAGCGCGAAGATCGGCGACTGGCTCCCGCGTCCGTCGATGATCCTGCTCATCGGCTTCGTCGCCAGCGTCAACGCCTCCGGCTTCTCGCTGGAGATCCAGACCGATCCCGAACTCATGCTCAGAGCCGCCGCCGCTGCCGGCGTCGGCGTCGGGTTCGCACTCACCGCCGCCGTCGGCGCGCCGTGGCTCCGCAACGCCGTCGACATCGACCGCTTCCGCTTCGGAAGTGCCGTCGCACTGGGCGTGTTGCCGATCAGCATCCTCACGTCGGTCGAGGCTCCGGTCTCACTGGCCGTCCTCGCGGTCACGACGCTGCTCTCGCTGGACCCACAGCGCGCTCGCGAACGCGACGAACACTACGAGCCCGACGCCGTCGACGTGACCGCCGCCTTCGCCGACGGCGGCGCGTCCCAGGGCGTCGACCACGACACCACTGACGCCAGCTCCCACCCGACCGTCGACGACGACGACGACCGCGCGCCCTGGCTCTGACCGCGCTCGGCGCGATACGAAGTGACAACCCTTAGGTTGCTCAGCGCCCCCGTTGTTGCTATGGCTGACAACCGCGTCGTGCAGGGCCGCATGGTCACACCCGAGTCGCTCGCCGAGCTGATCGAAGACGACGACGTCATGGACGCCGAAGCGATCGATGACGCCGACCGCTCGTGTCCCGACTGCGGAGGAGACGTGCTCTCGGTCGGCTACATGCCCGGTATCACGGAGTTCGTCACCGGCTACAAGTGTCAGGACTGCGACTGGAGCGACACCGACCGCGACGACTAACCTCCGGACGCAACCGTAACCCCTTTCATACAGGTGGGCTTACGCCGGAGTGCGGGGTCGTGGCCTAGTCCGGGAAGGCGGCTGACTCCAGAGGCAACGTGCCCGGTGACGACACTCCAGGGTTGATATACTGAGCGGCCGACTGATCATCGGCTCGCGTTGATGACCCTCTGGAGTTCCGAGGCACACACCGGAGATATCAGCCGATCGGGGGTTCAAATCCCTCCGACCCCATACCGACCTTTAATTTAACGCATGGTTTTAACAATCAAGAGCGGCCGCTCTCGGGGTGGTCCGCGTGAGCACCTTCCCCGCTCACGAACTGCCGCGAGACGCCGTCCACTGCGAGTTCTGCGGCCAGACGATCGAGTCTGAGCCACAGGACTGTCCCGCCCTCGACGACGGGAGGTGTCAGCCATGACGTCGCCGACGGCGGACTCCGCATGCTACCACGTCGCCGACTTCCGGATCTGTCCTATCGACTCGTCCCGACGCCGCAACCGCGACCTCTGCGAGCTGTGCTTCCCAGACGACGAGGTCCCTGACCACGTCACCCACTTCGTCTTCTCAGGCCAGGGGAAGTACCTCCATCGGTCTCCCGACCAGGGCGGCGAAGCCGAAGGGACCGACGCTCACAGCAGTCCCGACTCCTACTCTCAGGTCACCTCGATCCTGAAAGACGAGGACGTGACGACCTGGGAAGACGCCCGCCGCGTCGCGGGAGGTGAGTCGTGATGTCCTGGCCAATCGAAATCGACGGCCAGACGTTCGACCCGATCCCCACGTCGTGGATTTCACACCCCGACGCCGCGGATCGGCGCGCCGGGTCGCCGCGGATCTACGCCGTCAGTGCGACGACCGACTACAACGGCAAGCGGCTTCAGATCCGTTACGCCCACCCCACCGAGCCGTACGTGCTGGTCTACACCACCGGTGCCTACGCGATCGACAACGGTGGCGTCGTCCCCGCCGGCCTCGTCGAGCGCGGCAGCCACTGGCCCCGCTCGATCGTCCCGCGCACTGATCCGACCGACATCGTCCGCGAGCCAGAACGCGAGCACATGATCGAGGTCTGGGGCGACCGCGTCGACGCGATCCCGTCACCAGACACGACAGCCGATCGCCAGCTCGTCGCCGACGGAGGTGACTCCGATGCCCAGTGAGCAATCCGAGAGTGGGACTGAGAAGTCAGTTATTTACCGTCTCAGAGTTCGGCTCAGTGTCGTCTTGCAGCTTGGGCTGGAGCTTAAACGCTCCAAAGCCAGTCCCCACGGCGAAGGAGATGATGGCTGTCGCGACGATCCAGATCAGGTTGGGGTGTTCGAGACCGATGTGCAGGGGTACACTCATACGAATCACCTCTCGGTTCGACAAATAGCTGCTTATAAATTGGGAAATCTCGTGCTGGATGGGAGCCACTGCTGGAGTCACCGCTCACTACACGCGGGAGGTGAGCGGGATGTCTGAAGGTGATACTGACCGATTCCAGATCCTCCATGCGTTCGCGGATCACTCCGTGGAGTCGGAGGTTTTGGCGACCATCAGAACCATCACGCGGTGGACTCGTGACCCTCAACTATTTTCTGGTACGCTCAGACGACGCACCAGAAATGCCAGCGATGCACTGACCGCCGTCAGGCCACCGACGACGTATCCCGAGAGGCTGATTAATGTCCCCCATCCACGGGTAGCGTGCGCAATTTGTGCTAACAACAACATACAGAAACCAAGTTGGAACACGATAACGAGCGATAGATCAGTACTTGAACTGCCGTGCTTGCTGGAGGACATTAATACTGGCTTCAGGATTGTCGAACAAACCACCACTGATATTTGCTCAATACACACGGCCACAGATCGGGAGGGATCACAGTGAGTCTCGACGCCTCACTGGCACCGAACAAGAAGGCCGGGATCGGCGTCGAGATCGCGATCACGACTGACCACGTCCCTGCACTCCAGCTCGTCCCCGACGAAGTCGCCGAACACTACGACGCCGTCGCGACGACGCTCGTTACACCGACGGCCGACATCCCGTTCGTCGCCCTCTGTCTCCTGGAGCGTGGCACACAGGTCGAGATCAAGAGCACGATCGTCACCTACGCCGATGGTCGCCGGGGCCGGTTCAAAATCCGGCGAAGCCAGCACGAGACGCTCCTGGAGATCGCTGGCGTCTACCTCTTCGCAGTCTGCCGGGATCTTCCCGATCGGCCGCCGGTCGCGCTCAAAGTCGTTCCAGCGACGACCGTCGACGAGGTGATCCACAGCTGGATCGACTCCAGCGGGACGCGCTCGGACTACGCACAGGTCTCCTGGGGGAGTGTCTTCGACGCCACAGAGGTCGATCGCTGACCATGCCGTCCGAGAATCAGGGCGGTTCCCAGCGGCAGCGCCAGCGTTTCGAGCGCATCCAGAACGACATCGGCGAAGATCCAGCGCGGTGGCTCGACTGGGAGTTCGTCCGTCACCCGAGTCGTCGCAACATCGCGCTGGATCTCATCGACAGCATCGATTCGATCGAGCGCATTCGTGCCTGGAAGGCAGTCGAGCGGGCGCTCGCTGTCGAACACGGTCGCGAGCCTCGATCGAAGATCATGCAGCGTCTCGACCAGCGCGAACAGTGGCTGACGCTGCACGGCGAACGACCCGACCGACTCGACGAGCGCGCGGAGCCTCGTGATCTCCCGCCGGTCGAGACAGAGTTTCCCGATCGCGATGATGTCGACGAGGCTGCTGATCGGGCCACCTTCCACGCTGAGCGGATTTTCGGCCCGCTTCGGGAGCGCTACCCACATCTGTTCGACGACGGTGACAACGCTGCCGAGAGCACCGAGACAGCCGTCGCAGCCGACGGAGGTGACGACGCGTGACCCAAGTCGCTCCTCGAAACCACGAGGCCGAGTGCTGGCTCTACTACGGGCCGGTCGACCAGGGAGACAGTGAGAGCGTCGACTACGACGGCCTCGATCCATACTGGGCACTGTCGGATCTGCTCATCAACGAGTTCGACGGCTACCACGAGATGGATACTGAGATCGACGGCGAACCCGTCACGATTCGGTTCACCTACTCGAAGTCCGGGTTTACGCCGCGACCGACCGATGCTGTTGCCGGAGATCGGCTCTACGAACTCGAAATCAACATCCAGGGCAGCAACGAGCGCAAGTGCGACTACAACCTCTCTCCACGGCACCCGAACATGCGTAACTCCGAAGGCGAACCCACGACGACGGCGTTCGATCACACCGATCCCGATGAGGGGTTGTCAGTCCACTGCCAGCCGTCGAACATGCGTCTCGACGAGGTCCCTGAATTCCTCACGCGAGCCGTCTTCGAGCTTGCCGATGATGCTGATCTCGGTCTCTATCACGGCTACTTCGACGCGCCGTTCGGTGGACGAGTGAGCGCGCTGGAGCGGTACGTTCGGATCACGCGATCGATGAACGAGAAGCTCATCGGGACCGGCGGAGTGATGGATCGCCTCGCGATGCTGTTGTCCGACACTGCCGGTACGAAAGGGATGCACAAGTGGGACAACGAGGACGAACGCGGCCATCACCACGTGATCCGCCACGGTTCTGCCAGCGCCTCTCAGCTCGTCTCTCAGCACCGCCTCGGCGGGCAACTCAAGAGCTACTTACCAGAGCATCCTGAGGAGTTCGAGCCCGACGATCCCCTGTACCACCCGAAGGTCGGTACGAAGTTCGTCGGTGGTCGCACCGACGGCGGCTCCGTCGACTGGGCGGATCGCCACGATGTCGTCCAGGAACTTGACGAGCGACTACTGTCGATTCTCACGTGGGCGGACATTCCGACCGCGGCCGGTGGGACGACGTTTGTCGCCGACGATCACTTCTACGCACACGCCGCTGCGGATCCGGTTCCGATCCACTCGGACCCGCTTCCCCAGCTGGAAGCCCAGCAGGAGCACCTCCTGTTGACCTGCCTTCGTGACATGACGCCGGCCGACGAGGACATCGTCGAGACGCTGACGGCCGACGGCGGGACCCACGCTCGCGATCTCTCCGACGAGACTGGGTTGTCGCTCTCGACGATCTACCGCTGTCTCGATCGGATGGACGGCGTCCTCACCAGCGACAACGGCCACGTTCGCTTCGTGACCGACCGGCTTCGTCGCGAGGTCCGCGCGATCGTGGAGTCTATCGACCACCAGCTCGAGACCGCCGCCGATCGCGTCGCCGAGATCGTCGACCAGGACGTGCGCCAGTCCGCCTCCGCTGCCTTCGATCGCTGGCTCTCGAAGTACGGTGCTGAGTTCGAACCGCCCGAATCAGAGGGTGAACGGCCTGTCGTCCGGATCGACACCGTCCTTTCCCGGTTCAAATACACCGATCGGCCGATGTTCGATGATGTCCTCGACGAGATGGGGACCGCGTGGAAGCGTGACGGTCGATCGATCGACCAGCTCGCCGACGCAATCGTCGAGGTCTCCGTCGACGGCACCCGAGAGCAGCACCGGGCCGCGACCCTCTGGTAGAGCCCGACAGATGAGTGGCAACGCTGTCGTTCGCGTCCTTCTTTTATAAGTCGATCCGCGCAGCACCCTGTTAACCCCTGTTTCGAGTCGAGTCTTCGACCGGCCAGCGCCGCCTATCGTCGCCGGTCAGCGCGTTTCGCGTGCCCGACCAGCGGGACGCACCCCTTAGGACGTGTGCCTAAGGGCACATCCGGTCCAAAAATACACACCCAGCCCCCGCCCCCGCACCGCTAACTCCAGATGAACCAGTCGAAATGAAGGGGTCTAAAAACTCAGCCACTGCACCGCTACCGAACGAAGCACTCGAAACGATGTCTGTGAATACTGTCGCGGCAAAGCGAGTGTCGACGACTCTGTTGCTGTCAGAGCCGCTTTCAGTTGGTTATTCTGCCGGCGATACGACTGACTGCGGTAGTGAGTCGGTCCCGGTATCGATACGCGACGATGAGCGCCCCGCCAGCGAGGACGACGAGTCCCCCGGTCGATCCACCGCCCTCGCTGCCGGCTGCACCAGTCGGCCCGCCGAGGAAGCCACTGGACTCGAACGTCTCGAACGGGACAGTCCCGTTGAACGCCGACCCGTTGGCAAACTCTCCGGAGTAGCGTAGTCTCGCATCCTCGGAGAGTTCGGTCCCGTTCGTGGAGATGATCTCGTCGAGTTCTCCCTCGTAGTACTCACGCGGCTCCTCGAATTCCTGCGTGTCGTTGTAGACCGGATCGTCGGTCTCGTTGATGATCGTGTAGTTCACTTCCGTCACCGGCTCTGGCGATCGGACGACGACTTCCTGTCCGTCGGACTCGTCCTCCAGCTCTTCGAAGCGAACCTGCAGGCGTTCCGGAATGGTGGGTGTCGGCGTCGGCGTCGTCTGGTTCTCCCTCGCGCCGACGACGAGCGTTTCCCTCGGCTGACTCCTGTTTGCCTCGAAGCCAACCCGCTCGTAGTACGCCAGCCCATCGATGACCGTGAGGTTGTACCGCTGGCCATCCTGTAGCCGTACGAACGCGCTGTCGTTGTGATTGAACGTCGTCGTACTGGGTGGCGAGGGCCGCCAGACGATGAGCTTCGGATCGTCGCTGAACCGGCGATCGGTCGTCTGGTCGTCGAGGACGAACCGCTGTTCGTAGGTACCACTCTCGTAGAGTGTGAAATCGACGCCGCTGGCCGAACTCCCTCCAACCGTCATCGAACGGGACGCATCCGCGTAGCCAGACTTCGAGACCGACAGCGTGTATTCACCAGGCGAGAGCTGGAGTGAGTATGCTCCAGATGCGTCCGTTTTCGTCGACTGGCCAGACGTGGCACTGATCGTCGCGTTTTCGAGTGGGTCGCCGTCATCATCGGTTACTGTCCCAGAGACGGTCGATGGGATCGTCGCAGTGCCGGCAGAGACGGTGTATGCCCTGATTCTCACTGCGTTTCGCTCCCACACCTGTGAACCAGCATCGCCGTCGACGCGGACGATGTAGCCATCAATGTCGCTGGCATACACATCCCCAGACGATCCGGACGACACGTCTCTAAGCCATCCTGAGTGGGTATACGTCCAGATTCGAGACGGACCACTTGGATCGATCTTGTGGACTTCGCTGTCCTCGGCGGCCGATAACAGATTGCCGCTGTCGGTCACCTCCAACCCGTTCACGTCGTTCGAGTGGCCGTTATACTCCCAGACTTTCGACCCGCTGCTGGGATCGAGCTTCCGAATGTAGCCCTTGTAGGAGCCGTAATACACTGCATTCCCACTGTCGACTGCCATCGACAACACTTGGTTGGAATCTCCTGTGTACGTCCACTCGTTAGTGCCGTCCGGATTGACCTTGTGTACTTCGCCAGAGCCGCCCGCCACGTAGATGTGGCCCGAGGCTGCTGTTTCGACGGCTTCTACCGTCGAACCGTAACTGTACGTCCAGACGGTCGATCCGTCACTGGGATCGATCTTGTGCAGTTCGTCGTCCTGTGAGCCGGAATATACGTAGCCGTCAGGACCGATGTCGATAGCACGAACTCTGTACTCGTGGCCGGTATAGTTCCACATCTTCGTTCCGTCAGTCACATCGACCTTGTGGACTTCATCGGCAAACGTCGCATACACGGCACCATCGCCAATTTCAGAGTCTCTCACCGAACCAAGGTTGTTGGGTCTGCTATAGGTCCATTTCACCGTTTCGTTGTTTGCGGTAATCAGTTTGAGATTACCATCGCCTCCGCCAGTAATGACGACGGGAGTGCCGTCGTCGGCTGCCGCCGCTGTTCCGACACTACCGGAGAGTGGGCCGACCGGAACGCCAGCGAGGACGATCAGCACCGCAGCCACGACCGTGCCGCACTGACGGATGAGCCGCTGCCAGCCACTCGTGTCATATCGTTCGTTCAACCACGATCCAGCTGCTATCGAGTCGGTGTGTGAGTCGGACATCTCAGTGAATCCCTTCTGCAATCCAGTTCCCTGCCTGTTCGACCAGTGAGCCGCCTGCGAGGTCGACGATCCCGAGATGGGCTCCAGCAGCCAGCACGATCGACAAGATGCCGATGATGACCGACGCAATGCGTGCCCAGCGAGCCAGTACGACCAGTACGCCAGCCGCTTCCCGCAGGTAGTAGAGAGCAACTGCCGTCGACGCCAGCCCAGTAACGAGGACGCCCTCGATGCCGAGCAGCGGCGCGATCAAATCGGCGAGCCACTGCACCAGTTCGTAGACGACCATCACGCGACCGCGCCTCCGCAGTACTGCACGCGCTCACACGGGGGTCCCCCCTCGACTCCTATCTGAAGCACGCGCGCGTGTGTAGCGGGCAGCTCGATCGGCTCGACGGCACCGTATCGACCGGATCTCAGATTCGAACCATACCGCCGAATTCGCTCATAATTGGCGCGTTTTTCTGAGCGAACCAACCGGTCGTCAAACACCGCTGACCGCCTCCTGCCAGTTGCGGAAGTCGATACTGACCTCCGCATCGAGTTTGGCCTGTGCCTTCAGATTCGGCCACTTGACGGGCGCGAAGTGCGGTGCCTTCCAGATGATGCCCTCGCCAGCGTCCATGTCTGACGTGAGATCGGAGTTCAGCGGGCAGGAGCGATCACCAGGCAGCGAGCGACCGATCGGCGGTTTGTTGCCGTTCATCGTCAGCCGCCAGCGGATCTTCTGCCGACCGAACTGGTGAACCTCGGAGAGTGCGTGTGCCTGATACCCGAAGCTCACCCGCTTCTTACGAGCGTCAGCGTACTTGTTTCGGAACCAGCGGAGCTTGTCGTAGTGGTCGTGGACGCCCTTCTCGGCGTCGGGGTCGAAGATGTTTCCGGCCTCGTCGAAGTTGATGAACGTCGGATGCGGGAACACGTCGCCGGAGATGCGGTGGGCGACGAACGCGAACCACCACTGATCGGCATCCGTCGGCTGATCCGGGCCGTCTTCGTCGGGAGGCGTCACCTGTCGGTAGTTGAAGTAATTGAACTTCGACACCTCTCGACATCCTCGATGCAGCGGGTCCGGAAACACGACGTAGAACTGGCCGGGCACGAGCTGGCCGACGAGATCTTGGATCGACTCGTACCGGATCACGTCGCGGGCGATCTCCTCGGGGCGGACGGTGAACTCGTTGACGGCGACGTTCTCCGGAACGATCCGGACCTGTGTGTCCATTCCCTCCGGTATCGCAAGCGTTGCAAACGGGGCGAACGCGAGCCATTCGGTGCGTTCGTTGGTTCCAGACTCGTCGACGGATTCGGCCCAGAGGCACGTCTCGTTGTTGACCTCCATCCGCCAGAGCACCTGTGAGAGAGCGAGTGTCGACTTCCCGCCACCGGGCTCGCCGTGGACGAACAGATCCGTGCCTTTCACCGCTCGAATGTCTTGGACCCGATCGGCATCGTCGGCGATCCACTCCAGCGTCTTCGCGCGGTAGCGAGGGTAGCGCTCCAGTGCCTCGTGGCTTGGATTCGGATCGCGGAAGTCGTAGTCGACCTTGCCGACGAGCTTACGGAGGAGTTCGAGATCGCGCTCGTCTGTGTGAACGATCGCGTCCACGAACGCTCGCGGGAACTTCGCGACCGCCGCGTCGTTGCGGTCTGCCTGGGCGAGGTACTTGTGCAGCGGCGGGACTGCAAAGTGCCGGTGGAGCGCTTCGCCGTCGTTGTGGTTTGGCGCTTCCGGATCGCCGAGAGCCTGACACGATTTCTCGTGTGGCTCCGTGACCGCTCGGAGTTGCTCTCGAATCTGTGCCTGTGTGTCTGCCTTGGGTTCGATGAGACTACTCATTGAATCACCAGTCCGGTGGCTCCGTGTCGTTGTGCTGGCCGTTCTCTGGCATCTCGCCGGCATCGCCACTCAGAGCGCGAACTCCGGCTCGGAACTTCGGGAGCACGTGATGAGCTGCGAAGAGCCGTCGAGCCCGCTCATGTTCCGGTTGCGCGCCGGTCAGAACCTCGACGGTCGGTTCCTCCTCGTAGGCGCGCTTCGTCCACTCACGGCCCAGTTCGCCGTGTGTTGCGAGCAGGAGGTCGTCTCCCCAGTCGAGGATCGCTGACCGGCTCTCGAACCCGTCCAGGAGCGACGCCAGCGCACGCTCTTGCCACTCGTCCAGCTCGCTCATTGCTGGCCGCATGGCGAGGTAGGACTGGCGTGTCGGATCGTGCTCGGACTCATCCTCGGCTTCGCTGACGTATTCAGTTGCCTCGTGGCGAAGCCGGCGGAAGGCGTCGACGTGGGCCGGCTGAAAGTAGTTCGCCAGCAGCCGCTCGCGTAGCTTCTCGGCCACGTCCTCGTCGAGACTTCGCATCTTGCCCCGACGGGCACACGGTCGAACCATCGCGGCGACGAGAAGCCCCTGTGTGCCCCGAAACTGGCGAGCGAAGTCCCAGTAGACGCGTGCGTCGACACGGCCCAGCGTCCGCATCGTCATCTCCTGTAACCACGTCAGCACGCGATCCTCGTCACGTAGCCCGCCGGTGAGCAGTTCGTCGAACCGCTCTCGGACGTTGTTCGAGAGAGTGACCAGCGCCGGCCGGAACGCGTGAGGGCGCTCGCTTTCAGACATCACTGTCACCACCGTCGGCGGTCGCTGGGGGGTTCTCTCGGCGGCTCTCGGTCAGATCCTCGTCGTCACCGTCGCCGTCACGCATCGCGGCCGGAACGTCTTCGTCGGGATCGAGGATCTCCTCGACGAGCGTGCGGTCGTGATCGGACACTTTCTCGTCGACATCGCGCTGTTTCCGGACCCGCTCGCGGTCGAGTTGCTCTTTGACCTCCGAGAGGTGTTTCGCGTCGTCGACATCTTCCGCGTACTTGACCATCGTGCCGAAGGCCGACCGGAGATGCACCGGGGCGGGCTTGACGGCGGCCTTCCCGTCAACAGGGTGGGCAGCCCAGACCAGCAGGCCGACGCTCGTGACGGTCGCGACCGTCAGGAAGCCCGCAACGCCGAGCGCGACAGACGCGACAGCCAGTGTGATGGCACCAGCGATCGCCAGCCACTCGCCAGCGTGTTCACGATCGAGCGGTGGCCAGTCGAGCCGCCAGCCTTCTGGCTCGTAGTACAGGAGCTTCGCACTCTCTGGATCGACGAGGTAGAGTTCGTCCCACTTCGAGTCGTCCTGCATCGGGACGCGCGTTCGGAGTTGGTCGACGTTCGCGAGGCGAGCACTCTTGCCGAACACGCGAGCGAGGAACGGGAACAGCCCCGGCTTGACGACCGAAACGCCGTGGTTCGTCCGGACGATCTTCTCCTCGCGAGCTTCCGCGTCGACTACGTCGTAGGCGTCGTCGCCCGTCGGCGACTCCGCGTGTTCCAGCGTCGGTCGTAGGAACAGGGCGGCCGAGATGTTCCGTGTGTACGTCTCCAGCATCACGATGCCGATGACCGCGACGACGTACAGCGCCAACACGAACTGGGCGTTGACGACGAGATTCGCGAGGTTCTCGTAGAACAGCAGGCCACCCAGCCCGGTGAGGATCGAGAGGGCCAGGAACCAGGGACCATAGCCGTACTGCGGGCCAATCCCTGCCTCGTCGAGTGCCCGCTTGCACGCCCAGCCGACGGCGAACCCGCCGATGAGGATCCAGACGAGGAAGTCGACGATGACGCTTGAGAGATAGTCTCCAGCGCTGTCGATGTCCACCGATTGGGTGGTCGCGATACTCCGGTGGCCGAAGTTAGCCCATCGCGCGTACTCTTTGCCCTCGATCCACATCGTCACCCGCACTTCGTCGTCGTGCTGCCGGAGCGGGACCTTCACTGTCGGCCGTCCGCGCTCGAAAGTGACGTTGTGTGTGACGTGGGTGACGTTCCGGGCGACCGGAACTGTCGTCGTCGTGTTTCCCTGCTGGACGACCTTCTGGTCTCTCTCCCAGTAGGCGACGTGTACAGTCTCCTGCTGGTCTTCGTAGACCCACGTCCGGAGGTAGACGGCGTTCCGACCGACCGTGTGGCCAGGCGGAAGGTACTCGCCGGAGTCCGACGAACCCACGTCGGCAAAGGGGTTGTTCGCCGGCCAGTAGACGACCCAGAAGAACTGATCCTCGCCCATCCGAACGCTCGGTGGCGAGTTGCTCATCCGTGGACCAGTGTCTGTGAGATCGTCGAGGGTGAGATCGTCACCGCTGGCAGTGGCGTTGCTCGTCGCGTTGGTGGTCGTCTCTGCGGACTGAGCCCCGACCAGCCCGATCACGGGGGCAGTGGCCAGCAGGGCAACCAGCGCCAGCAGCGCGATGGACGTGCGGGTCATCGCGTGGTGGGCTCCTCCAGTTCCCGCGCTCGCTTGTCGACCCGATTCAGCGCGACCAGTAATCCGAGCAGCGCCATCACGGCGAGCCCGGCGAGGACGTAGTCGCCGGTCCTCGCTGCGACTCCGCTCATGTAGGCGACCGATCCGAGACCGACGAAGCTGGCGAGTGCCTCCGGTGCGATCGTCGGACGGGCCAGCGTCCGGAACGAGTACGGCTCAGTCATCGGCCACCTCTGTGGTCAGTCCGATGTCGTCTCTGGCGTCGTCGATGGCGACACGGCGATCTCGGTCAGCGGTCGCACAGTCACCCGAGCAGTACGTCCACTCGGCCGTCTGGCGTTGGAGGACGACAGACAGCGGGCCGAGAGTAGCCCGCCGTGGTGTGGCCGATGCGTGGCACTCGATATACTCGTCGACACCGCCACGGCTGGACTGGGCGCGAATGTACGCACCGCAATGGTCACACGTGCTTTCGATCTCTGGCCCGCCGTCGAGGTAGGCAACACCGAATCCGAAGACGAGGCCAACGCCAGCGACGGCCAGTGGATCAACCCAGGGACCACCCCGGACGACGGTCTTGAGGAGGTCGTTCGCGGCGTAACCGAGCGCGCCGATCGCGAGAGCGATGCCGAACCACCCGATCGGCGAGAGATCCGACAGTCGGACCCGATCGACCGACACGAGGCTATTCGACAAGGTCGTCCACCTCCACGAACAGCAGGATCGCGCCGACGATCATCACCGCGAGACCGACGAACTGGGACGAACTGAGCGAGACGACTCCCGAAAGTGCGCCTGCTCCCAGACCGGTGATACCGAGGTTCGAGACGGCGAAGGGGTGACCGACGACGAACTCGAAGCCCGCGGCAAGTAGGTCGCCGAGCTGGATGAGCCCCGTCGAGACAGCGGCCCCGAGACCCATCGCGACAGCCATCGTCCACTGCGTTGTCCGGTCCCACGCTACCTCGAAGTCGTCCGACCGAGCGTAGGCGACGGCGTAGCGGCCGACGAACACCAGCGCGAGGACGCCAAAGAGCGCGCCAGCGCCGGCAAGCAAATCGAGGCTCCCGAACGGCATCACGGCACACCTCCCGCGTGGCGGTGAGTAGTACACCCTCTCGGTGAGGGGTCTCGGTACGGCCGTGTCGATGGGTACTGTGTGTGTCTCATCTGTTTTCGAGGTACTCCTGGGTCCGCTCGTAGAGCCGGTCGATCTGGACAGCGACGAAGACACTCGCCGCTGCGATCAGCAACCTCGTGCCGAGGTCGCCGTAGCCCAGTTCCGGCAGCAGCGTCGACGAACTGGTCGCGACTGCCGGGAACCAGTAGCTCGACGTGGCGACGATGAGGCCCCAGATGGGCTCGAACCACGCGAACCCGAACTGGCCAAGCGTACCGATGCCGACCGCCAAGCCGGTGAGCGGATGCCAGATGAAGTTCTTGAGTCGTTGCATGGCTATCTCAGTCCGAGGAGATCGATGACGCTGCTACCGACCGGCAACTCTCCAAGCAGTGCGATACCGACCCGATAGATCAGGAACAACGTCACCGCGCCGGCACCGATGACGAGTATCGGCGCGGCTGGGCCGGCACTGGCCGCGAGCGTAACGACGATCTGGTTCAGTGCGGCCCGTGCGCTCAGTACGTTCAAGCCGGCCACTCCGAACGCCTGCCCGAGTGCTCGCTGTGCGAACGTCAGTGACGCAACGAGGTAGTCGAACGCGCCGAGGACGGCACTCGTGACCGTCGAGACGATGTTCAGAATCCCGTTCAGAACGTAGAACGAGATGATGCTGAACACGAACCTGACCGGGTTCCGCAGGAACCGAAACAGCGTCCCCAGTGTCGATTGGATGCCGTTGCTCCGGAGAAACTGGACGAGCGGTCCCAGCGTTTCGACGATCGTGCGGAGAGTGACGCCGTCCCGGCCGCCGTTAGCGGACACGGCTGACCACCTCCGCGATGATGTACGTCGTCACGAGAACGATCCCCAGCGCGACTATATAGCCGGCTGGGCCGCTCTGGCGGACAAAGTCGCCGGCACTCGCGAAGGCTGCCTGGACGACTTCCGGTGCGAGTATTCGCACGTCGACGAACCGGCCGAGGAAGTCTGCCAGCCCCGACAGCAGCGAGATGGGCAGATCCGCGAGGCCGAGGATGACACTCACGACGCCAGTGAAGACCGCGCTGGCGACGGTCCCGACTCCGACTTCGGCGATGCGACCGAAGTCGAGACGGTAGCCGTCCGCACGAAAGAACTGTCGCCAGTCAACCACGGACGGTCACCCCCGTGACGTGGCCGCTACGATCGGATTCGGGACCGGGCATCGTGCTACTGATCGTCCTCCTCTGGCCCGCCAAAGCCCGGTGTCGGGATGTCGAACGGGAGTCCTGGAAAGAAATTGCCCGTGTCTTCCTCGCTCAGGTACGCCGAGATCGCGTAGACCGCCAGCAACACAGAGCCGACGCCCAACGCGAACGACAGCGGCCCGAGGTTGAACATCCCGTCGGGACCGATGGAGACGGCGGTGCCCAGCGCTCCGGCGTTGATGATGGTCGCCGCCCCGCCGAACGTGGCTCCGATGAGATCGCCCACTTCGCTCGTGAGCGAGCCGACCGGGACGATGATCACGTCGGCAATAGTCAGCACACCGCTGGAGAGGGCTGTCCCGCCAGCCAGCAGGACAGCACCGATCCCCTGGAAGACGACGCCTGCGAGGGAGTCGGCTCTGGCTGCTCGATCGAACAGACGGCGAACACGAGAGCCGCCCGCACCGGAAGCGGACACGGCTACGACCCTCCGGCGTAGCGTCGCAGTCCGACTGCACCCAGGACCGCTCCGACGACGCTGATGGCTTTCCCGAACAGCGACGAGAAGAACCCGTCGCCACTCGTACCGGTCGGCCCCATCGCACTCGTGTCCTGGAGAGTGTCGACCTCCTCGTTCTGATAGAGGATGACGAAGTGAACGCGCTGATTCGTGTCGGCCGAGACAGTCGCCAGCTCGTGTGTCGTGCCCTGCGAGTTCAACGAACTCCCGTAGCTGGTGTACTCGGAGTCCGAGACGTTGCCGAACTCCGTGCCGCTATCGGTGTCGGAAGCGACCTCGGCGACCTGATATCGTTCACCGGGAAGCCCCTGCTCGAACTCCAGCGTGAGTGTTCCGTGCGAGAGGTCGATCGGCGAAGGGACCTGCAGGTCCGCGTAGAGTTCGAGCTTCTGTGGATAGCTGTACTCGTCGGCCGACGTGACGTTGATCGAGTACTCCGACTCGTCGGTGAGATCGGCGAACTCGTATCGCACGTCGTAGACGTGCAGATCCTTCAGAACCGCGCTGTCGAACTCGCTCCCGAGGGTATCGAGACCGGTGATGTCGGCGGTGCCACCCTCGTAGTAGTCGGTGACAACGGTCTGTTCGAGTTCGCCGTCGCTGTCGGTGTCGCGCTCGATTTCGGCGAGATCGTACTCAGACTTCTTGTCCAGATCGAGACCGGCGACAGTGACCGTCACGTCGTTGTCGATAGCGACAATCTCGACCTTCTGAATGGCGTCAAAGCTCCCGTCACCGGAGCCAGCCAGTGGGAGGTTGCTCAGGCGCTCCTGGAGGACGTAGCCGTTGCCGGTACTGTTGGCGATGATGTCCGAGGCGTCGGCGTTCTCCGAGCCGTTGATCTCGGCGTAGCGGTAGTCACCGTCTCCGTCGACAGCACGCAGTTCGGCCGTGCCCGAGAGCGTCTCGACGTTCAGTACGGTCGAGAGGACGCGCTTGTTGGGGTCGTTCGTGATACTGACGTTCTCGGAGAGCGTCGCCGTCGCGGTCTCTCCGGAGGCAGCCGAAGCAGCGAACTCCAGTTTCTCGACGCCGTCGGCGTCAGCGTCGGCGACGCTCATCGACGACGATCCACCAGAGGAGGTCGTCCAGTCGGTGGCGACGGTCCAGTTGGCTTCGTTGTCGACTTCGCCGGAGACGCGGGGGAACTGCGTGTACACGTCGGCGTCGATCTTGTCGAAGCGGACACCGACGGGCGTGTCCTGTGACTGGTTCACCGTCGCCGGAAGCGTGGCGACCTCACCGGAGTCGTCGTAGTACTCCAGCGGGCCGTCCATCTCGTCCATGTCGTGACTGGTGACGACCAGCTCGTCTTCGACGATAGTCGGGTTGGGCGTCTTCTCCGAGGTGAAGTTCAGGCCGGGCTGGGCGGCGGCCGCCGAGCCGGCGATGGGCGATGCCACGAGCGTCAGGGTCAGGAAAATCGCGAGTATCGTGTTTCTCATTCGTTCTGTGAGCGGTTTCGGTCGCTACCCGTGGTTTCGGCGCGAAAACGGAGGTTGCACACAGTGTCGTCGAGCCGGGAGACGACTCCAGCGGCTTCGATGGGTCTCACGCGCTTCCTCCTGGGGCAGGTTTGTCGACGAGATCGCGGCTCGCGCCGCCGGCTTCTCGACGGGACCGCACGCGCCGCTGCTCGTCGACGTTGTGCCAGTCGATTCGCCAGTTTCGACTGGGCCGTTCTGGCCCGTCAGCCGGCGGTTCGTCGCCGCCGGCAGCGTCGTATCGCATGGGTAGGGGTACTATCCGCGACGCTTGGTCGCGGATACCCGCGCCATCCGGAGCCGTGGATAAAGCATCAAATAAAATAGCTATGCGGTAGCTGAGCAACGGCTACGTGTCTTCTACGGAATAGCTATTAATCCGCTACATACGGTGGCAATGCTTTTTGATCCCCACGTCACACATTTAGCTGTCTATGGGCCGTAAACCATGCTCGCGGACGGTGACCGATCTCGGGGGAAGCGTCGGGGTCAGTATCCCGAAAGGGCTCGCTGACGCGTTCGAAATCGAACAGGGCGACGAGGTCCTGATCGAGTGGGACATCGACGACGGCAAAATGATCACGCGTCTCGACTGAGAGTCACTTTTCCCGGCACATCTCCCGAAAACCTATCACATCAGTAGTCACATCCACAACTACCGCCTCGCCGGACCTGCTCGGCGGTCGTCACTGTAGGATGTGACATCCGCGAGCATGGAAACCGACCGGGCCACGAAAGAGACGTTGCGGGGCGACCCTTTCCGTGTGCTGGACTGTTCTACGGAGATTTAGAAGTATCGGCGATCACAGTTCTGCGAACGCCTCGTCGATCACGTCCTCGCTCGGCGCGTTGAGGTAGGGCTCGATCGCGGCGAAGCTGTCCCAGCCGCCGACGGCCATCACGACGCGCGGGTTCATCTGCTGGTCGACCAGGAGGCGCTGGGCGAAGCGCCGCCGGAGGTCGTGCGTCGAGACCTTCTCGAAGTCGTCGTCGCCAGTCTGGTCAGCTGCACGCTCGGCGGTCCGACGGACCACCGCGCGGACGCCGGGCTGGGACAGGTCGACGAACGGGTCTTTCGGCGCGATGTTGTGCTCGTTCTGGTAGCGCTGGAGATCACGCTCGACGCTGTCCGGGAGGTAGGCGTCGCGAGGCTTCCCGCCGTTCCCGCTCGTGTCCTTCCCGGCCTCGACCCGAAGGCGGTACTGGCCGCTCTCGGTCTGCTTCACGTCGACGGGACGGACCTGCGGGATCTCGAAGGCGCGTAGGCCGACGAACGCACCGAGCTGGATGATCAGGTCGTCGCGCTGGCTATTCGTCGCTCGCCGGAGGTCCTCGATCTCGCCGTCGGTCAGCCAGACCTTGTGTTCGTTCCCCTCCGTCGCTTCGATTCGCATACCGATTTCTTCGCAAGTCGTTACTAAAGTGATTCCGAACGGTGGGATCGGTCCCGATACACCCCGCGTACCGAGTGAAAATCCCGGCGTCTGTTACGACTTGTGCAACAAGTCGTCTTTCGCCCGCTCCACTTCTGATGTTCTCTCTTTTTGCTCTACTTTCACTTTCACTCTGGACGTGGCGACCACCTATTTACCAACTCGTTCATGCCACGAATATGGAAGAAAATAACCGAGAGATGTTTCGTCAACTCCGATCGAAAGCCGTCGATCGGTACGAGAGTGGGCGATGGGATCGAGACGCCGCGATTGACCTGCTACGGCACGCTCACATGACGTACCGTATCGAAGCACCCGACGACCAGATCGTTCGCGGCTATCGCGACCATCAGGACATCAAATACTGTCCGTTCTGTGGCTCCGGTGCTATCGAATTTTACGGGTGGCTACCCCACGATGACGAACCCGACAGGCCGACCGAGCGACTCTTCGACTGCGATAACTGTGGGGGGTTCAGCGTCGATGGCGATGTCGTGGGGGCCGAACGCAACGTCGCCTTGCCGCGGGAACTGTGTGAATCGTCTGACCAGTGGTACGCCAACGAATGAGCCATGATCACGAACGCCAAGGTCTTCCGACCGGAGTATCCGCCGCGGGACCTGTACCATCGCGAGGGACAACTCGATCACCTCTCGTCGGTTCTCGACCCGACGAGGGTCGGTCGCCCCGAGGATGTCTGTATCTTCGGCCCCAGTGGCGCGGGAAAGACGACGATCGCGAAATACACGCTCGGCCAGTTAGAGAAGGAGGCGTTGAATTTGCGATGGGCGTACGTCAACTGCATGGCCGACAACACACCTGCTGCAGTCCTCTTCGAGATCATCCGAGAGACCGGTCTCGGTGCCGACCTCAAGCGCGAAGGGACGGCGTCGTCGGAGGCCGTACGCCGACTCCGAGAGTGTGACGACCACATCATCGTAGTCCTCGACGAGGTCGGATCGATCGACGATCAGCCGTTGCTCGCCCTCTGGAACGTGCCGAACGTCTCGCTCATCTGCATCACAATCGACGAAGACAAGTGGTTCACAGAGCTCAGTACGAAGACGAAATCACGGATGCAGAGCGCTGAAACTGTCCGAATGGACAAGTACAGACACACCGAACTCGTCGACATCATCGACGGCCGCGTTGAACACGGACTGGTCGGCTCGCGGCTCGCCGACGGGGTTATCGACTACATCGCGGACCTCGCGGCCGGCGATGCTCGTCATGCAATCGCACTTCTTCGTCAGGCCGCTCTGCACGTCGAACGCAACGAGAGCAACCAGCTCACCAAACCAGTCGTGGATGCAGTCGCCGACGACGCCGCAAGTGAAATCCGCGATCGAAATATCCGGTCACTCGGTTCGCACCATCGTCTCTTGCTCCGAATCATCCGCGATGCCGACGGGATCGACAGCGGGACGCTCCACGCCCGCTACGAAGACCGCGCCCAGTCGCCGAAGGCACGGTCGACCCGCCGACGGTATCTGCGGAGCCTCTGCCAGTCGGATCTGATCGAACGCGATGGGAGTACACAGGACAGCCGATACCGACCGCTCTGTTGATCGCGAAGCCTGCCGATTCGGTCACATTCGGTCACTGTTCGGTCACCTCGCATCGGCCATTTCAGCGCCGAATAGTGCCGAATCGCTCGAAATAGCCAGCTATCGTGGCGATTCGGTCACCCGCCCGCCGCAGCCCTTTTACCATCGGTCTAGTCGATTCAAACATGTCGCGCTCACAGCGGCCAGATCAGACGACCCGTCGACGAGTCGGCGACGAAGATGTCCGCGTTCGTCTCTGGCGATCCGACCCAGAGTTCGCCGCTCGGATCGAGATTGACGCCGAAGAGCCGTGGGTGTTCGGTGTCGACGCTGAGGGGATCGCTACGCCACTGACGACGGCAGCGGCCACCGATACTGTCTGCGATCCAGACATCCCGGGATGGGTGACGGAGATCCTCGTCGGGCTCGGCGTGGTCGACATTCAGACGCGAGGTGATGCTTGACGATGGTCGACGCTGTCTTCCCCTTCCCAGGTGGCAAGAGCCGACTCGCGTCGTGGATTCTCGACCAGGTCCCACAACACGAGTGTTTCGTCGAGGTGTTTGGCGGCGCTGCCGGTGTCCTGGTGAACAAAAACCCCGACACGAGCACTGTGGAGGTGTACAACGACCTCGACGAGGATCTCGTACACTTCTTCGAGGTGCTCCGTCAGCAGCCCGACGAACTGGTGCAATGGCTCTCATCTGTGCCGTACTCGCGGGCAATTCACTCCGAGTGGGCCGAAGCGTACTACCAGGGCTACCGCCCGAAAGAGGACGTCAAGCGGGCCGGCCAGTTCTTCTATCTCCGCTACGCGCAGTGGGGCGGAGCTTACGACGGACAAAACGGCTTCGCAACGAGCAAGGTATCGAATCGGGCGCTCAGCTTTGCGAACAAGATCGATCGGCTCCGGGAGTTTGCCGACCGGTTCGAGGATGTCGTCGTCGAGAACCTTCACTGGCAGGCACTGGTCGAAAAGTACGACAGCGACGAGACGGTGTTCTACTTCGACCCGCCCTACGTCGGGACCGAAGACTACTACCCCACCAGCGAGATCGTCCACGAGGAACTGGTTGGGATGCTCAGTGACCTCGATGGCTACGGGATCTGCTCGTATCAGGAGCTCCCCGAGGGTAGTTCGGATTTGAGAGTGCTGGCCCGTGACAGCAAGAACTACATCAACAGTGGGACAAGCGGCTCGGCAAACGAGACGCGCGAGCGGTTACTGTGAACTTCGATCCGGTCGACCAGTGAGTCTCGACGGTTGTGGCTGTGTTTTGCGGCAACAGTGCGAAAGTGCCGGATCGACACGGTGTTATCGTTGCGTATAGGGTGCTGGGACACAACATTCTCTTCTCTTGCAGGACCTTCTTTGCATTTAGAGAGGCTAAATTCATTTACCTCGCGAAAATAGGGACAGTACGTGCATGAGAGATAGCGAACTCGAAGACTCCGCACCCGGTGATCTCATCTCCTACGGGCGGGAGTCGTACTACAGGCCAGATCCACTCCCACCCTCGCGGGATCTCGTATTGGATTCGGAGTTCTACGACCTGCTGGCCGATGCCACGTTCTGGCTCGGCAAGCTGAGCGGCGTCAGCCTCGAACTCGACTTCCCGCCTGTCCTCTACACATCACTCCTCCGGAAGGAAGCGATGGAATCAGCTGAGATCGAAGGCGCTGATGTCGACTATAATGCCCTCTACAGCCTCGAAACGCGAATTCTCGATGAGACGGACGGCGACACGCCGATCGAAGCTTCGACGAGCAGCGCGGAAACGAAGGACACACGCGAAGTCCTCAACTACGAACAGGCGGTCGAGGACGGGATCGATTCGCTCGATAGCGGCGAGACAATCTCCGTTTCGCTGCTGCACGGACTGCACGAGGCACTCCTCACGGACGTTCCAGACGACCGCGTTGAAACCGACACCATCGGTGCTTACAAGACAGTGCCGAATCATCTCGGCGACTTCCTTCCACCGGTTCCGAGCGAGGTCGACGGCCTCATGGACGCTCTCCTCACCTACTATCAGACCGGTGGGAGCTATCACCCACTCGTCGACATCGCCCTGTTCCACTACCAGTTCGAAACGATCCACCCGTACGGTGACGGGAACGGACGGCTCGGCCGCCTCCTCATCACGCTCCAGCTGTACGACACTGGGCTACTCGAACGGCCGAACCTCTACCTCAGTGAGTACTTCAATCGGAACAAAGCCACGTACGTCGATCGGATGGAGGCGGTTCGGACCCGCGGCGACTGGGAGCGCTGGCTGTCGTTTTTCATCGAGGGTGTCGCCCGGCAAGCCGAGGAATCGGTCGACCGAACGCTGGCACTGGACCGGCTTCGACGGCGTTACGACGACGAGTACGGCGGCGTCCAGTACGCGAAAAACCGGCTCGCGTGCTCGCTCTTCGAACACCCCTACGTGACGACGAAGACGGTCGCAAAGCGGCTCGACATCGAGCGGTCGACGGCCTATCGCGCGATCGATACTCTCCAAGACGAGGGTGTCTTGGAGGAGGTAACGGGGCAACAGCGCAACAAGGAGTACCGCGCCCGGGAGATCTTCGAGATTCTCGAACGGCCGCCACAGACGTACTGATACTGCTGGCTGTCACTGCTTCAAGATATTCGCGATACGGAGTCGCGAAATGCTTCACAGACGGACAGCCGGCGGTATGAATTATACTGGAAATTGAACGATGTACACACCGGTCGCACTGCTGTCGTGCGATCGGATGTGCATTGACGTTCAATGGCTGCGACAGTGAAGAACAGCCACATCCAGACGGAAACTGCCGCGCGTTTCACTTTCACTTTCACTCCGCGGCCGTGGCTCGCCTCTTTTACCCACCAGTTCCATGGGACGACTGCGATGCAAAGGCACGCGATAGCAGTCGATCGGGAGACGGGGAATCGACCGAAAACGTGTGTACACGACGACCAGTGGACCTCGATCGTCGTCAAACAGCAGCCGACGGGGCGCTGGCTCGCTTCCCAGGATGGCATCCCGGTCGAGGGCCGCGGGGCGTGTGCCAGCGAAGCAGTGGCGGATTTCTGTGAATCCTTGCGACATGGCCCAGCTATCTGAGATTCCCGCGCTGATCGAAGACGGGTGGATCATGCGGTGCCCGAAGGGTCACGCCGATATCCGGGACAAGCAAGGGCCGACCGTGTACTGCCAGAGCTGTGGTTCGGGATATGACTACGAGGAACTCGTAGACACTCGGACGTAACGGGTGACGTTGTTCGCTGTCGTTCACTCGTGATCGAGGGCGACGACGACACCGATATCCAGTTGCCGAGCCTGGTCAAGGTCACGACCGCGGTTTTCTTTTTCTCCTCAGCGCGAATTGTTTCTGAAGTATGCTTCTCTGTCGTCGTGACATCTCACACCCCTCCTCATGTATCAGTTTAGCCGCGAATGAAGCTGGAACCTCGTTCAACCAGTCGACGGACCGACGGATATTCGAGAAGAACGATACCAGCGATGAGCGCTACGGGAGCAAAGCTGGGGTCAATCTCAACGGTGAAATACTTCGATGCTCCCATGAGGAGCAAGAACATCCCCATCACAAGCCGAAACTGCATTTTTCGGGACTCGTAGAGTGCGAACTCGACGGCCGCTCGAATTGCCTCACTGTCGGCGTCTGCACCAGATTGCTCTTTCAACTCCTCAACTTTCTCCTCGTCGATTCGGGCGCTGTACGTTGGTGGCATGTGATTGTCCACTGGCGGATGGTACTTATATCACATAGGTCCTTCAGTAGCTGAAATTGCTCTTTTCGCCTGTAAACGCTCTTCTCCGTCGTGTTTACACCTAAACTGTCTAGTCGACTTATACCGACACCAATCTGAAAGCTACGCATGCCCGATCGAAATCACCGCTGTATCAACACCAGCTCCGTCAACGAGATTGCTCAGTATCCGAAGGCGGTTCCCCTGGTCGGAGTGGAGGGACGCCGAGATGACTGAGCCGGTTTTGCTACAGCTCGAATTCGTCTTTTCAGTCTGGATCGAAGAGCTCCCGGATATCGTCCTGCAACATCTGACGCCGTTAGCACTCGTTACGCTGGGGTACTTTGTCGAGAAGCACTACGTGAGTCGAACGGCAGTCTTCGCCAATGCCCTCGCGATCAACGTGCATGTTCGTGATGTCGTCAGTCCACATCAACTGGTTGTCCTGTACGCGAACCTTGGACTGATCATGGCTGCTGTGGGGATGTACACCTACATCGAGAAGAATTCGCTCGGGAGTGATTACTATCTTCTCGCACAGGGCTACGGTTCACCTGTCGTGGCATGTGTTATTCTCCTGTTCTGAGAGTGTTTCAGCTGATTTGTGGCACTCTACTCATCAAGACGGTCGGTTTTATCTCCCTGATCGTTCTGCGGGCTAGAAATGACCGGCATCGTGATCTTCACCGCGGGGCGGGAGGACGCGTATCAGGACTACTGTCGCTCGGTACAGGAGGGCTACGAACCCGAGGAACTCGCCGACTTTCTGCCAGAGGACTTCACGGCACGAGCGAGCGACGACGAGCCAGTCCGGGTCTGGGGAACCTCGGTCGCCGACAAGTGGCGGAAAGTCTCACGGGGGGATATCGTACTGGTGTACCGCGACGGCGGTTTCATCGCCCAGGCGCGAGTCCTGTCGAAGCGCGACGATCTGGCGCTCGCCGAGCACCTGTACGACCTCGACGGCAATCCGTGGGATCTGGACAACCCCTGGCAGTACCTGACCTTCTTCACCGACTTCGAGGAGATCGACGTCGACGTAGCGCCGTTCAACGAGCTGGTCGATGTCGATCGCTTCGTCAAATCGCGGAAACGCTGAGGTAGATAATCAAGCATAATCTAATCCAGTACCTATCTGGACTGATGGCCATCTCAACCACACACAGTACTATCAGTCTCTAATCCTTCAATCAGTCCTCAAGAACTGGTCCATAGCCTCTTCAAGTATCTCTTGATGCTTACGTACTGTTTTTCTAGTGTCCTCGCTGTGATCAGCGAGTTTAATTTTATCAATCATTCTGTTCAGATGTTCAATTTTTTGCTTAGCTCTGTTGTATGGTCTCTCTCTGAATTTCCTTTCTTCATCGCTCAATATTTGACAAATACCATCGGGTTCATCTATAGCTATAGTCTTGGATTCAACAGAAAGGCCTTCTCCATCCTCAAAATTCAGATACGGTTTAAATTTCTGTATGAGGTCCTTTTCAGCTTGAACATCTTGATCTGTTTCCCACCACTCTATTCTGTCTATATCCCATATATCAAGCCTGCCATAGCTTACGACGCTGGAATCTTGCCTAATGAAGTGTTGACGCAAGCGACTTCTGAGGTTACTACTTCGGCCAACATAGGCAATATCACCGTCTAAATCAATGAGTCGATACACTCCGGAAGTGGTTGGAACATCTTTTAAATCATCCATCACGGTCAATCACTTGTTTCAGTAAATCATATGCGGGATGTTTTCTTAGGACATCACCACACTCAAGACATTTTGTAAAGAGACTACCGTTCTTATCCCAGTATTCTGATCTCATTGATACAGTTTCATTTACCGAAGTAAAGTGACCACTCTCGTAGTGACAATGATGGAATTCTGCACCTCCACATTCGGGACAGGGATCGTTCATATCTGTCCAATCATCTCGTTTGATACCTTCTATTTGAAATGATTGGTTCTCTGACTCAACCTGAAATTTTGTCACTACTGTTCACCTCTTGCAAGAGATATTTTGACAGACTCTGGTTAAGCGTTGTGGCTAATCGACCTATTCAGGGGGCTCAAACAACATCTCGAGACACTTCATCACCGAAGATTCATGGGTGCAGTAATTTGTGGTATCCTGATGAAGATCGTTCAGCTGGAAGCGGCCAGATTCGAAGTATATCGCTTTGTTCGATACCACGGCAACCTCTGGGATGCTCTTGACATAGTATACATTCATGGTCTCTTCGTACAGGTCGATGTGGCGATGATCAGAATCGTCTGCCTCCACACAGATGCCGAAATCCGTACTTGGGTACAGGGAAGGAAGTTTGTGGAAGTACTCGCGGTTTGCCCTGTGTTTAGCATGGTTGTCGACTTCGACCTTCTCTATATCATTCATTGCGAGCACAATAATATTTATTCCATCATCAGCTAAACGCCCACCAATATGTGTACCGACCTTCGTCATCGGAAACTGCTTGCAGTCGAGACCTACCATTGGAGGAAGAGCACCTCCTCGGTCTGATTGTCCAATCGTGCCCAATGTGTTCCTCGTCTAGTAATCTCTTCCAATTCATTGTCTTGGGGCTCTCGATCAATGAGATACTCGCCTATATGCTCAAGCAGACAGTAACTCAACGCCTCATGTTGAGGAACATCACCGATTGTGTGGTCGAGTTGTAGGTTGATCTCGCAGCTATCGATGTCCTGTGGCACGAACAGGGAATGTATGAGTTCCTCCCCAACCTCCTCAAAGATCGATGCATAGTTCGTCGCGATTTGATCTGGAATCTCGGTCGTTCCCGCTGGGCTCAGGTCTAGCTTTCCTTCAACACCTGCCTTTGCTAGCTCATGTTTGAGCGAATAGAGGTCGTCCTCACAGCCAACCTCTGTTGCCTCGATTCGCTCAAGCGTTGAGGCGACCTCCTCGGCGATTCGTCGCTGTGATGGGGGATAAGTGATGTCGAGCGACTCTTGTACAATGCCTTCAATGTTGTCGAGTGCCTCCTCTCGCACCGCTTCCTCTCCCGTTTCAAGTGCGCCTACGTCAATCTGGTCCCTGAACTTCTCACTGACTGTGCTTGATGCCCACAGACGTTCGTTCAGTACCTGGGGATTGTGGAGGGCTCGATAGAGAGAATCAAGCACCACGCTTGGTCTTTCTTCCAGATACTCGAAGAACAGGTCAACGATTCCTTGCCCACCTTCCGTCTGCTCGAACACGTTTACCCTATTAGAGTCCTCATCGTATCCGTACAGAAGGAGTGAGGATGATATTCCAGCAACATCCGAAATTAGCACTGTAAGGAGATGGGCCGTTGTCGTGCATATCGACTCTCGACCTGATATCTGATCGAAAGACCTGTAATCACCAGCAGCTGCCGAAACATCTGCGGGCATCAGACGTGCATTCAGGTTCTCAAGATCGCCCTCAGCGATGTCCTTGAGCCATGTGATCACTGCCTCAAGATCCCAGTTCACCGACCGAGTGTCCAACCGATATCCTAATTTGGGAACCGAACTATCATACCGAATCGTGTATCCATCGCGTGATTGGTCTGGATAGTACTCCGGATCTGCTGTACTACCAGCCTGTTTCATCGGAGTGACGTCCAAACTGACACCTTCAAGCCATGCATCAGCGGTCACATCTGCTAGTGTAAGATAGCCAGATGCGGAATGTCTCGCGCTGGAACTTGACTCGATTCCAGTCTTGATGTTCGCCTCTGCGAAGAGCTTCGCCGGTGTGTAATCACCGTCCCCACTCTGGTCATCGATGTCAGTCTTGATACAATAGGAAGTCTCGTCAAATGGATAGACGCTTTGTGCCTTCTCTCCGGACAAATCCTTTATTTCGTTCAAAGACAATCGGGTTGGTTGTCGAATGAAATCTCCCCGACTATCACCACTAATACCGGACATATCGAGTTCGGGGAGATCCGCGTCTCCCGAGTTGTTCACATCCGGTTGGAAGACATGACAGACACCGACCCCTTCGCGGTGTTCCGCTTTGAATGGAACGAACTGGGAAAGAATCGCTGTGATTGATTTCTCATTTCGCTGTCGTTTGGTGCTGGCCCCTTCACTCGGCCGCTCTAAGGTAAAATACTTACCAGCATCGTTGAAGTAATTCGGCGGAATGTACCAGATTTTTCCGTGTCCCTCTTCTTGGAGCTGATCGGTCGTCGTAGATCCATCAACGAGGTCCGAATTTAGTTGGAACTCAGAGGAGTTATTATTTATCTGTAAGCAACGGTCGTAGTAGTAAGCTGCTCTGAAGAGACTCTTAATTGAAGATAGCTGTCCATGGTTCGCGACATATGCACTCTGATATTCCTCGATTTCGTCAAGAGCTTGTTCCAGATAGTAAAGAAAGCGTCTCCGACGTGGAAGTTCACCGAGTGGCCCCTCCTTCATTAATTTGACAACAATGTCTGCCGCATCTTCAACTGACTCTGCTTTTGATTTCGGATAGTCACCTTCGTCAAATTTCCTCTTATTTGCCATCAGAGTCGCACTCACGCTATCTGCTGCGTCAACGAACTGTTCATCAAGCGTCGTCGGATCATCTGCCCCGATAATTTTCTGAAGCTTCTCCCGAGCGTCGGCTTCCAAATCCTCGGTACCGAATGCCTCCGGCGGTACCATATCGAGGAGCTCAAGTGACTGGTTAGCCATCTTCCGGATGAACTGAGCGATTGCGTCCTCCCGAAGTAGAATCTGGTCTGCGTCCGCGTCCAAGAACACATTAAGTTCCTGAATTTCTTTATTAATCTCCTCAATGGCTTCTTGGACCTGAGTGCGGATCCGATTTGGTTTCTGACCGTCTTGAAGGAGCGTTTGCATTCGCACTGAGATGTCAACAAGCTTGTCAAGCTCGGTTCGAGGATAGAGAAGGAACCGGGCGAAATTATCCCACCCCAACCGATGCATAAAGTAATTCTCGATGAATTCGCTTGCCTTCTCGTCCTCTGCCCAGTTCCCATGGATTTCGTTCTGGAACTGCTCCAGATCATCATAATACTCTCTGAATCGATTATGCATCCATGTAATGATGTGATTCTCTGTTCGCAGGGGGGTTGTCACATCAGAATCAACAAACCGATCGGCTCGATAGTGGAAGTTTCCGTCGCCAGCGAAATCGGAAAGATGTGTGAATACGTGCCCAGATCCACCTTTCTCTCTCGCCGCTCGACCAGCGCGCTGCCTGAATGTCGTGATATTCTCTGGTGCTCTATACTGCGAGACGAAATGAAGATTGTCGATGTCCACCCCTACTTCAAGGAAATTCGTGCTATGGATGATATCGGCGTTGTCGATTGCATCGACACTCTTGTCGGCGTCGGAGTACATCGGGAGCGGGTTCTTCAGCTCTCTCGCGTCATCTTGGAACTGGTGGCCGGTCGCCGACGCGAGTTGCTCCCAGCTGCCTTCAAATTCGCCAAGGTGATATTGCCATAGTTCCCTGTCCTTATCGGCGTTACTGAATTGACTGGCAAGACGATGGATTTGACTTTTACTCTGGATGAACGACAGGAGCTTTCGCCGTTCACCCGTCTCCGCATCCAACTTGAGCAGGGTGGCGTCCTCTGGCCAGTCGGTATCATTTCCAGGGTGTGCCTGCTGAAGCAGTGACCGCCCAATCATCATCGCATGTTGCAGGTACTGCGATGCGACCCCAATATTTCGATCGCGGTCGGTCAGCATGAAATAGTAGTGAAGCGCATCATCGATCTCGTCATCAATGTCGTCCTCGTACGGATCCAACAATTCGACAGACTCAGGTGCTGCAGTCAATGAATCAAATCGATCGGTATCTGCCCCATTGAACCCGAATAACTTTCGAGCGAACGATTTGGGATTTTCTACAGTAGCACTTGCCCCAACATATACCGCATTTTTGTCCCGTCGCTGCCGTATGCTGCGGACGATTTCAGCGACGTGACTACCGCGCAGACCCTGATATTGGTGAATTTCATCGAAGATAAAATAGTCAGCATCTAAGGTAATATCATAATGAGGTTTACTAGAAAGTATTTCGAGCGATTCCAAGGTTGTCAATAGAATGTCTGGAGTGTCGTTATCATCATCCTTGATAGCGTTCCGATGCAATACTAACTCGTTATCCAAGAACCTGATTCCACCCGAGCCCGCATCGCTAGCACCAGGTTCGTATGTAACGTACCCTGGATCGGCTCTTGGGACAGTACGGCGTTCTACGTACAACGTCGACTTCTCATGTTCCCAGTGGCTAGCCACTTTCACTTCGCCAGGAGTTCCTTTAGTGTCTACGAAGCTCCTCCCATCCGAGACCACGTCTGACTTTGAGTATGGCTGTTTCCCCATCCAAGCTCCCACCGATATTTCACGATCAGTCTCAATTTTGTCGGTACTATTGTTCTTATACACTGCCCGCAGAATGCGCCCTAACTGATCTTTCAGGAGTGCTCGGCTGGGATACACGATAATCGCTCGACTTCCGCCTTGGAACGCCACATTATGATAGACGGGTCCGAGAAAGGCAGCAGTCTTTCCAAATCCCGTCGGAGCGCTGATGACTGCTGCTCTGTCTTCTGAGATGGAATCGTCACGGACATCACTCAGGTGACTATTTAAAACCTGCCAGCTTTCCAATTGAAACCGCGAGGCGGAATTTTCATACTCGAAGAACTGCAATATCTCTTTCGCAGTTTCTGTGGCAAGCCTGTCCGGAAATTCCTGTAGTTCTCGGAACTGAGGTCTGTCACGTTCCTCTCGTACGTACCGAAGCGACCCAGTCGTGTAGTGGCTTGGATCGTCCCTTTGTGAGTAATTGAAAAGGCGTTTGTTCTTAACAGTCGCTCTTAGAATCTCCCTCACATCTGTAGGGAGGTTTAAATTATCAAAGGAGGAGTTGTAATCGAAATGTCGCACTTTGAGCGCTAGTTGCCATGTGGTGTAATAAAACTATACAAACAAGTTGTCTACTGACACCAGCCTTTCTGTTGTCTTGTCCCACTCCAAATCTCTGATTAACCTCCTGAGCTGTCGTTGACTAGAACATCATCAAGGTAGCCGGCCGGATTGTCCCTAAATTCTTCATATGGGCGGCCAGCAGTAAGGGCCTCATTTAATGTCTGATCGTCATCTGGTGGTATGATATAATCGAACACGGGTTCGCTTCCATGGTACCCTGCAGGATTCCCATGCTCAATACGTATTTTGAGCCGGTAGTGGTTTTCCAGCGAACTTGTATTTCCCTCGGCATTAGTTGAATCAGTTAGCTCTGTCATGGCACTTGTGAAGCCATATGTATGGGGATTCTGTGTCCGCCAGATGGTCAGACGAGACCAATACTGCGACAAAGAATCTGGCCATATACTGATATTGGTGTTCAGGAGGAATGGGATATGATACTCTTTGCTCTCTTTTGGACCAATTTTGCTACCATAGATTTGATTCCAAGTAGCACCTTCAACGTCCTCATCACTCTCTGGAGCTGTCAACCGTATCCAAGCTGATGCTGATGTCGGAATTTTTTCACGCAACCAGTGTCTGAGTAGTCCAAGTTTGCTGTCCATACCTTCAATTTTCACAGGCGCAATGGTGATTTTTCCTTTCATGGTTGTCGCGCTCCCGTCACCATAGTTGCTCAATTTGATTACGATGCCTGGGTTTGAAGCCCTATCTACACTTGATGGAACGCGATATCGGTTTGTATGGAGTATCGGACGCTGCTCAAGACGAGAAAGCGCAACCTGCTTTCGATATACAGTATAAATAAGTACGGAAACAAGGAGTGAAGCCACGCCTACGAACACCTCTGCAGTCTTCGGGTTCATTCCGGCAACTACCCGCAGGATCTGAGAGAACAATTCTGAAATCATATGTCCGACTGAGTGCCAACTGCAAAGAAACTAACTCTCCGAAAAGGTCTAGGTGGAGAATAACTTCTAGATCTCAGTTGACGGCATCGTTTCATCCAATTGCGACGCGACTGGGAGGATCCTCACGGACCCTCTACTATCTCCTTCATAGGCAATCTGATTCTGATCGAAATTAATATTGATAGCATAGCTCAGATATCCAATTCGCTCTTGTTCTCGAAGCTGATCACGATCACCCAACTCCCAACAGATAATGAGATCTACAGATTGAATTGGAATCATTGCATCGAAGAACTCATTCAGATTTTCTACAATCGCGGTATTGTACAAACTACCATGTGTATCACTGAGAATTGCCTCAATATCTTCGTTCGGTCGGAAATCTTCGACTTGATACTCCCCTTGTTTGCTGGCTCGTTCCAATCCGAAGAGAATCTCTGCATCGTTGGACGGCTGATACCGCTCGCGACTGGTGACCTTTGAACGGCGCTCTTCCAGTGATGCCAATTGTGCTTGAGCTTTTCTGTCAAGTTCTCCCTTATGGCGGGTCTGAAGGTAGGTTTGGACCCACTGGGTCTGGCTCACTTTCGAGATATAATGGTCAACCTCCTTTTCAATAGCCTGATAAAGATTACTCTGCTTGTTCCGTATCTTCCCGCGGTTAGCAGATAGTTGTATGTCCTGACAATTCACGACGAACATAAAATGAGTGAATTCACAATCTGCCGAGATGGCCTCGTTTAGACGCTCAACCTTGATATGATCTTTAGCAAGCCAGACACCAAACTGTGCAGAGTGACGGCCATATGTGGGAAGTTGGTTCCGTGCCTCTTTGCCACCGACCATCCCCACAATCTCGAGTTCGGTAACACCATCCTCATACGGCACCTCAATACGACGTGGGGGGAACACTTTACACATAGACTCCGCCGGGAAGTCACCATCGCCTGGATCAAGTTGCTCATCGGGGAATTCGAACTCATTGTCTAGTGTCAGATTTGGCTGTGTGTCATCGATTTCTGAGTCTAGGTCGACAGTAATATCCATGTTCCTAAACGATGCATCCGGAAAGTAATGTGCCGTTGAACCAGCAATTGTCTTCCACCTCAGATAATGCTCAACCCGTTTATACGTCAATCGCTCCGGTTCGAATCCCTGTCCAGATCTGAACCCACTGATCGTTATTGTTGTTCCGCGCCGATTCTCCGGTGCATCAGTCTCGGTCACCTCATATTCGGGTAATTCCCCATTGTTGAGCTTCTCCCACGGGCGTTCCATCACTGCGTCCAACGTCTTACTGTCTTTGCTTGTGTTGACTCGGATGCGGTCACTCTTATAGAATATCTTCGTTCCGTGCCCTTTGTAGCCGATTGAATCTGTCTTTCGTGAGTTTCCAAGATCGAAGAATGATTCCAAATCAAGATAGTCCATCCCGTGACCGTTGTCATCGATGATGATATCCGAGCCAGTTGGAGTTGACCTGATGTTGATTGTTACATTTGTCGCTCCGGCGTCGTAGGCGTTTGAGAGGGATTCGCGAACAAGCTCAAGAGGATCCTCAAAGTCCCGAGAGATTTCTAGGAACTCGTTCACTTCATTTACCTTCGGTGTCTGCTTGTCTGTCATCAGAAATATCCTCCGAGATGTTCTTCGACCACCTGATGGGCCTGCCGACGTAATCTCCGATTCCGACCGACGCTATCCTCAATGTACTGAACGAGTCCGTCAGTTCCAGGCTGTTCTATTGCATCTCGAATGTTCACGAGTTCACGCTGCTGGACGTACTGATTGTGGACTGCAAGAGGACCAATTCGATCTTTGTCGTACTCAACGTCGCCACGAATCCGAGACCTGAACTCCGGCGACGAGCAGATTGGGCAGGGACATTCCGTAAGATCAACGTCCTGCACTGGCTTCTTCTGAGCGAGCGACTTGTAGTACTTCCCGTTCACCGCACCGTGGATGTATGACGATGAATCAAACGTATCGGCACCAACTGCCACCAAGAGAGGGATCGCGCTACTCGAGATGCCCAGAACATGTAGGGGAAGGGACTCTAGGCCGTATTCTGCCATAACTTCGCGGCAGTCTCGGACAGCTCGAATCAGATCTCCTTTGTTGTCCTTTTTAGGAACCAAACTTCCGAGTGCAATGCCGTCGAACGCATTTTCGATATCGATGGTCCCGAATGTCTCTGTCAGCACCGACATGAAGGTTTCCAGCTGGGAGTAGTAGAATCCGTGCACGCTGAGGTATTTTGCCCCGTCGAAATCCGAATCTTCCGCAAGCTCAAGGAACTCCACAGCGTTCTCCGCAGTATCACGTGCCTTCTCACGCCGTTCCGCGTCTGAATCTGACTCAAGGATAGGATAGTCCAAGTTGATTAGGATATCACCACCCAACTGCTTCTGCATTTTGAATACACGTTCTTGATCAAGCTCGATCTCAAAGTCGCTGCCATCCAGCCCTCCTTTGGTCAGATTCTTATAGCCACCTGAGTCAGTAAATAGGATACCATCGAAGCCGTGGAACTCTGGCCGCTGATGAATCGTTTCATCTAGATAGTCCTCCAACCGCTTTTTCGAGATCCCGTAATCGGTGAGCGACCCGACAGACATCATTGCGCCGGGGAATGCATCGGAACACGAGAGACCACACATTCGTTCTGCACCGTTTATTAGCTCCTTGATTGAACGATGGGCGCTACCACCATAGACGCTGTTGGAAGTTCCGCCACCATAGAAGTTGATAACAGGAAATAAGTTCGGAGTTTCCATACTACGACCAGCTACTGTGAGTGTGCCAGCACGCGCATTTGAAGCCTCGTGCGTGATCTCGAAAGTCGTTTCAGAGAGTGAACTGTTCCGTGACATTTCAGATCCCAAACTCCGTCGTCTCATCTCCTCTGATGATACTTTTCAATGTGTGACCACGATCGCCAAGACCACCAGATAGTCGAGTGACATTTGCTTCAACATTGTCTTCGAACCCTTCAATAGCGCGTTCGTACTTCTGGCCCAGATTGACGATCACGTAATTGTAATCACCAGTACGTACTCGTTGAGTTAATTCACTGCAGATTTCTGCCTGTAGCTCCTCGGCACGAGCATCGGTCATCTCTCTGTCGTAGGAGCTGATCATTTCATCTTTTGTGAGCAACCCGTACTCGGCTGATAGGATGCAGATGTCGAGACCATCACGAAACTTACCCTCTCTTATCGCCTTCTTTATAATTCGGTAGTAGTATCCATCGTAGAGATTCAAGGCAGGAACCGGCTCAGACACCTCATTCTTGCGTTTGGAGCAACCCTGAAGTAGCAGACCGTTCATGGTCTTCACTTCGGCCGACGAAACTTAAGACCACCGGGAACACTCAACGAATATGTTTGATACTCGACCGCGATACTGTCGATAAATCTCTTTGCGTGTTCAAACGGTATGAAGAGGTTCCAGACTACCGGCGAGAACTATCTACGCCTATTGGATCTCGGATGATGGCCATCTCCCTGATCGAAGTCCCAGTGTGGGAGATGCATTGATTTAGTTCTCGGGATCAGGCCCTTCTCGAAGATCGGCCCTGTCCTATAGAAAACCCGGTCAGGCTTGAGCTTCGGATCTGCTACACCGTCGCGGTCACGTGCTCATATTCCCCCTGCGACGGCGTCTTTCGCAACGTCAACCCGGTCAGCGCCGACTCCCGCAGCACTTCCAGCGGCACACCTTCCACGTCCCGCAGCACGGCGTCGAGCGTCCACCGGTCGTACTGACTCGCGGCCGGCGCGGGTCAGGCGTTCGGCTCGGGCTCGTCTCGAAGATCAGCTTCACCCTGTAGATACTGCTCACCCTTCTCGGTGATCGCGTAATATCTTCCCTCTCCGGGGAGGACTCGCACGAGTCCGGCGCTTTCCAGCTTAGGGAGACGCCGTGTTATAGTCTTATACGAGATCTCGATATTCCGGTCCTCGAAATTGTTGGCAATACCCTGGTAGTTCAAGCCGGCACCAGTGTCCTCCAAAAATTCGAGGATGACATCATCACTTCCAGTCATCCAGCTTGCTCGGTGCCGAGACATGGATTCAAACCCGAAGAGCCAGCTAAAACCGTCTTCGGTGTCGTTCATAGAGTCCTCGAAGTAAGACACAGTGTCTAATCTTTACCCCAAGAACTAATTAGTATGGGAAATCATTTGGACACTGAGGTCGGCGCGATGCCTCTCGGGGCTACGACTTTCCTGAAAACGGGGGTCGATGCCCGTGTCACCAGCACAGGCATCGCGTTGGCCGCACCAACGCATGCAAACCGACGCACTCCAGGGACTTAGTAGGTCCCAACGGACCGACGCACAGTCTTCGACCGCCGGCCAGTGCCCCGTCTGCGGGACCCGGCTCGACGGGATCGCCTGCGACGGGCCGACCGGCTACACGGCCGACCCCTGCGGCCACTCGCTCGGCCAGCTGACCGTCAGCGCACTCGCGCGTGATTCTCCATGACTACGAACCCGACGCAGCGACAGTCGCACCGCCCGCGCATTCAGCCACCGATTCGATCACGGCCATAACGACGCACAAGTGTCGACAACACCTTGTGTGCGCCATCGACTGCGAGACCGCATTCAATCATCCAATCAGAGATTCTACCAACGCTCTTCCAGGAGATTGTCTGTCTCCGATCTGGCGAATAAAAATCCCGCCTCAGCCCACTCGTCTATTCAGAGTCAAGCTGTGGCTTGTGCTCTCCGCTCGACCCCTCTAATCGGCTTGTGTGCTGAAGACCTTCCCGTTCGACATACACATCTACGTCTTCAGCCAGTTCTTCGAGTTCGGTCATGAGTTCAGTCTCATGGGTCCGAAGGTTCTCTTGCATTTCAGGAGTGAGCTGTTCTTCAAGCAGATCCGTATATGCGACACGGTATTCAAACGGCGCATCGCGGATGAGGACAGATTGCGCACCCTCGATGACATCGCGATGTTCCTGGACACTGCGATCAGTCCAGCCTTTCAGTTGCCAGATGAACCCGTCTTCGACCGGGAGTTCCTCACGATCTGATTCGACGACTTGGTTGTGCCACCGCTTGACCTGGTTCACGACCTCTCTTCGGAATGTCCAATCCAGTTCTTCTAAACCACCAGTATCGACAGCTACGAACACGTCACCGGAGAAAACGACACTCATGTTCGCGAAGATGTCTGTCCGGGTCTCTTTTTCTCCTTCTCTCGTGCGTTCACTGACTTCGCCGGTCAGAAGCACACGGATGACATCCTGCTGGATAATGGGGAACGTATCTGTACTTTTTCGGGTGTATCCGTAGATCCCGCCCCCAATACCTGCAAGTCCGAGTACCGTCCAGATGACGCCCGCTCCACTGATTCCCAGCAGAAGCATCACAATACCAACTACGAGACCTGTTGCGCCATGAGGCCCATATGGACGGTACTCTAGCTCACCGTCACCAACCTCTAACCACTCCGAATCGGCCCTGAGCCTCCCTTTGACGGTGCCGGTCTTTGCGCCGACATCTTCACTCTCAATCGAGAGGTCCGACCCCTGAGTGCCCTGAGTCTGGTACTTAAACCCGCGTGGGTCCTGAATTTCTTCCACAGCCCGCTTGAGTTTCCGATAGAAGGACCGCGGGTTAATCCCACTATAATCACCCTCAACGAATTTGGTAGCCTTGCGGAGATCCTGTCGAGTAAAATCCCCTATGTCACCTTCTTCTTGCTCCGTCATTTACGTATCAGACTGTTTGAGAGGGGTAAAAAATGTTAGGTTGAAATTATCATATACTGACTGATGTCACCAGTATTGTCCAGCTGCATCCAGTCGTCATAAATCCTATCTAATGGTTCACCGTCCAATCTAACTGGACTTTATACCGTCGCGTCCACGTGCTCGTATTCCCCCTGCGATGGCGTCTTTCGCAACGTCAACCCGGCCAGCGCCAGCTCCCGTAGCACCTCGGGCGGCACGCCCTCCACGTCCCGAAGCACGGCGTCGAGCGTCCACCGGTCGTACAGACTCGCAGCGGGCGTAACCGTGTTGACGGCGACGGTTGGAACTGTACTCGGATCGCTTCGGCCGCACGCTCCACTCGCTTTCGATCCTTCACAGTGCAACTCATGCGCTGATCACCCGCACAAGCGAGACACCAACGTGTGGGGCCAGTCTTCCAGCAACGTTTGCTGGCTGTATCCACACCATACAAAGCCGTGCATCCAGTCAAGAGAACCGTTCAGGTAGACGAATTCGTTACCGGAAGAAACCTGCAATTGTTTCCAAAATGGCGGTCCAGAACACCGAACCCAGACCTCCAGCAATGAACACAGGAAGAGACTCTGTTGTCAGCGGGACACCCCCAACGAACAACAGCAGGAGCGTAATTGGTCCGAGTAAGAATGCTCCTTGAATCGTCATCGAACCACCTCCTCTACTGCACCAACAATAGCAGAGGAGAGAATCCCAACAACGCCGAGTATTGCCGTAAGTATACTCAGGAGGAGAACCCACGCGATAGGTGTTTGTGACACAGGCAGGGCACTCGCAGTTTGAAATGCGACGTAGGAGACGATCATGAGGGCAAGGGCACCGAGTGTAATGTCGCCGAAGAAGCTGTGGCCTTGATAGAAGCAATCTCCAATCCGAGTATCGAGAAGATAGTGTTCGTATGGTGTTTCGAGATACTTTTGATCTGGTAGCTTTCCATCTTCGTCCCGTATCTCATTCAGGACTTGCTCCTCTTCGCTTGTGAGCAGCTGGGCATCCGGTGGAACCATCCAGTTTGTCCCCCCGTGATTCAGATGGTACATCTTGCTCGGATTATCAGCGTAGGGATTGAACGGGCGCTGACGGACGCGATCATCCAGTTCAAGTTCCTCCAATCTGGTCTCGATCGTCGGTCTGGAAGTGTCGTATGGGAGGCGTTCCTCAAGTGTCGAAAGAGTCACCCACGGTGGCTCTCCGTCCCTCATCGTCTCCAAAATGATCTCACGCTGCGTTTCTTCGCTTGGAAGATCCTCTTTGGACCGATTACCGTCGTGTTCTGAGTCTTCTGATTGGCTCATACGTAACGTCTCGGTCAGTAAGATAATATAAAGTGAGAACCGTTCAGAGATTTGCAGCTGTCGAAAATCGATTTGGAAACTTCAAAACGGGGCTGAAGGCCATCAAAATCTCCGACAACATTCGCCAACGCTTCTCTTCACCTTGGAAAGGTCTACAGAATATCTAAGTCATCATCTGTCTCAATGTCGTCCGCCCACTCCTGAGCAGCACGCTGAAGCAACATCTTCCGTTCGGTTGTGTTCAGAATTCGAGATTCAAGCGTCTCAATCGCGTCTTTTACTTCCTGTTCTTCTTGCGCCACGTAGTAGCCGTTTCCACCACCGATGATCGGAATTCGCTCACGGAGCATCACGTCACGGACGCACTCTCGTGTTTGCGGAAAAGAGCCGACGGTATCCAGTTCGACTTGTTCGTTGATCTCTCGTGAAGAGATCTCGTTTCCTTTCCCCTTGTGTTCCAACAGTAGTGCTTTGACCCGCTCGTATTCTTCTTCAGTATACCCCATACGAACAAACATACATCTGTCGGTTATAAATATCTAGCAAAAATCAGACAGACAATTCAGAAGTGCGCTTGATCTACCGCGTCTGGTAGTAGTGTGAACCGAGTTCGTGGCGGAGCAACTGGGCCAGATATTCGTTGTCGTCAGCTTCGGCCGCGGCGATCGCTTCACAGAGTGCTTCGTCAACCTCGGCCGCTGACTCGGAATCATATTCCCGGCTATCCGGGACTTCCGTTTCGACAGGTTCGTCAACACGATGGGCCTGGCCTCGTAGTGACATAGCTGTAGTTCCTATCCGAAACCACTAGAAATTTTTGATTGTTGTCAGACATTCATTGTGCGGCCGCCTAGGCGACTGAAATGGCAATTTTGACTTGGTGGAACTCGTCAGGCGTCTGGCTCCGACTCGTCCCGCAGATCGGCCTCACCCTGTAGATACTGCTCACCTTTCTCGGTGATCGCGTAATATTTCCCTTTGCCCGGGATCGGTTCGATCAATCCTGAATCTTAGGAATTCTCCGGTTCAGAGTGTGTCGGAGACACCTACATCGCGGTATCGTTTATCGGTCACGGAGAGTTATCCATAGATCCAGACGTATCGATGTTCAACATATACTGTAGACGGACTATCCTAATCTGTTTAAATTTACGCTCCAATTGCTTAAGAGATAGTTTGTCTTCTTTTTTCTTTATTTCTCGGTAAGATTGTCTCCCCTCAACGACAGCTATCGTAGCTTTCAAGAATAACGCGAAGGCTTCCGAGATATCGTCATCAGTATGAGTATATATTCCTCTTCCATTGCTACAGATATCCCTCAGATCTTGCTGTGAGGCGTTTCCGATTCCTGCAATCGCAAAATAGCACCCGTTACTTGGTTTGAAACCCAGCTCATCGATCGTCTCCTGAACCTCACTGAGTGAGTGTGAACTTTTATTCTCTTTTCCGTCTGTGAAGGTCAGGAGCAAAGCCGGAATTGGGGCCTTGCCTGACAGCTGTGCGTGACGAAGTGCCTTCATAGACTCAATGATGGAGTCATTGAGTGCTGTCTTGCCCCCACTCGAAAGTGCCGAAATTTCGGATTTTACTTTACTTGGGTCCTTCCGGGCAGCGCCGACGGAATACGAAGAATCGAATTCAGAGACGGCACCGAAATGTGCGTCTTCTCGGTGAAGCTTTTCAACGAATTCTTTGGAATTGTCTTTTACAATGCTCAGCTTGCTTGGTCCCGAGGACCCGAAGAGCAACCCCATGTATCATTTGAAAATCACCTTCTAATTAATTGTTCCGGGAGGTTTCTGGGATGTATTCTAGCATTAATAGGATGCTAGAACACAATCGTACAACAAATTTATTAATCATATTCTAATTATATTTCCATGCTGTTTGGTGAGCGGAATGGCGTAGAATAGGGTAGAAAAAGGCTACAAACATGGTACAATGGGATTCGACGCTATCTTAGAGACGATCGGTGAGGAGGTTATTGGCAACCTCTGCGGGCTCCCACCAGGGACCCTGACAGCAGCAAAAGCAGCTGGGCTGCTTGCTGCCAGCAGCTCCACATCATCCACAAATAACACGACATCAAAGACCGTGAAAAATAACTCTAGGGGCCTCAGCCAGAAAGAGAAAAAAGTCGCCAAAATCGCAGTAGCACGTCTTACGCAACAGATTGAACGAGATCATCGAGGAATCCCACGGAAAGTTGCGGTGCGATCAGCGATGAACGTCCTCGTTGCCAACGAACGGCTGTATAAATCGTCTGTGGCGAAGAGAAACTTTCTGGTCGCTCTCAAAGGAGGTCGGCGTGAACGAAGGGCCATGATGATGAAAACGCTGAAAGACGCACGTCGGTATCTCTGAGAACCTTCGAATTCACACTTCTTCTGAAATGGCCTAACCGTTAATTTGGGCCTTCTTGCAATCGCTGACTGACTTCGGCAACCTCATCGTCACCAAGATCTTCGTCGAGATACCGTTGACCAAGCTCGGTGATTGAATAGTAGGTGTCGTCCTCCTTTTCCAGGACACCCGCGTAGGTAAGAACCTTGAGCCGTCGATACAGTGTAGCTTCAGCTACGTCAGTATCGTACCGCGTTCGAAGATTATAGCGGATACTCGTGGCTCGAAGTGCAAGCCCAGATTCGTTCAAGATCTCCAAAATAGGGCGATCTGCGTCCCTCATTCCGTGAACTGGGCGCATATGGCCCGAATGACACAAAGGAGCGGTTTAATGTCTGTGTTGACCCATCCAGAAGACAGTTTTAGCAACCACATGAATGAGTGTTATAACTACCAAAGAAATAAGTACTGCTACTACACACGTGATAGTTGTAGCTATCATGGCGTCGAAGGCGTCAGAAACCGACGACGCCCGCGGTCAGGTCGCGGACGCCGTGAAAGCTGCACTGCAACGCATGCAAACCGACACACTCCAGGGACTTAGTAGGTCCCAAGCGACCGACGCACAGTCTCCGACCGGCCAGTGCCCCGTCTGCGGGACCCCGCTCGACGGCATCGCCTGCGACGGGCCGGCGGGATACGCCGCCGAGCCCTGCGGCCACGCGCTCGGCCAGCTGACCATCAGCGCACTCACGCGTGATTCTGCATGACGACGACCACCACCCGCCGAGAGTCGCACCGCCCGCCGACCACCGCCTTCAGTCACGACCGGACCGCCCGACAGGACCGCATTCGTTCAGATTCGGTCACGATTCGGTCACTGTCTGAAGCGCCGACGAGGGCCGACAGGAGGCCCGCAGCGGCGGACCGGGATCGACACACCGCCGTTCGGTCACGCGCCCGCCGCAGCCTTTCAAGCCCAGTCGTTCAGGCTTCGGGTATGCACGGAGGCCGACGATGACGACGTGGTTCGACCGCACGGGGTTCCAGCGCGATCTACTGCACGCCGTCGCCGCCCTGGAAGCCGCCGACGAGCTGCCCTACGGCCTCGCGCTCAAGGAGTGGCTGGGCGAGCGCTACAGCGACCCCGTGAACCACAGCCGACTGTACCAGAACCTCGACCGGCTCGAAGCGGCGGGCCTGATCGAGACCGAGGCCGTCGACGACCGGACGAACGCCTATCGGCTGACCGACGCGGGCTGCGACGCGTTCGAGGCTCACGTCGAGAGCGTGGCGACAATCTGCGGGCGCGAGGCCGACGCTGCGCCGCAGGCCCGCGCCGACGGAGGCGATGGCCGATGAGCGACCAGGACGAGAGCGAGCAGCTCGACGACGAACTCCGGCAGGCTGTGGAGGAGCAGGCCGAGTCGGCCGTTCGCGCAGTGGAAGAACACATCCGACGCGTTACTGCTGACGTCGATTCCGAGGAGGAACCCTCAGAATGACGATTCAGTCGTCGTCGCGCATCCCGTCGATGTCGGCTCTACCCCCGGGCTGCAAGACGACCGGCCCGTCTTCGAAGCTGCTGACCATGACCTGCTCGCCGAGTTCGATCCCCGATCGCTCGACCGCAGCCTGTGGGATCGTCACCACGATGGATGCGCCGTCTTCGCGTACTTTCCGCGTCTCGTGTATCTCGGTCTGTGAGTCGTCTGACATCGGTTCGTCTGTGTGCCGTTCTGGTATTTCAAAGATAGCCACGCGACCGCCCGAAGCGATCGCCGAGCGCCGGGAGGTGCTGCGATGACCTTCGAGTGGCCGCCCGCGCTCCAGCGCACTCCCACCACGGACCGCGAGCGGAACAACGCTTTCCGCGTGAGCCTGGCGAAGGCTTTCGACGAGCTGGAGACCGAACTGGAGCGGGTCGGCGTCGACGACCACCGCTACGGCTTCGCCGCGCCCCAGCGCAAGCGCGACCAGCGCCCGTACGCGGACTCGAACCCGGACGATCCCGGCTTCGTCCTCCGGTGGACTATGGACGGCGACCAGTTCGCGATCGCCTGCGACCGCTACCAGCAGTTCCGGAGCAACGTCCGAGCAGTCGGGCTCTACCTCCGGGAGAAGCGCAAGATGGAGCAGCGCCCGGTCGTCACCGGCGAGAGCGAGTTCGCCAACGCCCGCCTCCCCAGCGGCGACGAGACAGTGGTGGCTCAGCGACCGGCCCACGACGTGCTCGGCGTCGACCGCGACGCTGACCCCGAGGCGGTCGAGCAGGCCTACCGCGAACGGGTCAAGGAGGCCCACCCCGACCACGGCGGCAGTGAGGAGGACCTCCAGCGGGTCCGCCAGGCGAAGGAGGTGCTGCTCGATGGCGAGTGAACGTCACGGGACCGTCAGCCCCGACGGCGACGGATAGCACAGCGCACCGACGCGATGCGGTGGACTCACTGGTGGTAAATCCGGGTTCGATTCCCGGAGGGTCCGTCGACAGCGGGCGCGCCTCTGCTTGGTACCCAGACCGCGCCTGCTGTCACAAATAGAGACCCATGTTGATACACACAGACCGCCGTTTTGGTTGTTTTGGCACAGCCGGAGGTGTCGGAGGATGAGCGACGGACCCGACGACCTGCCGGTCGACCGCGCCGTCGACCGATTCCTCCGCAAGCGACAGACGGATTCGACGGATCGGACGCTCCGGTCCTACGAGAGTCGACTCCAGCCGTTCATCGAGTGGTGTGAGGCCAACGAGATCGAGACGCTGAACGACCTGACGGCCTGGCAGATCGACGAGTACGACCTCGTGCTCCGGGAGCAAGATCACGCGCCGACGACGATCAAGGGACACCTCTCGACGCTCCGGGTGTTCCTGAAGTACGCGGCCAACGTCGGCATCGTCGACCACGAACTCCCGGAAGCGATCGACGTTCCGACGCTCGACCGCAACGAGGAGCAAAGCGAGGAGCTCCTGTCGGCCGAGGATGCGACCAGTGCGCTGGCGTTCTTTCGAGACTCCAAGCGCTACTTCGGCGTCTCGATGCACGCCTTCCTCGAAGTCGCCTGGCACACTGGCGCGCGGATGGGCGGCCTTCGCGCCCTCGACCTGGAGGACTACGACGAGGACGACCAGTCGCTGTACTTCCGGCATCGGCCGTCGTCGGACACGCCGCTGAAAAACAAGGCCGAGGGCGAGCGCCTCGTCGGCATCGCCGACCCGGTCTGCGAGGCGCTGGACACCTACATCGTCCGCGAACGCGCCGACAAGCGCGACGAGTACGGCCGCGAGCCGCTGTTCTGTGGCCGCCAGGGTCGCCCGTCGTTCACGACGTTGCGCTCCTGGTCCTACAGAGCGACCCAGCCGTGTCTCTGGACCGAGTGTCCGCACGGCCGCCGCCGATCCTCCTGTGAGTGGACCGAACGACGTCACGCTTCGAAGTGTCCCTCGTCGCGATCCCCCCACCGGGTCAGGACCGGCTCGATCACCTGGCAGCTCAACCGTGGCCTCAGCATCGAGATCGTCGCCGAGCGCGTCAACGCGACGCCGTCGGTGATTCGCCAGTACTACGACCAGGCGACGGCGGAGGAAGAGTTCGAAAAACGACGCCGCGCAGCCGAAACTGCGCTCGACATCGACAGACACTCAGACCAATGAAACTCAGCAATATCAGCAACCTAGAAACCGCAGGATGGGGACCGGAAAACGCCACCCAGTGTGAGCCCTCCGACCCCATTCCGTCGTTCAAGTTTTCTAAAGGTAGCAGCCATATAGCTGCGGCTTTCGCAAGCTTCAGAACGGACGAAAACCACAGTCAGATCTCTGTCGAGTCGGGAGATCGTCGATGACTGGAGAGCCTCGGCTCACCCCCGACGAGCCCCGATCCTCGTGACGAGTTCGTTCGAGCGTCGCGTCTCCTGAAGACGACCGACGACGAAGGCCGACACGCGCAGGTCAGATATCCCCAGCTGGGGGTGGATCCCGCCGCCGACGTGACCGGTCGCCCCCGCTGTCGCCTGGTCTACATCAAGTCGCTGGAGTTCACGGAGCAGGGCTATCCCCACCTGCACGTCCTGTTTTTCGACGTACCCACCCGCGACTCAGACGGCCTCCCGTGGCTCTGCGACAAACAGGAGATCTCGGCGAAGTGGTCCGACTACGGACAGGGCCGGATCGTCGACACCCACCCGCTCGTCTATCGTGACGACCTGGACGCCAACTTCGACACCGACGAAGGCTTCGTCGACTGGTACCGCTTCGGCGATCACGACCACACCGACGAGTGGGTTCGCGAGCGAACGCGAGCGCACGAGCTGATCGAGTTCGACGACGAACAGTCGACAGAGTCGACAGCTGGCGCGTACCTCGGGAAGTACCTGAGCGCGACGTTCGGCTCGCTGCTCGACGCCACCGAATCGTTCGAGGAACCGGACGACGACGAGCATGAGGCGTTCGCCGACAAGGCGGCGACGTGGAAGCTCGCACTCTACTGGGTGACGAACCGGCGCTTCTGGTCCTGCTCGAAGCCGATCACCGAGGGCATCGACCCGAACGACCACACGCAAGACCCCGACGTTCGGCAGATGTCCGGTGGTGTTCGCTGGACTCTGTGCAGGCTGCCAGCGAGCGAGAGATTCGGGACGCTCTCGCTCGGCGGCAGTGGGACGACCTCGACGCTGCCGTAGAGCGAGCGATTTCTGATGTCGAACAGCCGCAGGTACGTTCAACGCTGCCCGAGGAAGTGAGGTTTCAGTGTATCGTCGACTATATTGGTGCGTACGCACACTGGAATTTGCCTGCTACTTGTCTAGGACCACGTTAGCTAATTATTTGGGCCTGGGTTTGCGTATGTGTCTGCTTGAGCGAAGGTACTAAATGTAGACCATTCGATCAAGAACTCATGTCTGAGGATTCCCCAGCAAGAGCTGATAGAGTTCCAGGTTTTGTTTACTTAGATATGGATCGTGTGCGGTCGATATCCTCTCGGCTGGATGAAGGATATGTGAAACAACAAGTTGAAGAAAGAGAAGAGTCAGAAGAAGTTGCTGGATCTATTTACGGCAATATAAAAGCTCAGATATTTGGGAGCTTCGGTCCAAGTGCTGAGACTGGTGCAGAAGTTAGTGCTGGCTTCGCATCAGGGCAGAGATTTCAACAAAATAAGGCCCTTCATCATTACTACTATGATATTTTAGAGGACTGGTTAGAAGGATTTGAGGGCGATTGGTTCCATGACGTTGATGATATGGCAAACGAAACTGGGGGCAAATCAGCGGTTCCCTCACGTTTCAAAAATGAGGTTGATGAAGGGGATATCATCCGCGTTTCTGGTAATGTGAATCTCTTAGACTTCCGATCTGGCGTAGAACTCATGGAGGGATTCTTTGATGCGATAGATCTTCTAGAAGAGGTTCAAACGACTGCAATCAGGGAAGCTCTTCGAGGAAATGAGTTAGAAAATATTGATATAGATGAATTCGGGTTTGCATTTGATGAGTTTGAATCTATTGAACCCCTCTTTGAGATGTTCACGGAAGTAATGCCTGATGAGTACACTGAAATGGTGGCAGCGGAGTGTCAGCCATTCACCGATATTGATTCGTTTCTTTTTTGGGCGTTAATTGATAGAGATAAATTAGAGCGATCTCCTGTAGAGCTGTTGTCTAAGTACCAATCAAATGATGTTCCTAATTGCACTATGATAGCGAGAGTTGATACTATTACTCAAGAGTCTGTATCAGGAGCCACTGATACTGATGAAATTCGGCCAGACGGCAACGACGATGATGATGTCGAGTTTGGAAAAATATTGCATCTGGCTGATGACTTGGCTACAAATTTTGGGTTTAAAGTAGAGTACCCTGAGATTGCAGTATCTCCAATAGCTATCTATAGGTAGTAGAACTAGATCCGCTATTTTATCATTTGAACTCCTCTAAGTGGCTAATACACTTTCACTCCGGCTATATCGGTAGCTAAGTATCTCCCTCTAGTTTTCTCGACTGCATGGCAGCCCAACAGACGCCATCCTTCGACGATCTCGAACCGGTCGACACGAACACGCAGGACGACGAGTACGATAGCGAGTGGATCGAACTCGACCAGGGCGAGGACGTGGTCGGCATTCGCCACACGGAGTAGACGGCTGTCTTCGAGCCGGAGGACGCCGAATCTCGTCGAGGTGACTGCTGACGCCGACGAGGCGCGGGTCACTCGCTGGTCGGCTCCGCGTCGTCGGCTCCGACGACTGTCTCGTCGGGCAGATTCACGTCGGGCGTCCGACCGAGCGTCAGCAGTCGTTCGGTGAGAGTCAGTTCGTCGGGACTCGGCGTCGGCTTCTCGATCTGTTCGTACTCGACGGCGACGCCGTCCTCGGTGGGGGCGATTCTGACCGCACAGAGCTGATAGGAGGGGTAGAACACCGGCGGGAGCAGGCCGATGACGCCGTCCCGGCGGTGGAGGCGTTTGAGCCACGTGCCGGTGTTGACGACGAGGCCGCCGTCGACGCTCTGGACGGAGGGGCGGTGGGTGTGGCCGTAACAGAAGATGGTCGTCGCCGGCTGCTCGTCGAAGACGGTCCGGGCGGCCGCGGCATAGGGTGCCTCTGCGTCGACGGTCAGGCCCGTTTCGAAGACGCCAAAGCGGTCGATGGTCTTTCTGATGTCGCGCCGGAGCAGGGACAGTGGAATCGCGACGAGCAACAGGACACCGGCGACGGCGGTGTTGATCGCGAGCAAGAACCACACTGCGGTCCCGATGGTTCCGAACTGGCCGAGGAACGTGGTCGTGGCGTCGACGGGGAGCGACCAGATGTTCAGGAGGTCCAGGCCGGCCAGGACGGCCAGGACGGCGCTGACGTTGAACAGCAACAGGAACGGAATCAGTGCGTACCGCAGTACCGGATTCATCTCGCGGTAGAAGTACTTCGAGAGCATCCAGACCGGCACGCGCTCCGTGGGCGTGACCGCCTGGACGTCCTTGAGCCAGTTGTACTTCCCACGGTTCGAGAGCTGGCCGGCCCGACTCGTCACGAGCGTGTTGTAGTAGTAGCCAAGCGGCGTCACGTGTGGGTCGCCCCAGTTGTCGATGTGGTTGTTCGGATCCTGCTGGTGGCCGTGCTCGAAGTGGATCGCGTGGTCGCCGACCGGACGAGTGATCGACTGGGACTGGACGAGATCGACGTTGTACTCGGCGAAGCGCTCGACGTAGGCGTCGTAGGCGGCGAGTTCGTGGTCGTGGTTGCCGGGGACGAGCGTGATGGGGATCTGGTCGCCGGTCGCGCGCAGTTGTGCGAACAGCTCCGGGTAGGTCGATTCGAGCACGTCGAACTTCGCCATCCCCTCGACGGTGGTGAACTCCCAGAGACCGAACGCGTCGCCGTTGATGACCAGCGCAGCGTTCTCGTCGCTCCGTTCCAGTCGTTGCAGGAAGGCGAGCAGTTCGTCGAGAAAGTCGACCTCCTCTAGTTGCTCGTCGCCGCCGATGTGGAGGTCGCTGATCACGTAGTAGACGCGGTCGTCGTCGCCGGACATTGCACTATGGTGTCGGGGCCACCACAAAAGGCGTTGCTCTCGATTGGTGAGACCGCCGGCCGTCCGGCTGCTGTCCGTCACCGTCGAGATCGGTCGTCTCGGGGCAGTGACAGCCGTCGATGTCAGTGCCGACCCGTACTGGTCACGTCGATGCCGACACCGGATTCTCGAACGGAGACGCTGACGCTGGTACCGAAGTACTCGAACTGGAGTTGGCTGCCCGCCTCGGCAGTGGTCACGAAGTCGTCGATCGCTTCCGGATCGAGCGCGTCGTAGAGTGGTGGGAGTTCGGTTCGGGGTACGTCCCGCGTGTGTGCGACAGTCTTGATGATCCGATCGCTCGGTGTCAGCGGCTCGCCGTCCGTCTGTAGCATTGTTCTCGTCGCAGGGCTACGCGGTAGCGTGTGAAAAGTGACGCTCATTCTGATAGTGTAGTCGTTATCTATTCTTGGTTGCCAGAACGGGACGGAGTACGCGCAGCCAGCCGATCAGGCGGCTGCTTCGACGGCGGCCAGCACGTCGTCGTAGTCGGGTTCGTTGGTGGGGTCGTCGGCGACCCAGCTGTAGGTGACTGTGCCGTCGTCGTCGAGCACGAACACCGCGCGGTTGGCGATGCCGTGGAGGCCGAGGTCCTCGATGTCCATCTCCAGGTCGTAGGCGCGGATCGCCTCGCCGCTCATGTCGCTGACGAGGTCGAACTCGATGCCGTGTTCCTCCCGGAACGCACCCTGTGAGAACGGCGAGTCGGCGCTGACACCCAGCAGTGTCGCGCCGGCCGCTTCGAAGTCCGCGAGGTGGTTCTGGAGCGCGACCATCTCGTTGGAACACGGCGGCGTGAACGCGCCGGGGAAGAAAGCCAGGACGATCGGACCGTCGCCGACGTGGTCCGAGAGGTCGAACGGTTCGTGATCGCTCGTTCCGACAGTCGCCGTGAACATCGGGGCGGAGTCTCCTTGGGATACCATCGCCCGAGGGTACACACGGTGCGGTTGTAAAACCGACCCCAAACGGACGGGCAGTGTTTAGTGAACTGATTTTGGGTAGCAATGCATCGAAAGCCCTCGACACGTTCGGCGGCGTCTCGCCCTTTCATCCACCAGGCTCGTGGACGGTGCTACCAGCTACGTCCTGGCGGATGAAAGGGCGAGCGCCGTTCCGGGAACCCGGACCCTGCAAGCACCGACTGGAGCGCAGCAGTGGTCCCGGGACTGGAACGACGCGAGGGCTTTCGGTGCAGTAACGGCCGCATTCGATTCACTAAATACGACCAACGGACGCCGCGTCGTCGCCGGTCGTAGCAGCTCTCGTGGTCACTGGTCGGTCGCGGTCTCCAGTAGCGTCTCGCGCTCCTCGAAGAAGGCGGGCGCGTCGGCGTCGGCCTCCAGTTCCAGCACTCGTGTGATCGCCTCGGTCGCGTCGCTCTCTGCCTGGAGGGACGCTGCGAGGTCGACGTAGGCTGCTGCGAGTGTGCCGATCTCGTCGAGGCGCTCCTGCTTGTCGGCGACCGTCGACTGCTTGGCCTCCAGTTCCGCGACGGTCGTCTCGTCGACGGCCTCGCCGGGGCCGGCCGGCTGGTCTGGACTGTCTGCCTGTTCCCGACCGGACGCGAGTCGATCGCGGACGGCGGCGGCCTCCGTGTCGATCTCGTCGAGGAGGTCGTCGATCTCCGCAGAGAGTCGCTCCGACTGGCCCGAGAGGAGGCGCGCCTGTGTGTGACAGTAGTCTACGACGGCCTCGACTGACTGCTCACGGTCGTCCATACTGGAAGTTCGCGATCGAGCGGGAAGGTCGTTCCGTCACGAGTCCGGCCGCTCAGAACGTGAAGTCGTCGCCGCTGCCCTCGTCGCGGGCTGCGGGGTCGGTCTGGTCGTTCATGTTCTGATCGAAGAGGTTCTCACCGGGTTCTTCGGTCTCTTCCTCGGCGGGTCCGTACGCGGACAGGCCCATCGTCAGCAGTTCCTCGTAGGCCTGTTCGCGGTTGAGGTACTCGCCGGACTCGACGAGCCGGTCGATCTCGGAGACGATCCGGTCGGGGAGGTCGACGCTTGTCTTGGCCATGTTCACCCCTCTGTGAGGTACCACCGTCAACGTTACGCTCCCCGTAAGGGCGCTGCCGACACGAACATTGAAGTGTGTGTAGTGTTAACATGGGTGTAGCGCCAGGGAGCAACCGGCGGGAACCACCGTCGAGGCAAACTGGTCGTGGCACTGCACCACAACGTCGAACGCGGCGACCGTGGCTCCGGTCCCACCACGAACGCACACCAGCGGAGTCCACGGTTGCCCCCTTCACTGGCAGGACCGACCCCCCTGCCTCGCACCGTTTCGCTTTTTTGCGCGAACGTTAAGGGCTCGGGCTCACGTAGCCTCCGCTATGGACGGGGCTCGGTTGCCGGGCACGTCGACAGACGACGGCGACCGCATCGTCGCCCACGTCGACATGGACTGCTTCTACGCGGCCTGTGAGCGCCGCCGCGAGCCGGCTCTGGAGGGCGAACCAGTCGTCGTCGGCATGGGCTTTGAGCCCGGAGAGACACACGGTGCCGTCGCGACGGCCAGCTACGAGGCCCGCGAGTACGGCGTCGACAGCGCGATGGCGATCTCGGCGGCCCTCGAACGGCTCCCGCGAAAGGTCGACGCCGTCGAAGACCCGGCCCTGGATGTCGCCGACGCCGGCTTCTACCGCCCGGTCGACATGGAGTACTACGAGTCGGTCAGCGACGCGGTCCGGACGATCCTCCACGACCGCGCGCCGGTCGTCAGAGAGGTGAGCATCGACGAAGCGTATCTCGACGTGACCGACGTGACAGAGTGGGACACCGTCGAGCAGTGGGCGGCGCGACTGAAAGACGAGATCCGATCGACCGTCGGCGTCCCGGCCAGTGTCGGCGTCGCCCCGACGATGAGCGCCGCCAAAGTCGCGAGCGACCGCGACAAGCCCGACGGGCTCGTCGTGGTCGAACCGGGAGATGTCCGGGAGTTCTTCGCAGACCTCCCGGTCGAGGACGTTCACGGCGTCGGCCCAGTCACGGCCGAGGAACTGGGCGAGCTCGGGATCGAGACGGCCGGGGAACTGGCGAGCGAAGAACCGGACGTGCTCGAAGCGCGCTTCGGTGAGCGCGGGCTGGAGATCTACCGCTACGCACGCGGCGAGGACGACCGCGAGGTCACGCCGCGCGGGCGGCCAAAGAGCCTCTCGCGGGAGTCTGCCTTCACCGAGGCGACGGACGACCACGAGCAACTGGCCGACCGCGTCCGCTCGCTCGCGGCGTCGGTCGCGGATCGGGCCACGAGCAAGGACGCGCTGTACCGGACGATCGGCATCAAGGTGGTGACGCCGCCGTTCGACGTCAACACCCGCGCCCGCTCGCTTCCGGGACCGGTCGACGAGCCCGATCTGGTCGAATCCGTCGCGCTGGACCTGCTGGACGAGTTCGAGGGCCAGCGGGTCAGGAAGGTCGGCGTCCGCGTCTCGAACCTCTCCTTTACCGCGGGTCGACAGGCGAGTCTCGAGGGCTTCGACGGAACTGACGACGATGGCGAGAGCGTCGAGCCGACGACGGAGGTCGACGACGGAGCCGCCGAACGGGCTTCGGACGGACAAGTGACGCTGACTGGTGCTCCCTGGGCCGGCGACGAAGCGGCCGACGACGACGCCACGGCACGCTCTCTGGAAGGCCAGACGACGATCGACGACTTTCGCGGGTGATACTGCCGGCTGTAACTTCGTGAAGATCTTCGCCACCCCGGGGTGGCGAAATCGGTCACAGATTTACAGCCGGTAGTATGAGCCTCGGCGTCCCCAGCGACGGCACACGGACGCCCACCTCGCTGCTCGTCGCCCGCCCGCTCGACTGCGCGTGACGGGCGTCTGACGGAGAGTTATGAGGCGGTGGAAACTGGTAGTGGACAACTGAACCATGGCCGAGACGGAACACATCACTGTCGCGACGACCAGCGCCGGTGTCGGCGGAACTGACGAACCGGGCCGTTCCGTCGACCTCCCGGTCGTCGAACTCCTCACCGGCCGGGGGTTCGTCACGGGCAAGTCCGGCTCCGGGAAGTCCAACACGGCGTCGGTCATCGCCGAGAAGCTGCTGGACAACGGCTTCGGACTGCTGATCGTCGACATCGACGGAGAGTACTACGGCCTCAAAGAGGAGTACGAGATCCTCCACGTCGGCGGCGACGAGGAGTGTGACATCCAGGTCACCGTCGAACACGCCGAGAAGATCGCCTCGCTCGCGCTCGAACAGAACGTTCCGATCATCCTCGACATCTCGTCGTTCCTCGACCAGGAGGAGGCCGAGGACCTCCTCACCGAAGTCGCTCGGCACCTCTTTGCCAAGGCCAAGAAGCAAAAACAGCCGTTCCTCATGCTCGTCGAGGAGTGCCACGAGTGGATCCCGGAGAAGGGATCGGTCAACGAGGTCGGGCAGATGCTCATCAAGATCGGCAAGCGCGGGCGCAAACACGGCCTCGGAATGGTGGGGATCTCCCAGCGGCCGGCCGACGTGAAGAAAGACTACATCACGCAGTGTGACTGGCTGGTCTGGCACCGGCTGACCTGGAACAACGACACCAAAGTCGTCGGTCGGATCATCGACTCGGAGTACGCCGACGCCGTCGAGGATCTGGACAACGGCGAGGCGTTCCTGATGACCGACTGGGCCGAGACAATCCGCCGGGTCCAGTTCCACCGCAAGCAGACCTTCGACGCGGGCGCGACGCCGGGTCTGGACGACTTCGAACGGCCCGAGCTGAAGTCCGTCAGCGACGACCTCGTCAGCGAACTGGAGACCATCAGCGAGGAGAAAGAACAGACCCAGGGACGGATCAAGGACCTCCGGGAGGAACTGGACAAGAAGAACTCCCGGATCGCAGAGCTGGAGAAGGAACTTCAGGACGCCCGCGACATGACCCGCATGGCCGAGCAATTCACCGAGGCGTTGCTCGACCACGTCGAGGGGTACAACCCCGGCCGCACGCAGAAGGAGAAAGAGCGGACCCGACAGGCACAGCTCCGGGGTGCGCTCGACGACGGTGGGGAGGCCGACGACGAATCGAGTGAGGCCGAACCGACGGAGGGCGAATCGACCGACGACCAGTCCGCGGGATCGGACGGCCCGGACGGCCCGGACGGCGAGCCGACCGACGAATCCGAGCCCCCATCGGCCGCGGACGAACCGGCGGACTCCGCTGACGAACCCGCCGATAGCTCGGACGAGCCCGCCGACACGCCGGACGAAGGCGCTGTGACCCCAGACACGGACGAACCCGCCCCCGACGGGACCTCTGGTGGCGGGTTCGGCGACGCCTTCGGCTCGTTCGCCGACGGTGGCCCCGCCATTTCCGGCGGCGAGCCGGCGGGCGGCGCTGGCGATGGCGCGACCGACGCCACCGACGACGCTGGCGACGAACCGGACGGGCTCGACCTCGACTTCGAACCGGCGGCCTCGGGGAACGCCGACGGCGGTGCCGAAGTCGCGTTCGCGGACGCGACGGCCGAGGAGGACGAGTCCGGCGACGCTGACGACCGGCGGGAGTCCCCGGCCGACGAGGGACCCAACTCACAGCCGCGGTTCGTGGTCGACCTGCGAACCGAACTCGAAGAGATGGACGAGAAGACCAGACGGATGTTGCAGTACTACGTCGAGCAGGGCGCGGACACGCCGCTGAACGCGCACTTCTCTGCGGGCGGGAGCGGTGATCGGACGAGCGCCTACGCGCACAACCGCGAGCTCCGGCTGGCCGGGTTCGTCGAACACGTCGGCCGCGGGCGGTACGCGCCGCGGCTGAAAGCCCTCGTCCGAGAGCGTGCTCCGGACGAGCCGTCGGCGACCGCGGTCGTCGACGCCGTCACGGAGCTTCGAAGCACGATCGGAACGGCGTGAACGGCGGGCTCTCGCCCCGAAGTTCCACATCTGCCGACCCGTCGAGACGGTGACGTTACTTCAGCGGTGCGACCAGATCCTCCAGCGCGGCACGCGGATCGTCGGCCTTGGCGACGCCGCTCGCGAGCAGGACGCCGCTCGCGCCGAGTTCGCCGGCCGACACCACGTCTTCGCCGGTCGAGATGCCAGCGCCACAGAGCACGTCGACGCTCTCGTCGACCGACGCCGCGGCCGAGACCGCGTCCGTGACGATGTCCGGGTCAGCCTTGCTGACCGGCGTCCCGGTCCCGATCAGGGCGGGCGGTTCGACGGCGACGGCGTCCGGCCCCAGCGCCGCCGCGGCGGCGATCTGTTCGGGGTTGTTGGCACAGACGATCGTCTCCAGGTCCGCGCGCTCGGCGGCGTCCAGCGAGCCGTCGACGTCGGCGAGCTTCAGTCGGTTCTCGGAGTGGTTCAACAGCGTCCCGGTCGCACCGGCGTCGGCCGCGGCCTCCGCGAGCGTGGAGCCGGTGTGGCTGCCGTGCTCGACGGGACTGACGTGCTGGGCCCACGTCTCGACACCGGTCTCGGCGACGGCGTCGAGGTGGGCCGCCTGGGGGGCGACGGCGACGCGAACGCCGGTCTCGTCGCTCACGTCGGCGGCGGCGGTCGCGACTTCGATCGGATCACACGGGTACGCTTTGAGGTTTACCAGAACGAACATACAGAGGCCACCGGACGCCGGGATCATATGCGTTGCGTGACGGCCCCGCGCTCGCCGGTCCCAGTATCGTTAATACGAACAAGCGGGTACCCACTGCTACGAGCGTGAGTGATCTGGTGCCAGACGAACCGACGGTGTTGGTCGTGGAAGACGAGCCCCAGCTGGCGGATCTCTACGCGGAGTACGTCGACGACTCGTACACGGTCCTGACGGCCTACAGCGGCGAAGCGGCGATCGAACAGCTCGACGAGGCCATCGACGTCGTGTTGCTCGACCGGCGGATGCCGGTCTGCTCGGGCAACGAGGTGCTCGCCGCCATCGAAGACCACCCACTGGACTGTCGGGTCGCGATGGTGACCGCCGTCGACCCCGACTTCGACATCATCGAACTCGGCGTCGACGACTACCTCGTCAAACCGGTCACCCAGGACGAGATCCGGGAGGTCGTCGATCGACTGTTCAAGATCTCGGAGTACAACGATCAGCTCACGGAGCTCACCGGAAAGAAGCTCAAGCGCAACGTCCTCCAGGTCGAGAAGCCACCGCGCGAACTCGAAGCCAGCGAACGGTTCCAGCAGCTCGAAGCCGAGATCAGAGAACTCGAAGCGACGGTCGAGACGATCGCAGACGACCTCGACGTCGAGGAACGCGACCTGCGACTCTAGTCCTTTCGCTTGACCACGTCGCCGAGCGTGTACTCGCCACTCGACGAGCCCCCACTCCACTCCTCGTCGGCGTCGGTGCCGCCGGCACTCAGCGAGATGTCGAGCTCGCGTTCGAGCGTCGTCTGGACGTCGTCGCTGGGCAGCGTGTCGCCGTGTTCGAGCTTGCGGATCAGACTCGCCTTCAGATTGAGCTCACCGGCCAGCTCCTCTTGAGTGAGGCCGCGTTCTTCGCGGGCCTCGCGGATTCGCTGGTCGTAGTCCTGTGCCAGCTCGTCCATCTCGTCGAACATGTCGTGTCGGGGGCGGCTGCTGGAGCTGCTGGAACTGCTGGAGCTGCTCCCGGAGCTGCCAGACGAAGAACTGCTCGTCGAGTACTTCGTCGAGGTCGAGGAGCTGTCCTCCGTCGTGACCTCGGTCCCGAAGTCGGTACATTCGTCGCAGACGTCGAGCTCGGCACCCTCGATCTTCACTCGATTCGGAGAAGCGACGTCCTTCCCGCACATCTCACACTGAACCATACGCACGGCTTCGATGTGGCGAGGCATAAATGGTGTGGCACCGGGTCACGGCTCGTCGTGCCTCCCAGTCCCGAGTAGCGTTCCCCGTCGAGACGGACCGTGTCGTCGGTCAGTCCAGCGCCCGCATCGCGTAGTAGAACCGCTGGAGCGCCGTCAGGTGGCCCACGACCGCGAAGACGACCAGCAGCCAGCCGACGACGGTGAGCCCCTGGAAGGGCTGGGTGAGGACGGCCGCGACCGCGCCCGCGACGCCGATCAGCGCCAGTCGATCCGCGCGCCCGAGCAGGCCGCCGTACACCCGATCGAGGTCGACCGCCTGGGCCTGTGTGCCGAGGTAGGAGGTCATCAGGACGCCGGTGACGGCCGCCAGTCCGAGGTCGTACCGACCGATTCCGGCCGCGAGGCCGACCAGCATGACGATGTCGGCGTACCGGTCGAGCACGTGATCCAGCAGGTCACCGCCGGAGGAGGCGACCGACAGCTCTCGGGCCAGGGCGCCGTCGACGAGGTCGAGCCAGCCGTTGGCGAACACCAGCACGGCACCGACGGCGTACAGCAGGGGCCGATCGCCCGCCAGGAAGAACGCGCCGCCGGCTGCGGCCGCGAGGGCGAACGCGACGACGCTGACGCCGTTGGGACTCACGCCCAGCCGCTTTGCGACCGTCACGAAGGGGCCAAGCGCCCGGTCGGCGAGTGGGCGGAACTGATCCAGCGTCATAGCCACTCGACGAACGAGACGGTGCCGGCACTCGGCTCGCGCTCACCGGCGACGACGGCCTCGATCTCTTCGGCGACCGCCGCTCTCGATCGCTCTGTCGTGTCGATCTCGTAGACGGCGTCGGTGCCGTGGGCCTCGACGGCCTCGGTGAGGATCACGTCGAGGGCCTCGCTCTCCGCGTTCTCGGCGATCGAGGCGTCGCTCTCGTCCCGGTCGGCGAGGCGGTCCTCGATCGTCGCCGGGTGTGCCCGCAACACGATCACGCGATCCGCGTCGAAGTGGTGGGCGAGGTGAGACTCGACGAGCACGTCGTCGCGGCCGTCGAGCCACGACTCGATCGCCTCGAAGTCGGCCACGACGCTGTCGCGGTCCTCGTCGACGCCGTCGGCCAGCCCCTCGCGCTTGATCGCGTCGTTGAGGTGGATCACGTCGAGGTCGGTCGTCAGTCGCTCGGTCGCCGTCGTCTTCCCGGTGCCCGGCGTCCCGGTGACCGCGACGCGCATCAGTCGAGCACCCCGTTGACGACCTCGACGGCCGTCTTCGCGTCCTCGCGCGTGCCACAGGTGATCCGGACGCACTCGGGCAGGCCGAAGCTACCACAGTCTCGGACGATGACGCCGTCGCGCTGGGCCGCGTCGGCGACGGCCTCGGCGTCGCCCACCTCCGCGAGCACGAAGTTCCCCCCGCTCTCCCAGGTCCGTGCGTCGAGGTGCTCGTGGTAGTACTCGCGGGCCCACCGCGCGGTCTCGACGGTCTTCTCGACGTGTTCGTCGTCGTCCAGTGCGGCCAGTCCCGCCCGACAGGCCAGTTCGCTGGCCGCGAACGGCGTGTTGATGCGCGCGTAGGCGTCGGCCCACTCCTCGGGGACGAAGCCGTAGCCGAGGCGAACACCGGCGAGTCCGTACGCCTTCGAGAAGGTCCGCAGGACGGCCACGTCGTCGCGCTCGTCGACGAGTGCGCGCGCGCTGGTCGCGTCGGTGAACTCGCCGTAGGCCTCGTCGACGAGGACGAGCGTCTCCTCGTCGGTCCGGTCGGCGATCTCGGCCACGTCGTCGTTTCCGATCTCCGTCCCGGTCGGATTGTGGGGGCTGGTGAGATAGACGATCCGCTCGCCGTCGTAGGCTTCGAGCACCGTCTCGGCCGTCTGCTCGAAGTCGTCGGCCTTCGAGAGGGTGTACTCTCGGATCGTGCCGTGGTGGAACCGCGCGCTCATCGGGTAGTAGGCAAACCCCGGCGCGGGGACGAGGACCGCGTCGCCCGGCTCCAGCATCGCGCGAGCGAAGTAGTCGAGGACGCCGTCGCCGCCGTTGCCCAGCCAGACCTGTTCCGGGGCGAGCCCCCAGCGGTCGGCGAGGCGATCGACGAGGTCCGCGTGGGAGGCCTTCGGGTACGAGTGCATCTGTTCGGCCGACGACCGGATCGCCTCGACGGCGGCCGGACTCGGACCGTACATGTTCTCGTTCGACGCGAGCTTCACGAGATCGTCCGGGTCCACGTCGAGTTCCCGAGCGACCTCTTCGATCCCTCGCCCGGCACGGTAGACGCCGTGGGCCGAGAGGTCCCGTGGTTGCATGGTCGATGCAAGCGGACGGGAGGGCTTAAGCGTGCTCACTGTGGGCGGTGTGGCGCGATTACAGTCGTTGATAGCGCGGGGGAAAACAATATGATACGGGCACTGTTCCTGTGAATCGATGCCGTTACTCATCGACGTTCGGAAGCTGTCGATCATCAACCAGCTGATAAAGAGCGGGGCCGAGAACGTCACGGCCTCGCTGGAGACGCTGGCCGGCGTCGAAGCGACCGTCGAGATCAAGAGCCTCTCGTTCGTCGAACCGTCGGACATCCCCGCCGAGATGGGTGACGGCGAGATTTACGGGGCTCGCGTCAGGCTCACCGAGCCGCCCTACGGCGTCTTCCTGATGACATTCTCCCCGGCGACGGCGGCCGAGGTCGCCAGTCTGCTCACGAACACGTCGACGGAAGACGGCTTCAATCAGCTCCACGAGAGCGCGCTCTCGGAGATGTGTAACGTCCTCACCTCGGGGTTCATCGACGGCATCGCGAACACGCTGGAGACGACGATCGACTTCGCCACGCCACAGCTGGAACGGGATCAGGCGACGGCGATCGCCGACGACGCGTTGACCCACGTCAGGCGCGACTCGATGTCGATCGTCCTGGACTCGATCGTCGACATCGCCGACTCCGACGTGGCGTTCAAGCTCCGGATCTTCCTCGTTCCGGACCCGGGCTCGTTCGTCCACGTGATCGACCAGCTGGAGCTCGACCGGTCGACGAGCGAGCCGACGCGGTCGAAGGCCCACGAGGTCGAGGAGCTCGACATGACAGCCGACGAGTCGGTCGACTTCGGCGAGTAATCCCCACTGTTTGATTACGGTCGAGTCCCGACGGCAATCCATGAGCGAGCTACTGGCTGGTATCTACGCCGTCCACATGACGTTCGCCGCTCTGTGGACGGGGAGTGTCGTGTTCGTCGCAATCGCCGTCCTGCCGACCGCGATGGACGGCGAGGGATCGCCCGAGCCGCTGTCGGCGATGATCGGGAAACTGAAGCTCATCTCGCGGACGAGTGCCCTCTTGCTCTTCCTCACTGGCGGCCACCTCGCGGCGACCCAGTACGGGGCCAGCGGTCTCACGGGGACGTTCCGTGGCTACCTCGTCATCGCGATGCTGGTCCTCTGGTTCGTGCTGGCCGGCCTCGTCGAGGTCGGATCGAGCAAGCTCACGGACGGGTTCGACCAGCAGAAGCTCAGAGAGCCGGCGCGGAACGCCCGACCGTTCTTCCTGGGGGCGACGGTCGTCGCCGTCCTCCTGTTGCTCGACGCGGGCATCATCCTCGGTATCTGATCACAGCCGTTCGTCGAGTGCGTCGCCACACCGAAGCGCCAGCGCCGCGATCGTCAGCGTCGGGTTCATCGAGCCCGCGCTCGGGAACACGCTCGACGACGCGATCCAGCAGTTGTCCAGGTCGTGAGTCCGGAGGTCGGGGTCGACGACGCTCGCTGCGGGGTCGGTCCCCATCCGCGTCGTCCCCATGTGGTGGGCAGCGGGACCGGTCGAGTCTGGCCCCGCCGTCCAGCCGATGTCGACGCCAAGCTCCGAGAGGACGGCGTGTTGAATGCGGTTCGCCCGCTCGATCGTTCGGAGCACGCGCTCGCCCCACGACCAGTGGATCTCCGGGACCGGGTTGCCGTGATCGTCGGTCGTCGACGAGTCGAGCGTGATCCGGTTCTCGGCCCGCGGGGGCTGGCCGACGAGCCCCCCCATCGCGACGTGGTTCCCGTAGCCCGCCCGGAGGTCGTCGAGCAGGTCGTCACCCCACGTCTCGGCGTCCAGCGCCATCTCGACCGGCGACGGGCCGGCGTAGTTGAGAAACTCCAGTTTGATCGGCGACAGTGGCTCCTCCGCCTGGGCGACGACCACGTCGCCGTCTCTGGTGACCGCCTGTCCGGGCTCGTCGTAGAACTGGTGGCTCTCGCTGGTGAGGAAGCCGACGTGGTTCTGGCGGGTCGGCTCGTCGATCGTCCCGCCGGCCCCGGCAAAGAGGTGTTCCATGAAGTACCGGCCGACCGCGCCAGAACTGTTCGCCAGTCCGTCGGGATGATCGGGCGAGCGAGACAACAGGAGGAGCCGCGGAATCTCGATCCCGCCGGCCGCCAGCACGAACTGACGAGCCCGCTGGCGGTGTTCGGTTCCGTCCGGCGTCGCGTACACCGCGGCCGCGATCCGTTCGGCGTCGTCGCCGGTCTCCAGTCGCTGGACCGGCGCGCGGTCGACGACTCGGGCACCCGCGCGCTCGGCCTTCTCGACGTGGGTGTCTGCGCTGTACTTCGCGCCGGAGGGACAGACTGGCTGACAGGTCCCGTAGCCGACGCAGGCCGATCTGTCGTCGTAGGGCTCGCTGTTGCGAGCGTTGGGTACGCTGTGGGTCGTGATACCGAGCCGCTCGCAGGCGGGTGCAAACAGCGAGTCGCTGTACGACGGCTCGAACGCCGACATGGGGAACGGTGTTCGCCGTGGCGGTCCGAAGGGGTTGTCCGAGGCCCCCGCGACGCCCAGCGCCGACTCCGCCTCGGCGTAGTAGGGCCGAAGCTCCTCGTAGTCGATCGGCCAGGCCGGATCGTCGTTCGGGTGGTCCCCGGCGAAGTCTGTCGGATGGAGCCGCGGGACCATCCCCTGCCAGTGGAGCGTCGATCCGCCGACGCCCTTGACGCGGTTGGCGTTCAGCGGGTAGAACTGTTCGCCCCCCGTCGAGTACTCGTCGCGCTCGCCGCCCATCTCCCAGATCGACAGGTCGTCGTGAGCCGGTCGGATCGAGCGCTCCATCTGCTCGGGCCGTGCGTCGAAGTCGAACCGCGGCCCCGCTTCCAGTACGACCACGTCGTGGCCGGCGCTGGCGAGCCGATGGGCCACGAGCGCGCCGGCCGGCCCCGCACCGACGACGCACACGTCCTGTCTGGGTGATGGCGTGCGCGACTGCACGCGCGAGAATTAGGCAATCCTAAACTTATGGGTTGTCATCCGGACCAACACCACTCTCCACGGCGATGGGCACGGTCGTCGACGCCAACGACACGTTCTGTGACCACTGGAAACGGCGAACGGTGCACTAAGAAATCCCGCCGTTCCGGTCAGGGAATCCGCACGCTGTGTTTGAGCGTGCCGACGCCCTCGATCTCGATCTCGACGTTGTCGCCGTCGGCCAGCGGGCCGACACCCTCCGGCGTCCCGGTCGCGATCACGTCGCCGGGCTCTAACGTCATGTAGGCCGTGATCTCCTCGATGAGCTCCGGGATCGAAAAGATGAGGTGCTCGATCGAAGAAGACTGTTTGGTCTCGCCGTTGACGCGCGTCTCGATCGTCGCGTCGTCGGGGACGTGTTCCGGCGTCGCGACGAGGGGGCCGATGGGACACGCGTTGTCGAAGGCTTTCCCGCGAACCCAGTTTTGTTCTCTCTCCTGGTCGTCGCGGTTCGAGAGGTCGTTGACGCAGGTGTAGCCCGCGATCACGTCCTCGGCGTTGCGCTGGCTGACGTTCTTGCACTGCTCGCCGATGACCACGCCCAGCTCTGCCTCGTAGTCGATCCGGTCTTTGTCCGCCAGCAGCGTCACCGTCTTGTCGTGGCTCGCGACGGTGTTGGGCGGTTTCAGAAAGAGGAGCGGTCGATCCGGCACGTCGTTGTCCATCTCGTCGGCGTGCTCCGCGTAGTTGCGGCCCACACAGACGATCTTCGTGGGCTCGCAGGGCGGGAGTACGTCGACTTCTTCCGGGGCGTAGGATTCGTCGCCGAAGGCGATGCGGCCGTAGGGGCCGGCCGCCGCCGTGACGACCGGTTCACCGTCTTCGACGGTCCACCGCCCACCACGGACGTTCCCCGCAGAGTCGCGAAATCGAACACGCTTCATACGGCCGGCAACACGGCCGGTACTGATAAGCGTTTACACGGGCATTCGAGGGCCGTCGTGCGGTACGACGGTTGCCTAGGCCCCTCTCGTCAGTCGTCTCTGTCGGCGGGCGAAACGACCGCACGCCGGAGCAGTCGGCCCACACTGTCGGCCGTCCATCTGTGACCGATTTCGCCGCCCAAGACGGGGGATCACTCCACGTCGATGGGATCTTCGATGTCGCCAGTGATCGACTCCAGCAGGTCGGTGACGGTCACCATGCCGACGACCTCGCCGTTTTCGATGACCAGCGCGAGTTCCTGGTTCTCGGCCTGGAACTGGTCGATCGCGTCGCTGACGTCCACGTCCGGCGAGAGAGTCACCGGCGGAGCTGCGAGCGCTTCGAAGTCGACGGTTCCCTCGGTCAGTTCCTCGCGGTGGCGTGCGAACACCGGGAAGTAGAGGATGCCACGGAAGTCGGTCAGCTCCCCTCCGACCAGCGGGTACCGGGTGTGCGGGTTCTCGGCCATCCGCCGGAAGTTCTCCGCCGTGTCGACCGCCGTCGACAGCGCGACGATCTCGTCGGTCGAGACCATCACGTCACGAACGGGCTGTTCGCCGATCTGGAGTGCGTTCATCACCTCGGTGCGACGCTCCTCGCTGAGGTCGCCCTCGTCCAGGACCGACCCGAGCTTGTTTCGGAGGTCCGCTCGCGACTCGATGACGTCTTGCTCGGTTTCGAGCCACGCGCCGGTCATCTCGATACCGAACAGCTTCAGCGTCCACTTGGCGACTCCGTCGCCGAGCGTGATCAGCGGCGAGATCAGGTGATTGAACCAGTACAGCGGCCTCGCACCGTAGCGACACACCATCCGGGACCGCTCGACCCCGAGGTACGTCGGCGTCTGCTCGCCGTGGGTCAGGTGGAGCAGGTTGATGATCAGGAACGCGAGGATGGCACCCGAGCCGACCGTCGCGAGCACGGTGTTCTTGAACAGCGGTTCGAACAGCGCTGCCAGCGCCGGCTCGGCGACGATCCCGACGGCGATGCTCGAAGCCGTGATCCCGACCTGACAGGTGGTGAGATAGATTTCGAGGTTCTGGGTCATCTCCCACGCGCGTTCGAGCGCGGCGTCGCCGTCGCCGACGAACTCGGACTCGGAGAACTGGCGAGCCCGCGTCAGCGCGAACTCGATCGCGACGAAGAAGCCGTTCGCGAGTATCAGCGCGACACCAGCGACCAGTCTGACGCCGATCTCTGGAGGATTCATCGCCGATCCGTTCTGGCCGACGCCTGTTATACCTCATGGATCGAAAACCACCGCAAAGTGTTTGTTCCAGAGTTCCCTAATTTCCCATTGTGAAATTGTCGCGTCGGCTACGGGACTCGCTCGCCGGGAAGCTCCCGGCCGCGCCCGTGCTCGTCGTGACGGGGATCCTGTGGTTCGGCGGCGCAGTCTGGAACTTTCAGGGAGAAGTCACGACGCTCGAAAGTGCCGCGTTACCGGTCGTAACGTTCGTGCTGACGGGTGGATTCTCGATCGGCGTCGTCTTCGTCGGCTACCGGCTCTCCCAGAGCCAGTTCACACCCGAACAGCGGTGGTCGATCGTCGGCTGGACCGTCGGCGGACTGGGGATCACGGTGTTGTTGCACACCGCGACGCTGGCGATCCGCGCCGCAGAGGGGCGACCGATTGGCGAGCCCCAGTTCCCGCTGCTCGTCGCTGGAGGCGTGGGCGCACTCGCGGGCTACGGGATCGGTGAGTTGCTGGTCGACGTACGCCGGTCGGCCGCTCAGGCCGAACAGGCCCGAGACGGCATGGCGTTCGCAAACAGCCTCCTGCGCCACGACGTTCGCAACGCTCTGCAGGTAATTCTCGGACAGGTCGACGTGTTGACGGCCACCGACGACGAGCGAGCGACCGAGGCCGCGAACCGAATCGAGAGCCAGGTCGAGGCGCTGTACGATCTCACGGCCAACGCCGAGGCCGTCACGGGCGTCTTGACGGGCGAGGCGACCCTGGAACCCAGAAACGTCGTCGAAGACATCGAGACGAGCGTCGCGACCGTCACCGAATCGTTTCCCGACGCCACCGTCGAGACCGCACTGCACGACGAGCTGGTCGTCCGGGGCACCGACGCGCTCAGGCCGGTCTTCGCGAACATTCTCGACAACGCTATCGAACACACGGGTCCGGAACCGACCGTTCGCGTGACGACCGAGACGGCCGACGGCGTCGCCCGTGTTCGATTCGCCGACGACGGCCGAGGCATTCCCGAAGCCCAGCGCTCCCAGATCTTCGAACGCGGCGTCACGACCGACGGAGGGAGCAACGGGCTCGGACTCCACATCGTCTCGACGCTGGTCGAACGCTCCGACGGCTCGATCTACGTCGAGGACAGCGATCTCGGCGGGGCGGCGTTCGTCGTCGAGTTACCGATCGCGGAGTGATACTGCTGGGCGGGGCTTCTCGTCCGAGACGGCGACGTTCGCGACCGACGGGTGTGTCCCGGCCGGACGACCAGCGTCGGAGGGAAGCGTTTTGCCCGTCCAGAAACTGCAGGCGGACATGAGCGACCCCACTGTGACCGTCCTCTCGGGCGACGCCGACCTCGAACCCGCCTTCGACGTTCGCCGCGACGTGTTCGTCGACGAGCAGGGCGTCGACGAGGCAATCGAGATCGACGGCAAAGATCCAGATGCGACTCACGTCCTCGCCGAGGTCGACGGCGTCCCGGTCGCTACCGCACGGCTACGAGTGATCGACGACGGCGTCGGCAAGGTCGAGCGCGTCGCGGTTCGTGGCCCTCACCGCGAGTCCGGCGTCGGTCGCCAGGTCATGCATCGGATCGAGCAACTCGCGATCGACGACGGGCTCGACCGCCTGGAACTGCACTCCCAGACCCGTGTCGAAGGGTTCTACGAACGACTGGGCTACGAGACGGTCAGCGACGAGTTCGACGAAGCGGGCATTCCCCACGTCGAGATGCGAAAGGACCTGTGAACGCGACGATCCCCGAAGGCCGCCCGTGATCGGTTCCGTCGCTCACACTCGTTCGCGACGCGCTCGGCTTCTCATACTGCCGGCTGTAACTTCGTGAGGATCTTCGCCACCCCGGGGTGGCGAAATCGGTCACAGATTTACAGCCGGTAGTATCACGTTCGTTCGCAACAGCAAAGCGGGCCGGAAGGGATTTGAACCTCGGTCAGAGCGAAGCTCTTCCCTGCTTCAAATCCATCCGCGAAGCTCTTGGCTTCTCACGTTCGTTCGAAACACAAGAAGCGGGCCGGAAGGGATTTGAACCCTCGACCGACGGCTTAAGAGGCCGTCGCTCTGCCAGACTGAGCTACCGGCCCAGTGCATTCGAACGTTAGCGGGGCGAGTAAAATAGGTTTCCTTTCGACGCCGCCGTGCAGGGGTTCCACATCCCGCCGCCACCGGAGACAGTTGATATAAGAGGCTTCGATCCGACTCGTATACACACAAATGAGTACAGCCAGCGGGATCACCATGGCCTCTATGTCGAAGTACGCTATTCTCGGGTGTGGGAGCGTGGGCCATGCCGTTGCGGAGGAACTGGTCGACGAGGGCAAGGACGTGCTGATCCTCGACCGCGACGAGGGACGGGTCGAAGCACTGCGCGACCAGGACCTCAACGCCCAGGTGGGCGACATCGCGGACGAAGAAATCAGCCAGACGCTGAGCGACAGAGACGTCGTGTTGATCCTCTCGTCCGACGTCGAAGCTAACGCCGCTGCGGTCCGGAACATCCGGGCCGACGACGGCGAGCAGTTCATCGTCGCCCGGGCCGACGACCCGGTCTCGGCTGACGACCTCAGCGAGGTCGGGGCGGACGTGGTGATCAACCCCTCGACCGTGATCGCCGACTCGGCGATGCGGGCTCTCGAAACGGGCGAACTGGAGTACAAGGCGAGCCAGCTCGCCGAGGTCATCGAGGACACCGACCAGCGGATGGCGATCCTCATCCACCGCTCGCCGGATCCGGACTCGATCGCCAGTGCGGCGGCGCTGCGGACGATCGCCCAGAGTCTCGACGTGGAGGCGGACATCATCTACGAGGGCGAGATCGGCCACCAGGAGAACCGGGCGTTCGTCAACCTGCTCGGGATCGACCTGGTCTCGCGCGACGACGTCGACCTCGACGACTACGATACGTTCGCGCTCGTCGACACCGCCAAAGGCGGCGACCCGACGGTCGAACAGGTCGATCTCATCATCGACCACTACGAGCACGACCACGCGCACGACGCGACCTTCGAGGACATTCGACCCAACGTCTCCGCGACCTCGACGATCCTGACGAAGTACATCCAGGAACTGGAACTGAGTCTCCAGCAGGAGGTCGCGACGGCGCTGCTCTACGGGATTCGGGCGGAGACGCTCGACTTCAAGCGCGATACGACGCCGGCAGATCTCACGGCGGCGGCGTACCTCTATCCGTTCGCCGACCACGACACGCTCGAACAGGTCGAGTCGCCGTCGATGTCCCCGGAGACGCTGGACGTGCTCGCGGAGGCGATCCGCAACCGCGAGGTCAAGGGCTCGCATCTGGTCTCGAACGCGGGGTTCATCCGCGATCGCGACGCTCTGTCACAGGCGGCCCAGCACCTCCTCAACCTCGAAGGGATCACGACGACGGCGGTGTTCGCGATCGCCGACGACACGATCTACCTGGCGGCACGTTCCAAGGACATCCGGATGAACATCGGCAAGGTACTCGACGACGCGTTCGGCGAGATCGGCGACACCGCGGGCCACTCGACGGACGCCAGCGTCGAGATTCCGCTGGGCATCTTCACCGGCATCGAGACCAGCGAGGACAACCGCGACACGCTGCTGGCACTCACCGAAGAAGCCGTCCGGAGCAAACTGTTCGAAGGGATGGGCGTCGACAGCGAGAGTTCGAACGGGAACTGACGGGCGTCTGGTGGCGGTCGCCGCGTCGATTCTCTAGGCGGTAACTTCGTCTTCTTCCTCTTCGTCGGCGGGTTCGTTGCCCGCTTGGAGTCGCTCGACGATGTCGTTGACCACGACGACGTCGCCGACGGCCTGGACCCAGCGGTAGGGGACGATGACGCCGCGCGCCTGGTTTGCCTTCGCCGAGAACAGTTCGCGGTTCAGTTCGTGCAGCGCGAGTCCGGTCACGCTCTGGCGGTCGAGGTCGAGCCGGATGTCTTCGACTTCACCGACGAAGACGCCGGTGTTCGTGTACACCTCGCGACCCACGAGCGTCGTGATTTCCTGGGGAACGCTATCCCGATCCATATGGCTCCGGAGGGTGGCCGGCACCTTAATTGTTGGTAGGTGTCTGACGCGGCGGCCACACGACCGCCTGTCGTCGGCCACTCGTCTGATCCCCTCGCGGGCGAACACCTCACCGCGCGTCGACGACGCGGTCGACGCTGCGCGCGAAGCTGTCGGCCAGCTGGTCGTCGAGCGCGTCGCCGGTGATCGTGTAGACGCCCCGGAGAGTCCGGTCGCGGGCCGCCGTGGTGACGTGATCGAAGAAGCGACACACTCGGTCCTGATGGGCGTACATCGCCAGTACGTCGAGCGCGTCGAACAGGACCCACCCGTGACCGGCGTCGAGCGCACCGAGCGCGCTCGTGAATCGCATACTGAGGCCGGTCAGATCGTCCGGGACGATCGGCTCGCTCGTCCACAGCGGTCCGTCGTATTCGGGCTCGGAACCGGTGACCGGCACCAGCCCGACCCTCTCGACGGCCAGGCCGCGTTCTCGAAGCCGGCGTTCGACGGTCGCCGGTGGCGTCGACGAGACGAGCACGACGTTGCCCGTGACGCCCCTCGGCAACAGCGAGAGCGACCGCTGCATCGACGGCATCGAGACCAGTACTTGCGTTCCGGGCTCGACGCGGAGTCGCCGGTCGTCGAGTCCCTGTGTGTCGTTTTCGCTGCGCACGTCGTGTCACCACCGACCGCACTGCCGGCACAGGCCGCCGGGCCTGCACCACCCCGAGGGGACCCAGCCCTCGTTTCTGGTCGTTGATTCGTCCCGACGCTTAAGTGTATTCCGCCCCCGTTCTCGCCGCCCCCAAACAGTATCGGTCACTGAGACCAAACACCGGTGTATGCCGTCGACAGTCGTACACATGGCGGTCGCGGGCCTCATCGGAGCGGCACTGCTCGGGACGGCGTTCGACCGGCGGTCGGTGCTGATCCTCTTCGGGGCAATGATCGCCGCGGATCTGGACTCGTTCGTCGGTCTGGTCTCGGTCGTGGGCCATCGGACGGCGTTTCACACGCTGCTGGTCCCGATCACGGCGGCCGTCGTCCTGCTGGTCGATCTCCGCCGAGGTGGGGGATCGTGGGTACGGCGGCGCTGGGGCCCTCGTGGCGTGCGCATCACCTGGGTGACGATCGTGGCGTACGCCGGTGCGGCGATCGGGCTGGATCTGTTCTCCGCCGGTGGAGCGAACCCGTTCTGGCCGCTCCACGACCAGTTCTACGTGATCGACGGGAAGATAGAACTCTCCAGTCGGCGGGGAATCGTCCAGACGTTCGTCGATCTCGGTTCCGAGCGGGGCGGCGACGCGAGCAGTAGCGAGACGGTCGCTCGGGGGACTTCTCGGGACGTCAACGTGAGCACGGGCATCGACCCGAACCCGGACGGCGGCGACACGGCCGAGCCCGTCGACCGTGTGTTCCCCGTCGTGCGGTCGGGGTGGCAACTCCTCGTGCTCGTCGTGGGAACGACCGTCACCGCCGCGCGGTTCTACGTCGACCAGACAGTCCCAGCGGAGTGACTACTCGGGGTCCGGGACGGCGGCCGGCGTGTCGGGGACGTGATCGACGCCGTCGACGAGGTCGCGCGCGCTGGCGGTGTCTTTCAGCCCGGTCCCGGTGACGACGAGCGTGGCGCTGTCTCCTGGGGCGACGACCCCCGCCTCGACCGCGGATTCGAGGCCCGCGAGCGTCGCGGCGCTCGCGGGCTCGGCGTAGATGCCCTCGGTCTGGCCCAGCGTGCGCTCGGCGTCCAGAATCTCTCGATCGGAGACGACGACGGTGGCTCCGCCGCTGTCTTCGAGCGCGCGACACGCCTTCTGTGCGTTGTGTGGGTGGCCCACGTCGATGCTGTCGGCCTGCGTCTCGCCGCCGGCCCGTGCCCGCTCGCCGGTAAAGCGGTCGTGGATGGCGGTTGCGCCCTCGGCCTGTACGCCCAGCAAGCGCGGACACTCCTCGACGATGCCCAACTCCGCGAACTCGCGGAACCCCTTCCAGGTCGCCGCCAGCCCGCAGCCGTTGCCCATCGGATAGACGATCCAGTCGGGCACCGAGGCTCGGCTCTGCTCGGCCAGTTCGTGGCCGACGGTCCGGAGTCCCTCGACGGCGTAGGGGTTGACTGCGGCGCTGCAGTCGTACCACTCGCGGTTCGCTGCGACGCGGCGACACAGCGAGAAGGCGTCGTCGTAGTCGCCGTCGACGGCGTACACGTCGGCACCGTAGACGAGCGGCTGGACGGCCTTGCCCTCGGGCACGTCTGCCGGGACGAAGATACAGCACTTCAGGCCCGTCCGGGCGGCGTACCCCGCCAGCGACGCCGCGGCGTTGCCCGTCGACGCACAGGTCAGTACCGACTCGTCGCCGGCCAGTGCGCGACTCGTCAGGACGGCGCTGGCCCGGTCTTTGATCGATCCCGTCGGATTGCCGCGTTCGTCTTTGAGCCGGACGGTGACGCCGAGTTCCCGCGAGAGCGTCGGCGCGTCGAGCAGCGGCGTTCCGCCCGCGCCGAGATCGACCGCGTGCCCGTCCGTCGGCAACAGCGGGGCGTACTTCCAGAGGTCGTCGATCCCTTCTCCGACGCCGTCCGCGACCGCCTCGCGAGCACCGGACTGGTCGTACTGCACGTCGAGGATGCCGCCGACCCCGTCGTGGTCCGGACAGACGAGTCGCTCGTCTGCCGGGACGAACACGCGGCCACAGTCGATGCATTCGAGTGCGATAGTGGGGTTCACGGTACCAGCGACGCTGAATCTGCGTTCGTGGATTGGTTCCCTGCGACGCGTATATGCCTTCTGGGATTCCGCGGTCCCCGCCGCGTTCCGGACCGTTGATGTACCCCCTCGCACACGTCCCGGTATGGGTCTCGCAGTGCGACGACGACTCGGGGTCGCCGACACCGTGACGCTGGTCAACGCCGTGATCGGGTTCGCCGCCGCGGTCGTCGCCTACAGCGATCCGGCGCTGGCGGCGCGACTGATCCTGCTGGCCGCGATCGCCGACGCGCTCGACGGGATCGTCGCCCGCTTCGCCGGGAACACGGAGGTCGGACCGCTGCTGGATTCGATCACCGACGTGGTCTCGTTCGGTGCGACGCCGGCACTGTTCGTCCACGGCGTCGCCCGCGAGGCCTACGGCCCGCTGGGCGAGACGGACACGCTGTTTCGCCTCGGGCTCGTCGTCCTCGCGTCGTCGTTCGTCGTCTTCTCGGTCGTCCGAACCGCGTTCTACACCGTCTACGTCGACGAGGGCGAACAGCGGCCGGGCATCCAGAACACGCTGGCAGCGACGATTCTCGCGGCGGCCTACCTCGCTGGCGTCGCTCCCGTGCCGGTGTTGCTGGCCGGAACGGTCGTCCTCTCGGTGCTCATGATCGCGCCGGTGGGCTACCCCAAACTCCGCGCTCGGGACGCGCTGGTCCTGGGACTCGTCCAGGCGGGTGCGATCGTCGATCCCGGCGCTTTCCAGCGGGTGTTCCCTCGCGTCCTGCTGGTCGCCGCCGTGGCGTACCTCTCGCTCGCACCCCGCTACTACTGGGGAGAGTGACGCCGTCGTTCGCACTGCGTCGGGCCGTCGGAGTGATCGATTCGACGCGGTGATGGGGAAAGATTTTACCGCCGGACATCGAACAGACGAGCGATGTCGAAGAAAGCCGTACTTCTGGTTGCAGCAGCCGCCCTGGCCCTCGTCTACTTCGTCAAGAAGTAACTGACGGGTGTCCGAATCGCACGTCAACCGTCGTCCCACCCGGTCTCTGCTCCGACCGGCGGGCGTTCCTTTTCCGAAGTCACTTACCCGGTCCAGGTCGTAGCGACGGACATGTACGGCGTCGTCACCAGGAACGAGGAGGAACTGTCGTGGTCCGAGTTCGACCGCGGATTCTACGAGGTCAAAGACGTGACCGGCCGTGCGGCCGAGCCGGTCGCCGACGCCGTGAACATGGTGTCGTGTTTCGGCGACAACGCCGCCGAGGAGTCGCCGGAGCTGCTGCCGGTCGACGACGAGGGCAACGAGGCGACGCGGGACCGACCGTACTTCGACTGGTCGTACGTCTGTCCCACCCACGACCGATATCGGGAGGGGCTGCTGGAACTGATCGAGGACGCCGCCGCCGAGAGCGAGGATCTGCGTCTGGACGACGTCGGCTTTCCCCGCGACGAGTACTGCCACTGTGATCGGTGTGAACGTCGCTTCGAAGCCAGCGACTACGACGAGTGGGCCGAGTGGCGCGACAGCGTCATCACCTCGTTCGTCGCCGACGCCCGCGAGCGCGTCCCCGGCGACCTGTATCTCACGCTCTACCCCGATCCGTACCCCGGCCACCTCTCGCGGCGGGCCGGAATCGACGTCGAGGCGCTCGAAGCCTACGTCGACGAGTTCGTCGTGCCCGTCTACGACATGGCCTACACGACGACCTACTGGCTCGAAATTATCGCCCAGGGGTTCGTCGACCGGCTCTCGACGCCGTTCAGTCTCGAACTGTACGCCGTCGACGTGGACATCGACGACCTCCTGAAAGCGGCGGAGGTCGCAAGCGAGTACGGAGAGAGCGTGCTCTTTGGCTACGACGCGAGCAACGCCCGGGCGACGCTGCGCCGACTCGACGCCGACGAGCGCGACGGGAAGTCGTTCGGTCCGGACAGCTAGGCCTGTTTCTCGCGCCACTCACGCAACTGCTCCCGGTCTCGCGTGTCCTCGGGCAGTTCGTCGAACCACCCGGCGTCGGAGATCTCGCCGTCGGGGTCGTCGACGGTCAACTCCGTCTCCACTGCGCGACCCTGGAACATCGGGAGGACGCCCCAGGTGTCGTACTCCGCACAGTGGAACTCGGCGCGTGCGAGAATCGCGAGCCCCTCGTCGGTCGCCTCGATGCCGGCTTCCTCGCGTAGTTCGCGGCTGGCAGCCTCGCGGAACGACTCCGTTCCGTCGACCTGTCCGCCCGGCAGCACCCACATGTCCACGTCGTCGTGGCGCACGAGCAGCACCTCTCCGGCGTCGTTCGTGACGACGGTGTGGACTCCGTAGGGCAGTCCGTTCTCGCGGGTCCGTTCGGCGACGGTCTTGAACCGCGGTCGCGAGACAGTCCGGTGGCGCGAGAAGGTGCTGTAGTCCTCGTAGTTCGAGGCGAACTGGTGGCGGGTCTGCTCGGCCTGCTGGCGGGCCTGGTCTGCCAGGTACCACAGATTGTCGACGGCCGTCATACCCGTCTGTGACAGGGACGGCCGCGACAATCGCTCTCCGATCCTGACCCACGTGTCCGAGCCCGATCCGACGCCGGCAGTGTCGACGGCGGGCACCGTGGAGACGGGTCCGTGGCCCGAGAGCGCCACGAACGACGACGAGTGGCGAACGCGATCATGCCCGCCAATAGAGCGGGTACTGTCATAAGTGTTCGAGGGCGAAGGGAAAATCAGTCCCTTTTTGCGGGCCGGTCGACTACGGCGAGGTATGGCATTCGAAGAAGACGACACTGTCGTGTTGCACGACAAGCACAGCGAGTACGACGGCGAGGAAGGGACGATCACGCAGGTCGTCGAGACGATGTTCGGTGACGCGAACTACACGATCTCGTTCGAGGACGGCCAGGAGCAGGGCATCCCCGAGGACTCGCTCGAAGCGGTCGAGGAGTAGGCCGGGATGTCGTCGGTCCCGTTTCACTACGTCGACCTGCGGGCGTTCGCCTACGCGACCGAAGACGAAAAGCGGGTCGCAGAGGCGCTACAGACGTATCTCCCCGAGGAGACCGAACTGGAGCGGGCCGAGTCGGAAGGCCACTACGGCGACCGAATCGTCGTCCTCTCGGCGCGGGTCGAGAACGCGGACGACATCCGCCACGTCCTCACGCAGGTCGCGGCGGTCGACGACCTCGAAGCGGTGCTCGAAGAGCTGGACGACCGCGTCGACGACAACTGTTCGTTCTTCCTCACCTTCGACAAACAGGCGGCGTTCGGGAACAGCGTCGAGCGAGGCGACGGGATCACGCTGCGCGCGAAGGTCGAAGCCTACCCCGCCAAACGCGAGACGGCCATCGAGAACGCTCAGGACGCCCTCTCGGAGCTGTGATGTACGCGGCCGTCCACGCCCGTCCGGACGGGCAGAGTACGGTCGCCAGGATGGCCCAGACGGCCAGCCAGTATGGCTACGACGGGATCGTCGTCAGGAACCACGGCGACTGCGCGGCGACGTTCGACGCCGAGGCGATCGCCGACGAGTACGACGTGGCCGTCGTCGAGGGGATCGAGGTCCGGGCGTCTGATCCGTCCCGGGCCAGCGGTCTCGTCGGGAACCACCGGTCGTCCAAGACCATCGTCGCGGTCCACGGCGATTCCGTCGCGATCAACCGTTTCGCCGTCGAGCAGCCCACCGTCGACGTCCTCGCCCATCCGACGCGGGGCGACGGCGACGTGAACCACGTACTGGCGAAGGCCGCCGCCGACAACGGTGTTCGCCTCGAATTCTCGCTGCACGACGTGCTCCACGAGACCGGTGGGACGCGGGTCCGTCACATCCAGTCGCTGCGGAAACTGCGCGAACTCGTCGAACACTACGACGTTCCCTACGTCGTCAGCGGGGACCCACACAGTCACCTCCAACTCAGAGCGCCGCGGGACCTGATCGCGCTGGGCGAGACCATCGGCTTTTCGCCGGACCAGATCGAGACGGGACTCAGAGAGTGGGCCGCGTTGATCGAACGGAACCGCCGCCGACAGTCGGACGCGTTCGTCGAACCCGGTGTCTGGCTCGACGACGAGTGAGCCACTGGGCCTCGTCGAGATCTGGAGACGGCAACCGCCCCTCCGAACGCGACTGTACGACAGCAACCGAATAGGTCGACACGCCGCCAGCCTTCCCGCTCTCGGACGGCGATGCGGATTGATACAGGGTCGTTGCGGTGGATTTATGATGTATGGTTGTTTTCCTAACACTCATGGGGGAGACTGTCAAGTCGTTCGACGCGTACGTCCTCTCGGGCGTCGCAGCGGTACTGGGTACAGGGTTCGTCGTCGGTGCGATGCTGGCGTTGCTGGGTGGTACCGAGACGACAGCAGCGATGGTACTGGCCGACTCGGTGCCGGTCGGGACGGCGGTCGGCGTCTTGCTGTTGTTGACCACGGGCGCGTTCGTTTCGGGCCAGCGCTGGGCTCGCTATCTCGGCTTTCTCGCGTTCGTCGCCGTCGTCCTGTTCGGGTTCCCGTCGCTGTCGAGTCCGTCGGTGATCCCGGTGGTACACACGTCTCTGTCGGTGCTCGCGGCGGTGTACCTCCTCTTCCGGAATCCGATCTCGAAGGCAGAGCGCTCGCAGGTCGACGAGTCCACGAGCGCGAGCAAAGTCGGCTCGACGATCCGGTGACGGCCGGGGTCCAGCGGGGCGAGATTTCGACAGTGTATTTGGGCCTGCCGACCAACGACGCCCATGAAACGATCGATCGACGAACACGCCGACCGATTCTCCGACCACGCCGCCGACTACGACGAGAGCCAGGACTCCGAGGAGTACCGCGAGTGTGCCGACCTCGTCGTTCGCCACGCTGCCCCCTCGGCCGACGACGTGGTGCTCGACCTCGGCACCGGAACCGGTGCGATCGCGCTGCCGCTGGCTGACGCGGCAGCCCAAGTCGTGGGTCGGGACATCAGCGAGGGAATGCTCGAACAGGCACGGACGAAGGCCACGGAGCGTGGCATCGACAACGTCTCCTTCGGCGAAGGACGATTCCGGGAGCCCTCGGTCGAGGGAGAAGTCGACATCGTCACCTCGAACTTCGCCATGCACCACCTCGACGACGAGGCAAAGCGCGAGGCCATCGACGCCATCGCGGCGCTCGAACCGCGGCGGTTCGTCCTCGGTGACGTGATGTTCTTCGACGAGCCCGACCCGTCGATCCCCTTTTACGATCCGTCGGTCGACGATCCGGCCACCGTCGGCGTCCTCGCGGACGCGTTCACCGACGCCGGCTTCGCACTGACGGCCGTCGAGATGGTCCACGGACAGGTGGGCGTCCTCGTCGGCGAGCGAGTGCCCGACGCCGAGGCCGTCGACCAGTCCTGACGGATGAAACACCTCCCCAAACACCTACAGCCCCGGTGGCGCTACCTCGGGGTCGAAATCGAGAGCTGGCCCGACGCCGACTTCGGTCGCCGCGCCCTCCAGCGGGAACTCTGGTACGCCGCACAGAACCTCGTGGGCGACGCCGGCAGTGCCGACCTCGATCTCACCGTGCTCCGGTTCGCGTTCGAGGACGGCCTGGGGAGCGCGCTCGTCCGGACGCGGCGCGGCCGGACCGACAGCGCACGTGCCGTGATCGCCTCGCTGTCGACGATCGACGACGACCCGGTCGGCGTCCGGGTCCGTGGCACGAGCGGCACCGTCCGTGCGTGTGAGGAAAAATATATACGACGCGCATCGGAATCGTCCGCACAGAGACAGGTCGCGTTCGACGGCGACGAGCGGACGGCAGTCGTCCGTGACGGCCGTGTCGACGTTGCCACCGACGACGGATTTTCGGGCGCGACCGACCTCGATCTCCAGTAACTATGCAGGGACAAAACCAACAGCAGGCCTACGACCGCGGCAGCACCATCTTCTCGCCCGACGGGCGACTCTACCAGGTCGAGTACGCGCGCGAAGCAGTCAAGCGCGGCACCGCGAGCATCGGCGTCAGGACCAGCGGTGGCGTCGTGCTCGCCGTCGACAAGCGGATCCGCTCGCCGCTCATGGAGCGATCGTCGGTCGAGAAGATCCACAAGGCCGACGACCACATCGGGATCGCCAGCGCCGGCCACGTCGCGGACGCCCGCCAGCTGATCGATCTCGCCCGGCGACGGGCACAGATCAACCAACTCCGCTACGAGGAACGGATCGGCGTGGAGACGCTGACCAAGGAGATCACCGACCACATCCAGCGATACACGCAGGTCGGTGGCGCGCGTCCGTTCGGCGTCGCGCTGATCATCGCCGGGGTCGCCGACGGCGAACCCAGGCTGTACGAGACCGACCCCTCGGGAACGCCCTACGAGTGGAAGGCGCTCGCGGTCGGTGCCGACAGGGCCGACACGCGGGCCTACCTCGAAGAACACTACTCGGAGACGCTGGCCCTCGACGGCGCGATCGGACTCGCTCTCGAAACACTGGCCTCGGTCAACGACGACGCGCTCGCACCCGAAGCGGTCGGTCTCGCGACGGTCGACGCCGAGACCGAACAGTTCCGCACGCTCTCGGACGAGGAGACGGAGACACACCTCACCGAGCGAGACCTCCTCGCCGACGACGAGGACCTCGAAGAGTAACCTACCACCGCGTCCGCAGTCGGTTTTCGCTGCCGTCGTGGAAAGGTCTTTGAACCGGGCCCCAGTAGCGTCGGGTATGATATCACTTGACGAAGCGGTGACGGCGAGACTCGAATCCCACGGCCAGCGGTTCGAAGTGCTCGTCGACCCCGACGCCGCGCTGGCGATCAAACGCGACGAGTTCGACGGAGAACTCGAAGACGTCATCGCCGCCGAGGACGTGTTCGAGGACGCCTCTCGTGGCGACCGTCCGCCGGAAAACTCCCTGACAGAGGTGTTCGACACGACGGAGCCACTGGAGATCATCCCGGAGGTGATCAAGCAGGGGGAGATCCAGATCACGGCCGATCAGCGCCGCGAGATGCAAGAACAGAAACACCGACAGCTGATCCAGCAGATCACACGCAACGCCGTCAACCCCCAGATGGACGACGCACCGCACCCGCCGGACCGCATCGAGTCGGCCCTCGAAGAGACGGACTTCAGGGTCGATCCGATGGAGCCCGTCGACAATCAGGTCGACGACGCGCTGGACGCGCTCCGACCGGTAATCCCGATCCGGTTCGACGAGGTGACCGTCGCGGTCCAGGTCCCCGCGGACTACGCCGGTGCCGCCCAGTCTCGCATCCGGCAGTTCGGCGACCTCGAACGCGAAGAGTGGCAGGCAGACGGCTCCTGGATCGGCGTCATCACCTTCCCTGCGGGGATGCAAAACGAGTTCTACGACGTGGTCAACGAGCACACGAGCGGCGAGGCCGAGACCCAGATCGTCAAGGACGAAGACGAAATCTCGATTCGGTGAGCGACCCAGGAGTGTCTTTCGTGGTCGCACCGACCGAGATCCCAGCCGGAGAGTAGCCCGTCGCTCTCGGACGAGTGTCGGGTCAGACCGCAATTACTCGACTGCGGCGAGAATGATTCGTACCCGCGCTATCCTTTCCGGAAGCCCACGAGGAAGCCGCCGGTGAAGCCGGCGCTCACGGGCAGGGCCGAGAGGAGGCTCATGACCCATCCCGGCGGCTGTGCGCCCGCCGTCTCACCGGCCGCAGACGAGACGTTTCCAGCGGTGCCGCTGATGGCGCTCCAGTTCACTTCGAGGATGCCACGGGTCTCCAGGAACTTGAACAGTGCCAGCTCGATACCGACGAGGATCGCGATGAGCTTCGCGACCTTCTTGGCCGCGAAGCCGATGACGCCCCCGATCACGGCACCGCCGCCGACTTCGAGGCCGACCTGCTGGAGGCCGGGAAGCTCTAGCTGCAACGGCAACTCTATCATATCCGTACTCTCACCGTGATCCGTTAAGGGTCTTGTGCCCTCAGGATCGGCCGGCCGAATCGAAGTAAGCAGCGGCTACTGCCCGTCGGAACGGCACGCTGGCTGCCCGATACCGTCGATAGCCGTCGCTGTGGCTGCTGTGGCCGGCGGATCGTGTGAGTACCCCGCAGACTAAATAATCGGGCGACGTAGGAAGCGACGAGTGACGGCTAGTACCACAGCGGAGCGAGCGGTCATCGCCAAGCGCGTCGACTCGGGCACTGCAGACACCGAGGAGATCACCGACCTCGCGAGAGCCGCCGGCTACGAGGCCGTCGGCGAGGTGACACAGACGCGGACGGAAGATCCCGCCTACCACCTCGGAGAGGGGAAGGTCACACGCCTCGCGAACGTCGTCGCCCGCGAGGGCGCGACGGCCGTGATATTCGACAACGAGCTGGGACCCTACCAGACGTACAACATCGGCAACGAGCTTCCCGACGGCGTCCAGGTCGTCGACCGCTTCCGGCTCATCCTGGAGATCTTCGGCCAGCGCGCCCAGACACGCAAGGCACAGCTCCAGGTCGAACTGGCAGAACTGCGCTACGAGCTGCCCCGGGCCGAGGCGAAGGCTAGCCTCGCCAAGCGCGACGAGCGACCCGGGTTCATGGGGCTTGGCGAGTACGACGAGAGCCGCGAAGAGGACATCAAAAAGCAGATTTCGCGGATACGCGACGAGCTGGCGTCCATCGAGGAGACCGAGCAACACCGCCGCGAACAGCGCCGCGAGTCCGGTTTCGACCTCGTCGCGCTGGCGGGCTACACGAACGCCGGCAAGTCGACGCTGTTGCGTCGCGTGGCCGACGACGTCGACGTCGACGAGAACGAGGAGCTACACCCAGATCTCGATCCGACCGCCGAGAGCGAAGACCGGCTGTTCACGACTCTCGGGACGACGACCCGCCGTGCAGACATGGACCAACGGGACGTGCTGGTGACCGACACCGTCGGCTTCATCTCGGATCTCCCCCACTGGCTCGTCGAGTCGTTCAAGTCGACGCTGGACGCCGTCTATCGCGCCGACCTGGTGTTGCTCGTCGTCGACGTGAGCGAACCCATCGAGGAGATCCGCGAGAAGCTGGTCACGAGCCACGACACGCTGTACGAGCGCAACGAAGCGCCGATCGTCACCGTCCTCAACAAGACGGACACGGTCGACGACGCGGAGATCGAGCGCAAACGCGCGGCGCTCTCGGGACTGGCTCCCAACCCCATCGCCGTCAGCGCGAAAGAGGGCGCAAACGTCGACGCGTTGCTCGACCGGATCCACGACGAACTGCCGGACTACGAGCGCGAACGCCTCGTCTTGCCGATGACCGACGAGACGATGAGTCTCGTCTCCTGGATTCACGACCACGCACAGGTCGACAACGTCGACTACGGCGATCAGGTGATCGTCGAGTTCGAGGGCCGGCCGGCCGTCGTCGAGCAGTCACGCGCCAAGGCCGGCGAACTCGTCGAAGCGTCGGCCTAGGTCGGAACGCTACTGTTCTCCCTGCCAGAGCGCCCGTGGGAGCGCCGCGACCAGGTCCGTCGCCACGAGTCCGTTGCCCTGCTCGTCGGCGACGAGGTCGCCTGCTCGCCCGGTGACGTACGCGCCGATCGCCGCGGCGTCGTGTCCCCCACACGTCGCGGCCAGCGCGCCGACCACGCCAGCGAGCACGTCGCCGCTGCCGCCGACGGTCATGCCGGGGTTGCCGGTGCGGTTGACGCGGGTGCGCGTTCCGTCGGAGACGATGTCGTAGGCACCCTTGACCAGCATCGTCTGACCGATCTGTGCGGCGAAGTCGGCGACGCGCTCCGCGCGCTCGCGCCACTCGTCTGCCGTCTCGCCGCCCATCGTCCGGAGCTCGCCCTGGTGGGGTGTACAGATCAGGTCCGCCGCCGTCTCGACCTCCGGAACGACCGACAGCGCGTCGGCGTCGACGACGGCGCGACTGTCGTACCGTTCGAGGAAGTCCGCGGCCGCGTCGAGTGTCGGCTCCGCGTCACCGAGCCCCGGCCCGAGGACGACCGCGTCGCTGGCGTCTGCGAGGGCGATCAGTTCGTCGACGTGTGACGGCGCGAGTGTCGCGCCGTCCAGCGGTCTGACGATGAGGTTCTCGCTGTAGCCCTGTACCGCGTCGGCGACGCCGCGGGGACAGGCGACCCTGACGAGGTCGCCGCCGGCTCGCAGCGCCGCCTGTGCCGCCAGTGCCGGTGCGCCCGTGTACGGGCCGCCGCCGACGACGAGCACCTCGCCGTTGTCGCCCTTGTGGCTCGTCGGATCGCGGTCGAGCCGACGCAGGTCGCCCCGCTCGACGAACAGCTCGGCGGTGTCGGGGATACCGATGTCCGCGACGGTGACGGTCGCATCGAGCTCGTCCAGCCCGGGCTTCGTGTCGTGGAACGTGACGACCCGGTCGGCCTCGACGGCACCTTCCGCCAGCGAGCCGGTGTCGCCGTCCATCCCCGAGGGCACGTCGACGGAGACGACAGTGCTCTCGCTGTCGTTTATGCGCGTGGCCGCCGTCGCCGCCGGCTCGCGGAGCGAGCCGCTGATCCCCGTTCCGAGCATCGCGTCGACGATCACGTCGGGGTCGTCGAGCGCGAACTGGCTGGCGTCCCGGACCTGCTCGGTCTCGTAGTCGGCGCGTCGAAGCGCCGTCCAGTTCTGACGTGCGATCTCCGTCGTGATCGTCTCGGGCCGCCCCAGCAGCGAGACGTGCAGGTCGTATGCGTCGAGAAACCGGGCCGCGACGAACGCGTCGCCGCCGTTGTTCCCACGGCCGGCGACGATCCGCACCGACGCACCCTCGTCTGCGATCCCTTCGACCACCCGAGCCACCGCGTTCCCCGAAGACTCCATGAGCTGTTTTCGAGGGACGCCCAGCGCGGCCGCGTTCTCGTCGACGACTGCCATCTCCGAACCGGTGATCATGGCTGGGTCTTGGCGCGCGACCACCCTAACGGTGGGGGACGCCGTCGGCGTCGACACACCAGCCGCGCCTTCGCGGTCTCGTCGTTGCCACCTCGAAGGCGCGAGATCAGCGCCGAATCTCGAAGCCCTCGATCCCCGCCGGCTCCTCGTACTCGACCTCGACGCCGTCGACGCGGGCCCTGGAACTGCCCTCGTGACACCACTCGACCATCGACTCGACGGCCGACGCAGGTCCCTCGAAAACTGCTTCGACGCGGCCGTCGTCGAGATTCTTCACCCAGCCGTCGACGCCCGCCTCGCCCGCGGTCTCGCGGGTGTTGGCGCGGTAGAAGACGCCCTGTACCTTGCCGCTGACGAACACGTGTGCGCGTGTGCGGTCGGACATGGTCGAGTGTGATTACGCCGAGGCCCAAGAGCGTGTTCACGCCTGGTCGCCGCCGCTTCGGAGGTAGTGAAAGACGTACGTCTGCGCGTAGCCGGCGTACTCGCCGCCGAGGGCCTCGCGGATTGCCCGCGAGGTGTCTGCGTAGTTGCCCCGATCGGCAGCCGGGAAGTACTCCTCGATGGTCGTCTTGATCCAGGTGTCCAGCGGGACCGCTTCGAGGAAATCGAGCGAGAACAGTAACACGCAGTCGGCGACCTTGTCTCCGACGCCGACGAACTGGGTGAGGTGGTCGCGAGCGTCCTCGTAGGCCATCTCGCGGGCTGCTTTCGGGTCTGCCTTGCCCTCGGCGACCATCGTCGCGGTCCGCAGGACGTACGGCGCGCGGTAGCCCAGCCCGAGGTCCCGCAGCGCCTCCTCTGTCGTCGCTGCCAGCTGTTCCGGCGTCGGGTACGCGTGGTAGGTCTCGCCGTCGAACGTGACCGGATCGCCGTACGTCTCGCGCAGCGCCTGTTGCATCCCGTGGATGCGACCCACGCGCATCTGTGCCGAGCAGATGAAGGAGATCAGCGAGCCGAACGGCGGATCGCGGACGAGACGCATCCCCCAGTACTCGTCGTACGCGTCCTGGACGACGGCGTCGTCGGGTACCGTCGAACGGATCGCTTCGAGGTCGTCGTCCAGCCGGAGCAGCCGCCGGAGGTGTGGCGTCGCGTCGATGTCGCTCTCCCATTCGAGGTTGCCGTCTCGCTGTCGAACCCTGATCACGTGGGCTCGGCCGTCGACCCTGACGGTCGTCCAGTACCACGCCGAGCCGCCGTGTACGCCGTCCTGCTCGTACATCCGACCGTCAGAGCGGTCCCAGAGGTACGACTGGCCGCTCTCGACCGTCGACTGGAGGTCGACGCCACCGGACAGGCTCGCGGTCGCTATCTGGCCCCGTTGCATCGACTCGTCGTCGGGGCTTGGGCGGTTTCTAGTTTTCGAGAGCGTGACGGGCTAACCTTCTTAATACTGGCAGTCGAATCGACATGTATGGATTGTCGAGTTGTCGTCGAGGCCGCTGTGCCCGTCTACGACGTGGAAACCCCAGACGAGGCGGTCCGGATCGCGATCTCGAAGACCGGCGAGATGCTCAATCCGGACCTCAACTACGTCGAGATCAACATGGGCGAACGACAGTGTCCTCACTGTGGCGACGAACTCGAACCCGCCTTCATCGCTGCCGACGAGAGTCTGGTCGCGCTCGAACTGGAGATGACCGTCTTCAACGTCGAGCGCGACGAACACGCCGCCCGGATCGCTCGCAAGGAGATCGGCCAGCGCCTCGAGAACATCCCGCTGGAAGTGTTACAGATCGAAGCGATCGAGGAGACGGACGACTCCGACGCCGAGGACCCAGCGGAAACGACCGACGACGGAGGCAACGACGCTGAATCCGATACTGGCGAGACGGGCGCGGAGTCGGATTCGGACGACGTGTTGCCCGAGTTCGACGAGTTAATGAACGAATAACGTCGGTATCTCTCACGCGACAGCGCACTATCCGTCGATTTTGTAGATGACGGCGACTGGTGACTGAGAGCGAAGTTCAGTCGGCAGCAGCAGAAACGGGTTCTTTCTCTTCGGCGTTCATCTCGGAGGTAATACCCTTCGCGAGGGCAAATACAGCGGCCTTGTGGTCCGTCTTCGACTTGTGGATCGAGGTCGGCTGGACACCGAGATCGACGTACTTGTCGTGTTCTACTGTGTCCCCTGTTTCTTGTTCGTAGTGGTTCTGTACCTGTGCAAGCAGGCCGTGGAGATGGATGAGTTCCTGCTTCTTCATAGTCACCCACACCTAGAAACCGAAGGGTTATAGTACTACTCTGAGTGTGGTTAACACACACCTTTCAATTACGATCCCGAAGTAGACGGATTGTACTCCGCTCTCGCCGAAACGAATACGGTGTCTACTGTCTCTTGACCGCTGTGTAGTCACTGTCTACGCTCTGTGCAGGCGGAGCGTGAAAGATTTTTGGTCGCCGCTGTGCTGGGTGACAGTATGGACTACGACGAGATGCTCGACCAGGCGATCGAGGAGACGCCGGAGATCGAGGGCGACGGCGAACGGTTCGAAATTCCCGACCCGGACCTCCGCCAGGAGGGGAACGCGACGGTGTTCGAGAACTTCCAGTCGGTCTGTGATCGGCTCTCGCGAGCGGACGAACACGTGATGCAGTTCCTCCAGAACGAGGTCGGGACGAGTGGCCACATCGACGAGAGTGGCCGGGCCAGGCTCACTGGTGAGTTCCGGGAGCGACGCATCGCCGACGCGCTTGACGCCTACGCCGACGCCTACGTGCTGTGCCCGGAGTGTGGGCTCCCCGATACGAAGCTCAAGGACGAGCAGGGCGCGACGGTACTGCGATGTGAAGCCTGCGGCGCGCAGTCACCGGCCGGGCCGTAGCTACTGTAGTCCCTTCAGCGTCTCCAGGTCTCTGTCGGTTCTGGTGTACTCCGCGAGTCGCCGACTGGCGTGACAGTTCGGACAGTGGTACGTGGCGTCGTGTTTCGGGAGCGCGGTCGGCGTCGACTCCCAGTCTTTCTTGCACTCGGGACAGAGCAGTCGAACGTAGGCCTCCTCCATGGTTGTGAATAACACGCAATGGACGCCGAAAAAGGTTCGTGTACCAGCAGCGAGCGCAGCCGACTCGGCGAGCGAGGGGTTACGCCGGGAGGCCGTCGACGTCGAGCAGTTCCTTGTAGCGGTTGCGGATCGTGACCTCTGAGATGTCCGCGACGCCGCTGACCTCGCTCTGTGTGACCTTCTCGTTGGTCAGCAGGGCCGCTGCGTACACGGCCGCGGCCGCGATTCCGACCGGGGACTTCCCGCTGAGGATGCCACCGTCACGAGCCGCTTCGATCAGTTCGCGTGCGCGTCGCTCGGTCTCGTCCGACAGCGACAGCTCGCTGCAAAAGCGCGGGACGTAGCTCTCGGGCTTGGCCGGGGCGACTTCCAGGCCCAGCTCCCGGATGATGTAGCGGTAGGTCCGGGTGAGCTCCATCCGCTCGACGCGGGAGACGTGGGTCATCTCGTCGAGTGACCGGGGGTTGTTCGCCTGACGGGCGGCGGCGTACAGCGCCGACGTGGCGACGCCCTCGATAGAGCGGCCGGGCAGCAGGTCCTCGTCGAGCGCGCGGCGATAGATGACGCTTGCGGTCTCACGGACGTTCTTGGGGAGTCCGAGCGCCGAGGCCATGCGGTCGATCTCGCCAAGCGCCTGCTTGAGGTTGCGCTCCTTGGAGTCGCGGGTGCGGAACCGCTCGTTCCAGGTACGCAGGCGCTGCATCTTCTGGCGCTGGGAGCTCGACAGGGAGTTGCCGTATGCGTCCTTGTCCTGCCAGCCGATGTTGGTCGACAGCCCCTTGTCGTGCATCATCTTTGTCGTCGGCGCGCCGACGCGGGACTTGCTGTCTTTCTCGCTGGCGTCGAACGCGCGCCACTCGGGACCGTGGTCGATCTCGTCTTCCTCGACGACCAGTCCACACTCCTCACAGACGGTCTCACCGTGTTCGGAGTCGAGCTGTGTGTGACCGCCACACTCGGGACAAACGTCTTCCTCGACGTCCGCCTCCTCTCGCTCGATCTCTGCGCTGGTCTGCTGTTCGCCGCTGTTGGTTCGGGTATGTATCTCGCTCATAGTGGATGCCTCGATTGCTGAGGGCACAAACCTTAAAAAACAGGCTGCGACCTTCTTAACAAGTAGTTAGTTAGAAAAGTATATAAATCTTTTGGTAGCGGAAGCGGCGATTCGCAAGACTGCACCGTGCTGTCAGTTGTCATGGGTGTGTGGAGCGTCGACACGAGACGGTGATTCGAGCGGTCGCTTTCCCGCGGTGGCAACCCGGTAGTGACCGCCTAGACGGTAAAGAGGTGGCCCTCGGTCGGCACGTCGAACAGTCCGATTCGCGCCCCGGCGTCGAGCCACGCGTGGCCGTAAGAGAACGACGCCAGCGCGTTGACCGGGTCGTCGTCCGCCCGGAAGTGTCGGCCGTCTTCGAGATACGACGCCGCCATCTCTGCACACTCGACGGCCGCGTCGTGCATCGGCGTCCCCTCCGGTGGCGCGATCTCGGCCGCCGCGACGGCCTCTGCGAGCAGTCCCTCGTATCGATCGGTCTTCTCCCGTAGCTCCGCAGCCATACCCGGTACAGACCGGCGAGTGGCTAAGCGGTTTCGTCCGATGGGCGCGGGCCAGACACGACAGCGCAACCTACAAAGCCCGCCACGAAGTAAGGAAAGTAATGACTGAAGACGTCGTCGAACACCGGAGACTCATCATCGCTGGGACGGGTATCGCGGGGCTCACCGCCGCCATCTACGCCGCCCGCTCGAACAACGATCCCCTCGTCTTCGAGGGAGACGAACCCGGCGGACAGCTCACGCTCACCACGGACGTTGCGAACTATCCGGGCTTCCCGGAGGGGATCAGCGGCCCCGACCTGGTCAACGACATGAAAGAGCAGGCCCAGCAGTTCGGTGCCGAACTCGACCACGGAATCGTCGAGAACGTCGACGCGAGCGATCGCCCGTTCCGTGTCGAACTCGCCAACGGCGACGCCTACACCGCCGACGCCGTCATCGCTGCCTCCGGAGCGAGCGCGCGCACGCTCGGCGTCCCCGGCGAGGACGAACTGATGGGCTACGGCGTCTCGACGTGTGCGACCTGTGACGGGGCGTTCTTCCGCGACGAGGACATGCTCGTGGTCGGCGGCGGCGACGCCGCCATGGAGGAGGCCACCTTCCTGACGAAGTTCGCGGACACCGTCTACCTCGCACACCGCCGCGAGGAGTTCCGCGCGGAGGACTACTGGATCGACCGCGTCCAGGAACAGGTCGAGGACGGCGACATCGAGATCATGCGCAACACGGAACTCCTGGAGATCCACGGCTCGGCCGAAGACGGCGTCGATCACGTCACGCTGGCCCGCAACGACGAGGGGTACCCCTCGGAGGCGCTCGACGACCCCGACACCGAGCAGTTCGACTTCGACGTGGGCGCGGTCTTCCTCGCGATCGGCCACACGCCCAACACCGGCTACCTCGAAGACACCGGCGTCGAACTGGACGAAGCCGGGTACCTCCAGACCGAGTCTGGCGTCGGCGACGGCGAGACCGCCACCGCCGTCGAGGGGCTGTTCGGTGCCGGCGACGTGGTCGACCACCACTACCAGCAGGCCGTCACCGCCGCGGGAATGGGCTGTAAGGCCGCTATCGACGCCGACGAGTACCTCGAATCGCTCCCCGAAGCGTCCCAGGCAGCCGAGACGGCCCCGCAGGCAGACGATTGAGGAGCCGGATACCGCCTTCTCGCGGTGTGCTCGCCGACCCGCAGTCCCTTTACGTAGCGGCGGCCAACGAGCAGTCATGACAGACGACACTGTCACCGTGACACTCGAAGCAGGCGAAGAACGCGACGAACTGACCGTCCCGACCGCGCTCGTGGACATGCTCCGAGAAGGCGAGGAGTCCGACCCGGAAGTCGTCGGCGACATCGCGATGTTCGGCATGGCCCAGCGGATCCACGGTGCGGTCCACCACGGGCAGGGCGAACCCGACGCCGAGATCGCGTCCGTCAACGAGACGGCGATGGAGCTGTTCGAAGAGCGCTTCGGCGCGACGTTCTCCGAGCTGACCGGCCACGACCACTGATTGCGATCTCTCTTTCCGAGGCGACGGCTCCCGTACTGTCGGCTGTAAGATAACGGTCCATCGACACGCTCACGCCGCGTCGGTGACCGTCCACGAGAGGAGGACGCCGTCGTCTACCCGCTCGACGCCGTCGAGCGAGAGCGCCGGAAACTCGTCGACGAATCCCTCGCCGTCTGCCAGCGTCGGGGCGTCCCGTCCGCCGATCACCGTCGAGCCGACGAACACCGAGAGCTCGTCGACCAGTCCCGCCTCGAACAGCGAGAAGATCAGCTCGCCCCCGCCCTCGACCATCAGCTGGTCGATGCCGTCGCCCTCTAGCTTGGCGAGTGCGGTGACCAGATCGACGCGGTCCTCGCCGGCTGCGATGACGGTCGCGCCCGCTTCTTCCATCTGCGTGACGAAGTCCGTCGGTGCCGCCTGGCTGACCAGCAGGTATGTGAGTGCTGCCCCGTCGAGGACGCGTGCGTCCGGCGGGGTCCTGATCTGCGAGTCGGCGACGACTCGCGCGGGATTGGCGGGCTCGCCACGTTCCTCGCGGGCCCGCTGGCGCTCGGGGTCGTCGAGTGTGAGCGACGGATCGTCGGCCAGCACCGTCCCGACCCCGACCATGACCGCGTCGCTCTCGGCGCGCAGCTCGTCGACCCGGTCGAAGTCCCGCGTTCCCGAGATCTCGATCTGTTCGCGGCGGCGCGTCGACAGCTTCCCGTCGGCGCTCATGGCGGCGTTGACGACCACGTGCATGATCGTCAGGAGGGAACTGGCGCAAAAACCGGTTACGAAACGCTATGCTTCGGACTCGCGCTTGCCGTCGGCCAGTAGCTTCCGGGCGTCGATGGCCTTCTTGCCGTGGGCGCTCGTCCGGAGCCTGACCGCCGGCCCGTCGAGCCAGAGTTCGCGCACGTCGACGACGATCTCGGACGACCAGCTCTTGATCCGACCCTCGCCGTGGCTATCGATTTCGATAAAGGTGCGCGGCGTTCGCTGGCGACCCATCGTCCACTCCGTGTCCCCCAGCTCCATCGTCTCCGCTTCGAGCGCTTCCCACTCGAAGATCACGACGTGTTGCTCGCGTGGCTGATCCGACCGCTCGTGGTCGACTCGCGTTCGGGTCTCGTAGTCGACGCCGAAGTGCGCGGCCCACAGCTCCAGATACTCGAAGTCGAACTTCTTCTTGCCCTCTCCCTCGCCGTCCCTGTTCGTCCAGACGACGTGGGCGTCCGAGGGCTTCTTCCCGAATGCGCCGCCCATGTCATCGACCCCGCTGGCGCTGTCGTTCACGTCCGTCACCGAGCGAACGCGGGCCGACCAGTCCCGCGCTCGATCGCCGTCGACGCACCGAGCTGTCGCCCGTGATACTGTCGGCTCTCACCGTTTCGAGAGACTCGTGACCCCGTCCCGAGGTTCGTAACAGACGGACGGCCGGCAGTGTGACCCCGCACTGTGGCATACGCGTGAAGTACCGTTATCTCGAATAAAAACGTGCTGGCCATACGTCAACGGGAGAATACGTACACGTTCGTCTCCGCTCGGTCGCGGTGTCGGCCCACCACCGAACGCTTTTCATCGCTGCCGCCGAACCACGGCCCGATGACACTCGACGAGCATGCCGAGGAACTCGCCTCCGACCTCGGTGTCGACAAAGAGGAGGTCAAAGAGGATCTGGCGAATCTCGTGAACTACTCCGTCCCGATGGACGAGGCAAAGCAGAGCCTCAGACGCAAGTACGGGGACGGCAGCGAGGGCGGGGCGACGCCATCGAGCAAAGACATCGCCGACATTTCGGCGAGCGACTCGAACGTCACCGTCACGGCCCGAGTGCTGACCGTCGGTCAGCGGTCGATCCAGTACCAGGGCGACGAACAGGCGATCTTCGAGGGCGAACTCGCCGACGAGACCGGGACGATCTCGTACACGGCCTGGGAGGACTTCGGACTGGCTGCCGGCGACACGATCACCGCGGGCAACGCGGGCGTCCGCGAGTGGGACGGCCGACCCGAGCTGAACCTCGGCGAGAGCACGAGCATCGAGCGATCCGACGACCCGCTGGACGTGCCCTACGAGATCGGCGGCGACGCCGAACTCGCCACGCTCGCGCCGGGCGACCGCGGGATCAACGTCGAGGTGCAGGTCCTGGAGGTCGAGGAGAAGACGATCGACGGCCGCAACGGCGAGACCAACATCCTCAGCGGCGTCTTCGGCGACGAGAGCACCCGGCTCCCCTTTACCGACTGGGACCCACACGCCGAGATCGAAGCCGACGCGTCGATCCGCATCGAAGACGTGTTCGTCCGGGAGTTCCGGGGCGCGCCGTCGATCAACGTCTCGGAGTTCTCGACGGTGACGCCGCTGGACCGAACGGTCTCGGCGACCGAGAACGCACAGCAGATGCCGATTCGCGAGGCCGTCGACTCCGGCGGACTCTTCGACGTCGAGCTGACCGGCAACATCATCGAAGTCCGGGACGGCTCCGGACTGATCGAGCGGTGTCCGGAGTGTGGCCGCGTCGTCCAGAACGGCCAGTGCCGGAGCCACGGCACGGTCGACGCCGTCGACGACCTGCGGACGAAGGCGATCCTCGACGACGGCAGCGCCACCGTGACGGTCGTGCTCGACGACGAACTGACCGCCGAGGTGTACGGGGGTGACCTCGCGGACGCGACAGAGCACGCGCGCGACGCGATGGACAAGGAGGTCGTCGCCGAGCGGATCGCCGACCGCATCGTCGGCCTGGAGTACGTCGTCCGTGGCTCGCTGTCGGTCGACGAGTACGGTGCGAACCTCGACGCGACCAGCTTCGAGGAGAGTGACGACGACCCGGCAGAACGTGCTCGGACGCTGCTCGCGGAGGTCGAGCCATGAGCACCGACGAGGACCAGGGCGGCGCAGGCCGGCGCGAGGTCGCCTATCGCCTCTTTGCCGCCGAGTTCGACGACGCGGACTTCTCGTACTCCGAGAGCGACGAGGAGCGTGCGCCCAACTACGTCGTCACGCCGACCGGCGCACGCGTGAACAGAGTGTTCCTGGTGGGCGTGCTGACCGAGGTCGAGACGGTCAGCGAAGACTACCTCCGGGCCCGCGTCGTCGACCCCTCGGGTCCGTTCGTCGTCTACGCCGGCCAGTACCAGCCCGAGGCGCTTGCCTTCCTGGAGAGTGCCGACCCGCCGACGTTCGTGGCGGTCACGGGCAAGGCTCGGACCTACCAGCCCGACGACAGCGATCAGGTGTACACCTCGGTTCGGCCCGAGTCGATCAGCGAGGTCGACGCGGCGACGCGGGACCGCTGGGTCGTCCAGACGGCCGAGCAGACGATCGACCGCGTGGCACGCGCCGCAGAGGGCAAACACGCCGACCTGACCGACGACGACCTGCGGGCGGCGCTCGTCGACCACGGCGTCGACGAGGGGGTGGCCGCTGGCATCCCCATCGCACTGGAACGGTACGGAACGACCGGCGACTACCTCGCGGCAGTGCGGGACCTCGCGACCGACGCCGCCCGCGTCGTCGCCGGCCAGCGAGACGAGGTCGAGCCACTGACCGTCCGACCGGGACAGGGCAGCGACGATCGACTCGCCGGCCTCGTCGAGCGACCGATCGAACACTCGGCCGACGACGAAGGGGCTGAGACGGTCGCCGAAGAACCGGTCGAAACAGACCGACCGGACGAGGGGGCCGACGACCAGCGTGCGGGAACCGCGGAAGCGACGACGGGCCAGCAGCCGAGCGGTTCGGACGCCCCCTCGATCGACGACGAGTCCGCGGGCGAGACGACCGAGAGCGTCGGCGACGTGGCCGACGAAGAACCGTCCGGAGCCGACTCGACGGACGAGACAGTGGAAGCGTCCCCAGGCGAGACGGTAGAAGCGTCGCCGGACGAAACGGTGTCCCCGGGCGAGACGACAGAACCGTCGCCGGACGAGATCGACGCGACGAGCGACGAGCCCACCGACGAGTCAGCGTCAGACCGCGAGACGGCGGCCACCGATCCGTCCGCTACGTCGGAGACAGAGTCGACGGACGACGACCTCGGGGAGTTCGACCCCGAGTTCGAACTCGACGAGAGCGAACGCGAGGAGATCGAGTCCGAGTACGGCACGGAGTTCCAGAGCGGGACCGAGGTCGACGAGCCCGGAGCGGCCGACATCGACACGCCCGATCCCGAGGCCGTCGACGCCGAGAGCACCACGGCAGCCGACGCGGAGCCGTCGTCCGACGCCGAGCCGAGTGAGGGCGAAGCCGCCCGAAGCGCCGACTCGACCGACGAGGACGACGCGACCGACGTGGATCTCGAAGACGCGGTGATGGACGTGATGGACGATCTGGACGACGGGGACGGCGCAGCCCGGACGGCGGTCGTCGACGCCGTCGTCGATCGGACCGGCGGCGATCCCGACGCCGTCGAGGACGCCATCCAGGACGCACTGATGGGCGGGCGCTGCTACGAGCCCGACGACGGTCTGTTGAAACCGATCTGATGGGCGTCGAACCGGTTCCAGACCGCCCCGCTGCGGTCGCAGCCACCGGCGAGGAGCGCTGTCTCGTCGTCGCGGACTACCACGCCGGTATCGAGCGGGGACTGCGCCGCGAGGGCGTCGAACTGGCGAGCGACGCCGACGTGCGACGTGACCGGCTCCTCGATCTGCTCGCCGAAACCGCGCCCGACCGACTGGTCGTCCTCGGCGATCTCGTGCACTCGATCGGCGATCCGGCAGGGGCCGAACGCGAGGAGGTGACGGCGCTCCTCGACGCGGTCGAGGTCCCGGTGACCGTCGTTCGCGGGAACCACGACGGCGGGATCGACGAACTCTGTGCGGACGCGGCGACGCCCGTGACGGTCACACTCAGCGACGGCGTCAGGATCGGTTCGGTCGGGTTCGCACACGGCCACACCTGGCCGAGCCGAGCAGTGCTCGGGGCCGACGTGGTCTGTGTCGGCCACGAACACCCGGTCGTCCGTCTCGAAGACGAGGTCGGCGGCCGGCGGGTCGAGCGCGCGTGGCTCCGCGGGCGCGTCGACCCCGCGCCGTTCGAGAGCCAGTTCGACGGCGCACTGGGTATCGACGCCGATCTCGTCGTGTGCCCGGCGTTCAACGACCGCTCCGGGGGCACGTGGGTCAACGTCGCCGGCCAGGAGTTTCTCTCTCCGTTCCTCCCGGCGGGACTGGCCGACGGACAGGCCTACCTCCTCGACGGAACGCGTCTCGGTCGGTACCGCTCGATTTGAAGGCCGTAGTCGGATCGTACCGGCCGGTAGTAGGCGTATAACAACGAGGGTAGCGCCGGGCTGTCCACCATGGGCGCGGTATCGTCGGACCACACGCTGGGGCGCTGTCCGGACTGTCAGACCGAAATCCCGCTCGGGCTGGTCATCATCGAGTACGAGACCGACGCCGGACGAGAGTCCTACGCCGAGTGTCCGGGCTGTCGGGAAGTGGTCCACCCGGTCTAGAACCACGTCGCGATCGTCGTGAGGACGAACAGCGACGCACCGACCACGACGACCCACAGCAGCGGCCCGCTCTCGGTCGGCGCACCGGATTCCTCGGGATTCGAGAACCCCGCCAGAGCGGTGAGCAGGACCAGCGCGCCGACGCCACCGGTGATCCAGTCGATCGTCGTGAGACCGGTGGACGCGGCGAGTGCGGTGTCGACGACCGAGACGACGCCGAACGCCGTCAACGAGACGAGATAGAGGACGCGAGCGTTCATACAGTCGTTCGGGCGAGCGCGAACATATGGTTGGCGTCCCGCGCGGGAGCGATTACTGTGTACCCGACGGCCTTGAGATAGGCAGCCGTCGTATAAATTTCTGGGAGAATTTCGCATACATTCACCCATCTGTCCACCAGTATTTCACATTTGATAATATCTGCGGAACCCATTTATAGCAAAACTAGCTTCTTTTGGACCATGCGTACTAGACGTAACGTGCTCAAAACGGCCGTCGGTACCGCGGCGGTTGGCCTCTCTTCGGGCTGCTTGGGTACTCTCAGCGGCAGTGACCAGACTGTCTCGTTCGGGGCCGTGTATCCTCTCAGTGGACCCCTGGAACAGGTGGGGACACACGGCAAGCGGGCGACCGAGCAGGCGGTTCGAGACATCAACGCGGCAGGTGGCATCAACGGACAACAGGTCGAACTGACGGCGATCGACAGCGAGGCGACCGTCGAGACCGCAGTCGAAGGATACCGCGAGTTCGCCGAGAGCGGCGGCGTCGGACTCGTCGGCGGACTCGTCAGTGACGTGTCGATCGCACTCTCACAGGAAGTCGCCGACGACGAGATCATGGAGGTCAGTCCGGCCAGTACGGCACCGCAACTGACGACGGCCGGGCGGGCCGACGATCGGAAGTACTTCGGGCGGACCGTTCCCAGCGACGGGCTCCAGGCGGCGGCGATGGCGAAAGTCGTCGACGACTCGCTGTATGTCGGTGCCGACTCCGTCGCGCTGTTGAGCATCGACAACTCGTTCGGTGCCGGACTCGCGGAGGCACAGCGGTCGCTGCTCGACGCCGAGATCGTCGCCGACGTGCGCTACGACTCTGGTGCCGATTCGTTCGCCGGGACGCTGGATACCGTCTTCGAGAAAGACCCGGACGCGGTCGCCTTTACGAGCGTTTCTGGACAGGAAGCGGGGATTCTCGACGCGTACAGCCAGCGAGACGAAGACGTTCCGTGGGTGTTCTCCGCGGGCATGTTCGGCGGCGACGTTCCGTCGTACTACGAGGGGTTCTACAGCGCGTCGCTGTCCTCGTCCCGGACGGACGCGTACTTCGATCTGGTGCGCCGACTCTCGGACATCGACTCACTCGCGGCGTTCGCCGCCAACGGCTACGACGCGATGTTCCTGATGGCCGCCGCCGCACAGCAGGCGGGCGAGACGACCGGCCCGGCGATCGCGGACACGATCCAGTCGGTCTCTGGCGGGACGGGACACACCGTCTCGGTCGGCGACTTCGACAAAGTGCGCTCGCTGACGGACGCGGGACGCGAGCTGAACTATCAGGGCGCGTCGGGCGGCGTCGACCTGACCGAGAATCTCGAACCGCTGAGTTCGTACCTCATCCAGCAGGTCGATGGCGGCGTCGTCGAGTCCCTCGAACTGCTCCAGCGGAGTTTCTTCGAATCGGAGGGCCAGCGATGAGCTGGGGGAGCAAGCGGCTCGTCAGCTCGATCGAGCGGTCTCTTCCCGACGTGATCAGACGACGATACGCCGCGAAGTTCGGCGTCCTGTTGCTCGGCGTCGTCCTCGTCCTCGCGGCCGGTGGGGGGCTCGTCATTCTGGAGACCGAGTCGCTCGTCGAGAGCCAGACCGAAGACCAGATCCGCGGCGTCGCCGAGTCACAGGCCGCGTCGATATCCGAGTGGTCCTCGACCAAGCAGTCGACGGCGTCGTTCCTCGCCGACTCGCTGTCGGATCGATCGGGCGAGAGCGCAGTCGACAATCAGCGATGGCTCGAACAGAAGCTCATCGGGCTCCCCGGTGACGTGCGCTCGCTCCACTACGTCGACGCCGCGGAGGGGTCCGTCGTCGCGAGCACCGACGACGGCCTCCAGGGCACGTCACTGGCCGCCGTCGAAGCGCCGTGGACCGACGGCAGCGGCGCGATCGTCGCCACGGGGCCGACCTCGACCTCCGAGCCGTACGAGAGCGGTAGCGAGCCGGTCATCGCGTTCGTCCAGCCCGTGCCCGGAAACGACCAGTACGTGGTGCTGACCGCGTCGCTCGAAGCGCGATCCCACGAGTTCACCTCGCCGTTCGCCACCGGCGACGTGAAGGTCGTCAGCCAGGACGGGCGGATCGTCCTGGACAACCGAAAGGGATCGCTCCTCGAACAGTACGAGACGACCGACGGCTCGACGGAGACGGCCGTCGAGTCGGCACTCGGCGGTGAAACCGGGTACAGGCAGGTCTCGGCCCGAACCGGCATGGACGAGGGTCAGTACGTCATGGCGTACACGCCGATCACCGGCACGGAGTGGGTCCTCCTCTATCACGTGCCCGCGAACCGCGCGTTCGCGCTCCAGTCGGCCGTCTCCGAGAACATCGGACTCCTGCTTGCGCTTGCGGTCGGCGCGCTGTTCGTCGTGGGTGCGACGATCGGCCGAGGGACCGCCCGTTCGCTCGCCCACGTGGCCGAGAGCGCGGAGGACATCGCTGCGGGCGACATCAACAGCTCGATCCCCGAGACCGACCGCATCGACGAGATGGGACAGCTGTACGACGCCTTCGCCGCGATGCAGTCGTACCTGACGACCGCCGCCGACCAGGCCGGCGCGATCTCGGAGAAGCGGTTCGACGACCCCGCGCTCGACGAGGAGATCCCCGGCGAGTTCGGCGCGGCGCTGGAGAAGATGAGCGTCGACATCCAGGAGCTGATCGCCAACATCGAGGAGGCCAAAGACGAGGCAGAGTCCGCACAGGCGGAGGCCGAGTCGATGGCGACCGCCCTCGAAGCGAAGGCCGAACAGTTCAGCGACGTGATGGACAGTGCCGCGGCCGGCGACCTCACCCAGCGGATGGACACCGACAGTGACTACGACGCGATGGTCGACATCGCGGAGAGCTTCAACGAGATGGTCTCGGAGCTCGAACGGACCGTCGTCCGCATCGAGGAGTTCGCTGGCACCGTCGACTCCTCGACGGAGTCGATCTCCGCGAGCGCACAGGAGGTCAAGTCCGCGAGCGAACAGGTCAGTCGGTCCGTCCAGCAGATCGCGGAGGGCGCAGACCGTCAGAACGACCACATCCAGCAGGTCAGCGGGGAGATGACGGATCTCTCGGCGACCGTCGAGGAGATCACGTCCTCGACCGACGAGGTCGCCTCGAAGTCCCAGCGCGCCGCCGAAACCGGCGCTGAGGGACGCGAATACGGGCAGCTGGCCGCAGACGAGATCGAAGCGATCGACGAGACGGCGACCGAGGCCGTCGAGCAGGTCGAGTCCCTCGCCTCGGAGATGGAGCGGATCGGCGAGGTCGTTACGCTGATCGACGACATCGCCGACCAGACGAACATGCTGGCGCTGAACGCCTCCATCGAGGCCAACCGAGCCGGCGAAGCCGGCGAAGGGTTCGCGGTCGTGGCCCGCGAGATCAAGGCACTGGCAGAGGAGACCCAGGACGCGACCAACGACATCGCGTCGCTGATCGAGAACATCCAGTCTCGGACGGACGACACCGTCGACGACATCCGCGAGATGGGCGACCGCGTCGACAACGGCAAGGAGACCGTCGAAAACGCCACGGAGGCCCTCTCGGAGATCGTCACGCAGGTCGAAGACGCCAACTCCGGGATCCAGGCGATCAGTGACGCGACCGACGAACAGGCGGCCTCCATGGAGGAGGTCGTCTCGATGGCCGAGGAGGTCGGCTCGATCAGCGAGGAGACCTCTTCCGAGTCGGAGAACGTCGCGGCGTCGGCCGAGGAACAGGCCGCGTCGATCTCGGAAGTCACGAGCAGCATCCAGTCGCTGTCGAGCCAGGCGAGTGACCTGAAGGAACTCGTCAACCAGTTCGACACCGACGCCGAAAGCACCACCGGCGAAGTGTCGGCCGCGTCGGACGACTGAACGGTCCGCACCCGAGTCGGGCCGTTGTGGACCGGCGCTGTCCGCATCTTTAACCTCGTCCAGCCGTTAGCAGTGGCGATGAGTGAGACGGGCGCTGACGCGTTCACTGCACTCGGCGGGTCGGTCCGTTCGGCGCTGTCCGAGCGGGGCTTTACGACGCCGACGGAGCCCCAGCGAAAGGCGATTCCGCCGCTGGCGGCGGGCCACGACGCGCTCGTCGTCGCGCCGACGGGGACCGGGAAGACGGAGACGGCTATGCTCCCCGTCTTCGACGCGCTGGCCGACGAGGACCGCTTCGGCATCGGGGCGCTGTACATCACGCCCCTCCGGGCGCTGAACCGCGACATGCGCGAGCGACTCGACTGGTGGGGCGACACGCTCGACCTCGAGATCGACGTGCGCCACGGCGACACGACCGACTACCAGCGACAGCAGCAGGCCGACGATCCACCCGACGTGCTCGTGACGACGCCGGAGACGCTCCAGGCGATGTTGACCGGCTCGAAGCTCCGGACCGCACTGGAAGCCGTCGAGCACGTCGTCGTCGACGAAGTCCACGAACTCGCGGCCGCCAAGCGCGGCGCACAGCTGACCGTCGGGCTGGAACGGCTGCGCGAGGTGTCGGGCCCCGTCCAGCGGATCGGGCTCTCGGCGACCGTCGGCGATCCCGAGGCCGTCGGACGCTTTCTCACCGGCGACCGTGGCTGTCGGATCGTCGAGGTCGACGTCGGGAGCCGTCTGGACGTGTCCGTGGTCCGGCCGACAGTCACCGACGCCGACGAGCGGCTGGCCAGCGAACTCGTCACCGACCCCGAGGTCGCCAGCCACGTCCGCCGGATCGACGAACTGATCGCGGCCCACGACTCCGTCCTGGTGTTCGTCAACACGCGCCAGACAGCAGAGGCGCTGGGCTCGCGGTTCAAAGAACTCGGCACGAACCTCGGGGTCCATCACGGCTCACTGGCCAAGGAGACGCGGATCGACGTGGAAGACCGCTTCAAAGAGGGCGATCTCGACGCCCTGCTCTGTACCTCGTCCATGGAGCTCGGGATCGACGTCGGCCACGTCGACCACGTCGTCCAGTACGGCAGTCCCCGACAGGTCGCTCGCCTCCTCCAGCGCGTCGGCCGCGCAGGCCACCGCCGGGACCTGCTGTCTTCGGGGACCGTCGTCACCACCCACCCCGACGACACGCTGGAGGCGCTGGCGATCACGCGACAGGCTCTCGACGGCGAGGTCGAACCCGCCGAGATCCACGACGGCAGCCTCGACACCGTGGCCAATCAGGTACCCGGCATCGTCATGGACGTCGGCGAGATCCGCGCCATGGAAGCCTACGAGATCGTCACGCGGGCCTATCCCTTCCGGGATCTGACCGTCGACGAGTTCCGGGAGGTGGTCCGCGAACTCGGTGAGAACCGCGTCATCTGGATCGACGAGGACGACGACCGACTGGAGAAGCGACGGGGGACCTGGCAGTACTTCTATCAGAACCTCTCGATGATCCCCGACGAGGCGACCTACGACGTCGAAGACGTGGCCTCGGGCGACCAGATCGGCACGCTCGACGAGCAGTTCGTCGTCAACTTCGCGAACCCCGGCGAGGTGTTCATCCAGCGCGGGGAGATGTGGCGGATCACGAACGTCGACGAGGACGAGGAAGTCGTCACGGTCTCGCCGATCGAGGACCCGGCCGGCGAGGTGCCGTCGTGGGTCGGCCAGGAGATTCCGGTCCCACAGGCGGTCGCCCGCGAGGTCGGCGAACTCCGACGCGTCGCCGGCAGACAGCTTCAGGACGGCGCTGGGGCCGACGCCGTGGCGCGTGACCTCACACGGCGCTACGAGGGCGATCCGGCCACCGTCGAGAGCGGGCTCGAACAGCTCCGAGACCACGAGGCTCCCATCCCCGACGACGAGACGATCGTCGTCGAGATGCACGGCCGTGAGGTCGTCGTCAACGCCTGTCTGGGCCACCAGGTCAACGAGACGCTCGGCCGACTGCTCTCGTCGCTGGTGGGCCAGCGAGCCGGCGCGACCGTCGCGATGGAGGTCGATCCCTACCGGATCGAACTCGAACTGCCCAGCGGCGTCAGCGGCGGCGACGTGATCGACGTGCTGGAGACGACCGATCCCGAGCACGTCCGCCACATCATCGAGCTGAGCCTGAAAAACGCCGACGCCCTGAAGTTCAAGCTCGCACAGGTCGCGGCGAAGTTCGGCACGCTCAAGCGCTGGCAGGGCTCCGGATCGGGCCGGTTCGGGCGTGACCGACTGCTGGCCGCCCTCGAAGACACGCCGATCTACGACGAGGCCGTCCGCGAGGTGTTCCACGAGGACCTGGCCGTGGAAGCGACCCAGACCGTCCTGTCGGCGATTCAGTCCGGCTCGATCGCCGTCGAGACCGTCGGCGACCGCACGCCGATCGGCCTCGGCGGCCGTTCCTCGGGTCGGGAACTGCTCTCGCCGGAACACGCCGACGCCAGCGTCATCCAGACCGTCAGGGAGCGCATCCAGAACGACCGGGTGCTCCTGTTCTGTCTCCACTGCCGGGACTGGCGGCGCAAGCAGCAGGTCGGTCGCGTCCGGGACCAGCCCGACTGTCCCGACTGTGGGTCGACGCGCATCGCCGCACTCAATCCGTGGGCCGAGGAGGTGATCTCGGCGGTGAGAGCCGCGGACAAAGACGAGGAACAGGAGAAGATGACCGAACGGGCCTACCGGTCGGCGTCGCTGGTCCAGAGCCACGGCAAGCAGGCGGTGATCGCGCTGGCCGCACGCGGTGTCGGCCCCCACAACGCCGCTCGCATCATCAACAAACTCCGCGAGGACGAAAACGAGTTCTACCGGGACATCCTCCAGCAGGAACGCGAGTACGCACGGACGCAGTCGTTCTGGTGAGGGCACTTCCAGACCCGATCTGATCGGTGGCTGGAGATTGGGTAGATTTTTGTTCGTCAGTTGATCACGATGGATCATGCCAGAGACTGCGGTATCGGAATCCAGAGCGCTCCTCGAACGGTCGCCCGACGAGCGCGAGGCACTCGATATCGGCGACGACGAAGTCGTCGACGCTCTGTTCTCGGTGATCGAGCACGGGAGTCAGGCCGAGAAAGTAATCTCTGACTGTACGCTACCGGCACTAAACCTCGACTTCAGAACGATCGAGAGCGACAACAACCATCCGGTCGTCTTCAGGAACTGTACGTTCGAAGGGGCGGTTAGCGCTGTCGACGCCGACGTGACCGTGCCGATCAGCTTCGAGAACAGTGACATCGGCGGTCTCGAACTCTCTGGAGCCCGCTTCGAGTTCGATCTATCACTGTCCGAGTCGACCGTGAGCGGTGACGTAGACGCCTTCGAAGCGCGGTTCGACGACCAGTTCGACGTGACGGGATCGACGTTTACTGGCCCCGTTACACTACAGGAAGCACACTTCGGCAACGATGCGGACTTCGAACGGGCCAGCTTCGAAGAGTCGGTCTCGTTCGAAACCGCCTCGTTCAGTGGTGCGTCGAACGAACTCGGAGACAATGCCAGTTTCGAGGATGCGACCTTCGAGGGGGAGGTCGACTTCCGTCAGGCAGCGTTTACGTACGCAGACTTTGCAGACGTATCCGTCGCCGGTCGTGTCAGATTCGAAGAGACGACGTTTACCGGCGACGTGGCGTTTACCCGTGCGACCTTCCAGAGCGAAGCGGACTTCGACGAGGTCGATTTCGGTGGCGATGTCGACTTCGAGTCGGTCACTTTCCAGGGCACTGCGGTGTTTCGCGGAGCGGAGTTCGAGGGCGGTGCCCGTTCACTCGAAGAAGACGCGACGTTCTCGCAAGCGGTGTTCGACGACGAACTGAACGCCTGTGACGCGCACTTTCGAGACGGGCTGTTCGACGGTATCACGGTGAACGGCCGTGCGACGTTCGAGGGTATCCGCTTCGACGGCGACGCTTCCTTCGAAGCTGCGACGTTCGCCGACGAGGTCGACTTCGACGAGGCCCGGTTTTACGGCGACGTGAGCTTCGAGCAGGTGTCGTTCGACGGCGTCGCCATATTTCGCGGAGCGGAGTTTCGCGGTGCCGACAACCACCTCGAAGAGGACGCCTCGTTCGACGCAGCGACCTTCGGCGCGCGGGCGGGTTTCGAGGACGCCGTCTTCAGCTCCGGATCGTTCGTCGACACCCGCTTCGCTGCCGAGACCACCTTCCGTGGTGCAAAGTTCGATCGCGCCGTCTTCCACGTCGTTCCGATCACGAACGAAAGCTACGTCGACTTCACCCGCGCGATCATCAAGGACGGAGAGATCCGTCAGCCAGAGGGAGGCTGGGTTCGTTACGATCTGACGAACGCGAGTCTGGGCTCCGTGTCGTTGCGTGCAACCACCGAGAGCGACCACCGACAGCTCCTCGACTACTTCCGTTTCTGCAACACGGAGTTCAACGAGTTCGACGGCTACCACTTCGACTTCTCGGCTCACACGGACTACCTGGATCGAAACGACTGGTCGCTCCACGAGTTCGACGAGAACTTCGCCGACGTGACGTTCGCGCTGCCGATGACCCCCGAGAACGTCGAGCGTACCTATCTCAAAGCCAAGACGGCAGCCTCCAGTGCTGGCCAGATGAAGGCTGCTGGCGAGTTCCGGGTCAGACGCCAGCAGTTCGCCCGGAAGAAGTACGTCGGCATCGCCAGAGACGGGACGACCGATCTCGTGACGCGGGCGAAAAACGCCAGTCGCGCGGTGGAGAACGCGTTCCTCGGCGTCACCTGCGGTCACGGAATGCGATTGGGGCGGATCGTCGCGGTCTTCGCGCTCTTCCCGTTGTTCCCAGCGATGCTGTACGCCTTCGGTGGATCAGCGTTCTCGACGACGATCCCGCCGATTTCTGGTGCCCCCGGTCTGTTCTCTCCCGAGGGACTGTCGATCCTCTATCGGAATGTCCACTTTAGCTACATCACGTTTCTCACTATCGGCTACGGTTACATCGGCCCGGAGGGTGCGGCCGCGAGAGCGATGGCCGGGATGGAAGTGTACGTCAACGTCATCCTCTCGGGGCTGGTGTTGTACTGTCTGATCAAACGCTCAGAGATATAGGGCCCCCGGAGTGCGCTACGGGAAAAGACCTTTTCGAGTCCTCGCCGAACGCTCGATCATGACGGAACGAGTGAGCGGAGAAGACGTGATCGTCGAACACGCAACCGAGGATGTCGTCGTCGAGTCGGCCGAAGATGTACACGTAGACGCCGGTCGCATCGAGGGGAAACTGGTCATCAAGTCGGCCCAGGACGTGATCGTCGAGAACAGCAGTGAGGTCCACGTCGAACAATCCGAAGACGTGACTCTCGATTCCGGAACGGTAGAAGGCGACGTCAACGTCGACAACGCACAGGACGTGTCCGAGGACGACAGTTTCCTCTGAAGATGGGCGGGAACTCCGAGCTACGGGTCGTCGGCACGCGCAAATCCCGGTCACTGGGGGAAGTAGGAGGCACGATCTCCGTCGAGAGCGAGCGCGGATCGGTCGAGTTCACTGCGACCGACGACGTCGTCCTGACTGTCGGCGGCGAACGGAACTCGGTCACGGCACACGGAAGCGGTAGCACCGTCCGTCTCAGTATCGACGGCGACCGAAACAGTGTCTCGATCGCCCGGTCGCTCGACCTGGAGATCCACGACGACGAAGGCGTGGCGAACTCGATCGATCGTCACGGCGAGGAACAGAGCGGCCCCGAACTCGTGCGAACCGACCGAGCGGAGGCCTACGCGGATCTCGGGTTGTTCGACTATACGATGGTGTCCTACCAGACCAACGCCACCGAGCGAGAGTTCTGTCACAACTGCGGCCGCGACGCCGAGACGATCGTCCGACGACACGAAGAGACGGTACTCGCCGTGTTCGGGTTCACCGTCACGCTCGGGGAACGAACGGGGTCGGACGAGTGTCCCGAGTGTACACCCCACGTCCCCGACGAAGACGTGGAACTCACCGAAGCAGAGCGACGCGAGATCTTCCGCTGATCATCCCGTTTCGGGCCGTCCCCCGAGTCGCTCGAACAGGGTTTCGGTAAAGACGGCACAGTCGTGTTCCGGATACGTGTGCCACGTCTCGTAGCCACTGTCGACCGCGTCGACGGCGGTTACTGCACGGTCCGAAAAGTCGTAGCGTAGATCGAACGATCGCGTGGTCGGGAAGCGCTCGATCGGGTCGACGCGGATCTCCGTCGTACACGCGACCCGTTCAGTTTCGTACGAGACGCAGCGAGCGTCTCGTCGGCGAAGGTCGATCGTTCGACTCCCAGTGACGGTTCGCTCGTCGCAGGACGCGATCTCTGCGAACCCGAGCGACTGGGCACGAACGCAGTGAGAGCTACCGATGACGGCAGCGGCGAAATCGACGCCGTCGACGGTCACTGTCGTCTCCTCGTAGACGTTCAGCCGGTCCGGATCTGTGAGTTCGTGTCCAAAGTGAAGCAGTTCGTGGTTCATACGTAGCCGATGACGATGTCGTAGTTGGGATCGAAGATGCTGTTTGGCTCGACACCCCGATATCGATCGATCGCGCGCCACTCTCGGCGTTCGTAGGCAGACTGCACTCGTTCCGTTCGAGCGTTTCGTGCTGTTTCGAGTGTCAGTTTCTCGCTCGGGCTCGGGGAGAGCAAGTAGAACTGTTCTCCACGCTCTAACTGTCCGTCCCGATCAAAGTCGCCGTATGTGCTGTAGTCGACGTAGCCACGAAAGCCGGCCTCGCGGACAGTGTTGGCGTAGGCCATGTGGTGGTTCGCAAACTTGTGCCGGGAGTACACCCACGTCGCCACCATCCCGTCGTCGGTCACGTGTTGTCGTAACTGCGTGTAAAATTCCGTCGAGTACAGCGGTAGTGCGTCGTCGGAACGCGCACCTGGCAGGTCCAGCAAGATCAGGTCGTACTGTCGATCTGTCGAGCGGAGGTACGTTCGAGCGTCTGCGACGTGTGTCGTCAGTCGGTCGTACTCGTAGGCGTCGTTGTGGTACTGCTCGAAGAACGGGTGGTCTCTCGTGTAGTTCATGAACTCCCCGTCGATGTCGACGTGGTCGACGGTGACACCGTACTCTCGGAGGTGATCAACGGCGATCCAGTCACCGCCACCGATCAACAGGACGCGTGTCTCGGACCCGTTCTCGAACTGGGACATCGGCACGTCGACCAGTCCCTCGTGGTAAGAATCGACCCACCGGTCACAGAGCTGGACGGCCATATCGAGCCGTAAACACGTATCAGTGCCAGGCACGTCAGTGAGCTGTCGCTCGTACAGAACGGCGTCCTGATACTTGGTGGTGTGGCGTTCGGTCACGTCGACCGACGCCGTGCCGGGCGGATACTCGCTCTCGATCGCCCCCTCGACGTAGAAGTCGGTCAACGAGTCCTCGACCTGCTGCTCGTTGGCCAGCACGCCGGCGTACGTGCCGGTAAGGAGGAGACCGACCAGCAGCAGTGCCTTGCTGCTCTCGGTGAAACGTACTGCGAACGACAGTGCCGCGACGGCGTTGAGCAGGCCCAGAACGACGATCGCGGTGATCAAACCCATCGACGGGTAGAGGAAGAGTGCGTAGACCACCGTCCCGACGAGGCTTCCGAAGTAGTCGACGCCCAGCACCTCGCTGAACGCCGAGCGCTCGCTGGTCACCATCGAGGACAGGAACGGAATCTCCAGTCCAGAAAGCACGCCGACTGCGATAATCGGCAGGTGAGAGGCGACGAGGACAGCGGTGTCTTTCGCCGGAAAGCGAACGTCTGGAACGCTGTTGAGCAGGATCATCACCAGTAGCCCCAGCGGTCCGACGACGGCCAGCAGTACCTCGATCCTGAAGAAGTTCGTCTCCGCTTCGCCGACGTAGTTGTACAGGAAGGCACCGACCCCCAGCGAGAACAGGTACAGGCCGATCGTGATCGAGTATCGTAGGACTGTTCCGCCAAAGAGGACTCGCAGCATCTCCGAGTAGATCAGTTCGTAGACGATGCTACAGAAGGCAACGACCAGCGTCAGGCCGAGCAGGAGCGCTCGATCGGACCGCAGTGACGAACGGAAGTGTGAGAGCACGCGTTACAGGCGCGGTGAAACTTTCCACGGGTTCTCGATCTGGTAGCCCGTCCCCTCTTCGGTGACCTCGAAGTCGATCGCTTCCCAGCCGAAGTCGTGTGTTCCCTGGTCGGCTTCGAGTTTGGACCCGACACGGAACCATCCGGGGCGAACGTTCTCGTAGGTCAGGGTCTGTTTGCTGGGATCGGACCAGGTTTCGTCCCAGTCGACGGGACCCGGTCCTGGTGGATCGTCGGAGTACTGATCGTCGGACCCGAGATACGCGAGCCCCACTCGCTGGTGAGCGGCCTGGTACTGCTCGATCTCGTCACGGTGGTCTTCGCGCCACTCGTCGTCGTCGTCGTCTCCATGGTAGATCGCCCGACCGTGATGGCCGTGCGGTGCCGCCGCGTATCCCCCGGCACCGCGTCCCGTCGCACCGCCACCTCGTCCACCGCCTTTCTGTCCTCGTGCCGTCCCGACTATCGAGCGTCCACTGCCCGCGATGTCGAGACTCGCTTCCACATCTGCTCGTGACTCGACAACTGGCTCCTCGACCAGCGGTACTTCTAACGTCCCGGAGCTGACTCGCAGCTCGTCGAAGACGTCCGATTCTCTGGGAGGGGTCGACGTGGAGCCGCTACAGCCTGCGAGGGAACCAATTCCGGCGAGGCCAAAGACACTCGCGCGGACGAACGATCGTCGGCGCATATTTCACGCACTATCTGTTTGGGACAATGAAAGTTGCGAAAGCAACGCACCACGCGAAAAGCGGTGGTGGCGGCCGGCAGACGGTGGGACCTGCTCGGCAGAAACGACTAAACCCGGCCCCCGACAGGGGACACACATGCGACTGGAGGAATACTGGGGTATCGGTCCGAAGACGAGCGCGCTGCTCTCGTCGGAGCTTGGGGTCGATCGTGCGGTTGCGGCCATCGAATCTGCCGACACCCGCGAACTGACGAAGGCGGGGCTCTCTCGGGGCCGAGCGACGCGAATCCTCAGACGGGCGACGGGGGCCGAGGCGATGGATCTGCTGGCGACCCGCGACACCCGCGACGTGTACAAGGCGCTGCTGGACCTCGCCGAAGAGCACGCGGTCACGGAGCACGCGGCCGACCGAATCCGAGTGCTGACGCCGCTGCCGGACCGGGCGGCGATGGAAGAGCGACTCTCGTCCGTCCTCGACGCGCGCGACGCGTGGGCCAGCACCGACGAGGCGACGCGCGACGACGTGCTGGCGGCGTTCGACCGCTACGACAGCGTCGACGGGGGCGAGCTGTCTGCCGTCCGGACGGCGCTTGCGCTACAGGAGACCGGCGTCGACGACGGGGTGTTCGAGCCGATCGCGACGCTGGAGGGCGACCGACTCGACGACGCGGCTCGTGCGCTGGCCGGGTTGCGGGGCGACGGCGACCGGGTCGGCGACGGTGCCGACGACCAGCTCGACGGACTGCGAGACCAGCTCGGACAGGTGGAGGATCTCGTTGCGACCTCGCCGGAGGTCGTCGAGGAACTCCAGTCCGAGGCCCGCCGGCCCGACGAGTTTCGGGACGCGCTCACTCGCTACCTGACCAGCGAGACCGGCGTCGACGCCGCACGCGTTCGGGACGCGGTTCCGCAGGAGGCCGCCGACGCACGGGACTTCGTCGAGAGCGCGCTCCGGTCGCTCGCCGGCGATCTCCGCAGTGCGGTAGACGAACGCGAAGCGACCGTCGCCGCGACTCTGGAGGAGGATCTCGCGGCCGCCCGCGAGACCGTCGACGCGGCCGTCGAGGCGGTCGACGACGCGGCGCTGTACGTCTCGCTGGCACGCTTCGCGCTGGCGTACGACCTCACCCGTCCGACGTTCGTCGCGGACCGGGAGACCATCGCCGTCCGTGGCGCGCGCAACCTCGCGCTGCAGGACGCCGGCGACGACGTACAGCCGGTGACCTACGCCGTCGGCGACCACGACCTGCCCGCGGGCCGGGAGCCCCCGACCGGTGACCGGGTCGCCGTCCTGACCGGCGCGAACTCGGGCGGGAAGACGACGCTGCTGGAGACGCTGTGTCAGGTGCAGCTGCTGGCCCAGATGGGGCTGCCCGTGCCGGCCGACGACGCCGAAGTGGGACTCGTCGACGCGATCGTCTTCCACCGCCGTCACGCGTCGTTCAACGCGGGCGTTCTGGAGTCGACGCTCCGATCCGTGGTCCCGCCGCTGACCGACGCCGGACGAACGCTGATGCTGGTCGACGAGTTCGAGGCGATCACGGAACCGGGCAGCGCCGCCAACCTCCTGCACGGACTGGTGACACTGACCGTCGAGCGCGACGCGCTCGGCGTGTTCGTCACGCACCTCGCGGACGACCTGGAGCCACTCCCCGAGGCCGCACGGACCGACGGGATCTTCGCCGAGGGGCTGTCGCCGGACCTCGATCTCGAAGTCGACTACCAGCCGCGTTTCGAGACGGTCGGCAAGTCGACGCCGGAGTTCATCGTCTCTCGACTGGTCGCCAACGCCGCCGATCCGGTCGAACGCACCGGCTTCGAGACGCTGGCACAGGCCGTCGGCGAGGAGGCGGTCCAGCGGACTCTCTCCGACGCCCGCTGGTCCGAGGGCGACAGCGACGACTGACACTGTCGTCGTCGTTGTTTTATCCGCCATCTCAGGTTCGACGACGATCGACACAGCGGGATATTGACAAGGCAGGGGGCACAACTGTCGGTGATGGCAATCCAAAAGCTGCTGCCGGTAACGTACGCGTGGCTCGTCGTTCAGGGACTGCTGGCGTCGCTCCTGCCCAAGCAGGCGATCGAGCTGAACTCGCGCCTGACGCTCTCGGGGTTCGAAAATCCCGGTGACCTGGAGCCCAAGGCCTGGTACGTCAGAGCGACTCGCGTCGCCGGCGTCGGCATGCTGACCGCCGGCCTCGCCGGTCTGCTGTCGGTGTCTCAGCTGGAGGACGACGACGCCGAGACTGCGGAGTCCACCGAGTCCGCCGACCCGATCGAAGTCGACATCGAACCGGACGACTGAGGCGGAGTATCGTCTGTCCCGGATCGATCGACGCCGCCGCGCGACCGGGCAAACGACGACAACCGTCCGGCTCGTACTGCCGGCTGTCCGTCTGTAACGAATGTTGCGACCCCGTGGTCACAAATATCTCGAAACAGTGACAGCCGGCAGTATCAGGCGTCGTCCGCCAGGACCAGTCCGTCGACGGCGACGACGCCGAAGCCGTCTTCGAGTTTTGCTTCGAGGACCGACGCGGGATCCGTCCCGTCGACCGTCGCGGTCACCGCCACGTTCACGTCGACGCGGATGTCGGTCCAGGTCGGGTCGACGCCAGTGACACGGTCGATCGTCACCGCGTCGACGGCGTCGACACCGGCGAGTACCGCCGCGGCACCGGTTTCGAGGTCTCCGGACTCACCGCGCGGGACGCGCAGTGAGACGCTGGCCGTTGCATCGACCGTGGGTGTCGCTGTCAGCGACATAGCACTTCGCCGCGAGTCGAACGCGGAGCGGCCGAGGGCCGCCTGGTACCGACCAGCGAAGCGGTGATCCATCCGACGGCGTCGAGCGCCAGCGATGCCTCTGTCTGGCACCTGCGGTCGTCGACGCCGAACTGCCGGGCACCACGGCGGTGCCACCACGACGCGGCGTCGTGAATTTGAGCGTCTCACCGGGGGTCGAACCCGCCCGTCAGACCGAACGGTGGTCGACGGGAGTCCAGCACTGTGAGACGAGAGCGCGGGTCACGGACAGACGGGACGCCGCCCGTCGTGACCGTGGGGAGTCCAGAACCGTGGCCCGCGCCGGTCGCCTACGCGGCGATCGATGCGGGCCGACGATCCCAGGTGTCCACGCGAGCGCCCAGCGCCACCGGAATAGGGGACCGCAGTGCCCGGATCGCTGCCCCGGGATTTGCGGCGGACTCGCAGCCGGCGAGGCGTGCGAGCGTGGTGGTTGTGAGCGGATTGAGCATTTGGAACACCGTGGGTCGTCGTTCGTGTCACTTCCTACAGGAGGATATATATTAAATCTTTATTACGGATGGCAGGACGTACCACGGGTTGTGGTACCGCATCTAACGGTACGGAGAGACGGTTGATACTGAGGGTATATAAATAAGTGGGGCGTTCCCGGTGGTTGAAAAGCCGCTGTCCGACTTATGTGTCGGAGACGCTACGGTCGATACATGGCACGAGACGCTCGACACGGAGACTGGGCGACGATCACGAGAGCCGCGTTCGTAGTCGGGGGTGGTGTTCGATGACCGACGCCGACGTGACCCGCCGACGCCTGCTGCAGGGTGCGGCCGGGCTCACCGTCGCGGCTGCCGCCCGTCCCGCAGTCGCGCAGTCCGACGGGCCGGAGTTCGGGGGCTGGTTCGACAACGTGGGCAACTACGACGGCGTGGTCGACGAGACCGGTAGCGGCGAAGTGACGGTCTCTGTCGGCGCAGACGCCAACGGCGGTGCCTTCGGGTTCGGCCCCGCAGCCGTCGAGGTCTCGCCGGGAACGACGGTCGTCTGGGAGTGGACCGGGAGCGGCGGCTCACACAACGTCGTCGCCGAAGACGGCACGTTCGAGAGCGAACTCACGAAAGAGAGCGGCCACACCTTCGAGTACACGTTCGAGGAGACGGGCACCTACAAGTACGCCTGTACGCCTCACCGCTCGATGGGGATGAAGGGTGCCGTCGTGGTCAGCGAGGGCGGCAGCTCTGGGACCGAGACGGCCCAGAGCGAGGAGAGCGGCGGATCGGAGCCGGAGTTCGGGGGCTGGTTCGACAACGTGGGCAACTACGACGGCGTGGTCGACGAGACCGGCAGCGACGAAGTGACGGTCTCTGTCGGTGCAGACGCCAACGGCGGTGCCTTCGGGTTCGATCCGGCGGCCGTCGAGGTCTCGCCGGGAACGACGGTCGTCTGGGAGTGGACCGGGAGCGGCGGCTCACACAACGTCGTCGCGGAAGACGGTACCTTCGAGAGCGAACTCACGAAAGAGAGCGGTCACACCTTCGAGTACACGTTCGAGGAAGCGGGCACCTACGAGTACGCCTGTACGCCCCACCGCTCGATGGGGATGAAGGGTGCCGTCGTCGTCTCGGAAGCCAGTTCCGGTGCCAGCGGTGACGGGGGCGGCGAAAGCGGCGGTGGCTCCGGTGGCTCGGGTGTCGACCCGTTCTCACCGGGTGCCAGCGCGCTCGGCATCTCGCTGCTGATCGCGTTCCTCTCCCCGCTCGGACTGGCCGCGTTCCTCCGACGACGCGGGGCTGACGAGCCAGGCTCGGGCGGTCGCCCACGCGCTGGCGACTGATCGCACGACCGGGCGGGCGTGGCCCCAGCGGCCAGCAGCCACCGTTATCTGCTTCCCGCTCGACGCTCGCGTATGAAGCAGTACGACAGACTCTACCGACTCTACGACGACTTCGATACGGCGTCGTTGCGTGCCTATCAGGAGTTCGTCGACCTCTTTCCGCCGGTCGATTCGCGGGTCGCACTGGACCACTGGCAGGACGCCAGCGACGAACTGGACGAGCGAAAGCGCGAGATCCGGGAGGCGTACCCGACGACTGGCGAACGCTACGCGGCGATCGCGGCGTACCTCGAACGAGATCAGGCCTTTACGGCGCTGGATCTGGCGACCGAGTACGGCCGGCCGATCAACGCGCTCGTGCTCGACGTCGACGAGACGCTGCGCAGTGCCGGGACGACCGACAACGAGATCCCCCGAGAGACGCTCCACCTCCTCGATCTCCTCCACGAGGACGGCATTCCGATCGTCGTCTGTACCGGACAGACCCTGGAGAACGTCAAGGGATTTCTCATCCAGGGGCTCGGCAACGCCTTCGTCCACTCGGGTGACGTGAGCATCGTCTACGAGTCGGGCAACGGCGTGTTCACGCCCCGCCACGGCAGCCAGACCAAGCGGCTGCTGTACGAATCGCTGGACGAATCGATCACGAACGTCTTCGACACCGTGCGTTCGCGGATCCTCGCCGACGCCCCCGACGCCGTCGCACGAGGCTGTCACCTCCAGGGCAACGAGTTCAACGTCACGCTGAAGCCAAACGCCGAGAACGGCACCCGCAAGGCGGTCGAGATCATCGACGACGGCCTGCTGTACCTGCTCGATCTCCTCGGCGAGACGGTCGCGAGCGAGGTCGACGCCGACGTGGACGAGCCCGGCGAGTGGGCGCGGGCGTACTACGCGTCCGATCCCGAGATCCGCGCGGTCATCGAAGACGCGGGCGAGGGGCAGGAAGCCAGTCCCGACGAGACGCCGCCTGCCCTCCGGTCGCTGTTCGACCGCATCGACGTGGGGTACTACGAGGGTGACGCCGCGGAGATCGTCAGCCTCGAACTCGACAAGCCGACCGGGGTCCGGGCCGCCTTCGACGTACTCGACATCGACGACCCGTTCGCGCTCGTGATGGGCGACAGCAAGAGCGACCTGCGGGTCATGGAGTGGCTCGAACGAGACGACGCCGGCATCGCCGCCGCGCCGGAACACGCCTCGCGGGACGTGCTCGATCACGTCGTCCGGACGAACGAACTCCTCTTCGACGAGGGCGACGCCGCTGCGGTGCTGGCGGTCGTCTACGGCCTGAACCGACTCGTCACGAGCGCCGACGAGACGGACGCGTGAGCGCGGCGACAGCCGCCCGAACGGTCAGGACTGGGAGTGTGCGGCCTCGACGTGTGCCAGTGCCTCCTCGGGCGTCATCCCGCGGACGCCACAGGAACACGAGCGCAGTTCCGGATCGGTGAGTTCGTCGACTTCGACCGTCCGAGCGCGCTGGAGCCCCTCGTCTGGGTCGTAGTCGTAGTAGAGCCGGTAGTTCACCTGCGTGACGCCCTCGATGCGATGGTCGGCGTCGGGATCGGGATTCTCGATCGCGTCCTCGTGTTCGGCCTGCATCTCCGCTTGCCACTGTTCGAGCGTCGCCTCCGGATCGCGGTCGTCGGTCATACCTCGTCCTCGCCGCGACGCCTGAAAAATCTCCGGCCCGTGTCCTCGTTCGCGATCAGGGCTCGACGAGCACTTTGATCGCGTCGCGTTCGTCCATCGCCCGGTAGCCCGCGGCGATCTCCTCTAGCGAGACGGTCTCGGTGAAGATCGGCGACGGATCGAGCGTCCCGCCGAGCACGTCTTCGAGTAGCTCGTCGGCGTACGCTCGCACCGGCGCGACGCCGCCCCGGAGAGCGACGTTGTCTCCGAACATATCGAAGATGGGCACACCGGCGTCGTCGACGCCGTGGGGGACACCAACGTAGCCGACGGTACCGCCCGGCCGACAGACCTCGACGGCCTGCTCCATCGCGCTGGCGGCACCCACGCATTCGAGCACGTGCTCGGCACCGCCGTAGGTCAGTTCGCGCACCCGATCGACGACGTCGGTGCCGTCGCCGCCGAGCACCGTCTCGGTCGCCCCGAACTCGGCGGCCAGCTCCAGCCGATCGGGGTGGTGTCCGACGGCGACGATCCGGGACGCTCCCAGTCGTTGCGCCGCCAGGACACCACAGAGCCCGACCGCACCGTCCCCGACGACCACGCAGGTGTCGCCCGCGTCGACGCCCGCACTGACCGCCGCGTGGTGGCCCGTCCCCATCACGTCGGTCAGCGGGAGCACGGATTCGAGCACGTCCTCGTCGTCGGCGTACCGATCCGGGACGCGGACCAGCGTCCCGTCGGCGTGGGGCGAGCGGACGTACTCGCCCTGCGCGCCGCCGTTGTCCCCGCCCCAGCTGTCGCCGTTGACACAGGAGGTGTGGAGTCCGCGACGGCAGTACTCGCAGTAGCCACAGCTGACGACGAAGGGCGCGAACACGCGATCACCCGGCCGAACGCTGTCGACGTCGTCGCCGACGGCCTCGACGATCCCCATCGGCTCGTGACCGACGCGTGAACCCGCCTCGCGGTCGCTCTCGCCGCGGTAGAACCAGAGGTCCGAGCCACAGACCGCGGTGTGTGTCACGCGGACGATGGCGTCGCCGGGGGCTTCGATCTCCGGCCGCGGTACGTCCTCGACGCTGATCTCGCCTGGTCCGTCGTAGATGGCAGCACGCATGTGTACTCGCACGGCGACGAGGCCCTAAAGTGGGACGCCTACGCGCCCCCGCACCTGGCTGCGAGGGCCACCTTTCGTCTCGCATCTTTCTCCGTCGCTTCGTTCCGCAGAAGAGTGTTCTTCACCGATACGTTTCGACGGCGACGCCCGGAATGTTCTCGAAGTGGCTGTCGCCAGCGAGCACCGGTTCGTCACGCTCCAGCGCCGTCGCCGCGATCGTGGCATCCCCCTTTCCGATTCCAGGCCCCTCGTCCTCGTCTGCCTCCGCCATGCGTTCCCCGAGAAGGCGTCCCGCGCGACGGGCAATGCTCGGGGTCGTGTCCACCACCGGGTAAGAATCGAGTACGGCTTCCACCGCTCGATGCTCCTGGCGAGTGTTCGCTGCCTTCCCGACGCCGATATAGAGCTCCAAAACGGTCGTCGACGGGATTACTAACGGGACGCTCTCGGCTTCGAGTTCCCGTTCTTTCCTAACGGCGGCGTCAACGTCGTCGATGACATCTAGAACAAAACTCGTATCGACGATCATTCGAAGCGCTCCGCGACCTCTCGAACTTCGTTGCGGTCATCTCGGTCGGCAGCATCGATCGCAGCACGCATCTCACTGACTTGCTCGTCGTCGAAGACATCGCGCAGGTCACGGAGCGAGTGGCCACCGATGAGCCGCTCGACCGCGTCGCTGAACGACTCGTCGTCGCGCTTGCTCGCTTTGATACGCTCGTACACGTCGTCTTCGAGTCGTACCTGATGGGACATCCTTGTTGACAGTGTTGACGTTCAACGGGAATGAAGATTCTGATCGGATGGGTGACAATCCCGACGAAAAGCGCTCTCGACGCCGAGGAGGCTATCCGAAACGGGCCGGCTGCACACTGCTCCAAACGAAACACGATCGGACGAAAACTACAAGACGGGCGGTTCTGTGGATGCTCCGTCAGGGATTCGAACCCGATGCCAGACCTCCCGAAGATCGGTCTGCCGTGATTCGAGTCTGTGTCTGTCGCGTTCGCTCCTCACGTACGTTCGTCGCAGAATGCTCCGTCAGGGATTCGAACCCTGGTCCTTGCCGTGAGAGGGCAAGATGATTGGCCGGACTACACCAACGGAGCGCACCTCAACGTATCGGGGAGATACGTATAATGGTTGCGTTTTGGCACCGCCCTGTGTGGGTTACGCATGCAAGCACGCCCCCTCACCGTCACTCTTCGTCGTCGAACGGCGAGCCGGCGGCGTCGGGTTCGTGGCCGGCGAGACTGATGATGTTCTCGCGGCCGACGCGGAGCTTGCTGATCTCGCCGTCCTCCTCCATGTCCGAGAGGAGCATGCTGACTTTGGACTTCGACCAGTCGGTCTCCTCGACGATGTTGACCTGCTTCATGCGCCCGCCGTTCGATTCGAGGAGCTTGACGACGCGGTCGCTGTCCGAGAGCAGTTCCTCGTCGGGGATCGGCGTCTGGCTGTCCGTCGCCGAAGCGGCTGTCTCCGACGTGGTGTCGGTGTCGCTGGCGGTGCTCGCGGTGTCGCCGGGCAGCGAGACCGAACCGTTTCGGTACGCGATCGCGCTGCCGACGCCGAGCACCAGGATGACGGCCCCGACGATCCAGACCATCGGGTTGTCGGTCCCGCTCGGGAGCGGTGCCGTCGTCTGCGGGCTCTGCGTGTCGTCCTCGGCACCAGAACCGCCAGCGGCGGTCGTCGCGGCAGAACGCGGTTCGAGTTCGAGGTACGGTCGCTGCTGTGCGAATTGCTGTTCGCCCTCCCAGGTGACGCTCTGGCTCTGTGTCAGCGAGTCGGGCTGGGTCTGTGAGGTCGGCGCGGGGTCGACAGTGGTGAACTGGAGCCCCTCACCGCTGACGAACACGATCGACTGGTCCGGCCCGATGTAGAAGTTCTCGCCGAACACGTCGCCGACGACGACCCGCTCTCCGTCGGTCCGGGCGAAGTGCGTCCAGGTGAACGCCAGTGCGATCGTCCCGCGGTCGTCGAAACTCGCCGTGACGTTCGTGTAGGCGTCGCGATCGAACGACGTCGCTGCCATCGGCCGGCCGGTGGCGTTGCGGCCGATCGCAGTCAGGGTCTCGGAGCGACTGACGAAGTTCCGGTACAGGTCCGTCTCCTCGCTCTCGAAGCGCTCGGCGAAGTCCCGAAACTGCCGCTTCTCGGAGTCGTTGGCCAACCGACGGTGGTGCTGGATCGACCAGCGCGCAGAGCCGTTCTCGGTGACCGTGATCTCGAACGTCGTCTGGTCGAATCCGTCGGGCTGGACCAACAGGCCACTCGACCTCGTCTCCTGGGCAGTCGTGACGGCGGCCCCGCTCACGAGCGCGGCCACGAGCAGACACCCGAGGAGGACCTGACGATGCATCTGTCATATACCACCTGAGGACAGAATAAAAACGCTGTGTTGCGCCGAACGCTCGCCCCGACGAGAGCGGAGATTCCGGTCTCGTACGGATGAGCCCCTTCGTGTGGGTGTTCGCTACCTTGCGACGGCAAACCGGTCACAGAACGGAGGGTCAGTCCGCGAGCGCGTCTGCGAGCCGCTCGACGGGATGTGACGGTGATTCGTGCCCGCGTCGATCACCGAGCTGCGTGCGACAGGACGCCCCCGGTGCGACGACGGCGTCGCCGTCGCTGTCCGCGATCTGATCGAAGAGAATCCGTCCGATCGCCTGGCTCATCGAGTAGTGTTCGGCCTCGTAGCCGAAGCTGCCGGCCATCCCACAGCAGCCCGAATCCAGCGGGTCGACGGCGTAGCCCGCCCGCCTGAGGACGCCGACGGCGTGGTGGTCTCGCGAGACGGCTTTCTGGTGGCAGTGGCCGTGGTAGGTCAGCGTCTCCTCGCCACCGGTCCAGTCGACGCGCTCGTCGAGGCGGAACCGATCGAGGTACTCACAGAGACCGTACGCGTTGTCGGCGACGGGGGCGGCGTCCGAACCCAGGAGGTCACGGTAGTCCGACTGGAACATCACGGCGTCGGACGGCTCGACGAGAACCACGTCCCACCCGTCGGCCACGCGGCCCTCCAGCGCGTCGACGTTCGTCCGTGCGCGCTCGCGAGCCACGTCGACGAAGCCCTTCGAGTGGGCGGCGCGGCCGCTGCTGGTCGCGTCGTCCGGGACGGCGACGTGTACGGCGGCGGCTTCGAGGACGCGGACGGCCGCACGGAGCACGTCGGGGTTGCTGTAGTTGTTGTACGTATCGGGGACCAGCAGCGCCCGGCGCTGTGCGTCCTCTGGGTCAACGGCGGGGCCGCGCTGGGCGAACCAGTCCTCGAAGGACTCGCGCCGGAAGGTCGGGAGCGATCGTTCGCTCGCGATCCCGACCAGCCGCTCGGCCAGTACGTCACTGCCGGGTGCCCTGGCCAGCCAGTTCGACAGCGGTGCGAGTCGACTCCCCCAGGCGCTGAGGGTCTCGACGTGCGCGAACAGCTTCGACCGGAGGCTCGCACCGTGTTCCTGGTGGGAGGCGTGTTCGACCTCGGTCTTGAGCTTGGCCATGTCGACCTCGCTGGGGCAGTCTTTCGCACACCCCTTGCAGCCGATACAGAGGTCCATGATCTCGTCGACGAACGTCTCGTCTGTCGGATCTGCCGGGAGGTCGCCGCTCATCGCCTGGCGGAAGGCGTTGGCTCGCCCCCGCGTCGCGGTCGACTCCTCGCCCGCGGCCCGATAGGTCGGACACATGACGCCGCCGGTCGTCTCCTGAGGCCCGCGACAGCCCCCACAGCCGTGACACAGCTCGACCATCCCCTGGAACCCGTTCTCGTTGTCCCACTCCATGGCCGGCTCGAACGACATCTCGAACTCGTAGTCGGGATCGAACCGCAGGTCGTCGGTCATGTCGACGGCGCGGGCCCGCGCGGGGACGCCCTCGGGAATCGTCTCGTCGGCCGCGTAGCCACACACCTGTCCGGGGTTCAACAGCCACTCCGGGTCGAAGGCCGCTTTCAGCTCTCGGAACACTTCCCACACGTCCTGTCCGTACAGCTTTCGGTTCCACTGGGTGCGCGCACGCCCGTCGCCGTGCTCGCCCGAGACGCTGCCGCCGTAGGTCGTGACGAGGTCGGTCGCGCCGTCCGCGATGGCTGCCATCTGCTCGACCCCCTCGACCGTCTTCGTGTTCACCAGGGGTCGGATGTGGAGACAGCCAGGACCGGCGTGGGCGTAGAAGCTCGCGAACGTGTCGTTGTCGGCCAGCAGCTCCTGGAACTCGGCGACGTAGTCCGCGAGGTTCTCCGGCGGGACGGCGGTGTCCTCGATGAAGCTGATGTGTTTCGCGTCCGAGGTCCGCCCGAGGAGAATCGGGAGCCCGCTCTTGCGGAGCTTCCAGAACCGCTTTCGTTCGCTCTCCTCGTGGGCCTCCTGTCCGTGAAACGCCTCTCGTGGCGCGTCGGTCAGCGAGTCGGCCCCGCTCTGTGCGACGCCGTCGGTACCGACGCTCCCGACCCGATCCGCGAGGAGATCCGCGACCCGCTCTTTGCCCTGCGGGTCGTTCTCGGCGTAGAACTCGACGAGCAACACCGCGCCGGTGTCCGCCGGGAGGAGCTGGTCGACCAGGTCGCCGAACTCCTCGGTGTCGGCGGCCAGCTCCAGCAACACGTCGTCGAGGACTTCGACCGCCGCGGGATCGTGTTCGAGGATCGCCGGCACGTCGGCCATCGCGTCGATGAGGTCGTGATAGGAGAGCAGCGCCAGCGACTTCGTCTCGGGGACCGGCTCCAGCGAGACCGTCGCTTCGGTCACGATGGCCAGGGTCCCCTCGCTGCCCGCGAGCAGCCGTGCGACGTTGACCGATCCGTCTTCGGCCTCCGAGAGGAGGCGATCGAGATTGTAGCCGGAGACGTTTCGCTTGAGGTCGGGAAACGCCGCGGTGACCGCCTCGTGCTCGTCGTCGACGAGCCGTGCGATCGCCCCGTATATCTGACCTTCGAGCCCGTCCCGGTCGGCCCGCGATCGCAGCTCGTCGAGCGTGACCTCGCCGAACGTCGTCACGGTCCCGTCCGCGAGGACGGCCTCGCAGTCCTCGATGTACGCGTCGGTCTTGCCGTACTTCAGGGAGTGTGCGCCCGTGGAGTTGTTGCCGATCGCGCCCCCGAGGACGCTCTTGTCGCCCCACGCCGGATCGGGGGCGAACTTCAGGTCGTGGTCGGCGAGCCTGTCGTTCAACGCCCCGAGGGTGACGCCGACCTGTGCGCGTGCCGTGCGTCCCGCCGGATCGACCGACTGGATCGCGTCCATGTGGCGCGAGCAGTCGACGACGACTGCCTCGTTGACCGCCTGTCCCGCGAGGCTCGTCCCACCGCCTCGCGGCAGGACCGGCGTTCCCCGCTCGGCGCAGTAGTCGACGACCGCTGCCACGTCGGCCGTCGAGGTCGGATAGACGACGCCGATCGGTACCACCTCGTAGGCGCTCGCGTCGGTCGCGTACAACTGTCGCGTGTACTCGTCGAACCGGACCGCCCCGTCGATGCGGTCTTCGAGGGCGGCGACGAACGCGGGGCGCTCGACGGAACCCCCCTCGTAGTCGTAGTCCGCCCGATCGTCGGTAGCCGGGTCCGGCCCACCCCGATCGTGTCGTGTTCCCATATCGGATTCTTCGACCGGACCCCGATTAAAGCACCGGGCCACCGCTCTCGCTGTCGGCTGTCAGCCCGCTCTCTGCTCTCCGGACGGGAACCGAACGGCCGCGACAATCAGAGTTCTTTCCACTCGGAGGGCTGGCTCGTGAGACCCATGACGCGGGCCTGACGGGTGCCGTCCTCCTCGCGGAACTCGATGAGGCCGTCGAACGCCTGCTTGATGACCTGGAGGGTCTGGTCGTCGTGTGCGCCGGAGTCGATCGTGAACACGCCGACGTAGCCCGCCGAGTCCAGCCGCGACGAGAGGATGTGACAGAGCTTGAACACGGTCTTCTTGTCCGTGTACGTCAGCATCGTCGACAGGGAGACCAGCGCGAGCCGTCCCTGGTCGCGCCCGCTCTTGTGGAGCCCCTCCAGTGCTTTCGTGATGCCGATACCGATGCCGGTCAGGTCGCCCGGTGAGTTCACGTGATGGATGTACGCGCCGCTCTGTGCGGCCTCACCCCCGCTGTTGTCGCCGCGGCAGTCGACGACTCCGAGCTGGGAGTCGTCCATCTCGGGTACGTCCGTTCGGAACTCGTCGACGACCGAGCTCGCCTGATCGTTCGTCGTCACGACGACCGCCCCCTCGCCGTTACCCACCCCATCTTTGAGGATATCCATCGCGAGGGCCTCTTTGCCACTCATCGCAGGTCCCGCGACGAGTAGGCTCGTCCCCGGACGAACCGAGTCCAGCGCGTCGAAGTCGAGTACGGTTGACAGGTCGTACATATTCTCTGACAGTTTATTCGTCTTCACCATTACTGAGCCCACGCAACGTTGCGATAAAGTCGGCGTCGTCGCCGATACCACCGAGTGATTCCGAGAGTTCGGATTTTAGTTCTCCGATCTCCTCCTTAAGTTCATCGTATTCGTCGCTCTCTTCCAGTTCCGCGCTGCTCTTGCTCGCTTCGAGCGTCGCTTGCTTCTCGACCAGCGAGTAGTACTCCTGCAGGAGAGTGTCGTACTCCGAGCGTTCGAGCAGGTTCTCCACTGTCTCGTGGAGCTGTTCGCTCCGGATCGGCTTCGAGAGATACGCGTCGAATCCCATCTCCAGAATGTCGAAGTCCGGTTCGACCGCCGTCACCATCGAGACGCGACAGCCGAGATCACGTTCCCGGATCCGCTCCAGTACCTCGTCGCCCGAGAGTCCCGGCATCATACGGTCGAGTAACACGACATCGACGCTGTCGTCGAGTAGGTCGAGCCCTTCGTCACCGTCGTGGGCCATCCGGACTTCGTAGCCGTTTCGGAGCCATAGCTTGTATGTTTCCGCGACGTCCGGTTCGTCCTCGACGATGAGCACGACGGGGCGATCCGATTCAGACATCTATTCTCTACACGTGGTTACTTTTTCATCATACATAGCCCTGTGGGTCTGTCAGCGCGCCGAATCAGCGGCCAGTACGTCAGTTCGGTCCCACTGTGTGGCGGCCATCCTGCGTCCCGATCGAGCCCTCGCGTCTCCGAACAGTGCCTTCTGACGAGACAGACCAGCACACACAAGCCCGTCGGGCCCGACCTCGATCGTATGATCCGAAACCTTGCACCGTCGAGCGGGGTCTTTACCAGCAACGTCTTTCTCGTCGAGGGCGAGACGACGACGCTGGTCGACGTGGGCAACGACTTCGACGTGGTTTCCGAGGTGCGAGCCGTCGTCGACGAGGTCGATCAGGTCGTCCTGACACACACCCACCGCGATCACGTCGGCACCCTCGACGCGGTCCGGGACGCGTTCGACGCGCCGGTCTGTGGCTACGAAGACGGCTTCGACGGCGTCGACCGGGCGATCGCCGACGAGGCGACCCGACAGATCGGCGACGAGGAGTACGTTGCGCTCCACACGCCGGGTCACAAGGACGACCACCTCTGTCTCTACGCGGCCGAGGCGGGCGTGCTCTTCGCCGGTGATCTCGTGTTTGCCAACGGGAGTTTCGGGCGGACGGACCTCGAAGAGGGCGACCGATCGCGACTCGTCGAGAGCATCGACTGCCTCCTCGATCTCGTCGACGAGGACCTCGCCGAGATGCACGCTGGTCACGGTCCCAGCGTCACGGACGACCCGTACGGCAACATCGAACTGGCGAGGCAGGCCGCGCGGTTCTGATACTGCCGGCCCCGGCAGTCGAACACGCTCTGTCAGGCCAGCCCGTAGTAGCCCGGCTCGTCGTCGGCACTCGGCTCGGCGAAGACGAACGCGTCGGCGTGTTTGATGAGCCACGGAATAGCCCAGTCCATCAGGACGTTCTCGGTCTCGACGTCGAGTTCCGCTTCGGCTTCCAGCCCCTGGAGGAGGCGACCGATCTCGTAGATCGTGTACATCTCGTCGTCGTCCAGTACCTCCTCTGGCTCGCGAAACTCCAGCGGGCGGAGATCGTCGAAGTCGTCTTTCGGTTGTGGCATGGGCGCTGGTTCCGCGCCGCCGTGCGTAAAGCCCTCGAAAGCGATACGCTGTGGTCGACGGCGAGTGTCGCCACTGATCGACGATATCGAAAGAAAGTGCGAAGCTCGGGAGCCCGCCGTCGGGCGACGTTACTCGAAGTGACCGACTGCGGTCTCGTACTGCGATGCGACCTCGTCCCAGTCGACGACCTCGAAGAAGGCGTCGACGAAGCTGCCGCGGTCCGGGCCGTAGTCGTAGTAGTACGAGTGCTCCCAGACGTCCAGCGCCATGATGGGGTGAGAGCCCCAGAGTGCGCCCTGGTCGTGCTTGTCGACCGTGACGTTGCGGAGCTGTTTGGCGACCGGGTCGTAGACGAGCAGCGCCCAGCCACCGGCGGCCGAGGCGGCTGCCTCGAACTCGCCTTTCCAGCCCTCGTAGGAACCGAAGTCCGCTTCGATCCGGTCACGGAGTTCGCCCGACGGCTCGCCGCCGCCGTTGGGGGACATGTTGTCCCAGAACAACGTGTGGAGATAGTGTCCACTGCCGTTGTGGGTGACGTTGCCCAGCGCACCGGCGCTAGATCCGAACTCACCCGACTCGCGGTTCTCCGCGAGGGTCTCCTCGGCGGCCGCGAGGCCGTTGACGTACCCCTGATGGTGGGTGTCGTGGTGCCAGGTGAGTACCTGCTCTGAGATGTGGGGCTCCAGCGCGTCGTAGTCGTACGGAAGTGGCGGCAGTTCCGGATCTGAGTGTTCGGACATGATAAATCTCCTCCATCTTTTGGGTCGGGCGGACGCCTGTTAAACGTTTAGGAGACGCACGATACCACACCGCACGCACGTGCCGACCGCCTGCTGGCCGTTCTCGGCCGGTAATTCGGGTCCCGACGCCGAGACCGTCGGCGACCCGCCGTTGGGCCTAACTCTCGCCGCGAGCAGTCTCGAACATCTCCAGGGCCTGGTCGCGTCGCTCGCTGTGGTCGACGATGGGATCGGGGTACTCCGGGGCGGCGTTGCGACGCTGGGTCGGGCTGAGATCGGGCCACTCGTGGATCACCGACGGTTCGGCGTCGCGCAGCTCGGGCACGTACGTCTTGATGTACTCCGCGTCGGGGTCGTAGCGCTCGCCCTGCGTCATCGGGTTGAAGATCCGGAAGTACGGCTGTGCGTCGGTGCCCGTCGAGGCCGCCCACTGCCACCCGCCGTTGTCGTTCGCGGTGTCGTGGTCCACCAGACGCTGTTTGAACCACTCGTATCCCGCTCGCCAGTCGATCAGCAGGTCCTTGGTGAGAAAGGAGGCGACGATCATCCGGACCCGGTTGTGCATGAACGCCTCCTGGCGGAGCTGGCGCATCCCGGCGTCGACGATCGGGTACCCCGTTTCGCCGTCCTTCCAGGCCTGGAGCGCCTCGGGGTCGTCGCGCCACTGGAGCGGCCGCTCGTAGGACTTGTAGTTGTCCGTGACGACCGACCGGTTGGCAAAGAGGACCTGCGTGTAGAACTCTCGCCAGGCCAACTGCGACTGGAACTCCTCGACGGATTCGCGCCGTTCTTCGTCGTTGGCCGCTTCCGCCGCGCTCGCAGTCCGTTCGTACACCTCTCTGATACCGATCGTCCCGAACTTGAGATGTGCGGAGAGCCGCGACGTACAGTCGTCTGCGGGGTAGTCCCGGCGATCCTCGTACCGATAGATGTCGTCCTCGCAGAACGCGTCGAGGAGATCGCGGGCCGGTTCCGTCCCAGCCGGAGGGAGCTCTGCCTGTGGTTCCTCGAAGCCCAGATCGTCGATCGACGGCAGGGGGTCACCGGACACGTCGGCCAGTTCGTCCGGGCTGGGTGCGTCGTAGGGCTCGTCTTTCTCTCGGTCGTGCCACTTCCGCCCGAAGTAGGTAAACACCGAGTACGGATCGCCGTCGTTGGTCGTGATCTCGCCGGGGCGATGGAGGACCGAATCGGTGACCGCCTCGCGTTCGACGCCCGCGTCGTCGAGGGCCTGTCGGACGGCGATGTCGCGCTCGATGCCGAGCCCGGAGTAGGCTTCGCCCCAGGTCACGCCGTCGGCTCCGAACGCCTCGGCCAGCCGCGGGATCTCGGCCGTCGGATCGCCGCGAGCGATCACGAGATCGCTCCCGCGGTCACGGTACTGTGCCCGCAGCGAGTCGAGGGCGTCCAGCATGAACGCCACACGGGGCGGTGCGGCGTGGTCGAGGACGGCGTCGTCGAAGACGAACACCGGGACGACCGGGCTGTCGGCCGTCGCCGCGGCCAGGCCGGCGTTGTCGGTCGTCCGGAGATCGCGTCGATGCCAGTGGATTCGCATACGAGATTATCGGCCTGGCCCCTTCTCAAAGGCACCCCTACTCTGTTGGTGGCGACCTGACCAACGCTTTTGGTCGTCCTGGCCGTCGGTGCGGGACATGACCGGAGATCAGGTCCGCGTCGAGATCGCAGACGAGGTCGCAACGATCACGCTGAACCGCCCCGAGGCACGGAACGCGCTCTCCGCGGAGGCCGCAGACGAACTCGCTGCGGAGATCGAGACCGCCGAAGACAGCGGGGCACGGTGTGTCGTCCTCCAGAGCGAGGGCGCGGCCTTCTGTGCCGGCGGGGACGTGGACGCGATGCTGGAGAGCATCGACCGGGACGTGCCGCCGGCAGAGCGCGTCGAGGTCGTCGTCGGCGCGGTCAATCGCGCGATCAAGCGCGTCTACGACTGCCGGCTCCCGACCGTGGCGAAGATCGACGGTCCCGCCTTCGGGGCGGGTGCGGGGCTGGCGATCGCCTGTGACCTGCAACTCGCGAGCCCGGCGGCGAAGATCAGCTTCGGGTTCCGCCGCGTCGGGCTCGCGGTCGACTCGGGCGTTTCCTACCTCCTCCCGCGGCTCGTCGGGCTCAACACGGCCAAGGAGCTGATCTTCACGGGCGAGCTGGTCGACGCCGACCGCGCCCGCGATCTCGGGCTCGTGACCCGCGTGTTCGAGGCGTCGTCGTTCGACGAGGGCGTCGAGAACATCGTCGAGACGATCGCGACGGGGCCGACGGCCGCACTGACGGCCTCGAAGCGACTGGTGAACCATCAGCCCGACTCCTTCGACGCCGCGACGGCGCGGGAAGCGAACGCGCAGGGCGTCGCCTTCTCGACCGCGGACCACGAGGAGGGCGCGCGAGCCTTCGTCGAGAGTCGCGAACCAGAGTTCGAGGGGCGCTGATACCGCCGACTTCCCGAATTCGTCAACGCTTATGTAGAGTGGGGTTTACGACACGACCAATGGCCGACAAGGCGACGTTTCGACTCGCGCTCGATCGGGAGAGCCGATCGGGACGCTACTACCGCAACGCCGTCGAACGACACTGGGACCCCGCGGCGATCGACCTCGACGACGACCGCGAGCCACTCGTCGAAGCACACCCCGCGACCTTCGACCACCTGCGCTCGACCGTCGCGAAGTTCGGTGCCGGCGAGCGCGCCGTCACGGAAGATCTCGCTCCGCTCTCGGTCGTACTCGACGACGCCGCCGACCAGGTGTATCTCAGCACGCAGCTGTACGAAGAGGCGCGCCACCTCGATTTCTTCGAGCGATACTGGACGGCGGTGATCAACCCGGTCGAGCGCGAGCGCGACCTGCCGGTGAGTTCGCCGACCGAGGACCGGTGGGTCAACGACGCGTACGACGAACTGCTCGCCCGCACGGACGCGGCGATGCACCGACTGCTCGACGACGACACGCCCGAGCACCGCGCGATCGCGCTGTGTCACTACCATCTGACCATCGAGGGCATTCTGGCACAGACGGCCTACTGGGGGCTCCAGCAGAGCTACGGTCCCTCAGAGCCAGCCCTTCCGACGCTGCCGGGCTTTACCACCGGACTGGAACGCATCCGGAGCGACGAGGGCCGCCACGTCGGGTTCGGGATGAGCAAACTCCGCGAACTCGTCGCGGACGGCGTCGATCCACAGCTGCTACACGACACCGTCACCGAACTCCTGGGACTGGTCCAGCAGACGACGACCGACGGACTGGGCGACGGCAGCGAGGAGACGCCGGGCCCCTCCGCCGACGACCTGCAGAACTACGCGATCGAGAAACACACCGAGCGGATGGCACAGATCACGTCTCCCGAGACCGACCTGCCGGACGTGGACACGCTCGTGACTCTCGATTCACCGTGATCCGTGCCGACGACAGCGCGCGCCGAGAGATGCCAACTTCCAAGACCATAACACCGGAATGTGGGATATGAACGCGGACGAATCACCAGACTGGGAGTTCAAGGAACGCGACGTGTTGATCCTCAGAGAGCTGGCCGACGATCCGGAGCTCTCCTCGCGAGACCTGGCCGACATCCTCGAAGCGGACCACGACATCTCGGTGTCACACGTCACCGTCAGCGAATCGATCCGCAAGATGCGCCAGGAGGGGGTCTTCCGCGACACGATCGTCCCCAACGAGGAGTACTTCAACTTCGCGCTGTTCGAGTTCAAGTTCAACCCAGAGCACTTCGAGGACGGCTGGCGCGAGGCTATGACGACGATCCGCGACGACAGACACACGATGTTCTACTTCCTCTCGGACGGGGAGTACCAGTGGAAGTCGGTGATGATGTTCCCGAGCCGGAAAGCGGAGTCACGCTGGATCCACGAGTTCTACAAGGACCACGGACACGTCGTCCAGAACATCCGCAACTCCGTGATACACAACGTCTTGAAGTTCCAGACAGATCCCGAGATATTCACGGAACTCGAACAGGACGGCACTTAGAGCTTGCTCTCGGCGTCTTCCGCGAGTTCCTTCATCCGCTTGCCCACGCGGCCGGCGTCGGAGAACTCGTCTTCGCTCATCGCGGTCGCCAGCGAGTTGCCCAGCACGAAGACGGCGTGTTTGTGTTCGCTCTTGGACTTGTGTACGTCCGAGGGGCGCACGTCGAGCTCGCCGTAGGCGTCGAACAGCTCGGGGTCGACGCTGTCCATCTCGTCGCGGAAGAAACGCATGATCAGCACCATCTGTTCGTGAAGCTCGAGAAGCTCGTCTTTGTGCATCTTGCCACTAGTAGGTGGTGCCAATAGTATAAGAATTGCTTGTGAACAGCTACCAGTGGTGGTTCGTCTGCTGAGCGCCGCTCGCTAGAAGACGTACTCGTCGTCGTGACCCATCATCCCGTCGTCCTCGAACCCCCCGGGGTCGTCCTCGTCGTCCATGGGCCCGCTGGTCTTGTAGGCTTTCAACCCGGTCGAGAGGAGATCCTCGATCGCTTCCTCGCGGGTGAGGAACTCGCCTTCTTCGACGAGCTGGGCGATCTGCATCTCGAGATGTTCCGGGATCGTTATCTCTACCTGTGGCATCGGAACGTACGGTGGTTCGATAGATCCCCTTATAAATCTGGCGGGGCGAGTTACCGAACGCGAGAACAATACTGTGGCTTCCGACGACATCGGTTTTCGATATCGAAATATTTCTGTTGAATGCAGAAAACGACGACGCTCGGCCACGCGGCGGCCAGTCGCCGGCCGATCGATCAGGAACTACCGACCACTTCGTGACGATAGTCACGCTGAAGCGTCCCCCGTCCGTAGGTCGCGCCATGTGTGGAACGGGTCGTCGGGACCGACGCTGGCAGCCGAGCGAGGGTGACCGGCAGTGACCGAGCCAAACGAGAACACGCTCTGGGGACGGGTCATCGTCGAAGAACTCGTCGCGAACGGGATCGACGCGGTCTGTGTCGCACCCGGCAGTCGCTCGACACCGCTGACCGTCGCGGTCGCACAGCACCCCGAGATGCGCGTCTACTCTCACCTCGACGAGCGGTCGGCGGCCTACTTCGCGCTCGGTCGGGCACGGCGGACCGGGACGCCGACGCCGCTGATCTGTACCTCCGGCACGGCGGCGGCGAACTTCCACCCGGCGGTGATCGAGGCCGACCAGTCCCGTGTGCCGATGGTCCTGTTGACCGCCGACCGGCCCCGAGAACTGCAAGACAGCGGCGCGAACCAGACGATCGACCAGGAGAAGCTCTACGGCGACGCCGTCCGTCAGTACCGCTCGCTCCCAGAGCCCGCACCGGAGCCGCGTCGGCTCCGATCTCTTCGGACCACTCTCTCTCGGGCCGTCGCGACTGCGACCGACACGCCTGCGGGTCCGGTCCACCTGAACGTGCCGGTCTCGAAGCCGCTCGAACCGACGCCGGTCGAGGGCGCGGTTCCGGACGATCTCCCGGAGCGCGCTCCGGTGGGTGCGAACGGCCGGGACGGGCCGATGGTCCGAACGACCCGCGGCGACCGGACGCTCTCGGCGTCGGAACTGTCCGCGCTCGCCGACCGACTCGACAGAGAGCGGGGCCTGATCGTCGCTGGTCCGTCGAACGGACCCACGCCCGACCGAGACGCGCTGGCAGCGCTCGTCGACGCCACGGGCTTTCCGGTGCTCGCCGATCCGCTGTCGGGGCATCGCTTCGGTTCCCACGTCGTCGACCGGCCCATCTGTGGGGGGTACGACTCGTATCTCGACGCCGGGGAGTGGCCCGACCCGGATGCCGTCCTCCGGTTCGGGGCCTCGCCGACCTCGAAGACGCTGCGTCACTGGCTGCGCGACGCCGACGCCGCCCAGTTCGTGGTCGATCCGGCCGGCCAGTGGCGCGAAGCGACGTTCACCGCGACCGATCTCGTCGTGGCCGATCCGACGGGGCTGGCGACGGGGCTGGCCGAGCGACTCGACCGACCGGCCACGGCCTGGACCGAGCGGTTCGAGACCGCAGAGGCCCGCTACTGGGACCTCGCCGAGCGCGCACACGACGAGCAGTTCTTCGAGGGGACGGTCGCCGCGACGGTCGCCAGCGCCGTCCCGGATCCGACGACGGTGATGGTCTCGAACAGTATGCCGGTTCGGGATCTGGATCGGTTCGGACGGCCCCGAGCGGCCGACGTGACCGTCCTGGGCAACCGCGGGGCCAGCGGGATCGACGGGATCACCTCGACGGGGCTCGGTGCGGGCAGCGCGACCGACGACCCGCTAGTCGTGCTCACCGGCGATCTGGCCTACTACCACGACATGAACGGCCTGCTCGCGGTCGGGCGCTGTGACGTGGACGCGACGGTCGTCCTCGTGAACAACGACGGCGGCGGCATCTTCCACGAACTCCCCATCGAGTCCTTCGAGCCGCCCTTTACCGACCAGTTCCGGACGCCCCACGGGCTGGACTTCGAGCCGACGGGCGCGCTGTACGACCTCGAATACGGCCGCGTCGAGGATCGTGGTGCCCTCGCCGACGCCGTGGCGTCCTCGGCCGGTGCGTCCGGCACGCAGATCGTCGAGTGTCGGTTCGACAGCGAGCGGAGCCATCGGTACCGGGATCGGGTCCACGAGCGCGTTCGCGAATCGCTGTAGGGCGCTATCGACCAACGATCGAACGGGTCAAAAGCGAGAAGCCAAACGGCAGCCAGACGCTCCCGAGCGCGACGATGCCCACGAGCCCGGTCACCGGGACGCCCAACGCGACGAGTGCGAGGGGCACCAGGAGACTCCAGGTGCCAAAGACCAGGATGCCCACCGACGGCTGGGACTGGAGGTAACCGATCAACAGCAGGGCACACAGGCCGACGGTGGCGTTGACCACCAGATGGAAGGGTGGAAACACCGTGGTCGCCACCATGATCGGATAGAGGACGAACGTCAGCGCGGCGAGTGAGAGCGGTGTGTCGGCCACGAACGCCCGCAGCGAGTGGCCGCTCGAACCCACGTCGTGTCTGACGTTGTACGTCGCCTGACGGCTCGCGGTCCCCGTCTCGTAGATCCGTTCGCGCTGGCGGCTGTCACGGGTCGAGGTACCCGTCGGCCGAGTCCGTCCCGTCGACGCGCCACTGCCGGTCGAGGTGCCCGCCGTCGTCTGTCCGGCCGCAGTCGCCCCCGTCCCCGCGTCGCGTGCGCCTCGCACGCGCTCGCTGGCCGTTCGCTCCCGGCGTCGTCGCTCCGAAGGACCCGCGTTCGTGCCCGCGGCAGTCGACTCGCTGGGACCCTCCGTCTCGCCGTCTGCCCAGCCGGCTTCGCGGGCCGCACGGGCCGCCGCGCCGCGGGCGTCGTGGTGGTGATCGCTCCCCGCCGTGTCCGCGCCGACGTACGCCTCGTGTCCGAGTCGATCGTAGCGGGCGCGCTCGTCGTCGTCGGTCAGCACGTTGCGGGCCTCGATCACGCGCTGGGTGGCCTCGTCGGCGTCGGCGTCGTCGTTGTGGTCTGGATGAGTCTCTTTCAGTCGCTCGCGATAGGCGTCCTCGATGTCGCTCGTGGTGGCATCTGGATCGACCCCGAGCACGTCGTAGAACGTCTCTGTCATCGAGCGAACACGCTTGGGGGATATCGTCGTGTGGTGATATTAACAGTTGTGTCGCGCCGAGCCCACGCTACAGCGTCACGCGCTCGCCGGTCCGGGCGGACTCGACGGCCGCGCGGATCACGCGCATGTCGACGACGCCGTACTCGCCGTCGGCGAGCGGTTCGGTGTCGGCCAGGAGGTGGGTGCTGAAGTAGTCGAACTCCGCTTGCATCTGCTGGGCCTCGCCCATCTCCGGGAGGTCGTAGGTCGTGTCGATCCCGCTGCGAGAGACGGTGAGCCCGGAGGGCTTCAGGAAGGCCGGCTCCAGCACGAGCTGGCCCTCCGTGCCGGTGACCCGCAAGAATCCGTCCTCGTAGCTGTTCTGACTGGCCGAGATCGACGCCAGCACGTCGTCCTCGTAGACGATCGTCGCCGCGGCGCGCTCGTCCGGCACGTCCTCGAACCCCTCGCTGCCCGAGTACATCGCCGACTGGACCGCTACCGGGTCCCGGTCGAGGACGAACCGCGTCGTGTTGATCGGATAGACGCCCAGATCTGTGATCGACGCGCCCTGACCGGCGAGGTCGGGGTTCAGCCGCCACTGGTCGCGGTCGGGAATCATCTCCAGCAGGCGCTGGGACATGTGGCCGTGGACGTGGGTCGGGTCGCCGACGAACCCGTCGGCCACCAGCTCGCGCATCCGGCGGACGGCGGGATCCGTGTGCATCCGATAGGCCACCATCAGCGTCACGTCCTCGGCGGCCTCGGCCATCGCCTCGGCGCGCTCGACGCTGGCTTCCATCGGCTTCTCACAGAGCACGTCCTTGCCGTAGCTCGCCGCGGCCTCGACGTAGGGCAGGTGCAGCGCGTTCGGCGTCGCGACGTAGACCGCGTCGTACTGGTCCGTGCCGGCACCGTCGGTGAACTCGTCGTAGGTCAGCGCCGTCTCGACGCCGTCGAACTCCTCGGCGAAGGACTCTGCCTTTTCCGCCGAGGAACTGACGACGGTCGTCGTCTCGCAGTGCTCGGACTGCTGGGTCGCGGGGACGGCGTAGTCACGCGTCCACCACCCCAGACCGACCATCGCGAAGCGGACGGTTCCGCTCACGTCGGTCTCCCAGTCGCGCCCCATGAAGTCGTCGAAATACTCGGCGAATGCCATGCGAGTAGGGTCGCCCGCGAGCGAGATAAGTGTGACCTCGACAGCCAGCGTGTGGCTCTACCACGCTCGCGGCCCCGACACTTTTTGCGCGGCCGGCTGTCGTGTATCGTATGTCCCCCAGCCTTCGGTCGGTCGCCCGGATCGTGGCCGCCCTGTTCAGTTCGGTCGTGTTGCTCGCACCGCTGACGTTCGCTCTCCTCGTCGGCGGGGCCGTGACGGTGTTCGATCTCCTCGGCATCGGGGCTCCGGAGCCGCTGGCACTCGTCGGGCCGTTCGTCGCCGGAGCGGTGGCGCTGTGGCTCGCCGTCGAGAGCGCGCTGGTCCAGCTGTACGGCCTCGGGGTGCTCGACCGCGGGCGGCCGATCCAGCGGCGGCTCCGGTACCTCGCGATCGGTGTCACCGTCGTCGCGAGCGTCGTCGCCATCGGTCGCTTCCTCGCGATGACGGTCCCCTGGGCGATCGAGACCGGATCGACGACCGTGCTGGTGCTCGCTGGCGCGCTGGTGCTCGCCGTCGTCGGGACACTCTACCGGACGGTCGCGGCCGCCAGGATCGGGTACGCGCGGGTCTCCCGACCGCGGACGGACGAGCCCCGAGAGTAGCGCGGTCATACTGCCGGCTGTACGTCTGGAAAGCATATTGCGAACCGGTGGTCGCGAACGTCTCGAAACAGTGACAGCCGGCAGTATCAGGCGCGCCACTCCAGCACCGTCGCCGCCCACGTGTAGCCCGTCCCGGCGGCGAGAAAGAGGACCACGTCTCCGTCGTCGAGCCACCCGCGGTTCCTGGCCTCGTGGGTCGCGAGCACCTGGTCGACGCTCTGGACGTGGCCGTACTCCTCCAGGTACAGCTGGTCGCGCTCGCCGAGCCCGAACTGGTCACAGAGGTGGTCGTGGAACGACCGCTTCATGTGGGTGATGGCAGCGAAGTCGACGGCGGCGCGGTCGTAGCCCGAGGCGTCGAGGGCGTCGTCGGCCACCGCGAGGAAGTTCGGCAGACTCACCTCGGCGAGCCGCGCTTTCATCGACTCGTGGTCCGGGACGCGCAGGGAGTGGCGACCCTCCTCGACGGTCGTTTTCGAGGGAGGCTGGACGGTTCCACCCGCCGGGACGATCACGTCGCGCGAGAAGCTCCCGTCCGTGATCGCGGCGCTCTCCCGAACCGTCGCGAGGGCGCGCTCTCCGGCGTCCCGTTCGAGGACCATCGCGCTCGCTCCGCTCCCGAAGTTGAACATGAAGGAGGTGTCCGGGTCGTCGTAGTCGACGAGGTCCTCTTCGCGGCTCGCGGCGACCAGCAGCGCGCGGTCGATCGCTCCGGCCGCGAGCTGTGCGGTCGCCTCTCGGATCGCGATCGGCGCGCCGGCACAGAGCGCGTAGCTCTCGCTGGCGTAGGCGTCGCTCGCGCCCAGCCGCTGGGCCACGTCCGCGGCGAGGCTCCAGACGACGTGGTCTTTCAGCTCGCTCCCGTGGTAGCTGACCAGATCGAGGGCCGCGGCGTCGACGCCAGCGTCGTCCAGCGCCCGCCGTCCCGCCTCGACACAGAGGTCGCTGGGCTGCTCGTCGTGCGCGACGCGCTTCTCGCTGACGCCCATCTTCTCGACGACGACCGACTCGGGGATGCCCGAGCGTTCGGCGATCGTCGCGCCGGAGATCGTCGCTTCGGGCAGTTCGACGGCCAGACCGGTCAGGTGGACCGTCATCGGTCACCCCACAGCCGTTCCGGGAGGCTCCGGGCGACGGGTCCGCCCAGCCGCGAGCGGACCGTGCCGACGATGCCGTCGGGGACGTACAGCACGAACAGGACGAAGACGATCCCGACGTAGAGGCTCGCGTGGCCGTTCAGCGCGGCCGTGATGAACCCCTCGACCGTGAGCCCGCCGACGAGTTCGGTCGTCAGGAACGCCTCGGAAAGCGTCTGTTCCAGATACGGGAGCAGACCGCCGCCCTGACCCCGCTTCGAGAGGAACTCCCGGACGGTCTCGTCGAACAGGTGGCCCCAGAGCGGGCCGGCGAGGGTCCCGAACCCGCCGATGATGCTGGCCAGCAGCGCGTCGCCGCTGGTCAGGAAGTAGAACCCGGACTCGGGGGTCACGGAGCGTTTGAACCCCGCGAGCAGCCCCCCGGCGATGCCGCCGAAGAAGCCGCTGATCGCGAACGCGCCCAGCTTGTAGCGGAAGGTGTCGTAGCCGATGGCCTCGGCGCGTTCCTCGTTCTCGCGGATCGCGACCATGACCCGGCCAAAGGGCGAGTGGAGGATCCGCTGCATCGCCGCGAAGCACAGGAGGACGACGATCCCCACGGCGTAGAACGAGACCGTCGTCGTCCCGAGGGTGTGGCCCGCGAGCGCCAGCGTGTCGCCGGTCAGCGTGCCCAGCGCGACGGTCAACTGATCGACGTAGGGCACCCCGAGCTCGAAGCCGCGGGCTCCGCTCAGCGCGATCCCGTCGCGGGGGTTCGAGCCGACGTAGTCCCAGTCCCGGACGAAGACGTAGAGTACCTGTGCGAAGCCGAGCGTGATCATCGCGAAGTAGACCCCGGTCAGTCTGAACGAGACCAGACCGATCACCACCGCGAGCACCGTCGCGAGGACCGCGCCGACGACGAGTGCCACCAGGAACGGCGTCTCGGGACCCAGCAGTGGGACCTTCCCGTTGGCGATCAGGAGGACGGTGTAGGCCCCGGTGCCGTAGAACGCCGCGTGGCCGAAAGAGAGGTAGCCGGTGTAGCCGCTGACGAAGTCGAACGACATCGCGAACAGCGAGAAGTACAGCACGGCGACCATCGTCTCCATCCGAGGGAGGACGGTGACGGCCACCTCGCCCAGTGGCGACTGGGTGAGGAGGTGATAGATCGCGGGGTAACACGCCAACAGCCCGACGACGACGAGATACACCTGGTGGCGCTCGACGGACTCGATCGGCCAGCTGGCCCGGACACGCCGTCGGATGGAGGTGCTGGCGCTAATGGCCCCCCACCTCCTCGACGCCGTAGATTCCCTGTGGACGGACGATCAGCGCCACGACGAGGATCATGAAGATGGCGACCTCCGGGAGCCAGGTCCACTCGACGACGACGTTCTGGAACCACCAGGTCGTCGTCGCGTCGACGAGGCCGACGATCAGCCCGCCCACGACCGTCCCCCGGAACGTGCCGAGCCCGCCGATGATGACGACGACGAACGCCGGCAACAGCGACTCGGCCGCGAGCGGGACGCTCGCTCCCCAGACCGGGTCCCACATCAGGAGGGTCCCGGCGACGCCCGCGACGCCCGCCCCCAGCGCGAAGACGACGGTGAAGACGCGCCGAACGTCGATACCGAGCGCCTCGGCCATCTCGCTGTCCTCGCTCCCGGCCCTGATGAACAGGCCGTATCGCGTGCGCGTGAGGAATCCCCAGATAGCAGCGACCGTCAGTGCGCCGAGGACGATCTCGAACAGCGCGAGTCCGCGCACGGAGACCGGTCCGAGCGACTGGGACGTTTCCAGAAAGGCAGGGATCGTCCCGAGCGCGGCCTGCCACTCCGCGAGGGGCTGGAGGCCGTAGAAGCCGACGACGATCCGGGCCAGTTCTTCGAGCACGAGGGTCACGCCGAAGGTCAGCAGGATCTGGTAGATCGGCGGCCGATCGTACAGCGGCCGGATCAGGCTCACCTCGATGGAGCCACCCAGTGCCGACAGCAGGCCGAAGACGACCGCCATCGCCACGAAAAACAGCGCCAGCCGAGCCCACGGGCCCGTTCCCTGTGCCACCGTCAGGACCATGACGAGGCCGCCGAGGTACGCGCCGATCATCGTCAGCGCACCGTGGGCGAAGTTCAGCACGCCCAGCAGCCCGAAGATCAGCGTCAGCCCGGCCGCGATCATGACGTAGATCGCCGCCTTCGAGAGCCCCCGGAGGACGACCTCCGCGAACGTGCCCGGCCGGACGAACTCGGCGAGACCGTCGACGAAGCCCACCTGCAAGAGAGTCTGCTGGGCCAGTTCGAGCGCGAGCGTCATGCCGACAGGTACCTCCTGAGCCGGTCGTCGTCGGCCGACACCGCGTCGGCGTCGCCCTCGTCGACCACCCGTCCGTTGTCGAGGACGTAGAAGCGATCTGCCAGATCCAGCGCCAGCGGGAGGTTCTGCTCGACCAGCAGCATCGTCGTCTCGCTGGCGGCCGCGGCCAGTGCGTCGGCCACGTCCGCGACGATCTGGGGGGCGAGCCCCTCGCTGGGTTCGTCCACCAGCAGGAGGTCGTTGTCCCCGACCAGTCCGCGCCCGAGTGCGAGCATCTGCTGTTGGCCCCCCGAGAGCGTCCCGGCCGCCTGATCGCGGCGCTGTTCGAGGATCGGGAACGTCTCGAAGGCGATCGACAGCGCCTCGGCCACGTCGTCGCCGTCGGGCACCGACACGCGGAGGTTCTCCGCGACGCTCAGCTGCGAGAAGATCCGCCGGTCTTCGGGGATCCACCCGACGCCCATCTCCGCGACCTCGTGTGTCCGGCGGCCGACGAGGTCGGTCCCGTCGTAGGTGACACTCCCCGACCGCGGGGGTGTCAACTGGAGGATCGAGCGCAGCGTCGTCGTCTTCCCGACGCCGTTGCGACCCATCAGTGCGACCACGTCGCCGCGCTCGACCGACAGGGAGACGCCTTCGAGCACGTGGCTCTCGCCGTAGTACGTCTCGATGTCGGCCACATCGAGCAGGGCCACGCTACGCGACCCCCTCGGGCTCGCCCGGTTCGTCGCCGTCTTCGGTCAGGTCCCCGGTCTCGTAGCCGCCGAGATAGGCCTCCTGGACGGCCGGATCGGCCCGAACGGCGTCCGGTTCGCCGTCGGCGATCACCGACCCCTGGTTCAGGACGACCACGCGGTCCGAGACCTCCATCACGATGTCCATGTTGTGCTCGACGAGCAGGACCGCGTGGTCCCGGGCCACGTCCTCGATGAGCGCGACGACGTCGTCGACGCTCTCGGAGCTGACACCGGCGTTCGGTTCGTCGAGCAAGAGCACGTCCGGGTCGCCGGCCAGTGCGATCGCCACTTCGAGCTGTCGGCCCGCTCCGTGGCTGAGGTTCTGTGCGAGATCGTCGGCCCGCTCGGACAGCCCGACCCGTTCGAGGATATCGCGAGCCGCGGCCAGATCCGCCTCGTAGGCGTCGCTGGTCCGCCAGAACGTCGCCGCGTGGTCGCTGTGGGCCTGTACGGCGACCCTGACGTTTTCGAGTACCGTCGAGGTCGGGAAGACGTTCGTGATCTGGTACGAGCGGTGGACGCCGAGGCTCGCGATCTCGGCCGGCGGCGTCGCCGTCACGTCCACCCAGTCGCCGTCGTGGCGGAACTCGATCCGTCCGTCTGTCGGCTCCAGTGCGCCCGTCAGCAGGTCGAAGAACGTCGTCTTGCCCGCGCCGTTGGGGCCGATCAGCGAGCACAGCTCCGACCCGAGGTCGAAGTCGACGCCGTCGACCGCCGTGATACCGCCGAACCGCTTCGTGAGTCCCCGCGTCCTGAGCATGTTACAACGAGCAGTTCATGTCGTCGCTGTCTGCCGGAATCGTTACCTGGTCGCCGGAGATCCGGGCCAGGGGGTCGCCGGGCTGGATGAGCGAGTCCCAGCTGTCGGCCCACTGGTCCTGTGTCGGAACGGGGTTGGCGACGGTCATCTCCGAACGGGCCTGGTTGTTGTACTCCTGGAAGGTGTAGCCGTTCTCGCCTTTTGGTGTGTCGGTGACGGTCATCCCCTTGAGCGCGCCCGTGATGTCGTCTGGATCCGTCGAGCCGCCCTCGGTGACGGCCTGGTGGATCGCCGACGCGCCCGTGAACGTGCCTGCGGTAAAGAGGTCGGGAACGACGCCGTAGGCGTTCGTGTACGACTCGACGAAGGCGTCGTTGATCGGGTTGTCGTACTGGTTCCAGTGATAGCGGGTCGTGAACGGTCCCAGTCCCGCGCCCTCGATTTTCTCCTCTGTGAGCGGGTCGCCGAGCACGCGCTGCATCGTCTGGCCGACGACGGCGTTCGTGATCCGGGTGGCGAACCCGCCGAAGGCGCGATAGGAGTAGTCGCCCGAGAGGAAGGCGCTGAACAGGTTCGGGAGCGTCGCGACGGTGAACCCGCCGACGATCCCCTCCGCGCCCGCGTCTTCTGCGTTCTCCAGCAGCCCGTCCCACTCCGAGTACCCCTGGTTGACGAACCGCTCGCCGACGATCTCGATGCCCTCGGACTCCAGCACCGATCGGTAGTTGTTGACGACGGCCCGACCGAAGCTGTAGTCCGCACCGAACAGGTACACCTTCGATACGTCGGTCTCGGTGGCGACGTACCGGCCGCCAGAGCGGGCGTCCATCGCCGTGTTCTCGCTGGCACGGTACACCAGATCGCCGCAGGTCTCGCTCTCGGCGGTGATCCCCGCCGACGCCGCCGGCCCGACCATCATCGGGACCGACGACGCCTTCACGACGTTGGTGATGACACGCGAGGCCGCACCCGAGGACGAACAGCCAAAGAGCATGTCGACGCCCTCGTTGCTCACCAGATCCGTCGCGGCCGACTGCGCGCCGTCGGCGGTGAACTCCGTGTCGCGGACGATCAGCTCGTACTCCACGTCGCCGGCCGAGACTGTCGTCGTCCCGGTGCCTACGTCGGTGGGCGGATCGGCGTCGGCCTTGTACGCGAGCCCGGAGAGCAGTCCCCAGAGGCCCTGCTGGCCGTAGTATGCCAGGTCCCCCGAGAGCGGCTGGAGGACACCGATCGAGAGCCGTTGCGAACTCGACTGTGTCGTCGACGTGTCTTGCATGTTTGTCTCCGTGTCGCCGCCGTCGCCACTCGCCTCCGTGTCGCCGTCACCACCGTCGCCGGTACAGCCAGCGAGCGCGACGACGCCCGCACCACCGAGCGATCGGATCGCACGCCGTCTCGTGACAGTCAGGTCCATAACGAATAATGACTAGCTCCACAGCCACAAAGCCACGAAGGTTTACATGTTAACGAGGGCAGGCGCTACTCGATGTCGTCCAGCGCCGTGACGACGCGGTGGATCATCTTCCGTTGCCCCCGACGGAGATTCTTCGAGACCGCCGGCTTGGACACGCCGAACTCGTCGGCCAGGCTCCCGAGGGTGGCGTCGCGCGGCGTCTCGAAGTAGCCACTGGAGACGGCGGCTTCCAGGGTCTCGCGTTCGGTGTCCGAGAGGTCCTGGCACCCCTCGATCAGCGTCATCGCCGCACCGGCGTTTTGCACCAGATCACCCATCTCCGGGAGGGAGGTGTCGGTGCGCTCGACGACCTCGTACTCGTTGTTCCGGTCGAGCTCCGAGAGGGCGCTGTCGGCCTCGCTACTCGCGTCGAATCCGACGTGCCAGACCTCGCTCCCGTCCTCGATGTAGAAGGGGCCGGTGACGTAGCCGTCGTTGCTCCTGATCGTCGCCATCGCGTCGGTCTCGGCGATGACCGTCCTGATCTGGGCGACGTTGTCGCGCCGCGCTACGAGCGAGCAGTCGTTCATGTTCCCGTGGTCGCGCAGCGTTTCGAGCCCCACGGAGAGCTCCTCTCGGTCGGCCCCCTCCACGACCATTCGCGTCTCTAGCTCCTGCGTTCGCCGATCGAAGTCCCAGTGGACGGCCGAAAAGGTGAGAGCGTGATCTGCCGTCGTATCGATGAACGGACAGTCGTACTGCTCTACGTCCATTGATAGTTCGATCATGCGACGACCTTCCGCCCTATACCTCACGCTAGATAGTGATAAACAATTCCGCCCTCGAAGGTAGTAGGGAGTTGTTACTGTGCTGATACCGTCGCCAGACCCTACTGTCGCCCGCCACAGTCTCACGACAGTCGCCGCCCAGGCGTGGCGACACTCGTCACAGACAGTATCAGGACCCGTACTCGTCAGCGACCGCGTCGCGGTCGATCTTGTCGGGACCGCTGCGGGGGAGCGAAGCGACGAAGACGAGATCTCTCGGTCGTTTGTACCGTGCGAGTCGGCCGTCCAGAAACGACGTGAGCTCTTCGAGCGTGAGCGAGTCGTCGCCGACGACGACGGCTCGGCCGACCTCGCCCCACTGGTCGTCCTCGACGGGCACGACGACCACGTCGTCGACCTTCGGATGGGCGGAGACGGCGTCCTCGACCGCTGCGGGGAAGACGTTCTCGCCCCCACTGACGTACATGTTCTTCTTGCGGCCCTCGATGCTGACGTAGCCGTCGTCGTCGATCCGCGCGAGGTCGCCGGTAGCGAGCCAGCCGTCTTCCCGGAAGGTTGCGGCGGTCGCTTCGGGCCGGTGCCAGTACTCCGTCGCGGCGTGGGGCGACCGGAGGTGGAGTTCGCCGACTTCGCCGCGAGGGAGTTCCGTGCCGGTGTCGTCGACGATCCGCACGTCGACGTGGACGTTCGGGACACCGACGGTGTCGGCCTTCTCGCTGGGCCAGTCGTCGGGCATCGCGAAGTTGTTGGGGCCACACTCGGTCAGCCCGTACCCCTGTGAGAGGTCGACGCCGCGGTCCCACCACGCCGACAGCACCGATTCTCGACAGGGGCCGCCGCCGGACTTGGCGAGTCGCAGCGTCGAGAGGTCGGTTTCGGCCCACCGTTCGTGGTCGACCATCATCCGCAACACCGCCGGGACGGCCACGAGGAGCGTGGCCGACCGCGCCTCGATCAGTTCGAGCACCTCGCCGGGATCGAACTCTCGGGCGAGGACGACGGTCCCGCCCATGTGAAAGACCGGCACCGTCAACACGTTCCACCCGCCGGTGTGGAACATCGGGAACGTCAGCGGCGTCACGTCGTCCGGCCGCAGCCCCCAGGCGGTGACGGTGTTGGTCGCGTTCCAGACGATCGCCTCGTGGCTGAGGACGGTCTCTTTGGGGGTCCCCGTCGAGCCGCCGGTGTGCAAGAACAGGTGTGGGGCTGCCGGCTCCAGCGTCGGCCCGTCGTAGGGGGATCGGTCGGCCGGCAGCGATTCGTCGAGGCGGTCCCAGGTCGTCTCGCCGGCCGTCGCCAGCGAGCGCACCGGACAGTCGATGTCGGCGTCGGCGAGGGCCTCGGCCGCGTCGTCGGCGAACGGCTCCTCGACGACGAGCAGCGACGGGGCCACGTCGTCGAGCAGCGTCCCGAGTTCCGGCGGTGCCAGGCGATGGGAGAGGGGCGCGAGCACGCCGCCGGTCTTGCCCGTCGCGAAGAACAGATCGACGAACTCGGGACGGTTTCGTGAGAGCACGGCGACGCGGCCGCCTGCGTCGGGATCTGCCCCGCCCTCGCGGGTCACGCCGTGATCGGCCAGCAAGCGCGCACAGCCGTTGGCGCGGCGGTCGAGTTCCGCGTATGTGTACTCCGTGCCGCTGGTCGCGTCGACCAGTCCGACCCGGTCGGGCGACAGCGCCCGCCTGCGTGCGCTCCAGTCACCCACCCACCGCTGGGGCCCGTGCTCAGACATCGTCGAGGAACGACTGGAGGTGTTCGTTGACGGTGTCGGCCTGTTCGATGAAACAGAGGTGCGAACCGCCGTCGACGGCTACCAGGCGACTGTCGGGAATCGCTTCGTCGAGCAGCGTCGCGTTCTCGAAGGGGATCACCTCGTCGGCGGTGCCGTGGACGATCAGCGTCGGCAGGTCGATCGCCCCGAGCCTGTCGCTCTCGTCGAAACCGACCGCGGCGGCGCTCTGCCACTCGTAGGCCTCCTCGGAGGGGTCGGTCTCCAGTCGCCACTCGACGATGCGGTCGACCACGTCGGACCGTTCGTCCCAGAACTCGTCTGTCACGGCCGGGCGCATCTTGTGTCGGATCGTCGCCGCCTCGTCGTACTCCTCGGGGACGTTCAACATCCGCTGCTGGGTGTCCGCCGGAATCGGGACCGCCGCCTCGCCGCCCGGCGTCGTCGCGATCAGCGTCAGCGAGTCGGCCCGATCGTAGTCGAGGACGTACTGCTGGGCGATCATGCCGCCAAGGCTCGCACCCACGACGTGGGCCGTCTCGACGCCAGCGTCGTCGAGCACGGCCTCGAAGTCGCCCGCCATCTGCTCGGTGGTGTACGGCCCCGGCGGCTCGTCGGAGTCGCCCGTGCCACGGTTGTCCCAGACCAGCGTCTCGTAGGACTCCGAGAGCGCCTCGCGCTGCCAGCGCCACATCCAGGTGCCGTAGCTCAGCCCCTCGACGAACGCGACCGTGTCGGCGTCTGCGGCTCCCGAGCGTTCGTAGGCGAGCGTTACACCGTCGTGCGTGGCAGTCGGCATAGTTTCACTTGGTCGTGATATCCCATCAACATTGACGTTCACGTGTGAACCCTGGCTCTCCACACCGGCGGCCGCCGCGACTGTTCCGTTCGACGGAACGCCCGCTGGCGGTCGATCTGGGATCGAGCCACGACGTTCCGTGGCAAGGCAATCATAAACAATGGACGAATGCTTACAGTGGGACGACAGGCATTTTGACTTTCGCTAGAGTTTTAGGACTCCCCCGAGTCTCCACTGGTATGAATTTGCACGCCAGGGAAATAAACGAGGACGTGCGCGAGCTGGGGGAGCTCCTCGGGGAAGTGATCGAGGCACAGACATCCACCGAAGGGTTCGAGACCGTCGAGAACATCCGGACGTCGTCGATCGACTACCGCCGCGGCGACGCCGACGACCGCGACGACGTCGAACGGACGCTCGACCGTCTCTCGCCGGACATGCAGGACATCGTCGCCCGTGCTTTTACTACCTACTTCGAACTGATCAACCTCGCAGAGGAGCGCCAGCGGGTCCGCGAGATCCGCGAGGGGAGCCAGGAGGGCGTGCTCGAAGACAGCGTCACCGACGCCGTCGAGAAGCTCTCCGATCGGGGAGCAGACCCAGAGACCCTCGAACAGGTCCTCGACGACGTGCTCATCGAGCCGACGTTTACCGCCCACCCGACCGAGGCACGACGCAAGACCGTCAAGGCCAAGCTCCGGTCGGTCGCCAACGACCTCGAAGTGCTCGACGAGGTCCGGCTCACGGACAGCGAACAGGACGACATCGAAGACGACCTCGCCGCTGAGGTCACGAGCCTCTGGCAGACGCCACAGGTCCGCGACCGACGCCCGGAAGTGACCGACGAGGCGCTCAACGTCCAGTGGTACATCGAGAACGTCCTCTTCGAAGTGATCGACGAGGTCTACGACGAACTCGAAGACGCCATCGACGAGGAGTACGACGGCGAGGTCGACGTGCCAAAGCTCTACGAGTTCCGCTCGTGGGCCGGCTCCGACCGTGACGGCAACCCCTTCGTCACGCCCGAGATCACCGAGGAGACCCTGGAGCGCCAGCGCGACGTCGTGCTCCCGCTCTACCGGGACCGCCTCAAGGAGCTGTCGGGCGTGCTGAGCCAGGACGCCAGCAACATCGACACGACCGACGCCTTCGACGAGCGACTCGAAGAACACAAGGAAGCGCTGCCCGGCGTCGCCAGCGAGGCCGAGGAACGCTACCCCGACGAGCCGTACCGCCAGAAGCTGAAGCTGATGCGCGAAGGCGTGCTCCGGGTGGGCGACGTTCGCTCCGGAGGCTACTCCGATTCGAGCGACCTGCTGGCAGACCTCCGCGCCATCGCCGACGACCTCCGTGCCAACGACGCCGACGTGATCGCCGAGGCCCACGTCGATCCGCTGATCCGCAAGGTCGACACGTTCGGCTTCACGCTGGCCGGACTGGACATGCGGGACCACCGCAAGATGCACACCGACGCCATCGCGGAGACCGTCGACCGCGAGGGCATCGACTACGCCGACATGGACGAAGACGAGCGCGTCGAGTTCCTCACCGAGGCCATCCTGCAGGACGGCCAGATCGTCGACATGGAAGACGTCGACGGCCTCTCGGACGACTCGGCCCGCGTCATCCGACGGTTCCGCAAGCTGGCCGACTGGCAGCGCGAGTTCGGCGTCGACGCCATCGACACCTACGCGATCAGCTGGTGTGAGGAAGCGAGCCACGTGCTGGAAGTGCTCTTCCTGGGCGACCAGGCGGGTATCGTCGACCTGCCGGGCTACTGCGGGCTCGACATCGTCCCCCTGCTGGAGTCGAAGTACGCGCTCGACGGCGCGCGACGCATCATGGGCACGCTGTTCGAGAACGACGCCTACGAGGCGGCACTGGCGGCCCGCAACGGCGTCCAGGAGATCATGCTGGGCTACTCCGACTCCAACAAGGAGAACGGCTACCTCGCCGCCAACTGGTCGCTGTACCGCAACCAGAAGCGGCTGGCGGCGATCACCGACGACTTCGACGTGGAGATGCGGCTGTTCCACGGCCGTGGCGGTTCGATCTCGCGGGGCGGCGGCCCGATGAACGACGCGATGCTGGCCCTGCCCAACGAGACCGTGACGGGCCAGATCAAGTTCACCGAGCAGGGCGAGGCCATCGCCGAGAAGTACGCCAACGAGGCCATCGCAGAGCGCAACCTCGAACAGATGCTCAACGCACAGGTTCGCTCTCGGTACAACGCCCTCGAAGAGCCCGTCGAAGAGATCCCCGAGGCCTGGGAAGAGGCCATGGAGACCGCCTCTGAGGCGGCCCGCCAGAAGTACGAGTCGCTCCTGCAGACGGAGGGATTCGTCGACTTCTTCGAGCAGGCGACGCCGATCTCGGTGATCGAGAACCTCAACATGGGCTCTCGTCCCGCCTCCCGGTCGGGCGACCGCAGCGTCGAGGACCTGCGAGCGATCCCGTGGGTGTTCTCCTGGACGCAGGCCCGCTGTATCATCCCCGGCTGGTACTCGATCGCGACGGGGCTACAGGCGTATCTCGACGACGGCGGCGACGTGGAGACTCTCCAGGAGATGTACGAGGAGTGGCCGTTCTTCCAGACCAAACTGGACAACGCGTCCCTCGCGCTGGCCCGGACGGACTTCGACATCGCCGAGGAGTACGCCGCGCTGGCCGACGACGACCTCCGAGAACGGATCTTCCCCGACATCCGCCAGGAGTACGAGGACACCGTCGACATCGTCACGGAGATCACCGGCCGTGACAGCCTCCTCAAGCGCGAGTGGCTCGAACAGAACCTCGACCGCCGGAACCCCTACGTCGACCCGCTCAACCTCCTGCAGGTGCGCCTGCTCGCACAGAGCCACCTCACGGAGACCGAGCGCCGGACGCTGCGCCTGACCGTTCAGGGGATCGCCGCCGGCATGAAAAACACCGGATAACGCCTCCCGGTCGACCGGTCGGGGTGCCGTGATACTACCGGCTGTAAATCTGTGACCGATTTCGCCACCCCAGGGTGGCGAAGATCCTCACGACGTTACAGCCGGCAGTATGAGACAGTCGCCGACCGAGACCGCTTTCGACGGAACTTCCGGCTCGGAAACTCTCGTTCTGTTTTTATACTCGACCCCAGCCACCAGTGGGTATGGCTCTTCACACTGGCCGCGAGATCGATCGTGGCATCGGCCGACCGCCCTCCAGCTCTATCGTCCTGCCGACGGTGACGCCGTCGTCAGTCTCCCACGTCGAGCGGAGGGACCGGTGACGATGCGACTCGAACTCGACGGGATCGAGAAGCGGTACGGCGACGAACACGCGCTTCGGGACGTGGACCTCGTGCTCGAACCCGGCGTCGTCGGGCTGCTCGGCCCCAACGGTGCCGGCAAGTCCACGCTCATGCGGATCGTCACGACCGTGCTCCAGCCGACCGACGGACAGGTCCGCTGGAACGGGACCGACGTGCGCGAGGAGCCACGCGCGATCAGGGACTCGGTCGGCTACCTCCCCCAGTCGTTCGGCGTGTATCCGAGTCTGACGGCTCGGGAGTTCCTCCGCTATCTGGCGGCGATACGGGGCGTCTCGAAGGTCGGCGAGCGCATCGACGACCTCCTCGCGCTCGTCAACCTCGAAGCGGCGGCCGATCGTCGCCTGGGCGGATTCTCGGGGGGCATGCGCCAGCGCGTGGGGATCGCCCAGGCGCTGCTCGCGGACCCGGACCTGCTCGTCGTCGACGAACCGACCGTCGGACTCGATCCGACAGAGCGCGTCCGCTTCCGGAACGTCCTCGCCGAACTCGCCGAGGATCGGATCGTGGTGCTCTCGACGCACATCGTCTCGGACGTGGAGGTGACCGCGAGCGACATCGTCCTCCTCAACGACGGACGCGTGCTGGCCCACGAGTCCCCGGCCGCGCTGCTCGACGAGGTCGCGGGTTCGGTCTGGGAGTGGACCGTCGGCGACGACGACCTCGCCGCGGTCAAACGCGAGTACACGATCAGCGGGACGGCCCGGCGCAGCGACGGCGTCGCGGTCCGGGTCGTCTCGGCGTCGCGGCCGACGCCGGCAGCCGAGCCCGCGGAACCGACCCTCGAAGACGCGTACCTCGACGCGATCGGACGATGACCGGGCCACTCAGACCGGTTCTCGCCGTGGCACTGGCGGACTTCAGAGAGCGGTCGCGCTCGACGACGTTCCTCGTCGTGCCGCTGCTGGTCGCGTACTTCGTGAAGATCGTCACCGTCGACTCGACGCTGGTGGTCGGCACCGACTACACCGGCCGCCCGACGATCGCCTGGCTCGCCGGGATGACGACCGTCATCGGGACGACGGTGCTCGTCCTCTTCGGGTTCTCCCTCGTGAAAGACAGCATCGGCAGAGACCTGGAGACGGGGGTGAGCGAACTGATCGCGCCCTCGTCGCTGTCGAACGGCCAGTACCTCCTGGGGAAGTGGCTGAGCAACGTCGCCGTCCTCGCGTTCGGGACCCTGGTCCTGCTCGCTTCGACCGGCGTCGCCGCCCTCTTCGTCGGCGTGGGCGCGTTCGACCCCTGGGCGTTGGTCTCGCCGTTCCTCCTGATCACGCTCCCGGCCGTGGCCGCCGTCGCGGCGGTCGCGGTCTGTTTCGAGACGATCGGACCGCTCCGTGGCACCGCCGGCACCGTGATCTACTTCCTGCTCGCGCTGACCGCCATCGTGGCCGGGATCGCACCGGACCCCCCGCTGGATCTCGTCGGACTCGCGGTCGTCCGCGACAGCATGGCCCAGTCGATCGCGGCCCAGTATCCCGCCTTCGACGGGTCGGTCTTCGGCTTCACGTACACGGACGATCCGGGCGGTCTCGCCGAGTTCACGTGGGCGGGAATCGCCTGGACCGGGGCGCGGCTCGTGACCCGTCTCCCGGTACTCGCCGTCGCGTGTGGATTCCTCGGTGTGGCCCGGCTCGCGTTCGACCGGTTCGACGACTCGACGCGTTGGTCGTTCCTGTCTCGCTCGGAGTCTGATCGAGGGACTGCGGACGACGAGGTGGAACCGCCGACGGCAGACGACCCCTCGACGACAGAGGATCCGTCGGTCGACGTCGACCTCGCACCCGTCAGCCGCGACGGTGGCTCGACCGGTCCCGTCTTGCTGGCCGAGCTCCGGATGGCGCTTCGCGGCTATCCGCGGTGGTGGTACGTAGCGGCCGCGCTGGCCGTCCTCGCGACTGCCGTCGCGCCGATCGGTGTCGTCCGCACGCTCGTCGTCCCGCTCGCGCTCTTGCTCCCGCTCTCGGCGTGGTCGGCACTCGGGACGCGCGAACGGCGACACCGCACGACAGAGCTGGTGTTCGTCGGCAGCAGACCGACCCAGCTGCTGGGCGCGACCTACGCGTCCGGCGTCGCGATCGGGCTGTTGGTGTCCGTGCCCGCAGCTGTCCGGTTCGCCCTCTCCGGGATGGACGGCGCGCTCGTGGGGTGGCTCGCGGCCGTCCTGTCGCTGCCGGCGATCGCGCTCGCGCTGGGCGTCTGGACCGGGCGGTCCAAGAGCTTCGAGATCGCCTATCTGACGGCGTGGTACCTCGGTCCCGTGAACGGACTCGGCGCGCTCGATTACGTCGCTGCCCGGCCGTCGACGGCGTCGGCGGGGATTCCAGTCGTCTACCTGGCACTCACAGTCGTCGCGCTCGGCGCGGCACTCGTGGGCCGGCGACGACAGTAGCTCCCCATCACTGTTCCCACGGACGCGGGTGAGCGTTCGGACGTATCATTTTCTGAACCATCGCGGCGTTCGTCACACGACGTGAAGTGTAAGAATTAATCTACGTTTGGCCGTCCGTGGTGGTGTTGGCGCACCGTCTGTATCAGCCACGACATCGCTCCTCGGTCGGTCTCAGCGCCCCGCCTCGTCGCTTCGAAGCGGCCACCGAACGCTTTTGTACGATGGCATAGATGTCACGGGCATGGCGATAGAGACAGTCATGCTGGCACTCGGACACACCGACAGCGAACGCATCGACGAACTCACCGAGACGGTCATCGACATCGCCGGAGCCACCGGCGCGTCGGTGGTCCTGTCGCACGTGTTCACCCCAGAAGAGTACGACAACGCGACCGAACGACTCGACTTCAGCGATCCGGCCGACGCGGACGTCGACGAGGTGACGAGCCGACTCTCGATCGTCCGTGACGTCAAAGAGTCCCTGGAGGACGCGAAGATCGACTACCGGATCACCGGTCGAATCGGCGAACACGGCGCACGGATCGTCGACCTCGCGACCGAGGAAGGGGCCGATCACCTGATCGTCGGCGGCCGCCGTCGGTCACCGACCGGCAAGGCCGTGTTCGGATCGACGGCCCAGCACGTCCTGCTCGAATCGCCGTGCCCGGTCACCTTCGTCCGCGGCGATCACTGATACCGGCGGCTCTCCGCTCTCACTCGACCAGCGCCGCCGCGACCAGCTCGATCGGGTGGCGGATGTCGTAGCCGGTGCCGTGCTCCATCTGCATCGAGCAGGTGGGGCACTCGGTCATGCCGGTGGTGCTCTCGACGTCCTCCATGTGGTCGAACATCTCCTCACCGATGGCCATCGACTTCTCGTACTTCTCGTCTTTCCAGCCGTAGGTGCCGGAGATGCCCGAACAGGAGTCGCCCACGTCCTCGACTGCGACGCCGTCGAGATCGCGGAACAGCTCGACGGCCTGCCGTTCGAGCCCCTGGTTGCGGGCGTGACACGGCGCGTGATAGGCGAACTCTTCGGCGAGTTCGTCCCCGATCTCGGCGTCCTGGAGGGCACCGCGCACGTCCTCGTGGATCCGGAGGTACTCGATGGACTCGAACGTGTTCTCGGCCACGTCTTCGATGCCGTCGATGTCGAACAGCTCGGGATACTCCTGTCGCAGCGCCAGCGAGCACGACGTACAGGAGGCGATGGCGTCGTATCCCTCCTCGACCAGATCGGCCATCGAGGAGACGTTGACCTCGGCGTGGCGGCGGGCGTCGTCGAGCATCCCGTTGGCGAACATCGGCGTCCCCGAGCAGCCCTGTTCGGGCACGACGATCTCGTAGCCGAAGTGCTCGTACACTCGAACGAGGGCCCGCGCGACCTCGGGGGTGTTGTACTCGGAGTAACAGCCGTGGAAGTACGCGACCTTCTTGTCGGCGTCGAGGGGTTCGCCGCGGCGTTCGCGGGCCTCGCGAGCGCGCTCGCGGGAACCGGCAGCGCCGCCCTGAGCGGCCCACCACTCGGAGAACGTCTCCGTCGCGAAGGCCGGGAACTCCCGCTCGCTCGTGACACCGAGAGTCTTCTCCATGACCCAGCGGGCGGGCCCGAAGTTCATCGCGACGTTGGCGATCCGGGGGACCTTGCTCGCCAGCCACGCGGACGTGCGGTAGTTGGCGAGGATCCGGTTGCGCCAGTACTCCGTCGAGAGCTTGCTCATCTGCTCGTCGACGTACTCGCCGCGGGCCTCGTTGTGCATCTGGCTGAGCGGGACCCCCGAGGGGCAGGCGTCGTCACAGCGCATGCAGTTCGAGCAGTCCATGATGGAGTCGTCGATGGCGAACTCGTCGCCGTCGTCGGTCTGCTTGAGCCGCCACTGCTCTGGTCCCTGGAACTTCGGTCCCGGGAACTCGTCGTCGACTTCCGCGACCGGGCAGTTGGTGTCGCAGGTGCTACACTTCGTACAGGAGTCCGCGCCGGGTCGCAGGTCCATCGTCTCCTCGTCAGGGAACACCTGGACCGGCTCGAACTCCTCGCCCGTGTTCGGTTCTGTCGGTTCGAACGACTCCTCCGTCGGTGTATCAGCTGAATCACTCATGTCAGATCCTCCGTCGCCGCTCGCCCGGCCGCGTAGCCGGTCGCGATCGAGACGCCGCTGCCGGACTTCTCGGCCGCGAAGTCGTAGCCGCCGATCGTCGCCCCAGCCGCTCTGAGGTTCTCGAACTCCACGCTTCCGCTGGCCCCACGTGGCCGCAAGTCGCTCCCGACGTCGACGCCGAAGCGCGCGAAGGCGTGGTCGTCGAAGACGCCGTCTTCGAACCAGTCGTATCGGTCTCCCGGATGCGGGACGTGACAGTCGAAGATCGGCTCTCGCACGCCCTCGCGGTCGCTCTCGACGCCCTTGCTGACCAGCCCGCCCGTCGCGAGGACGTACTGGTCGGCGCTGTAGGGGACCCGAGAGCCGTTGCGTTCGACGACCACGCGTTCGATCCGGTCCTCGCCCTCGTAGTCGACGACGGGATTGCCGACCTCGTAGCGCGCCCCGGACCGGTCGAGTGCATCGAAGAGGCGGTCTTCGAGTCGGAGTCCCGGCAGCGAGGGCGGTCCCATCGGGACTTCGAAGACGGCCACTCCGAGCTCCTCGGCCAGTGTCGCCCTGACGGCGTCGGTGTGATCGTCGCCCAGCACCGCGGGGAAGCCGACGCGTTCGTGGCCGTCGAGGTGGGAGGCGACCCGCTGGGCGAGCGCGCTCCGGGTGTCGACCTTCCGGCCGTCGACCGCGACGGGACTGTTCTGGTCGAGCAGCTTCGCGTACCGAGTGACCTTGGCGTCGGCCTGGAGGTCTCCGGGGAACGTGATCGTCACGCCGTCGGCCGAGAACGGCGCGCCCGCGGCCTCGACGTGACTCGCGGCGAGCGGTGCGTCGAAGTCGACCAGCCGCTCGAAGCCGACCAGGAGCGTGTCCCGGTCGTCGCTTGCGACGCCCTCGGCGGCTCCGGCGGGGTAGCGGGCGGTCGGCTTGACCGTCCCGCCGTGGGTCGGCAGTAGTGCGTTTGTCTCCGTGTGGTCGCCGTGGTAGCCGTCGACGGTCTCGTCGAACAGCGCCATCGCGTCCCGAACCGTCTCGACGCCCACGATCCGGTAGGGGTGGTCCTCGTGGAGCTCCGGAATCGCGTCGTACGGATCGACGACGACCTCGTCGCCGACGTACCCGAGCACGTCGATCAGTCCGGAGGCCTGCCGGAGCGAGCTCTGCTTGTAGGAGACCAGGCGCACGTCCGCACCCGCGCGGGCGGCCGCGATCGCGCTCGTCACGCCCGCGAGCCCGCCGCCGACGACCAGCACTTCCGAGTCAATCGCCATCTGCGGCCTCCCCGACGGTGTCCGACCCCAGGCGACGATCCGAGCCCGGTCCGCTGTCGAAGGCGGCGAAGTCGACGGGATGGGTCGCCGGATCGTGGTCGCGGTTCTGCGTCGTCGCGTGCAGTGCGTAGTTGATCATCGCCTGCTGGAGCTGGTTCCCCCAGAGCGCGTGGCGCTGTCCCTTCCACCGTTCCTGTAGCAGGTCGTCCCAGGAGTCTCGAACCGTCGCCTCGTCGAACTCGGGGTGGAGCTCGCCGGCCAGGCGATGGATGCAGAAACCGCCCTGACAGTTGCCCATCGACGCTCGGGTCCGGATGCGGGTCCCGTTGAGGTCCGCGCCGGCCTGTGAGATCGCGTCCTGTACTTCCGCGCGCGTGACGCCCTCGCAGTTACACAGCACCGGGTTCGGCTCGCCGGTGCCGAGCACCTCCTCGGCCCGCGATCCCAGTCGCTCGACGCTGCGCCGGCCGATCGGCGAGCGCAGGCCGAACTCGTCCATGTAGTCTCGCAGCACCGAGAACTCCTCGCTGCCGGGCAGGGGCACGTCCGCAGTCCGGCAGTCGGCGTCCATCCCGAACTTGGCGACGACGTGGTCGGCGATCTCCTCGCCCATCATCCGGTAGGTCGTGAACTTCCCGCCGACGATGGTCGTCATCCCCGGCAGACCGTCGCGTTCCTCGTGGTCGAGCAAGAAGTAGTCTCGCGTGATGTCGGTCGGGTCTTCGCTGCCCACTTCCGGCGGTTCGTACAGCGGGCGCACGCCCCAGAACGACCGGATCGAGCGCGCGTCGGCGAGCATCGGCACCAGTTCCGAGAGCGTCTCGATCATCTGGTCGACCTCCCACTGCTCTTCCGGGTAGTCCTCCGGGTCCTCGACCTCCTCGTCGGTCGTCCCCAGTATCGCCGTCGTCTCGTGGGGGACGATGATGTCCGCGTCGCCCTTGGGCCGACAGCGGTTGATGACGGTGTCGACCTGCCGGACGTTCATGATCGTCATGACGCCCTTCGAGGGCCGGACGGCCACGTCGAGGTCGGCCATGTCGCCGATCCGGCCGGCCCACGCGCCCGTCGCGTTGACGACGTGGTCGGCCCGGATCGTCTCTCGGCCCGACTGGACGCCGTGGACGCGCTCGCCGGACTTGGCCCCGTGTTCGACCTCGACGCCGACGATCTCGCCGCTCTCGACGAGCAGATCGGTGACCTTCGAGTGGGTCTCGATGCGGGCACCGTGTTCCTGTGCGCTGGCGGCGTTGGCGACGACGAGCCGGAACGGGTCGACCGCGCCGTCGGGGACGGAGATCGCCTTGTCGACGTCCGTCGCGAGGTGGGGCTCGCGTTCGCGTGCGCGTTCGCCCGAGATCACCTCTGCGGGGATGTCGCAGTCGGTACACCCCTGTAGTTTCTCTTCGAAGTACGATTCGGAGTCTTCCGGACGCTTGACGAACATGCCACCGGTCATCTCGACGCAGTGGCTCGCGATGTCGCGTAACACGCGATTCTCTTCGATACACTCGCGTGCGCTCTTCTGGTCGGAGACTGCGTACCGGCCGCCGCTGTGGAGCAGTCCGTGCATGCGCCCCGTCGTGCCGTGTGTGAGATTCCCCTGCTCGACGAGGGTCACGTCGGCCCCGCGCATCGCGAGGTCTCGCGCGACGCCCGCGCCGGTCGAGCCACCTCCGACGACGACGATTCGTGGTGTCGATGCCATCTATATTCGGAGTCGTTAGGTCGCCACCCACTTTACTTCACCGACGAACGGACACCGACAGTAAAACTAGTGATCGTTAACACGATTTCGGCGCGTCGTGCGGACGATGCTCGCCGACGCCGACTGTCTCGCTGGCTCTCGGCGCTGCTGATCGGGATACGTCTCCTGCAAACCGGGCGGTACCACCGCTTTAGACGCCGACGTACTATCTTTATCTACCTTATACATCTACCAATAACTATTATATACGTACGGTATGGACCTGCTACGTATCGTATGTTCATCACGACCAGGAGGCGCGTTATCGATGTTTGACTGGCGATCGACGAACTCGACCGAAGCGGAGACGCGCTCGGACGGCGGCGAGGCGGTCGAAGACGACGAACAGGCACGAACGAGACAAGAACTCGAACGGCAACTCTCCGAGGCACGCGCGCAGCGTGACGAAGCGATCGAGGACCGCGAACGGATTCAGGAGACTCTGACAGCGGAACGCGAACGAGCGGAGACACTGGAGCGTGCGATCGAGGATCTGACTTCGGTGGTCGCGGCCAACGCCGAGGGAGATCTGACGGCGACGCCCGGCGACGCCGACGTAGCAGTGGTCTCGGAACTGTACAGTGCCTACCGGGATCTCATCGCCGAGTGGCGCGACACCGTCGAGACGGTCTCGGTGTTCGGCGAGCAGGTGGCGTCGTCGACCGAGCAGGTCGACGAGCGTCTCGACTCCGTGAAAGGTGCGAGCCGCGAGGTGAGCGAGGCGGTCGACGGCATCTCGTCGGGCTCCCATCGACAGAGCGAGCGGATCAACGACATCGCCGACGAGATGGAGGCCCTCTCGGCGACGATCGAGGAGATCGCAGCGTCGGCCAACGAGGTCGCGACGGCGACCGGCGACGCCGCGGCCCAGGGCGATCAGGCCCGGTCCTCGGCGACGGAGGCCAGATCCGAACTCGAACAGCTCGCGGCGCGCTCCTCGGAAACCGTCGAGCAGATCGAGCGGCTCAACGACCTCCTGACCGAGATCGAAGACATCGTCGAGTTCATCACCGACGTGGCCGACCAGACCAACGTTCTCGCGCTGAACGCGAACATCGAGGCCGCCCGCGTGGGCGAGGACGGCGAGGGCTTCGGTGTCGTGGCCAGCGAGGTCAAAGAGCTGGCCAGCGAGACGAAGCGAGCGACCGCAGAGATCGAAGAGTCGATCGACCGAGTCCACGAACAGGCCGAGGCGACCGTCGAGACCGTCCACGAGACGAGCGAGAGCGTCGACCGGACACACGACACCGTCGAATCGGTGACCGACGGTCTCGAACGCGTCGTCGAGCAGGTCGAGGAGATCGACACGAGCATCCAGGAGATCGACGAGGCCACTGACAGTCAGGCAGCGTCCACCCAGGAGATCGTCTCGATGGTCAACGCCGTCGGCGACATCAGTGACGACACCGCCTCCGACGCCGAGGTCGCGGCGACGGCAGCTAGGACACAGACGACCGAGCTTGCCGAGGTGTCGACGCGCGTCTCGACGCTGGCCGAGCGGGCCGGCACGCTCGAATCGACGTTCGACGACTACGAACTCGCCGACGAGACCGCGGACGAAGACGCGACCGTCGTGGAGTTCTGGCACGCGATGGGCGGCGAGAAGGGGCTGTTGCTGGAGGAACTGGCCCGCGAGTTCGAGGCCCAGACCGACGGCATCCAGCTCTCGTTGTCGTCGAAGGGGAGCTATCGTGGAACCCTCGACGCGGCACTGACGGCGGCCGAGAACGGATCGCCACCGGCGATCGCCCAGATCTTCGAGATCGGGACCACGCGAGCGCGCGACAGCGGCCAGTTCGTGCCGGTCGAACAACTGCTCTCCCGAGAACACGTCGATTCGCTCCTCGACCCGGTAGCGAACTACTACCGGTTCGACGGGACGTTGCACTCGCTCCCGTTCAACGCCTCGAATCCGGTCCTGGTGTACAACCGCGACGCGTTCGAGCGCGCGGGACTCGATCCCGACCGGCCGCCCGAGACGCTCTCGGCGGTGCGGGACGCCTCGGAACGCCTCGTCGACGCTGGCGTCTCCGAGTACGGCATCACGTTCGCGAACTACTCGTGGTTCGTCGAACAGTGGTTCGCGGAAGCGAACGAGCCGCTGGTCGACAACGACAACGGACGCGCCGGACGACCGACGACGGCGAACCTCGGGAGTCAGTTCGGCCAGTCGCTGTTCGAGTGGTGGCGCGACATGTCCGAATCGGGGTATCACTACGACCCCGGCATCGAGGCGCGAGGCGCTGCCAGAACCGCGTTCCACGACGGAGACGCCGCGATGCTCATCGGATCGACCTCCTCGCTGACGGGGATCGAGTCGGGCGCGACGTTCCCGGTCGGAACGGGACGATTCCCGGTGCTCGACGACAGGACGGGCGTGCTGGTCGGCGGCGCGTCGCTGTGGGTCGGTGCCGACCACTCGACGGCCGTCCACGACGCGGTCGGCGAGTTCCTGACCTGGCTCACCCAGCCCGAACAACAGCAGCGCTGGCACCGCGAGACCGGCTACTTCCCGGTTCACGAAGGGGCGATTCCGGAACTGCGGGCGGCGGGGTGGTTCGAGGAGAACACCCACTACGCGACGGCACTGGACCAGCTGATGGAAACGACCGACACGATCGGGACCCGCGGAGCGCAGATCGGCCCGTTCGACACGGTTCGGACGATCATCGAGGAGGGCGTCGAACGGCTGTACACCGCAGACTCGACGGCCGAGACGCTGGAATCGATCGACGAGCAGATCGCGGCGACGCTGGACTCGTACCAGTAGCGGTCGTTTCTGCGGATGATTTACTGACGGTTCGACAGCGCCAGTAACATTTATAATGATTGCCTATGTTGTTTATCGATAGAGCGGAACAGCAGATAAAGTTTCGCCCCACGGAGTACACAACGATGTCAGACACATACGTCGGTGCGATCGATCAGGGAACGACCGGTACCCGCTTCATGGTGTTCGACCACAGCGGCAGCGTCGTCGCCAACTCGTACGAACAGCACGAACAGATCTATCCGGAGCCCGGTTGGGTCGAACACGATCCGACCGAGATCTGGGAGAACACGAAGGCCGTCGTCACTGCTGGCCTCGACGCCGCCGACCTCGATGCCACCCAGCTCGAAGCGATCGGGATCACGAACCAGCGAGAGACCACGATCGTGTGGGACAGAGAGACCGGGCGGCCGATCCACAACGCGCTGGTGTGGCAGGACCGACGGACGACCGACCGCGTCGAGGAACTGGAAGAAGCGGGCAAGATCGAGATGATCCGCGAGAAGACCGGGCTGGAGGCCGACGCCTACTTCTCGGCGACCAAGACCGAGTGGATCCTCGACAACGCCGAACCCCTCAAGCTAGAGAGTGCCCGCACGCGAGACCTCCGTGAGCGTGCCCGCGACGGCGAACTCCTCATGGGGACGATCGACTCGTGGCTGATCTACAACCTCACGGGCAACCACATCACCGACGTGACCAACGCCTCTCGGACGATGCTCTACGACATCGAGGGGCTGTCGTGGGACGCGGAACTCCTCGAAGAGTTCGGCGTTCCCGAAGCGATGCTCCCCGAGGTGCGTCCGTCCTCCGACGAAGCGACCTACGGGACCACCGACCCCGACGGCTTCCTCGGTGCCGAGGTCCCCGTCGCCGGTGCCCTGGGCGACCAGCAGGCCGCCCTGTTTGGTCAAACCTGCTTCGATGCCGGCGACGCGAAGAACACCTACGGCACGGGCTCGTTCTACCTCATGAACACCGGCGAGGAGGCCGTCGAGTCCGATCACGGACTCCTCACCACGATCGGCTTCCAGATGTCCGGCGAACCCGTCCAGTACGCACTGGAGGGGTCGATCTTCATCACGGGCGCGGCGATCGAGTGGCTCGAAGACGTCGACCTCATCAAGAACGCCGCACAGACCGCAGAGCTCGCCCGCTCGGTCGATTCGACCGACGGCGTGTACATGGTGCCGGCCTTCACCGGGCTCGGCGCACCACACTGGGACGGGCGCGCACGCGGGACGATCGTCGGGATGACTCGCGGCACCCGGAAAGAGCACATCGTCCGTGCGACCCTCGAATCCATCGCGTACCAGACCCGAGACATCGCCGAGGCGATGGAGGCAGACTCCGGCGTCGAGACGACGACGCTGCGCGTCGACGGTGGGGCCGTCAAGAACAACTTCCTCTGTCAGCTCCAGTCCGACATCATCCAGACGGAGATCTCTCGGCCGGAAGTCGACGAGACGACCGCGCTCGGCTCGGCTTACGCCGCCGGCCTCGCCGTCGGCTACTGGGACACGATCGACGAACTGCGGGACAACTGGCAGGTCGACCGCAACTTCGAGCCCGAGATGGCACCGGAGCAGGCAAACAAGATGTACGGACGCTGGGACGACGCCGTCGAACGCTCGCGGGACTGGGCACAGGAGGAATAACGAATGCTCGAGGTCCTCCTGCAACTGCCGATCATCGACATCACCGCCGAGCGCTTCGCCACCCTGCTCATCGCGGCACTGGCCGGCGGTGCGTTCGGTGCCGCCCTGGGTGCGCTGCCGTCGTTCATCTTCACGGGGTTCGTCGTGTTCCTCGGCGAGGGGATCGCGATTCTCCAGCGAGAGATCGGCAGTCTCCCGGACGTTCCGGACGGCGAGTTGGCCACGGGTATCACCGGCGTCATCGGCTTCGGGATGGTCACCGGCCCGCACGTCGCCTTCGCTGGCGGCGTCGCCGCTGCGGCCTACGCCGGCAAGAAGTACCCCGAGATGGAGCCGGCCGGCTGGGACTACCACTTCGGGAAGAACATCTCCTTCGCTCACGGCACCAAGCCAGACGTGCTGGCGGTCGGGGCAGTGTTCGGTGCCCTCGGGATGATCATCACCCGCGTCATGGGCGGGATCGGCTTCCCGACCGACAACATCGCGCTGTCTGTCGTCGCGACGGCGTTCATCGCTCGCCTCGTCTTTGGCTACCCGCTGGTCGGCAAGGTGGCCGGATCGAGCCTGCTCGACATGTCGCCGTTCGAGCGCGAAGAACCGCGCCGGATGGCCGACGGCGGCGAAGTTCCGGCCGAGCACGAAGGGCGACTGGCGACCGAGCCGTGGCTCCCCCACCAGTACAAGTGGTCGGGCGTCACCGTGATCGGGCTGGTCACCGGCGTCCTGGCGGGCTACATCTGGCTGGAGACCGGGAGCGTCTTCCTCAGCTACGGTATCTCGGCGGCGAGCCTGCTCTTCCTCGCCCTCGGGATCGAGAAGATTCCCGTCACACACCACATGACGCTGGTCGGTGCCGTCGGTGCGGTCCTCGCGGCCGACGTGATCGCGAGCCCGCCGGTGATCCTGCTGGTAGCGGCCCTGTTCGGCGCGATCAGTGCGCTCCTGGGCGAGGTGACCCAGCGACTGTTCTACTCGCACTCGGGCACCCACGTCGACCCACCCGCGATGGCGATCGCGATCGCGATGCTGGCGGTCGGCGTCCTCTACCTGGCGAACGTCCTCCCGAACGCCGGCTACCTCGGACTCTGATCGCCACATCGACAGGAGAGATGGCACAGCTATCCACCCGGTTCGGCCGACGCGCTCGTCGTCCGACCGACGGGGACGACTGGATACCGGACAACCCGGGTCCTTTTAATAGTGTAGACGATATCACTCACAACGCCTCCCAGGATCGCTCATGGATATCGACGCGAGAATAAAACGACGACAGCGCCGGGGCGGTGGCCCCCGACTGATTCAGGACTACGAATCGCTGTCCCCGGTCGCACACATCGACGATCCGTCGGACCGAGGCCCCGTCTTCGAGCGACTGCTCGATCACCTCGATCCGGTGTTCGACGGCCGCTTACCGCCCAACGCCTACGTGTCGGGGCCGTTCGGCTCCGGGAAGTCGGCGATCGTGACGGCACTGTTCTCGCGGCTCGGACGACTCTCGACCGAACAGCGGTCGGTCATCCACACGAGTACCCGCGCGGCAGCGCCGCCCTCTCCGGAGTTCGTCTATGTCGATCTGCGTGAGACGACGAGTCGGTTCGCGTTCTACCACCGTGTGCTCGACGGACTCGTCGACGACCGGGTTCCCGAACACGGGATCAGCACCTCGGAGCTTCGCCGTCGGCTCCACGAGATGCTCGGAGCCGCGAGCATCGGCGTCGTGATCGCCGTCGATCACGTCGGTGAACAGGGCAGCACCGACGCCGAGGCGCTGATCGACCTCTTCGCGGGGCTGCCCAGCAACGTGAGCTGGCTGGCGATCGGACGAGACGACCCCGAAGAGACACTGTTGACCGAGTACACGGCGACGACGATCCCAGTCGAGCCGTACCGTCGACAGATGCTCGTCGACGTGTTGATGACGCGTGCATCGGACGGACTCGCTCCCCAGGCGCTGAGCCACGAACAGGCCCGTACGATCGCCGAGTGGGCAGACGGCAACGCACACGACGCGCTGGCGGCGCTGTTTATCGCGGCCGACGACGCGAGTCAACGGGAGGGGACGCGCGTCGGCCAGGACGACGTCGAGGCCGCAATCGAGCAGATCCCACGGCCCTCGGTGTCGCTGGCGAGAGTGCTCGCGCTGCCAGACAACAAACAGCGCGTCCTGCGAGAAGTCGTCGAACTCGATTCGGCCGATCGAGAGTCCGTCACCGCGACCACGGAGGCGATCGCCGCGAAAGCGACCGTCGACCTCTCGCCGGGAACGGTCAAGCGGTACCTCTACGAGATGGCCGAAGGCGGAATCGTCGAACGCGTCCAGTCCGGCCTCGAAAGCGGGAAGGGGCGACCGCCCAGCCGCGTGGAACTGCGCTTTCCACCGGCGGCGTTTCGCCGCCTCTACGATCTGGAACGGGGCTGACCGCCTCGGCGATTACCGCTCGCCGGTGCCGTCGGTGATCGCCGAGGCGAGCGCGCCCATGACGACGATGTCTTCGCCCAGCGTCGTGAGCTTCACGTCCGGGATGTTTCCGAACACCATCTCCGAGAGTTCGTCTCTGATCGGGTCGAGGACGGCGTCGGGGTTGTTCAGCGCCACTGCGCCACCGACGTAGACCACGAGCGGGGCGTACGCCTGGACGACGTTTGCGATCCCGATGGCGTTGAGGTGGCCGACCTGCCCGATGACGTACTGTGCGAAGTCGTCGCCGTCCCGCGCACGGTCGAACACGTCCGCCGCGTCGAAGTCGCCGCTCTCGATCGGGAGCGCCGTCTCCATCCCGTCTTCCGTGTGGAGCTGCATCGCGTACTTCGGGATGTTGTTGCCCGAACAGTACGCCTCCCAGTGGCCGTCCGAGCCACAGCCACACGTCATCACGCCGGCCGGGTCGAGAGTCATGTGCCCGACCTCACCGGCGTTGCCGTCCCAGCCGTCGACGACGTTGCCGTCGACGGCGACGCCGGCACCGATCCCCGAGGAGATCGTCAGGTACACCATATCGTCGGGGTTCCGGTCAGAGAAGAAGCGTTCGCCGATCACCCCGGCGTTGGTGTCGTTGTGCAGGTACACGCGTTCCGAGTCGATCAGGTTGCCGACGGGGCCGGTCAGCGGGATCCGACCGATCGAATCCGGGAGGTTCGCGGGTCCCTCGACGATCCCCTCGGCGAGATCCAGTGGTCCGATCGATCCGATACCGGCGGCGACGACGGAACTTGGCGATACGTCGGCGTCGTCACAGGCGTTGCGGAGACAGTCGAGGATCGCCTCGGTGACGGCGATCCCGTTCGGCCCTCGCGGTGTGGCCTGCGTATCTGACCCGAGTTCGCGGGCGGACTCGTCGCCGACGACAACGCGGATGTTCGTCGCGCCGAGATCCACCCCTGCGTATGCGGCCATGATATTGGATGGGTGAACCCTTCGATACTTAACTGCACATATTCACACCGCCGGCTGTCTCTCTGTGACGCATTTTCCCGTCGTGGGTGGACAATACGGTAAAGCAGTGACGGCCAGCGATCTCACTGCCGGCTCGTGTCGCTACGAGCGGTCGTCTTCGGTGGTGTCCTCGTAGACGATGCCACGCTCTGCGTCGAGCGTGACCTGCGTTCCGTCCGCCAGGTCCGGGAGTTCGGCGTTGGCGATCATCGGGATCGAGAGCTCGCGCGCGACGATCGCAACGTAGCCCGTCGTCCCGTCGTGGGCGTCGACGATGCCGCCGATCCGTTCGACCTCGCCGTCGAACTCGCCGTCGAAGTCCGCGGCGATCGAGATCACCGCACCGTCGGGCACGTCGGAGAGGTCGCCGTCGGGCACGTGATAGACCGGCCCCGACACCAGCCCGTCGACGACCGAGCGGCCGTTGGCGATCCGTTCGGCCGCGACGTGGACCTTCAGGAGGTTCGCCGTGTTCATCCCTTCGAGTTCGGTCATCATCCCGGAGAGGACGACGACGGTGTCGCCGCCGTCCGCTGCCTCCGTGTCCAGGGCCGCCTGCACGGCGTTCTGGATGATCGCGTCCGCACCCTGGGTCGTGTACTCCGTCGAGACGGGGATGATCCCCCACGAGAGGGCGAGCTGTCGCCGCACCTCGTCGCTGGGCGTCGAGGCGACAATCGGAATCGACGGTCGGTACTTGGCCGACTTGAGGGCGGTGTAGCCGGATTCGGAGGCAGCGACGACTGCCGAAGCCCCGATGTCCCGAGCGAGGAACCGGGCGGACCGCGCCAGCGCGTCCGTTCGCGTCTCGCCCGCGGCCGGGACCTGTTGCTCGCGATTCTGGTCGTACTCGGGGGCCGACTCGACGTCGCGAACGATGCGGTCCATCGTCTCGACGACGCGGACCGGATTGTCGCCGATCGCGGTCTCGCCCGACAGCATCACCGCGTCGGTGCCGTCGAGGACGGCGTTGGCCACGTCGGAGGCCTCCGCGCGGGTCGGCCGGCGCTCGTGGATCATCGAGTCGAGCATCTCCGTCGCCGTGATGACCGGCACGCCTGCTTCCTGGCACTTGCGGATGATGCGCTTCTGGAAGATCGGCACGTCTTCGAGCGGGCACTCGACGCCGAGGTCTCCACGCGCGACCATCACGCCGTATGCGGCGTCGACGATCGAATCGAGGTTCTCGACCGCGCCGGCCCGCTCGATCTTGGCGATGATCGGGATGTCGATGCCGCGCTCTTCCATCTCGGCCTCGATCTCGTAGATGTCTTCGCCCGAGCGGACGAACGAGGCGGCCACGAAGTCGGGCTCTTTCTCCGCGGCGACGTCGAGTTCTCGCCGGTCGTTGTCCGTGACGGCGGGCAAGTCCAGCTCGACGCCGGGGACGTTGACGCCCTTGCGGGCACCGAGTTCACCGCCGTTCTCGACGGTCGCGTAGACGGAGTCGCCGTCGACGCGGTCAACCGTCGTCTCGATCCGACCGTCGTCGAGCAACACGCGATCGCCCGGCTGGACGGACGTGATCGACAGCGAGAGGCCGACGCGCTCTGGCGTCGCCTCGTCTGACTGGACGAACTCGACCGTCGAGCCCTCGTCCAACTGGATCGGCTCGCGGATCGGAGCCGTTCGCACCTCTGGACCCGGCATGTCGAGCATCGACGCGACCGGCCGCTCCGTGGTCGCGTCGACCTCTCGGATCCGGTCGATCATCTCGCGGCGGTGCTCTGGCGTGCCGTGGCTGGCGTTGAGCCGTGCCACGGACATGCCGGCCTCGGCGAGACCGCGAATCTGCTCGACCGACTCCGTCGCCGGTCCCAGCGTACAGACGATCTTCGCGCTACGCATCGGGTCGTCCTCCGTCGATTGCAGAGAGCTTCCGAACAACCATACGAGAGCGTACCCGGTCAGGGGATAAGAAGGTTATCGACCAGTCGAATACTGCAGCCTCGACGCCGTGGGTCACCGAGAGATGTCCGCGGTTCCGCCCTCGATGACGGCCGCCACCTCCTCCGGCGTCACGACGGCGATGTCGCCGGGGATCGACCGCTTGAGCGCGGCAGTGCCGGCGGCGTACTCCAGCGAGGTTTCGACGCTCTCGCCCGCGACGTACTGCGAGAGGAAGCCGCCCACGAAGGAATCGCCGGTGCCGACGGGGTGGGCGCTCGTCGCCTCGAACGTCGGCTGTTCGTGGATCGTCCCGTCGGCGACGGCCAGTGCCGGCTCGGACCCGCGCGTGAGGATCGTCACTTCGAAGTCGAACTCCTCGGCCAGTCCCCGGGCGATCGACGCCGCCTCGCCCGTGCGCCCGAGCACGTTCTCGGCGTCTCGCTGGGCGACGATCAACACGTCGACGTGGGGGAACAGCTCCGTGAGCGTCTCACGGGCGTCGTCGGGCTCCCAGAGCTTCGACCGGTAGTTCACGTCGAAGCTCGTCAGCGTGTCGGCGTCGGCAGCCGCTTCGAGCAGCGTCTGTGTCGTCGCCGCCAGGGTCTCGGACAGTGCTGGGGTGATACCCGTGGTGTGAAACGCCGACGCCGAGCGGATTCGATCGACCGGGAGCTCGTCCGGCGTCGCCGTCGTCACCGCCGCGTCGGCCCGGTCGTAGATGACGTTGTTCCCGCGTGGGGACTCTCCCGATTCGAGGTAGTAGGTCCCCTGTCGCCCCTCGTCGCTCCAGACGATGTCGGTCTCGACACCGTGGCTCGCGAGCTCGCCGGTGACCCGCCGGCCGACCGGGGAGTCAGGGAGCTTCGACACCCACGTCGCGTCCAGGCCCAGCCGCTGTGTGGCGACTGCGACGTTGCTCTCTGCACCCGCGGCGCGAACGACGTACTGGTCTGCGGTTTCGATCCGTTCGTCGCCCGGCGGCGACAGCCGGAGCATGGTTTCTCCGAAGGTAACGAGATCCGTCATATAGGAGCGTCAACTCGCCCCCGGTATAAAATCCGCCGGATTCCCGAGTCGGGGGCCGACACTGTGACACACTCCAAAGGCTTTTGTATTCAAATAATACACACAAACCTATGCGAAACAGCGACGTGTCGCCAGCGGATGGCACAACGACGGGCGTGCCCGTTCGCGGCGAACAAGCTCTCACTGGTGGTGGGACACGATGAGCGACACAGAGTCGTCTTCCGAAGGCATCGTCCAGAAGATCACGCCAAACTTCATCAGGCGGAGCTTCGCGCTGAAGTTCGGGCTCGTCCTGCTGGTGATGGGGCTGTCGGTCGGCATCATCGGGTTCGCGGCGACCGAAGAGGTCCGGACCCAGACACAGGACAACGTCGAAGAACAGTTCCAGAACACGGCCGTCCAGCAGAGTGACATCGTCGAGCAGTGGGTCACACAGAACAAGCTGTCGACGAAGCTCATCTCGAATCAGGATCAGTGGGGTGACGACGAGACGGATCTCGAACTCGCTCTCGAAAACGAGCTGTCACGGCTGCCGGCCGACGCCAGGAACGTCCACCTGCTGGAGACGACGCCGTCGGGGTCGTCCGTCGTCGCCAGTACGAGCCTCCGTGCGGACTCGTCGGCGCTGTCGGCGAACCTCCGGTGGACGTCCGAGATGGAGCGCAGCGACGCCAGCCAGGTGCTCGTCTCTGACGTCTACCGCGACAGCCAGGACAGTGCATCGACGATCGGATTCGCCAGCCCGGTGCCGGCCTCCCAGAACCGCATCCTGGTCGTCGAGTACCGACTCGACGAACTCGCCGATTCGATCAATCCGGCCGAAGACGAGTCCGCGCGATTCACACAGGTCGTGGACAGCCACCGAACGGTCGTCGTCGACCAGGCCTACGCCGGCAACAGCGACCGAGAGGGGATGACGCTGTCGACGTACCCCGTCCAGCAGACGGTCGACGACGCGAACGCGCTGCGGGGCACACAAGAGAGCGCCAGCGTCAAGACGGCGATGGCACCCAACGGCGACCTCGGACTGAACGAGGAGTACACCGTCGGCTACGCGCCGGTCTCTGGAACTGACTGGGTCGTCCTGACCCACGCACCGTCCTCGACGGTGTTTGGCTTCGTCGAGGACGTGCAGCTGTACGGCCTGATCGCGACGGCCAGCCTTGTCGTCTTCATCGGCGGCATCGGTGCGGCCCTCGGCTGGAGCACCTCGTCGTCGATCGATACGCTCACCCGGAAGACCGAAGAGATGCGGGAGGGCAACCTCGACGTCGAACTGGACACGTCACGGATCGACAACATCGGCCAGCTGTACGACGGCTTCGCCGACATGCGTGACGCACTCAGAGAACAGATCGACGAAGCCGAGCGCGCACGCAAGGAAGCGGAAGTTTCGCGCGCGGAAGCCATGGAGATGAGCAACTACCTTCAGGAGAAAGCCACCGATTTCTCCGTCGCCATGGAGCAGACCGCGGGCGGGGACATGACCACGCGAATGGAGCAGGACGGGGAGAACGAAGCGATGGACACCATCGCGAGCGAGTTCAACGCCATGATCGAGGAGTTGGAGAAGACGACCGGCCAGCTCAAGAGCTTCTCCGACGAGGTCGCGGAATCCGGTGACGTGGTGTTGCAAAGCGCCGAGTCCGTCCGTGACGCCTCCGAGCAGGTCGCCGAGTCCATTCAGAAGATCTCCGACGACGCCTACGAGCAGAAAGACCAGCTACAGACGATCTCCGAGGATCTCGACGAACTGGTCGAGACGCTCGAAGCCCTCGAAGCAGAGCAGCAAGCGGTCGACCTCGGTGACTCGCTCACCCAGTTCCGCGCCGTCGCGACCCAACTGCAGGAGGCTGCAGACACCAGCGAGCAGATGATGTCCGAGTCCGAGACCGTCGCCGGTGCCGCCGAGGAACAGGCCGCCGAACTCAACGAAGTGTCCTCGCGTGCCGAACAGCTGAAACGGTACGCTCGACCGCTCGGGGACATCCTCGACCGCTTCGAGACGGAAGCCGAACACGAGTTCGTCTTCTCCGGCGGACCGTCACAGACGACGCGCACGCAAGAAGAGAGCGAAGACTGACGACGCGGTTCCGGATTCTCCCGATCCGTCGTTTCGGTGCTGCCGTCGGGACCAGCACTTCTCGGCCTGACTGATACGCTGTCGTGTTCTATCGCTGGCTTCGTCTCCCTCGTGAGACGGGCGGGCTGGGACGACGCCGCGAATCGTGCGTCTCGAACTTCGGCACCATCGCCACTCTCGCCGTCTACGAGCGTCGGCGACGTTCTGAACTGGTCGCTCGACTCGCTGCTGGACTGACGTGCCTCTGAGACGTACTGTTCACTGGCGTTCGAACCCTCATTGCGTATAGCACTATGCAATTTATTTGTTCCACTGTGGCCACCTCCGACGGGCGGAAGTGACAAAAAACACCCACGCACAGCGACCGAAAGCGAGCAACGAGGGGAAAACGCCAGCGCCAGCATGACATCCACGGCCCGCTGCCGGGCAGTACCCGACGAGGACGGTCAGAAGCCGTCGAGAGGCCAGCGATAGGATCGCCCGCACCGATCGCCGCGGTACTGATGTGGCGTCGAGATCCGTCGCCAACTGCCACGCTGTAACGACGATCGACTGTGCCAGACAGCGGTGTCCAAATAGGGGCTGACCGAAGCAACTGGAAAGCACCGCAAGCCCACGCTGGGTGGACCCTCACGGTGTCGCCGGCCGATTGAACCGCGGCCCTTGCAAGAATCTCGCCGATACCTGTACGCGGCCGCAGCGCCGTTCGAACGGGCTGAGGAGCGGAGTCCTGGTGCAAGCACGCAGAGCGTGGTTCGAGAGGGCCGACGGCTCTTCCCCTCGACAGCGAGTCGCCGGACCGCAAGCGCGAGGGCGTCGGCGTCTACGAGTCGGCAGAGACCGCGGCTTCTCTGAACACGACCTTCCGGACTGCCGGTACATTCGTTATCCCGCCGCCTGTCGCTCGAACACTGGCTTCGCGGGCTTCGCCCGAACGCCCGTCGAGAACGCTCACTTCGATCGAGCCCCGCTACAAACCACACACCGACCATGACGACAGACACGCCTTCTCCGGAGGTCGAATCGATCGTCGACTACGAGCGCCTCGCTGCGGACGATACGATTCCGTATCACGAGCAGCGAGATGTCGTCGACGCGGCAGTCGTCGAACAGGTGAGAGACCTTCCAGACCTCGCTTGCGTGGGCATCACGAACCCAGCGGGCGAGCTGCTTCTCCGACGGCAGACAGACACCTGCTCGTGGAAGCTCCCCGTCGAGAACGTGGCACCGGACGAGGAGTTCACGACTGCGATCGTCGATCACGTTCGGGCGACGATCGGCTTCGAGATCGGGCTGACGGCGATCGAAGGCATCTGGCAGGTCACCGAAACGGACGACGGCGAACAGACCGCGACTCGGGGATTCGTCACCGTCCGCGGCGTCCCCCTCTCGGGAGAGTACGACCTCACCGCCGTGGAACCCACTGGTGAGTCGGTCCACGCGGCCGAGTGGTTCGACGAACTGCCCGCGGACGTCGACGCAGTTCCGGGCACTGACGTATGCTTGGACTGAGTGGCGGCGTCGAAGCGCGTCCGTCTCTCGGGACTGCTACCGTCGGCCGCAACACTGTGAACGGCTGGACGGCCACGAGGCCGAGATGACTGCCGACGGATACAGTCGGTGTGGACTCCCGGCTGTCGAGTGTCGCCGCGACGGGCAGCCGTCCAGTTTTCCATTCGGTCGTCGCTTACTTCGGACACAGAGAACGCTCAGAGCCGTGAGCGATCGGCACCGTAAGAAACCTCGTCCGACGCGACCGGTCGTGCAAGAGACACCTGCGTCGCAGAGTCTCCCCTCAGTCGCGGTGCTCCGACCGACGACAGTCGGCACCGTCCACAGCGAGCGGCCGCTGCTGACCAGATCGACTGGCGCTGTCGACGGATTGTGTTGCTACTGAGAGGGGAGTATTTATTTGTGTATATGATCTCCACCGGGATCTGAGGTCATATACACAAATAACATACCTCAAGACGGCCGTTATGGGATGTCAGTACCACAGATAAGGTCATTTATCTGTGGGTGTGAGTTAGATTGATGTGGCTGGGAAGTGATGAGACCGACATGGCACGTGACGGCGACGTCGACACCTCCCGAGCGAGGATTCAGTCCTACGTTCCGACCTACCAGAAACAGGAGTGGCAGGCACACGCCGACGAACTCGACATGAGCCTCAGCGAGTTCGTCAGATCGATGGTACAGGCCGGGAGGCGTGGTTTTACCGTCGACTCGGTCGAAGACGGGTCGTCGACAGTGGAGAAATCCGGTGAAGGGGAACAATCGGACGCTGACCCCCAGGGTCAGCGTCTGGAAGACCGGGTTCTCTCGACCCTCGCCGACGGCGACAGCTACGAGTGGGACGAACTGGTCGCCGCAGTGACCGACGACATCGAAGCGCAACTGGACGAGACGCTACAGGAACTGCAAGCGCGCGACGAGATCAGATACAGCGGGCGCGAGGGAGGGTACGTCAAGAAATGAGCTCCGATACCGACGCCGTCGACGCGAGCGAGGACCCGGTGGGCTACTTCTTGGACGATATGACCTACCACGGGAAGACGGATCGGACGCGGGAGTACTACGAGCGCGTGCTCCGGGAGTTCGAGTCCTTCCTCGACAGCGGAGCCCGGCCGGTAGGACTGGGCGAAGCGACCCACCGGGACTGCATGGCGTACGTCCACGGGCTCAGAGACGAGCAGAGCGACTCGACCGTCGCGACGTACGCCTCCTACTTGCATCGGTTCTACGCGTACATGAACCAGGTCGGAACCTTCGAGGAGAACCCGATGGCGCTGGTGATGGAGGAGATGGACGAGACGATCGACACCGACCCCCAGCGCCGAGAGATCCCGATCCCGGCGATGCGGTCGTTCGTCCAAGACATCGACCACCCCATGGAGCGAGCGGTCGTCGTCACCCTGTTGAAGACCGGGATGCGTGCGGGCGAACTGTGCAACCTCGACGTTCGTGACCTGCATCTGTCCGAGTGTACGGTCACGGCGGGGACTGCGATTCGACCACAACTCGAAGAGCGCCCCGACTCGCTGTTCGTCTCGGCCGAGCCGGCGCGTGGCGCGGTCGTCAACGGCGAAGAGCGGACGGCCTCGAACAAGCGAAAGCGGGACACGACGATCCCCGTCGACGCGGAGTTGGGCGACGTACTCGAACGATGGTTGGCCGTCCGCCCGGATCCGAGATCGACCGCAGAGCCGCTGTTCACGTCGACGAGCGGAGACTGGGGGAAGCGACTCACGCCGGATATGGTCCACCACGTCGTCGAACGCCACGCACGCGACCGCGGCTGGTACCAGGACGGCGGCGACGCGGCCCAGAACGTGACGCCTCACTACTTCAGACACTTCTTCACGACACACCTCCGCGATCGAACGGGTGATCGGGGGATCGTGAAGTACCTGCGCGGCGACGTAGCCCAGGACGTGATCGATACGTACACCCACGAGTGGGGCGACCGCGTTCGCACCGTCTACGACGAACACGTGTACGATATTTGTTAACACTTATTACCATTTTGTCGGCGACGCGGCGGCAGCTCGTAGACACGTAAACTGTATGCCGCTATATCAATGGTTGCGGTACAGATCGCACTCACAGGTGGGGAAACTGCCGGAGTGCGAGAGCACGAGGAGAAGAGAGCGATCGCGTGTCGGCGTCATACTTCCGGCTTCCGTCTGTGAAGAATTTCGCGACCCGTGGTCGCGATCGTGAAACAGTGACAGCCGGCAGTATCAGTCGAACCCGGCGAACTCCGAGCGGTCGACCGCGTCGATTGCACCGGCGAATCGCTCGACGGCGGGCTTGTCCCGACGATCCGGCGTTGTGAGTACGCGGACCCGCTGTCGGCCCAGCGAGACGAAATCGAGTTCGAGCGCCGTCGCAGTCGCGCGAAGTCCGAGGCCGGCGTCGGCGTCTCCGGCGGCGACTGCGCGTGCCGGGCTCTCGTCGCCGCTGGTCGTCAGGTCGTACCCAGAGATGTCGGCCGTCAGTTCGCTTCGAGTGACCTCGCGTTCGTCTGCGAGGGCGTCGAGATGGGCGTCGAAGCTGGTACGCAACCCGAATCCAGTCGCGAGATTGACCATCGATCCGTCGCCGTCGATCAGCGACGGGACGCCCTCGATTCCGTCGGGATTGCCCGTGGGGACGACGAGTCCCCACTCGCGAGTCCAGCCGCCCAACTCGACGGCGTCCGCCGACTCTCCAGTCGGGCCAGCGGCGACCACCACGTCGGGGATACCCGCACGCAGTCGCCGCAGTGCCTCGTGCGTCCCGACCGGGAGAAAGCGGGGGTTGTCCAGCCCGTCGAGGAGCTGGGAAACCACGGGATCGGAGTCGCCGGCACACAGCACCGACGGAGGCCGAACGTCGGGCGAGAACAGCTCTACCGTGACGGTTTCGCCCGCGTCGAGGAAGGCCGTGTCGGCGGGCACGGTCACGGTTCCGTCCGCGTCGACGAGACTCGTCGTCGCGCCGCTACCCTTGTCGACCGGGTAGACGAGCAGGTCGCCGTCGCCGTTCTCGACGAGGCCAGCAGCCAGCAGCCGGCGGCGACCCTCCTCGGAGCGCTCCCGGACGACCATCTCGCCGGTGACGGTCGCGGTGGCGGGTTCGGGGAGGCCCGCAGCGTCGCGGATCTGCGGTGCGACGAACGTCCGGAAGATCGTCAGCGCAGAGACCGGATAGCCCGGCAGGCCCACGTACGCCGCGTCGTCGAGTTCACCGACCAGCATCGGCTTCCCCGGCTTGATCGCGGTCCCGTGCAGGAGGAGCGTCCCCTGGGCTTCGACGACGCTGTAGATCACGTCGACGGCGCTGGCGCTCGTCGATCCCGACGAGAGGACGAGATCACACTCCGTCGCGGCCCGCCGGAGCAGTCGCTCCATGGCCTCGTAATCGTCGCCGACGTGGGGGTACAGCTCCGGCGCGCCGCCGGCCTCCGCGACGGCCGCGGCGATCGTGTAGCTGTTCACGTCGTAGATCTGTCCGGCCTGGCTCTGGAGGGGTTCGCCCGGACGGACGAGTTCGTCGCCCGTCGAGAGGATACCGACCGTCGGCTTCGCCCGGACCGGCACCTCGTCGACGCCGAGCGCGGAGAGGAGTCCGATCTCGCGGGGAGTGAGCCGCGTTCCGGGGCCGAGCGCTCGGGTCCCTGCCGCGATGTCTGCCCCCGAGAGCATGACGTTCTGGCCGGGCGTGACTGCGGTTCTGATCTCGACGCCCTCGTCGGTCGTCGTCGTCCGCTCGACGATCACGACCGCGTCGGCACCGTCGGGCATCACCGCGCCGGTCGAGACCTCGACCGCCGTTCCGGGTTCGACCGAGACCGTCGGTCGCTCACCGGCGTGGACCGCGCCGGCCAGCGAGAGCGTCACCGGGCTCGCCTCGTCGGCGTCGAAGGTGTCCTCGGCCCGGACCGCGTACCCGTCCATGCTCGCCCGATCGAACCCCGGCACGTCCAGCGTCGCGTCGATGCGCTCGTCGAGGACGCGCCCGCGAGCTTCGTCGAGGGGGACCGTCTCGGCCCCGGGATCGATGTCGAGGCCGTCGACGACCTCGTGTGCGCGCTCGGGCGTCGCGAGGTCACGGAACTCCTTGCGGTCGCTCACGGCGACCACTCCCAGTCCTCGACGGCGACGGTCCGACCCGCGTCGTACCCCTCGCTGTCTTCTGGAACGACGACCCAGCCGTCCGCCAGCGCGACACTGGAGAGGACGCCGGCACCGCTCGCTCTGGTCGGTGTCGCCGTCTGCTCGTCGCCCTCGCCATCCAGCCGGACCCGGACGAACGAGCGCGTCCCGATCTCGCTGGCGACCTTTCGCTCCAGTCGGGCCTCCGTCACCGGTGGCTCGCGCTCGGGGAGGTGTGCGAGCGTCTTGAGGGCCGGCCGGAGCAACTGGACGGCGTTGACGATCGTCGCCACCGGGTAGCCCGGCAACACGAGGATCGGCGTCTCCTCGACGCGGCCGACGGCGACCGGGTGGCCGGGCTTGAGCGCGACGCCGTGGACGGAGACGGACCCGAGATCGTCGACGACCGCCGGCAAGAGATCCCGCTCGCCGACCGAGGAGCCGCCGGTCGTCACGATCAGGTCGTGGTCGAGGTCTCGCTCGATTGCCCTCTGAAGCGCTGCCTCGTCGTCGGTGACCACGTCGCGGTACGTCGGTTCCCCTCCCCACCGCCGGACGTACTGAGCGACGGTCTGGCCGTTCGTCTCGACGACTTCGCCCGGTTCCGGATCGGACTGGACGAGTTCCTCGCCCGTCGGGACGACGCTGACCCGCGGGCGCTCGAACACCTCGACGGTCTCGACCCCGAGTGCCTTCAGCAGTCCCAGATCGGAGGGCCGGAGCTGGTGGCCGGGATCGAACAGGTGCTGGCCTTCCGCGACGTCGTCACCGACCGGCCCGACGTTCTGGCCGCTGGCGACGGCGTCGAACACCTCGATCCACCCGTCGTCGGCCTCGACCTGCTCGACCCGTACGACCGCGTCGGCACCCTCTGGCAGTTCGCTTCCGGTGTGGACGCGGCGGGCGGCGTTCGGACCGACCGACTCCGATCGCTCCAGTCGGACCGGCGATCGGCGGGTCGCTCCGAACGTGTCCTCGGCCCGGACGGCGAAGCCGTCCATCGCCGCGCGCGGATAGTGTGGCACCGGCCGCCGAGCCGTGTGTTCACTCGCGAGTGCCCGGCCGTCGGCGTCCACGATCGGCACCGCCTCCGTTCGAGACACCGGCGACAGCGAGTCGAGCAGCCGCTCGCGGGCCGGCCCGAGCCGCGTCCGCTCTCTGAATCCGACGCCCCGAGGGTCGTCTGTCATACTCGAACACAGGCCGCCGGAGGGCAAAAAGCTACGACTTCGCGAGTCCGTTCGCACGGCGTTCGGCCGGACGCCGTGCGCTCGACCGGGCAAACGGCGACACGCATCCGGATCAGTCCTCGGTGTAGGCGTAGGGGGCACGGTCGCCCTCCTCGTCGCGGTACTGCTCGTTGGGTTCCCAGCCGTCCTCGGTCTCGACCATGTACTCGCCGTAGTAGGGGACGCGGCTGGCCACGGTCGCCCGGAACGCCTCGCGCATGCGAGACTTCGTCTCGCCGATCGACCGGAGGTCGTCGTTGCGGTTCAGACAGCCCTTCAGGTAGCCGTCGTGAGTGAGTCGCACCCGGTGGCAGTTCGCACAGAACGTCTCGTTGCCCACCGGGTCGACGATCTCGACCATCCCCTCGCGATCGCCGTCGTCGCTCGCGACGAAGTACCGCCGCCGGTCGTGCATCTGGCGGTGCTCGATCCGGTCGGCCTCGTCGGACAGCCAGTCGTGGACGCGATCGATGTCGATCGCCCACTCCGGGTGGCCGGCCAGCTCGGGCATGTACTCGATGAGCTGGAGGCGAAGTCCCTCGTTCTCGACGACGTGATCGACCATCTCCGGGACGTATCCCGCCGTCGGCTCGAACACGACCATGTTGATCTTCACCGGGGCGAGTCCCGCGTCGACCGCCGCCTCGACGCCCTCCAGCACTCGGTCGTACGCGCCGCTCTGAGTGAGTTCGGCGAACGCCTCCCGGTCGAGCGCGTCCTGGGAGATGTTGACCCGTTCGAGTCCGGCGTCGACGAGTTCGGTCGCTCGCCCGGGCAGGTAGGTCCCGTTCGTCGTCAGCGACACCGTCATCTCGTCGGGCGTCCGTGCGACGATCTCCGCGAGGTCCTCTCTGAGTAGCGGTTCCCCGCCGGTGAACTTCACCGAGTCGACGCCGAAGTCGGCGGCCACTTCGAGGAAGTCGACGACCCGATCCGTCGAGAGTTCGTCGTCCTGGGCCGCCAGTGGCCCGCGCGTGTCGCCCAACCCCTCGTTGTGGCAGTAGACGCAATCGAAGTTACACCGATCGGTCAGCGAGACGCGGACGCCCGAGACCTCGCGACCGAACTCGTCTGACAGCATTCGAGTTGAGACAAGGCGTTCGAGACTGATAAGTGACGTTGGTCACCGGTACGGGATCGTTCCCGACCGGTGGGAATCCCACCGGCGGCGTCGTACTGTCGGCTGTCCGTCCGTGAGAGCCAACAGTCTCAGTCCGAACCCGCAAGCGTCGACAGCAGATCGACGACGTACTCGACCTCGTCGTCGACGATCGTGTGGCCCATTCCCTCGTAGAGTCGCGTCTCGACGGTGGCTCCGAGGCGCTCGAACACGTCCGCGGACTCGGTGACGCGAGTCTCCGGAATGTGCGGGTCGGAGTCGCTACAGCCGAAGAAGGCCGGCGTCCCGTCGAGTTCTCCGTCGTGGTCGAAGTCCATCCCGAGCGGTCCGATGAGTCCGCCGCTGAAGGCGACGAGTCCACCGTACGCGCGGGGGTTCCGGGCGACGTACTCGCTGGCGAGACAGGCACCCTGGGAGAACCCCATCAGGACGATCTGCTCGTGGTCGAGGCCGGCTTCGAGGGCGCGTTCAATTGTGTCTGCGACGACGCCCAGTGCGGCGGTGAGATGGGGCTCGTTGCTCTCGATCGGGTCGATGAAGCGGTTCGGGTACCAGCTCCCGCGCTGTGCCTGCGGTGCGAGATACGCGACGCCGTCGACGTCGATCTCGTCTGCGAGCTGGAGGAACCCCTCGGCTCTGGCCCCGCGGCCGTGGATCATCACGACGGCGACGCTGGCGTCGTCCAGCGGAGTGCCCGCGGTGTGGACCGGCTGATCGGCGTGTGGCTCACTCATCTGTCGGCCCCGGCTGTCCGTGTCGGCGTGATGCTGTGTCGTGACATGGTGGTGGTGCCGTCGCGGTGACGGACGTACGACGACGTAGGTCGCCGAGGGCCAAAGGTCTGTGCTGACACCGATGTCACCGCAGGGCCGCTACTGGAGCGCCAGGACGGACTCGTCGGGCGCAGTGAACAGCTCCTTGACCCGATCGACGCCGTCGCCGACCTCCGAGCGGTTCTCCAGCAGGACGGTCTCGCTGGGGAACAACTGTTCTCCTAGTTCGAGCCCGTGGTCGCGGGCGGTCGAACCGGTCACAGTGAGGTAGACGCCCAGCCCGGCCTCGGCGATGGCGGCCTCCTCTTCCTGTCCGTTCTCGGGGTAGACGAACTCGATGTCTCGCAGGGCGTCCGTGCCGATGACGGCCTCGACCAGTCGCTCGTAGCGCGGCGAGATACAGAGTTCGCCCTCGTAGGCCGAGAGAAACTCGCGAGAGAGATCGTAGGGGAGCGACTCGCGCACCGCCGGGGTTCCGAGCAGCGTGTGATACACCGTATCGCCCATCCCGGTGACGACGCGAACGTCCGTGTCGACCGGATCGATCCGCTCGTTGATGGCCGCGATCTCGGTCAGGGGGTCGTCTCGCAGCTGTACGACCTCTTCGAGAACGAGATCGGCACTGTCAAAGCCCAGCGCGAACTCGTGTTTGCGCAGCGACCGGAACGGCTCCTCTCGACCGACCAGACGCAGGTCGATCCCGTCGATCGGGACCGTCAGACTGTCGAAGACGACGCGTCGGGGCATCCCCTCGCGGTCGTCTCGCAGGAGCGTGTACTCGGGTCTGGTCGGGTCGTCGAGGTCGCTGTACGCCGCGAGACGATCGTACACCGGCGCGTCGGGTGTGGCGTCGTCCTTGGTGATGGCCTTCTCGTAGCGCAGCGTCGAGATCACGTCGTCGGCGATCTCGGTGAACGCTGCCGTCGTCGCCAGCCGTTCGAGCACGGCCTCCAGCGGGCGACCCTTGCGTGGAACGGCCACGCTGATCGTCGTCATTACGATGGCACAGACGATGGGGGAGTAAAACGAGTCCGGTTTCACACCGGCGTGTGTCTCCGTGTCGAGAGGTTCGCCGCTCCGGAGTGGGCGAAACGGATGCAGCCAGTCGCGTCAGTCGCCGCCGCCACCGATGACCGACGAGAGCTGTTCGCGCCACTCTTTGAGCTCGGCGATCTCCTCGTCGATCTCTTCGATCTGGCTCTCCACGCCGGCGTCGGCCATCTCCTCGCGGATCTCTTCGAGGTCGTCCTGGACGCCTTCGAGGGTCGACTCCAGCTCCGATACGTCGTCTGTCACGTCGTCGACGCTCTCGTCGATCTGCTCGACGCCGTCGGCGAGTCCGTCGATCTGAGCGCCGTTCTCGGCGGCCGTCGACTTGACCGACGCCAGTTCGGACTCGAACTCCTCGACTTCGGAACGGAACTGCTCGACCTCGGACTCGAACTCGTCGATGAGCTGTTCGCCCGTGCCGTTCTCGTCGAGGAACTCTTCGAGTGCGTCGGTGTACGCGACGACGTCGGAGACGTCTTGCTGGAGCTTGTCGATCCGGGCCGTCACGGAGCCGTCGTCACTCGCGAGGTCGAAGGCCTTCCGGAGAATCTGGACGTCTTCCTTCCGGACTTCGTTGTTCCGGAGTTCGTTCGCCATCGCGGCGACGAGGCTCCCGCCCTCGACTTCGACGCTGCTTGCGGTCCCGTTGTTGGCCGCCTGCTGGGCCGATTCCGCGTCCTCGGCTGCCTCCTCGGCGTCGCCGTCTGTCTCTTCGGGAGCGCGTTCGGTGGCACCGCGCTGGTGACCCTCGTTGTTCGGGTCCTTCAGATCGAGAGTCTCGATGTCCTCGTCGTCGGACTCTTCGAGTCCCGGAACGCTGTCGGCGTCGCCGCTGATCACGTCTTTGACGGCGTCGGACCCTTCGCCGACCAGTTCGCCCCCGTCGTCTTCCAGCGGTGGGTCGATGCGGTCGATCCGGGGTTCGGTGAGGAACTGCTCGACGTTGTCGGTGCCGGTCGCACGGATACCGTACACCGTCGTGTACTCCGAGTCCGCTTCGAGTTCACGCTCGAACGCGATCTCGTCGTCGTCGATCGTCCAGAACTCGCTCCCGTACTCCGGGTGAAAGCCCAGATCCTCGACTGCCACGTCCTCCGGAACCACGTCGGTCAGCCGCACAGTCACCGGTTCGGTCCGACTGGACGCGAACTTGAACGCGATGGCAGGCACCGGGAACTCGTCGGCCTCGTACCGTTTGGTGACGGTCACCCCATCGGAGGCCACAGTAATCTCCTCGTACGCCTGAGAGTCACTCATGTCTCGAATAGCGTCGAGCGAGAATATTAAAGATACGTATTGCCTAGCTTATTACTTCTGTGAGCTGGCAATTTACCCCAGGTCGATCCGATCGCCGATCTCGACGATGTCGAGGGTCGCCGGAGCGGGGAAGCTGTTGACGTGGTTGTGCAGCACCGTCGGCTCCGTCGTCATGCCCTTCCACATGTCCCAGTGGGTCGGGACGAGCGTCTCAAGCTGGAGTTCGTTCGCGGCTTCGACGATCATGTTCTCGTCGTTGTACCACTTCGTGCGTTCGGGTTCGCGGGTCTCCTTGTCGGGGATCATCCCGACGGTACCGAACGCGAGGACGCCCACGTCGATGTCGTAGGACTCGCCGACCGGCTCGAACGCGCCGGGCCGTGCGTCGCCGCCGTGGAAGAAGGTTCCAGCGTCGTGTTCGAAGACGTACGAGACGGGGTGGTCGGCGTCGGGGTCGTTGGCGGGTTCGACGTGGACGGTGAGATCACCGACCTCGAAGGTGTCCCCTTCACCGATCTCGCGGAGCTGTTCGTCGTCGACGTCCCACGCTTCGGTCCAGTTTTCGTCCGAGACCACGTCGTGGCTCGCGTCGGTGCCGTAGAACGTGGCTCCCGTCTCGGCGAGAATCGGTGCCTGGCTCGGGCCGTGCGTGTGGTCCGTGTGTTCGTGGGTCGCGAGGACCGCGTCCGCCTCGCGCACGTCGTCGGGATCGAACGGGACCGGGATCATCCGGACCGTCCGCGGCGGATCGCCGATACCGAGATACGGATCGACGTAGACGACCGCGCCGCCGCTGGACTTGAGCACGAAACCGTTACAGCCCAGATACCAGATCGCGAGTCCGTCGGGATCCGCGTCTTCGACCGCGCGAACGAGCCAGTCGCCCCAGTCGGAGTCGACAGTCATGGTTGCACGTGTCGCGAGCGGCCGCTAAGTCCTTGCGGAAGCGGGCGACGGCCTAGAGCGAGACGGCGGACTTGCCCGAGAGGGACTCGGGCACGACGACCGTGGCGGTGGTCTCGCCGCCGGCCTGGGTAGTCAGCCTGATCTCGGCGGACGATCCCTCGGTGAGGTCGCCGCTGACGAGCTTCCCGTTCAGGTCGTCTTCCTCTTCGCTGCTGGGAACCGAGTCGGTCTGGAACCTGATGATCGCCCGGTCGGCCTGGTCGTTGAGGGCGTTGCTGTTCGAGATCGAGCCGTCGTCGTCCTGCAGCGTCGACGTGATGAATCCGGCGTCACCGCTCGATCCGCCCGATCCCTCGGCCGCCGTGTAGCTGAGGACGTTGTAGCTGCCGCCCGACGAGACCCACTGGGCGGTCGTCGTCGACAGGTCCACGTTGCCCGAGCCCGGCGCTCGCTTGACGGTCACGTCGACCGTCGTCACCTCGAAGCCCTCGCCGTCTTTCACGATGTCAGTCCCGGCGATGTCGACGACCTGGAGGCGGTTGGTCACCTGCTGGCTGCTCTGTTGGCCGCTCTGTTCTGCGTTCGTCTGGAGAAAGCCCGCGGTGTTGATCAGTACGCCCGCCGCGATCGCCGCGACGAGGACCATCGCGATGAACACGATCAGCGTCCCGATCCCGACCTGACCGCGGTCACTCGCTCGCTCACGTTGCCCACTCTGTTGCATCTGAATAGTACTCGCTCCGCTTGTCTAACGGTGGCCACTACTCGGTAATAAGACTACGCGCCGAATTATCAGGTTCTGTATTCGGGAACTGTAGCGGGTTTTCAGACGCCTCGAACTCACCTGCGACACAGGAAGTAGCTGATCGAGACAGCTTCGACGAACGCCGACGGCAGCGGATTTCGCGACCTATTTCAGACACTGATAGCTCGAATGGCGGCGGACTCCCGACGACGACACCGGGGTCCAGCCGACGATACTGGCGGCCTGCCGACGCCCTACTGGCCGGCCGACGGTCGGCGATATCAAACCGAGGATAGCCCGCAGCTCATACTACCGGCTGTAAATCTGTGAGCGATTTCGCCACCCCGGGGTGGCGAAGATCCTCACGAAGTTACAGCCGGCAGTATCAGTCTTCGCAGCAGCCGCCGGCCTTCTCGCCGAAGTCGACGACGAGCTGCTCGGAGACGACTTCGTTGAGTTCCTGGAGGCGCAGTTCGAGTTCGCTTTGCAGTTCGAGGTACTCGCTCATCACCGGCAGGTCGTGGAGCTCCTCCTGTGCGGCCTGGAGCTCTCTGAGCGCTTCCTGGTCGGCCTGTCCGGTCTGGCGTGCGAGCATGAACTCCTCGCGGATGGACTCGAACTCCTCGATCTTCTCCTGGGCCTGTTCGTCGTTCTCGACGGCCGCTTTGGCTTCGGCGAAGCGCTGGTACACGGGTAGCTGTGTGATCGCGTCGCCGAACTCGGCGGCGATCTCTTCGACGTGGCTGTCGACGGCCGGATCGGAGGTCTCGGACTCGATACTCATCTCTCCGTCCTTGGTGCTGGCCGCCTAAAGAGTTGCCGAACCGCCACCGGGGGAGCAGGCTTTTCAGGGTAGAGCGGCAAGTCAGTGTATGGCATTGACACTCGTCGGTGGCGCGATGCTCGCCGTTCTGGCCTTCGGATTCGTCGCGTTCGGTGACCGGATCGCAGATCGACTGGCGTCGGTCGACGACGCTACACAGGAGCTTCTCCTGGACGAGTCCTGATACTGCCGGCTGTCGGTCTATCGCACGTCTCGCCACCACGAGTAGCTCCGCGACGAACAGCGGGTCGGCCACAGCGGAGACAGTGTCCGCACGGCCGGCGACACCGTCTGGAAGCGTGCTTGTTATACGCGCCGAGGCGCTATCCCGGTCCAATGAGTCAGGACCGCAGCGAGGGGGACCTCCGGGCGACTGGGCTCGCTCTCAAGCACGACCGCGAGTGGGACTACGAACTCGACCGCATCGTCGAGGAGGTCGCCGACCGCGACGCAGAGACCGTCGGACTCCAGTTCCCGGAAGGGCTGAAGCGCCGCGGACCGGCCGTCGCCGACGACCTCCGGGACGAACTCCCAGACGACACGCAGGTGATGATCTCGGGCCAGCCCTGTTACGGGGCCTGTGACCTGGACACGTACCTGATGCGCCGGACCGACGTGTTCGTTCACTTCGGCCACTCCCCGATGAAGGAGTCGGACAAGATCATCTACGTGCCGCTGTTCTCGAACGTCGACGTGTTCCCGATCATGGAGCAGGCCCTCGAATCGGAGCTTCCCGCTCCCGACGAGGACCCCGAAGTCGGGCTCGTGACGACGGCCCAGCACATGAACAAGTTCGACGAGATGCGCAGCTGGCTCGAAGAACGCGACTACGAGGTCCACACCCGCAAGGGCGACGAGCGACTGACCCACGAGGGACAGGTGCTCGGATGCAACTACGCCAGCGCCGAGGTCGACGCCGACCAGATCCTCTACGTCGGCGGTGGAAAGTTCCACCCGCTCGGGCTGGCGATGGAACACCCCGACAAGAAGGTCGTCATCGCCGACCCGGTCAACAACGCCGTCCACGTCGCCGACACGGAGAAGTTCATGAAACAGCGGTACGCCTCGGTCCACAAGGCGATGGACGCCGAGCGATGGGGCGTCATCTTCTGTACGAAGATCGGACAGGGTCGCTGGGACCAGGCGACCGAGATCGTCGAGAACAACGACGACGCCTACCTCATCACGATGGACGAGGTGACGCCGGACCGCCTGACGAACTTCGGGATGGACGCCTACGTCAACACGGGCTGTCCGCGGATCACGACCGACGACGGCCCGCAGTTCAAGAAGCCGATGCTGACGCCCCAGGAGTACCGCATCGCCATCGGCGAGGAGGACCTGGAGGAACTCGCCTTCGACACCTTCCACGGCACCTGGTGACGTCGTCGACTGCCCGTGACGACCGTCGCGGCTTTTTGCCACGAGTCCGCGCACGACAGTGACGGCTGTGGTGGCGAGCCCTCGACCGCCAGAGGATTGAAGCGGTGTCGTGCCCACTAGCTGGCATGGACTCCGAGGGCGGTGACGAGACAGCCGACGCGTCGACGCGTCACCTCGAAGCGCTACAGGACCTCACGTCGGCGATGGCCGACGGGGACGGGGCCGTCGAAGAGCGCATCGAGCGCGTCCTCGAAGTCGGCTGCCAGCACCTCGGGTACCCGAGCGGATACCTCTCGGCAGTCACCGGCGACGAGTACGAGATCGCCGTCGCGGCCGGCGAAAGCGCGGCCGACGCCGTCGGCGACACGTCGCCACTCGCCGAGACGTACTGCCGACACACGCTGTCTGACGGGGGTCTGTACACGATCCTCGATGTCGGTGAGAGCGCGCCGGACGATCCGGCCTACGACAGGTGGGGTCTGGAGACGTACGTCGGCGTCCCGATCGAGGTCGACAGCGAGACTTATGGGACGCTCTGTTTCGGGGACTCGTCGGACCCGAGATCGACGCTGGATCCCTGGCAGGGAGTGCTCCTCGATACGCTTCGACAGTGGGTCGAGTCGGAACTGGAACGCGAGCAGATCGCGTCGCTGCGGGATCGCAACGAGCGACTCCTCGAAGCGACGTTCGACTCCCCGAACGTCTTCGTCGGGATTCTCGACCCGGACGGAACGTTGCTGCGTGCAAACGAGACGGCGCTCTCTTTCGCCGGGGTCGACATCGACGACGTGCGTGGCCGCCCCTTCCCGGAGACGCCCTGGTGGAACCACGACGACGAACAGCAGGCGCAGTGTCGCGACGCGATCGAGCGAGCCGAGGGCGGCGAGACCGTCGAGTTCGAGGGAACACACGTCGGGGCCGACGGCTCTCGCATCAAGACGGCCGTCACGGTCCGGCCGGTGTACGACGACGGAGCCGTCTCGGAGATCGTCGCGGAGGGGCTGGACATCACCGACCTGCAAAACAGGAAAGAACAGATGGACTTCTTCAACGGGATCCTCCGACACGACATTCTCAACGGGATGAACGTCGTCCGGGCGCGGGCCGAGCGGCTCGAATCCGAGCTCGACGGAGAGCTCAACGACCACGCACAGACGATCCTGGAGTGGAGCGACGACATCGTCGAGCTGACCCAGAAGGTCCGCTCGGTGCTGTCGACGCTGTCCGAAGACGGTCTGACAGACCCGGAACCGGTCGATCTGCGAGCGATGCTCGAAGCGGCGGCGACTCGGCCGACGAGCGCGGACCAGCACTGCTCGGTGTCGATCGACGTGCCGGCCGTGACCGTCGCTGGCGACGACCTCCTCGACGACGTGTTCGCCAACGTCCTTCTCAACGCCGTCGAGCACACCGAATCGTCGCCGTCGATCGAGGTGACCGCGACCGAGAGCGCGGAGACGGTGCAGGTCCGCATCGCGGACGACGGCCCTGGAATCCCGCCCGAACGGCGACCGTCGGTGTTCGAACGCGGTGCCCGGCGAAGCGGGTCGAGTGGCACCGGGTTCGGGCTGTACTTCGTGGACGTGATGGTCGACTCCTACGGCGGCTCGGTCTGGATCGAAGAGAGCGACCGAGGTGGGACCGCCGTCGTGATCGAGTTGCCCCGTGCCGAATAGCTCACCAGTATATATTTGAGTCCACGCGCTGGACAGGCCAACAATGGCCGACCGAGACGACGTGTGCGTTCTCGTCCCGACGTACAACGAGGCAGCGACGATCGGCGACGTCGTCGCCTCGTTCGTCGGACAGGGGTTCGAGCACGTACTCGTGATCGACGGCGGTTCCGACGACGGCACGCGCGAACTCGCCGCCGAGGCCGGTGCGAGAGTCGTCGAACAATCCGGCACCGGCGAGGGCTCCGGAAAGGGCCAGGCCGTCCGTGAAGCGCTCGACCGCTACGTCGAACAGCCCTACGTCCTCATGCTCGACGGCGACGCCACCTACCGGCCCGACGAGGCCGACCGACTGCTGGAGCCGCTGTTCGACGGGCGCGCAGAGCACGTCATCGGGAACCGCTTTGCAGACATGGAGCCCGGCGCGATGACCCGACTGAACCAGATCGGCAACGGGATCATCAACACGGCGTTCTCGGTGATCCACGGCCGGGATCTGACGGACATCCTCTCGGGCTATCGCGCGTTCACCCTGGAGTCGGTCAGGCAGTTCGACCTGACCGCCGACGGGTTCGGGATCGAGACGGAGATGGCCGTCGAGTGCGTCAAACAGGGGGTCTCGACGACGGTCGTGCCGATCACCTACCAGACCCGCCCGAACGACTCGGAGACGAATCTGGACCCGTTCAGCGACGGTGCGGTGATCATTCTGACGCTGTACCGGATGGCAAAGACGAACAATCCCCTGTTCTACTTCGGGAGCGTCGGCGTGGTGAGCGCACTGTCCGGGGTCGTGCTGGCGATCTACGTCGCCTACGAGTGGTTCGTCGTCGGCGTCTCCCACGAGGTGATCGCGCTCGTCGCCGCCTCGGGGCTGCTCTTTGGCATCCAGTTGCTCATGTTCGGCGTGCTCTCGGACATGATCGTCGCGCTGAACCGCGAACAGACCCGGCGACTGAGCGAGATCGCACGCCAGGTCGGCGACGAGTCGACCGCCGCCGACGACACGGAGCCGAGCACGAAGGAAGAATCGGACGGCGAGCGGGCCAGTTCGACTGGCCGCCCCTAGAAGGGGACCAGTGCCCGAAGCTGCGAGAGGAGACTGTTGCTCGTGGCTTCGCGTCGGGCCTCGAACACCGGGTGGAGGGTGTTGAGCAGTTCCTGCTCGTTCTCGAAGGTCGTCTTCGGGACCTGTTCGAGCGCCTCCGCGACCGTGATCGAGTGGCCCGTGGCGTCGAAGGGCACATCGCGGTGCCCGATCTCGGCCCGGAGCGTCTGTTTGTCGGTCGGATACTCGATATCGGCGTCGCTCAGTGTTCCGTCGAGCGCGGCGATACCGAACTCGATCGCGTCCGGTTCGTCGCCGTCGTCGTCAGCCGGTGGCCGGACTCCCATCGAGTCAACAGTGGTACTTGCAGGTGGAAAAAGCTACGCTGTCGGGCCGCTCTCGTGTCACACGGTTTATCGTCGCCACGAGGGAGACGGTCACCGAGAAACCGCGACGAGAATCCGTCTCACTGCGTCTCGATCTCCGGCGTCGCGACGGCGTCGTCGAGCCACTCGTCGGCCCAGTCGCCGATCTCCTCGAACACCGGCGCGAGCGCCTCGCCCTTCTCGGTCAGCGTGTAGTAGGTCGCGACCGGCGCGGCCTCTTCGACCCGCCGGTCGACGAAGGAACGGTCCTGCAGGTCGTCGAGGACCCGCGAGAGGGTGCGGGAACTGGTGCCGGTCTCTCGCTTGAGTTCGTTGAACCGTTGTTCGCCGTCGAGCAGTTCGTACAGCACCGCCAGCCGCCACTTCGATCCGATCAGGTCGAACGATTCGACGACCTGGCAGGTCTCGTCTGGCTCCGGGGAAAACGTGGATGACATCGTTGGCTCTCACGCTTCCGTTGTCGCCAGCGAGATATATAGGTTCGGTTCCGAACCAGGTAACAGAGTGATACCCGATTTCTGATTGCTACCGGTCGCCGCCAACGATAAGCCACAGCCCTCCCATGGTCGGGACATGCTACCGGGCCCGATGGATGCGGTTCCGTCGTGGCTGCCCCTCAGGACGCTTGCCGTCCTCCTCGCCGCCGTGGTCTCGCTGGGGGTCGCACTCGTCGCCAGCGATCGCACGGCTCGGCGACTCGGCGCGCTCCGTCGGCGTCTGCTGCTCGGCGTTCCGTGGGGCACCGTGCTCACGATCGGCGCGGTCGCGCTCGTCTATCTGTTCGTCCAGGGTGGCATCGAAGACCCCAGAGATCCGCTGGTGATCCCGTTCCGATCGTGGTCGTATCGCTACCCGCTGGGCATGGTGACGGCCGCGTTCACACATTCCAGTCTCGGCCACGTGACGGGCAACCTCGTGGCGACGGCGGCTTTCGGCTCCGTCGCCGAGTACGCCTGGGGCCACTACCCCCGAAAGCGAGGCGCTCACTCGTTCGGATCGGCGCTGACGAACCCGTTCGTCCGAATCCTGATCGTCCCCGCTGGGGCACTCGTCGTCGGGCTGTTCACGTCGCTGTTCGCACTGGGACCCGTCGTCGGGTTCTCTGGGGTCGTCTTCGCCATCGCGGGCTTCGCACTCGTCCAGCGCCCGCTGACGGCACTGCTTGCCCTGCTGGCCGATCAGGTCCTCGGATTCCTCGTCGTCGCGGTCCAGACTCCGCGCGTCGTCGCCGTCCCGCGTCCCCGCGTCATCACACCGTGGTGGGCCAGCATCGCGATCCAGGGCCACGCTATCGGGATCTTCGCCGGCATCTTGCTCGGGTTCGGACTGCTGTACTACCGGGACCGCTGGCCCGACCCGACGCGGCTGTGGTTCGGGCTCCTCGTGTTCGCGGAGTTTCAGGGACTGTGGGCGCTGTACGTCCCGGAAGGCAACGGCCGCTTCGTCCTGTTTCGGTGGCTCGGCGCGGCGGTCGTCTTCGTGCTGACGGCCGTCGTCGTCGTGGGTACCTGGGACGCCGACGAGCGGGCCGGCTCGCGGCTGGACTGGATCGTCGAGCGCCGACTCCCCGAATCGACGGCGGGAGTCCACACGGTCGGACTGGCCGTCGTCGTCGTCCTCTTGGTCGGGCTGAGCGGCGCGGCGATCCCGTACAACGTCGCGCCGATCGGCGACTCGCCGGCCCCACAGCCGACGGTCGAAGTCCGGGACTACACCGTCAGCTACGGCGAGGACGTGCCCGACGGCTACGTGCGGAGCGTCTCCCTGCCGTTCGTCGACGATCCGACGGCGATCAACACCAGCGGCGTCGTCGTCACGAGCCAGCGACGCCACGTCTGGCAGACGGTCGTCCTCGAATCCCAGCTCCAGAACCGCGGTTTCGCGACCGTCGACGTCGGCGGCGTCGGCTGGCGACGGAACGTCCACGTCAACCGCACGGGCTGGCGACCGGCCGGCAACGACAGCGTCTACAAGGTGTACCTCAGGCCGGCCGGCGACGAGCGGACGCTCGGCTACACGAGCGAGTCGCGCCGAGCCGACCCGGTCGTCGCCGGCCGGAACGTCACGCTGGTCCCGACCGACGAGGGGTTCGCCTTCGCGGTGTCCAGAGAGGGCCGTACGCTCGCCACCGCGTCGGTGCCTGGCCGGAACCGGACGACCGCCGCTGGAGGGCTCACCTTCCGGCGCAACGGCTCACAGGTGTTCGCGAGCGGCGAGGGGACGCGCGTCACGATTGCGACCCGCGAGGCGGCGTAGAACGGCGACTACCACTCGATTCGGTACACTTCCGCGGTGACAGCTCGCGACTCGTCCTCGTGGTGGTCGAACTGGCGCGGGATCTCGAACTCCGTCTGGTAGGAGTCGGTGACGGTGCCGCCGTTGTCGGCCGCGAACGAGCCGACGAACTCCTGGCTGCCCTCGTTGTGGATGGAGTACGAAACGTCCGCGATCGCGGCCGTCGTCTCCAGGAACGCCCGGTCGGCGTGTTCGTTGCCCGACTGGGCACCGAACGGCGGGTTCATCACGACCGTCGTCCCGTCCCGATCCGGGCGCAGTGGCGCGTTCTCGGCGTCGCCCCGGACCCAGGAGACCGACGTGGCCGACGCGACCTTCCGCTCGTTGTCCCGAGCGGTCCGTAGCGGTGCCGGATCGACGTCGAGCCCGACGGTTCGCTCGGGGCCGCGCAGCGCCGCGCCCAGCGTCAGCATCCCGGTCCCACAGCCCAGGTCGACGATCGTGCGATCCTCGATGTCCCCCCGGAGGTCGGCGAGGTGGATCAGGTGGGCCGCAAGCTCCGGCGGCGTCCGATACTGTTCGAGCGGGGCTCGCGGATCGTCGAATCCCGCCACCACGCCGAGTTGCTGGGCCAGCGCTCGCTTGGTCGACATTGCCGGCTACTACTGGGGAGACGTTCAAAAGGTTAGTGACTGGTCGGATGGTCCCGGCGCGATCCCGTCATTGCACCGTCGGCTTGCCTCGTGCGTGTTTGATCCAGCGGTCCATCTGTTGGTTGAGACACCAGAACAGGACGACCATCATGGCGGCAAACGCCAGCAGGACCACGACCGCGAGCGCGACGGGGTTCCGAGCCGGCAATCCCAGGAGCAGTATCAGCGACGCGACGAGCACCATCTCCAGTGCACAGCGGAGCCCGGCAAACAGGAACGGTGGATGCGGGACCGACGAGAGTTCGCCGCCTGATTCAGACATGGCTACGGGTACGGTAAACCGCTACCTCAAGCTTGTGTCCGTTTCGTCGACAGGTCTGGGACTCGCGGCGGCTCCGGTCGGCCGTTGTCTCCATCGGCCAGAGCGTGAAACGTCGTCTGGCCGTGGGTTTATTCGACCGCCGCCGATAGTACGCCCATGGACGATCAGCAGACGCGTCGTGGCGTGTTGGGTTCGATGGCGGCGGCCGTCGGTGTCGGCGTCGCGGGCTGTCAGGCCCCCACACTGGACACGGCCGCCGGTGCCGAAGAGCAATCGGCCAGCGACGGCTACAACGCCGTCTACGAGCAGGTGGTCGACTCCGTCGCGACGGTCCGTACGTACACCGAGAACAGCCGCGGCGGGCAGGGGAGTGCGTTCGTCTACAGCGACGACTACCTCGTGACCAACGAACACGTCGTCGGCGACGCCGACGAGATCTACGTCCGCTACCGCGAGTCGGGCTGGATCGAGTCCGCCGTCGTCGCCGTCGACGCCTACAGCGATCTGGCCGTCATCGAGGTCACGGACAAACCGGCGAGTGCCACGCCGCTGCCCTTCGTCGAGGCCGACCCCGGCGTCGGAACGGAGGTGGTCGCCATCGGCAACCCCTTCGGGCTCTCGGGCTCCGTCTCGGCCGGGATCGTCAGCGGCGTCGACCGGACGCTCCCGGCGGCGAACGGCTTCTCGATCCCCGACGCCGTCCAGACAGATGCGGCGGTCAATCCGGGCAACAGCGGCGGCCCGCTGGTCACGCTCGACGGGACGGTCGTCGGCGTCATCAACTCCGGCGGGGGCGACAACATCGGCTTCGCGATCTCGGCGGCCCTCACCCGCAGGGTCGTCCCGTCGCTGATCGACGCCGGGGCCTACGACCACTCGTACCTCGGCGTCCGGCTGACCGATCTGACGCCGCCGATCGTCGAGGCCAACGACCTCCAGACGGCCGAAGGCGTCTACATCGACGAGGTCGTCACGGACGGACCCGCCGAGGGCGTCCTGGAGCCGTCGGACGGCGAAGACGTCGTCAACGGCGTCAGAGTCGGCGTCGGCGGCGACGTGGTCGTGGCGATGGACGAGACCCCGACCCCGTCCCGCCAACACCTCTCCTCGTTTCTCGCACTGGAGACGACGCCGGGGGACACGATCGCCGTCGACGTACTCCGTGAAGGGTCCCGAGAGACGGTCGATCTCACGCTGGGCGAGCGACCAGATATATAGTCGTACGGATTCTCGTCGATCGTTCCCGAATCGACTCCACGACTGCGTACGGTCGGCCTGGCGAACGGCGATAAGAACCCGCCTCAGTCGAGGCAAACGGCGATAAGAACCCGTCTCAGTCGAGGCGTTCGGCGGCGTCCCGATCGACCAGCGGCGCGGCGTTTTGCTCGGGGAGCGTGACCACGTCGTCGGTCGAGAGGTCGTACTCGCGCTGATCGATCCCGAAGATCTCGCCGACCTCGTCCGTGATCCGGACCGTCGCGCGCTCGATCGTCGGCGTCGCCGGCTCGTCGCCGGTGTCGGGCGCGTCCGGCGCGGTCGGCCCCGCGTCGTCGGACGGGGGCGACGGTACCGTACCGCCGTCGGAGGCCGGCGACTGCTCGCCGGCCAGGGGGTCGTCCCGGCTGGCTCCGCCTTCTGGCGGTCCGTCCGGCGGCGCGTCGGGCGGCAGGTCGACGCTCTCGTCGCTGCCCATCAGGTCGGCCGCTTCGATCGTCGTCGGCTCGTCGCTCGACGGGGGATCGGCGGGCGGCTCGGGTTCCGGTTCCGCCCCGGCGTCGTCGGGCTCGGACGACACCTCGTCTGTGGGGCTCTCGTCGACTCCCGCGTCCTCGACTGCGTCGGGCGTCACGTCGCCAGCGAGCACGTCGAGGACGTGATCGCGGTTGCTCTCGATGGCGCTGACCAGCGTCTCGAAGAGGTCCCGTTCCTCGCGGGTCAGCCCCTCTTCTTCGGCCGGCATGTCGGCGGCGGCCAGCGACGCCATCTTGACGATCTTGCCGACGCGGCGCTCGTAGATCGCTTCGACCGTCGACTCCGCGGTGTTGATGTCGTCGGTCAGGCGGTTGACCTCCGGGGCGTCGAAGGGATCGTCGGCCCGGTCGGCCACGCTGTCGCGCTCCTCGCGGAGCTGCTGGATGAACTCCCCCGCGTCGGCGTAGAACGACTCCCGCAGCTGCTGGAGGCTGTCGGTCTGGCGCTCGCGGGACTGGACTGACTGGAGTTCGTCGAGATTCATTCTGGGCCTTTCTCGGCACGGCCGCGGGCCATCGCGAAGACGCCCACGTGCTCTGGGTAGGTTCCAATGCCCGGTTCCAATGTAAAGCTGTCGCCACCGAGTTCGACCGGGCCGCCGTCAGTGACTTCGATCGTGATGTCGTGGCCGCGGAAGGTCTCCGGGACGGCGTCGACCAGCGGATCGAAGTCGTCGATGGCGTCGCGCTCGATGCGCTGCACTTCGAGGCCGCTGCCGCCGTGGAGGCTGCCCGGCAGGCGGATCAGGCGGTTCGTGTCCGTCGTCACCGGCTCGTCGATCGGCGCGTTGTCCATCGCGACGACCTCGGTCATCAGCGGCTTGGCGATCTGGAAGAAGGCCGGATGCACGTCGATGTTGCCGGCCGCGAGCTGATCGTAGTTCTTGCGGGCGGCGCTGAGTGCCGCCGTCGCCTTCCCCTCGCCGATCCCCTCGTACTCTCTGAGGCGCTCGATCGCCGCCTCCTCGTCGCGTTCCAGCAGGTCGTCGACGACGCTCATCACGTGGCGGTGAGCCCGCCGACTCCACCCGCCCTCGGTCGAGAGCGTCCGCTTCTGTGCCGGCGAGGACCGCCCCGCCGTTCCGGCCACGGCCTCCTCGTCGACGAGCTGTTCGAACTCCAGCCCGATCCCGCGGACGTAGTCGACGATCTCGCGGCGCGCGTCCCGTTCGAGCTGCTGGATGCCAGCGTCACGGACGTGGACGTGGTACCCCCGGCCGCCGGAGAAGACGACGGTCAGGTCCTCGAAGCCGAAGTCGTTCTCCAGGAAGTCGAGCAGTCGGAGCAACGCTTCCTTGCACTTTGCGAGCATCTGTGCGTAGCTGTCTTCGCCGAGTTCGACGGCGGGCAGGTGATCGGCGTCGAGGTCGAACACCAGATCGGACGACCGCCACTCCTTGGCGCTCATCGAGGAGGCACTGGGGTCGCGGTACCGGCCTGCGGAGAAGTAGACGTGTTTGGGCCGCTTGCGCTGGAGGAACTCCCCCAGCTCGCCCAGATCCAGCAGCGAGCGGTGTCGGACCATCGTCTCGCCCGGCCCGTCGGTCCAGGGGATGAACCCCCACTCGCGCTCGTTGGCGTCCGGCGGCGGCGTGAACTCGCTGCGGCGATAGTGGTCGCCGAAGCGTCCCCGGAGGTACGCCTGCGTCCGCTCTTCCATCTGAACACGTCTTTGCGGACGGCCATCAAAGGAGTTGCGTTCGGTCTGCCGGTGGTGTCACCCACGCAGGAGATTCGAGAGCTTCTCTCGGATCGAAGCGTCGCCGAGCTTGAGGTAGTAGGCGTCACCGCCGTCCTCGTAGTAGTTGTCGATCTCGCGTCGGCGCTCGAACCCGAGGTGTTCGTAGAACGAGATCGCCGCCTGATTGGTCGCGCGTGCGTGACAGGTGACGCTTCCGTAGTCCTCCGAGACGCGGGCGATGAGTCGCTTGCCGAACCCGTGGCCGCGGTACTCCTCGTCGACGGCCAGAAAGAGGATGTAGCCGTCACTGCGGACGGCCGCGAAGCCGATGAGCCGATTTCGGGAGCCGTCGACGTAGAGATAGACCCGAGACCGGCGGTAGGCGTCGCTGAAGAACCCGTGTCGCTGTCTGAGGACGCCGTCACGCTCCCGGATCCGCTCTTTGAGCTCCCAGGCGGCATCGACGTGATCGTCGTTCCCGCGATCGACGATCCGCGATTCGACGTTGACGCTCACTGTCCCCAATAGCCCCCAGGAAAGTATAATTTTACCGGTCGGGTTTTTGACACCGGGACCACAGGACTCGGCCAGACTGTCGGGGTCAAGGTTAGGCGTCGCCGGCCCTAACAGCCCGTATGACGTTCTCGAAGGTCCCCCGTCTGGCACTCGCGCTGGTCGCGCTCGCAGCCATCGCTCGACCGGCCGCCGCGCACGTCGACTACGTGACCGATCCGACCGGTGATACGATCGACGCGATCGCGTTCGTTCGCGAGACACTCGCGGACCCGATCAACGCAGTGCTGTTCGTCGGTAGCGGTGCGATCGGGGTCGTCGGGCTGGCGCTGTACCTGCGCTACCGTCCGCGTGTCGTCGATATCGAGATTCTCCGCGCCAAGCTCGCGACCTACGAGGACCTGATCCCGTGGATGTTGCGCCTGAGCCTGGGGCTGCCCCTCGTCGGTGCGGGCTTTCAGGGGTACCTGTTCGCACCGACGGTGTCGTTCGATCCCGCCGCGAATCCGCTCGTGCGTGTCGTACTGATCGGTATCGGGTTCTGCCTGCTCTTCGGCCTCGGCACGCGAATCATGACCGTCCTCGGGATGGGACTGTACGTGCTGGCACTGGCCATCAGTCCCGACGCGCTGCTGGCATTGGAGTACGTCCCCGGCTTCGTCGCGCTGTTCGTCCTCGGCGGCGGCCGCCCCAGCGCCGACGACATCCTGCTGGACATCGCCTCGACGGAGGGATCGATCTACAGGCGCATCGACCGGTTCCACCTGCTGAAAGTCTGGCTCGACGAGGTGACGGCCCCCTACCGCCGGTACGTCCCGACGGTGCTTCGGGTCGGGCTGGGCGTCTCCTTCGTCTTCCTCGGCGTCACGCAGAAACTCGGCGACCCGGCGCGGTCGCTCGCGGTGGTCGAGAAGTACGACCTCACCGCCGTCGTCCCGGTCGATCCCGGCCTCTGGGTGCTGGGTGCTGGCGTGCTGGAAGCCGCCGTCGGGCTCGCGCTGATCGTCGGCCTGCTGACGCGGGCCAGCGCCGGGGTCGCCTTCCTGCTCTTTACGGCGACGCTGTTCGGCCTGCCGGACGATCCCGTGCTGGCACACGTCACGCTGTTCGGGATGGCGTCGGCACTGGTGACGCTGGGGAGCGGCCCGCTGTCGCTGGACCGGCTGCTCGGCGAGGAGCCAGCGGGCGACGCGGACGCGGTGTCGGCGACGGATTAGCGTTGGGTCCGGGAGAGAGTCATTGCTCCGACGGCCACTCGTCGAGCGTGGTCCGGTTGCCCTCGTAGACGTACTGCACCACGATCTCCGTCGAGGAGGTGACCGGCGTGCCGAAGGCGTTGTTCTCGCTGAGCTGGACGATGTCGCCCGGACCGACGGTCGTCGTCTCGTTCGTCCCCGCCGCTGCCGCCCAGGTCGTGTCCTGGTCGGCACCGACGAAGTGGATCTTTCCGGCTTCGAGTTCGTCGCCGCGGTCGTGGGTCACGATGAGCGTGTTGCTCTGCTCGATGTGATCGTAGGTGAAGTTCGCCGACGGCGGGCCGGTCTCCTGGCTGTCTACGATGAGGACGTTCAGTCCGACCGAGGCGGTCACGACGACGGTGATGCCGACCAGAATCGCGACGCTCGTGCTCTCCGAGATCGCTCGCTCGTCCAGGGACGACCCGATCGACACCATAGTCAGTGGATGGTGCGTGTCCGCAGTTAAATATGATTCGGCGATGGGGAAAGCCCTTGGTGGCGGGGGTCCGAGCCACGAGCATGATCGACGAGACCGTCGAGGAGATTTCCGAGATGCAGACCCACAGCTCCTCCGTCGTCGCCGTGAAAGCGGCGAGAGCGCTGTCGGCGCTCGCCGACCGCGAGTTCCCGACCACCGAGGAGTACGTCCGGGCGCTGGAGCGAAACAGCAGCGCACTTCGACGCGCGAACCCGTCGCACGCGTCGTTGCACACGACCCAGCGGGCGATCGTCGAACGCGTCTCCGGGGCGGCCCTCGACAGCGTCGCGGACGCGAAAGCCGAGACCGACGCCGCGATTCAGGCCGTCGTCGAGCAGGTCGAGACCGGCAAAGAACGGGCCGCAAAGCGGTGTGGCGACCGCCTCGATCCGACTGCGACGATCCTCACGCACGACTACTCCTCGACCGTGATCGAGAGTATCGAGCGTGCGATCGAGACCGCCGACGGAGAAGTCGACATGACGGTGTACGTCACGGAGGCACGCCCCCGGTATCTCGGTCGCAAGCTGGCTCGATCGATGGCGGGGATCGACGGCGTCGACGTGCGTCTAATCGTCGACAGCGCCGCCGGCCACTATCTCTCGGAGTGTGACCGCGTGCTCGTGGGCATGGACTGCATCGTCGACGACACGCTGTACAACCGCATCGGGACGTACCCGATCGCGGCGGCCGCCGCCGATCAGGGCGTTCCGGTGACCGTCGTCGGATCGGAGTCGAAGCTGATCGACGGCGGCTTCGCGTTCGAAAACGAGTTCCGTTCGGTCTCGGAGGTGATGCGAGAGCCGGCGGAAGGGTTCTCGATCGAGAACCCGGCCTACGACGCGACGCCGACGCGTCTCCTCGACAGCGTCGTCACGGACGAACGCGTCGTAGAATACGACGAGTGAGACCGGCGGCCGTCTGTTCGCCGAGGGCGTCACCACTCGGGGCGGCGAGATCGGTCACGGTCGCCGGTGGCAGTCAGTGAACTCCGGTTTCATACTGCCGGCTGTAACTTCGTGAAGATCTTCGCGACCGCAGGGTCGCAACATTCGTTACAGACGGACAGCCGGCAGTACGAGACGCCCGGCGAAACGAGGCGGACTACCGCGTCGCGACCGTCGAACGGCAGTCGGGACAGACGAGTTCGCGCTCGTCGGCTGTGGCGTGGACGATCCACTTCTCGTCGGCGGAACTCTCGAACTCGCAGGTCGGACAGAAGAGCAACGACTTCCGGCGACCGGTCGTCGGTGGCGGTGCCTCTGCACTCGCTGCAGTGCAGCGTGAATCGATACTGGTCATCGACTGTGACTAGCTGGTGGACGGTCAAATACCTGTCGGCTAATTGTTTAATTGTTCCTGTAGTACGGTATCGTGGCGCGATAACGACTGTCGTGGTCGGGCGCTACGCAACCCTTTTATCCGGAGACGCGGATTGGACGAGCATGACGACCGGTGGTGTCTCGGGGGCCCAGAGCGGGACGGCGACGCCGACGCCGACAGCGTCGCCGACCGGGACGCTCGAATCGCCGGTGCCCTACGAGATGTTTCCGGGCGTGCCCGACTGGATACTGGATCTGGGTGCGGTGGTCGTGGTCCTCGTGGTGGCGTACTTCGCGTCACGGCTCGTCGTACTCGTGTTCGGTCGACGCATCGCGCGGCGGTTCCAGCGCCCGAGTCTGACTCGGACCGCGATCAGGGGAATCCGGGGCGCGGTGTTCTTGATCGCTCTCCTGTCGATACTCCGCATCTACGGGCTCAAGCTGAGCGACATCTCGCTGTCGGTCGCCGTGTTCTCTGCCGTGGTCGGTGTGGTGATCGCACCGGTCGTCGGTTCGATCGTCAGCGGCGTCTTCCTGCTGGCGGACCAGCCCTACGAGATCGGCGACATGATCGAACTCTCCGACACCGATACGCGGGGCTTCGTCGAGGACATCACGCTCCGATACACGAAGATATTCACACTCGACAACACTTTCATCGTCATCCCGAACGGGACGATCCGGGAGCGAGACGTGGTCAACTACTCCGCAGAGGACCCCCGAACGCGCCTGCGACTCGACATCACGGTGACCTACGAGGGTGACCTCGACGAGGCCAGGCAGATCGTCGAACGGTCGGCTCGAAACGTCGACGCCGTCATCGAGGGCGGGCCGGACATCCGCGTCGGCGCGGCCAGATACCCCGCCCCGCCGACGTGTTACATCAACAGCTTCGCCGACCACGGCGTCCAGCTCACGCTGCGATACTGGGTCAAAGAGCCCTACAAGCTGCTCGCGACCCGCTCGAAGGTCCAGACGAACGTCTGGGCCGCGCTGGAAGACGCCGACGTGGAGATCGCATACCCCCACTCGCATCTGCACTTCGACGACACCAGCGGCCAGATGCGGGTCGCGATGGAGGAGGGAGCGCCCGACGCCCCGTCACCCGACCCCGACCGCGACGGCCCACCGTGACGGCGACGACGATCCACACGAGAAGTCGTTAAAAAGGCAGGCCGAATACATTCGCGCTCGTTCCTCGGCGACAGGAAGTGCGGTGTCGGTTTATATTTGTCAGCTACCCAGGCGCGAGTATGGACAGACGTGGCACTGCACACCCAGTATCTGTGCCTGCTGGTGGCTCTGAGGAGAGACTAGCACAGCCACCGGCTGCACGTGTACAGCACGTCCATCGGACGGGCGCAACGAGAGGAGTGGCGAGGGGACGATGAGGCGCAACACGATCCTGATCGTCCTGTTGATCGCCGCGGTGTTGCTCCCGATGTGGTACGTCTCGCTCCACGGAGAGCCGCCGTCGGAGGAGATCGCGATCGACGAGAGTGTCACCGACATCCGTCCCCTCGACGGCTTCGTCGACACGCCGAACAAGCTCTCGCCCAGTCAGGTCGGCGTGATCGTCTGGGTCGGACTGTTCGGACTGCTGGGGGCGCTGACCGCGGTCCACCGGTTCATGAACGACGCCGTGCGGCCCCCGGACGACGCCGAGGCGGTCGCGGACGGCGGGACGGTGTCGTTACCGTGGCTCGAAACCGACGAGCGCTGGATCGTCGAGTACCACGACGCGACCGACGCCATCGAGGGGCTGGTCGCGATGGGCGGGCTGACCGTCCTCGCGATCGTGTTCGCCGCGCTGTTTACCGGCGAGTACCTGACGCTAGCTCGAACGCAGTACTTCGGCGTCTACGCCGCCGGGATGTTCCTCTCGCTGGCGCTGTCGACGGTCGCCTACTACGCCTGGTTCATGCCACACATCGAAGTCGCAGAACACAGGGGGCACGAATGATGGACTACCCGAAACCGGACGACGACGGAGACGACGAACAGTGTCCGTGTGCTGGGAGCGCGAGCCAGCCGAGCATCTTCACCGACGACCGCGCACAGCTCCAGCGGCGCGACTTCGCGAAGGTGCTCGCGACGACCGGCGGACTGACCGCCGTCGCGAGCCTCGCCGCGCCGCTTGCCGGCCTGACGCAGGTGTTCGAGCGCGGATACAGCGGCCCGATCTACTCAGACGGGATCAACCTCGTCGACGGAGACGGCGAGCGAGTCACCGAGAGCACACTGTCGGCCGGCGAGCAGATGACGGTGTTTCCCGAGCCGCGACCGGGGATCGAGGACGCTCCGACGCTGCTGGTACGCTTCTCGGAGGACGACTACGGCGGCGACACGAACATGGCCTTCACCGTCGACGGCTACGCCGCTTACTCGAAAGTCTGTACGCACGCGGGCTGTATGGTATCGAACCGAGAGGGGAACACGCTCGTCTGCCCGTGTCACTTCGGGAAGTTCGATCCGCTCTCGGGTGCCACAGTGACCGACGGGCCGCCGGGTCGAGCGCTGCCACAGCTCCCGATCACGATGACCAGCGAGGGGGAGCTCGTCGCGACCGGAGACTTCGAAGGGACCGTCGGTCCCGGAGGTGAATGATGTCCCGAGCGAAGCAGGTCTACGACTGGTTCGACAGCCGACTCGACCTGAAGAACGGCCAGACGTTCCTCGGGAAGGCGTTCCCGGCCGAGGACTCGTTCCTGCTGGGGGAGGTCGCGGTCTTCTGCTTCCTCCTGTTGATCCTGACCGGCGTGTTCCTCGGCTTCTTCTACGAGCCGTCGACCAGCGCCGTCCAGTACGACGGCAGCGTCGCCCAGTTCCAGGGCGAGGAGATGCCCGAAGCGTTCGTCTCGGTGCTACACATCACCTACACCGTCCCGTTCGGGATGTTCATCCGACGGCTCCACCACTGGGCGGCCCACCTCTTCGTGGCCTCGATCGGGCTCCACATGCTCCGGGTGTTCTTCACCGGGGCCTACCGCAACCCGCGGGAACCGAACTGGGTCGTCGGCACCGGGCTGGCGGTGCTCGCGATGGGGGCGGCCTACACCGGCTACGCGCTGCCGTTCGACGAGTTCGCCGCGACGGCGACGGGGATCGGGTACAATCTCACGGTCTCGGTGCCGTTGATCGGTGACTTCCTCGGGGAGATCATCTTCGGTGGCGAGTTCCCCACGAGCGCGACGATCCCGCGGCTGTACTTCCTGCACGTGCTCGTGATCCCGCTGCTCATCCTGGGTGGACTGGCCCTGCACATGTTCATCCTGATCCGCCAGAAACACACCGAGGCACCCCGCGAAGACGACGTCGAGACCGGCCGCGAGGCGATCGACCGGGAGAACGACGACGTGATCGTCGGGCTCCCGGCGGTCCCCAACCAGGCCGCGGTGTCGGCGGTCGTGTTCTTCCTGACGGCCGCGACGCTGTCGCTGCTGGCCGGCCTGCTGCCGGTCCACAACGTCGCCGAGTACGGCCCCAACGACCCCGCAGCCACGCCGGAGCTCATCATGCCGGACTGGTTCCTGATGTGGGTCTACGGCTTCCTGAAGCTGCTGCCGGGCATCGCCGTCGACCTCGGTCCGGTCCACATCAACAGCGAGTTCCTCGGCGGGATCGTGCTGCCCGGTCTCGTCTTCGCGGCGATCCTGGCCTGGCCGTTCGTCGACCGGACGCCGGAGGTTCACTTCACCGCCGACCCGCTCGACCGGCCCTGGCAGACCGCCGTCGGCGTCGCGGCGGTGGCGTTCGTCATGATCGCCTCGATCGCGGGGATGAACAACATCCTCGCGAACCAGGTGCTGGACGTCTCGACCAGCGTCGTCAATCCGATCCTCGCGGCCGCACTGTTGCTCGTGCCGACGCTGTTCGGGATCGTCACGTACCTGCTGTTGCGCGACGGCGATCCCGCGACGCCCCCGGAGACGGACGGCGAAGACGTCGCGGCCGACGGCGGACCAGCGAGTTCGTCCGACGCGGCCGATGGGGGTGGCGACAATGACTGACGTTGCCGCCCTCTCGGAGCGACAGTATCGACTGCTGGACACGGCGAGCAAACTGCTCGGGCTCGGACTCGTCGCGCTGGGCCTCGAATCCGGTGGCTCGACGCCGACCGGGTTCGCGCTCGCCGCCGTCGGCGCTCTCTGTGCGACGCTTACGGTGTTTCTGACTCATGAGTGAACACGACATCGACGACGACCGGTGGATGGACAGCTCCGGAATTACTCGACGCGACTTCGTTCGCGGCCTCGGAGCCGCCTCGATCGTCGGCGCGACCGGCCTGTCGTTCGCCGACGAGGAGATGGACGGGCTGCAGGCGGTCGACGACCCGATCGGCTCGTACCCCTACCGCGAGTGGGAGGACCTCTACCGCGAGGAGTGGGACTGGGACTCCGTCGCCCGCTCGACCCACAGCGTCAACTGCACCGGCTCCTGCTCGTGGAACGTCTACGTCAAGGACGGGCAGGTCTGGCGCGAGGAACAGGCCGGCGACTACCCCGTGATCGACGAGGACCTCCCAGATCCGAACCCGCGGGGCTGCCAGAAAGGAGCCTGCTACACGGACTACGTCAACGCCGACCAGCGCGTGCTCCACCCGCTGCGCCGCACGGGCGAACGCGGCGAGGGCCAGTGGGAACGCATCTCCTGGGACGAGGCACTGACCGAGATCGCAGACCACGTCATCGACGAGGTGCAGGCGGGCCGGTACGACGCCATCTCCGGGTTCACCCCGATCCCGGCGATGAGCCCGGTCTCGTTCGCGTCGGGCAGTCGCCTCGTGAACCTGCTCGGCGGCGTCTCCCACAGCTTCTACGACTGGTACTCCGACCTGCCACCGGGCCAGCCGATCACGTGGGGGACCCAGACGGACAACGCCGAGTCCGCCGACTGGCACAACGCGGACTACATCATCGCCTGGGGATCGAACATCAACGTCACCCGCATCCCCGACGCGAAGTACTTCCTCGACGCCGGCTACGAGGGGGCGAAACGCGTCGGGATCTTCACCGACTACTCCCAGACCGCGATCCACACCGACGAGTGGCTCGCGCCGGAGGGCGGCACCGACACGGCCCTCGCGCTCGGGATGGCCCAGACGATCGTCGACGAGGAGCTGTACGACGAGGCCCACCTCAAAGAACAGACCGACATGCCGCTGCTCGTGCGAGAAGACACCGGGAAGTTCCTCCGGGCGGGCGAGGTCGGTCTCGCGGCGGACGCCGACGATCCCGACAAGGTGTTCGTGATGGTCGACGAGGACGGGAAGCTCCGCCGCGCCCCCGGCTCGCTCGGTGAACGCGACGGTCAGCACGACCCCGAGGCGAGCATCGAACTCGACTTCGAGCCGCAGCTGGGCGTCGAGCGGAGCGTCGAGACCGACGACGGCGAGGTGGCGGTCCGGTCGGTCTGGGAAAACCTCCGCGAGGAACTGTCCCAGTACACGCCCGAGTTCGTCCACGAGGAGACCGGCGTCGGCGAGAACACCTACCAGCGCGTCGCCCGCGAGTTCGCCGACGCCGACGCGGCCAAGATCATCCACGGCAAGGGGGTCAACGACTGGTACCACAACGACCTGGGGAACCGAGCGATCCAGTTGCTCGTGACCCTGACCGGGAACCTCGGGGAACCCGGCACCGGGCTGGATCACTACGTCGGCCAGGAGAAGATCTGGACGTTCCACGGCTGGAAGACGCTCTCCTTCCCGACCGGCAGCGTGCGGGGCGTGCCGACGACGCTGTGGACCTACTTCCACGCCGGCATCCTCGACAACACCGATCCCGACACCGCCGAGAAGATCCGCGAGTCCATCGACGAGGGCTGGATGCCGGTGTACCCCGAGGAGCGCGAGGACGGGTCCCGGCCGGACCCCTCGACGATGTTCGTCTGGCGTGGCAACTACTTCAATCAGGCAAAGGGCAACGTCGCCGTCGAGGAACAGCTCTGGCCGAAACTCGACCTCGTCGTCGACATCAACTTCCGGATGGACTCGACGGCGATGTACGCCGACATCGTCCTGCCGGCGGCGAGCCACTACGAGAAGCACGACCTGAACATGACCGACATGCACACGTACGTGCACCCGTTCACGCCCGCCGTCGAGCCGCTGGGCGAGGCAAAATCAGACTGGGAGATCTTCCGCCTGCTGGCCGAGAAGATCCAGGAACGGGCCCAGGAACGGGGAGTCGAACCGGTCGAGGACCGATCCTTCGACCGCGAGATCGACCTGACGACGATCTACGACGACTACGTGCGCGACTGGGAGACTGACGAGGAGGGTGCGCTCGAAGACGGCCGCGCGGCCTCGGAGTTCGTCCTCGAACACAGCGAGGAGTCGAACCCCGCGGACAGCGACGAGCAGATCACGTTCGCCGACACCGTCGAGCAGCCCCAGCGTCTCGAAGCGGCGGGAGACCACTGGACCTCCGACATCGAGGACGGGGAGCCATACGTCCCCTGGCAGGACTACGTCCAGGACAAACAGCCCTGGCCCACCTTCACCGGCCGCCAGCAGTACTACGTCGACCACGACTGGTTCCTCGAACTCGGCGAGGAGCTACCGACCCACAAGGAGGGGCCACAGGACACCGGCGGCGACTACCCCCTCTCCTACAACACGCCCCACAGCCGCTGGTCGATCCACTCGACGTGGCGCGAGAACACGAAGATGCTCCGGCTCCAGCGGGGCGAACCGACGGTCTCCCTCAACCCCGAGGACGCGAGCGAGCGCGGGATCGAGGACGGCGACACCGTCGAGGTGTACAACGACATGGGCAGCGTCGAGGTACAGGCCAAGATCTACCCGTCCAGTGACCCCGGCACGGTCCGACACTTCTTCTCGTGGGAGAAGTTCCAGTACCCGGGCCGAGACAACTTCAACACGCTCGTCCCGATGTACATGAAGCCCACACAGCTGGTCCAGTACCCCGAGGACACCGGAGAGCACCTCTACTTCTTCCCGAACTACTGGGGGCCGACGGGCGTCAACAGCGACGTGAACGTGGACGTTCGCCCGGCGGGAGGTGACAGCCAATGAGTTCGAACACCCAGAACGACGACGGAGACGAGGACACTCGCATCACCGTCGCCGACGGCGTCGACCACCAGGTCGCAATGGTGATGGACCTCAACAAGTGCATCGGCTGCCAGACGTGTACGATCGCCTGCAAGAGCCTCTGGACGGAGGACGGGGGCAGCGAGTACATGTACTGGAACAACGTCGAGACCAAGCCCGGCGAAGGCTACCCGCGAGGCTGGGAGGACTCCGGCGGCGGCTGGCAGTCCGAGGACCACTCCGAGCGCCAGACCGGCGAGATCCCCGACCGCGAGGACTACGGCCGGGCCTGGGAGTTCAACCACGAGGAGATCATGTACGAGGGCAGCGACGAGCCGCTGCGCCCCCGCGACGGCGCGGAGTGGGGGCCCAACTGGGACGAGGACGAGGGAGCCGGCGAGTACCCCAACAGCTACTACTTCTACCTCCCGCGGATCTGCAACCACTGTACCCACCCCTCCTGTGTCGAGGCCTGCCCGCGGTCGGCGCTGTACAAGCGCGAGGAGGACGGCATCGTCCTCGTCGACCAGGATCGCTGTCGGGGCTACCGCTACTGCGTCGAGGGGTGTCCCTACAAGAAGGTGTACTACAACACCGTCTCGAAGAAGTCCGAGAAGTGCATCTTCTGTTACCCCCGCATCGAGGGCGAGGGACCGGACGGCGAGACGTTCGCGCCCGCCTGCGCCGAGGAGTGTCCCCCGCAGCTCCGGCTGGTGGGCTTTCTCGACGACGAAGACGGACCCATCTACAAGCTCGTCGAGGAGTACGAGGTCGCGCTCCCGCTGCATCCGGAGTTCCAGACCCAGCCCAACGTCTACTACATCCCGCCGTTCGCCCCGCCCCAGCACACCGACGAGGGCGAGTCGGTCGACGTGGACCGCATCCCGCGCCAGTACCTGCGAGAGCTGTTCGGCGACCGCGTCGACCAGGCACTGGACACGATCGAACGAGAGCGCCAGCGGGCGAGACAGGGCGCTGACAGCGAACTCATGGAGATCCTTCAGGACAAGAATCCGGCCGAACAGTACCGTCTGGAGGTGTTCGAAGATGACTGACGGAGCGCAGCGACGGCAGTCATCTTCGAGCTCGGGAGAGCTCGCTCTCCCGGTGTTCGAAAGACGAGCGAAGCGAGTCTTTCGGCGGTCGACGATACGTAGCGAAGTGAGCAATCCTCAGGCTCGGCAGAGCTTCGCTCTTGAGGTGTTCGAAGATGACTGACGGAGCGCAGCGACGTGCCCTCGCCGCGGCGGCGCTCGTGGCGACGCTGGTGGTCGTCTCGACGGTCGCGACGCCGCTGGCGAGCGCACGGCCGGCCCACGAGATCCCCGTCGTCGAGAGTCCCGACGGTCCACTCGACGGACCCGACGCCGACGGCTGGGCGGCGGTGCCCGCCAGTGACGTGCCCCTGACCAGCGCGCCGTCGAGCGTGCCACACGCCGACGACACCACGATCGAAGCGGTGAACGTACAGGCGGCGACGACCGACGACCGGCTCTACCTCCGTCTGGAGTGGCACGACCGGACCAGAGACGAGAGCGCCAGCGACGTGCGGGCGTTCGCCGACGCCGTCGCCGTGCAGTTCCCGGCCAACCGCAGCGCCCGGCCGCCCATCGCGATGGGCGGGCCAGACAACAGGGTCAACGTCTGGTACTGGTCCGGCGACACCGGCACCCAGGAGCTACTGGCGGGCGGTGCCGGCTCGACGACGCCGTTCGAGGAGCCGGCGATCGACGCGACGGCCACCCACGAGGGGACCGGCGAGAACGCCACCTGGACGGTCGTCTACTCGCGGCCCCTCGACGCGACCAGCGAGAACCGGACCGCGATCAGCGACGACGGCGACCTCGACGTCGCCTTCGCGGTCTGGAACGGCTCCAACGGCGAGCGTGCGGGACAGAAGGCGGTTAGCGAGTGGTACTACTTCCCGATGAGCGGTGGGCCGGGCGGACCGCCCTACCAGACGCTGCTGTGGACGCTGGCCGGGATCGCGGTCGTCGCGGTGACGGCCGTTACCGCGTTCGGCGTCTACCGAACGGGAGGGGGCCAGAGCTGATGGCGACCACCACCGACTCTCCCGACGATCTCGACGTGGACGCAGCGGCCCGAGCGACGCTGTTCCGGACCCTGGCACACGCCTTCCGGCATCCCGACGAGGCGTTCCACGAGGCCGCCACAGAGGGGACGCTCGACGCCGACATCGAGGCGTGTGTCGCACAGACGACGCTCGACGTGGCGGCCCCCGACTGTACGACCGACGACGACTACGAGACCCTGGCGGCCCGATACAACGACATCTTCGAGCTGGGGTACAGCGAGTACACGGACCGGACCGACGGCTCGCTCGACGCACGGGGACCGCCGGTGCCGCTGTACGAGTCGAAGTACCGGCCGGATCGGTCCTGGAACGACGTGAACCTCGATCTGGCGCGGGCCTACGACTACTACGGGCTCGCCATCGATCAGGACGATCGAGACAACCACGACGCGCTGGCCTACGAGCTGGAGTTCGCGGCGTTTCTCGCCCGCCGGGAGGCCGCCGTCGACGAGAGCGCAGCGGCCGCCCGGCTGGACTTTCACGACCGCCATCTCGGGCACCTCGCGGCCGGCGTCGCCGATCGCCTCGCCGACGAACCCGGAACCGGCGTGTACGGCCGTCTCGGGCAGTTCATGGAGCGTGTCGTCCGCGCGGACCGAAACGACCTGGCGGCACGGCTGGAGGGAGCATGACCGCGAGCAAGATCGAGCGGGCCGCCGTCGCGCGTACGGTCCCGGTCCGTCGGCGAACGGTCGCACTCGTCGTGACCACTGTCGTCGCGCTCGCAGTCGGCGCGCGGTTCGTCTCGGCGATCCTCGTCAACGCACCGGCGGCACCGGCGACGCTCCCACGGGAGCCGATCGCGGGTGCGACCACGGGACTGGCCGCACTGGCGGCGCTGTGGCTCGGCGCGAGCGGGGACGATCCCGTCGCGGGCGTCGGTCTCCTCTTCGTCGGCGTGTTCGGACTGCTCGCGGCCGCCGTCGGCCTCGCCACGCCCGCTGCCGTCGCCGTCGCCACGGGGACCGGCGTCGTCGCGGTCGGCTTCCGCCGTCGACTCACCGTCTGGACGGGCGCGGCGACCGCGTTGCTCGTCGCGGCCGTCGCAGTGGGACTCGCGGCCGGCTTCGGCTGGCCCGGACTCAGACCGCTCGGTTCGACGCTCGCACTGCTCGGGATCGCCGCGACGCCACTGTACGCTGGTGCTGGCCCGCGTGCAGTCGGAGTCGGCGCGGGTGCGTTCGCCGTCGTGGTGGCCGTCGGCCTCGCGAATCCCTTCGTCGCGGGCGCGACCACCCTCGTCGGCAGCGGCGTCGTGGGCACGTCGCTGGTCGTCGTCGGGCTGGCCGTCGCTGGCGCGGTGACGGCGGCGAGCGTGGCGCTCCGAGAGCGGCGCTTCGCCCTGCTCGTCGGCGTCGCGTTGCTCGCCTTCGCTGGCGTGCCGGCGACGCTCTCACGAGCCGTCCCGTTCGCGCTCGGAATCGCGACCCTGCTCTCGCTGGAGGTGGAGCGATGACCGACGACGAGTTCGAGCAACACCGCGAAGCGGAGCCGGACCCCCAGCTCGATCCCGAACGAAGCCCCGGACGCCACGCCGACATCGGCGCGCTCGAAGACATCGAAGTGAGCCGCGACGACGTTACCATCGGCGAGGCGACGCCAGCCGAGCTGGCGGCCGCCGACACCGAACCGGTGGAGGGCGACGATCCCAGCGAACTCCTGGCCGATCTGGAAGCCGACAGCGCGATCGACCGGCGGCGGGCCGCGCTCGCGCTGAAAGACCGAGCGACGAGCGAGACGATCGTCGCGGGGCTGGCCTACGCCGCGACCAACGACCCGGACGACGACGTGCGCCAGTTCGCCGTCGAGGCGCTGACCGTCCACGGGACCGACGCCGGCTCGGGGACGGAGACCGGCGAAGCGGCCGCAGCGGTCGCGGTCGAACTGCTCGACGATCCCGACCCGTGGGTCCGCTCGGAGGCCGTCGTGGCGCTCGACAACCTCGACCGCGACGCCCACGAGTCCGACCTCGAAGCGGCGGTGTCCGACGACCACCACGCCGTCCGCCGGAACGCGGCCATCTCGCTGTTCAAGCTCCGGGGCGAGGCGATGGCCGACCTGTTGCTCGAACAGAGCCGCGACGACAGCGAGCGCGTCCGCGAGTGGGCCGCACACATGCTCGGCGGCGTCGACGAGGACCGGGCCCGCGACCGCCTGCGGGAGCTGACGGACGATCCCGCGACGGTGGTCCGCCAGACGGCCGAACGCGCCCTGGAGGTCGAGCCGAGCCGCTTCCGCCGCCAGTTCGGCGGTGCGCTGGAAAACGACAGTCGCCTGTTGCCCGGCGAGGATCGCCTCAACAGGATGCCGGATCTCTAAGATGACAGATACGAACACAGACACTCTGACCGATCGCGTCGAAGCGGCGTTGCGTGCGGTGCGCGACCCACAGGCCGACCTCTCCGTGTTCGAGGCCGGCTTCGTCGAGAACGTCGTCGTCGAGGACGGCGACGTGACCATCGAAACTGACATGACCGCGCTGGACGGCGACACGGCGAACCAGGTCGTCCAGGCCATGTTACGCGCCGTCGACGACGTGGCCGGCGTCGAAGGCGTCCACGTCGAGCGGACGACACCCTCCAGCGACGACCGGGCGAGCGTCCGCGAGTTCGACCGCGTGATCGCTGTCGCCAGCGCGAAGGGCGGCGTCGGCAAGTCGACGACGACGACCTACCTCGCCTGTGCGCTGGCGGCCGACGACGACGTGGCGCTGTTCGACGCCGACATCCACGGCCCGAACGTGCCGGAACTGCTCGACGTGAGCGGGCCGGTCCAGTCCAGCGAGGAGGGCGATCCCCTCCCCGTGTCGGTCGGCGGACTGGACGTGATGAGCGTCGGCCTGATGGAGTCGGGCGCGCCACTGGCCTGGCGCGGCGCGATGGCCCACGACGCGCTGGACGACCTCTTTACGAACACCGCGTGGCGCAACGACGACGTGCTCGTGATCGATCTCCCGCCGGGGACCGGCGACGTGGTGCTGACGACGCTCCAGGAGGTCCCCGTCGACGGCGTCGTCGTCGTCACCACGCCGTTCCACGCCAGCGTCAGCGACACGAGCCGAACCGTCGAACTGTTCCGAGACAACGACGTGCCCGTGCTCGGGACCGTCGTCAACATGGCCGAGTACGTCTGTGACTGCTGTGGCGAGTCGAACGACCTCTTCCGAGAGGAAGCGGTCGGGGACCTCGATGCGGCCGTCCTCGCCGAACTCCCCTTCACCCACGACCTGCAAGGGACGCCGACGCCCGGCGACGTACCAGCGCCCGTGGCCGACCTCGCCAGCGCGGTCGACGCCGCGATCGCGACCGCCGACGAGGTCGACGTACCGGACGCTGCCGTCGACATCCGCGGCCTCGCGCCGGACGAACGGAAAGCGCGCGTCCGCGAACGATTCACCGCGCTCGACGGCGGCGAGCCGTTCGTCCTCGTCAGTGACCGGGACCCGACGCCGGTCGGGAACTTCCTCGGCCGCCTGGCCGACGCTCCACGGGCGGCGTTCGATCCCTTCGAAGTGCGCCGAGCGACCCCCGACGACTGGGTACTGGAGACGATCAGGCCCCCAGCGGAGGATAGTAGCCACTGAAAGTCGATGCGCACCCGATCGCACGACAGCAGTGCGATCGGTGTGTCGATCGTTTCAATTGTTACTGTAGCTGCCGCTGGCGAGAAATCAGTTCGGCGGCGAAACGAAGCGGAGGGCTCAGTCGGCGGTCATCTCGGCGCGGTCGGCGGCGTCGGTGGCCATGGGCGTGACGAGCTTGTAGGCACCCCAGACGGCCAGCACGAGCAGCGCGGCGATGACGATCCCGGTTCGCAGCGTCGGGTCGAGCAGCGGCGTCGCGATCACTTCGCCGGCGTCGTTGGTCAGCGGGGCCGGGCTGTAGGGTTTGCCTGCCAGCAGCTCCAGCACGCCCATGACGACGATGCCCAGCACGAACAGGGCACCGCTCAGTCCCAGCGCGATACGGTCGACGGTCGTTGTGGTGTCAGTCATTGTGTGTCACCTCGTTAGCCGAGGATGTAGCGTAGTTTCGGGTGGCGTTTGACCAGCTTCGTCTGCTCGACGATGGCGTCGAGCCCGTAGTACCGGCCCGCGCCCAGCACGAGCACGGTCACGAACAACAGCAGCCCCATCAGGTCGCTGTTGACCAGTCCGTGGCCGAACTCGGCGTTGCCGATCCAGAACAGGGTCATGAAGGTGACCCCGCCGATGGACGCCAGCCGCGTCAGCAGGCCCGCCATCAGCGCCAGCCCGATCAGCGTCTCGAACAGCGGCACGCCGGGCGCGATCAACCACGCCAGGTTGTTCCCCATCCAGACCGGGATCGGTCCCAGGGCCGTGCCCGTCATCTCCTGCATGTACATCGGTCCGTAGCTGTAGGCCAGCCCGTCCTCGATGAGCTTCGTCACGCCCGCGTGGAAGAACCACCAGCCCGTGATGACCCGCAGCAGGGCCAGCCAGTAGCTCGTCAGCGGCCCGTCTAACTCGAGCTCGAAGTTCGTCGCCAGGGGGTTTGCCGTGTTGGTTGCCATAATCTCTCCCTCACATGTACGTGTTGGCGGTGATACGGGATATAAGAGGACGCGTGTTCCCAGCGGGTGAAAACCGCTCTCAGATTCCGAGAGCGAGTGAGAGCAGTCGGTGTGACTGACGATCCCTCAGGTGTGTGGGATATGACACATGTCGAATCTCTCGGTGTACGACCGACGGACGACGAATCGATTCGAGCGTTCCTGCAGAGTCGTGGCGTCGGCGTCCTCGGGCCGATCGAGCGAGTGCCAGAGCGTGAGCGGGACAGTATCGACGACGACCTGTCCGACGGGTGGCGGCCGGCGGTGCTCGAGGCGGCAGTGTCCGACGGCGGGACCGCCGTGTATCGACTCGACATCGAACGACAGGATGGTTTCGAGCAGAGTGGTCTCCCCCCGGGAGACGCCAACGAGTAGCGACTCCTCGCGGGGTCGCCGTTGTCCGGCGACGCCGGGGCGCGCCGTCGTGTCTAGCTGGAGACCAGTATCGATTGTAATATCTGGATCTCGTGCGAAAACCACGAAGAGTGTGATTAAATCGACTCTATATGATGTTTTCAAAAATTGAGAACGACCCGGTCCTTTGACCTTCGTCGTCGTCGATGTCTCGCACACCTATGCTCTCGACGTTCGTCGGTTGGTACAAGCGCCAGATACGCAGGTCATTGACACTCGTCGGCGTAGACAAGTCTCTGGAACGAAAGATCCTCGCTGCCGTCGCGATTCAGTTCGGTGTCTCGCTGACGCTCGTCGTCGTCTCGCTGTTTCTCTCGGGGATCGCGCAGTTCGCGCTGACGATCGCCCTGTTGCTCGGTGCGGTGCTCGTCTTCGTGAACACGATCTTCATCACGAGAGAGGACATCGTCGACCCGATCACGACGCTGGCGGACCGCGCGGACGCGATCGCCAGCGGGACCGTCGACATCGACGTCCCGGACAGCGACCAGCCCGACGAGATCGGAACGCTCGTGTCCTCGTTCTCACGCGTGCACGGCTACTTCGACACCGTCTCCCGGCAAGCAGACGCCCTCGCTCGTCAGGAGTTCGACGCGGCCGCACTGGACGAAGAAGTGCCCGGACAGATGGGCGAGTCGCTCGATCGCATGGCGGACAATCTGGAGCAGTACACCGACGAGCTCCAGCAGATGACCGACCGGCTCGAACGGCGGTCGGAGAATCTCCAGCAGCTCGTCGAGACGTTCGGAGCGGCGGCCGAGCGAGCAGAGGCCGGAGATCTGACGGCGCGAATCGACGCCGACGAGATCGACGGCGACGAGGCGCTGTTCGACGAGGTCGTCACCAACTACAACGACCTGATCGCGAACCTCGACCAGACGGTCGGTGACGTGACCGACTTCGCCGCGTCGGTCGCGACGGCCAGTGATCGCGTCGACGAGAACATGAACGAGGTCGACAGGGCCAGCGAAGAGATCGCGGCGTCCGTCGACGAGATCTCGACCGGCGCGACCAGACAGACCGAGCGCCACGAGGACGTGGCACGAGAGATGAGCAAGCTCTCGGCGACCGTCGAAGAGATCGCAGCGACGGCAGACGAGGCCGCACAGACGGCGAGAGACGCCGCAGAGCGTGGCGAGAACGGCCGCGAAGACGCGATCGAGGCGCTGGACGAACTCGACGAACTGGAGTCGAAGATCGACCACATCGCGACCGCAGTGGCGGACCTCGGAGAGCAGATCGCCGCGGTCGAGGAGATCGTCGACGTGATCACCGAGATCGCCGAGCAGACGAACATGCTGGCACTGAACGCCTCGATCGAGGCCGCGCGGGCCGACGGCACCGGGGACGGATTCGCAGTGGTCGCCGACGAGGTGAAGGCCCTGGCCGAGGAAACGCGCGCGTCGGCCGACGAGATCGCCACGCTGGTCGAGTCGGTGAGCGAAGAAGCCGACGAGACGGTCACCGAGGTCAGAGCGATGGACGAACAGGTCGCGAGTTCGACGACGACGATCGCGGCAGCACTCCGAGACTTCGAGGAACTCGTCACCGTCGTCGGCGAAGTCGACGACTCGATGCAGGAGATCTCCGACGCGACCGGCGAGCAGGCGAAGACGACCGAAGAGGTCGCGAAGGTGGTCGACGATCTGACCGCTGTGAGCGAGCAGACCCGCGACGAGGCCGAGCAGGCTTCAGCGGCGGCCCAGCAACAGACCGAGACCGTCGAGACCGTCTCGGAAGATATCGGGACCGTCGCGGACCGCGCCGACGAGTTGCTCGGGATGTTGCGCTCGTTCGAGACGGAGACGACGGCTCAACAGTCCGGCAGCGCACGCTCTCCCGCGGTCCCGGACGGTGGCCGTCCCGAAGCAGCGACGGAGGACTGTCCTCCGACGGAGAACGGCGAGAAGCCCGCGAATCGATAGCCCGGCGAATCACTCGATCGGTGCGGTGACGATCTCGCAGTCGAGTTCGTGTCGTAGGAAGTCTCCCACGTCGGTCTCGTCGGTGAGCCGCCGGACCATCGAGCGCCAGCGACCGGCCTGTTTGCGTCCGATCACGACGAGGTCCGCGTCCAGGCTGACGACCTCTTCGAGGATGGTCTCCTCGACGAGGAGGCCAGACGCGACGGCGTATCGGGTCCGTGGCAGTCGCCCGAACTCCGACTGGACGGCGTCGCGCAACTCCGCTCGCGTGACGCGGCGACCGTTCTGGTAGAGGTTGACGTGCAGGACCGTCAGGTCGGCGTCGCGTTCCTCGGCGACGCGAATCGCCGTCTCCAGGGTCGTTCGCGAGTGCCCGGACAGCGGGTACCTGACCGGGACGACGACGAGAGTCATGTCGTGGTGGATAGCACGCTCGCTCGTACAAGTGTTGTGCTCTGCTGTGGAGTGGTGTCGCCGTCGCTCGGTCGACCCACCGGAAGACAACGTCTATACCCGTGCCGCGCCCACCTCTCCCTATGGAACGACACGACAGTCCGGACGGCCAGGCGCTGTTCGTGAACCGGTCGGAATCGGAGATCGGTTCGAAGGGGCCGTTCTACGTGGTGTACAGCGACGACGAGGGGACGACGCGCTGGGGATACTTCTGTTCGAACTGCGAGAGCGTCGACAACGCGATGGACGCGATGGGGCGAGTGCAGTGCAACGAGTGTGCCAACGTTCGCAAGCCCGACCAGTGGGACGCTGCCCACGAGTGAGCGGCTGACCACAGACAGCCGACGACCGACTATTGTCGGATATCCGGACGGTCAAAATACTTAAGACATGTGCCGTGGTATCGGTTGTCAGATGGCGGCCGTAACCACCTCGCTGGCCGATCAGGCTTCGTCGATTTTCGCAGACCTCGGGTACTCAGTGTCGCGTACAGACGGCGAACTACGAGCGGAGCGCAAGTGGCGCGTCGTCCGCGTCACGTGTTCCGAACCCTCGACGATCCCGACAGACGGGCGTCACCGGTGTTTCGTCACCGAGATGGAGGACGCGGTGACCACCTATCGCCGGCTCTCCGTGGAGAGCCCGTCGTACGACTGGGCCGTCCTCGGCGTCGACGACGACGGCGAGTACGCGGTGTATCGTCCCTCCACCTGAGACGGACGGTCGTCGATCCGTCTCAGATCCCTCTCAGACACACCACACAGCGTGGCGTCGGCCGGATGACGCCTACGACTGTCCGTCCGAGCCTCGACGGGGACAACTGCGCGCCCGGTACGACGAGCGGCCGGTTCCGAGAGACGTGCTACCACGGGCGCGAGACACTTATACGCGCTCACGGTCAAACACAGCGTATGTTCGTGGGTCACGGCGTCGCGGCGTTCGCGCTGGTCGGAGCCGTGGCGCTGTCTCGCGGGATCGAGAACCACCGGGCGCTCCAGCTGGCGATCGTCGCCGGCCTGTTCGCGACGCTCCCGGATATCGACATCCTCTACGGGCCGCTGGGACTGCTCAACGGCGTCTCCGGTGTGTTCGACGCGACCGACGCGTTCTGGTCGACGGGGAACGTCGTCCATCGCGGTCCGACCCACTCGCTGGTGTTCGGGACGAGCGCGGCGGCCGCGTTCTCGCTGTGGCGTCGGTCGAGCGCGGGCCGCGTCGTCGCTGCCACCGTGCTGGCCGGGCTGGCAGTCCTCGCGACCGCGACGGCCGGCTCGGTGGCCGGTGCGGTCACGGTGCTGTTCGGCGTCGGTGGTCTCGTGATCACCCAGTTCGCCGCTCGCCGGGGGCTGTCGTCGGGTGCCGTTCTCGCGACGGCGCTCGTGGGGCTCGTCACACACCCGTTCGGGGACCTGTTCACCGGCGAGCCCCCAACCTTCCTGTACCCGCTGGACGTACCGATCGTCACGGAGCGGGTCGCGCTCGCGGCCGACCCGACCCTGCACCTGCTCGGGGCCTTCGGAATCGAGCTTGCGACCCTCTGGCTCGGGCTCCTCGTCTACCTGCGCCTGACCGGTCGCGGGAGTCGACCACAGATCGACCGCAAAGCCGTCCTCGGGCTCTCGTATGCCGGTGCGGCGGTCGCGCTGCCGGCCCCGACGCTGGAAGCGTCGTACCAGTTCGTGTTCACCGTCCTGGCGTTCGGAGTGCTCGGAGCCACCCAGCGTCAACTGTTCGGCAGACAGCTCCGGGCGGTCGACTGGCCCAGAGCGTGCGCGACGGGACTGGCCGCGGTGACGGCGGCCGCGCTCTCGTATCTGATCGTCTACCTCGCGGTGCTGTGATCGGTCGACACTGTTTCAACCGCGGACGACATGGGGGCCAACATGAGTAGCGACATCGGGCGGCTCCTCCGCCACCAGCGAACGAACGCCGTCCTCTCGTGGCTGTTGATCGGGTTGCTCGTGATCGCGATCGCGACGAGCATCTGGCGTGATCGGCTCTGGTGGGCGGCCTTCGCGCTGGCCGTCGTCGCGCTGGCGGTACTGCCACCCGTCCGCTTTCGGAGCTGGCAGACCACCCTCCCGTGGGAAGTGACCGGTCTCGCCGCCCTCCCGGTGCTCGGGCGGGCCTACGCGACGGTGCCGGTGACCGGCCAGGTCGCGACGTACCTCTCCGTCGCGGCGATCTCGCTGGTCGTCGTCGTGGAACTGCACCTCTTTACCCCGGTCCGGATGACGGACGGCTTCGCCGTCGCCTTCGTCGTCGTCACGACGCTGGCGATGGCGGGCGTCTGGGCCGTCTTCCGGTGGTCGGCAGACATCCTGTTGGAGACGACGCTGCTGTTGAAGCCCGGCGTTCCCGAGGCAGAGATCGAACACGCGCTGATGGTCGAGTTCGTCGCCTCGACGGTCGCCGGTGTCGCCGCCGGGCTGATCTTCGCGTTCTACGTGCGCCGGCAGGTCGAGGCGACCGAGCGCCTTCCGACAGAGGTGTCGCGATGAAACTCAGAGACCGCATCGGCGTCTCGGCGTCGGCACAGCGACGGCTCACACGCCTCATGCAGCTGTCGCTGATCGGGATGCTCTTTATCGGGATCGAACGCGGTTCGACCGGGATCATCGTCAACACCGGCATCGGGCTGCTGGTCGCCCAGCTGCCGGCCGTCCTCGAACGGGACTACGAGATTCCGCTCGACGCCGGACTGACGCTGTGGATCACCGGTGCCGTCTGGCTCCACGCGCTGGGCACGGTCGGCTTGCCCGGCGCAGAGGCGAACTTCTACGCGACGATCTGGTGGTGGGATCACCTCACGCACGCCCTCTCGTCGTCGATCGTCGCCGCGGCGGGGTACACGACGGTGCGATCGCTCGACCAGCACAGCGACGGGATCCACATTCCGCCCCGGTTCATGTTCGTGTTCATCCTCCTGTTCGTGCTCGCGTTCGGCGTCCTCTGGGAGGTCATCGAGTTCGGCGTCAGCACGGCCGCCGCGAGTGTGGGCAGTGCCCCCGTTCTCACGCAGTACGGACTGGGTGACACGATGCTGGATCTCGTCTTCGACACGATCGGTGCCGTCGTCGTCGCAGTGTGGGGAACGGCGTACCTCACCGACGTGGTCGGCATCCTCTCGGAGACGCTGGACACGCGATCGACCTGACACTGCGGTAGTGTTCAAACAAGCCGCTTCATCTTCCGACTCGTAGACACCGAAAGCCCTCGTGATCCCCCACGACACCGGGTGGTCCCGGCCTTTATCACTGGTGGCTGTGAACGATGAACATGGTCTTCAAAAAGATCACGCTGATCGGAACCAGTGCCGAGAGCTTCGACGACGCCGTCGACGACGCCGTCGGCCGCGCGGAGGCGACGCTGGACAATCTCAAGTGGGCAGAGGTCGAGGAGATGGGCGTCGAGATCGCAGGCGTCGAGGGCCGCGAATACCAGGCCGAAGTCGAGGTGGCCTTCGAGCTAGAGGAGTGACGATCAGGTCCGGAACGACTCGCCACACCCACACTCGCTCTCGACGTTGGGGTTGCGAACGTGGAACCCTTCGCCCTGCAGTCCCCCCTCGAAGTCCAGCACGGAGCCCTCGATGTAGTTGAGACTGGACTGGTCGATGAACACGCGGAGGCCGTGGTGTTCGTACACCTGGTCGTCGGGCTCGGGCTCGTGCTCGAAGCGCATGCCGTACGACAGCCCGGCACAGCCGCCCTGCTGGACGAACAGCCGAAGCCCCGCCTCGTCGACGTCCATCTGTTCGCCCTCCATGAGATCGACAGCCTCCGCGGCCGCCGGCTCGGTCACGTCGATACCTGTCCCCACGGGGTCCGCGTCTACGGTACTGCTCATACGGATACAGTTGCACCCGAACGTGTTAACAGTGACGCCGGGATCACAGCGGCTTGCGATAGACGTGTTCCTCGACCGCGGTCGGGCCGAACGTCGTCGTCTCCGTGGTGACGTACTCGAACCCCTGTCGCTCGTAGAAGCCGATGGCCCGCTCGTTGCCGGCCAGAACGGTGAGTCGGAGCGACGCCGCCGACAGCCGGCGGTCGACGGCGGCGAGCAGTTCGCTCCCGATGCCGTTGCCCCACAGCAGCGGCTCGACGTAGAGCCGCGAGAGATAGTACGTCTCGGGTGGGTCGTCCGGTTCGACGTTGACGTAGCCACGGACACGGCCGCCGCGACGTGCGACGAGGAACAGGCTGTCGGGATCGGTGATCTGCTCGCGGAGCCGTTCAGTCGCGTACCACTCTTCGACGACGGCGGCGAGCAACTGCTCGTCGAGGAGTCCGGCGTAGGCCGCGTGGAAGCTCCAGTCGGCGACCCGCTGGATCGCGGGGAGGTCCTGGATCGTCGCTCGCTCGATCGGTGTCGCGGCCGTCATCTGGGAGTGCCCTCAGGCGTCGTCGAATCGCTTGCGGACGCTCTCGGCGTGGGCTTCGAGCCCCTCGGCCTCCGCGAGCGTGGTGATCGTCGACTCGATGTCGGCCAGTGACTCCTCGGAGAGGCGCTGTACGGTCGTCGAACGCAGGAACGAGTCCACGGAGAGCCCGCCGGTGACGCGTGCGTGGCCGCCCGTCGGTAGCACGTGGTTCGGTCCGCTGGCGTAGTCACCCGCCGCCACGGCGCTGTAGGGGCCGAGAAACGCCGACCCGGCCGATGGGATGCGGTCGAGTATCGACTCGTCGTCCTCGGCGACGATCGAGAGGTGCTCTGCCGCGTACTCTTCGGCGAACAGCACCGCCTCGCTCATCGACCGCGCGAGGAAGACGCCAGAGGCCGCGTTGTCGAGGGCACCGCGGATCACGTCCGCTCGCTCGCGCGCGCTCGCCTGGCTATCGACGGCCGCCGCGACGGCCTCCGCGAGCCCTTCGTCGTCGGTCACGGCGACGACGGAGGCGTTCTCGTCGTGTTCGGCCTGGGCGACGAGGTCGGCGGCGACCAGTTCCGGATCGGCGCTCTCGTCGGCGACGATCATGATCTCGGAAGGGCCGGCCAGGAAGTCGATCGCCACGTCGCCTCGGACGATCGACTTGGCGGCGGTCACCCACCGGTTGCCCGGCCCGACGACCTTGTCGACGGCGTCGACGGACTCGGTCCCGTAGGCGAGTGCGGCGATCGCCTGCGCGCCGCCGGCCTGGTACACCACGTCCGCACCGGCGACGTGGATGGCCGCAAGCGTCACCGGGTTGATCTCCTCGGCGGGCGGGGTCGCGACGGCGACGTGTTCGACACCGGCGACCTTCGCCGGGACGACGCCCATCAGCGCGCTGGAGGGGTACGCTGCGGTTCCGCCGGGGACGTACGCACCGGCGCTCTCGATGGGACGGTATCGACGACCGAGTTCGCGCCCCTCGAAGGAGTCGCGCCAGTCGGTCGGCAACTGTGCCTCGTGGAAGGCTCGAACGTTCGCTGCGGCGTCCTCGATGGCCGACAGCGTCGCCTCGTCGATCTCCTCGACGGCGCGCTCGGCGGCGTCGGTGATGTCGACGTTGCCGACGGTGACGCCGTCGAACTCTTCGGCGAACTCCCGCAGCGCCACGTCGCCCTCTTCGCGAACCCGGTCGACGATCTCCTGCACGTCGTCGCGGACCTCGTCGACGCCAGCGTCGCGCTCGAACAGCGCGCGCCGCTCGTCCGGACCGAGGTCTCCGACGCGTCGTACGTTCATACCCGTCGTTTGGACCGCACGGAAAAACGGTTTGCCATCCACGGCCCGCCGCGAGCGGACGCCGAGCCACAACCCGAATAAACGAGCCGCTCCTACGGGCGAACGTATGACGACACTGTCCGTCGAAGGGATGTCCTGTGAGCACTGTGAACAGACCGTCGAAGAGGCTCTCGAAGCCGTCAGTGGCGTCACCGACGCCAGCGCCGATCACGAGGACGAGCGTGCCAGCGTCGAGGGCGACGCCGACGTGGCGGCCCTGGTCGAAGCAGTCGAGGAAGCGGGCTACTCGGCCCAGACGTAGGCTCGTCGCTCAACTGATCGGGAACGACCGGCCGCTCCACTCCTCGATCTGTAGTTCGTACGGCGTCACGCTCTCCGAGTCCCCCCAGACCACGGGGTTCGGTGCAGAGCGCGTCCGCTTTGCCAGTGTCGCGAAGGCCGTCTCGACGGCCTCGTAGCTGGTTTCGACCAGCTTTCCTCTGACCACGACGCTGCGCCAGGTGTCCCGCGGCTCGGTCTCTTCGAAGACGGTGACGGACACGTAGGGATGGCGCTCCAGCGCCCGGTGTTTCTCACTGTCCGTCCCGCCTTCGAGCTGGAGGGCGAAGACGTCGGCGTCCGCGTCGTAACCGAAGGCGACGGGGATGGCGTAAGGATAGCGACCGGTCTCGCCGAAGGCGAGGACGCCGATACCGTTCGCCGCGAGGACCTCGGCGATCCCTTCGTCGGTGAGTTGACGCATCGCTGTGTGCGTGATCGACCGGTTCCCTGTTGTGCGTGTTGCTCTGTTTTCATCCACCGGGAACTGGAGGGGGTGCTTTTGAGGATGCTGGGGCCAGCCCAGCGTATGCAACTGGAGTCCGAGGACGCGTTCGCCCGGTGGGACGACGAACGCTACAGCACACAGATCGATCGCTTCGACGAACAACACAAGCGGCTGTTCGGTCTGCTCAACGACCTCCACACGGCCATGGACGAGGGCCACTCACAGGACGAGATCGGTGACATCCTCCGGGAACTCGAACGGTACACCGAGTACCACTTCGGCGACGAGGAGGAGTTCATGCAGGACTGTGGCTACGCGATGGACTGTGCCGACTGTTTCTACGACCACCGCGAGATGCACGAGGAGTTCGCGTCGACGGTCAGCGACTTTCGCGAGCGTCACGAGGACGGCGAGTACGTCACGATGGAGGTCCTCACCTTCCTCCGGGACTGGCTCGACAGCCACATCGCCGCGGGTGACGAAGACCAGCGCTACAGCGAGTACTACCAGACGGAAGTCGACGAGGCCTACGAGTATACGCCCGGAACGCTCCGGCAGCGTCGCCGCTCGGAATCACCTCCCGAGACGACCCAGCCGACGACGACAGTCTCCGTCGAAGAGGTGGTGTTAGACGGCGGCGAGCTGTCCGTCCCCGCCGGCCCGATCGCGTCGTGGTTCGAACAGGTGGCGACGACACACGGGGACCGCGTGGCGACGATCGAACACGACGGCGACGAGCAGACAGAGCGGACCTTCGAGTCGCTGTACGAGCGTGCGACGACGGTCGCTGGCGGGCTCCTGGAGACGGAGCTCACGCCGGGCGATCGGCTGGCGATCGACCTCGAATCGAACGGCGAGGCGCTGCTCTTCGACCTCGCCAGCCACCTCGCCGGGCTCGTCTCCGTCCCGCTGTATCCCTCGTTCGACGACGAACAGCTGCGATCGATCGTCACGACCGCCGAGATCGACGGGTTCGCGTCGTCGAGTGACCCACCATCGGCCGTCGAGCGGGCAGTCGACGTGGTCGTCGACACGGAGCCGCTGCCGGCGTCGCCACAGCGCTCTCTGCCGGGACTGAACCGCCGCGGTACCGACCTCGCGACGATCGTCTATCCGGTTCCCGCAGACGGTGAGCCGACCGGCGTCGAGTTGACCCACCGGAACCTCCGGGCGGCGATCGCGGCACTGAGCGACGCGCTCCCACTGGATCCCGATGCGACGGGGACCGCGCTCCTGCCGTTCGCACACGTCTCCCAGCGCGTCGGGGCCTACTATCTCTGGGACGCCGGGGCCACCGTCGCGTACACCGACCATGCAAGCAGTGTCGAGGCACTGCCGGCACTGAGCCCCGACGTGCTGATCGGCGTCCCCAAGCTGTACCAGCAGCTGTACGGCGAGCTACAGGACCGAATCGGCTCCTTCGGCTGGGCCAAGCGCAAGGTCGCCGGGAGCGTCACCGGCTACGGGCGCGACGTGATCGACGGCAGCGGCACGCCGCTGAAGTACGCGGCGGCGGAACGACTGGCCTATCGGCCGCTGCGCCAGGAGTTCGGCCTCGACGACCTGACCTACGCACTGTCGAGTACCGGTCGCCTCGACGATCACCTCCTCGATTTCTTCCACGGCCTCGGTGTCCCCCTGTGTGAACTGTACGGGACCGCCGAGACGAGCGCCGTCGGGACGATCAACGGCCCCGACGACTTCGAGCGCGACAGCGTCGGTGAGGCACTGCCCGGCGTCACCGTCGGGCTCTCGGCCGACAGCGACGTCCTGATCGACGGTCCGACGGTCATGGACGGCTACTGCAACGACCCCGAGGCGACCGAGCGGGCAGTACACGACGGGTGGTTCCGTACCGACGACGGTTCGATCGACGGCAGTGATCTCGGGCTCTCGGAGTGATACTGCCGGCTGTCACTTCGTGACGAGCTTCGCCACCCCGGGGTGGCGAAATCGGTCACAGATTTACAGCCGGTAGTATGACCCACGCCTCGAAACCGGACCACAGACGTCCACGGAAACTGCAGGAGAACGAGGGAGACGCCGACTACGCGGCCGGCTCCGACGAGGTATCTGCCCCGACTTCCCGCAAGACGACGTTGACGACGACGCCGATCAGGACGACGATGCTCGCGAAGTACAGCCACGTGACGAACAGCAGGACGGCTCCGAGGATACCGTAGGCCGCGTACTGCCCGGCGTTGGCCGCGTAGACGCGAAATCCGAGCTGGAGCAGGACCCACCCGCCCGCAGCGATCACCGCGCCGGGGAGGATGTCTCGCAGCGACACGTCGACCGGCGGCAGGACGTAATAGATCGGCAGGAAGGCGAGGGTGATGACGACGACCAGCGCGACGGTCCCGAAGACGTTGACGAACGGGATTTCCCAGGGCTGGATCGAGAGCGCGAGCCCGACGAGGACCGCGGTCCCGACCGCGAGTGCGACGCCGACGACGACGACCAGTCCGTTCCGCACCTGCTGGAGGAGCGACGTGTGGACCTCGGCGGCGTACACTTCGTCGAACGCCTGATCGAGTCCGCGAAAGAGCTTCAGTCCGCTCCAGAGCAACACCAGGAAGCCGACCAGCGAGGCCGTCCCCCGCCCGGCGGTGTCGGTGAGCGCACCCGCTACGAGTTCCTGACCCGACGCCGAGAGCATCTGGCCCAGCACTGCGACGACCCGGTCGGCGAACGCCTGGCCACCGAGCGTCGAGGCGACGGCGATCGCCAGCAGCAGCAGGGGAACGATAGACACGAACGCGTAGTAAGCGATGCCCGCCGCGAGGAACGTAACGTTCCGGTCGCGAGCGAGCGTGACAACCGAACGAAGGATCGACATACGTCACGTACAGCGGGCACCCGGTTGAATGCGGCGGTGGCTCCGCGTCCATCGGGACGGGAGACTGTCTGCGGAAGGGAACTGTCGCCCGAAACACTACCGGGCGAGGTTTCACCAGCTGATCCGCACTCAAAGTACAGCAGTACATTCATTACGTGAGCACGCTAATTTCGCAGTATGCCCGTGAGTATTGACGAGTTCGAATCGGGTGACTTGCCGGAGGGGCCGAGCGTCCCCGAACAGGTGATTAGGTACCTCAACACGCACCAGGACGCGGCGTTTACTCGGTCAGAGATAGCTACTGCCATCGACGAGAACCCGAACACGGTTGGCACCGCGCTCACGCGATTGAAAGAGCGTGGTCTCGTCCGTCATCGAGGGCAGTACTGGGCACTCACCGAGGACGAACAACGGGTCGCCGCAGCGTACGATCTGCACGACGTGAGCGAACAGCTCGACGAAGCCGATGGTGGAATCGAGTCGGAGCGTTGGGACGCTGCCGCACCCGACCAGCCCCATCCAAGCGAACAGAATTCGAGCGAGGACGAGTGATCGATGGAGCCGGAACGCGGCGATGTCGTCAGGAGTACCGATCCGTTCAAACTTGGCACTGACCGCCAGCGACCGTGGCTCGTCGTGAACAACAGTTCCCACCCCTTCGCCGACGAGCAACACGTCGCGGTCGCTATCTCGACGAAGGAATACGACGACTCGCTTCGTCTCGGGGAGGGCGTCTGGGAAACGGGCGGTGTTCCACGAGAGTCGTTCGTCTCGCCGTGGGCGATCCACTCGCCCCGAAGCGAAGACCTCGTTGCGTGGCAGGGCCGAGTTACTGATGCATTCGCGGATCGCGTCGTAGACTCACTGGAGATGTATCTGCGGTAGTTCGAAAGTGTACGCCCGAAACACTAACGACCGGCATCATCCGGGGCAGTGCGCCCTGTCGACCGGCAAACCCTCGTGTCGGGCGGGTTGCGCGTAGCGCAACCGAGTGGTGAAGTGGTGCGTACCACTGAACCGGGAGGCGTGAAACGCCTCCATGTGGCGAGACGGCGTCAGCCGTCGAGTCGAATGTCGCGTGCCCGGGTTCGCCGCGCTGTCATCGTCCCGAAGGACGGGCCTCGGGCGGGGACAAAAGGCACGCAGTCGGGGATACTCCGTCGGACGGGTAAGGGGTTGCGGTCCGGCCGCGACCACGGCGGAGGGATGCAAACGGTTTACTGCCGGTGCTGGCCGGCGACCGTCGCCACGGGGGAGACGATCCCGGTAAACTGCTACACAATCCGTCTCAGACGGTGTACTCGGACTCGGCGAGCTGGACGTAGCCGCCGTCGCGGTACTGGAACTTGCGCCACTTGTAGCCGGCGACGGTCTTGAGCCCCAGCGTGCCGGCGGCCAGGGCCTGTCGCCACAGAGACCCGTCGACGGTCTGCATCGCGTTGACGGTCGCGAACACGCGGTCCCAGGTCGCGGGATCGTACCCCTCGACCAGGTCGGCGAAGGCGACGTTGCGGAGGATCTCGGATTCGAGCGCGTCCTTCCAGGCGTCGTTGTAGCGGTCGAGGGCGTCGGTCGCGGCCAGTTCTCCGGCGAGAGAGCCGGTTCGGACGGCGACGTGGTCCCCGCCCTCGTGGAAGGCGGAGGTCGCGCCCATCGCGCCGCCGACGACGGCGACGTTCGCGTCGGTCGGCGAGTCGATCGGCCGGGTCGAAGAGATCGGGTACGTCTCCGTGCCGTCGGTCTTGCCCCGATCCTCGACCAGCGGGAAGTCGTCGAGGTCGTAGTCGGGAAACTCCCGTTCGAGCAGGCGCTCGACGTAGGTGCGACCCTGCGGGATCTTGTCGTCGTCCTCCCGAAGCAGGGCCCACTCGCTGGCGTCGTAGTCGTCGATGTCCAGCCCGATCGGCATCGTGAGCCCGATCCGAGCCACGTTGTCGTCGTTCGGGAAGATCCACGGGTAGGCGGTGTGGCCGGGCATCACGCCCCACCAGAACTGGATTCGGTCCTCGGGGAACAGTTCCTCGGGCATCCGGCGGTGCTCCTGGTAGGCGATGTGGTTGGCCTCCGTCGACGGGAGCCGCTCGGAGAGCGACTCGTCCGCCGGGAGGAACTGATCGAGGACGCGACCGGTGACCGTCCGCTGGGGGCCGTCCGCGAGGACGAGCGCGTCGGCGACGATCGACTCGCCATCCGAGAGTGCCAGCGTGTGCTCGACGCCGCCCGAGAGGTCGGTGTCGACGCCAGTGACGCTCGTGCCGACGCGGTACTGAGCGCCCGCTGTTTCGGCGCGGTCGCGCAGCCAGTCGTCGAAGCGGGCTCGCTGGAACGTGAAGCCGAATCCGGGATACGCGGAGTCGATCCCCGTCTCTTCGATCAGGACCGACTCGTTGGGCCCGATGAACTCCGCGCCGTCGAGCTCCGCGAGCTTCACAGAGTCGGGGAACTCGTCGGGACCGAAGCCGGCGAGTTCGGTCCAGTAATCCAGAAAGCCGGCGGCGTCCGTCGAGTCGGGTCCCAGTCCGTCACGGTCGGCTCTCGGGACCCCCTTCTCGACCACGACGGCCTCGGCACCCTGTTCGGCGGCTGCCCGACCGGCAGACGTACCGGCGGGCCCGCCGCCGACGATCGCGACATCTACGCGCTCCATACCCCACCCCTGTTCGGAGGGGGCTTAAATTCCTTGCTCGCCACTCATCGCGCGACGGCCCGACGGTCAGGTGACAGATCGCGGCTCCGATCCCAGATCGTCGGTGACCGCCGCGAGGATCGCCTGTCGCCAGTGACCGTCGAACTGTTCGAGACGGTCGTCGAGCGTGGTTCGCGTGGCCTCGAGTTCGGCGATCAGGTCGTGGTACTCGTCGCTGTCCCCGAGCGCGTCCCGACTGATCCGGAGTTCGAGCGTCGCCTTCCGCGCGGTCAGAGAGAAGTACTCCCGGAGCAGCTGCCGGAAGGCACCCCGTGAGAGCATCGTCTCGACCACGTCGAGCACCGTCTCTCGCGACACCGGCTTGGTCAGGTAGTCGTCGACGATCAACTCTCGAACGTCGAAGTCCGGCTCCACACCGGAGATCATGACGACGAAACAGTCGTCCGGTCGCTCGGTCAGTCGCTGTGCCACCTCCGCCCCGTTCATCTGGGGCATCTCTCTGTCGAGGAGCATCACGTCGGCGTCCCCCACCTTATCCAGCGCCGCCCGCCCATCGGCGGCGGTCAGCACCTCGTACTCGTCGTCGAGCCAGATCGAGTGGAGCTCCCGGCAGGCGGGATCGTCGTCGACGACGAGCACGGTGTCCCAGTCACCACACATTACACCGACCGTGGAACCACACCATCATTAAATGTGGCATCGCGAAGCGGCCCGCGACCCGTCGATGTCGGCGCTCGATCCGTCGCTATCGATATTTCTCCACGCGTGAGGCGAAAGGAACGGTCCAGCGAAGGGCGTCCACCGCCGGTCTCCGTGACAGTACTGTTTTGAGCCACTGGCTGGAACGACCACTATGTCCCTGGCCCAAACAGAGGTGGCAGTGCGTGACTGAGATCGCCATCCTGCGGCAGAAAGCACACGGCCTGCCGGTCGAATCGTACGCCGACGCGGTCCGCGAGCGACTGCCCGAGGCGACGGTCACGGTCGCACGGACCCCCGAGCAAGAGCGAGCGGCCGTCGAGACGGCGACGGTGGTCTCGGCCGGGCCGTTCGACGACGAACTGCTCGATCACGCCCGCGAGATCCAGCTGTTCGCGAGCATCTACGCCGGCTACGATCACCTGCCCCTCGACGAGTTCGCCGAGCGAGAGATCGCGCTGACGACGGCCTCGGGAGTCCACGGCCCGAACATCGCCGAGCACGTGATCGGCGCGTTTCTCGCCTTCACGCGGCGCTTCTTCGAGGCGCGTCGCCGCCAGCGAGAGCGACAGTGGCGCGCCCTCCAGTCGGGCGAACTCGCCGGCTCGACGGTGGCGGTCGTCGGGCTCGGCGCGATCGGGCAGGCCATCGTCGACCGACTCGCGGGGTTCGACGTCGACACCGTCGGCGTCCGCTACAGCCCGGAGAAGGGCGGACCGACCGACGAAGTGTACGGCTTCGACGAGATCCACGAGGCCGTCACCGACGCCGAGTACGTCGCCGTCGCGTGCCCGCTGACCGACGCGACCGAGGAGCTGTTCGACGAGCAACTGTTCCGGACGATGCACCCCGAGGCGATCTTCGTCAACGTCGCCCGCGGCGGCGTCGTCGACACCGACGCGCTCACGTCGGCGATCCAGAGCAACTACATCGGCGCGGCACAGCTGGACGTGACCGATCCCGAGCCGCTGCCCGAAGACCACCCGCTGTGGGGCTTCGACAACGTCTTCGTGACGCCCCACGCCTCCGGCCACACGCCCGAGTACTACGAGCGCACCGCCGACATCCTCGCCGAGAACGTCAGGCGCGCCGCAGAAACTGGCGAGTGGGACGGGCTCCGGAACCAGATCCCCCTCTAATCCTCGGCCATCGTCGCCCGGTAGCCGGCGATGCCTTCGAGGAACAGGTAGACGCCGGTGATGCCACCGAGAGCCCACATGAGCACCCGCCGGACCCCGAACGGACCGAGCGTCCGCTCGCCAGCGAGCACGACGAGTGGGACGAGCGTCAGAAACGCCAAGATGAGCCACAGAAACCGCCGTCGTGCGGTGAGTGACACGCTACCACCGCCGCCACGGAGGACGAAGTAGAGATGGCCACCACCGAAGACGATCGCCTCGAACAGCCCCACGAGCAGCGGCTGAGTCCACCAGACCGACAGGTCGAGTCGTGTCGCACCGACGCCGAGTACCACCAACCCGACGGCAGCGGCTCCAGCCTGCACCTTCGTCTCACGTGACGGCATCACAACGATCCGTCTGCGCCGACCCAGAAAAAAGTGCGAGAGACTGCTACAGGTAACCGTTCGCCGCCAGCAGTTCGCCGTTGAGGACGCTCGCGCCCGCCGCACCGCGCATCGTGTTGTGCGCGAGGCAGTTGAACTGGAGTCCGTCGGTCGTCTCCTGGACGCCGCCGACCGCGACGCCCATCCCGTCCTCGATGTTGCGGTCGAGGCGGGGCTGGGGCCGATCGGGCTCGTCGAAGACCCGGATCAGCTGGTCGGGCGAAGACGGCAGGTCGATACTCGACGCCGAGCGCAGCGCGTCCTCGGCGTCCGCGACAGTCACGTCGTCCTCGGTGTCGACCCAGACGTTTTCGAGGTGGCCGTCGAGCGTCGCGATGCGGTTACAGGAAGCCGCCACGTCCATCTCGTGGAGGTCGATCACCGTGCCGTCGAACCCACCCAGCAGCTTCCGGGACTCGGTCTCCATCTTCTCCTCCTCGCCGCCGATGTGCGGGATGGCGTTGTCGATGATCTCCATCGACGTGACGCCGTCGTAGCCCGCGCCCGACACGGCCTGTAGCGTCGAGACGCGCACGTCCGTCAGGCCGAAGGCCTCGTCCAGTGCCGCCAGCGGCGGCACCATCGTGATCGTCGAGCAGTTCGGGTTCTTCAGGAGCGCGCCGTCCCAGCCGCGTTCCTCGCGCTGGCGTTCGAGCACGTCGAGGTGATCGGCGTTGACCTCGGGGATCACGAGGGGCACGTCCTCGTCCATGCGACCGTTCGAGGAGTTCGAGGAGACGACGTAGCCCGCCTCGCAGAACTCCGGTTCGACCTCGGCACCGACGCCGGAGGGGAGCGACGAGAAGATCAGGTCCACGTCGTCGGGCACGTCCTCGGGCGTGGTCGCGCCGACCTCGATCTCGGCCACGTCCTCGGGAATCGGCGCGTCGATGCGCCACTTGGCCGCCTCTCGGTACGTCTTGCCGGCACTGGATTCGCTGGCAGTCAGTGCTGCGATCTCGAAATCGGGGTGCGGTTCGAGCAACTGGATGAGTCGCTGACCGACCGCACCAGTGGCCCCCAGAACACCTACACGTACAGTCATCGGTTCACACACTGCCGTGACCAGTCAAAACAGTTTGGATAGCGAGCGACTCCTTGGAGGTCGTACCGCCCGCCGCCGGTCGCGAGTCGATCACACGGTGTCACGCCGCGTGGGGTCCGGTACGGTACTCCAACCCCCGATCACTCGGTAGTCGCTCGTTCGCCGAGGTCTTCGAGCGCCCAGGTGACGATCCGTGCCTCGACCACGTCCCGTTCCTCGACGTGGTCGTCCTCGCCGTACGTCTCGATGGTCTCTCGGGCGTCGGCGAGCATCTCGCGCTCGCGTGGCCGCTGGTCAGGTTCCTCGCGCACGTCGTTGAGCAGCGCCTCGAAGTCCTCGCGCAGGTCGAACGAGGCGTGGGCGACGTTGCACCGCGAGAGAGGGCTCATGCCCGTTTCGAGGACGAGATCGCGAACCGTCTCCCAGTCGTCCGCGCAGAAATACACCGTGACGGTGCTTTCGATGTCGCGCCAGGCGATGGGGTCGCCGTGTCGCATCAACTGGACGGCCCGCGGGGGAAGATCGATCCGGGTGGCCGTCTCCTCGGTCCCGCACAGACAGCACGGCTCTTCCGTGGTCCCGGTGTACATGGGAGTGTGTTGGCCCCGGGCCAGTTGAGACTACCGGCTGTAGATCTGTGAACGATCTTCACGAAGGTACAGTCGGCAGTACGAGTGTGTCGCTCGCGGCGAGGGGAGATGGAACGTTTTAATCACCGCGGTGGGGTACCAGAGGTATGGACACCGCCGATCGCCTCGAACTGGCGACGCGTCACACGCTCGAAGTCATCGAGGAAGAGGAACTCGAAGCGCTGTTCGACGACGGCACTCCCTCGGCGTACATCGGCTACGCGCCCACGGGTGAGATGCACATCGGACACTACACGACGATGCGCAAGCTGGCGGACTTCATCGAGGCCGGCATCGACGTGACGGTGCTGATCGCCGACCTGCACGCGCACCTCGACGACGAGAAGAGCCCCTTCGACCTGCTCGACGCCCGCTCGGAGTACTACCAGGTCGCCATCGAGGGGATGATCGAGGCCGCCGGAGCGGACCCAGCGGAGATCTCGTTCGTCCGCGGGACCGACTTCCAGCTCGACGAGGAGTACACCCTGGAGATGTACCGTATGGCGGCCGAGACGACTCTCGCCAGGACCCAGCGGGCCGGCAGCAGAGTCGTCCGCGAGTCCGAGAGCCCGAACCTCGGCGGGCTGATCTACCCGCTGATGCAGACCCTCGACGTGAAAGCCCTCGACGCCGACATCGCCTACGGCGGCGACGACCAGCGCGGGATCTACATGCTCTCTCGCGAGACGCTGCCCGACCACGGGCACGACGCGCCGGTCTGTATCTTCGCGCCGCTGCTGTCGGGGCTCACCGGCGAAGAGATGAGCGCCTCGAAGGAGGACACGAAGGTCAACCTCAACGACAGCCACGACGCCGTCGTCGAGAAGATCGAAGACGCGTACTGTCCGATGGGCGAGCGCGAGGACAACGGCGTACTGGAGTACCTCGAATACCTCGTCTTCCCGGTGCTCGAAGAGCGCGGCGAATCCTTCGTCGTCGAGCGCCCCGACGAGTACGGCGGGAACCTCGTCTACGACGAGTTCGACGAACTGGAAGCGGACTTCCTCAGCGAGGAGCTCCACCCGGCAGACCTCAAGCCCGCCGCCGGAGAGTACGTCTCGGACGTGATCGGGCCGATCCGGGAGCGACTCGACGCGCGCCCCGAGTTACTCGCCGAAGCCTACCCCGAGAAGTACGACCAGTAGCACCGTGACCGGCCGCCGGGCCGGACCTCGGCGGAACAATTTTCTCCGCGTGCGTGACCGAGAGCGAAGCCACTATGCGCCAGCGTGCGCAGGGATCGGTATGTCCGACGGCCCCTCGCGAGCGGACGTCCGCGAGACCTACGAGACGATCGGGAGCCACTTCTCGAAGACCCGCGAGTACGCCTGGCCGGAGGTCGAGTCCTTCGTCGAGGATCGGTGCCGGGGCGGAGTCGCACTCGACGTTGGCTGTGGCAACGGCCGACACGCCGAGCTGCTGGCAGACCACGCCGACCGCGTGGTGGGGCTCGACGCCAGCCGCGAGCTACTGGCGGCCGCGCGCGACCGCCTCGGGGCCTGTCCCGCCACGACGCTGCTCCAGAGCGACGCGGCGACGCTGCCACTGGCCGACGACTGTGCCGACCTCGCGGTCTACGTCGCCACGATCCACCACCTCCCCCAGCGGGCAGACCGGCGTGACAGCCTCGACGAACTCGCACGGGTCCTCGCGCCCGACGGGCGCGCACTGGTCAGCGCCTGGTCGACGGCACACGACCGCTTCGACGCGAGCGCCGACGCCGATCGGGGCTTCGACACCACCGTCGACTGGACGTTGCCGGGCGGTCGAACGGTGCCACGGTTCTACCACATCTACGCACCCGCCGAGTTCGAGCGCGACGTTGCCGCCAGCGACCTCGCGCTGGAGTCACTGGAGATTTCGAGTGGGAACTGCTACGCCGTCGTGCGTCCCGAAGGGAAACGCCCTTAAAACAGCACCAGCTATTGGCGAACGAGTGGCGGCGGGGCGCACCGTGGAGACGTTCCGTCGTCACGAGTCTGGCGGTGCGCAACGCGACGCGTTGCGAACCCCAGCGCAAACGAAGTGAGCGGCGGTGGTCTAGTGGTAGGACCTGAGCCTTCCAAGCTCATGGCCCGGGTTCAAATCCCGGTCGCCGCATTTCTGCGAGGAACAGACGTGACGAGCGAAATCGGCAGTAAGATTTGAACCCTACGAGTCGCAGTGCGCGCAGCGAACGAAGTGAGCGAGCACAACCGTCTCGATCCGGTTCAAATCCCGGTCGCCCTGTAGCGAGATTCGAGCAATTGCGAGACCCTCGAAGACGCGAACGCATTTCTGCGAAGAACGTCTGCGAGCGAAAAGAGCGGCGTCACTCCTCGATCGTCACCCACACGTCCGAGACGAGGGTCGCGTCTGGGTTGTTCGGCAGCGAAAGCCGGAGTCCGTCGTCGGTCTCGATCCCGACCACGTCCGGCGTGTTGAGGCCGTCGAGTTCACGGTCGGGGTGGGTGAGCGGCCGTGCCCGCTCGGGGAACCGATCCAGTTCCGGGACAGTCGACCCGCCGTCCCGGTCGAGTCGCCGACGCCCGGCGTCGTCCGTCGACCGATCGCGGACCAGCAGCGTCAGGACTCGACCTCGGAGGTATTCGAGGAGGCCCTGGACCCGTCCCGACACCGACCCGTGCGGTCCGTCCGATCGGTCGCGGGCGTCGGCGGACAGGTCCGGCATGCGAACGCCGTTCATGCGCGAGCGTTGACGGTGCCCGCATAAATTCATGCACCGGGTACGCTCGGTAAGCCCGACGTGACGGGCCAGTAAGGGCCCACGGGACCGTCGGCTGCGAGCAGCTACAGCTCGATTCGCTCGACCAGCTGGTCCTCGTCCTCGCGGACGTTGAGCGCGACGATCCGGACGTGTGATTCGAGCCCGGAGCCCTGGAGCTTCGCCTTCAGGAGGTTGTCGACCTGATAGACGCCCGCGGCGTTTGACATCTCGATCTCGACGAGCACCGGTTTGTCGTCGCCATCCTGGAGAAAGACGCGCTTAATCGCCTGGCTCGACACCGTGTTGATGCCGCGGCCGCCGTAGTTGTACGGGATGCGCGAACGCCCGCTCTCCATGTCCAGTGCGTCGGCGACTCTGACGACGCCGGCCTCCAGCGTCAGCGGATCCTCTTCGGTGTGGTGACAGAGGATCGCGTGCAGCACTTCGCCTTTCACCCGCACCGCGGCGTCCGTGTCGTAGTACGCCGGCAGGAAGTCGTCGAGGAGGTCGGCCGCGAGCGGGATCGAGTAGTAGGGGTGGTCGTCCCGGTGGACGACGTGGCCGATGTCGTGCAGGGTCGCAGCCAGCGCGATAATGACGGCTTCGTCGGCCTCCTCCAGGCCCTGTTCGCTGGCACCGTTGAACTCGATGCCGCCGCGCTTGAGCAGGTCGTAGAGGCACAGCGCCCGGTTGCGAACGATCGAGATGTGCTTCGCGCCGTGGTCGTTGTAGCGCTTGCGAGTGACCGGGTTGACGTTCTGTGCCTCCAGGTACGCCTGGATCTCGGTGTCCGACTCGATCGCAGCCAGCACGTCGTTCACGCGCTCGTCGGGGAACGCGTGGTCGGCGTCGGGATCGTACCGCCGGCCGCGGGTATCGAGCGACTCGTCGTTGCTCATATCACAGCAGTTGACGAGGGAGCGAGAAAAAGTCTCGCTTACCCGCGCCGCGTCGTCGACACGACGAGGCGTGCGCGCTACGGACGGCCGGTACGATCGGCAGTACGGTCGTTCAGAAACTGAGATCCAGCGGTCTCACTCCGCCTCGTCGGCCAGCCGTTCGGGTGCTCTCTTCTCTTTGATCTCGCCGACGACGTTGTCGACCGAGTCGCGTTGCTGGGCGATCGTCGCGCCGAGCAACCCGCCGAGCGCGCCGCCGGTACTCGCGGCGTTCCTGCTGAAGACGGCACCGACCGCCGCGCCGAGTGCCGCACCAGTTGCCGCGTACTTCGACCGTCGGAAGACCCGTTTGAGGCGAGTTCGCATACTCGATACGTCGGGCGCTCGGGTTATAAGTGTACGTCACGGTTGACGCCGGATCGAAACCACCCGACGGCGAGCGAGAGCTGGCGTGACGACGAGATAGTTGACGCTCTCTTTTCATTTCGTAACTGCTATATTAGCCCTATTGAACTGCTGACAGCCCAACACCTTCAGATATGAATACATATATGATAGGTTTCACAGGTGTTATATCACTCCATGATGAACCCGGTCTGTAAGTATGGCCGAACGAGCAACGTGGACGACACGAATCGGATTTCTGGTAGCCGCGATCGGGAGCGCGGTCGGGCTCGGAAACATCTGGCAGTTCCCGTTCAAGACGGGGGCCAACGGCGGGTCGAGCTTCCTCGTCTTCTATCTGATCGCCGTCGTCGCGATCGGGTTCCCGGCGTTGCTGGGTGAGTTCGTCCTCGGTCGGCGGACGCGCCTGAACGCGATCGACGCCTTCGGTGAACTCGGACACCGGCAGTGGCGCATCGTCGGCGCACTCGGCGTCGCGACGGGGTTCTGGATCCTCTCGTACTACAACGTCGTCGGCGGCTGGGTCATGCGCTACATCGTCGGCAGCGCGACTGGTGCCTACTTCGACGCGCCGGCCGAGTACTTCGGTGCCGTCTCGGCGGGACCGGAAGCGATCGCGGCCCAGGCGCTGTTCGTCCTGGTCGTCGTCGGCATCGTCGCGCTGGGCGTCGAAGACGGTATCGAGAAGGCGACGAAGGTGATGGTTCCGAGCATCGTCCTCCTCATGCTCGCGATGGCGGTCTGGGCGCTCACGCTGGAGGGCGGGGCCGCGGGCTACGAGTACTTCCTCTCGCCGGACCTCGACACGCTGCTGGCGAACGCCAGCACGGCGATTCCCTTCGCCGTCAGCCAGGCGTTCTTCACGCTGTCGCTCGGGATGGCGATCATGGTCACCTTCTCCTCGTACGTCGGCAACGACGACAACCTCGCCGTCGACGGCGGGATCATCGTCGGGACCAACACGCTCATCGGCGTCCTCGCCGGGCTCGTCGTCTTCCCGGTCCTCTTCGCCAACGGGATCGATCCGGCGACCAGCGGTCCGTCCGCCATCTTCATCGCGATGGCGAGCGGGTTCGCCGAACTACCGGCTGGTCGGCTCCTCGGCGTGGTCTTCTTCGGTGTCGTCCTGATCGCCGCGCTCTCCTCGGCGATCAGCCTCCTCGAAGTGTCGGTGTCCTGGGCGACCGACAACTACGACGTGGGACGCGTGCCGCTGGCAGCTGGACTCGGGATCGGGCTGTTCGTCCTCGGGCTCCCGTCGGCCTGGGACACGGCGTGGCTCACGTGGTTCGACAACCTCGCGTACCAGCTCCTGTTGCCGGTGTCGGTGCTGTTCGCGATGCTGTTCGTCGGCTGGGTGCTCGGCGACGAGGCGCTCACGGAGATCCGACAGGGGATGTCCGGGATGGACTGGTTCGGGCCGACGTGGCTCTGGACGGTCCGGATCGTCGTCGTCGCTGGCGTCGCCGCGACGCTCGTGCTCGGGCTGCGGACGCTGTTCGTCGAGGGCGCGATCGTCCCGCCGGTATAGGGCCGACCGCCGCTCAGCGCACCAGGTACGGATCGTCGTTCGGGAGGAATCGCCCGAGGTCGGCCTCGCGGCGGTAGTCCGAGGCCAGCAGTGCTTCGAGTGCCCGAACGAGTCGTTCTTCGTCGTCTGTGTCCCACGCCGTGGGTTCTTTGATCGGGTAGACGAGCCACCCGGCTCCGGCGACCTCCGTGGCGTGGCGCTCGTTCATGTCGATGTCGTCGGTGGCTTCCGAGGTCGCGATCGAGAAGACGTGGCGCGTGGCTCGCTCGCCGACCGGGAGCAAGACGTGGGCCGTGATCGCTCGTAGTTCGGAGTCGAACAGCGGCTCCAGGTCGTCGTAGGAGCGGTCGCTCGGCGTTCCGTCGGCGACGCACATGTGGAGATACGAGAAGTAGGTCTTGTCGACGGTCGGGGGCGTCCCAGCTTCGAGCAGGAGGCCCGCGTCGACGAGCGCCCGCTGGAGCCGATCGCCGGCCTCGCAGTCGGTGAAGGGGACGCCGGAGTCGATGCCCCCGTGGACGCCGGGGTGGTCACCGACGACGTGGAAGTGGGCGTTGGCGTCGCCGTACCCCGCGACGTACTGTTCACAGCCGGGGTCGAAGCCGAAGGGGTTGGCCGGCCGATCCGTAACGTTTCTCACGGCAGACGGGAGGCGACAGACGGACTTTACTCCGACGGTTCACACAGAGTGTCACGATCGATCGGGACCCTGCCAGCGGTTCGTACCGCCGGCTGTCTCAGTGAGGGGTGTTCGCAATTCTCAGCGAAGCACACCACAGATCGATAGCCGGTCGCGTCAGTCGCCCGCGACGACATCCGAGTCGGTCGGTCCCTGACCGTCGAACCGGGCGACGAACTCGTCCAGCGTCCCCGGGTCGTCGGCACCGGGCAGCGGCTCCTCGGCGGTCGTACAGTCTGTCGCGACCCCCAGCCGATCGCAGACCAGATCGGTCGTCGCCTCGGCCATCTGCCGGTAGGTCGTGAGCTTTCCGCCGACGACGCTGACGGCGTTCGCGACGCCGTCCTCGGCGTGGTCGAGGCGGAAGAAGCCACGTGAGATCCCGCGCCGTTCGGACTCTGCCTCGTCGGGCGCGTACAGCGGGCGAACGCCCCACCACGTCCGATCGATCTCGGCGTCGGCGACCGGGGGCAGCATCGCCGCACACTCCTCGATGCAGGTCTCGATCTCCCAGTCGGCCTGCTCGTAGTCGTCGGGATCCGAGGCGGGTACGCTGGTCGTCCCCAGGACGGCCTGGCGCTCGTGAGGGACGACGATGTCGCCGTCGTCCGGGTCACGACATCGGTTCAGGACGGGGCCGACCCGGTCGTAGTCGACGGCCACCATCACGCCCCGTGAGGGGGCCATCTCCACGTCGAGACCCGCCATGGCCGCGACCTCGCCAGCCCACGCACCGGCGGCGTTGACGAGGAAGTCCGCTTCGATCGTCTCCGAGACGGTGCCGCCGAGGTGAGCCGACGTGACCCGTCCGTCCGCGACCGTCACGGATTCCAGTGGTGCGTTCGGGTGGATCGACGCCCCGTGGTCGGCCGCGTCCGCGGCGTTGGCCGCCACCAGCCGCGAGGGGTAGATGACGGCGTCGGGGACCCGGAACGCCCGTTCGACCGCTCCCGAGAGGTCGGGAACGAGGTCGCGGGCCGCTGTGGCGTCCAGCAGCTCGGTGTCGATGCCCAGTTCCTCGCAGGCCGCGCGCTTGCGCTCGAAGTAGTCGGGGTCGTCGTCGGCTAGCTGGACGAACAGCCCGCCGGTGTCGCGAATGCAGTCCCCGGCGATCGACCGGAGGATGCGGTTCTCCTCGATACACTCCCGGGCACCCGTCGGGTCGGCCTCGGCGTAGCGCGCGCCGCTGTGGAGCAGCCCGTGTGACCGCCCGGAGGTGCCACTCGCGAGGCCGTCGCGTTCGGCCAGCGTCACGTCGACGCCGCGCAGCGCGAGGTCGCGTGCGATACCGACGCCCGTCGCACCGCCGCCGATCACGAGGACCGTCGTCGATCGTGTCATCACTAGATGTTGGTCTCTACGCACATGACCCTGCCGCCGAGAGCGGGCTCCGGTGATGCTCTGGATGGCCCAGCGTCGCCGTCAGGCAGCGGTGTCGCCCTGCTCTGGCAGCGCGACACTGACTGTCTGTCTTCCCCGACCGCGTCGCCGGACGGGAACGGCCCGCCTCCCGCAAAGGTTTTTCCGGCCGTCGCTGTCTATGCCAGTCATGCACAGCACAGCCGAGGGTGGTTCGGCGTGACCCACGAGGACCGCGTCGACGACCTGCGCGAGCGCAAGCGCGAGGCAGAGCGTGGCGGCGGCGAGGACCGCATCGAGGCCCAACACGAGAAGGGGAAGCTCACGGCCCGCGAGCGCATCGACTACTTCCTCGACGACGACACGTTCGTCGAGATCGACCAGCTGCGCGAACACCGCTCGACGAACTTCGACATGGACGAACACCACGTCCCCGGCGACGGCGTCGTGACGGGCTACGGCGAGGTCGACGGCCGGAAAGTGTTCGTCTTCGCCCACGACTTCACCGTCTTCGGCGGCTCGCTGGGCGAGGCGTTCGCCCAGAAGGTCTGTAAGGTGATGGACAAGGCCATCGAGACCGGCTGTCCGATCATCGGCCTCAACGACTCGGCCGGCGCGCGCATCCAGGAGGGCATCGACTCGCTGGCGGGTTACGCCGACATCTTCCACCGGAATCAGCAGGCCAGTGGCGTCGTCCCACAGATCTCGGCGATCATGGGACCCTGTGCGGGCGGCGCGGTGTACTCGCCGTCGATCACGGACTTCGTCTGTATGGTCGAGGAGACCAGCCACATGTTCATCACGGGACCGGACGTGATCGAGACGGTCACCGGCGAAGAGGTCGGCTTCGACGAACTCGGCGGGGCCCAGACTCACGCCAGCGAGTCCGGCGTGGCCCACCTGACCGCGGCCGACGAGAAGGCCGCGATGGATGACATCCGGTACATGCTCTCCTATCTCCCGCAGAACAACGTCGAGGACCCGCCCCGCGTCGATCCCTGGGACGATCCCGAGCGCCGAGACGAGGAGCTAGTCGACGTGGTTCCCGAAGCCCCCCAGCAGCCATACGACATGACGCGAGTCATCGACGGGATCGTCGACGAAGGGTCGTACTTCGAGGTCGCCGAGGCGTTCGCCCGGAACATCACGATGGGGTTCGCCCGACTGGACGGCCACGCCGTCGGCGTCGTCGGCAACCAGCCCCGCGTCAACGCCGGGACGCTGGACATCGACGCCTCCCGGAAGGCCGCGCGCTTCGTCCGGTTCTGTGACTCGTTCAACATCCCGATCTGTACGTTCGTCGACGTGCCCGGGTTCATGCCCGGCAAGGACCAGGAGCGCAACGCGATCATCAACCACGGCGCGAAGCTGCTGTACGCCTACTCCGAGGCGACGGTGCCGCTGTTGACCGTCATCACGCGAAAGGCCTACGGCGGGGCCTACGACGTGATGGCGTCCAAGCACATCGGCGCGGACGTGAACTACGCCTGGCCGACCGCCGAGATCGCGGTCATGGGGCCACAGGGCGCGGTGAACGTCCTCTACGACGACGAACTGGAGGCGGCCGACGACGTCGAAGCCCGTCGACAGGAGCTGATCGACGAGTACCGCGACGCCTTCGCCAACCCCTACACGGCAGCAGAGCGGGGGTTCGTCGACGACGTGCTGGAACCACAGGAGACGCGGCCACGGCTGATCGACGATCTGGAGACACTGCGAAACAAGCGCAAGCACCAGCCCGAACGCAAGCACGGCAACATCCCGCTGTAGGGTCGCTGGCGTTTCTCAGCGGTCGAAGACGCCGATCATCTCGTCGGCCGTCGCCTGTGCGTCCCACTCGTCGATGAAGCCCGCGATCGCCGCTTTCAGGTCGACGAGCTGTGCCGAAGACATGCTCAGGCCGTGGGTGATCGTCTGGGGCTGTTCGGTCGAGCGGTCGAGTTGCTGGTGCTGGGACTTTCCGAAGTCGGTGAAACCGTCGATCGAGGCGTCTTTCCGGGCCGGTAGCGACCCCTTCTTCCGGCTGAACCGCTCCTGCCCGTCACAGGAGCCGACGTATTCGAGGAACGTCTCGAGCGCGTCGCTGTCTGACTCCGACGACGGGATGAACGAGTCCATGACGACGGCGAACATGTTCTCCGTTCCGGGGAACGCGACGCGGTCCCACTCGGACTGGAACTCGAAGTCCGGCGTCTCGTCGAACACGCCGGCCGCCCAGTCGCCCTGCGGGTAGACCGGTGCAGCCCCGTCGATGAACTGCTCGTTGGCGTCGGTCATCCCGTCGTACAGCGAGTCCTCGCTGGACAGCGCCGCGAAGCGCTGAATGTGTTCGAGCGCGCTCACGATCACGTCGCGGTGACGCGACGCGTTGCCCGTAGTCATCGCCTCGAAGGTGGCGTGATCGGACAGTCCCAGAAGCGTGATCTCCCACAGTTGCAGGACGGTGAACGGGTCGGCCATCGGGAGCAAGAGCGCCGGTCCGTCGTGGTCGTCGGCGATCGTTTCCAGCATCTCGACGAGTTCGGTCGGGTCCGACGCTCGTGCGGGATCGAACCCGATCGACTCGACGGTCTCGGTGTGGAGGTACATGTCGTTGGCCCGGTGGATCGTGACCGGGACCGCGTGGTACCGGCCGTCGACCTGTGCGACGTCGGCCGCGACCGATCGGAAGTTCGCAGCCATGTCCGAGGCCTCCCAGAGGTCGGTGATGTCCTTGACGGCGTCGACTTCGGCGTAGCCGGCCATCTCGCCGCCGGGCCAGCCAGTCCAGACGTCCGGTGGGTCCTCGCCCAGAATCCGGCTCTTGACCTGGAGGCGCATGTTGTCGTAGTGGGTCTCCCGAACCGAGATCGAGCTGTGCCTGTCGGCGAACCCGTCCATCATCGCTCGCAGTGCGGCCTCGCCGTCGCCCCCGACGTAGTGGTGGACGAGTTCGAACGTGCCACCACGAGACTGCTGAACTCCGCTAGACATTACCGTACCATCGCCCAGTTACCGTGATAAACATTCGCCCGCCAATATCTCACGTGATAGCCGGAGCTGCCGGAGCGACCACCGCGGCTGTGCCCCGCCGACACGGAAGGGCGGACCGGATCGGCAATCGATCGGCCGGTCAGAGACGTGTAACTCCGCATAGTTTTATGAGGGGGTCGTCGGTACTGGGAGATATGTTCGACAAGGTTCTCGTTGCGAACCGCGGCGAGATCGCGGTTCGGGTCATGCGGGCCTGCGAGGAACTGGGGGTCGAAACCGTCGCGGTCTACTCCGAAGCCGACAAGCACTCGGGCCACGTCAGATACGCCGACGAGGCGTACAACGTCGGCCCGGCCCGCGCGGCCGACTCCTATCTCGATCAGGAGGCGATCGTCGACGCCGCCCGACGGGCCGACGCCGACGCGATCCACCCCGGCTACGGCTTCCTCGCGGAGAACGCCGACTTCGCAGCCCGCGTCGAGGCCACCGATGGGATCACCTGGGTCGGTCCCGAGAGCGACTCGATGGAGTCGCTTGGCGAGAAGACGAAGGCCCGCAAGATCATGTCGGCCGCCGACGTGCCCATCGTCCCGGGGACCACCGACCCGGTGACCGACCCCGAACAGGTCCACGAGTTCGGCGACGAGAACGGCTATCCGATCGCGATCAAGGCCGAGGGCGGCGGTGGCGGCCGCGGCATGAAGATCGTCGAGAGCCCCGACGAAGTCGAGGACCAGCTCGAATCGGCCAAACGCGAGGGCGAGGCGTACTTCTCGAACGACTCCGTCTACCTCGAACGCTACCTCGAAAATCCGCGCCACATCGAGGTCCAGATCATCGCGGACCACCACGGCAACGTCCGCCACTTGGGCGAGCGCGACTGCTCGCTTCAGCGCCGTCACCAGAAGGTCATCGAGGAGGGACCCAGTCCCGCCCTGTCGGACGAACTCCGCGAACGGATCGGGGAGGCCGCTCGCCGGGGCGTCTCCGAAGCCGGCTACTACAACGCCGGCACCGTCGAGTTCCTCGTCGAGGAGCAAGACCGCGAGCCCGGCGAACTGCTCGGTCCCGACGCGAACTTCTACTTCCTCGAAGTGAACACGCGCATCCAGGTCGAGCACTGCGTCACCGAGGAGATCACGGGGATCGACATCGTCAAGTGGCAGCTCAGGGTCGCCGCCGACGAGGAGCTGGGCTTCGCCCAGGACGACGTGGCGGTCGACGGCCACGCCATCGAGTTCCGGATCAACGCGGAGAACGCCGCCGACGACTTCGCACCCGCGACCGGGGGCACCCTCGAAACGTACGATCCGCCCGGCGGCGTCGGCGTCCGGATGGACGACGCGTTGCGGCAGGGCGACGAACTGGTGACCGACTACGACTCGATGATCGCGAAGCTCATCGTCCACGCGGGCGACCGCGAGGAGGCCATCGAGCGGGGCAAGCGCGCGCTCGGCGAGTACGACATCGAGGGAATCCCGACGATCGTCCCCTTCCACCGGCTGATGCTCACCGACGACGAGTTCGTCCAGGGCATGCACACGACGAAGTACCTCGACGAGACGCTCGATCCCGAGCGCATCGACGCCGCACAGGAGCGGTGGGGGACCGAGACGACCACCGACGCGGACGACGAGGAGGTGACCGAACGGGAGTTCACCGTCGAGGTCAACGGCAAGCGCTTCGACGTGGAGCTGGAAGAACGCGGCGCGCCACCGATCGAGGTCGGTGAGATCGAGAGCGGCGACGGCGGCAACCGCCCCCAGCGGCCCGGCGGTGGCGGCTCGGATTCGGGCGGCGACGGCGGCGGAGCCAGCGCCGAGGGCGACGAAGTGACCGCGGAGATGCAGGGCACGATCCTCGAAGTCAACGTCGACGAAGGCGACGAGGTCGAAGCCGGCGACGTGGTCTGCGTGCTCGAAGCGATGAAGATGGAGAACGACATCGTGGCCGAACGCGGCGGCACCGTCACCCAGGTGGCCGTCGACGAGGGCGAGTCCGTCGACATGGGTGACCTGCTGTTCGTCGTCGGGTGACCGCTCGCGTCGCGTTCGGCGGTCGCTGACAGACGGAGACGTTTTTGCCGTTCCCGCCGAGGGGCTCCGTATGCAAGCGACACGCGAGCAGGTGCTCGACGCGCTCTCCGAGGGGCCGGTTGCCGGGCCGGCCCTGGCCGATCGCCTCGACGTCTCGCGGGCGGCGATCTGGAAACACGTCGAGCAGCTGCGAGAGGAGGGGTTCGAGATCGACAGCGGCGACGACGGCTACGAACTCGTGTCCGTCCCCGAGTTCGGCGCGAGCGCCGTCGCGTACGGGCTCGAAGCGCCCTTCGAGATCGAGTACCACGACAGCATCGACAGCACGAACCGCCGCGCACGGGAGCGTGCGGCGGAGGGCGAGGGCGACGTTGCGGTCCTGGCCGACGAGCAGACCGGGGGTCGTGGCCGACTCGACAGGGCGTGGGCCTCGCCCAGCGGCGGCGTCTGGCTCTCGCTCGCGCTCCGTCCGGAGGTTCCCATCGCGCACGCGCCGGCTTTCACGCTGGCTGCGGCCGTCGCCGTCACCCGCGCCGCCCGCGAGGCCGGCGTCAACGCACGGATCAAGTGGCCAAACGACGTGGTCGTGGGCGACGACGAGCGCAAGCTGGCGGGCATCCTCACCGAGGTCGAGGGCGAGGCCGACCGCGTCGACTGGGTCGTCGTCGGGATGGGGATCAACGTCAACGTCGACCCGTCGGCGCTGCCGGCGGCGGCCGACGCCACGAGCGTCCAGGAAGCGGTCGGACCGATCGACCGACGCGTGTTCACCCAGCGACTCCTAGAGGAGTTCGACGCGCTCCGTCGCGATCTCGACGCGGTCGTGCCGGCGTGGCGCGCGGACGCGACGACGCTTGGCAAACGGGTTCGCGTCGAGACGCCCGGCGGCACCGTCGAGGGCGAGGCCGTCAACATCTCCTTTCCGGGCGCGCTGGTCGTCGACACGGGCGAAGAGCGGGTGACGATCACGGCCGGCGACTGCGAGCACCTCCGGCCGGCCTGATACTGCCGGCTGTCACTGCTGCAAGCGATTCGCGACCACGGGGTCGCGAAATGCGTCACAGACTGACAGCCGGTAGTATGAGACGGTTGCTCGTCGATGCGTCCCGGCGTCGTCGCCACCGACCGCACCACTTTGGCCTGTCAGACTGGCGCTTCAGGCGGCGGTCAGCGCCTCGTCGACGTGGACCGTCAGGACCGGGACGGGCGAGCGCCGCACCACGTGTTCGGCGACGCTCCCCAGCAGGAGGCGGTCGATACCGCCGCGTCCGTGGGTCCCCATCACGATCAGGTCGGCACCGTTCTCGGCCGCGTGAGCGACGATCTCCCGTTCCGGGTCCCCTTCGAGAATCGTGTGTTCGACGGTGGTCTCCGGCGAGCAGATCCGCTCTGCGGCCTCGATGGCCATCTCGCCTTCTTCGCTGAGCAGGCCTCGAATACCCTCGACGGAAGCGCCGGTCGGCATCGTCGTCATGTGAGAGGTGTTGACGACGTAGACGACCTCGACCGCAGCGTCGTGTCGTCGCGCGATCTCGTCGGCGTGTTCGATGACCCGCTCCATGCCGGCCGAGCCGTCCGTCGGCAGGAGCAAGCGGTCGTACATTGTCTCGTGTTAACAGTTCACCGGGTGGGCGCTTAAGCCTTGCCTGCGTAGTGGACTCGTTCGACGTCGTCGACGCCGGCACGCCGGACGATCGCGCGGACCGGGTCCCGCGCGCCCGAGAGGTTGTCGGAGTCCCCGTCCAGCACCAGCAGATCGGCGTCGCGGCCCTCGGCGACGAGCCCGCAGTTCAGGCCCGCGATCTCGGCACCGTTGACCGTCGCCATCCGGAGGATCTCGGCGGCCGGAACGTCGGCGAGTTTCGCCGCCCAGGCCATCTCGCGGAACATCGACGGGCTGTTGGTCATCACGTTGTCCGTCCCCAGCGCGACCGTCGTTCGCTCGACGAGGTCGGCGACGGGCGGGACGCCGACGTTCGTCACGACGTTCGAGCGCGGGCAGACGACGACGGGGACCTCGCTGTCGGCCACGCGGTCGAGGTGCAACTCCTCGGCGTGGACCATGTGGACGAGAAAGTCCGGATCGAGGTCCAGCGCGGGGTTGATGTCGCTGGCGTCGACCTCCCCGGCGTGGATGCCGAACAGTTTTCCCGCCTCGGCGGTCGCGGTCCGTTCGTGGCTGAAGTCGCCGTCGGCGGCCCCGCTCGCACCGAACCCGTCGCTTCGCTCCATCGCCGCGACCGTCTCCCGTCCGAGCACGACGCTGTCGATCGGCGAGTCCCGCAGTGCCGCCTCGATCGCCGCGACGCCGTCGACCCCGCCCTCGCGGAACTCGACGAACGCGGCCGTTCCCGCGCGCTGCATGAACGAGATCGTCCGGGACATCGCGTCGACGAGTGCCTCGCGGCTGGCCTGTCTGAGCAGCCTGTGCTTGAGACCGTCGGGCGGCGCGACGAGTTCTTCCAGCGTGAGGCCGCCGCCGGCCTCCTTGGCGATGGAGTCGCCGATGTGGGTGTGGGCGTTGACGAACGCCGGGAGGATCCACGAGGAGGGGTCGACCGTCGCTTCCTCGACGGCCGCGATCTCGCCGTCCTCGATCACGACGCGGCCCTCGATCGGTTCGAACTCGCGGCCGCGGAAGATCGTGCCGGCGAGAATGGTCTGGTCGCTCATGGGAACACGTGGTGGCTCCGGTCAGTTGAACTCGTCGAGTGTCGCGTGGACGCCCGGCCGCGCGTCCCGGACCATCGCTCCGTCGGGTTCCAGCCCCAGCACGCGGATCGCACTCTCGCCCACGCGGTCGGCGACGGCCTCGGGCGCGTAGACGCCCAGCCGCCACTGATCTCGCTGGGCCGCTCGGAGGGCGGTGACCAGCGTCGACTGGTCGCCCAGCCCGCGGACCTCGCCGTTGACGACGACCCGACTCGACGACTCGGGCATCGACGGTTCGCCGGGTACGTCCAGGAGGACGGCGTCGGCGTCGACGTTGGCCGCGTCGGCGATCGCTCGCTCCTCCTCGCGGATCTCGGCGTGATCCATCGCCAGCAGTTCGTCGGGCACGGCCCTCATCTCGGCCCAGATCGCCCGCTTGTACAGGCGACGCTCCGTGAGACGGTGTGCGTACCCCGCCGTCGCGTCGGTCCGACGCAGCGAGACGAGCAGGTCGCTGTCGTCCCAGCGGCGCAGTTCGGCCGGGTCGGTGTCGGTGACTTCGAGGAGGCGCTCGGTCCCGCGTCGGAGCATCGTCTTGGCGATCCGGGCGACGTGGTGCCTGTAGACGGTCGGGTTCATCAGCGCACGGGCCAACAGCAGCGACTCCGCGGTCTGGACGTTGCCCTCGTCCAGCACGAGGTCGCCGTCGACGAAACGCAGCTCCCGGATCAGCCGCTCGTGGTCGATCGTGCCGTAGGGGACGCCGGTGTGGTGGGCGTCCCGCACGAGATAGTCCATCCGATCCACGTCGAGTTCCCCCGAGACGAGCTGTCCGAGTTCGCCGTCCCCGGCGACGAGGTCGGCGACCGCGTCGTGGTCGAGGTCGTGGTCGGCCAGCACTCGTGCCACCTCGCCGCGGTCGAGCAGGTCGTGGACGTCGTCGTGGTACTTCCCCGTCTCGCGGTAGACCAGCGCCTCGACGTTGTGACTGTACGGCGAGTGGCCCACGTCGTGCAACAGCGCCGCCGCCCGGACGCGTTCGGCCTGCCGGCCCTCGATCCCGAGGTGGCTAAGTGCCTCGTCGGCGAGGTGATAGACGCCGAGGGAGTGTTCGAAGCGGGTGTGGTTGGCCGACGGGTAGACGAGCGTCACCGTCCCGAGCTGGGCGATCCGGCGGAGTCGCTGGACGGGCGGCGTGTCCAGCAGCGCCTCGGCCACGCCGTCGACGGCGATGTGGTCGTGGACGCTGTCCTTGATCGTGTTCATCAGTTGCCGCTTGGTCGGCTCCGTGAATAAGAGTGTGTTCCGACAGCGTCAGGCAAACGTCGAGAGCAACTCGTGGAGCTCACCGCGGCGGGCGTGTCCGGCGTCGACGGCCTCACCGGGTGATCGCCCCAGTTCGCCGACCGTCTCGATGGCGTCGACGGGATCGTACCCGCGACCGTACACGAGCCAGGCGGCGAGGACGTGGCCGGTCCTGCCGATGCCGGCCAGACAGTGTACGACGACCGGCTTCTCGGCCTCGACGGACTCCTCGATGAACGGCAGGATCTCCGCGTCGAGCGTCTCGGCGTCGGCCAGGTGGTGGTCGGCGATCGGGACGTGTTCGACGTTCTCGCCGCCGAAAGCCCGGACGTACCGGCCGGTACTGGCCTCCGTCTGGTCGAGCTGGGTCCCCGAGAGCAGGCAGAGCACGCGCTCGATGCCCCGTTCCTGCATGAACGCGATCCACTCTTCGACGGCGTCGTCGGGGGCCGCAGTCGAGTGCCAGCCGGGACAACACGCACCGTAGACGTACTCTTCGTCGGGGCCAGCGGGAGCGAACCGGTGGGCGTCGACCCGGTCCAGGCGTCGGAATTCGGACATTGTCTTCCCTAGATGGTCCCCGAGACTTGAATCAACCCCTTCGGTTCTCAATGTTGAAAATCCGCCGCCGGGCTGGCCCGTGACGCCCGGTGAGAGACGATGTTTTATCAACTCCGTCCCCACTACAGGGGGTATGGTGACGTTTCTCTCCGGCGGCACCGGAACGCCGAAGCTGCTCGCCGGGGCCGACGCCGTCTTTCCGCCCGAAGCGACGACCGTCGTCGGCAACACCGGCGACGACGTGGTCCTGGGTGGACATCTGGTCTGTCCGGACGTGGACACGGTGCTGTTCCTCGACGGCGGCGTCCTCGACCGCGAGACCTGGTGGGGTATCGATACCGATACCGCCGAGACACACGACGAACTGCACCGACTCGCCGAGCGGGCGGGCCTCGCGGGCGGGCCGCGATATCTCCCCGACTCTGCACAGACTGGCGGCCGCGAGATCGGGCGCTGGCGGCGCTTCTCCGGCGTCGCGGAGTTCATGCACATCGGCGACCGCGACCGGGCCGTCCACGTGACCCGGACGAGCCTGCTCGACGAGGGGCACTCGCTGACCGAGGTGACCGCGACGCTCGCCGACGCGTTCGGGCTCGACCGCACGCTCGTGCCGATGAGCGACGATCCGGTGGCGACGCTGATCCACACGCCCGACGGCGTCCAGCACTTCCAGGAGTGGTGGGTCGCGAACGGCGGCGATCCGGCGATCGAGCGCGTCGAGTTCCGCGGGCGCGAGGAGGCGACGACCACACCGGCGGTCGACGCAGCGCTTTCCGAGCCGGTCGTGATCGGTCCCTCGAACCCGGTCACGAGCATCGGCCCGATGCGTGCCGTCTCGGGGTTCGAGTCGGCGCTTGAACGCACGCCGGTCGTGGCCGTCTCGCCGTTCGTCGGCGAGGAGGTGTTCTCCGGCCCCGCCGGGACGCTCATGACGGCGACGGGGTACGAGGCCAGTACGGCCGGTGTCGCGGACGCGTACCCGTTCGCGGACGCGTTCGTCCTCGACGAGGACGATCCGACGACGCTCGACCGACCGACCGTCAGAACGGACACGCGAATCGACGACGACGCGGACGCCGAACGCGTCGCCCGCGCGGTCGACGAGGCACTGGAGGTAGTGGCGTGAACTCGGATCGAGGTGGGGCGCTGTTCGATCCCCCCGTCGCGCTGGCGAGTCTCAGCGGCCGCTCGGACGCCGAGTGGGCCGAGGGTGGCGGTCCCTTCGCCGGCTGTGCCTTCCTCGGTGGGATCGCGCTGGACGACGCCACCCGGCGCGCGGCCCGGTCGATGGTCGAACGGGACCGCTCGGAGTTCCTGCCGTCCGACCCGCTGGCCTTCGTCCAGCGGCAGCTGCGAGCGATGGACGAACTGCCGATCAGAGCCGGCGTCAACGTTCGCAGCGCCGCGCTCGCGCCCATCGAGGACGCCGCCGGGCGCTGTCAGGACCACGACGCGATCCTGGAGATCAACGCCCACTGTCGGCAAGAGGAGATGTGCGAGGCCGGAGCCGGGCAGGCCCTACTCGACAGGCCCGAGAAGCTCTGTCGGCAGGTCGAGGCGGCGACCGCGACCGGTGCGACCGTCAGCGTGAAAGTCCGCGCGGAAGTCGACGGCGTGGACCTGCCGACCCTCGCCGCGAAACTGGAGCGGGCCGGCGCGGACGCGGTCCACGTCGACGCGATGGACTCCGAGCACGTCGTCGGCGAGGTCGCGGACGCGACCGGCCTGTTCGTGATCGCGAACAACGAGGTCAGAGACGCCGAGAGCGCCCACGAGTACTTCCGGTACGGTGCCGACGCGGTCAGCGTCGGCCGGGCGAGCGACGACCCGGACGTGCTGGCGGCGGTCCGGCACGCGACCCACGAGTGGTTCCAGACGGGGGCGAAGCCGTGAGAACGACCGCACAGAACGCCGAGCTGGCGCTGTTGCTCGAAGTCGCCGGGACGCCGAAGCCCGGCAACGTCGACCGGGAACACGAGTACGAGGACCTCCGATTCGAGCACTTCCTCGCCGGTGCGGTCGGTGCTCGACCCGGCTTCGAGCGCGCAGCAGCGGGCGACCCGATCGGTGACGCGTTCGAGCACGCAGTCGAGGGGATGGCCCAGCAGCGCGGGGGCAACACGCAGTTCGGCGCACTCCTCGTGGTGACGCCACTGGTCGCGACGGCGGCCAGCGGTGCGCTCTCGCGAGAGCACGCGCGGGCGGTCGTCGCCGAGACGACCGTCGACGACGCGGCGGGCTTCTACCGCGCGTTCGAACACGTCGACGTGGCCGTCGACGAGCCCCCGGAGGGCATGGAACCGCTGGACGTTCGCCGCGGAGCCGACGCCGTCCCGACGCTGCGCGACCGCGGGCTGACGCTGGCGGACGTGATGGAACGGAGTGCCGACGTGGACGACGTGGCCGCCGAGTGGACCGACGGCTTCGAACGCGTCTTCGACGCGGCCGACCGCATCGAGAGCGCGTCTGGGCCGGTCGCTGACCGCGCGGCGACGGTGTTCCTCGAACTGCTGGCGGCCCGACCCGACACCTTCGTGAGCACGCGACAGGACCGAGAGACGGCCCTGGCCGTCCAGCGACGAGCGCAGGCCGTTCTCGACGGCGAGGACGACGTGGACGAGTTCGCAGCAGATCTCGTCGAACGAGACATCAACCCCGGAACGACGGCGGACCTGATCGCTGGGGGGCTGTTCGTCGCGCTGGAACGGGGGCTGTCCGTGTGACGGCGTCCTGGACCGTCGATCTGGACGGCGTGACCGAGTCGGTCGTGACGACACTGGGACCCAACGACCGCTGGAACGTCGCCGCGCTGGGGCTGCACGCCTCGGCGAGTGACGATGTCGTCTTCGCGCGCACGTGGGGTCGAACCCGGACGTGGCGGAACTTCCGCGAGCGCGGCGAGGGGTACGTCCAGTTTACCACCGACCCCGTCGACTTCGCCGAGGCCGCGATGACGGTCCGCGAGGAGGACGAACCGGTCCTTTCGAGCGCTGACGCGTGGGTCCGCGTCGAAGTCGAAGAACGCGCGAGTGGCACCGACGGGGGCACCGAGTGGGTCGAGTGGACGCTCACACCGATCGAGTCGGCGGTCGAGCACCGCACCGTTCCGACGACGAACCGCGCCTACTACGCCGTCGTGGAGGCGACCGTCGCGGCCTCTCGGCTCGACGTGCCCGAGTACGACACCCAGACGCTCCGCGATCGGATCGACTACTTCGAGAGCGTCGTCGAGCGCTGTGGCGGCGAGCGCGAGCGCGAGGCCTTCGCCGTCGTCCGAGAGCACGTCGGCAGCGAATAAGTAGCGTGTCACTCCCCACCAACCGACCGTCGTTCCGAATCCTTTTAGAGGGCCACTCCGGTAAGTGGCCGTATGGCAATCAAGCCCGCCTACGTCAAGAAGACAGGGACGCTCCTGATGGAACGGTATCCGGACGCTTTCGGTGCGGACTTCGAGCACAACAAGGACGTCGTCACCGAACTCACCAACATCGAGTCCAAGGGCGTCCGTAACCGCATCGCCGGCTACATCGCACGCAAGCAGTCCGCCCAGACCGCCGAAGCGTAACGCGGCTCTTCTCTCTGCTCTCACGACGACCGGACAGTCGCTACTGGCACCTCTCGGACGGAGTATTTACAGACGGACAGCCGGCAGTGTCACTCCGACTCGGAGCCCGCGCCGTCGGTCGTCGCGACGACGTCGAGCTCGGAAACGTCGGCGGTACACCAGTGACAGAACTCGATGTCGGGATCGAGTTCGCGACCGCAGTTCGGACAGTGCGTGAGCCGTCCGTCGTCGGTGACCGACACCCGAGCGACCGCGTTGTGGACGTGTGCGAGAGCGTACGCGTCGAGGACGCTGAGCGTGGCGACCAGCAGGAGCGGCGCGAGTGCCAGCGGGTCGACGCTGCCCTGGCCCGCCGCTTCGAAGGCCGCGGGGTCGACGAACAGAACCGACACGGCGAACAGCGCCACGAGCCACCCGAGGGCCCGACGCCACCGCCGGAGATAGAGGTGACCGAGTCCCGTCGCGAGCGCGCCCAGCAACGCGGCGAGCAAGGGTCGTTTTCGGGATTGCGATCGTTCCATACGCGGACCTACTCGTTAGTCAGCCATAAACCTTCTCTCGATCACTCGCAGAGCGGGACCGCAGGCCAGTGACGAGGGTATTGCGGCGGTGTATCGATTTGCCAGACCGAAACAATAAAGCGGGTTACTAACTGTTCAATTAGTACAGTGGTGGACCGTTCGCGAGACGTTTCCCTCTTCGGCCGAGCCGTTCCGCGTCGACGTGGTGTCACACCGCGCTCTCACAGCGACGCGCGAACCCCACGCGGGCGACGCCGGGCGATCGACTGGCTCGCAGAGATCGGTGGGCTGATACTGCCGGCTGTCACTGTTGCAAGATATTCGCGACTACGGGGTCGCAAAATTCTGTACAGACTGACAGCCGGCAGTATGGGGAGGACGAACGATCGATGATGGTTCGATCCTCTCTCCGCGCGCTCGTCAGTGGCCCGCTGGCACCGCAGCTGCGACGGTTCGTCGCCGTCGGCATCGTCACGGCCGCCGTCCAGATGCTCCTGCTGTGGCTCTTCGTCGACGTGGCCACGCTGAACTACCTGCTCGGGGCGCTCGTCGCGATCGAGGTGACGATCGTCCTCTCGTACGTCCTCAACAACGCCTGGACCTTCCGGTGTGCCCAGAAGACCGGCGTCGGGGAGTATCTGTACGGACTGCTCAAGACCAACGTCGTCCGTGGGTCTGCGATCCCGATCCAGCTCGCGCTCCTGTACGGACTCGTCGAGTGGAGCGCACTGACTCATCTGCCGGCCAACGCCGTCGCGATCCTCGTCAGCGGCGTGTATCGGTACGTGCTCGACGCGCGCTGGACCTGGAGGGAAGCGTGACGTCGGCGCTGCTCGCCCTGTCGACGGCGGGGCTCGCCGAGTCACTGTGGGCCGGCACGGAAGCCCTCGTCGAGTCCGCGACCGGCTGGCCCGGAATGGGGATCGTCTTCACCTACTCGTTCCTGATCGCGTTCGCGCTCCCCGGCCCCAGCGAGGTCGTCTTGGCCGCGCCACTCGACCTCGGACTCCCGTCCTGGGCGCGACTGAGTGCGATCATGCTAGTCAGCGCGTTCGGGAAGGCCGCCGGCAGCGTCTTCGCCTTCCACATCGGACAGGGAGTCAAAGAGTCGGGGCCGATCGTCCGGTGGCTGCGCCGCTCGCGGTGGGACGTACTGGAGTGGTCTGAGAAGCGCTCCGTTCAGTTAGCTCGCCGGTACGGGTACGGCGGCCTCGCCATCGCCCTGTCCGTTCCGTTCTTTCCCGACACGATCTCGATCTACGCGTTCGCGGTCCTCGAACGCGACTACGTCCGGTTCGCCGCGGCGACGTTCCTCGGGAGCCTGGGCCGGCTCGTCGTCACGCTCGGACTGCTCGGCGGCGTGACCGCGGTGTTCTGATCGACCCGACGCCGTCTACTGGTCGGGGGCCACGCGGTCGGCGTGGCGTTTGCGGTGGACGATTCCCTGATTGATCGCGGTGCGGTGGACGAACTCGCGGAACGCCTCGCCGGTCTCGCTGTCCTCGTCCAGTACCATCGGTTCGCCGTCGTCGCCGCCCTCTCGGACCGCCGGGTCCAGAGGGATCTCGCCGAGGAAGGGGAGGTCGGTCTCCTCGGAGAACTCCCGGCCCCCGCCGGAGTCGAAGATGTCGTGTTGCCCACCGCAGTCCGGGCAGGTGAACGTCGACATGTTCTCGACGAGTCCCAGGACGGGGGTCTCGTGGCGGCCGAACATCTCCAGTCCCTTGCGGGCGTCGTCCAGCGCGACGGTCTGGGGGGTCGTGACGATCGTCGCGCCCGTGACGGGGATGTTCTGGAGCATCGTCAGCTGGGTGTCCCCGGTGCCCGGCGGCAGGTCGATCACCATGTAATCGAGGCTCCCCCAGACCACGTCCTCCCACAGCTGTGTGAGGACGCTGTCGACCATCGGCCCGCGCCAGATGACCGGGTCGTCCTCGCCGACGAGGAAGTCCATGCTCATGAGCTTGATCCCGTACTTCTCAGGCGGGATGATCTCGTCGTCCTCGGTCGCCTGCGGGTGCTGGTCCGCGTCGAGCATTCGGGGGACGTTCGGCCCGTACACGTCCGCGTCGAACAGCCCCACGTGGGCACCGAGCTCCGAGAGGCCGACGGCGAGGTTGACCGCGAGCGTGCTCTTGCCGACCCCGCCTTTCCCCGAAGCGACGGCGATGACGTTCTTGACGCCCGGCAAGACGTTGCCCTCCGCGTCCATGCCGCGGTCCACGTTGGCGGTCAACTCGATCTCCCGGTCCGCGTCGTCGAGCGCCTCGCGCACGTCGGCCGCGATGGCGGTCTCGTTGGGCGAGTACGGCGCGCCCAGCGCGAGGTCGACGGCGATCGACGCGTCGTCGATCTCGATCTCGTTGACCAGGCCGAGCGACACGATGTCGTCGCGGAGGTCCGGATCGTGGACCTCGCGGAGGCGCTCGCGTACAGCAGGTTCGTCCATACGCGTGCTACGCGTGGGACCGGCGATAAGGGTTGTGACGTACGGAGCAGCCCCAGTTCATACGACCGGCTGTACATCTGTGACCGATTTCGCCACCCTGGGGTGGCGAAGCTCGTCACGAAGGTACAGCCGGCAGTATCAGGGACGGCGAAAGGTGTAGACGGCCGCGTCGTCGCCGGTCTCGAACGTCACCTCGATCACGCCGTCCTCGTTGTCGAAAGCGAGTCGTTCGGCCGGCCCGGCGAAGTCGTGCAGGGGCATCCCCGCGTCGACGGTGCCGTCCGGCTCGACGGCGAAGTGTGCCGTCGAGCCGAACGTCGCGACGAGGGTTCCGTCGGATCGCTCGGCCACGTCGGGAGCGAACCGACCGAGTTCGGTTTCGAGGCGGTGGCGATCGCTGGGATCGACGACTGTCGGAGCCATAGCTACCAGTTCGTCCGGGGCGTGCAAATCGGTGACGACGGGGCGGGTGATTCGTTGCGTTTATGTACACCCGGCGTGGAAATCTGAGTAGACTCGTGCAGGGGCGCGGCGTCCCGAGTCCTCGCCGAGAGGGCGCGAGTACTATGAACGCGTGTCGTGGTAGCCAAGCCTGGCCCAAGGCGCAGGGTTGCTAACTCTGTGGCGTACAGCCTCCGGGGTTCGAATCCCCGCCACGACGCTCACACCCGACTAACCACACATGAGTGCAGAAGAACCAGAACTGGACGAAGACGTGGACGAGGAGGAACTCCGCTACTTCGTCCGTATCGGACAGACTGACCTCGACGGTACGAAGTCCGTCGAGCGTTCCCTGACAGACATGAACGGCATCGGCAAGCGCGCAGCGCGCATCATCGCCGAGAAAGCCGGTGTCGACCGCCAGGCGCTCTTTGGCGCGCTGGACGACGAGGACATCGAGGCCGTCGTCGAGAAGGTCGAGGGGTACGCTGACGAGGTCCCGGAATGGCTCACGAACCACCAGAACGACTTCTACTCCGGTGAGACGACCCACGAGATCGGTAACGACCTGCAGATGCAGCGTCGCGCCGACGTCAACCGGATGCAGATGATCGACTCCTACAAGGGCGTTCGCCACAAGCGCGGCCAGAAGGTCCGCGGTCAGCGAACGAAGTCCACCGGCCGAACCGAGGGCACCATCGGTGTCAACGTCGAGGCCATCAAGGAGGAACAGGCCGAGGAAGCGGCCGCCGAGGAAGACGAGGGCGGTGAGGAATAATGGCACTCGGATCCAACACCAAGTTCTACGAGACGCCGAACCACCCCTACCAGGGTGAACGCATCGCCGACGAGCAGAACCTCATCGGCCGCTACGGCCTGAAGAACAAGGAGGAACTGTGGCGCGCACAGTCCGAGCTCCGTAGCTACCGACGCGAGGCCCGAAAGCTGCTGGGCCGAGCGGAGGGCGAGGGCTCCCGGTTCGAAGCCGACGAGTTCCTCACCCGACTGAAGCGACTGGGCGTCCTCAACGAGACCGACGCACTCGACGACGTGCTGTCGCTGGACGTCACCGACGTGCTCGAACGCCGACTCCAGACTGTCGTCTACCGCAAGGGCTACGCGAACACGCCCGAGCAGGCCCGACAGTTCATCTCGCACGGCCACATCGTCCTCGGTGACGCCCGCGTCACCCGACCCGGCATGAAGGTCGAGTCCGACAGCGAAGGCGACGTCGGCTTCGACGAACACAGCCCGATCGCGGACGAACTCCACCCAGAACGAGCGGAGGCCCAAGAATGAGTGAATCCGAAGACAGCAAGTGGGGCATCGCCCACGTGTACGCATCGTTCAACAACACGATCATCACCATCACGGACCAGACCGGTGCCGAGACGCTGGCCAAGTCCTCCGGTGGGACGGTCGTCAAGCAGAACCGCGACGAAGCGTCGCCCTACGCCGCGATGCAGATGGCCGAAGTCGTCGCCGAGAAGGCCAAGGCCCAGAACATCGAGGGCGTCCACGTCAACGTGCGCGGTCCCGGCGGGAACCAGCAGAAGTCCCCCGGCCCAGGCGCACAGGCGACGATCCGCGCACTCGCCCGTGCAGGCCTGGAGATCGGCCGCATCGAAGACGTCACACCGATCCCGCACGACGGGACCCGCGGTCCCAAGAACGCCGGATTCTAACCAATGACACAGGACTACGAGGTCGAGTTCGTCGAACGCTCCGATCGCGAGGCGCGGTTCCTCGTGCGCGGGATCAGCCCCGCCTTTGCCAACGGCATCCGCCGGGCGATGATCGCCGACGTGCCGACCTTCAGCGTCGATACCGTCCGAGTCATCGAGAACTCCAGCGTGATGTTCGACGAGCAGATCGGACTCCGCCTCGGGCTGGTCCCACTCACGACCGACCTCGACGACTTCGAGGTCGGCGACGAAGTGACGCTGTCGATCGACGTCTCCGGTCCCGAAACCGCTTACTCCGGTGATCTGGTCAGCTCCGACTCCCTGGTCGAGCCGGCCGACGAGAACATCCCGATCATCGATCTCAAGGACGGCCAGCGCCTCGAAGTCGAGGCCGACGCCGTCCTCGACCGTGGCCGCGAACACGCCAAGCATCAGGGCGGCGTGGCCGTCGGGTACCGACACCTCCAGCGCGTCGAGGTCGTCGGCGACAAAGGCGAGTTCGAGGACGACGAGACCCACATCCTTCGGGGCGTCATCGAGGAGCAAGCTGCCGAACACGTCGACGGGGACGCCGATGACGGCGACCTCGTCCTGACCGAGGAGTTCGACAGCGATCTCACGAAGCGCTACCCCGGCAAGGAACTGGAAGTTCACGACGTAGAGAACGCGTTCGTCTTCCACGTCGAGACTGACGGTTCCCTCTCCGTCGAGGAGCTCACCCTCCGCGCGGTCGATTCGATTCGATCCCGTGCGGACGAACTACGCGACGCAGTCCAACTATAAGATGACCCCTGCCCCAACCGCACCGATGATCGCGACGCCACCCCGCGCCAGCGTGAGGATCGAAAGCGGTTTTACGGGGCAAACAAAACGACCTATTGCGAGCAGGGATAGCCAAGTTTGGCCAACGGCGCAGCGTTCAGGGCGCTGTCCCGTAGGGGTCCGCAGGTTCAAATCCTGCTCCCTGCACTTTCTCACACAGGAGGAACGTCATGAGTAAGACTAATCCGAGACTCAGTAGTCTCATCGCCGACCTGAAATCCGCCGCCCGTTCGGGCGCGGACGTCTGGGGCGACATCGCCGAGCGTCTCGAAAAGCCACGACGCACGCACGCGGAAGTCAACCTCGGCCGTATCGAACGATACGCCCAGGAAGACGAGACCGTCATCGTGCCCGGCAAGGTGCTCGGTTCCGGCGTCCTGCAGAAGGACGTGACCGTCGCAGCTGTCGACTTCTCCGGAACGGCCGAGAAGAAGATCGACCAGGTTGGAGAGGCAGTATCGCTCGAAACCGCAGTCGAACAGAACCCCGAGGGCTCGGAGGTGCGCATCATCCAATGAGCGTCGCAGAATTCGACGCGGACGTCGTCGTCGACGCCCGCGACTGCATCTTCGGACGCGTCGCTTCCAACGTCGCACAGCGCGCGCTCGACGGCGAGACGATCGCCGTCGTCAACGCCGAAGAGGCCGTCATCACGGGTAACGAGGACCAGATCATGGAGAAGTTCCAGAAGCGCCGAGAGATCGGCTCCGATCGAGGTCCGTACTACCCGAAGCGACCGGACGGCATCTTCAAGCGCTCGATCCGCGGGATGCTTCCCCACAAGAAGACCCGCGGTCGCGAGGCACTCTCGAACGTCCGCGTCTACGTGGGCAACCCCTACGAGGACCACGACCTCGACGCGGAGATTCTGGAGGGGACCTCGCTGGATCGACTGTCGAACATCAAGTTCGTCTCGCTCGGAGACGTCAGCGAATCCATCGGAGCGAACGTAACATGGTAACGAACACCTCTGGCAAGAAGAAGACGGCCGTCGCCCGCGCGACCGTTCGCGAGGGCGAGGGTCGGGTACGTATCGACTCCCAGCCGGTCGAGCTGGTCGATCCCGAGCTGGCCCAGCTGAAGATGCTGGAGCCGTTCCGGATCGCCGACGACGACCTGCGCGAGCAGGTCGACGTGGAGGTCTCCGTCGAAGGTGGCGGCGTCATGGGCCAGGCCGACGCGGCCCGGACCGCGATCGCACGCGGCCTCGTCGACCACACCAACGACGCCGAGCTCCGTGACGCGTTCATGGAGTTCGACCGCTCGCTGCTGGTCAACGACGTTCGCCAGTCCGAAGCCAAGAAGTGGGGCGGCCCCGGCGCACGGGCCCGCTACCAGAAGTCCTACCGCTAAGGTGATATGATATGATGGTACCGGTCCGGTGTTTCACCTGTGGTAACGTCGTCGCCGAGCACTGGGAGGAGTTCAAGGCCCGCACCCGCGAAGCCGAGGAGCCAGAGGACCCCGAAAAGGTCCTCGACGAACTCGGCGTCGAGCGGCACTGCTGTCGCCGGATGCTCGTCTCGCACAAGGACCTCGTCGACATCGTGGCACCCTATCAATGATGGTTCAGGAAAACCGCTACGAGAAGGCGCGGATCATCGGTGCGCGAGCGCTGCAGGTGGCTTTCGGTGCGCCGGTGCTCATCGACACCGAGCAGACCCAGCCGATCCTCATCGCGGCCGAGGAGTACGACGCTGGCGTCCTGCCCTTCACAGTTCGACGAGGTGACAACTGATGACGCTCATCACGGACGTACGACTGCGCCGCGTGCTCGACTCGCGTGGCAACGCGACGGTCGAGGCCGACGTGCTCACCGAGAGTGGCGGCTTCGGACGCGGCAAGGCACCGAGCGGAGCGAGTACCGGCGAGTACGAGGCCATCGAGTTGCCTGCCAACGAGGCGATCGCACGGGCACGCGAGGACGCGCTGCCCCGACTGATCGGCGAGGTTCACGCCGGCAATCAGCGTGACGTCGACGCGGCGCTTCACGCGGCAGACGGGACCGACGACTTCTCGGAGATCGGGGCCAACAGCGCCGTCGCCATCTCGATGGCGGCCGCGAAGGCCGGAGCCGACGTGCTCGGTGCGCCGTTGTACCAGCACCTCGGTGGCACGTTCCGGGGCAACGAGTACCCGACGCCGCTTGGCAACATCATCGGCGGCGGCGAACACGCCGCGGACGCGACGAACATCCAGGAGTTCCTCGCAGCACCCGTCGGTGCGCCAAGCGTCGAGGACGCCGTCTTCGCCAACGCCGCGGTCCACCAGGAAGTCCACGACATCCTCGCCGAGCGGGACCTGCCCGCCGGAAAGGGTGACGAGGGCGCGTGGGCACCGTCGATCTCCGACGACGAGGCCTTCGAGATCATGGCCGAGGCGGTCGAGACCGTCGCGGACGATCTCGGCTTCGCGATCTCCTTCGGCCTGGACGTGGCCGGCGCGGAACTGTACGACGCCGAGGAGGACGGCTACGTCTACGACGATCAGATCCGCTCGGCCGAGGAGCAGATCGACTACATCGCCCAGAAGGTCGAGGAGTACGACCTCGTCTACGTCGAGGACCCGCTCGACGAGAACGACTACGAGGCCTTCGCCGACCTGACCGACCGGGTCGGCGACCAGACGCTGATCTGTGGCGACGACTTGTTCGTCACCAACGTCGAGCGCCTGCAGGCCGGTATCAACGCCGGTGCAGCGAACTCCATCCTCATCAAGCCCAACCAGATCGGGACGCTCACGGACGCCGTGGACGCCATCGAACTGGCCCGGGACAACGGGTACGCGTCGGTCGTCTCCCACCGCAGCGGTGAGACGGAAGACGCCACGATCGCACACCTCGCCGTCGCGACCGACGCACCGTTCATCAAGACGGGCGCGGTCGGTGGCGAGCGAACAGCCAAGCTGAACGAACTCATCCGAATCGAGGACAACGCAGTATGAGCGGCAACGAAAACGAAGGTCTCGACGCAGAGGACTCCGACTTCGACCCCGAAGACGACGTCGAAGCAGAGGCCGACGCCGAGGCTACCGACACTGAGGAACCGGCCGCCGACGCCGAGGCCAGCGAGGCCGACGCGGAGGCTGAAGAAGCTGACGAGGGACCGTCCCTCGACGAGGACGTCATGCCCGACGACGAGGCAGACCTCCTCATCCCCGTCGAGGAGTACCTCGGCGCGGGCGTCCACATCGGGACCCAGCAGAAGACCCAGGACATGGAGCGGTTCATCCACCGCGTCCGGACCGACGGGCTGTACGTGCTGGACGTCTCGATGACGGACTCGCGCATCCGCACGGCAGCGGACTTCCTCGCGAACTACGACCCCGAGCAGATCCTCGTGGCCTCCTCGCGACAGTACGGTCGGTTCCCGGCCGAGAAGTTCGCCGACGCCGTCGGTGCGCGGGCCCGGACCGGTCGATTCATCCCGGGGACGCTGACCAACCCCGACTACGACGGGTACATCGAGCCCGACGTGGTCGTCGTCACGGACCCGATCGGTGACGCCCAGGCCGTCAAAGAGGCCATCACCGTCGGCATCCCGGTCATCGCGATGTGTGACTCCAACAACACCACCGCGAACGTCGACCTGGTCGTCCCGACGAACAACAAGGGGCGCAAGGCACTGTCGGTCGTCTACTGGCTACTGGCCAACGAGACGCTCGACCGCCGTGGCTCGGACACCGTCTACGAGCTCGCCGACTTCGAGAGCGAACTGTAGACGCCTCCCGATTTTCCGTTCTCACAGACCCGGTAGCGACTGCGATCACCGCCGGACGGGATAGTTTAAGAGCGACGGCGGTGAACGACGCCACATGGCACAAGGAGATACGCTCGTCAACGCCCTGATCGGTGCAGCCGTCGGCACCGTCGCCGGTGCAGTGTTGCCCCTCGGACCGTTACTGGGCGGACTCACGGCGGGCTATCTGGAAGGTGGCGATCGCTCGGACGGACTCCGCGTTGGTCTCTACGCCGGTCTGGTGGCGCTGATCCCACTCGGACTCGGCGGATTCGTGGTCGGCTCTCTGTTCGGGCTCTTCGCGATCGGTGTCGGTCCCGACGGATTCGCCTTCGGGGTGCTGGGGATCGCGTTCATGCTGCTGTTGTTCGCTCTCTACGTCGCTTACGTCGTGGGCTTTAGCGCACTGGGTGGCTGGCTCGGCAACTACGTGAAGTACGACACTGAAATCGGCTCGTGAGATGACCGGGCTGTTCCGTGACGCTGGGTGGGGCGCGGCGGTGACGGTCGTCCTCTCGATGCTCCCCTTTTCGCCCGTCGTGGGCGGTGCCGTCGCGAGCCACCGGCGTGGCTGTCGCTACGCGACTGGCCTGGCCGTCGGCCTGCTCTCTGGCGTCGTCGCCGCGATTCCGCTGCTCGTGTTGTTCGTGCCGACGCTGTTGGTCGTCGGCTGGCTCGGCTACGGCGTCCCGCCGTCGTCGCCGGCCTACGATCTCTTTCTGGCCATCGTCTTCGGACTGTTCGGGCTCTACACGGTCGGACTGAGCGGGCTGGGCGGGCTCGGCGGCGTCTGGGCGCGTCGCCACACCGACTGGGACCTCGATCCCGCCCGGTGGCTGTAGGTCGATGGACTGTCGGTTTGGTACACGATTCAAACGTCGAGCGCCCGTAGATCACACGATGGCAGAGACTCCGCCGGGGCCGAAGGGAGAACCGCTGTTCGGAAGCAGTCGCACGTACGCCCAGGACCCGTTCCGGTTCGTCGAGGCGCTCGAATCGGCGTACGGCGGCGTCGCACGCTTCGACATGGGGCCGATGGACACCCTCCTGATCGCAGAGCCGGCGCTCGTCCAGCAGATTCTCGTCGACGACGACTCGAAGTATCGGAAGCCGGACTTTCAGGACGACGCGCTGGGTGACCTGCTGGGAGACGGGCTCCTGCTGAGCGAGGGCGACACCTGGCAAGAACAGCGCAAGCTGGCGAACCCGGCCTTCAGCATGGCACGCCTCGCGGACATGGACGACAGGATCGTCGACCACGCCGAGTCCCTCGTCGCCGACTGGCAGGACGGTTCGGTGGTCGACGCCGAACGCGGGATGACCCACGTCACGCTCGACGTGATCCTCGACCTGATGATGGGCGTCGAGTTGCCAGACGAGCGCGTGACGACCGTGCAGGACCAGCTCGTCCCGCTGGGGGCGCGGTTCGAGCCCGACCCAATCCGCTTCGCGATGCCCGAGTGGGTGCCCATGCCAGACGACGCCGAGTTCGACGCGGCGGTGGAGACGCTCGACGGCGTGCTCGACGACATCTTCGAGCGCCGTCGGGGAACGACCGGCGGCGAGGACGGCCCGATGGACTTCCTCTCGATCCTCATGCGGGCACGGGATCGCGGCGAGCAGTCCGAAGAGCAGTTGCGCGACGAGATGATGACGATGCTGCTCGCGGGCCACGACACCACTGCGCTGACGCTGACGTACACGTGGTTCCTCCTCTCGGAACACCCCGAGGTCGAGCAGCGACTCCACGAGGAGATCGACGCGGTCGTGGGTGACGAACGGCCGACGATCGACCACGTCCAGGAACTTGAGTACCTCGACTGGGTGATCGACGAGTCGATGCGCATGTACCCGCCCGTGTACACGATCTTCCGGACGCCGACCGAGCCGGTCGAACTCGGTGGGTACGACGTTGCGCCGTCGACGGTCCTCATGCTGCCACAGTGGGCCGTCCATCACTCCGAGCGCCACTGGGAGAACCCGGAGGAGTTCGACCCCGAACGGTGGGCTCCGGAACGGAGCGAGGGTCGGCACCGCTTCGCCTTCTTCCCCTTCGGTGGCGGCCCCCGCCACTGTATCGGCAAGCACCTCGCGCTGCTGGAGGCGAAGCTGATCGTCGCGACGGTCGCCAGCGACTACCGGCTCCGCTTCGAGGGCGAGACGCCGCTGGAACTCATGCCGTCGCTGACGGTCCACCCGCGCCAGGAGATGTCGATGCGGGTCGAGGAGCGGTAAGGGCGAGAGACGGAGCCGGTTTCAACGGTTACTATACGGATGGCCACGCAGGGCCGAGTATGGTTACAGCGAGCGCTCCCGGGAAGGTGTACCTCTTCGGGGAGCACGCGGTGGTCTACGGCGAGCCGGCGGTCCCCTGCGCGATCGAGCGCCGCGCTCGCGTGACCGCCGAGGAACGGACAGAGGGGCTCCGAGTTCACCTCGACGATCTCACGCTGGACGGCTTCACGATCGAGTACAGCGGCGACGCGACGGATCGACCGGACGTGAACGTCTCCGAGTCACTCGTCGAGGCGGGCGTCGGCTACATCAACGAGGCCGTCGAGCAGGCACGCGACGCCGCCGACGCGCCGGACGCGGGCTTCGAGATCAGCGTCGAGAGCTCCATCCCGCTGGGAGCCGGGATCGGTTCGTCGGCGGCCGTCGTCGTCGGCGTCATCAAGGCGGCGACGGCGGAGCTGGGCGTCGAACTCGACGCTCGGGAGGTGGCCGAGCGAGCCTATCGCGTCGAGCACACCGTCCAAGACGGGGAAGCGTCGCGAGCCGATACGTTCTGCTCGGCGATGGGCGGTGCCGTTCGCGTCGAGGGCGACGACTGTCGGCGCATCGAGGGCGTCGACACGCTCCCGTTCGTCATCGGCTACGACGGCGGGGCCGGAGATACCGGCGCGCTCGTCGCTGGCGTCAGGCAGCTCCGCTCGGAGTACGACTTCGCGGCGGACACGGTGGAGGCGATCGGCGACATCGTCCGCGAGGGCGAGCAGGCACTGCAGGACGGCGACCTGAGCGAGCTGGGTGAGCTGATGGACTTCAACCACGGCCTGCTCTCGGCGCTGGGGGTCTCCTCGCGATCCCTGGACAGCATGGTCTGGGCGGCGCGAGACGCGGGCGCGCTGGGCGCGAAGCTCACGGGTGCTGGCGGCAACGGCTGTGTCGTCGCGCTGGACGAGACCGACGCGACGGAGACCGCGCTCTCGTACACGCCAGGCTGTGAGAACGCGTTCCGCGCGGCGCTAGACACCGAGGGGGTTCGGATCGAATGAGTCGCGAGACGGTCGTCCTGAAACTGGGCGGGAGCGTCGTTACCGAGAAGAACCGTCCGGAGACGGTCGACACGGCGACACTGGAGCGAGTCGTCGCCGCGGTCGCCGAGAGCGACGCCGCACTCGTGGTCGTCCACGGCGGCGGGAGTTTCGGCCACCACCACGCGGACGAACACGGCGTCTCGACGACCACCGGGACCCGCGACCCCGAGGGGGCGCTCGCGATCCACGACGCGATGGTGGAGTTGAACCGCGCCGTCGTCGAAGCCCTACAAGCGGCCGGGGTCGCCGCGCTCCCGGTCCAGCCGCTGTCGGCGGCCGCCCGCGACGAGGACGGAGCGCTCTCGCTGGCGACCGACCCCGTCGAACGGCTCCTCGACGAGGGGTTCGTCCCCGTCTTGCACGGCGACGTGATCGCCCACGAGGGCGAAGGCGTGACGGTCCTCTCTGGCGACGAACTCGTCGTGGCGCTCGCGCCGGCCGTCGACGCCGACCGAGTCGGACTGTGCTCGACCGTCCCGGGAGTGCTCGACGACACGGGATCGGTCGTCGACCAGGTCGACGCCTTCGCGGACGTAGCCGACGCGGTCGGCGACAGCGACGCGACCGACGTGACCGGTGGCATGGCCGGGAAGGTACGGGCGTTGCTGGGACTTGGCGTGCCCGCCCAGATCTTCGGGCCGGACGCCCTCGATGCCTTCCTCGCCGGGGAAGCGCCGGGAACGACGATCGCCGGTGGCCGGGAGTAGCCGGGTCGACCACACCTCTCACCTGGGCGAAACCTATTTGTTCGCGTTGGCTATTGTCCAACGTATGGCAGTAGTCGGAATCAGTGGCGTTTTCAGGTACGGCACCCGCTTTCTCGCCCATCTACTCGTCGTGACACTGGTCGGTATCGTCCTCGTGTTGACCGGCAACCTCCTCGGTGGGTTCCTCACCGGCACGATCGCGAGTCCCGGTTTCAGAGCCCCGGCCACGACGACCGGCTGGGGCGGCGTCGCGATCGGCCTCGTCGGCGTCCTCGCGACGATCGGGGGCGTCAGCGGACTGTTGTTCAAGCTCGTCGCCGACGGGACGGCCGTCGGGACGCGCTCGGTCCTCGAATCGGAGGGCCAACTCGACAGTGCCACCGCAGACGCCGACGAGAGAGCAGACGACGGTGTAGAGGCGAGCGACGAGACCGACACCGTCCAGAGCGACGCTCCCGACACGGAGCCGGTCGCACAGAGCGAGCCAGAGAGTCAGACACCGCCGGAGACCGACCAGCAAGACCCGCAGACGGCGTCTGAACGGTCGAGCCCCGAGCAAGTGGCCGGACAGCCCGACGCCGAGGCACCGTCCGAACAGCGTCCTGCTGCACAGGTGGAGAACGATCCTCGACAGCCGGACCAGCCAGTCGCCGAGTCACGAACCCCCGAGGCGGTCGAGCCACAGCCGACGGACGAGGGTGCGTCGGGAGCAGAGCCCACTGCCCAACAGCCCGACCAGCCCGGACCGCTGGACGAGCCAGCGGGCGACCAGTCCGCGGAGGAGCGCCCGAGTCGCCAGCCACTCGACGAACCGGGAGACAGCCAGCCCGGGGCCGAACCGGCGGCGAGTCGATCCGAGACCGAGCCGAGGGACGACCAGCCTCCGAACGAGCCCGCGAGCGACCGACCGGTCGACGACTCTGTCGGGAGCCAGCCCGAACCGGACGACGGACCGAGCGACGACCCGTCGAGTGGCGGACAGCCCGAGTGGACGCCGCCGGACCCCGAAGAGTTCGAACAGCACCAGTCGACCCAGGACGACCAGTCCGACGGAGAGACCGAGGTCGAGGAGTCGTCACCGCAAGAGGATCCCTTCGTCGACAAACAGCCCACAGCCGACGAGACGCGCCTCGTCGACGACGAGCAGTTCGACGACTCGGTCGAGAGTGCAACGAGCTGGGAGGACCTCCAGGAGACCGCCGCCGACAGCACGACGGGCGACGAGGACGAGGAGACCACGTCCGGCGGCGACGCCTACGAAGACGATCTCGACGACGAGGACGAGAGCAGCTACTCCTTCGAGACCAAGGGCGACGGCGATCCGCTTTCGGACGCACTCGACGGCGAGTAGCCCGCGCAACACTCCCGTCGCGGAACCCCGCCGTTTTTAACAGCGGCCGTCGTAGGCCCAGGTAACCGAGCGTACGGCCGCCCGGCGAGCGGGAGGCGGCCGGCGGACGACGGTCGGGAACAACTGGTTCCCACCCCTTCGCGTGATCCGGGGCTACGGGGCGACCCGGTCGGCCTGCGGACCACAGGACCTGTCGAGCGAGCGATCGACGAACTGTCGTAGCCGGTACCCCCCGCGTTCGTGCGGCCTTACTCGGAGAGGCAACTATGGAAGTAGAAATCGCAACGATTGGCGGTTACGAAGAGGTTGGCCGACAGATGACGGCCGTTCGCGCGGGCGACGACATCGTCATCTTCGACATGGGCCTGAACCTCTCGAAGGTACTGATTCACGACAACGTCGAGACCGAGCGGATGCACTCGCTCGACCTCATCGACATGGGTGCGATCCCGGACGACCGCGTCATGTCCGAACTCGAGGGCGACGTGAAGGCCATCGTGCCGACACACGGCCACCTCGACCACATCGGCGCGATCTCGAAGCTCGCACACCGCTACGACGCGCCCATCGTCGCGACGCCGTTCACGATCGAGCTGGTCAAACAGCAGATCAAGAGCGAGGAGAAGTTCGGCGTCCAGAACGATCTGGTGAAGATGGAAGCCGGCGGCACGATGTCCATCGGCGACAAGAACGAACTGGAGTTCGTCAACGTCACACACTCGGTCATCGACGCCATCAACCCCGTGCTCCACACGCCTGAAGGGTCCGTCGTCTACGGTCTCGACAAGCGGATGGACCACACGCCGGTGCTGGGCGACCCCATCGACATGAAGCGGTTCCGAGAGATCGGTCGCGAGGGCGAGGGCGTCCTCTGTTACATCGAGGACTGTACGAACGCCGGCCGGAAGGGCCGGACGCCCTCCGAGTCCGTCGCGCGCCGCCACCTCAAAGACGTCATGACCAGCGTCGAGGACTACGACGGCGGGATCGTCGCGACGACGTTCTCCTCGCACATCGCCCGTGTGAAGTCCCTGGTCGAGTTCGCAGACGAGATCGGTCGACAGCCGGTCCTGCTGGGCCGCTCGATGGAGAAGTACTCCGGGACCGCGGAGCGCCTCGACTTCGTCGACTTCCCCGACGATCTGGGGATGTACGGCCACCGCAAGTCCGTCGACCGCACGTTCAAACGGATCATGAACGACGGCAAGGAGAACTTCCTGCCGATCGTCACCGGCCACCAGGGCGAGCCCCGCGCGATGCTCACCCGCATGGGCCGTGGCGAGACGCCCTACGAGCTGGAAGACGGCGACAAGGTCATCTTCTCGGCGCGGGTCATCCCCGAGCCGTCCAACGAGGGCCAGCGCTACCAGTCCGAACAGCTCCTGAAGATGCAGGGCGCGCGCCTCTACGACGACATCCACGTCTCGGGGCACCTCCGCGAGGAAGGCCACTACGAGATGCTGCAGGCGCTCCAGCCCCAGAACGTCATCCCGGCTCACCAGAGCATGTCCGGGTTCGCACCGTACGTCAGCCTCTGTGAGAGCCAGGGCTACAAGCTCGGTCGCGATCTGCACGCGACCAGTAACGGCAACCGGATCACGCTGGTCGAGTAGGATGGCTCGTCAAGAGGACGTCGAGGCGGCGATCGTCGCCCGCCGCGAGCAGGTCAACGACGCGATCGAGCGAGAGCTTCCGGTCGACGAACCCGAGGAGCTCTACGAGGCGTCGCGGTACCTGATGGACGCCGGTGGGAAGCGGCTCCGTCCGACGATGCTGCTGCTGGCGGCCGAGTCACTCGCCGACGTCGAGCCACAGTCGACGGACTACCGATCGTTCCCGACCGTCGACGGCGGCGAGATCGACGTGTTGCGTGCCGCCGTCGGCATCGAGACGATCCAGTCCTTTACCCTGATCCACGACGACATCATGGACGACGACGACCTGCGTCGCGGGGTCCCGGCGGTCCACCGCGAGTACGACCTCTCGACGGCGATCCTCGCGGGCGACACGCTGTTCTCGAAGGCCTTCGAGTACATGCTGGATACGGGCGCGGAGCCGGAGCGATCCGTCGCCGCGACGAAGCGACTCGCCCAGACGTGTACGGAGATCTGTGAGGGCCAGTCGTTCGACATCGACTTCGAGAGTCGCGCGGCGGTCACGACCGACGAGTACCTCGACATGGTCGAGCTGAAGACGGCTGTGCTGTACGCGGCCTCGGCGTCGATCCCGGCACAGCTGATGGGTGCCGAGGAAGCCGTCGAACCGCTCTACGGTTACGGGCTCGACGTGGGACGGGCCTTCCAGATCCAGGACGACTTGCTGGACCTGACGACGCCCTCGGAGAAACTGGGCAAGCAACGCGGCTCCGATCTCGTCGAGGAAAAGCAGACGATCATCACGCTGCACGCCCGCCAGCAGGGCGTCGACGTGGAGGGCCTCGTCGAGACCGACTCCGTCGAGGCGGTCACCGAGAGCGAGATCGACGACGCCGTCGCCGAACTCGAAGCCGCCGGGAGCATCGAGTTCGCCCGCGAGACGGCCCACGACCTGATCGCCAGCGGGAAAGAGCGCCTCGAAGTGCTGCCGGACAACGAGCCACGCCAGCTACTGGCGGGGATCGCCGACTACCTCGTCGAGCGCGAGTACTGACGGGAACCGTTCCGACGTAATTTTCACCCCGCCCCGCCGACGTGCGTGTATGGACGACGATCTACGCGCCCGCGTCGAAGACGCCGCCGAGAAAGCGGCGCTGACGAACGCGGTCAAGCACGACAGCGAGGCACAGGTCGGAGCGATCATGGGACCGTTGATGGGCGAGCACCCGGACTTTCGCGAGTACGGCGACGAGATTCCCGGCGTCATCTCGCCGGTCATCGAGCGCGTCAACGGGATGGACGCCGACGAGCGCCGCGAGCGACTGGCCGAGATCGCACCCGACGTGCTCGACGACCTGGAGAGTGAGGACGAAGAAGACGACCAGCCCCTGCCGGACCTCCCGAACGTCTCCGAGTACGACGAGGTCCGGATGCGACTGGCACCGAACCCCAACGGGCCGTGGCACCTCGGGAGCGCCCGGATGCCGGCCGTCATCGGGACGTACAAGGAGATGTACGACGGGTGGATGCTGTGTCGCTTCGACGACACCGACCCCGAGACCAAGCGGCCGGATCTGAACGCCTACGACGAGATCCGCGACGCGATCGACTACCTCGGCTTCGAGCCCGACGAAGTGATCACGGCCAGCGACCGGGTCGAGACCTACTACGAGTACGCCAGCGAACTGATCGAGAAGGGCGGGGCCTACACCTGCTCGTGCCCGCAGGCGGAGTTCTCCGACATGAAAAACAGCGGTGAGGCCTGTCCACACCGCGAGAAAGACGTCGAGCAGGTCCACGCCGAGTTCGAGGCGATGATCGACGGCGACTACGAGAGCGGCGAGATGGTGCTGCGGGTGAAGACGGACATCGAGCACAAGAATCCCGCACTGCGCGACTGGGTCGCGTTCCGCATGATCGACACGCCCCATCCACGCGAGGAGGCCAGCGACTACCGCTGCTGGCCGATGCTCGACTTCCAGAGCGGGCTCGACGACCACCTCACGGAGATCACCCACATCATCCGCGGGATCGACCTCCAGGACTCGGCAAAGCGCCAGCAGTTCCTCTACGACTACTTCGACTGGGAGTACCCGGAAGTGCTCCACTGGGGCCACGTCCAGATCGACGCCTACGACGTGCCGATGTCGACCTCGACGATCATCGAGAAGATCGAGGCCGGCGAACTCACCGGCTGGGACGACCCGCGCGCGCCGACGATCGCGAGCCTCCGTCGCCGGGGCATCCGCGGCGAGGCCATCGTCGAGGCGATGACGGGGCTTGGCACCTCCACCTCGAACGTCGACCTGGCGATGTCGGCGATCTACGCGAACAACCGCGAGCTGATCGACGACGACGCCGACCGGGCCTTCCTCGTCCGCGACGCCGAGGAGGCCGGCGGGATCGTCGAGTGTCAGGTCGTCGGCGGGCCCGAGACCGGGGAGCCGTACGTCCACCCGGACCACGAGGACCGCGGCCGGCGAGCGATTCCGGTTGATGATGCCGTCGTCGTCGAGGGCGACGATCTGCCGCCCCACGGCGAGCGTGTCTGGCTCAAGGGCTACGGCTGCGTTCGCCACACTCGCGACGCGCTGGAGTACACCGGCGACGACCTCGACGTGGTGACCGACGGGGACGTCGACGTGATCCACTGGGCACCCGCGGACGGCCCGAGCGTCCGACTGCGAACGATGGACGGGGACGTGAGCGGGATCGCGGAGCCCGGCGTGACCGACTACGAGGCCGACGACGTAGTCCAGTTCGAGCGCGTCGGCTTCGCCCGGATCGACGCGGTCGGCGAGAGCGAGGACGAGGACGTGCTGGCGTACTACGCTCACCCCTGATACTGCTGGCTGTCCGTCTGTGAAGAATTCCGCGACCCGTGGTCGCGAATATCCCGGAGCAGTTACCGCCGGCAGTACGGGGCGGCACCACGCTTTTGTCTCGCCCGCTGTGGGGACTAGACATGGACCCGATCCCAGGTGGCGAGTGCCAGCGGAGCGACGAGTCCGAATCCGACGACGGGACCTGCGACCGCTGTGGTCGCGAACTGGAGTGGACGCTCGATCCCGACGGCGTCCAGCGACGCGAGTGCCCACACTGCGACTAGGCGGGCCAGCGTCGCGGGGCAGGGCAGACTCCGACGAGCACTTGTATCGGCGGACCGATCTTTCCGGGAGTGACGACTGACACCAGCGGGACGGTCCATTCCGAGATCGCGTTCCACGAGACACCGGTGCGGACGCTCCGGCTCGACGTGTACGAGCCCCGCGAGAGCGGGCCGCGACCGACCGTCGTCCTGTTCCACGGCGGGGCCTTCCGTTCGGGCGAGAAGACCCAGCTGGCCGAACAGGCGCGTGCTCTGGCCGACGCGGGATACGTCGTCGTGACCCCGGAGTACCGGCTCGCCGACGAGGCGACGTTCCCGGCCGCGCTGATCGACGCCAAGGCGGCGGTCGAGTGGTGTCGCGTCGAGGGTGCGGAGTACGGGATCGATCCCGAGCGGCTCGCGGCGGCGGGCTACTCAGCGGGAGCGAACCTCGCGACGCTCGTCTCCGTGACGGCCGACGAGCCGGGTTTCGAGCCAGAGGCCTACCCCGGCGCGTCTTCGGCGGTCGCGGCCGCCGTCGGCTGGGCCGGCATCTACGACTTCCGGTGTTTCGACGCGGACCCGGACGCCCACGTCGACTACCTGGGCGGGACGCGTGAGGCGATGCCCGAGGCCTACGACTTCGCGTCGCCGATGGGCCAGACGGACGTGGGGACACCCCCGACGCTGGTCGTCCACGGCGACGCCGACGAGGTCCTCCCGATCGAGCAGGCCCGGCGGTACGCCGACGCCGTCGACGCGCTGTCGATTGGGGCGTTCGTGGTGATCGACGGGGGCGACCACAGCTTCCCGGACGACGCCTTCGACCGGACGATCGAGGAGACCGTCCAGTTCCTCACGGCACAGTTGGGCGGTCAGCGCGACGAGCGGCGGCCGCCGGACGACGGGCCGCTAAACGGTGGGCCACTGGACGACGGACCGCTGGGCGACGGCGTGGCTGGCGAGGGTCTCGACACCGGCAAACCGACGGACGACGAACGGATCGGCCGGCGGTAGCACACACCGGTATCAAAGGCTTAAGTGCGTGCCAGCGGAGTATGTAGGTACCAATGGCTATCGATCCCGAGTTCGAGGAGAACCGCGACATCGCCGAGGACCACGAGGGCCACTCGGTGTGGGGGCCGGTCGAGGAGCCCGAGACGCTGGGCATCCACGGAACGCACGTCGCCGTCGACTTCGACATCTGTATCGCCGACGGTGCCTGTCTGGAGGACTGTCCGGTCGACGTGTTCGAGTGGGTCGACACGCCGGACCACCCCGAGAGCGAGATCAAGGCAGATCCGGCCCACGAGGACCAGTGTATCGACTGCATGCTCTGTGTCGACGTGTGTCCCGTCGACGCCATCGACGTCGACCCGGGTCGGGCCGGCCGCATCTGACCGTCTCTTTCTGATACTGTCGGCTGTCACTTCGTGAAGAGCTTCGTCACCTCGGGGTGGCGAAATCGGTCACAGATGTACAGCCGGTAGTATGACTGCGTTTTCACCACTCGACAGCACCGCGGCGGTTCGCCGACCTCGTGTCAGGAGAATATCCAGCACAAACTACTATTACAGTCCCGTGGGTGAGAACAACACACGAGGTAACAGAGAGCAATGCACACGGTCGTACTGACGAAAGGCGTCCCCGACTTCCGGGAGGGGCAGGTGTCCTTCGACGAGGACGGCCACCTCGAACGGGGGAAGACGCCGACGGTGATGAATCCGAACGACAAGCACGCGCTGCGGGCCGCACTCCAGACGAAGGTCCGCAACGGCGGCACGGTGTCGCTGCTGAGCATGGGACCGCCCGGCTACAAGGAGGTCCTGCAGGAGGGGATGGCAGACGTGTACGCCGACGACCTCTTCCTGCTCTCCGATCGAGAGATGGGGGCGGCAGACACCTGGGCGACGGCGATGACCGTCGCCACCGGGATCGAGAAACTCGACGCGGAGCCCGACCTGATCTTCGCGGGCTTCAAGACCGCCGACGGGGAGACCGGCCACACCGGACCCCAGACCGCCTGGTGCCTGGAGATGCCGACGATCACCCACGTCGTGGCGCTCGATATCGACGAGGACGAAGGGAGCCTTCGCGCGAAGCGACTCGTCGAGGGCGACGTAAGCGAGATCGAGACCGTCGAGACCGATCTCCCGGCGTTCGTCGTCGCCGACCCGGAGTTCGAGCACACCTACCGGAAGGCGGCCCATCGACTCCGGTGGAAGGACCTCCGGGCAGCGACTCAGGAGCGGGCCGCGAACCTCGATCTGGACGAGGACGTGACCGTCTGGGATCACGAGGATCTGAACCTCGATCCGGACTACATCGGGCTGGACGGCTCGCCGACGATCGTCGCGGGCGTCGACCCGATCCCGAAAGCGCCCGCCGAGCGTGAGGCGACGCTGGTCGACGGCGTCGAGGACGAGGCCGGGATGGAACAGGTCTACGACGAACTCGCGGCGTACGCGGCAGGTGACTGACCGTGCCGGAGATCGACCCCACCGACCACGAGATCGCAGCACTCGGTCCGAAGATCAAAGACGTCGACGACCCCGACGAGATCGAGGCGATGCTCGATCTGGAGGCGTCGGGCGAGGACCGGACGGCCGTCGTGACCCTGCTGGAGGATCGCCTGGAGAAGCTCACCGCGGCGGACGAGGCGGTCGATCCGACCGCCGTCGACCTCTCGGAGATGACCGTCGCAGACGTGGCGAACCTCGTTCGTGACGTGGACGACGCGGACGTGTTGCGGGCGTTACTCGAACGAGAGCGAGCGGGCGAGGACCGCAAGACGGCAAAGGGCCGGATCGAGAGCCGAATCGAATCGATCGAGGGCAGCGAAGAGGAGGACGGCGACGGTCCGGCGTACGTCCCGCCAGAGGAGAAGTACCCGGAGCTGGACCACCCGACCAGCGAGAAGCGGTGGGTCGAGGGCACCGTCGACGGGACCTACCGCGACATGTGGGTCTACTGTGAAACCCAGCAGGGAGAACTGATCGACGTGTCTCGCGAGATGCTGGGAAAGGCCCGGCGGATGATGGACCAGTACAACGGCGAAGCGACCGACGAGGCGGACGACGAGGCTCCGACCCAGGACTACGGCGGCGACGAGGACGGCGCTCCGGAGGAGGTGGTGGCAGTCCTGATCGGCGACGGCGTGGGCGAACTGGCGGACGAGGCGATCGCGTACGGCGCAGACAGGGTCGTCTACCACGAGGACGAGCGCCTCGGTCGCTTCCGTCACCAGCCCTACACCGAGATCTTCTGTCACATGTGCCGAGACAGTGAGTTCGCGTTCCGCGACTACCACGAACCCCGGTACACGCTGTTCCCGGCGACGCACAACGGCCGGGACCTCTCGGCACTCGTCCAGGGCGAACTCGACTCCGGGCTGGCCTCGGACTGCTCGGGGCTGTACATCGAGGACGCCATGATCTCCAACCCCGCCAAGACGGGACAGGCCGGCGACAGCAAAGAGTTCGAGCGCATCCTGCACATGAAGCGGCCGGACTTCTCCGGGTTCGAGTACTCCACGATCCTCTGTATCGACAAGCCACACCGAGACTTCCACCCGCAGGGGGGCTCGGTCATTCCGGGGAGCTTCGCGGTGCCCGACCCCGATCCCGAGCGCGAGGGCGAGGTCGTCGAGCACGACATGCAACTGGACGAGTCGTGGTTCTCGGTCGCGATCACGGAGTACGACCAGCTCGACGACGGCGTCGATCTGACCGGTCACGATGTGGTCGTGGCGATGGGGCGAGGGATCGGCGACGATCCGACCCGCGGGATCGAACTCGGCCTGGACCTCGTGGACGCCTTCGAAGACGCCGCGTTCGGACTCTCGCGTGGCGTGATCACCTCGTCGTACAGCTTCGACGGTCACGTCGAGCAGTACGTCGGCGAGGACCGACAGATCGGCGAGTCCGGCCAGGTCGTCGAGCCGGACGTGTACGTGGCCGCGGGCATCTCCGGGGCGATCCAGCACAAGGTCGGGATGGACGAGTCGGACACGATCGTCGCGGTCAACACCGACCCCGAGGCCGACATCAGGGAGTTCTCGGATTACTTCGTCGAGGGCGATCTGTTCGAAGTGCTGCCCCGACTCACCGAGGCGCTGGAGTCGGGCGAACTGGCGACGGCGATGCAGGAGGTAAGCGATGACTGAGCACGAACACTACGAGGCCGTCGTGGTCGGCTGTGGCCCCGGCGGCGCGGCGGCGGCGGCAACGCTCGCGAACAACGGCGTCGAGACGCTCGTCCTCGAACGCGGGACCGACGCGGGCGCGAAGAACGTCTCGGGCGGGCTCGTCTACGCCGAGGAGTCCGCACCGTACACCATCGACGACCTGTTCCCCGACTTCCGCGAGGAGGCGACCGAACGACCGGCGACGGAGAACTACATCCACAACGTCGCTGGCGACCGCGTCGAGAGCTTCGACATCTCTGCACTGCACCATCACGACACGGCGTGGGCCGACGCCGTGCTCCGGCGACGGATGGACGCCTGGCTCGGCGAGCGCGTCCACGAGATGACTCGCGAGACTGGCGGCGGACTGCTGACTGACGTGCGGGTCACGGGCCTGTTGCGGGATCGTGGCGAGATCGTCGGCGTCGAGACGGCCGAACTCGATCCGATCGAGGCGGATCTGGTCGTCGCCGCCGACGGCGTCAACTCGGAGCTGGCCCGCGACGCCGGGCTGATGGACTGGGAGGAACCCGAAGAGTGGTTCCAGGGGGTCAAGGCCGTCGTCGACATGCCGCCGGAGGTCATCGCCGAGCGGTTCGACATCGACGAGGACGAGGGGGTCGCCCACCTGTTCTCCGGCGACCTGTTCGACGGCGTCCGCGGTGGCGGCTTCCTCTACACCAACGAGGACTCCCTGTCGATCGGGACCGTCTTCCACCTCGACTCCATCGCCGACGAGCGGGCCGAGCCCCACGAACTGCTCGACAACCTCCTCACGCACCCACTGCTGGCCCAGTGGCTCGGCGACGAGTACGAGGAACGCGAGTACGCCGCCAAGCTCGTCCCCGACTCCAAGAAGGCGGCCCACCCCTCTCCCCACAAGGACAGGCTCGTCCTCGTCGGCGACGCCGCCGGCCAGATGCAGGCCCAGGGACCGATCATCAAGGGAATGAACCACGCCGTCACCGCTGGCGCGCTCGCGGCCGAGGCGTTCGCGACGGCGCGCTCCCGTGGCACCCCCCACGACGCGGGCGAACTGTACGAGGGAAAGCTGCACCGCGAAGGCGTGATGGACAAGCTCCGTCCGACGAGCTACAGGACGCTCGGTCGACTCGGCGAGCTCGGTCCCGTGGCGTCGCTGATCGACACCGTCGCGGACTCACCCGTCGGGCGCTTCGCGGTCTCAGCTCTGGGCGAGGACGTGCTGGAACGGCTCTTTGCCTCGCCCAGACTGATGGCGATGATGCCAGACACGCGGACTCCCTACGTGACGATTCCGACGATCATCGCCGAGGAGCTCGGCGAGCCGGTCACCGACGAGAACCGCGTCCAGCCGCCGGCACTCGACGATCGGATCGGGGATCTGACCTACGACGTTGGCGATCCGCACATCGAACTGATCGACAACGACTTCGACGCGTCGGGGACGGCCGTGACGGCCTGCCCGGTGAGCGCGGCGGACTTCGGCGGGGGCTGTTACCGCGACGAGTACGTCCAGACCGACGGCCACGAGGCCCACGTCGTCAGCCTCGACACCCAGCCCTGCGTCGAGTGTGGCACCTGCGCCGTCGTCGCCGACACCCACTGGGAACACCCCGACGGCGGGAAGGGCGTCGAGTACCGGGAGGGATAGACCGACGATGTCGGACGCGACGGCGTACGCGAACCGAATCGAGCGGCTGGCCGACGAGGCCACAGTGGCGCGGGCGACGATCGATCCCGACCCGCCGGACGACGAGCGAGCGATGGCGCTGCTCCGCGAGGGGCTGGGGCCGACCGTGGCCCTGTACTGTGAGGCGCGCACCGGCGAGTCGATCGCGCGGCTCACGACGGCGGAGTTCGACCGCCTCCAGGGTGCTGTCGACGACTGGCTGGCGGCCTACGCGGCCTGCTACGGCGTGACGGTCGACGCCGACTACAGCGTCCGTGCGGCCGCCGAGTTACTCGTCGAGACACACAACATCCGCGACGTTGCCCAGTTGCTCACCGACGTACCAGAACGGTAAAGCGCCGTTCTCCGTCGCTCTCTGACGCCGTACGGGGTCCTCGCTTCGAAAGTGATAAACCATTAAGTATAGTGGAGTGGTACCAATCCACATGGAACTGACAGAGCCGCTGCAGTTCGACCACGAGGACCGAAAGGACATCTACGAGTACGTCGAGCGCCACGGCTCGGTCGAGCCCGAGGAGCTGCGGCGCTCGCTGGGGATGGAACCGCGACCGTTCGGCCACCACGTCGCGATCCTCAAGCGCAACGGAACGCTCGAAGCGGTCGACGGAGCGCTGCGAGTCGCCTACGAAGACAGCGCCGAAGAGGAGTTCACGGCCGACGACGTGTCGTTCACGATCCGACAGGCCCGCCAGGAGGACCTGACCGGGCTCGTCGGTGCGATCCGTCAGGCCATCGGTGGCAAGACCTACGTCGACGCCGAGACCGTAGCCGATGTCGTCGACAGCGAGGGCGTCCTCCTGCGGCACAACGAACTCGAATCGCGGATCTTCTTCGTCGCCTGCGTGGAAGACGAGGTCGTCGGCTGGGTCCACCTCAAACATCCAGAGCTCGACAAGCTCAGTCACACCGCGGAGTTGACCCTCGGCGTCCTCGAACAGTACCGCGGCCTCGGAATCGGGAGCCACCTCCTCGAGCGCGGGCTGGAGTGGGCCGCCAAACACGGCTACGAGAAGATCTACAACTCCATTCCTTCGACGAACGAAGAGGCGATCGCGTTCCTCGACGCCCACGGCTGGGAGACCGAGGCCGTCCGCGCGGACCACTACAAGCTCGACGGCGACTACATCGACGAGGTGATGATGGCGAAGGGGCTCTATAGTAACAATTGAAACGATTTACACACCGATCGCACTGCTGTCGTGCGATCGGGTGTGCATTGAATTTCAATGGCTACTCTAGGGCCAGCGGTCCGCTTCGCCCTCGATCGGTACCGGGACGACGCCGTCTCGCTGTGCCCACACCCTGGCGTGGGCCGGACAGACGACGAGGTTCGCTCGCCAGGGGACGTGTAGCTCCACCGCCGCTCGCCGTCGGCAGTCGTCTTCGCCACACTGCATGCGAGAGGGTTGGCGTCGACGGGTGATAGGCGTTGCTCGCTCACAGCGCGACGACGACCATCGTCACCAGCATCGCACCCGTCAGCACGGCCTGCATCACCGACGAGCTGAGGATGCCCAGCGTCGTCACGAGCGCCGCCTTCGCACCGGCGCGTGCGTCCTGCTGGCGGTAGTACTCGACGACGAAGACCGTCAGGGTCATCCCGAGGATCATGCCCAGCGGGCCGCCCGAGACGAAAAAGAGGACGACGCCGACGAGACTGGCGATCACGGCCGTCGTGGTCGAGGCCCCGCCGACCTTCGCCGCGACCGCGCCGCCCAGCCAGTCGATCGCCAGCGTCGCCAGCCCGACCGCGAGCAGGACCGCGAGCAACAGCGTGCCGGGCTCGCTGAAGCCGCTGTGCCACCAGTAGACGAGGACGCCTGCGATGGAGAACGGCGCGCCGGGCATCTGCGGGACGACGCTCCCGACGACGCCCACGACGAGCAAGACGAAGGCGAGAGCGAGGACCAGGAGATCGATCATGTGTGGCGGTCGAGTTCCTCCGTGAGTGCATCGTCGCCGTACAGCCGTACCAATCTTTCGACGGTCCGGCCCAGCGCGCGCATACACTCGGCCGTCGAGACGAATCCCAGTTCGTCGGCGACGCGGTCCCAGTCGTGGCCCTGTAGCGCCTTCCGGACGAGGAGCCGTTCCTGGTCGTCGGTGAGCGCGTCGGGTTCGGCGGGCGCGACGAGGTGGGCGAGCGCGAGTCGACGAACCGGCTCGGGCGCGGTGTCGAAGACCCCCGCACCGCCGGGGATGCCCGCGACGAGCCTGCGTTCTGGTTCCGAGAGGTCGATCTCGGGCGTCCCGTCGACAGCACGGAGCACGGTGCGGGCCACGTCGGGATCGAGGTCGTCGAGCGGGTCCGAGAGGACGCCGGCGATCCGGTCGCGGAACCACGAGGCGTGGCGGTCGGCCAGTGCCTCCCCCGCCGTCGAGCAGGGCCGGAGCATGATCGCCGAGTACTCCCCGCTCCGGTCGTTGCGCGTCGTCGAGCAGTGGACGCTCCGGTAGCCGCTGTCCGCCCAGAAGTCGACGAGTTCGGGCGTCGCACCGTACCCGACGCCGAGCCAGTCGACCGCGTCCGCGAACTCGTCGGCGATCTCGTCGAGCAGTCGCGAGCCGAGTCCGCGGGAGCGCACCGCCGGGTGTGTCGCGATCCGGAGGACGCGCTGACCGACCGGGACACCGGCGGCTTCGTCGCGCAACTGCGTCGTCAACACGTCGGGGATCATGTTGCCACGGACCCGTCCGCCCTCGTACATCTCCGCCCGAAGCGTCGCCGGCAAATCGCCCTCGCGGGCCAGCAGGGCGACCGAGACGACGTGTCCGTCGTGGGTGAGCACCCGGACGCCGACGTTGGGCGCGTCGAGCAGTCGCGCGAGGTCGTCGGGCTCCGTTCGGTAGTGAGCGAGGACGAGCAGCCCGAAGACCTCCCGCAGCAGGTGCTCGTCGTCGAGCAAGCGCCGGGAGTCACACTGCTCGTAGTCGACGCTGTCGAGGGTCGCGTCGGCGACCACCTGCTCGACGGCCGGCCGCGCGCCGAGCAACAGCGCACGGAAGACCCACGACTCGACGGGATCGCCGGGCGCGTAGCGGATCGGCTCGGTCAGTCGGCGCTCGCACACCGCGAAGTCGCTGTCGGCCAGCCGCGACCGGAACCGGACCGAGAAACCCCGGCCGGCCCCCTCGTAGCCGTGGACCGTCGTGGTGAACGCGACCGAGGGCGCGTCGAGGAACCGTTCGAGGACCCGAACCGGGAGCGCAGCGGCCTCGTCGACGATCACGAGGTCGGCCTCGTCGGTCGCCGTCGCGGCCGCCGTCGGGTCGGCGTAGCGAACCCGTCCATCGGCCGTCCGGAGTTCGTGGGGCGTCTCGGGGTCGTCGCGTCCCCGGAGTGCATCCATCGCCGAGAGTCGCTCGCCGGCCCGGTCGAACACCTCGCGCGCGCTCCGGTACTGGGGCGCGGTCACGAGCACGTCGAGCCCGTCCCGTGCCAGCGCCCCCGCGGCCAGGCCGGCGGCGCTGGACTTCCCCCGGCCGCGGTCGGCTTCGACGACGAGCGCGTTGCCCGGGTCGGCCAGTGGCTCGAACCCGCGCACGGCCGCGACCTGATCGTCGGTCAGGCAGGCGTCGTAGACCGCCCGCGGGAAGTCGTGGTCGTCGGGCGGGGCGGGCCGGCCTCTGGGCACGTGCGGAGCGGGGTCGGTGAGCCCCGACCGCTCGATCGTCCCGCTGTCGGCGTCGACCACGGCGATACCGGGGTGTGCCCGGAGCGTCTCGACCAGTCGCGTCCGGAACTGCCCCGCCACGTCTTCGACGGTCGCGGGCGGAACGGCGAGGCGCTCGTCGAACGCGTCGCGTCTGTCGGGCCAGTCCGCCAGCGAGGGCGCGAGCACGAGCAAGAGTCCCCCACCGTCGACGGCACCGACGGCCGCTCCGAGCGCGTTGGGCCGACAGGCCTCGTGGCAGTCCAGCACGACGGCGCTGCGGGTCCGGCCCAGGAGCTCGCCAGCGTGGACCGTATCGAGGTGTTCGCCGGGGAGACCGTCGGCCGGACCGACGACCGTGAGCGCCTCGCTGCTCACGCCCGCCGCGTCGAGCGCGTCGGCCGCCGCGTCGCGGGTGGCCGACGGCGTGCCGGTGAGAACGAGGACGCGCCGCTCGTCGGCGCGCTGTGCTTCCGCACGGAGCCGTGCCGCCAGTTCCATACCGACACTGTTCCGGCCGCGAGTATGGGCCTGACGGTCCTCTCGGACGGGCCAGACGACCGAAGCGATCCCCGGCCAGCGACCGTGTGGCGGCCTGCCACGGGATTTCGGCTTCGAAACCCCTTTTAGGGCTCGTGTCGCAGTCACGGGTACAGCCTGCACCGGGTTGATGATGCTCCCAGCCTTCTCAGGACTATCCCGGCGGGGGAGCGCGAGCCCGCGTGCAGGAGGTGATCCATCAATGCCAGTATACGTAGATTTCGACGTCCCTGCAGACCTCGCAGACGACGCCCTCGAGGCGCTCGAGGTCGCGCGGGACACAGGAAGTGTCAAGAAAGGAACGAACGAGACGACCAAGGCAATCGAGCGCGGCAACGCCGCACTCGTCCTCGTCGCCGAGGACGTTCAGCCCGAGGAGATCGTCATGCACATCCCGGAACTCGCCGACGAGAAAGACGTGCCGTTCGTCTTCGTCGCCGAGCAGAGTGACCTCGGCCACGCCGCCGGCCTCCAGGTCGGCAGTGCCGCCGCGGCAGTCGTCGACGCCGGTGAGGCGGAAGACGACGTCGAGGACATTGCCAGCAAGGTCGAGGAACTTCGGTGAGGTGACCGAGGATGAGTGCTGAGGAATCCGAAGACAGTGGCTCCACGCCGGCCGAGGTCATCGAGGTCGTGGGCCGTACGGGGATGCACGGCGAGGCCATGCAGGTCAAGTGCCGCATCCGCGAGGGCTCGAACCAGGGTCGGATCATCACCCGAAACGTCCTCGGTCCCGTCCGCGAGGGCGACGTGCTCCAGCTGCGCGAGACCGCACGTGAGGCCGACCAGATCGGAGGTCAGTAACGATGCCTCGAACCCGAGAATGTGACTACTGCGGCGCGGACATCGAGCCCGGTACCGGGACGATGTTCGTCCGAAAGAGCGGAACGACGATCCACTACTGCTCGTCGAAGTGTGAGAACAATGCCGATCTCGGCCGCGAGGCGCGCAACCTCGAGTGGACCGAGGCCGGTCGCGAGACCACCGCTGCAGAGCAGGAAGCGGCCGCCGAAGCCGAGGCAGCCGCCGAAGCAGCGGACGAGCAGGCGGCAGACGAAGCGGACGCCGACGAAGACGAGTCCACCGAGGCAGACGAGACGGCCGACGAGGACGACGCGGAGTCCGCCGAGACCGACGACGAAGAGACCGAGGAGGCCGAGGCATGAGCGAGGACCTCGAACGGACGTTCGTCATGGTCAAGCCCGACGGCGTGCAGCGTGGCCTGATCGGTGACATCGTGAGCCGCTTCGAGGACCGCGGGCTCAAGCTCGTCGGCGCGAAGTTCATGCAGATCGACCGAGACCTCGCCGAGGAACACTACGGCGAGCACGAGGGCAAGCCGTTCTTCGAGGGTCTCGTCGAGTTCATCACGTCCGGCCCGGTCTTCGCGATGGTCTGGGAAGGACAGGACGCCGTCCGACAGGTCCGCTCGATGATGGGCGAGACCGATCCGGCCGAGTCCGCACCCGGAACGATCCGTGGTGATCTCGGACTCGACCTCGGACGGAACGTCATCCACGGTTCCGACCACGAGGACGAGGGCTCGAACGAGCGAGAGATCGAGCTCTTCTTCGACGAGGACGAACTCGTCGAGTGGGAGCGCATCGACGAAACCTGGCTCTACGAGTAAGCCAGCCGCTCCGATTTTTTCGACCAAACCCCGACAGCCGCGCCGAAAGCGGCTTCTGACTCCGGTCCGAGGGACGGATATGAGCATCACACTCTACCAGCTCGATGGCTGTCCGTACTGCGAGGCGGTCGCCGAGCGACTGGACGACCTCGACGTCGAGTACGACTCGGTGTGGATCGACGCGCTCCACTCACAGCGAGACGAAGTCAAGCGCGTCTCGGGCCAGCGCGGCGTCCCGGTCCTCGTCGACGAGGACCGTGGCGTCACCATGGCCGAGTCCGAACGGATCCTCGAGTTCGTCGAGCAGAGCTACGCCTGACCGGGCGTCGAGAAGACGTAAGCGAGTGCCGCCCCGATCGCCACGAACACCATCGGGAACAGGAACATCGCGACGAGCGTCCACAGGAGCGCGGGAGCCGAGACCGCCTGTGCGGTCTCTCCCGTGATCCGCCGGACGAAGACGAACGAGCCGAGCGCCCCGACGGCGACGTAGGGAATGGCGAATCCAGTGGCGACCATCGCGCTCTCTTCTGTGCCCCCGACCGTCACCGGCGGTGTTCGCTGGCGTTCGAAGAGGAACCCGGCAGCGAGGAGCACGACGATCGGGAGGGCGAAAAAGAGGACGGCCGGGAAGAACGGCTGGCCGTACAGGAGATTGTTCAGCCCCGATCCGGCCTGGACGCCCTGCGAGACCGTCGTCGCGATCGGGACGTGGTGAGCGCTGTACACCACGTAGACGTACTGGACGGCCTTCGTCCAGAGCGACCAGTCCGCTCTGGTGACTGCGGACCCCGAGAGCGCGAGTGCGACGACGATCGCGGCGTACTGGACGGCGAGTGTCCCGACCGACGCGATAGCTGCGCGGAGCCACGGGAACTCCGTGAGGGAGGGCTTCAACAGTGGCTGGTCGGCTGCTGTCGAGGCCGCCGAGTCGTCGGTCGCGTCGGTCGTGTCGTCTGTCACTGGTACCTACACGTACGAATCGCGAACACCGCAAAAAGCGTTCCGGTGGTCCTACTCGTCTGCCTCGAACTCCAGGGCCGCGCCGTTGATGCAGTAGCGCTTGCCGGTCGGTTCGGGACCGTCGTCGAAGACGTGGCCGAGATGGCCCTCACAGTTCGCACAGACGACCTCCGTCCGGTCCATTCCGTGGCTGGTGTCTCGACGGGTCTCGATCGCGCCCTCGTCGTACACGTCCCAGAAGCTCGGCCAGCCCGTCTCGGAGTCGAACTTCTCCCCGCTGTCGAACAGCGCCGTCCCACAGCCCGCACACTGGAACTGCCCGTCGTCTTTCACGTCGATCAGATCGCTACTGAACCGCGGCTCGGTGCCCTGCTCACGCATGACCCGGTACTCCTCTTCGGTGAGGATCTCGCGCCACTCCTCGTCGTTGCCCGGCGTTTCGTCGGTGGTTTTCTCACTCATGACTCTCCGTTGGGGACGGAGACACAAAAGCGTAGAGCGATCGGACGGAGGTCGCGTCACTCGCCCGACGCCACCGCGCTGGCTCGCGGGCTGTCACCGGCGTGGGGAGTCGCGCGTTCCCGGACCGTCGCCCCGTGGACGCTCTCGGTCGTGTCATCGACGACGACGACCTCGCCGGGACTGGTGGGGAGTTGCGCTGTCAGCGAGTCGGTCAGGTACGTCGGCTGGGCCGCCGTGAGCGCCTCGATGTCGCGGCCCGACGTGAGCCGGTGGGCTACGAGCAGGTCGGACTGGGAGATGCCGACGGCCGGGACGGCACTCGGGCGCTGTGTCGCACAGACGAGGCTGACGCCGGGTGTTCGCCCGCGCGTGAGGAGCTGTCGCAGGCCCGGGTCGGCGACGCCGTCGAAGAACGCGTGGGCCTCGTCGACGAGTAGCCAGGGGAGTCGTTCGATCCGACCGTCGATCCGACCACGATAGAGGAGGTCACAGATCGCCCTGACGACGGCGTTGGCCGGGGCCGAATCCAGCCTCGACACGTCGACGACCGTGACCGCACCGTCGGCGAGGGCCGTCGCCGTCAGCCCCGCTGGGTCGAACACGTCCCAGCGGTCGGCCACGTCGAGGTGGTTGCGAACGGTCCGGACCACGCCCGCCGACGCGTCGGCCGACCGGACCGATTCCCGCATCTCCGAGAGCGACTGTCCGTCGCTGGCGGCCTGCCAGAGCAGACTGCCCGCGGCACTGTCGGGGGCCAGCCCCAGCAGCCGACACCACGTCCGGGGTGACAACGACGACGGCGCGACCCGCGGCTCGTCGACGACGGTGGCCGGAACCGGATCGCCGCTGGCGTCGGCCGCCAGCGTTCCGAACTCCCCCATCGTGTCGACGAGTACCGGACCAGTCCCGTCGGCGCGCGCGAGCCCCTCCGCGATCACACCCAGCGTGTAGGACTTCCCGTATCCCCGCTTGCCCACGATCGTGACGGCGTGTGGCCGGTCGAGATCGAGGTGGACCGGGCCGACGCCGCTGCCGTCGCTCGCGCGATAGGTGCCGAGTCTGACCGTCGGGCCGCCGTCGAGACCGCGCTCGCGTCCGAGTACGAAGCTCACGTCGCTGTGTCGATCCGTCTTCCCTCAAAAAGGTCCGCGCCGTGTCACAGTCGGCTCAATCGCCCCGTCACGTCGTCCATCCACTCTGGCACGTCCAGGTTCGCCAGCGTGCCGTCCTCCCAGGTCGTCACCACGTCCACGTCACCGTCGCGCGTCACGTCGATGCGCCACTTCCGGCTGTCCTCCGCGGTAACGTCGAAGCGACCTCCGCCGTTCGAGAGTGGCTTGACGTGTTCGACCGTGACGGTATCCCCCGTGTACAGCTCCAGCGTGTCGCCCATATCCGACTGCGAGGGTCGCACGGACTTAAATCACGCACCCGCCGGCGATCGGTGACCGCTCCGGAGGCCGCTGTCACCACCAGTCACCGTCGGGAGCGAACGAAATCAGCGATTTTTAATTGTGTTCAGACCGACGACACGAGCATGGTCCTCGCAAGCAGCCTCCCCGAAAAGCCAGTGATCCGCACCGACGGCAAAGCACTCGGTGTGGTTCACAACCTGACGATGGAGATAGACACCGGTGATCTGGCGACGCTGATCGTCGAGACCGACCCGTCCGACGACGTTCCGGAGACACTGGAACGGACCGACGACGGACACCTCCGCGTCCCCGCAGCCCGAGTAGACGGCGTCGGCGACCAGGTCGTGGTCCGCCCGCCCGAGTCCACGAACGACCGCCAGTAACACTGCCGGCCGTCGCTGTTTCCTGGGGCCGCTGTCGCGGTGTCTCGGTGAGCGCCTGCCAGTACCGACGCTGACCGGCAGGCGACGATGTTCCGGCATCGAGAGCGTCGCGAAGTTCTGTACAGCACCGGTGACCGCGTTGGTCGTCTGGATCATCTCCGAGTCGGCGACTCGCCGACGGTGTGGGGGTGCTGGGCTCGTCCGTACGACGCGTGAAAATCGGGAGGAGCCAGGGGTGGGATTTGAACCCACGAACTCTCGATTACAAGTCGAGTGCTTGGACCACCCAAGCTCCCCTGGCGCAGGCGGTAGTTATGCGGGGACCATTTAGAGGGTATCGCTTTCGGTCGACTTTTCGAAGGCGACGCGGTGGGGTTCGTAGCCGTGGCGACGGTAGAATCGGCGGGCCGCGTCGTTGTCTGCCATCGCCTCCAGCGTGACACGGTCGGCGTCGCGGTCGGCCAGCTCGGACTCTGCGGCCTCCAGCAGTGCCGTCCCGATCCCCTCGTTCCGGTCGTCGGGCCGCACGTAGATGTTTCTGATCAGGCCGCGGGTCCGGTCCTGGCGGTACTCGCCGGTTTCGACGGTGAACATCACGAAGCCGACGACGGTGCGGTCGACGACCGCGACGGCGAGTTCGTCCGCGACGGTGTGTCTGAGCACCGCGTCGCGTGCCGTCGAACGGTTCTCCTCGGGGAGGATGTGTGAGCCGTGGGTGCGCTGGCCCCTGGCCAACTCGATCCACAGTTCGGTAACGTCGTCGACCTGGCCGGTCGACGCGAGGGTGATCTCCATACGGTCGATTCAGATGTCTCGACAGTCGTCACAGAGGAGCTGGCCGTTGAACGCTGCCAGGTTGCGAGCGAGCGAGCCACACTGCTCGCAGATGCCCTGATCGTCGAACGGCTCGTCGGGGATGGTCTGGCCCGCCGTCGCGGTGGCACCGACCGTCGCCACCTCGTCGGCTACCGCCTGACTCGCGGTCTGTCCCATCGCCTGCTGGGCGGTCGCTTCGCTGCCCAGCGCCGACGTGGCCAGAATGTCGTGTTCCGTGACGATACCAGCCGGCTCGCCGCCGTCGGAGACGACGAGCCAGCTGGTCGACCACGACGACATCCGGTCGCGCGCCTCCGGCAGTGTCTCCTCGGCGGCGACGGTCGGGACGGACTCGGTCATCACGTCTTCGACCGTCGCAGCCGCCGGATCACCGTCGGAGACGAGGTGGGCGAGTACGTCCCTGTCGGTGACGACGCCGACCGGCTCGGAGCCACGCAGCACGACGGCCAGATCGGCCTCCTCTCGGAGCAGCAGTTCCGACGTTTCCAGAACACCGTCCGATTCGCTCACGCCGACGAACTCGCGTTCCATCACCTCCCGCACTGTCACGTTCTCGTTCATGGTAGCTGGTAACACACAGGTGCCCTAAAAGCTACCTGCACTACGCTTATACCCGCCGCGTTCGAATAGTAAAGACTGGACCGTCAGAACTCGATCGTGACGTCGTCGCCGGTCGCTCGGCACTCTTCGAGGGCGTGCTTGGCGGTGATTCCGGCGTCGGCGGCGACGCCACCCCGGCCGACACCGACCTTCAGTTCGACGCCGACGGTCTCCTGGACGTGATCGATCGCCGCCCGGTAGTCGGCTTCGTCCAGTTCCGGACACGTCGCGATGACGTTGTCTCCACCGACGAAAAAGGCCAGCGAGTCGTGGGCTCGTCGCATGTGGCGCATCAACTCGGCGTACCCCTGTTCGATCTCGATGAACGTGTCGAACTCGTTGAGCTGGTCGGTGTACTTCTCGGTCGCGTCGTTCACGTCGAAGTGGGCGATCTGTACGTCTTCGTCGGTGCGGAACTCCTCGTCGACGACGCGTCCTTTGAGGATCTCTCGGCGGTGTTCGTCCTGCGCGCTCCCGGCCGCCTGGAGTTGCTCGGTCGCGGTTCCAAGCGCCTCGGCCGGCGTCGTCCCGGTCGCGACGCTCAGACTCATCGTCACCGGATATCGGTTCGCGACCGACTCCTGGATGAGTGCGTGATCGTCGAGATCGACGCCGTTGCTGACCGCGATCATGTTGTCGAACCGGGTGAAGAAGACGTACGCGTCCCGGTTCCCGAACAGCTGAGAGAGATCGGCAAAGAGGCGCGACTGGAGGGTCTGGAGATCCACTTCGCGGCGTGGCTCCGGCGTCACCGTCCACGGTCCGTAGTTGTCGATCTGTATGTGGGTCACCTGCGTGTTGGTCACGGTTGGCTCACCGTTAGCGAGGGACGGCTATTGTTCTGTCGGAACAGCCCGTCGAGTCGGGAGCGGTGCGGGGTCGGGAGACGACGGAGAGCGTCTCCCGATGGCGCACGGTCGATCGGATAACGATCGACGACAATCCGTATCAGGGACGGTGCTGGCCGGCCACCGCGTCGTCGGCCAGCGCTACCGTGGCGACCATCGAGTCGTACTCGACGACGCCGGTCGCAGTGAGCTTCGGGAGGTGTCGCTCGAAGAACGCGTCGCGGACCGAACGGCGCTCGCGGTCGGGCACCGCCGCCGGTTCGATGCCGCGTTCCCGCGCGCGGACGGCGGCGGCGAGGTCGTCGAGCGCCATCGGCCCGTCGCGTTCGGCGAGAATCTCGACCGCGAATCGGCGGCGCTCGGACGCGAAGAGGTCCGCGACGACCTGCTCGGGCAGTTCGACCAGCCCGTCAGTCGTGGTGTCGTCTGTCGCCATACGTAGCGGTACGAGCGGCACCCGAAAGAATGTGTCGCGGTCACATACCTCACGCGCCCACTACGCGTGTTCGAGGCGGTACGGCCAGTAATCGGCCGACCGGAGCGCACGCCCCAGTGCCTTGTGGAACTCCGGGAAGTCCTCAAACTCCGAGCCCTCGACGTGCTCGAAGATGTCGGCGACGGAGACGACGGTCTCGTAGTCGATTCGAACCGGGTGGTCGCCGTACTCCGCGACGAACTCCTCGGCCGACAGCGGGAAGTCTGCCTCCTCGTCGATCTTCTTTGCGATCACCGCATGGCCGTACTTTCGACGCCCTTCGCTCCCTTCCTCGCCGTCGGGATCGTGTGGCCAGTCCATACCGGATGGGTAGGGTGACCCACGCAAAAATCTCCCGGTTACCAGCGTTGGAGTGCGACGAGGAGGACGCCGATCACGGCGACACCGCCACCGATCGCGATCTCGGTGAGGCCCACGTCGAACTCCGAGACCGATTCGGGCACAGACACGTCGAACCCGCCGTCAGAGCCAGCGGAATTAGAGTCGCCCGTCTCCGTCTGGCTCTCGCCGTCGTCTGACCCCGACGTGCCGTCGCCGTCAGTCGCCTGTCCGCTGTCGGTCTCGGTCTGTTCGGCGTCTCCCGTCTCGACGACGACGTTGCCCACGAACTGCTCGTCGAGCGCGACACGGTAGTTCCCGTCGCGACTGATCGCCTCGGACACGGTGATCTGTCGGGTCTCGCCGGGGCCGAGCGTCACGGTCTCGTTGCTGACGGCGCTCCCGTCGACCCGCAGCGACGCCGTGTACTCGCCGGCCACGTCGCCCGCGTTGGTGACGTTCGCGCTGACGGACAGCTCCTTCTCGACGCCGTTCTCGCTGGTCGACAGCGTGTGTCCGCCGACCTCGAACACCGGGACGAGCGAGCCGACGAACAGCGTCTCGGTCTCGTTGGTCCGGGCCTCGTAGACGTAGCGACCGTCGGCGGGGCCTTCGAAGGTCGTGTTGGTTCGCTGGACGGCACCGTCCGTGCCGCTGTAGATCTCGACCTCGTCGCTGTCCACGTCGGTCGCGTCGATCACGGACTGATTGACCGCGATCCGGACCCGTCGGTCGTCCACGTCGGCGGCCTGCTGGACGGTGACGGCACCGAAGACGGTGGTCCCCTCACCCGACGGGAGCGAGAACGGCACCGCCTCCGGATCGGTGTAGGTCGCGACCGTCCGGTTGAACCTGTCTCTGCTGGTCCTGAAGGTGAGCGAGTCGACGGCCAGCGAGTCGTTCGTCGCCGGGAAGGCCGCGGTGACTGGCCCGGTCCCGTCGACCGCGCCGGTCCGGACCCTCATGGTCCGTCCGTCGGACCGATACTCGGTCGTCCGCGCGACCGCACGGTCCACGAGGACCGTCCCGGCCGTCTTCGAGTTGGCGACGATCTCGTACTCACCGGGTTCGTCGAAGGTGAGCGGCACCCGCACGGTCCGCGATCCGCCGCTGTCGACGGCGTAGTTTTCGACGAGTACTTCCTCGCCGTTGGCCGTGATCGTGACGCGACCGGCACCGTCGTCCTCGCCGGTGTTTCGGAGATGGACCTCGACGTCGACGCTGTCGCCCGTCGCAGTCGTCTTCTCGGGCAACGACGCACTCGCGACGAACACGCGCGGTGCAGCCAGCGCCGGTCCGATGCTACTGACGACCAGAAGTCCGGCGACGAGAAGCGCCAGACCGGTCCCGAATCTCGACGACGTTGTGTTGCTCGACATCTGTAACACTCTGTTTGATTGAACAACTTAGCACCACGGTATAAGCTTCGTGTTTTGTGAAAGCGATTTTTTGCCGTCCGGCCGACACTCGATCGTCGTCCCAGACGGCGACGAGAGCAGCCATATGCTGGGGAGAGTTCGGGCTGTGTCGCCGCTACGCAGTGCTGGGCGGAGTGAGACAGCGGTGGGACTGGGATTTGAACCCAGGAGGCTTGCGCCACCTGCTTTCAAGGCAGGCGCAATGGGCCGCTCTGCCATCCCACCACAGGACAGTCGTCGATAGCCGGGGGTCGGCCTAAGGAGTGTCGATTGTGGACGGTCGGCGACGAGCCCAAAGACCGAAGACAGGGGCCGTCGAAGCGAGAGTAATGGCGACAGAGGAACTCGCACTCGTCGGGACGTACACGGATGGTGACAGCGACGGCATCTACACCGTCGCGGTCGACGGCGACGGCGCTGTCGAGCAGCGGTCGGTCGCGGCCGCGGGGGACGACCCCTCGTTCCTGGCGATCCATCCCAGCGGGGAGTACTGCTACGCGGTCAACGAGGTCGACGAGGGCGGCGTCACCGCCCTGGAGATCGATCGGGCGACCGGCGAACTCACGCGACTGAATCAGGTCAGGACCGGCGGCGGTGCCGACCCGTGTCACTGCACGGTCGACGCAACGGGCCAGTATCTACTCGTCGCCCACTACACCGGGGGCTCGGTCGCGATGTGTCCGATCGCCGAGGACGGCCAGATCGGCGCGCCCTCAGATCTCGTCGAACACACGGGCTCGGGTCCCAACGAGGAGCGCCAGGAGGCCGCTCACCCGCACTCGATCCAGCCCGGCCCGGACAACGAGTACGCGTACGTGCCGGACCTGGGCGACGACCGGGTCGTCGGCTACGAACTCGACCTCGACGACGGCACGCTCGTGGCGAGCGACGCGGCGACGGTCGAGCTGGCGGCCGGCTCGGGGCCTCGTCACATGGCGTTCGACCACGACGGCGAGTACGCGTACCTCATCAACGAACTCGACTCGACGGTGACGGTGCTGGAGCGCGACGCGGACACGGGCAGCCTGACCGTGGTCGACACCGCGCCGACGGTGGCCGACGACTACGACGGCGAGAACATCACCGCAGACGTCCACGTCCACCCCTCGGGCGAGTGGGTCTTCGGTTCGAACCGTGGTCACGACAGCATCGCCACGTTCGCCGTCGACGGCGGGACCATCGAGTTCCAGGGCACCGTCTCGACGCGGGGCGAGTGGCCGCGGAACTTCGCGCTGACCCCCGACGGCGAGACGCTCCTGGCCGAGAACATGGACACGAACGACATCGTCACGTTCGACGTCGACGCCGCGACGGGCGAACTCTCCGCGACCGGTGCGGTCACCGAACTGCCCAGTCCGGTCTGCCTGCAGTTCCTCTAGGGGCGAACGACGGTCGCGGTCCCGTCCCTGTCGACGACGTCGAACCCGAACTCGTCGAGCGCCGCCGTGGTCCGTGTGGGAACCAGTCGGTCGGCTCGATTGCGGGCACGCAGGAGCGGGACGACCGTCGGGAGGTCCGCGTCCTGCTCGACGACCGGGATCGTCGGGAGAAAGTCGACGGCGAGTCCCGCGTCCGTCGCTCGCTGGACGAGCGTCTCGACGGTCGGCGTCTGGAAGGCGTCCTCGAAGTCGATCGGTTCGGCGAACCCGGCGTAGCTGATCCGGCCGGCCGTCGAAGGACCGAGGACGACGCCGTTGCTCCGGAGCTTCATCGCCGCGGTGTCGATGTGCTGGCGACCGAGCAGGGCGGCCGTCGGCCTCACCACCGCGGCCGTCCGGACGCCTTCCCGTTCCAGCAGGTGCGTGATCGTGTTGCCGGCACGGGCCGACTCGGTCGAGCCGACCTGTACCTCGAAGCGGACCTCGTCGGTGTCGACGACGCCGTCGAGCGCCGAGCGCACCTCGCGCTCGGAGGCTCCGTCCTCGCTGGGGACCTGTTCGTCGGCACGGTAGTTCACGAGCAACTCGGCCCCGCTCCCGTCGATTGCTTCACAGACATCGGCGAGCATCGCGGCGTACAGCTCCGACGCTTCGTCCGTCGTCAACCGGTCGCGTTCGACGAGGTCCGTGAGCACGGCACCGGATTCGGGCGGTTCGGCCATGACTGCGACAGTGGTCATACCACTCTCTCCGGCGAGGCGACCCTTTTCACTTTCCACTGGCCGGGCGCGGAAGTTATTGCTTCGGGAGTGATAGCACACACCATGCTCGTCGAGGAGCTCATGTCGACGGCCGTCGTGACCGTCGACCTCGACGCGACGCTGGCCGAAGCCGTCCAGCGCCAGCTCGATGCCGGCGTCGGGTCGGTCGTCGTCCTCGACGACGGGGCTCCCTGTGGGATCGTCACGGAACAGGACGCGCTGGCGGCCGCACTGCGGACCGGGCGGGCGCTGGACGACATTCCGGTCGCGAAGCTCGCACACGGCTCGGTCGTGACGACCACGCCCGAGACGGCGGTCCGGAGCGTCGCTCGACAGATGTCCGACGAGGGCATCAAGAAAGTCCCGGTGCTCGACGACCTCGATCTGGTCGGCATCCTGACGCTGACCGACATCGTCTGGCACCTCTCGGACATCGAGCGAGAGCGCTCCGAGATCGAGGCGACGCGAGAGCGCTGGGAGTCGGCCGACCGGTTCTGATACGACCGGCTGTACATCTGTGACCGATTTCGCCACCCCGAGTGGCGAAGCTCGTCACGAAGTGACAGCCGGCAGTATGAACGGGCGCTACCGACTTCGGCGTCCCTTCGTCTGGCGGTAGTCCCGGCCGAGCGTCTCGCCGAGGTGTTCGAGGAACGCGTCGCGTTCCGCGTCGGTCTGTTCCCACGGTTCGATCATCGGGAGGAGTTCGAAGCCACGCCCCCGGATCGTCGTCGCGTGGCGCTCTTCGATGGCGAGTTCGTCCTCGCTCAGGGTGGTGTACTCGAAGGCCAGCGCGTCCAGTGACGCCTGTCCGACCGGCAACAGGAGCTCGGGGTTGATCATCCGGACCTCGCTGTTGAGGTATGGCTCGCAGTTCCGGACCTCTTCGTCTGTCGCACCGCGTTCGGGGTGGTGACAGCGGCTGACGTAGGTCAGATAGACGTTGTCGAACTGGGGGCGGTCGGCGTCGGGATCGTCCACCAGCCCGACGCTTTCGAGGATGTCGAGTAGCTCTCGTTCTCGCTCGCCGACGAACGGGAGCCCGACCGCGTCGGCCGCCTCGCTGGGCGACTCGCCGAGGACGAGCAGTTCCGCGCCGACGTCGCCGTAGCCGTGGACGACGTTCGAGCGCGTCTCGCAGAGTTCGGGGCAGTTCTGGCACGTCTCGTCCATCCCGTACGGATTGGACAGAGACTCCTGGTCGGCGTCCATGTTAGTCCTCGTCGACGGTGGTCGCGTGCGTGTCGGCGTCGTCGGGATCGTTCTGGGGGCTCGACGGGTGGTAGTCGGTGTCGTACTCGCCGGGCCGGTCGTCGAGTCGGTCCGGGTTGATCCGGCCACCGAGCAGCATGAAGTCGAGCACCGTGCAGTACAGCATCGCTTCGACGACGGGGACCGCCCGCGGCGGGAGGACGGGATCGTGTCGGCCCGTCACCGTGATCTCCTTTCGCTCGCCGGTCTCCCAGTCGACGGTCTCCTGGGTCTTCGGGAACGAGACCGGCGCGTGCCAGGTGACCTCGCCGTAGATCGGGTCGCCGGTCGTGATCCCGCCCTGGATGCCGCCGTGGTCGTTGCCGACCGGTGTCGGGTCGCCGCTCGCGTTGTCCGAGGCTGTCGCCTCGCTATCGTCGAACTCCCAGTCTTCCGTGTACTCGGATCCGGTCGCCGTCCGCGCGTCGCGTCCGATCCCGAGTTCGAAGTCCGTCACCGCGGGGATCGAGTACATCGCCTGTCCGAGGCGTGCGGGTATCGAATCGAACCGCGGCGCACCGAGGCCCCGCGGAACGCCGCGACACTCGAAGTAGATCGCCCCACCGATCGAGTCGCCCTCTTTCTGGTACTCGTCCGCGAGGTCGCGCATCTCCTCGGCGGCGTCGGGATCGCCACAGCGGACCTCGTTGTCCTCGCTGTGTTCGAGCATCTCCTCCCAGGTCACGTCGTCGGCGACGACGTCGCCGATCTGGCAGACGTGGGCCTTGATCTGTACGTCGTGGTCGGACTGTGCGAGGACCTGCTTGGCGACGCCGCCGGCAGCGACCCAGTTGACCGTCTCGCGGGCCGACGACCGGCCGCCACCGCCCCAGTTGCGCGTGCCGAACTTCGCCGAGTAGGTGTAGTCGCCGTGAGAGGGCCGCGGTGCCGTGATGAAGGGCTCGTACTTCCCCGAGCGGGCGTCTTTGTTCTGTATGACCATCCCGATCGGCGTGCCCGTCGTGTAGCCGTCCTGCAGGCCGGACTTGATCGACACCTTGTCGGGCTCGCCCCGCGAGGTCGTGATCATCGACTGGCCGGGCTTGCGCCGGTCGAGGTCCGTCTGGATCTCCTCTTCGGACAGTTCGACGCCCGCCGGCACACCCGAGACCGTACAACCCATCGCTTCCCCGTGGCTCTCGCCGAAGGTGGTCAGCCGGAAGAGCCGGCCGAACTCGTTCCCGTTCATTACGTACTGGGTTGGGTTGGGGGCATTTCAACCTTACAGTCGGCGTACGAAGGTCGACGTCGGACGACGGAGCCACCGGCGGCCGTGCGTCGACCGTTCGTCGCGCGAGCGGACGGCACAGAGACGCGCGATCGATCGGAACGCGACGACAATGATCCGTCTCATACTGCCGGCTGTCACTTCGTGACGAGCTTCGCCACCCCGGGATGGCGAAATCGGTCACAGATGTACAGCCGGTCGTATCAGTACCGGACGGCCGCGCCGATGTCGTCGAGTACGTCGAAGAAGTCGGGGAAGGACACGTCGACGTGTTCGATGCCGTCGACGGTCGTCGTCCCGTCGGCGACGAGACCGGCGATCGACAGCGCCATGATGATCCGGTGGTCGGCGCGCCCGTCGACCGTCGCCCCCTGGAGGTCGCTCTCGCCGCCGTGGATCGTCAGCGTCTCCTGGCGCTCCTCGACGCTCGCGCCCATCTTCGTCAGCGCCTCGGCCATCGCGCTGACGCGGTCGGTCTCCTTGTAGCGGACGTGTTCGCAATCGACGATCCGCGTGGTCCCGTCGGCCGCCGCGCCCAGCGTCGCGATGGTGGGCAGGAGGTCCGGCGTGTCGGCGACGCTGACCTCGACGCCGGAGAGGGGTGCGCTCGTCACCTCGATCTCGCCGGCCTCGCGGTCCCAGTCGACGCCGGCACCCATCTCGCGGACGACGTCGACGATCGCCGTGTCGCCCTGCGCGCTCGGATACGCGGACGTGATCGTCAGTCCGTCCTCGCTGGCGAGTGCGCCCGCGGCCAGCAGGTAGGAGATCGAAGAGAAGTCGCCGGGGACGTGGTACTCGCCGTCGGTCGGCGCGTAGGACTGGCCGCCCGGGACCGCGAAGCCGTCCGGCGTCGCCTCGGCCTCGATCCCGAAGTCGGCCAGCACCTCCAGCGTGATGTCGACGTACGGCGCGCTCTTGAGTTCCGTTTCGAGATGCACGTCGATCCCCTCGTCGGTGACGGCACCCGCCATCAGGAGCGCGGTGATGTACTGCGAGGACACGTCGCCGGGAATCGACACCGCGCCGCCGTCGACGGCACCGCCGACGACCAGGGGGGCCTGGCCGTTCCCACGGGTGCTCTCGGCGCGTCCGTCGAGGTCTGCCGTGATGGCGTCTAGCAGCGGTCCCTGCGGCCGGGAGCGCAGCGACTCGTCACCGGTGAGGACGGTCAGCCCGTCGCCGAGGGCGGCCGTGGCGGTGACGAGCCGCGTCGTCGTGCCGCTGTTCGCACAGTCGATCACGTCGGCAGGCGTCTCCGGCCGCCCGTCGAAGCCAGTCACGTCGAGGACCGACTCTTCGTCACGTAGCGCGACGCTGCCGCCGAAGGCGGTGACCGCTCGCATCGTCGCCCTCGTGTCGGCGCTGACGAGCGGGTCGTGTACGACCGCGCCGTCGGCGTATCCCGCTGCGAGAATTGCCCGGTGCGTGTAACTCTTCGACGGCGGCGCTCGTGCCGTGCCACCGACCGTCGACGGACTGATTTCGGCGTTCACGTCCGGCCGGTCGGCTGGCCGGACCAAGAGCGTGTCTGTTTGCGCCCCGAGAGACTAATGAAGGTCGGGAACACACGACGGAACATGGATCCAGACTTCAGCGAACTGGACGCCGCCCTGGACGATCGTGATCTCGACGGCTACCTGATCGACGCCGACTCGACCGACTCCGATCAGTACTACCTCTCGGGGTTCGACGCGCCCGATCCCTTCCTGACGCTGTACGACGGCGAGGTTCACCTGCTCTTCTCCCGGAGCCTGGAGTACGGACGGGCGAAGAAGGAGGCCCGCGCCGACACCGTCGAGCGCCACGTCGACTTCGGGTACCAGCGCAAAGTCGAGGAGTACGGCCCACAGGAAGGCGTCAGCCGCGTGATCGCTGCGTTCCTCGACGCCTACGACGTGGAGTCGGTCGCCGTACCGCCACGATTCCCCCTCTCGACGGCCGACAGACTGCGGGACCGCGGCGTGACCGTCGAGTCGGACGCCGAGAGTGTGATCACGGAGATCCGAGCGACCAAGACCGACGAAGAGATCGAACACATCGAGACCGCCCAGCGGGCCAACGAGGCGGCGATGGCCGCGGCCGAGGAACTGCTCCGGGAGAGTCGCACTGCGGCCAAAGGGCAGTTGCTCTACGACGGCGAGCGGGTCACGAGCGAGCGGATCAAAGAGGAGATCGAGGTGACGCTGTTGCGCCACGGCTGTGCGCTCGACGAGACGATCGTCGCCTGTGGGAGCGACGCCGCAGATCCCCACGACAGAGGGAGCGGGCCGCTGCGTGCCGGCGAGCCGATCATCGTCGACATCTTCCCACAGGACAAGGCGTCGAAGTACCACGCCGACATGACCCGGACGTTCGTCGTCGGCGAACCCGACGAGACGGTGGCCGAGTGGTACGAACTCACCGCCCGAGCCCACGCCGCCGCCCTCGACGCGATCGAGCCCGGTGCCACCGGTGCCGAGGTACATGACGCCGTCTGTGACGTGTACGAGGCGGCGGGCCAGCCGACGCTGCGCAGCGACGAGTCGACCGAGACGGGATTCATCCACAGCACCGGTCACGGCGTCGGGCTGGACGTTCACGAACTCCCGCGCGTCGCACCGAACGGCGGCGTCCTCGAACCCGGCCACGTCGTCACGGTCGAGCCGGGCCTGTACGATCCCGAGGTCGGTGGCGTCCGCATCGAGGACTTCGTCGTCGTCACCGAAGACGGCTACGAGAACCTCACTGAGTACCCCAAGGAACTGGTCGTCTGACACGGAGCGTCGTCGTTGCGCACCGGCAGGCGTCGCCACGGAGACACTCGCCGGGAAACCGCGGCAACGGTCCGTCTGAGGGTGGCACGTTCGGACTTCAGAATCAGTCATTAACTTTTATTAAGGTTCGGGGAAGAGGGTGATGTACCGATGAGCGTATCACTCCCGGCAGCCGCCGACAGCGACACACCGAACCGCACCACTCGAACGACACCCCCCTTCCAGACACACGATGGCAACCCGGATACAGACTGAGACGACGACCCGAACCGACGAACAGCACGCGACGACCGACCCCACTAGCGAAGACAGGTACACGCGCCCGTCCGACCACGCGACCGGTTCGAGGGCCGGCGAGTCCTGGACCGAGCGCTGTGGTGCGCCACGGACCTTCGACCCGACGAACCACGCCGAGATGGGCCAGTTCGACACGACCGCCGACCAGCGCTGACGCCGCCGTCCGCGCCAGGTTCCTCGCCCGGTCTGGCGAACGTCGTCGACCCGACAGTCTGTGGTACGAACGGCCGACACCGGCGAATCCAGAGCCCGCAACGACTATCCGCCAGCGCGGCAAAACGGAGGTATGTCCGATTACACCACGGTGTCGATCCCGAAAGACCTGGCCGACAGGGTCGAGGAGACGATCGAGGGGACGAGCTTCTCGTCGACGAGCGACCTCGTTCGCTTCATGCTCCGGAGCATCGTCATTCAGCACCAGCAGCAGGGCGAACTCACCGAAGCCGAGTTCCAGGACATCACCGAACAGCTGCAGGACCTGGGCTACATCGAGTAGCTATTCGAGCGCTTCTTCCGGCGGCGCGATGTCGAGGACGGTGAGTGGCAGCTCGTCGCCCCGGCGGTCGAACGCGGCGATCGAATCCTCGTCCCAGGGCGGGACCGCGACGAAGATCACTTCGTGGAGGTCGTCGGTTTTCGTCACTTCCAGACGGCCCTCGGGGTGTGAGACGAATCGGCCGTTGCTCTGGGCGACCGGCGTCCCCAGGTCGAAGCCGAAGACTGCACTGACGGAGTTGCCAGCGCTGGGCATGTAGAAGTGGGTGAAAACGTCGGTCGCCGGGTCCAGATCGGCCTCCGGAAGGTCGCCGGCCGGCGTGACCGAGACGGCGACGGTCACGGAGTCCGGATCGGCGTCACGGCCCATGCGGAGCAGCGACTCGACGAGGCCACGCGTCGCGTAGATCACGATCGTGTTTCGACACGAACGTTCATAGTTCCGTCGTCGCCCTACCCGAAGATGAACTCTCTGGCGGTCTTTGCGTACAGCGACGGGGCCCGCGTCCGCGAACCGTCGAGCGCGTCCTGAACGGCCGCCGCCGCGTCCTCGTGGATCCCTGTGCCGTGGCCGACGAGGACTCGCTCGGGCGAGAGCCGGACGAGTTTCCGCGGTGGGAAGAGCCGCAACATCGGGTGGACGCCGAGCCGCTCGCCCCTGGCCCGGAAGTACGACGAGGTGCCGAGCGACTCCGGAACGACCAGCGTCTCCGTGTCGTCGCTGTACAGCGCCGCCTCCTTCCAGAAGCCGTTGTTCTTGAGCTCGTGCATTCGATAGCCCGTCTCGCCAAGCTCTCGCTCGATCAACTCGACGGGTGCCGGAAAGTCGTCGGCGATCTCGCGCATGAACGCCGGCACGTGGACCGCAACGTCGTGGCGGTTCGCGACTGCGGCGGCGTCTCGCTTGTGCCGATCCAGCAGGACGGCGACGCCCGCGACCTCTCCGTGTTCGGCCACGAGATCGTCCAGCCCGTCGAAGTCGATCGGATCGACGAGCCACACTTCGCCGTCGACCTCGATCGCGTGGCTCGCCCGCTGCATCGTCTCGTCGGGATAGGGCAGCCAACCGACGCCGTGTTCCCATCGATCGATCGCCTGCCAGTCCGTCGCGGAGCCAGATCCTTTCATCGTGACGATCGTAGGGGCAGGAAACACAAAAGCACGGCCCCACCGGACGGCAGTTCGCCACGGAGAGTGTGACAGCGGCGACAGAAACGGCTGAAGCGCGCTCGCCGTGGGTGCGCTCGGAGTCCGTCGCCAACGCCTTTGGGACGGACGACGTAGGACCCCCATGGTCGGTGCGCCCCGCCACCTGACGCTCGAAGTGAAGTACCTCGACCCGGCACGGGAGTTCTACGGGTCGGTGCTCGACCTCCCGGTTCGCGAAGACGGGGCCGACGAGGTCGGCTTCGGTGCGGGCGAGGCGACGCTCTGGATTCGGACGCCGGGAGCGGTCCCCCGTGGTGGCCTCCACACTCACTACGCGCTCTCGATCTCCAGAGCGGCCTCCGACGACTGGTACGAACGCCTCGACCGGCGACTGACGGTCGAAGAACACCGGTTCGGCGACGACCGTTCGCTGTACTGCTACGACCCGGACGGCAACTGTGTCGAACTCGCAGAGACCGTCGACACCGGTGACGGTGTGGTGGGACTGTTCGAGGTCGTGCTCGAAGTCGAGGCGCTCGATACTGCCGTCGAGTTCTACCGGACGCTCGGCTTCGAGGTGGTCGATCGCGGCGACCAGCGCCGTCGGGTCCGGTTGACGACGGGTTCGGTCGACCTCGAACTGTGGGAGCCCCAGCTCGGGCTGGCCGACGCCCGCGGCGGCGTCCACGTCGACTGGGGTATCGAAGCGGCCGCTCCGCGAACGGCCGCAGAACGGGTCCGGGAGACCGCACGCTCCGTCGAACACGTCGACGGCGGCAGTCGGCTCCGCGATCCGGACGGTCACTCCCTCACGCTGTTCGAGCCGTAGTCCCGAGAAACGTCGTCGGCCCGGACCGAGCGCCCCAGTCGGCGGTCGACTCCGACCGACCGGCTCACTCCAGCCGGTCGGTGTCGATCGTGACACCGGGCGGCGTGACGATCAGGAACCCACGGAAGTGGACGAGTTCCCCGCCCGTCTCCTTCACGTCGCGCGCGAAGCCAGCGGCCAGCTCGTTCAGGTCGCCGTCGACGTTCAAGACGAGGACGGCACCGCCGTGAATCGTCTCAAGCCACTCGTCCGGGCCGGTCGAGCCGTCCAGAACGCCCAGCACGATTCGATCGCTCCCGTCCCCGCCCTCGTCGGTGTCCATCTGATCTTCGACGGCCTGCAGGTCGAGCCCCTCGAACTCACTCATGCTCTGTCTCTGGGAGCCGAGTGAAAAAAAGCCTCCTCTCGCCGTCGCCGGTGGGACGTGCGCAGTTGCTCCCGTCGTCCGGGCCGTCACCGACGGCTCCGTCATACGACCGGCTGTAACTCTGTGACCGATTTCGCCACCCCGGGGTGGCGAAGCTCGTCGCGAAGTGACAGCCGGCAGTATCAGGCGTACCTGTCGAGGGAGTGATCGCTCTCGGAGAGTGCTACGGTACAGTGTGACACGGGCGGCCTGTGTCGAGCGATTCGACGACTGTCGAGGGCGACGAGAGACGTATCACTCAAAAGAGGTATGGACAGGTTTAAATAGACAGAGCGTCCCGTATCAGACGATTATGTCCAACAACATAGAGGGCACGTCGGAATCTCCGGCGGATCGAGTTCTTCCAGGGCACACTGGATTCCACTTCTGAGATTACAGAAGCACGTATTTTCGACACGACGCTACGTGACGGCGAGCAGTCGCCACGCACGTCGTTTAGTTACGAAGACAAACGAGAGATTGCAGCGATCCTAGACGACATGGGGACCCACGTCATCGAGGCGGGGTTCCCGGTCAACTCCGACGCGGAGTTCGAGGCCGTCCGAGACATCACCGAGGCCAGTTCGGTGACGGTCTGTGGGCTGGCTCGCGTCGTCGAGAAAGACATCGAGGCGGCACTGGACGCCGGTGTTGACCTGGTCCACACGTTCGTCTCGACCAGCGACGTACAGCTACAGGACTCCATGCACGCGACTCGACAGGAGGCACTCGACAGCGCCATCGAGTCCGTCGAGCGCGTCAAGGAGGCCGGCGTCGAGTGCATGTTCTCGCCGATGGACGCCACGCGCACGGACGAGGACTTCCTCGTCGACGTGATCGAGGGCGTCTCCGAGGCGGGGACCGACTGGATCAACATTCCCGACACCTGCGGCGTCGCCACGCCCCGTCGGTTCTACGACCTCATCGAGATGGTCGACGCGGAGACTGAGGCCCGCATCGACGTCCACACCCACGACGACTTCGGGCTGGCGTCGGCGAATGCCATCTCGGGCTACGAGGCCGGGGCGGCCCAGGCACAGGTCAGCGTCAACGGCATCGGCGAACGCGCCGGGAACGCGGCCTACGAAGAGGTCGTGATGGCACTGGAGAGCCTGTACGACGTGGAGACGGGGATCGACACGACCCGGATCACCGAACTCTCCGCGATCATCGAGGAGAAGTCGGGCATCGACGTCCCCGCGAACAAACCGGTGGTGGGTGCGAACGCGTTCTCACACGAGAGCGGGATCCACGCCGCGGGCGTGATCGAGAACTCCGACACGTTCGAGCCCGGCGTCATGACTCCCGAGATGGTCGGGGCCAAGCGCCAGCTCGTGCTGGGCAAGCACACGGGCCAGCACTCGGTCCGCGAGCGTCTGGTCGACGCCGGCTACGACCCGACCGACGAACACGTTCGGGAAGTGACCCGGCGCGTCAAGGACTACGGCGCGGAGAAAAAGCGGGTCACGATGGAGGAACTGACTCGCTTCGCCGAGGACATCGGCGTCCCCGAGTCCCAAGAGGAGGTCCGGGCATAGCGATGCCTCCTCGACCGGTTCGCGACCGTCACAAGCGGCTGGTATCGGCCGGCCGACGCGTCCGGCGAGTCGTGGGTGCCGATGGCGCTCGACAGCACGTGTCACGGAACCCTTATTATCCGGCACGCACAGACACTCGACACGATGATGGCGCAGGCTGGTACCGGGGCTCGCTCCGCGGCCAGCCGCGCGGCCACGCTTCTCGGCGGTCGTATTGTAGGGGCTGTATAGCCCCTCCTACCACACTTCTCAGCGATCGTCGGACCGGTTTTCCACCAACGCAGGAGACTCCAGCAATGCATACACACACACGACCACGGTATCGAACAGGACAGCGAGGTGAGAGCGATGAGTGAACGAGCGTCGGTCCAGGCCGACGAGGCCGACGCCGACGAGGACGAGGCGGAGCAGGCCCCGGTCACGACCGGCGCACAGTCGGTCGTCAGGGCGCTGGAAAACGCGGGCGCGGAGTACGTCTTCGGTGTCCAGGGCGGCGCGATCATGCCCGTCTACGACGCACTGTACGACTCCGAGATCGACCACGTCACGATGGCCCACGAACAGGGCGCGTCCCACGCGGCGGACGCCTTCGGCATCGTCTCGGGCGAGCCCGGCGTCTGCTTTGCCACGTCTGGCCCCGGCGCGACGAACCTCGTCACCGGGCTGGCCGACGCCAACATGGACTCGGACCCGATGATCGCGCTGACCGGCCAGGTGCCGACGGACTTCGTCGGCAACGACGCCTTCCAGGAGACGGATACGGTCGGCATCACTCAGCCGGTCACCAAGCACAGCTACTTCGCCGACGACGCAGACACCGTCGGCACCGAGGTCGGCGAGGCCTGGGCGCTGGCAAACGAGGGACGGCAGGGACCGACGCTGGTCGACCTCCCCAAGGACATCACCAAAGGGGAGACGGAGATCGAGCCGGCCTCGCCGAAGAAGCCAGACACCTACGACGTGCCCGAAGAGGCCGACGACGAGAACGTCCAGGAGGCCGCCGACGCGCTGGCGGCCGCCCAGCGGCCGGTCGTCCTCGCGGGCGGCGGCGTCATCAAGGCCGACGCGGCCGACGCGCTGCGGGACTTCGCCTTCGAGTACGAGATCCCGGTCATCACGACGATGCCAGGGATCGGGAGCTTCCCGGAAGACCACGAGCTCTCGCTTGAGTGGGCTGGCATGCACGGCACCGGCTACGCCAACATGGCGATCACCAACACCGACTGCATGCTGGCGATCGGCACCCGCTTCGACGACCGACTGACGGGCGGGATCGACTCTTTCGCACCCGACGCCGACATCGTCCACGTCGACATCGACCCCGCAGAGATCAGCAAGAACGTCCACGCGGACTACCCGCTGATCGGCGACGCTCGGGCCACGCTCCGGCAGCTGTACGACGCGATGCCGTCCGCACCGGACGCCGACGAGTGGCGCGAGCAGTGCCAGGAGTGGAAAGCCGAGTACCCGATGGACTACGAGACGCCCGACGACGAACCGCTGAAGCCACAGTACGTCGTCGAGCGGTTCAGCGAGCTGACGCCGGACGACACGATCGTCTGTACCGGCGTCGGCCAGCACCAGATGTGGGCCTCCCAGTTCTGGGAGTTCACCGAACCCCGCACCTGGGTCTCCAGTCACGGACTGGGGACGATGGGGTACGGCGCGCCCGCCGCCATCGGCGCGAAGCTGGCCGCACCCGACCAGGAGGTCGTCTGCTTCGACGGTGACGGCTCCTTCCTGATGACCGTCCAGGAGCTCTCGGTCGCCGTCCGCGAGAACCTCGACATCACCTACGTCGTCCTCAACAACGAGGCCGTCGGGATGGTCCGCCAGTGGCAGGACGCCTTCCACGAGGGTCGTCGGATGGCCTCCGAGTACCCGTGGATCCCCGAGTTCGACAAGCTCGCCGAGGCCTTCGGCGCGCGGGGCTTCCGGCTGGAGGAGTACGACGACGTCGAGGAGACGATCCAGGCGGCACGCGAGTACGACGGCCCCTCGGTCGTCGACGCGATCATCGACCCCGCAGAGAACGTCTATCCGATGGTTCCCAGCGGCGGGGACAACGGACTGTTCGCACTGAACGAGCGACATCTGGAGCAACTATGACCGGTGGTATGCCAGGGCCGGCCCCGGACGAGCGGATGCGTCCGGACGGGCGGCGCAACACGCAGGGTATTCGCATCGACCCCGAGGCGGAGGTCACACACGAGCCACGCGAGGCCGTCCTCTCCGCACTCGTGAAACACGAGCCCGGCGTCCTCTCGGAGGTGTCGAGCCTCTTCAGCCGCCGGCAGTTCAACATCGAGAGCCTGACCGTCGGCCCGACTCACGACGACGGGGTGGCCCGGATGACGATCGTCATCGAGGAACCCCAGCCCGGCATCGAGCAGGCGAAAAAGCAACTGCGCAAGCTCGTGCCGACGATCTCGGTGACGGAACTGGACCAGCAGAACACGCGCCGCGAACTCGCGCTGATCAAGGTCAGCGGCGAGAAGCCAGACGACGTCAACGCCGTCGCGGACATGTACGGCGGGCAGGCGGTCGACGTGACCGCCGAATCGGTCACCGTCGAGTTGACCGGCAGCAAGCAGAAGATCGACGCCGCCGTCGGCGCGTTCGAGCAGTTCGACGTGCAGGAAGTCGTGCGGACCGGAACCGCAGCACTTGAAAGAGGGGCCGACACACTGGAGAACGATGACTGACAAACTCACGACCGACGTTTACTACGACGAAGACGTAGACGCATCGCACATCGAAGACAAGACCGTCGCGATCCTCGGCTACGGCAGCCAGGGCCACGCACAGGCACAGAACCTCGACGACAGCGGCGTCGACGTGGTGGTCGGCCTGCGAGAGTCCTCGTCCTCCCGGACCGAGGCGGAAGCCGACGGACTGCGAGTCGAGACGCCCGCGGCCGCCGCCAGCGAGGCCGACATCGTCGTCATGCTGGTCCCAGACACGGTCCAGCCCGACGTGTACGAGACCATCGAGGACGGCCTCGACGCGGGTGACACGCTCCAGTTCGCACACGGGTTCAACATCCACTACGGCCAGATCGAGCCCGCCGCGGACGTGGACGTGACGATGGTCGCGCCCAAGTCCCCCGGCCACCTCGTGCGCCGCACGTACAAGCGCGACGAGGGGACGCCGGGCCTGATCGCCGTCGAGCAGGACGCGACCGGCGACGCCAAGCAGGAGGCACTCGCCTACGCCCAGGCTGTCGGCTGCGCGCGAGCCGGCGTCATCGAGACGACCTTCCAGGAAGAAGTCGAGACCGACCTGTTCGGCGAGCAGGCCGTCCTCTGTGGCGGCGTCACCGACCTCGTGAAGGCCGGCTTCGAGACGCTCGTCGACGCGGGCTACGCCCCCGAGATGGCCTACTTCGAGTGTCTGAACGAACTCAAACTCATCGTCGATCTGATGTACGAAGGCGGCCACATGGGGATGTGGAACTCCGTCTCCGACACCGCCGAGTACGGCGGTCTCACGCGCGGTGAGTCGGTGATCGACCGCGAGGGCATGGAAGAGATCCTCGAAGAGGTCCAGAACGGCGAGTTCGCTCGCGAGTGGATCTCGGAGAACCAGGCCAACCGGCCGGCCTACAAGCAGTACCGTTCGGCAGAACAGAACCACCAGATCGAACGCGTCGGCGCGGACCTGCGCGAACTGTTCGCGTGGGACGGCGAGGACGCCGACGCCGACGCTGCGGAAGCACCAGCAGACGACTGACATGAGCAACATGCACGACGTGGATCACACGCATCCACACACGGACGAATCGTTCGGCGGCGCGTTCCGTCGCGGCCCGACAGTGGTCGCCGACGGCGGCGAGCGGCCGACGGAGACAGAGGAGGCGGAGACCGACACCATGGACGACGTGGACCACGAGTCTCCCACTGAAGGGACGACCCGCGTCTTCGAGCGCGGCACAGAGGGACGGACGGATTCCGTATGAGCCAGAACACACTGTACGACAAGGTCTGGGACCGGCACAAAGTCACGACCCTGCCCAACGGGCAGGACCAGCTGTTCGTCGGGCTCCACCTCATCCACGAGGTCACGAGTCCCCAGGCGTTCGGGATGCTCAAAGAGCGCGGCCTCGAAGTCGCGCGGCCGGACCTGACCCACGCGACGGTCGACCACATCGTCCCGACCGGGAACCAGGATCGGCCCTACGCCGAAGACGCGGCCGAGAACATGATGGCCGAGCTAGAGGAGAACGTCCGCGACGCAGGCATCCAGTTCTCCGATCCGACGACGGGCGATCAGGGGATCGTCCACGTCATCGGGCCGGAGCAGGGGATCACCCAGCCCGGCAAGACCATCGTCTGTGGCGACAGCCACACCTCGACACACGGTGCGTTCGGCGCGCTCGCGTTCGGGATCGGCACGAGCCAGATCCGGGACGTGCTGGCGACCCAGACCATCGCGATGGAGAAACAGAAGGTCCGGAAGATCCAGGTCGACGGCGAACTCGGCGAGGGCGTCGAGGCCAAGGACATCATCCTGGAGATTATCCGCCGGCTCGGCACCGAGGGCGGCGTCGGCTACGTCTACGAGTACGCCGGTGAGGCCATCGAGAACCTCGGCATGGAAGGCCGGATGTCCATCTGTAACATGTCCATCGAGGGCGGTGCCCGTGCGGGCTACGTCAACCCCGACGAGACCACCTACGAGTGGATGAAAGAGACGGACTACTTCCAGGACGACCCCGAGAAGTTCGACGAGCTAAAGCCCTACTGGGAGTCGATCCGCAGCGACGACGACGCCGAGTACGACGACGTGGTCCACATCGACGCCTCGGAGCTCGACCCCGTCGTGACGTGGGGGACCACCCCCGGCCAGGGCATCGGCATCCACGACCCGATCCCGGCCCCCGAAGAGCTGGCCGACGGCAAGCAGGACACGGCGCGACGCGCGCAGGAACACATGCGCGTCGAACCCGGCGAGACCATGGAAGGCTACGATATCGACGTAGCCTTCCTGGGCTCGTGTACCAACGCCCGCCTGCCAGACCTGCGTCGGGCCGCCCGCATCGTCGAGGGTCGCGAGGTCGCAGACGACGTTCGCGCGATGGTCGTCCCCGGCAGCCAGCGCGTCCAGAAGACAGCCGAGGAGGAGGGCCTGAAGGACATCTTCGAGGCGGCCGGCTTCGACTGGCGCAACGCCGGCTGTTCGATGTGTCTGGGCATGAACGAGGACCAGCTGGAGGGCGACGAGGCCTGTGCGTCCTCGTCGAACCGGAACTTCGTCGGCCGCCAGGGGAGCAAGGACGGCCGGACCGTCCTGATGAACCCCCGGATGGTCGCCGCCGCGGCGATCACCGGCGAGGTGTCTGACGTGCGCGAACTGGAGGAGGTGACCACCGCATGACGGGAACGGAAGACATCCCCTCCGTCGACTACGTCGACGGCACCGGCGTTCCGATTCGGGGCAACGACATCGACACGGACCAGATCATCCCGGCGCGGTTCATGAAGGTCGTCACCTTCGACGGGCTGGGCGAGTTCGCCTTCTTCGACCTGCGCTTCGACGACGACGACAACCAGAAAGACCACCCGTTCAACGAAGACCGCTTCCAGGACGCGAACGTGCTGGTGGTCAACGACAACTTCGGCTGTGGCTCCTCGCGCGAGCACGCGCCCCAGGCCCTGATGCGCTGGGGAATCGACGCCATCATCGGCGAGGGTTTCGCCGAAATCTTCGCCGGCAACTGCCTGGCACTCGGCATCCCGACCGTGACCGCGGATCACGAGACCATCGACGCGCTCCAGCAGTGGGTCGACGACAATCCGGACGGCGAGATCGAGGTCGACGTGGCGGCCGAGACCGTTACCTACGGTGGCGACGAGATCGGCGTCAGCGTGGACGACGCACAGCGACAGGCCCTCGTCGAGGGGATCTGGGACACGACCGCGCTGATGAAGTCCAACGAGCAAGCGATCGCAGCGACCGCCGACTCGCTGCCCTACGTCGACCAGACCCGAGACGAGATCCACTCCGACGACTGAGACAGTCAGCTGTGAATCGGTGACGGATTTCGCCACGTGGGGTGGCGAAGATCTTCACGAAGTGACAGCCGGCAGTACGAGCGGCCACGACCAACGCTGCAGCGCTTTTTCGGCTTCAGACGCCGACGGAGCGTCGGTAACGAGCGGTTAACAAACCGAAGTCGGCGTCTGCCATCGGTCATGGCCACGCACGAACGCGGTGAGCGACCGTCGCTTGAGGGGTGGATGACGACCGTGCGCGCCGTCTCGATACTCGCGTGTACCTTCGTCGAGACGGCGGCGCTCGTGGTCTGGCTGGCAGTCGTCCAGACCGCGGCGCTTTCGTCGGCGACGGCCCTCGTCGGCTGGGGCATCCTCGCGGTCGGACTCCTCGTCGAACGCATCCTGAAGGACCTGACGGCCAACGGCGTCGACCTCGCGGTGTCGACGGGGTCGCTGGTCGGTCTCACGCTCGCCGAAACGACGGTGTGGAATCTGTGGCTGGCGGTTGCCGAAGCCTCGATCGCGATCGAGGGGTTCGTGCTCGCGGCGACGGTCCTCGCCGTCTCGCTGGCCGTGGTGTACACGATCGAGGACAACGCACTCCGCGGCGTCGTCCCCCACTCGTCGTTGCTGGACTCCGGAACCGCCAGTGTCGGCGTCGTCACGGCCGTCGGGGCCACGGCCTGGCTGCTGTGTGAACTGCGACCGGCGACGGCCGCGCAGTGGCTCGGGACCGTCGGAATCGAGAGCGCCGACCCCGCCCTCGCGGGCCTCGGTGTGCTCGCGCTCGCGCTGTTCGTCACGCACAACGTCGGCGTCGCCTACGCACGCAGTTCGTAGACGGCGGCGGCGTTCATGTCCGTCGACCCCGCGTGCGAGGGCGGACGACCGGTATCGACACCCTCTTTTCGACGCCCGCGAGACGTACGCGCATGACTCACGAGATCGCAGTGATCCCCGGCGACGGGATCGGACAGGAGGTCACGCCCGCGGCCGTCGACGTACTGGACGCGCTCGACGTCGACTTCGAGTTCGTCGAGGGCGAGGCCGGCGACGCCGTGAAGGCCGAGACCGGCGAGGCACTGCCACAGGAGACCCGCGAGATCGCCGCCGACGCCGACGCGACGCTCTTTGGCGCGGCCGGCGAGACGGCCGCCGACGTAATCTTGCCGCTCCGGCAGGTCGTCGACTCCTTCGCGAACGTCCGCCCGGCGGTCTCATACCCCGGTCTGGACGCCGTACAGCCAGACACCGACCTCGTGTTCATCCGGGAGAACACGGAGGGCGTCTACAAGGGCATCGAGAGCGAGATCAGCGACGGCGTCACGACGTGTACGCGTGTGGTCACCGAGGACGCCTCCCGACAGATCGCCGACTTCGGCTTCGACTACGCCCGCAAGAACGACTACGACGACGTGACCATCGCCCACAAGGCAAACGTCATGCGCGAGACCGACGGCCTGTTCCTCGACACCGCCGAGGCTGTCGGAGCGGACCGCGGTGCGGACTACGACACCGCGCTGATGGACGCGCTGGCGATGCACCTGGTCATGCACCCCGAGGACTACGGCGTCGTGATCTGTCCGAATCTCGCCGGGGACATGCTGTCGGACCTCGCGGCCGGACTGGTCGGCGGTCTCGGCCTGCTCCCGAGCGCGAACGTCGGCGAGGACAACGCGCTGTTCGAACCGGTCCACGGCTCCGCGCCGGACATCGCGGGCGAGGGCGTCGCCAACCCCGCTGCGATGATCCTCTCGGCCGCGATGCTGCTCGATCATCTGGGCTACGAGGACGAGGGCGACCGCGTTCGGACGGCCGTCGAGGCGACGCTCGAAGAGGGGCCGAAGACGCCGGACCTCGGCGGCTCGGCCTCGACCGAGGCGGTCACCGAGGCCGTCGTCGACCGGCTCTAGATCACTCAGTTTCGAGCAAAAACGAACAGCAACGATAGAAAGTAGTAAGTCGCCCGGCCACGAACGCCGGTGTAATGCTGCCAGCCGAGCGCAAGCGGCGGATCGTCGAACTCGTCACGGAGCGTGACGGCTGTTCTGTCGCCCGACTCGCAACCGAACTCGACTTCTCGAAGGCGACGATCCGGCGCGACCTACAGGAACTCGAAGACGACGGCCGGATCGAGCGATCACACGGCGGTGCCGTCCCGGCGTCGTCCGTCGGACAGGAGCGTCCGTACGGCCAGCGCGAAGTCGACCGACTGGACGCCAAACAGGCCATCGCCGCCCGCGCCGTCGACCTGTTGCAGGACGCGCAGGTGGTGTCGTTCGACGCCGGGACGACGACGATGGCCGTCGCCCGCGCGCTGCCGAGCGAGGCCGACGTCGAGGCGGTGACGAACATGCCCGATCTGGCGACGACCCTGCTGGACAAAGGCATCGAGGTGACGGTGACCGGCGGGACGTTGCGCCGCCGGACCCGGGCGCTGGTCGGCCCGACCGCCCAGCGGTTCCTCGACGACCATCACGTCGACCTGCTGTTCGTCGGGACGAACAGCCTCGACGCCACGACCGGGCTGACGACCCCCAACGAGGCCGAGGCCGCGGTCAAGTCCCGGTTCGTCGAGCAGGCCAGCCGCGTCGTGCTCGTCGCCGACAGCTCGAAGTTCGACGAGCAGTCGTTCGTCACCGTCGCCGACCTCGACGCGGTCGACACGCTGGTGACCGACCGCACACCGGACGGTGCGCTGGCCGACGCCCTCGACGAGGCCGGCGTGACCGTCCTGGAGGCAGACACGTGATCCTCACTGTCACCTACAACCCCGCCGTCGACCAGACGGTCTCCTTCGACGAGCCACTGGCCAGCGAGACGGTCAACAGAGCGACCGACGCGCAGTTCGACGCCGGTGGCAAGGGGATCAACGTCTCGCAGTTCCTGGCCGCGATGGACACCGCCACCGTCGCCACCGGGCTCCTGGGTGGCTTTACCGGGACCTTCGTCACGGAGCAACTCGAAGCGGCCGACGTCCCCGCGGAGTTCGTCACCGTCGACGACCCGACGCGGCTCAACACGACCGCACTGGCCGCCGGAACCGAGTACAAGCTCAACCAGGCGGGTCCCGCCGTCGACGCGAGCGCCGTCGACGACCTCGTCGACCGCATCGCCGACCACGAGCCAGCCCGCGTGCTCGTCGGTGGCAGCCTCCCGCCGGGACTAGAGAGCGACGCCATCGACCGCATCGCGTCGTCCGGGCCGTGGCAGACGGCCGTGGACGTCGAAGGCGAGATCCTGCGGTCGCTGTCGGCCGACTACGCTCTGTGCAAGCCCAACCGCGAGGAGCTGGCCGCAGCCACCGAGACGACCGTCGAGACCGTCGAGGAGTGTGTGACGGCCGCCAGCGCGCTCAGAGAGCAGGGCTTCGAGCGCGTCGTCGCGTCGCTGGGGGCCGACGGAGCCGTCCTCGTCGGTCCCGACGGAGCCGTCCACGCCGAACCGCTGGCCGTCGACGTCGTGGACACGGTCGGTGCCGGCGACGCGCTGCTGTCGGGCGTGCTGGCGTCGCTCGAACGCGGAGAGCGTGACGAACTCGCGCTGGCGACGGGAGTTGCAGTCGCGTCGCGCGTAGTCGCACAGGCGGGGACTGGCGTTCCGGATCTCGACGGCGTCTTCGAGGATCGGGCCGCCGTCGAGACGCGACGGCTCTAGAACTTCGATTCGTACTCGTCGACGAACGCACGGACCGCCTCGAACGTCGGCGGTTCGCCGCTGCGCACGAACGCACCGGCGACGGCGTTGCCGACGACGACGGCACCGGCCGGATCGACACCGGCGACCAGTGCCAGCGCGAGGCCGGCGTTGAAGTGGTCGCCGGCACTCGTGGTCAGTTCCGGGTCGTCGACGGAGGGGACGGCCACGTCCGTGGTCCCGTCGGCCCCGGCGACCAGCGACCGGTCGACGCCGTGCGAGACGAACAGGCTGGCGTCGAAGGTCTCGCGGAGCGTGCGAGCCTTCGCTGCGAGCGATTGCTCGCTGCCGTCGCCGTAGGTCTCTGCGAGGAGCTGGGTCTCTGCGCGGTTGGCCGAGACGACGACGCGCGTCTGGGCCGCGAGGCGACCGATGGCCCCCGTCCCGCCGTCGAGGCGCTCGGCGTCGAGCTTCCGCACGTCACCGGGATCGACGAGCACCGTCTCGGGCGGCTCGTCGATGTCGTCCCAGAGCCCGGCGATCCCGTCGAGTACGTCCGGCAGGTCGGGCGTCTCCGCCCAGTAGCCGGTGCCAAGCAGGGCCGCGCCGTCGAGTCGATCACGGAGGCGTTCTCGATCGAACTGGTCCGTGAGAAACGACCAGTCCAGGTCCATCGTCGTCCCGTTCTCGATGAGCATAAGCTTGCCGTCGTCGAACTCGACGGCGTCCGTGTAGCCCGGTTGGCCCAGCGAGTGGAGTTCGCAGTCGGCGAACTCGTCGGCGAACACGTCACGCACCGGCTGGCCGTACATCCCGATCATCACCGGATCGAAGCCCCAACTGCCGAAGGCCCGAGCGAGGTGACTCGTGTGGCCGCCGGTCCGGGTCCCTCGCTGGAGCCACTCGAAGGAGAGGGAGCTGTCGGCCGCGACGGAGTCGTGGACGCGATCGCCAAAGCCCGCCAGCGTGTCCAGTCGGTCGTAGTCGTCGGGATCGTGGCGATCTGCGACGACCTCGCGGACGCGATCGACGTACCCGTCGAAGCCGAAGACGACTCGCTCGCTCGGGACCGTCTCCGGGAGCTGTGCCCGTGCAACGGCGACGGCGGCCTCGGTCTCGTCGTCGAACGAACTCATAGTTGTACTCACTCTTCCCGTCCCTTAGAGTACGTCGTCTGCACTCGCACCCTCGAAGACGACCCGTTCGAGTTTGTCGAGAATGTCGTACGGGTCCGCGCGTTGCCAGACGTTGCGGCCGACCGCGAGCCCGGAGACGCCGGCGTCGAGACAGCCCTCGACGAGTTCGAGGAACTCGCGGTCGGAGGTCTTCGAACCGCCAGAGAGGAGGACGCCGGTGTCGCCGGCCGCGTCGACGGCGTGGGCCATAGCCTCCGGACTGCGTGGATACTTGACCTTCACGAAGTCACCGCCGAGTTCGAGGCCGATGCGGGCGGCGTAGGCGATCACGTCCCGGCTCCGGTGCTCCTTGATCGCCTGTCCGCGCGGGTACGACCACATCGCGATCGGGAGGTCGTGGTCGCGTGCCCGCTCCTGGACCGGCCGGAAGTCCTCGAACATCCGCGGCTCGTCGTTGACTCCGGGGTAGACGGTGTATCCGACGGCGTCAGCACCCAGTTCGGCGGCGTAATCCACCGACCAGTTCTGCGGTGCGTACGGTTCGCCCATCCAGAGATCCGAACCGCCGTTGAGCTTCGCCAGCAGATTCACCTCGTCGTCGTAGCTGGGATAGTACGTCTCCGTCAGTCCCTTGCCGACGGCCAGAGCGGTGACGGCGTCGTGAGTCGCCATCTCGAAGACCTCGGTCGGATCGAGACGCTCCTCGACGCCGTCGAACTGTTTTGGCCCGTGTTCGAGCCCGTGATCGTGTGCGAGGACGATCGTCTTGCCGTTGCGGACGAGCGGCGAGTCGTCGCTGACGTGCATGCACGCTCGTACGAAAAACGATCACAAAGCGTTTTCGAATATGATCGTTTCGTATCGTTTCCGATCGTCCTCGGCCAGAGCGTCGCCACTGTCGGGAGTCACGGTCACGAAACGTCGCTCCGCGCGCTACGCGGCGCGGTCGCAGACCATACTCCAGCGCCCGTTCGTCTCTAGCTTCTCCTGGAGCAGTTCCGCGTACTCGGCCGCGAGTTCCTCGGCTTCCTCGATGCGGTCGTCGCCGCCACCGCCCCCACCGAGTCCCAGTGCGTCCTTGACGCCGCCCAGGAGCCCGCCGCCGGTGTCGCCGCTCGAATCACCGCCGCCCCCGCCGCCACCCATCGGCCCCTGCTTGGCGATCCGATCGAGTTCGGGCATGATCGTCGAGAGGTTCGACGTGTCGGCCACGATCTCCGCCGTCTCCGGATCTTCGGCTCCGTGGATCTCGAATTCGAGTGCCGTCATCACGAGGTTCCACTGCTGGTTCGAGAACGACGAGGCCTCGACGCGGTCGTTGAACTCGGTGTCGACCTTCATTCGCTCTGCGGCGATCGCGTTCGTCCAGTCGCTACTCATACACAGTTGTTCGCGAGCCGGGCGTATGAGCGTTTCCCGCCGGCGTCGTCGTGTCGTGTACCACGATGGCGTCTCCGCCAACTCCGTGACGCATAAGTCGTTCTTTCAGTTAGACAGAGTACATGGACACACAGGTCGGTACAGGGCAAGCAACGGGAGAGAGCGGTGACGCCGCCGGCATGGCGGCAGTACGTGAGGCCCTCGACAACATCGAGGCTGACAGCCCGGACTTCTGCCAAGTCTTCTGTTCGCCAGTCTACGACTACGATGCAGTCCTCTGGGGCATTCGAAGCATCGTCGGTTCGGACACCGAAATCATCGGCTGCTCGTCTTCCGGAGAGTTCACTGAAGCCGGCTCGAAGGCAGAGACTGTGACAGTTGGCATCGTCGCTTCCGATTCGATGGAGTTCTTCACCACGCTCTCGACGGGGCTGGGTGCCGATCATAAGCGCTGCCTGTTCGACGCGGTACACAATCTTCCGGAACCGGACGATCCAGAGATCGACCAGTACCCACACCGTGCGGTAATCAACCTCCACGACGGCATCGTCAGCATCGGAGACGAGATTACGAAGCTTACCGAACAGTATCTCGACGACGACCAGATTCCGATTGTTGGCGGCTCTGCTGGAGACGACCTTCGACTGGAGGAGACACACGTATTCTGTAACGGACAGGTCGAATCAGACGCCGTCGCGCTCGCGCTACTGGCCTCTGAAGATCCATTCGCGGTAACGGTCAACCACGGCCACGAACCGATCTCGGAACCGATGACCGTCACCCAGGCCGAAGGGAGCACGGTCCACAAACTCGACGGACGGCCGGCTTTCGAGGCCTGGCGGGATGCGATTCGGACAGACGCGAAAGAGTCGTACGGGATCGACGTCGACGACTTGGAGGCCGATTCCGAGGAGTTTCTGATGTTACTCGGCCGCTACGAGCTGGGTATCGAGTCAGAACCTGACGCAGACGCCCAGAGTATCGCGTCTCGGATCAGAGATTTCGTCGCGTCCGCGTTCATCTCGACGGAGGGATACAACATCCGGTGGCCGGGACAAACCACAGATACCGACGGCTCGCTCGGATTTACCGTAGACATTGCCGAAGGAACTGAGTTGCGTGTCACACACAGCAGCAAACCCGATCAAGTGTCGGCCGTCGAAACAGCCGCATCGAATGCCGTCGACGAACTCGGCGGCGATGCCGTCGCTGGCGGGTTCGTCTACGACTGTGCGTGTCGGGCGATGATTCTGGGCGACGACTTCGACGACGTAGTCGACGCGATCAGCCGTTCGATCGATGCACCGTTCGCTGGCTTCGAAACATACGGCGAAGTCTGCTCGGCAGACGAGGACTACACGGGCTATCACAACACCTCTGCAGTTGTGTTCTTGTTCCCAGAGTAACCAGCAGCTGCCGTCGTGCTATTGCCCACACATCAAAAAATAGTCTCCTCGGGGCTTAGAACGCGTCGTCGTGCAGCGTGATCTCGGCGTGGAGTTCGTCCTGAAGCGCCGAGTGAACGTGACAGATCTCCTCGCCGAGTTCGACGATCTCCTCGACGTCGTCGCCGAGGTCGGCCTCGACCTCGATCTCGAACGCGACCGCTTCGAGATCGTCGTCGTCGTCGAGGTCAGCAGCGACTTCGGCCTCGACAGCGCCGAGATCGTCGTAGCCGGTCTGGTCTGCGGCGACGCGCAGCGCCGGGATGTAACACGAGATGTAGTCCGCCGCCAGCACCTGGTTCGGAGACGGACCGTCCTCGCTCAGCGCGTCGACGACCAGTTCCCACTCGTCGTCGATGACGTTCGTGACCGTGTACCCTTCCTCACACGTACTGCTGACTTCGATATCTGCCATAGCACTCGTGGGGTCGGACGGCTCCGCCGTAAACGTTGTCGATCCGTAATACTGAGGGTTACACGAGCGAGGGAGAAAGCACCTCACAAAAACGAGGACCGCTCCTCACTTCGTTCGTCGCGCCGCTCGGCTTTTGGAGACCCGCCTATCGGCGCGTCTCCCTGCTCGCGTGTCGTTCGCTCCGCTCACTCCCGCTCGCGTGAACGAGAGCCCTCGCTCCGCTCGGCCTCTCGCTAGTCGTCCGCGCTCGCCGTCTGCCCACCGACCACGTCGATCTCACCGGCGTCGAGTTCCTGTTCGATCTCGCGGGCGGCCTGGACCATGTTCTCCATCTTGCCGTAGGCGACCTCGCGGGGCAGGAGCTTGATCCCGCAGTCCGGGGAGACCGTCAGTTGCTCCGGCGGGACGACTTCCAGTCCTTTCTTGATGTTGTCCTTGATCTCCTCGACGGACTCGACCTCGGCGACGTGGGCGTCGACGACGCCCATCGCGAAGTCCTTCGTGAACTCGTCCGCTTTGAACACGTCGAGTTGCTCGTAGTCGCCGTTGGCGAGTTCGAGGTCGTACTCGTGGACGGGGTACTCCAGCATCTCGGGGTAGATCCGCGAGTAGTCGCCGTAACAGACGTGCAGGCCGAGGCGCACGTCTTCGGGGATCCCGTCGGCGATGCGTTCGAGACACTCGCCGACGATGGCGTGGTCGTCCTCGTACTGGGCGAGAGCCGGCTCGTCGATCTGGACGTACTTACAGCCGGCGTCGACGAGGCGCTCGATCTCCTCGTTGACGAGGTCTGCCAGGGCGTAGGCGGCCTCCTCGGTCGTCTCGTAGGCCTCGTTGAAGGCCCAGCGAGCGAGCGTGTAGGGACCGGTGATCGGGACCTTGACCGGGCGGTCCGACACGGACGACGTGAACTTGTACTCGTCGACGAGCCACTCCTCGTCGTACTCGACCTCGTCGGCGATCGAGGGCTTGTCGAAGTAGTTGTGGCCCCACACCTTCACGCGGCCGTTGAACTCGTAGCCGTCGATCAGCTCGGCGAAGTACTCGACCATCTCGTTGCGGCGCATCTCGCCGTCGACGACGGTGTCGAGCCCGGATCGCTCGTGTTCTCGCGTAATGAGTCGGGCGGCGTCGTCTTTCGCCTCTTCCCAGTTGTGCTCGTCGAAGTCGGCGTCGGGATCTTCGAACAGCTCGCGGGCGCGGTCGTGCCACTTGGGCTTGGGGTAGGAGCCGACGACGCTGGTCAGCAGGAAGTGGTCGTTGTCGTGGTCCTCGGGTCGGAACTGCTCGCGGGGACCGGTCATGCTTCCACCTCCTCGATCGCGGCGGCGTCAGCCAGCGCCTCGATCTTGGCCTCGAACTTGTTCTGAGGCAGGTAGAACAGCTCGGTGTTGGCCGTCGCGTAGACGGTGTCGTAGTCGCCGTCGGTCTGCTCGACGAACCACTCGACGCGCTCGCGGATCGTCTCCGGGGTCTCGACGAACGTGTTCTGTCCGTCGACCAGCCCGAGCGCCACGTCGTCTTTGGTGCCGTACTCCTGGACGTTGTAGACGTTCTGCTCGTGGTCGGCGATCAGGTCGAAGCCGATGGCGTCCACGGCTGCGTCCATGAGGTGGGCGTACACCTTCTCGTCGAGAGCGCCCCAGTAGGTGTGAGCGACCACGTCGGCGTCGACGGCCGAAGCGACGGTGTCGATTGCCTCGCTGGCGCGCTCGTCGGCCCCCTCACCGGGCGCGTTCTCGACGAGAGACGGCTCCAGCAGGAACAGCGTCTCGACGTCGGGGAACTGGTCGGCCTCGGCGGCGAGGAAGTCGGCGACGGCGTCGAGGAACGCTGCCTCGTCGCCGTAGTGCTCGTCGGTCGCGAGGTCCGCGAGCGAGTACGGACCCGGCAGGACCGCCTGGAGACCGGCGTCGACGTGCTCGGCCGTAGCGTCGAGTTCGCCGGCCACGTCGCCGGAGGCATCGAGGTCGCCGGTGACGACCGGCTCCCTGTAGAAGTTGTTGTTGTTGTAGTAGCGAACGATCCCGCGGGTCTCGACGTTGTCGGCGACCGCCAGCGGGTGGGCGATCATGTCGTCCCATCGCAGCTGGCCCTCCGTGACGCGGTCGAGGCCGGCGTCGGTCTGGACGCCGACGACCTCCTCGCGAGCGCGGTCGTAGGCGTCGACGATCTCCGGCCCCTCCTCACCGCTGACGAGGTCGGACTTCTGGTGGCCTTTCAGTCGAGACAGCTCGTCTTTCGCCCAGTCCGGGAGCGGGAACAGACCGGGTGTCGTGGCGACTACCTGTGTCATTACGGCTAGGTTGGAAATGACGGGCTTTAATATTTCCTATATCAGAAAATGCTCCATGGTTATTGGTCGGCGGTCCGACGACTGGGCGTCACAGGCCGATAGTGGTGCGTGCTACCGCACCTATATCTGTGCGACGTTCGAAGCTACAGTATGGCACACAGCCCCGAAAGCGTCGTCGAGTTCGTCTGCTCGAACTGCCAGGTGACACACGCCGGCACGCCGGTTCACCGCTCGGCGGGCGATCACCAGTTCGAACCACCGGAGGCCTGTGGTGCCTGCGGAGCGACGGCGTTCGTCCCGACCAGCGAGTGGATTCACCACCACGAGTGACGCCGCCCGGTCGTCTCACGCGAGCGTCGACGCGGCGTCTGCCCGTCCCGCAGAGCGACCCGTCTCAGAGTACACAGCCGATCACGGGAGCGGGCTCTCGTCTCGGGACTCGAACCGGATCACGACCAGTCGCTCGTAGGGGTGGGCTTCGTCGGCGACGATCTCGCCCGCCAGCCCCCGCTCGTGAGCGTAGCGCTGTACGTCGCCGATCCCGGTGAGGCTGCTGATTAGCAGGAAGACACGCCCACCGGGAGCCAGCACGCGCTCGACCGCTTCGAGGAAGGGGTCGACGAGCCTGCGGCCGTCTTTCCCGCCCGAGAGCGCGTGTTCCATCCAGTCGTCCCACTCTTTGTCTGGCTCGGTGGGTAGGTAGGGTGGATTGAACGTGACGAGATCGAACGCGTCGTCGCGAAACGGATCGAGCAGGTCGGCACGGACGGCCGCCACACCGCGAGCCGCTGCCTCGCGACAGGCGTCCGGGTTCAGATCGGACGCGACCACGTCGACGCCCGCTTCGGCCAGCGTCTCGGCGACGTAGCCTGATCCTGTTCCCACGTCGAGCCCGCGGTCGCCGGGCGCGGCGTGTGACCTGGCCGTCCGCGCCAGCAGGTCGGAGTCTTCTGCCGGCTGGTACACCGTCTCCGTGTCGCGCTGTGTGGCGAGCGAGGGGCGGCCGTCGTCGTCCGTCGGAGGCTGGCCGGGCATCGCTAGTACTCTCCGGGTCGGCCGGTCTCGTAGGCGAGCGTCGCCAGCGCTGCGAACGTCGCGGGGGATAGCTCTCCCGCGCGCTTGCTCATCAGCGACTCGTCTGCGGCGTCGACGACGGCGTCGGGATCGCCGAGGTCGGTGATGTGGGCCGTGTTCCGGACGGCGTTTCGCATCGTCTTGCGACGCTGTGTGAACACGCCCTTGAGAAAGTCCATGAAGAAGTCGTCGTCCGGGACGGTGTAGTCGGGTTCGCGCGGCCGGAGCCGGACGACAGCACTGTCGACGCGGGGCTGTGGGTCGAACGCCGTCGGCGGCACCGTCTCGACGATCTCGACGTCGGCGTAGTGGCCCGCCGTCACCGAGAGCCGCCCGTAGTCGTCGCTTCCGGGGTCTGCTGCCATCCGTTCGGCGAACTCCTGCTGGAACATCAGGACGAGCGGCTTCCCGCGCGGGAGCAGCCGGAACGCGATCTCGCTAGAGGCCCCGTAGGGGAGATTCGAGACGCTCGCGGAGAACTCGGGCAGGTCCACGTCGAGGGCGTCACCCTCGACGATCGTCAGGCGATCGGCGTCGATGGCGTCGGCGAACTCCTCGCGCAGGTGGGCCGCGAAGTCGGGATCGCGCTCGATCGCGGTCACCCGATCAGCGACCGCGAGCAGTCGATCCGTCAGCGCGCCGGGGCCGGCACCGACTTCCAGTACGTGTGCTCGATCCATCTGGTCGGCGTAGCCCGGAATCCGGTCCAGAACTCGATCGTCGACCAGGAAGTGCTGGTCCTGTCGGGTGTCCGCTCGCTTGCCCGCACGGGCGACGAGCGCGTCCGGATCGCGAGCGCCGTCGGCCCCCTCGGAGGGCGGTCCGTCGGTAGTCATCGCTCGCGGATAGCGGGCAGACCCGTAAAACGCTGTCACTTCCGGGCCGACTAGGACTGGTCTTCGCGGCGCACGAACCTGCTGTACTTCAGGTCGTCCTCGGATAGCTCTTCGAGGATCCGTTCGACCAGGACTTCCTTGGGGTTGTGGAGGCCGCTGACTCGTTCTTCGAGTTCCTCGAAGCTCTCGAAGGGCTTGCGCTTGCGCTCGTCGAGAATGGAGTTGCGCAGCTTCTTGCCGATTCCGGGCAGCAGGTTCAGCTGGTGGAGCCGGAGGGTGATCGGCTGGGCCTCGTTGTAGAAGTCGACGAACCGATCTGCCTCTGCCTCGACGAGGTCCTCGACGGCGTAGTCGAGCTCGGACTGGGCACCGCTCGGGAGATCGTCGTACTCGACGACGCTGACCCGGTCGAAGTCGGTGCTGTGAACGTCGATGCGGTCGCCGAAGGTCACGTCCGTCTCCGCTCCGACCACGATCTCGTAGAGCCGGAAGTCTTCGGTCCCCATCGCGTACGCGAGCGGCTGCTTTTGATACTGTGGCCGGTCGTCATCGGACTTGCCGTGTGGCAGGAAGTCCAGGACGACGGCCGGTTCGCCGTCGTCACCGCTCTCGGTATCGCTCATGCCAGTCGATAGGTCTAGCGTCCACTTAATGGCGTGGGTCGGGAGGCCGGTGACAATCGCCACGCGGGCGACCGATCTATAGATAAGCAAGGCGAGTGCCGCGGGGCTCGACCCCGAGGCGGTTCACGCGTACTGTTTGACGACGTTGAGAATCTCGTCGAGTTCGTCGCCCGACAGCGAGTACCGCTCCTGTGCGAACACGGAGCGCAGCTCGTCGCGATCCAGCGGTCGGAGGTTCGCGATCTTGTAGGCGGTCGCCTCGTCGACCTTCTCCAGGTCCCGTAGCTGGTCGACGAACTCGTCGGCCTCGTCGGGATCGAGCATCGCGAATCGGTTGACGTGCTCGATCGCACGAGCGAGCTCGTAGCGCATCTCCCGGTCCTCGTCCATCGAGCGCTCGGCTTCGATGTCTTCGAGGATCTCCTTCGTTTCGGCGATCGTGAGGTACTCCTCGTCGACCTTCTCTTTGAAGATCGTCATACCTTACTCCTGTCGGCGGAGGTGTGCGGGCGTGACGATGATCGTCTTGTCCTTGCCGTTGTCGTTGATCTCGACCTTGTAGGCTTCGCCCTGCTGTCCGAGGACGACACCGGTCGAACCGTCGAAGCGCGGGTGGAAGCGACCGTCGTTGACCGACGGGTCGATCTTGAGGTGGACGGTGTCGCCCTCCTCGTACTGCTCGACGGCGCGCTGGGGCGGCGAGGTGCCGCGCTCGCGTGGCTTGTTCTTCAGCTTGTTCCGCGTTCCTTTGAGGGGTCCATCCGAACTGGGCATTCGTGCGGAGGGGTAATCCGGTCGTCCTAATAAAACGTGCGTTCCCGTCGCGCCAGCGCGAGCACCTTCTCGGCAGGATATCACACCGCGACCAGCGTGAGCGTCGCGACTCGGCGCGTCGAACGGCGGTGAAGAAAGGACTCGGTCTATATTCGGCCGACGTTCTCGACGGAGACCGACTCCACGTCGTCGACGTTGCTGAAGGCTTCCTCGACGGCTTCCGTGCCACCGCTGTCGTCGGGGACGATCACCGTCGGGAACAGGGCGACGAGCCCGAAGGCCACGTCGTCGCGCTCGACGCCGTTGATCTTCGCGCCTTCGGGGAGCGACCCTTCCAGACGCTCCTGGAGCGCGTCCAGGTCGACGTCCGGGCTGTTCGGCATGACCTTGATCTTGGCGGCGACTTTCCCCATCGTTAGGGCCCCCGGAAGCCACAGTCGGGACACTCGTAGAGGTTGCTCTGCTTGCGGCAGGTCCCACAGCGGTAGATCTGCTGACCGCAGTCTGGGCACTTGAACGCGGCCGCGTTCGTGCCGGCGATGTTGATGCCACACGAGACGCACTTCTGTGTGCGTTTTTGCTGAGTTTCGCTCTCGCTCATACACGCTGGTATCCGGCCACGACTTTTAACGATTGTCAAACGCGCCGGAGTGGACGGCGGTTTCTCGAACGGACGCGATAGCCCGCCGGACTAGCTCCCCGGCAGGATGTCACCCAGCGCGGCACCGATCGCCATCGGAAAGAAGGCCACGACGCAGACACAGAAGTCCAGCCACGGGTCCGCCCAGTCGACGACGCCCCAGACGCTCAACAGCGTGACGGCCGTCACGAACGACGAGCCGAGGACGCCCACGAGTCGCCGCGGGACGAGACCGAAGAACGCGTAGGCGACCCGCACGTCCTGAATGTCGGCCACGTAGAGGATCCCGACGACCACTGCGACCGTCGCGAGCAGCGTCAGGGCCAGGAACGGCGGGCGAGCGGCGATGAATCGACCGGAGTCGACCGTCCCGCCCTCGACGGCCATCGGAATACCGAAGAGCAGCGCGCCCAGCACCGACTCTGCGAGGTCCGCACGGTCGAATCCCCAGACGACCCGGCCGAACACCGGCCCGTCGTCGTCGACCTCGCTCGCCGTCTGCATCGCCTCGCGGACGCGGGCTCGTTCCGCCGGTGAGTCGACGAGATCCTCCAGCTCCGAGAGGTCGTCGAACAGGTCGCTCATGTCGGCGTCGTCCTGCTCGACCGGCGACTCCCCTCGCCGCCGCTCGGATCGGCTCATCGCTCACCGGGCTCTGCCGACCGGGCTTCGACGGTCGGGTTCGGCTGGGCGGGTCCGACTCGCTCGCCCTGTTCCCACTCGTAGAACCCGGTGCCGGTCTGGCGGCCCAGTTCGCCCGATTCGACTTTCTCGAAGAGCAGGTCCGGCGGATCGAACCGACCACCGAGGTCAAGCGCCAGTGACTCCAGTGCCGACAGGACCGTATCGAGGCCCAGTCGGTCGGCCAGTCCGAGCGGACCGATCGGGTGATCGCGACCCAGTTCGAGCGCGCGGTCGATGGCCGGAACGCTCGCGACGCCGTCCTCGACCATCCTGACGGCCTCCGCGATGGTCGCCAGGTCCAGTCGAGTCGTCGCGAATCCCGGCGTGTCCCGGACCACGATCGGCGTGGCGTCGAGCGACTCGACGAGCGACGCCGCGCGGTCCCGTGTGTCTGCCGTCGTCTGCTCGGCGACGACGAGTTCGACCAGCTGGCTCTCTGCCGGATCGATCACGTGGATGCCGACCGCGCGGTCGGGCCGACGGAGACCCGCCGCGACGGCCGTAATTCGGTCGTACGTGTCTCCGACGACGAGCAGCGTCTCCGGCCCGATCTGTGCCTCGACGTCGGCGAGCAGGTCCCGGCGAGCGTCGATCTCGCGTCCGGTGACGTCGAAGACAACGTCGGCACCGCCGACGGCCGCTTCCAGTCCGGTCGTGCCGTCGATCGCGTCACTGTCGCCGCGAGCGCGACGCTGAACCGCGTCGACGCTGTCCATCACGGCGTTGGCGTCGTCCCCGTAGAGGCGAACCGACGCCTCCGCCCGGAGACACCACGCCGCGAGGGCGTGACTGGTGGTCGAGGTCCCGAGTACGGCAACGTCCATGCGTGACATCGGGTCGCCACACCGGATAAGCCTTTACTGGAACTCACCACTCGTTGCGGACCTCGCCGTGGGAATCACCCCCGATCGATGGATTCACACGAGGAACGCTGAAACGAGATCCGTGCAAAGAGGGGCTGAGCTGTCACATTCCGTCGAGTAAGCCAGTGTTACTATCGGCACTGGTCGCCACCAGCCAAACGTTTATATGTCTGAATTGTTTCTCCATAAAAGGACACATGGAGCGCCCCACCCGCCAGCGCGAGCACGACGGGACGCAGGAGCAGGAAACGGAAGAATCCGAGCAGACCTGTCCTGAGTGTGACTCGACGGCAATATCGACGGACGGGAGCGGCGAACTCATCTGCGAAGACTGCGGACTTGTCATCGAAGATGAGAACATCGACCGCGGCCCGGAATGGCGCGCGTTCAACCATTCTGAACGGCAGAGCAAGTCCCGCGTCGGGGCACCGACGACCCAGACGATGCACGACAAGGGGCTGACGACGACGATCGACTGGAAGGACAAGGACGCGTACGGCCGGTCCATCTCGTCGAAGAAGCGATCCCAGATGCACCGGCTGCGAAAGTGGCAAGAGCGAATTCGGACGAAAGACGCGGGGGAGCGCAACCTCCAGTTTGCCCTCTCGGAGATCGATCGGATGGCGTCGGCGCTGGGCGTCCCGCGATCGGTGCGAGAAGTCGCGTCGGTAATCTACCGGCGCGCGCTGGACGAGGACCTCATCCGCGGCCGCTCCATCGAGGGCGTCGCGACCTCCTGTCTGTACGCCGCCTGCCGACAGGAGGGCATCCCACGGAGCCTCGAAGAGGTCTCGGACGTCTCTCGGGTCGAGCAAAAGGAGATCGGGCGCACGTATCGCTACGTCGCCCAGGAACTCAAGCTCAAGATGGAGCCCGTCGACCCCAAACAGTACGTCCCGCGCTTCGCCAGCGAACTCGAACTCAGCGAGGAGGTCCAGTCGAAGGCCAACGAGATCATCGACGTGACCGCCGAGCAGGGGTTGCTGTCGGGCAAGTCCCCCACGGGCTACGCCGCGGCGGCGATCTACGCCGCGTCGCTGCTGTGCAACGAGAAGAAGACCCAGCGAGAGGTCGCCGACGTTGCCCAGGTGACCGAAGTGACGATCCGGAACCGCTACCAGGAACAGATCGAAGCGATGGGGATCCACTGAGACGGATCGCTGGCCACGAGAACGGCCGGCAGTACGAGACGGGACCACGTCGCCTCACACTCGGGACGCGTTTTCGCGATACTTTTTGTCGACGCTCGACGGCAGCGCCGCCAGTGGTACGGACAGTCGGTCGTCGCCGCGGTCAGGGCTCATCTGACCGCTGTGACGGCGTGTTGCACAGCAGTGTGACCGGGCGTGTCAGTCAGACGGCTGTGCGTCGTGGTCCGGAGCCATCGCCGCGTCCTCGTCCTCGAACACCTGCGTCCCGAGTTCTTCGACGATCGCCTCGCCACTGAGCGCGAGCAGGCCGAAGCCGACCTTCGTCACCACGTCGAGGTAGGCGACCACCAGCGCCGTCGTTTCGAGGTCCATCAGCCCGAGTCCGGCCTGTCCGACGATCCAGATGACCGGATAGACGCCCCAGAGCACGACGACGAAGTTACGCAGCGTCTCGTAGACGCCGAATCCGACCTCCGAGAGCGTTTCGACGGCGGCGTCCGTGATCGCGCCGTACAGCAGGTAGCCGACGCCGACGAAGGCGACCGCGCCCAGGGCGAACAAGCCCCAGGCGAGTAGGCCGCCCGACAGCGCGCCCGCGAACCCGAAGACGATCGTCAGGACCTGCAGGCCGACGAGCTTCCCGATCGTCTCGCGGTCGGCACCCGCGAACAGCCCCAGGAACAGGACGTTCAGAGGCGTCGTCAGCAGCCAGTCGACGTAGCGGGGAATCCAGACGGTGTGCGTTCCCGTGTCGAAGCCGCCGATGCCGAGTGCCATGATCGCGTAGGCGAAGATCGCGATGCCGGGAATCGAGACCAGCACCGCGTACCGCGTGCGTCTCTCGGCCGGGACGAGCCTGAAGCCGTAGGCGAGAATCGCCGTCCCAGCGAGCATACCGATCGTACCGAGTGTGAACCAGAGTTCTATCATCGTTAGTCGTCGTCAGTGGCCGCAGTCGTCTGCTGGCCGGGACTCTCGGCAGACTGCACCGAGAACCGGTCGAGCGCCTGTTCGAGTTCGTCTGCACGCTGTCTGAGTTCCGTCGCGGAGTCAGACACCTCGCCGATGGAGTGTGCCTGGTCCTCGGCCGCACCGGCGACCGTGTCCGCCTCCGTCGCGGTCTCCTGGCTGATCTCGGTCAGCGTGTCGATCATCTCCAGCAGCTCCGTCGCCGTCTCTGCCTGCTCTTCGGTCGCCCGGTCGATTTCCTGGATACCGGCGTCGACCTCCTCCGTGTACTCGACGATGGTCTCCAGAGCGTTGACGGCCTCTTCGACCGTCTCGACGCCGTCGGTGATCCGCTGGCTGGTCGACTCCATCGTCTCGACGGTGTCGCCGGCCTGTGACTGGATGCGCTCGATGCGTTCCTCGATGTCCCCCGCGGCCTCTTTGGTCTCTTCCGCGAGGCCCTTGATCTCGTCGGCGACGACGGCGAAGCCCGCGCCCTCCGCGTCGGCGTGGGCCGCCTCGATCGAGGCGTTGAGCGCGAGCATGTTGGTCTGCTCGACGATCTGGGTGATGACCGAGACGATCTCGCCGATCTCGTCGAGGTCCTCGTCGAGTGCGTTGATCTCGGCGACGGTCTCCTCGGTCTCGGCTTCGATGCTGTTCATCTCTTCGATGGCCTCCTGGGCCGCTCTACGGCCGTCTTCGCCGACCTCGGCGGCCGACTGGGACGTGTCGGCCACCTGCTGGGCCGACGCCGCCATCTCCTCGGAGGCCGCAGAGAGGTTCTCCATCTCCGAGGCCGCGTTCTGGAGCCGCTCGCTCTGTTCGTTCGTGCCGTCGAAGATCTCCTGGATCGACTCGCTGACCTGCTGGCTGGCCCGGTCGACCCGCTGGGCGTTCGTCCCCACGTCGTCGCTCGCCTGCAACACGTTGCTCGCGAAGGACTTCATCTCGGCGATGGTCGTAGAGAGATCCGCCAACATCGCGTTGATCTCCTCGCCGACCTCGCTCATCGCGTCGTTCATGCTCTCGGTGTCGACGCGGACGGTGAGGTCGCCGTCGGCGGCCGAGGACAGTGCGTCGCTGTACTCGGTGGCCTTCAGTTCGAGGTGGCCCGTCAGCGCCTCCATCTCGGCCTGCTCTTCCTCGGCGTCCTCGCGGGCCTGCTCGGCGTCGCTCTTGGCTTGCTCGGCCTCCTGGCGGGCCTGCTCGGCGTCTGAGATCGTCTCTCGGAGGTTCGTCCGCATGTCGTCGAGCGACTGGTACAGCGAGCCGATCTCGTCGGTCCGGGCGGTGGTCAGGTCCACGTCGAGATCGCCGGCACCCATCTCCTCGGCCCTGTTGGAGAGTCGGCGAAGCGAGACGATCGTACCGCTCCCGATCGTGACGCCGACGAGTCCGAGGTTGATCACCGCGAACAGCACGATCCCGATCAGGTCGGAGTTGATCTGGGAGCTCAGTGCGTAGGCCTCGCTCCGGTCCGAGTGGACCATCACCGTCCAGTCGGCCGTTTCGAGCGTCGTCATGCCCATCAGCGTGTCGCCCATCGCCATGAAACCGGATTCACCCGACGCCGGCATCGTCATGCTGCCGTCGTGTGCCGTGTTGATCTTGCTACTGTTGGGGTGGGCGATGTACTGACCCTCGTCGTTGACCACGGCGGTGTAGGACCCGTCACGCTGGTCGGAGAACGCCTCCGTCCGCTCCTTCAGATCGGTCATGAAGACGATCGCGTGATCGCTGTCGCCCTCGACCGGCGAGAGGATGGCGATGATCGGATGGTCGACGATCGAGACCTGGAACGGATCGGTCACGTGTGTGTCGTCCGGCCCCTCGAAACTCGGGGGGTCGGTCGCGAACGGCGCTCCCTGCTCGCTCGCGTCGACACCGACGAAGTCCTCGTTCGAACTGGCCTCGATCTCCATCGTCGTCGTGTCGACGTAGTGGACTGCGACGACGTCGGCCGGGAGCCTGTCGTTGTCCTGTAAGGTGTTCAACTGCGCCTGTACCTCGCTGGTCGACCCGGACTCGAAGACCGGCAGCGCGGAGGTCATCCGGACGCTCTGTCGAGCCGACCCGAGCCACGCGTCGATCTGGTCGGCCTGAGTCGCCGAGGTCGCACGCAGGTCGGACTCGACTTCGGACTCCAGTTCGTCCGAAGCCTGAACGCTCACCACGGCACCGACGGCGATGACGACGACCACCGCCAGCGCCAGCGCGAGTCCGAGGCGCAGTGCGTAACTGTCCCCGATAAACTCAGGAAGGAGAGATGATGTCTCAGAACTCATCGTTTCGATGCTGGGCGTTCACGGATTAATAGATTCGCGCGCAGTTTTCAGCGGTGATAAGCGGATGCTGAAACGCGAGCGTTCGCCGGGGTGTCATCTCCGTCGAGGGCCGATCCGTCGCCGTCAGAACCCATAGAACTGTGGGGGCGTCCCCCGGCGATTCGCGACGTGTCGGCTGTGCCAGACACGCCACCGAGTCGTCGGACACGTCGCCTCGCCGTCCGTACCACCTGCACTTCGTGTCCCAGCCCGCGTCAGCGGCGAAACGAGCGCCGCCGTCGGTATCCAGACTGGGTTTTATCCGCTGTCGGCCCGAGCTATCTCCTATGTCAGTCGACTTTGACTTCGACGGCAGCGTCGTACTGGTGACCGGCGTCGGCGGTGCTCTCGGTGGTGCCGTCGCTCGTGCGTTCGACGACGCCGGTGCGACGGTCTGTGGTGCCGACATCGTCGCTCCGGAGAGCGAGGACTTCCTGCTCGACGAGACGGAGGCCATCGACTACTACCAGGGCGATTTCACCGACGAGGACGACGTGGCCGACATCGTGGCCGGCGTGGTCGAAGAGCACGGCCGTCTCGACGCCCTCTGTAACATCGCCGGGACGTGGCGCGGCGGCGATCCGATCCACGAGACCGACGCCGACACGTTCGACTTCCTGTTCGACGTGAACCTCAAGACGATGTTTCTGGCGTCGAAACACGCCCTCCCGCACCTCCGGGAGAGTGAGGGTGCCGTCGTCTCGGTCTCGGCGCGCTCCTCGCTGGAGGGTGGCGCGGGCGACGGGATCTACCGCGCGACCAAGGCCGGCGTGCGACTCCTGACCGAGACGATCGCCGCAGAAAACGAGGGAGTCGTCCGGGCCAACGCGGTCATGCCGAGTGTCATCGACACGCCGATGAACCGCGAGATGATGCCCGACGCCGACTTCGAGACGTGGGTCGATCCGGACGATATCGCGACGATGATGCTGTTCCTCTGCTCCGAGGGTGCCAGCGTCACCAGCGGCGCTGCGGTCCCGGTGTACGGCGAAGCCTGACGCACTCGGTAGCCCCGGCCTACCGGACGCAGCGAGCCGGTCGCCCGCTCCTCAGATAGCGTCGACGGCGTCGAGCACTTCGTCGTACGCCGGCTCGACGCCGGGATCGTCGCTCACCCAGGCGTACTGGACGACGCCGTCGCCGTCGACGACGAAGACAGAGCGTTTGGCGACGCCGTCGACGCCCAGTTCCTCGAAGTCCATCGAGAGGCCCCACTCGTCGACGATCTCGCGGTTCGAGTCGCTGAGCAGGTCGAACTCCAGACCGAGCTTGTCGCGGAACTCGTTCTGTGAGAACGGCGTGTCGATGCTGACGCCGTACACGCTCGCGCCGGCCTCGCTGAAGTCGTCGAGGCGATCCTGGAACGTGTTCATCTCGTGGGTGCAGACGCCGGTGAACGCACCGGGGAAGAAAGCGAGGACGATCGGTGCCTCGTCGAGGCGGTCTGCGAGCGTGAACGACTCGATGTCACCATTCGCCAGCGGTGCCGTAAACGACGGCGCTTCGTCACCAGTAGAGACCATCACTAACCCGTAGCGGGTACCAGATCAAGTCGTTTGCGTTCCAGAACCTCCCGAGCGATACGGTTCGTCGATCAGGGTGAGCAAAAAGCCTATATTAGACCTCACGCTAAGTCCTGCTACAATGGTAGCAACCCTACTGCAGATCGGTTTACCGGGGACCCAGGAGATGATGATCATTCTCCTGATCGCGGTCCTGCTGTTCGGTGCAAACAAGATCCCGAAGCTCGCTCGCTCGACGGGTGAGGCGATGGGCGAGTTCCAGAAAGGCCGCGAGGAAGTCGAGCAGGAACTCGAAGAGATCCGCGAGGGGCCAGGCGAGAGTCAGGGCGCGACCGAGGAGCCCGACTCCGAGTTCGTCGAGACCACCGCCGACGACACCGCTTCGGAGACCGCTTCCGAAACAGCCACCGAGTGACGCCCGCGACGGTCCCGACAGGTTCCCAATCCCTTCTCCATCCATCTACCGTCCAGCCCCTGCCCTCCACGGCAGAACAGCAGCGTTTTTGAGCCGTCTCGTACACCGCTCGATAGGGCGTGTGGCCTAGTGGACGAGGGCGAGGGGTTCCTAACCCCTCGATCGCGGGTTCGAATCCCGCCACGCCCGTGCGGGGAACCGACGAGCGTAGCGAGTCGGTGACCGAACCGGAATAGCAGGATTCTAATCAGGGAGGTCGCGCGCAGCGAAGCGAGCACGTCCGACCGTGGTTCGAATCCCGCCACGCCCGTGCAGGGAGGAGCGTAGCGAGTCGGTGACCGAACCGGAATAGCAGGATTCTAATCAGGGAGGTCGCGCGCAGCGAAGCGAGCACGTCCGACCGTGGTTCGAATCCCGCCACGCCCGTGCAGGGAGGAGCGTAGCGAGTCGGTGACCGAACCGGAATAGCAGGATTCTAATCAGGGAGGTCGCGCGCAGCGAAGCGAGCACGTCCGACCGTGGTTCGAATCCCGCCACGCCCGTGCAGGGAGGAGCGTAGCGACGACCGACCGGAAAAACGATTCTCGCGGTCACGGCGGGTGCGACAGCCGAGGCCGGTTACTCCTCGACGACGATGCCGCCGCGCTGGCCGATCGCCTCGTGAGGGTAGCAGGCGTACGGGTAGACGCCCGGTTCGTCGAAGGTCACTTCGAAGTGGCGGCCACTCTCGCTGTAGATGTCCGACTTCTCGATGTCGCCCTGGAATCCGATGTTGTGTGCGCCACCGTCCCCGGTCCACTCGAACGCGACGGTGGTTCCGGTCGAACACTTGAGTGCGAGCGGATCGAAAGCGAAGTTACCGCCGTTGCCGGGGCTGCCGACGGTCACGGTGACCGTGTCCAAGCCCGTGCGGTCGGCGAGGGTCCCGTCCCAGCCGTCGACGTAGATGAGCCAGTGGTCGAGATCGGGATAGCCGCTCTCGGGTGCCTTCCGGACTCGGATCACGCCTTTCAGCCCGTCGTCGCGCCGGGGTTCGGAGACGTAGGGGTACTCGCCGGTCGTCTCGAAGTGGTGGGAGTAGGTCTCGTTTGGCCGGTCGGTGGCGTCGCCGCTATCGAAGCTGCCGTCGACCGCGACGACGTTGTGTGGGCCGCCGTGGTCGAACCAGCGCCACACCACCGTCGTACCGGGCGTGACGGTGACCGCGGGCGGGTCGAAGGCGTAGCCGTCGCCCTCGATCGGGTGTCCGACCAGGACCTCGACCAGGTCGTCGTAGCCGACGTTTCGGAACTGACCGCCGTAGCCGTTGGCGTCGGCGAGCCACGCGTCGAGGTCGTCGACCGGGGCGTCGGTCGACGAGGGTGTCGCTGTCGTCGTCGGCGGACTCGTCGTCGCGGGTGAACCGGACCGAGCGGAGCCGAGACGGGCGGCGAGTGCCGGGATCGACGCGAACGATACGCCCTGGAGGAGCTGTCGTCTGGAGAGGGACCGTCGCATAGCGAGTGAGGCTACCGGGGGCTCGCCCCTAAAGGGGATCCCCGGTTTGCAGAATCTGGAAAGCATGACTTTTCCCTTTACATTGTGGGGATGATACTACGGTGGGCACGCCGCACGCGGTTCCCGGCCGTCCGACGCGGACCGCTACCAATCCCAAGCCTCCACCCGACTGGCAGACAGTCCTGTTCCGTCTGGTCCGGTCGGACGCGACCGCGGCGGCCACGCGCCCACAGAGACGCATGACCGACGAGGTGCCGTCCGAACAGGCCCTGTTCGATGCACTGGCCGATCCCGACTGCCGGACGATCGTCGCCGCGCTCGACGAACCGATGACGGCCAAGGGGGTCGCCGACGAGTGTGATCTCTCGCGGACGAGTGCCTACCGGAAGCTAGAGACGCTGAGCGACGCGGCACTGGTCGCCGAGCGAACGAAGGTCCGGGACGACGGCCACCACACGACGCAGTTCGTCAGGGACTTCAGGGGCGTGTTCGTGGCCTTCGACGGCGACGAATCGTTCGACGTGGACGTCGTCGACCACGAGGAGACGCCGGACGAGCGCCTCGCGCGCTTCTGGTCACAGATCAGTGAGGAACTATGAACACGGAGATACCGCTCGTCGTCATCGTCTTCAAGACGGGCACGCTGGCGCTCGGTGCGTTGATCACGTATTTGGCCGCGAAAGCGGGGTACAGGACCGGCGCGTCCGGACTGCTGTACCTCGCGGCCGGATTCGGCGTCATCACGCTCGGCTCGCTACTGGCCGGCATCGCCGATCAGTTGATCGCCGATCCGTCGGTGGCACTGGTCGTCGAGAGCGCGTTGACCTTCGTCGGTTTCGGGATCATCGCGTACTCGCTGTACGTCACGAGAAGTAGTGGGACCGACCGCGTTTGAGACGCGTCGATCCGTGAACGGTGTCGCCACCCGCTGGCGGCGAGACGACTGTCGCGAGGCTGGAGTCGGCCGGATCGTCACTCGACGACGATCGCGCCCTTCATCCCCAGCGACTTGTGGGGCGTACAGTAGTAGAGGTAAGTACCGCTCGATTCGAAGGTGTGCTCGTACTCGACGCCCTCGGTGTTGACTGCGCCACCGGAGTCCAGCGGACCGTCACCCTCGGACTTCACGTTGTGGGTGCCGCCATTGCCAGTCCACTCGAACTCGACCGTCGTGCCCGAAGAGATCTGGACGGCAGCGGGGTCGTACCCGAACGCGCCGCCGTTGGCCTCTGCACCGACCGTGACGGTGACGGTGTCCTGACCGGTCATGTCTGCGACCGTCCCGTCGAAGTTCGACGTTTCGCCGAGATAGTTGGCGACCTCGTCGCCGGCTTCCATCGACGAGCCACCGCTCTCGGTCGCACTCTCAGTCATCTCTTCTTCGGTGGCACTTTCGGTCATCTCGTCGTCGGTCGCGCTCTCGGTGGCGTCGCCGCCGCCGTCTCCACTACAGCCAGCGATGAGACCTGCTGCGGCGATTGCACCGGTACTACGGAGGAGCGTCCGTCGGTTCAGGGAGTCACTCATAGACACAGTGGAGTTGGGGAAGGAGACGGATAAGGTGGCCGGACACGGGGAATCCCGCCGGATGGGGTGAGGTGACACGCGACAGCGAAACACGGCTCGTCGAAGCATTTACCGGCGTGAAAGCGGCGACGACCAACGTTCGTTGGGGTGGTGTTCATGGTTCGTGTAGGCGAAGAGTGAGACATGCGACAGAGTGGTTCGCAATGACCGTGCTGGTGCTTGGCGACCAGCTGTCCCGGCGATTCGGTCCACTCGCCGACCGGCCGGACGACCGCGTGGTGATGATCGAGTCCAGGGACTTCCTCCGTCGGCTGCCCTACCACCCGCACAAGCCGACGCTCGTGTTCAGTGCGATGCGTCACTTCCGGGACGCGTTGCGCGAGGCGGGCCGGACCGTCGACTACCACCGAGAGGAGACGTTCGAAGACGGGTTCGAGAGCCATTTCGAGCGCCATCCCGACGACGATCTCGTGACGATGACCCCGGCGAGTCACGGCGGCACCGAGCGGCTGCGGACGCTGATCGAGCGACACGGCGGGACGCTCGCGACAGTACCGGACGAGCGGTTCCTCTGTGCGCCAGCGACCTTCGACGAGTGGACGGACGGCCCGCCGTACCGTCACGAGTCGTTCTACCGATCGATGCGCCGGGAAACCGGTTACCTGATGGACGGCGACGATCCGGTCGGTGGCGAGTGGAACTACGACGAGCAGAACCGCGAGACGCCGCCCGACGACTGGGAGCCCCCAGCGGTGCCGACGTTCGAACCCGACGAGACGACGCGTCGGGTCCAGTCGTGGGTTCGCGACCACTTCGACGGTGGCTACGAGCAAGCGCCCTACGGCGGTGACTGGGCCGATCCGGAGCCGTTCCGGTGGCCGGTGACGCGACAGCAGGCAGTTGGGGCGCTGGACGCGTTCGTCGAGGATCGCCTCACCGACTTCGGGGCGTATCAGGACGCGATGGTCGAGAGCGAGTGGGCGATGGCCCACAGCCTGTTGTCGACTTCGCTGAACCTCGGACTGCTGGGGCCTGCGGAGGTCGTCGAGCGCGCGATCGAGGCCTACGAGACTGGTGACGCACCGCTGCACAGCGTCGAGGGGTTCGTCCGGCAGGTGATCGGGTGGCGCGAGTTCGTCCGGCACGTCTACCGCCGGGAGATGCCCGAGCTGGCGACGGCGAACCAGCTCGGCGCGTCCGAGGACCTCCCGGAGTTCTTCTGGACGGGCGAGACGGACATGGCCTGTCTGGACGCGGCCATCGACGGCGTCCGCAAGCGGGGCTACGCACACCACATCGAACGGCTCATGCTGCTGTCGAACTTCTCGTTGCTGCTCGGTGTCGAGCCCGCACAGCTCAACCGCTGGTTCCACGCCGGCTACGTCGACGCCTTCCACTGGGTGACGACGCCCAACGTCGTCGAGATGGGGCTGTACGGCTCTGGCGCGTTCGCCACGAAGCCCTACGCCGCCTCGGCGAACTACGTCGACAGGATGAGCGACCACTGCAGCGACTGTCCGTACTACAAGACGAAGACGACCGGGGAGCGAGCGTGTCCGTTCAACGCGCTGTACTGGGACTTTCTGGACCGCAACGAGTCACAGCTCCGGTCGAACCACCGGATGGGACTCGTCTACAGCCACCTCGACGACAAGGACGACGATCAGCTGACGGCGATCCGAGAGCGAGCAGACGAACTGCGGACGCGAGCCGCCGACAGCGAGCTGTGAGCGCTACTCCTCGCCGCTCTGTCGGCGGCGCATCTCCTGGCGGGTGAACTGCGGCGACGCGCCCAGGCCGGGACCGCGCCGACCGCGAAACGACCAGACGAGCGCGAGAGCGAACAGCGCCGTCAGCCCGCTTACGGCGACGAGGGCCCGCAGCGCCCCCATCGCGTAGAGCCCGGCGATCGCGAGGAGGCCGACGCTGACACAGAGCCCGTAGACGAGCCGCCGTGCCATCCTGCGGAAGGCACCGCGGTCGTCCTCGATCACCGTCGACAGCGCTAGCTCGCCCCGCTCGACCTTCGCCAGGGCGTCGTCGAGTCGGGGCGGGACCGCGACGGTCGCCCGTGCGCTGGCCCGCAGCTGGTCGGTCACGCGCTCGCGGATCTCCTCGCCGCCACTCGCCATCCCCCGTTCGAGGACGTAGTCCGTGACGACTTCGATGAAGTCGAACTCGGGGGCGAGCGTCCGGGTCACGCCGTCCAGAACCGTCGTCACGCGGACGACGTGGGCCAGATCCTGCGGGATCCGCATCGGGAACTCGTACATCGCGCCCTCGAACTCGGCGATGATCCCCTCGACGTCGAACTCGTCCAGATCGGCCCCACGGAACTGCTCGAAGGCGATCTCGAACAGTTCGCGCACCATCTGGCGGTCGGCCGTCGGGTCCAGCGCCTCCATGGCGACGAACGAGTCGATCACCTGATCGATGTCGTCGGTCGCGATGCCGACGTAGAAGTCGACGAGGTGAGCGCGAGTCTCCGGCCCGAGCTGGCCGGTCATCCCGAAGTCGTAGAAGACGATCGTGCCGTCGTCCTGTACGGCGAGGTTGCCGGGGTGGGGGTCGGCGTGGAAGACGCCGTCCTCGACGATCATCTTGATGTAGATCTCGGTCAGGCGCGTGACGATGCGCTCGCGGTCGACCCCCAGCTCGTCGATCGCGGCCACGTCGTCGATCTTCGTCCCCTCGACGTAGCGCATCGTGAGGACGCGGTCGGTCGAGTACTCTGGCAGCGAGTCGGGGATACACACGTCGTCGACCGCGGCGAAGTTCTGGCGGACGGTGTCGAGCCGGCGGGCCTCGTGGGCGTAGTCCATCTCCTCGCGGATGGTCACGGTGAACTCCTCGGCGAGGTTCCCGAGCGTGAACGCCTGGCCCGGCGGCGACGCCCAGCGCAGGACCGGCGTCAGCGTCGCCACGACTCGGAGGTCCGACTCGACGCGACGACGGACGTTCGGCCGGAGGACTTTCACCGCGACCCGGTCCCCGTCGACCTCGCCGACGTACACCTGTCCGAGGCTCGCGCCGCTGATCGGCTCGGTGTCGAACGTCTCGAACACCGAATCGATCGGTCCCAGTTCCCGCTCGATCACCGGCTCGATCTCCGCCCAGGGGGCCGGCGGGACCTGGTCCTGAAGCTCAGCGAGCACGTCGACGTAGGCCGCCGGCAGCGCGTCGGGCCGCGTCGAGAGCATCTGCCCGATCTTGACGAACGCGGGGCCGAGGTCGACGAACGTCGCTTTCAGAGCCCGCGCGCGCCGGGCTTGCTGGGCGCTGGTCACTTCGCGGGACCGACCGAAGAGGAGGTATCGACGGCGATCACGCAGGAGGGTGATCGCGAACGGGACGAACTGCCAGGAGATGACGACCGCGCGCCAGAGCGCTCGCAGCTGCACGCCTAGCCCGGTCGGCCGGCGCACGGTCTCGCTGCTGTCCGGCCGGTCGTCGCTCCGCTCGACGGTGTCCGTCTGGGCCACAGTATAGGAGCGTCTCGGGTCGCCGTGGGTTTGAGTGTGTTGGACCCGGCGACGAGCGTGCCACCGCTGCCTACCGCGAGCGAAGCTGTGACGGTACGCGGACCGCGCTCAGCGCAGTCGGCCCAACAGCTGGTAGTCGGTGTCGGGCGTGTACCCCCGGAACAGCAGGCTGTTGGTCAGCACGGAGACGCTGGACAGCGCCATGGCACCGGCAGCGAGCACCGGCTGGAGCAGGCCCAGCGACGCCAGCGGGATCATCAGCGTGTTGTACCCAAGCGCCCAGACGAGGTTCTGCTTGATCTTCTGTAGCGTCGCTTCCGAGACGCGGATCGCCTTCAGCACGTCCGCCGGGTCGTCTCGCATCAGCGTCACGTCGGCCGCTTCGATCGCCACGTCGGTACCCGAACCGATCGCACAGCCGACGGCCGCGGTCGCCAGCGCCGGTGCGTCGTTGACGCCGTCGCCGACCATCATCGCCTCGCGCCCGTCGGCCTGGATCTCGTCGACGGCGTCGGCCTTGTCTTCGGGAAGCACCTCGGCCATGACGTTGTCCGGGTCGATCCCGACTTCACGGGCGACCGCGCGAGCCGTCCGCTCGTTGTCGCCGGTGATCAGCCACACGTCGAGATCGCGGTCTCGCAGGTCGGCGACGGCGTCGCTCGCGGAGGGTTTGATCGTGTCCGCGTCGGCGACGACACCGACCACGCGGCCGGCCCGCTCGTCGATTTCGCCGTCCGCGTCGCGGGGACGGAATCCGACGAGCATCGCCGTCTTCCCCTCCGATTCGAGTCGCTCGCGGTCCGAGTCGGCGGGGGTCGGGTCGATGCCGTTGGCGTCCAGCAGTCGGGGGCTCCCGACGAACACCTCCCCGCGATCGATCGTCGCTCGCACCCCCTTGCCGGGGACGTTCTCGAAGGACTCGGGCGACTCGATGTCGAGGCCGCGCTCGCGTGCACCCTCGACGATCGCCTCGGCCAGCGGGTGCTCGCTCTCCTGCTCGGCGCTGGCGGCCAGCGCGAGCACGTCGTCCTCGTCGAAGGCCGTCGGCTCGTCGCGCGCCTCGCGCTGGACGCCACCGTCGGGCGCGGCCGGGTCGAGCGCCACGACGTCGGTCAGTTCCATCTCGCCCTCGGTGAGCGTCCCCGTCTTGTCGAAGACCACGGCGTCGACGTCGCGGACCCGTTCGAGGATGTCGCCGCCCTCGAAGAGGACGCCGTGTTGGGCACCGATGGCGGTGCCGACCATCGTCGCGGCCGGCGTCGCCAGGCCCAGCGCACAGGGACAGGCGATCAGGACGGCGCTGGCGAACACGACGATCGCGAACTCGGTGACGCCGATCGGACCACCCACGGCCTCGGGGCCGCCACCCAGCAGCCCCCACAGGGGCAGCGCGTCGACGAACCCGCCCAGGACGGCGGGGAACTGCCACCACAGGACGCCCCACAGCAGGGCGTTGGCGATGACCGCCGGGACGAAGTACGCCGAGATGCGGTCGGCGATCCGCTGGATGTCTGGCTGACGCGACTGGGCGTCGCGGACGCGAGCGACGATCTGCTGGATCGCCGTCTCCTCGCCGACCTTCGTCGCCTCGACGACGAGCGCGCCGTTCTCGTTGATCGTCGATCCGATCACCTCGTCGCCCTCGGCTTTCTCGACCGGGACGGACTCGCCGGTGACCATCGACTCGTCGACCGCGGATTCGCCGTCGACGACGACGCCGTCGGTCGGGACCTTCTCGCCGGGCCGGACCTTCAGTCGGTCGCCGACCGCGACCGCTTCCAGCGGGACCTCCTCCTCACGGCCGTCTTCGTGGACGACCGTGGCGGTCTCGGCCTCCATCTCCAGCAGCGACCGGATCGCCTCGCCGGCCTGGCCCTTCGAGCGGGCTTCGAGGTAGTTGCCCAGCGTGATGAACACGAGGATCAGCGCGGCCGTGTCGAAGTACAGCCCCGCACCGGGGATCAGCCCGATCAGGGCCGCGACGCTGTAGACGTACGCCGTCGACGAGCCAAGCGCGATCAGCACGTCCATGTTCGCTCGACCGTTGCGCACCAGCGCGCGGTAGGAGTTGACGTAGAAGGGCTTCCCGAGCGCGATCTGGACCGGCGTCGCGAGCGCGAAGGCGAACCAGCCCACGTCGATGCCAGCCAGCGAACCGCCGAGCAGTCCCAGCCCGAGGACGTGATCGACCAGCATCACCAACAGCGGGACCGAGAGCGCGCCGCCAAAGAGCGTGAGGCGAAGCTGGCGTCGGATCTCCTCCTGCCGCGCGAGGTCGCGCTGGTCGCGGTCGTCTCCGCCGTCTCCGTCGTCCCGGACCGGCGTGTAGCCCGCCGACTCGATCGCGTCGTAGAGGTCCGACCGGTCCGCCTCGGCCGGGTTGTACCGTACCTGTGCCTCGTCGGTGGCGTAGTTCACGTCGGCCGCGACGACGCCGGGCGTCGCCAGTAGCGACTCCGCGTTGGCCTCGGCACAGTTGGCACACGACATGTCCGTGATACCGACCGAGATCGTCTCGTCGACGGCACCGTAGCCGGCCGACTCGACGGCGTCGTAGATCGCCGACAGCGACGTGACTTCGGGGTCGTACTCGACGCGCGCCTCGTCGGTGGCCGCGTTGACGTCGGCCGACGCGACTCCATCGAGGGCAGCGAGGGCGTCCTCGATCGTGGCTGCACAGTTCGCACAGCTCATACCCGTCACCGACAGACGGGTCGTCATGGGACTCATCTCGTGTATCGATACGGGCTCCTGTTTCATGCGGTTTGCCCCTTCGAAACCAATGCCTCTAGCAGGTCAGAGTTTCGAATCGAAGGGTATCGTGGCCCGGAACGATCACATCCAAACCGGTCACATCCCGTCTCGGAGCTGATCGTACGTCTCGACGAACCGAGACTCACAGGACTCACAGCAGAAGTAGTACTCCGTCCCGTCGAGGACGCGGCTCGTCCCCTCGTCGTCGACGGTGTTGCCACACTCGACACAGGTCGGAGCCAGTTCGGCAGAGCCGACGCTGGGCGACCAGACGGTGTCGGCGAGGACGCGCACGTCGAATTCGTGGACGTACTGGAGGAGGTCCCACTCTTCGAGCAGCGACGTTACGTCGGCCTCGGGCACCGTCGCCGTAAAGAGGAGTCGCGCGTCGACGGTCCGAAGCACGTGTTCGACGGCGTCGACGGTACCCAGCCGCGTCGCCACGTCGGCGGCGATGTCCGGATCGACGGTCAGTTCCACGAGGACGGAAACGCCCTCTCGGAGCATCTGGCGGTCGAGTTCCACCGTGAACCGTCGCAACAGCCCGCGCTCCTGTAGCCGTTCGATCCGGTCCGACACCGCGGGCCCGGACAGATCGACCGCGTCGCCGATCTCGCTGTAGGGCCGGCGGGCGTCTTCTAACAGCAGTTCGAGGATCTGGCGATCCGTGTCGTCGAGCGTGTCCATGGTCAGGCAGTGCCCGTGTTCTCTTCTGTAGCAACGGGCCGAACGTGTATCAGTTCTGCGACGCGGTCGGGCAGCGACACCTCGCGGCCGTCGATGGCGACGGTGACCATCCCGATCGGAGCCACGTCGACGACTTCCAGGCGGCTCTCTGGGGCGATGCCCCGCTCGGAGAGGTACGCCAACTCGTCGGGGTCCCGGTCGCTGATCCGCTCGACGACGACCTCGTCGCCGGTCTCGTGTTCGCCCAGCGTCTCGCCGAACTCCTCGTCGAGGGGCTCCAGAGTCTCGCTGGGAATCGGGTCGCCGTGGGGATCGACCTCGGGGTCGCCCAGCGCGGCCGCGACGCGGCGCTCGAACTCCTCGCTGATGTGGTGTTCGAGCCGGTCGGCCTCGTCGTGGACCTCTGACCAGTCGTACCCCAGGTGTTCGGTGAGGTACGTCTCCAGCAGCCGGTGGTGGCGGACGACTTCGAGCGCGACGGTCTCGCCCTCCGGTGAGAGGTGCGCTCCCTTGTACTTCTCGCGCTCGACGAAGCCGGCGTCGGCGAGCGTATCGAGCATGCTCGATGCCGTCGGCGGCGTCACGTCGAGTGCGTCGGCCAGCGACGACGTCGAGACCGGACCGTCCTCGTCACGCTGGAGCTGGTAGAGGGCCTTCAGGTAGTCCTCCATCTTCGCGCTCAACATTCACTCTCGGGTAGGGCCATCGCAAGGAAATAAGTATCGTTGCCGAGGGTTCGGCCGCGCCGTTCGACCGCTCGCGCTCAGCGCTCGGGCGGCTCCGAGCCGTCCTGACTCCGGACGCCGTCGCCGTCGTCGGCGGCCCACTTTCGTTGCTGACCGGTCAGGATCCACAGCACCGCGTAGCCGGCCACGCCGACGACGAACAGCGTCGCCGGGATCAGGAACGGACCGAACGTGTCGACGGCTGTCGCGACGACCATGTGCCGGCTAGGGTCACCGCCGGCATAAGTGCCAGCATCCGACCCAGCTGTCGCTCACAGTCTGTGTCCAGACGACCGAACCGTCTGCGCGACGAGCCGGCGGCTCTCCGTCCGGCTGGACGACAAAATCAGCGACGGGAACGACCTACAGCAGGTCCTGGTCGTCGAGCTGTTCCATCACGCTGTCGACGAACTCGTCGACGCTGTCGTAGGGGAAGTCCCCGCCGAGCTTGGTGTTGAGCTCCATCGCCGTCATCGAGAAGTCGCCGGACTCGAACTTCGTCGACGGCCCGTTGGGTAGGGCCGGGACGAGGTCCATCGGACTGGAGATCGGGTAGTCGGCTTCCTCGAACGCTTCGGTGAACTGCTCTCTGAGGTCGTCTTTGTCTGCCATGTCATCCCGTTTGTCGACCGGTCTAAAAAAGCATTCGACCACACCACACAGCCACATTGTTTAGAGTTTATTCTGGGGGACCGCCGGGTCACCGCGGACGGACCGTCAGTCGTCCGCCGCGACCGGTTCGCCGTGACTGATGTCGGTCCCCAGCAGATCGAGGAACTGTGCGAGCCACTCGTCGTGGTCCGGCCAGGCCTGGCCGGTGACGAGGTTGTCGTCGGTGACGACCTCGTCGACCCACGAGCACCCGGCCGCCTCACACTCCGCCCGGACGGCGGGGAAAGACGTCATCTCGTACCCGTCGAGGACGCCGGCAGCCGCCAGGATCTGGGGGCCGTGACACAGCGAGGCGACGGGCTTGTCCGCTTCGAAGAAGTGCCGCACGGCGTCGAGCACCGGCTCGTGGGTCCGGAGATACTCCGGCGCGCGTCCGCCCGGCACGACCAGCGCGTCGTAGTCGCTGGGCGTCACGTCGGCCAGCGTCGCGTTCAGCTCGAAGTTGTGCCCGCGGCCCTCCATGTAGGTCTGGTCGCCCCGGAAGTCATGGACGGCCGTCTTGATCGTCTCGCCGGCCTCCTTCTCCGGACAGACCGCGTCGACCTCGTGGCCGACCATCTGCAGCGCCTGGAAGGGAACCATTATCTCGTAGTCTTCGCCGAAGTCGCCGACGATCATGAGGATGTCACTCATTGGAAACACCGCGCTCGCCGAGAGCGCGTTAGAGAGTGACACAGCCGGCGACAATAAATCAGATGGTGAACTGACAGATCTTCGTCAGGCAATCGACAGGGCGACCGTTCAGCGGTCGGAGAGAACGGTGTCGATCTCGGCGATCGAGTCGAGGACGTGGTCGGGTGCCACGTCGCTGTCGGCGAGATCCGCCCGCGTCGTGACACCCGAGAGCACCAGCGCGGTCTCCATGCCGGCCCGTTCGCCCATCGCGATGTCCGTCGAGAGACGATCCCCGATCACGAGACAGTCCGACGTCGGAACGCCCAGCCTGTCGAGTGCCGCCTGTGTCGCCCGTCGCGACGGCTTGCCCAGAATCAGATCAGGTTCCGCTTCGAGGACACCGGCGACCGCGTTGACGATGGCTCCCGATCCCGGCGTCGGCAGGCCGTTCTCACCGGGGAACGTGCGGTCCGGATCCGTTCCGAGAAAGGGCACGGTCTCGTCGTAGGCCCGGAGTGCGTCGACCATGTCGTCGTAGTGGAAGTCGGGACTCCACCCTGCGAGCAACACGTCGGCTCGCTCGGGCTCGTCGGTGAGCGCCACCCCCTCGGTGTCGAGAATCTCCGCGATGCTGTCCGTGCCGACGAGAAACACGTCGTCGTCGGCGTGGCGGGCCCGGAGGTACTCGGCGGTCACGTCGGCCGCCGAACAGGCCTCGCCCGGACGGACCGTCACACCGAGGTCGGCGAGCCGGTCGACGTAGGCCGCACCGCTCCGGGTCGGGTTGTTCGAGAAGAACAGGAGCGACTCGCTGGCGGCCCTGAGGGAGTCGACCGCCGTCGCGGCCCCTGGGACGAGGTCGTCGCCGTGATACACCGTTCCGTCGAGATCGACGATCACGCCGCGGCTCATCGAGTTGCGCTACGGACTGGATCGCCAAAGGCCGACCGGTCAGTCGACGAAGGTGACGCCGCTGATCTCGACGGCCAGGCCGCCGTCCTCGCTCTCGCCCAGCTCGACCGACCAGCCGTGGGCCTCGGCCACGCGCTCGACGATGGTCAGTCCCATGCCGGTCCCCTCGGTGTCGGTCGAGTATCCCATCTCGAAGGGGTCCTCGTCCGTCGAGAGGTTCATGCCACAGCCGTCGTCGGCGACGACGAACCCGTCGTCGGTCACGCTGACGGTGACGGTCACCGGATCGGCGTCCTCGGCGTCCTCGGCGTCCGACGGAGGACAGCCGTGGTCGACGGCGTTCCCGTAGAGGTTCGAGAAGATGCTCCCGAGACGGCCGTCGTCGGCCTGAATCCGGGCCGTGGAGTCGACCACCAGTTCCGCCTCGCCGCTGTCGGTCACCATCCAGCTCTCGCGGGCGATCGTGCCCAGGTCGACGACGCTGGGGTCGTCGACGGTCTCGCCCTCGCGAGCGAGTGTCAACACGTCGTCGATCAGCGACTCCATCCGGTCGAGCGAGCGCGTCAGTCTCGCCTGAAGCTCGGCGTCGTCGCCCCTGTCTTCCTCTAACAGCTGGAGTGCGGACTGGGCCACGTTGAGCGGATTCCGCATGTCGTGGCTGACGACGCTGGCGAACTCTTCGAGGCGCTCGTTCTGGCGCTTGAGCTCCCGTTCGCGCTCGACGCGCTCCGTGATGTCCCGAGAGACCAGCTGAAACGACGGCCGGTGGCTGTGTACGTCGATGGGGACGTAGATGTTGTGAAACGAACGGCCGTCGATCTGGTCTTCCGCGTGGGTCGGATCGCCGTCCTCGATGACGGACTGGCCGACCGCGGTCCGATCCTCGCCGACCGCCCCGAGGACCGCAGCCAGCGTCTGGCCGACGAGTTCCTCTCGGCTGATGTCGGTGAACTCGGCCATCGCCGGGTTGGCTGCGAGGATCGTCCCGTCCTCGGCGACCTGTGCGATCAGGTCCGGGGAGGTGTCGACCAGCAGCTCGTACTTGGCCTGGGTGCGGCGCTTCGAGACGACGTTTCTGATCCGGTTTGCCAAGCGTCCGTACTGCTTGTCTTCGACGACTTCGAGCTTCAGCAGGTAGTCGGTGACGCCCGCGGCGATGGCCTCGCTGGCGACCTCCTCGTCCCCGCGTCCGGTGAGGAGAATAAAGGGGATGTCGGGCTCGCGTTCCCGGACCGCATCGAGGAACTCCAGGCCGTCCATGCCGGGCATCTCGTAGTCGCTCACGATACAGTCCACGTCGTTGTCAGAGAAGTAGTCGAGAGCCGCTTTCGGGTCGCTCGCCGCGTGCGTGCCGAAGTCGTGGTCCTCGGCCAGCGTCTCGGCGGTCATCTCCGCGAAGAATTCGCTGTCGTCGACGACGAGGACACTGAGTTGTTCTCGACCGCTGCTTGGCGTTGTCACGTGGGACACCAGTTCGATTATCGTGGTATTGCGTGAACGGACACTTATAGATACTCGATGCAGTCGTGTCGCCACGGTGTCTGCTGGCACGCCGCGACGACAGTCTCACTCGCGGAAGACGCTCGTCCACCGCGGCCCGGCGCGTCTCGTCAGCACCAGGCCCACGACCGCGCCGACGAGTGCGATCACCACGGCGACGACCCGCACGAGGAGTGGGTCGACGCGCACCGCCAGCGCGGCGACCACGAGCGGCGTCGCCAGCACGGCGAGGGCGGCACCGAACAGCGCGAACCGCGGCGTGTCGAACAGCAACTCGTTTGGCGAGAGCCCGGTCACCGCCGCAGTCACGCCGAAGACGTACAGCGCGACCAGCGGCTGAACGACGGCACCCAGCGCGACCTCGGCCAGAGGGTACCACAGCAGCGCGACCGCGAGATAGAGCAGCGACGCCCCGACCGACAGCAGGAGGTACGCCCGCAACGCGCCGCGAAACACCGCGTCGTAGCTGACGGGGTACCGGAGGTACTCGCGTGGGTCCCCGAACTGGGTCACCCAGCTGTAGGTCGTGAACCCGCCCAGACCCAGCAGCGTGCCGAAGGCGATGCCGACGTCCGGCTCGATACCCGTCGCGGCCGTCACCTGCCGGAGCACCAGCGCCGTGACGCCGAAGAGGACGCCCATCGAGAACAGGACCTTCCAGACCGAGCCCGCCGAGCGCGCGACGGCGAGCAGCGGGCGGCGCGTCAGTCCGTCGGGCGCGACGGCGACCAGCAGGCGATCCAGCCGCCGGTGGCGGCCGTCGTCGCCGTCGTCTTCGGTCGGCTCGAACAGCGCGATCCCGAGGCCGCCCAGAGCGAGCGGCGGGACCACCGCGGTGACGACGGCCGCCACGGACGGATCGGTAAACAGCCGGTACGGCGTCAGCGCGACGGGGTCGGTGCCGGTGGCGACGACCGCGACCACGCCAGCGGCCAGCGCGACGCCGACCGCGAGCGCGTTCCGCGCGGCCAGCGCCGCGAGTGCGAGGCTGGCCGTCGCACCGAGCGCGAACGCCAGCGTCACCGTCAGCCAGGCGAGCGCGACCGTCGCGGGAGCCATCCCGCGGCCGACGGCGACCACGCCGAAGCCCGCCAGCACGGGGGTGACGAACAGCCCCGAGTAGTAGAGGACCTCCTTCACGAGGAAGAGACCGAGGAGCCGTTTCATCGACAGCGGGAGCGTCCGCGCGGAGAAGAGCAACAGCGTCACGTCGCCCAGCACGTCCCGCAGGGCGTCCCGGCCGACGAGACCGATCGTCCCGACCTGGAGACCGAACAGCGCCACCAGCGCGTGCAGCCCGGCGAGGACGGCCGCGGGCTGTGTCCCGGTGGCCGCCAGCAGCGCGGTTCCAAGTGCCGTGAGTGCGCCGATCGCCAGCGGGAACCCCGCGAACCGACGACCGCCGAACAGCTCGCTGTGGAGCCGCCACTCCTCGCGGACCATCCACGACAGCAACGTCTGGTTGGACGCCGTCATCCGACGACCGCCTCGCGCTCGGCGTCGACCTCCGCGACGAACACGTCCAGCAGCTCGCCGTCGTCAAGCTCGCGGGGATCACAGGTCGCGACCAGCCGGCCGTCGGAGACGATACCGACGCTGGTACACAGCTCCTGGGCCACCTCGACGAAGTGCGTCGAGAGGAAGATCGTGTTGCCCTCGGCGCAGTAGTCCGCGAGGTGGCGCTTGACCTGTTCTTGCATGATCGGGTCGAGGTTGACCAGCGGCTCGTCGATGAAGACCAGTTCCGGCTCGTGGACGAAGGCGGCGGCGAGCATCACGCGCTGGCGCTGGCCCTCCGAGAGGTTCGTCGACAGGGTGTCGAGCGTCTCGGCGAACGACAGTCGCTCGGCCCACCGCTCGACGTGTGCGTCCGGATCGGACAGCTCCCGGACCTCGCAGACGAATTCGAGGAACTCCCGCGGCGTGAGGAAGCTCGGCGGGTCCTCCCGCTCGGGCAGCGTCCCGATCGTCCGCCGGACCGCCATCGGCTCGGCGACGGGATCGTGGCCCAGCACGGTCGCCGTGCCCGACGTGGGCGTCCGCTGGCCGGTCAGTATCTCGATCGTCGTGGTCTTGCCCGATCCGTTCGGGCCGAGCAGCGCGAACAGCTCGCCCTCCCCGACCGTCAGCGACAGCCCCGACAGCGCGTCGAGGTCGCCGTACTCCTTCGTGAGCCCCGTCGTTTCGATCGCCGGCATGGGGCTATCCAGTAGACGGCTCGGCTTAGCTGTTGGGTCGACGACTCACCGTTCGGCGACGAGCGGCCGGGCGCTACAGCGGTTCCAGCACGCCCACGCCCATCTCGACGCCGGGACTGTAGTGGGCCAGCGGTTCGCCGTCGAGGCTGTCGACCCCTGCCGCGTCCAGCAGCGTCGTCTCCGTCACGGCCGCGTCGGCGGGCTGGACCCTCCACGGCGGGTGTCCCACCGACCCGACGAGTCGCGTCTCCAGCGGCCCGGTCGTCACGTAGCGCTCGCGGTCGAGCAGGAAGGCGGCGAGGGTGTCGGGTGCCGTCGTCGTCGGCGTTCCAGTCGGCCCGAACGTGACGCCCAGTCGCGCGTCCGCGCCGTCTCGCCGCCGCGAGACGACCTCCGTGCGGCTGTCCTGGCGGCGTCGCCGTACGTCGGCGTGGGACGCCGGCAGGTGAAAGAGCGTTCGGAGGGCGTCTGCGACGAGACGGTCGGTCACGTCCAGCGAGAGAAAGGCGACCGCACGGTCGCCGGACGGCGTCTGCACGTACGTGCGGACGGCGACGCTCTCGACGCGCTCGCGAACGGGGACGCCGAAGGCGTCGAAGCGGTCGATCGAGAGCGACAGCACAGACACCCACGCCGTGTCGTCCATCGTGTCCGGTTCGGCCCAGTTGGGGAGCACGGCACGAACCGCGGCAGGCGCGACTGGCCAGTGGAGGAAACACACGTCCGAGAGCGTGATCGAGAGGGGACGCAGCGGCCCGGACATGTCGCTCCGTAGGAGCGCGAGGAGCTTGAGTGATCCGGCGATCGAGGAGCGCCGCCGCCGATCAGCCGTGTCGGTGGAGTCGGCCCGCGGTCACGTCGAGGCCGGGACTGAAGTGGACGATCCGCTCTGAGCCGGGCGTATCGAAGCCGCTGGCGGCGAACAGGTCGTTGCGGTCGAACGTGACCGTCGCCGGCTGGAGGTCCCACGGCGGGTGGTCGATGTCGGCGAAGTAGATCCGGCCGCGGTCGTCGGCCACGTAGAACCGATACCGCTCGGTGAGGAACGCGGCCAGCGAGTCGTCGCGTGCGGGCTCGGGCAGGCCGGTGGGCTCGAAGCTGGCCCGAAATCGAACGTCCGGGGCGTCGGGATGGGTGCGCACGCTCTGGAGACGCGTCCGCGAGCCGTCACGATGAGCAGTCATCCGAGCGCGGTAGTAGGGCAGTCGGAACAGCCGGCGAGCCACCGCGACGCCGAGCCGGTCGTCGGCGTCGAGGTTGTAGAAGTACACGCCGGGCTGGCCGTCCAGCGTGACGTACGTCCGGAGGTTCAGCTCGTAGAACGAGCGTCCGATCGGGGAGCCCCGCGGCCGAATGTCCGCCATCCGGAAGGGGACGACGCCGAGCCACGCAGACCCGTCGAAGGTGTCGACGGAGAGCCCCTCGGGCAGCGACCGAGCGACCGTCTCGACCGGGACCGGCCAGTGGGCGAACAGGACGTTTCGCCACTCCATCGAGAGCAGAGGGCGCATACTCGACGTTAGGCGCGAGGGCAATAAGGGGTGTCGCCCGGGGAACTTTGGGCCTCCCCTCCCCAGTGACCGACATGGAGTGTGCAGTCAGACAGAGCGACACCGTTCGGTGGCGTGTGGCGGTGTTCGGCAACCCGACCGAGATATCTCACGAGCACAACTGCGAGACAGCCAGGAGCCAGCGATGAGCGGCGACGAGGCAGCCCAGGCGGGCGTCGGTGAGCCACCGGAACGCTGCCCGATCTGTGAGACGGCCTACGACTCCGCCTCGGTCCACGAGGAGGGCGTCGCGGTGAACCTGATCGAGAACGAGCGCTTCCGACGGGTCTGCTTCGAACCGGTCGACGACGGCGGCCCGCAGTTGCGGTTCTACCACCACACCCACGAACAGGCCGGCACGACTCCGTCGAGCGAGCGCGGAACCCCTGGTGGACGGGTGCCCTGAATCTGTTTTCGCTGTAAAACTACGTAATACGTGTCGCTTCGACTCCCGCTCGCCCCTCCGAGGCCCGCTGCTCGCTTCGCTCACAGCGCGCCTCGCTGCTCACGTGTCGTTTCGACTCCCGCTCGCTCCTCCGAGGCCCGCTGCTCGCTTCGCTCACAGCGCGCCTCGCACCCAGCGCGCCTCGCACCCAGCGCGCCTCGCACCCAGCGCGCCTCGCTACTCGTGGCCCGAAACCGGCACCGGCTCGTAGGGCGCTTCCAGCCACTCGATGTCGCTGTCGGCCAGCGAGATGTCGAGCGCCGCGACGGCCTGTTCGAGGTGCTCGATCGTCGTCGTCCCGACGATGGGGGCGTCCACGGCGTCCTTGTGCAGGAGCCACGAGAGCGCGATCTGGGCCATCGTCGCGTCCTTCTCGTCGGCCAGTTCCTGAACGCGCTCGTTGATCTCGCGGCCGCCGCCCTCGAAGTAGGGGTGTTCTCGCGCGTAGTCGTCGGTCTGGCCCCGCGTCGTGGCGTCGAACTCCTCGTGGGGGCGCGTGAGGTAGCCGCGGGCGAGCGGGCTCCACGGGATGACGGCGACGTCCTCCCGCTGGCAGAAGGGGAGCATCTCGCGTTCCTCCTCGCGATAGAGGAGGTTGTAGTGGTTCTGCATCGTCTCGAAGCGGGTCAGGTCTTCGCACTCGCTGGTCCGCAGGGCCTCGGCGAACTGGTAGGTCCACATCGAGGAGGCCCCGGCGTGGCGGATCTGGCCGCGGCGGACGGCGTCGTCCAGCGTCCGCAGCGTCGTCTCGATGGGCGTGTCGTCGTCCCAGCGGTGGATCTGGTAGAGGTCGACGGTGTCCATCCCCAACCGGTCCAGCGAGGCCGACAGCTCCTGTTCGATTGCCTTCCGCGAGAGGCCACCGGCGTTGGGATTGTCCTCGTCCATCTGGAAGAACCCCTTCGTGGCGACGACCTGTTCGTCGCGGTCGTACGCCGACAGCGCCTCACCGAGGACGCGCTCGGACTCGCCCGCCGAGTACATGTTGGCCGTATCGAAGAAGTTGATCCCCAGGTCGATCGCGCGGTCGATGACCGCCCGGCTCTCGGACTCGTCGAGGACCCAGTCGCGCCACTCGGAGGTGCCGAAGCTCATACACCCCAGACAGATCTTCGAGACCTCGATCCCGGTCGAACCCAGCGTCGTGTACTCCATACCCGAGCCAGCAGACGGTGCCACAAAAAAGTACGTCGGCGACGGTCGACTACAGCGACTCGGGCTCGACGCGGGCGACGTACCGGCGCGCGACCACGAACAGCACCACGGCGGCGACGACGTAGCCGGCGACGTGGCCGTAGGTCACGAGCGACGGGCTGTCGACCGCGAGCTTGGCCGCCGTCGTCGATGGGTGTTCCGGCAGGAGGATCGCCGCGCCGAAGACCACCAGCGTCAGGACCGAGTACAGGAGTTGTGCGGGCCGTCGGCGACCGAGTTGCAGCCCCAGCACGACGCCGAAGACGACGACGATCGCCGCCGTCGCAGCGACGAACACCAACAGCGCCAGCGGATTCGACACTGCGATCCCGTTGACCGACAGCAGGCCGATCCACAGCGCCGCCTGTGCCGGTGCCAGCGCGATCATCGCCAGGGACTTGCCGTCGACCACGTCGACCAGGCTGACCGGCGCGACCCGCAGCAGTTCGAGCGTGCCGCGTTCGATCTCCTCGGTGATGGTGTCGACGGCGACCGAGCCGCTGATGAACGGCGGCAAGAACAGCAAGAGCGGGATCAAGACGGTGTAGGTGAAGCTGAAGTACGGGCTGGCGTTCGCCTCCGGCGGGAGTTCGAGGGGCGGCGCATCGAGCGATTCGGCGCGCTCGAACCGTTCGTTGCGCTCCAGGGTCTTCAGCACCTCGCGCAGTTGGACGACGATCAACGTCGTCCGGATGCTGCTGTCGGGCGCGATCGCCGTCACCTCGATTACCTGGCCGTCACTGTCGGGTGACGCGTACGTTCCCGTCAACACCGCGTCGACGCGCCCGACGTTGAACGCCTGCTGGGCGTCGTCGGTCGTGTCGAACGCGACCGGCTGGACGCCGTCGGTCTCCGCGACGGCCTCGAACAGCTCTTGCTGGGCGTCGCCGGTGACGGCCATCTCGATGCCGCCCGACTCGACCGAACCGGGGTCGTACAGCGACGTGAGCCCGACCACGAGGAACGACGAGAACGCTGCCACGAACAGCTGAATCAGAATCGCGAGCACGATCGTCTTCTCGCGCCCGAGCGACGCCAGGTCCCGGCGGGCGATCACGAGCCGTGGGTCCAGCGAGCGATCACTGGCCAAGGGCGATCACCACCGTGTAGTTGTAGGCGAAGTGAATCACCATCGCGGCTCCCAGGGCCAGCAGGTACGACCGCCGAGAGCGCCGCGCCCCGAGCGAGGAGACCGTCGCGGTGACGACGTGCAAGAGGAGCGGCAAGAGCAAGAGGACGGGGACGGTGACCCAGAGCGGCACGCCGGACGGCAGCAGTTCCAGCCCGACCTGGCTGGTCTGGATCTCGCGGAGTCCCGGATTGACCAGTTGCGCCACGAGCGTCACCTTCTCTGCCAGGAAGAACCCCACGCCACTGAGTGTGCCGACGATCACCCCGGTCCGGAGCGACCGGTCGTACCGACCGCTGGTGTAGCCGGCGTAGAGGTGCAGACTCTTCGCGACTTCTTCGATGAGGACGACCGCACCGAGGATCAGAGGGATCGTCAGTGCCGCCGACAGCCCCTGCAGCGGGAAGATCAGTGCGATCGCCACCAGTTCAGCGACTAACACGAGCGGGATCAGCAACACGGAGAGCTTCAGTGCGCTCCACTTCGACTTGATCCGCCCCGACAGCGCGTCGAGCACCTTCAGCGGGATCGCTCGCTGGGTGAACATGTCCTCTTCCCGGTAGAGCCCGGCCCCCAGTCCGAACAGGACGACGGCCGTCAGCGTGGGCGGAATCGTCGAGAACGCGAAGTTACTCGCCGTCACAGTCTGGGCCTGGAGATCGCGGACCACGACCGTCAGCGGCGAGATCAGTGCGATCGGCGTCACGTCCGTGAAGATCGCCGGCACGAAGGCGTAACTGGTCAGCGAGACCGTCACGGTCACCGTGACGAAGGTCAGTTCCTTGAACGACCGCGCGAACATCGCGCCACAGAACGTCGCCGAGAGGAAGAGCAGTGCGATCGGGAGCATCGCGAGGACCGCGATCGGCCCGCCGCCCGCAGTGAGCCCGGCGAATCGCAGACCGAGCGTGATGAGCGTCACGACGCCCATGGCACCGAGGAAGTACGGTAGCGTCTTCCCAGCGACGATGTCGAACCGGCTGACCGGAGAGACCAGCAGCAGTTCCCCCCGGCGGTTGAGCCGCTCGGAGAGCATCGTCGAGCCGTAGGCCTGGATGACGAAGTTCATCGGGACGATAAACAGGAAGGCGAGCACGAGCGACTCGAAGGGGAAAGGCGGCTGAATGTCCGAGGGAGAGCCGGTGGTCGACCCGCCCGTCAGTCCCGCACCGAGCCCGGCCAGCCCCCCGGCATCGCTGTCGGTCGAGCCGCTGGCACTGCCGCCGTCGCCGCCGCTCCCGCCGCTCGACCCGCCGGCACTGCTACCGCCACCGTCGCCGTCGCCGCCATCGCCCGAGCCGCTGTCGGACGCGATCGTCTCAGAGACGCCGGACTGTTCGAGGTAGACCAGCGTCACCGAGACGGGCGCTGCTGCGGTCCGGTTGTCGTCGCGGGCCATCTGACGGCTGTTGTACCGGTCGACGCTCGTGCGGAACTCACCGAGCGCCGCCCGCTCTTTGGGGTCTTCCGGACTGCTCGCCAGCTGTGTCCCGACGAAGAGCAGTTCCTGGTCGCCGCGTTCGACCGCCGCGGGGTCTGGCTCCTGGACGACGAACGCCGCGTCGTCGCTGGCCGGGGCGTAGTAGGAACTCGACTCGTCGACGCCGATCCGGTAGAGCCCGCTGTCGAGTCCGCTGGCCCCGCTGCTGGCTGCGAGCCCGGCGACCAGCACCATCGCCACGACCGAGACGGCCATGATGGCGACGGTCCGCTTGTCGACGCCCCCGGCGTTCTTGGTCACCTCCCACTTGGCGATCCGCAGTAGCTTCCGCGGATTCATCTAGGCCTCCTCGACGTAGCGGGTCCCCGGCGTCTCGCTCTCGGCGACGTTGAGGAACACCTCTTCGAGACTCGACTCCTCGGTCCTGATGTCGATGACCTCGCCGCCGCGTTCGGCGGCGGCCGCCCGTACGTCCTCGACGCCGTCCATCGTCTCGACGACGCGCCGCCAGTTGCCGTTCTCCGCGACCGCGCCGGGCACCTCGACGGTCGCGTAGACGTGGTACTCCCGGTCGCCGTACTCGTCCTGGAGGGCTTCCAGATCGCCGCGAGCGACGATCTGGCCCTCGTTCATGATCGCCACGCGGTCACAGATCGTCTCGACGTGGTAGAGGTTGTGCGCCGAGAAGACGATGGTCTTGCCCTCCCGAGCCAGTTGCTCGGTGAACTGGATGACGTAGTTCGTCGTCAGCGGGTCGAGTCCGCTGGCGGGTTCGTCGTAGACCAGCACGTCCGGGTCGTTGATGAGCGATCTGGCGATGGCGACCTTCCGCTTCATCCCCTTGGACATGTCGCCCAGCTTGCGCTCGCGGTGTTCGAGTTCGAGTTCGTCCAGCGTGTCGTGCATCCGTTCGGTCGCCACGTCCGTCGGCACGTCGTACAGGTCCGCGAAGAATCGCAGGTACGACAGCGGCGTCATCTCCTCGTAGAGGGGCGATTCCTCTGGGAGGAAGCCGAGCTGCTGGCGCATCTCGGTGTCGGTCACGTCGTAGCCGGCGACGGACACGTCGCCGCTGGTCGGTTCGAGCAGTCCAGAGAGCATCTTCAGCGTCGTCGTCTTGCCCGCACCGTTCGGGCCGATGACGCCGAACACCTCGCCCTGGTCGACGGAGAACGTGCTCCCCTCGACGGCGACGAAGTCCCCGTACTCCTTGCGAAGGTCCCGAGCTTCGATCATCTGCCCGACGCTTGTGACCGAACTCCCCTATAGTTGCCCCCCGTTTATTAGCAGTGAGAACGAACTACAGCCGTGGCGCTGAACGTCGATCGGACTCCAGACGGGCGTCGCCTCTGTGTGAGCCGGGTGATTCCGGCGACCCGCGACGCCGCCTGGGACGTTCTCACGGACACGAACCAGTGGCCCGACTGGGGACCGTCGGTGCGGGCGGTCGAGTCGAGCGAGCGGATCGTCGAACGGGGAACGACCGGTCGGGTGACGACGCCGGTCGGGACGGTTCCGTTCGAGATCACGAGCTGCCGGGACTACCGGTGGACGTGGCGGGTCGCGAAGATCCCCGCGACCGGCCACCGCGTCGAGCACGTCCGCGCGGACCGCTGCCGGGTCGTCTTCGAGATTCCACTGCTCGCGGCGGGCTACGCGCCCGTGTGCCAGCGTGCGCTGGGCCGGATCGAGGCGCTCCTGCGGGACTGACCGATCGAGCCCGGCGTCGGCCGAACCCGTCCGCACGTAGTTCGGCCGGACGCCGTGTGCTCGACCGGGCGAACGGCGACGAGAACCCGTCTCAGGGCGTCTGGACGCGGGCCTTCGATACCCGGTGGATCGCGTCGTCGATCCCTTCGCCGTCGCAGTCGTCGTTCGGGCATCGATAGTGCCAGCCGTCCTCTGTGCCCGCCCGCTCGGAGAACCGTTCCCCGCACTCGTCACAGAACAGCTCGCCGGCACTGCAGGTGTCTCGGTGGAGTTCGAGTTCGAGTTCGGTGTCGAAGGTGCGCTTGCACTCCCGGCAGATATGTGGCATAGTTGAGCGTTCCCGCTCACCCACCATAACTACATCGGAACGTTCACGTCAGGGGGTCTCCGCCCCGGAAACCGAGTATTATCGGTAAAATCGATGGACGGCTATCCAGCGAGTGTCGGCGTGAGCCGTCGAAAGTAAAAGATCGTGAAGGTGTCTCCGATCGCCGGTTCGCGGGCTGCTGTCTGGCCCGCTACAGGATGTCTTCAACGTGGTCGACGACTGCCTCGGGCGTGTCACCGACCGGTACGGAGATAGACTCGCTTCGCGCCGAACCACACACCGCTCGTTAGCACAGAGCAGTTGCCACAGTTGGCTGGATCGGTCAGTACAGCCAAAGCACTGAGCAGTAGCATCCGCGTGAGCAAAGCGAGCGCGGGAGGTCGAAAAGCCGACCAGTTACCGACAGAGTTCCGGACCGTGGAGGTCGAAGTTGAACTCGTGGGTGTGCATCGTTCCCTCCTGACCAGTTCGGCTTTCGACTTCGACCGTGTGGCTCTCAGTCGCACCCCAGGGAATGTCTGTCACCTTGAATGTCATCGAGGTGAACGATGTCGAGGACGCTTCGTCACCGGAGTAAAACCACGAATAGTCCCACGCACGGGTGGAACTGGTCGCGTCGTCGTATTTACTGGCGAGTTCTGCTGACTTCTTCGCGTAGTCATAAAGGTCGACTCCGACTTTCACAGGTGTCGCGACAGTATCTTCGAATAAGTCGACCCCGAATTTGAACGTCTCGACAGCCGCGTCGTGCGCAAAGTCGTGCAGGGAGTAATCGTCATCCACTGAATCTGCACTCGCACGACTGATCCAAGTCGGTTCGCTGTCCGGGTCGGGGAAATCCCACTCTGCCGATGTACTCCCCTCGTCCGGATACTCTATGTTGACAGTCTGATCCATGATATCGGTCTGTGGCTCACCGTCCGATTTCACGTACGTCGTTGCCAGTTGGTGAACATCCACGTAGTACTTTGCTCTGTTACTGTTCTCATCTTGTAGGATCGGCCCATCAACTTCGACCACAGCCACTTCTGCGAACTCTTTTTCGACAAAGTCGGTAGATCCGTCTTTGCCGCTCAAATAGGTCTCGGTCACACTGGAGCGGTCCGAGTACGGGTCGTCACAAGAGCCTGCACTGGCCGCACCTGTAGCGGAGGCACCAACGGTGACGCCGACTGCGGCGGTTCCAACTCCTTTCAACAGTGCTCGTCGTGTCTTTTTATTGGACATCGCATTTAACTTAAAATCCATTTTATACTTATCCGCTTATAATACAAAAACATAGAGGTATATAACAATCAGTGTACAGGTTCAGCGATCCTAAGCAGGTCTCTCGTTTCCAGTGTGGACCAGGGTCCTAACCGGAATTCTTCACCGACGACTCTTTAATTAGTCTGCTACTGCTGGCGGTCTCAACTGGTGAAGATCCAAGGGGCGATCGCGCCGACGGCCATCAGTATGACGTCGTCCGGATAAAAGAGCGGCACAGTCCCGCCTCCGGCTATAGTAGCCATTGAAAGGCAATGTACACCTGATCGCACGACAGCAGTGCGATCAGTGTGTAAATAGTTTCAATTGTTACTATAACACTACCGAAGGTGTCATAGAATGGTTGGCTGGTTTTCTGACACCGATCGAGAGGACTGCTGTTGCTACTTCTGCATACCGGCAATTTTCCCTAGCTCACAGACACCGCTTTTCGGGAAGCTATTGGTACTGCCGGCTGTAAGTCTGTAAAGAATTTTTCGACCCCGTGCTCGCGAATCTCTTGAAACAGTTACAGCTGGCAGTATGAGAGATGTGACTGGTTCTGTGACATCCTCACCGCTCGTCTATCGAGCCTTCGCTCGCGAGGACGCCGTTCTCCCCAGCGCGTCGCTCTCGGAGTTGGTCAGCAAAGAAAAATCCAGCGAACGGCGATTCGTCGTCGCTACAGGATGTCTTCGACGTGGTCGACGACTTCCTCGGGCGTGTCACCGACCGGTACGCCGTTGCTCTCCAGGGCGTCGATCTTGGACTCGGCGGTGCCGGTCCCGCTGCCGGAGACGATGGCACCGGCGTGGCCCATGCGCTTGCCCGGCGGGGCGGTGCGGCCGGCGATGAAGCCGGCGACGGGCGTGTCCATGTGCTCGCCGATGTAGCGGGCGGCCTGCTCTTCGTCCTCGCCGCCGATCTCGCCGCACATGACGACGGCCTTCGTGTCGGGGTCGGCTTCGAACAGTTCCAGCGCGTCGATGAAGCTCGTCCCGATGATCGGGTCGCCGCCGATACCGATGGCGGTCGACTGGCCGATGTCGCGGTTGGTGAGGTTGTCGACGACCTGGTAGGTCAGCGTCCCGGACCGAGAGACCAGACCCACGTCGCCCGAGGAGAAAATGTTGCCCGGCAGGATGCCGAGTTTCGCGACGCCCGGCGTGATGACGCCCGGACAGTTCGGACCGACGAGGTGGGTGTCGGTCTCGTCCTGTTTGCGCTTGACGCGGGACATGTCCTGGGTCGGAATGCCCTCGGTGATGGCGACGACGAGGTCGACCGGTGCGTCGAGTGCCTCGAACAGGGCGTCACCGGCGAAGGCCGGCGGGACGAACACGACGGCGGTGTTGGCGTTCTCTTCGCGTGCGGCGCGGTCGACGGTGTCGTAGACCGGCACGCCAGCGACCTCTTGGCCGCCACGGCCGGGAACGGCACCGGCGACGACGTTGGTGCCGTACTCGATCATCTGCTCGGTGTGGAACTTCCCTTCGCCGCCAGTGATCCCCTGGACGACGACACGAGTATCTTCGTCGACTAATACACTCATGCTTCCACCTCCTCGGCGTAGATGACTGCCTGTTCGACGGCGTCCTCCAGCGTCTGTCGTACGGTCACGAGGTCTTCGTTGAGAATCTCCATGCCTTCAGTCGCGTTGGTACCCGCGAGTCGGACGACGACGGGCTTTGGAATCTCGTCGAACTGTTCGAGCGCCTGGTTGATCCCCTTGGCGACCTCGTCACCGCGGGTGATGCCCCCGAAGATGTTGAACACGACGGAGTCGACGTTGTCGTCGGAGAACACCATGTCGAGCGCGTTGGCGATCCGCTGGGCCTTCGCACCGCCGCCCACGTCGAGGAAGTTGGCCGGCTCGCCGCCGAAGTGGTCGACGAGGTCGAGCGTCGTCATCACGAGGCCGGCACCGTTGCCGATGATGCCGACGTTGCCCGACAGGCGGACGTAGTCGAAGCCGTACTCGTCGGCCTTCTGTTCGAGTTCGTCGCCGGCGTCGGCCTCGTCTTCCATCTCCTCCAGGTCGGGGTGACGGAACAGGGCGTCGTCGTCGACGTTCATCACGGCGTCGGCCGCGATGACCTCGTCGTCGGCCGTGACCATCAGCGGGTTGATCTCGGCGTCGGAGCCGTCCTTGTCCTCCCAGAGGTCGTACAGCGTCTTGAGGACGCCGGCAACGTCGTTGGCGACCTCGCGGTCGACACCGGCGTCGTAGACGACCTTCCGGGCCTGGTAGTGGTGCATGCCGAAGGCCGGGTCGATGTGCTCGCGCGCGATCGCCTCGGGCTCTTCCTCGGCGACCTCCTCGATGTTGACGCCGCCGCGTGTCGAGACCATCGCGACGGGTTCGCCCTCGCCGCGGTCCATCGTCACGCCGACGTACAGTTCGTTGACGAAGTCGACGGCTTCCTCGACGAGGACGCGGTCGACGTGGAGGCCCTTGAGGTCCATACCGAGAATCTCGTCGGCGTACTGACGGGCCTGCTCGGCGTTCTCGGCGAGCTTGATCCCGCCGGCCTTGCCGCGGCCACCCACCTGCACCTGTGCCTTGATCGCGACCGGATAGCCGATCTCTTCGGCGGCGTCGACCGCGTCGTCGACGGTCGTCGCCAGCGTCGATGCGGGCGTCGGAACCCCCGCGTCGGCGAAGACCTGCTTCGCCTGGTACTCGTGCAATTTCATGTCATACGTAGGGGCGTCTCGCGCCCGCTTAAATCCCATCTTTTTCCCCTGACGGAGGCTGTTGCCGGCACGCGCGAGCGGTCCGATCAACCGTCGACCGACGACGGCCCGTCCAGTCGCTCACGGCCCCGGAGCAGTGCCACGCCGCCGAGCAACACAGACTGATGCAGGACGGCACCGAGCGCGACAGCGCCGAGGGCCAGCCCCGCAGTCACCGTCAGCGACGCACCTTCGAGAACGGACACGGCAATCACCAGCAACGCCGCGACGGCCCCGTTCCCCAGCGAGCGGGGGAGTTCGTCCCGAACTATCTCCACGACCGATCGATCCGTCGCGTCGCCGTTCAGGAGCGCTGCGAAGCACATGGCTCCTCCTGAGGACTGGAGACAGTTAACTCGACCGTGCGATGTGCCGGCGGAATCGCCGAATTTAGCCCCACCGGCCACGAAACGCCGGTATGGATCAGGCCATCGAATCGAAGGTCGCCGACCTCGTGGCGTCCCTGCGCGAGAGCGACACCGCCGTCGTCCTCACCGGCGCTGGCGTGAGTACCGCCTCCGGCATTCCCGCCTTCCGCGGCGAGGACGGCCTCTGGTCGGAGTTCGATCCGAAGGCGTTTCACCGCCGACGGCTGGACGCCGACCCGGCGGGATTCTGGGCCGACCGCCTCGAACTCAGGGAGCGACTCACCGGTGGCGGATCGGTCGCGCCCAACGCCGCGCACGAGGCCATCGCGACGCTGGAAGCCGAGGGACACGTCGACGCCGTCGTCACCCAGAACGTCGACGGCCTCCACAGAGAGGCCGGTACCGAGGATCTGATCGAACTCCACGGGACCAACGAGCGGGTCGTCTGTGACGACTGTGGGCGGCGGACGGCCGCCGATCCGGTCTTCGAGCGGGCGGCCGGAGGAGAGCGGCCGCCACGGTGTGAGTGTGGCGGCGTCTTGCGGCCCGACGTGGTGCTGTTCGGCGAATCGCTACCGGGCGAAGCGATCGAGCGGGCGAACCGGCTGGCCCACCGGGCGGACTGGCTGCTGGTCGCCGGCTCGTCGCTGACCGTCGATCCCGCCGCAGGGCTCCCCGGTAGGGCGGCGCGGTCGGGCGCGACGGTCGGTATCGTGAACCTCGATCCGACGGAGAAAGACGACGCGGCCGCGATCGTCGTCAGAGCGGACGTGACGACGATACTGCCGGCGATCGAACGGCGCGTCTAGAGTTCGACGCCGCCGGGGATGAGGCTCTGTCCGCGGCTGAGACTGCCGCTCTCGTCGTAGACGAGCAGGATCTCCTTCGTGTAGACTGTCGATTTCCCGTCGCCGTCCGTGAGCCGGAGGCGGTATCTGGTGTCCTCGCCGTCGCTGGCGGCGGCGACGACCGACTCGACGACGCTCGGGGCGACGTTCGCTTCGAGGACGTACTCGCCGTTGTGGCGGTTCGCGATCGAGAGGACGCCAGCCGCCTCGCTGCCGTCGGCTCGGGTGCGATAGGTCACGTCCAGTTCGCCCGCGTCGAGTGTGCCACCGTCGCTGGTGAGTCGATCCGACAGGAGTTCGTCGGGACCGTCAAACGCGATCGCGATCACCGGATCGTCGGTCGACGACTCCTCGGTCCCGCTCACGTCGATGTCGAAGTAGTCACGCCGCATCTCGTACCCGACAGTAGGGAACGCTTGGCAAAGAACGTAACGGCGATTGGTACCACGACACATGGGCTCGGACGGAGCCGACAGCTATAATCCACAGTGGGACGCGGTGACGGGCATGGCCTGGGTCAAGTCCGAGTACGCGCCGGAGCTCGCGGTCCTGTCGACGTGGCTCGTGGCGCTGTTGCCGTGGTCGGGGGCGGTCCTGCCGATCGAGGTCGGCGGTCGACAGGTGACCGTCGTCGTCATCCGGTTCCTCTACTTTCGGCTGCAGTACATCTTCGGCATCTCCTTCGGCGAGCAAGAGCGGCCGTTCCTCTGGGTGGTCGAGGCACCGGCGTTCAACCAGACTCTGACGACGGCGAGCTGGGTGTGGGTCGGGGCCGCAGTCCTCTCGCTCGTTCCGCTGGCGTTGAGTGTCGCCTACTACGTCGACGAGGACGCCCACGAGGCCGCGATGCCGGTTGACCCGGTCCGGCTTCAGGGCGCGCTGCTGGCACTGTTGGGCGTGGGGCTGGCCGCCGCGACGCTCCTGTTCTGGGACCGCCAGCCGATCACAATCCCGGTCGGCACCGTGCTGACGCTCGTGTTCGGCACCCTCCTGCTGACGGTCGACCGGACCGACGACGAGGGCGTCGGCGAGGAGTGACGCCACCGGCCCACGGAATTTCAATTCGCAATACTTGGAGGGGCTCATTTAAGTACGTCGGCGAAGTATCGTGATACAATTCCACACGGTATCGAGCGATGGCAGGCGACGAGATAGAGCACGACGGATCGAGTTCGACGCCGCTGTCGGGCGTGCGCGACTGGCTCTCGCGGACGGCTCGCATGCTCAGCGGCGCGGCCGTCCCGTCGACGAACTACGATCCACAGCGCCACGGCAAACTGGTCGAGTACACGGTGCCCGAGCAGTACGACGAGATCGACCGCTACTGGCTCAACGCGCCCTTCGCCTTCGCCTCGATCAACCACGATCCCGAGGCCGACGAACAGTTCTACCAGGTCGTCGAACCCTCGCTCGACGAGTTCGAGCGCGATCTGCTCGATCGGCTCTTCGAGGACATCCGCGGTCCGCTCATCTACCGCGAGGACGTGAGCGACGACCCCGAGGCGGCGCTGGCCGCGGCGCTGCGGGACCGGATCGAGGAGTACGGCGTCGTCGTCGAGCCCGAGACGTTCTACCGGCTGCTGTACTACCTCTATCGGTCCTTCCTGGGCTACGGCCGGATCGACCCGCTGATGCACGACCCCGACATCGAGGACATCTCCTGTGACGGGGCCGGTCTGCCGATCTTCGCGTACCACGACGCGTACACCGACATCGAGACCAGCGTCGTCTACGAGGAGGGCGAGCTGAACGACTTCGTGATCCAGCTCGCACAGCGGTCGGGCCGACACGTCTCCGTCTCCGATCCCGTCGTCTCGACGACGCTGCCCGACGGCTCGCGGATCGAACTTGCTCTCGGCGAGGAGGTCACACCCCGCGGCTCCGCGTTCACCATCCGGAAGTACGCCGACGAGCCCTTCACGCCGATCGACCTGCTGAACTACGGGACCTTTTCCGTCGAGATGCTGGCCTACCTCTGGCTGGCCATCGAGTCCAACAAGTCCCTGATCTTCGCCGGGGGGACGGCGGCGGGCAAGACGACCTCGATGAACGCCGTCTCGATGTTCATTCCGCCCCGGTCGAAGGTGTTGACCATCGAGGACACCCGCGAGCTGTCGCTGTACCACGACAACTGGCTCTCGTCGGTGACCAGGGAGCGACTCGACGAGTCGGACATCACGATGTACGACCTGCTGCGGTCGGCGCTGCGCCACCGCCCGGAGTACATCATCGTCGGCGAGGTCCGCGGCGAAGAGGCGATCACCCTCTTTCAGGCGATGAACACGGGGCACACGACGTTCTCCACGATGCACGCCGACTCGGTCCAGACGGTGATCAACCGGCTGGAAAACGAGCCGATCAACGTGCCACGACCCATGGTCCAGAGCCTCGACATCCTCTGTGTGCAGGTGCTTGGCCGCTCGGGCGGGGAACGCGTCCGGCGGGCCAAGACCCTCGCCGAGATCGAGGGAATCGACCAGCGGACCGGCGAACTCGACTACTCAAACGCCTACGCCTGGCAGGCCGACGAGGACTACTTCGAGGACTCCAACAGCGATCTGCTGGACGAGATCAGGCGCGAACGGGGCTGGAGCCAGTCGGAGTTGCTCCGAGAGATGGACGATCGAAAGCGGTTCCTGCGATACCTCCAGGCGGAGTCGATCACGGACTACCGGCGCTTTACCGCGATGGTCAACAAGTACTACGCGGACAGCGAGACGGTGATGGAGCGGATCGACCAGGTCGACCTCGACGCGACACCCTGACATGCAACTCAATCCACTGGGGACGCTCCCCGTCTTCGTGGTCATCGCGATCCTGTGTGTGGTCGCGCTCGCGATGCTCGACGAGACGTTCGACACGTCGCTGACGCGGTTCAGCCGACGGCTGTTCGGGCGGTACGTCCCGGCGTCGGAGGAGCGAGAGCGACTCCTGAAGTCGGCGTTCGTGGTGTCCACGTACCGGACCTACGCCGCCCGAACGCTGCTGTACACGGCGCTTTCGGCGCTGGGCGGTGCGATCACCGGGGTCTACCTGTTCGGCGGACTCCTGCTGGCGATTCCGGGGATCGTCGACCTCATGATGGGATTGCCCCGGACGATGGTCAACGCGCTGGGGATCCGTGGATTCGAACTCGTGTTGACGCAGCGTGAGATCCTGCTGATCCTGCTGAGCGGGGGTGTCCTCACCGGCGTGACGGCCGCGGGGCTGACGTACTGGCTGCGCTGGGAGCTGCCCCGAAGCAGGGCCGCGGTCCGCCAGCGAGCGATCGACGAGGGACAGGGACGGACCCTCGCGTTCCTCTATGCCCTCTCGCGTGGCGGCGTCTCCTTCCCGAAGGCGTTGCGGACGCTCTCGGACAACCGCGAGATCTACGGGGCCAGCGCGGAGGAGGTCTCGGTCGCGGTCAGGCAGATGGACCTGTTCGGCCAGGACATGATCACCGCCGTCAGGGGGATGGCCGGTCGAACGCCCAGCGAGGACTTCCAGACGTTCGCCGAGAACCTCGCGAGCGTCCTCCAGAGCGGGCGCAGCCTCTCGACGTTCCTCAGAGAGCAGTACGAGCGGACGAAAGACGAGAGCGAGCGCCGTCAGGAAGAGATCCTCGAACACCTCGCGACGGTCGCGGAGGCGTACGTGACGGTGCTGGTCGCCGCCGTGCTCTTTTTCATCACGATCTTGCTCGTGTTCGGCCTGACCCTGACCGACACGCTCGTGTTCATCCAGATGGTCGGCTACCTGATGATCCCCCTCGCCAACGCCGGGTTCATGCTGTACCTCGGCCAGCGGCTGGCGATCCTGGGCATCGGGAACAACAAGACGACCTCGCTCCTCGATCGGCGAGCGACGACGACGTTCGCCAAACCGACCGACTCGGGCGGGTCGACGGCGACCGACGGCGGCTACGCCGACTCCATCGAGCGACGCCAGCTGGCCGTCTACGACCGGATCGCGACGGTCAAGCGTCTCGTCACCTCGCCGGTCGAGACGTTCCTCTGGAACCCCTCTCGGGTGCTCTACGTCACGGTGCCGGTCGCCGTCATCGCGATCGTGCTCCGGGCACCGGCGGCCTTCGAGACGGGGACGGTCAACCTCCGGGTCCTCGACGACGTCCTGATCCAGTCGCTCCTGTTCGTGCTAGCGACGTTCGCGGTCGCGCGGGAGCTGTACACCCGACGGATCCGCCGGATCGAGGCTGCCACGCCGGAGCTGCTCGAACGGCTGGCCAGTCTCAACGAGGCCGGCATGACGGTCGTCGAGAGCCTGGAGCGCGTCCGCGGGACGGACGTGGGCGCACTCAGCGAGGAGGTCGACCGGATCTGGGCGGACGTGACGATGGGTGCCAACGTCGAGGACGCCCTGACGAGGTTCGGCCGCCGGATCAGGACGACCTCGATGTCGCGAGTGGTCACGCTGTTGATCAACGCCATGCGATCGAGCGGCAAGATGGGGCCGATCCTGCGGATCGCCGCCGATCAGGCCCGCTCTGACTACCGGCTGCGCCGCCAGCGCCGCCAGGAGATGCTCACCTACCTCGTCGTCATCTACATCTCCTTTCTCGTCTTCCTGGTCATCATCGCGTCGGTCCAGGAGGTGCTCGTGCCGGCGTTGCCCTCCAGCGTCCCGACCCCCGAGAACACGGGGCGGCTGGGCGTCAACGTCGATCAGTTCGCCCGGCTGGGCCAGGTCGACAAGGCGGCGTACACGCTCGTGTTCTTCCATACGGCGCTGATCCAGGCGCTGTTTACCGGCTTCGTCGGCGGGCAACTCGGCGAGGGGTCGCTCAGAGACGGGGCCAAACACGCCGCGATCATGCTGGGCGTGGCCTACGTGGTGTTCCTCTTGCTGTCCTCGCCGGTGGCCTCGCTGACCGTCGACAGTCCCGCCGCCGGACAGGAGCGCATCACGGTCGATTCCGCCTCGCTGTCCGACGGCGGCTACATCGTCGTCTACGAGGACGAAGCCGGCGGCGAGATCGTCGGCCAGTCGGCGTATCTCGTCGCCGGCACCCACGGGGACGTGACGATCGAACTCGACAGCCCGGTCGAGCGGCGGGACTCGCTGGTCGTCGTGGCGCATCTCGACACCGACGGCGACCGGGTGCTGAACTACGGCGGCTTCGAGCGAGACCGGCCCTACCCCGCGCCGGGGCAAGGCGAGTTCGTCGCCGTACCGGTCACGGTAGAGTAGCCGACGCGCATCGAAGGGTGTTTGCGACGCCGGATCGGTAGCCTCCGGTAATGGAGTTCGCCGAGTTCGCCGCGACGGCGGCCGAGATCGAGGGCGAGAGCGCCGACATCGCGACGACCGAGCTGGTGACCGGGCTGCTCGCAGACGCCGGTGACGACCTCCCGATCCTCACACGGCTCGTGCAGGGACGGGTGTTCCCGGCCTACGAGGCGACAAAGCTCGACATCGGCCCGAAGCTGTGTTACGAGGCGCTGGCGCGGGCTGCGGGCCGAAACGTCGCCGTCGACGACATCGAGGCCCGCGTCGCGGACGTGGGCGAGATCGGTGCCGTCGCCGCCGACCTCGACCTGGGCGGCCAGCAGGGACTTGCTGCCTTCGGCGCTGGCTCGCAGTCTCCGCTCACCGTCGCCGAGGTGGCGGACGAACTCGCAGCCATCGCGTCGGCCAGCGGTTCGGGCAGCCGCGACACGAAAGTCGAGACGCTCTTTGGCCTGTTCAACCGCGCCAGCGACGAGGAGGCGCGCTACCTCGCCCGGATCGTCCTCTCGGAGATGCGGATCGGCGTCGGCGAGGGGACGGTACGCGACGCCATCGCGGCGGCCTTCGACGCGCCGGTCGACGCCGTCGAGCGCGCGCTACAGGTCACCAACGACTACGGGAACGTCGCCCGGGTCGCCCGAGACGAGGGGGCCGACGGGCTGGCCGACCTCGAACTGACGATCGGCCGACCGGTCAAGGCGATGCTCGCACAGGCCGGCACCGTGACCGAGGCCCTCGAAGACTGGGAGACCGCAGCGGTCGAGTGGAAGTACGACGGCGCTCGGGTCCAGGTCCACTACGACGGCGAGACGGTCCGGCTGTTCTCTCGGAACATGGAGGAGGTGACCGATCCGCTGCCGGAGGTCGTGTCGGCCGTCGAGGACGCCGTCGACGGTCCGGTGATCCTCGACGGCGAGGTCGTCGCGGTCGACGGCGACGGCGATCCGCTCCCCTTCCAGGAGGTGCTGCGACGCTTCCGGCGCAAACACGACGTGGCCCGTGCCAGCGAGAACGTCGGCGTTCGCCTGCACGCGTTCGACTGCCTCCACGCCGACGGTCGTGACCTGCTGGACGCCCCCCTCGTCGACCGACGAGACGAGCTCGACGCGGTGCTGGGCGACGCCGACGCAATCCGGTCGACGTGCTGGCTCGCGGACGACACCGGACGGATCGAGGACATCGCCGACGAGGCGCTGGCCGCCGGCCACGAGGGGATCATGCTGAAAGATCCAGACTCGACGTACTCGCCGGGCAAGCGGGGCAAACACTGGCGCAAACGCAAGCCCGACGTGGAGACGCTCGACCTCGTCGTCACCGGCGCAGAGTGGGGCGAGGGACGGCGAGCGACCTATCTGGGGACCTTCGAGCTGTCGGCCCGGACCGACGACGGCTACGCGCCCGTCGGCAACGTCGCGACCGGCATCACCGACGAACAGCTGGCGACGCTGACCGAACTGCTGGAGCCACACGTCACCCGGGAGACCGGCCAGCACGTCGAGATCGAACCGGCCGTCGTCTTCGAGGTCGGCTACGAGGAGATCCAGACCTCCTCGACCTACGAGTCGGGGTACGCGCTCCGATTCCCGCGGTTCGTCGAGGTCCGCTCGGACAAAGCCGTCGCGGACGGCGACACGCTCGAACGGGTCGAACGGCTGGCCGCCCAGCAAGGGTGATATGCCGGCTGTGAGGAACGACCATCCGCGTCACGGGCCATTTATACGCCGCTCGGCCGAACCGTGATCTATGACTGTCCACTTCGAGGAGCTCACGCTGGACTGGCTCGGCTACGCGACCCTGCGGGTCGAGAGCGACGACACGACGATCTACTTCGATCCCGGACGCTACGGCGTCCTCACGGGCGAGTGGGAACCCCACGTCGAGGGGATCAACCACCCGCCGACGCAGGACTACGACGCGCGGGACGGCGACGTCGTGCTGGTCACTCACATCCACCACTACGATCCGGACGGCATCCGCCGGGTGGCGAGCGAGGACGCCACCGTCGTCCTCTTCGAGGGGATCGACGTCCACGCGACCGACCGCGACCTCGACCGGCCGGCCGATCTCGACTTCGAGGTCGTCGAGGTGAGCATGGAAGACGAACTCGTCGCCGCCGACTGCCCGATCTGGACCGTCCCGGCCTACAACGAGGAAGACGGCCCGAACGTCGAAGACGACGGCACGCCGATCCACCCGAAGGGAATCGGCTGTGGCTTCCTGGTCGAGATCGGCGGCGAGCGGGTCTTCTGGCCCGGCGACTCCGACGTGTTGCCCGGCCACGAGGAACTCGACGTGGACGTGTTCGTCCCGTCGATCGCGAAGAACTACACGATGGATCGCCACACCGCCGCCGACCTCGCGGCGGAGATGCGACCGGACTGCGTGGTGCCGATCCACTACAACACCTTCGAGTCCCTAGAGGGCGACGACGAGGCCTTCGCGGTCGACGTTGCGGGCCGTGGCGTGCCGGTCGCACTGGATCACTGAGACACCAATCGGCTCGCCCTATTCCCCAGCGCTGGTCAGGAGATTTCGGACCTCGTCTGCGACCGCCGACGCCTGCGGAGCCTGATATTCGGCGTAAGCGAACCGGCCGGCGGCACGGTTGACCGATTCTGGCGATGCACCGCTGCCCAACCGCTGTGATCCATCCCGAATCCGATCGACTGCCGGTTCGACCAATCTGCGACCGAACCGATCCTGCTTCTGGAGTGTCGACTGGACGTTCGAGACCGCGCGCTCACGCAGTGACGCCAGTTGCGCCATCGAGAGCCGACCACCGTACGTTCCGCCCTCGATCTCGTCGACGACGGTTTCGAGCGTCGAGAGCGCCGTTCGACGGCGACCCGCTTCGAGGACGGCACCGGCGTAGGACGACTCGCCGATCGCGTCGAGGAGTTCGCTGTTGGAGTGGTCGCGTGCGATCTCGCGGGCGACGCGGAACCACGATTCTCTCGGCGTCCCCGACACGTCGCCGTCGAGTGCCGAGACGCCCTGTTCCAGATATCGTTCCAGTGCGGTTTCGGTCCGCCTGGCACGGCGGCGAAGCCACGTCGCCGTCGCCATCATCGCTGGTCGGTAGCTGTCGCCGTCGTCGGGTAACTGGTCGCGATACCGCCGGGCGTCGGAGAGCGTGGCCTCGGCACGGACCATCTTACCGACGAGATAGCCGACTTCGTCCGGATCGGCGGTCGGTGCCTCGGGGAACGGTGGGTACGGTTCCAGTTCCCGTGTGACCGTTCGGAGCATCGACTCGAGGACGAGGTGTTGGTGCACCGCGCTCGTCGGATCGGTGCTCCGGTACTCGTGAGCGGCGACGAAGTCGGCCCGATCCGAGCGGATCGCGTCGCGTCGCTCCCGGAGCGCCGAGCGTTCGATATCGCCGGTCGCCGCCCGGTAGCGACCGAGGAGGCGAGCGGCCTCGACGCGGTTCCGTCGCCAGTCGAACAATCTCTCGCGCGGGGTTCGCCGCGAATCCTCGTCGCTTTCCCCGTCGCTGTCGTCGGCTTCGCGGCTCTCGCTGTCGACCCGGTCGGCCAGTGCCGACCGCTCGTTCTCGATCGATCTGGCAGTGGCCGCGTTCGGGAGCGACACGGATTCGGGGACCTGTTCGAGGAACGCCCTCGCGCGGTCGCGGTGGAACGCGATCATCGACGACGGGGTGGTAAAAGGGAACTGTATCGACGGGTCCGGAATGGCCTCCTCGGCGATATCACGAAGCCGTTCCTCGTCGTATCTCGTCCCGGTCGAGAGAGTCGAGCAGCCGGCGAGTGCGGCGAGGATCGTGCCGGTCGTTCCCAGCGCCCTGCGGCGGGTCACTGTTCGTCGCATCACGCGCCCTCCGTCGTCGTGTCCCGGGGGCCGAACCGGTCAGTACACTCGCTGCTCGTGCTCGCTGTCGGCTGATCGAACTGATCGCTCGTGAACGGGACCCGTATCGCGATCCCCACCTCGACCTCGGTGTCCGTGGAGCAGTCGACGTCTGCCGCCCGGCGTTCGCGGCACAGTGTCACACTCAGCGATCCGGGTCGACGCCAAACGCTCTCGACGTGCTGGCGATCACATTCTGAAACCCGCCGGCGGTAGAGCAGGACGGATCGCTCCTCGAAGTCGGTCTCCCGGACGAACGAACCGAACTCGTCGGCCTTCGATCCGTCGGTCGGGAACGAGAGGGCGTCGATATCGTCACTCGACCCGACGACGAGCGACTCCCCTGATCGTCGGTTGCCTGTGTATCGATAGGGAGCGCCGTCGGCGCGGCGGAGCGTCACGACGGTGTAGTCGGTCACGGGATCGATCTGTGGCTTCTCGGTCGGTTCGGAGTCGCCGGAAAAGGATTGACACCCAGCGACGGTGAGACTGGACAGCCCAGTAGCTGCGCGGAGCACGCTACGGCGTGTGGAGGGCATCGTCTTAGCGAACGCTGCGCGGTGTCCAAAAACCCGTCGGCAGCGATCTCGTCTACTCACTTCCTGATCTCGACGACCGACAGAACCACTCAGTGAACGACTCCGGTCGCACTGGACCATTGAACCTCGTTTCGGTCGCTCACTTTGCTGCCGCGCCCGAAAGGAGGTTACACCACACACCCCTACAGAGGGTGCATGACTACTGCACTGTTCATCGTCAGCGAAGAAGGCTACTGGGGCGAGGAATGTATCGAGCCGCTCACGACGCTCACCGAGGCGGGCGTCGAGGTGACGGTCGCGACGCCGACCGGGAACCCGCCGGTCGTCGACGAGCGATCGATCGACCCCGAGGAGGTCGGCGAGGAGACCGCCGAACGCGTCACGAGCGTGGCAGAGAGCGACGACCGCCTCAACGACCCAATCGCGCTGGCCGACGCCGATGCCGAGGCCTACGACGCCGTCGTCTTCCCCGGCGGCCACGGTGCCGAGTGGGACGTGACCCAGGACGTACACGCCCGTGACGCGCTCCGGACCGCGGTCGAGGGCGAGACAGGGACGGCGCTGGTCGTCTGCCACGCCGTCGGCATCCTCGCGTTCACCCGCGACTCCGACGGCGACATGCTCGTCGCCGACCGGAACGTCACCGGCTTCCCCAACGCCTGGGAGGAGGGGATCGTCGACGAGCAGGACCTGCTCCCCGACGGACGCAAGCTGCCCTACTGGGTCGAAGACGAGGTCGAGGCCGCGGGCGGCGTCTGGGACGCCGAACTCGACGCCGACACGTCGGTGACCGTCGACGGCGACCTCGTCACCGCACGAGGGCCACCCTCCTCACACGCCGCAGCGGTGACGCTACTGGACGAACTCGGCGTCGAAGCGTAACCGCGGCGAGATCACGCTGACCAGTTCCGCGGATCGAGCGCGTAGTAGACGGCAGTCATCGCGAGCGCCATCAGTACTGCATCGATGAGGAGGCGGTCCCCGCCGATCTCCTGGCCAGCGACGACGACGGCGATCCCGGTCAACAGACCCGTGAGGGCTGCGTATCCGCCCCGCGATAGGCTCTCTATCCACCCGTTCACGCGGCTAGAGAGGGGACGGTCAAAGGGCATCTACGAGGATGCAGCACGCACTCGTCCCTCAGTCTTTCGCGTGTCAGATGGAGCATCGCTGGTCGACGTTCGAGCGACAGGACGCCCATCTCGGTCAGCCGTTCGTCCAACTATCTCCCTGAACCGCTCCTCGATGCACGTCCCTAGAGGACGCCCATCTCGGTCAGCCGTTCAGGCAGATACGTATCCGTCACGAAGTCCAGTCCCCGCGAGGCCAGTGCCTGCTGTTCGGACTTCTTCCCGATGTCGAGCTGGAGTTCGATCTGCTCCTCCCAGAACTCCGTCTGGAAGCGTGGGTCCTCCAGCTCCGATTCGAGGGCGTTGATGTCCGAGTCCGAGAGGGGGTCCGTCGGCAGGTCGTACTCGACGATGTCCTCCGGACGGATGCCGATGAACTGGGCTTCCGGGGTCGCGAGGTACTCCGAGAGGTGGGCCGACTTGATCGAACCGTAAGCGACCGAGCCGTAGATGCGGTACGACCAGGGGTCACCGTCAGTGAAGACCACGACGGGCAAGTCGAGTTCGTCGTGGAGGCGCTTGGTCAGCCGCCGGGTCGCACGGGCGGGCTGGCCGCCCAGGTGGACGACGATGGAGTCGTACTCGTCGTCGAACCCGTTCTCGACCAGCCGGTCGCGCATCCCACCGGTCTCGACACAGAGGACGAAGTCGGCGTCGTTGTCGAGGAACTCGATGGTGTCTGGGTTGTTGGGGATCTGGTAGCCGCCCTGGCCCACGTCGTCCTGGCAGTGGATCTCGCGGTCGCCCCGCCTGGTCTGCTCGCGCAGCAGCAGCGGTCCCATCACCTTCGCGCCGGACTCCTCGGGGCGCATGTGGAAGTCCTCGCGTTTGACCTCCGAGACGATCTCTAAGTCCTCGATGAGGTTGTTCGACTCGTCCTGGGTGTTGAACTGGGCCTCGTCGAGGTCCCAGGACTCCGAGAGGTAGTACAGTTCACGCAGGGTCGAAGAGCGGTCCTCTTCGAGTTGCTGTGCGAGGAAGTCGATGGTGTAGGTCGCCTTCAGGAGCTTCTGGGCACCGGAGACGGTCTTTGCCGACCGCGTCGAGGAGCGGTCGCCGTAGACCCACACGTCCTTGTCCTCGTCGTACTCGATGTTGGACTTCGTCCGGGTGGGGATCTGCATCGTCGGCACGTCGCCCTCGGCGAACTGGTCGTAGAAGTCCGCCGCGAGGTCGAGCAGCTGTTCGCGGGCTTCTGCCTCGTTGAGGTTGCTATCAGTACTCATAGATTACGCGTTCACGGTCAGTTTCTCGTCTTCGACGCCGTCGACGGCGATGTCGAACTCGGCGTCGCCGTCGATCTGATACTCCAGGACTGCGTCGTCGCCGGCAGCGACGGTCGTCTGCCACTTGACGAACCACTCGCCGTCCATCTCGACGACGTTCGCGCCGTTCGTGGCCCGTGGCTCGGCCGTGACGATGTCCGTCAGGTCGACGTCGGCGTTGGTGTCGTCGTTGTTCTCGACGACGACCCGGACCGTATCGCCCTCGACCTCGCGCTCGACGAGGACGTTGTTCATGATGCGGGCCATCGAGTCGTCGATGTCCAGTTGCTCGTTGCCGGTGACCGTCGCGAGCTTCTCGGCCATCTCGGGGAGGATCGTCGCGAGCTTGTTCTCTTTCTTCCGGCGCTTTTGCATCGATCGGCGCTTGTTGAGGTAGCTCTTTAGCTCCCGTGCGGCCTCGCGGATCGCCAGCTCGATCTCGGACTCGATCTCCGGGATGTTGGCGACGGCGTCTTTGGACTCGCTGGTGAAGGGGACGTTCGTCGAGGCGATGTGGACCATGACGACTGCGGCGTCGTTGGGGATGCCGCTGCCCCCCGGCTGATCGAGGCCGTAGTTGCGCCAGTTGATCGACTTGACCACGTCGGTCGTCGCACAGGCACCGCGCTGATACACGAGCGGGACGCGGTTGGCAAAGCGCATCACCTGAGCCTGGTCGTGTTCGATGTCGCCGCCGTAGGCGATCCCCGCCTCGACGATGAACGGGTCGCCGCCGTGGACGGAGGCGTCCCGGGTGGAGGCGGCGAAGAAGTCCGCGTCGAACTCCTTTTTCAGCCCCGCCTCGACGAGTTCGGCGGTGATCGGTGCGAGACAGTCCGTCGGCGGTGCGATGATGTCGGTCTCGCGCATCGCCTCCAGCAGGTCGCTGGCGACGTCGCGGTCGTCGGCGATCTCGCTCACGTTGGGGGGATCGTCCGAGACCGGCGCGGCGACCTCCCAGAGGGCGTCGACGATCTTCTCGCGTGCGGTCTCGCCGAACGTGGTGTCGTCGCGCTCCTCGGTCATGTCGGCGGCGCGGTCGACGTAGGACTCGAACTCGGTGTAGGTCAGCCGGTGGCGGCCGTCGTCGAACTTGTCCGCGATTCGCTCGGCGATGCCCTGCACCGCGGCGTCGTCCTTGCGCGTCGTCGTGACCTCGTCGACGAGTTCGTACACGTCCGGCGTTCGATCGGCGGTGATCTCGCCCCACGCCGCCTCGATGGCGGCTTCGCGGACGGTGTCGCCGAAGGTCTTCTCGTAGTCGTCCTCGATCCGGTCGGCGTGGCCGTCGACGATCTCTTCGAGTCGACCGTGGGCGACCCGGCCGGCCTCCGAGACGGCGCTGGCGACCGCATCGGCGAACGCCGCGGTGGCGTCTTTGCCCTTGTTCGAGACGGCCTGCTGGACGGCTCGCGCCACGTCCGTTCCGACGGCTTCGCCGTCTTCACCTCGTTGCCCCTCCGGGGCAACGCTGCCGTCGTGGGGCTCCGGGCCGTACCACGTCATCTCGCGGCCGTAGTACCGGTCGTTGAAGTTCGCGATGACCTCGTCGCTGGTCTTCTGGCCCACCCGGGTGAACTCGCCCTGCATGAACCCCGAGATCGAGTACGAATCCGTCGACTCCAGCATCTTCAACAGCGTGCCGAGTTCGACGCCGTGGGGGTGGGGACGGATCTCCTCGGTCTCGTCCGGGAGCTGGTCGGTCGTCCGTTCGTACTTGAGGTGTTCCTTTGGCTCGACCAGTTCGATGCGGGCGTGGGGGTTGACCACCGCCGTGTGCTTGATGTAGTCGTGGAGCTGCTGGCGGGCCCGCATGTTCGCCTCCATCTCCAGTTCGATGCGGGTGCCGTGGGGTCGCTCCCAGGTCGTCGTGTCCTCGACGCTGATCTCGGGTTCGTTGGCGTCCGTGTCGACGATCAGCTCGAAGTACTGGGCGTCTGCGTGTTGCTCGGTCCGGCTGGTGATCTTCGCCGGCTTGCCGCTGGTCTTCTGGGAGTGGAGGACGGCCGCCGAGATACCGATCCCCTGCTGTCCCCGGTTCTGCTCGCGCTTGTGAAAGCGCGAGCCGTAGAGCAGCTTCCCGAAGATGTTGGGGATCTGTTCTCGGGTGATGCCGGGGCCGTTGTCTTCGACGATGAGCCGGTAGTAGTCCCCCGCTTCCTGGATCTCGACGTAGATGTCGGGGGTGATCCCGGCCTCCTCACAGGCGTCGAGCGCGTTGTCGACGGCCTCCTTGACGGCCGTGACGAGCGCCTTGGCCCCCGAGTCGAACCCGAGCATCTGCCTGTTCTTCTCGAAGAACTCGGCGATGGAGATGGATCGCTGGCTCTCGGCCAGTTCGTCGGCGATCCCCTCTCCCTCCCCGAGACGAGACTGATACGAGGTCATTCGTGGCGGTACGTATCAGCGGACAGCTTAAAAGGTGTTCGCCACCGGAGTGAAAGTGGTCACGGCGGCGTGACGGCACTGAGTGGCAGAGAGATTAATCGACGCTGTCGTTCCCGGATATTTGTCCTGATAACTCGCCAGTTGTCTTTTTACCCGAGCATTCCCCACAGAGAGTAGCGCGGCAACTAGAAGGAACCCAACAAAGATTTATTATGACTATCGAGAACTGGCTCCCACAGTCCGTCCGTCGGAGTTACACGCGAAAGTTCGGGCTCGTCGCACTGGTGATCCTGGTGATCGTCGCGAGCATCGGATTCTACACCGCAACACAGGTTTCAGAAGACGTGAGCGATCAGCAACGCCAGAACCTCCTGGCGAACGCAGAGCTGGAGGGCGACGCCGTCAAGCAGTGGGTCGACACCCAGCAAAACACCGTCAGAACGCTCTCGAAGCAGCGGGCGCTCGCGACGACCGACCCCGATCAGGTACGGGCCGCACTCGACGACGAGATGGAGCAACTGCCAAGCGAAGTCGTGGCGCTCCACTATCTCGACCGGGACGACCGGACGATCGAGGCGAGCACGAACGCCGACCTCGAAGGCTCCAGCGTGACCGAGACGGCGATCGTCTGGCCACAGGAAGCGAGCTACGACGAGCTCTCGTTCGACGGTCCAGAAACAGTCATCCAGTCGTGGGTGTACGAGGATCGGGACGGCTCCCCCTCGATGGCCTTGATCTCGCCGGTGCCGGAGACGGAGTACGCGCTCATCATGAAGATCCGGATGAGCGAGCGAGCCCAACGCTTCCGCAGCTCCATCGACGGAACCCGGACGACGATCATCGGTCGGGGCACCGGTGACGTACTGCTGGATCGCGACGAGGACGCCATCCTCGCGCAGTACGGCGGCTCGAACGCTGACGAGATCAGGACCGCCGTCGACAACAACCCCAACGGGACGCTCCTGACCTCGGATTCGGTGGTCGCGTACACGGCCGTCGGCGGTGACTCCAACTGGGTCGTCATAAAGAAAGCGCCCAAGTCGTCGGCACTGGTGGTTCGCCAGCAGGTCGAGCAGAACATCTTCCTCCTGATCGGGTCGGCGCTGGTCGGGCTGGTCGTGCTGGGGCTGATGGTGCGACGGGGGCCGATGCGTTCGATGCAGGAGCTGTCCTCGCAGGCGACCGCGCTCGCAGACGGCGACCTCGACATCGAGATCTCCGACGACGGTCGGATCGACGAGGTCGGACAGGTCCGGACCGCGTTCCGCGACATCACGGCGTACCTCCAGACCGTCGCCGACCAGGCCGACGCGCTGTCGCGCCAGGACTTCGACGCTGCCGTCCTCGACGAGCCGGTCCCCGGGCGGCTCGGGGACTCGCTGGACGCGATGCAGACCGACCTAGAGCAGTTCATCGACGACCTCGAAACGGCCCGCAGCGAGGCGGAAGTCGCCAAACAGGACGCCGAGGCCCTGGCAGACAGCCTCGAACAGCAAGCGACGGCGTTCGGAGCGGTGATGGCCCGAGCCGCAGAGGGCGACCTGACCCAGCGACTCGACACGGACATCGACAACGACGCGATGCGAGAGATCGCAGAGGCGTCCAACGAGATGATCGCGGAGCTGGAGCGGACCGTCGTCGAGATCGAGCGCTTCGCACGCGACGTCGACGATTCGAGCGAACAGATCTCCGCGAGCGCGGACGAAGTGCGGACCGCGAGCGAACAGGTCGCCGAGACGATCCAGGAGATCTCCAGCGGAGCCGAACAGCAAAACGAGAACATCCAGCAGGTGACAGACGAGATGACGGATCTCTCGGCGACGATCGAGGAGATCACGTCCTCGACCGACGAGATCGCGACGAAGGCCGAACGCGCCTCCGAGACCGGCGAACAGGGGCGCGAGTACGGTCGAGAAGCGACCGAAGAGATCGAAGCGATCGAGCAGAAGGCGACAGAGACCATCGAGCAGGTCGAGACCCTCGCCACCGAGGTCGAACGGATCGGCGAAGTCGTCACGCTCATCGACGAGATTGCCGACCAGACGAACATGCTGGCGCTGAACGCCTCCATCGAGGCCAGCCGAGCCGGCGAGGCCGGCGAAGGGTTCGGCGTCGTCGCCGACGAGATCAAAGAGCTCGCGGCCCAGACCCAGGCTGCGACCGACGACATCGACTCGATGATCACCGAGATCCAGTCGGTGACCGACGAGACCGTCGTGGACATGCGCGAGATGGGCGCACGGGTCGACACTGGACAGGAGACGATCAGGGAGGCCACCGAGGCCCTCGACGAGATCGTCGAACAGGTCGAGGAGACCAACGCCGGCATCCAGTCGATCAGCGACGCGACGACGGAACAGGCGGCGTCGACGGAGGAGGTCGTCGCGATGGTCGACGAAGTCGGTTCGATCAGCGAACAGACGAGCGCACAGACGGAGAACGTCGCGGCCTCCGCGGAGGAGCAGACCGCCTCGATCACGGAAGTCACCGAGAACATCCGGACGCTCTCGGATCGAGCCAGCGACCTCAAGGGGCTCGTCGAGTCCTTCGAGACCGAGGCAGACGCCACCAGCGGCCACAGCGACAGCGGACCGGCGAGCGAGGCAGCGACCGGCCGGTCGAGCGGCGGGTCCTGATCCCGTTCGAACGATCGGACGAACCGAACTGCCGGACGGGGCGACCGCTTCGCGTGCGCGTGCGGGAAGTTTAAGACCCCCGCACGACTAGACGCAGTAGATTCTATGTCACAGGACCGTGATTACGGTGCGGAACAGATTCAGGTTCTGGAGGGGTTACAGGCCGTTCAAAAGCGGCCGGCGATGTACATCGGGTCGACCGACTCCAGAGGCCTCCATCATCTCGTCTACGAGGTCGTAGACAACTCCATCGACGAGGCACTCGCCGGGCACTGCGACGAAATCACCGTCACGATCCACGAGGACGACTCCGTCTCTGTCTCCGACGATGGCCGCGGCATCCCGGTCGACACTCACGAGAAGCACGACCGGCCCGCGCTCGAAGTCATCATGACCGTACTCCACGCGGGAGGGAAGTTCGACAGCAAGTCCTACCAGGTCTCCGGTGGGCTCCACGGGGTGGGCGTCTCCGTCGTCAACGCGCTCTCGAAGTGGCTCGAAGTCGAGGTCAAACGCGACGGTGCCGTCTGGAAACAGCGGTTCGACCACGGCGAACCGGAGTACGAGCTCGAACGGGTTCGCGACATGGAACCCGACGAGGAGACGGGCACACAGATCCGTTTCTGGCCCGACGACGAGATCTTCGAGGCGACCGACTTCGTCTACTCGACGCTGGCGTCTCGCCTCCGGGAGCTTGCCTTCCTCAACTCCGGCGTCGAGATCTCGCTGGTCGACGAACGCGACGGCGAGTCTCAGACGTTCGTCTACGAGGGCGGCATCAAGGAGTTCGTCCAGTATCTCAACGAGACCAAAGAGCCCCTCCACCGCGACGTGATCTACTTCGAAGACGAAGAGCAGATCGAGGACGGGCCGGTCCAGGTCGAGATCGCCATGCAGGGCACGGCCGAGCTACAGGGATCGATCCACGCCTTCGCCAACAACATCAACACGCGAGAGGGGGGCAGTCACATGACCGGGTTCAAGACGGCTCTGACCCGGACGGTCAACGACTACGCCACGAGCAACGGCCTGTTGAACGACCTCGACGACACCCTCTCGGGGGAAGACATCCGCGAGGGCCTCACGGCCGTCATCTCCATCAAACACCCCGACCCGCAGTTCGAGGGCCAGACGAAGACGAAGCTGGGCAACAGCGAGGTCCGGGGGATCGTCGAGTCGGCGATGCACGACGGTCTCGGGACGTTCTTCGAGGAGAACCCCGACACGGCGGAGGCCATCGTCGGCAAGGCCGTCGAGGCCGCGAAGGCCCGCAAGGCCGCGAAGAAAGCCGAGGAGCTGACCCGACGCAAGTCCGCGCTCGAATCGACGGCACTGCCCGGCAAGCTCGCCGACTGCCAGACACGGGATCCCGACGACGCGGAGCTGTTCGTCGTCGAGGGCGACTCTGCCGGCGGCTCGGCCAAACAGGGACGCAATCCGGAGTTCCAGGCGATCCTCCCGATCCGCGGGAAGATCCTCAACGTCGAGCGACACCGCCTCGACCGCATCCTGGAGAACGACTCGATCCGCAACGTCATCACGGCGCTCGGCACCGGTATCGGCGACGAGTTCGACATCGAGGACATCCGCTACAAGCGGATCATCATGATGACCGACGCCGACGTCGACGGTGCCCACATTCGGACGCTCCTGTTGACCCTGTTCTACCGGCACATGAAGCCGCTGCTGGAAGCTGGCTACGTCTACGCCGCCCAGCCCCCGCTCTATCGGGTCCGGTACAACGGCGAGACCTACGACGCGATGACGGAGGCAGAGCGAGATCGGCTCGTCGAAGAGAAGTGTGACGGCAATCCAGATCAGGTCCAGCGGTTCAAGGGCCTGGGCGAGATGAACCCCCAGCAGCTGTGGGACACGACGATGGATCCCGACCAGCGGATCCTCAAGCAGATCACCATCGAGGACGCCGCCGCCGCAGACAAGATGTTCTCGGTGCTGATGGGCGACGCGGTCGAACCCCGCAAGGAGTTCATCAAGGAACACTCGCCGGAAGCCGACTGGGTGGACATCTAACATGAGTTCTGAAGCACCTGATCCCGACGATCCGCAGGCAGCGTCGCGCGTCGACCGCGTCCGCATCGAGGACGAGATGGAACAGAGCTACATCGACTACGCGATGAGCGTCATCGCCGGTCGTGCGCTCCCGGACGTTCGCGACGGGCTCAAGCCCGTCCACCGCCGGATTCTCTACGCGATGCACGAGATGGGCGTCTCGTCGCGGTCCGCCCATCGCAAGTCCTCCTCGATTGTCGGGGAGACGATGGGTGATTACCACCCCCACGGGGACAGCGCGATCTACGACACCCTCGTCCGAATGGCCCAGCCGTTCGCGATGCGCTACCCCCTCGTGGACGGACAGGGGAACTTCGGCTCGATGGACGGCGACCCCGCGGCCGCGATGCGTTACACCGAGGCCCGGATGTCGCCGATCTCGGAGGAACTGCTCGCCGACATCGAGAAAGACACCGTCGACTTCCAGTCGAACTACGACGACCGACTGCAGGAGCCGGAGGTCCTGCCGTCGGCGATGCCGAACCTGCTGGTCAACGGTTCCTCGGGGATCGCCGTCGGGATGTCGACGAACATCCCGCCGCACAACCTCGGCGAGGTGATCGACGCGACGATTCACCTCATCGACAACCCCGACTGCGAGGTCGAGGACCTGATGGACCACGTGAAGGGGCCGGACTTCCCGACCGGCGGCAACATCGTCGGCAAGGACGCCATCTACTCGGCGTACGCGACGGGGCGGGGTCGCCTCCGCGTCCGGGCGGACTACGAGGTCGATCCCGAGGAGAACCGGATCGTCGTCACGGAGATACCCTACCAGGAGAACAAGGCACGGATGGTCGAGCGGATCGCCGAGGACGTCAACGAGGGCGTCATCGAGGGGATCGCCGACCTCCGAGACGAGTCGGACCGCAACGGCGTCCGCATCGTCGTCGAACTCAAGCGCGGCGCGAACGTCGACGTGGTCGAGAACCAGCTCCTTGAGAGCCACCTCGAATCGACCTTCGGCGTCATCAACCTCGCGCTGGTCGACGACGAGCCCCGCGTGCTCACCCTCAAAGAGACCCTCGAACACTACGTCGATCACCGCCGGGAAGTCGTGCGTCGGCGCTCACAGTTCGAACTCGACGAGGCCCAGGACCGCGCACACATCCTCGAAGGTCGCCTGAAGGCGCTGCAAAACGTCGATGACGTGGTCGAGCTGATCCAGGACTCGGAGGACCGCGACGAGGCCCGCACGGAGCTACAGAGCCAGTTCGACTTCTCCGAGGAGCAGGCGGCCCACATCGTCCGGATGCAACTGGGCTCGCTGACCTCGATGGAGACCGCCGAGATCGAGTCGGAGTACGAGGACGTACAGGCCCGGATCGAACGGCTCCAGACGATCCTCGACTCCGAGTCGGAGCTCCTGACGGTCATCAAAGACGAGCTTCGCGAGATCAAAGCGGAGTACGACGACGACCGCAAGACCTCGATCCTCGAAGCCGAGGGCGAGGTCACCCACGAGGATCTCATCCCCGAGGAAGACTGTGTCGTCGTCATCACGGAGGACGACTACATCAAGCGGATGCCCGTCGACGTGTTCGACGCCCAGAACCGCGGCGGCAAGGGGATCATCGGCTCGGACCCCAAGGAGAGCGACCGCGTCTCGAAGGTCTTCCGGGCGAACAGCCACGACTACCTGCTCTGTTTCACCAATCAGGGACAGGTCTATCGCCTGAAGACCTACGAGATTCCGGAGATGTCCCGCACCGCCAGAGGCAAGTCGGCGGTCAACATCATCGATCTCGGCGACGGCGAGGAGATCACCGCCGTGGTCTCGACGGACGACTTCGAGGAAGACGAGTGCCTGACGATGGTCACCCGCAACGGCTACGTCAAGCGCACCTGCGTCGACGAGTTCGAGAACATCCTCTCGACGGGGATCATCGCCGCGAAGCTCGAAGACGGCGACGCACTGGTCGACGTGGAGGTCACCGACGACAGCGGCGATCTGGTCGTCGCCACCGAGGGCGGCATGACGATCCGTTTCGACGAGTCGGAGGTCCGCGAGATGGGACGGTCGGCCCGCGGCGTCCGCGGGATCGACCTGCAAGACGGCGACAAGGTCGCCGCGATGGTCGCGACGGACGACCACGACGACCGCGCACTCCTGACCGTCACCGAGAACGGGTACGGGAAGCGCACCCTCCTGTCGGAGTACAGCAAACAGTCCCGCTACGGGAAGGGCCTGATCGACATCAAGACCGACGACCGCAACGGCCGCGTCGCGACGGCGAAGGCCGTCCGCGAGGACGACCACCTGGTCATCATGAGCGAGAGCGGCCAGATCATGCGCATCCCCGCCGGTGACGTGTCACAGGTCGGCCGCAACACGAAGGGGGTCAAGATCATGGAGCTCGACGGGGCGGACAACGTGGCGAGCGTCACGGTGGTGCCCGCCGAGGTCGAAGACGGCGAGTAGCACGGAGAACGCGAGCGAAGCGAGCGTCCTTTTTCCCCACGTTTTTGCCGCGAGCGGTGGCGCTTGACTCACTGTGCGGGCTCACGCGGCGAAGCCGTCGGCTCGCAGGGTCTCGTAGATGGCGTTGAGCTGGTGGTAGCCGACTTTGACCTCTGGCGTGTCGTCGATGGCGTCGGTCGCGACCTCGTTGTCCGGCGTCAACTGGAAGTACCAGTTCCCGTAGCGGTCGTTGACCGCGTTGTCCAGCGCGTAGTTCCAGATCCGGTCGTACCACGCTCGATACCGGTCGTCGTCGAAGCGGTCGGCCAGCAGTGCCGTCGCACCGATCCCCTCACACAGTGGCCAGTAGTACTTGTTCTCGACGAGCGGGTCGCCGTCCCGGTCGAAGTTGTAGACGAAGCCGCCGCGGTCGTCGTCCCAGCCGTTCTCGACGGCCGCGTCGAAGAAGCGAACGGCGCGGTCGGCGAACCACGACTCTTCCCGGTGGCGGGCGAGCACCAGCAAGAGCTTGCTCCACTCCAGCAGGTGGCCCGGCTGATAGCCCCAGGGCCGGAAGAGATCGCCCGGCTTGTCGCGGTTGTACGCCCAGTCGTGGTCCCACTCGCTCGTGTAGTGCTCCCACAGCAGGCCGTCGCCCTCGTCGGCGAGGTCGCGAGCCAGCCCCTCGGCGATACGAGCGGCGCGGTCGAGGTACTCCTCGGTCCCGGTGGCCTCGTAGGCGGCCAGTAGCGCCTCGCAGGTGTGCATGTTGGCGTTCTGGCCGCGGTAGTCGCTCGTGCCGGACCAGTCGCGGTCGAGTTCAACGCGACAGCGGCCGTACTCGTCCTCCCAGAAGTGTTCGTCGAGCAGCGCGTACGCGGGCTCGATCCGCTCGCGGGCACCCGGGACGCCGGCACGTGCGGCCGTCGCGTACGCCAGGAGGACGAACGCGTGGCCGTAACAGCGCTTGCCGCCGTCGGCTACCGTCTGCCCGTCGAGTTGCCAGACGTACCCGCCGTGGCGGTCGTCGCGGTGGTGTCGTTCGAGGTGACGAATGCCGTGTGCAGCCATCTCCTCGCAGTAGTGGGGCCCATCGAGGAGCGCGCCGACGCTGTAGTTGAACACGAAGCGAGCGGTGGCCGGCAAGAGCTTGGCGCGAGCGTCGTAGACGGTGCCGTCGCGGTCGCTGATCTGTGGGACGAACCCGCCGTGGGTCGTGTCGACGGACCGCTGGTGGTAGAAGTCGAGCAACGAGAGCGCGTGTCGCCGGAGATACCGGGGGTCTCTGACCGTCGTGTCGTTGCGGGCGAGCATTGCCGGCCCGTCGACGTGACGAGTAATAAGCTTGCCCGAACTCCCACATCGTGTTCCACAGCGAGTGCCGTGCCGTCGGCCAGAACGGACCGATAGCGCTCCGGTTTACAGGATCCGCTTGCCCATCGCGCTGGCGGCGAGTTCACAGGCCAGCTCCGCGGTCTGGTTGTGCGTGTCCAGGATCGGATTCACCTCGACGACCTCCATCGAGCACAGGTCCGTCGAGCAGTTGGCGACGTACTCCATGGCGACGTGGGCTTCTCGGTACGAGACGCCGCCCCGGACCGGCGTTCCGACGCCCGGTGCCTCGTTGGGGTCGAGCCAGTCCATGTCGAGGCTGACGTGCAGTCCGTCGGCCGCGCTGTCGGCGACGGCCAGCGCGGACTCGACCACGTCCGTCACGCCGCGGTCGTCGATGTCGCTCATCGTGTAGGCCGTTACCGGCGACTCACGGATGTGTCGGCGTTCGCCCTCGTCGAGGTTCCGCAGCCCCACGAGCGCGACGTTCGCTGGGTCGACGTTCGGAGCGTGAGCCCACTCACTGCCGGCGAAGGAACCGGTCCCGAGGATCGCAGCAAGCGACATCCCGTGGACGTTGCCGCTGGGAGTCGTCTGGGGCGTGTTGTAGTCGGCGTGAGCGTCGAACCAGACGATGCCGATGTCGTCTGCCGTGGTGCCCGCGACCGTTCCGATCGCGATCGAGTGGTCGCCGCCCAGAACGAGCGGGAACTCGCCTGCACTCACCGTCGAGTCGACGGCCGACGCGATGCGTTCACAGACCACCTCCGTCTCGGCGAGATACTTCGCTCGTCCGTCGACCGATTCGTCTGCGACCGGCTCCAGTTCCTCCGGGCGTGGAACCGTCACGTCGCCGTAGTCGACACACTCGATGCCGGCCGATTCGAGCTGGTCGGCGAGGCCGGCGTACCTGATCGCCGAGGGGCCCATGTCGACGCCGCGGCGATCCGCTCCGAGGTCCATCGGTGCACCGATGAGACGTACCTGTCGATCCATATCGGGTGGCTACGCGAGCCGGCACTAAAAGACAGATGGACGACGTGACCGGCGAGCCGTGCCAGCTGGGAGCGTGCTTCCTGTCAGCGGTATCTAATTGTTCTGTGATGAACCCGGCTGACGACGGAACTCGGCGGTGTGACTGTGACGACGGGCAGAACTTCCAGTCGGGTCGCGACGAGTGTCAAAAAACACTGGCCCTGTCGAGGAACCTCGGGAAACAGCGCTGTTTCCGCTCGATTTGTGGATGCGGTTTTTTACCACGATATACAGTGACAAGCAGGATGGGGCCACCGTCGGCTTTAAGGACAGGTACATCCAATCTTCGGTTATGTCATCAATCGAACTCACGCCCAGTCAGAAAAACATCTTGCAGGAACTGGTCAACCTGTACAAAGAGAGCGAGAGTGCGGTCAAGGGAGAAGACATCGCCGAGAAGGTCGACCGAAATCCCGGAACGATCCGCAACCAGATGCAGAGCCTGAAGGCACTCCAGCTCGTCGAGGGCGTGCCCGGTCCGAAAGGCGGGTACAAGCCGACGGCGAACGCGTACGACGCGCTCCAGATCCAGGACATGGACGACGCCGCTCGGGTCCCGCTCCGGCACAACGGCGAACTCCTCGAAGACGCCAACGTCGAAGAGATCGACCTGACGAGCGTTCACCATCCCGAGAAGTGTCGTGCCGAGCTCCAGTTGCAGGGTTCGATCTCCGATTTCCACGAGGACGACTCGGTCACCGTCGGCCCGACGCCGCTCTCGAAGCTCCAGATCATCGGTACCCTCGCGGGGAAAGACGACACCAGCAACAAGCTGATCCTGACCATCGACGACATGCGGGCACCGGCCGGCGAACCGGAACATTAATTCTGCCGTTCGTTTTCGAATAGTGAACGTTTAGCGTTTCTAACTATTATTCAAGCCTTCATTTCGTGACATAAATAATAAATGGAGTGCCTCTGAATGTTTGAACGTCCATGACGGACAAAGACATTGGGGGGAGTACCAGACGAACCTTCCTCGGGACAGTAAGCGGTATCGTCGGATCAACAGCGATCGGCACTGCAGCCGCAGTGGAGGGGCGGGATCCGGACGGAAACGGCGGTGATTCCCGTGATCCGGGAGAACTGATCGTCGGGATGGAGCCGACGGCCAACGCCGCCGAGACGAAGGCGACGATCCAGTCGGGACTGCCCGAAGGGGCCTCGGTCGTCGGCGAGAACGACACGCTGGGGTACATGGAAGTTCAGTTGCCCCAGCAGACCGGACCACAGGCACAGTCGGCGGCCAAGAAAGACCTGGAGAACCAGCCAGGCGTCGCGTACGTCGAGCCGAACACGACCTACTATCCGATGGTCATCGACGTGGACGACCCACGGGTCGGAGAACAGTACGCTCCCGAACTGGTGAACGCCGGTGGGGCGTGGGAGACGACGTTCGGATCGACCGACGTGACGATCGGCGTCGTCGACCAGGGGACCCAGTACACCCATCCGGACCTCGAAGCGCAGTTCGGACAGGTCAAGGGTCGGGACTTCGTCTCCGACGACGACGACCCGAGTCCGCGAGGTGGGAACGGACACGGGACCCACGTCTCCGGTATCGCGGCCGGGACGACGAACAACGCGACCGGCATCGCGGGCATCTCGAACTCCTCGCTGCTGGCCGCACGCGCACTCGGGGGCAGCGGCGGTGGCGGCGTCCTGAGCGCGATCGCAGACGCGATCGTCTGGTGTGCGGACAACGGTGCGGACATCATCAACATGTCTCTGGGCGGCGGTGGCGCGTCCCAGACGCTGCGCAACGCCTGTGACTACGCGTTCGAAAACGGCGCACTGCCGATCGCTGCGGCCGGAAACAGCGGTCAGCGAGGCGTCTCCTATCCGGCGGGCTTCGACTCCGTCGTCGCCGTATCTGCGGTCGGACCGAACGAGACACTGACCGACTTCTCGCAGTACGGCCCCGGAGTCGACGTTGCCGCGCCGGGACTGAACGTGCTCTCGACGTACCCGACCGACGGCTACAACTCGCTGTCGGGAACGTCGATGGCCTGCCCGGCCGCCGCAGGCGTCGCGTCGCTGGCACTCGCGATCGATCCCGACCTGTCGCCACAGGAGCTCAAAGACGTGCTCACCGAGAGCGCGCGGGACATCGGCCTCCCGTCGGACCAGCAGGGCAGTGGTCTCGTCGACGCCGGTGCGATCGTCGACGCCGTCAACGACAGCGACGACGGCTACACGGCACCGACGGCGACACTTTCGGTCGACACGACCACGCCGATGGTCGGAGACGACGTGACCTTCGACGCGAGTGGGTCGACGGACCCGGACGGATCGATCCAGTCCTTCGAGTGGACGCTGGGCGACGGCACGACGGCGTCCGGCCCAGAGGTGACACACGCCTACGACTCGGCCGGCGAGTACACCGCAACCGTCACGGTCACCGGACCTGGCGGGCTGACCGACTCCGCCTCGGAGACCATCTCGGTCGAGGACTCCGACGGCGGCGGCGGCAGTGAGTACCCACAGTGGGACCCCAACGCCACCTACACCAGCGGCGACCGGGTCGTCTACGACGGCTCCGTCTGGGAAGCCCAGTGGTGGACCCAGGGCGACGAGCCCGGTTCGAACCAGTGGGGTCCGTGGGAAGAGGTCGGACCAGCAAACGGCGGTGGCGGCGACGATGGCGGCGACGGCGACAACGGTGACGACGGCGGCGACGGCGGCGACAACGAGTACCCGCAGTGGGACGCGGACACCGCCTACACCGGCGGCGACCGCGTCGTCTACGACGGCTCCGTCTGGGAAGCCCAGTGGTGGACCCGAGGCGACGAGCCGGCAGAGGAGAAAGCAGTCTGGGAACGCGTCTCCTGATCGCTGTCACACCGTCGGCTGTCGCTCCGTGACGGCGTCCGCGACGCCGGGTCGCGGATAGCACGACGCAGCGATCGGCCGACAGCACGACCCTACCGCCCGTCGTTCCCATCAGATCGGGGAGACGTAGCGAAGGGACAACGCAGTTGCCACGCGAGAGCGATTTCAAAGCCTTTGTATCGCCCGCTGCCCGACCTTTTCACACATGACCGACAACGTTGTCGTTCTCGGAGCTGGCTACGCCGGCGCGGGTGCGATAAAGAGCCTCGAAGACGAACTGAACGGCGAGGCCGACATCACTTGGATCTCGGACACCGACTACCACCTGGTGCTCCACGAATCTCACCGCTGTATCCGTGACCCGACCGTCCAGGAGAAGGTGACTATCCCCGTCGGCGACATCAAGTCTCGACAGACCGACTTCGTGCAGGCGTCGGTCGCCGATATCGACACCGAGGAGCGTGTCGTCGAACTCGACGACGACTCGACGGTCGAGTACGACTACCTCCTCGTCGCGATCGGTTCTCAGACCGCCTTCTTCGGTATCGAGGGGCTAGAGGAGTACGCACACACGCTCAAGTCGCTGGACGACGCCCTGAACATCCACGACGCCATCGCCAGCGCCGCCCGAGACGCGACGCAGAACGATCCCGCTCAGATCGTCGTCGGCGGTGCCGGCCTCTCGGGCATCCAGACGGCCGGCGAGATCGCCGAGTACCGCGACGAGCGCCGCGCGCCCCTGGAGATCCACCTCGTCGAGGGACTCGACGAAGTGATGCCCAACGGCGATCCCGAACTCCAGGGTGCGATCCGCAAGCGCCTCGAAGCGGCCGACATCAACATCATGTGTGGCGAGTTCATCGGCGAGGTCGACGAAGACACGGTCTACGTCGGCGAAGAGACGGAACTCGACTACGACGAACTCATCTGGACCGGCGGCATCACCGGCCGCGACGCCGTCCGCGACGTGGAACTGGACAAAGACGAGCGCTCCCACCGCATCGACTCCGAGCGTGACTTCCAGACCTCCGACGAGCGCGTCTTCGCCATCGGCGACTGCGCGCTGATCGACCAGCCCGGCGACGACCCCGCACCACCGACCGCTCAGGCCGCCTGGCAGGCTGCCGAGGTCGCCGGTCGGAACCTCGCGCGCGCCGCCCGGGGCCAGCCACTGGACACGTGGACCTACGACGACATGGGGACGGTCGTCTCCGTCGGCGACAAGGCCGTCGCCCACGACGTGGAGTACATGGGTATCAGCGTCCCCGTCGACACGTTCGGTGGCTTCCTCGCAGAGAACCTCAAGAAGGCCATCGCAGCCAAGTGGATCCGCCGAGTCTCGACGACCGGCCGGGCCGCCAAGGCCTGGCCCGACATGTAGACGGCGGCCACTGCCCGCTATTCTCTCTCGACTGATAGCCCGGCGTGCCAGTGGTCGGCGTCGCTGGCTTCGACGGCCTCGTCCATCCGTTCGAGGTAGTCGACCGCGAGGCTCGCGGTCTTTGCGGCCTTGCGTTCGCCCGCCGTCCGGAACTCGCCGGTGACGCGGTTGGCGTAGACCGTACAGACCGCGCCGGCCCGGAGTCCGTAGAGGTTGGCCAGCGTCAGGATGGCGCTGGCTTCCATCTCGAAGTTGAGGACGCCGGCCGCTCGCAGCGCTTCGATGCGCTCGTCGCTCCCGCTGGCCTCGAACCCCTCGAAGCCGGGCCGTGACTGGCCGGCGTAGAAGCTGTCCGTCGAACAGGTCAGTCCGAGGTGGTAGTCGTATCCTAACTCCTCTGCGGCGGCGACGAGCGCCGAGACGACGCGGTGATCGGCGGTCGCGGGGTAGTCCTCGCGGACGTACTCCTCGCTGGTCCCCTCCTGTCGGACCGCGCCGGTGGTGATGATCAGATCGCCGATGCTGGCCTGCTCCTGGATCGCGCCACAGGAACCGACGCGGAGCAGCGTCTCGGCGTCGACGCGAGCCAGTTCCTCGACGGCGATGGCTGCCGAGGGCGACCCGATCCCGGTCGACGTGACCGAGATCGGCGTGCCGTCGTACTCGCCGGTCGCCGTGCGGTACTCTCGGTGGTCCGCGACGACCTCGTGGTCGTCCCACGACTCGACGACCTTGGCGACGCGCTCGGGGTTGCCCGGCAGGAGGACGCTGGGTGCCACGTCGCCCGGCGCGACTTCGAGGTGGTACTGCTCGCCGTCGTTGGGATCTTCGCTGTCGTCGGTCATTCCAGGTGCTCCCGTGAGATGGTCGCCGGAATCAGTTCGCCCAGCTGGTACGTCGTCGTCTCGCCGTCGCCCTCGTCACAGATCACCGGCAGGTCGTCGTCACAGAACTCGATCAGCGTCTGGCGACACATCCCGCAGGGAGTGACGCCGTCGCGGGCGTCTGACGAGACGGCGATCCGCTCGAACGCTCGGTGGCCGTCCGCGACCGCGCTCCCGACGGCGACCTCCTCGGCGTGGAGGCTGTTGCTGTAGTTGGCGTTCTCGATGTTACAGCCGGTGTACACCGCGCCGTCGGCGGTCTCGATCGCCGCACCGACGCCGTACTCGGAGTAGGGCGCGAACGACTCCTCGACGGCCGCTCTGGCTGCCTCGACCAGCGAATCCATGTGCGGGGCCACGGCTGGCCCCGTCAAATAGCCATCGCCCAGCAGTCGCCAGCTTGCTCAGGCCGCCGTGGCGACCGCCTGCTCGACGGTCTCGGCGATCCGTTCGACGAGGGCGTCTACGTCGTCGCTCTCGGCGTACACCCGGACGTAGGGCTCGGTGCCGGAGGGACGCACGAGCGTCCACGAGTCGTCTGGGAACGTCAGGCGAACGCCGTACTCCGTCTCGACGGCGGCCTCGGGGAACGTCTCGGGAAGTGTCGTCGCCAGCCGCTCCATCGTCGCCGTCTTGTGCTCGTCCGGACAGTCCACGCTGTGTTTGCGGTAGGGCCGCTCGGTGACGGGCTCCCGGAGCGCGTCGAGTCCCACGTCGGCGATCAGCGTCGTCAGGACGGCGGCGCTGGCGACGCCGTCGATCCACCCGCCGAAGGCGGTGTGGACGTGTTTCCAGGGTTCGGCGGCGAAGACGACGGTCCCCTCCGCGGCAGCGATCCCCTCGTGGAGCGCACCGAGTCGGATCCGTTCGACGCGACCGCCGGCCTCGTCGACCCGCTCGTCGATCCGGCCGGAGGCGTTGGGCGTCGTCACGACGACCGGGTCCCGAGCGGACGAGCGGCGAACGTAGTGTTCGGCCAGTATCGCGAGGACGGTGTCCTCGTGGACCACGTCGCCGTCGGCGTCGACGATCACGATGCGGTCCGCGTCGCCGTCGTGGCCGATGCCGAAGGCCGCGTCCGTGTCGGCGACGAACGAGCGGAGTGCAGCCAGTGACTCCGGCGTGGGCTTGCTCTGACGGGCGGGGAAGTGGCCGTCGACCGACGCTTCGAGCGCGCGTACGTCCGCACCGAGTGCGCGGAGGACCTGTGGCGTCGCGAGCGCCCCCATCCCGTTGCCACAGTCGACCGCGACCGTGACATCCGGGGGCTCGTTCCCGTGATCCGCCGCGTAGGCCGCGACCGCGTCACGGTACTCGTCGAGCACCGTGGCCCGCTCCGTATCGCCCCACGCGGACCACTCGGCGGCGTTGTCGCCGGCAGCGACTCGCCCCTCGATTCGTTGCTCGGCCTCGCGGTCGTACTCGCTGCCGTCGACGAACAGCTTGATGCCGTTGTCCTCGGGCGGGTTGTGACTCGCCGTGAGCATGACGCCCCGCCGGCCCTGCGAGGCGTACGCGAGCGCTGGCGTCGGACACTGACCGATGCGGACGACCGAACCGCCCGCGCTTTCGATGCCCGATTCGACGGCCGCGGCGAGGGCCGGTCCGGTGACGCGACCGTCGAGACCGACGACGAACTCCGCGCCGTCGCGGCCGACCGCCTGGCCGACCCGAAGTGCGCGTTCGGGCGTCACTGTCTCGGCGACCGTACCACGGATTCCCGCCGTCCCGAACAGTTCCATACGTCACCGGTCGTTCGGACCGCACTTGGGGGTAGCGGTACACTCTCGTGGTGGCAGTCGGTCTCGAACGGATCGGCGGCGGAGAATTATACTGCCGGCTGTCACTTCGTGGAGAGCCTCGTCACCTCGGGGTGGCGAAATCGGTCACAGATGTACAGCCGGTAGTATCAGCTCGGCGTCGCACCCGCGTACGCGTCCTCCAGTCGAAGCACGACTCTGTGGATCGGCAGCGACAGCCCCATCCGACCGAACAGGAGTGCGATCGGGAGCAACACGATGCCCAGCAGCAGGCTGAACTGGTACAGTGCGAACACGAAGCCGCGGTAGAGTTGGGATTCCATCGTCCCTCGCTCTGCTATGGGCGAGTAGCAGTATATAAATGTTAGCATCGGGGTACTGGCGTCGAATCGACCGCAGTCGTGCGGTTTCGTCGATGTATTCCGTCGACGCTTCCCGTCTCGAAGATCTTCCGATGTTCGGGTAACGGAGCCGTTGGCACGACGGGACGTTCGCATAAGTTATGACGATATTCGCCGTCTCGTGCGCAGGCACGAATCAAAACACACGTGTAGTGGGGACGCGGAGAGACGTGTATGAATTACCTCGTGGCGATGGAAGCAGCCTGGTTGGTCAGAGACGTCGAAGACATCGACGACGCAATCGGTGTCGCAGTCAGCGAAGCGGGGAAGCGCCTCAACGAGTCCGAGATGGACTACGTCGAGGTCGAAGTCGGTGCGACGGGCTGTCCTGCCTGTGGCGAGCCCTTCGACTCCGCGTTCATCGCCGCCGACACCGCGCTGGTCGGCCTCGTCCTCGAGATGAAGGTGTTCAACGCGGAGTCGATCGAACACGCCCAGCGGATCGCCAAAAGCGAGATCGGCGGGTCGCTGCGCGACGTGCCGCTGAAGGTCATCGACACGATCGAGTTCGAGGGCGAAGAAGCCGACGCCGACACGCAAGCCTGAGACGGCCGGCGAACGCTGTCACAGACCGCACCCCCCCCCCCAGTGGCGAAGTGTGTCACAGACGGGTAATCACAGCAGACGGCTCGTTCTGCCGTGGCGCTCGAACGTCGACAGCGCCGTCGGTGTTTTTATATATTACCGTAGGTAATTAGGGGTATGGAACTTCCGACGCCCGACGATCTGCGGGAACGGCGGACCGAGCTTGGCCTGACCCAGAGCAAACTCGCGGACCGGGCAGACGTATCACAGCCGCTGATCGCGCGGATCGAGGGCGGCGACGTGGACCCGCGGCTGTCGACGCTTCGACGGATCGTCAACGCTCTCGAAGAGGCCGAAGGCGGCATTCTCCGGGCCGACGAGCTGATGAACTCCCCGGTCCACAGCGTCGCGCCGGACGACTCCGTCCACGAGACCCAGGACATCCTCGACGAGGGCAAGTACTCGCAGGTGCCGGTCGTCCGCGACGGCACGCCCGTCGGCCTGATCGGCCACTCCGACATCATCCAGCACGACCGCGAGAACGTGGGCGACCTCCCGGTCGCCGACGTGATGCACGAGTCGATCGCGACCGTCGAGACCGACGCGACGATCGACGAGATCGACGCCTACCTCACGCACAACGACGCCGTCCTCGTCGTCGACGCTGGCGAGACGGTCGGCATCATCACCGAAGCCGACATCGCGGCCCACGTGAGTAGTAGCCAGTGACAGTCGATACACACCCGATCGCACGACGACAGCGCGATCTGCGTGTCACTCGTTTCGATTGACGGTATCGCGAACGTCGGCTCGTCGTCCGTGTTAGTCGCCGTATACCCCCATGAACGGTCGGTCCCCCTTTTGAGGTCCCGTCGCGTCCAGAGCAGCAATGACGGTTCGTCCCGACGACGACAGACTGCACCGGCAGCTCGAAACGGCGCTCGAAATGGCCGAGGACGATCGCATCAGATATCACCTCCGCGAGGCCCTCCAGTTGCGACTCGTCGCGGACGAACCGAGAGAACAGGAGATCGAGCGGTAGCCCGCTCCGCTCGCGTTCGGCCGCTCACCCGGTCAGCTCTAGCCCGCGGACGGCAACACAGCCTTCGCCGTCCGTGACCTCGCCGATGACGCGCCCGTCGGTCGCCTCGACGACGGCCTCGGCGGCACGTTCCGGCATCGCAGCCACGAACCCGGTCCCGCATCCACCTTTTTCGTCGTCGGGTTCGCTCGCGGTGCTCGCGAACCACTCCTCGAAAAACGTGGGCGAAAAATGTGGCTCGCTCCGCTCGCGTTCGGCCGCTCACCCGGTCAACTCCAGCCCGCGGACGGCAACACAGCCTTCGCCGTCCGTGACCTCGCCGATGACGCGCCCGTCGGTCGCCTCGACGACGGCCTCGGCGGCACGTTCCGGCATCGCAGCCACGAGCCCGGTCCCGCATCCACCTTTTTCGTCGTCGGGTTCGCTCGCGGTGCTCGCGAACCACTCCTCGAAAAACGTGGGCGAAAAATGTGGCTCGCTCCGCTCGCGTTCGGCCGCTCACCCGGTCAGCTCTAGCCCGCGGACGGCAACACAGCCTTCGCCGTCCGTGACCTCGCCGATGACGCGCCCGTCGGTCGCCTCGACGACGGTCTCGGCGGCGCGTTCCGGCATCGCAGCCACGAACCCGGTCCCCATGTTGAACGTCCGGTGCATCTCCTCGTCGGAGACCGAGCCCTCCGACTGGACGAACTCGAAGATCGGCTGGGCGTCGAACGGATCGGTGATCTCGTAGCGGTGTTCGCCCATCCGGGTGAGGTTCGTCCAGCCGCCGCCGGTCACGTGGGCCGCAGCGTGGGTCTCGGCGTCCCGGAGCGGACCCAGCACGTCGGTGTAGATTCGGGTCGGCGTCAACAGTGCCTCGGCGATCGTCTGCTCGGGATCGCGGGGGTAGTCGTCGGTGTACTCGTGGTTGGCGGTGACGGCCTCGCGAGCGAGGGTGAGACCGTTGGAGTGGATGCCCGCCGAGGGCCAGCCGACAATGACGTCGCCGGGCTCGGCTTCGCCGGGGAAGACCGCGTCCTTGGGCGCGAGCCCGGCACAGGTGCCGGCAATGTCCAGCCCCTTGATCACGTCCGGCATCACGGCGGTCTCGCCACCGACCAGCGCCACGTCGGCCCGCTTTGCGCCCTCGCGCAGTCCGGCACCGATCTGCTCGGACTCCTCGTCGTCTGGCTCCTCGACTGCGAGATAGTCGACGAACGCGACCGGTTCGACCCCCGTCGCCACGAGATCGTTGACGTTCATCGCGATGCAGTCGATGCCGATCGTCGAGTAGTCGTCGATCGCTTCAGCGACGAGGAGCTTGGTGCCGACGCCGTCGGTCGCCAGCGCGAGGTACTGGTCGCCGATGTCGACCAGGCCCGCGTAGTCACCCTCGAACTCGCCGGCCGCTCCGATGAGCGCCGCCGTCGCGGCCTCGCTGGCGTCGATGTCGACGCCACTCGCCGCGTAAGTCAGCCCCTCCTCGTCGTCGCTGTCGTCGGTCATATGCGAGAGCGGGCGGGCCGAGAGCAAAAGACCACCGTTTCCGTGGGACTGGACTACAGTCCGGGAACGCCGGCCAGGAGCACGAAGACGCCAAGCAGGAGCATCGGCGCGGCGACGACCGCGTAGACCGGCTTGCTCCAGGCCAGGACCTTCTTGCCGTCGAGGGGACCGAACGGGATCATGTTGAAGCCCGCGAGCAACAGGTTGATCGAGACACCGAGCGCCGCCAGCTCGAACAGGAGCCCTCCGAAGAGTCCGAACCAGGCGACGACCAGCGGGACGACGAACACCAGCGCGAGCACGACGTTGGTCACGGGGCCGGCGAGTGCGATCAGTCCGTTCTCGCGCTCGGTGATCCGACCGCGGTGGTGGACCGCGCCCGGTGCGGCAAAGAGGAAGCCGGCCAGCGCGCTAATCACAGCCAGGAACAGCATGTTGTAGTCGGCGCGAAACTCCGCGATCTGGCCGAACCGGACCGCGACGACCTTGTGAGCGAGTTCGTGCAACAGGAAGCCGATCCCCGCGGTGAACAGACTCACTGCCAGTGCCCCGAGGACCGCAGTCGGGTTCGGCGGCCGGCCGGCGAGCAGGCCCTGGACCATGTCGTAGTTGATGAAGATCGCGAAGGCCAGTCCCAGCGCGAGCCACGCGATCAGGAGGTCCTTGAGTTCGCGCTCGCTGAAGCGGACGTTCATCGCACCAGCCCCCACAGCAGGTCGGCGCTGTTCTGTGCGCCCTGGATCATGAGCCGAACGACGCCGTCGACGCCGTTGACGTTCGGTGCGCCGGCCGCGATGATCGGCAGCAGCGTCGTCGCGAACAGCGCACTCGCGATCATGCTCCCGACGTTGGTCATCGCGACGATGAGGATGAGTCTGAACAGGGGCACCGCCCGGAGCCGCTGGAAGATGTCGGACAGCGGGGCCTGCTCGTCGTCGAGGATCTCGTTGAGCGTGCCGATGTCGCCGACGTTGACGTCGACGTATCGCAACTCGATGTAGCCCGCGAACCACCCGGGCGCGAGCAGCGGATTGACGCTCGTGAGCCACGCGACGGCCCCGCCGACGGCGGAACTCGACCAGTGAGCACCGGCGAGTCGCGCCAGGGCCGCGGCGACGATCCCGTTGACGAGGAACCACGTCCCGAACAGCGTGAGCAGGAATTCACTGGAGGCCCCCGGCACGCCGGTGTAGACTGCCATCGCCAGCAGGAGGAAAAAGACCAGGAAGCCCAGCGTAAAGAGGTAGCCAAAGAGCTTGTACGGCGAGAACCAGCCGCCGGTTTCGCGCCCGACCAGCGAGGACTCGGGCGGCAGCTCTTCGGGGTGGTCGAGGTAGCGTTCGATCCCCGCACGGTGGCCGGCACCGACGATGGCGACGACGTGGTAGCCGGCGTCACGGAGGTCCACGAGGTTGTGTGCGATGTAGGCGTCGCGCTCGTCGATCAGGGCCTCCGCACCGCCCGGCGAGAACTGGCGAAACTCCTCCATCATCGCCGTCACGACGTCCACGTCGGTGAGTTCGGCCGGGTCGAACTCCTCGTACTCTTCGCCGCCACTGGCGCGGGTCAGCAGCGCGAGAACCGGGATCCCGACCACCAGTGCGACGCCGAGCGCGACGACGAGCCCGTCTGCGACGGCGACACCCAGACCGCCGAGCCCACCGACGAGCGGGAGCGAACTGCCGAGCCAGTTCCCGGCCGGAACCACGAGCGGACCGATCGTCGACTCGACGACGACACTCACAAGCACCCCGATCGTGAGACCGATCGAGAGGCCAACGGTGCGAGAGTCGCCCATGCCGGCGAACAGAGCACCGACGAGCGAGAGCTTCTCCCAGAAAGAGAGACGCGCCCAGAACCGCTGGACCGTCATCTGGATGTCGCGGTCGACGAGTGCGACCCCCAGACCGTTGCGTTCGGCCGTCTCGACGGCGGCCATCATATCTGCACCGGGACTCACGTCGAAGCGGTCGCCCAGTCGCGTCTGGACGTACGACAGCATCCAGTAGGCCAGAAACTGAAAGACCGTGTTACCCCGAAGCAGATCACTGGCGTCGAGATCCTCCGGCGTCTCGCCTTTCATCTGCCGGTAGCGACCCTCGTCCAGCTCGACGGCGACCACGTCGGGCTGTTCGTCCTCGATCGTCCGTTCGACTTCCTCGACACTATCCTGTGAGACGTGTGCCGTCCCTACTACCGTCACACGCCCCTCCCCACCATCCCCCTGTGGCAGATTGCGCGTGGTCTCGGCGCGGTCGGTCATCACACCGGCTACACGGCGGCCACTGTTATGCGTTTCTGTCGGTCACGGCTGTCGGTCGGCCGTCAGGTATCTTGTCGGAACGAAGACTATTCACTGGATCGAACTATCACGGAGAACCTCGCGCTCATCTAACACTATTGCTTTCCGCCCGGTAGTGCGCAAAATTACTGGACGGCTCGCGATTACATTGTGGTTAGTGACTTTCGAACATCCCAGAAAACGTGATATATCGGGGTTTTCAATATACGTCCGAGTTCAATGTACGATCTGACTGGATTTCAGCGTGACTTGCTGTACGTGATCGCAGGACTGGACGAACCACACGGGCTCGCGATCAAAGACGAGCTCGAGAAGTACTACGAGAGCGAGGTGAACCACGGACGCCTGTATCCGAACCTCGACACGCTCGTCGAGAAGGGGATGGTCGAGAAGGGACAGCGCGATCGACGAACGAACTTCTACGCCCTGACCAGTCGTGGCAAGCGCGAGCTCAACGCCCGCCAGGACTGGGAGTCCCAGTACGTCACCGCGTAGCTCGGCGCTCGAACCCGCGTCGGCGTGTCGAGGACACCGACAGCCGTCCGAATACTCGCTACCGCCGTCCCGGCGTCGCGATCTTCGACGGCACACGCTTATACCACAACCAGACGAACGCCCAGTTATGCCACTGGACGTAGAACCGCCGGCACCGCCCGAACTCGACACCGCCGTCGACGCCAGCGACTACGACGACGTCGACGTGGACACGAGCGAGTACCGGCGCGAAGAACTGGAGGCGTTCTTGCAGGACGGTGCCTGGGAGCAGGCGTTCACGGAGTGGGCCGAGACGACCGACCTCGACGAGACGGCGTTCGGGATTGTCAGAGAACTGGGTCTCGTCGAACAGTTCGACTTCTTCTGGGACGACTTCGCACAGCGGGTGGGGTACCACGCACCGGGACTGCCCGAGGACTGGCGAGAACGGTCGCTGCACCCGGATCTGAACTCCTGGGACACCGTGTCGGGGATCAACGCCGGCATGGCCGAGCTTGGACGGACGGTCAGCGAGACGCTCAAGGCCGATTACGTCGACTGGCAGACAGACCCGGATCTGCCGGACGATCTCCCGGAGTTCGGCGACGAGTGACGCCGCGGCCGTTCACTCGGCCAGCGGACTGTAATTGCCGTTGATGTCCCACTCGTGGAGACAGAAGGGGTTGCCGGCCTCCTTTTGCTCGCCGTCGACCACGATCTGCCACGAGTCGGTCTCGTCGTCCCAGACGTCGTGACGACCGCAGCGTTCGCACGTCCGCTCCGAGGGCGGGACGAGTTTCGTCATACCGCGACAGTGGTGCCAGAGAATAATGAGCGTGCCGGTCCCGTCCGGCGGCTCTCGATCAGTTACCGCTCTCGGTCGCGGTGTCAGTCTCCGGTGTCGGCGTCGACGTCGTCGTCTCGTCGGTCGTCTCGGAGCCACCGGTCTCGTCGGTCGTCTCGGAACCACCGGTGTCGCTGGTCGAGTTCGTGGCGTCGGTCTCGTTCTCGGAAGGTGGGAGATCGACCTCCGTGCTGTTCATCTCGACTTCGGCCGGCTCCTCGTCGACGCCCAGCACCTGCCCTTCCGAGACGTCGGTCGTCCCGCTCCACTGCGTGAGCGTGCCGTTGTCGACGTTGCCCGCACTGAACTGGTAGCTGCTGTTGGCTCTGACCGAGACGTTCGTGTAGCCGTTGTCCGGTCCGAACTCGTCGTATCCGGTCGTCGAGTACGGGACGGTCATCGTGAACGTCCCGTCGTCGTTCGTTCGGGTCCGCTGGGTGTAGGTGAACGTCTCGTTGGAGGCGGGGTTGTACATCTCGACGGTGGCCTGCACGGTCGCGTTCTCGGGGCCGGTCCCTTCGACGGTCGCACCGGGAACGCGCTCGAAGAGCTTCAGCCACTGTGGGGCCGTGTCGTGGAAGACCTGCTGTTCGATGTCCTCCGGCAGACACGCGATCTGTCCTGGACCGGACTCTGCGACCCGGAGTGTCACGTCAGAGGTACACTCCGCGGTACTGTTGACAGGCTGGTAGCCCAGTCCCGAGGCCGCGGCGGACTGTAGCAGACCGCGGTTGTACTGACTGCTCGCCGTCGCGGACTGCTCGCTGGTTCCGACGAGTCGGTAGTGTTCCATCGCGGGGACGCGTTCGGACGGGAGCGCACCGATCCCGCCGACGCTCGACGTGGAGTCGTTGGCCGTGTACGCGCGTGCTTCTTCCATCGTCTGGGTCTGGAAGATCGCTCGCCGGCCGTCGACCTGTGCGACCTGTCGGCCCTGTAGCGTACTCGGTTCCCAGTCGACGCCGATCGGTCGTGGCTCGACGGCGCTTCCGTGGTAGCGGTAGAGACGCACCACCGTGCTGTTGTAGTAGGCCTGTCGCTGGTGGACGAAGGACGGTCCACGGAGCGACTGTGCGCGACTGGAGTAGACCGGGCTGTAGTAGTCCTGCTGGCTGACCTCCGACACGTCGTAGAAGTTCGGCGGCGCGAAGAACTTCCCGCCGACGTTGCCGTTGGTCTCGGCCATCTTCCAGTCGACAGCGACGTACCGGGTCTCGGCCTCGGAATCGTTCTCGCTCACGTCGTCGAGCACGTCGTTGGCCTGAGTCTCGTTGGGGGCCAGCAGGAAGTTCGCGGCCTCGGTGGCACCCTGTTGGAACGGGTTAGCGGTCGGGATCCGCTGGCCCTGGGCGGTTATCCAGTGGCCGTAGTCCCACCACGAGAGGACGCCGTACTGTCCGTCCTCGTAGTCGAACTCGCCGACGTTCGGGAAGGTCCCGTAGTAGTCGAGTTCGTTCGCGGCTCCGCCGAGCGTTCCTTCGGCAGGCGTGTTGCCTTCCATCCAGTCGAGTCCGTCGGACCATCCTTCGATGCCCTGACCGGGGCTGTCGTATCGGTCGATGTTGGTCGGGGACGCGACCGCGACCATCGGTGCGACGACGAGGACGGCGATCGCGGCGACGGTGAGGACCTGGTACGCCTCGACGTTGATCCCGTCGCCGTCGACGATCGAACGGTCGCCGTCAGCGAGGTATCGGAGCACGGAACCGACCGCGTAGGCCGTCAGTCCGCCGATCGGCACTGCGAGGTAGTAGGCGAACCGTGCTTGCGTGATCGCGGCGGCCGTGACGAAGGCCGCCCAGACCACGACGAGGAGCTGCTGGGGCTCGACCTTCGAGCCGATCAGGTTCCGAACGACGATGAGGACACCGGCGGCGAGCGCGATGAACGTCGCGAAGCCGTGCATCTGGAACAGTGCGATCGCCGGCTGGCGCATCCGCGTGATCTCGCCGATCGTCCCGGCTGTCTCGGACGGCCCGATGCCCAGGACGCCGCCGAAGATCCGGACCAGGTTCCGGGCGAACAGATCGTAGATGCCCGGTGTCGCGAGCTGTGCGAAGACGACACCGACGACGAGGACGCTCAGGATCGTCAGCGGATAGAACACCGTGTCGATGTCGTGGTCGTCCCAGAAGCGTGCCAGCCAGGCCATGAACACACAGCCGGCGGCGACGCCGAACGCGAGCGTCGGGTGCAGCAGCGAGAAGACGCCGACCCTGAACTCGGCGGCGGTGATCGGGATGAACATCAGGACACCGGTCACGCCCAGTGCGACGGCACCGGCGATCGCCGTGTGCTCCGGGCTCTCGCCGCGGACGAACTCGATCGTCAGCTGGAAGAGCAGGTAGACGCCGACGATACCCAGCAGGAGGACGCCGAAGGGCCAGACCCACAGGTACAGCGTGATCGCGACCCCGGCCAGCGCGCTCCAGACGAGCGTGCTCCGGAGCCCCTCGAAGTCCCTGTCGAGGAACTGCTCGTAGACCGGCCGGTCCCGGCGGGCGACCGTCACGGCGACCATCATGCCGAGGACGCCCAGCGTCTGGAAGAGCACCTCCGCGATGTGGTGGTCCGAGAAGCCGACCATGCTCCGCTGGAGGATCGATCCCGCGGAGAGCGCGAACACGGCCAGTGCGACCACACCGCCGGCACGACCGCCGAGCCGACGGCCGATGACGTACGTGGGGAGCCCCGTCAGCAGCGCGAACACCGCCGGTGCGAACAGCACGACGAGCCGGACGGTGTTGTCGCTTGGCGATCCGAGCCCGACGATCAACGCGACGGTCGCGAGCAACTGGTCGAACAGGGTGCCGAACTGACCCACGTCGGTCCCGTGAGGGAAGTACGTCCAAGGGTCGAACGGCATCGTCTGTGGCCAGTTTCGGACGGTGTAGGCCGTCGAGCGGTAGTGATACCAGGCGTCGTTCCCGTTGAACAGCACTTCACCGTCGACGATGTAGTTGTTCCACGGTCGGACACGATTCCACAGTGTGAACCCGAGGAGGAGGGCGCCGAAAGCGAGGTGGTAGTACTGCTGCACCAAGTCGACGGCCCGCTCGAGTTCGTCGTTATCTTCGAGGCGGCCCCGCCTTTGACTCATTAGCGGAACGAATTGCCATCGCGCGCATAAGCCTTGTCATATGCGTACGACGGCGCGGCCGTGTCGCGTCGTCGTCCCCTCTCGAAACCGCCGTCTGCCGTCCGCCAGCGACCGTTTTCGGGACTCGCTCGACGGCAGCTTCGTCGCCGATAGCCCGCTGGCAATGAAAACGCCTATGCGACGAGGCGGGACAGAACTCTGCATGCGCGTCTCGGTCGTGATCTGTCTGCACACGATGGACCGCTTCGATCACTTCGTCGAGGCGGTCGAGAGCGTGTTCGCTGGGACGTACGACGACGTGGAACTCGTGTTGGTCTCGGACGGGAGCGACGCGGTCTGTGGGGCCATCGAGGACCGCTTCGGCGACCGATCGGACGTACAGATCGTCTGCAACGAGGAAAATCGCGGGCTCGCAGTCAGTCGAAACCGTGGTCTCGACGCCGCAAGCGGAGACGTAGTCGCGTTTACTGACGACGACGTAATCGCCGACGAGCGGTGGCTCGAAGCGCTGGTCTCGGTGTACGAGGAGCGCGACGTGCCGGCGGTCGGGGGACGGCTCGTCCCGGAGTGGGTCGCCGACGAGCCCGTCTGTCTGCCCGCCGAGTTCTACTGGCTGATCGGAGTGACGCCGCCGACGTTCGGGCCGGCCGACGACGCCTCGGTCGGCGGCGAAGTACGCAACACCTACGGAGGCAACATGTCGTTCCGGCGGTCGGTCCTCGAAGAACTCGGCGGCTTCGAGCCCGAGATCGGCGGTCGAACTGGCGACAAGAACCTCCAGGGCGAGGAGACCGAGCTCTGTGCGCGACTCCAGGCCGAGTACGGCCGCGGGATGTACTACACGCCCGACGCGATCGTCGCGCACAAGATCTTCGACTACCGGACGGAGCTCGGGTGGCTCCTCGACAGGGCGTTCTGGCAGGGCTACTCCAAGCGCGGGCTCGAAGTGCTCGTGCCGGAGACCGACGGCACGGAGTCGGACTACCTCGCCACGTTGCTGTTCGTCGCGACGCCGCGACGGCTCCGCGGGCTCCGCACCGAGCCGTCGCTCGCAGCCGTCGTCCAGCTCGCGATGCTGTTCGTGTTCACCGGCGTCGTGGGGCTGGGTTATCTCTACGGAATGGTGAAGTGGTGACCATGTCCGAGGACAGCCTCCCCGGCGTCTGTGTCGTCACCCACCCACTCGCGTCGGCCGGCGAGAACGCCACCCGGAGCTTGCTGGAGATCCTCGCCGCGGTGACGACGGTGTCGCTCGTCACTGCCGATCTGCCGGCCGACTCCGAGATCCGAGACCGGCACGAGCTGATCGAGCTCACGGAGCGAGGGGCCGGCCAGTCGAACGTCGCCGTCGCGGCCGCCCGATTCCTCCTGAATCAGCTCCGGATGTGCCGGGCGCTCGTCGGCAGAGACGAGGGGGTGGTGCTGTTCTACGGGGCGACCGCGTACCTCGCGCCGATCCTGTTCGCACGACTGCTGGGCAAGCGCGTCCTCGTCGAGCCACGCGGCGACGTGCCCCTGACGCTCCGATTGCACTGGGAACAGTCGCTGCCGGCCGTCCTCGCGCGGACGCTCGCGGGACTGGTCCGGGCGCTGGAGCGGGCGGGCTTCGCGGCCGCACACGGCGTCGTCACGTACACGCCCGCGATGGCGACCCAGCTCGGTCTCGATCCACAGCGCCAGCGCGTCTATCCCAACGGCGCGCGGTTCGTCCACACCGATCGGTTCGACGTGGAGACGCCCCACACGGAGCGCGAGCCGGTCGTGGGCTTTCTCGGCCGCCTCGACGAAGAGAAAGGGATCAGAACGCTCGCGAGCGTCGCACAGTCGTTGCCGTCAGACTACACGTTCCGGTTCGTCGGTGACGGTGGGCTGCGCCCCTGGCTGGAACGGGAACTCGCCGAGGAGATCGACGCCGGCCGCGTCGAAGTGACCGGCTGGGTCGACCACGACGACGTGCCCCGGCAGCTGAACGACCTCGCACTGCTGGTGTTGCCGTCGGACCCGACCGAGGGGCTCCCGACGACGATCCTCGAAGCGCTCGCCTGCGGGACGCCGGTGTACGCGACGCCGGTCTCCGGCGTGCCGGACGTGGTTCGAGACGGCGAGACCGGTTTCCACATCGCGGATCGCGACCCGGCGACGCTGCGTGACGGGATCGAGTCGATTCTCGGCCGAGACGACCTCGACGAGATCAGCGCCCGCGGACGGACGCTCGTCGAGGACGAGTACAGCTTCGAGGCAGCCTGCGAGCGGTACCGGGAGATACTCCGGTCGGTCGTCGACGATCGAGCAGACCGGGCCTAAGAGTCCGTCGAGACGGGGCCAGTCCGGGATCGATCGCCCCATCCGAAAGGTACTTTGGACGCGTCGGAGTGGGTCCGACAATGACTGCCCCCAACGTCCTCCTGGTGATACTGGACAGCGTCAGAGCCAGAAACACCAGTCTACACGGGTACGGGGACCGGACGACGCCGTTTCTCGACTCGTTCGCCGGAGAGGCCGAGTGGTACCGGCAGGCACGGGCACCGAGCATCCACAGCGTCGCCAGCCACGCCAGCCTCTTTACCGGGCTCCACGTGGACCAGCACGGCGTCACGAAACACGAGTCGCGGCTGGCTCCCGACGCCACCGTCTGGTCGGACTTGGCCGAACGGGGCTACGAGACGGGGCTGTTCACGCCCAACGTCGTCGTCACGGAGTCGTCGAACCTCGCGGAGCCGTTCGACACCGTCGACGGCCCGCGGCGAGATCCGAAACACCGCTACTTCGAGGACGCGCTCTCGCCGACGGACGTGGAGGGCCACCAGACGAACGTCGAGTACCTGCGGCGGTGTGTCGCCAGCGGCAAGCCGCTCCGGTCGGCGTTCAACGGCCTGTACTTCCTCTCCAGCAACAAGGAAGCGTACGATCCCGAGCGGGAGGCGGGCACCGAGTACGTCGAGAGCTTCCTGCAGTGGTCGGACGAGCGCGACGGCCCGTGGGCTGCCTGCCTGAACCTCATGGACGCCCACTTCCCGTACGAACCCGTCCAGGAATTCCGGTCGGCGGGCACAGAGGAACTGCTGGACGTACACGACTCGCTGTCGTCGCCGATCTCGAAGGACGTCGCCGCGTCCGAGGAGTGGTGGAAGCTCCGGGCGATCGAAGCCCTCTACGACGACTGTATCCGGCAGGCCGACGACGCCGTGTCGACGCTGGTCGACGCGCTGCGAGAGCGCGGTGTCCTCGACGACATGCTCCTGGTCGTCACCAGCGACCACGGCGACGGCTTCGGCGAGTGGAGCCGCGTCGATCCGCGGGTCCGTGCTGCCTACCACAGCTGGAGCGTCCACGAGGTACTGACCCACGTGCCGCTCCTCGTGCGCCGTCCCGGCGGCAAGCGCGGTGGCGCGAACGACTCGCTGGCCAGTCTCACCCGCTTTCCGGCCGTCGTCGAAGCGACGCTCGACGGCGAGGCTGGGAGTTTCGCCGTCGACGACCGCGCGTTCGCCTCGACCCACCGGCTCGAACGCCCGGCGGTCATGCTACCCGACGACTGTGAGGATCCCGAGCGGTACGGCGGACCGTGGCGCGCGGTCTACGAGCAGGACGGCGACGACGTGTACAAGTACGGGACCCACGGTTCGGCGTCGGCGACGATCCGCGTCAGAGACGCACAGGTGTCCGACCGCGTCTCCGACGACGACGGCGGCGTCGTCGCGCAGTCGTACGGCGAACTGGAGGGAGCCGACGTGAGCGACGGCGAGTCCGAGTCGCTGGAGGACTCCGTCGAAGACCAGCTAGAGAGTCTCGGTTACATTCGATAGACTGCGAGCGGAGTCCAGCTCAGAGCCCGATTGCGGGCGCGTTCTCGCGGACGACCGTCCTGAACTCCCCCGACAGCGCCCAGAGAAAGGCGAAGTACGCCAGCGCACCCACCACGACCAGCAGTGCTGCCGTCGCGGTGGGATCGACCAGCGGAAAGACCGGTTGGGCGACCCGTTCGACGGTCGCGACGACGACGCCCATCCCGGCGGCGGCGACCACCTGCGTCCCGATCCGTTCGACCGGGAGCGAGACCGAGACGTGGCTCCGCAGGACGAAGTAGCCGACGACGAAGCTCAGGACGACCGACGTGGCAGTCGCGATCGCCGCTCCGAGGATCCGGTACTGCCAGATCAGCGCGAAGTTGAGGACGACGTTCGACACGACGAGGACGGCGTTGACTTTGAACGCCTCGCCGGGCCGGTCGATGCCGCTGAGCGCGTTGACGATCTGGCTCTGGTAGCCGTAGACGAGGACGGCGACGATGAGCAGCCACAGCACCTCGGTCCCCTTGAGGAACTCCGAGCCGTAGATCCGCAGGAGGCGGTCGCTCAACAGGACCCCGCCGACCAGTCCCGGAATCGTGAACAGGCCCGCGTAGGCGAACGAGTCCTCGATCAGCGACGAGACACGCTCGAAGCTGTCCTCGGCCGAGAGCTTGCTCAGCTCCGGGAACAGCGCCGAGCTGATGGCGTTGCTGAAGATGATGAGGAAGTTCGCGAGGCTCCACGTGATCGCGTAGACCCCCACGAGTTCGTCGGAGACGAAGACACCGAGGACCAGTACGTCCGCCTGGTTGAACGTCTTGCCCCGGATGCGCCCCAGCCAGGCGTATCTCGCGTACTCGTAGAGGCTCTCGAAGTGTGCCCGCGTCGGCAGTCGGTACGGACGGCCGACGAAGTACAGCCCGACGACGACGATGACGAGGCTCCCGGCCGCGTAGCCGTAGACGAGCGCGGCCAGCCCGAACGACAGCAGGATACCGCCGACCTGCAGGGCGGTCCGGACGATCTGTCGGACCGGCCGCAGCGACGACGCGACGTGGACCAGGTGGACGCCGTTCAGCATCGAGTCGACGTACGAACTCGCCACGCCGACGAGCAGCAAGACCGCGACGAACTCGACCCGGCGGATGTCGAACAGCTGCTGAACCAGCCCCTCGCCGAGAAAGAGGACGACGACGATCGAGCCCGTCAGCGCCGCCATACAGAGCCCGCCAGCGACCTTGTAGGCACCCCTGTCTTCGCCTTCGCTCAGCCGTTTAGCGATCGCGCTCTCGAAGCCAAGCGTCCCCACGAGGGCCAGCCACGCGACGATCGAGAGCAACAGGTAGTACCGCCCCAACACGTCCGCGCCCAGCAGCCGGGCGAACACGATGGTCCCGACGAACCCCGCGCCCGAAGCGAGAAACTTGGAGACGAACGTGACGAACGAGGTCTGGCCGATGCGCATCCCTATCGAGTCGAACGTCGGCCAGCAGTGGTTTATATTGGACGGTTCGCTGGCCGTCGGCCGGCGTCCGAACCGTTCGACGGCGGTGTCGCGCCGGCCGACCACCGCCGTCTATATCTGTGGCCGGAATATCCCCTCGGACATGGCGCGCGTCCTCATCGCCCCGGCGGACACCCGTCTCTCGAATCTGCGGTACGGCAAGAGCTACAACGTGTTGAACAACATGACCGCAGACGACGTGACGATCGACGCGCTGGTCGGGGAAGAGGAGACGGCGGTCGAAGCCCAGAACGTTCACGTTCGCGAGCTGGGGACGCAAAACAGGCTGCAGTACTACGGCCGGTCGTTCCGGACGGCCGCCCGCGAGATCCGGGCCGGATCTGTCGACATCTACCACCACATGAACCTGAGCTACCGGTGGTTCAACCCCGTGTTGCTCGCCGGGATCGCCGCCGACACGCCGACCGTCCTCGGCCCGTGCCAGACAGGACACGCGATCATGGCCGAGGAGTTCAACAACATGCTCTCACAGGCGATCGGGTACGAACTCCCACTGCCGGTCAGTAACGCGGTCTACTACCCGATGAACGCCGTCCGCGACGTGACGATCGATCCCGTCCGGATGTCGCTGTTCGGGCGGACGCTCGAAGCCGCCGACCGGATCACCGTCGTCCACGAGGAGGCGCGCGAGGCGTACGCGCGACACGTCGACGAGTCGAAGATCGACGTGATTCCCCTCGGCGTCGACGCGGAGCTGTTCGAGTTCACGGAGCGCCAGGACACGAAGACACTGGTCGCGATCGGACGGCTGGAACGGCGCAAGGGGTACGACGTGCTCCTCGACGCGCTCGCGAACGTCGTCGAAGCGTTCCCGAACGTCCACCTCGACGTGTTCGGCGAGGGACCCGAAGAGCAGGCGCTTCGCGAGCAGGCGGCCAGCCTCGGCGTCGCGGACAACGTCACCTTCCACGGGTACGTCGACCAGTCGGTGGTTCGGGACCACCTCGCGCGGGCCCGAGCGTTCGTCCACCCGTCGCGTTCCGAGAGCTTCTCGCTGGTCCGACTGGAAGCGATGGCGGTCGGCTGTCCGGTCGTCGTCACCGACACCTCCGGCGCACACGAGATGGTCCGAGACGGTAAAGAGGGGTTCGTCGTCCCGACGGAGGCCGCCGAACCGATCGCCGACGCGCTGCTGGAACTGCTCTCCGACTTCGAGCTGACGCGGGCGATAGGAGCGCGCGCTCGCGAACGCGTCGAACGGAAGTACGACTGGCGAGCGATCGGACAGCAGTACGTCGACCTGTACAGATCGCTCCTGTAGCGCGTCACTGACGGTCGGTCGAAACCCGACCGCTTAAATGGAACTGCCGACACCTTCCGGTACTCGACCGGGCGACCCGCGTCGCCCACCGAGGCCGTGACGACCACGGAGATCCAGTGATGAACGTCGCAATAACCGTCAAGGAGTTTCCCCCCGACATCATCGGCGGGACCGAGACCCAGACGCGCCGGATGGCCCGCGCGCTCTCCGAGGCCGGCCACGACGTGACCGTTTACACGAAGGCCTACGGCCGCGAGACGGAGGTCGACGAGCCCTACGAGATCGTCCGGGTCCCCAACTGTCGGCGGTCGTCCTTTCTGAGTACGCTGACGTACCTGCTCGCGCTGACGGCGTTGCTCGTCCGGGACCGAAACGAGATCGACGTGTTGCAGTGCATGATGATCTACCCCAACGGGTTCGTCGGCACGGTCGTCCACTATCTGACGGGCGTCCCCTACTTCGCGTGGATCCGGGGCGGGGACTACTACTTCATGAAGGCCAATCCGGTCAAACGGTGGCTGATACGGACCGTGCTGTGGGACACGACTGTCCTGGTCCAGTCGGCGGCTGTGAGAGCGGACGTGACCGCGGAGTTCGATCCGACGGACGTGCGCGTCCTCGGCAACGGCGTCGACGTGCCGGCGGAGACGGCGTCTGGCGACGAGATCGTGTTCGTCGGGCGGCTGGAAGAACAGAAGGGTGTGGCCGTTCTGCTGCGCGCACTGGCCGGGACTGACGCCGCGTCCGCTGTCACCATCGTCGGAGACGGCTCCCGGCGGTCGGAACTGGAAGCGCTGGCCGACGAGCTGGGCGTCGACGCGACGTTCGTCGGCGAGGTCGCACCCGAGGCCGTCGGTGAGTATCTGGAGCGCGGCAGGCTCTTCGTGTTGCCGTCGGTCCGCGGTGAAGGGCTCCCAAACGCCGTGCTGGAGGCGATGGCGGCCGGCCTCCCGGTCGTCGCCACCGATACCGGCGGCGTCGCAGACGCGATTGTGGACGGCGAGACGGGCTACGTCGTCGAGCCGGGGGACGAACAACGGCTGCGTGACCGCATCGAGACGATCTACGCCGACGAGCAGCGTGCCCGCGAGATGGGCGAGCGAGCCCGCGAGTACGTGATCGAGACCTACTCGTGGGACGCGATCGTCGGACGCCTCGAAGCGCTGTACGCGGAGTGTACCGACCGCTGAAAATCGCCACCCGGACGAGAGCGTCCGGGCGGGACAGATCGATCGTTCCGACCGTTTTATACGAGTGCCTCCGGCAACTCCGGACAGGAGATGAAAGAGCCGTTCCCCTACAGAGCCAGGAAGTACCTCTGTCAGCAGGTGACCGGCCGCCGGGGCGGCTCACAGCACCGTCGACTGGACGCCACCGACTGGGACATCCTCCTCGTGCTCGACGCCTGTCGAGCGGACGCGCTCCGAGAAGTCGCCCACTGGCCGATCGAGACCGTCACCTCGCCAGCGAGCTGTACGCCCGAGTGGCTCGGCGAGTGCGTCTCCTCGGGCGTGCTCGACGCGGCGACCGTCGTCTCCGGGAACGCACAGTACGCGAAGGTGGCGGACGAACTCGGAGCGACGGTCGAGCGGTACTGGGAGCGCCACTGGAACGACGAGCTCTCGACGGTGCTGCCCGAGCCGATCCTCGACCGGGTGACGGAGATCGCCGACGCCGAGACGGGGCCGGCGGTCGGACACCTCCAGCAGCCACACTGGCCCTACGTTGCGAAGCTCGACGGTTCGTGGCGACTGGCCTACGACGACCTCGGTCCGTGGGCGGACAGCGACGGCGAGATCGACTCGCTGCAAGTCGCGATGGCGCGGGGTCACGTCGACGTCGAGGCGGCCAGTGACGCCTACAGCGCCGCCGTCTGGAGCGTCTGGGACGCCATCGTACCGTACCTCCGCGAGTGGCTCGACGCCGGCTACACGACCGTGGTGACCGCCGACCACGGCGAGATCTTCGGCCGGGCGCGAGAACTGCGCCTGTACGAGCACCCCTGTGGCTGTCACGTCGACCCGCTCGTCGAGGTGCCGTGGGTCGAGTTCCGGCCGCAGACGGCGACCGACGCCGCCGAGTCCGTCGAGGGGCGTCTGAAGGCGCTGGGTTACGCAGAGTGAGGCTGTGGCTGTCAGTTCGTGCGTCGTCGCCACCGGGACACGGGGCCGTGTGGCGGCGCTGCTATACGCTTAAGTGACAGCCGGCAGTACAGCCACGTGACCATGGAGATCACCTGGCACGGCCACTCGACGTTCCACGTAACGGTCGACAACACAGCACTCCTCGTCGATCCGTTCTTCGACAACCCGAAGACGGACCTGGAGCCCGGAGCGGTCGACGCCGACTACGTCCTGTTGACCCACGGTCACATGGACCACATCGCAGACGTGGGGGCGTTCCCCGACGCGACCGTAGTCGGACTGCCAGAGGTCGTCGGCTACTGTGCGGACAACTACGACGTCTCGGACACGATCGGAGCGAACCTCGGGGGCACCGTCGAACTCGACGACGCGTTCGTCACCTTCCACCGCGCCGACCACACGAACGGCATGGAGACCACCTACGAGTCGACCGGCGGTGGGATGCCGGCCGGCTTCGTCATCTCCGACACGAAGCCGACGCAGGTGTCTGATGCCGAGTCGTCGACGTTCTACCACGCCGGTGACACGGGGCTGATGACCGAGATGCGAGAGGTGATCGGTCCGTACCTCGAACCCGACGTGGCCGCGGTCCCGATCGGCGATCACTTCACGATGGGACCGATGCAGGCCGCGATCGCCGTCGACTGGCTGGACGTGGACGTGGCGTTGCCGATGCACTACGACACTTTCCCGCCGATCGAAGTCGATCCCGAGGCGTTCCGGCGTGAAGTCACGGCCACCGGGAGCTCCGCAGAAGTGCGGATTCTGGAGGGCGACGAGTCGATCACTGTCGCCGAGTGACGACGCCACACCCGATTTTTCGCTGCTCGCCGGGACAGACCGCCAGCGTGGCGTTTCATATGCCGGCTGTACGTCTGTGAAGTATTTCGCGACCCTGTGTCGCGAATATCTCGAAACAGTGACAGCCGGAAGTGTCAGTCGTCAGACCGATCGTCCGACGCGAGCGAGACGCCGGTCTGTTCGGCGAGGGGCTCGACGACGGCAGCCATATCTCGCTCGCCGAGGCCGGCCGCTCGGGCACCGCTGAACAGTTCGCGGGCCGCCGCGGTGAGTTGCATCGGGACGCGGGCGTCGCCCGCCGCCTCCAGCGCCAGGTCCAGGTCCTTGAACTGGTAGTCGACGGGGAACCGCGAGTCGTAGTCGTCCGTTCGGATCTGCTGGCCCTTCGCCGAGAACAGCGGCGAGTCGAGCGCACCGTTCTCGACGACTTCGAGCATGTCCTCGATTTCGAGCTCCTGGTTCGCGCCGAAGGTCAGCGCCTCGGCGAACGCACCCATGGCGGAACCCAACAGGAGATTGACGAACAGTTTCATGCTGGTCCCCTGTCCGACCCCGCCACACCGGACGACGGGGTCACACATGGCCGACAGCACCGGTTCGACGTCGTCGATCACGTCGTCGTCGCCACCGGCGAGCCCGACGAGTGTCCCCTCGCGGGCCGGCCCGACCGTCCCCGAGACGGGGCAGTCGAGAAAGCGGCCGCCGTGCTCGCGGACGGCCTCGGCGGCCGCCAGCGTCTCGTCGCGACCGATCGTGCTCATCTGGACGACCGTCGTCGTCTCGTCCAGCCCCGCCAGAATACCGAAGTCCCGTTCGAGGACCTCGCCGACGGCGGTGCCGTCGGTGACGATCAGACAGACCACGTCGACGCGTTCGGTGAGGTGTTTCGGCGAGTCGGCGACGCTGACGCCCGCCTCGGCGAAGGGGCGTTCTCGCTCGGTCGTCCGGTTGTACACGGTGAGGTCGAACCCCGCGTCGTCGAGGTTCCAGGCCATCGGCGCACCCATCGCACCGAGGCCGACGAAACCGACAGATCGTGCCATGCCACCGGGTTCGGCCGCCGGGGACTTCAAAACAGGGCCGGGAAAGAGTTTTGAGCCCCGCGCGAGCATGTCAACTCGAATGATGGATCAGAACCACGACCAGCAGCTGCGGGCGGAGCTGTATCTGCGGGGGGACACCTACGGGACCTACGACGCCCAGCGGGACGTGTTAGAGCGGGTCCGCGAGCTCGAAACCGAGAACGTGCTCGACGAGTCGACCGTCGCCGACGAGTGGCAGCGCATCCGGACCCTGAACGAGGATCGCCGCGACGGCGCACTGGCCACCTACGACGAGTTCGCGGCCTGGGCGCAGCGAAACGACTACGCGCTAGAGCCCGCGTTCGAACGACGGGCGCGGTCGTACGTCGGTCTCAGTCGGATCGACGACGTCGTCGTCTTCCCGGTCGTCTCGCTGGCGATCTACGAACGCGACCGGCTCCAGGCGGTCTTCCCGTGCTCGGACGGCGAGCGAAACTATCGCGTCCAGGACTGTCTGGACGCGTTCGAGCGCGGCGACGAGGGGTGGCTCACGCAGTTCGACACGGTGACCGTCGACCGCACCGCGCCGCGGCTCGAACCGGGACTGGACGCCTGATCGACGGAGCCACCGATACGGATTATTGTAGATCTTTACCGGATTGACCGCACACCGTGGTGCGGTCGACCGGGAAAACGGCTACAATAATCCGTATGAAACGCAGTACACACCCGATCGCACGCCGGCAGTGCGAGCGGTGTGTGGACGGTCTCGATTTAGACCAGAGCACTCGCCGTCGGTTCGTCCCGTGAGCGCACCGCCGCGAGTGCCGCCGTGCTTATTGGAACCGATAGCCAAGGCCACGTATGGGCGAGCCACCGCTGCATCCCCGCGTCGAGACCGTGGCCGAGGACATCGAGACCATGGAGACCCGCGGGGCGGCGACGATCGCCGACGCGGCGGCGTCGGCACTGGTCACACAGGCCGAAGAGAGCCGGGCCGAGACCCCGGCGGCGTTTCGCGAGGAGATCAGAGCGGCGGCACGCACCCTGCTGGATACGCGACCGACCGCCGTGAGCCTGCCCAACGCCTTGCGGTACGTGCTCCAGCGGATGGACGGCGAGAGCGTCGCCGCGCTGCGAGCGTCCGTCGAGCGGGCCGGATCGTCGTTTCGCGACCAGCTCGACCGCGCGCAGGACGACCTCGGCGAGATCGGCGCGAACCGCCTGCGAGACGGCGACCGGGTGATGACTCACTGCCACTCGACGGACGCCGTCGCCTGCATCCAGCGCGCGGTCCAGCAGGGCAAAGACGTGAGCGCGGTCGTCAAAGAGACCCGACCGCGCAAGCAGGGCCACATCACCGCCCGCGAACTCCGCGCGATGGACGTGCCCGTGACTCTGATCGTCGACAGCGCCGCCCGCCGCTATCTCGGCGACGTGGACCACGTCCTCGTGGGGGCCGACGCGATCGCCGCCGACGGCAGCGTCGTCAACAAGATCGGCACGTCCGGGCTGGCGGTCAACGCCCGCGAGCGCGGGACGCCGGTGATGGTCGCCGCCCAGACGATCAAGCTCCACCCGGACACGATGACCGGCCACACCGTCGACATCGAGATGCGCGACGAGTCGGAGGTGATCGCTCCCGAAGACCGTGCGGAGATCGGCGAGATTACGGTCGCAAATCCCGCCTTCGACGTGACGCCGCCCCGCCACGTCGACGCCATCGTCACCGAGCGCGGCCAGTTCCCGCCCGAGAGCGTCGTCACGCTGATGCGCGAACTGTTCGGCGAGGGGACCCACGAGCCGTGGCTGGAACCGACAACACGGGAAGCCAACCGCCGACCCGAGGACGACGGATAGGCGACTGGGGTCCGGGGCTGGCTGGCTCTCGGACGGACACCGGGTCGAGAGGCCGCACCTACCGAGGGGTCACAGAATGGCCCCGTCTCTCACCGTCTCGATGCGCTCGATCGGGGGGTTCAAGGGCTGCGTTGCTCATTGCTCCGAGTTTGAGCACACCGACGAAGATCAAGAATTCGAACGTTCCTAAACTACTACCGCGGCGAGGTGTCTGAGAAGGCACAGGTGAGAGGGAAAAGAGAGCAGCAGTCGTAGGGGCTCAGAACTCATCCAGCTGCGTCTGCTTAAGCGCCTCTTCGCGAGCGTACTCTCGACATTCCTCCTGCATCTTGCTGTACCTCTCTTTGACTTTGTGTTCTTTCCACTTCTTTTTCAGCGTCTTCTCGATCCCCTTTCTGGAAGTGTACTGAGAGACAACTCGGTAATCCGCAGGACCGTCTCCCCAATCCCTGAGTAGCCCGATTTCCTGCCCGAGTTCGATCAATTCGTCGGTGATCTCATCAATCCGCTCAGATCCATAGTTCCGTGCACCTGCTTTTATTTCACCTCTGATGTCTGTTCGATTGATGAAGGTGTCTCGCCCTCTTGAGGAATAGGCACGAGTGATTACCCGGAGCTGGTCAATGTCTGCCGATTCGGGTAGTACGTTAATTGCACCTGTCGCGGTCTCACGATTCTCTAGTGCAGAGTTGAGCGGGCCAATGGAGTGTTTGGCTAGCCTAGAGAGTCCGGCGATAGGGTCGTCACCCGGGAGATTATCAGGAGTTTCATCCGGCAAACTCTTCTTGAGATTGAGTTCTTTCTCCGTTCTGTTCACACCCCAGACCTTCACATCCTCGCCTCTCGCCAACACTTTCCGAGATGCGGTAGTCGCGTAGTTATCGTACGTCGCTAGTACATACTCTGCGAACACCATTTCTCGTCCAAGATAGTTCTCCTCGATATAGTCCTGCCACTCTTCGACCGTTTCTCGCTGCTCAAGGAGATCGTTAATCTCGCTGCCAACGTTCGTTGGAAGGCTGGCCTTTGCTTCTCCAAAGATGACCTTCCCTTCCAGATCGTGAAGGAGGAAGTCGAAGTTCTTGACATCACACTCCTCTAGCGGATCAGCACGGACGAACTGGTATCCTTCCGGTGCAGACTGCACGAACGGGAAGACACAGAAATTAATCAGTCTCCGGTGCTCTCGCTCTTGATCGATAAAGTTCTCAAGATCTTCCTTATAGCCTTCGCGGTCGAAATCTCTGTTCTTTGGTATTATGCATTCTCGATATGCACTTCTGAATTCACTTGTATGATGGTCAGATAGGTCGGAGGGTGGCTCGATATTGACCATCTATGAAGCAACCTGAGATTCGTGCAGGTCCAGTTCGGCGCTCCCGTCAACGAGTTGCAACACACAAAAGTAGAACTCGATTAGGGAAGGAAACGAACAGTTCGTCTCGGGGACGATCCGCATTTCGTCTGCAGTAGCGCTGATGTTGAAGAACGAGTTCCGGTTCTCGTCGACTACCTGTGCCGAAAAGTCGAGTGAACCGGCTTGCATAGTCACATCTGTGAAGCTGAAGTCGACCCGGTCACGATTTCTGGTGCCCTCGACAAAATCCTCCGCTAGTACGCGAGTGAATTCACGGTCGAAGGTAACTTCACCCGCTTCAACTTTGGGCACCGTAATCGACAAATTTCCCGATTCTACCTCCTCCTCGGTAAATCGGATCTCTTGAGTGATGTCCTTCAGTTCCAGAACGTTTTCGATTACTTCCTCGACAAGCTCGAAAAGGAGATCGAAGTTCTGTGAGTTCATCTTCTTCAGCGTGAACTTCCCGCGAGAGTCGATTTTCAGGGAGAGGTTCTGATGCTCGTACTGGATTCGGACAGGTACGACACCGTAACCGCTTCGGAGTTCCTCAATTGCTTCTTTGCCATCCCGACCTTTATACTCAATAGACCGCTGTACGCTAGGTCGGATCTCAGCTTCCGCTAGGTCAGGAACTCGCTCGGACTTGAACTCGGTAATTCGAACATCGTTGTGCTCCAGGACGAGTTCATTCATTCGCTGGAAGTCTTCCAGCATGATTGGCATGAGGGAGATATCGTCCCTTTGGCCCAGCATTGGGAGGAGAGCCTGCTCAATTGCCTCTTGTGTCTCCGCAGTCAGGATCGTGATGATCTCGCTCTCGTCGCCATATGGGCCGATGAAGAAGTCCGCGCGGTCTTCCGCTCCGAACCGATTCGTATATTCGGCAGAAACCTTCGTCATCTCCCCGTAATCCTGTGTTTCGTACCTGTCTGGGAAGTTCGCATTCCAGTCCTCGTCTGCGATGTAGAAGTAGAACTTGAGATGCTTGACGTGGTACTGCTCAAACGCCCTCTCAGTGTGGTCTATGACCTCTTGGCAGAGTTGCTCAAGGGTGTAACTACTCTGCTCTATCTGCATATCCGTGTTCCTCTCTTGTGATGTATCACGGTCAGCTATTATCGTTCCTTGTGGCTGGTTGATGGATAAAGGTTTTCTTGAGGCTGATGCTGACGAGATTGCTAATGAGGAGTGTGCACACGCGTCATAATTATTTGTATATACTATTTTATAACCCAACCATCATATAGAATGCTCGACAACACGCCGAATCACCGACTGCTATCGTCTCGCGTTTTCTTTTTCCGGCGTTCAAATCATGTGTAGGAGTATTTGCAGCGATGTCAGGACGACCGCTGCAACGAGCGAGACGACGACGTAGATGCCGGTACTGTACTCACTGAACGGCGGATTCCGGGTGGATTGAAACAACACAACAACTCCGGTAACGATGATCAGTACGTCGACGCCGACTTCGGGTGCCGATGCGGTGCCCCCGACGAAAACCCCGTTGATGGCTCTCAGTGTGCCTGTCAGGGTAAAGAGAACGCCGACCAGCTTGGAGGGGGGAACGCTCACAACGAACCACTCGTGTCCGGGCGAAATAATCTCCTGTCATCTGAACAGCTACTTTCCCGAATTGTCGACTTGCGACTGCCCTGCGTCCGGTGAGATGCATGCAGCGACGCCACGCGGGTGGTCCGGTGGTGGCCGTCGCCGGCAGTATGAGACGCGCTCCGGGCTGGCGAAGTGCCACGGGGGCGGACAGCCGGCGATGTGCGCGGTCGCGGGGGCCACCGGCGCGGGACCGTTCCCCCGAGGTACTTATTCACGCCCGACGGACGGTGTCGTAATGTCGCGCGTGCTCTGTGCCGGCCACGTCAACTGGGACGTAACGCTGCAGGTCGATGGGCTCCCCGAGCCGGACGGCGAGGCCCGGATCGTCGACCAGTGTCAGTCCGGGGGCGGCAGCGCGTCGAACGTCGCGGTCCTGCTGGCGGGGCTCGACGTTGAGACGACGCTGCTGGGGAGCATCGGGGCCGACGAACACGGCTGGCTCGCGGCGCGTGAACTCGATCGGGCGGGCGTCGAGACGGTGCTGGTCGAGGCCGACGACGCGACCGCGGTGAAGTACCTCGTCGTCGACGAGGACGGCGAGGTGATGGTGCTTGGCAACGACGGCGCGAACGAGGCGTTCACGGCCGACGACCTCGAACCGGGGACCCTCGACGCGAGCGATCGGCTCCACCTGACCAGCCAGCGGCCGGCGACCGCCGTCGCACTCGCACAGCGGGCGGCCGAGGCGGGCTGTGCGGTGAGCTTCGATCCCGGACGGCGACTGGCCGAGCGCGAGTACGAGCCGGTGCTGGCCGAGGTCGATCTCGTCTTTCTCAATCAGCGCGAGGCAGACATCGCCGCCGACGCCGGGCTGCTGTCCGGCGTCGACCGCGTCGTGGTCAAGCACGGCGCGGGCGGGGCCGAGGTCCGGACCGACGACGAGACGATCAGCCACCCCGGATTCGCCGTCGATCCGGTCGACACGACGGGCGCTGGCGACGCGTTCGCCGCGGGGTTTCTCGCCGCCAGCCAGTCCGGTAGCGACGAGTACGCGCTAGCGGTGGGCAACGCCTGTGGCGCACTGGCCGCCAGAACCACCGGGGCCAGGCTCCACGCGGAGTGGCGCGACGTGGAGGCGCTGCTCGACATCGGGCCGGAGGAGTGATACGACCGGCTGTACGTCTGTGACTGATTTCGCCACCCCGGGGTGGCGAAGATCCTCACGAAGTGACAGCCGGCAGTATGAGTCAGGGCCGCGGGAGCGTCTCGACGAGGCGCTCGAACTCCTGGCGGTACTGGGCCTCGGCGCGTGCCCGCGCGAGGCCGGACTCCTCGGCGAACGATCCCTCGAATCCGCCCATCCGCCACAGCAGCGTCGAGAGCTGGTAGATCGGGCGTTTCCGGACGTACTCCTCGTCGAAGGCGAACGGACGCTCGCTGTTGTACCCCTCGTAGAGGGCGGTCCGGAGACGCTCGCGGACGCTCTCGTCCTGGAACGACGAGTCGACGAAGAGAAACTCCGTCTGGGCGAGGTGGTACTCCGGGAGCGCGGCGAGGACGTCCTGCCAGTCGAGCACGGCGGTGATCGGGTCGTCAAGCGTCGGATCGAACAGGAGGTTCGCCGGCCGGAAGTCGTCGTGGACCAGCCGCGGGACGCCCTCTTCCGGGACGAGCGAGAGGGCCGGCTCCAGGTTGCGCTCGGCCCGCTCGCGCAGGTCCGCGAACGGCGTGTCCGCGAGGCCGTCCAGGTGAGCCGTCGTCAGTTGCTCGAAGTACGCACGCCAGCTGGCGGTCAGGTCCCGGACGATGATCCGGTCGTTCCAGAGGTCCAGCCAGCCAAACGCCTCGAACGCGATCTCGGAGTGGAGATCGCCGAGCATGCGGCCGACCTGTCTCAGGACGCGCTCGTGGTCGGCCGTCGAGAGGCCGGCGTAGCTCTCCGCGAGATTGTCTCCTTCGAGGCGCGCCGTCACGAAGTACGGCGGGACGGCGGCTTCGGGGTCCTGTTCGAACACGAGAATATCCGGCACCGGCAGCGTCGTTCGCTCCGAGACGTAGTCGTGGAGCGTGGGCTCGACGGCGAACGACTCCATGTCGTCGGGTTCGAACTTCACGACGACCTCGTACTCCTGGCCGGCGTGTTCGAGCGTCACCATGTACACGTCGCTCTGGTGGCCACTGCCCGGTCGCTCGAAGGAAAAGTCGGTGTAGTCCGGCCCGGACTCCTCCAGAACGGCTTCGATGTCGGTGACGGGAGTCGACACGACCACCCGTAGGACGGGGGTCGGCAAAAATCTGGTAGTTTTCTCGTCCCGGCTACCGGGGCGTCTCGGTGCCCCACTTGTCGAGGGCCGTCGCCAGCGCGGGCTCGTCGGCGGCGGCCTCGATCGATCGGCCCTCGGCAGCGGCTTCGACGGCCGCACGGAGGGCTTTCGCACCCGCGTGGGTTCCGTCGGGGTGGCCGTGGACGCCGCCGCCCGCCTGGATCCCGATGTTCGTCCCACAGCGATCGACCAGTTCTGGAACGAGGCCGGGATGCAGTCCCCCGGAGGCCATCGGTAACACGTCGTCGAGCCCGTACAGGTCGCCCGTGAGCCACTCGTTGATCCCGACGGTGTCCTCGTTCGCGAGCTTGCCCAGGTCCGCGGTGCCGGTGTGGATCTGGTCGACACCACAGAGGCGTGCGATCTGAGCGAGCACCCGCATGGAGACCCCGTGGGACGGGAGGCGATCGAAGGCCGCGTGCATCGCGCGGTGGGCGTGGATCGCCAGCCCGTGGCGCTCACAGCGTTCGCGGACCTGCTGGACGGCCGCCCACCCGCAGGTGACGACGTCGACCATGACGTACTCACAGCCGTGTTCGGCGGCCAGATCGACCCGTTCGAGCATCTCGGTGCCGCCAGCGGTGACGTTGAGCAGGTAGCTCTTTTTCTCGCCGGTCTCGTCTTCGGCGCGATCGCGCTGGGCAAGACTCTCGGTGAGTCGGTCCTCGAAGGGGTTGAACGCCTGGTCGGTGAGGTTCTCGTCGTCTTTCAGGAGGTCGAGCCCGCCGGTCCAGGCCTCGTAGCCGATCTGGGCGTGCTGGTCCGTCGAGAGCCCGACCTTCGGCTTCGGGACCGTCGCGGTGATCGGCCGGTCGTCGGCGTCGAAGATCTCCGAGCGGACGCTGGTCCCGAACTGCGGGCCCGCGAAGCTCGTCGCCAGCGGCTCGGGCCACGCACAGTCCAGCAGGCGGATCCGGTCGACGGCTTTCATCCCGAGGATGTTGCCGGCGATACAGGAGAGGATCTGGGGCATGTTCCCGCCCTCGAACAGCGCGTCGGGGTAGGCGACGGTCACACGGTAGCCGTCCCGATCGGCCGCTGTGGCCGGTTCGACGGCACAGGCCGTCGCCGAGAGGTCGGTGACGCCCCCTTCGACCTGGAGTTCCGCCCAGGTGCCGTTGGAGGACTCGCTGGCGACCCGACTGGCCGCCGACTCCGCGTCCTGATCGGCGGCGGGTTCGACGTAGAACTCGCAGACGAGATCGGAGTCGGCCGGGTCGTAGGACAGGTCGAGGAAGTCTTCGTAGGTTATGCCAACCATACCCACGGCTACGTCGTCCGGTCGTATAAATGTGGGACGGAACGTCGTATTCACGCCCTGCGAGCCAGGACGATGAAACCACGGCCGCTCCGTTGTCGATCGTGTTCTCTACCCGGATTTATCAGGCGAGCGGTCCTCTGTGGGTGTATGCCAGACCAGTTCAATGTCGACGGCGACGTGGCCATCGTCACGGGTGCCTCACGCGGAATCGGCCGCGCGACGGCGGAGGCGTTCGCCGCCGACGGGGTCGACGTGGCGATCTGTTCGCGAGACGAGTCCGAGATCACGACGGCCGCCGACGAGATCGGCGAGGCCCATCCGGGGGACGCCGTCGGCGTCGCCTGTGACGTACGCGACGAAGACGCGGTGTCGGCGCTCGTCGCGGCTGCCGTCGACGAGTTCGGCGGTCTCGACGTGCTCGTCAACAACGCGGGCGCGTCGTTCATGTCGTCGTTTACCGACATCTCGCCCAACGGCTGGGAGTCAGTCGTCGACGTGAACCTCACGGGGACGTACAACTGCACGCAAGCCGCCGCAGACGAGCTGGCAGAAGGCGGCGGGAGCGTCGTCAACGTCGCCAGCGTCGCCGGCCAGGACGGCGCGCCGTACATGAGCCACTACGCCGCGGCCAAGGCCGCGATCATCAACCTCACCAAGACCCTCGGCTACGAGTGGGCCGGCGACGGCGTCCGCGTCAACTGCGTCGCGCCGGGCTACGTCGCCACTCCGGGGCTGACCTCCCAGATGGGGATCGAGGCCGACGACGTCGACCGCGAGGACCCGGACCGCAACGTCGGTACCAGCGACGAGATCGCCGACGTGGTCCAGTTCCTGGCCAGCGAGGGCGCGTCGTTCCTGACCGGTGAGACGATCACGCCACGCGGTGTTCCGGACATCGAGGAGAACCCAGAACTATGAAACGAGACGTGTTCCTGCCCGTCGCAGCACAGCCCAGCGTCGACACCCTAGTCGAGATGAGCCAGCGCGCCGAATCGCTGGGGTACGACCGCGTCTGGCTCCCCGAGACGTGGGGGCGAGACGCGGTCACGACGCTGACCTGTATCGCCCGCGAGACGGAGTCGGTCGGAATCGGGACCTCCATCATGAACGTCTACTCGCGGAGTCCGGCCTTGATCGGCCAGACCGCCGCGACGCTGCAAGAGGTCTCTGACGGTCGACTGCGGATCGGGCTCGGTCCCTCCGGCCCGATGGTCATCGAGGGGTGGCACGGCGTCGACTTCGAACGGCCGCTGCGCTACACCCGCGAGACGATCGACATCGTCAAGTCCGTCCTCGCGGGGGAGACAGTCGACTACGACGGCGACATCTTCCAGCTGTCGGGGTTCCGGCTTCGCTGTGAGCCACCGGAGCCCGTCCCCGGCATCGACGCCGGTGGGCTGGGTCCCAAGTCCGTCGAACTCGCCGGCCGCTTTGGCGACGGCTGGCACGCGCTGATGACGACGAAAGAAGGACTCCAGGACCGTCTCGAAGACTTCGAGCGCGGCGGCGACCTCGGGGACCGCGACCGCAGCGAACAGCGCGTGACGCTGTCGCTGCCCTGCTGTGCGCTCGACGACGGCGCGGAGGCCCGTCGGCTGACCCGCCAGCACATCGCGTTCTACGTCGGCGGCATGGGCACCTTCTACCGGGACGCACTGGCCCGCCAGGGGTACGAAGACACCGCCCACGAGATCGCACAGGAGTGGGCCGGCGGCGACCACGAGGCGGCCATGGCCGCGATCGACGACGACCTGCTCGACGCGCTGGCGGCGGCCGGTACGCCCGAGCAGTGTCGCGAGCGGTTCGCGAGCTTCGCGGATATCGACGGCGTCGACGCCGTCTCGGTCTCGTTCCCGCGAGCCGCAGATCCCGAGCAGATCGACGCGACCCTCTCTGCACTGGCACCTAATTGATCGGGCTCGGGGACGACGCCTCGACCATGCAGCGGACGAACGATCGACCGCACTGTGCGGTGTGCGACCAGCACTTCGAGAACCGAACGGCGTTGCACCGCCACGTCAAGGACGCCGGCCTGCTGTGGTAGCCTCCCGAAACGGGGGGCGACTATCCGGATCGACCCACACCGCCGAACAGCGCCGAGTGGCACTCGCGTTACTCGACCGGCAAGGCCGACGTGTCGATGCCGCCGCGACGCCCGTCGAGCACGTCGAAGCGTTCGCCGCGGCGTCGTTCGAGCCAGTAGAGCAGCCGCTCGGCCCAGTCGAGCTTGCGGCGCTTCTCGGCGGTGACCGACGGGTCGTCGAACGACCAGCCGGGGAAGACGAGCGTGGCCGCACCGAGGTGATCGGCCAGGAACGCCGCCCGGTCGCCGTCGGTGAAGCCACCGAAGTTCTCCACGCCGTCGGCGGGAGCGGCCTGGGTCGTCGGGAGGACCGCCGCCGGGTCGCATTCGGGCACCGTCGACTCGACGAGTCCGAGGTTGTCTCCGTGGGCGTGGATCGCGACCGGCGTCCCGCCGTTCGTGAGCCGGACGACTGTCTCGGCGTGTTTGTCCAGATCCGTGACCACGCAGTCGACTGCGACGCCCGTCGCCAGGAGTCGATCCGCTGCCGTCGACGCCGCGACGACCGCGTCGGCGTCGACCGCGCGGTCGATGTCGTCGTCCAGCGACGGCCCACCGCCAGCGACGGCGACCGTCTGCCCCGCCAGGTCGATCGAGTCGGGGTCGAGGGTCGTGGCTCCAGCCAGCAGCGTCGCCAGTCGGTCCCTGGCCCGCTCGTCGCCAGCCCGCGGGTAGCCAAAGTCCGACAGTATCGCCTCGTAGACCGGGTTCCAGTGGTGGTAGTCCATAGCTACTGCTATCGAGTTTGTGTCAGGATAAACCGTAGTTTGAGCCGAAATGGCACGACCGTGTACCCCTACCCGGGTGCCCTTTCGGCCTTCATCCGTCCTTTCTGGGGCATTGGGTATAAGTTTTCTCTTACTATACGTCGTTTGCTATCCACTCCATTACGTCGCCGACCCGTCCGCTGTCGTCCAGCGTCGCCGCGAGACGGGTCAGCGAACGTGGTGTGCCAAAGACCACCACAGAAGACCCATCGGCGATTCGGACGTTCGTGTCGGCGGCGGCCGCTGCCAGCGACTCGCGGCCGGTGGGGTCGAGGCCGGTGATCCGGAAGGCCCTCGTCGTCCCGTCCTCGGGGTCGAAGTCGGCGTCGACTGCCTCGACGTGTCGGGCGACCTCCATGCCGTTCGTCACGTCCAGTTCCTCGACGCCGAGCGACGCCTCACGCAGGGGCGAGTCGGCGAACGCGTCGCCGATGCGGGCGGCGTCCAGCGTCTCGGCGACGTCGTGGGTCCGGACGACGTGTGCGCCGCGGTCGATCGCCATCGATGTGGCGGCCAGCGACACCGGCAGCGCGTCCTCGGTGGAGCGATCGGCGAGCGATCGCAGGAAGTTCTTGCGGTTGATCGAGACCAGAATCGGCCGATCCAGTGCTCGAAACTCCCGCAGCCGCCGGAACGTCTCGCGATCGTTCGCGAGCGTCTTCGCCTCGGACCAGCCGCCGAAGGCGGGGTCGACGATCGTCTTGTCCGTCAGCCCGTTTTGCCGCAGGGCCTCGTACACCTGATCGACGTAGTCGGCCTGCTGGGCCCACGACGAGGACTTGCGCGCCGCCCAGTCGGTCTCCTCGACGGCTCCCGGTCGTTCGAGGTCCGGCGGACTGGCCATCTTGCCGACCGCGACGTCGTACTCCCGGCAGATCCGTGGCATCTCCGGGTCGGCGAAGCCACAGATGTCGTTGACCATGTCGAAACCCGCCTCGATGGCCGCCTCGGCGACCTCGTGATAGCGCGTCTCGATCGAGAAGATCGCGTCGCGGCTGACCGACTCCATGGTCTGAATGGCCGTGTCGAGCCGGTCGAGTTCCTGCTCGGCCGAGAGCACGTCGAAGCGCTTGTTGGCCGACTCCAGGCCCACGTCTACGATGTCCGCGCCCTCGCCGACGAGTTCCTCGTCGACGTAGGCGGCCGCTTCGTCGTGGTCGTCGAACACGCTGGGGTCGTACGGCGACTCCCGGCTGACGTTGAGCACACCCATGATCCGGGTAGGGTAGTCGTCACCGATCCCGAGTCCGGCGGCGTCGACGTTCTGCATAGCCCAACTGAGGCTTCACCACGCAAAAACGGCCCGCTTGCGGCGGTCCGTTCACACCCCCGGCTCGCTCGCCGATCGGTCGCTGGAGCCCCGTTACTCACCGAAGATGTCCGATACGTCCACGTCCGTCCGTGCCCGGGTCCCACCGGGCAGTCGTTGGCCACACTCCCGGCAGAAGTCGTACCCGGCCGTGTTCTCGGTCCCACAGGACGAACACAGCCCGGGATATCGCGAGTGGTCGGCCTGGAGCAGGCTCGAATACTGCGCCGGCAACACCGGGCGACCGCCGCGCTGGGGCTGTCTGCTGGCTCGCCGCCGCCACAGCACGACGGCGACCAGTCCAGCGAGAAGCGCCAGTCCGACCCAGAACGGGTCCATGCGTCTGATTTGGGGTTCGGTCAGAATAAGCACTGTGCCGACGACAGTCGGCATCGCGCCGCTTTTATCCGCGCCCGGCGAACGCTCTACATGGGCAAGGTCAACATCGGACTCCGAGGTTGGCGCTTCGACGAGGACGAAGTCTTCGACGACGACGGCCGCGTCAGACCGCTCGGGACGATGGACGAGGACACGAAGGCGCGCGTGCTGCGGCTGACAGAACGACTCTCGGACCCCTGTGACGCCTGCTGGCTCCGGTACGGACAGGACGACCCCCAGCAGTGCTCGCCGGCCGAGGTGATCTACGGCGAACCTCGCGGCGAGGTGATCCTCTGTCGCGACCACGAGACCGACTTCGTCTACTGGTTCCGCGAGGTCGCCGACGAGGAGCTGATCGGGACCCGAGACCTGCAAGACGCGTTCCACGGCTGGTTCGCCGACGGCGGCCGCGCCCCGGAGGGGTACGCGGGCGTCGAACACGTCGACGAGGATCCCGAGGGCGTCCCCGAGACGCCGGACCCCCACGAGGAACTGCCCGGCATCGAAGAGGAGATCGAGCGCATCGACGACGAGGACCTGGACGCGCTCGACATCGACCTAGACGACCTCGACGTATGAGTTCGGTCGCTGTCGCCGTCGTCGACGCCGAGACGCCGGGCAACGTCGGGACGATCGCTCGCTCGATGAAGAACTTCGGCCTCGACGAGCTACTGCTGGTCGATCCGCCCGACCTCCCCCGCGAGAGCGAGGCCTACGGCTACGCCGGACAGGCCCGCGAGGACATTCTCCCCGAGGCCCGAGAGATCTCGTTCGACGAACTCGTCAGCGAGTACCACACCGTCGGCTGTACCGCGATCACGAACGAAGACGGGAGCAAGCACGTCCGGTACCCCTTCGTGACGCCCCGAGACCTCGCCGACGACCTGGCTGGCCTCGACGCCGACACCGCGATCGTGTTCGGCCGCGAGCGGGTCGGGCTCACCAACGACGAGATCGAACGCCTCGATCAGGTCTGTTCGATCCCCGCCAGCGAGGAGTACCCCGTGCTCAACCTCGGGCAGGCGGCGACGATCGTCCTCTACGAGCTGCGGTCACTGACCGTCGAGGACACCCAGCTTCCGGACCCGACCCACGACCGGGCCGCCCAGCCGGAGATCGAGGGACTCCACGAGCAGTTCGCCGGCTTCCTCGACGCGATCGACCACCCCGAGGAGAAACGAGCGAAGACGCGGCGGCTGTTCCAGCGACTGATCGGCCGCGCACACCCGACTGGCCGCGAGACGACGACGTTGCGAGGGCTGTTCCGACAGGCGAGCCAGCGGCTCTCAGACGAGGAGTGACGCCGACCGCGGCCGTCTACGACGGTGCCTGCTGTCCGGTCTCTTCGAGGACGCCGTAGGTGTCACGCAGGTAGCGAAACACGTCCCGGGAGATCGAGGGCTCGTATGTCCAGAACCCCTCGTAGACCTCCGGATCGGTCTCGCGGACGACGAGCGTGCCCGTCCGGTCCGTGCGGCCGTCCCCGTCGTACGTGACGAACCACGACTCTTCGATCTCGGTCGAGGAGTCGGGATGGACCGTCACGTTCGGGCGGTCGACGGTCGGCACGACGTCTGGGACGCCGTAGATGTGTACGTCGACGCCCGCGTCGGCGATCCGGTGCATCACCCGCCGCGATCGCTGGCTCTCCCAGTAGCGCGAGAGGTGCTGGAAGCCCGCGAGCAACTGGCCGCCGCCGGTCTGCCAGGCCGTCATCTCGATGGCCGTGCTGGCGTCGATCAGGAACTGCTTCTCGACGCCGCGCGCGCCGAAGACCCGCTCGTGGAGCGCTTCAAGCACGTCCGGACCGCGGCGGGTCGCGAACGGATCGTCGTCCGCGTTGGCGGTCTCGACACCGCTTGCCAGCTGTGAGAGCGGCGACGACGCCATCTGGACCGGGCCGCGATGCAAGAGCGCCACGTCTCTGGGGTTCTCGGCCGCCAGCTCCGTCTCGCGAACGTCGATGTCGAGATCCTCGAAGAACTCCCGGACGGTTTCGAGCCGGTCGTCCGGGCTCTCACGGTTGCAGACGGTCAGCGTCGGCCGGTCGCTGTCGACCTGTGCGATCAGTTCCGCCAGCGAGTCGAACGCCAGGTCCGTCGTCGCGCCGGTCGGTTCGGAGGTGCCGGAGGCCGGCGTCGCCGGCTGGGGAACGCCGAGTTCGCTCCGGGGCGCGGTCGAGATGGGGACGGACGACCACTGTTGTCCGCCGTCGAGGCCCTCGATGCGGACTTCGAGACCGTCGGTGCCCTCCCTGGTGTAGACGACGCCGTCGACCAGCGCCTCGACCTGGCCCAGGTCCGTCTTGCTGAACGAGTTCTCGTGTGCCGTCAGCACGGCGAACCCCGATCGCTCCTCGACTAGCCGTGACAGCGAGTGGACGAACCGGATCGTCTGATCGACGTCGGCGTTGAGCGCCAGCGTCGTCAGCGAGAGGACGCCGATTCGATCGACGCTGCCGTCCCGGCCCTCGCCGAGCGTGTCGAGGAGGTCCAGGACGGCACTCCCGACGTTGCCAAGCTCCGCCGGCATCGACACGTGGCGGGTCCACTCGTTGTCCGCCGTCTCGCCGTAGGCGTCGCCGGCCGAGTCGACGATGCCGACCGCCGGTGACACGCCGTCCAGCGCGCTCTCGTACTCGGCGCGCAGGGCGGCCGTGCTGCTGTCCGTCGAGACGAGCACGGTCGTATCGTCGTCGGTGGCCCCGTCGGCGAGGAGTCTGAGTGCGAGTCGTCGCTTGCCCGCCATCGGCGGGCCGACGCACAGCAGCGTCGTCCCACCGGGGACGGAATCGATTGGCAGGCGGTCCCCGGTGCGTACCATGCACAAACCTATGACGCCCAGTGTATACAAAACCCACGGTCAAGGTACCGGGCGAACCGCTGCTAAGCCGCGGAATACGCTGGTTTACGCCCGCTTCTGGATCTCTTCTCGCAGCACGTCACTGACCACGTCGCCGTCGGCTTTCCCGCGGAGTTCTCCCATGCACTCGCCCATCAGCGCCGAGAACGCGCCCATACCTTCCTCGGCCACCTGCTCGGCGTGGCGCTCGACGACCGTCGAGACGGCCTCTCGGACCTCGTCCTCGCCGGCACTGCCCAGCCCGGCCGCCTCGGCGGCCTCGGCCGCGTCCATGCCGGGGTCCGCTGCCAGAGCCGTCAACAGTTCCGGAACGCCCTCTTTGGCCAGTTCGCCGTCGGCGACCAGCTCCAGCGTCGCCCGGAAGTGGTCGTCGGTGAGGTGCGCGACGGGCACGTCGTCCCGGCGCAGTTCCGTCACCGTCGACTCCAGCGTCTGTGCGGCGAGGGTCGCGTCCACGCCCCGGTCGACGGCGTCCTCGAACAGCCGCCAGCGCTGGCCGTACGCGACCTGCTCGGCCAGCCCGGCGTCGAGGCCGAACTCGGACTGGTAGCGGTCGACCTTCTCGGTCAGCAGCTCCGGCGTCTCGACCTCGCTCTCGTCGGGGGTCACCGGCGGCACGTCCGTCTCGGGGTACATCCGCGCCGCGCCCGGGAGCGGACGGAGGTACCGAGACGTGGCGTCGTCGTTGGCGTCCCGGGTCTCCTCGGGCACCCGGTCGAGGGCAGTCTCGGCGCGCTCGGCCGCGGCGTCGATGGCCAGTTGTGCGGTCTCGGGGTCGTCGGCGACGATGGCGACGGCGTCTTCCGGGTCGGCGTCGACGGCCTCGCGCAGTGCGTCGACCTCCTCGTCGGTGACGCCGTAGGCCGGCAGTTCGTCGGTGTGGAAGATGCCACCGGCTCCGTGGCGCTTGGCGTGGTCGGAGAGCTCCGTCCCGAGCCGACGGTCCGGCTGGATCTCGCGGCCGACCAGGCCGTCGAAGCCGTACAGCGGGACGGCTTGCACGACGCCGCCATCGTCCAGTGCGCCAGCGATGACCCCCGAGTCCGTCTCTTCGAAGAGATCGGTCACGTCGCGGGGCTCGCCGACGCCCGCTCCGCGTTCGTTCAGTTCGTCCCTGATGTCGAGCAGTTCGACCTGGCGGCGGACCTCGTTGCGGACGATGTCGTCGATGTCGTCGAGGCTCTGGACGCCCTTTAGTTCGATCCGGGCCCCGTCGGCGATCGAGACGTTCACGTCCTGGCGGATCGTCCCCAGTCCGCGCTTGACCTGTCCGGTCGAGCGCAACAGCATACCGATTTGCTCGGCCGCCTCACGGGCCTGGGCCGGCGATCGGATGTCGGGCTTGGTGCCGATCTCGACCAGCGGGATCCCCAGTCGATCGAGCGAGAAGCGCACGCCAGCGTCGGTCTCCTCGACGCGCTGGGCCGACTCCTCTTCGAGCAGCATGTCCTCGATCCCAACCGGCCCCTCGCTGGTCGAGATCTCGCCGTCGTTGGCGACCAGCATCGAGCGCTGGAACCCCGAGGTGTTCGAGCCGTCGATGACGATCTTGCGCATCACGTGGACCTGATCCGCGACGTTCATGTCCAGTAGCTGGGCGATCTCCAGGGCCACGTCCATCGCCTCGCGGTCGACGCGGTGTGGCGGCTCGTCGTCTTCCTCGACGAGACAGGTCGTGTCGTAGGCCAGATACTCGAACTCCCGGTCGACCATGCTCTCTTCGAGCGCGGCCTCGTCGATCTCGCCGAGTTCGCTCTTGGTCGGGTGGAGATAACGAGTCAGCGATCGCGTCGACTCCTCGGGTTCGCGAACCCGAGTCGGACACTGACAGAACAGTTTCGTCGCCGTGTCGAGTTGCTGGTGGATCTCCAGACCGGCCACCAGTCCGAGTTCCTCGTAGTCGTACTCAGTCATTAGTGGGCGGTCCGAGCCCCACCCGCAAAAAACGCACCGTTGTCGCCCGGTCCGGGACCGAGCGGCCGCCGGGTGGTGGGTGTCACTTTTGATCGTCGAGCCCGTGATACGGGTATGGACCGCAGGCTCGTCGCCGTTCTCACGGCGGTACTTCTGGCGGGCTGTGGCGGCATCGCGACCTCGGACGGCGGCACCGAGACGCTCACGCCGGCCCCGGTTCCGGAGCCGGCCGACGCCACGACCGAGACCGGGACACTCCCGCCGGGCGTCACCGGGAACGGCGTCGTAGACGTAGACGAACTCACCGCCGCACACCAGCGCGCGACGGCCGACCAGTCCTACACCCTCACGACGGAGCGGGCGACGAGTCACGAGACGGTCAACGAGACCCTCGACACGCGACAGGTCGTCCGGGTCGCCAACGAGTCGACGTACGCTTACTTGACGAACGAGCGCGTCGTCTGGGACGAGAGTCGGGCTCGCTACTTCGACAACTACTCCGAGTTCCAGGACCCCGACGGCCGGTACGTCCGCTACACCGAACTGGACGGCGAGACCCGACAGCGCAAACTCGGCGCGACGGCCCCGCGTCCCAGACTCGACCGGGAGGCGACGGTCGCCATCGAGCGGTTCCTGACCATCGACAACGCGACCGTCAGCGTCCGCCGCGACGACGGCGAGCGCCACTACGAACTACGCGGCGAACAGCGAACCTTCGTCACCGAGCGCCCGATCCGGAACGTCTCGGTCAGCGCGGTGATCAGACACGACGGACTCGTGCGGTCGCTCTCGGTGCGGTACTGGCGGGGCAACAGCGACTGGGGCGAGTTCGTCCGCTACTCGTTCGCGTACGAACGGCTCGGCACGACGACCGTCGAGAAGCCGGCGTGGGTCCGAGCGGGCGAGGACTGAGACGGACGAATGGTGGTTTGCCGGCGATCAAACGCCTCGCTGGCTACTCTTGTCCAAGAATCACTCGCTCCGTCATCTTCGCCGGATCGAGCACCTCGTCGGCCTCGGACTCCGAGAGGTACCCCTCCTCGACGACGACTTCCTTGACGGTCTTGTCTTCTTCGAGGGCCTGCTTTGCGACCTTGCTGGCCTTGTCGTAGCCGATCGCCGGGTTGAGCGCCGTCGCCAGCGCCATCGACTGCTGGACCCGCTCGGCGCAGTGCTCGCGGTCGGCTTCGAGTTTGGCGACGAACTTCTCGGCGAAGACCTCGCTGCCGTTGGCGATGAGACGCGCCGACTGGAGGAAGTTGTTGGCCAGGACCGGCTTGTAGAGATTGAGGTCGATCTGGCCCTCGGCAGCGCCGGCAGAGATGGCGGCGTCGTTGCCGACGACCTGCTTGTGGACCTGGTTGACCGCCTCGGCGACGACGGGGTTGATCTTGCCGGGCATGATCGACGAGCCGGGCTGGTTCTCGGGCTGGTCGATCTCGCCGAGGCCGTTGCGCGGGCCGGAGGCGAGCAGGCGGAGGTCGTTGGCGATCTTGTTGAGGCTGCCGGCGACGGTCCGGAGCGCGCCGTGGGCCTCGCTCATGGCGTCGTGGGCCGCCTGGGCCTCGAAGTGGTTGTCGGCCTCCCGGAAGTCGATCCCCGTCTCCTCGCTGATGTACTCGGCGGCGCTGGCGGGGAACTCGGGGTGGGTGTTCAGGCCGGTGCCGACGGCGGTGCCCCCAAGCGCCAGCTCCGAGAGGTGGTCGCGCGTGTGCTTGACGCGGGTGATACCCTTCTCGACCTGGGCGCGATAGCCGGAGAACTCCTGGCCCAGCGTGATCGGCGTCGCGTCCTGAAGGTGGGTGCGGCCGGTCTTGACCACGTCGTCGAACGCCGACTCTTTGTCCGCCAGAGCGTCACGGAGAGTCGACAGCGCGGGCAGTACGTCTTTCTCGACGGCTTCGAGGGCGGCGACGTGCATCGCCGTCGGGATCACGTCGTTGCTGGACTGCCCGTAGTTGACGTGGTCGTTGGGGTGGATCGCTCGCGTCCCGATCTCGCCGCCCGAGAGCTCGGTCGCGCGGTTGGCGATGACCTCGTTGGCGTTCATGTTCGAGGACGTTCCCGATCCCGTCTGGAACACGTCGACGGGGAACTGATCGTCGTGCTCGCCCGCGATCACTTCGTCGGCGGCCTCGACGATGTAGCCCGCGGTCTCGGCGTCGACCGTCCCCAGGTCCTCGTTGGCCTGTGCGGCGGCTTTCTTGACGATGCCCAGCGCTCGGACGAAGCGTCGACCGAAGGTCTCCTCCGAGATCGGGAAGTTCTCGACCGCGCGCTGGGTCTGTGCGCCCCAGTACGCGTCGGCCGGCACCTGCATCTCTCCGAGGCTGTCGCGTTCGGTCCGGAACTCGTCGCTCATGACACGTGGAACCTCGCCCCGGTCGTCGTAAAACCCACCGCTTCGGTCGACGGATCGTCTCGGCTCTGTGACACAGTCGCCGGGATTATGGGGTCGGGCGACGACGCGACACGAACGTCACCGAACAGACCGCGAAGACCCAATCGAAGTTTCGACGGTAAACGACTGGACCGATGAACCACGTCACGCTGGCATCCGACGACGGAGACCGTCCACTGGCGGCACTGTCTCGCAACAGACTCGCGGACGCACTGGGTGCGAGCGACATCGCGCTCAACCACTACCGAGTGCCGCCAGGTGAGCGACTGGCTGGTCTCCACGCTCACGACGATCAGGCGGAGATTTTCGTCTGTCTCGACGGGACGATGACCTTCGAGACGCTCGACGGCGAGTCCACGCTCCGAACGGGGGAAGCCGTCCGATTCGCATCCGGAGAGTTCCAGTCGGGCAAGAACGATGGGGACGCGACCGCGGCTGTACTGGCTATCGGCGCACCGCGAGACACCGACGCCCTCCGCGTTCCGGTGGCGTGTCGCTCGTGTGGCAACGACCGGACGGAGCCGAGGGTGCGAGACGGGGAGACAGTGTTGGTGTGTCCAGCGTGCGGACACGAGTCCCTCGTCGAGTGTCCCGAGTGTGGTAGCGGCGACGTGCGAGCAGAACTGGGAGAAAACGGCGAGACGCCGGTTTCTGTCTGCCAGAACTGTACAGCGACGTGGGCCGCTCGATAGGGAATTGCTGGGATACAGCACCGGGCCACAGACGCTGGTGGCAAATATCATACCAACTGGCAACAATGCACTTCTGTCAGCATATTATATATTATCTATGGGGGATACGAAAGAGTTCTACTACGAGCCAGACGACGGCGAACCGCTGAGCACGGCCGTCGTCACGGCCGTTGCAGAGGCTCACGACGAAGACGTCCTCGAACAGCAGTGGATCATCAGCGACGACATCAACGCAGACGCACTGGACGGGCTGTTTCAGGCGAACCATCTCAAGATGACGCTCCAGTTCGAGGCAGACACGACGACCGCGACGATCATCGCAGACACGAGCGGCAATCCCGTCGTCAAGATCGAATCACATCGGTGAGCAGACGGTCCCATCCAGACGAGTACCGTACTGCCGTCGTCTGGAGGCGCGACGACAGCGTGACACCCGAGACCACGTTTTCCGCGTCAGTTCGCGCTGCGTAGTCCGCGACCCGAGAGAGGGCAGCACTACGTCCAGTTGTCCAGCCCGGTCTGGACGACGCTCTCCTCGATGCGCTCGAAAGCGCGCGCGACCTCGTCGGCGTCGACTTCCCACTCGCCGGTGACGTACTCGCGGGCGGCGTCGAGGTCGGGGTTCACCGCCAGATCGAGTTCGTAGTCGTCAGTGACGGTCGGGTCGAGGAACATCGCGCGGATGCGGTCGCCGTGTTCGACGTGTGCGTCGCGGGCGTCGAGTGCGCCCCAGAGGTCGCCGTGTTCTTTGACGAGTTTGATGGCCGTCTTCGGCCCGATGCCGTCGATGCCGGGGTTGAAGTCTGTCCCCATCAGGATCGCGGCGTCGACCAGTTGCTCCCAGGTGATTCCGTGGTGGTCCAGCGTCGCCTGGAAATCCATCAGCTCCGGGTCGCCGCTGCTGGTGAGCTGGCGCAGCGTCAGCGGCGCACCGAGCAAGAGCGCGTCGTAGTCTTCGGTACCGACGTAGTCGACGGCGTCCTGACGGGCCATGTGGGCGGCCTGGGCCTCGCCCTCTGCGGGCGCGTCGACGACCGGTACGTCGAGGGTCCGGAGGAGTTGGCGGGTCGTCGTCAGGATCGTGTCGGTCAGGCGCTGGGTCTGGGAGTCGAGTCGGGCGATCTCGGTCGTGTCGCCGCGCTCTCTGGCGGCTTCGAGTTTTTCCTCGCGCTTTTCCCGGGCCTCGCGCCGTTGCTCGACCTCGTCGTCTTTGAGTTCCGTGACGCCGCCGTCGAAGACGAAGACCGGCGTCAGGTCGTGTTCGAAGAACTTCGGGAGTCCCTGGACGACGCCGATCAGGTTCGCCACCTCCGTCCCATCGCTGGTGGTGTACTTCTCGTCGCTGGTGAACCGGACCGTGGTCGTCAGATACCGGTAGAGCCAGTTGTGGGCGTCGACGGCGACGACGCTGTCACTCAGCTCCTCGAAGGGAACGTCTTCGAGCGACGCCAGCGATCGTAGGTCTGCGTTTCCCATCGCACCGACGTAAGTGCGAGCGGGGTTTGAATGGTGGTGGTCGGCGTCGCCGGCCCCACGCGGGATTTATTATCGTCCGGATCGGTAACGAATCGTATGGCGACAGACACACTGCGTCGCTACCAGGACCCGGAGTACACCGGCTCGAACCGGTGTCTGCCGTGTACGCTGGTCAACAGCGTCATCGGGATCCTGCTGAGTGGGGGTATCGCCGCGGTTGGGGCAACTTGGGCGACGACGGCCGTCGGCGTCGCTGGCGCGGGCGTCGTCCTCCTGCTCTCGGCCGTGAGTATCTACTTCAAGGGGTATCTCGTACCGGGAACGCCGGCGTTGACCAAGCGGTACTTCCCGCCCTGGCTGCTGGCGCTGTTCGGGAAGGAACCGGCCGGGGCCGCCTCGAGGGTCGCGAAGTCGGCGGCCGATCCCGCCGTCAGAGAGGAGACCGAAGAGCCGGCGGAGATCGACCTCGAAACGTACCTGATGGAGGCCGGCGCGCTCGAACCGTGCCGGGGCGGCGAGGACCTCTGTCTCACCGACCCGTTCCAGACCGAGTGGAACGAGGCGATCGAGCGGATTCGAGACGCGGACGTGGGGCGGGAACGCCTGCCGGCGCTGCTCGACACCACGGCCGAGGAAGTGACCGTCGAAGAGCACGGCTCGGCGTTTCGTGCCCGCGTCGACGGCCAGTACGTCGGTACCTGGGAGTCCCGCGGGGCTTTCGTCGCCGACATCGCCGCGGCGGAGGTACTGGGCGAGTGGCTCGACGACTGGGCGAGCGTCCCCGTCACGCACCGGGGCCAGCTGCTCAACGGTCTCAGGCTCTTCCTGACGACGTGTCCCTCGTGTGGCGGCGATCTCGCCTTCGGCACCGACACCGTCGAGTCCTGTTGTACGACCCACGAAGTGGCCGCCGTCTCCTGTGAGGACTGCGAGACGCGAGTCTTCGAGTCGGATCCGGTCGACTGACGAACGCTCGTGGTCCGACCGGCCCAGAACGGCGACACGAGAGCGTGTCGGTGTCTCGCGAGCGGTCAGGAACCGCCAGATGCCGGGACGGCGACCGTCGCCGGTGGATCGGCACCGCGACGGTCGTCGAGAAAGGCGACTTCTTCGGGACTGAGGTCGCGTTCGCGGTAGCGTTCGAGACCGGCCCGGTAGCGCGCTGGCGACCGGTCGCCGGGCCACGCGAGCACGAGTTCGGCGATGCCGGTCGTCTCGCCGGTGTAGGCAAAGCCCGCGCGGTAGCCGGCCTCGTAGGCGAATGGGTTGTTGACGGCGATCCGAAGCGAGGCGTACCCGCGGTCGGCGGCCCGAGCGCGCGTAAACGAGAGCAGTCTGGGGCCGATCCCCTCGCCGCGGCGATCCTCGCGGACCGTGACGTAGCGCAGCCAGAGGGTCGTCTCGTCGGTGCGGTCCTCGTTGAACGCGACCGCAGCGACGATCTCGCCGTCCTCGCGTGCGACGGTCTTGCCGGTGGCGGACATGACGAACTTGCCCGCGTAGCTGAACGTCCGGTAGTCCAGTTCGAGCGTCGGGCCGTCCGGCGGCCACCCCAGCAGGACGAACTCCATACCGACACCTCGGCGGGGAAGCGAAAGAGTCCGGCGGTCCGGGGCGGCTACAGGTCCCGCGAACGGTGGATGTTCCGGAGCGTGCCGCCACACTCCTCGCAGGTTCGGTCGGTCGTCGACTGCTGGCGCTGGCCACAGTCGAAACATTCGTACAATTCTCTCTCTGTCGTCGTAGTGCTCGGGCGCATATTCGCCCATACGTGTCCCAATCAAATACCTTCGTCCCTAAAATACATTATATGATACATATTTGAGAACGGCGAGGATCGAACGCACGGTCACGTTCGACGACACGGTCAAGCGTCTGGGCCGAGACGGGCCGGTATGCACGGCGATGCCGCGGTCTTCGATCGGTTCGCCTGGGCGTACGACCGCCTGCTGCCGTCGGCGGACGCGGGTGCGCTCGCGGCCGGACTCGCCGAGGCCGACAGAGACGTGGACCGCGTCGTCGACGTAGCCGGCGGCAGCGGTCGCGGACTCAGAGCGGTCTCGGCCGGCGATCGACTCGTCGTCGACGCCGCGCGTGGGATGCTCCGGCAGGCCACGCGCCACGGGCTGGCGACCGTCCAGGGCGACGCGGCGACGCTGCCACTCGCAGACGACAGCGCCGACGCAGTGACCATCGTCGACGCGCTGCACCACCTCCCGGACCGAAACGGTGCGATCCGCGAGGCCGGGCGCGTGCTCGCACCGGGTGGAGTCCTCGTGGTGGCAGACTTCGACCCGTCGACGATCAGGGGGCGAGGGCTGGTCGCGGCAGAACACCTGGTCGGCTTCGCCTCTCGCTTCGACACGCCCCAGCAACTCCACCGACGGATGGCCGACGCGGGGCTGGAGCCGGTGATCGTCGAAGACGGGTTCGGCTACGTCGTCGCTGGCATTTGCTCGACGGCGTGACGAAACGGGAGAACAAAGACGATGGAACTCCGAGACGGAGGTATGTCAGTCTCCTCGTCGGTCGGCCGGCGCGTCGATCCGGAACTATCGATGGTCCTGCTCGCGCTGGGAGACGTGCTGGCGGTGACGATCTTCGTCGGCATCGGCGAGATCACCCACGGCGTCGACCCGATCGCACAGCCCGGTCGCGTCGCGGGGACGCTCGCGCCGTTCCTGATCGGGCTCGCCGTCGTCACCCTCGGTGGCGGGCTCTACACGCGAGACGCGATCAGGTCACCGGGGCGGGCGGTCTCGCTGATCGTGCCGGCGTGGATCGTGGCAGTCGTCGTCGCCCAGTTGCTTCGGGCGACGGCGGTCTTCCCCGGTAACGCCGCGATTACGTTCGCGATCGTCTCGGCGATCGTCGGGGGAGTCCTGTTGCTCGTGTGGCGTGCCATCGCGTCGGTAGTGCTCTGATACCGCCGGCTGTCACGGTCGTCGCCACGCCGTAGCGCCGAGCGACGACACAGCGGTCGCTCGGCAGTGTGCGTCACGAGACGGTGAGTGTGTGGAGAATCGTCCCCGATCGAAACGGTCTGTGGCCGGCGATCGGCTGGTCCCGTCGTTTCGGCGGGGACGCGTACAGCGGTGTCGTGCCCGTGGTGAGTGCCCCGTCCCGGAGGGACTGTGTGCCACGCGACCCGTCTACTGGAGCGTGCCTACGTCGAGCGCCACCGTCGACTGGATCCACGCCTGGTGGTTCTCCCGGTCGTAGATCACGAACTCGTCGTCACCGATCGTGAGTTCGGCGTATCGCCGAGTCTGCTCGTCGGTCGTGGCGTCCGTCACGTCGTCCGTGGCATTCGTGCTCATAGGTATCGAGGGGGAGCAGTAGGGTGTGCCTCTGTCCCTCCGCTCTCCGGTTGCAGGCGGGATCCCTTAAGCGCGACCCCCTAGTTATCACGTCAGATAATTCACCGTACGATCGTGTCTAGTGGCTATGTTCCGATTATCAGCGTGGATATCTCGCTAGGCAGTGGTTGATCTGTGCCACGGCGACGGCGTTGGTCACACCTGCTAGCGCCGGGTCGAGACGAGGACGCTACGAGTGGCGGCCGTCGTCTCATCGATTACCACATTTCGACGTTTTGGGGCCTGAGACACACATCCTCGGTCGAATAGCTATCCATAAGTTATAGATTGTATTTGCAGTGGCGACAGAGGGAGTATCGAATGCCTATAGAGACGATAACAGAGTAATTATGCGAAACGCTTATACGTGTATTCATCCTACTAATAATTACATTCATGACGGGATACTACGATCTTGTACTCGGTCTCATTCCGGTCGCGCTCGTAGGCATCTCCGGCACGCTCGTGATCGGTGGCATCCCGTTGACCACGGCGATTCCGATGGCGTCTGTCGTCGCGGTCGGCCTGATCGGACACGCGATGTTCGTCCGTGCGCCGGTCGACTCGCCGCCGGCAACCGCGAGCGGATCGGAGTCGGCACAGATCGCAGACTAGGTCCCCGTCGCCACGACGTTTTCTTACCCCCTCGCCTCGAAGGGGGTCGTATGTCCGCTTCCGACGAACCGACGCTGTTCCTGACGAGTGACGAGATCGACGGACTCGCGACGATGCCAGAGTACGTCGAAGCCGTTCGCGACGGCTACCGCGACCGGGGCCACGGTGCGCCGGCACGGCCCAGAACGACGCTGTACGCCGACTCACCGGCCGGAATGCTGACGGGGTACACGGCGATCTTGCCGACGGTGGGCGCGATGGGTGGCTACACCTACGCCGCCGGATTCGGCGGACAGGACGCTCACTTCGTGTTGCCCCTGTTCGACGCCGAAAGTGGCGACCCGCTGGCGGTGTTCGACGGCGCGTCGCTGAACCCCTTCAAGACCGGCGCGACCGGCGGCGTCGCGGTCGACGAACTCGCTCCCCCGCGTGCCGACGACCTCGCGCTGTTCGGGAGCGGGGCACAGGCGCGCGCACAACTGAAGGCCGCCGCCGCGGTCAGAGAACTGGAGCGAGTCGAGGTGTACTCGCCGACCGCCGACAGCCGGATGTCGTTCGCCGCCGAGATGAACGAGCAACTCGACGCGACCGTCGCGGCCGTCGCGTCGCCGTCTGCCGCCATCGAAGGCGCAGACATCGTCGTGACCGCCACGAACGCCAGCGAGCCGGTGTTCGACGGCTCTGAGCTCGAACCGGGAACGCACGTGACGGCGATGGGCCAGTACCACCCCGAGAAGCGCGAGGTCGACGCGACGACGATCGAGCGGGCGACGTACGTCACGGACCTCCGGGATCGGGTCACGAACGACGCCGGTGCGTTCATCCACGCCGTCGAGGAGGGCGTCGTCGACGAGGACCACGTCCACGCCGAACTGGGCGAGATCGTCGCCGGCACGGCGCGAGGCCGAACCAGCGAGGACGAGATCACGCTGTTCGACAGCGGCGGGACGGCCATCGAGACGGTCGCGGCCGCACAGATGCTGTTGGAGCGAGCGCGCGAGCGCGGGCTCGGCGAGGAGATCGAGTTCGCCCCGGCCAGCGAAGCGTTGACCGGACGCTAGACGTACGGTGCGAGCCCGAGCGCGTCGATCAGCGTCAGGCCACTGAGGAGTGCGCCGACGAGGTACCCGCCGATGGTCCCGCCGTTGAGCAGCGGGAGGCCGGCGTGGGCTCGCCCTTTCAGCACCATGCGCATGAGCACGGCGAGCCCGACGAACGAGCCGACCATCGCGGTCAGGGCCGGCAGCGGGATCGACAGCACTTCCGGCGTCCCCTCGCTCGCGAAGTGGGCGGCACTCGCAACGAGCACGGTCGGGATCACCACGTCGCCCAGACCGATGAACAGGGCGTCGCGTTCGAGCGGGCTCTCCTCGGCGACCCCTTCCTCGGAGTCGTCGGCGTCAGCGTCGACAGCGACGCCGCCGTCGCCGTCGGCGACGGGCGTAGCCGCCGTGTCGTCGCTGGCGTCGTCTTGAGCACCCGTCTGGGCCGTCGCGTCGGGCGTGTCGCTGTCGAGGAAGGAGTACGACAGCGTCAGCGGAATGACGAGGACGACGGGGACCTTCAGGTCCATGACGCCGTTTGCCAGCGTCAGCATGTGTTCGGTACCGTAGACGCTGATCGCGTCGTAGACCGCGAGCACGGTCAACAGGAGCAACGCCGGCAAGACGCCGAAGCTGATGCCGAACAGTCCGGCCCCCGCAGCCCCCATCAGCGCCCCGGCGGTGTCGATGACGTACCACTCCGGATAGACGTACAGGCCGACGCCGATGGCGACCGCGCCGACGAGTGCGATCGCGTTGATCCCCAACACCAGCGGTGCGGGCGGGACGAGGACGCTGAAGACGTACAGCGAGAGCCAGGCACCGGAGCCGACCACCAGCAGCCGGATCAGTTCGTCGACGCCGAGCTTGAACGCCGCGAGCATCACGCCGGTGGCGACGAGGATGGCGACGACGTAGTAGATCGTGTTCGTCGGGTCCTGGGGGTTCTCGACCGGTTCGTACACCTGGTCGAACGGTTCGACGAGGGCCAGGGCGGCCAGCTGGACGAACAGGAAGATCGCGACGACGATCCCGAGCCCCAGAACGACGCGCTTTCGCTCTTCCATGCTCGGGACTCCGTCGCCGCAGGTATGAGGATTTCGGAGCCTACCGGGCGTACAGCCGCTGGCCGACCAGCGTCGGGAGCCGAACCTCGTCGTCGGGCGTGACGGCGACGTACGGGTTCTCGACGGGGCCGAACACGTCGACCACCGAGCCGGCAGTCGTGAGGTCCTCGGTCACGACCTCCGTGCCGAACCCGGGATAGTCGTCGTCGCCCGTGCGGACGATCGCCAGTCCCTGTGCGATCCGGACGACCTCGCCGACGCGTTTCATGCCCGCAGGGCCTGCAGGTACGCCGCGACGGCACCCAGCAAGTCGCTCTTGGTCGCGTCGTCGGCGTCTTTCACGAGGACGCGCCCCCGCGGTTCGGACTCGCGGGGATACGTCTTCTCGCGTTCGATGACGGCGTCGTAACCGACCTGCTGGACGGCCTTCGCGATCTCGTCGACCGTCGGCTCGGTGACGGCCTGTTCGCGCGAGACACGCCGGCCCTCGTTGCGGGACAGCGCCGCGTCGAGCGCGGCCGGCCAGATGACGTTCTCGACCATACGTGCAGTGGCCGCGTGGGCCTTATGAGCCTTTCCGACGGACGCCGAGTGCGAGCGTCGCGACGAGCGCCAGGGCCGTGCCGACGAGACCGAAGCCAGGGCCGCTCCCGTCGGTCGTCCCGGTGCCACGCTCCGTGACGACATCGGGCGTCCCACTCTCGGTAACGGTGTCGGGAGTGACGCTCTCGGTAACAGTGTCGGGCGTCGCGCTCTCTGTCGGCTCGGTCGTCGTGGCCGTCTCTGGCGTCTCGCTTGCGGTCGCTGCCTCGAAGGCTGTCGGATGGAACGCCTCTGCCATCGCCTCCAGCGCGAGGACGACGCGGGGAGCCGGCTGGCTCACGTAGTTGGCGTCGACGGAGAGCACCTGTTCTCGCTGGACGGCGGTCGTCTCGTTGTACGGCGCACCGGTCGGCTGGGAAGCGTCAGACGGGTAGACGAGCCACTGGGGGTCGCTGTCCGCGACGACCTCGGCGTTGATCGGCTGGTAGCCGGAGAGACCTGCGTCCGCGGCGACGTTCTGGCCGCCCGCGGTCTCGATCAGGTCGTGGATGTGCGTCTCGTTGCCCGTGGTGTACTGGTAGAAGTAGTAGAGGACGCGCGGTCGGTCGCGATCCGAGACCGCCTCTCGGACGGCCTCGACGCGTTCGTCCATCTCCGCGACGGTGTCGGTCGCGCCCTCGCAGTTGCCGGTGAGCCGACCGACGGTCTCGGTGTTGTTCGCGATGTCGTCCAGATCGGTCGCCAGCGGGAAGTGATACACCGTCAGCCCCGTGTTCCGGAGCTGCTGGACGGTGTCGCTGCGAGTCGCGTTGGCCGCCAGCACGAGGTCCGGGTTCGCCCCGACGACGGCCTCCACGTCGGTCGTCCCGTCGTCGTTGGTCACGTCCGTTCGGTTCCCGGTGTCGTTCAGGTACGCCGTGTTGGCGTTCTGGGGCATGCCGACGACCTGGTCGCGCGCGCCGATCTCCCACATCGTCTGGGCGTCACTGGGCTGGAGCGCGACGACGCGGTCGGGTACTTCGTCTACGCGCACCTCCGTGCCTGTCGCGTCGGTCGTCGAGTAAGGGAACTCACAGCCGTCGCTCTGTACGTCGCCCGTGGCCGCCGTCACCGGGACGGCGACGCCAGCGATCACGAGCACTGCCGCGAGCGCCATCGCACTGAGTCGTCTCATCGTGTTGTCGGTCCGGACGAACACAATAAGTTCTTGTCTATCCCAACTGTGGTTGGAAGCGTGTCGTCCCGTCACTGGCTCGTCTTCTCGCTGCTGTCCGCGATCTTGCTGGCGACGGTACTGACGAGTGCGACGATCGGGCCGGTCTCGATCGACCTGCCGACGGTCGCGAAGGCGGCGACCAACGCCGTCGGCGTCCCGGTCGGCCTCGCCCTGGAGAGCGAGCACACCAGACTGTTCGGCGTCGAGTTCTCGCTGCCCGTCCCGTCGGCCGAGTACCGTTACCCCTTCGCCTTCGACGTGCCAGAGACAAGCGAGACGATCGTGCGCCAGATCCGCCTGCCACGGATCGTCCTCGGTGCCGTCGTCGGCTTCGCGCTGGCGGCTGCCGGCACCGTCATGCAGGGGTTCTTCCGGAACCCGCTGGCGGACCCGTCGATCATCGGCGTCTCGTCTGGCGCGGCCGTCGGCGCGGTCGCCGCGATCGTCTTCGCCGTCGCCCTCCCGCTTCCCGTGATGGCGTTTGCCGGCGCGTTGCTGGCCGCCTTCGGCGTCTACGCGATCGCGACCCAGAACGGCGAGACGCCGGTCGCGACGCTCCTGCTTGCCGGCGTCGCCGTCCAGACGTTCCTCGGTGCAGTCATCTCCTACATGCTCGTCCAGTCGGGCGAGAGCCTCCGCGAGGCGGTCTTCTGGCTGATGGGCCACCTCCACAACAGCACCTGGGCGGAGGTCGAGGCGACGCTGCCCGTGGCCGTGCTCGCCGTCGGCGTCCTCTACGCCTACGCCCACGATCTGAACGTCCTGCTGATGGGCGAGGCCGACGCCCACGCGCTGGGGATCGAAGTCGAGCGAACCAAGCGAATCTTGCTCGCGCTGGCGAGTGTCGTCACCGCGGCCGCCGTCGCGGTCACGGGCGTCATCGGCTTCGTCGGGCTCGTCGTCCCCCACGTGATGCGCCTGCTGGTCGGCCCCGACCACCGGATTCTCCTGCCGACCAGCGCGCTCGCTGGCGCGTCGTTTCTCGTCGCCGCCGACACGCTCGCACGCAGCGGCGCGGTTGAAGTGCCGGTCGGGATCGTCACCGCCGCAATCGGCGCGCCCTTCTTCCTGTACTTGCTCCGGCGACGGGAGGTCCACACCGTATGATCGAAGTCGAATCCGTCGACGTGTCGCTGGGGGGCACGGAGATATTGCGTGACGTGTCACTGCGAGTTCCGGCCGGCGAGTTCGTCGGACTCGTCGGTCCGAACGGCGCGGGCAAGACGACGCTGTTGCGCACGGTCAACGGCGCGATCGATCCCGACGCAGGGCGGGTCCTCGTCGACGGGGATCGGATGGACGACCTCTCCTCGCGGGCCGGGAGCCGCCGCGTCGCGACGGTCCCCCAGGACACCGGAACGCGGTTCGCGTTCAGCGTCGCGGACGTCGTCGCGATGGGGCGGACCCCACATCGCTCGCGTTTCGGTTCCGACGGTGACGGCGACGACGCCGTCGAGCGCGCGCTCGAACGCACGTCGACCGCGTCGTTTCGCGACCGGCGGATCAGCACGCTCAGCGGGGGCGAGCGCCAGCGCGTCTTCGTCGCTCGTGCGATCGCTCAGGAGGCACCGGCGCTCGTCCTCGACGAGCCGACGGCCAGTCTCGACGTGAACCACGCGACACGGACGCTCTCGCTCGTGCGCGAACTCGTAGAGAGCGGTCGCGCCGTGCTGGGAGCGATCCACGATCTGGAGGCCGCCGCACGCTTTTGCGACCGCCTGGTCATGCTCGCGGACGGCGAGGTCGTCGCGTCGGGCGAGCCGGCCGACGTGCTCACGGCAGACGCACTGGCGACGAGTTTCGACATGGAGAGTGTCGTCACGCGAAACCCGGTCACCGGCACGCCGACGGTGACACCGCTGTCGGACACCGGCGAGGAGGAGCGGTCCGTCCACGTGCTGGGTGGCGGGCACGTCGGTGCGACAGTCGTCGCGCGCCTCCACGCTGCCGGCTTCGCTGTCACCGCGGGCCCGGTACCGGAGGGAGACGAACTGCTCGGCGTGAGCGAGCGACTGGACGTGCCGACCGAGACCGTCCCGCCGATGTCGGCGCTGGACGGGTCGACGCTCGCAGCGGCGGGCGAGCGGATCGACGAATCCGACGTGACGGTGCTCGCCGACCTCACGCTGACGCCGGACGGGGGACTGCTCGATCTCGCCACAGAGGCGGGGCGGACCGTCGTCGTCGAGGAGCGATCTCTCGACGAGCGCGACCGCGCTGGCAGGGACCAGCGGCGTCGCTACGAACGACTCCGCGAGCGAGCCACTACGAGCGGGGTCGACGACGTGGCGGCGACCGTGCGGTCGGTCGAGACAGATGCCGGCCGACACGTTAGCCGTCGAGGGATATAGACTTACATGGGGCGACCTGCAAGCGTCGGACGCTATGGTCAACAAAGCCATCGTGGGGATTCTCGTCCTCATCGTCCTGACGTCGCTCGGCGTCGGGGTGTTGATCGGGACGCAACTCGGTGGCGGCGACGCGACAGCGGTCCCCGATACCGACGCCAGTGACGGCTCCGCCACGGGGGGTGGCGGTGACGCCACGACGTCGACAGCGACAGCCTCCAACGAGACGGCGACGGCCGTCGAATCGACGGAGACGGCGACCGCGACCGCGACGCCGGTCCAGACGACGGTCCCCGCCCGCGAGTTCGACAGCGAAGCGATCGAGCGAGAGGTACTCGCAACCATCAACGAGAAGCGCACGGAACGGGAACTCGAAACGTTCAGGAACGACACCACCACCTGGCAGCGGCTCCAGACAATGGTCCGATCGCACAGCCAGGCGATGGCCCAGGAGCGGAGTGTGACGTTCTCGGCCGGTGGCAACAGTAGCTCCGACCGGTACGAAAACGCGGGCCTGTACGGTCGCTGTCAGTATCAGGACCCCGAGACCGGCGACATCATCCGACCGAGCAACAGCTTCCAGGCCATCGGAAGCACAGTTGCGGGGCAGCCCTACCAGGAAGACGGACAGCGTCGGTTCAACGGGAACGAATCACAGGTCGCGACGACGCTCGTCGAGAACTGGTTCGACTCGTCGACCTACCGACCGTCGCTGATCAACAGGGGCGTCGAGTTGCTGGCCGTCGGCGTCACGGTCACCGACGACGGCACGGTGTACGCGGCGACGGCGATCTGCGAGTAGCCGGCCAGTCTCGCCCGCGAACGGTCATCGATCCCTTTCTGTCCGCCCGTGACGCGTCCAGGAGTCGCCGCCGAGTCGCGGCCCGAGCCACCGACAGTGTTATGTGGTACCGATACACATGGTTAGACGGTAACGACAGATGACTACTCCAGGAGTCGACTGGATGGAACCCAACGACGGCGACATCCTCGCGACGCTTTCACGGACGGGACCGGAGTACGGGCCGGTGATTGCGTACCAGCTCGGCATGGACAACGCACAGTTCGAGCGGTACTGCGAACGGCTCGCGGCCAACGACGTGCTCGAACGGGTCTCGGAGGAGCCGCTGTATCGATTGACCGCACGCGGACAGCAGCTGGTCGATCGGAGTCCCGAGTCTGCCCGGGACCGACTCGCAGTCGAGTGAGCCTCCGCTCGTCGCTGTCGCACGGTCGATCGCCGTCCCGTGAGGGTGGATGCGGCGCTTCTCGCTGCTCGACGGTGACGGCGATCGATGCCCAGTCGCCGCCAGCTTACGCTTCCTTTCGCTCCCAGAGGACCAGGGCAGTCATCGTCTGGACGGGCGCTCCGTCGTCGTTCGTGGTTTCGATCGCGACGTGAACGAGGCCGCGGCTCTCGTCCCACGGTTCGGTCTCGACGATCTCCGTCTCGACGGTCAGAACGTCGCCCGGCTCGACCGGATTTCGCCAGCGGAGTTCGTCGACGCCGGCCGCACCGAGCGCGCGGGACGACGCGATGTACTCGTCGACGAGCAGTCGCATCGTCATCGCGGCAGTGTGCCACCCGCTCGCGACGAGCCCCCCGAACATCGACTCTCGGGCCGCGTCGGCGTCGGTGTGAAACGGCTGTGGATCGTACTGCTCGGCGAACGAGACGATCTCGTCTTCGGTGACCTCGTAGCGACCGAACGACTCCGTGTGCCCGACCGTGAGCTCCTCGAAGTACTCCATACCCAGAGGAGAGACCGCCGGGAGAAAAAGCCACCTCGTCGGCGGTCCCCACTCAGGTGAGAAAGGTCGTCGCGAAGAGAGCCGACGGTGTCAGGAAGACTGCTGGTCCTCGACCCAGTTCTGGTACTCGTCCTGCGGGAGGACGCGCACTTCACCGAGCATCTGTGAGTGTCCCGAGCCACAGTATTCGGCACAGTACAGCTGGTAGGTGCCGGTCTCGGTGACGCGTGTCTGGATCGTGTTGTGCTGTCCGGGCATGGCGTCCTGTTTCAGCGCGAGTCCCGGAACGTGGAAGGCGTGGAGCCAGTCCGTCGAGGTGACGGAGAGCCGGACCGTCCGGTTGGCCGGCAACACCAAGGTGCCGCCGTTGCTCAGCCTGTTGTCGGCGCTGTACTCCTGGGACGTGTTGGCGGCGGTGCCGTTGTAGTTGAACGTCCAGGCGTACTTCTGGGCCACCACTTCGACTTCGAGTGGTTCCTCGCTGGTGTCGAGTTGCTGTGTCGACTGGGCGGTGACCATCGGTTCGGCCATGACCTGATACGACGCGACGCCGACGAACAGGAGGATGATCGCGGTTGCGACCGTCCAGGTGATTTCGAGGCGTCGGTTCTCCATCGTCGGAAGCGGCTCGTCGTTCTTGCTGAACCGCCACACGGTGTAGATCAGGATGCCCTCGACCAGCACCGTGATCGGGATCGCGACGTACAGGAGACTCATGTTGAGCCCCCAGATGAGTTCCGACGTCTCCGAGGCAGACGTCTGGGCGACGGCCGGCTGTGTCAGGGCGGCGAACACGATCGCCCCGAACAGCGCGACGAGCCCGACTCGATGTCTCTTCATGCGTATTCGCCGCTTAGTATTTCGGAGGTAAATAGCTGCTGTCTTGAGCCAGTGGCCCACCGCCGCGGCCGGGGTTCGAGGCGGTCGGGCCACGCCGAGCGTGCGCCACGGTCGGGTCAGTGATCGCGGGCGAATCAGGGGGTCTAAGTGCAGGCATCCATAGGTTCCACCAAGGAGACAACGAACGATGAACGGCCGCCGCCCACGGTTCACGACGATGCTCGCCGCGAGTGCGGTTGGCGTCTACCTGCTGGTCGTCGCTGGCGCGACGACTTCGATCGCCGACGCCGTCCACGCCTGTTCGACGTGGCCGACGTGTGAAGGGCCGATTCTCGGAGACGTGGGGCTCGCGATCGCCTGGACCCACAGGCTGCTCGCGGCCGCGGTCGGTGCGCTGGTCGTCGGCGCGGCCGTCGTCGGCGTCCGGACCGGTGCCAGACGACGGGTCCTGGGGACGCTGGCGGTCGCGCTCGTCCTCTATCCCGTCCAGATCGCGCTCGGCGCGTTCGTCGCACTCAACGGCGCTGCCGCGCCGTTCCCGGGTGCCCACCTCGCGACGGGCATGGCGATCTTCGCCGCCCTCGTGGGCGCGCTGGCGTGGCAACTGGAAGCCGAGACGGGGACCGACGACGAGACGCCCGTAACCGAGACGATCGAGGTGCCCGAGATCGACGACGAGCCCGAGGGACCACCGATCGGCGCGCTCTCGACCCGCGAGCGCATCACCCCGACCGCGTTCGCGTACTTCCGACTGATGAAGCCCCGGCTGATGTGGCTGCTCTGTCTCGTCGCGGCGGCCGGGATGGCGCTGGCGGCCGCACACGTCGCCACCGGCCCGGCGAACCCGAGCCTCGCCACGTCGACGATCCTGCTGACCCTCGGTGGCGGCGTGCTCGCGATCGGGGCCTCGGGGACGTTCAACCACGTCCTCGAACGCGACATCGACAAGCGGATGGACCGAACGTCCGACCGACCGATCGCGACCCACCAGCTCCCGGTCCGGAACGCGCTGGCCTTCGGAATCGGGCTGGCCGTGGCCTCCCTCGCACTGTTCTGGCAGGTCAACGCGATCGTGGCCGCGCTCGGACTGGCGGCGATCCTGTTTTACAGCGTCGTCTACACGCTCGTCCTCAAGCCCAACACCGTCCAGAACACCGTCATCGGCGGGTTCGCCGGATCGCTGCCCGCGCTGATCGGCTGGGTCGCCGTCACCGGGAGCTTCGACCTGCCCGGACTCGCACTGGCGGGCATCATCTTCCTGTGGACGCCCGCCCACTTCTACAACCTCGCGCTGGCGTACAAGGAAGACTACGCCAAGGGCGGCTTCCCGATGATGCCGGTCGTCCGCGGCGAGACCGAGACGCGAAAACACATCGTCTACTACCTCGGCGCGACGCTGATCGCGGCCGGCGTCATGGTCTCGATCACGTCCCTCGGCGCGCTGTACACCGTGACGACGGCGCTGCTCGGTGCCGTCTTCCTGTGGGCCGTCGTTCGGCTCCACCGCGAACGGACCGAGCAGGCGGCCTTCCGGGCGTTCCACGCCTCGAACGCCTACCTCGGGGCGCTGCTGATCGCGATCGTCGTGGACGCACTCGCAGTATGAACACCACTACGTACTCGATCGACCGGTTCGAACTCGACCGGGGCACGCTCCTGTGGGGATTGCTGGTCCTGAACACGGAACTGCTGTTGATCCTGGGCTACGTCTTCCTCGGCGACAGTCAGATCACCGGCGTCGAGCCGCTCGTGATCCCGTTCGTCTGGATCAACGTCTCGCTGTGGGTCTTCGCGCGTGCGGAGATCCCGCAAACGTCGGACCGCCAGCGGGTGATCGGGCTCGTCGTCGCGGTGGCGTACTTCGGAGTCCTCACCTACTTCGGCGGGCTCTGGGGCGCGGGTGTCCCGGAGTTTCCGACGCAGTTCCGGGTCGCGTGGTTCTCGCTCCCACCGGGCTGGGCACCGGCCGTGCTGCTCAGCAGCGATCTCCTCCGCGTGAGCGTCATCCCCTACCAGCTGGTTGGCTATCTCGCGCTCGCGTACCTGGTGTACGCGACGGTGCTCGACGCCGCCGGTTCGGCGATCACGGGCGTGCTGGGACTGCTCTCGTGTGTCTCCTGTTCGTGGCCGATCCTCGCGTCGGTCTTCTCGACGGTGCTGGGCGGCTCCGCGGCGCTGGCCGGCGAACTGTACGATCAGTCCTACCTGCTCTCGACGGTCGTCTTCCTCGTGACGATCGCGCTGCTGTACTACCGACCGGGCTGGCAGCGCGGCTATAGTAGCCATTGAAAGTCAATGCACACCCGATCGCACTGCTGTCGTGCGATCGGTGTGTAAATTGTTTCAATTGTTACTATAGAACGGGAGCTCTACGTCCACCGGTCGCGGACGAATTGCGACCGTCGTGAGCCATCCCTGAACGCGTGCGAGCAGGTTACAGAGGTGCAACGAGAGGATCCCGAGCATTGCGCCTCCGGCGGAGACGGCGAGGGCCTCTCGCAGCGTCGTCACCTGCCAGGAGGTAATGGTAAAGGGCAGCGTGATCACGGCCGCACCGTCCCAGAACTGGACGACGTAGGACAGCGAGAAATCCACGGGACCGGTCAGGTAGAAGCCAAGCGAGGTCGTGTCGTAGTACAGCGGTGCCAGCAGGAGACTCGCGACGAGGACGAAAAGCACCGTCAACACGACGAACGTCACGACGCCGACGACGAACTTCGCCGCCAGGTAGGCGATGCCGACCCACGTCCCGAGGTCGGTGATCGGCTGCCTGACGTAATCGCGCCAGTCGTCGGCCTCGGTGTCTCGATCCAGCGGGATCGAACGGTCCAGCAGCCGACAGGCCAGCCAGCGTTCGAAGACGAGGAGCCGATCGGAGACGACGAGGACGCCGATCAGGACCGGGAGGCCGACGACGACCGAGAGCAACTTGACGCCAAGCGGAACGCCGGCAACGAGCAGCGTGAAGTAGAACAGGCCAAGCGGGAACGTCAGCGCCAGATAGAGGAGGTTCTTGTAGGTCTGTGCGCGTACGACGACACCGAGGACCGGCGAGGACGACAGCGAATGTCCCTGGATGTGTCGGGACCGGAGACTCATACCGAGATGTATCAATGGGACAATGCAAAAAACTACTCTTTTCCGGGCTCCACGCGAGGTGTCCGTATGAGCACCGTCGAAATCGAGTACTGCGTTCCGTGTGGCTTCCGCCAGCGAGCGATCGAGATGAGCGAGGCGATCCTCAACGGCTGTGAGCGCGAGCTGGACGAGCTGTCGCTGGTGATGGGCGACCACGGCGTGTTCCGGGTCGCCGTCGACGGCGAGACCGTGTACGACAAGGCCGAGGACAGCGCCGAACTCGACGAGGTCGTCCGGACGGTTCGGTCGGCACTGTGAGCGAGGTGCGTGTCGCTTTCGGACCCGCGTAATACACCCCGACCGAGCAACAGTGACGAGTCGAAGCGTCTTTCGGCGACAGGACCGGACCACAGCGTATGGACGAGGTACTGGTCGCCGAGGACGTACACCGCAAGTACGGCGACACGGTCGCGGTCGACGGCGTGTCGCTGTCGCTGGGTGCGGGAGAGGTGTTCGCGCTGGTCGGCCCCAACGGCGCTGGAAAGACGACGCTCGTGCGAGCGCTGACGGGGACGACCGACGCGGCGGGACGAGTCGAACTGTTCGGCCAGTCGCCGACGGCAGTCGACAGGGATCGGATCGGGCTGCTCCCACAGGACTTTACGCCACACGAGCGGCTCACGGCGACGGAGCTCGTCTCGTACTACGCCGGACTCTACGACGACGCTCGCTCCGTCGAGGACGTGCTCGCGGACGTTGGTCTCGAAGACGACGCCGACACCTGGTACGAGGAACTGTCCGGCGGCCAGCGTCGGCGGGCCTGCGTCGCGACGGCGCTGATCAACGACCCCGACTTGCTCGTGCTCGACGAGCCGACGACGGGGATCGATCCGGCGGGCCGGCGCTCGCTGTGGCGACTGCTCTCTGGGCTGGCCGACCGCGGCGTGACGATCCTCGTGACGACCCACTACATGGAGGAAGCCCACCGACTGGCCGATCGGGTCGGGCTGCTGGCTGACGGTTCTCTCGTCGCGGTCGACAGTCCCGAGGCGCTCGTCGCCGAGTACGGCGGACAGCGAACGCTGACGGTCGGTGGGACGTTCGACCCGTCGGTCACGCAGACGCTTGATCGACCGGCCGAGGTCGGCGAGGACCGGCTGGTCGTGTTCGACGTCGACCCCGCGGAGATCGGCGACGTGATCGCGACGCTCGACGGGGCCGGCGTCGAGTACGACGAACTCGCCTGGAGCGAGCCCGATCTGGAGGACGCCTATCTCGAACTGACTGGGGACGCCGTCCGTGCGGTCCAGGGCGGTGCGGGTCGTCCGGCGACGGCAGTCGGGGGTGAGCAGTCGTGAGCCGCGTCGGTCGGATCGGTGCGGAACTCACGGCCGCCCGGAAGGCCTTCCTGCGGCGACGGACAGCCGTCTTCTTTACGTTCTTCTTCCCGCTGTTGATCGTCGTGATCTTCGGAGCGCTGGTCCAGACCAGACCCGGCGACGGCGGACTGTTCACCGAGTCCCCGGCCTTCTACGTGCCGGGCTATCTCGCGGTCGTCGTCCTCTTTACCCCGCTGTCCCGCGTCGGTAGCGAGGTCGCGCGACACCGCGACGGCAACCGCTTCGAGAAGCTCGCCACGACGCCGCTGACCCGCCCCGAGTGGCTGGTCGGTCAGAGTCTCGTCAACGTTGGCGTCATCGGCCTCGCCAGTCTGCTCGTGCTGGGCGTGATGGTGCTGTTGACCGGTGCGTCGATCGTGGTGACCCCGGCGACGGTCGTCCTCACGGCGCTGTTCGTCGCGGTCGGCGTGGCGCTGTTCTGTGGCGTCGGCGCGTTGCTGGGAAGCTACGCCGACTCACAAGACGGCGTCATCGCGGCCTCCAACGGGATCGCGCTCCCCCTACTCTTCCTCTCGGAGACGTTCGTCCCGACGAGCCTGCTGCCGGGATGGCTCCCGACGTGGCTCTCGCCGCTGACGTACTTCTCGCGGGGCGTCCGGGCGGTCGCGACGCGGGGCGACGTGGCCGGCGGCGTCGAACACCTCGCGGTGCTCACCGCAGTCGGTGTCGTGGTCTTCTTCGCCGGTGCGCTCGCGCTGCCCCGGACGGACTGACCGGAACGGACCGACGCCGCTGGGAGGCTACCGCGGCTGCCACATGTAGATGTGGTTCAACATGACGTAGGTCACCAGGCCGAGAAAGAGGCTCAGCGACCACGCGGCGGCCGCGATGCGTCCCACGCGGGCGTGGATCGTCTCTCGGAGCTCTGCCGGCGAGTGGGTCAGGCCGAGCACGACGGCGTGTAACACGACCGGGACCGAGACGGCCGACAGGAGGATGTGGACCGCGAGCATCGCGATGTAGGCTCCCCAGACGACACCCTCGGCGAGGATCTCCTTCTCGAAGCCCGCCCCGACCTTCGTGAGATAGAGCACGAGAAAGAGCATGATGAGCCCGAAGGCGGTGAGCATCGCCGCCCGGTGTTTCTGGACCGCGTCGTTCCTGATGAAGTAGACGCCCGCGAGGATCGAACAGAGCGCGAAGAAGTTGACGACGGCGATGGCGTCCCCGAGCAGGATGACCGCGTCCGTCGAGATCTCGGGCAAGGGGAGCGTCCCGGTGAACGCACCGGCGACCAGCGCGTATCCGATCAGCGACAGGACGGCCGTGACCGCACGCGGTCGAGCACGAGCGCGCGACTGGAGTTGTGCGACTGCCATTGTTCGATCTGGGTCCTGCAGCGTGTTTGTGCTTTCCGGTCGCCCCGGATCGGGGGTGCCAGCCACCGTCAGAGTGAAACCGGTCGGCGTGGTAGGACCTGCCATGAGTGCGGACCAGCAAACGGAGGGGCAACGCATCCGCTGTCTCGTCGCCAAGGTCGGACTCGACGGCCACGACCGGGGCGCGCACGTGATATCTCGGGCGTTCCGCGACGCCGGCTTCGAAGTGATCTACTCCGGGCTCCACCGCGCCCCCGAGGAGGTCGTCCAGGCGGCCGTCCAGGAGGACGTGGACGTGCTCGGCATCTCGATTCTCTCGGGTGCGCACAACACGCTGGTCCCACAGATCCTCGAAGGGCTCGAAGAGTACGGCGCGTTCGAGGACACGCTCGTCATCGTCGGCGGGATCGTCCCCGACGACGACAAGGCCGAACTGCGCGACCTGGGCGTCGCCGAGATCTTCGGTCCGGGCGCGTCGATGGACGAGATGATCGAGTACGTTCGCGAGCACGCGCCCGACCGCGAGCGATGAGCGATCTCGTCGAGGACCTGCTCGCGGGCGAGCACCGGGCGCTGGCGAGAGTGATCAGCAAGATCGAGGACCGCTCGCCGGGGTACCGCGAGATCGTCTCCGAACTGCACCGCCACACCGGCTCGGCCGACGTGATCGGCGTCACCGGTTCGCCCGGCGCGGGCAAGTCGACGCTGGTCGACAAGGTCGCCGCGACATACCGGGAGCGTGGCGAGACCGTCGGCGTCATCGCGATCGACCCCTCCTCGCCGTTTACCGGTGGGGCCGTGCTTGGCGACCGCATCCGGATGGGCTCGAACGCCGGGGACATGGACGTGTTCTTCCGGTCGATGTCCGCCCGCGGGTCGCTGGGCGGGCTGTCGACGGCGACGACCGACGCGGTCACCGCGCTCGACGCCTTCGGCAAGGACAGAGTGATCATCGAGACCGTCGGTGCCGGGCAAAACGAGATCGACATCGTCAGGACGGCAGACACCGTCGCGGTGCTCGTCCCGCCCGACAGCGGCGACGACGTACAGATGCTCAAAGCGGGCATTCTGGAGATCGCCGACCTCTTCGCGGTCAACAAGGCGGACCTCGACGGCGCGAACCGGACCGTCCAGCAGCTCAAGGAGATGCTCCACTACGGCCAGGGACGGGCCGGGAGCGACGCGGACGACTGGGAGCCCCCGGTGATCGAGACGATCGCCGACAGCGGCGAGGGCGTCGAGGAGTTTCTGGCGGCGGTCGACGACCACCTCGACTACCTCGACGCGTCGGGCCAGCGCGAGGCAAAGCAGCGCTCGCGCTACGCCGCCGAGATCCGGGCGCTGGTGCGGGCAGACACCAACGACCTGCTCGAAGCCGAACTGGCCCAGCGCGGCGGGATCGAGGCGTACGTCGACGAGATCGTGGCCCGCGAGTCCGATCCCTACACCGTCACCGAGGAGATCGTCGCGCCGCTCAGAGAGTGTCTCGACGCGCGCGGCGAGAACTGACCCACCGCCATCCCGACCGCCGCGGGTCGCGGTTCGGGCAGTGATTATTTATCCGACAGGCACTTGCGTTGAGATATGAAACTCCGGAACCTCCTGGGAGTCGCTGCGGGGACGGTCGGGCTGACGGCGCTCGCGAACCGATTGCTGGCGGCGCGAGCCGGCGAGTTCGAGCCGCTGCTCTCGGGCACACAGCGGACCTATCGCTGGCGCGGGTTCGACGTGGCCTACACGGAGGCCGGGGATCCCTCCGATCCGGACCTCGTCCTGTTGCACGGCATCAACGCCGCCGCGTCGAGCCACGAGTTCCACGCCGTCTTCGAGGAACTGGCCGAGGACTACCACGTCCTGGCACCGGACCTGCCGGGCTTCGGTCACTCCGACCGGCCGCCGCTGCTGTACTCCTCGTCGCTACTGACGACGTTCGTCACGGACTTTCTGGCCGACAACACCACCGACGCCACGGTCGTCGCGTCGTCGTTGACCGGCTCCTACGCCGCCCTGGCGGCACGGGACGTGGATATAGGGCACCTCGTGCTGATCAGCCCCACCGCCACGTCGATGGGCGGACGCCAGACGTGGCTGCGCTCGCTGTTGCGCTCGCCGATACTCGGACAGGGGATCTACAACCTCGTCGTCAGCAAGCCCTCGTTGCGGTACTTCCACGACGACCACGGGTACTACGACATGGACAACCTCGACGAGGAGATCGTCGACTACGAGTGGCAGTCGGGCCACCAGCCCGGCGCTCGGTTCGCTCCCGCGTCGTTCGTGAGCGGGTTCCTCGACAGCGAGATCGATCTGTCGGCAGAACTGGCTGCCCTCGACGTGCCGGTGACCCTCGTCTGGGGACGTGACGCCGACATCACGCCCCTCTCGAAGGGGCGAGAGCTGGCAGACGAGGCCGACGCCCGGCTGGTCGTCTTCGACGACGCGCTGCTGGTTCCCCACGCGGAACACCCCGACCGGTTCGTCGACGTGGTTCGGGGCGAGTACGACGAAGCCGTCGCGTGAGCTACCGCGGCCGGAAGACGACGGCTCGCTCGCCGGTCGTCTCCCGCTCGCCGATCTCGATCCCGACGGTCGTCCCGATTTCGACGGCGTCGGGTTCGACTCCGCGGACGAGGCCGGTGATCGAGACGGGTCCGAAGTCCGCGATCGCGGTGACGTAGGGCGCGTCGTCCTCGAACTGCGGCGTGGCGACGTGGACGGCCGTGTGGGTCGCAATTTTGCCTGCGTCGGGGAGTCTCTCTCTGGACAGCTTTCGCGAGCCACAGTCGGGACAGACCCGGCGGGGCGGCAGCCAGCCGTGGCCGTTCTCGCAGCCGAGGTAGTAGGGATCGGCCGCCGCGAGCGCGTCCAGCCAGTCGTCGAACGCGCCGTCGCGTGCGCGGTCGGTCATTCGCCCACCTCCAGACCCGTGGTCTGTCGGTTGCCCGCTCGCTCGCCCCGCTCGCTCGCGGGACCGCCGGGAGAGCAGCCCACTCCCGAGGCGGGCGCATTCGCGTCACGTCGTTCGCTCATTCGCCCACCTCCAGTACGTGGACCGTCGTACTCGCGACGGTTCCACCGGCGTTGTGGGCGACGCCGACGGTGGCGTCTGGCACCGCGTCGGCGCGGGGATGGGAGCCGTCGAGGAGCCACGCGATCGTCGCGAGCTGTGCGACGCCGGTCGCGCCGACCGGGTGCCCCTTCGCTTTCAGCCCCCCCGAGAGGTTCACCGGCAACTCGCCGTGGCGGGTCGTCGTCCCGTCGCGGGCAGCCGTGATGGCCTCGCCGCGCTCGAACAGCCCCAGCGACTCCAGTGCGAGCACCTCGGCGATCGTGAAACAGTCGTGTACCTCCGCCACGTCGACGGCGTCTGCCCCGACCCCGGCGTCGTCGTAGGCTTCCCGTGCGGCCTTGTCGGCGGCGGGGGTCTGTGCGTAGTGAGCGCGGTCCTGAAGCGCGAGGTTGTCGCCGCCCTGTCCGGTCCCAGAGATCCGGACCGGCGCGTCGAGGTCGTGCTCGGCGGCGTAGGCCTCGCTGGTGACGATCGCCGCCGCAGCGCCGTCGGTGATCGGACAGGCGTCGTACAGCCCGAGGGGCTCGGCGACCATCGGAGCATCCAGTGCGTCGGCGACGCTGATCTCCTTCTGGAGCTGGGCGTGGTCGTTGACCAGCGCGTGCTCGTGGTTCTTGACCGCGACGTGTGCGAGGTCCTCCCGAGAGCCGCCGTACTCCTCGAAGTACGAGCGGGCCATGAGCGCGTACGCTCCGGGGAAGGTCATGCCGGCGCGAATCTCGTAGAGGTCGTCGGCCGCGATCGAGAGGGCGTCGGTCGCTCCGGCGGTCCCGATGTTGGTCATGCGTTCGGCACCGCCGACCATGACCACGTCGGCCTCGCCCGAGCGGATCGCCTGGACGGCGCTCCGTATCGCCGCGCCGGCAGAGGCACAGGCGGCCTCGTAGCGCGTCGCGGGCGCGTCGACACCGACCATCTCGGCCATCAGCGGCCCCTGATGGCCCTGGTGTTCGGCGAGCTCGCCCATGAAGTTCCCGTAGTACAGTGCCTCGACGTCCGCGGCCGGGACTCCGGACTGGTCGAGCGCTTCGAGCCCGGCCTCCGCGAAGAGGTCACGGCCAGTGCGTTCGGGGTAGCTCCCGAACCTCGTGACGCCGGCCCCGGCAACGCGTGGGTCAGTCATTAGCCGATTGATCGGTCTCGGTACTTAAATGCCTGCCGCCCGTGTGACCATTTGCCACGAAATCACCCGGCGAGAATCGCAATACGGCGCTATTCCTAACGAACGTTCGATATGTTCCTTCGTGGCGATCTACGACCTTCGTAGGCAATAGGCCGGCGGCGAGCGGACGGTCGCGCCTTACTCGACGATCTCGGCGATCTGGCGTGGCTCGCCCGAGAGGGAGGGCTCGGGTTCGACGATCTTGAGCACCTCGTGGTCGGTCACGTCCGGGTAGGACTTCCCGACCGCGTCCTCGATCAACGCCTTCTCCAGACGAAATTCGGTTCCGTCGTACACCACGTCGACACCCTGCTCGTCGAACGAAAGGACAGTCATGCTCGCCGGTACGCGCAGGACGAACAAAAGGGTTGCAGACGGCGACGACCGGCGAGGCCGGGCACGTCAGACAGTCGTCAGACGCCCGTCAGTCACAGCATGAGGCTTTAAGACCGCAGAAAACCGTATTGTACGCGTGCGACTCGGCTCCGATCCCCTCGACCGACTGAGTATTCCCGACGGCACGACCGTCGAGGAGCACGATCTGGTCACCGACGGGAACGTCATCGTCGGCGGCCAGAGCACGGTCGACTTCGGGGTCCGGGGCCACTCGGTCATGGCGGGCGAGCGGGTCTCCTTCGGCGGCCACATCGAGGCCGAGGGCGACTGCCGGCTCGACATGTGGTGTACCGTCGACGACAACGTGTTGGTCGGAGAGAACGCGTACCTCGGCGAGCGCGTCCAGATCGACGGGGAGCTGAAGGTCGCGGGTGACCTCGACATCGGCGACGACGTGGACATCGAAGACGGCTTCGAGGCCAACGGCTGGATCGTCATCCGCAACCCGATGCCGACGATCGTCTTCCTGTTCGTCTACCTCTCCCAGCTGCTCCGGGTCGGCGAGGAGGAGGCCGCCGAGGAAGTCCTCTCCTCGCTGACCGACGACGACGGGCCGGACCACGACCCCCTCCTGATCCCTCGGGGCGCGACCGTGAGCGACGACCGCTGGCAGGTCTCCACGCCCGCGACGATCGGCGACGACTGTCGGCTCCACGGCAACGTCCGGGCCGAGGAACTGACAGTCGGACGCGACGGCGTGGTCTTCGGGAGTCTCCGCGCGAGAGGTGACATCGTCGTCGGCCGCGGGACGGAGATCAAAGGCGACGTGACGACCCGGAGCGGCGACGTTCGGATCGGTCCCGGCGTCACGGTCTGGGGCGACGTGGTGGCGGAGAACGTCGCGCTCCACGAGAACGCCACCGTCGACGGGACGATGCGAGCCAGCGGCGAGATGCGGATGCACACCGACGAGGTGCTCGACCGCCCCGACGAGACGGCCGAAGCGATGGCCGAGGCCGCAGAGGAACTCGGCGACGACCAGGCGGCGATCGCCGCTGCCGACGAGACGGCCGCGGGCGAAAACGACGAGACGAGCGAGGAAGGGCAGGGAGCAGCGAGCGACGAAGCGGCCGATGCGATGACGAGCGACGACGAGCCCGTCGAAGCACGCGAGTGATGTCGGCGGCCGTCACTCGTCGATCGTGACGCCGGAGAACTCGAACCGTGCGCCGCCGGCCTCGCCGTCGGTGAGCGTGATCTGCCAGCCGTGGGCGTCGGCGATCCCGGAGACGATCGCGAGCCCGAATCCGGTCCCGTTGGGTGCGGTCGAGTACTGGGTGTCGAAGACCCGATCTCGGTCGGCCGCGGGAATGCCACAGCCGTCGTCTGCCACGTAGAAGCCGTCCGGGAGCGTTCCGACTCGAACTGTCGTGTCCGCTCCGGCGTGCTCGACCGCGTTGCGCAGGAGGTTTTCGAGGAGCTGTCTGAGCCGGATCTCGCTGGCACGAATCTGTAGGTCGGTCTCGACGACGAGCGTCGCCTCGTCGGTCCGGAGGTTCTGCCAGGCGGTCTCGACGATCTTCGCGAGCGGGACCGTCTGGAGTTCGCCCACGGCGTCGCCCTGGCGGGTCAGGGCGAGGATGTCGGTGATCATGTCCTCCATGCGATCGATCGCGCGGTGCCCGCGGTCGAAGTGCGCTCGATCGCCGGTCTCGGCCGCGCCGTCGAGTGCCCCACGCAACACCTGCAACGGGTTCCGGAGATCGTGAGAGACCACCGACGCGAACTCTTCGAGGCGGTCGTTCTTGCGCTGGAGTTCGCGCTCGCGTTCTCGCTGGTCGCTCACGTCGCGGCTGATCGCCAGGAACCGCTCGCCGTCGTCGACGCCCAGACATCGGATGTGGACCTCCGTGGGGAACGTCGTGCCGTCTCGACACAGGAACTCGCCTTCCGAGCGACACCTGTCGCCGGGTTCCATCCCCTCCCAGAGCGACAGCGCGCGCTCCGGATCGGCGGCCTGATCGAGGTCCCAGACGGACATGTCGGTCAGCGTCGCCTCGTCGTAGCCGGTCATCTCGCGCAGTTGGGCGTTGGTCTCGACGATCCGTCCCTCGGCGTCGTGGACGTTGATCATGTCGGGCGAGTGTTCGAACAGCGCCCTGAGCCGCCGCCGGGACTGTCTGAGTTCCGCCTGGCGTTCGTGTTCGCTCGTGACTTCTCGGACGACGACGAGGAGCGTCTCCGAGTCCCCGTCGCTCCCGATCGGCCGGATCTGTGCCTCGTGGAACACACGTCCGTCCAGTGACTCCGGACCGACGGTGTACGACACTGCCTCGTCGGACGCCACCGATTCCCGGTATCGAGACGCGATTGTGGGGCCGTACTCCGGACCGAACGCCTCGGTCGGCGTCCGGCCTTCGATTTCTGCGACCGACGTACCGGCCAGCTCCGCGAGCCGCTCGTTACACCGGCGATACCGGCAGTCGTCTCCGGAGAGTTCGACGATCGCGACGCCACAGTCGACGTGCTCGAACACCGCCGTCCACTCGGACGGCGTGAGCGTCCGTGTGGTCGTCACCGCCGACGAGACGGCGGTTCGAACCCGTCGAGCCAGCAGCGTCGCCTGCTCCGTCGCCGGCCAGCACAAGACCTCGGTCGCGCCCGCATCGATCGCGTCGGCGGCGACCCCCGTCGCCGCGGCGTCCGTAGTGACGACGACCGGCAGCGCTGGCCGCCGCTCGTGGACGGCGTCGAGTACGTCACGGACGAGCGGCCAGGACAGATCGCGACCGATGACGAGACAGTCGAACGCGTCAGTGTCCGCTTCGAGCCGTCCGACCACCTCGTCGATCCCGGTGACGGTTTCCACCCGGAACTGCTCACCGGTCCGGTTCAGCACCGCCCCCACGTCGTCACTGTCTCCCCGCTGCGCGCAGACAGCCAACACCCGAGTCGTGGATTGCACTGGATTATTGTTTGCATCGCCGTACAAAAGTTCGACTCCTAGATCGAGAAACGATACCGTCCAGACGGTACCAGGGCAGTCGGAAATCGGTAGCCGTCCGGGGGCGCGGCTACGGCACGACGCCGTGTCTGCCACGGGAAGCGGTACTGCAGGGAACCGAAACCCCCTTTTCGGTGACCGCGGTAGGAGGTGGCATGCTCTCTGTGGCGCTGGCGGGCAAGCCAAACGCCGGCAAGTCTACGTTCTACACCGCCGCGACCGAATCGGAGGTCGACGTGGGGAACTACCCGTTTACGACCATCGACGCCAACCGCGGTGTCAGCTACGTCCGCACCGACTGTCCCTGTCTCGACCGGGAGGAGCGCTGTGGCGACGAACACTGTCGAGACGGCAAGCGCTACGTCCCTGTCGAACTGCTCGACGTGGCCGGGCTCGTCCCCGGTGCCCACGAGGGGCGCGGACTGGGCAACCAGTTCCTCGACGAGTTGACCAACGCCGACGTGATCCTCAACGTCGTCGACGCCTCCGGGGGGACCAACGAGGAGGGCGAACCCGTCGAGATCGGCGACCACGACCCCGTCGAAGACGTGGACTTCGTCGAGACGGAACTGGACCTCTGGCTGGCCAGCATCGTCGACCGCAACTGGGAGGCCGTCGAGCGGGCCTCCCGTTCGCCGGAGTTCGACCTCGACGAGGAGCTGACCGACATGCTCACCGGCGTCGGAGCGACGCCCAAAGACGTGGCGACGGTGCTGCGAGAGATGAGTTATCCCGAGGACCCGATCGCCTGGACCGACGACCACCGCGAGACGCTGGCCCGCGAGATCCGCCTGCGGACCAAGCCCATCGTCGTCGTCGCCAACAAGGCCGACATCGCACCCCCGGAGAACGTCGAACGGCTCCGTGAAGCCGCCGAGGTGGTGGTCCCGGCGACTGCCGACGGCGAACTCGGCCTGTGCCGGGCCGCGGACGCGGGCGTCGTCGACTACGATCCCGGCGACGACGACTTTCAGATCCTCGGTGACGTGAGCGACGACCAGCGCGAGGGGCTCGAACAGATCCGCGACGTGATGGACGAGTGGGACGGGACCGGCGTCCAGCAGGCCCTCGACCGCGCCGTCTACGACCTCCTGAACATGCTGACGGCCTACCCGGTCCAGAGCGAGAGCAAGTGGACCGACGGCCAGGGCAACGTCCTCCCGGACGCCTTCCTGCTCCCCGACGGCTCGACGCCGAAGGATCTCGCCTACGCGGTCCACTCGGACATCGGCGAGGGGTACCTCCACGCCGTCGACGCCCGCGAGGACCGACGGATCAGCGACGATCACGAGCTCTCTGAGGGCGACGTCATCAAGATCGTCAGCTCGAACTAGGTCGTCGCCATCGGGAACCGTTCTACAGCGGTCCCAGCCACACCGCGGCCACGAGCACCGCGAGGAAGACGTACGAACCGCGGATCAAGAGCTTCGTCGCGAGTTCCGGCCCGGCATCGCGTGCGAGGAGCGCGACCCCGAGGAAGGCGACGGCCGCGAGCCCACCGCTGGGCGGGATGCCCGGCAGCGTCAGCGCCGCGACGACCACGGCGGCCATGCCGGTGAGCATCAGCCCGTACGCGACACGGCGTGCGCGGGCAGGGCCGAGGACGACCGCGACGGTCCGCTTGCCGATCGATCGGTCGTAGTCGTAGTCGGTCGCGTCGTCGATCACTTTGATCCCCGAGAGGACGACGAGGAAGACGGCAGCCAGCGCGAGCATCGTCGCCGTCAGGGTCGTCGTCTGGACGTAGTAGCCGCCCAGCAGTGCCAGCGCGATCCCGGTGGGGTAGCCGACCGTCGCCGTCAGCGGGTGCATGTCCAGCTGGGGCGCGTGGTGGAACCCGATCAGCCAGCCCGGCAGCGTCAGCAGCGCGGCCGGGAGGTTCACGAGGACCGCGAGCGCGACCGTCGAGGCCAGGAACCCCGCCGTCGACAGCGCCAGCGCGACCCGACAGCCACGTTCCGTGAGCGGATGTGCCTCGTCCTCGCCGCGCCCGTAGAAGTCGACGTAGCCGTCCTTGACGTGGGCCGTGTACAGCCCACAGAACACCGCGACGGCGTGCAGCGCGGCCAGTCGAACCGAGAACGACGACCCGTACAGCCCCCCGAACAGCGACGCTGCGACCGGCGGGAGCATGAACACGGGGTGGATCTGAGAGGCGAGTGCCCGAACCGCCGGAACCGGCCCCCGTCCCTCGGTGGCGAGTGGCATACGCGACACGTCGAACCGAACTGACAAAAAGTCGAGCCCCGGCGGTCGAACGGAGCGTCCGGAGGCCGCGCTACGCCCAGTTGCCGCGGTCGAGGACGAACCCGGAGACGTGCGAGGCCAGTTCTCGGGCCGCCCGCTCGCTGTGGGCGTGCAGTTCGCCCGAGACGTGGCCGGCCTCGCCGCCCACGCCCTCCGCCTCGGAGATCGGATCGGTCCCCGTCGGGTAGCCCCGGCGCGAGCGGACCCGATCCCGGAGCGACTGAACGACGCCGCTGGAGAGGCGAGCGTCGAGGTGCTGGAGGTCGTACTTGACGATGTACCCGCGGTCGGCGTTCCGGACGGCGAGTACCGGCTCGCCACGGTCGCGACAGCGGTCCCAGATCGCGCGCTGCTCGTCGCGGCTCTCGTAGACCGGCACGTTCGACGATGCCAGGTGATCCATACGTCTCTGGTAAGGGTCGGGACGATAATGTGGCTGTCGCCTACTGGACGGTGACGTAGCTCAGGACGGCGATCGCGACGAACTGCAGGCTCCGGAGGACGAGGACGGCCTGCTGGACGTGGGGGTCTCCAGCGTAGAGACTCGACATCGAGAAGAAGAAGTAGACCGCGACGGCGTTCTCCGCGAGCATCGCGACGGCGAAGACGACCAGTCCGCCCACGAGGTTCGTCCGGAACGTCGAGTAGTTGCGGATCCAGATCCCGATCAGTGGCAACAGGATGAGCACGTTCAGGGCCGCCAGCGCCGAGGCCGCCTTGATGAGTGGTCCCATCGCCATTAGTCGATCCGCTCCATGATCTCTTCGAACGTCTCTCGGTTCCGCTCGAACCGATCTGTCAGGAAGTACAGTTTCGCGTAGTCGGTGTCGCCAGGTTCGACGACGTCGTGTTCGATCAACTGGTCCATGTGGTGTCGGATCGTCTTGTAGCCCACGTCGAGTTCCTCCGCGAGTTCGTTTGCGTTCATCGGTCTGTCAGAGAGCGCGTCGATGATTCGAGCGCGATTTTCCCCACCTCGTGTCGCAGTCAGTAGATACCAGAGGGCCTTCTCCATCGCACCATCTTGAAATAACTCCAGCGGCGTCGATTATAGTCCTGTCCATCGCGTCGGCTCGGTGTCAGTGACGGGGCGGGCACACAAAACGGTTGTTCGAAGGCCGTCCCGAAAGTGGGTCGAATGCGACCCACATCGCGGACCGCCCAGACATCGGTGCGACGCCGTCGGTCTGATCCGGCTACAGACGCGTCGCCTCCTCGGGACCGACTGTCGTCGGTGTCTTATCGGGGCTGGACGAGCACGCGAAGCACGTCGCTGGTGTCGGGGTAGTCGTAGCCGTTGATCGTCTCGATCGGTGCGACGGTGCCACGCTCGACCAGGCCGACGCCGGCTCCCCGCTGGCGCTGGACCTGGTTCTCGCCGACGCCGGGCTCCTCGTTGATCTCGGTCCCCGCGTCCCAGAGATCGACGTGGTCTGTCACGTCGCCCTGAGTCGACTGTTCGTCCGAACTGAGTGGGATCCCCGTCGCGCCCCCCAGCGCGTAGAAGAGGTCGTTGGACGGGACGAACATCGTCACCATCGAGAGATACAGATCGTCGGTCTCCAGTCGTTCGGTCTCGAAGTCGTAGGAGTGGTTGGGCAGTAGCGGACCGGGTTCGTCGCTACCGGCCGGAACTGCCTGGACACCGGCGTCGTGGACCGCCTCCCGCTCGCCGAGCGACGCGACGAGAGACGAGGGCGAGCCGTCTTCGGCGACGCCTTCGAGCCCGTTGCCCCGCGCCGGCTCCCCGGCGGTGAAGATCGGTTCGTCGGCTTCGTGGACCGCGTAGACGACCGGCGAGAGCGGGACCGGCTGCTGGGCCGCGTCACCCTCGGCCGTCGTCTGGAGCGTCTGTCCGTCCGAGACGTTCGTGACACGAACGTTGTACCGAAGCTTCTGTGCGCTCTGTACGGTCGCCGCGACCGTCCCGGTCCCACCCAGCAGGACGGCTCCGGCACCCGCAACGAAGCCGCGTCGTGACACCCGTCGACCGTGCGATTCCTCCGTCGTCGCTGTGTTGTTGTCTGTCATCGTCGTTCAGTGCCAGCTGGCACGAGCGATCGAACGGAGGTTAGTTTAAAGAGTATTTTTCTGAAACGATCCACACTGTGGGCTAACTCCGTTCCAAATTCGACTCAGATGTCGGCCAGTCGGGACAGCGGACCGGAGCCGTCGGCGAGAACCGCGGTCACGCGTCGGAGTGCACTCCCGAGGACGAAGCCACAGACCGCGATCGGGGTCCCGAAGGCGACCGCGAACAGAGCCGCGATCGCGACGGCGTCGGGGAGCGAGACGACGCTCGCGCCGTACTCGTAGGTGACGGTCGTGCCGTACCGGGCGACGCCGACGCCGAAGACCGGTCCCGCGACGAGCAGGGTCGTCGGCACCAGCCCAGAGTTGATCGCTGCGCTCGCGGTGGCGAGGACGAGCAGTGCCGCGACACCGAGGAAGACGACCAGCGCCGGCTCGGTGCCGTACCAGGTCCCGCGGACCCACGCTTCCAGCGTCGCGTACCCCATGGTCGACCTGACCCACCATGTCGTCAGGAGTGCCAGCGGGACCGACAGCAGTCCGGCCAGCAGCGACACCGCCACACGACGGCCGAGCAGGCCGTGGCGAACGGGACCGGCCAGTCCGCGCTTGACCGGACCAGAGAGGAGCGACCGGCCTTTTCGCGTGGCTGTCGCGAGCGTCGAGCGAGCGATCGTCCAGGTCCATCCCAGCGCCGACAGACACAGCGCGAACGCACGGCCGAAGGCGGTCATCGTCCACGAGAGGGCGGTGAGGGCGATCGAGGCGGCTCGATGCGACGCTGCGGGGAGGGAGCGTTCAGGGCGCATAGTCAAACGTTCACCGGCGGTGATATTAGACGTTCCGGAGCGTCACTCGACGGCCGCGAGCGCCTCGTCCATGATCGACAGCGCCTCCTTCAGCGTCTCCACGTCGACGGGATACGAGATGCGGGCGTAGCCCGCGCCCTGAGCACCGAAGGCCTCGCCCGGGACGACGACGACACCGCGCTCGATGCACTCGTCGACGAACCCCTCGGGCACCTTCGGCATCGCGTAGAAGGCCCCTTCTGGCGTGGGACACTCCAGGCCGATGTCTTCGAGGCCGTCCAGCAACACGTCACGACGCTGCTCGAAGGCGGCCCGCATCTCCTCGACCACGTCCTGTGGCCCCGAGAGCGCCGCCTCTGCGGCGAACTGAGCCGGCGCGCTCGCACAGGCCTGTGCGTACTGGTGGACCCGCAGCATGCGCTCGATGCGGTCGCTGGCACCCGTGACCCAGCCCAGCCGCCAGCCGGTCATCGAGTAGCTCTTCGAGCAGGCGTTGACGACGACGACGTTGCCCGTCTCGGTGAACTCCGCTGGCGTCCGGTGTTCGCCGTCGAAGACGATGTGTTCGTACACCTCGTCGGAGAGACAGAGCACGTCGTGTTCGTCGGCGATGCGAGCGAACGCGCGCATGTCGTCGGGCGACTGGACCGCCCCGGTCGGGTTGGCCGGACTGTTGACGATGAAGGCGGCCGTCTCCTCGGTGATCGCCTCCTCGACGGTCGCCGGATCGAGCGTCAGATCGTCCCGCAGCGGGACCGGCTTGGGCGTCCCGCCAGCGAGGTGGGTCAGCGCGTCGTAGGAGACGAAGCCGGGGTCGGGGAAGATCACTTCCTGGCCCGCGTCGACGTGGGCCTCAAGCGCGATGTGCAGCGCCTCGCTGCCGCCGGCCGTCGCGATCACGTCGTCGGGATCGACCGACAGATCGTTGTCGCGCGCGTGCTTGTCCGCGATCACCTCCCGTAGCTCGCGGGTCCCCTTGTTCGACGTGTAGGCGTCTGCTTTCCCCGCCTGGATCGCCTCGACCGCAGCCTGACGGGCGTGGTCTGGCGTCGGAAAGTCAGGCTGGCCCAGCCCGAGGTTGATCGCGTCTTCGCCCGCGGCCTCGAAGACCTCGCGGATCCCCGAGATCGACACCTGCTCGACTCGACGGGAGAACTCTGTCATACTCTACCGGCCGGCTTCGGGGCCGATAACTCTTGATGATCCGGCCGCTGGCGGCGACGGCGTGTGGTGGCCGCGCCCGCTCCGTATCACTCGTCGGCGGCCGCCCGCAGATCGTCGATGTGGGCTTCCAGTCGACGCAGAGCCGCGTCGGCGTCGTCGTATCCTCGGTCGTAGTCGGCGTAGCAGTCGTCGGCCGCTGCCAGGAACTCGTCGACGGCGTCTTCGAGATCGCTCATACCCTGGGTTCGTCGTCCGCGTACGGAAACCCTGCGATTTCGGAGCGACCCGTCAGGCATTTGCCCGAGCCAGCCCGAGTGAGAGGCGATGGAACTCACCTACGACGACCGGGCCGTCGTCGTCGGGGAGACGCTGGTACTGGCCGACCTCCACGTCGGCAAGGGGTCCTCGAACCTGGAACTGCCGGTCGGGGACAGTACCGACACGCTGGATCGACTCGACGGGCTGCTGGCGCGCCACGAGCCCGAGACGGTCGTGATCGCTGGCGACCTGTTGCACTCGTTTACCACGGTCCCGCGGACGGTCTCGGACACCCTCACGGAGATCCAACAGCGCTGTCGCGCACACGACGCGCGCCCGATCGTCACGCCCGGGAACCACGACACCATGCTCGACTCGGTGTGGGACGGGGCGACCACGCCCGAGTACGCGGTCGGCGACACCGTGATCTGTCACGGCCACGAGGCCCCCGAGACCGCCGGTGAGCGGTACATCGTCGGCCACGACCACCCGACGATCGAGATCGAGGGGCAGCGACGCCCGTGCTATCTCGTCGCCGAGGACGCCTACGAGCACGCTGACGTGGTGATGGTGCCGGCGTTCAACCGCCTGCTGGCCGGCGTGCGGGTCAACGAGATGCGCGCCGACGAGTTCATGTCGCCGCTGATCCGGTCGGTCGACCAGTTCCGTCCGCTCGTCTGGGACGAGGCCGGCGACGAACGCCTCGATTTCCCCCCGCTCGGAGAGTTCCGGCAACTGCTGTAGCGTTCGAAGCGGCAGATATTTTGCCCGTCACGGTGGATCGACGGATATGGTTGCGACCAACGCCGCAGTGGCACTCATCGTCACGACGATCGTCGCGCTCGCGTTGCTGACGCTGGCGACGGTACACTACGTGCCGAAGGTGCTGCCAGGAAACGACGAGCACGGCGAGGGAGACGACGAGGGAAATGAGCGACCGCCCGGCGGTCACGCCGCTTGAGCGCGTCCTCCTTTTGAAAGGGTCACCGCCGAAACGACTCACTCGCCGTCGCCCAGCCACGCGTCCTCGATGCGGATCGCGCCCCTGTCGCCCTCCCACTCCGTCTCGTACGAGAGCTTGATCGGGCGATCCATGTGGGGGCCGTCGGTGACGAGCGTCTCGAACTCCCCGCCCTCGCCGAGGATGTGGACCCCGTACGCCTCGTTGAGCGCCGCCAGTTCGTCGAGCGCCGCCTCGTCGAGCGTCCGCCCGAGCCAGGACTCGTCCAGTCCGTAGGCGGCCACCTGGATGATTCGGATCTCGAACCCGGCCGCGAGCATGGCGTCGGCGAGTGCTCGCGGCTCCTCCTGCCAGAGCGGGGCGAACAGCTCGGCGTCGAGGCGATCACACATCGCCTGGATCCGGCTCGTCTGATACTCGCTCTCGACGGCCCCGGCGGTGACGCCGGCCACGCCGCCCGGAAGCTCCGCGTCGAGCGTTTCCAGTGCCGCCTCCAGTGGCTCCAGTTCGGCGTCGCCTTGCTGGCTCGAGTCGACGGCGCTCTCGGCCGCGAGGTCGTCGGGCTCGACGTCGACGAGTTCGATCCCGATGCTCTCGGCGGCCAGCGTCGCCAGCGAGGTCGCCGGGATGTGGTACATGTACGAGTCGTCGGAGGGATGGACGGTGACGAGTCGCCGCACGTCGCGGCCGCTCTCCAGGGCGCGGTACAGCGCCCACGCAGAGTCTTTGCCACCCGAGAACAGACTCACCCACGCGTCGGTCATACCCGCCCTTGCCCGCGGCCGAATAAAGCGATGTGGATTCCCGCAGGAACACCTTTGCCGTCGGCGTGTGAACGTCGAGACATGTACGACCGAATCCTGTTGCCGATCGACGGCAGCGACGGGGCGAGGCGGACGGTCGATCACGTCGCCGACATCGCGGCCGCCCAGGACGCGTCGGTGACCGCGCTGTTCGTCGCGGACACGACGCTGGACTCGGTGACCCGGGTGCAGGGCGACGTCGTCGACTCGCTGGTCGAGACCGGCGAAGAGATCGTCGGCGAAGCGGGCACTGTCCTGGCGAGCAGCGGCGTCGACTACGAGACGGACGTCGTCTCCGGCGGTCCCGCACGAACAATCGTCGACTACGCCGACCGGTACGGCTTCGATCTGATCGCGATGCCGACACACGGGCGGACGGGGATCTCCCGGCGGCTGCTCGGCAGCGTCACCGAGACGGTGATCCAGCTGTCCCAGATCCCGGTGTTGACGATCCGTCTGGCAGACGAGACCAGAACGACGTTCCCCTACGAGCGGCTCTTGCTGCCGACCGACGGGAGCCCGGCGGCGACCGCGGCCGTCGAACACGGGCTCGATCTGGCGGCCGCGCTCGACGGGACGCCACACGCGCTCTCGGTCGCCGAGTCGGGCTCTGTGCTCGGACTGGGTGGCGACGAAAGCGACTCCCAGTCTGCCGCCGAGGCCGCCGTCGAGAACGTCGAGCCGATGGCGAGCGAGCGCGACATCGGCACGCTCGTGACGGCCGTCGAACACGGGTCGCCACACGAGGCGATCACGGCGTACGTCGACGCGAACGACATCGACGCGATCGTGATGGGAACGACGGGCACGCGGGGGATCGGCGAGATCCTGCTGGGCACCGTCGCGGAGCTGGTCGTCCGGACGGCACCGGTACCGGTGATCACTGTCACGGCCGAGGAGTGAGCGGCGGCCTACTCGACGAACTCGTCCTGGACGCTCGACTGGCTGAAGTACGCGGCAAAGCGGACGCCGATCAGGCTCACGAGGATCCCGCCGAGGATGAACACTGCGAGCCGCGGGCCTCGCTCCAGCGTGACGGCCTCGATCAGCACCGGGCCGATCGTCGCCGGTCCGATCTGGAACTGACCGATGGCCCCGGCCCGTTCGAGGAAGTACTCGGAGAACCCACGGACGACCAGTCCGACGGCGATCGTCCCGAACGGGAGGTTGACGTACGCCGAGCGGATCGAGTCGCGCTGCATGAGCTCGTCGATGAGCCGGCCGGTGGCGGCCGCGAGTGCCGCCGCCGTGAACCACGGCACGCCGTCGAACGCGAAGCGCATGGCGTGGATGAACGCGCTCTGGTCGCCGGTCGACCGCACGCCCAGCGCACCCACGAAGACGCCGACCAGCGCCAGACCGGCGGCGACCACGTAGGTGACCAGCGACACGCGCCCGGAGTACAGGGCCTCCTGGATCTCGCCGGGGAGCCGCGAGAGGTACTCGTCGATCCCCAGCCCCTTGTAGATGAGGAACGCGCCGACGGCGGCCGCGATGGCCCCGACGGCGAAGGTGGGCGACGTGACCAGCAAGAGCAAGGGGAGCGCGATCAGTGCGATCCCCAGCGGGACGAGGACGGTCTTGCGCAACTCCTCGTCGGCGAGGAACTGCTTGAGCAGGTAGTACGTCGATTCGATGTCCCGGGCCTGCCGGACGACCACGCGGTCGACCGCGTCGACGCGCAGGCGGCTCTCGATGATCGGGACCAGCCGCTCGTCCTCCGCGCTGTCGACGACGACGACCGCGGAGTCGGGATCGTGGATCTCGACCAGTTCGTCCACCTGTCTGGCGACGCTCCGGTCGGCGCTGACGCCGTCACCGCGGTCGCCGACGACCGTGACGATCGCGTCGTCGCCGTCGGCTTCCAGGTCATTGCTCACCCGCAGCCCCTCCAGCATCGTGTTCACGCGGCTGTCTTCCGGGTCCGCGAGCCCGACCTCGGTCACGAGCGCCTCGACGGCGTCGTAGCCCGCGACCGGGAGCGATGTGTCTGGCGGAAACGTCCCCCCGCGGTCGATACAGACCACCAGCGTCGTCACGTGTGTCTGGTCACGTCGCCCGAATAAAAATCCTCGCCAGGGCGACGGCCTACCGACGGAAGGAGAGGCCGTCGAGATCCCCGTCGAACGCGCTCGCGACACCGGCCCCGAGCGCAAAGGCGGCCGTCTGGGCACCGGTCTGGAGCCTGCCGGCCAGCCCGCGAGACGGCTCAAACGCCTCGACGGTGACTGGCTCGCCCAGTTGCGCCTCCAGTTTCGCCTCGACGTCTCGTCGCGTCCCGATCTCGTCGACCAGTCCCAGCTCGTGGGCCTCGCTGCCGAGGAAGATCCGGGCCTCGGTGTCGCGGATCTCGGCGGCGTCCAGCTCCCGCCCCTCGGCGACGGTGTCGACGAACTGCTCGTAGTAGTCGTCGACGATCGACTGGAGGTACTCGCGTTCCTCCTGCTCGAACTCCTTGAGCGGGGTCCCGGCGTCTTTGAACGCGCCCGCGGTGAACTGTTCGTAGGAGAGCCCGACCCGATCTGCGAGCTCCTTGGCGTTGACCCGCGAGCCGATGACGCCGATCGAGCCGACGATGCTCCCCTCGCGCGCCCAGAGTTCGTCACAGCCGGCGGCGATGTCGTACCCGCCGGAGGCACACACGTCCGTCGCGTAGCCGACGGTGGGGCCGTCGAAGCGCTCGGCGGCCAGCCGGATGTCCTCGCTGGGGACGATCTCGCCGCCGGGCGTGTTCAGCTTGACGAGCAGCGCGTCGACCGCGCTGTCGTCGTCGGCGCGCTCGATCTGCTCGACGATGTCCTCGGCCCGCGCACCGACCGGAGGACTGGTGATCGAGCCGCCGCCGTCGCGACTGATCGGCCCTTCGACGGCCACCTCCGCGACGTTGTAGCCGGGCAGGAGCGAGCCGGCGATCGAGCCCCCGAGCTTGACGCCGGCCACGATCGCGAGGACGACGAACACCACACCGAGGAGGTCGGCGAGGCTCCCCGGCAGGACGTAGAACGCGAGCCAGCCGACGAGGCCGACTGCGATCGTGACAGCGGCGACGAGCAACAGCCGCCCGACCGTACGTGTCGTCGACATCGTCACTGGAACATCCCGAGCGGCTTCGCGCTCGTGGATTCGTCGTTCGCCTGCTGCATCTGCGCAGCCAGGTCCGCCTTCGCCTCGCTGATCTCCTCGGCGTGCTCGACCAGTACTTCCGTGTCGATGTCGATGCCCGCGAGGGGCTGGACACCGTCTTGCAGGACGACGCGTGCCGCCGCCGGATCGGGGAACTGCTTGTCCGCCTCGACGACGAGCCCGACGCTGTCGAGGCCCTGGCGCTGTGCGACGTGGAGCAGAGCACCGGTCGGCCCCGTGACCGCGCCGTCGATCGTCGGCGCGCCGATGTCGGCCCCAGAGAGCAGCGTCTTCCCGTCGCCGGTCCCGACGCCGTACATCGACGCCGTCCCCTCGCGTTTGGCCGGCATCCCGCTGAGGTAGATCGGCGTCACGTCGTTGTCGGCCAGCCAGCCCGTCAGGCAGGTGGCGAACTCGTCGGCAGTGCTTGGCGAGACCGGCGCGTCGCTCTGGAGGACGAGCAGCTCCCGCTCCGCGTCGGCGTAGAGCCTGACCGGCGGCTTGAGCTGCTGGTCGCCCTGTCGGTAGACGGCGATCTCCGGGAGCCCGTCGCAGTGGATCGAGGCGTACTCGGTCATCTCGAAGGTCTCGACCAGGTGATCGGCCGCGATCTTGCCGACCAGCCCGACCCCCGGAAGCCCCTCGACGAGCGTCGGCGATTCCAGCTCGAGGTCGTCACGGTGGACTGCAATGTGTGCCATACCCGAAACCAGCGCGTCCGTGGAGTTAACAGTCGGGGCCGGCCGCCGACCAGGCAACCGTCTCGGTCGCCCCGAGCGCGCCACTCCGAAACAGACAAGCGTGCGACCGCTATACGCACCGCCAATGGACGTTCTGGAGCGGTACGAACCGCTGATCGATGATTTTTCGGCGTTCCGCGACGCCTGCGCGCGCCCGCTCCCGCCGGTCGTTCGAGTCAACACGCTCAAGACGACCGTCGACCGGGCGATCCGGGCGTTGCGAGACGAGGACATCACCGTCGAACGAACCGACTGGCACGACGGCCTCCTGCGACTCCCCGACGACCAGCCGGGGGCGAACTGGCCGTACTTCCACGGCTGGATCTACGGGCAGGAAGAGGTCTCGGCCGTGCCCGCCCGCGTCCTCGATCCACAGCCCGGCGAGCGGATCTGGGACGCCTGTGCCGCGCCGGGGAGCAAGACCTCACAGATCGCGGCCCGACAGGCGGACGACGGCGTCGTCGTGGCGACCGACTCCAACCTCGGCCGCCTCTCGGCGCTGCGGACCAACACCGAACAGCTCGGGCTCACCAGCGTCGCCGTCACCCACGAGGACGCCCGCAACCACTCGCTGAAGCCGTTCGGTGACGACGACGCCGCGGAGTACGACCGCGCGCTCGTGGACGTGCCCTGTTCGTGCGAGGGGACGGTCCGCAAGAACCCGGACACGCTCGACGAGTGGACGCTCGAACACGTCGAGGGCATCGCCGGTGTCCAGAAGGGCGTGCTCCGGCGCGCGATCCAGACCACGAAGCCCGGCGGGACCGTCGTCTACTCGACGTGTACGTTCGCGCCCGAGGAGAACGAGGCGGTGCTGGACTACGCGCTCGAAACGGAGGCGTGCCGACTCGTCCCCTTCGAGATCTCGCTCGACTCGACCAGCGGCGTCACCGAGTGGCAGGGCGAGTCCTACGACGACAGCGTACGGCAGGCCCACCGGATCTACCCCCACCACAACGACACCGGCGGGTTCTTCTGCGCGAAACTGGAGGTCACAGCATGACCCACGGCGACGTGACCTTCGACCGAGTGCCGGTCGACGACGCGGCCCGCGAGGACCCCGACGCGCCCACCCGTGAGGAGATTCTGGACTACTGGCCGGAGCGGTTCGGCATCCCCCGCGAGGTGTTCGAACCCTACACCTTCTGGGAGCGAGGCAACGGCAAGATCTGGCTGTTCCGCGGCGAGGCACCCGACACGGTCCCCATCCAGGGACTCGGCATGACGTTCCTGCGCACCCGCCAGGAGTTCTGGAAGCCGACGACCGACGCCGTCCAGCGCTTCGGCGACCGGGCCAGCGAGAACGTCCTCCACCTCGACCGGAACGCCGCACGGGCCTTCGTCGCGGGCGAAGACCAGGAGATCGAGTGGGACGGCGACTGGGGCTACCTCATCGTCACCCACGACATCGCCGGAACGACCGAACCCCTCGGCGTCGGCCTGTACACCTACGGCGAACTCAAGACACAGGTCGCCAAGGGTCGCCAGCGGGAGCTGTAACGGACCGGATTGCTCACTTCTTTCGGATCGTCCCGCCGTCCAGGCCCTCCCACTCGACCCGGTATCCGAGCGCCGACAGGACGGCGCTGGCGTCGTCGAGCCCGTACTCGTCGAGGATCGTCTCGGCGGCCGACAGCGACATCCCGGTCTCGATCTCGTCGTCGACTGCCGACAGCACGGCGGGCCTGACCAGCGTCCGCCCGACGCGCTCGTGGTCGGGAACGGATCGGTCTTCGACAGTGGCCTCGCTGACGCCGTGTGCCGCGGCCAGTTCAGCGAGCGTGAGCACGTCGGCGTCGGGCGTGAGTTCCTCGGGGAGCGTCTCGGCGTTTGCCGCCGTCAGCTCCGACTCGTATCGCCGCAGTGCGTCGCGAACGTCCTTGATCCGGACGGTGCCCGAGTAGGGGATCGCTCGGTGGTCGCGGGCCTCGATCTCCGCGGTAACGTCGCTGGACTCGGTCCGGTTCGAGGCCGACTGCTGGTCGGCGGCGAGGCTCTCGTCGACGGCGACGAGCAGCTCCACGTCGTCGATCTCGGCCAGCTGTGCCAGTTTCTTCTCGACGTACTCGGGCGTCCAGAACCCCATGATCTCGAAGAACACGCGGAAGTCGGCGTACTCGTAGTCGAAGGCGAAGTCGGGGATCGCGACGCGGGAGCCGGCGGCCAGCGGTTCCGGTTCTCGGGTGAGTTCCCAGTCGAGATCCAGCGCTTCGAAGCGGGCGGCGAAGTCGGCCTCGACGCCGCTGTCGTAGCTCACGTCGGTCACCGGCTCGACGGCGGGGACCGACACGTCTTCGTGGGTGAGCCGGAGGGTGCGCTCGGTGCCGCGGTCGTCGATCGTCGCCCGGAGCGTCCACTCGGCGGCCGAGGCGGCGACGGTTCGCAGGAGCCGAGCAAAGCGTGTGCCGTAGCGCCGCGTTTGCTGGAAGAGCCGGTCGGGGCCGGTGACGACGACGATTCGGCCCTCGTCGGTGACTTCGATCTCGTACATGAGACGGAGGCGCTTGACCGCGGAGACGAGCGTCCGGGGATCGCTCGATCGGAGGCGGACCTCGGTCGCGTCGAACAGGGCCGTCTGTGCCAGCGAGAGGTTGTACTGGGCGATCAGTTCGGCGGGGTCCCAGCGCGTGTCGACGCCGGTCAGGACCTGCCGGCACTCGCGGTCGGCGTACAGCGAGTGCTCGATGTCGGCGGCGTCGACGGCGAGTCCGTCGGCCGCCCGTTCGATCGCCGCGCGTCGCTCGTCCTCGGAGACGACGCCGACGGCCTCGCCGGCCTCGAAGGCGGCGCGGCGGGCTCGCGCCGGTGGGACCGCTGTCCGGGTCTCAAAGGTGGCTTCGCGTTCGACCAGTTTCGCCAGCCCACGGACGAGTTTGAAGTCGTCGGCCCCTCGTTCGAGGTCGGTCAGCGCCGTCTGGAGTGTCTCGCGGGCCTCGCCGACGTGGCCCTGATAGGTGCCGATTACGCGGGCAGCCAGCGGTTCGTCGGCGTCGTCGGCAAACTGCGGGTGGTATCCCCCGCCCGCTCGCGAGACGCGCAGCAGGTCCTTCGTGAGCACGGCAGACTGTCGGGCACCGATCGGCAAAAGGCCGGCGTCGCTCACCGACGCCGGGCGGCGACGTTCTCCTCTGCCGTCTCCTCGCTGATCAGTTCGTAGAGGATCGCTCTGTCGCCGTCTCGCTTCGGCCGCAGGATCCGTCCGAGGCGCTGAGTGAACTCCCGCTCGCTGCCGCTGCCAGAGAGGAGGACGGCGACGTTCGCGTCGGGCACGTCGATCCCCTCGTCGAGGACGTTGGCGGTGACGATGCGAGAGTAGGTGCCCTCGCGGAACCGTTCGAGGATTTCGCGGCGCTCGTCGGCTCCCGTCTCGTGGGTGATCGCCGGCAGCAGGAACCGCTCTGAGAGCCGGTAGACCAGATCCGTGTGGGCCGTGAAGACGATCACGCGGTCGTCGCGGTGGCGGTCGAGGATCGTCGCGAGCCGCTCGACCTTCCGGTCGGCGTTCATCATGACTTCGCGTGCGCGCTGCTTGGCCAGCAGGGCCTCGCGCGCCTCGGGATCGGTGCCGGACCGCTTGACCAGTTCCTGGTAGTCGCTGCCCGACCGCATCGTGATCGAGGACCGTTGGAGGTAGCTGGTAAACGTCTCCTGGTGGCGCTCGTAGGTCGCTCGCTCGCTTTCGGTCAGTGCGACCGCGATGCGCTTGATGTCGTAGTCAGCGAGGTGGTCGCCAGCGAGTTCGTCGACGGCGATCCGGGACGCGAGGTCGCCGATCAGCTCCGCGACGACCTCGTGGGCACCGTCCGGACGCTCGAAGGTCGCCGTGAGCCCGAGACGAGCCGGCGCGGCGAGCAGGCGGGCGATGTCGCGGTACCCCTCGCCGCCGAGGTGGTGGACCTCGTCGAAGACGACGAGTCCGAAGCGGTCGCCCAGTTCGTCGGCCCGGAGGTACGCCGAGTCGTATGTGGCGACGGTCACGTCCGCGACGCGCTGCTCGCCCCCGCCCATGCGGCCGATCTCGCAGTCGAACTCTCGTTCGAGTTCCGACTGCCACTGGTCGAGGAGGTCGATCGTTGGCACGACGACCAGCGTCGGCGTCGCCAGTGCCTCCATCGCCGCGATCCCGACGACGGTCTTGCCGCTCCCGGTCGGCAGTTCGAGCACGCCGCGATCGCCGCTGTCTCGCCAGGCGTCGAGTGCCGCCTGCTGGTAGTCCCGGAGTTCGTACGTCGATTCGAGCGGCAGCGTCGGCAGATCGAGCACGTCGTCCTCGTAGGCGACGCCGCGCTCGTCGAGGGCCGCCCGAACGGCGGCGTAGCGGTAGGCCGGTGCCCGTCCGGTCTCGCTGCGAGCGTCGTACTCGACGCCAGGGAGATCGCCGGGCAGTCCCTCCGAGAGGCGGATCGTCCCCTCCTCGTACGACAGTCGTGCCATCGTCGCCCGGTTGGGCGGTCCGGGGCAAAACGCTGGCGACGGATCGGCACCGATCAGACGATCCGTCTGGAAACCATCCAGTATTTGGTTATTCTACACCATCGACACATTTCGTCGGACCGGCGTACCGTCGAGCGAATCTTCCATCACCCGCTGCCAATTATTTTGGCGGTGAAGTTCGCGGCGGCCGATACATTCTGTTACGCTCAGTAGCCCGATACACCACCAGTCGTAAATTGAAGCCCGAAATCGGACAACAGAGACAAGCACGAGCGCTCGAAGCGATTACCAATCAGATCGAACTAATTATAGACTATCCATCATTCTCCGATATGATATTGTAAAGTAAACTTAGAGCCAGTGATAAGTATGTGGTGTTTGATTAACAGGACGCCATGACACGTGGCACACAGACCTGGCGACGCAGAGGGGTATTGAAATCCATCGGAGCACTTGGGGCACTCGCCGGTGTCGGCGTGACGGGTGCGACTCCCGGTCGAAGCCCCGGGCCGAAGCCGGACGAACTGATCGTCGGCGCGAAGCGGGGCGTCAGCACGGCCGACGTCGAGTCTGAGGTCTCGGCCGCGACGACGGCGAACACGTCGGTGGTCCACCGCAACGAGGCGCTCGGTTACCTCGCCGTCAAGCTCCCAGAGGTGAGCACACAGTCCGAACGCGAGTCGGTCCGACAGCAGTTCGAGAGTCAGCCAAACGTCGCCTACGTGGAGGACAACGTCACCTACGAAACCCAGCTGACGCCCAACGACCCGCGGTTCGGTGACCAGTACGCGCCCCAGCAGGTCAACGCAGCGGCAGCCTGGGACACGACGCTGGGCAGTACAGACGTGACCGTCGCCATCGTCGACACCGGCACCCAGTACGAACACCCGGACCTGACGAACCTGTTCGGGAGCAATCCCGGCCGGGACTTCGTCGACGGCGACGGCGACCCCGCCCCGGGATCTGCCAGTGAATCCCACGGGACCCACGTCAGCGGGTGTGCATCGGCAGACACCGACAACGGCGTCGGCGTCGCGGGCGTGAGCGACTCGCGACTGTTGAGCGCCCGAGCACTCGGTGGTGGCGGCGGCGGTGCGCTGTCCGACATCGCCGACGCGGTTCGATGGGCGACCGACCAGGGTGTGGACATCATCAACATGTCGCTGGGCGGGGGCGGCTACACCCAGACGCTGAAGCGAGCGGTGGAGTACGCCTACGACCAGAACGACGTGCTCGTCGTCTGCGCGGCGGGTAACGACGGCGGCTCCGTCTCGTATCCCGCTGCCTACGACGAGTGTGTCGCCGTCTCCGCGCTGGATCCGAACGAGGAACTCGCGAACTTCTCGAACCGCGGCCCGGAGATCGAAGTTGCTGCACCGGGAGTCAACGTCCTGTCGACGGTGCCCTACGACGGCTACGACTCCTTCTCTGGAACGTCGATGGCCTCGCCCGTCGCTGCGGGGGTCGCGGCACTGGGGAAGGCCGCCGAGCCGGGCCTGTCGGCGAGTCAGCTCCGCGAACGGCTCAAGTCGACGGCCGACGGCGTCGGACTACCCGGCGACCAGCAGGGCTCGGGCCGCGTCGACGCCGCCGACATCGTCCGTGCCAGCGGCGACCCGCCGGACAACGAGACACCGTCGGCCGCCGCCGCCGCCGATCCGACCGACCCCAGCGTCGGCGAGACCGTGACCTTCGACGGGAGCGCCTCGTCCGACCCCGACGGCACGATCGAGAGCTACCAGTGGGACTTCGGAGACGGGAACACCGGCTCGGGCGTGACCGTGGAACACAGTTACGACGCTGCCGACGAGTACCAGGCGACCCTGACCGTGACCGACGACAGCGGTGCCTCGACGACCGACGGCGTCGTCGTGAACGTCTCACGCGGCGGTGGCGGGGACTGTAGTCAGAGCGCCTCTGGGAGTGCCGACGGACAGCTCACCGGCTGGCGAGACAGCGACAGTTACACCTGGACGAGCCAGTTCTCGTCGACCTGTGACGTGACGGTCGACCTCTCGGGACCGTCGGGGACGGACTTCGATCTCTACGTCACCGCGGACGGCCGGACGCCGACGACCAACGACTACGACGCACGGTCGGTGTCGGGCGACAGCGAGGAGTCGGTCACGCTGTCGGAGATCGGTGACTCGGTCGGTATCCTCGTCGACTCCTATCGGGGCAGCGGCTCCTACACGGTCAGCGTCGAGGAGACCGGCGCGGGCACTCGGGCGACCACCAGTTCGGAGGGACTGTAACCAGAGTCGGGCGGTGTCGACCGACGCGTCACCGCAATCCTGACGACCGGATTCTGTAATTCTTTTACCCGCGCGACCCCCTGCTACAGGTATGACCGAGCAGGACGCGGCAGAGACCGAGGCGTCGTCCGGCGAAGCCGACGAGAGCGGAACCGAACGAGGGGACGCCGACGCGTCGGGCGAGGCCGCATCCGAGGAGCGTGGCGACGAGGCCGTCGACGAAGAACTGATCGACCGGGTCGCCGAGTCCGATCCCGAGGCGATCGCGACGGAACTGGCGTCGCTACGGACACGCGTCGACGGCCTCGAAGGGGCGGTCGACGAGCGCGACGCGGAGATCGACGAGCTGGAGTCGAAGCTCAAGCGCAAGCAGGCCGAGTTCCAGAACTACAAGAAGCGGATGAAAAAGCGCCGCGAGGAGGAGAAACAGCGCGCCACGGAAGACCTCGTCTCGAAACTGCTCGACGTGCGCGACAACCTCCAGCGCGCGCTCGAACAGGACGAAGACGTGGACATCCGCGACGGCGTCGCGTCGACGCTCCGGCAGTTCGACGACGTGCTCGACGCCGAGAACGTCGACGTGATCGAGCCCGAGCCGGGTGCCGACGTAGACCCCGAGTACCACCAGGTACTGGCTCGCGTCGACTCCGACCAGCCCGAGGGGACCATCGACGAGGTCCACCGGGCGGGCTACGTGATGGCCGAGAAAGTGCTCCGGGAGGCACAGGTCACCGTCAGCGAGGGCGAGTAGACGCTCGATCCGACGCCTGACGAGTCCGGCGTAGAACCACTCTGAACGGTTGTATTGTGGTTGGGTTTATATCCACCGGTCGAATAGTCACCACTGGTCGAAAACGGTACGCATGCGGTCCCTCCCCGTGGTTCCTCGCTATCGAATCTAGCAACTTTTAACCGGCGCAATCGGGTATAGACGAGTAAGATGGCGAGCAACAAGATTCTCGGAATCGACCTCGGGACCACGAACAGCGCGTTCGCGGTCATGGAAGGGGGCGACCCCGAGATCATCGTGAACAGCGAAGGCGAGCGAACGACACCGTCGGTCGTCGCGTTCGACGACAGCGAGCGCCTCGTCGGCAAGCCGGCCAAGAACCAGGCCGTCAAGAACCCCGACGAGACGATCCAGTCGATCAAGCGCCACATGGGCGAGGACGACTATTCGGTCGAACTCGACGGCGAGGACTACACCCCCGAGCAGGTCTCGGCGATGATCCTCCAGAAGATCAAGCGCGACGCCGAGGAGTACCTCGGCGACGAGATCGAGAAGGCCGTCATCACCGTCCCCGCGTACTTCAACGACCGCCAGCGCCAGGCGACCAAGGACGCCGGCGAGATCGCCGGCTTCGAGGTCGAGCGCATCGTCAACGAGCCGACTGCCGCGGCGATGGCCTACGGGCTCGACGACGACTCCGACCAGACGGTGCTCGTGTACGACCTCGGTGGTGGGACCTTCGACGTCTCGATCCTCGATCTGGGCGGCGGAGTCTACGAGGTCGTCGCCACGAACGGTGACAACGACCTCGGTGGCGACGACTGGGACCACGCGATCATCGACTACCTCGCCGACCAGTTCGAAGACGAGCACGGGATCGACCTGCGCGACGACCGCCAGGCCCTCCAGCGCCTGACCGAGGCCGCCGAGGAAGCGAAGATCGAACTCTCCTCGCGAAAGGAGACCCGCGTCAACCTCCCCTTCATCGCGACGACCGACGACGGTCCCCTGGACCTCGAAGAGAAGATCACGCGCGCGACCTTCGAGTCCCTGACCGAGGACCTCATCGAGCGCACCGTCGGCCCGACGGAGCAAGCCCTCGCAGACGCCGACTACGACAAGGGCGACATCGACGAGGTCATCCTCGTCGGCGGGTCCACGCGGATGCCACAGGTCCAGGACAAGGTCGAGGAGATGACCGGCCAGGAGCCGAAAAAGAACGTCAACCCCGACGAGGCCGTCGCGCTGGGCGCGGCGATCCAGGGCGGCGTCCTCGCGGGCGACGTGGACGACATCGTCCTGCTGGACGTGACGCCACTCTCGCTGGGTGTCGAAGTCAAGGGCGGTCTCTTCGAGCGACTCATCGAGAAGAACACCACGATTCCCACGGAGGAGTCGAAGATCTTCACCACCGCGGCGGACAACCAGACGCAGGTCCAGATCCGCGTGTTCCAGGGCGAGCGTGAGATCGCCAACGAGAACGAACTGCTCGGCGAGTTCGCGCTGACCGGCATCCCGCCGGCCCCCGCCGGAACGCCCCAGATCGAAGTGTCCTTCAACATCGACGAGAACGGGATCGTCAACGTCTCCGCCGAGGACAAAGGCTCTGGCAACAAGGAGGACATCACCATCGAGGGCGGTGCCGGCCTCTCGGACGAACAGATCGAGGAGATGCAGCAGGAAGCCGAAGAGCACGCCGAAGAGGACGAGGAACGCCGCAAGACCATCGAGGCCCGCAACGAGGCCGAGTCCGCGGTGCGCCGCGCCGAGACCCTCATCGAGGAGAACGAAGAAGAGGTCGACGACGACCTCGTGGCAGACATCGAAGCCGAGATCGAGACCGTCGAGGAGGTCCTCGAAGACGAGGACGCCGACCGCGAGGACTACGAGGACGCGACCGAGTCCCTGACCGAACAGCTCCAAGAGATCGGCAAGCAGATGTACCAGGAGCAGGCCGCCGAAGGCGCTGCTGGCGCTGGCGGTGCTGCCGGTGCCGGCGGTATGGGCGGCATGGGCGGCGCTGGCCCCGGCGGTGCGGCGGGCGCTGGCGGCGCTGCCGGCCAGGGCGAGGAGTACGTCGACGCCGACTTCGAAGACGTAGATGAAGACGACGACGAATAGTCGTCGTCTTCATCTGCTCGGGAGAGCTTTGCTCTCCCGGTGTTTCGAAAAGTGAGCGAAGCGAACTTTTCGAAGTAGACGACGAAGAGTCGTCCTCCTGAGCCCATCAGAAATCTCCGATTCTGAGGACGTCGACGACGAAGACGAGGACTGAAGGGACGAGTCTTCGTCGTCGGCCCGGAAGTCGCGCACAACGGAGTGAGCATGTCTTCCGGTGTCTCGAAATCTGAACGGAATGAAGATTTCGAGTTTGACGACGACGAGTAACGCGAGTTGAGTCGTTCTCGTCGGCTCGAAAGGCGCGCACGGCGAAGCGAGCGCGCCTTCCGGTGTCTGCGCGAACGAAGTGAGCTTCTCAAGGGTGACGACGACGAAGAGTCGTCCGCGCTTCTCGTGTTTCGAGACTGGCGAGTCTTCGAGTCGCCGCGTTTCTAAAGACGACTCCCGTCGACGCCGTCCGACGATCCGTCTTCGATCGCACGTTCGTATCGCTGTGTGAACCGGAGAAGGTCTCGAACCGGGTCTGGAAACTCACGCAGTCGAACGTCGCCGGTGGTGCTGTCGTACTCGATCAGTGTCGCGTCGGCGAGCTGTGGGAGGTGGACGTGCCGGAGTTCGATCGCGACGCGGTCTCGCTCGGTCGGGTCGACCGGGCCGTCGGCGGTCGAACGCTGGCTGGCGAGCAGCGCTGCCAGCGTCTCGACCGTCGTTCGGGGCTCGTCGAAGAGATGACACAGCGTCTGCCGCCTGACTGTCGACGCGAGCGCGTCGAAGAGCCCGTCCAGATCCGGCAGGTCGCCAGTTGCGTCGGTCCCACTGTCGAGGTGCCCGAGCGGCGTCGTCCCATCCCCAGTATTGTTGTCCATTGACAACACCTGGAGACACGTTCAGCGGGGTGGACTATTTAGATACCGGTTGGTTATCTAAGATGATGTCGCGATTGGGGTCGTCCGGCGCGTTCACTTCGAGGGGAGCAACCACAACACCCATTGTTCCCAGTTCGCAACGTTTCGGTATGACCGAGCTACCACCGGTCGGTATCGGAACGTGGGAGAACACGGACCCCGAGGCGTGCGCGAACGCCGTTCAGACGGCCCTGGAGATGGGGTATCGCCACGTCGACACCGCCGACATCTACGGCAACGAGGAACACGTCGGTGCGGGGATCGCACGCGCCGACGTGGACCGTGAGGCGTTCGTCCTCGCCTCGAAGGCCCACACACAGGCGACGGGGCTGACCTACGACGCCGTGATCGAGACGGCCGAGCAGAGCCTCGATCGACTCGGCGTCGACGCTCTCGATCTCTTCTACGTCCACTGGCCGACCGGAGAGTACGACGCCGAGGAGACGCTGCCGGCGTTCGACGAACTGGTCGCAGACGGGCTGATCCGGGAGGTCGGCGTCTCGAACTTCACGCCCGAACTGGTCGAGGAGGCGATGGACGTACTGGACGCACCGGTCTTTGCCAACCAGGTCGAGATGCACCCGCTCCTCCAGCAAGCGGAGCTCGTCGCCCACGCACAGGCACACGACTACTACCTCGTCGCGTACTCGCCGCTGGCACGGGGCGACGTGTTCGAGGTCCCCAAACTGAACGAAATCGCCGACAAACACGGCGTCAGCGAGGCCCAGGTCAGTCTCGCCTGGCTGCGCTCGAAGGACAACGTCGTCGCGATTCCGAAGGCGACCAGTCGGGCACACATCGAAGACAACTACGCGAGCCTCGATCTGGCACTCGACGAGGAGGACATCGCGACGATCGACGGGATCGAACGCGAGGATCGCCACCTCGACTTCGAGGCAGCGCCCTGGAACTAGGGTCCGGTCGGAAAACGAGGCAACAGTCCGTCTCGATCAGTCTGCGTCGATCAGTTCGTGCCGACCTCGTAGGTGTCGAGCGTCACCGTCTGCACTCCGGCCGCACCGAGCGGCCGGCCGGTCCAGCGCACCTCGACGGTCACACCGGCAGTCAGGGGGAAGCCGACCGTCCGATCGGCGTCGAAGTAGTCGCCGTCACCGTCGGCGTCGATCGTCGGATCGTCGAGCGAGAGCGTCCCGCCGGGAGCGAGTCGCTCGCTGCCGTCCTCGGACCAGTTCACGGTCGCCACGTTCGTCCCCGCCTCGTCGGTCACGACGAGCGAGAGTTGCGCCGCCGAGACGGCGTCGCCACCGGCGTGGGTGATCGTCACGGAGTGTGTATCGGCGTCGTAAGAGCCGTCGAAGGAGGCCGTCGGCGGGTCGACGATCCCGGCCCCGGACGCACTGACGGCGAGCACGACGACGGCGACGGCGACGCCGGCCGCGAGCCAGACGGCCACGCGCTCGACGCCGAAGGCCGTCCGAACGTAGTCGCTCACTTCCATCGCTTCGGGAGTCACGAGGGAGCGTCTTGAATCGGTCGATGCCCGGTCGGAGCCGTCGAAACGTCACCGCACACTCGCGTCTCCGACCCGTTCTTTTCAAGTAGCTCAATCGTCTACGGGTGGACAACGAATGAGCGAGGACTTCTACGAAGTACTCGGGGTCTCCCGGGACGCCAGCGAAGACGAGATCAAAGACGCGTACCGGAAGAAAGCACAGGAGTACCACCCCGACGTCTCCGACGACCCGAACGCCGAGGAGAAGTTCAAGAAGATACAGAAGGCAAAGGAGGTCCTCACCGACGAGGAGAAACGCCAGATGTACGATCAGGTCGGCCACGAGCGGTTCGAGCAGGCCGAGAAACACGGCGGCGTCGGCGGTGCCGGCGGTGCCGGTGGGAGCGGCCCGTTCGGCGGTGCCGGCGGCGGTGGTCCCTTCGGCGGCGGCGGTGGCGGGATGGGCGACATCTTCGACCAGTTCTTCGGCGGCGGCCGCTCCAGCAGCGGGCCACAGCAGGGCCAGGACCTCAAGACCTCCGTCACGATCGATCTCGAAGAGGCCTACAGCGGCGTCGAGAAAGAGCTCACCGTCCGCCGGCCCGAGACCTGTCCAGACTGTAACGGACAGGGCCACCCGCCCGACAGCGACTCCCGGACCTGTCCGCAGTGTAACGGCCAGGGACAGCAGACGACCGTCCAGCAGACGCCGATGGGGCGCGTCCAGCAGACCCAGACCTGCCGGCGCTGTGAGGGCGACGGGACGCTGTACGACGAGACCTGTTCGACCTGTCGCGGCGACGGGACGGTCCGCAACCAGGCGACGCTGACCGTCGAGGTCCCGGCCGGCATCCAGGACGGCCAGACTCTCCGGATGAACGGCGAGGGCGCGCCCGGCGACCGGGGCGCGCGCAACGGCGACCTCCTGATCGAGGTGTCGGTCCGTGACCACCCCGACTTCGACCGCGACGGCGCAGATCTTCACTACCACCTCCCGATCTCGTTCCCGCAGGCCGTCTTCGGCGACACCGCCGAGGTCGAGACGTTCGACGGCACCGTCGAGTTCGACGTGCCGGCGGGCACCCAGAGCGGCGAGGTGTTCCGCCTCTCGGGCAAGGGGATGCCCCGACTCCGGCGGCGCGGGGAGGGCGACCTCTACGTCGAGGTCCAGGTCGTGACGCCCGACGAGTTGACCGACGAACAGCGCGACGCCCTCAAGCAGTTCGCCGAGGCCGGCGGCGAGGAGGTCTCGGTCGACGAAGGGTTCTTCGAGAAGCTGAAGAACTCGCTGTAGCCGGATCCGCCGTCTTTTCTTCCCCCGGTCCTAACCCCCAGCCATGGAGACACTCGGGGACCTCGTCGCCGACGCACGCGACGGCGACGGTTCGCTGTTCGCGTCGAGCGAACGAACCGCACCGTACAGCTACGCCGACTTCGCGATCAACGTCTGGAAGACCGGCAATCTCTTGCGTCACTACGGCGTGCGCGAGGGGGCACGGGTCGCCGTCGTCGTCGGTCCGAAAGCGCCGACTGCGGACGACGAACCGGGCTGGCTCGGTGGGACTCCGGACCCAATCCTCGCCGTCCTCGCGGCGGCGGTCGACGGCGCAGTCGTCGACCCCGCACCGCCGACGAGCGTCGACGCGAAGGCGATGATCGCGCCCAACGACTGGGTCGCCCGCTACGAGCTGGCACCCGGGACGAAGGCACTGGCCTACGGTGGACCGCCCGAAGATCCGACCGTCGCACACCTCGAACGGGAGGCCTGGAGCGAGAACCCACTGGCACCGCCCGCAGAGCTCGATCCGGACGATCCCGTGCTGGCGGCCGACCGCACGTACACTCACGGCGAGTTGCTGGCCGGAGCCGACCGCGTCGTCGACGAGAACGATCTCACCGCAGCCGACGAGGTGACGATCGCCGCGCCGCTGACCGAGCCGGGGACGCTGGTCGCCGGTGTGCTGGCTCCCATGCGAGCCGGTGCGACGATCCTGCTGGGTGCAGACCAGTCCGGCACCGTGGCTGTCGGGGACGGAGCCGCGACTGGAGCGCGCGTGATCGATCCGGAAACCGTCCTCAACGGTAGCCACTGAGAGGGCTTGTTTCCACCCGCACGACGACAGTTCGACCGAGGAATCGATCGGTTCGGCCGCTCGCTAGTGGCTGGCGCGGTACTCGCCGTGCTTGACGCCGACGAACAGGACGAGTAGTCCGAACACGAGCAGTCCGCCGGTGATACCGAGGCTCAGCGTCTGAGGCATGGGGCTGGTGATCGTCCCACCGGCGAGCACGCCGAAGAGGACGACGAACGCGGCTGCGGTGACCGTGGTGTTGAACTCCATGTGTGTCGCTTAGCTGCTGCGATCAAAAGCCTTGTCGAGACGGTGATCCCCGCGGGCAGTCACGTCGGGCGCACGAGGTCGGCGAGTGTCACGAGGAGTCCGAGCAGCCAGCCCAGCGGCACGGAGATCCCGAACCAGATGATTGCGTGGGCGGCCCCCTCCCGCTCGAAGTTGGCCCGGAGGAAGTCCCCCGCACCGAGCGGGTCCATCACGTTGAACAGGAGCCAGCGTGCGAGGCTGTCACTCAGCGGGATCACGGCGTCGGCGACGGCCGGCGAGAACAGCGCCGCGACGACCGGCGGCAGGAAGATCGCCGTCACCCCGAACGGGTACGAGACGAAGACGGTCACCGCTCGTCCGCCAGCGCGGCGTGTGACCACCGCCAGCGCGGCCGAGACAGTCGCCACGAGGCTGGCGGCGGCGACCGCGACGATTCCGCCGGTCGCGAGGTCGAGCTGGTACCGAGCGAGCGCGATCAGGGCCCCCCAGACGAGCACCGACAGCACGACGACGCCGACGACGCCGAGTCGCGTCGCGGTGCTGTCGACTCGCCGCGTCTGGAACCGGAGAAACGCACCCAGCAAGACGAGCGGATACGTCAGGACGACGACCGGGAGTCCGATAGCCGACCAGAGGCGGTAAAGCGCGAGTCCGAACTGGCTGTCGGGTGTCCACTTGCCCAACACGCCTTCGTCCGTGGCCCGCTGGCGGGGATAGATCAGCGCCATCCAGGTCTCGTGAAGCCGTTTGATGTCGATCCGGATCCCCCCGACGATACCCTGTTCGCTCCCGGTGGACATATCTCGTCGTTTGGGTGGCCCCCATTTAACCGCTTGTGGCTGTGGAACCGTCACCGCAACTGGACACCTCACCGACAGCCGGCGGTGCGGTGTGACTGCGGGCACCAGCGCGGCGATGAGTGGCCGGGGAACCGTATCGAAGTATATACTACGGGGGACACCCAAGCGCCGCGTATGACAGAGGGTTCAGCCGACGTGTCACGCCGTGGGTTCATGCGGACGGCCGCAGGCGCGGCGACCGCCGCCGGGGCGGCCGGAACCGTGGCGGCCCAGGAAGAAGAGGGCGGCGACGGTGGCGGTGGCGGCACCCCGGACTACGGCGACTGGTTAAGCAGCGTGAGCAACTTCGACGGCGAAACCGTCGACGCGACGGGCCAGGATTCGGCGACCGTCAAGGTCGGCACCCAGGCCAACGGCGGGGCCTTCGGCTTCGGACCGGCGGCCGTCCACGTCGACAACGGTGCGACCGTTCAGTTCGAGTGGACCGGCGAAGGCGGGCGACACAACGTCGTCTCCGAGGGAGAAGGTCCACTCGACTCGGGCGATGCCGTCGAGACGACCGGTGTCGAGTACGAACACACCTTCGAGGAGGACGGCATCTACCCGTACTACTGTTCCCCGCACAAGAGCCTCAACATGAAAGGGGCGATCGTCGTCGGGACCGACTACGCGACTTCCGACTCCGGCGGTGGCGGCGGTGGCGGTGGTGGCGGCGGTAGCAGTAGCGCAGCACCAGCCGTCCCCGAGAGCATCAAGTCCCTCGGCGTCGCCGCGTCGGTCGTGATGACCGCGACGCTGGGACTGGCCTACGTGTTCATGAAGTACGGCGGCGACTACGACACCCCGGAGTAGCGCACGCCGTCTTCGGCCAGGACCGCGCCGCTATCGATCGGTTCACGTCTCTATCGCGAACGTCGTCCGTGCGCGCCGGCCGACAGTATCAGACGGCGTCGGGACTGGTGTGAATCGTCAGTTCCACGTCGCGCCGACGCCCCTCCAGATCGGCGACGATCCGCTCGACCACGCGCTCTGCCTCTTCCTGGATCAGCGGCTTTACCTTCTCGATCACCCAGTCCATCGACACCAGCCGCGGGAGGTCGAGCGCGCTCGACGACGCCGACCCCGGATCGAAGTTCACCGTGAGTCGCACTTCGGTGGCGTGGTCCTCATCTGCGGGTCGCTCTTCCGGGAGCGACGTGATCTGCCAGCGACCGGTGGCGTCGAGGTCTTTCGTGATCTTCCAGTCGATCTGGTCCGGCGGATCGACGGCGACGACCTCGGATCTGGCGGTGTAGCTGAGCTTCCACCAGGCAAAGCGGAGCGCGTACTGCGTGCCCGGCGTCCCGTCGCCGCGTTGCTCTACGTCCGTGAGGTACTTCGAGTAGCGGGCGTAGCCGGGGAAGTCCATCAGGAACTCGTAGACCTCCTCTGGCGAGACGTACACGACGGTGCTGACGTCGACGGAGTCCACGGTGACACGTGTGGCCGGGATCGGCATAGGTCTGGCCCTCCACCGTCGGGGCGAGTCGCGATCTTTCGGAGGGATCGTTCGGGCAGTGGATCAGGGAGAGACACTGCGTGTGAGCGTACAGCGTCGGAGCGCCCGCCGGAACGTCGTGCAGAGAGTGGCCAGACCGGTGGGTGACGGCGTTCCAGACAGTGTCACACCGACAGCGACTGCAAGTGTTCGATGCGTGCCTCGGTTGGTGGGTGTGATCGCGTCTCGATGTAGAGGGGGGACCGATCGGCGTCGCGCTCGAAGCCGTGCGGGAGGAAACACAGCCCTCGAACCCCCTCATAGGCGCGTCGCTTGTCCGTCTCCGGACTGCTGGCGACGCTGTCGTCGACGCGTTCCAGCGCGCTCGCCAGCGTCGCCGGCTCGCCGGTGAGTTGGACGGCACCGCGGTCTGCGGCGAACTCGCGGTCTCGCGAGAGAGAGCGAGCGAGGTACGCGACGGGGGCCGTGAGCACACCCAGCGCGATGCCAGCCAGCAGGTACGTCCCACCGGCGAGCACGAGGACGGCCACGAGCCGCTCTACCCCGGTCCTCGACGGGCTCCCGACGGCCGAAGACAGCGCAGTTCCGGCGACGAGCGCACCGCCGGCCAGCACTGCGCGGCGGCCGACCGGACCGACGGTGTCTGCGAGCGGCCGATACTCGCCGTTAGTGAGGGCGGGGAGGAAACTCGCCAGCGTCATGACGGTCGCGTCGTGGTTCGCGACGTGGGCCAGTTCGTGTGCGAGCACCGCGTCCAGTTCGTCACCGTCTAGCGTCGCCAGCAGTCCATCGCTGACGACGATCGTCGCCGATCGGACCGTACCGACCGCGAAACTGTTCGGAACCGACGAGTCCGCCACGGCGACGGTCGGCGGCGGACAGTTCGCCAGCTGGGCCAGCCGATCGACTCGCGCGTGCAGGTCCGGGTACGCCTCGCGATCGACCGTCCGGGCGTCGACTTCGGCCAGCGTTCGGCGACGCGTGTAGCGGAGTTGCGCCCAGAGAAAGCCACAGAGAAGCAGCGCGGTCACGACCACCCACCAGAGCGTCTCCGCTGCAGCGCCGCCGACGCCGATCGCTCCCAGAACCACAGCACGGACGGGGGCGAGCCACGGCTCGAAGAGGACGGTGAGGACGACGACGAAGGCGACGTTGCCCGCGAGGAGAGCGACGAGTGTCCCCGCCATCCGTCGCCGTAGATCCACCCGACTGGTCATTTGTGTGATCGTCGCCGGCCCGTAACGAAAACTCTTCGGCTCCGTGTGGCAGTGTGCCGTGGAAGGGGAACGCTTTACACCGAGACGTGAGATTCGAAAGTAACCGTGGCGACGAATCGTCCTCGCGCAGTCATCGCCCTCCTCTGTATCGCGACCCTCTGTTATGGCTCGGTACTGATACAGCCGGGTCTGAACGCAGACCTGTCTGGCTCGGCACCCGACGACACGGGTATCTCGGAGACGACACCCAGCGAGACGGGGACAGCGACCGCGACACCGGCGACGGGAGAGAACGAACGGACCACCGAAGCGGCGTCGACGCCCGGGCAGACGGCCACCCCGACACCGACGCCGACACCGAGAGGTGACACGCCCGCCGACGGCGAAACAGGCGGGGGCAGCTCGGCCAGTCCGCACTGGTCGCTCCTGTTCGGTGTCGGCGGGGCCGCCGCCGTCCTCCTCGGTGTGGTGGTGACGCTTCGCAGAACTGAGACGGACGACGGTCGAGGCTCCGGCGGTGTCCCCAGCCTCTCCCTCCCAGCACTCCCGTCACTGCCGCGCCTCTCGCAGGTGACCGCGGCCGTGCTGGTGACGACTGCCGACGGAATCGCACGTGTGCTCGACGACCTCGGAACCGTGATCGGTGGGGTCCTCCAGGCACTGGGGCACGGTGTCGGCCCGGTCGCGGGCATGCTCGCCCGAACTGCGGTGAGCGTTCCGGCCGCACTCGCTGCCGGCATCGTCTCGCCGCTCGCTGCACTGGCGTCAGTCGGCAGCGATGCGGTGTCGTTCGTCGACGACGGACTCTCGTCGACGCCGGTCCAGCGTGACACTCCCGAGACAGATCCACGGGCGACCGGCGGCGGCGAACCCGACGAGGCGGCGGGGCCGGAACCGGTCGAGAGCGTCGTCGAGGCCTGGGAGCGGATGGCAGAGCGCGTCTCCGTCCGGAATCCGACGGCGACGACGCCGGTAGAGTACGCCCGTGCCGCCATCGATCAGGGGCTCCCACCCCAACCGGTCAGGCGGCTCACCGAGCTGTTTCGCCGGACCAGATACGGGCCGGACGCGGAGTCCGACAGTCGCCTGGAACGAGCACGGGCGGCACTCGATTCGATCCGGGGAGGTGAGGAGTGATGACCGAACGCGACGAACGCGTGACCGACTCGGCGACGGTCACCGCCGAGACGGTCGACGACGAACCCGGTGGCGGTGGCCGGTGGCGATACGCCGCCGGCCTCGGCACACTCGCGCTCGTCTGTGCCCTGGTCGTCGGCGTCCTACCGGCACGGTACGTCCCTCAGGTGGCCGTCGGCGTGGGCGAGACGGTCCGGGTGGCCGTGTTGCTCGGTGGCGGAGTGGTCGGGTTACTCGGACTCTACGCGCTGTCGGCCGACGACGGAGCGACGCCCCGAGAGACGACATGGGAAGTCGACGACGAGAACCCCGTCGAGCAGCCAGCGCAGGACCGGCCGACGGGCCAGACTGGGACCCAGCCCGGTCGAGAGCTCGACGCCGAACTCGAACGGATCGATGGGGTCGTCGACGAGATGAACCCGAGGGACGCCTATCGTGCGTACAAGATCAGACAGAACCTCCGCGAGCTTGCCGTCCGCGTGCTCACCGCCGAGCGGGGGTGGTCCGCGAGCACGGCACGCAGCCGGATCGAGTCGGGACGCTGGACCGACGACCCGAGAGCGGCCGCCTTCCTCTCCGAGGGGTCGGTCGTCCCGTCGGTGACGCTACGGCTGCTAGACTGGGCGCGCGGAGACGCCTTCCAGCGACAGGTCGAGGCGACCGTCGTCGAACTCGCACGGGAGATGGAGGTCGAGACGCCGTGACGAGCGACCAGGTGAAAAACCGCGACGTGGGGCTCGCCGTGGCGCTGGTCGCCGGCAGTGCCGGGCTACTCGCGGGCGAATCGGCGCTGCTGCTCGCAGCCGTCGTCGGCCTCGTGTACACGGCCTACGAGGCGACCACCGGACCGCCAGCGCCGGCCCTCGAAATCGAGCGATCGGTGTCACGGGCGACACCGACGCCGGGACAGAGCGTCGACGTGACCGTGACGGTCACGAACCACGACGAGCGCGCCGCGCCCGACGTTCGGATCGTCGACGGGGTGCCCGAGCGACTCGCTGTCACCGACGGCTCCCCGAGAGTCGGGACTGCCGTAGAGCCCGGCGAGTCTGTGTCGTTCACCTACAGCGTCCGCGCTCGCCGTGGCACACACCAGTTCCAGCCGACGACCGTCGAGTGCCGATCGCTGGCCGGCGACGCGGCCGATCGGCAGACGGTCCCGATCGAGACTGAGATCGACTGCACCGTCGACGTCCGTGACATCGTCACCGGTACACAGACGCTGCCGTACCCCGGCCGGATCGAGACGGACTCGCCCGGTCGGGGGGTGTCCTTTCACTCCGTTCGCTCCTACCACTCGACGGACTCGCTGTCCCGGATCGACTGGAAGCGGTTCGCTCGGACCCGAGAGCTGGCCACCGTCGAGTACAGCGCCCAGCGGGCGGCGGCGTACGTCGTCGTCGCCGACACGCGTGTCGACTTCGCCGCGTCGGAACACTCGCCGACGGCGACCCAGTACGTCAGCTACGCCGCCGAACGAATCGGTACGGCACTGCTCGAAGATAGTCACCAGGTCGGTGGGGCGCTGTTCGATCGGGGGACCGTCCTCTCGCCGGGATCGACGCGGACCCAGTTGCTCGAGCTCCGAACGCTGATACTCGAAGGCCGACACCCCGACCACACCGAGACGGACGGTTCCGTGCTCGAAGGCTTCGACGGCCGTCGGTTCTTCGACGGTGCGCTCGACAGCGAGACGCCGGCAGTCGTCGACGGGGGCTTCGAACGGGGCGGACGTACCCGGCCTGGGTCGATCGGTCGCGATCGGGACGTGCGAGACCTCGACCGGCGTCTCCCGGACCGGGCGCAGATCCTCTTTTGTACGCCCCTGCTCGACCAGCGCGCGTCCCGCGCGGCACGGCGACTCGCCGCCTACGGACGAGATGTCACCGTCGTCTCTCCGGACGTGACTGGCGGGGACTCGCCGGGGACACTCGTCGAACGGATCACGCGAGCGGATCGCGTTCAGTCGCTGCGACGCAGCGTCGGCGTCGTCGACTGGGACCCGGACCAGTCGCTCTCTGTGGCGCTCAGGCGGGCACAGGAGCGGTGGTCGAGATGAACGAGTTCGAACTCCGGACGACGCCCGCCAGACACACCGCGACGCTCTCGCTGCTCGTCGCAGCGGCCGTGGGAATCGTGCTGGGCTGGAGTGTGGGCGTCCCGCTCGCGACGGTGCTGACGGTCTGTGGCGGTCTCTCGATCGCCGTCGGCACGTGGGGTCTGAACGAACCGTCGGCGCTGCGTCAGGCCGGCGGGAGCATTCTCGCGGTCGCGGGAACGCTCTCGATCGTCGCGGGGACGAACGGGCTCCCGAGTCTCGTCCCGATTTCGGTCGGCGTCGCCGTCACGCTGGTCGGTATCGACGCGACAGTCGGCTTCGACCGAGCGCGTGACCGGACGCTCGGCACCTGGGCAAGGGCAAACGTCGCCGTGGTAGTGGTCGGGAGTGCGATCGTCGCCGGTGGCTGGCTCGGCGCAGTACCGGCCCTCCCGTGGCTCCACCAGTTCTGGCTCGGCGTCGTCGGGCGCTGGACGTTGCTCGATCTCGTCGTCGTGCAGTGTCTGCTCGTCGCGACGAGCTTCCTCCTCTCGGCGGCGATCCCGGTGCTCGATCGCTGGGCGGCGCGCACGGACGAGGGTGAGCAGTCGGTGCTGGCGTCTCTCGATCGGGTCAGTCTGACACCAGCGGGGATGCCAGACACGTACGTTGCCGCTCTGGGAGTGCAGGTGGTGCTGGCCTTCGTGCCACAGACTGCCCGATCCTTCGAGCGGTTCTTCGGGCCGGTCCTCGAACCGGTCCTCGGCACGGGACTCCTGCAACACGGCTTGCTCGTCGTCGTGGTCGGACTGTGTGCCCTGATCGTCGTCGGGAAGCTCCAGCGACTGGTCGTCGTGGTGCTTGGCGGAGCGCCAGCGGACCGGCTCGCGCTGGCGGCCGGCGGTGTGCTCGCGACCACTGCCGTGGTCGCAATCGAGATCGGGAAGTGGGCCGGTGTGGTCGATATTTCTGTCGACGGCGCGTTACCCGCGGCCCCCGTCGGCATCGCTCCGGTCGCCCTGCTCGCCCTCACAGGCGCGATGCTCGGCGTCGCCGTCGTCGCTTACGTCGCTCGGACGCTCGCGAACCATCGAGCAGTGCCGACTCCGGGATCCGGATACGCGCTCGGGAGCGGATTCCTCTTTGGGACCGCGATCGTCGGAAGCCTGCACTCGCTGCCGGCGGTCGGACTCTTCGTCGGCGTCGCCGGTGCGATCCTCTGCTGGGACCTCGGGAGTCACGCGATCGGCATCGGACGACAGCTGGGCCAGCGCGCCCGGACCGACCGCGCCGAGTTCGTCCACGTCACCGCGACGACGCTCGTGCTCGGCGGTGCCGTCGTCCTCGTGACGGTACTCCACTCCGTCGTCCCGATGGCCGCGCCGACCGCCGGTCCGAGAGCGGAGAGCCGAGCCGTCCTCGGGCTCGGCGCGCTCGTCGTCGCGATGGTCGGCTTCCTGGTGGCCGCTTACCTCCGCCAGCGCGAGCGATGAGACTGCTGGCCGTCACTGGGCTCGCTACTCGCCATTTCGAGGGGGTGAGACGGGCCACAGATCCCCCGGCGGGCAGTGTGAAGCCGTCGCCCGACATTATATACTACCCCGCGTCTAACCACCGGCAATGCTTTCGGGAGTGAACGTCGTCCTGGGGGTGACCGGCTCGATCGCGGCGGTCAAGACCGTCGAACTCGCCCACGAGCTTCGCCGCCAGGGCGCGACCGTCCGGGCCGTCGTCACCGACAGCGCGTCGGGTATCGTCCACCCGTGGGCCGTCGAGTTCGCGACGGACGGCGAGGTGGTGACGGAGCTGACGGGAGCGGTCGAACACGTCGAACTGTGTGGCGTGGACGGGTGGGGCGACGTGTTGCTGATCGCGCCAGCGACCGCCAACACGGTCGGCAAGATCGCGGGTGCGATCGACGACTCGCCGGTGACGACGTGTGCGACGACGGCGCTGGGCGCGGATCTCCCGGTCGTCGTCGCACCGGCCATGCACGAGCCGATGTACGACCACCCCGGCGTGCTCGACGCGATCGACCGCGTCGAGTCGTGGGGCGTCGACTTCGTGGCCCCACGGCTCGAAGAGGGGAAAGCGAAGATCGCCAGCGAGGACGCGATCGTCGCCGCGACGGCGCGTGCAGCCGGCGAGCGGCCCCTCGCTGGCGAGCACGTCGTCGTCACGAGCGGCGCGACGACGGAGTCCATCGACCCGCTCAGGACGCTGTCGAACCGGGCGTCGGGACGCACCGGTCGGGCGCTCGCTCGCGCTTGCTACGTCGCCGGAGCCGACGTGACGCTGGTCCACGACGGTCCGGACGTGCCCGTCGCGGAGGTCCGTCGCGTCGAGAGCGCCGCCGAGATGACGGCAGCGACCACGGAGGCCTGTGCGGACGCCGACGCGCTCCTCTCGGCGGCGGCGATCTCGGATTACACCGTCGAACAGCGCGACCACAAGATCAAGTCCGGCGAGTCCTCGCTGACTCTGGAGCTGTCGCCGACGCCGAAACTGGTCGACACCGTTCGATCCGAGCGGCCGGAACTGCCGATCGTCGGCTTCAAAGCCGAGACCGACGTGGACGACGAGACGCTCGTCGAACGGGCCCGCGAGATTCGCGACCGCGTCGACATGGCGTTCGTCGTCGCCAACGACGCCGCCGTGATGGGTGCCGAGCGAACGCGGGCGCTGCTGGTCGGGGACGACGTATCGACCTACGAGGGCGACAAGCAGGGACTCGGGCGACGGGTCGTCGCGGCGCTAACGGAGCATCTGTAACCGCCACGCACGGCGTGTGGGACCCCGCGAACTGACAGACGAAACTGGATCCCGAAATAGTTATGCGTGGGCCGAAGTACCTCCAGAATGAGTCGAAACACGCGTCAACGATCCGTATTCGGACTGGACAACTGTGACATCAAACACACGAACGTTCCTGGTGCCGGTCGCCAAGTCGGTGACGTTACGCGACACCGTCTCGTACGCGATCGAGACGGCCGGTGACGCGGCCGAAACCGGGGAAGCGACCGTTCACTTCGTCGTCGTCGCCAGTGGCAGAGCTATCGATCCCGACGGCCCGGACGAGCTGGCCGCCGACAGGGAACTGCTCGAACGAGTCGAGGCCTGGGCCCAGGAAGACCGCAGCGAGGCGGACGGGATCGCAGTCGAGACCGACATCGTCGGCCTCGACAGGTATCTCTTCTCGCCCGGCGAGTACGCCGAGACGCTCATCGAGTACGCGACAGCGAACGGGGTCGACCGGATCGTCCTCGACCCCGAGTACGATCCCGGCGGCTCCGCGCCGATGTTGCGTCCGCTGCAGGTCGATCTCGCGCGCAGCGACATCGAGATCGAAGAGGCACCGGTCGAGCGACAGACCCGCCGGACCGTACTCGCGCGTGCCGAAACCCTGCGGAAAGCCGCCGTCGTCTTCGGCGCGTCGCTGCTGTTTTACCTCGTGCTTGGGTCGCTGTCTCTGTTCGACGTACTGACCGGCGCGGTGACGGCCGGCATCGTCGCGGTCCTGCTGGCTCCCGTCGCCTTCAGCGAACAGCCGTCGTTCGGACGGCTCGGACGCCAGGTCGTGCGAGTGGTGCTGTACGCCCCCTTCCTGCTGTGGGAGATCACGAAGGCCAACGTCGAGGTCGCGTACGTCGTGTTACACCCATCGCTACCGATCGACCCCAAGATGGTCCGCCTCCGGGCGGCCGTCTGGGGCGATACGCCGGTGACGACGCTGGCAAACAGCATCACGCTCACGCCGGGCACGCTGACCGTCGACGTGGCAAAGCGTTCCTTCACGATCCACTCGCTGACCCAGTCGGCGCGAGACGATCTCTTCGACGGCGTGCTCGAACGGGCCGTTCGCTTCGTCTTCTACGGCCGTGCCGCCGCTCGGATCGCGAGCCCCGCCGAGCGGGGGGACGGGGAGGAAATCGATGATTGAACTGTCCACTGCCCTGCAGGGCGTCGCGGCGCTGTTCGTCTGTTTCGCCATCGTCGCCCTCTATCGCGTGTATCAGGGACCGACACCCCACGACCGCGTGATCGCCGTCAACGTCGTGGGCACCAACACCGTCATCGCCATCGCGTTGCTCGCAGGTGCGTTCGACGACCAGCTGTTCCTCGACGTGGCGCTGGTCTACGCGCTGTTGAACTTCCTGCTGAGCATCGCGTTCTCGAAGTTCAACGTCGAGCGCGGGGGTGTGCTGTGATGGAGCCGATCGGCTGGCTCGCCGTCGGCCTCGCGGTCGTCGGTGCCTTCTTCGCGTTCGTCGCGGCCGTCGGACTGGTGCGGCTGCCCGACGTGTACACCCGCACCCACGCGGCCTCCAAGAGCGACACGCTGGCCGCCGTGCTGTCGCTGGCCGGCGCCGCCATCGCGATCCAGTCGGAGCTGGCGACGATCAAGGCCGTCCTGTTGCTGGTGTTCATCTTCCTGACGAACCCGACGGCCGCCCACGCCATCGCTCGCGCTGCCGACGACCAGGGCATCGAACCGTGGACGACCGACGACACGGAGGTGACAGACAGTGCCGACGACAGTTGAACTCGCCTTGCTCGTGTTCGTCCTGGGCTGTGCGCTCGGGGCGGCAGTGCTGCGTGACGTGCTGGCGTCGGTGATCGCCTTCGCGGCCTACAGCCTCGGAGTCTCGATCATCTGGATCGTCCTGCAGGCACCCGACGTCGGCCTGACCGAGGCCGCCGTCGGGGCCGGCGTCATGACGATCCTGCTGCTGCTGGCGCTCGCCAACACGTCCCGGCCCAGCGAGGAACGGCGCTTCGAGTCGATCAGCCTCCGGACGGCGATCGTCGTCCTCGTCTTCGTCGCCGTCATGGCCTCGACGATCCCGGCGCTCCCGGCCATCGGTGGCCCGGACAATCCGGTCGTCGACGGCGAGGTGAGCCAGTACTACCTCGACAACGCCTACGACCAGACGGAGGTCCACAACGCCGTGACCGCGGTGCTCGCGGGCTATCGTGGACTGGACACGCTCGGCGAGGCCGTCGTGGTCTTCGTCGCGGGCGTGGCGACACTGTCGGTGCTCCGACGGGAGGACTTCGCATGAGCGACGCCGAACAGCCCGGTCTGTACGTCGAGAGTACGGTCATCATGACCACGGTGCGGGTCGTCACCCCCTTCATCCTCACCTTCGGCCTCTTCATCATGTTCCACGGGGCCGACTCGCCCGGCGGCGGGTTCCAGGGCGGCGTCATCGCGGGCTCGGTCGTGATGATGCTCGCGTTCGCCTACGGGATCGAGGCCACGCGCGACTGGCTCGACAGCCGTCTCGTCGTGGCGATCGCCTCGCTTGGCGTGCTCACGTTCGCCGGTATCGGCCTGGGATCGATCCTGCTCGGTGGCACGTTCCTCGAATACCACCTGTACCCCATCGAGAAGGCCAGCAAGTACGGCATCGAACTCGTCGAGCTGGGGATCGGCGGGATCGTCGCCAGCGTCATCATCGGCCTGTTTTTCGTGATCGCGGCCGGCTTCGGCCACGCGATCGACGGAGGTGACGAGTCGTGATCGACACGTTCCTGACACACTACAACTACTACGCGGTCGTCGCGTTGCTCGGGATCGGCGTCTACATGCTCGTCGAGTCGAGCAACCTCGTGAAGAAAGTCATCGGCATGAACGTCTTCCAGACGGGGATCTTCCTGTTTTTCGTGACGACGGCCTACCGCAGCGGTGCCGGCCCGGCCGTCGTCTACGAGGGAGCGGGACCCTACGTCAGTCCGCTCCCGCACGTGCTGATCCTGACCGCGATCGTCGTCGGCGTGAGCCTGACGGCCGTCGCACTCGCCCTGATCGTCCGCATCTACGCGGAGTACGGGACCCTCGACGAGGAGGTGCTGCGAGAACTCGACCATGATTGAACACGCCCCTGTCCTTGTGATCGTGCTGCCGATCGTCGGCGGCGCGCTCCCGCTACTGTTCGGACTGTTCACCGACCGTCTCGGCTGGCCGATCGCGACGGTGACGCTGCTGGGCCAGACCGTCCTCGCCGTCGCACTGGCGACGACGGTGGTCGACGGCGGCGCGGTGTCGTACGTCCCGGGCGGGTTCGTCGCCCCCTACGGGATCGAACTGGTCGTCGACGGGCTCTCGGCGGTCGTGCTCGTCCTGATCGCCGTCGTCTCCCTGGGCGTGCTCGCGTACGCTCGTCGGGCGGGCCCCCACGCGGACAGCTTCTACGCCCAGTACCTACTGTTGGTCGCCGGGCTCTCCGGGATGACCGCCACCGGCGACGTGTTCAACCTCTACGTCTTCCTGGAGATCACGGGGCTGGCCGCCTACGGCCTCGTCGCGAGCGGTCGGTCTGCCAGTGCCGCCGTGGCCGCGCTGAAGTACCTCATCATCGGGACGATCGGCGCGTCGCTGTACCTGCTCGGTGCGGGCTACCTGCTCGCGGCGACGGGAACGCTCAACATGGCCGATCTGGCGGTCAAGCTCGCCGACGCGGGCTACGACTCCACGCTCGTGCTGACAGCGTTCGGCCTGATGATCGGTGGCCTCGCGGTCAAGGTCGCGCTCTACCCGCTGCACACCTGGCAGCCCGACGCCTACGCCGCCGCCCACGACACCGTGAGCACGCTCATCTCGGCGCTGGTCTCGACGGTCGCGGCTTACGCGCTGGCACGCCTGCTGTTCTCGGTCTTTACGGTCGGCTTCTTCGACGCCGTGCCGATCGCACAGACGGCGCTGTTGACCGTCGCCGCGGTCAGCATCGTCGCCGGGAGCCTGCTGGCCGTCGCCCAGTCGGACGTACAGCGAATGCTGGCGTACTCCTCGGTGTCGCAGTTCGGGCTGGTGATCGCCGGCTTCGCGGTGGGGACCCAGGCGGCCATCGTCGGTGCGCTCGTCCACCTCGTGGGCCACGCCGTCATGAAGGGCGGACTCTTTGCCGCGACCGGGATCGTCGAGCGACGGACCGGCGCACGACGGCTCGCGGAGTACGCGGGACTCGGCGAGCGCGCACCCGTCACGGCGGCCGCCATCGCCGTGCTCCTGTTCGCGATGGTCGGCGTCCCGCCGGCAGTCGGCTTCGTCGGCAAGTGGTACATCGTCGTCGGCGCGGTCGAGGCGGGCAGGTGGTCGCTCGTCGTCGTCTTGCTCGCGAGTACGCTGCTGACGCTGGCGTACTTCGCGCGGCTGTTCGAGCGGATGTACTTCACCGCGCCGCCCTCGGCCAGTACCACGGACGTGACGCCGGTGCCGGACGGCGGTGACGGACGCGAGGCGGTGTCGACGGGGATGGTGGCCGTCGTCGTCGCAGCGGCCCTGCTCGCGGTCGTCCTCGGCGGGACCGCACCCCTGGTCGAACAGATCGTCGAACAGACTGTCAGTACTTTCCCACACCCATGATCGATCCTTCACTGCGACCGGTACTCGCCATTCTGGCGTCGTTGCTGGCGATTCCGCTCATCTTCGCCACGAGTAGCAGACGGAACCTCCGGGAGGGCGTGACGATCGCGGCCGCGCTGACGAAGTTCGGCCTGATCGCGAGTCTCGTCCCGAGCGTCGTCTGGGGCGGCGAGACCCACGAGGCCTCGCTGTTTACCCTCGCCAGTGGCATCGAGCTGGCACTGGAAGTCGACGCGCTCGGCCTGCTCTTTGGCCTGCTGGCGAGTCTGCTGTGGATCGTCACGAGCTTCTACAGTATCGGCTACATGCGCGGCCTCGACGAGCACGCACAGACGCGGTACTTCGCCTCTTTCGCCGCCAGCCTCGCGGCCGCGGTGGGCGTGGCCTTCGCTTCGAACCTCCTGACGCTGTTCGTCTTCTACGAGCTGCTGACGGTCGCGACGTACCCGCTGGTCACCCACGACGAGACCGACGAGGCCCGCGCGGCCGGCCGCAAGTACCTCACCTACACCTTCGGGGGCGGCGTCGCGGTGCTCGCCGGGACGGTGCTGCTGTACGCGGCGACCGGCACGACCGCGTTCACGCCCGGCGGTATCGCCGAACTCGCGACGACCGACCCGACGATCGCTCGCGCCATCTTCGCGCTGCTGGTGACCGGGTTCGGCGTCAAGGCCGCGCTGATGCCGATGCACTCCTGGCTGCCCGACGCGATGGTCGCGCCGACGCCGGTGTCGGGGCTGCTCCACGCCGTCGCCGTCGTCAAGAGCGGCGTCTTCGGGCTCGCGCGGGTGATCCTCGACGTGTTCGGCCCCGAGACCGTCGAGAGCCTGGGCGTCGGGCTCCCGCTGGCCGTCGTCGCGACGGCGACGCTCCTGATCGCGAGTATCATCGCGCTCGGCCGCGACAACCTGAAGCGCCGGCTCGCGTACTCGACGATCAGTCAGTTGTCCTACATCGTCCTCGGGCTCGCGTTGCTCAGAGAGAACGCGCTGATCGGCGGGCTCTTGCACATCCCCGCCCACGCGTTCATGAAACTCACGCTGTTTTTCTGTGCCGGCGCGATCCACGTCGAGACCCACACCGACGACATCTCCGACATGGCCGGGATCGGCCGGCGGATGCCCCTGACGATGGCCGCGTTCGCCGTCGCGAGCGCGGGGATGGCCGGCATCCCCCTGCTGGCCGGCTTCGTCAGCAAGTGGTACATCGTGATCGGCGCGATCGAGGGCGGCGGGTGGTTCTTCGCCGGTGCCCTGTTGCTCTCGGGCGTGCTCAACATCGGCTACTTCTGGCCGGTCGTCTACCAGGCGTACTTCGAGTCGCCCGACGACCACGACGAGAAGCCCCTCCTCAGGGGGGTCTTCGGCGGCCAGACCGCCGTCGAGACCGACGGGGGCCGCCCGGTCGAAGATGGCGACGACCACGCCGACGAGCCTGAGCCCTACGAGACCGATCACCTCGGCAAGTACGACGAGGCACACGACCACCACGGCGGGCCGCCCGAAGGTGGCTGGACCGCCGCCGGCTGGTGGGGCGGTGAGAGCACGTGGTTCATGCTCGGCCCGATCCTCGCAGCCGCCACGGGCGCGGTCGTGCTGGGGATCGTCCCCAACACCGCCGTCTTCCTGGAGATCGTCACCACCGTCGTCGAGAACGTGGGGGTGATGGCCTGATGACGGGGCTCGCGACTGTCCCGCCGGTGTTCGTCCTGCTGGCGGTCGCGCTGCTGGTGGCCGTGCTCCCCCGCCGCGTCGGTCACGGGCTGGGGATCCTCGCGACGGGCGCGCTGGTCCCGTGGTCGCTGTCGATCTCGGCTGGCGTCTACCACGACGTGACCTTCCTCGGGTTCGACGCCGTCTTGCTGAACGTCGACGAGTTCTCGCGGCTGATGGGCCTGATCTTCGGGATCATCGGTGCCGTGGCGGTGCTGTACTCGCTGGCCAGCGACGCCGAGCGAGTCCAGACGGCGTTCGCACTCTCCTACGTCGCGACCAGCGTCGGCGCGGTGTTTGCCGGTGACTGGCTCACCCTCATCTTCTTCTGGGAGCTGATGGCCGTCACCAGCACGCTGCTGGTCTGGCACTACGGCGGCAAGGCCGTCCGGGCTGGCTTTCGCTACGCCCTGCTGCACGGCCTCGGCGGCAGCCTCCTGATGGGGGCGATCCTCTGGCACTACAGCGTGGCGGGGACGTTCCTCTTTACCGGCGACGGGATCGCCGCCGGACCCGCCGCGATCCTGGCCGCGCTGGGGATCGGCGTCAACGTCGGCTTCGTGGGCCTGCACACCTGGCTGCCCGACACCTACCCGCGCCCGCACATCGCCGCCAGCGTGTTCCTCTGTGTGTTCACGACCAAGACCGGCGTCTACGGCATGTACCGGGCGTTCCCCGACGGTCACCTGCTGATCGCCTACATGGGCGGTGCGATGGCCGTCTTCGGCGTCTTCTACGCCCTGCTTCAGAACGACATGCGGCGGCTCCTCTCCTATCACATCCAGTCACAGGTCGGGTACATGGTCGCCGGTGTCGGTATCGGATCGGTGCTCGGCGTCGGCGGGGCGTTCGCGCACGTGTTCAACCACATCCTCTACAAGGCCCTGCTGTTCATGACTGCCGGAGTCGTCATCTACCGGACCGGCGAGGAGAGCCTGAAGAAACTCGGTGGCCTCGCCCGCGAGATGCCGATCACGGCCGGTGCGTTCAGCGTCGCGGCCCTCTCGATCGCCGGGTTCCCCGGCTTCAACGGCTTCGTCAGCAAGGGCATCGTCATCTCGGCGAGCCACTACGACTTCAAGAAGGAGGCGCTGGTCCACGTCGGCGAGTACACCGGGCTTGAGTTGCTCCTCTTGCTCGGCGGCGTGGGCACGTTCATGTCGTTCATCAAGTTCGGCTACTACGCCTTCTTCCACGGCGAGCACGACGGCGAGGTGAGAGACGCCAACCGCGGCCAGAGCGTCGCGATGGTCGTCGTCGCCGTCCTCTGTGTGGTCTACGGGCTCTACGACGCGGCGCTGTTCGCGATTCTCCCCGTCGACGTGACCGCCGAGAGCCTCGCACACCCCTACAAGACCTACACGGTACCTCACGTCGCCGAGGGCGTCGTCCTCGCAGTGCTTGGCCTCATCGGGTTCTACGCCACGAAAAAGCCCCTCTCGAAGCTCGGACGCGTGCCGGACCTGGACCGCATCTACAACCCGGCGGTGTTCTACGGCGCGCGCGGCGTCGTCCTCGGGACGATCCGACTGTACGGCGCGGTCGACCGCGTCGCCGTCCGGACGGCGACCACCGCGACCGCCGTCGCGACCCACCCCGAACGGGTGGCCGAACGGTTCGAGCCCAGCAATCAGGACGACGGTCCGGTGACGCTGCGGGCCGGCATCGGCCTCAGCGTCCTCGTGCTCGCGCTGTTCGTCACGGTCGGGCTGATCCTGCTGTTCTGACCGCGACGACCGCGACACTCAGAACTCGCACCCCCCGTCGAAACGGAACCGCCGACAGACGAACGCTGCCGCTCGTTATCTTCGTTGATTCTGCCGCCAACCCGCCGCTGAAGCCCGAAAACACCGTCTCAAGTAGGGCCTAATTTTCTGCTTTGATACTGGCGCAAGAGCCTTTATTTACCCGTCTCGGGTATTTCCGGACAAGCGCGTGACCACCGGACGGCGTGTCCCGAATGGGATGTCGCGACGGCATCGACGGACCGCCGCCGGCAGGCGCGCGACGAACGGAGACAACACATGGACGTGAAAGCACTTTTCGACGACGACGAGGCTGTGAGCCCGGTGATCGGTGTCATCCTGATGGTGGCCATCACCGTGATCCTCGCAGCCGTGATCGCAACGTTCGTCCTCGGCCTCGGGGACCAGATCAGCAACACCGCACCGCAAGCCAGCTTCAGCTTCGACTACACTGAAGGGGACAGCAGTAATACTGATACTCTCCAAGTGACTCACAATGGTGGAGAAACAATTTCTGCCAATGAGGTTGTTGGTGCCGTGTCCGGTGCTATAGATCGGAGTGACGACAGTAGTGCAACATATAATGATGACTTGTTTGGAAGCTCTAGCGATTCGGACGTGAACGCTGGAACATCCTACACGATTGACGATGGTGACTTCGATGCAAGTAATGTTGACCTCAGCGGCGCGACGGTCCGCGTCACCTACCAGCCCGCAGAGGGTGGCAACTCGGCGACGCTCGGTCGCTGGGACGGCCCGGACGCCTAACTGACGCCGTTTTTCTCTCGGTTTCGCCCGTTATGTCAATCAAGAGGGCAACCGCCGTGATTATATAGGATCATCCCACATTCCAGTTGTACGAAGGATGGTCGCGTGGGACTGCACCGGCTGGGGGCCGATACACTGTGAGTAACGCCGACGCAGCGCAAGCCACGGGCACGCACCCGACGCTCTCGAAAGGCGAGATCTTCGAGGTGCTCCAGAACAAGCGTCGGCGCTACGTCATCCAGTACCTCCGTCGACACGGCGGCCCGGTCGAACTCGGGGAGCTGGCCGACTACGTCGCTTCCCTGGAGTACGACTGCCCACAGACCAGCGTCACGTCGACGCAGCGCAAGCGCGTGTACACGACGCTCCAGCAGACCCACCTGCCGAAGATGGACAACGCCGGCATCGTCGCCTACGACTCCGAGGACGGCGTGATCCAGACGACGCCACAGACCGAGGATCTGACGGTGTATCTGGAGATCGTCCCCGGCGGAGAGTTCCCCTGGCGGGAGTTTTACCTCTCCTTTGGCGCGGTGAGTCTGGCGATCATCGCCACGCTGTGGGTCGGCGTGTTCCCCTTCACGCTGGTCTCGCCGCTGGTCTGGGCGACGCTGTTCGCGACGATCCTCACCGCCGCGGCGGCCTACCACACCGTCTCCGGCCGGACGATGACGCTCACGGAGTACGGCGAGCCCGTCGAGGACTGCGACGACGAGGCCGACGAGGAGTGACGCCAGAGCGGTCTGTGACTGCGCTTGAATGACTTGCGAGCACCAGCGGTGTGTCTCGGAACAGAGTGACGGCCTGCGGGCCAGAAGGTCGCTGGTCCGGAGCCATCACACCGCATGGTGCCGTCGACGACGCCAGATTCATTATCAACGGTGAAGATTGCTGAAGGACGCGATATCGGGTATCCAAGGCCCTCTTGAAGCGTTCCAGCGCGTGATTGAAGCGATAAAACGTAGACAGGGTATAAGTACCCCCGGCAGTATCGATTGAGGTAGCACCCACCGCGAGCAGGGGGGCAGGGGATGCCCCGCTCGCTGTGGACGGGTGTGCGTGATAAACCATGGATCTGAAACAGCTATTCAACGACGACGACGCGGTATCGCCTGTCATCGGTGTCATCCTGATGGTCGCCATCACGGTGATCCTGGCAGCCGTCATCGCGTCGTTCGTCCTCGGACTCGGTGACCAGACGAATACAACGCCAACCGCGAGCTTCAGCTTCGATTACGACTCCGATGCTCCATCTGTCAAGATCACCCACGACGGTGGAGACCCAATTCAGGCCGACGAACTGTATATCCGCGGTACTGGTGGTTCTGGTGGTGGTAGCGATATTGATGAATCTTGGTCAAACAAAGCTTCGGTACCAACATCTTCAATGGTCACGGCTGGTAATGCCGTGACGTACGACTCGGAAATCGGGAGCAATGGAGACTGGGATCTGAGTGTCGTCTACGTCTCGAACGAGGGCGATTCCTCGGCCTCACTGTCCTCTGACAGCGGCCCCGACGCCTAACGACCGCGCTCTTTCCTCCATTTTTTCGACCGGTGAGCGACGGCGCTGTCCACGACAGCTTTATTTCCCGTGTCGCACTGCCGTGATACGATGGACGTAGACCGGGCTGTCGTCTGGGGAGTCGTCGGGCTCGTCGCGGTGACGACGCTCGTCTCCGGGCCGCTCGTGGGGGCCGTCGATCTGACGAGCGACGCCGAGACGCCTGCGTACGGTTCGGGATCGGTCACGGTCGAGTCGGCGTCGCTGCCAGAGCGGGCGACGCTGACGGCGGGGCGGTTCGGAGCTGGCGAGTACACGCTCCGGGTGCCCGACGCGACCGTGGCGATCACCGCCGTCGAGGGCCGGCCGTTGCTCGTCTACCGACTGGAGATCGACGAGCGCGGGTACACGCGGTCGACGACGCACTTCCTCTCGACGGAGAGCGTCGGCTCGTACGCGGCGTCGATGTCCGACGACACGTTCCCGCCGGACACGGTCAACCGGACGAGCTACGAGGGCCGCCTGCAGGTGGTCGTGCGCGCGAACGACACCAGCCGGGTCGTCGCCGAGCGCTCGACGACGGTGGAGGTGATCGAGTGATCGACCGCGAGTCGAGGAGACGAGCGAGCGGGCTGTCCTACCGGTTCCTCTTTGGCGACCGCGTCGGGCTACTCGTCTTTCTCGGGAGCCTCTGTCTGTTTCTGGCGCTGTGGCGCACGGCCTTTCTGATCAACGACTCCCACACGATCGCCAACGGGCTGGCCGCCGTCGCCGACGGCAATATCGCGTTGACGGACCCGGAGTACGGCTCGCTCCGGTCGCCAGGGACGAACTTCTACGGCGGTTCGACGTACTCGCGCAACTACGGCGTGATCGTCCTCGCGCTGCCGTTCCTCGCTGTCCTCCGCGGGATCGAGGCCGTCGCCGACCTCCCCGTCGCGCTGGTGGCGCTGTGGTCGCTGCTGGTGTACGGGACGATCCTCGTCGCCGGCCGGCAGTTCGGCCGCGAGCGCCTCGCGCGGCTCGGCGGCGGCTGCGTCGTCGCCGCGGTGTTCCTGCTCAACGTCGCGCTGGTCCGGCCGATCGATCCGGTCCCACATCACCACCTCGCCTTGCAGTTGGTACACGCGACTGCCGGTGCCTTCGTCGGCACGCTGGCGTATCGCCTCGTTTCGTTCACCGACGGTCGACGGCGTGGCGTCGTCGCCGCCGTCGCAGTCGTGGGTGGGACGCCCCTGGCGTTCTGGGCGACCGTGCCCAAGCGCCACGTCGTCACGGCCGCGGTTGCGCTGGCGGTCGCCCTGGGACTCGCCTACAGCCGCGACGCCGAGCGCGACTGGGCCTTCGAGTCGCGAGCGGTCTGTTACGCGCTGCTGGCGCTGTTGGCGTGGGTTCACGCGCCAGAGGCGCTAGTACTATTCGTTCCGTTCGTGCTGGTCGACGTGGCGACGGCACCGGACAACGGCCCGCGAACCCTGGGTGTGCTCGGCGGAGTCTTCCTGCTGGCGCTCGTCCCGCTGTTCGTGACGAACACGCTCATCACCGGCGATCCGCTGACCGTTCCCCGGATGCTCCGGACTGTCGGCCAGGGAAGCGACATCTCGCTCACCGGCGAACTGTCCTCGGGTGACGGGTCTGGCGGTTTCGACATGACGAATCTCCCTCGGTTCGTACGCGTCGGAATCGTCCTCGGACAGTCCGCAGTAGAGCCACTGATGAAACTGCTCGGACTCGTTCGGCGCGGGATCCACTCGCTCCAGACCGACCCGACAGCCGCCTATCGAACACTCGTCCGGAGCGGATACATCCCGGAGGTCGCGAACAGCGCCGAGGGGACTCCCGAGGCAAATCTCACTCTGTTGGAGTCCACTCCCGTCCTCGCGACGATTGTCGCAACGGTTTCGACCAGCCTCGTCGCAATCAAACGATCAATCGAGCGGCGATCGCCCCCCGGCGGAGTTACGCCCGCCGACGCGTTCCTCGCGCTCGCTGCCGCTTCGCTCATACTCACATATATTGGTTTACTTCCCCACCACGCTCAGGTGACCGTTCGGTACCTGTTCCCCGTCGCACCCATCCTCGTCTGCCTCGCCGTGAGGCTCCCACCAGTCGGGCGAGCACTCGACGCCCACTGGCGGACGGTGCTCTGGAGCTGGAGCGGTGGCGTGCTGATCGGCGGCCAGCTCGTCCTCGTCGCGCTCGTCGCGCTCGACGTGGGCCGTGCCGAAGCGTTCCAGTTTCACGCCGTCCTCGCTCTCGCCGTGGCGCTGGCTCTGGGCAGCTGGTCGTTGCTGTCGGTCGCGAGCGAGCGCTTCGACAGAGTCGGCGCGGCACTGTTCGGGCTGGCGCTCGCGTCGTCGACGGTGTTCGTCGCGTTCGCAGCGGTGGAGTACTTCGGCCTGGGTGGCGCACACGCCCTGCCGATGGTGCGTACGCTGGCCGACGCGATCCCGCTCCGTTGACGACGGGTTTTTGTGCTGGCTCGAAGTACCGCCGACATGGATCAGCTCAAACAGTCGCTGTTGGACGCACCTATCATCGAGAAGGACGGATATCACTACTTCGTGCATCCGATCAGCGACGGCGTCCCGATGCTGCGTCCTGAACTGCTCCGCGAGATCGTCATCAAGATCATTCGGAAAGCCGAGCTCGAAGACGTCGACAAGATCGTCACACCGGCCGCGATGGGGATCCACATCTCCACTGCGGTCTCGCTGATGACGGACATCCCCCTCGTCGTCGTCCGCAAGCGCCAGTACGGCCTCGACGGCGAGGTGTCGCTCTCGCAGGTCACCGGCTACTCGGAAAACGAGATGTACGTCAACGACGTCTACGAGGGCGACCGCGTGCTCGTGCTCGACGACGTGCTCTCGACCGGCGGCACGCTGGCCGCGCTCACGGGCGCGCTCGAAGACATCGGCGCGGACATCTGTGACATCGTCTGTGTCATCAAGAAAGAGGGCGGAGAGAACAAGCTCGCAGACGACGGCTACCACGCGAAGACGCTCATCAACGTCGACGTCGTCGACGGCGAGGTCGTCGTGGTCGACGAGTACGGCGACGACTAAGAGGAGCGGCGCGCGCTGTCGCGGCCTCCGTGCCGCGACGATCGTGTGCGAGGGATGAGCGACCTACGGGAGCGAATCGGTTGGGGAGGCGCGTGGCTGTCGCGTCTGCTGGCCTGGCGGACGAACGGGCGAGTCGAGAGCGTTCAGGAGACGCTCCGCCTCGCCGTCGTGATACTGTCCGTTGCCGTGCAGACAGATTGCCGTACAGCAGATCGTTCGCGACGCTCGTCTGCTGAGAAATTGCCTGGACAGACGTTCCTCACTCGACTGGAGACTGCCCGACACACTCGTCGCTACGCTCCTCGTTCAGTTGGTCGCTCGGAAAATAGCGGGAGTGGATTTGAACCGGAATCAGACGTGCTCGCTTCGCTGCGCGCGACTGATAGGGCACGAATCCACTCGGCGTAGATTTGCCGCTCGCGAGTTTGCTCGGGGCAAAATAGAGCGAGAGGTGGATTTGAACCACGCCCACTTCGGTCGCGTCGCTCCCTCGTGATCTGCTTCAAATCAACGTGTGCTATTTCGAGCGACCAGTCCACTCATCGCTACGCTCCTCGTTCAGTTGGTCGCTCGGAAAATAGCGGGAGGTGGATTTGAACCGGAATCAGACGTGCTCGCTTCGCTGCGCGCGACTGATAGGGCACGAATCCACTCGGCGTAGATTTGCCGCTCGCGAGTTTGCTCGGGGCAAAATAGAGCGAGAGGTGGATTTGAACCACGCCCACTTCGGTCGCGTCGCTCCCTCGTGGTCTGCTTCAAATCAACGTGTGCTATTTCGAGCGACCAGCCCACTCGTCGCTACGCTCCTCGTTCAGTTGGTCGCTCGAAAATAGCGGGAGGTGGATTTGAACCACCGATCTACGGGTTATGAGCCCGCCGGAATCTCCTGGCTATCCCATCCCGCTACTATCTCGTATCGTCTCCCCCCGATTAAGGGTTGTGATTCGGTCGTCCTCTGTGGGTTCCTCTCGCGGCACACTCACTCGTGGACGCGCCAGGTGAAGATGCTCTCGAAGACGTAGTTGACGAACATGGCGATCCCGATCGCGCCGCCCTTGACGAAGATCGGCCAGAGATCGACCGGACCCACCGAGACGGGCACGCTGACCTCGTAGACGACGAGGACGGCGAAGAGAATGCTCCACTGCAGCGTCGACCCACCGGCACGGACGAGGTGCGAGCGCAAGAGGCGCGTGCCCAGCGAGCGGCGGTCGTCCTCGCCTTCGCTCGCGAAGGTCCAGTTGTCGTTGACGGCGAACATCACGAGGATCGCGATCTCGATGCCGACGGCGTTGGCGACGGCGGTCGACACGCCGACGAACTGGTCGAGGACGACGAACGTCGTCGTGTCGAAGGCGGCCCCGACCGCACCGACCGAGGCGAACTTGCCGAACCGGACTCCCGAGAGCAACGATCGGAGGGGAGCGAGGCGGCTACTCATCGTTGTCGATCAGTGCGGGACCCTCCTCGCGTGTCGCGGCGATGGCGGCGTGCAGACGGCTGTCGCTCAGTCGCTTCGCCCGGTGGCGTGCGCGCAAGAGCGCCGTCGCCATGTTCAGCGACGTTCGCACCGGCGAGACCGTCGAGCCGGGTCTGTCCTCCCACTCGATGGGGACCTCCGCGACGGTCAGCCCCAGCGCACCGGCGATCGCGACCAGCTCTACGTCCCAGGCGAAGCCGGCGTCGTAGAGGTGCGTGCGCACGTGCTCCCACCCCTCGGCCGTGATCGCCTTCGCGCCACACTGGTAGTCGTACAGCGACACGTCGAGCAGGTGGCCGGCGATCCAGGCGAAGCCGTCGCCCAGGAACCGCCGCGCGAAGGTCTGGTGGCTGCTGACGGTCGCGTCGGGGTGACGACGAGAACCGACCGCCAGGTCCGCATCGCCGGCCCTGACCCGGTCGATGACGTGTGCGAGAGAGGTCGCGCCGGTCGAGCCGTCCGCGTCGGCGAACGCGCGAACGTCCGTCTCGATCGCCTCGAAGCCGGCGGTGATCGCGGCTCCCTTCCCGCGGCGGTAGGGGACGGCGTTGACCGCGGCGGGGAGCGCGGCCAGCCGCTCGGTGACGCCGGGTTCCGGATCGTCGAGTTCGATACGGATCTGTGCCGGAGCCAACTGCTCGTCGAGCGTCCTGACGTACGAGCCCAGTCGATCCACGTCCGGTCGAAACGCGGGCACGACGATACCCACCGACTGATCCATTCGTCCGGGCAATCGAGACCGCGGCTAAAAACAGTTCGACATTCCCGCCGGCCACGGGGCAGTGCAAAAAGCGTATTATCGGTGGTGACGCTGTCCCCACTAATGGAATACGGTCTCGTCGCGCTCTGGCTGGCGCTCTATCTCGCCCTACTGGTGGCCGGCAGCGTCGTCACGAGCTGGCTGTTCCCGCGCTTCGAGGACGGGGGCTCTGGCGTCGCAGTCGTGCTGTCGATCGCCGTCGTCTGGTTCGTCACCTTCTTCGTCGGCCGACTGTCGATGACGGCGGGGATCTGGCTGGGTGTCGCCGTGCTGGTCGGCCTGGTCGCTCTGGCGGGAAGCCGTGGCGTCGACCTCGATCTGGGGCGGATCGGCGAGAGCTGTCTGGTCTTTACCGGGGCCTTCCTGTTCCTGGTCGGGATGCGCGTGTTCGCGGTCCCGCTGGGCGCGAGCGACCCGGTGATCGCGCCGCTCCCGCTGGCGATCGGCGAGAAGATGCTGGATTTCGGCCTGCTGAAGTCGCTCGTCCGAGCCGAGAGCCTGCCGCCCGAAGACGTGTGGTTCGCCGGTGAGCCGGTCGCGTACTACTACGGCGGCCACCTCGTCGCGGCGATTCTCACCCGCATCACCGGCACCGCGGGGCGGTTCGCCTACAACCTCTCGCTGGCGGGCTTCTACGCGATGCTCGTGACCGCGGTGTACGGCGTCGCCGGCAACGTCGCGGCCGACCGCTCGATCCCGCGTCGGCTGGCCGGCCTCCTCAGCGTCTTCGCGGTCGGGCTCGCGAGCAACCTCACGACGCCGGTGCGAGTGGTGCTCGCACTCCTGCCCGACGGCCCGTCCGCGTGGCTCGCTGGCGTCGTCGGGATCGAACGGGACGGGCTGGCAGACGGGCTCGGTCAGTTCTACTACTTCGACGCGAGCCGCGTCATCACCGACCACCGGGGCGACTTCGCGTTCCAGTTCGGCGACGCCGATCCGGGTGCGACCGCGCCGACGATCAACGAGTTCCCCTTCTTCTCGTGGTTCAACGGCGACCTGCACGCCCACATGATGAGTACCGCGTTCCTCGTCTTCGCCGCGGCGGTCTGTCTGGCCTACTACCGGACGCCCGCCCGCGAGGTGGCGCGCCGTCGGCTGCTCGTGGTCGGCGTCCTCCCGCCGGTCGCTGGACTGCTGGCGGTCACGAATACCTGGTCGTTCCCGACACCGGCCGGGCTGGCGCTACTGACGGTCGTCCTCGCACCGGCCGACGCACGGTCACTGCTGCCCGAATCGCTCGCCGACCGGTTCCCCGAAACTGCCGTCTGGCGGGAGGGGTCGCGCCTCGCTGTCGGCCTGGGCGTCGCCGTCGCCGTCGTCGCGCTTGGCTTGCTCTGGTCGCTGCCGTTCTGGCTCGGGCCGGCAAGCGGGCGCGGGATCGCCGTCCTGCCGGACCGGTCCTCGCTGACGGAACTGCTGCTCGTCCACGGGCTCTTTCTGGTCACCTTCCTCGCGTACCTCGCGGCGCGGGGCCGCCAGCGCTTCGGCGAGCGGGCGACCACCGTGACAGTCGGGGCCGCCGTCGCGATCGGCGGCTTCGCGGTCCTCGATCTCGCCGCCCTCGGCCTGTTCGTCCCGCTGGTGGGCGCGTGCTGGGCCCTCGCGCGACGGCCCGGCACGTCTCCGAGTCCCGCCGCACCCGCTGGTGACACGGACCGCGCACGCTCGGACGGCGGCGCGGCCAGCGCCGGCTTCGAGACGGTGCTGATCGTCGCCGGCATCGGGCTCGTGACGCTGATCGAGTTCGTCTATCTCAAGGAGTCCACCGGACGGATGAACACGGTGTTCAAAGTGTCGATGCAGGTGTGGGTGCTGTGGAGTCTCGCCCTCGGGCCGGCGCTGGCGTGGGTGTTCACGAACCGCGTCACCGTCCCAGCGGACACACTCGGTCGGGCCCGCTCGGCGCTGCCTCGCGTCGCCCTCGCCGTCCTCGTCGTCGGTGCCGGGCTGTACGCCCCGCTGGCGGCGACGACCGCGTTCGACGGCTCGGACCCGACGCTGGACGGACTCGCCTACCTCGACTCGGAGTACCCAGAGGAGGCCGCGGCGATCCACTGGCTCGACGACCGCTCCGGGCGACCGGTCCTCGTCACGGCGGCACCGGGTGGGTACACCTGGGACGCCTCGGACGGCGAGGGATCGAGTGCGCCGGCCAGTCTGACCGGACTCCCGACCGTCCTCGGGTGGTTCCACGAGGCACAGTACCGCGGAGACGAGCCCTACCAGGAGCGACTGACGGACGTGCGGACGATCTACACCGGCGAGCCCGAAGAGCAGGCCGCGCTGCTCGAACGCTACGACGTGCGGTACGTCTACGTCGGCCCGGTCGAGCGGGCCACCTACGACCAGATCACCGTCGACGCGGTGGCGGGCGTCGAGCCGGTCGAGGAGTTCGACGGTGTGACGATCTACCGGGTCACAGACGACAGTGACGAAGAGCCGTCCTAGCCCGCAGCAAACGGCGTGTGCCCCGTGGCTGGCGGCCCCAGTGGCGGGATCCGAGAATCAGCCACCGGGACCCAGCGCGGCGATGTCGGCCCCGACCGTCGCGAGCGCGTCGGCGGGATTCGGATCGCTGTCCGCGAGGTGTCGCCAGTCGTCGTCCGGTGCCCGTTCGAGCAGCGCGACGACGGCCGCGCGGTACTCGCGGAACTGGGCACCGGGATCTGCCCGCTCCTCCCAGACGCTCCGGATGACCGTCCGCGAGTCGATCCTGACCTCGATCCGTGCGGGCTCGAACTGCGCCAGCAGGCGCGCCAGTCCGAGCGCGAGCGCGGCGTACTCGGCGGTGTTGTTGTCCGTCCGCGAGCCGACCGGCCGCGCGAGACGGAGCAGCGACTCGCCGGCCTCGTCCTGCACGACGGCCCCAGCGCCCGCCGGCCCCGGATTCCCGCGGGAGCTGCCGTCGACGTAGAGAATCGCCGTCTCGCCGGCCAGGTCGCGATCGACCCGTGTCTCGTGGTCGTCGGCCGCCAGCACGTGCTCGATCGCCGCCCGCAACTCCGCCGGCTCGGTTCCGGGCTCGAACAGTCCGCCGATGCCGGGGACCGCCGCGTCGATCGCGTCGATCGCTGCCGACACCTCGTAGTCGTACGCGGCCAGGACGCGCTCGACGCGCTCGGCCAGCGGTGACAGCGACTCCGCCGGGAGATCGCGGGCCGTCGTCACCGTGACCACCGCCACTGTCGTCGCGACCGTTCCATACGCGGAGTCGGAGCTGTAGCCACCTATCGATGTCGGTCGGTGTGATGTGCCCTCGACAGTCGAGAGTCGCCGCTACGAGAGACCGTCGAGGGCAGTGATAGCAGAGAGAACGAGACAGACCGCCAGCAGGATCAGGCTTCGCCGCGTGGCTCGACGACGCCGACCGCACCGGCGTCGACGTCTTCGGTGTCGAGGTGCATCGCGACGAACTCGCGGCGCATGAACCGTTCGCGCTCCTCGGGTTTGCCGATCGTACACCACAGCTGCGGTTCGTCCGGCCCGTGCCAGTCGCCCTGACGGGCGATCGCGAAGCAGACGTACTCCTCCCCGTCGTACTCGATTGTGGCACCCTTCCGGATTCCCGGATCCCCGTGGATAATGAGCTTCTTCATGCGCCGGTCTTTGCCGACAGCGCACTTAGCTTCTACGGTGCGGAACGCGAATCTGTTGCCCTGACCGAGCGACGCGAGGCGTGAGCGGGCCAACCGCGGGAGCGAGCCCCGACCGTCACGGACGGCTGGCTCTCGAACGGCCACAGCAGTTTTGCCCGTGGGACGACATTTCTTCGGGCATGGACGAAGTGTTCGGACGGCGTGACACGAATACGGGCTCGGGCGTCGGGCGGACAGTCGTGTGGGGCCTCCGCCTGCTCGGCCTGGTGATCGTGGTGCTGGGTCTGGCACTGTGGCTGCTGACCAGCGCGGGCCTGGTCCTCCTGCCCGGCGTCGTCGTCGTCGCCGGCCTCGCGGTGATGGTGATTCCGGGACTCCTCGCCGGGCTCGTCGAGTTGCTCTCCTGATACCGTCGGGTGGCCGGGACCGAACCGTCGGGGTTTTAAGCACCGCTGTGTAACCTCGCCGTAAGGTCGATATCTATGCAGATGCCACGCCGATTTAACACGTACTGTCCGCACTGTAACGAGCACAACGAACACGAGGTCGAGAAGGTCCGTTCCGGCCGCACGTCGGGCATGACCCACATCGGCGGCCGTCAGGCCGACCGCAACTCAAAGGGGATCGGGAACTCCGGGAAGTTCTCGAAGGTGCCCGGTGGGGACAAGCCCACCAAGAAGACGAACCTCAAGTACCGCTGTAGCGACTGTGGCAAGGCCCACCTCCGCGAGGGATGGCGAGCTGGCCGACTGGAGTTCCAGGACTAGAACGATGGCAGGAAGCTTCCTCTCCGTCGAATGTCCGGACTGTGAGAACGAACAGACGGTCTTCAGCAAGGCCGCCACCGAAGTCGCCTGCGCGGTCTGTGGGCACACGCTCGCCCGCCCGACCGGCGGCAAGGCGACCATCGAGGGTGCGGTCCTCGAAACGGTCGAACAGCGATGAAGTACAGCGGCTGGCCCGAATCCGGCGAACTCGCCGTCGGCAAGATCGACGAGATCGAAGACTTCGGTGTCTTCGTCGACCTCGAAGAGTACGAGGACAAGCGCGGCCTCTGTCACATCAGCGAGGTCGCCAGCGGCTGGATCAAGAACGTCCGCGACCACGTCAACGAGGGCCAGACTGTCGTCGTGAAGGTGCTGGAGATCGACGAGGACGCCCAGCAGATCAACCTCTCGATCAAGGACGTCAACGACCACCAGCGCAAAGAGAAGATCCAGGAGTGGAAAAACGAGCAGAAGGCCGACAACTGGATGGAGCTGGCCTTCGGCGAGGATCTCGCCGACGAGCAGTACGCCGCCGTCGCGAACGAACTGCTCGCCGACTTCGGCTCGCTGTACGACGGCTTCGAGGCCGCGGCGATCCACGGCACGGAAGCGCTCGACGAGACGGACCTCTCCGAGGACGAGATCGACGCCATCGTCGAGACCGCACGCGAGAACGTCTCGGTGCCCTACGTCGACGTGACCGGCTACGTCGACCTGACCTGTCCCGACAGTGACGGCGTCGAGATCATCAAGCAGGCGCTTCAGGCCGCCGAAGGCGACGCCGACGCACTCCCCGACGGCGCGGACGCAGACGCCGACGTGCCCGAGGAGGTCGAACTCGAAGTTACCTACGTCGGCGCGCCCGAGTACCGGATCAAGGTCCGGGCCCCCGACTACAAGCGCGCCGAATCCGAGCTCGAAGCCAGCGCCGACCGCGCCAGCGCGGTCGTCGTCGAACACGGTGGCACCGGCCAGTTCCACCGCGAGCGCAACGAAGACGAAGAGTAAGCCGATGCGGGCCGATCTCCGCGTCTGTTCCGAGTGGGCGTCCGAGCACGACCGGCCCGTCTACACGCTTTCTGAGCGCTGTCCCGAGTGTGGGAGCGACGCCGTCAACAGCGCGCCGGCACCGTTCGATCCCGCGGACCCGTACGGCGAGTATCGACGCGCACTTAAGCGGCGCCGACGGGAGTAGGGCCATGGACGAGTTCGAGATCGAGCGAATCGCGGACGGCGCGTTGACCGATCCGGTACTGGTCGAAGGACTGCCCGGCGTCGGCCACGTCGGCAAGCTCGCGGCCGAACACCTGCTCGAAGAACTCGAGAGCGAACTGGTCGCCCGCGTCTACTCACAGCACTTCCCGCCACAGGTCACCGTCGAAGACGGGACGACACAGCTGGCGTCGGCGGAGTTTCACGCCGTCAGACCGGAGGACGGACGGGACATGCTCGTGCTCTCGGGCGACCACCAGGCACAGGACAACGAGGGCCACTACGGGCTGACCGACACCTTCCTCGACGTGGCCGAGGAGTTCGGCGTCGAGTCGGTGTACGCCCTCGGTGGCGTTCCGACCGGCGAACTGATCGAGGAGTACGACGTACTCGGCGCGTCGACGACCGAGTCACTGGTCGAGGAACTCGAATCAGTCGGCGTCGCCTTCCGCGAGAACGAGCCGGCGGGCGGTATCGTCGGCGTCTCTGGCCTCCTGCTTGGCCTGAGCGGCCGCCGTGACCTCGACGCGGCCTGTCTCATGGGCGAGACCTCTGGCTATCTCGTCGACCCCAAGAGTGCGCAGGCGGTTCTGGAGATCCTCCAGGAACTGCTCGGCTTCGAGATCGACTACGAGGCACTCGAAGACCGCGCAGACGAGATGGAGGAAGTCGCCCGGAAGATTCAGGAGATGGAGCAGGGGACGCCGACCCCCTCCGACGAAGACCTGCGGTACATCGGCTGATCGCGCCGATAGCGAACGATTCTTTATCGCGCCAGCCGAACGTGGAGCCGTGTTCGCGCAGTTTGGGTCGCTGCCGGAGTGGCTCCTCGTCGGCCTCGGGCTCGGAGTGGCCGGCAGTGTCGCCGTCGCCGGCCTGTTCGTCGCCGCGGCCAGACTCTTCCCGCCGCCGGCAGCGGGTGGCTCGTCCGGCACGGGCGAGGGACGGCGACGCGAGGAGCTTCGGTCGTACCTGCGAGCGATCGAGGAGCCCTTCGCGGAGGATCACTTCGTCGAGGGCCAGCCCGTCGCCTTCTACCTGCCAAAGCGCGACGTAGCGATCACGTTCGACGCGCGGGCGTACTACCGGATCGATCGCTCGCCGACCGTTCCCGTCCTGGTCGAACACGAGATGCCGGGCTGGCACCTCGGTGCCAGACTCCCGTTCGAGACGCCAGCGATCGACGGGGAGTCGACCGGAGAGAGCGAGAGGACGGAGTACCACCCGACGGCCGACGCATTCCGCGAGCTCGGCCTGCCCACGTCGGCGACCCTGGAGGAAGTCAAGGGAGCCTACCGGAGCAAGGTCAAAGAGGTCCACCCGGACCACGGCGGCGACGAAGAGGCGTTCAAGCGCGTCAGACGGGCCTACACGAGAGCGAAGCAACACGCCGCCGACTAGATGCCCTGACTCATGAGGTGGCTGCGAAGCAGGTCGTCCTCCTTCGAGCCCGCGACGGGGTTGACCAGCGCGACCGTCTCTTCGTCGAACTCTGCGGCGAGTTCGCGCGCGCCGGCCAGGGCGACGCCGCCGGTCGCGCTGAGTTCGACGCCGGCAGTGCCGGCCGCGTCGACGGCCGCCTGCAACGCGTCGCTGTCCGAGACGGCGACGCCGCGCCCGCCGGTCTCGTCGACAGCCGCGACGGCGAGCGAGCCGACCGCGGGATCGGGGACTTCCAGGGGACCGACGATCGTGTCGGGCTGTTCCGTGGGCGCGACCGCGTCGGCGGTCCCGCAGGCGTCGACGACGGGCGCACAGCCCGCTGGCTGTGCGGCGTAGAGACGCGGCGTCACGTCGAGGGTGCCGGCCTCTCGGAGTTCCTCGATCGCCGTGTGGATCGCGGCGAGGACGATCCCGTGGCCGGTGGGGACCACGATCGCCGACGGGGCCGGCCCGGTGAGCAGCTCGTAGCCCAGTCCCTTGACGCCCGCGCGGCGGTACGGCGACGACGGGCCGACGGGGAACCGTTCGGCGTCGCTGTCCTCGTAGGCCGCCAGCGCGTCGGGATAGCGTCCCTCGACGACGTTCATCTCCCCGCCGTGGACGTTGATCATCGCTTTGTTGACGAACGGACACCGCGAGGGGACGTAGCTGTGAGCGGCCACGCCGGCCCGACCGGCGTAGGCAGCCGCCGACTGACCGCCGTTGCCGGTCGTCGGGAGCGAAACGGCGTCGGCACCGACTGCCGCGCCGGCACTGACGGCGACCGCGAGTCCGCGATCCGTCACCGCGCCGGTCGGATTGCGGCCCTCGTCTTTGAGCAGGAGTCGATCGGCCCCGATCTCGTCGGCCAGTGTCGGACAGTCGGTCGCGGGCGTCCCGCCCTCGTCGAGCGAGTGGATGCGCTCGCGGGCCAGCGGGAGCGGCGGCCGCGTCGGCTCCGTCCGGGCGTCGTGATCGTACCGGGCCACGAGGAGGCCGCCACAGGCCGGACAGCGCAGTTCGATCTCGTGTGGGTCGAACGTCTCCTCGCAGTCTGCACAGGCGAACTCGCGAAAGGCCGGACTCGTCTCCATACTCGCACTGTGGGCCCCGCTCCCTTGTGCTGTGCGGTCGGATGCTCCGCGTTCGTCGACACGGACGACGCCCTCGTGGCGGTCAGGCCGTCCGGCGACGCGCCGGTCGGTAGGTGCGCCAGTACCAGAACGCGAACAGGCCGGCGACGACGAGCAGTCCCGTCCAGAGAGCGACGCCTCCGGGACCGGTCGCGAACGCGGACGCCGCGTCGACGACGGACTGTTGGGCAGACTCCCCTCGCACGGCCCTGACGGACGGTTGCAGGGCGCGCCACCGCCTGTGGACGAGGAGACTCGCGACGCCGACGACGCCGACGCCGCCGAGGACCCGTTCCAGCGCCGTCGTGATCGAGGGCGTCGACTGCTCGGCCCCGGCGTACAACACGAGGGCGGCACTGGTCGGACCGTACACCGCCATCTCGCGGCCCTGCTCGGAGTACCACGTCTCGACGACCTCCAGGAGATCGGCGTCACAGAGTCGATCGAGGTGGTAGCTGACGTTCTGGACGGAGCTCTCGATGGCGTCGGCGATGTCGGAGGCCGTCCGTGGCTCCTCGTAGGCGGCGGCGAGGATGTCCCGTGCGGTCCGCGAGGCGATGGCCGAGAGGATCTCGTCGGCCTCGGCGTCGGCGAGGTCGACGAGCTTCGGGTCGATGTCACGGTCCGCGACCCCCGCCGCCGACGGTTCGAGTGGCAGTAGCGATGACATCGTGTGTGACTCGCCGTCGATCGATATAGCTCCCCGGGAGGCTCAAAGGCGTCTTTCACTCCCGACGCCCCCGCCTCGTCGTGGCCCGGCCGCGACCGGAGCGGTGGCGGGGCAGAGCCCGAGTCGTTTTTTGTGGTCGCGGTCGAACGATCCAGTATGGATGTCGTGGTCGTCGGCGGCGGACTGGCGGGACTGGTCGCGGCCCGCCACCTCGCCGAGTCGGGCGCGGACGTGACGCTGTTCGAACGACGCGAGACCGTCGGTGGGCGCGTTCGCTCTCGTACCGTCGACGGGTACACGCTCGACCGTGGGTTCCAGGTCCTCTTTCCCGCCTACCCGGCGGTCGAACGGGAACTGGATCTCGACGCGCTCGATCTCCGGCGGTTCACCCCCGGTGCGACGATTGCCCGGCCGGGCAAGCGATCGGTGCTGGCCGATCCGCTCCGGGATCCCGGCTCGGCGCTGGCGACGATCTTCAACGACGAGGTGACACTTGGCGACCTGTTCGGGCTCTACAGACTCCAGCGCGAACTGCGCGGGCGCTCGGTCGACGAGATCCTCCGGCGTGGCGGCTCCTCGATCGAGGCGTATCTCGCCGATCGCGGATTCTCCGAGGGGTTCGTCGAGTCCTTCGCAGCACCGTTTTACGGCGGTATCACGCTCGATCGATCGCTGTCGACGGACAGCGCCGTCTTCGAGTACACGTTCAAGATGCTCACCGAGGGCTCGACCGCCGTGCCGGCCGCTGGCATGGGTGCGATTACGGCCCAGCTCGCCGAGCGGGCGCGAGCGGCGGGCGTCACCGTCGAGACCGGGACGACCGTCGACGCGGTCGTTCCCGGCGACGGGGTCACCGTCGAGGCCGGTGACGAGTCCGTCGAAGCCGACGCCGCAGTCGTCGCGGCCGATCCGAAGACCGCGAGCGACCTCACCGGGGTGGCGGCGATCACGACGACGGGACGGAGCTGTGTCACCCAACACGTCGCGCTGCCGTCGGGCGATCGTCCGGAGATGGGGCGACGGATCGTGCTCAACGCCGAGAACGACCGGCCGAACCAGATCGCACCGCTGTCGACGGTCGCACCGGAGTACGCCCCAGACGGCCACGCGCTGTACGCTGCGACCTTCCTCGGGGAACGAGATCCCGACGACGAGACGCTGTTCGAGACGGTCCGGACGGCTCTGTCCGAGTGGTACCCCCAGGCCAGCTTCGCCGACCTCGAACTGATCGCGACCGACCGCATCGAGTTCGCGCAGTTCGACCAGCCACCGGGATTCCGGGCCGGCCTGCCGGCGGTCGACGCACCGGAGGGACCGGTGGTGCTGGCCGGAGACTACACCCGCTGGTCGTCGATCCAGGGCGCACTGGAGAGCGGTCGAATCGCTGCCGGCGCGGCGCTCGATACGCAGTGAGAATTACGGCGCGAGCGATCACTCGCCGTTCGTGATGTGCGTGTGGGCCCCGATCAACGCGCCCGCCAGATCGAGGTCTTCGACGTGGGTCTCGCGGTCGATGATCGACTGCCGGACGTCGCTGTCCCGGATCGTCGCCTCGGGGAAGACGACCGAGTGGTCGAGACTGGAGTCGACGATCTCTGCGCCCGGGAGGACGTGGACGTTCTCACCGACGGTGGTGTTCTCGACCGTCGCCGAGTCGGCGACGACGGCGTCGCCGCCCAGTTCCCAGGCGACCGCGTCCAGGTAGCTCTCGGGCGTGCCGATGTCGTACCACGCGCCGTCGAACGTAAAGGCGGAGACGGCGTCGTTGGCGACGAGCCACTGGATGAACCAGCCGGGCTCGTCGGGGTTGTTCCCACCCGAAAGATACTCCTCGAAACGAACCGACTCGGCGGGGAACGCGTAGCAGGCGATCGAAACGAGCGTGCTGTTGGGATCGTCGGGCTTCTCCTGGAAGTCGACGACCTCGTCGCCGTCGAGCTCGACCAGCCCGTAGGACTTCGCTCGCTCTCTGGAACCCACGTCGTAGGCCGCGATCGTCGGCGTACCGGCACGCTCGAAGCAGTCGAGGAACTCGGCCACGTCGAAGCTGATGAGGTTGTCACCGGCGATGACCAGCAGATCCTCGTCCGTGATCCCCTCCCGGTCGACGAGCTGGGCGAGCGCGCCGACGACGCCGAACTTCTCGTCTTCCGCCGTCGTGTCCTCGACGGTGAGCTTTGGCTTCTCGTAGTCGGCGTCGGCGAGGTGGGCCTCGAAGTCGGTCGCGAACCGCTCGTTGGTGCTGACGAACACCTCCGAGATCCGGTCGTCGCGCTCGAGTTCGCCGAGGATCCGGTCGATGACCGTGCTGTCACCGATCGGCAGCAACATCTTCGGCCGGTGTTTCGTGACCGGCCAGAGTCGGGTCGCGTAACCACCGGCGAGGACGACAGCCTTCATACCGCCACCCACCCGTGGCGGCAGTAAGTCCTTTTTGTTCTGCTCGTCGGAGCCCACGACGAGAGGGTGTCAGTGCTCGACGAACTCCAGCAAGACGCCGCCGGTCGAGCGCGGGTGGAGGAAGGCCACGTCGTGGCCCCACGCTCCCGAACGCGGTTCCTCGTCGATCAGTTCGACGCCGGCATCACGGGCGGTAGCGAGTGCCGCCTCGATGTCGTCGGTCGCCACGGCGAGGTGGTGGATGCCGGGGCCGTGGTCGTCGAGATAGCCGGCGATCGCACCGTCGGCGTCGGCCGTCGGCTCCAGCAACTCGAAGTAGCCCCCGTCGAGTTCGAGAAAGACGACGTCGAGCCCGTCGAAGCGCTCTTCGTGAGCGATCGGTGCGTCCAGAAGGTCGCGGTACAGCCCCGCGAGCGTAGCCGCGTCGTCGGTCGCGATGCCGGCGTGGTCGAAGTGCATGTCCGAGCCGACGGCGCGAACCCACTAATGGCTGGGGCCGCTAAGCGGCCGATTCGTTGAGCTGCCAGAACCGTGACGTGCCGTCGCCTCGGTTCTGGATCCGGAGGACAGCACGCTCGTCGTGCAACACGGTCAGCGAGTCGAAGTTGTCGGGCAGCGTCAACACTGCCTCGTACCGACAGTCGGACGCAGAGCTGTTGGTGTCGATCGTCAGGCGGAAGTCGATATCGCCCTCCAGCGAGCTACTCGCCACCGGACCCGAGATTGTCTGGTTCAGGAGGATCGTCTGGTGGCCGCGGTTCGGGACCTGTGCCGCCCATCCGCTCACGTCAGCGGTCGAGTTACAGTTGCCGGACACGGACGCCGACGGCACCGAAACGCTCAGCGATTGCTGAAAACCCAGGCTCACGGCCGTCGTCGCGGCGACGCCGACGAGCAGTCCGATCAGGAAGACTGCGACGAGCCGTCTCGTTTCGACCATGTGTGCCCCCGATGTACCGCCTACTTAAATCAGTTGTCGCTATCGCCAGACGACGGTCCTACGCCGGTCCCCCGGGCTGGTACTCCCCGAAGGCGTCACGGAGCACGTCGCAGATCTCGCCCGTGGTCGCGTAGGCCTTGACCGCTCGGATCATCGGCGGCAGGAGGTTCGCGTCGCCCTCGGCGGCCACACGGAGAGCGTCGAGGCGCTCGGCGACGAGGTCGTCGTCGCGCTCCTCGCGGAGGGCGTCGAGGCGTTCGTGCTGTCTGGCTTCGAGCGTCTCGTCGACCTCCTCGATCTCGACTGGCTCTTCCTCGTCGACGGTGAACTCGTTGACGCCGACGATGATCCGCTCGCCGGCCTCCTGTTCTTGCTGGCGCTCGTAGGCCACGTCCTGGATCTCCCGCTGGACCCACTGGTCCTCGATAGCCCGGCGCATGCCGCCGCGGTCGTCGACGGTGTCGAGGATCTCGCGGGCGTCGGCGGCCAGTTCGTCGGTGAGGGACTCGACGTAGTAGCTGCCCCCCAGCGGGTCGATCGTGTCTGCGACGCCGGACTCGTGGGCGAGGATCTGCTGGGTCCGCAACGCGGTCCGAACCGAGTCTTCCGTCGGGAGGCCGACGGCCTCGTCTTTGCCGTTCGTGTGGAGGCTCTGTGTCCCACCCAGCACCGCGGCCAGTGCCTGGTAGGCGACGCGGACGACGTTGTTCTCGACTTGCTGGGCCGTCAGCGTCGAGCCGGCGGTCTGGGTGTGGAACTTCAGTTGCTTGCTCTTTGGGTCCTCGGGGTCGAAGCGTTCCTCCATGATCTCGGCCCACAGCCGCCTGGCCGCCCGGAACTTCGCGGCCTCCTCGAAGATGTTGTTGTAGGCGGCAAAGAAGAACGACAGCTGCGGAGCGAAGTCGTCGACGTCGAGTCCGGCTTCGAGAGCGGTCTCGACGTACTCGATCCCGTTCCCGAGCGTGAAGGCGATCTCCTGGGCGGCCGTCGAGCCGGCCTCCCGGATGTGGTAGCCGGAGATAGAGATCGTGTTGAAATTCGGCACCTCCCGGGCGCAGAACTCGAAGATGTCGGTGATGATCCGCATCGACGGCTCCGGCGGGTAGATGTAGGTGTTGCGCGCGATGTACTCTTTGAGCACGTCGTTTTGGATCGTCCCGCGGAGCTCCTCGCGCGGGACGCCCTGCTGGTCCCCGATGGCGACGTACATCGCCAGCAACACGCTCGCGGGCGCGTTGATCGTCATCGACGTCGAGACCTCGCCGAGATCGATCCCGTCGAAGACGACCTCCATGTCCCGCAGCGAGTCGATGGCGACGCCGGTCTTCCCGACCTCGCCGGCCGCCATCGCGTCGTCGGAGTCGTAGCCCATCTGAGTCGGCAGGTCGAAGGCCATCGACAGTCCGGTCTGACCCTGGTCGAGGAGGTACTGGAATCGCTCGTTCGTCTCGGCCGCGGTCCCCATCCCGGCGTACTGGCGCATCGTCCACAGCTGGCCCCGATACATCGTCGAGTAGACCCCGCGGGTGTAGGGCTCCTCCGCGGGGAATCCCAGGTCCTCCTCGTAGTCGAGATCGGCCACGTCGGCGGGCGTGTAGAGCCGATCGACCTCGCGGCCCGCCGTGTCGGTGGTAAAGCGCTCTTCGCGCTCTCCGAAGCGGTCGAGCGTCGGCTGGGCCGTCTCCTCGTGCCAGCGTTCCTTGCCGGCACGGATCTCGTCGAGTTCCTCGGGATCGAACATAGCTGATCTCTCGGGCGGCGCAATCAAAAGGGTGGTGTGGCACTCATCGATCGGCCAGTGAGAGTGACAGCGTCACGCGATCCCCGTGGGAGACACCGTCGATCTCGTCGTCGAGTCGCAACAGTGTGACGCCGTCTTGGGCGTCGACGACACGGGCCTCGAACTCGTCGGCCCGGAGCCGCGTTTCGATCGCGTCGAGTCGACGCTCGATGTCCGCCAATCCCGGCGACCGCTCGTCCGTCGTCTCACTACTATCGTCCTGCGGTGCCGTGTCGCTGGGTGGAGACGACGGTGAATCCGTGCCGGCAACTGATTCCGTCTGTTGGAAGCGCTCGTCGAGGCCGTCGAGATGGAGCCCCTCTTCACTCAGATCGACCGACGGAGTCCGTCCGACTGTCGGAACGGGGAGCGTCGATTCCGAGATGCCGTCGAGCAGGTGGCCGGTCGTGTCGGTGTTGGCCTCGACCCTTCGGACGGTTCGCTCTGACACCCAGGGAGGTCCCTGCCAGCCACCTCGATCGAACAGGCAGTACTCGTCGGCGTCGTCGGTCGCCCACACGTAGCTGTCGTAGTGGTCCTTGAAGCGATCAGCAGCTTCGTTCTGCTGGTGGACGACGACCGCGTGGACCGGATCGTACGCCGCCACGACTTCGTCGACGACCTCTCTAGTCGGGTGGTTACTAAAGACGAACGCGGTCGTCGTACACTGACCCGCCGTAACCGGGTCCGTCCCACCGCCAGTCACTTGCAAGACGAATGCGTTGGCGTCGGTCCGTAGTTGTTCGAAGAGTCGAGCCGAACTCCCGCCGACTGGCACTTCGGGACCAGCGATGGCGAGCGCGCCGTTGGCGACGAACTGCGTCGGATCGTCGAACACTGGGACCGACTTGACCGACGGTACCTCGTACCCAAGTTGGTCGTACACGTTCGCAACGTGGCCGGCGAGTCGGATCGGGACGTGTTCGTCGATCTGGTCGAAGTAGTGGCCGAGCCAGTAGGCGATCTGGACGCCAGTGAGCGCACTCGTACAGGCGAGGACCGGGGCCCCGGCGAGGACGCGCTCTGTGATCGACTCGACGATCTCCGTGGCCTCGGTCTCGAACGACGAGTTCGTCGCACCGGTCAGCACCAGCACGTCGACCGGGAGGTCGGTCGGCAAGCCGGGATAGCCCGCTGCACCACGTCGCGTAAAGTCCCCAGTCGCCAGGACCGTCCGATACACGTCGTCGTCTCTGACGGCGAAGAGAAATCCACAGGCACCCGGTGCGTGACCTGCCGGTACCGGATGGACGTGCAGACCTTCGACGAGGCGCGTCCACGAAGAGCACGCTTCGAGTCGTTCGAGGACGGTATCGGTCTCTGTGATGTCGTAGTACTCCTTCCCCGCTGCCAGCACGTCTTCGAGAATCGACGCCGTCGACGGCGTAGCGAGGATCGGTGCGCCGTCCCGAATCACTCGTCCGAGCGACTCGTAATGATCGAGGTGGGCGTGTGTGAGACAGACGGCAGTCAGGTACTCGCCGGCCGATCGGTCCAGCAAGTCGTCGACTACCACGCCGCTCCCAGCGTCGATCAGTACGGCGACAGTCTGGTCGGGAATCAATCCCTCGAATCGCAAGACTGTCGACTCCTTTCCCCCACGAGGATTCGCGTGTTGATACGTTATCTGCACTCCCACCCACCCATCATACCCGCTCTAAACTTCGATTCGACAATAAATGTATCCCACTCGTGTGTCGGGAGTATAAGCGATCGTGAACGAACGAGTCCTGGGCGTCGAACCGGCCATCTATCCCGGGGTCGGCGTGGGCGTCATACGGATTATTGTAGATCTGTACCGGATCAACCGCACGACAGTGTGCGGTCGACCGGGCAAACGGCTACAATAATCCGTATCAGTCCGCGAATCTCCCGACGACTGTCTCTGGCCGGGATCCGTCACGACGGGTGCTGGTGTCTGATCTTCTCGGCGTGGACGCTCGGCACCGGTGTCCAGCAGTCGCCACAGAGCCACGTGGGCGTCCGACCACCACCCTCGGCCACGAGGTCCTGTTTGAACCGCAGCGTCGCCCCGCAGACGCAGTCGTAGGTCGTCGTTGCCATAGACGACGGTAGGGACTCGACGGGAATAACTCAGGGGCCTCAGACGAACGATTGCAGCGACGATCGTCTCCTCCGTACTCCCGGAGTCGCGAGATTCGTCACAGACCCACAGCCGGCAGTATCAGTCGTCGTCGATCAGGTACCGGAAGGCCCGCAGCGTGTTGTGGCCGGCGTCGGTCAGCTCGACGCGTTTCGAGCGCCCTCGCTCGGTGATCGTGACGTAGCCGGTCTCGGCCAGCGGCGAGAGGACGTGACTGTCCAGCAGCCGATACTGGCTCTTGCGGTTGGCCGCGTCGTGTTCCGCGAGGAAGGGCAGTCCCGCCTCCTCGCCGAAGTCGATCAGCGCCCGTTTGGTCACACCGCCCTCCGCTTCGAGGTGTGCCATGACCGCCACCTGCTGGGGGTCGGGATGGTCCATCGGATACGTCGGCAGCTCCGTCACCTCGCGGATCCCCTCTGCAACGTCGCCGTCGGTCTCTGCGGCGTAGCGCTCGGCGCGCACGTAGTACGGCGTCGCGCCCGTGGCCATGCAGGCGATCATGCCGCCGATGGCGGTGACCTTGCTGCCGGTCGCGAGGTTGACGTATACGTCGTGGTCGGCGAATCTGGTCGCCAGTTCGGCGATGGTCCCCAGCGAGTCGTAGAAGTCGAAGATGTTGCAGTCGATCGTCTCGTGGTCGATTCCCGCGTCGTCGAGACGGTCGCGAATCTCGTCGGCGTAGGAGGGGTGGGCCGTCTGGTCGTCGTACTCCAGTAGCACGACGCGGTCGGCGCTGAACCGCTGGGCAGAGAGGACGATCCGATCGTTCTCGTAGCCGACGGGCATCAGGTGTACGCGCTGGGCAACGTCCATGTCGACGGCGTCGCCGTCCCCGCACAAAAAGACTGTGTCGACAATAGCGACAACTGTGTCGGCCGTCGCGTGGCTGTCACCGCTGTCGTGACAGTACTCTTACCAGACCGGCGAGTGCGGTCTATTGTGCCGACAGACCTGACCCCAGTCGACGAGTCGCTCGCCGAGGCACTGTCAGCCGAGCGAGAGCGCCAGCACGAGACGCTGACGCTAATCGCCAGCGAGAACCACGCCAGCGACGCCGTGCTACGGGCACAGGGGTCGGTCCTGACGAACAACTACGCCGAGGGTCGTCCCGGCGAACGCTACTACGCCGGCTGTGCGCACGCCGACGAGGTCGAACGGCTGGCCAGAGAGCGCGCGAAGAGGCTGTTCGACACGGTCCACGCGAACGTCCAGCCCCACTCGGGCACGCAGGCCAACCTCGCGGCCTACGAGGCGCTGCTCGAACCGGGCGACAGCATTCTCTCGCTGGAACTGACGAGCGGCGGCCACCTCAGCCACGGCCACGACGCGACCGCGGTGGCGACCCACTACGAGGTCGAACACTACCACGTCGAGCCGGAGACCGGCCGACTCGACTACGAGGCCGTCGCCGAGCGCGCTCGCGAGACGAATCCGGACCTGCTGGTCTCGGGCTACTCGGCGTATCCCCGCCGGGTCGACTGGGAACGGATGCAAGCGATCGCCGAAGGCGTCGACGCCGTCCACGTCGCCGACATCGCCCACCTCACCGGCCTCGTCGCCGCCGACATTTACCCCTCACCGGTCGGCGTCGCCGACGTGGTGACCTGCTCGACGCACAAGACGATCCGGTCGGGCCGTGGCGGCGCGATCATGGCCAGCGAGGAGTACGCGGCGGCGGTCGACCGGGCGGTCTTCCCGGGCCTGCAGGGCGGCCCGCTGCTGCACAACGTCGCCGGCAAGGCCGCGGGCTTCTACGAGGCCCTCCAGCCCGAGTTCGAGGCGTACGCGAGCCAGACCGTCGAGAACGCGACCGCTCTCGGCGGGCACCTCGACGGCCGTGGCTTCGATCTGGTCTCCGGTGGTACGGACGTGCACTTCGTCCTCCTGGACTTCCAGCAGAGTCATCCCGATCTCACCGGCCAGCGTGCCGAAGCCGTCCTCGAAGACGCCGGCATCGTCTGCAACAAGTCGACGGTCCCCGGCGACCGACGGAAGTCGACGGTCACCAGCGGCGTCCGCCTCGGTACGCCCGCGATCACGACGCGGGGCTTCGACGCCGACGCGACCCGGCGGCTCGCCGACGCCATCGCGGACGTGCTCGACGCGCCCGAGGACGACGCCGTCCGGGAGAACGCGGGCGAGGTCGTCGACGGCCTCTGTGATCGGTTCCCGGTCTACGAATAGTGGCCCCGACCGAGCCGACGCTACCGCCCAGTGTCGTACTTGTAGGTCGCCTCGTCCGGGTCGATCCCGAAGTCCTCCGGCCCTTCCTCCGGTTCCGCCTCCTCGTCGGCACCGGCGGCGGCCTCCTTGAACGCATCGCGGAAGCGCTGGGGCAACTCGAAGCGGTCGACGACTAGCCGGACCGGCACCGCGTCGGGCTGGATGTTCTCCTGTTTGGTCGTCAGTCGCTCGCGGAGTTTCTCCGGTAGCTGGGCCACCTCGATGCGCTCGAAGCCGAACTGCTGGAGGTAGTCGGCTTCGTCGGTCAACGAGTACACCTCGTCGAAGCCCTGATCGCCGGCGTACTCGACGAGCCGTTCGATGACGTGTGCGCCGACGCCCTGGCCGCGCCAGCGGTCGAGGACGCCGATGCTCGTCAGCTCGCAGATCTCCGCGTCGTCGGTCCTGTGGATCCGGATGCGGCCGAAGCCGGCCTTCTCGTTGTCTGCCTCGTCGATCGCGATGACGTAGTCGCGGGACCGAAACGCACTCGCGTCGAGCCCCATCTCCTCGATGTGATCCAGCAACCAGACCTCTTCTCGGTTTTTGGCGTCCCGGACGTACATGCTCGACTCTAGGCCGGCCCGAGTGAAAAGGATACGGTCACCCGTGTCGGAACGCCCGCCGGTCTACATGAACTGGCCGAGGCCGGTCTGTTCCTGGCCGGACTTGACTTCGTCCCACGAGATGCCCATCGCTTCGAGGATGCGGGCGATCGGACCCTTCAGCGTCTTGTCGAGCATCTTCTCCCAGTCGACCTCGAACTCCTCGGGAATCTGGTCGGCGAACTCGAAACAGATCACGTCCGGATCGCGGCGGAACTCGCCGTACAGCGGATCCTCCGAGGGGTCGAGTCCCTTCTCGGCCTCGATCCGCTGGAAGAAGTCGTCGTGAACTCGATTCAGGTAGAGCCGTTTGGGTTTCGACCCGCTCTGGAAGTTCGTCCCCAGCAGCATGTTGGCGTACTTCGCCCCACGCACCTGGGCCGTGTCGGTGTCGTAGTTGTCGAGCTTCTGACCGATGCCGCCGGGGATACCCACGTCCTCCGGATCGACGTTGCCGGCCTGGTAGTCCTCGATCACGTCGTGGACGTACTCCTTGATCGTGTCGGCGTCCTCGCCGTGGACGATCATGTCGATGACCTCCTTCTGGACGCGTTTGGTGATCGGGGCGATGTCCGAGCGCTGGTACTCGAAGCCCGTGATGTCGATGTCGTCGACGTCCTTGCCCTCCTTCCAGACGATGTGGCCGGCGTAGCGCTTCTTCTTGCCGGCCTGGAAGAACCGCCGATAGAGCTTCTCGAACTCGATCTGGAAGCGGTGGAACTGTGCGTTGAGTTCTTCGAGGGCAAAATCGTCGTAGGCCTCGTTGATCGTCTCTTCGAGTTCGAACCCCTTCTGGATCGTCGCCGCGACGGTCTCCAGTTCGCCGTCGTCCATCTCGGGGTGTTTTGCCCGCATCTCGTCGGTGACCACAACGTCGCCTTCGACGTCGTCCGGGCCGATGTCTCCGACCTGTAGCATGACAGAGTCGGTGTTGTGAAGTACGATACCGCCCACCGCATCGACGAAGTTCTCGTTTTCTTCGACACTCAGATCGTACACGTATCCATCGTAGTTCGTCTCCGAGACGACTGGGTCACGGCCAGATCGATAGTAGTCACACGTTCGGATCGTGTAGCTGTCCTTGGCATCACGATATTTTAGCGAGTGTTTCTCTCCGCGCTGAGTGAGCAACATCGAGAGTCCACCAGCCAGTCGACGGCTCGTCGTCTCGAAGTCGAAGTTCCGCTCGCTGTAGGCGTCCGAGTAGCGTGGGAACTCCCGTGATCCGTCACCTTCTACCAGTACGTCGAGGAACAACGATTGCAGGTCCTCTGGCAGATGGAATACGAACGATGGGATTTGCTTGCCACGCGACGTTTGTCCTGCGAACTCACGGAAGAAGACGGCCGCCAACTCGTTCATCATCTGTAGTTTCTTCGTCTCATCGTCATACGTCGCAGACGCCCCACCGGCACCAGTCTCGTACTCGACCGTCCGTCGGTCTCCCGCATCGCTCGCGATGATACTGGCTTCCGTGTCAGCGAACAATCGGTGGTAGTCCGTCTGTAACTGTTCTAACCACTCCCGTCGCGACTCACAGATACTGGCTCCGAAGCGACTGGCAGTCGTTTCAGCCGTGGAGGAGCTCCCCTCCGAAACGTACGCAGCGAGGAGCCGAACGAGTGCACGCCCGTCTTCGCTTTGGAGGTCGACGTGCCGCTTGACTTTCGGGTATTTATCGATTTCGTCGTGATGGCTGTGGCCGAACCAGACCCACTCCCCATCCGTGTGTATCTGCTTTGTCTTCTCGACCGCGTGCTCGGAGCCAACGCTCCGGCCGTCGGTGTACGTACGCGAATACCCCTCCAGCACCTCGTAAATATCGACCGACTCGATACTGTCGACGCTGGGGATATCGTCAACCCGGAGCGGTTCCGTGACATCGTTCGGAGTCCGCTCAACAAGAGTTCCGTCTTCCTCCACGACGTAGGAGTGATCCCTCGTCGTGGTCGACTCGCCGAACTTGTGCTGGAGCGTGACAACGTCTTTGTCTGTCTCGTGGCGGATAACCTGTGTTATCCGTCGCCACTCAGTCGCACCGTCGTCATCGACCGAGAGTGCCTCCCAGCCCGACAGCGGCCGTCGGTCCTTCGACATCCCACTACTGGAAGCTGTACCCCCATCATGTACCAGTGCCGGCCGCTCCTCGACGGCACTATCCGCACGGTCGAACAGCTCTGCGATGGGTTGTATCCGAATCTGGCCGGCAGGGTCGCGGACGACGATCGGCCGGTTCCCTGTAACGCTATCCCCGTAGACCACCTCATAGCCCTCGTTGGCGACGACTTCGTCGGTGTAATCGATCACCTCACGACCGGTCGCAGTGACGGCCGCCCCCATCTCCTTGTCGTATAGACGGAACCGATCCCATCCGAGGACACCGTAGAGCGACTGACCGACGAACTGGAATTTCCCGTTCCGCCCGGCGAGCAGAGTGTGGTTGTCCTCAACTGTGACACAGTGAACACCGTTTTCAGCCGTGCTTTCACCGCCACTCCGGTGCATCCGGACCGTGTTCTTGCTGTCTTCGGTGACGTAGATACGGTACGTTCCACTGTCTTCATTGTAGCTGGCGGTGAGTCCGAGATGGGCACAGAGTCGCAAGACATCGTCGCGGAGCCGTTCACTCGCAGTGCTGTAGCGCCAACTGTTGGTCTGCCAGTCCCCGTCGCCAGCGATAAGCGTCTCAAGGAAGGCCCGTTTCTGTGCTTGGCTCGTTTCGAACACGAACTCGGGAATCCGCTTCTCGAAGCTGTCGCTGCCACAGAGCCGTTCGAAGAGGTCACCAAGCAGTTTCGAAGTGAACTGGTACCCTTTCTCGTCGACGTACGCGTCGAACCCCATGCCGTCGAGGAGGCTGCCTATCCGTGTGTGGTCGTCACCAGATCCTCCGTCCGGGACCGCATCCTGTGCAATGTTCACCGTTGTTGAACTACCTCGGAAATGGTCACCAAACTGCTTATCCGCAGATGTGTAGACGCTCCCTTCGGTGATGTACCACGCCAGCAGTTCGAGGAAGTCGTCACCGTCGTAAAACCGCGGAATCCACTTGCGACCGCGCTCAGAGTGGACGTAGAACCCTGAACAGCTCTCATCAAGATACGCACGGTGCTCCCGGAACGACTCGGCGTCAAACACGTAGCCAGTCCTGTCTTCACCCTGCTTTTGCATCTTGTCCGGACGGTACCCAACCTCTGCGGCAAGAGTATGCCCGTGGTCGTCGTTGTCACACCACACCTCGAACGCACCCTCAAGGATGTCGACGAGATCCACCTCGTTGAGCCGCTCACCGTCGGGACCGTCCCAGTCGTGTGGCAGTTCGTAGTTCGTCGCTCGATCGAGGTTGCCCGCTTCGACGAACTGGTACTCGTCTTCGGTGATGCCGTTGGTCTCGTTCTTCCGAACGAGCATTCGGTGGTTCGGCGTCACCCGGAAGTCGATCTTGCTCGTCTCGATGTCGACGAGGTCGCCCCGATAGTCTGGGTAATCGTGGGTCTCGACGACCGGCTTGACCTCCAGGCGCAGCGTCTCGGGATCAAGTGAATACACTTCGTCGCCGATTTCGAGGTCGGTGATGTCGCGCACGCCGTCAGGTGTGACGACCTCCGTATCCGGCGTGAAGCAGTTCATAATCACCTTGACAGCTGCTTGCTGCCGGTCGTAGCGCTCGTAGGCGTCCTCGTCGGGGTCGTGGTCGTTTCGCAGTGACTTTTTCTCCTCGCGTTCTGACAGGAGTTCGTCGACCATCTCCCGGATGGCTCCGTCCGGTTCCTTCCGGAAGTGGGTCCCGTTCGGTGCTCGGTAGGTCTCGCCGTCGTAGGATTCGGGATCGACCTTCGTCTCCGGGCTCGCGTTGGTCGTCACCATGCACATCGGATACAGCGACTTCAGGTCAAGCACCGTCACGTTCTCTCTGACGCCGGTGATCGGATCGAAGACGGCCCCACCCTCGTAGTCCTCGCTCTCCTGTTGGCCCTTGGAGGGGAGTGCGTACTCGCCGTGGAGCTTGTGGAGGACGTACATGTCGACGGCGTCGCCGGGCGTCGTCGCGTCTTCGAGCTTACAGCCGACGAAGGTCCGGACCTCGTCCCAGAAGGCGACGATGTCCTGGTCGCGGTCGAGTTCGACACACAACTCCACGTCCCGGAGGTTGTACTCCAGCAGGCGTTCGGGGTCGTCCTCCCAGAGGTCGCCGATGTCGCCGGGATAGCGTTCCTTGCCGACGCCCAGTTCCTCCTCGCCGACCGCGTCGAGCCGGTAGGAGTCGAGTTCGCTGAACTGGGTCCGCTGGTAGGCATAGAGGAGGTCGAAGACGACCCGCCCCTTGATGTCGGGGCCGCCCCAGCCCGAGCGCCAGACCTCGTCGACCCGCGAGAGCCGGTCGATACGCAGGTCGTAGTCGTGGTGTGGGCCCTGGAGTTCCTCCAGTCGGTCGAGGAAGTACGGCGCGTCGAAGTCGTCGAAGTTCCAGCCGCTGAGGATGTCCGGGTTCGTCGTCTCGACGTAGTCGACGAACGACTCCAGCATCGCCTCCTCCTCGGTGAAGCGCCGAACGTCCACGTCGATCGCCCCCTCGATGGGCTCGTAGTCGGGGAGAGAGTCTGGCCCCGCGACGCCGTCCGGGGCTTCGTACAGCCAGAGGACGTACTCGTCGCGGTAGGAGTCGTGGCTCGTCAGGCAGACGATCGGCTCCTCGCCGTCTTCGGGGAACCCCGAGCGGTCGTCGACCTCGATGTCGAAGACGTTGACCCGCGGTGTCGCCTGCACGTTCGCTGGCGCGACCTCCGCGTGGTGGACCTTGAGACTGCCGTCGTCGTCCTCTCTGCGCGGGACTTCGATGCCGCTGGTCAGGCCCTTGTCGATGAGAAACCGGTTGGGAAAGAGGATGTCGGCCTCGTAGTGGTCGAACTCGTCGCGGATCTGTCCCACGTCGCGGGGCGTCCGACCGAAGATCTTGACGAGGCGCTCGCCCCGGATCGACTCGTAGGGATCGCCGTCTGCGTCGGTCTCCTCCCAGCCGGTGATGCTGTCGTAGCCTCGCAGCCGCTCCTCGGAGACGTTGTCTGCGGGCGCGTAGAAGTACGGTCGAAAGTCGTAGATGCGGGCGTGGACGGCGTCCTCGTCTTCTGTCCGGCCGAAGACGTGGATGACCGGGTACTCGTCGTCGCCGCGCCCCTCGATGGTGTAGTCGATCTGGGTGACGGCCATCGAAACCGTCTCCTCGACGTCCTCGAAGAGTCGCTCGCTGGCGTCGACCACGTCGGCGGTCGAGGCGGTCGTGCCCGCGACCGCAGCGGCCTCTTCGGCGACGTCGCGTTCGTCGTCAGAGTCGTCGCTGTCGACGAACGCGCCGAGGTCCTGCTGGCCCTGCTCGCTCATGATGTGGCGTCGTTCGGGATGCCCGATAAAAACTACGGCGGTCGGCGATCCAGGGCCCAACGTGTCGCTCGAATCGCAAGACGAAAGTATGGTCGCGGCCAGAAGGTATATGGTAACTCATAACATACCTACGTTCGAGTCCCCATGTCGGACAACGCACACGCAGACGAGCGGGACAGCACGGAGGAACGACGCTCCGAACCCGGACTACCGTCGGCAGTAGAGACGACCGAGACCTACGAGACCGACGAGGGGACAGTGTTCTACGACGCCGAGAACCCGCTGGCCTGGCTCCAGACAGATTCGGCCGTCGCACTGACCGAGCGTCTGTAAGCCAGGGCGAACTGCTTTTGCCCGGTGGCATGAAAACCCGGACGTGAGCAGCGACGAGCCCGACGATAGCGCCGCGGATGAGGGGCCGACGCCCCCATCGGTCGACGGTCCCGACCCCGAACAGATCGGTCCGGGAGTGCCGACCGCCCCCGGGACAGAGACCGACCCGGAATCGATGGGGCCGGAGATTCCCGAACCGCCGGAACCGGGCGCGGCCGACGCCGACGTCGAGAGCATTCGCCTGTTCTGGAAACTGGTGTTGGTGTTCAACGTCGCTGTCTTCGGCCTCGCCGTCGGCCCGATGTTCGGGTACTTTCTGGGCGACTGGGACCGGGGCCTCCAGATTTTCGCCGTCGGCGCGCTGGCGCTCGTGTACGGGCTCGTCAGGTACTACGGCTTCCGCCGGGACCGGCCGGAAGACGCTCGGTGAGACCGTCGCCGTCGGCGGTGTTCGCCCACGCGATTTGACGACCGACACTGCGCTCGGACTGCTCGGTCTGGAAACAACACAACACCTACACGCGTTCCGACCGAACGGCGACCGATGCGAACTGTGGAAGACCGGGACGGCGATCGGTATCTGCTGGTCAAGCAGTCCAGCGAGTCGAGTCTCGTCCGCGATCCGGCGACCGGCGAGGAGCACCACCTCCCGAACGACGCTCTCGAACCGGTGACGGAGACGAGCCCGCTCTCGACGGCGGCAACTGCGGTGTCCGAGCCGCTCCGTCGAGTCGTGACCGCCACACACGACGACCGCGCGCTGGGGCTGTTGGTGGCACTCGAAGCGCGCGGTCCGACGGACGTGCGCGTCCTCCTGGACCGGTACGAGCTGTGCGAGAGCGATCTCCACGGCCTGCTGGCGGAGTTTCGCGCTGCCGGGCTGATCACGGAGGCGGAGGTTCCGGGCGGCCGGGGGTACGACACCACTGCGGTCGCCAGCGAGGCACTGGCGACGCTGCGGGGCGACTAGTCCGCGGCGTCCGCGACGACGCCCGCCTCGACTCGCTGTGCCGTCGAGCGGTTGGTCGTCGAGTCCTTCTCGACGCGGACCAGCGCGTCGGCCGCGCCGACGAGTTCCTCGTCGTGGCTGACGACGACAATCTGCTCGACGCCCACGTCGTCACGCATGAACTCGATCAGGCCGAGCAGCTGTGAGACGTGCCCGGAGTCGAGAAAGACGGTCGGCTCGTCGAGGATCAGCGGCGGCATCGGCGCAGCCCCCTCGATTCCCTCGGCCAGCAGTCGGTAGATCGCACACCGGAGGCTGAGGTTGAACAGCGCGCGCTCGCCCCCGGAGAGCTGCTCGGGATCGAGCGCCTCGCCGTCTTTCTGGTACACCGTCAGCTGGTACTCCCCGTCGAGTTCGATGTGAGAGTACGAGTCGTTCTGGTAGACCAGATCGAACACGTCGTTGAGCATCCGTTCGAGCGTCTCGACGTTGCGCTGGCGCAGCTCGGCGCGGACGGTGCCGTACATCGACTCCAGCTCCTCGGCCTCCTCGTACAGCGTCGCGAGCTTCTCGACGGTCGCCGCCAGTTCGTCGCGGCGCTCACGGAGCTCCTCCAGGGCTTCGATCTCGTTTTCGACGGCTCCGGCGCTCGCCTGCAAGTCGTCGCGTTCGGCCCGGAGTTCGTCGAGCTTCTCGTCTGCCTGCTGGATGTACTCCGTCGCCCGCTCGCGTTCCGCGCGGGCCTCCTCGACGTTCGCGTCGTCGAACTCCGCTTCGAGAGTGGACGTGCGCTCTCGCTTGTCGGCGAGTCGCTCGCGGCGCTCGTCGTTGATCTCGTCTTTCTGCTGGCGCTGCTCGCGCAGTCGTTCGAGGTCGTCTTCGCACTCCTCGACCGCCGCGAGCAGCGTCTCGATGCGTTCGAGCCGTTCCAGCTCCGTCTTGCACTCCTGGCGCTGCTGATTGCAGTCGGCGACGACGTCGCGACACTCCTTGGCCGCTTGCTCGGCCTCGGTGGCCGCCTCGCGCTTCTCGTCGGCCTCCGACGCCAACGCCTCGGCGTCGGCCCGGAGCTCGTCGATCCGGTCTGCCTCCTCGTCGAGCCCCGCCTCGCGGTCCTCGATCAAGCGTGTAACGTCGTCGCGTCTCGTCTCCAGGGTCTCGATCTCGGCGGCCGTCTCGACGAGTTGCTCGGCTCGTTCGAGTCGCTCCTCGCGGGTCGTCACCGCCTCTCGGGCCGCTTCGAGGTCACGCTCGTGTTCCTCGATGCGGTCGCGCCGTTCGTCGATCTCCTCGACGTGGGGGGAATCTGCCACGTCCTGCCCGCACTCGGGACACTTCCCAGCGTCGAGAAGCTGCTGGGCCTCGGCGACGCGCTCGCGTTCGGCTTCGAGCGTCGTCTCCAGTTCCGTGACCCGCTGGCGTGCGTCTTCGAGCGTCGACGCGACCTCGTCGCGGTGGTCTTCGACGCCGTCCCGATCCACCGGTGCGTCCTCGAAGCGGGCCGCGAGTGTCTCGATTCGTGCGTCGATCTCGTCGAGCTGGTCGCGCCGTTCCCGTACGTCCGCGCGGGTGTCGGCCACCTCGGCTTCGAGTCGCTCGGCCTCCTCGCGTTTCTCCGTGGCCCGCTCGTCGAGAGTCGCGGCGCTCTCGCGCAGCGATTCGGCCTCGCTGCCGCGTTCCGAGGCCGCGACCCGCTGGGCTTCGATCCGGTCTCGCAGCTCGTCGTCGCGGGCGGTCAGTTCGTCGATCCGCTCGGCGACGGCGTCGGAGTCGGCGCTGTCGAGGTCGCTCTCGGCGACGGCCTCGCGCAGTTCCGTCTCGCGCTCGCTCAGCGTCTCCTTTCGGTCCCGGATCCGCTCGTCGATCTCGTCTCGCTCCCGTTCGGTCTCTGCGATCGTCTCTCGGAGCTCGTCGATCTCGGCTTCGAGTTCGTCGAGTTCGGCCTGTTTCTCCTCGTAGTCGTCGATGATCGACTGGGCGTCGTCGCGGGTCTGGACTGCCCGCTCGCGCTGGCCTTCGATGCGTTCGATCTCCTCGCTGGTCTCGGCGATCTGGCTCCGGAGTTCGTTGAGGCGATCGTAGAGGTCACGCTCCTCCTTCTCGGCGATCTGCTCTTCGAGCTGGCCCAGCGCGCCCTGTTTGTCGTCGCGGACGCGGCCGATCCCGACGCGGGCGTCGCTTGCCCGCTCGCGGTACTCCTCTAGCTTCCCGAGCTGGAGGAGGTCGTCGAGCATGTCCTGGCGCTGGCCCGGCGAGGCGTTGATCAGCTTGTTGACCTCGCCCTGCCTGACGTACGCGCAGTTGACGAACGCCTCGCTGTCCATCCGGAGGAGTTCGGTGACGCGGCGGCGGACGGCGCGAGCGCCGTCGAAGCTCCCCCCCGGCGTTTCGAGGACGCACTTGGCGGTCGTCGCTCGCTCGCCCGTCGCCCGGACGCGGCGCTCGATGTGGAAGTCGCCGCCGCCGTGGGTGAACCACAGCTCGACGGTCGCGTCGTCGGCCCCGATCGAGACGATCTCGTCGAGGTTCTCGTCGAGGGCCTTGGTCCCGTAGAGCGCGAAGAAACAGGCCTCCAGCAGCGAGGACTTTCCGCTGCCGTTGAGGCCGTGGATGATCGTCACGCCGCGGTCGAGTCGCAGGTCGGCCTCGCCGTAACACTTGAAGTTCTCCATCCGGACCCGAGAGATCCTCATCGGACCACCTCTCGGGGGACAGTGTCGTCTCTCACAGGTACTCCTCCATCGTCGACTGGTCCTCCGGGTCCTCTGACCCCGGCTCGCCAGCGGCGTCGGCTGTCTCGTCCGCCGCGGCGTCGTCGGCTGGCTGGTCTCCGACCGACGCGGAACTGCGGTCGTCGGTCGGCGCGTGGCCGCCGTCGGCTTCGGTCTCCGGGTGCGCGCTCTCGGCGTCGGCTCCGTCGAAGACCGCCAGATCGCCCGCTTCGACGAGGTCGGCAACGCGCTCTTCGACGGTGTCGGCGACGTTCGAGTCGGGGACCTTCGAGGCGCGAATCGTCTCGTCGATGTCTCGGGCTGCTTCGCTCAGACCGAGTTCCCGCACGCGCTCGTGGACGGCCTCGTCGGGGTCGGCGAAGCTCACCTCCACCTCGCGTTCGTCGGCGAACTCCCGGTGGTCGGTGACGCGCGCGACCAGCGCTCCCCGTTCGAGCGCGAACTCCTCGATGCCGGCCGGCGTGATCGGCTCGCCCTCGCCGTCGACGTGGACGATCACGACCGCGTCGGTCAGATCGTACTCGCCGACGCGCTCACGGACGTGTTCGAGCCCCTCGTCGCCGGCCAGCTCGACCTCGACGAAGACGAACTCGCGGGTGTCGAGCCCCCGGCGCGTGATGGTCACGTCGCCGTCGAACGTGACGATGTTGTACCCTCGTTCGTCGCGCTCGTCCGCGCTGGCACGCTCGGTCGACCCACAGTAGGTGAGCCACGTCTCGTCGACCTGCTTCGTGCCGGGCGTGTGTTCGTCGCCCAGCAGGAGCGCGTCGAAGTCGACGGTGGCCTCGTCGACGATGGCCGTCGCGTCCCAGGTGCCGTAGTCGAACGGCTGGAACTGGCCGTGACTGACCAGCGCGGCGTGGTCGGCGTCGTGGGACGCAAAGTCGTAGTCGAGTGCGTCGCGCTGTGAGCGCGGGACGTAGTCGAGGCCGTAGAAGGCCGTGTCTCCGATCACGCGCGGTTCGTCGTCGAGACGCGTCGCCAGCCCCAGCGACTCGTAGAGGTCGAGCCACTGGGCGTCGCGCTTTGCCTCGTGGTTGCCGACGACGGCCAGAAACGGGATGTCGGCGTCGTCGAGTCGCTCCAGTACGTCCAGCGTTCCGAGCACGTCCGTGAGCGTCGGTCGCCGGTCGTGAAACAGGTCGCCAGCGTGGACGACGGCGTCGGCCCCCGAACCGATCGCGTCGTCGACGACCTGTCGGAACGCGTCCAGGAAGTCGTCCCGGCGCTCGGGCACGTGGTACTGCTGGTACCCGATGTGGGTGTCGCCGGTGTGTATGACCCGCGTCATCTGCTCTCGACTTTGGCACCGTCGCCTAAAGAGGTTCCGCGACCGGGGTGAAACTGATCGCCGGACGCAGCGGCCCGGTACCGCCGGTACGCAGCGAGTGTCTCGCGTCCGCGCTGGCTGGCGGCGCTGACCGACTCCTCGGCCGCCTCGACGGCTCGTTCGAGGTCCGCCAGTCCGCCGTCGTCGACGAAGGCCGCGGCCGCCGCCAGATCGTCGAGTGCGTCGGTCGCCCGTTCGATCGTCTCCCTGTGCTCGGCCTGGAGGGCGGTCGGCGTCGCGTCCGAGCGGTCGGTGTCGTCGGTGTCTGCGAGCGCACGAAGCCGCGCCTTGACTGTCGCTTCGTCGGTCACGAGGCGGGCTGTGGCGCGTTCACACAAAAGGCTGTGGCGCGCTACTGCTCGACGGTCAGGGTGTAGATGCGCTTCCGTGCGTCCGCGAAGGAGAACCGGGAGTCGACGGCCCCCGCCTCTTCGAGGCGGTTGAGCGCGTAGCGGACGGTCCGTGCGGGCAACAGCGTCTCCTCGGAGAGTTGGCTCTGGGTGAGCGTTCCGTTGTACTCCAGGACCTTCGCGACGAGTTTGGCACTCGGCGGGAGTTCGCGGACCGCGTCCCACTCGACGGTCGTTGGCTCCGATGCACCACCGGGTCGATCGAGTTCTGACGTGCTCATCTTATCCCACCGTTGGAAATACAGAGTGATAATATTTACTGTTCCATTTAATTACTTGAGGTAATCTATCGGTCGCGAGGGTCGAAACACCTGAGACGCCAGATATTCGGCGCGAGACGGTCCAGAACCGGTGGAGTCAGAACCTGACCCGACCCGAAGCCTCATAATGGCTGACCCGCTAGCGAGTGGTAATGACCGACACCGTCGACGAGGTCGATCTGCCGTACGACGACGACGCGTCCCAGCAGGAGAAAATCGAGGCGTTACAGGAGCGTCTCGAAGTGCTGGAGGATCAAAACGAGGAGATGCGCGACAAGCTGCTGGACGCCAACGCCGAGAACAACAAGTACCAGCAGAAGCTCGAACGGCTCACCCACGAGAACAAGAAGCTCAAGCAGTCGCCGCTGTTCGTCGCCACCGTCCAGGAGCTGACCGACGAGGGCGTCGTCATCAAGCAACACGGCAACAACCAGGAGGCCCTGACCGAGGTCACCGACGAGATGCGCGACGGCCTCGAACCGGACTCCCGCGTCGCCGTCAACAACTCCCTGTCGATCGTCAAACGGCTCGACGACGAGACCGACGTGCGGGCCCGCGTGATGCAGGTCGACCAGAGCCCCGACGTGACCTACGCCGACATCGGCGGAATCGAAGAGCAGATGGAAGAGGTCCGCGAGACGGTCGAACTCCCGCTCAAGTCCCCCGAGATGTTCGAGGACGTGGGCATCGATCCACCGTCCGGCGTCCTCCTGCACGGCCCGCCCGGCACCGGGAAGACGATGCTGGCCAAAGCCGTCGCCAACCAGACCGACGCCACGTTCATCAAGATGGCCGGCTCCGAGCTGGTCCACAAGTTCATCGGCGAGGGGTCGAAGCTGGTGCGGGACCTGTTCGAACTCGCGCGCAACGAGGAGCCCGCCGTCGTCTTCATCGACGAGATCGACGCCATCGCGGCCAAGCGGACGGACTCGAAGACCTCCGGCGACGCCGAGGTCCAGCGGACGATGATGCAGCTGCTCAGCGAGATGGACGGCTTCGACGAACGCGGCGAGATCCGACTCATCGCCGCCACCAACCGCTTCGACATGCTCGACCGCGCGATCCTCCGGCCCGGCCGCTTCGACCGCCTCATCGAAGTCCCCAAGCCCGACTACGAGGGTCGCAAACAGATCTTCCAGATCCACACCCGCGGCATGAACGTCGCCGACGACGTGGACTTCGAGCGACTCGCCGGTGACATCGACGAGGCGTCGGGTGCCGACGTGAAGGCGATCTGTACGGAAGCGGGGATGTTCGCCATCCGTGACGATCGCACCGAAGTCCAGATGCAGGACTTCACCGACGCCTGGGAGAAAATCGAGTCCGAAGAGAGCGACGACCAGGACGTGTCGCCGACCTACGCCTGATTCTGCCGGTTTCTCCTTCGGAGCGAGTCACTGCCGAACGACGCGGTTCGTCACGACGTTCCTGCCGGTGAGTCGAGTTCGCCGGAACGTCTTTGCTCGCTCGGCGTCAACAGGGCCGTATGGACGCACTCGATCGGTTCGAGGAACCGCCCTGGCTCGCAGCCGTCGCGACGACGATCAGCTACGGGCTCGTGCTACTGGTCGTCTTCCTGTTGCTGTTCGTCGTCCCGTACGCGCTGCTGTCGTGATCTCGGCGTCGTGACGTTCACATCCCCATGTCGGCGGCTGCATCCGGTACCGGGAGGTCGTGGGGACCGACACCGAGGAGTTCTGCGGCGTGGTCCAGTGCCATGTCGAAGCCGTAGTAACGTTCGAGTTCGTCGCCGTCGGCGGTCGGCCTGACCTTGAGCATGGCGTACCCGTCGGTGTTCTGAGCGATCGCGGCCGTCCGTCCGTCGCGATCGTATTCGAGGACGCGCTCGGAGTCGGTCTCGCGATACCGTGCCGTGATCCCGTCGGCTTCGGCCACCTCGTCTGTCATCGTCGGCCCTAGGGACGAGGGGTAGTCGAAACTGTCGGTCGGTGCGTGCCAGAACGGAACGCTTGTAGGCCAGAGCGCCGAGCCACCGCCCGTGAGGGGTCGTCTCGTCGCTCGTGCCAGCAGCGACGCCAGACAGTGGTTCGAGCAGCGATTTCGCGTCGACACGCGCGCGCTGGCGGCGCTGCGGATCGCCCTGGGAACGATACTGCTCCTCGACGTTCTCCTGCGAGCGCGCCACCTCGCGGCCTTCTACACCGACGCTGGTGTCCTCCCCACGTCGACGCTGCGGGCTGTCGTCGGGACGCCCGCCCTGCTGTCCGTCCACGCTCTCTCGGGGAGCGTCTGGCTGCAGGTCTGTCTCTTCCTCGCGGCCGGTCTCGCGGCGCTGGCGCTGCTGGTCGGGTACCGAACGCGACTCGCGACGCTGCTCTCGCTCGCCCTGTTGCTCTCGCTCCAGATCCGGAACCCGTTCGTGCTCAACGGCGGCGACACGCTCCTGCGGCGGCTGCTGTTCTGGGGCCTGTTCCTGCCGCTGGGTGAGCGGCTGTCTGTCGACGCGACCGAGACGACGCCCCGAGAGACGGTGAGCGGGCTGGCGACCGTCGGAGTGCTCGGGCAGGTCGTCGCGGTCTACGCCGTCAACGCGGTCGTGAAGCTCCGGGGCGACGCGTGGCTCTCCGGACGGGCGCTGGCGCTCGTCTTCGATCTCGACCACTACACCGTCCTCGCGGGCGATCTCCTGGCACCCGTCCCGCTGCTCCCGGCGCTGCTCGGCTGGGGCTGGCTGGCTCTCCTGGTGGCGTCGCCGCTGCTCGTCGGCCTCACCGGCCGAGCGCGTGGGGCGCTCGCCGGGCTGTTCGTCGCGGGCCACGCGGGCATGCTGGTGACGGTCTGGGTCGGCCTCTTTCCGCTGGTCTCGATCGCCGCGCTGCTCCCCTTCTTCCCGGCGTTCGTCTGGGACCGCGTGTGGGCCGGCGTCCCCGACGGGTGGGATCGCGGTAGCGCGTCGCGTCTCGAAGGTCACGCCGCCGCGACGATCCCGGCGGCGGTTCGGCGCGCACTCGGCAGGCTCCAACGGCCGCTACTCGTCCTCGTGCTGGCGGCGATGCTCGTCTCGAACGCCGCCACGCTGGGGGTGGCTCCGGTCGCCGACGCCGACGTGCCAGAGCAGTCCTGGGACATGTTCGCCCCCGCGCCACCGGGCGTCGACGGGTGGTTCGTCGCACCGGGAACGACGACGGCCGGGAGAGAGGTCGACGCGCTCGCGATGGCACCGCTGAGCTGGGAGCGACCATCGAATCTCGAACGCGCGTACCCGAGTACGCGCTGGCGAAAGTACCTGCTCCGACTCCGGAGCGGAGACACCGAACCGCGCCGGGCAGCCCTCGCTGGCTCCCTCTGTCAGCGCTGGAACCGCACTCACGAGCGGGGGCTCGAACGGGTCGGCCTCGTGTTCGTCGCCGAGCCGACGCGACTGGACGGGCCGGACCCACAGCGCCGGAAGGAACTGGGGACGTACTCGTGTCGATCCGCGACCGCGAAGGGCAACAGTCGAGTGTCGCCCGCGCCTCGGTGAACCCATGACGAAGTGGCTCCAGAGCGGTCGCCGCCGGGACATCTGTATCATCCTCGCCGGCGAAGACGGACTGAACGGTCAGACGCTCAAGACGCGACTGGAACGGCACTACGACGAGCGGATCGACCCCAAGAGCTTCTACGGCGGCCTCTCGGCGATGGTCGACAGCGGCTTTTTGCAGAAGGAGACCGCCGGAATCGCCGACGAGTACTCGCTGACCGAGGCGGGCGAGGCGCGCCTCCGCGAACAGTACGAGTGGATGTGCGAGCAACTGGGCGAGACGGAGAGGTGAGACCGCCCGCCTCTGTCGAGGACAATCTCTATCTGACGGGTGGCCGATGGTCGCCACATGACCCTGTCTCGCTCCGCCCTCTACGCGGGTCTGGACGCCCTCCCGTTTGCCGCCCTCGGGACGCTCGCGGTGTTCGTCTTCGGTACCGCTGGCGGTCTGTCGTCTGAAGCAGTCGGTGGGGCCGCCGCGCTCGCCGGTGCTGCGCTCCTCCTCGGTCTGGGGACGATCAGCGCCAACCGACACCAGGCAGAGGGGAAGCCGTTCTACTTCACGCGGGCCGTCGTCGTCGAGGGACTGCTCTCCGTCCCTTAGTCGAGCAGCTGGTCGGCGATGGTGTTGCGCAGCACCTCGCTGGTCCCCTCGTAGATCTCGTTGAGCTTGGCGTCGCGGTAGAACCGCTCGACAGGGAAGTCCTTCGTGTAGCCGTAGCCGCCGTGGATCTGGATGCCCTCGTTGGCGACCTCACGTGAGACCTCCGAGGCGTAGAGTTTCGCCTGGGCGGCCTCCTTGACGAAGTTCTCGCCGCGGATCTTCTTGTCCGCGGCCTTGTGCATCAGCATCCGGGCGGCCTCGGTCTTCGTGTCCATGTCCGCGAGCTTGTGCTGGATCGCCTGGAAGTCGCCGATGGGTTGGTCGAACTGCTCGCGCTCGCCGGCGTAGTCCAGCGCCTCGTCCAGTGCCGCCTGGGCGATCCCGACGCCGCGGGCGGCGATCGTGATCCGGCCGCCGTTGAGCGTCTTCAGCGCGTGGACGAACCCACGGCCCGCTTCGCCGAGGCGGCGGTCTGCGGGCAGGTGCATGTCGTCGAATCGCAGTTCCGCCGTCGGACAGCCCTTGTCGCCCAGTTTGTGCTCGGTCCCCTCGACGTGGAAGCCATCGTCTTCTTCGGGCCGGACGACGAACGACGAGATTCCCTTGTTGCCCGCCTCGGGGTCGGTCTTGGCGAAGAGGACGACCGTGTCGGCGACGGAACCGTTCGAGATCCACAGTTTGCCGCCGTTCACGACGTACTCGTCGGGTTCTTCGCCCTCGTGTGGATCGCCGCCGACCGGTTCCGCCGTCGTCTCCATGGCCGGCACGTCGCTGCCGGCACCGGCCTCCGACAGCGCGAACGCACCGATCTCCTCGCCTGCCGCAAGCGGCGTGAGGTACGCCTCTTTCTGGGCCTCGTCGCCGAACTCGTAGAGCATGTTGCAGGCCAGCGAGATGTGGGCCGCGACGATGGTCCCGAGGCCGCCGCTGCCCCGCGAGATCTCTTCGAGCGCCATCGCGTAGGCGTGATAGTCGAGGGCAGCGCCGCCGTACTCCTCGGGGATCGGCATCCCCATCAGACCGAGCTCGGCCATCTGGTCCACGAGGTCCTGTGGGAACTCGTCGGTCTCGTCGATCTCGGCGGCCCGCGGGACGACCTCCTCGTCGACGAACTCGGCGACCATCTCCTGGATCTGCTTTTGCTCCTGGGTGGGGGCGAACTCCATACACCGACGTTGCGATCCTCGGTGCTTCATACTACCGGCTGTACAGCTGTGAACGATTTCGCCACCCCGGGTAGCGAAGATCGTCACGAAGTGACAGCCGGCAGTATCAGTGTTGCCCAGCGACCCCTCCGGGGAGCACCTGACTCACCGAAGGGAGAGCCGAGTCACTCGTACTCGTAGAAGCCCTGTCCCGTCTTCTTCCCGAGGTCGCCCGCCTCCACCTTCCGCCGGAGGAGGTAGGCCGGCTGGTAGCGGTCGCCGAGTTGTTCGTGCAGCGTCTCGGTGGCGTCCAGCACCACGTCCAGCCCGATGTGGTCGGCCAGCTCCAGTGGACCCATGGGGACGTTCGTCCCGAGTTTCATCCCGCGGTCGATGTCGGCCTTGGTGGCGACGCCTTCGTCGTACGCCCGGATGCCCTCGTTGAGCCACGGCATCAGGATCCGGTTGGTGACGAAGCCGGGTTTGTCGTCGGACTCCCAGGTCTCCTTGTCCAGCGAAGCGGCGAAGTCGTGAGCGGCTTCGACCGTCGCGTCGGCCGTGCGCTCGCCGACGACGAGCTCGACCCCCGTCATCAGTGGCACGGGGTTCATGAAGTGGAGGCCGACGACGTGTTCGGGGCGGCTCGTCGCGCTCGCGATGGTCGTGATCGAGATCGTGCTGGTGTTGGTCGCGAGCACGACTCCGGGGCGACACACCTCGTCGAGGTCCGAGAAGACCGACTGCTTTACGTCCACGTCTTCGACGACCGCCTCGACGACGAGATCGGCGTCCGCGAGGTCGTCGAGGTCGGTCGTGCCGGTGATGCGCTCGCGGACGGCGGTGCTCTCGGACTCGGTGAGCGTGTCGTTCGCGACGAGGCGCGAGAGGCTGTCGTCGATCGCTTCGAACCCCTCGGTGACCAGATCCTCGGCGACGTCGCGCATCACGACGTCGTAGCCGTGGGTCGCAGCCACCTGTGCGATGCCGCTTCCCATCGTGCCAGCACCGACGACGGCGACCGTCTCGATCTCTCCGATATCGGACATGCGCGACGGTTCGACCGCTACCGTGGTAAATATGGTGCCGCGTGACACGCCACACGTCCCCCCACGAGTCGGCAAGTAGGGCCGCGTCTTGAGGATATTAACTCAGATCGTAGTAAATGTCAAGAACAATGTATATATGCCCTGCTCGTGAACCAGCAGGTGATGCGTCCCATCGACGCGACTCCGCTTACGCGCGACGGCAACGTACTGATCCTGGCATACGATCACGGGCTCGAACACGGCCCGGTCGACTTCGCTGGCCGCCCCGAGAGTGCCGATCCCGAGTCGGTGTTTCGGGCCGCAACGCACGACGCCGTCACGTCGCTGGCAGTGCAGAAGGGAGTCGGCGAGGCGTACTACCCGTCCTACGAGGACGACGTGACGCTGCTCGCGAAGCTCAACGGCACCTCGAACATGTGGATGGGCGAACCCGACTCGTCGGTCAACTGCTCGGTCGAGTACGCCGCGACCCAGCTGGAGGCCGACGCCGTCGGCTTCACGATCTATCCCGGCTCGAACAACGAGGTCGAGATGGTCGAGGAGTTCCGCGAGATTCAGGAGGAGGCTCGCGAGTACGACATGCCCGTCGTCCTGTGGTCCTACCCCCGTGGACAGGGCCTCAAAAACGACACCAAAGAAGACGTCATCGCGTACGCCGCCCGACTCGGCCTGGAACTGGGCGCGGACGTGACGAAGGTCAAGTACCCCGGTAGCAAAGAGGGGATGGCCCACGCCGTCGAGATGGCCGGCAAGAGCAAGGTCGTCATGAGCGGCGGTTCGAAGCGCTCCGACGAGGCGTTCCTCCAGAGCGTCCGCGCGGTCATGGACGCTGGCGGCGCGGGGCTCGCCGTCGGACGCAACGTCTGGCAACGAGAAGAACCCGAACAGATCCTCGACGCGCTCGAACGCGTCATCCACGACGGGCAATCCGTCGACGCAGCACTTCAATGAGTAAATCAACCGACTTCACCCCCGGCATGACCGACACGACAACCGGGCGCATCGTCAGCGAGTTCGCCGACGCGGCGACCGAGATCCGCGAGGCGATCGCGACGGAGCGCCAGTTCGCCGACGAGGAGAACCCGAGCGGCGAGAGCCAGCTCGCGGCCGACCTGGTCGCCGACGACCTGCTCGAAGAGCGCTTGCTGGCACTCGACGGCGTCGGGAGCTACGCCAGCGAGGAACGCGAGTCAGTCACCGTCGACGAGGGCCACCGCCACGTCGCCGTCGACCCGCTCGACGGTTCCTCGAACCTCGAACCCAACAGCGGCATGGGGACGATCTTCGGCGTCTACGACACGCAGCCGCCGACGATCGGTCGGAACCTCGTGGCCGCCGGCTTCGTCATCTACGGCCCGACGACCTCGATGGTCGTGGCGCGCAACGACCGCGTCCGCGAGTACATCATCCACGACGGCGACGCTCGCGTCGTCGACGACGACGTGTCGGTCCCGAAGGACCCGACGGTCTACGGCTTCGGGGGCGGTCGGGAGAACTGGAACGACGCGTTCGCCGACTACGCAACGGAGCTTCAGGAACGGCTCAAGCTCCGCTACGGCGGCGCGATGATCGCCGACGTGAGCCAGGTCCTCACCTACGGCGGGCTCTTCTCCTATCCCGCGCTGGAGTACCGGCCGACGGGGAAACTGCGCCTCCAGTTCGAAGGACAGCCGATGGGCTACATCGTGGAGGCCGCTGGCGGCAAGTCCTCTGACGGACACCAGTCGCTCCTCGACCGGGAGATCGACGACATCCACGACCGGACGCCGCTACACCTCGGCAACACGTCGCTGATCGAGCGCCTCGAAGAGCGATACGAGCGCCACGAGTAGTCTGCGTGAGTCGACGCTAGTTTTTCCGGTCTCGGAGGATTCCAGAGGCGTCACCCGTCACGCCGACGGGGTCACGTCGCCGGCAGTCTTGTAACAGTGGGGTGTGATGCGACGGACATGAAGGTGCGCATCGCCGCCGGTGCAACCCGCGAGGAGGCGTCAGCAATCGCCGCTGCCATCGCCGAACACGTCGGCGAGGCCGTCCGCGTCTTCGTCGGTGACGACGAAGAACCACGCGTGGTTCATCGGATCGACGAATCGGGCGACGACAGCGAGGACGACGAGACGGGCGACGACGACCTCGGCCCGACCGACCGCGAGCGTCGCCTGCGCGAGGAGATCGCCGACATCGAAGCCGGCGGTCCCGAGCGGTACCGCGAGCGCCTCTCCGACCAGGGGAAGCTGTTCGTTCGGGACCGGCTGGAGCTGTGGTTCGGCGAGCTGACCTTCGAAGACGGCAAGTTCGCGAACTTCGACAGCTGGTCGCCGGATTCGCCCACCGTCGACGAGGCAGATCCCGACCGGCGACTGCCGGCCGACGGGCTGTTGACCGGAGCGGCGGAGTTCGAGGACCGCTCGGTTCACTTCATGGCCAACGACTTCACCGTCAAGGCCGGGTCGATGGCCGAGCGCGGCGTCGAGAAGTTCCTCCGGATGCAACAGCGTGCGCTGACGACCGGACGGCCGGTGCTGTACCTGATGGACTCGTCTGGTGGCCGGATCGACCAACAGCGGGGCTTTTTCGCCAACCGCGAGGGGATCGGGAAGTACTACTACAACCACTCGATGCTCTCCGGTCGCGTCCCACAGATCTGCGTGCTGTACGGCCCCTGTATCGCGGGTGCGGCCTACACGCCCGTGTTCGCCGACTTCACGGTCATGGTCGAAGGGATGAGTGCAATGGCCATCGCCAGCCCGCGGATGGTCGAGATGGTCACCGGCGAGGAGATCGACCTCGACGAACTCGGCGGCCCGGAGGTCCACGCACGCCACTCCGGGAGCGCCGATCTCGTCGCCGAAGACGAAGAACACGCTCGGGAGCTCGTCGCACAGCTGATCGGCTACCTCCCGGACAACGCCGACGAAGACCCGCCACGGACCGACGGCCGCGAGCCCGCCAAGTCTCCAGCGGGGATCGACGGCGTCATTCCGCAGGCACCCAACCGGGGCTACGACGTGCGCCGCCTCGTCGAGCGGGTGATCGACGCCGACTCGTTGCTGGAGTTGCGCCCCCACTACGGCGAGGAGATGCTCACGGCGTTCGCCCGGATCGACGGCCGCCCGGTCGGGATCGTCGCCAACGACCCGAGCCAGCGGGCCGGCGCGATCTTCCCCGACGCCGCCCGGAAGGCCGCCGAGTTCGTCTGGACCTGTGACGCGTACAACGTCCCGCTGCTGTACCTCTGTGACACGCCGGGGTTCATGGCCGGCTCGCAGGTCGAGAAAGAGGGGATCCTCGAAGCGGGCAAGAAGCTCATCTACGCGACCTCCTCGGCGACGGTGCCCAAACAGTGTGTCATCACCCGGAAGGCCTACGGAGCGGGCATCTACGCGATGTCCGGCCCGGCCTACGACCCGGAGGCGACCCTCGCCTTGCCGTCGGGCGAGATCGCGATCATGGGGCCGGAGGCCGCGATCAACGCAGTCTACGCCAACGAGCTGGCCGACATCGAGGACGAGGAGGAGCGCGCCAGACGGGAGGCCGAGCTCCGCGAGCAGTTCCGCGAGGACATCGACGTCCACCGGATGGCCAGCGAGGTCGTCATCGACGAGATCGTCCCGCCGAGCGACCTGCGGACGGAGCTGGCCGCTCGCTTCGCGTTCTACGAGGACGTAGAGAAGGACCTTCCCTCGAAGAAACACGGGACCGTACTGTGACAGTGCGTCGACGGCGAGTCGCGCGCTCGCGGCCGGCCTCGTGACGCGTGACCGGTCTGAAACACTTAACTATTTGAACCGGTAGCGCCACTGTCGACGTAGCTGCGAGGCGATTCGCAGAGAGAACCCTGGGTGGGTGGACGAATGGATCAGTACATCGTACCGTCGACACGTGCGTGGCTGGAGCATCGCTATCTGGAACTGTCGACCGTCGAGCTCGAACTGTGGCTCGTCGCGCTGTCGACCCTGACCCTCGACGTGGTCCTGACCTATGTCGGACTGCAGTCGGGGTTCAGCGAGGGGAACCCCATCATGGGGTACGCGTTCGAGCACGTCGGGTTCGCCGTCCTCGGTCTCGTGAAGGTGCTCGTACTCGGAACCGCGGGACTGGCACGCGAGTTGCGTCCGGAGTACGGGCCGGTCATCCCGCTGGGACTCGCGCTCCCGTGGCTCGCGGCCTCCGTGGTCAACTACACGCTGGTCTTCTAGGGTCGCTCGTCGGGTCGCTTCTCGGCGAGGACCGTCCGTTCGAACGAGCAAACGAGCGTGTCGTCTTGCTTGAACACGTCGACAGTCATCGTCACGACGCCGCGGTCGCCGTCGCTGGTCTCGCGCTTGTCAGTCACGGTCGTCTCGGCCCGAATCGTGTCGCCGTGAAACACCGGCGCGGGGTGTTCGACCTCGTCGTAACCGAGGTTGGCGACGATGGTCCCGTCGGTCGTCTCCGGAATCGTCAGTCCGACCGCCAGCGAGAGCGTGTAGAGCCCGTTGACGACCCGTTCACCGAAGTCGGTGTCGGCGGCGAACTCGGCGTCGAGGTGGAGGGGCTGCTGGTTCATCGTCATGTCGCAAAAGCGCTGATTGTCCCCCTCAGAGACGGTTCGGCGACGGGGGTGTGTGATCGTCTCGCCGACCGTGAACGCCTCGTAGTAGTTGCCGGCCATAGCGACCCGTCGTCGGCGTCGGTGAAAGTACTCGGGGGTGACGAGAAAGTGTCAGACAGTAATTCACACGATAAGGGGTAATTATTTGGGACCCTCGAAATAAGTAGGGACCATTACATGAGTGGCTCGGCAGCACGCGTCGATCAGTCCACGCTGACCGGCCTCCTGTCCGCGAAGAGTCCCGACGACGTGTACGACCGAGTGGTCGACGCCTGTCTCGATCGGCTCGGTGCGGATCGGTGTGTAATCTCGTTGGCCACCGGTGACGGCCTGGAGCCCGTCGCAGTCAGCGACGACGGGGCCACCGTCGAGGATCTCCGAGACCAGCCCGGCTGGGACTACCAGTCACTCGCCGTCCGGGACGGTGACTCCTATCTCGTCGGCGACCTCGCCGACGGCGGGTCGACCACGGGAAGGCCGACCGGGGGCGACGGGGAGAGCCCCAGCGACGCCACGCGATCGGTGCTCAGCGTCCCGATCGACGGCGTCGGCGTCGTCTTCGCGACCGCCACCGATCCGATGGCCTTCAGCGAGTCGGATCGGGAGTGGCTCGAAGCGGTCGCCCTGTACGTCGGGTCGTCGCTGACGCGGTTTCGCTCACCGGAGCCGATCTACACGGCCCCCGCGAGCAGTGGATCGTCGACTCGCTGTGAGCCGACCGAAGAGGACGCCGAAGCACCCGTCGCCCTGGAGGACCTCGACGAGCGGCTCTCGTTCGTGCTGGACGCGACCGACTCGGTGCTCTGGACGGTGAACGTCTCCGCTCGGACGCTCCGGCTGTTCGGACCGGTCGAACGGATCGTCGGTCTCGATCGAGACACCGAATATCCGCTCTCGGAGTTCGTCGACGGGTTCGTCCACCCCGACGACAGAGAGCGCCTCGTCGAGCAGCTACAGGAGGTCGCGACCGAGCAACGAGACAGCGTCGAACTGGAGTACCGTCTGGAGCCAGCCGACAGCGACGAGAGCAGGTGGTTCAGAAATCGCTCCGGGCTGCTGGAAGACGAGAAGACGACGCTCATCGGTCTGTCGACAGACGTGAACGGGCACGTCTCGCGAGAGCAACGGATCAAGCGGCTCCAACAGCGGACGACGCGGCTGATCGGCGCACAGTCCCAGACCCAGATCGCAAACGTCGCAGTGAACGCGGCCGAAGACGCGCTCACGCTGCCACTCGCCGGCATTCACCTCCGGGACGGCGACGTGCTCGAACCGACGGCGGTCAACGAGCGCGTGTGGGAGGTGATCGGCGAAGTGCCGAGCTATCGGGCACACGACGACGATCCCATCGATACGTTCGTCTGGGAGACGTACGGCCGCGGCCGACCGGCCGTCGTCGAGGACACGGCCGAGCACGATCAGTTGAGCGAGGCGACGAACGTCCGGAGCGTGATCATCTATCCGCTGGACGACTACGGCGTCTTCGTCGCGTCCGGACGCGAGCCCGACGCCTTCGATTCGGTCGACGTGGCGCTGGGCGAGGTCCTCTCGATGGGGATCGTCGCGGCACTGGAACGGACCGAGCAGGAAGACCGCCTCAGGGAACAGGCCCAAGCGCTCGAACGGAAGAACGAGCGCCTCGAAGAGTTCACCAGCATCGTGAGTCACGACCTCCGCAACCCGCTCAACGTCGCGCTCGGGCGCGTCGAGTACGTCCGGAACGACTACGACGACGATCACCTCGCGACGGCCCAGCAGGCCCTGGAACGGATGGCCTCGATCATCGAGGAGACGCTGGCGCTCGCCCGGCAGGGTCACTCGGTGAGCGACCGCGAGCCGGTCTCGGTCCCGGAGATCGCTCACCGGTGCTGGCAGACGGTACAGACGGCGTCGGCGACGCTGGAGACGGCGTTCGAGGGAGCGTTCACCGTGCTGGCCGACAGAGAACGGCTTGCTCACGTCCTGGAGAATCTGATCACGAACGCCGTCGAACACGGGGGCGAGAACGTCACCGTTCGGATCGGGCCACTCACAGAGGAACCCGGCTTCTACGTCGAAGACGACGGTCCGGGGATTCCCGAGACCGAACGGTCCGACGTGTTCGAGACGGGGTACACGACCGCACAGGACGGGACCGGATTCGGGCTCTCGCTGGTGCGAGACATCGTCACGGCCCACGGGTGGACGATCACCGCGACGACCGGGTCGAACGGCGGCGCACGGTTCGAAATCACCGGCGTCGAACGGTCGTGAAAGTGTCGTAAGGGCTATGCCACCGAGTGTGCAAGGGCACACCGATGGCCGAGCAACGTCGACGCGAACTGGCGGCGTCCGCCCGACTCGCCGTCGAGACGGAACGATGGTTCTTCCTCGATTGCCTGCTCGCCGTGGTCGGCTTCGTCGGGTGGGTCGCCGGCACGGCCGCGACGGCTGCGCTGGGTGCCAGAGAAGCGGGCCTCACGCTCGCGCTCGGGACGGCCTCGACCCAGACGCTGGCACTCCTCGCAGGGAGCGTCGTCGCCTGGATCGTGTTGCCCGCACTCGCGGCGACGCTGCGGCTCCGCAGTCGGGTCACGAACGTCTCCGGAAACGTCGAGAGTCACTATCGCTTCGACGCGCCGGGGACTCTGCTGTGGCCCTCGGGGGTCCTCCTGACCCTTTCGCTGGCCGCCGCGATCGCCTCGCCGATCGCCTGGCCGGCGTACGCGGTCGCCTTCGTCGCTGGCGCACACCTGCTCGCACGCACCGCGGCGTTTAGCTACCGAGTGTTCTCGTTTTCCCATCCCGGGCTGGTCCACGTCGCGTCGTTCCTGACGTTCTCGGTGTACGCCACAGCCGGCGTCGTCCAGCTCGGTGCCGTCGTCGGTGCCGGCGCGATGGTCCGGGACGCGATGGCCGTCCTCGGCGTGCCCACGGCACTCGTCGGCGTCGCCGATCTCGGTCCCGTCAGCGTTCCGGCGCTCCTGACGGCCGGAGCAGTGACGCCGGCCGTGCTCGTCGGCACGTATCTCGTCTGTCAGTCGCTGGCGGCGGCGTACGTCAGGTGGTCCGAGCCGACCGTCGACCGCGGCTCGCTGCGTGCCGGCCAGCGCAACCCATTCAGTCAGGTGGCCGCCAGCACCGCGGGAGGACGGGCGACTGCGACCAGCCAGACGCGATCCGGCACGACCGACAGCGGCGAGGACCGGAGCGTCCCCGTCCACATCCAGACGACGCGAGTCTACGATCCCGGCGACGAGGTCTCGGACCCCGCCGGTATCGACACCGCACACCAGGGCCCCGTCGGTCAGCGGTGTCGCACCTGCAACGCGACGTTCTCGCCGGGGACGGAGGTCAGATTCTGCCCGAACTGCGGGCAGCGCCTCGACGACGGATAGCACGCTGTCCGGTCGAGCCGGTGTCCCGAGAGCGACAGAGAGCCACTGGACACTCCGTGTGAGACTGTTTCGCAACCAAGAAAAATATTTTTGGATGTCGAAAGACAGTTCGGAGGATTGCGAAAGCATTATGAGCGTGACGACCATCTTTTCGGTTGACCTAAGTACATACTATGGCAGTACTCGAAATCAACAATCTCCACGCGAAAGTGGCAGAAGACGGCGGTGAACGGATCCTTCGCGGTGTCGACCTCGAAGTCGAGTCGGGCGAAATCCACGCGCTGATGGGCCCCAACGGATCGGGCAAGTCGACGACGGCGAAGATCATCGCGGGCCACCCCGCATACGAGGTGACCGACGGCGAAGTGCTCATCCACCTCGAAGACGGCGACGTGGCAGAGGACATCGAAATCGACGACGACCAGCGCACTTGGAACCTGCTGGAGCTAGAGCCCAACGAGCGCGCGGCGCTCGGTATCTTCCTGGGCTTCCAGTACCCAGCCGAGATCGAAGGCGTCACGATGGTGAACTTCCTCCGGACGGCGCTCAACGCCAAGCTCGAAGAGCAAGCAGAGCTGTTCGAAGAGGAAGACGAGGAGAGCGAGGCCGACGAGGAAGCGACCAACGAAGACGCCGCGGGCTACGACAGCTCTCCCATGGAAGGCCCCGCCGACGAGGGCGAGGTCAGCGTCGCCGAGTTCCAGCAGCTCCTCAAGGAGAAGATGGAACAGCTCGACATGGACGAGAAGTTCGCCAACCGCTATCTCAACGCCGGCTTCTCCGGCGGCGAGAAGAAGCAAAACGAGGTCCTCCAGGCCGCGATCCTCGAACCCTCGGTCGCCGTGCTGGACGAGATCGACTCCGGGCTGGACATCGACCGCCTGCAGGACGTCTCTAACGGCATCAACGCGCTGCGCGACGAGCAGGGCACCGGTGTCCTCCAGATCACCCACTACCAGCGCATCCTCGACTACGTCGAGCCCGATCACGTCCACGTGATGATCGACGGCGAGATCGCGAAGTCCGGCGGCGCGGAGCTGGCCGAGAAGCTCGAAGACAAGGGGTACGACTGGGTCCGCGAGGAAGTCTACGAGGCCGCGTGATACGGACAGTTGTAGACGTGTTCCCGATCGACTGCACGATGTCGTGGGGTCGCTCCGGGACAGAACTACAACGTTCCGTATACGGCACAACCCACATAACCAAGAAACCCTAAGCACGACTACAAAACATGAGTTCAGATCAAGACCACCTCAAAGAAACAGATACGGAGAAGCGCTTCGAGTTCAAGAAGGAGGAGAAGTCCGCCTTCGAAGCCGAGAAGGGCCTGACCGAGGAGACGATCCGCGTCATCTCGGAAGACAAAGACGAGCCCGAGTGGATGCTGGAGCGTCGGCTCCGGGCACTCGAACAGTGGCACGAGCTCCCGATGCCGGACGACTGGCCGGGCGCGCCGGACATCTCGGAAGTCGACGTCGACGAGATCGTTCCCTACATCCGCCCGGACATCGAGACCCGCGGCGGCGTCGACGACTGGAACGACCTCCCCGAAGAGATCCAGGACACCTTCGACAAGCTCGGCATCCCGGAAGCCGAGAAGAACGCGCTCTCGGGCGTCGGCGCGCAGTACGAGTCCGAGATCGTCTACCAGAACATGCAGGAGCGCTGGGAGGAGAAGGGCGTCGTCTTCTGTGACATGGACAAGGCCGTCCAGGAGCACGAAGAGCTCGTCCGCGAGCACTTCATGACCAAGGCCGTCCCCCCGAGCGACAACAAATTCGCCGCGCTCCACGGCGCGATCTGGTCGGGCGGTTCCTTCGTCTACGTTCCGGAAGACACGTCGGTCGACATGCCGATTCAGGCGTACTTCCGGATGAACAGCGACGGGATGGGCCAGTTCGAGCACACGCTCATCATCGCCGAAGAGAGTTCTGAGGTCCACTACATCGAGGGCTGTTCGGCCCCGAAGTACTCGGAGTTCAACCTCCACAGCGGCGGCGTGGAGGTCTTCGTCGGCGAGAACGCTCACGTCCAGTACTCGACGGTCCAGAACTGGTCGAAAAACACCTACAACCTGAACACCAAACGCGCCATCTGCGAGGCCGACGGGACGATGGAGTGGGTGTCCGGTTCGATGGGGTCGAAGGCGACGATGCTGTACCCCTCGACGGTGCTGAAAGGCCCCGGTGCGACGGACAACCACATCACGATCGCCATGGCTGGCGAGGGCCAGAACATCGACACCGGCGCGAAGGTCTACCACAACGCGCCCGACACGAAGTCGACCATCGAGTCGAAGTCCATCAGCAAGGACGGCGGCAGGACGAACTACCGCGGTCTCGTCCACATCGCCGACGGCGCGGAGGACGCGTCGACGAGCGTCGAGTGTGACGCGCTGATGTTCGACAACGAGTCCACGTCGGACACGATGCCGTACATGGAGATCCAGGAGTCGAACGTCGACGTGGCCCACGAGGCGACCGTCGGCAAGATCGGTGACGAGGACGTGTTCTACCTCCAGAGCCGCGGTCTGGACGACGACGACGCGAAGCAGATGATCGTCGCCGGCTTCATCGAACCGCTCACGGAGGAACTGCCCATCGAATACGCAGTCGAGATGAATCGCCTCATCGAACTCGAAATGGAGGGGAGCCTCGGGTAACCCCCGGATTCACAATGAGTACGCAGGTACACGCCAACCTCACGGCAGAACAGGTAACGCAGATCTCCGAGGAGCTCGACGAGCCCGAGTGGCTGCTCGAAACGCGTCTCGACGCGTACGAGGCCCTCGACTCGCTGGACATGCCGGACGTGATCCGGACGCCGGGTCGAGACTGGACGAACCTCGACGCGCTCGACTACGAGACGCTCGTCGATCCTCTGGAGTGGGAACAGGAGAAAGACCGCGTCGACGCCGAGGGTGTCGACGTGCTCTCGTGGGCCGACGCGCTCGATCAGCACGGAGAGTTGATCGAAGCGCAGTTCGGCTCGATCGTCGACCCTCAGCGGGACTACCTCACGGCCCTCTCGACGGCGCTGTTTAGCGCCGGGACGGTCGTCTACGTCCCCGAGGGCGTCGACGCCGAAGACGTGAAGATCCGGACGACGATGAACAGCCGATCGCTGTTCAACTACACGCTGGTCGTCGCCGAGGAGTCCTCGTCCGTGACGATCCTCGAACGCCAGACCACCGGCACCAACGTCGACGGCGAGCAGTACTACTCCGGCATCGTCGAAGTCGCCGCCGAGGAAAACAGCAGCGTCCAGTACGGCACGCTCCAGAACCTCGACGACGACAGTTACAACTTCCAGGTCAAGCGCGGCCACGCCGGCACCTACGCCACGGTCGACTGGATCGAGGGCAACATCGGCTCTCGACTGACCAAGTCAAACGTCGAGACGCGCCTGCTCGGCGACGCCTCGGAGTCCCAGATCGTCGGGGCCTTCTTCGGCCACGAGGACCAGCACTTCGACATCGCGTCCCGAGTCTGGCACGAAGCCGAACACACCACGGCCGACCTCGTCACCCGCGGCGTCCTCGACGACGCCGCCCGCTCGGTGTACGAGGGCGTCCAGGACGTGGGTCGCGAGGCGTGGGACACCAACTCCTACCAGCGGGAGAACACCCTGATGCTCTCAGACGAGAGCGAGGCCGACGCGTCGCCGAAGCTGATCATCAACAACCACGACACCGAAGCCAGCCACTCGGCGACCGTCGGGCAGGTCGACGAGGAGGACATGTTCTACATGACCTCTCGCAGCGTCGATCCCGAGAGCGCGAGGAACATGCTCGTAGAGGGCTTCTTCGTGCCCGTCTTCGATGAGATCGCGGTCGACGAACTTCGCGACGATCTCGACGACCTCGTCGTCGAGCGCCTCCGCGAGTAGTTCGTTCGCCCACGAGCGGCCCGGACGAACGGCGCGTTGCCGACGACCGCGGCTCTGACGCTTTTTCGCGATTCCTGCCACTGTCGGCAGTGTGGCTGTAACCGATGTCGTCACCCCAGATAGCGAATCGCTGCACGAAGTCGACAGCACCACGCGATCGTCGTCTCCGTATTGCGACTAGCAGTTGCGACAGACGGAATCTGTGGGCCAGTGACCCGCTATTACGAAACAGCGTGCCCCTAGTTTGAACACCGAGACGACGTTTCGCCAACGTAGATCCGAGTTTTCGTAACGATTTTGTGTGTGAAACGTGTGTGGTTGTGTGGCATCATTACACAGGGATGTGCCGAGAAACGCACTCGGTGCTCCGGGGGGTGCCACGAGCGGCGATACGGACCGACGTATCGGCGACCGATCTGACACGACAGCTGGGGGCACGAAGCTTGGACGGCCACCAGACGCCGTGTCGGTCGGTCGTGGTAGACACGACGCGGTGCTGATCAGTTCCGACTACGGCCCGCGTCCGAACCGACGACACGATCACACCAACACATGAAAGAGACACGACGAAGCTTCCTGCGAAACGCATCAGCACTCTCCGCGCTGGCGATCGGCGCCAGTGCGAGCGCATCGGCAGCAAACTGTAGCGGCGTCGCCGAGTGGGACGCGAGCGCCACCTACACCGGCGGCGATCAGGTCACCTTCGACGGCCAGCTGTGGACCGCCGAGTGGTGGACACAGGGCACCGAACCCGCCGAGAGCGAGAACGTCTGGACCCTCGAAGGGGCCTGTGGCGACGACGGCGACAGCGGCGACAGCGGCAGCGGCGTCGACTGCAGCGGCGTCCAGTCGTGGGCGTCGGACGTTGCCTACTCCGGTGGCGATCAGGTCACTTTCGACGGCTCACTGTGGACCGCCGAGTGGTGGACCGAGGGGACCGAACCCGCCGAGAGCGAGGACGTCTGGACGCTGGAAGGGGCCTGCAATGGCGACGGCGGCGACGAGAACACCGCGCCGACGGCGTCGTTCTCGGCCGATATGAGCACGCCCGAACCCGGTGATTCGATCTCCTTCGACGCCAGCGCGTCGAGTGATCCCGACGGGTCGATCGACAGCTACGAGTGGGAGTTCGGTGACGGAACGACGGCGACCGGAGAGACGGTGAGTCACAGCTACGACTCGGCCGGCGACTACACCGTGACCCTGACGGTCACCGACGACGCCGGTGCGACGGCGACGGACTCGACGACGATCTCCGTTTCGAGCGGCAACGCCGCTCCGGACGCCTCCTTCACCGTCTCTCCCTCGAACCCGGCTCCCGATGAGTCGGTCAGCTTCGACGCGGCCGATTCGAGTGACTCCGACGGGACGATCGCCAGCTACGAGTGGGAACTGGGCGACGGAACGACGGCGACCGGCGAGTCCGTCAGTCACAGCTACGAGTCGGCGGGCGACTACACCGTCTCGCTGACTGTCACCGACGACGCGGGCGCGAGCGACACCAACGAGACGGTCGTCTCGGTCGGCGACAGCTCCGGCGGCACCGAAGGGTCGACCGAGTTCGCGCCGTACAACTACGTCTTCACCGATCCGGAGACGACGCTGGTCGATCACGCAGAGCAGGCGGGCAACGACAGCGTCACCACCGCGTTCGTCCTCTCTGACGGGAACGGCAACGCCGCGTGGGGCGGGGAAGTCGACCAGCTCGTCGGCGAGGCGGGCCTCAAGTCGGAGTTCCAGGCCTACCAGGATCAGGGCGGAACGATCATCATCTCCTTTGGCGGCGCGGTCGGGACGATGATCGCCCAGGACACGACCGACATCGAGAAGATCAAATCGGAGTACCAGTCCGTGATCGACACGTACGGCGTCACGCACCTGGACTTCGACATCGAGTCCGTCGACGAGGCCGCCGTCGACCGACGCAATCAGGCACTGGCCGAACTCCAGTCGGAGAACCCCGACCTGAAAGTGTCGTACACGCTGCGCTGTCGGACGACCGGCCTGACCGAGCACGGCACGTACGTCGTCGAGAACGCTCGCGACAACGGCGTCGACGTGCAGTACGTCAACGTGATGACGATGAACTACGGCTGGGTCCGTCCGAGTGCGAGCACCGTCAAAGACACCGCGAACGGCACCCACGAGGATCTGCTGTCGATCTTCTCGGACCTCTCCTCGGACGAGGCCTGGAGTATGGTCGGCATCACGCCGATGATCGGAGAGAACAACGTCGGTGGCCAGCACCGGCCCGAAGACGCCGAGGAGGTCGTCTCCTTCGTCGAGGACAAGGGGATCGGTCTCGTCTCGTTCTGGTCGCTGGATCGAGACAACGGCGACTGTCCCGACGGGACCGTCTCGGGCAAGTGCAGCGGCATCGAGCAGAGCGCCTACGAGTTCGCAGGCATCTACAACCAGGTGCAGTGACGGCGACGACGGTCGACCGCGAGCCCGTCACGAAACCACGACCCCGTTTTTTCGCCGCCGGCCCGTGCTACGCAGCGACAGTAGCCGTCGAAGCTCATACGGACAGTTGTAGCGATGACCGGTAAGCGTCTACCCCGTCGGTAAGCAGCGACAGCGTTCCGTCGCAGTCCATATCCGACCGCGTGACAGCGGTGAGATCGACTGTGAATCGGTTCGGTCGAGACGGCAGTAGTGCGACCGGGCCGTCGCGAGCGACGAAACCGGTCGATCCACCCTACGAAACAGCCCTCAAATGGCGTTAGAGGGTTCGAAAGAGTGTTCCCCAGACCATGGTACAAAAGGACACACAATCAGCATCACCAGCGCGTTTTTCTTGGGTGAACAATCGTGTAGGACTGCGGCAACGACTCGCCATCGGCCTGGAGAGCAGATTGGATGCTCGGACCTCTGATAGACCGACGAACGCAACGACAAGGGTGTTGACAACGCCAGTAGTGAGTGAAAGTGTCACATACCTCGTGTTAGTGCGAGAAGAGATCATTTATCATTATAAAATGGCGCAGCTATTCAGATGATTGTAGGGAGACGTTCCATGTATGGAAATATTAATTTTCGGAATTTTTTAGTGTATGCAGGTGTGTGGTACCTACAGCGGCTGGGTGAGAGAACGTTGGGTGCGGATTGGGGACTAGAACGCCGTCCCGGTAGTGGGGCGGCCAGATCCAACGGTGGCACGCCAACGGTCGACACCGCCGCGACAATAACCATGCAACGTCGCAACTATCTACAATCGCTTTCGGCGCTGGCCGGTCTGGCCGGCGTCTCAGCGGTAACAGCACAGGAAGAGTATCCGGCGTACGATTCGAGCGCCACCTACAACGGTGGCGACCGAGTCGTCTACGAGGGATACATCTGGGAAGCACAGTGGTGGACCAAAGGAACGGCACCGAGCGCAGACGAGGCCGTCTGGGAGAAGGTCGGACCTGCTGACGGGGACGGCGGCGACGACGGCGGCTCCGACGGCGGCAGCAGCGACATTCCTGCCTACGATTCGAGCGCCACCTACACCGGCGGCGACCAGGTCACCTACGACGGATTCGTCTGGGAGGCCGAGTGGTGGACCAAGGGCACCGAACCCTCCGAGAGCGCGAACGTCTGGACGAAGGTCCGTGCCGTCGAGGACGGCGACAACGGCGGCGACAACGGCGGCGACGACGGTGGGTCCTCCGACCTGAACGCCGTCATCGACGCCAGCGCAACGCGCGTAGATGTCGGCGAGGACGTTACGCTGGACGCCAGCGGCTCCGAGGGCGACATCGAGTCCTACGAGTGGATGGTCGGCGATCAGGGTCCGATTTCCGGCGTCGAGAACACGGTCACGCTCGACGAGGAAGGCACCTACGAGGTCACGCTGACCGTCACCGACGCAGACGGTAACGAGGCGACCGCGACTCGATCCGTGTTCGTCGGCACCGCGGGCGGTACGCAGCCCGGCGACAAGCGAGTCGTCGCTTACTACCGACAGTGGGCACAGTACGACCGCGAGTACACCCCGTCCGACATGCCGCTGGACAAGATCACGCACGTCCAGTACGCGTTCGCGCGCCCGGAGAAGGACGGTTCCGTCAACCTCGTCGGCGACAGTCACGGCCAGCAGGCGTTCTGGGACCAGAACACCGACTGGCGTGACGCACCCGGTGGAAAGAGCATCGCCGAACTCGCCGAGGAGAACGAGGACACCAAGTTCACGCTCTCGATCGGTGGCTGGGGCGACTCCGAGTACTTCTCGTACGCCGCAGAAACCGAGGAGAACCGTCAGCGCTTCGCCGACCAGTGTGCCGAGTGGGTCGACCGAGGCAACCTCGACGGCATCGACATCGACTGGGAGTTCCCCCACGGCGGGGGCTGTCAGGGCGACGGCGGCGAGGCGTGTAACAAGGAGAACGTCGAGCGCCCCGAAATCGACATTCCGAACTTCACGAAGCTGTGTCAGGCGGTCCGCGACCGTCTCGACGAGAAGGCGGCAGAGGAGGGCCGCGAGGAGCCGTACGAGGTCACTGCCGCAGTCAACGCCGACCCCGAAGCGATGGCCGACTACGAGCACGACGCGCTCTCGGACATCCTCGATTTCATCCTCGTGATGACCTTCGACTACGCGGGTATCTGGAGCGAGTACACCCGCCATCACGCACCGCTCAAGGAGAACCCGGACAACCCGTTCGAGAAGTCCGACAGCTGGAACGCTTCCTACGCCCTCAGCTGGTTCGAACAGCAGGGCTGGTCCCCGGACCAGCTCAACATGGCCGTTCCGTTCTACGGGCGTAGCTGGAGCAACGTCAACGACCCGGACGGCGAGGGCAACGGCGAAGACGACGGCCTCTTCCAGAAGTTCGACGGGGAAGACGGCAACGCCAGCGGCGAAGGTACCTTCGGTACCATCGGTGGTATCTACGAGTACTACGACCTCGCCGGTGGCGCCCGTGGCGGCTCCAGTATCATCGACGGCGACGACTACGAGACCTACATCGACGAAGACGCGATGACGGCCTACAGCTACAACCCCGACAAGGGCGGTGGCTACAACAAGGCCAGTGGAGAGATGATCTCCCACGACACCGTCGAGACCATGGAGATGAAAGCCCAGTGGCTCCGCGACTCGCCGTACGGCGGGACGATGCTGTGGGCCATCGGCGGCGACACGAAGGACGGCGAGCTGATCAGCACGCTCTGGAACACGCTCAACGAGTAGTCGCGGTTCCACGGCGTTTCCCGGCCTGTGCGGTGACGTGCAATTACGGGGGTAACTGACGCGTCACCCACGGGCTGCTCGCGAAGTGACAGCGAAGGGGGCGACAGCGCGACCCGATAGCCCTGCCGCCGTCACGTCAGCATCGACCGAAACGACACGACGACACCGAACGACACCATACATGAGAGAAACACGACGCGATATGCTACAGAAGGCAACGGCTCTGTCGGCACTGGCTGTCGGTGCCAGTGCGACAGCAACAGCAGCAGACTGCAGTGGCGTCTCCGAGTGGGACTCGGGGGCCACCTACACCGGCGGCGACCAGGTCACCTACGACGGTGCGCTCTGGACCGCCGAGTGGTGGACCAGTGGCACCCAGCCGGCGGAGGACGCCAACGTCTGGACCAAGGAAGGTGCCTGTGGCTCCACGCCACCGGGCGACGGCGGCGACACCACTAATTGCAGCGAAGTATCGGCGTGGGATTCGAGCATGGCCTATTCGGGCGGCGATCAGGTCACCTACGACAGCAAGCTCTGGACCGCCGAGTGGTGGACCAAGGGCACCGAACCAGCCGAGAGCGAGAACGTCTGGACGCTGGAAGGCTCCTGTGGCGACAGCGGCGGTGGTGGCGGTGGCGGCGACGAGAATCAGTCGCCCGAGGCCTCCTTCACCGTCTCGCCGTCCTCGCCCGAGCCGGGTGAGGAAGTGACCCTCGACGCCAGCGGCTCCTCCGATCCCGACGGCGACTCCCTGAGCTACGAGTGGGAGATCGAGAACGTCGGCACCGTCGAAGGTGCGGAGAACTCGCTGACCTTCGACGAGGCCGGAGACTACGAGGTCACGCTGACGGTCACGGACGCCGAGGGCGCGTCCAGTTCCGTCACCGAGACGCTCTCGGTCATGCCGGCACCGGACGGCCCCGACGACGAGTTCAAGGTCATCGGTTACTACCCCGGCTGGAAGGCCACGCCGGAGTACGACTACTACCCCGAGGACATTCCCTTCGACAAGGTCACGCACGTCCAGTACGCGTTCCTCGGCGTCGACGCAGAGAAGGCAGTGCCGACGATCATGAGCGACCAGGACCGCAAGAACCTCGAGCGGTTCAAGGAGCTCAAGGACGGAGCGGCCTCGGACACCAAGATTACGCTCTCGATCGGTGGCTGGGCAGACTCGACCGGCTTCTCCGAGATCGCCGCGACCGAGAGCAACCGGCAGTCCTTCGCCGACCGGTGTGTCGAGATCCTCCGGGAGTACAACCTCGACGGCATCGACATCGACTGGGAACACCCCGGTAGCTCCCAGGGCAAGTGCCAGTGTGGGAGCAACAAGGACTACGAGACCCACGTCGACCTCCTGCAGGCGCTGCGCGACACGCTCGATGCAGCCGCCCAGGAAGACGGCAAGTACTACGAGCTATCCATCGCCAACGGTGGCTCGGACTGGAACGCCGGTGGCCTCCGCCACGGCGACATCGGCGAGATCTGTGACTTCGCCTCCATCATGGCCTACGACTTCACGGGCTCGTGGATGGACGTCGTGGGGCAGAACGCGCCGCTGTACGGCGACTCCCACCCCACGGAGAACAGCCAGTACGGCGAGACCTACACCGCCCAGTACTTCGTCGAGTACTCGGTCGACAAGCTCTACGCTGGCGACCACGGCGAGACGGGCTACTGGCCTGGTCAGTGGGAGTACCCGCCGGCCGAGCCCGCCGAGTACGACGAACTGGTCCTCGGGCTGCCGTTCTACGGCCGAGGCTTCAACGGCACCGAGATGTACGGCAGCTACAGCGGTCTCCCGAAGGGCACGTGGCACGACCAGCTCGAAGACGGCGCTGACCCGACCGGCGCGTTCGACTTCGGTGACCTCGAAGAGAACATCGAGGGCGCGGACGGCTGGACGAAGAAGCGCCACGACCCCGGTGCGGTCCCCTACATCGTCAACGAAGACGAAGAGACGATCATCAGCTACGACGACGAACAGGCCATCGAAGAGAAGGTCAAGTTCGCCAAAGAGCGTGGCATGCAGGGCGTCATGTTCTGGGAGCTCTCCCAGGACTGGAACGAGACGCTGCTCGACACGATCAACCGGACCGCATAACGCCGGTCACATCGCTTTTTTCGGCGCGTCGAATCGATCGCTGACGAACGAGTCACACTATCACACCAATGAAACAGACACGACGGAACATTCTACGTAAGGCATCGGCACTGACAGCACTTGGTATCGGAGCCAGCGGCATCGCGGCTGGCGCAGACTGTAGTAGCGTCCCGGAGTGGGACGCCGACACCACCTACACCGGTGGCGACCAGGTCACCTACGACGGTGCACTCTGGACCGCCGAGTGGTGGACCCAGGACGAACCGTCCGAGAGCGCCAACGTCTGGACGCGCGAGGGCGCTTGCGGCGGGAACGGGGGAGACGACGGCGACGACGGCGACGACAGTGACAGCGCGAACTGCGACGACTTCCCCCAGTACGATTCGGGGGCGACCTACACCGGCGGCGACAGAGTGATCTACGACGGTCGGCTCTGGGAAGCCGAGTGGTGGACCAGCGGCACCGAACCCGCCGAGAGCCAGAACGTCTGGACGCTGGTGGGCACGTGTGGGAACTTCGCACCCAGTGCGGTCGCCTCGGCCTCGCCCTCCTCGCCGGAGGTCGGCGAGACGGTCACCTTCGACGGCTCCGGCTCTGCCGATCAGGACGGCTCGATCACGAGCTACGAGTGGAGCTTCGACGACGGCACCACCGAGACGGGCGAGACCGTCACCAGAAGCTACGACGCGAAAGGCGAGTACACGGCGACGCTGACGGTGACCGACGACGCTGGCGCGACCGCCAGCGACTCCGTGAGCGTCGCGGTCGGCGACAGCGGTGGCGGCTCCGAGAAAGAAGACGACGTGTTCGCGCCCTACCAGGGCACGTGGGGAAGTCTCGTCGACGGGACACTGAACGTCGACACGGATCGTGTCGTCGTTTCGTTCGTCGGCGACGCGACCGACGACGGCGAGGTCAACCCCGGTTGGCTCACCTCGGACGGCCAGCGTCCGCTCACCGACTACACCGACGAGATCCAGACGCTCCAGGACAACGGTATCGAGGTCTGGGTCGCCATCGGTGGCTGGGACGGCCGGACCGTCGCACGGGACGCGACCGACGCGACGGAACTGAAGAACGTCTACGCAGACATCCTCGACACGCTCGGGGTCACTCACCTCGACATCGACGACGAGAACGCCAACGAGGCAGGCCGTGACGGCAGCGTCTACGAGATCCGCAACGAGGCGCTCGCGATGTTGCAAGACGAGCGCCCCGAAGTGAAGATCTCCTACACCGTCCCGGCCGGACAGGGCGGCATCGAGAACCGCAACTACTCGCCCGCCAAGGACATGGTCAGCGACGCCGTCGAGAAGGGAATCGACCTGTCCTACGTCAACATCATGACCATGGGCTTCTCGGGCGACTACACCTCGATCATCCCCTCGGCCGGACAGGGGACCGTCGACTGGCTGGCCAACGTCTACCCGGACAAATCCGAGCAGGAACGCTGGGAGATGCTGGGTGTGACGCCGAACGTCGGCGAGGACAACTTCACGACCGACGACGCCAGCGCCATCGTCGACTGGGCCGAAAACGAGGATCTCGGACTCCTGAGCTTCTGGGCGCTGTACAAGTCCAGTGCTGCCGAGCAGGCGGAGATCTTCGCGACGTTCGAGTCCGACGAGGACTGATACGGCCGGCTGGCACTGTTGCAAGATATGTGCGACCACGGGGTCGCAACATTCTTTACAGACGGACAGCCGGCGGTATGAGGTCACGAGGCGTCACCGCCGCGAGCGAGTTCCCACCCCCGGGTGGCGGTCACCCGCCCGTAACACAGACCCGTCAGTGACACGTTCGATCCTTCGGGACCCCGTTCTGGCGCTCGAACGACCGGACGGACGGAACTGCGAGGGAACCGCTTAAGTCGCCGCCTCCCCGAGCAACGACTATGACTGTACAGACGCGTGACCGACGGGGGCAGGTACCGTGAGCCTCCAGCGGCCAGTCGGCTCCGACCACCAGCTCGCGCGGCTGCTCCAGATCGGCGTCGTCCTCGAAGAGGTCGTCGAGGCGCGCGCCGACAAGCACGCCAGCGTCTCGGCGGATCTCGATCCCGCGGTCGATCGACTGCTGGACCACGCCGCCGAAGAGTCCGAACAGCATCGACGCGCCCTCGAAGAGTTGATCGCCGAACTGGACGCCGAGACGGTGCCGTTCGACGAGATCCAGACGCTCGTCGAGGCCCAGTACGAGAGCGACGACGAGTTCGACGGCGTCCTCTACGATCAACTGTGCAACGAGGAGACGGCGTACAAGTTCTACGACGACCTGATCGGAGCGATCGAGACCTCCGAGACCGAGTTCAGCATCGACCGAGATCGACTCCTCTCGACGCTCGAACGCATCCGCGACGAGGAAGCAGACGGCGTCGAAGAAGTGACCGAACTCATGGAGGAACGCGAATGAGTGCCGCCGCGACACCAACGGAGGGATCCACGTGAACACCGCTAACCAGTATCTGAAAGCCATCTACCTCGTCCAGGAACAGGAGGACGGCCCAGCATCGACCGGTGACGTGGCCGACATGCTCGAAGTCAGCCCGGCCAGTGCCAACGAGATGATCGGCAAACTCGAAGACCAGGGCCTCCTCGAACACGAGAAGTACAAGGGCGTCGACCTCACGGACGAGGGGATCCACCGCGCTCGCGAGGCGCTCCAGAACTACTGCATCATCGAGCGGTTTCTCCTCGAAGTGCTCGAAGTCGAGGAGTTCCGCGGCGAGGCAAAGCAACTGGAGGGGGTCATCGACGAGACCGTCGCCGAGCGACTGGACACGATCATCGACCGGGAACCGCAGTGCCCGGACTGTTTCGACGCCGAAGACGACGTGTGCGGACTGATCGAACTGGAAGCCGAGGCGTCAGACTAGCGCCGCCGATCTGGACCGAAGACGTGCCCCGACCCGGCTACCCAGTGGCCAGTCCTGTGGCAGACGGCGACCGCAAAGACAATTCTATTAAACACCGCCGAGCAATACCCAGGTGAAGTCCCGTGGTGTAGTGGCCAATCATATGGGCCTTTGGAGCCCATGACGGCGGTTCGAATCCGCCCGGGACTACTTTTGCGCCGAACAAACCCGTGAGGCGCAAATATCCTCGGCGGTTCGAACTCAGAGGACGAGCGAATTCGAGCCTTCGCAGTTCGAATCCGTCCGAGGCTACGTTCGAGAGTTGCATCCCGGACCGCAAGGTAGATTCCCGCCGCCTGGTGAGTGAGAGTATGACCGAGACGATCACGGGCGAGGTGATTCACGTCGTCGGCCCGGCGGAACTCGACGAGGCCGAACTGGTCGCGGAGCTGGCGGCGCTGGCGGAGTCGCGGTACGTCCTCGTCTGTCGCGAGGGCGGCAAGCCGGGCTGGCTCGAACGGCTCTGGTCGTTTCTCAGGCGCGACCCGATCGAACCGGTGACCATCGTCGCCGACGACGCCGTCGAAGAGGGCGTGGAAGTGACGGCGACGGTCCGGGAGACCGACGTGGCGGGCGTCTACGAGGCCGTCGACATCCGGCCTGCGTAAGTGTCATCCACCAGGAGTGAGACACGGACTGTATCGATGGGATTCGAACGTCACCCGCAGTTTCTGCCCGACTACCCGCCGACGTGGCTGGACATCCTGATGGGCGTCTTCACGCTCTGGCTGTCCTCGTACGTGCAGACACGGGTCGTTGCGTGGCCGTGGTTCCTCGCCGGCACTGCCGTTACCCTCCTCACGCTCGGTCCGTTCAAACACACCAGCTTGGGCCGCCGGATCGACGAACACGGTGACGATGCAAGCGGCGTTCGTAAACTCGCGATCGTCGTGCTCCTCGCTGGCGTCCTGTGGGGGCTGATACTCTTGTTGGAGATTCCGGAGCCGATCGCCACGAGTGGTGTTGCCGGTGCCATGGCGGGCGTGAGTGTGTTCGTATTCGTCCACCTCGCCAGCGCCCGCTCGGTCGACGGGTGGGTCCGACGAGAGCGATAACTGGGCTACTCGTAGCACTCGCTCTCGACGCGTTCGTCGTAGAGCCGCTGGAGGAGCTTCGTCATCGGTCCGGTGCCCACGTCGATGCCGTCGACGGTGGCGACGGGCCGGATCTCCCACGTCGAGTTCGTCAGGAACGCCTCGTCTGCCTCGCGAACGTCGTCGACGGTGTACGTCCCCGTCTCGACGGGGAAGTCCTCGGCGTCGGCCAGTTCCATCACGACCGAGCGAGTGACGCCGGGCAGCAGGTCCAGTTCGCTGGCGGGCGTTCGCAGGCCGGCCTCGGTGACGAAAAAGAGGTTGCTGGTGGCACCCTCGACGACGTTGCCGTCGGTGTCGCGCAACAGCGCCTCGTCGGCCTGGAACCGGTCGGTCGCGGCGCGGCGCAGTTCCAGCCGAGCGAGGATTCCGTTGAGGTAGTTGTGGGTCTTGGCGTCGGCCGGAAGCGCCGCGTCGGGCACCCGTCGGGTCTTGACGGTCTGTACGTCCGCCGGATCGTCCCAGACTGACTCGCCCTCGGTCCCGCCGCGTGGAAGCTCGCGGACGACGACGACGATCGACGGATCGACCGTCTCGTCGGGCGTCAGCTTCCCGGGCTGGACGCCGCGGGTGACAGAGAGCTTGACGTAGGCGTCGTCGAGGTCGTTGGCGGCGAGCGTCTCCTCGACGCGGTCCCGGAGGTCGTCGGGCACTGCGTCGCCGAAGCCGAGCGTCTCGGCGGTCCGCTGGAGGCGCTCGCGGTGGGCCGTCCACTCGAAGGGAACGCCGCCGTAGGCTCTGATCGTCTCGAAGGCCGCGTCACCGTACTGGAAGCCGCGGTCTCTGACGGAGACGCTCGCTTCGCTCGCCGGAACGAGATCGCCGTTTACGTGGTATTGCATTGGAGACAGAAGTTCTCGATCATCGTCTTGCCACCGTCGGTGAGGATGCTCTCGGGGTGGAACTGGACGCCGACGTGGGGCCGCTCGCGGTGGCGCACGCCCATGACGATGCGGCGGTCGCCCTCGGCGTCGTCTCCGGCGTCCCCGTCGGTCGCAGAAACCGTGGCCGCGGTCTCTTCGAGCACGTCGGGCAGTGCGGTTCGCTCGACGGCCAGAGAGTGGTAGCGACCGACCTCGAAGGGATCGGGCAGGTCCGCGAACACGCCCGTCCCGTCGTGGGTGACCGTCGAGGATTTGCCGTGGACGACCGACTCCGCGTGACCCACCTCGGCACCGTTGGCGCTACACAGCGCCTGGTGGCCCAGGCAGACCCCGAGCGTCGGGTACTGGAGCCGCGAGAAGATCGGCATCGAGACGCCGGCCGCCTCGGGGGTTCCGGGGCCGGGCGAGACCACGATCCCGTCTGGGTCGAGGCGTTCGATCTCCGCGATCGAGACCGCGTCGTTGCGCCGGACGAGCACGTCGTCGGGACCGCCGCCGAGGCGTTCGACGACCGCGCCGACGTACTGGACGAGGTTGTAGGCGAAGGAGTCGTAGTTGTCGATCACCAGGATCGTCGGCGCGACGCTCATCGCTCGGCCTCCACGGTCATCTCGGCGTCGGCGTCGAGTGCCTCGTCGACGGCGTTGATCAGTGCCCGCCCTTTCGCGAGGGTCTCGTCGTACTCCTTGCGGGGGACGGAGTCGTGGACGATTCCCGCGCCCACCCGGAGGTAGTACCGGGACTCGTAGCGCACCAGCGTCCGGATGAGGATGTTCAGCGTCGCCCGGTCGTCGAATCCGAAGATCCCGACCGAACCGGTGTAGGGGCCGCGTCGGGTCGCTTCCAGTTCGTCGATGATCTCCATCGTCCGGGGCTTGGGGGCACCAGTGATCGTCCCGCCGGGGAAGACGGCGGCGACGGCGTCGGCGAGGTCCATCCCGTCGCGTAGACGGCCCTCGACCTTCGAGACGAGGTGCATCACTTCGGAGTAGCGGTCGACCCGCCGGTAGTCGGTCACCTCGACGCTGCCGAACTGGCTGACCTTGCCGAGGTCGTTGCGTTCGAGATCGACCAACATCGCGTGTTCGGCCCGCTCTTTCTCGTCGTCGAGTAGCTCCGTTTCGAGGTCAGCGTCGTCTTCTGGCGTGTCACCTCGCGGGCGCGTGCCGGCGATCGGCTCCGTCTCGACCACCGCGCCGTCGCGGTGGAGCAGCAACTCGGGGCTGGCGCTCACGAGGTCCACGCCGGGGAACTCCACCAGCGCCGAGTAGGGGGCCGGATTGACCGTCCGGAGGGCGTCGAAGGCCGCGACGGGGTGGACGGCCGCCGGGGCGACGAGGCGCTGTGAGACGTTCGCCTGGAAGGTGTCGCCGTCACGGACAGCGTCCTGAACGGCCCGCACGCGGTCGGCGTACTCCTCGGGCGTGCAGTCGCTCTCGAACCGCGCGTCGTCGGCCGCCGAGGGCGGATCACCGACCGACGGATCGCCGTCGACGGCCGCCTTGGCCAACTCCAGCGCGTGCTGGCGGCCGAACTCGTAGGCCAGCGCCGGCCGTTCGAACTCGTCGAGGCGCGGACAGGCGGTCACGCGGAGTGTGACCTCGTCGCCGCGGGGTTCCTCCCAGGCGGCGATCCGGTCGTAGGTCGCGAGCTGGAGGCGCGGGAGCGCACGATCACGGAGCGCGTCGTCGGGCAGTGTCTCCAGTTCGCGGGCCACGTCGTAGGAGAGCCACCCGATCCCCCCACACGGATACGGAACGTCGCAATCGCCACGCGCGAGGTCGTCGGCGTCGACGGCGTCGGCCAGGACGGCCAGCGAGTCGGCCTCGCCGGGGCCGACCTCGTGGAAATCGGCTGGCATCGTCGCGAAATAACCCCAGCCGGACTGGCCGCCGGTCGTCCCGAGGTAGACGCCGCCGGCCGCGTCGCCGTCGCGTGCGCGCCGATAGGCGGCGAACGGATCCGAGACGGTGACGCGCACCTCGACGGGAACGCGGGCCGCGGGACTGGCGTCGGCGGCGACCGAGCCGAACGCGTCCCTGTCGGTGACGACAGTGGGCATTACCGAACAGGACGTGTCCAGCAGATAATTCCCTTGCGGTCGACGGTCACGCCGTCGGCCGTCGATCCGCGAGCGTCACGGCTCCGGCGACGGCTATCGTAACAATTGAAACGATTGACACACCGATCGCACTGCTGTCGTGCGATCGGGTGTGCATTGACTTGCAATGGCTACTATAGAAGCGGCGACTGGCGGCAGTGTCAAAAGGAGTTCGCCTGTTCGATCCACCCGGAGACTCTGTTGGGTGAGAGATCGGTCGCCTCGCCCAGTTCGTCGGCGTCGGCCGCCGCGAGCTCCGAGACGGTCGAGATGCCGGCGTTCTCCAGTCGCTCAGCGTAGGCCGGCCCGACACCTTTGATCTCGGTGACTGGGGCGTCGTTCTCGACCGACGGCTCGTCGTCGGACTGCTCCGTGGAGGGCGTCGCAGTCGTCTCGGCTTCGTCGTCCGCGTCGGCCTGCTCGCCGACGGTCTCTGATTCAGTCTCGTCGTCCGCGTCGTGCGTTGCCTCTGCGGTGTCAGTGTCGGTCCCCTTGACGGCGTCCTCCGACTCCGTCGACGGCTCGCGCTCGACGGTCACGTCGACGTCCTGGGGAGCGTTGGCCCCGGCGGACGGCGACCCCGAAGCGTCGAGCCCGAGTGCCGATTTCAGTTTCTGCAACAGACCCATGTGGGGGGCTACTGGTCGCCGACACTTAACACCTTCCGGGTTAGTGGCAACGTTCTCACAGGCGATCCCGGAGTGCGTCGTTCATCGCCGCGACCGGTGCGGACACACCGGTCCAGCGCTCGAACGCTTCGACGCCCTGGAACAGGAGCATCCACGCGCCGTCGACGGTCGTCGCACCGGCGGCGTCGGCCGCCCGGAGCAGTCGCGTCTCGACCGGCGAGTAGACGGCGTCGAGGACGGACAGATCGCCGTGGAGGGCGTCGGCCGGCACCGGGGTCGCGTCCTCGTCCATCCCGACGCTGGTACAGTTGACCAGCACGTCCGCGTCGGCGACGGTGTCGTGTAGTTCGTCGAGTCCGTGGCCGGTCGCCCCCGGCACGTCCGCGGCGAGGTCGTGAGCGCGCTCGACGGTCCGGTTGGCGATCCGGACGGCCATCCCCTCGTCGGCCAGCCCGAACGCGACCGCCCGACCGGCACCGCCCGCGCCGATCACGACTGCGGTGCCGTCGAGGGCCACGTCGTGGCGGCGGAGCGCGCGCACGGCACCGACGGCGTCCGTGTTGTAGCCGCGTGGCTCGTCGCCGGTCAGATCGACCGTGTTGACCGCGCCGATCCGCTGGGCCAGCGGATCCGGGTCGACGGCCTCGAAGACGGCTTGCTTGAATGGGATCGTGACGTTCAGCCCCGTGACTCCCAGCGTCCGGGCGCTCTGGATGGCGGCGGCGGCCGCGTCTTCGTCCGGCTCGAAGGTGACGTAGCGAGCGTCCATGTCGAGCTGTTCGTAGGCCGCTTCGTGCATCGGCGGCGACAGCGAGTGACCCACCGGGTTCCCGATCAGACCGAACACGTCCATACCGCCTGGGCACGCGCGGTGGATATCAAAGACACGGTCGCGACGACCGACGACCACTCGCCGGCCGTTTCGCAAGCTTTTCGGACGGACCTATCCAGGGGTGTGGTAGTGAGCCGCCTTCGTCATCCACTGGTCCAGATCGGAGTCGCAGCCGGGCTGACAGCCCCCTGGATGGTGCTGTTCGTCTACAACACGCTGGTCGGCGTCGGTCTGCTTGCCGGTAGCGTCGTCCACCTCGGCACCCTCTCGGAGGTCGCTCTGACGGGGATCGCCGTCCTCGGTGCGTCCTTCCTGCTGGCGTGGGGAGCCGAGACGGCGGAGAAAGACGTGCCGCGTGCCTTCGCGATCGCCGTCCTCGCGGTGCTGGCCGTCGCACCGGAGTACGCCGTCGACGCGCTGTACGCCTGGAACGCCGGTGCCGGTGGCGCGACGACCGAAGCCTGTAACGCGCTCTCACCGGCCGCTATCGAGGCCGGCGAGACGGCCCTTGCCGGGGCCTGCCACGACGCCAACCTCGCCGTGGCCAACATGACCGGCGCGAACCGCATCCTCATCGGGATCGGCTGGGCCGGGATCGCCGTGTTCACGGTCTGGCGGGCCTTCGAGACGAAAGACCCTGCCGTCCAGGACCGCGAGGGATGGCTCGGCGACTCGGTCCAGCTCGACACCGACATCGCGACCGAGATCACGTTCCTCTTTGCCGCGACGGTCTGGGCCTTCCTGGTGCCACTGGGCGGCGGCATCGACATCCTCGATACGGTCGTCCTCGTGGGGCTCTACGTCGCATACATCGCGTTGATCCTCAAGTCCGACATCGAACAGGGCGAGGAGCACGTCGGCGTCCCCAGGTACCTCCAGCAGTGGCCGCTGCCGTGGCGACCTCTGTCCGTGATCGTGCTGTTCGTCTACTCCGGCGTCGTGATCTTCACGGCCGTCGAACCGTTCGCTCACGGGCTCGAACAGATCGGGATCGACAACGGGATCCCGCAGTTCTTCATGATCCAGTGGGTCGCCCCGCTGGCCAGCGAGTCGCCGGAGCTGATCGTCGTCGCGGTGCTGGTCAACAAGGCCCGCTCGACGGCCGGGTTCAACGCCCTGATCTCCTCGAAGCTCAACCAGTGGACGCTGCTGATCGGGACCCTCTCGGTCGTGTTCTCGATCTCGTACGGGGCCTACGGCGTCCTGCCGTTCGACGCGAAGCAGGCAGCCGAGATCTGGATCACCGCCGCCCAGTCGTACTTCGCGCTGGCGATCCTCAGTAACTTCGAGATCAGCATCCGCGAGGCGCTGGTCCTCTTTGGCCTGTTCATCTCACAGGTACTCCTCGAGTTCGTCCTGATCCGCGAGTGGCTGGCCCTGCCCGTCGACAGCTACGAACTCCTGTTGGTCTACACTGCGGTCTACATGGTCGCCGGGACCGCGCTGCTGATCAAGCGTCGCAAGTCGGTGCAGTTGCTGTTCGGGTTGACCGCCGACGCGGTCCGTGACGCGACAGATCGTGAGACCGTCCACGAGGAGTTCGCGGACTGATGCTCGCCGTCGTCGTCTCGCGATCGGACTCGGCCTCCGAACACGTGGGCGAACAGCTGCTCGATCTGGTCGAGTGGACGGAGACGGTCGACGAGGAGCGGCCAGACGGCGACGGTGGCGGCACCGTCTACCGTCGGGACGGGGTCGAACTCCGAACGTTCGACGCGATCCACCTCGACCTCGAATCGGTCGCGACGGCCTTCGACGACTCCGACCTGCTCGTCTTCGCGTCGCGCCACGCCGGTGAGACGGGGCCGCTGCTGACCGCACACCACACGGGCAACTTCGGGCCGGCAGAGTTCGGCGGCGCGGACGGCGTCCTCGCCCGTGCCTGTCCGAACGCACACCGCAGGGTCGTCGAGGCGCTCGAATCGTTCGCGCCCGAGGGCTACGAGGTAGGGATGGAGGCGACCCACCACGGCCCCAGCGTCGTCGGCGCTCCCTCGATGTTCGTCGAAGTCGGGAGCGACGAGCCCCAGTGGGACGACGCCGACGCCGCGCGGGCAGTCGCGCGGGCGATCCTCGCGCTGGAAGACACCGAGCCCGACACACCACGAGAGAACGGGACGCGTCGCCACCTCGTGGGCTTTGGCGGGGGCCACTACGCCCCCAGGTTCGAGCGCGTCCTGCGCGAGACCGACTGGGCGATCGGCCACGTCGGTGCCGACTGGGCGCTGGACGCGATGGGCGATCCACGGGACAACCGGGCCGTGATCGAGCGAGCCTTCGAGGAGAGCCGTGCCGACTACGCACTGCTGGAGGCCGAGCGGCCGGCACTGCGCGAGACGATCGAAGACCTCGGCTATCGGGTCGTCGACGAGACGTGGGTCCGCGAGACCAGCGGCGTCTCGCTGGGACTGGTCGACCGACTGGAAGCCGCCATCGGACCCATCGACGACGGCCTCCGGTGTGGCGAGCCCGCGAGAACCCACGACGCTGACTTCGTCGTCTGGAACCTGTCTGGGGAGTTGCTGGCCAGAGCGAGCGGAATCGACCGGGAACGGACCCGAGCGGTCGTCGCCGAGACGGCGCTGGCGTTCGACACCGAACAGAACGGGACCGAAGTCGTCGGCCCCGTGGCGCTGCCAGCGCCCGACGACCGCGAGCCAATCGTCGAGGGGCTCACCGCGGTCCTGGCACAGTCGTACGACGAGGTCGTTCGGGACGGCGACTGCCTCCGGGCGCGCGAAACGGCCTTCGACCCGTCGCTGGCCCGCGAGTGCGGCGTGCCCGAAGGCCCGAAGTTCGGCCAGCTTTCGGCCGGCCACTCGGTCGAGGTCGACGGCGAGACCGTCGACCCCGCGGACGTGGTCCGAGAGCGCGTCGACGAGTTCGAACTCCCAGAAGTACGGTCTGCGTAACTGTTCGGCCCGGAATCGGCCGCCACCGTCGAAATACGTCAGCCAGTCGTCAGACAGCAGGGGAACACTAATAAGCGCTCGTTTGTTATCGGCGTTCAAATTATGGACTCCATAATCGACGACGCAATCGACGAGGCCGAAGAGGAGCGGGACGGAGGCGATCCCGCTTCTGAGGGGCCCGACCAGGACCAGAGTTCGACCACGCCAGACGCCACGAACACGTCTGGGACGATGACCGACGAAGAGCTGGCCGACGTGGTCAAGGACCTCGAAACCAAGATCACCGTCGTCGGCTGTGGGGGCGCGGGCGGCAACACGGTCACCCGAATGATGGAAGAGGGAATCCACGGCGCGAAGCTCGTGGCCGCCAACACGGACGCCCAGCACCTCGCCGACGAGGTCAAGGCCGACACGAAGATCCTCATCGGCAAGAAGCGCACCGGCGGCCGCGGTGCCGGCTCGGTCCCGAAGATCGGCGAGGAGGCCGCCCAGGAGAACATCGAAGACATCCAGCAGTCCATCGACGGCTCCGACATGGTGTTCGTCACCGCTGGACTGGGCGGCGGGACCGGGACCGGTGCCGCCCCCGTCGTCGCACAGGCCGCACAGGAGTCCGACGCGCTGACGATCTCGATCGTCACCATCCCGTTCACTGCAGAGGGCGAGCGACGCCGCGCCAACGCCGACGCCGGCCTCGAACGCCTCCGTGCCGTCTCCGACACCGTCATCGTCGTCCCCAACGACCGCCTGCTCGACTACGCGCCCTCCATGCCGCTGCAGGACGCGTTCAAGATCTGTGACCGCGTGCTGATGCGCTCGGTCAAGGGGATGACCGAACTGATCACCAAGCCCGGCCTCGTCAACGTCGACTTCGCCGACGTTCGCACCATCATGGAGAACGGCGGCGTCGCGATGATCGGCCTCGGGGAGTCCGACAGCGAGAACAAGGCCCAGGACTCGATCCGCTCGGCGCTTCGCTCGCCGCTGCTGGACGTGGAGTTCGACGGTGCCAACTCCGCGCTGGTCAACGTCGTCGGTGGCCCCGACATGTCCATCGAAGAAGCCGAGGGCGTCGTCGAGGAGATCTACGACCGGATCGACCCCGACGCTCGCATCATCTGGGGCGCGAGCGTCAACCAGGAGTTCGAGGGGAAGATGGAGACCATGATCGTCGTCACCGGCGTCGAGAGCCCGCAGATCTACGGCCAGAGCGAGGCCGAACGCGAGAAGGCCGCCCAGCAACTCGGCGAAGACATCGACTACGTCGAGTAGTCCCCGACGAGCGACTCGCCCGCGAGACGGTTCTTTCGCTGCCAGCGCGACGAAAAGTACTATTTCGACCGCTCGTGAAGACGACAGTATGGTGTCTGCACCGACGACGCGGAGCGGCTGGGCGACCTTCGTCGGTTCGATGATGGTGCTGTACGCGGCGATACTCCTGTCGAGTTCGGCGATAGAGCTGGTCGACGGCGTCGTTCTGGGTGCGTTCTACGGGCTATCTATGGCCGTGATCGTCGCGCTGCTGGTCGTCCTGTGGCGTGGGCTCCCGGAGCTGCTCTATCGCCAGCGCGTCGAGTAGCCAACGGGAACGACGGCGGCCGAGGCGAAATGCCGACCACAATATAGAAAAGCCCCCGGTGGCTACCGGTCGGCATGGACGTACCCTACGATCTCACCTCGTACGTGCGGGTGCTCAAGCTCGCCAGCACGCCCTCCTGGGAGGAGTTCTCCAGGGTCGCCCTCATCGCGGGGGCTGGCATCGTACTCGTCGGACTCATCGGATTCGTCATCTTCGTGTTGATGTCGGTCGTCCCCGGCTCTACGCCAGCGTGATACTATGGGAATCTACGCAGTCAAAACCACGGCCAGTCAGGAGCGCACCGTCGCAGACATGATCATCAGCCGCGAGGAGGAGTCGATCCACGCCGCCCTCGCGCCGGACTCGCTGACCAGCTACGTCATGGTCGAGGCCGACGACGCCAGCGTCTTCGAGCGGATCTTGGACGAGATCCCCCACGCCAACGGCGTCGTCCCCGGCGAGTCCTCGCTATCGGAGGTCGAGCACTTCCTCTCGCCGAAACCCGACGTGGAGGGGATCGCTGAGGGCGACATCGTCGAACTCATCGCCGGCCCGTTCAAAGGCGAGAAGGCCCAAGTCCAGCGCATCGACGAGGGCAAAGACCAGGTCACCGTCGAGCTGTACGAGGCGACGGTCCCGATTCCCGTGACGGTCCGAGGGGACCAAATTCGCGTGCTCGACTCCGAAGAGCGGTAAGCGAGTGTTCGGCGACGAAGTCGCCGATTCGCCGCGACCGAGCGAAGTGAGGTCGCGGATCGTTTGCTACGAAGTTTTACAAGGAGTGGGTCGCCACGCGACCCCGACGCTGAAAAAGGTCGAGCCCCGGTGATTCGGAGCAGACGGCCGGAACCGCTACGATAGCAGCGACTGCTTCGAGAGGTCGACGGTCACGTCGGGATGGTACTGGGTCCATCCGTCGGCGTCGGGGTCGCGATAGGAGAGGGGCACGGCGTCGAAGAAGCCACGGAGCGTGTGGGTTCCGGTGTCGACGACTCGCTCGCCGTGGATCTCGTACTGCGCGCTGACCGACTCGCCGCCGTCCAGTGTGTCCGTGATCGGGGTGTTGTCGAGGTGGGCGCTGCTGGCCGTCGCCTCGACCCGGTCCGTCTCCTCGTACTGGTCCGACAGCAGGAGGATCGCGTCGGGTCCGTGTTCGCCGGGTGGGGCGAGGCCGAGCATGCCGAACGGCCAGACGCCCGTCGTTCGGATCTCGATTGGCTTCTCGCTGGTGTTCCGGAGCGTGAGCGCGAGCGTGCCGGGGCTGTCGACCGTCACGCTCCGGTCGACCGGCGTCACGTCGAGTGCGAGTGGGGCAGCGATATCGTCGACGGCGACGGCGCTCACGGTGTACTCCGTGTCGGCCAGACAGCCCGCGAGGCCGCTCATGGCCGCAGTGGCGAGGCCGAGGTAGCGGCGTCGGTTCATTCGCTCACCTCCCCCGTGCGAACGGAGTCGCCGGTGAGTTCCATAAACACCGCTTCGATGGTCGCGTCGGCCGACAGACCACATCGGTCTCGGAGTTCGGCCAGCGACCCCTCCGCGACGAGGCGGCCCCGGTGGAGGATGCCGACACGATCACAGACCAGTTCGACCTGTCCGAGCACGTGACTGGAAAAAAACACCGTCGCCCCGCGTTCGGATTCGGCGTCGACGACCGTTCGAACGAGGGACGCGCCGTGGGGATCGAGCCCGGTGAAGGGTTCGTCGAGCACGAGGAGGTCGGGGTCGCCGACGAGACTCATCGCGAGAGCCAGCCGCTGTTCCATCCCCTGGGAGAACTCACCGGCGGGCTTGTCGATCGCGTCGACCAGCCCGACGCGTTCGAGCAGCGATCGCGGCGTGTCGTCGGCGCGCTTCGTGTCGATGACGAGTTCGAGGTGGCGTCGCGCCGAGAGATCGTCGTAGGTGTCGAACCGGTCCGGGCAGATGCCGACCCGCTGGTGGCAGGCGACGACGTCGTTCCACGGATCGTGGCCGAGGACCCGCGCCGTGCCGGCGGTGGGCTTGATGTAGTTCAACAGGAGGTTGATCGTCGTCGACTTGCCGGCACCGTTGGGTCCCAGAAAGCCGTACACCTCGCCTCGCTCGACGGTCAGGTCCAGCTCTGAGAGCGCCGTCGAGTCGCCGTACTGCTTCGTGAGGCCGTCCGTTTCGATGGCGGGCGGCGTCACGCGAGATCACCCCGTTCGAAGCGATAGCGAGCCAGTGCCAACGGGACGACACACCAGGCCACAAGCACGACGAGCCCGAGCGCTTCGTGGAGGTAGACCGGTGCCGTGGTCTGTCCGAACGCCGCGTCGACGACGAACGCGTTGACGTTCGATTCGGGCTGGAGCTTGGTCAGGACCGCACTGTAGCCCGCGCCGGAGTTGCCGACGCCGAGGAGCCAGTTCGTCACGACGCCGTAGGCGCGTTCCGGAGTGAGACGGAGCAAGACGAACAGGAGCCCGTCGGCCGGCGCGGCGTAGGGATCGGCGGCGCTGCCGGTGAGCGCGCCGTAGACGGGACCGCTCGCGATCGTCTTCCAGAACACTGTGAGCAAGAGATAGAAACCGCCAAAGACCAGCGCTGTCGCGCGGACCGTGCTGGTCGTCACCGCCGACACCGCCGTGGCGACCGAGACGAGCGTGAGGACGTACAGCAGCGTGACGAGCGTGACTCCGAGAAAGAGCAGCGGCGAGAAGAGGCCGAAGCGAACGACTCCGAGCAGCCCCAGGACGACCGCGGCCACGATGAACGGGACCGCGAGGCCGGCACTCCGCCCGAGGACCTTCCCGACGAGGATGTCGGTGCGAGTCACCGGCAGCCCCAGCAGGAACTTCAGGCTGCCCGAGTCTCGTTCCTCGACGATCGAGCGGTAGCTCAGCAGCAACACGCCGAGTGGGAGGAGCACGCTCCCAGCCGACTGGACGAAGGCGACCGTCATGTTCTGGCCGAGTTCGTCCCAGGCGAGATACTCCGGGCGGTACGCCCAGCCGACGAGGAGGAGGGCCAGTAACCAGGGACCTTTGGCAGTGAGAAGCGCGTACGCCTCGTTGCGAGCGATCGGGAACCATCGTGGGAGGGCCATACGATGGGGTCTGTCTCGCCATCTGATAATACTACCTATCAGTCACGAACTGCGCGAACGACGACACACAGCTACGGCGCACTCTCGTCGCCTTCGAGGCGGTCGATGACTTCTCTGATGTCGGCGGTCTCCTCGATGCTCTCCTTGACGTTCTCACGGCGGCGGACCTCGGAGGCGTCGGCGTCGTAGGCCCGGACGTACTCGGCGCGGCTGTGTTCGTCGAAGGCGTGGCGGATCGCGAAGTAGCCGTCGGGAAGCACCGCTCCACAGACCTTGCACGCGATCCGCTCGTGTTCGATAGACTGGTGGACGATGAGGTCCTCCACGCGTTCGAAGACTTCGCCGTCGGCGTCGATCGCACACTCCCAGCGTGGCATTGTCCGAGGAGATGCGAGCCGGAGTCAAAAGCGTTCTCCCCGACGACCGAGAGCGCAATCACTAATTACGGGACCACGGTACGTTGTGGTGTGACGGAGAGCGCTTGTCGGGTGGACATGCACGTAAAAGTGCTCGACGAACGCGTCGTCGAGCGGGCGAAAGCGCGCGGGCTGGACGCACTCGTCTACGCACCGCACTTCACACGGCTCCCAGAGATCGAATCCCGAGCGGCGCAGTTCTCCGACGACGAGCTGACCGTCGTCCCGGCCAGAGAGCTGTTCACCGGCAACTGGCAACAGCGCCGCCACGTCCTCGCCGTCGGGCTCTCCGATCCGGTGCCCGACTTTCTCACCCTGGAGGGGACGATGGAGGAACTGAAGCGCCAGAACGCCGCCGCGCTCGTTCCACATCCCGGCTTTCTCAACGTCAGTCTCACGCGTGAGGAGATCAGAGCACACCGCGACCGGATCGACGCCGTCGAGGTGTACAACCCGAAGCACTGGCCCCACCACAACCGCCGGGCGGAGGCGCTGGCGAGTGACTTCGGTATCGAGCCGTTCACCTCGTCGTACGCCCACGTCAGGGGCACCGTCGGCGAGGCCTGGGTCACCTTCGACCGCGAGATCGACGACGCCGACGATCTCGTCGGGGCGCTCCGCGAGGAGGCTCCCAGACGGGTGTTCCATCGAGACGGGCTCGCACATCAACTCCGCTGTGGCGTGGAGTTTTGCCACCTCAGCTACGAGAACAGCTGGTCGAAAGTCGATCGCCTCCTGTTGCAGGGAACGGAGCCGACCCACCCGAACCACGTCGCCTACGGCGGTCGGTTCGACGACGTGAAGGTGTACTAGGGGGCCGCCAGGCCGACGATCTGCATCGCCTCGGCCGGCACGTACTGCGGGAGGACGTGGACGAGGACGATCGCGACGACGACCTCGAAGGCGGTCACCACGACGGTGACGATCTCGGCGCGGTCGCTGGAGGTTGTGACGCCGGTGGGCGATCCGTACTCCTGGTCCGACAGCGGATAGAACAGCGCGATCCCCCGCCGAGAGCCGAAGTAGTCCAGCGCGTAGTGGGTCAAAACGCCGAGCCAGACCCACTGGAGGTTCGAGAAGTAGATCGGATACGCGAGGAAGATCGCGAGCACCGGGAGGTTGTGCAGCGTCTTGCGGTGGCGGCCGAAGGCCGTGTCCACGTCGGGAAAGAGCGCGCCGAGGACGACCGGCGCGGACACCTCGGCGATCGTGACGAACGTCACCACGTCACCGGAGGGTTCGAGGACGTACCCCAGTCCGATACTCAACAGGGCCGCGTTCAACACGTGCCCACGTTTGTTCATGCAGTGGTGGCTAGCTGGCGACCGGTATAATGGTCGGCGATTTCCACCGGCCGCCCTGTCGGTGCCGACCGGCGTGGGCGCAACCGTCAGGCTCGTCGCTGGACCGCGTCCCGGAGGTCCGAGAGGGCCTGTCTGGCGATTTCGCGTTTGACCGTCGTTCGATCGCCGTCGAACTCGTAGCGCTCGACCCACGTCGACGAGTCGCCGGTCCCCCAGGGCGCGGCGTAGGCGACGCCGACGTAGGCGGTGCCGACCGGCGTCTCCGCGGTCCCGCCCGAGGGGCCGGCGACGCCGGTGGTCGCGACGCCCCACGTCGTGTCGGCGGTGTCTCTGACGCCGCGAGCCATCTGGCGGGCGACCGGCTCGCTGACCGCGCCGGCCTCGTCGAGCGTCTCGCGGTCGACCGCCAGCAGGTCCCGCTTGGCGTCGTAGGAGTAGGTGACGACCGACCGGTCGAAGTAGTCACTCGACCCCGGCACGTCGGTCAGCAGCGAGCCGATCAGGCCGCCGGTACAGGACTCAGCGACGGCGACGGTCGCATCGGTCTCGCGCAGTGTCTCGCCGACGCGGGCCTCGATGCCGCCGTCAGTGTCGTCTGGCATACGCACACGTTGGCCGGACTGTCGGATAATGGTTCCACCCCGGCGTCGGCTTGACCGCTCGGTCAGAACCGACGGTCGGACCGACGCCTTATCTGTCGTCGAGGCGTACTGTCCACATGGCCTACAGAACGACGCTCGGCTGGTCGCTCCTCATACTGCCGGCTGTAACTTCGTGAGGATCTTCGCCACCCCGGGTGGCGAAATCGCTCACAGATTTACAGCCGGTAGTATCACTTCCGGACTCGTCACACTCGTCCTCGGCTTCCTCCCCGGTAGCGACCTCTTCTTGGGGATCGCCCTGCTCGTGGTCGGCGTCGTCGTCCTCCTCGTTCGGCAAGGGTGACGACCGCAGACAGAAAGAGAAAGGGGAGTCGACGTACACTGTCGATCATGGACTATCAAACGCCCCGGTTCTTCCGGGTGGTCCAGTACGCGCGACGCGCCGATCGAGACGTGATCGACATGGTGTCCGGAAGCCCGGACTGGGACCCGCCCGCAGGCATTCGCGACGGCCTGCGGGAGTACGCCGACTTCCCGGCCGACGACTTCCAGTACCTGCCCAGCGACGGACTCCCGGAACTACGCGATCACATCGCCGCCCGGCGCGGTGTCGACCGCGACCGCGTCATCGTCACCAACGGAGCCGGCGAAGCCAACCACCTCGCGGTGTTCGGCGGTCTCGAACGGTTCAGTGGCAACGAGATCCTGCTTACCGATCCGGTCTTCCCCTACTACGCCGGGCGAGCTCACTTCCTCGACGCCGACGTCGGGTTCGTCCCGGTCGAGGAGCAAGGCCACCTCGATCCCGAACGCGTCCGGGAACGGGCCAGCGAGGAGACGGCGGTGATCGTCGTCAACACGCCCAACAACCCGACGGGTGCGGTGTACGACGCCGACGTGATGGAACGGCTCGTCGAGATCGCCGAAGTGAACGACGCCCTGCTGGTCTCGGACGAGGTGTACGACCACTTCGACTACACCGGCCGGTTCAGTTCGGCCGTCGAGATCGACTCACCCAACGTCGTCGCCACCAACTCCTTCTCGAAGGCGATGGCGATCACGGGCCTGCGCGTCGGGTACGCCATCTTCCCGCCAGAAGACGGGCCGACCGGCGACCTGCTCGAACGAGCGCGAACGCGACACATGCTCACGAACGTCACCGGCTCGCGCCCGGCACAGTACGCCGTCCTGCGGGCGCTCAAGACGACGGGTCCCGAGTACTACGCCGACATCCGAGACCGACTCCGCGAGCGGATCGACACGTTCTGTGAGACACTGGAAGCTGCCGGAGCGGAGTACGACCGCCCCGAGGGTGGATTCTACGTGATGGCCCGCTTCGATGGCTACGACGGAAACTTCGATCACGCCTACGAACTGATCGACGAGGCCGGCGTCGCGGGGATGCCCGGCCAGGCCTTCGGCGACTCGCGCAGCGAGTGGTTCCGCTTCGCGCTGATGACACCGCGCGTCGACGAGGCAGCCGACCGGCTCGCGACGTTTTTCTCCCGATAGCTGACCCGCAGTCAGCGTCTGACACACGGACCGTGAGCGTCGAGTAGCGACGGCACCCGCTCCGGATGGCGGCGTCGTCGCCCGCCTCGTCTGAGATGGAACGTTGTCGTCGCGTCCCGGTGCGCACCGTCCTCCCGTCTCAGACGGATTATTGTAGATCTTTCCCGGATCGAGCGCACGACAGTGTGCGGTCGACCGGGCAGACGGCGACAATAATCCGTATCACTCCCTGACGACGTTCGATTCGAGGTCCCGCGGGTAGTAAGTGAGTCGCTCGATCCCGTCTGCCGTGATCGCGATCGTGTCCGAGTGGCGGTAGCCGGCCTCGTCGGTGTAGAGGCCGGGCTCGATCGTGTAGACGTGGCCCGGTCGCATCTCGGCGTCGTTGCCCCGGTCGATGTAGGGCGGTTCGTGGCCGTCCATCCCGATGTTGTGACCCACGTGGTGGCGCGCGAGGTCGGCGACGCCCTGCTCCTCGAAGTAGTCCCACACTGCCTGGTCGACGTGGCTGACCGGGACGCCGGGACCCATCGCCTCGAAGGCCACGTCCTGTGCTTCGACCATCAGTTCGAAGTAGTGGGCCTGCTCGTCGCTGACCTCGCCGACGAACATCGTCCGTTCGAGTTCGGCGTAGTAGCCGTCGACGTTGGCGGTCGCGCCCGTGACGAGCACGTCCCCGGTCGTGAGTCGCTCGTTGGGCGTGTGGCCGTGCGGGAGTGCCGTCTCCGAGCCGCTGATGTAGCCGGCGTGGACCGGGCCGTCGGCTCTGGTCCGGACGGCGTACTCGGATCCGAGCGTGTCCAGCATGGCCCGTGACGCCTCCAGCGACGCCCGCTGGCTGACCGTCGCCGGGTGAGCCCCCGGCTCGGTGAGGTCTGCGAGGTGGCGGTGCCCGAGATTCGCCCACCGCGCGGACTCCTCGATCAGGTCGACTTCGGCGTCGCTCTTTGCCTCGCGCATTCCGGCCACCCAGCCGTCGTGTTCGGTCACGTCGAGGAACTCGCTCAGCGCTGGCCCCTCGTAGCCCATCACGCCGGGCGCGCCGTCGCTGTCTGCGAGGACCGCCTCGACGCCGAGTTCGGCGATCGTCTCGGCGACCGTCGCGATCGGCTCGCCGCCGGGGTAGTCGAAGTAGCTGTGGACGGCGTCGATCCGTGGGTTTGGCTCGACGCGCTCGACTTCGAGCCGGGGCACGGTGATCTCGACGCGCCCGTCGGTGACGACCAGCGCGACCGGGCGCTCGGTCTGGATGTGGTGAAAGCCGGTCAGATACTCGATGCTCGTCGCGTCGAACCAGACGGCACCGTCGGCGTCGGCTGCCGCCAGCCGGTCGCGGACGTTCGCGAGGCGATCGCGGAACTCGCTCGCCGGAAGTGTTGTCGGCATACTCGCTCCAAGAGCCCGGCCAGAAAAAAGCCACCGCCGCCGGCACTCTCAGAGGCGGTCCCGCGCGGCTTCGAACGCCTCGCGCGTGTTGAGGTTCTCGAAGGTCTCCATCGTCGCGTGGCGTTCGACCTCGTCGCGGTCGAGCACTGCGACGTCGAGGGCGTCCAGTGTGACGGCCACGCGACGCTGACCGTCGTCGAGCGCCCGCCGGCAGGCGTCGGTCATCGCGTCGGCGTGATAGACCGCCTGTGTCGTCTGGAACCACTCGTCGGGCCGTGGGACGGCAGCCTCGCGGCCCGCCGCTCGTTCGAAGAGGTGTGCGACCAGAGCGGGCTCGACGAACGGCATGTCGCAGGCGACGACGGCGGCGTACTCTCCCGCGACCGCGTCGAGTCCCGTCTCGATCCCGGCCAGCGGGCCGCGGTCAGGGACGGGATCTATCGCGAACGAGACCGGCACGTCGAGGCCGTCGAGGGCCGCCGCCACGTCCCGGCGCTGATCGGCGCGGCAGTTGACCACCAGCTCGTCGACGACCGGCGCGAGGCGGTCAGCGACCCGTCGGATCATCGGCGTCCCCGCGAGGTCGGCCAGCGCCTTGTCTCGGTCGCCAAAGCGCGTCGAGCGCCCGCCAGCGACGACGACGCCGCTGTGCATGGCTGGGCGTTCGCGGCACGCGCTAAAGAGCCTTCGCCGAACAGGTGCCGTGTGGGACCGGCGTCGATCACAGACGCCCCCGAGAGGGCCACAAGCACAACCCCTTTGCACCGGCCAGCCCAAGCACTCGCCAATGTCGAAGTGCGACGCGTGTGGCAAGACCGAGAACATGCCGTACCGGTGTCACCACTGCGGGGGGACATATTGCTCGGAGCACCGGCTGCCGGAGGCACACGACTGTCCGGGGCTGGACGACTGGGGTGACCCCGACGGCGTGTTCGACAGCGGATTCGACGACAGTGTCGACGACGGCGGCGGGAACGGCGGTCTGGGAGACCGCCTCTCGGTCGACACCGGGCCGGGCAGCATCCTCGGATACTTCCGCGGGAACGCGACCTACACCATGCTGGGGCTGATGTGGGTCACTTTCCTCTTGCAGCATCTGGTCGTCCTCGTGGGCATCCCGATCGGCGGGCCGACCTGGAGCGCGATCTTCACGCTCCAGCCCCAGCACCCCGAGTACGTCTGGACCTGGTTCACCTCCGTGTTCTCCCACGCGCCGCTGAGCCTCGGCCACATCGCGCTGAACAGCATCGTGATCTTCTTCTTCGGCCGGATCGTCGAGGACTACGTCGGATCGAAGCAGTTCACGATCCTGTTTCTCGTCTCCGGTGCGCTGGCCGGCCTCGGACAGATCGGGCTCTCACACCTGCTCGTCTTCCTCGATTACCAGCCCGCCCTCGGTGCCGGCGTTCTGGGAGCCAGCGGTGCCGGGCTGGCAATCATGGGCGTCCTGACGGTCCTCAACCCCAGCCTCCGGGTCTACCTCTACTTCCTGATTCCGGTGCCGATCTGGGCGATCACCGGCTTCTACCTGATCGTCAGCGTCGCCGGGATTCTCGGCGTCGGCGGCGGCTTCACCGGCGGCAACGTCGCCGACATGGCCCACCTCGTCGGTCTCGTGATCGGGCTGTGGTACGGCAGCCAGGTCAAAGGCCAGCGTCGGACGCCCAATCAGTTGCAGTTCGGTGGCGGCGGTCGCGGACCCGGCGGTCCCGGCGGACCGGGTGGTCCCGGCCGCGGCCGGTTCTGATGGAGCCCGCTCGACCCGATTTCCTTCCGGACCCCGCGCTCGGGCGCGACGAGATGGAGTCGCTCCAGCGAGAGATCGCGGCGACGGCGACGTTCGCGGACGATCTGGACTTCGACCCGGCCACCCTGGGCCGCAGCGAGCCGGACCAGCAGCGACTCGGCGACCACGGCGAGGGCGAGCGTGACGCCGGGGACCCGCCGCTGGTCGCGGGCGTCGACCAGGCGTTCGTCGACGACGTGGCGGTCTCGGCGGTCGTCCTCACCCGCGGCGGCGAAGTCGTCGAACGGGTCCACGCCGCCGTCGAGACCGAGATCCCCTACGTCCCCGGCCTGCTCTCCTTTCGCGAGGGCGGCGCGATCGTCGCGGCGCTGGGCGAACTCCGACGGACGCCGGACCTGCTGGTCGTCGACGGCAGCGGACGCATCCACTTCCGCGAGGCCGGGCTGGCGACCCACGTCGGCGTCCTGTTCGACGTGCCCGCGATCGGCGTCGCCAAGAGCCTCCTCTGTGGGGAGCCCCGCGAGTCGCTGGACCGGACGCTCCCGGTCGGCGCGACCGTCGGCATCGAGGCCGACGACAGCGTCGAGACCGCCGAGCCGGGGACGCTGATCGGCCACGCCGTCCAGACGCGGCAGTACGACTCGCCGAACCGCCACATCAACCCCCTCTACGTCAGCCCCGGCCACCGCGTCGGGGCCGCGGCGGTCCCGGAGCTCGTGCTCGCGACCACGGCCGGCTACAAGCTCCCGGAACCGACCCGGCTGGCCGACAGCGACGCCGACGAGGCGAAAGCCACAGTGCGAGAGGATCGGGCCTGACACCGCCGACCGCCACGCCGTCGACCGTTCCGTGAGACTGATGTGCCAGTCGCCGGAAGCCGCGTGTATGTCCCTCCAGCGACCGTTCGTCGACGCGGCCGGCGGCCTCGACACCGACGCGATCATCCGCGAAGCGGTCCCCATCAGCGCGCTCATCCTGGTGTTCGTCGCCGTGGCGATCGTCCCGGCGACGCTGGGGCTGTGGCTGGGCGGCGGGCTCGGATTGCTGTTCTCGGTGATCGCACAGTTCGTCCTCGCGGTCGGGGCCGCCATCGTCCTGCTGTACGTGATCGTCCGGGCGCTCCAGCTCCACGAGGAACACGAGTCGGCGGCGACCGACGGAGCGGCCGGCCGGTGACGGGAAGGTTAACTATCAGGGGGGCGAGGCTGCCGACATGACGAAGACGGCGCTGATAACGGGTGCCTCCTCTGGCATCGGGCAGGCGACGGCCGAGGCGTTTCTCGCGGACGACTGGCAGGTGTGGGCGACGGCCCGGAACGAGGCCGACGTGGCCGGTCTCGCCGACTCGGGTGCGAAGACGGCCGAACTCGACGTGACCAACGCCCGCGAGTGCGAGCGGGTCGTCGAGACGGTCGTCGGAGCCGAGGGCCGCATCGACTGTCTAGTCAACAACGCGGGCTACGGCCAGTACGGCCCCCTCGAAGACGTGACGACGGCACAGCTCCACGAGCAGTTCGACGTGAACGTCTACGGCCCCCACCGACTCACGCGGGAGGTCCTGCCCCACATGCGGGACCGCGAGGACGGCACGATCGTCAACGTCTCCAGCGTCAACGGCCGGATCGCGACGCCGGGGGCCGGAGCCTACGCCGGCTCGAAGTTCGCCCTCGAAGCGATGAGCGACTCGCTGCGGGCCGAGGTCGCCGACTTCGGCGTCGACGTGGTCCTGGTCGAGCCCGGTCCCGTGGAGACGAGCTTCGTCGACCGGGCGGGCGAGGCGATGGCCGACACGGAAGCCTCGGGCGCGTACGGATGGCTCTACGACCTCTACGAGGACACCGCGCTGGTCAGCGAGAACGCGGTGTCGGTCTCGCCCGAAACGGTCGCGCACACGATCCGCGACGCCGCCGTGACCACCGACCCGCAGCCGCGATACCCCGTCGGCCAGTTCGCTCGCGTCGCCACCCTCGCCAGCCACCTCCCGGGTCGCTGGCGGGACCTGGCGGTCGCCCTCCTGCGGAAGCTCGTCTGACCGACGCGGCGTTTTTGCGACTCGGGCACGTCGTGTCGGTATGTCCGACGCTGCCGTGCTCCTGTTCGACGGGGTCGAATCGCTCGACGCCGTCGGTCCGTACGACGTGCTGGCGAGAGCCACAGAGAGCGATATCGCTCTCTCCGACGTGGCGCTCGTGACCGCGACACCGACCGAGAGCGTGACCGCGAGCAAGGGCACCGAGATCGTGCCCCACGGCACGCTCGACGCCGAGGACCCACCAGACTACCTGCTCGTGCCGGGCGGGCGCTGGGCCAGCGGGACCGCTGGGGGCGTCAGAGCGGCCGTCGAACGCGGCGTCGTCCCGGATCTCGTCGCGGACTGTCACGCCGCCGGCTCGACGGTCGCCGCAGTCTGTACCGGTGCGATGGTACTCGCCCGCGCCGGACTCCTCGAGGGCCGCCCGGCAGTGACCCACGCCAGCGCGCTGTCGGACCTCGCCGCCACGGACGCGACGGTGGTCGACGCGCGCGTCGTCGACGACGGCGACGTGCTCACTGCCGGCGGCGTCACCGCCGGCATCGATCTCGCGCTGTGGCTCGTCGAACGCGAGTGGGGCGCAGGCGTCGCCGAGAACGTGCGAGCGACGCTCGAATACGACCGCTCGGACGACATCTACCGGAGCGAGAGCGCCTAGTCCAGGCAGGCCGCGACGACTTCCAGCAGTTCCTCCCCCTGAACTTCCTCGGCCAGCAGCGGCACGCGCCGGACCTCGTGGCCCCGGAAGAGGTCCTGAGAGCGGGCCAGCGCGTCCTGCTGGACTGACCACCGACGGGCACAGAACTCGCAGTCGTCGTGGTTCGGACCGACGTAGTCGTCCGGCAGTTCCGTGTCGACGACGCTGTCGAGGTCCTGTAACACGCGGTTGACGACGAGGGTTCCCGCCGGGATACCGAAAGCGTCCAGCCGGTCTAGCAGCCGCTCGGACTCCATCACCGAGAGCTCTTCGGGCACCATCACGACCCGGAAGTCGGTCTTCTCGGGATCGCGCAAGATCGCCCGGAGCTGTTCGATCTGCTCGCGCATCGCCTGGAGGTCGCGCTCCATCTCCTCCTGGTCCGCGTCGTCGCCGAACATCCCGCCCAGTCCCTCCAGCATGCCCGACATGCGCTCTTTGAGCGTCAGCAACTTTCCGAGCATCGAGTCCATGGCCTCGGGCAGTTCCAGCAGGCGAAGCGTGTGGCCGGTCGGCGCGGTGTCGACGACCACGCGCTCGAAGCGGTCGTCGTCCATGTACTGCAAGAGCAGTCGCATGGCAGCGGCCTCGTCGGAACCCGGCATCGATCCCGCGAGCGGGTTCGCGTCATCGCCGCCCAGCAACTGTTCGAGACCCCCGAGGTCGCCGTCCATCCCCAGTGGCCCCTCACCGACGGCGGCCTCCGGGTCGATCTCGGCGGCGTACAGCGGGAGGTCCTCGCGGATCCGGGCGGGCTCGGCGGGGATCTCGGTCCCGAGCGTGTCCGACAGGGAGTGTGCCGGGTCGGTCGAGACGACCAGCGTCGCCGTGCCGTCGCGGGCGCTCGCGAGCGCCGTCGCCGCGGCACAGGTCGTCTTGCCGACGCCGCCTTTGCCGCCGTAGAGGACGTAGTCCGGCGCGTCGACACCGGTCGGCGCGTCGATCTCTTCGACCGTCTCGACGTCGAGTTCGCTCATACGTGGAGGTACACCGTTCCGTCCTTGAGACTGTCGACTGGGTAGTGACTCGAACGACGGCTGTGACTCGCGGGGACCTGGAAAAACGGACCGGACTACTGCCGAGAGGAGCGTGCTTCGCGCACGTCTGCGCCGTCACGAAGCTTGTCCTCGCAGTAGGGGCAGACCCGTGGCCCGTCGTGTCCTTCGGGCGTGAAGACCCGAACGTACTGCTCTGTTACGAACTCTCCGCAGTTCTGGCACTCGGGCATCTATTATTTCACTCACACGATTGCATATATGTTTTCCGCATCGCCACACTGTTGCCGGCAGTCGCCTCGAGGTGTGTGCGCCGAGCGGACGTCCGGCCAAAAGATATACACTACGGCTCCGACACCCGTCCATGGACGATCTGACGCGGCGGCGGCTGCTGGGTGGGACCGCCGGACTGGTGGCCGGGACGGCGGGCTGTGTCGGCGGTGACGCCAACACCGACGCCGACGCCACTCCGACCGACCGGGAGCTGATGACCAGCGGGAGCAGCGACGTGGACTTCGATCACCCGTCGGCGACGGGGATCAACGACCAGCCGACGCTCGGAGACCGGAGCCGGCAGGGGGTCATCGTCGCCTTCGAGGACCCCTCCTGTCCGACCTGCCGGCGGTTCAACCAGAACACGTTTCCACAGATCGAGTCCGAACTGCTCGCGCCCGGCGACGTGGCCTACGTCTTCCGGGGGTATCCCGTCGTCTACGAGTGGGGTGGCCCGGCGACTCGGGCGCTGGAGGCGACGTTCGCTCGCGACCCGGCGGCCGTCTGGGACCTGAAGGCACACTACTTCGACCAGCAGGGGCAGTTCTCGACGGACAACGTCCTCGATCGCACCCGCTCGTACCTCGACGACGCGACCGACGTGGACGGATCGGCGGTCGTCACAGCGGTGAGCGAAGACGCCGCCGCCGAGGCGGTCCAGACCGACTACGACGCCGGACAGGCCGCTGGCGCGTCGGGGACGCCGACGTTCTACCTGTTCCGAGACGGCGAGTACCAGACGACGGTCAACGGAGCCCAGGACTTCACGGTCTTCGAGAACGTCCTGCTGGGATGATGGTCTCGCTACCGACGCGCCGGGCCGACTGGCGACTGATGGGACGCACTGCGCGGCTCGTCGTGACGATCCCCGCCTACGCCGCGGTCGCTCTCGCCGCCACGGGTGCGGGACTGACCGCCTTCTCGCTGTCGCTGAACGTCTCGCTCGTCGTCGACACGCTCTCGCTGCCCATCTCCACGGGGTCGAAAGTCGAGCTTCTCGTGAGCCTCTATCCCTTCGTCGGCACCGCCTTCACGCCGCTCCAGGGCGGCCTGCTCGTGGTCGTCGCCGCCACGCTGGGGGTCAACGTCGCGATGGTGGTCTACCACTTCCGAGAACACGGCCTCTCGCTCCAGCAGGGCGGCACGAGCGTCCTCGGGGCGGTGCTTGGCGCGCTCGGGGCCGGCTGTGCGGCCTGTGGCTCGGCGATCTTGCTGGGACTGTTGTCGCTGGTCGGCGTCTCGACCTCGCTGCTGTGGCTCCCTCTCGACGGCCTCGAATTCGCCGTGGTGGCACTGCTCGTCGTCGTTCTGTCGACGTACTGGCTGGCCGACGGCATGCGCGGCGGGCAGATCAACGGCTGTCCCGTGGACGTCTGAGCCCGTCGGCAGTGCCAGTCGAGGGACGGTCCGGCGACTCGCGGGTCGCTCGCGCGTCGTAGCGTCGCACCAGCACGCCGAGCCACCAGCACTTCAGCGCGACGCCCAGCGCCGTCGCGGCCGCGGCCGCCGTCGGGCGGCGTCGCCACGCGGCGTACAGCGCGTACCCAAAGGCCGCGGCACCGACGGCGTTGCACACGTTGGGGTAGGCCAGCCCGATCGTCGGGCGCTGCTCGTCGTCGATCCACCACCGTTCGGCGAGGACCGCACGGGTCATCCAAGCGTCGTCGGTCTCTGGCGGCGAGAACAGGACTGGGTTGAGCACCGTCCAGACGAGCGCCGCCGCGAGTAGTCGCCAGTCGCGCCGGTAGATCGCGCACACGATCACGGGGCCGGTGGGAACGCGCGACCAGCCGCTCTTGGGGTTCGCGTGGCGACGCCAGAACGCGGCCCGCGCACGCTCTGCTCGTGAGTCGCTTATGGTGGCAGTACGGACCGGTGGCCCAAATACGTCGGCCACGGCTACGGGCGGTCCCAGAAGCGGTCGAGCTGGTCGGCCAGGAACTCCGGGGTCAGCTGCGTGAACTCCTCGCGTTCGTTCTCCGGCAGGAACTCGTAGACGGAGTGGCGTGCCTCGGGACAGTAGCGCCGGCCGACGAACGCCCGGACGCCGACCTCCTCGGCCCCGCGGATCACCCGCCCGATGGCCTGGCGGGCGCGCCGGACCGCGGGCACGGTCAGGGCGTACTCGAAGGCCACGTCGTCGCCGAAGGCGTCGCCGTATGCCCGCTTGACCCCCCGGACCCGCGGCGAGCCGATGTTGACCAGCGGGATGCCGACGACGGCACAGGTCGAGAGCTTCTCGCCGTCGTAGTCGACGCCCTCGGTGAGCGTGCCCCGTGCGCTGGTGACGAGCACCTTGCCGGGCCCGTCGTAGAAGCGCTGCTTGAGGCGGTTCGTCGCGTCGTTGCTGGACGACTCGTCGACGAGGACCGGCTTGTCGACGGCGTCGTCGAGGTACGCGCCGGCCCACGCGGCCTCTCGGTAGTTCGGCATCGCCACGAGGACGTTGCCCGGCGAGCGCGCCAGGGCTCGCAGGGCGTGAGCGTACTCGTCGCGGGTCGGGTTCCAGGCCTCGCCCAGCGGTCGCATCGACTCGGGATCGCCGCGGTTGCGGGCCGTAAAGGGGCGACAGTCCACGAGATACGACGCGCGATTGTCCGCGGGAAAGGTCAGTCTGTAGGTCGCGGCCTTGACGAAGCGAGGGTCCCGGTCCGGGCCGCCGTCACGGAGGAAAGAGAGTCCGGAGACGTGCTGGAACACGTCCAGCGGTTCGAGCGTCGCACTCATCAGGACACCCCCGCCCAGGTCGTCGAAGACGTTGCGAAGCGCCGTCGAGGGCATGCAGTTGTAACACAGCAGCCCGGCGGTGTACGCGACCTCGTAGTCGGCGTCGACGTGGCGCTCGTCGGCGGGTGCGTGTTCCAGTTCGATCTCGCGGAGGAAGCCGGCGTGGTCGCGCTCCCACCACTGGCCCGCGATCGTCCCGACGGCGGCACAGACCGGCGTCCGTGCGAGCCCCAGCGTGTCGATTGCCTCTTCGACCGCCGCACCGATCTTCGGGAGCGATCGCCACAGACCGCCGTCGTACCCCTCGCGCTCGGCCCACTCGGTCAGGACGTCTTGTTCGACGGTCTCCGGGTCTCGCAGCGGAATTTCGTGGTCGCGCTGGGGGAGCTGGTCGGGGTCGGTGCGCCACCCCTCGAACTCGCCGTCGAGGTAGGACCGAACCCGGTCGTCGAGCCAGTCCAGCACGTCGTCGTAGAACTGCTGGGCCTGCTCGACGGCCGCCAGCGGGACCTCGCGTGCGGCGAGCACCTCCTCGACTTGCTGTCGGTGGTCGTCGCTCTGGCGAGCCCGCTGGAGCAGGAAGTTGAGGTCGTTGCTGGCCTGTGTGAGCGTCTGTCTCCCGACGCGGTCCGAGAGCAGGTCCCGGACGCGCTCTTCGAGCCGGTGGGCCTCGTCGACGACCACGAACGTGTCCTCGTCGAGGATCGAGGCGAGGAGCGGACGGGTCTGTGGGTCGAACAGGTGGTTGTAGTTGCCGATCACCACGTCGGCGGCCTCCAGCAGGACGCTCATCGCGCGGTGTGGACAGGTGCCGTACTCCACCGACGCGGGGAGGTACTCCTCGGCCGTGACGACGCTGTGTTCCCCGACGCCGAAGTCGATTGGCGAGCCGGTGTTGCGGGCGTACCAGTCGGCCTCGAACGGGCAGTACAGCGGCGGATCGTCGCTCTCGGCGATCTCCTCGGGTGCGGCGGGCTGGCTGGGGCGGTACGGAGAGTCGGCACCGGCGGTCCCCAGCGTGCCCTCGCCGAGGCGCTGCTGGTCGCGGGCGTCCGGTCGGGCCGCCGCCGCGAGGTCGCTGGCGATCTGTGGGTCCCACCACTGCTCGTCGTCGCCCAGTTCCGCCTCGATGGCGGCGCTGGCCGGCGCGTGGTCGGTGCCGTCGCCCTCGGCCTCGACGAGCCGTGCCGTGTTCTCGCGCAGGTCTTCACAGCGGTCGTGGACGGAGCCGTCCTCGGGGAAGATACCTTCGCGCCCGTACGGACAGAGGTCGCGCTTGCCGACCAGCGAGATGCCACGCAGTGGCTCGTCCAGTCCGGCGTTCATCGCGCGCAGGTCGGTGACGAACTGCTGGAGTTGCTGTTTGACCGGCGTCACGACGACGATCCGCTCGTAGTGGCCGGCGTCGAGCAGGTGTGCACCGGCCGTCAGGGCCGCCATCGTCTTGCCGGTGCCACAGGGGCCCTCCATCGCGAGGTAGCCCCGCGCCTGGCCGGCCTCGATCGCGCGCTCGATGGCGTCGCCCTGGTTCGCGTACGGCTCGTCGAACGCGAAGTACTCCTCCCAGCCACGTTCGTCGGCCGCCGAGTCTCCCATTACACCGGCCTTCGTCGTCCCTCCGTTTGAACGTCCGGATCTTCCCGCGCCGACGAGGACCTGTCGTTTTCGTTTGTGTGACAGATTTCCAGTAGTACACGAATCTTTATACTGTTGCAAGGACGCTACGGTAGTACTTAGGGAAGCGAGGGTGACAAAAAGAATGGGACAGCAGCGAGCCGCGGGAGGGGGGAACGGAGACGCCGTCGACGGACGGATCGACGTGCTGTGTATCGGGGACAGATCGTCGTCCGGAGCGATCAGCGAAGCGGCCAAGGACGCCGACGCCCCGATCTCGGTCGCGTGGACGACCGACCGCCGACGGATCCGGACGGTCGCCGAAGCCAGAACCATCGACTGTGTCGTGATCGACGGCTCGCTGAGCGAGCACATCCACGAACAGGTGCGCCAGATCCAGACGTTGCCCGTCGTCCTCTACACCGAGACGGACCCGGCGAACGTGTCCGACGAACTGCTCGACGTCGTCGACACGCTGGTCGACAGGGGCGACCCGGGCGACACCGCCCCGTTCCTGATCGAGAAGGTCGTCGGGCTCGTCAGCGAGCGAGAAGAGAAGAGCGAGTACGCGCTGGCACAGGCGCTCGCGCGGGTCGACGACGACGCCGCCTGTGAGGGGTACCAGTTCCTCGTCGAGCCCGACGGGACGATCTGCTGGGCCAGCGAGCCGTTCGAGACGGTCTTCCCCGTCGACGCCGCGGCGGACTCGGGTGGCTTCTACGAGCGGCTCGTGGCGCTGCTGGGGGACAGACCGAGCGCCATACGGACCGTGACCAGAGCCCAGCGAGGGGTCGACGCGACCAGCGAGACCGTCGTTGAACTGCCGACCGACGACGAGACACGTCACTTCAGCCACTCGGCACACGAGCTGCCAGACAGCGTCGGCTCGTTGCGCCTCGAAGTGTTTCGCGACGTGACGCCACAGGTACAGCGCGAGGCGCGACTGGAGCTGCTGGACCTGCTGGTCGAACAGGCACAGGACGGGCTCTACACGCTGGACGAGAACGGCGTGATCGACTTCTGCAACGAGTCGTTCGCCGAGATGCTGGGCTACGAGCGGACCGAGATCATCGGCCGGCACGCCTCGAAGACGCTGGCGGAGGGCGAGCTAGAGAAGGGCCAGCGGACGCTGCGCCACCTCGAACGCACCGACGAGGAGAGCGCGACCGTCGACATGACCTTCCTCGACCGGGCGGGCAACCGCCTGGAGGTGTCGATCCACTACACGCTGTTGCCGTCCGAAGACGGGAGTTACGCCGGGCTGATGGGTGTCGTCCGGGACATCACGGAACGCAAGGAGCGCGAGCGAGCACTGGAACAGTACCAGACACTGGTCGAGAGCGCCGGTGATCCGATGTACGTCCTCGACGCCGAGGGCCGGATCGAACTGCTCAACGAACCGATGGCGTCGTTCTTCGGCCGAGAGAAAGACGCCGTCGTCGGCGAGCGGATCAACGAACTGCTCCCGGAGGCCGGCGGCGAGCGCGGCGACAGGGCGCTCAAGTCGATTCTCGGCGACGAGAGTCGGACCTTCGAGAGCTTCGAGAGCTGGCTGGCCGACGCCAACGGGATCCAGCGTCTCTACGAGGTGACCGTCGGCGTGATCGAAGACGACGGAGAGTTCGTCGGCTCGGTCGGCACGCTCCGGGACATCACCGAACGCGAGCGTCGTCGCGAGGAGTTGGATCTCCTGCGACAGGTCTTCGCTCGCGTGTTGCGACACAACCTCCGCTCGGAGCTGTCGATCATCATGGGCAACACCGAGGTCGTGATGGAGGAACTGGAAGGGGCGAGCCGGGAGCTGGCCGGCACAGTGCTGGAACGGGGCAGACGGCTCGAAGAGACCGCGAGAAAGGCCAGAGCGATCGAGTCGGTGCTCGACAGCGAGGCGGGCCGGACGACCCAGCGCGTCGAGCAGGTCGTCGACCGCGCCGTCACGGCCGTCGAAGACGAGCATCCCGACGCGGTCATCGAGACCGACGGGTCGTCGTCGCTGTCGGTGCGTGCCCACCCGAACCTGGTCGTCGCCGTCGAGAACCTCGTGGACAACGCCGTCGAGCACGGCGAGGCGCTGGCGACGTGTGATGCCCGCGTCGAGGTCGAGAGCGACCGGGACGGCGTCTCGCTGTCGGTGGTCGACGGCGGACCCGGCCTGCCGGAGTGTGAGCGAAAGGCACTGAACCAGGAGTCCGAGACGCCACTGGAACACGGGAGCGGGCTGGGCCTGTGGCTGGTCAACTGGATCGTCGAGCGCTCCGGCGGGGCGCTGGGCTTCGACCACACCGACGGCCGGACGACCGTGACGATCGAGCTGGACGGCGATCCCGAGAGCGGCCCCGACTGACGCCGTTCGGATTAATGCAGCAACACTAAGTACAATCGGTATTCTCTGTTGTACTAACACGAATGCCGTTCCGCCACCAGGCGACCATCGGCGCGTACGAGACGAGCGGGGACCGGGCGGACGACTCGCCACAGCTGACCACGCCGGTCGGCGTGTGCCAGGACCCACGCGGGAACGTGTGGGTCGCGGACACCGCGAACAGTCGGCTCGTCGTCCTCGACAGCGCCCTGGAACAGCGCCTGACGGCCGTCGGCGAACCCGGATCGGAGCCGGGATCGTTCGAACTTCCCTTTCGGCTCGCCCACCACCCGAGCGATCCGGCGCTGTTCGTGACGGACCTGGCCAACGGCCGGGTTCAGCGGCTGTCCTACGAGTACGACGGTCGACGGCCCGAAGTCGTCGCCGTCGACACCTTCCGACCGGACGACGGGGAGCAGTTTCACCCCAACGGCATCGCAGTCTACGAGTACGACGACGGGCTTCGGGTGTTCGTCGCCGACGAGTTCTACCACGAGGGCGACGATCTCCGTGCGCGGATTACGGTCTTCGACGACGAGGGGACGCTCGTCGACACGATCCGGTCGGTCGACTCCGAGTTCGCCGGAGCGCTCCCGCTGTACTGGCCACAGGGGCTGGCCGTCGACACCGCGGGGAACCTCCTGATCGCGAACACTGGTGAGGGCGTGTTGCGCCAGACCGGCGCGTTCCCCTCGTACTTCGCGACGGTCCTTCGCTGTGACCGGGCCGGCGCTGGCGTCCCCTTCGAGGAGACGGGGCTGCCGATCGTCCCGCAGTCGTACGTCACGCCCCGTGGCGTCTCCGTGCTGGGCAGTGGCGACGACGAGCGCGTCGCCGTGCCGGACGTAGGCGGTGGCTTCGTCCACATGTACGACACGGCGCGGGGCCACACGAGCGAAGTCCCCTCGACGATCGCGCCGAGCCTAGACGACCGGCGGTTCGGGTCGCCGATGCAGGTCGCCCCCTACGACTCGCCGGACGGCACCGCGACCGACGACACGACCGAGCGAGTCCTGGTCACCGAGGCGATGGACCACACCGTCGCCGCCTACGATCTGGGAACGATCTCCGAGTCGAAGCGACGGCTGGCCGGCGTCGGCGGCGACCACACCGCGCCCGAGCGACTGGACTTCGCCAGCGCGGCCGTCGGCCTCCCCACGGTGGGCGGCGAGCGACTGCTCGTCGTCGACGCCGACAACGCCCGGCTCCAGGTGACCGACGCCGACGGCGGTGGACCGCTGGTCCAGCGACCACTCTCGCACAACCGATTCCCGGTCGGAACGGCGTTCTGGTCGGTCGAACCCGGCTTGGGCTATCTCTTCGCGGCCGACTACTCGCTGACCTACGACACGGACAACGACGAGCCACAGATCGCCGTCTACCGCCTCGACTGTCGCGATGGCGTCCGGATCGATCACGTCACGTCGGCCGCCACCTGGGGCATCTGGGGGAACAACTGCAAGCTGCCCCGAGGGCTGGCGACGGACGGGATCGACGACGACCGGACGCGCCTGCTCGCGGTCGACTCCTTCAACGGCCGATTGCTCCGGTGGACTTTCGACCGGACGACCGGGGAACTCGCCTACGAGGACGACGACGGTCGCTTCGGGCACGACCCCGGCGAGTTCTGGAACCCCGGCGACGTGGCCGTCGGCGAGCGCGCAACCTACGTCACCGACCGGAACAACAACCGACTTCAGTACCGCGACGACGACGGGTGGCACGTCTACGGCGAGGCCGGCTACGGCACCGACGGCGATCGATTCCTGTTGCCCCAGAGCGTCGCCGCCGCCGACGGATACATCTTCGTCGTCGATCTGGTCGATCGCGCGATCAAGGCCTACAGCGAGACCGACGCGGACGACGCGCTGGCGTTCGTGGACGCGATGCAGGCCTTCGGCGGCGACCGCGATCGGGGCGATCTCTGGATGCCGTCCCTGTTGTCGGCGAGTGAGCGCGAGGACGGCGTCGAACTGGTCGTCCCCGATTCCGTCCTCGGCGTCGCCTACCGGTACCACTGGACGCCGCCGGCATGACTCCGCAGGCCGCTCGTCGTCGGGTAATCCGCCGCTTCGGACAGGTAGCTGACACGTAACTATCCGGGATCGGCGTCTCTCTGCCGTCGAGATGGACACCGTGACCGGCAGTCCGCCGCTCGACGCGCTCGAACCGCCCACTGGCCTGTGGCTGCTGGCACTGGTCTTCTTCGGAATCGGCGATCTCCTCACGACCGGGGTCGGCCTGACGCTTGGCTCCTCGACCGAGGCGAACCCAGTCGTCGCATCGCTCGTTGAACGGTACGGCGTCGCGGTCTTGCTCCCGATCAAAGCGACGTTCTTCGTCGGGACCTACCTCGTGTGGCGAGCGTTGCCCCACCCGTACTCGACGACCGTCCCCGCGACGCTGGCGCTGGTGGGCGTCGTCGTCACCGTCTGGAACACCGGAATACTGCTCGGCGGAGCAGTCTCGTGACGCTGGCGACCGGCGAGAACGGGACGCCGGTCAATCGTCGCTGCCAGCTCGCCGACCGTCTTCGGACTCGCTACCGGCGGTTTCGAGTATCTCCTCGCGGTGTTCGTCCAGCAGCGGCGCGCGGCCACGCGGTCGCGGATCGGTCTCGGTCATCTTGATCGGGCTGCCGGCGATCGTCACCTGCTCGTCGGTGCCGGGCTGGTCGACCGTCGCCAGCATCTCGCGGGCCGCGACGTGTGGGTCCTCGAAGATGTCTGCGGTGTTCTGGACCGGCGCGGCGGGGACGCGGCCGTCGAGGGCGTCGACGATGGCGCTGGTCTCGCGGTCGCGCGTCCAGTCGGCGATGGCGGCCCGGAGCGTCGCCCGCGCGTCGCGGCGGCTGGCGGCGTCGGGGTACTCGGCGGCCAGCGCCGGACGGTCCATCGTCTCACAGAGCGTCCGCCAGTGGCCGTCCGAGAAGGCGGCGATCACGACGTAGCCGTCGGCCGCTTCGAAGGCGTCGTAGGGGAACAGCGTGGGGTGTGAGTTGCCCCGTCGAGTGGGAGCGTGGCCGTCGTAGGAGTACTGGTAGATCGTCCGCTCACACAGCGAGAGCATGGCGTCGTACATCGCCGTGTCGACGTACTGTCCCTCGCCGGTGCGCTCGCGGTGGTGGATCGCAGCGAGGATGCCGACGGCGTTCAGCGCCGCGGTAAAGAGGTCGCCGACGCCGGGGCCGACCTTCGTCGGCGGACCGTCCTCGGGGCCGGTGATCTCCATGACTCCGCCCAGCGCCTGGGCGATGAGGTCGAACGAGGGCTGGCCCTGGCGGTGCGTCTCGCCGGTCCGCGGGTCGCCGAAGCCACGGATCGAGGAGTAGACCAGCGACGGATTGCGCTCGCGGAGCTGCTCGTAGCCCAGATCGAACCGTTCCATCGTTCCGGCCTTGAAGTTCTCGACGACGACGTCTGCGCGTTCGACCAGCGAGAGGAACGCCTCGCGGTCGGCCTCGTCGCCGAAGTCCAGTTCCAGCGACCGCTTGCCGCGGTTGACACTCTGGAAGTAGCCGCCGTAGGGCTCGTCGTCGGTTTCGAGGTACGGGGGGTTCGACCGGATCAGGTCCCCGCCGGGGCGCTCGATCTTTACCACGTCCGCGCCCATGTCCGCGAGCAACATCGTACAGTACGGGCCGGCCAACACCTGTGTCAGGTCCAGGACCCGAAGGTCCGAGAGGGCACCCATGCGTCGTGGGTCGGTCGGTACGGTCATGAATCTTTGTGATTAATCATTATGAATTCCTTAAGGACGTATTATCATGAAAGATCATTACATTTATTGTGGGGAGCCTCGTCTGCACTACCACATGCCCCGGACGGTCATCCTCGGCGTCATCGGCTCCGACGCTCACGTCGTCGGTATCACGATTCTCGAACAGGCGCTGTCGGCCGCAGGCTTCGACGTCGTCAATCTCGGCGTCAAGACCTCGCAGGCGGACTTCGTCGACGCGGCACAGTCACACGACGCCGAGGCGGTACTGGTCTCCTCCCTGTACGGACACGCCCGACAGGACTGTGAGGGCTTTCACGACCGGATCGAGGCCGCCGGTCTCGACGTCTGTACCTACGTCGGCGGCAACCTCGCGGTCGGTCAGGACGAGTTCGAGCAGACCCGCGAGCGCTTCCGCGAGATGGGGTTCGACCGCGTCTTCGACGCGGAGACCGACCCACAGGAGGCGATCGCGGCGCTTCGCCAGGACCTCCAGCTGACGGCCCGCGAGGCCGAGCGAGCGAGGGTCGACAGCTGACCATGCCCCGCGACCAGCGGCTCGCTGGCGAGGAGCTACAGCGACTCGCCAACGAACTCCGCGACGAGTGGCACACCGGCCGCGAGGTCGACTTCGAGGAGGCGATCGCCTTCCACGAGTCGCTCCCGGCCGGCAAACAGTTCGCCCCAGTGCTGGAGTCGGCCGACCAGCCTCTGCTCCAGCCACGCGCGGGCGTCCCCTGCCTCGAAGCACAGATCGATCTGCTGCGGTACCTCGAACAGCAGGGCGGGGCGGACCTGCTCCCGACGACGATCGACTCCTACACCCGCGACAACGAGTACGAGAAGGCAGAGGAGGGGCTGGCGGCCTCGCGCAACAGCGACGAGGACGCGCTGAACGGGTTCCCCGCGGTCAACCACGGCGTCGAAGACTGTCGCCGGCTCGTGCGGGCGCTGGACACTCCCATCGAGGTGCGCCACGGCACGCCCGACGCGCGCCTGCTGGCGATGGTGACGCTTGCGGGTGGCTTCCAGAGCTTCGAGGGCGGCCCCATCTCGTACAACATTCCCTACACGAAGGGCCACAGCCTGGCGGAGACGATCACACACTGGCAGTTCGTCGACCGCCTCTGTGGGGCCTACGCGGAACGGGGCGTCGTCGTCAACCGCGAGCCGTTCGGCCCGCTGACGGGGACGCTGGTCCCGCCGGCCATCGCCATCGCGGTGATGCTGGTCGAGGGGCTGCTCGCGGCCACGCAGGGCGTGCGCTCGCTGACGCTTGGCTACGGCCAGGTCGGCAACGTCGTCCAGGACGTGGCCGCGCTGCGAGCGCTGCGCGCGCTGGGCGAGGAGTATCTTCCCGACGACGTGACGGTCACCACCGTCTTCCACGAGTGGATGGGCGGGTTCCCGCCCGACGAGGCGCGTGCCAGCGGCGTCATCGGCCTCGGCGGCGTCACGGCGGCGGTCGCGAAGCCCGACAAGGTCATCACCAAGTCCCCACAGGAGTTCCAGGGCGTTCCGACCAAGGAGGCCAACGCCGCGGGCCTGCGGACGACGCGGCAGCTCATCGACATGACCATCGAACAGGACATCGACCTCGCTGGCGTCGACGAGGAGCAGCGACTGATCGAACAGACGACGCGCGCGCTGATGGACGCGATCGACCGCCACGGCGACGGCGACCTGGCCCAGGGGGTGATCCGAGCCTTCGAGTCGGGCGCGATGGACGTGCCCTTCGCCCCCAGCGACGCCGCGGCGGGTGCGGTGTTGCCGGCCCGCGACGACGACGGCCGCGTCCGGATGTTCGAGTTCGGGGATCTCGCAGTGCCCGACGAGGTCCGCGAGATCCACGAGAACAAGCTCGGCCAGCGCGCCGAGCGGGAGGGCCGAGCCCAGTCGTTCCAGATGGTCGCCGACGACGTGGACGCCATCAGCGACGGCAAGCTCATCGGTCGCCGGGGTGAGACGGATGCGGATTGAGTCCGTCCGGGCGACGCCCGGCGTCGCCGGCTTTTTCTTCGACGACCAGCGCGCGATCAAGCAGGGGGCCAGCCGCGACGGGTTCGCCTACGAGGGCGAGCCGGTGACCGACGGCTTCGATCGGATCCGGGAGGCCGGCGAGAGCCTGCTCGTCGAACTCCAGCTCGGCGACGGCCGGTGGGTGCGGGGCGACTGTGCCGCCGTCCAGTACTCCGGGGCCGGGGGCCGCGACCCCCGCTTTCGGGCCGACGAGTTCGTGTCGGTCGTCGAGGGCCAGGTCGCCGACGTACTGCGCGGACGAGACGCGACCCACTTCGACGAGAACGTCACGGCCGTCGAAGCGCTCCCCTCTCGCCGGGGCGGCCGCCTGCACACGGCCGTCCGCTACGGGGTCTCGCAAGCACTGCTGAACGCCGCCGCCCACGCGACTCGCGGCACGCCCACCGACGTGCTCGCGACGGCGCTGGGCACGGAGCCGGCCACGGATCCCGTCCCGGTGTTCGGCCAGTCCGGCGACGAGCGATACACCAACGCCGAGAAGATGCTCGTCAAGGGCGTCCCGGTCCTGCCCCACGGCCTGTTCAACTCGACGGACGCGATGGGCGCGGACGGCGACGGCCTGCTCGACTACCTCGACTGGCTGTCGACACGCACGGACGACCTCGGAGGCCCGGAGTACGAGCCCCGTTTCCACGTCGACGTGTACGGGATGATCGGCGAACTGTTCGGACCGCCCTACGACCGCCCCGAAGTCACCGACTACTTCGCGGCGCTCGAACGGGCGGCGGCTCCCTACCCGCTGCAGGTCGAGGGGCCGATGGACGCCGCGGGGCGGGCCGATCAGATCCACGCGATGGCCGAACTCCGCGAGGCCCTCGCCGACGCGGGCGTCGCGGTGGACGTCGTCGCCGACGAGTGGTGCAACACCTTCGACGACGTTCGTCGCTTCGTCGACCACGAGGCGGCGGACGTGGTCCAGATCAAGACGCCGGATCTGGGCGGCGTCCAGCGGTCGGCCCGCGCGGTCCGCTACTGCGAGGGTACCGACACCCGCGCGTATCTCGGTGGCACCTGCAACGAGACGGCGACCTCCGCGCGGGCCTGTGCCCACGTCGCGCTGGCGACCGACGCAGCGCAGGTGCTCGCAAAGCCCGGCATGGGCTTCGACGAGGGGTACATGATCGTTACCAACGAGATGCGCCGGACGGTGGCACGGATGGACGGACGAGCGACCGGGGCCGACGCCGCCGAGCGACGGGACGCCCCGCGTCGCGATCCCGGTCCCGGCCGGGCGGGCGGTGGTCGCCGATGAGCGAGTGGACCGACCCCGACGCCTTCGCGTCGGCCCTCGACCGCGCGGAGACCCGAGAGAAGGGCCACTACTTCGAGCGCTTCGAGGTCGGCGAGACCATCGAGCACGAGCCCGGGCTGGTGCTCGACCGGCCCGGCACCGAGCGGTGGATGGGCCAGACGCTGAACCACGATCCCGCCTACTGGCGGACCGACGCAGCCCGCGAGCGGGACTTCCCCGAGCCACCGATCCACCCGGACTACCTGCTCGCCTGCGTCATGGGCGCGACCGTCGAAGACCTCTCGGAGAAGGGCGGGTACTTCCTCGGCCGGACCGACCTCCGGTTCCACGAGCCCGTCCTGCCGGGGACCGAGATCAGAACCCGATCGACCGTCGAGTCGACCGCCACCTCGAACTCCCGGCCCGACTACGGGATCGTCACCTGGCAGACGGCGGGCTACGACGCCGAGACGGACGCCGTGCTGGTCAGCTACGAGCGGACGAACATGGTCCCGCGACGCACCCCCACGGCGGCCGACGGCGGGCAGGTGACCGACGACGAGCGGGAGGCCGACGACGAGCAGGAGGCCGACGACGAGCAGACGGTCGAGGAGGGAGCCTCCGACGACTCCCTGCCGGCGACGCTGATCGCCCCCGACGGCCCCCACTTCGAGGACTTTCGGGCGGCGCTCGATCGCGTCGGGGACGACCCGGACGCTGCGGTCGCCTACCGCCACGAGCGCGGTCGGACGATGGACGACCAGCTCGTGGCCGGGCTCCCACTGGCGACGCTGAACACGGCCCGCCAGCACCACAACCGCGACGCCATGGCCGACTCGCCGTCCGGAGATATCGTGGCCTACGGCGACGTGACCCGCTCGGTCGCGCTGGCCCACGCCCGCTCGGACGAGGCCACGTACCGCGAGCGCGCCTATCACGACGAATCGTTCCACGACTTCGTGACGCTTGGAGACACGATCTACGGCTTCACGCGCGTCCTCGAAGCCGACCCCGACCCCGGTCCGCCGCGAGCCGGCGAAGTGACCTTCGAACACGTCGCGTTCGACCAGGACCGCCGCCCGGTCTACTCCGGCCGGCGAACCGCACTCATCGACAGCCGACACCAATGACACGACTCTGTCGCACCTTCCAGACCGCACCGGCCGCCGTCCCGCGAGAGAACTCGGCGAAGTACCTCGACTCCGGGCTCGCCGCCGAGGGGTTCGAGGCCCCGGACTGGCTCGCGCCCGACATCGAGGACGGCACCGCGCCCTCGATGAAAGCCGAGGCGCTCGAAAACACGATCGACCGGCTCCCCGAGTACGGCCCCGACTTCGGCGGCGAGATCTGGCCCCGCGTCGAGTGGAGTTACGCCGACCCGAGCTTCCGAGAGCGAGGCGTCGACCAGATCGACCGCCTCGTCGGCGAGGCCGGCGACCACCTCGACGGCGTCGTCGTCCCGAAAGTCGGCCGACGAGACGACGTAGAACGGGCTCGTGCAGCCGTCGCCGAGGCCGAACGCGAGTACGGGTACGACGACGGGTCGATCGGCCTCTCCGTGATCGTCGAGACGGCGCGAGCGTTCTCGGACCTGCGAGAGATCGCACGGCTGGGCGAGGACTCGCGTCTGACCGGCCTGATCTTCGGACCGGTGGACTACACCGCAGAGCTGGGCGGGCGCGCGATGGACGGCCAGCGCCCGCAGTGGGCCGCGATGCTCGAACGGCTCTCGAACGAGGCCAGCGCCGCCGGTCTCGTCGCCGTCGGCGGCCCCTTCGATCAGCTCTTTCACGAGCGAGCAGGAGTGACCTACTACAACGCACCGGGCTACGCCGACCAGGTGACCCGCGAGGCGACCATCGGCATCGACGGCTCGTGGTCGCTCCACCCCAAACAGACCGTCCAGGCCAACCGCATCCACATGCCGACTGCCGAGGAACTGGAGCGCGACGTGGGCAAGATCGAACGCTTCGTCGAAGCCAAGGCCGAGGGGTCGGGCGCGGTCGTACTGGACGGCCAGATGGTCGACGAAGCCACGTACAAGAACTTCGCCAACACCGTCGCGACGGTTCGTGCCATCGACGAGACCCATCCCGAACAGACGGCCGACCGCTACGACGGCGACCTCGTCGAGCGTGCGCGCGCCGTCGAACTGGGGTTCGAGGGCTCGACGTAAGCGATCAGAGATCGACGCTGAACTCGACGGTGATCCCACAGCCAGGGCAGACAGTCTCCATGACGCCCTTCCGGATCGCAGACTTGGTGATCTTTTTTACGATCGTCTTCCCACAGCCGCTACCGGTACAGTTCTTTTTCTTTTTCTTGCCGATCTTTGCAGTACACTTGGCACACTGTCCGAACTGCTTCGCGTATCGGTCGCCACAGATTTTGCATTTGAGCATACGATCACGCCGGTATTTATAGCAGAGGGTTGCTGCAAAAGTTTGTCCCCAGTGTGTGATATTATGCCTTGGGTCGTTCTCTCCATTCCCTATGTCGGTGCGACGAGCCCGCCGGTGTCCGAGCCGGCACGAGGGCGGTCCGGGCAGCGGCGGGCGAAGCGAGTAAGACCCTCCCGACCGAAGGCGACCACGTGAAAGACTTCGAGCGCGAGCAGTTGCTCGAACGCATCGGCCGGGAGAGCGCGACGGTCGGCGTGGACATCCCCGAAGCAATCGAGGTGCAAGGCGAGACGATCGAACTCCAGTCGTTCGTCTTCGAGATCAAGCGCCGGGACACGATCCCCGCCGGGGAACGCGAGCGCGTCGAGAACGCCAAGCGCAACCTTCGGCGCGAGCGCCGCCAGCGCAAACAGCGCATCGAGGACGACGACATCACGTTCGGGCAGGGAGAGCGCCTCGCGAACTCGATCATCGGGATCGACCGGGCGCTGAACGCCCTCGAACAGCTCGGGCCGGCCGATATCGAGCAGGAGGCCCAGGCCAAGGAAGCCGCCGACAAGAAACGCTGGATGCAGTTCCTCAAGAAGGCGCTGGGCCACGAAGACGCCGACTCCGGTACCGGGAGGGCGAGTCGCGGCCGATGAGTCGCAACGACGAGATCGCCCGGCAGTTCGAGGCTTTCGCGGACCTGCTGGACGCGAAGGGCGTCGACTACAAGCCACGCGCGTATCGCCGCGCCGCGGAGAACATCCGCGAGTACCCGCAGGCAGTGGAGAGCCTCGCCCAGGAGGGCGAGGACGCCGTCGGCGAGATCGACGGCGTCGGCGACGCCATCGCGAGCAAGGTCGTCGAGTACGTCGAGACCGGAGCGATCGCGGAACTCGACGAGCTGCGCGAGGAGTACCCCCTCGACATGGCGGCGATCACCGGCGTCGAGGGCGTCGGCCCCAAGACCGCCGGGACGCTGTACGAGGAACTGGGGATCGAGACGCTCGACGACCTCGAAGCGGCCGCCGAGGCCGGCGACATCCAGACGGTAAAGGGGTTCGGAGCCAAGACCGAGCAGAACATCCTCGACGGCATCGACTTCGCCCGCGAGGCCCACGAACGGCAGTTGCTCGGAGACGCCCGTCCCAACGGCGAGCGTGTCGTCGAGTACCTCGACGCCGTCGACGCGGTCGCGTCGGTCGAGCTCGCGGGCTCGCTGCGACGCTGGCGGGCGACGATCGGCGACGTGGACGTGCTGGTCGGCAGCGACGACGCCGAGCGGGTCGTCGCGGCGTTCACCGACTGGCCCGAGGCCGACAGCGTCATCGAGGCCGGCGACACGAAGGCGAGCCTGCGGGCCGACGGCGTCCGGATCGATCTGCGCGTCGTCGTCCCCGAGGAGTTCGGGGCTGCCCTCCAGTACTTCACCGGGAGCAAGGCCCACAACGTCGCCGTCCGGAACCGCGCGATCGAGCGCGACCTGAAGGTCAACGAGTACGGCATCTTCGACGTGGCCGGCGTCGAAGACGACGACCAGCGGGCCGGCGAGAAGATCGGCGGCGAGACCGAAGCGTCGATGTACGATCCGCTGGAGATGGACTGGGTCCCCCCAGAACTCCGAGAGAACCGCGGCGAGATCGAGGCCGCGGTCGAAGGGGAGCTGCCGGACCTCGTCGAGACGAGCGATATTCGCGGCGACCTCCACACGCACACTACCTGGTCGGACGGCCGCGCCACCGTCGCGGAGATGATCGAGGGGGCGGCCGCCTTCGGCCACGACTACCTCGCGATCACGGACCACGCCACCGGGCCGGGGATGGTCGGCGGCGTCGGCCTCGACGACGAGGAACTGCGCGACCAGCTCGGCGAGATCCGGGCGGCGGCCGACGACGCCGCGATCGACGTGTTCGCGGGCGTCGAGGCCAACGTCGCGGCCGACGGAACGGTGTCGGTCGGCGACGACCTGCTGTCCGACCTCGACCTCGTGGTGGCCTCGCCCCACGCCGCGCTCGACGGCGACGGCACCGAGCGGCTGGTCGCGGCGGCCCGACACCCGGCCGTCGACGTCGTCGGCCACCCGACCGGTCGCTACCTCAACCGCCGTCCGGGCCTCGACGTGGACGTATCGCGGCTGGCGACGGTCGCCGCCGACCACGGCACGGCACTGGAGATCAACGCCGACCCGGCGCGACTGGACCTCGCTGGCAGCGCCGTCAAGACGGCGATCGAGGCCGGCGCGACCGTCGCCATCGACACCGACGCGCACTCGCCGGCCGGCTTCGACAGCCTCAGGTACGGCGTCCACACCGGCCGACGCGGCTGGGCCGAGCCCGCGGACGTACTCAACGCGTGGCACGTCGACGACGTGCGGTCGTTCCTCCACTGACCGATGACCGACCTCTTGCTCGACGTGATGTGTGGGAAGCTCGCGACGTACCTGCGGATGTGTGGCTACGACGCCGCCTACGCGCTCGATCGGGACATCGCCCCGGACGCGCCGGACGAGGCGCTCCTCGCGCTGGCCCGGCGCGAAGGGCGACGGATCGTCACCAGGGATCGCGACCTCGCGAGTCGGAGTCCCGACGCGATCTTGCTCGACGGCCGAACGATCGAGACACAGCTCTCGGCGCTGTCGGCGGCGGGCTTCGAACTCGCCGTCGATGACGAACCCGCGTACTGTGGCGACTGCAACGGGCGACTGGACGCCGTCGACCCCGACCGCTCGACGCCCGACTACGCACCGGAGCCCGACGAGACGGACGTGTGGCGCTGTCGAGCCTGCGGACAGCACTTCTGGCGAGGGAGCCACTGGGACGACGTGGCCGAGACGATCGCCGGAATCGAGGACTGATACTACCGGCTGTACGAGACGGGTTGTTGTAGATCGTTACCAGATCGACCGCACGCTGTCGTGTCGTCGACTGGGTAAACGTCGACGACTCTGTATCATCACGGGCCGGTATGCGGGTGTTACCCACCCGTACCAACCGCCCCACTCAGAGCGGAGTGAGCACGGACCGGCCGGCCGAGCCGACGCAAAAATCGCAAGACGGCAGCGGGTTAACCGACCGTACCAAACCCCCTAAGAGTATCTGATCCGAACGATGGTGTATGAGCACGACAGCGACGACGGCCGACACGCGCCTCTCGGAGAAACAGCGCCGCATCCTCGAGTTCCTGCGAGACAACGCCGACACACAGACGTACTTCAAGTCCCGGCTCATCGGCAACGAACTCGGTCTCTCCGCGAAGGAAGTCGGGACGAACATGACGGCCATCGAAGACGGCGAGTTCGACGTCGACGTCGAGAAGTGGGGCTACTCCTCGGCGACGACGTGGAAGGTCACCTGCTGACCGCTCGTCGAACTCGTTCGTCGCTTCTCGGAGTGCCCCCAGTCAGTGCCCCGACGGCCGGCTGTCGGTCACGCCCCCCGGCAGCGACCTGTAGTCGACCGGAAAACGACGACAGTTCGCCGTCTCACTCCGGATCGTACGAGACGAGATCGGCCGCCTCGGTAGCGAGCGTGGCCGCGTGCTCACCGAAGGAGTCCGCGTAGCGAACGAGCAGCGTCAGGACGGTTTCTGGCTCTTCGACCGCGTAGCCGTCGTCTCGCGAGAGCAGGCCCACACTCTCCAGTTCGCTCGCGTACTTGCTGACGGTCGGCCGAGACACGTCCAGCGTCGCCGCCAGGTCCCCGCCCGTCGCCGACGGATCTCTCAGCAGCGCGACGAGCATCCCACGCGGCGTCTCGCGGCGGAGATAGCTCAACACGACCATCTCCCGCTCGGAGAACTGTCCGGCCGCGAAAAAGCGCCGGTAGTCGCCGTCGCGGTAGCTGTCGATCCGTCCGTCCTCGGCCAGTTGCCGGAGGTGATGCTGGCTCTCGCCGGTCCCGAGCTGGAGGTCGTCTCTAATCTTCGAGAAGTGCGCGCCGGGCGTCGTCGAGACGTAGCCCGCGATCGCTTCGCGGGCGTCGCTCTCGGAGTCCCCGTCGCTGTCAGAGAAACGCGCCAGCGGACCCGCCGCACCGAGCGCGGCGAACCGGCGCAGCGTCGCACGCTTCGATTCGTCGACCGGACCATCCCCACCCATGTCTGGTTCAGCTACGCACACCAGTAATAAAACGGCTTCGACTGTGGTGACTACCTGGCCTACAGATCGTCTTCGTCGGTGCTACCGTCGCCAGGGGCGTTGCCGCCGTCACCGAACTCCTGGTCCATCTCCTCGATGGCCTCGTTGGGGTCCTGGATGTCGGTGCTGTCTTCGCCGTGTTTGATCTTCTGGGCCTGCTGTTCCATCTCTTCGACGTCGACCTGGGCCTCCTGGTCGATCTGACCGAGGATCTCCTCGATGTCGTCGAGTCCCAGCATCTCGCGTGCCTCTTCGTCGAACTCCAGGCCCTCGAGCACGTGGCCGTTCTCCTTCACGTCCGAGCCGGTGAGGTGCTTGCCGTAGCGGCCCACCAGCGAGGTGAGCTCCTGGGGGAGGATGAAGGTGGTCGACTCGCTGCCGCCGATCCCTTCCAGCGTCTCCATGCCCTTGTCGATGATCGCGCGTTCGCCCATCGACTCGGCGGATTTGGCGCGGAGCACGGTCGAGATGGCGTCACCCTGCGCTTCGAGGATCTGGCTCTGCTTTTCACCCTGCGCGCGGATGATGTTGGACTGCTTGTCACCTTCCGCGGTCTCGATGGCAGAGCGGCGTTCACCCTGCGCTTCCAGGATCATGGCACGGCGTTTCCGTTCGGCGGAGGTCTGTTGCTCCATGGCCTGCTGGACGTCTTTCGACGGATTGACCTCGCGGACCTCGACGCTCTCGACGCGGACCCCCCACTCGTCGGTGGGCTCGTCGAGTTCCTTCCGGATGCGCGAGTTGATCTCCTGGCGCTTGTTGAGCGTGTCGTCGAGTTCCATGTCGCCCAGCACCGCACGGAGCGTCGTCTGGGCGAGGTTCGAGACGGCCCGCTCGTAGTTGTCGACTTCGAGGAACGCCTTCTTCGGGTCCATCACCTTGATGTAGACGACGGCGTCGGCGGTCACCGGGGAGTTGTCCCGGGTGATCGCCTCTTGGCGGGGCACGTCGAGTGTCTGGGTTCGCATGTCGAACCGCGTCACGTCGGACACGAACGGATAGATGAAGTGGATCCCCTGATCGAGGAGGCCACGATACGAACCGAGGACCGTGTACGCACCCTGCTGGTACGGGCGGATGATGACGATGCTCGAATACACCAGTGCGACGGCGAGCAGGAGGAAGACCACTGCGACGAACAGGATCCCCCCTCCTTGGAGGACGACACTTGGAAGCATATCGTCCGAACCTCGGGGTGGCTAAAAGAAAAGCCTTCGGTCGTCGTGACAGGTAGTCTCTGCTTACAGATCGCACACGGTGACCGTTCGTACGGACAGTCGTAGCGATGTCCCGGTGAGCGTCTCCCCCGCCCCAGCGCTCACCGGGAAGCAACGACACCGTTCCGTCTCAGGCGGCGTCGGACTCGACGTCGGGGTCGAACTCGCGTTCCGGTTCGGCGTCGGTCACCGACTGTTCGCGGTCGTTTTCGAGCTGTCGGTCGATCTCGTCGCCGCCCGCGACGACCTCGACGGTGACGACGTTGCCGCCGCCGGGGTCGACGACCATCACTTCCGCCCCCTCTTCGATCTCACCGTCGACGCTGCGAGCCTGGTAGTAGGGGTTGAAGCCGGCGTCCTGTAGCTTCACTTCCCCGTCGGTCTGGGTGACTCGCTCGGTGACGCGGCCGAACTTGCCCCGCAGCGAGTCCGAGTCGAGCGTCTGTGCAGAGCCTTCACCGCCGTAGATGTCGATGCGACGGTACCCCCACAGCGTCAGCGCGGTGGTCACGAGGACGGCGGCAGCGAGCACGAGAATCCCGATCGCACCCCCGACCGGCGAGAAGAGCCCGACGACGCCCGCCGTCAGGAGCGCGACGCCCAGCACGAAGAAGTGTGCGCCCGGAGCGACCGCTTCGGCGACGAGCAACAGGGCTCCACCGACGAAGAGCAGCGTCGAGAGCGATTCGCTGAGCAGAGACATACGCGACCTACGGCCTCCGGCGGATTAAGTCTCCGGGGTCAGGAGTCCGAAGACGCCGAAGGACAGCAGGGCGACGACGAGGAGCCCGCCGCCGAGGACGAGCACGTTCTGGAGCGACGAGACGAAGCCGGGTGCGAGCATGGCCGCGAACCCGAAGACCGCGAGGTAGACGCCGAGAACGACGAAGAGAGCGTTCTCGCGGCTCGCCACTTGGGGTTCGATCGGCCCGGCCGAGAGCAGACTCCCGGCGACGTTGCCGTCAGCGTCGGCCTCGTCCTTATCGACCAGCGGTTCCGGTACGTCCTCACTCGACAGCTCGACCGCCTCGTCGTGGCCGTTCGTCGCGGTCTCCGCGTCGGGGCCGACCTCGTCGACCGAGAACTTCCAGTCGTCGGAGTCGGCGTCGTTTGCCATACGCCGTCATTACAGGTGGTGGTACAAAAGCTCCCTGCGTCCGATCAGTGGATACGGGTGCCCAGTGGCGAGTCCTCGTGAGTCGTCAGCAGGTCGGCGTCGTCGCCGGCCGCGAGGATCATCCCGTTGGATTCGCGCCCGAACAGCTCCGCTTTCTCCATGTTGGCGAGGAGGACGACCCGCGTTCCGGGGAGGTCGTCCACGTCGTGAAGCCCCTTCAGGCCGGCCACGACCTGCCGGGTCTCGATCCCGATGTCGACCGCCAGTTCGAGGAGGTTGTCAGAGTCGGCGATGTCTTCGGCGGCGACGATCTCGCCGACGCGCATGTCGACGCCCTCGAACGCCTCGAAGCCGATGCGCTCGTCTTCCAGCGGTTCGAGTTCGACCGTCTCGTCGTCTTCGTCGCTCTCGTCGTCGCCCTCGTCGTCACTGGCCGCCTCGACGCGGCGCTGGAGTTGATCGTTCAGCCCCTCGATGTGGTCGTCTTCGACCTGTCCGAACAGCTCCGTCGGCTCGTCGAAATCGGCGGGCGGCGTCGCCAGTGCGGCATCGAGCGGGACGTCAGCCACGGAGCCCTGTTCGCCGAGCTGCCCCCAGATCCGTTCGGCCTTCTCCGGCAGCACCGGCTGGAGCAAGATCGCGACGGCCTTCGAGAGCTGGACGCAGTCTCGGATCACCTGCTGGGCCTGCTCGGGATCGTCGTCGACGAGGTTCCAGGGCTCGTTGCGCTGGATGTACTCGTTGCCGAAGTCGGCGAGTTCGACACCCACGTCGGCGAGGGCACGCAGTTCGTAGTCGTCGACCGCGTCCTCGAAGGTCTCGATGGCGTCCTCGATGCGTTCGCGCACGTCGTCGCTGACCTCGGTGTCTGGCGTGCCGCCGTAGTTGCGCTGGGCGAACAGCAGCGACCGGTAGAGGAAGTTCCCGACGTTGCCGACGAGTTCGCCGTTGACTCGCTCGGCGAAGCGATCCCACGAGAAGTCCACGTCGGTCTCGATGCCCGACCCGGAGACGATGTAGTAGCGGAACAGATCCGGGTGGAAGCCGGCGTCGAGGTACTCGTCGGCCCACACCGCGCGGTTCCGGGAGGTCGAGAGCGACTTCCCGTCGATGTTGACGAACCCGGTCGCGAGGATCGCGCGGGGTTCGTTGTAGCCCGCGCCCCGGAGCATGGCCGGCCAGAAGACGGCGTGGTGCTGGATGATGTCCCGGCCGATCACGTGGACGATCTCGCCGGCCTCGTTGGTCCAGTCGTCGTCCCACTCCGTGCCGTGACGTTCCTCGCCGTCGACCTTCCAGACCGACTCCCAGTCGTAGGTGTCCTCGCCGACCCGCTCGGTGTACTGCTTCGTGGAGGCGACGTACTCGATCGGGGCGTCGACCCAGACGTACAGCACGAGCTCTTCCTCGGTCTCCTCGTCGTCGGCGTCTGCCGGGTAGTCGACTCCCCAGTCGATGTCCCGCGTGATACAGAGATCTTGCAGGTCGCCCTCGACCCACTCGCGGGGCTGGTTCTGGGCGTTGTCGGTGCCGTCGAGACGGTCGAGAAAGCCCTGGAGGTACTCCTGGAAGTCGTTCAGGCGCAGGAACTTGTGTTCGCGGGTGCGGTACTCGGCGGGGTTGCCCGTCCGCGTCGAGACTGGGTCCTCGATCTCGCCGGGTTCGAGGTGGCGCTGACACCCCTCGTCGCACTCGTCGCCACGCGCCCGTTCGCCACAGTACGGACAGGTGCCCTCGACGAGACGGTCCGGGAGCCACTGGTCGGCTTCGGGGTCGTAGCCCACCTGGATCTCCTTCTCGTAGACGTGGTCCTGCTCGACCCACGAGCGGACGAACTCCTGGGTGAGTTCCTGGTTCGTGGCGTCGTGGGTGTGACCGTAGTTGTCGAACTCGACGTTGAACTGCGGGAAGGTCTCGGCGTAGGTCTCGTGGTACTCCAGCGCGTACGCCTCGGGATCGACGCCCTCCTCGCCCGCGTTGACGACGATCGGCGTGCCGTGCATGTCAGAGCCACAGACGAACGCGGTCTGCTGGCCGACGCGCCGAAGCGCGCGGGCGTACACGTCGCCGTTGACGTAGCCACGCAGGTGGCCGACGTGCAGGTCGCCGTTCGCGTAGGGCAACCCGACCGTCACCACTGCGGGATTGTCGGTGGGGAACTGCTGGTCACTCATATCGGATCGATACCGCCGTGGCTGTGGAAAGTGTGCCGATTTGCAGCCGCGTGCTCGCCGCCGTCGGTGTCGGAGGAAAACGCCGCACGGCCGAGGGTGTCAGAAGATCGCGAAAAAGCCCGCGGCGAGCCCGATGGTCACGACCAGCCGGCCGGCGCTCCCGAAGAAGGTGGCAGTCGCGAACTTGAGGTAGTCGTCTTCGAGGATCGAGAACGCGTAGATCGAGAGCGTGTCGGGGAAGAAAGGCACACACAGCGCCAGCGCGAGGCCGGCGTAGCCGTACTTCTTGGCGATCGAGACCGTCTTGCGCTCGGACCAGCCCAGAATGTCGAACCGAGACCGCTCCAGCAGGGAGAGCAGTGGCCCGTACTCTTTGGTCTCCTGGCCAATGTGGAAGGCGAAGAGACTGCCCAGGGCCTTGCCCGCCCCGCTGACGACGATGATGACGGCGATCGTCGCCGGTTCCGAGAGGCCGAGTCGCAACGTTCCGCTGGGAGCGAGAACGACCTCGCTCGGGAACGGCAACAGGAACGCGATCAGGAACGAGTAGACGCCGATAATGAGCAGTCCGAACGGCCCGGTCGCCGTACAGACCGCTTCTTCGAGTCCCGTCGGATCTGTCGCTGTTCCACACTCGGACAGAAACAGCACGAACCCATCGAGCACCACTGACAGGGCCTAACGTGAGGGGCGTAGTAAGTGTTGATATGTCGCGTCGGTACCGCTCTATACTCCCGGTCGCCGTCGTACTGTCGCCTGCGCCGTGGCGATATCCGCTACTCGGGTGGCGAGATCGGTCACAGAGCGACGCCGCCAGAATCAGTACCAGTCCAGATCGGCGACGAAAGACCGCAGCATCGACCGGGTGACGTGGGGCATACAGACGACACGCATCTCGCCGCTGCCGGTCTTGGAGACGCCCCAGCCACGCTCTCGCAGCTCCGTCGTCATCGGGATCGAGAGGTCCGCCGCCACGAGTGGCAGTTCGGGGCCGATCACGTCGTGGCCCCGCACGTCGAGTTGCTCGGCGAGCCACTCGGCGTTGTCCATCGCCCGTTCGTAGGTCTCTCGGTACCCCTCCCGCCAGAGGGCGTCCATGGCGGCGACGGCGCTCGCGACGCCGGCCCCAGAGCGCGTCCCGGTCAGCGTGACCTGACTGCGCGATTCCAGGTACGGCGTATCGATCGCCAGCTCGTCGAGGAGATCGGGCGAGCGCGCGAGCAGTCCGCCCGCCGGCACCGCGGCCTGCCCCACCTTGTGTGGGTCGATCGTCAGCGTGTCGACGTCGGCGTGTCCGAAGTGCCAGTCGTGGTCGGTAAAGGGGAGGTAGAAGCCGCCCCACGCCGCGTCGACGTGACAGAGCGCACCAACGGCGTCGGCGAGGTCGGCGATGGCCGGGATCGGATCGACGTAGCCGTACTCGGTGGTGCCGGCGACGCCGACGACGGCGACGGTGTCGTCGTCCGCGAGGTGGGCCATCGCGTCCATGTCCGCCCGGTAGTCGGTCGCGGGTGCGGTCCGAAGCTCGACGCCGAGCATCTCCGCGGCCTTCGTAAACGAGAAGTGAGCGTGTTCCGGCGCGACGACGTTGGGGTCGTCGGTGTCGCCGCGGTTGCGCGCGATCCGGATCGCCTGCACGTTCGCCTCGGTGCCGCCGCTGGTGACGTAGCCCGCGGGATCGCCGAGGCCGGCGATCGTTCCCAGTCGCTCGACGGCCTCGCGTTCGAGGTCTGCGACCGTCTCGTACGTCCCCGGATCGCCCGGATTCGTCGCGAGGAACCGCTCGGCCGCCTGCCGAGCCGCCGGGTGGGGTTCGGTACACATCGACGAGAGAACACGTTCGAACGACTGGGGCTCGGCCCGCTGCATCAGTTACGAACACGGACTTGACGACTTTAGGCGTTGTGTTCCTACCAGTTCGACGGACCGATCTTCTTGGTCGCCTTCGCCCGGAGGCCCGCCGGCCCGACCGAACTCTCGAAGACGGTCTGGCGTTCGGTGTCCAGCGCGCCGCCGAAAGAGCCGACGCGCATGGTTCGATACGTGTCGTGACCCTGGTCGTTCGAGTAGAAGAAGACCGAGCCGTGGAGCAGTCCGTGGATGTCGGGATCGCTCCGCACGTCGGCGGCCCGGCGTTCGTAGACCACGTAGGCGATCCCGTCCCAGCCGACGACCGCTTCGCGCAACCCCAGCAGGAAGCCGAGCACGACGCTGCGATCGAGCCCGAAGTTCGTCGCCAGGAGGAGGTCCGAGAGCCCGTCGATCACGAGGATCGCGTCGTCGCCGCTGTCGGCGACGTACTCGCTGATCTCGTCGAGCAAGGCGGACACGTCGTCGGTGTCGTCGGTCTCCGTCGAGCGCTCGTCCGGCAGCGTCACGTCGTCGAGCAGCCCGGCGACGCCGCTGTCGTCGTCTTCGGTCGGCGCGGGCACGTCGTCGCGGCGCTGGTCGTACAGCGCAGCGGGCACGTCGACGGCCGAGAGGAACTGCTGGGAGAAGTCGGCGACGGTGAGGTGGTCGGTCAGGACCTCGAACTGCTCGGAGTCGAGGACGGCGTCGAGTTCGCTGTAGATGTGTTCCCGGTCGTGAGTCAGCGAGACGTAGCTGACGCACTCTGGGATCGCCTCGCGCGCGTCGCCCAGCCGTCGCGGGTACAGCGCCGGCTCGTGTTTCGCGAGCATGAGGGAGGCGAGGCTCGTGTACAGGAAGGCGTGGCTGCCGGCGTCGGGCGCGCCCGCGAGCAACACTGCGCTGCCCGTCGGGATGCCTCTGACGGCACCGTCCAGTCCCGGAATGCCGAACGGGACGTACTCGACTCCCGCACTGACGCTCTTGGCCTCGGGCGGCGAGAGTTCGTCCATACGACCACTCCACCGCGCCGGCTGAAAACAGTATCCCCGAAACGCGGTCCGCAGTCGACTCGGGTCGCTACGACTCGCGGACCGACTCAAGCAGGAGGCGCTGCTCGACGCGCTTGACCTCCTGTTGCACGTCGCGGACGGCGTCGACGTTGGCGCTGATCGAGGTGACCCCCTCGTTGACGAGGTAGCGGACCATCTCGGGCTTGGAGCCGGCCTGCCCGCAGATGCTCGTCGCCACGTCGTGCTCGCGACAGGTCTCGATCGTGCGGCCGATCAGTTCGAGCACCGCCGGGTGTAGCTCGTCGAAGCGTCCCGCGACGGCCTCGTTGTTCCGGTCGACCGCGAGCGTGTACTGGGTGAGGTCGTTCGTCCCGAACGAGGCGAAGTCGATCCCCGTCTCGCACAGTTGCTCGATGCCCAGCGCGCTGGCCGGCGTCTCGACCATCACGCCCCACGTTCGCTTGTCGGGGTCGATGCCGGCCGATTCGAGCAGCTGGCGGGCCTGCAACACGTCTTCGGCGTCGTTGACCAGCGGGAGCATGATCTCGACGTTGTCGTAGCCCAGATCGTACAGGCGAGCGATCGCGTCCAGCTCCAGCCGGAACGTCTCCGGCCGGTCGAGGCTCCGGCGGATCCCTCGATAGCCAAGCATCGGATTGTGCTCGGCGGGCTCGTTCTCGCCGCCGTCGAGCTGGCGGAACTCGTCGGTCGGCGCGTCCAGCGTGCGGACCCGGACCGGACGCGGGTAGAACGCCTCGGCGACGGTCCGGACGCCGTCGACGATCTCGTCGACGTAGGCCCGTTCGCCGTGGTCCTCGACGTAGCGTTCGGGCGTCTTGCTCGTCGAGAGGATCATGTGCTCGATCCGCAACAGGCCGACGCCGTCGGCACCGGTCGCGGCCGCCCGCTCTGCGGCCGCGGGGATCGAGACGTTGACCTTGATCTCGGTGCCAGTCATCGGCTTGGGAGCGGGACCGGCGTCGGTGCCGTCGCCGACCGACGACGGGTCGGGCGTGTCGGCAGCATCGGTCGCGCCCGGTTCGACGATCCCCTTGTCGCCGTCGATCGTCACGTCCTGACCGTCCTGTAGCCGGTCGGTCCCGGCGTCGGTGCCGACCACCGCGGGAACGCCAAGCTCGCGCGAGACGATCGCCGCGTGGCTGGTCATCCCGCCCTGGTCCGTGACGATCCCAGCGGCCCGCTCCATCGCCGGCACCATGTCCGGCGTCGTCATCTCCGTGACGATGATGTCGCCCGGTTCGACTTTGTCCAGCTGGTCGAGCTTGGAGACCAGCCGGACCGAGCCGGCGACCTGGCCCGGACTCGCCCCCAGCCCGGAGACGAGGACGCCGTCCTGCTGGCCGGTCATCGCACCGCCGTCGGCGACCCCGGCGTCGGCCCCGTCGGTAGCCCCACTCTCGTCGATCGTCGTGATCGGACGAGACTGGAGGAGATACAGCGTGTCGTCGACGATCGCCCACTCGACGTCCTGGGGCGTCCCGTAGTGGTCTTCGACCCGCTCGCCCATCTCGACGAGCTGATCGAGCGTCTCGGTCCCCAGGACGCGCTGCTCGCGCTTGTCGTCCGGGACCGCTCGCTCGACGGTGTCGTCGCCGTCCCGGACGTGCATCACTTTCTTCTCGGCGACGGTGACTTCCTCGACCCGACCGCTCTCGCGGTCGACGACGTAGTTGTCCGGCGAGACCGCACCGGAGACGACCGCCTCGCCCAGTCCCCACGCGGCCTCGACGATGGCTCGCTCGGCTCCCGTCGAGGGGTGGCTCGTGAACAGCACGCCGCTCTCGTCGGCGTCGACCATCGCCTGGACGACGACCGCGATGTCGACCGCGTCGTGAGAGAAGCCCTGTTCCTGGCGGTAGTAGATCGCTCGCTGGGTGAACAGCGACGCCCAGCACTCCCGAACTCGGTCGAGCAGATCGGCCCGACCGACGTTGAGAAACGTCTCCTGCTGGCCGGCGAAGGAGGCGTCCGGGAGGTCCTCCGCCGTCGCCGAGGAGCGGACCGCGACCACGTCGTGGTCGAGGTCGTCGAACGCCGCCAGCAGCTCGTCCCGGACCGAGTCGGGGACGGCGGTCTCCAGAATCAGCTCCTGTGCGTGCTCGGCCGCGGCTGCCAGTGCCTGGGAGTCGTCCGTGTCCACGTCGACGGTCTCGGACAGCGCCGTCTCGATACCGGTGTCCTGTACGAACGAGCGATACGTGTCGGCCGTAACGACGAACGCGGGCGGAACCGGGAGGCCAGCGCCCGCGAGTTCACCGAGAGATGCCGCCTTGCCGCCGACGCTGTCTACGTCGTCGGCCGTGATGTCGTCGAGCCAGCGTAGTGCCATGTGCGCGTTCGTACCATCATGAACGACCGTTATGGTGTTGCCGGTTCCGGCACGTTTCAGCGGGAGTCACTCGGATCCGAAAGAAGGATTGATACTGCCGGCTGTAACTGTTGCAAGAGATTCGCGACCACGGGGTCACGAAATGCTTCACAAACGTACAGCCGGCAGTATGAGAGATCACTGCGACGGAACGGCGTCGTTGCGCATCGGTGAGCGTTGGGACGGAGCGCTCACCGGTGCATCGCAAGAACCGTCCGTACGAGGCCGCTGCTCGGCCGACCGCGCTCTAGGCTTCGATGATGTCGTCGTCCTCGCTGTCGGGGACGGTCAGCTCTCCGTCGAGTGTCGTCACCGCCTGCCCGCCGACACGCACGTCGTGGCCGTCGGTCACGACGCGGACGCGGCCGGGGCGGTCGAGGAAGTGGCCCTGTTCGACGACGATCTCCTCGCGCTCGCCGTCCAGCGCGTTGTGCCGGCGCAGATAGGCACACGCCGCCCCGGCGGCGGTGCCAGTGACGGGGTCCTCCGGAACGCCGGCCAGCGGGACGAACGCCCGTGCGTGGATCGTCGCGTCGCCGTCCAGCGTGTCGAAGGTGAAGGCGTACAGCCCCTCGGCACCGACGGATTCACAGAGCGACTCGATCGCCGCCATGTCCGGCTGGGCGTCCCGCAGGTGTTCGAAGTAGTTCACCGGCACGACGAGGAAGGGGAGGCCACTCGAAGCGACCGAGAGCGGGAAGTCCGCACCCACGTCCCGCAGCGTCGCCACGTCGATTCCCAGAGCGTCGGCCACGTCCTCGTCGGCCACGTCGACGGGTCTCACCGTGGCGGTCGCCTGTTCCATCCAGACGGTGCCGTCGTCGTCGATCTCGATCTCGAACGTGCCCGCGGCCGTCGCCAGCGTGTGGGTCCCGGCGTCGAGCCGGTCGTCCTCGTAGAGGAGCGCGTGGGCGGCGACGGTCGCGTGCCCACAGAGGTCGACCTCGCACTCGGGCGTGAAGTAACGCAGCCGCCGATCCGCCTCGTCGTCCGGGAGCACGAAAGCCGTCTCGCTGGCACCCAGCTCCGAAGCGATCTTGCCGAACTGCTCGTCGTCCAGTCCGTCCGCGTCCGGCACGACGCCCGCCGGATTGCCCGCCATCGGCTCGTCGGTGAAGGCGTCGACGAGCAGCGCCTGTCGCGTGTCCATGCCCGCTCAGACTCGCCGCCGGCAGTAAGGCTTGGTGGTCGACGGGCCCGCCAGCCCGACACCGTCAGCGACGAGACCGACAGCGTTGTGTCCCTGCTGGACAGACCCCCGACCGTGTCGTTGCTCTCGATTTTCGCGACGGCGATCCTGCCGGTCGTCGCCGTCGCCGGTGCTGGCTACCTGCTGGGTCGGTTTCGGGACGTGGAGCCGGGCGCGCTCAACACGGTCACCGTCTACGTGCTCGCGCCGGCACTCGTCGTCTACAGCTTCGCGACCACTCCCTTCCCCGCCGCGACGCTCCTGCGCGTCGTCGTCGCCGTCACCGCCTTCTCCGCGGCGATGATCGCCCTCGCCGAGTCCGTCGGCCGACTCCAGGGACAGACCGAGCCGCTGCTTGGCGCGTTCGTTCTCGTCGTCGCCTTCCCCAACGTCGGCAACTTCGGCATCCCGCTCTCGGAGTTTGCGTTCGGTCCGACCGGTCGCAGCACCGCGATTCTCGTCACGGCGCTGCAGGGCGTCCTGCTGTACACCGTCGGCGTCTACATCGCCGCTCGTGGCGACGACGGGAACCCGCTGAGCAGCATGAAGCGCGTCTTCTCGATCCCGCTGGTCTACGCCGTCGTCGGGACGCTGGCGGCCCGGTGGCTCGGGGTCGTGCCGCCCGAGTCCAGCGCCGCGATGCAGACCATCGAGATGCTGGGCAACGCTTCGATCCCAGTCATGCTGCTCATCCTCGGGATCCGCCTGTCGAACGTCAGCGTCGACGAGACCGTGCGGCGGGTCGGCGTCGCCAGCGTGGCGAAACTCGCCGTCGCGCCCCTCGTCGGGGTCGGGATCGCACTCGCGGTCGGCTTTCGCGATCCCGTCGTCGCGCGGACGTTCGTCCTGCTCACCGCCGCGCCGACGGCGGTGACCCCCGTCATCCTCGTCGGCGCGTTCAGCGGCGAGAACGACGGCCTGTCGGCCGGTCAGTTCGTCAGCACGTCCGTGCTCGTGACGACGCTTGGCAGCGTCGCGACGGTCACGCTGCTGGTGGCCGTCCTCCAGTCCGGGGCGATCGTCTGACCGAGATCGAGCGTCGTCGATCTGGTGGCCGCGAACTATCGACGGAAAAACGACGGCAGTAGTGACGAGTGGACGGAGTCGCCACTGGAGCGGGCGTCGACGGCCCGCCGCTGGATCAGTGCCGGCCGTCGTCGCGGACGTAGGTGAGCGCGTCGAGGAACTGCTCGGTGTCGATGCGATCCTCGCGCTCTCGGAGGCGTTCGCGGAGTTTCGTCGGCGTCATGTGTGTTAATGACTTACACAATATAGGTATTTAACACTTCTCACGCCGCCAGCACCGCTGCCAGTTCACCGTCGCGAGCCGCGGTGCTGGCAAGAATCAGTCGACCAGCGGCATCGACACGCCGGCTCCCGCTAGTCGGCCAGTGCCTCTTCGGAGCCGGTCACGGCGTTGGGGTCCTGAATCCAGAGGTCCCCGAACAGTTCGTCTTGCTGGAGACGGACCTGCCCGCGGTGAGAGAGAAAGAGCAGCCCCAGGAACGTCTCGACCCGAGAGCCGCCGATCTGGTGGACCTCCCGAAACAGGACCTCCTCGCGGCCGGCGTCGTACTGCTCGCGCACGGCCTCGTACACCTCGTCGACGATCGCGTCGATGTCCTCGCCGTGGGTGTTTGCCGTCACCTCGTCGGCGGTCGGCTCGTCGTCCATCCGCACGTCCTCGGCCCCGCGGTAGTCCAGTTCCTGGGTCCCGCGGCGGAACCCCGACGGCGAGTCGCTCGTGTCGTAGCTGCGTGATTCCTTCCACCACGAATCGCGCTCGGCCTCCCGGAGGTCTCGCACCAGTTCGTCCAGCGTCTGGGGCATCCCCCGTGCCCGACGGCGCTCCAGTCGCCGGTCCATCTCCTGTTCCAGCGAGGCGAAGGGGTCCGGCTCGTCGATGGGATCGTCGCCGGCCATCGCCGCTTCCCAGGGCTCGGCCGGCGGTGCTTCCTCGTCCTCGTCGTTCAGCATCGCGTCGCTCTTCATGCGAATCAGCACCGACGCGTAGAACAGCGCCCGCCCGGAGGTCCGCAAGTCCGCCTCGTCGATCACTTCGAGGAACTTGTCGGTCACCCGCACCACGTCGATGTCCCACGGGTCGATCTCTCCGGCGTCGGCGAGCTGGACCAGCACCTCGACGGGCTCGACTTCTTCCTCGTCGTCTTCGTCGTCGGCCTCGTCGGCTTCGACCGTCTCCGACTCGCCGTCCGAGTCGTCGCCTGCCGCTCCGAAGGGGTCGTCCGGATCGGCCTCGCTCGGCGGTGTCCGATCGTCGTGCCCGGCGATGTTCAGCGGGATGTCGTCGCCGTCGTCGCTCTGCTCACGGGTCGCTTCGCTCCCCGTTCGCGTATTCGAGTCCCCCTCGTCCCGCTGGTCCTCGGGCGACTCGCTAGTCATCGGCGGGCACCTCCCCGATCTCCCCGGTGAGGTCGATCCCGGTCACCGCGCTCACGTTGTCGTCTTGCATCGTCACGCCGATGGCTCGCTCGGAGCGGTCCAGCAGCGCCGAGCGGTGGGAGACGACGACGAACTGGGCGTCACCGGCGAGTTCGTCGACCATCTCGCCGACCAGTTCGGCGTTGGCGGCGTCGAGGAAGGCGTCGACCTCGTCCAGCGCGTAGAACGGCGCGGGGTTGTGGCGCTGGATCGCGAAGATGAAGGCCAGCGCCGTCAGGGACTTCTCGCCCCCGGACATGGCGTTGAGCCGCTGGATCGGCTTGTCGCCGGGCTGGGCCTTCATCGTCAGGCCGCCCTCGAAGGGATCGGCCTCGTCTTCGAGGTGGAGGTGCCCCGTTCCGTTCGAGAGCCGTTCGAAGATGTCCTCGAACTGCTCGTTGATCTCGTCGAACGCGTCCATGAACGTCGCCTTCTTGCGCTGCTCGTAGGTCTCGATCCGGTCGCGGATGCCGTCGGCCTCCTCGACGAGCGTCTCTTTCTTGTCTTCCAGCTCGTCCAGTTCCGCCTCGACGGCGTCGTACTCGTCGATCGCGCGCATGTTGACCGGCTCCAGTTCCTCCATCCGGGATTCGAGCCGCCCGATCTGGGATTCGACGACGTGGTGGTCCGGAATCTCGTCCGGGTCGTAGTCGCCGACCTCGGCTTCGAGTTCGTCGATCTCCCAGTCGAGGCGCTCGCGCTCCTCGGTGGCGTCGTCGAGGTCGCGTTCGAGTTCGGTGACCTTCGACTGCTGTTCGTCGCGCCGCTCTTTGGCGTCCTGTAGCTCCTCGCGGAGTTCCTCGCGCTCGCTTTTGAGGTCCGCCAGCTCGGCCTCCAGCTCCGCGACCTCGTCCTCTTTGGCGGCTTTCTGGGAGCGTTTCTCTTCGATCTCGGCTTCGAGTTCGGCGATCCGTTCCTCGGCCTCGGCTTTGCGGTTCTGTGCGGCTTCGATGTCCTCGTGGAGCTCCTCGATGTTGTCCTCGGCGTACTGTTTCTCCAGTTGGAGCTCGTTGAGGTCGGCGTCGAGGTCGCTCTCTCGGCTCTCCAGTTCGTCGATCGCCTGTTTGATCTGGTCGGCCTCGTCGGTGAGCGTCGGCAGCTGGGAGTCGGCGACCTCCGCCTCCAGCTCCTCGATGTCCGCCTCGACGATGGCGATGGCCTCGTTCTGGCGGGCGATCTTCCCCTCCAGTACGTCCATCTCGTCGGAGACGTCCTCGCGTTCGGCCTCGATCTCCGCCAGTTCCGCCTCCAGGCGCTCGACGCGCTCGTGGGCGTCCTCGATGGCCGCCCGCTTGCGCTCGATCTCGGATTCGATCTCGCGGACCTGATCGTTCGCGTCGGTCTGTCGGTCGCGGGCGTCGTCGAGGCGCTCTTCCACGTCGCGAAGCTCCTCGCGGCGCTCCTGGCGTTCGTCTTCCAGCTCGTTGATCTTCGCCGCGACGCGTTCGAGCTGGCCCTGGCCGCCGGAGAAGGAGTACCGTGTCCCCGACGAGGACCCACCGGTCATCGCGCCGGAGGTCTCGACGAGGTCGCCTTCGAGCGTGACCATCCGGAACTCGCCCATGAACTCGCGGGCGGTGTCCATGTCCGCGACGACGACGGTGTCGCCCAGCACGTAGGAAAAGATGCCCGCGTACTCGGGATCGAAGTCGACGAGGTTGTACGCGAAGTCGACGACGCCGCCGTGCTGAGGGAGGCTGGGCAGCGACCGCTGGTGCATCTCCGTGATCGGCAGGAAGGTCGCCCGGCCGGCGTTGCGGGACTTCAGGTACTCGATGCCCTGCTGCCCGACCGTGTCGTCGTCGACGACGACGTGTGCGAGCCGGCCACCGGCGGCGGTCTCGCAGGCGGTCGCGTAGTCGGGATCGACGCCGCCCAGCTGGCCGACGGTGCCGTGGACGCCGTCCATGCCGGCGTTCAGGATCGTCGTCACCGCCCGGCCGTAGGAGGAGTCACCGTCCTGCCCGGCCTTCGCTTCGAGGTTCGCGTACTCCTGCTGGAGCCCGCTGATCTCGTCTTCCAGCTCGTCGACGTCGCTCTGGAGTTCGCGTTTCTCCGCCGTGAGGTCCTCGACGACCTCGGTGATCGTCGCCGAGTTCTTCTGGGCTTTCTCCAGTTCCGTCTCCAGGTCCTCGATCTCGGCTTCGAGGTCGGGGACTTCGGCCTCCGCGTCCTCGATCGCGTCGCGTTTCTCTCGTTGCTGGTTCGACCGGCGGCGCGCTTCGTCGAGCAGGCGATCCTGCTCGCGCTGGTAGTCGCTCTTCGTCGACTTGGCCGCTTCCAGCGCGGTCCGTTTGGCCTCTAGCTCCGACTTGACCTCTTCGAACTCCTCGCCGACCGCGTCGATCTTCGCCTGTACGTCCGCGAGTTCGGCCTCGCGCTCGTTGATCTCGGCTTTGACGTTCGACTTCTCGACTTTCGTCTGTCGGATCTCGCCCTCCAGCTCGTCGATGGTCTCTTGCTTGCGGTCGATCTGGACGAACGCCTGCCGGCGCTCGTTTTCGGCGTCTTCGACCTTCTCTTCGGCGGTCGCGGCTCTGTCTTCGAGCCGCGAGATGTCGCCTTTGATCTCCTCGATCTCGCGTTTGATCGCCAGCTGCTCGTCCTCGCCCTTGCGCTCGATCTCGGTGTTGAGCGACTGGAGTTCGTCTTCGAGACGGACGACCTTGCCCTGGCGTTCGTCGAGTTCGCGCTGGAGGTCCGCGAGTTCGTCTTCCAGCGCCTCGATCTCGTCGCTGATCTCCGCGCGCTCCTCGCGCTTGTCTTCGAGTTCTGCGGCCTTGCGATACCCCTCGTACTCCGCTTTCTCCTCGCGGAGTTCCTGGTACTGCAGGGCCGTCTCGCGTTCGTCGGCCAGCTGGTCGAGGCGTTCTCGTTTCTCTTCGATGCGGAGCTCGGCCTCGTCGATTCGCTCCTGGACGACCTCCAGTTCCTCGAAGGCGTCGGCTTTCTGCTCGTCGAACTGAGCGACGCCGGCGATCTCGTCGATGATCTCCCGGCGCGAGCCGGCCGTCATGTTGATGATCTCGGTCACGTCGCCCTGCATGACGACGTTGTACCCCTCCGGCGCGACGCCGGCCTGGGCCAGCAGGTCCTGGATGTCGCCGAGGTTGACCGAGCGGCCGTTGATGTAGTAGTACGAGTAGTAGTTGTCTTCGGTCTCCTTGACGCGGCGCTTGATCGAGATCTCGTCGACGTCGCCCACGTCCTCGGTGCCGGCCGCGTTGATCACCTGCGAGCGGTCGAGCGTCCGGTCCTCGTTCGCGAGGATGACCTCGACGCTGGCCTCGCGCTCCCCGCTGCCGTCGGTCTCCTCGTCGGCGTGGCCGGGGTTGTAGATCAGATCCGTCAGTTTCTCGGCGCGGATGCCGGAGGTGCGGGCCAGTCCGAGTGCGAACAGAATCGAGTCGATGATGTTGGACTTGCCCGAGCCGTTGGGGCCGGTAACGACGGTAAAGTCCTCGTAGAACGGGATCCGTGTCTTCCGGCCGAAACTCTTGAAGTTGTCAAGGACGAGCTCTTTGATGTGCATGGGGTCGCTCGTGGCCCAGCCTTACGCGACGATGATGTCGGAGTCAGACTCGGCCTCGCTTTCCTCTCGGTTGTGTTCGTCCTTACCGTCCGCTTGCTTAGTACTGTCGGCTACGATCGTCTCACTCGTCGCTTCGGTGTCAGATTCCGGCGCGGCGTCGTCTGTCTGGTCGTCGGCGTCGGTCGCCTTCGGCGCGAGGCCGATGTCTTCGTCGACCGCGCTCTCCAGTTCCCGCAGTCGAACCTTGCACTCGACGAGTTCGTCGGTGAGTCCTTCGACGGAGGCTTCCAGTTCTTTGACGCGCGCTTCGAGTTCCTCGACACGGTTGCCGCACATACCCAGGACCTGCCGGTCTGTCCACTTATACCTACGTCAGACATTGACAACGAGCGTGACAGGTCGCCGATCAGTCGGGCCGCCGGGGGACCTCGACAGAGAGCGACATGACTCCGGAGAGGTCGATCTCGTCGCCGGGACCGATCCGGGTTCGCTCGCCCGGCCGGAGTCGCTCGCCGTTGCACCGGGTCAGTCCGTCACCGCCGACGATCAGCGTGAAGCCGTGCTCGTCCCGGTGGAACCGGAGCTGGCCGTCGTCGATCCACTTCGCGTGCTCGGCTTCGTCGGCCCCGCGCAGCATCGCCCGGAGCTTCTCGTCGACGGTGTCCCCGTCGCCGACGACGACGCGCTGCTTCCCGTAGCCCAGCGCGAGCCGGTCCGGAACGGTGGCGCTCTGGCGGGGCGGTGTCTGCGAGGGCGTCTCAGACGACTGCTGGGAGCCCTTGTTCTGCGCTAATTTGCTCCCGGTCGAGGGGCTGGCGTCGCCGTCTGCGCGCTCGTCGGTGTCGTCGCTCGATCCGGCCCGGTGGTGAGCGCTTTCCTCGTCGTCGCTCGCTGTCGAACCGGAGACGGCGTCGCGGACGCTCCAGTCGGGCTGTGGGACCAGCGCGCTCGCTCGCCCTCGAAGCGCGTCTCCGTCGAGCCACCACGGCACGTCCGTGTCGGCGAGCACGTAGCGACGGAGGCCGACGGCGATCAACAGCACGAGCGCCTGAGGGATGAACGTGAAATAATCCAGCAACGCGGTGGAGTCGCCCCCGGGCTGGGCCGTCAGCGCCGGATCGACGCCACCCGCGACGCCGGTCGCCGCGACCGCCAGCGCGACGACCGACAGCCCGATTCTGGTCCGTCGGTGACGTGGGCGGCCGACAGCCGACTTCGGAGCCGAGCGCCGGCCACGGCGCTGGCTGTCCGCCCGTGCCCCGTCGTCCCGTGACGTGCTGTCCATGGTTCCCTGGTGTATCGCGACGGCGCTTGCCACCCGGAGTGGTCGCCGACGAACGGCCACTTCCCTCCCAGTCGGGAATCGACATAGCGTTTGGGGCCGTCAGTGAGGGGACCGTCTCGGAGGTCGTTAGCCTTTAGCCGCGCGCCACCGAACCGCGGGTAATGACTGCGCAAGCTGCCGAATCGCGCGAGCTCGCGACCGTCATCGGGCTCGAGGTGCACGTCCAGCTCGAGACCGAGACGAAGATCTTCTGTGGCTGTTCGACCGACGGCGGCGAGGAGCCAAACACCAACACCTGCCCCGTCTGTCTCGGGCTCCCCGGCGCGCTCCCGGTGCTCAACGAGGCGGCCGTCGAATCTGCCGTCAAGATCGGCAAGGCCATCGACGCTTCGATCCCCGAAGAGACGACGTTCCACCGGAAGAACTACTACTACCCCGACCTGCCGAAGAACTTCCAGATCACCCAGTACGACTCGCCGATCTGTCAGGACGGTCAGCTGGAATTCTCCCACGAGGGCGACAGTCGCACCGTCGGCATCCGCCGGGCTCACCTCGAAGAAGACCCCGGTTCGATCAAGCACGTCCGCGAGGGCACCGGGCCGCTGGACTCGCGGACGACCGGGATCGACCGCGCGGACTACACCCTGATCGACTACAACCGCGCGGGCACGCCGCTCATGGAGATCGTTACTCGGCCGGACTTCCGCGATCCCGGCGAGGTGCGGGCCTTCCTCGAAAAGCTGGAGGAGGTCCTCGAATATCTGGGCGTGTTCGACGCCACCCGCGACGGCAGCCTGCGCATCGACGCGAACCTCTCGCTGGTCGACGCCGAGGAGGTGAACGACGACGGGAGCATCGACGACGACGTGCTGGACGACGCCAACCGCACCGAGGTCAAGAACATCTCCAGTCACAAGGGCGCGGAGACGGCGCTGGCCTTCGAGGCCTCCCGCCAGAAGAAGCTCGTCCAGTCGGGCCGCGAGGTCGCCCAGGAGACCCGCCACTTCAACGAGACCCACGGCAACACCGTCGGGATGCGATCGAAGGAAGAGGAGAAAGACTACCGCTACTTCCGCGAGGCCGATCTCCCGCCGCTGCGGGTGAGCCACTGGAAAGAGGAGATCGACATTCCGGAGCTGCCCGACGCCCGCCGGGACCGCTTCGTCTCGGAGTACGACCTCAGCGAAGAGGCCGCCTCGAAGCTGACCTCGACGAAACAGGTCGCCGACTTCTTCGAGGGCGTCGCCGATCGCTTCGACGCCGATCTGGCGGCGACGTGGGTCGCAGACGAACTGCTTGGCGAACTGAACTACCGCGACATGCTGATCACGGACGTCGACGACCGCTTCGAGGAGATCGAACGCCTCGTCGAACTCGTCGCCGACGACGAGATCACGGCCAAGAACGCCAAGGAGACTGTCCTCCGGACGATGCTCGACGAGGGCGACGCCCCAGACGAGATCGTCGACCGCGAGGGGCTGGGCAAGACCAGCGGCGACGAGGTCCAGCAGGCCGTCGCGGCCGCCATCGAAGAGAACCCCGAGGCCGTCGCCGACTACGAGGACGGCGACGACGGCGCGATCAACTTCCTCGTCGGACAGGTCATGGGCAAGACCGGCGGCAGTGCCGATCCGGGCGACGTGAACCAGTTGCTGCGGGAGGAACTGGCAGAATGACGGCCGCGAGCTGCGAGGCGCGCCGAAGGCGGGCCTCGAATGCGAACGGCCGCTTTTTCGCCCACGTTTTTGCGCGAGTGGTCGCGAGCGGTGCGAGCGACCCGAAGCGGAAAAAGGTGGTCGTGAACCAGCTGTTGCGGGAAGAGCTGGAAGCGTAATTTGCTCGTCCCCGACAGTGTCCCCGATGTCGGATCGAGGACACCAGAACGACTGTGTCGCCAGAGAAACTAAGAGGCAGCCCCACAGGAACACAACAACCACTATGCAACAGTATCTCGATCTCGTCGATGCGACGCTCTCCGGAGGCACCTACAAACCCAACCGAACGGGCGTCGACACGATCGCGTCGTTCAGCCAGCACTACGAAGTCGATCTCGCCGAGGGGTTCCCCCTCCTGACGACCAAGGACCTCTCGGGCTTTCGGTGGAACTCGCTGATCCACGAGCTGCTGTGGTACCTCTCGGGCGAGGAGCACATCCGAGAGCTGCGAGCGGAGACCGGGATCTGGGACGCCTGGGCCGACGAGGAGGGCCACCTCGACACCGCCTACGGTCGGTTCTGGCGGCGCTACCCGGTTCCGGACGACGACGCGCAGCTCCCCGGCGAGAGCTGGCCCGACGACGCCCACCGCTGGGTCAACGACGACGGGACGTTCGACCAGCTCGCGTACGTGATGGACCAGCTCGAAGCGAACCCCCACTCTCGTCGGCTCGTCGTCAACGCCTGGCACCCGGCGAACGCGACGGTCTCGACGCTGCCGCCCTGTCACTACACGTTCGTGTTCAACGTCCAGGGCGGTCGCCTGAACGTCCACCTGACCCAGCGGTCGGGCGACATCGCGCTGGGCGTGCCGTTCAACATCGCCGCCTACTCGCTGCTGGCCCAGGCCGTCGCCCAGCGGACCGACTTCGAACTGGGGTCGTTCGGTCACACGATCGTCGACGCCCACGTCTACTGTGGCAGCGGTGCCCGCGGCGAGTGGTACGGCGACAACCTCGACGCGCTGCAGGAGCGACTCCGGGCTGTCGAGGCCGACGAGGAGTACCGCGCGGTCCGGGAGTGGCTCGAATCGACCGCACCGGCCGAGGACGACGGACAGGAGGGGTACGACCACGTGCCCGGCCTGCTCGAACAGTGCGCTCGCGAGCCCCGTGCGCGCCCGGCCATGGAGATCGCCGACAAGCCCCTCGACGACCTGACCTACGACGACTTCGAACTGCGCGACTACGATCCCGCGCCGGGGATCTCCTTCTCGGTGGCCGAGTGATGACGAGCGAGAGAGCCGACATCGAGATCGTGCTCGTGGCCGCCGTCGCCGAGAACGGCGTCATCGGGAACGACGGCGAGTTGCCCTGGCACTACCCCGCCGACCTGAAACACTTCAAAGAGACGACGATGGGCCACCCGGTCGTGATGGGGCGACGGACCTTCGAGGGGATCGTCGCCGACCTCGGCGAGCCACTGCCCGGCCGGACGAACGTCGTCCTGACGAGCCAGCGGCGTTCGTTCCCGGAGGGGGCTGTCGGAGCGGGATCGATCACGGCGGCGATCGACGCGGCCCGCGAGACCGGCAGCGACGTGGCCTACGTCGTCGGCGGCGCGACCGTCTACGAGCAGTTCCGCGAGCGGGCGGGCCGACTCGTCCTCACGGAGGTCCACGAGACGTACGACGGGGACACGTACTTCCCGGCGATCGAGTGGGACCGCTGGACCGAGACGAGCCGCGACGACCGGGACTCCCTCTCGTTCGTCGAGTACGCCCGCGAGGAGTAGCGAGCGTTCACTCGCGAGTCGTCCGGTCGCCGACGACCGACACTTCGTCGTCGACGGTCGACTCGCTCGCTGCGGGATCGCGCCGGAGGAGCCAGGCGAACAGGCCGGCAGCGAGCAGTTCGACGCTCTTGATGACGCCCTCGATCGGCGTCGTGACGTAGTGGTCGTAGATCGTGTAGAGGACGCCGCCGTGGGTGTGGCCGCCGGTCTCGGGTGCCGGCAAGCCGGTGAGGAAGGCACCGTGGCCGGTCTGGTGCCAGGCGATCCAGGCGAGGAAGGAAAGCACCATCAGCCCGGCTCCGGCGAGATAGCCCCGGCGGACGGTGAGGTACTCGCGGGTCACGAGGTAGGGGCCGGCCAGCAACACGAGCGCGAAGGCGACGAAGAGAAACGGGCGCGGATCGGGGATCAGGCCACGGCTCGCGAGCGAGCCAAGTCCCTGGAGGTAGACGAGCATTCGCGGGAACCCCCACCAGAGGTGGTAGGCGGCAGTGACGAACACGAGCCCGGCGGCGACGGCGCGGGCGATCCTGACCGAGCGGTCCATAGTCGACGTTGCCACTCGCCCGAAATGAGTCCGTCGAAGCGAACCCCGGCCGAGACCGAAGCCTACACCACGGCCCCCGCTGAATCGGGAACCAATGAGTGAGATGACAGTCTACGAGGATCGGCTCGCCCGCCAGATGGACCGCGGAGAGTTCGTCCTCGCGGTCGTCACGGCGACGAAGCCAGACTTCTACAAGCAGGCACCGGTCGTCGACGCCGCCCGCGAGCGGGGCCTGCCCTGTTTCGTCCTCCACACCGGCCAGCACTACGACGACGTGCTCGGTCACGGGCTCGCGGAGTACGACCTCGAAGACCGGATCGCGGTCGATCTGGGCATCCGCGGCGGGCTCTCGGAGAAGACCGCACAGGTCCACGAGCGCATCAGCGAGCTGGCCGACCGACTCGAACAGTGGGAGGACACGACCGTGCTGCCGCTGGTCCACGGCGACACCCACGCCGCCGGCATCGTCCCCCAGGCCTGGCAGTTCGCTACCAACCAGGCGGTCGCCCACAACGAGGCCGGGCTGCGCGGCATGTCGCCGGACTTCGACTTCGAGGCCGACCCCGCCGAAGCGGTCGAGGCCCAGTGGGAGGGCGAGTGGTCGCTCAACCGCGCCGAACCCTTCCCCGAGCAGTACGACACCTTCGTCGGCTCGGCGGCCTCACACTACCACTTCGCACCGGTCGAGCTGAACCGCGACCACCTCGAAAACGAGGGCTACCCCGCCGAGGTCGACGGGCGTGAACGGATCCCCGTCGTCGGCAACTCCGTCGTCGACGCCATCGCACAGAAGACCGACGCCGACCTCGAAGAGAGCATCTTCGACATCTACCCCGTCCTGGAAGAGCGCGACGACTGGATCCGGGTGGACATCCACCGCCGGGCGAACCTCCTGCCCGAGCGGTTCAGCGCCATCGTCGAGGCCGTGATCGGCCTCGTCGAAGCCGGCTACAACGTCAACTTCCTCGAACTCACCGCGACCAGGAAGGCCCTCGAAGCGTACGGCTACCGCGAGCGCCTGCTGGACCTCGAAGCGGAACGCGAGAACTTCCTCTTTACCGGGCTCTGGAAGAAACACGCCCACGTCTACGAGTTCCTCCAGTCGGGCCAGTGTCTGGCCGAGCTAACCGACTCCGGCAGCATGCAAGAAGAGCTCAACGTCATCGACGAGACGATCTGTCTCACCGCGCGCTTCAACACGGACCGGCCCGAGACGGTCTTCGACGCGGAGACGAACCTCCTCGTCCCGCCGGTCTCTGGCGAGTCCATGACCGAGATGGTCGAGTACGTCGTCGAGACCGACGCCGTGCGCGAGCGGATCCAGTCCGGCGAGACCATCTACGGCGAGAACCCCGCCGAACAGATCGTCGACTTCCTCGACGACCGCCGCGACGACGTGCCCTTCGACTGGGCTCACGACCGCGTGGGCTTCGAGACCGGGGACGCCGACTTCGAGTATCTGTAACACCGGCCTGCAAGCCGCGAGGCCGGTCCGCGGATCGGCTCCGTTCGAGGGCAGACTCGCGTCCGGGCGCGCGCTCGACGCACAGGGACGCCCACGGGCCCGCAACCGTACGCACACACGCGCTATCCCCCGATTCTGGCGAAAGCCTTTAGAACACAGTCGGCCGTACCCGGAGATATGATCGAACGGTCTGGTGATGGCGCGTGGAACTGATCATCACCGAAAAGGAGAACGCCGCCCGCCGCATCGCAGAGATCCTCAGCGACGGCGCTGCGACCGCCGAGCGGGAGAACGGCGTCAACGTCTACCGCTGGGGGACCAAACGCTGCATGGGGCTGTCGGGCCACGTCGTCGGCGTGGACTTCCCGCCGGAGTACGCCGACTGGCGCGACGTCGAGCCGGCGGAGCTGGTCGAGGCGGACGTGGTCAAGTCCGCGACCCAGGAGAACATTGTCGCGACCCTGCGCAAGCTGGCCCGCCGGGCCGACGAGGCGACGATCGCGACGGACTACGACCGCGAGGGGGAGCTGATCGGCAAGGAGGCGTACGAACTGATCCGCGAGGAGACCGACGTGCCCGTCGACCGCGTGCGGTTCTCCTCGATTACCGACCGCGAGGTCCGGGAGGCCTTTGCCAACCCCGACGAGATCGACTTCGACCTCGCCGCCGCCGGTGAGGCCCGACAGGTGATCGACCTCGTGTGGGGCGCGGCGCTGACCCGATTCCTCTCGCTGTCGGCCCGACAGCTCGGCGACGACTTCATCTCGGTGGGCCGCGTCCAGTCCCCGACCCTGAAGCTGATCGTTGACCGCGAGCGCGAGATCCAGGCGTTCGATCCAGAGGACTACTGGGAGATCTTCGGCGATCTCCAGGGCGACGACGCCGCCTTCGAGGCCCAGTACTTCTACGACGACGACGGCAGCGAGGCCGAGCGCGTCTGGGACGAGGCGACCGCCGACTCCGTCTACGAGGATCTGGCCGCACTCGACGCCGCGACGGTCACGTCCGTCCGCAAGCGGACCCGCACCGACGCGCCCCCGGAGCCGTTCAACACCACCGCCTTCATCTCCGCCGCGGGGTCGCTTGGCTACTCGGCCCAGCGGGCGATGAGCCTCGCCGAGGAGCTGTACACCGCCGGCTACATGACCTACCCCCGGACGGACAACACCGTCTACCCCGAGGACCTGGAGCCGGACGAACTGCTGGACGAGTTCGTCGGCAGTCGGGCCTTCGGCGAGGACGCCGAGTCGCTGCTCGAACAGGACGAGATCGCCCCAACCGAGGGCGACGAGGAGACGACCGACCACCCGCCGATCCACCCGACCGGGGAACTCCCCCCGCGCGGCGAGCTGGACGACGACGAGTGGGAGATCTACGAGCTCGTCGTCCGGCGCTTCTTCGCGACGGTCGCCGAGCCCGCGAAGTGGGCCCACCTCCGTGTCGTCGCCGAGGCCGCCGGCCACTCGCTGAAGGCCAACGGCAAGCGCCTGCTCGAACCCGGATACCACGCCGTCTATCCCTACTCCTCTGCCAGCGAGAACGTCGTCCCAGCCGTCTCCGAGGGCGACACGCTCACCATGAGCGACGTGACCCTCGAAGCCAAACAGACCCAGCCACCGCGTCGCTACGGACAGTCCCGCCTCATCAAGAAGATGGAGGAGTTCGGGCTGGGCACGAAGAGCACCCGCCACAACACCATCGAGAAGCTCTACGACCGCGGGTACATCGAGGGCGACCCGCCGCGGCCGACGACCCTGGCCGAGGCCGTCGTCGAGGCCGCCGAGGAGTTCGCCGACCGCATCGTCAGCGAGGAGATGACCGCCCAGATGGAGGCCGACATGTCCGCGATCGCAAGCGGCGAGGCCACGCTGGACGCGGTCACCACAGAGTCCCGCGAGATGCTCGAACGCGTCTTCGAGGAGCTGGCCGACTCCCGCGAGGAGGTCGGCGACTACCTCCAGGAGTCGCTGAAAGCCGACAAGACGCTCGGTCCCTGTCCAGAGTGTGGCGAGGACCTGCTCGTGCGCCGCTCGCGGCAGGGGTCGTACTTCGTCGGCTGTGACGGCTTCCCCGAGTGTCGCTTCACCCTCCCGCTGCCGTCGACCGGCGAGCCCCAGGTCCTCGACGAGCGCTGTGACGACCACGGCCTCGACCACGTGAAGATGCTTGCGGGTCGCGACACCTTCGTCCACGGCTGTCCCCGCTGCGAGGCCGAGAAGGCCGACGAGACCGACGACGAAGTGATCGGGGCCTGTCCCGAGTGTGGGGCAGACCACGACGGGGAACTGGCGATCAAGCGCCTGCGATCTGGCTCGCGACTCGTGGGCTGTACGCGCTATCCCGACTGCGAGTACTCGCTGCCGCTGCCGCGCAACGGCGACATCGTGGTCGGCGAGGACCGCTGTGAGGAACACGATCTGCCCGAGATCTCGATCGTCGACGACGAGGACGACGACGATCCCTGGGAACTTGGCTGTCCGATCTGCAACTACGCCGAGTACCAGGCCCGCAACGCGATCGACGACCTCGAAGATCTGAACGGCATCGGCGGCGCGACCGCCGAGAAGCTCGCGGCCGTCGGCATCGACGAGCCCGCCGACCTCCGGACGGTCGAACCCGACGAGATCGCCGCCAACGTCCAGGGCGTGTCGGCCAGCCAGATCGAGGACTGGCAGGCCGAACTGGCGGACTGACCTGTTACACTGTTTCGGTTTCCTGTTGCTGACTGCGCAATCTACCACACCCTGGTTGACTGAAAGGGCGAGGTCCGGTCGCGTTTATATCGTCGGTCAGTGGGCACTACCCGACCGGAGCGAGGGTATCCTACGGACCGACCGCGAGCGGGGCGAGGGCTTTCGAGGCCTGCGTCGTCGCTCGAATACTGGCGGTGCTGTGTTCGACCGTCTCTCCTAGAAGCCGATGTGGGAGGTCGAACTCGGCCCGTCGTCGCCGTCGTCGTCCGCGATCGTCCCCTCGTGGACGAAGGTGTAGTCCTCGTCGGCGAGGTAGACCGTCCCGTCCTCGACGGCCACCTCGACGCCGGGCAGCGTCGTCCCCGCGGCCTCGCCGTTGTCGCAGTCGCCCGAGCAGGCGTCGAACATGGAGCCGTGCTTGGGGCAGATGATCTGCCCGTCCCGCATCGCCACGCCACGACCCGTATCGAAGCGCTGGGCCTCGTGCGTACAGCGGTTGATCCACGCCCTGACCGCGGCGTCGCCGTCCTCGCAGGGCACGACGATCACCTCGTCGCGCTCGCCGTAGTTGTCTCGCACCGTACAGACGTAGGACCGCTGTTCGCGGACCGCCGCGACCGTGGTGAGTTCGCTCGCTCCGAGCATCTCGGGGCTTCGTTCGTCGGTGTTGGGCAAGTGTCTATCGCCCACCACTGGAGGGCGTCGACTGGCACCGACGCCGCCGGGGCCAGCTCAGTCGAGGACATCTCTGAGAATATGTTCGATCTTCTGGTCGACCTCGGAGGCCTGAAGAATCTTGATCGAGCGCTGCTCGTCGATAGGTGCTGTCTCGTCGTCTGGTAGGTCCTGAACCACGAGGACACCGTTCGATCCGTTTCCGAACATACTCTCGTCGTCGTGGACGAGCGTTCCATTCTGACGAAGGAAGGCGAGATACTCCAGTGTCTCTGAGATCCCTCGTCGGATCGTCTCGGGGCGTTTCGAGTGTTTGACTTCCGTGATGAGATACTCCTTCGAGTTTCCCGACTGGACTTCCAGTACGATAACGTCCGGACGGCCGGTTGCACTTCGGAACGTTCTGTCTCGGAAGTAGCTGTCGGCAACCGCTCGTGCCTCCCGCTCGATCCGCTCTGTCCGTGAGAGTGCCTCCGACGGCTTCTCTGATACGTCCGATTCGAACGACACACCACGGTCACGAGCGGAGTTGTCGTGGTACAGGACGATATCGTCGCCGTTCGTCGACAGGCGAGCGACCTCCTGTGAACCAGACTTGATGGTCTGTAGCTCGAAGTTCTCGTCCGTCATACGCTCTACGGCTGCGATGTAACGGAAGAGAACGAACAGTTCGAACAGCGTCTCGTCGTCGTCAGGCGTTATCGCCGTGTCAGACAGAAGGTTCGTAATTGCCGCTGGTTCGCCAGCGAGTGTCCGCTGGTACTCTTCGAGGAGTGTTGCAGCCTCACGGTAGATTTCGCTGCGAGACTGGGCTGCCGTCTGGAGCATTCGGTCCGTCGGCTCGTACACTTCTGGTCGGCGGATTCGACGGACGTGTACGTTTCGCTCGACGACTTCGCGCATCGTTTCGACCAGATCTGTACTCTCCTTCCACCGCTCTGTCACCCAGTCGTACTCTCGTTCGAAGTACGGCTGGCAGTCTTGCAGCGTCTCGTGGACGAGCGCGAGCAGTCGTTTGAGAACGACGTTCTCGTCGATATCGTAGTTCTCGGTCCGGTTTTCACAGACGAACAACGAGCTGTCACGAGGATTTCGAGCGTATCGCTCTCGCACAGTGCCCGCCCAGTCGATCCGACCTTCCACGGCACCGCGAGTGGTCGTCGAGACGTTTTCAGTCTGTGTTTTGATGCTTCGCAACCGCTTTGGTAGCCGTTCCACGAAGTCGACGACTGCCGGCTTCAAGACGAAGTGAAGTCGGACGAGCGTCTCGTAGTCGTCGAACCGGTCTGCGAACCCATCTGGTGCAATCTCTTGGACGAGGTGTCGCTCGGGAAACGACCCGTGCATCACGTACGCGAGGATGTCTTCGGACAGTTGCTCAAGCAGAGCGTCCCTATCCATCAGGTCTCACCTGCAACACGTCACTCGCAACAGATCGAAGTCGAGACGAGTCGATCGCGTCAAGTTCGGCGAGCCGAGCGATGACAGCCTCACGCTTTCTGACACCCTCTAACTGCGGGAAGACGTAGCTGAGAACGGCCTGAGTAACGACACGATCACGTTGAGCGGGTGGTGTCTCTCGTACGTGAGAGAGCATGTCCCGGACGATCGCCGGCCCGATCTTCCGTTCGTCCGCCGCGTTGTTCATGACGAACCAGACATCTCCGATTGCAGCGACGAGATCGGGCGCGACATCGAGGTCCCAAACGTCGGCATACGTTCGAACAAGTCGGCGACGCGCGTCGTCGTCCTCGGGAACGGTCGGAGCGTCGACATAGACGAACGCGAACCGGCGCATGAACGCGTACGACATCTCGTACAACGACGTTTTGTCGTAGCTGTTCATCGTCGCAAAGATCCGCCATGACGCCGGCATCAGGTACTGGTGTGGAGGAAGCTCGCTCTTCTCGGTTTCAGAGCCAGGCCGGATATCGATCTGTGACCCCTCCCTCGTGAACGGAAGAGAGATACCCTGACCCGACAGCAGCGTGAAGAGTTGGCCGAACGATTTGTCGATGTCCGAGCGGTTGATCTCGTCGATGACGAGCAGGTCGTTGCGCTGTTGCTCGTCGCGTTTGAAACAGTGCAACACCTGTCCCGGTTCAAAGGAGAGATCGTCACCACCGTCTTCGCTCGGCATGTAGCCGCCGACGGTCTCGAACGTCGACCAGTCCGCTGTGGCCGTAGTCGTCTGGTAGCCAGTGTAAAACTCGGTCTCTGTTTCAGCGAGGTGTCCCGCGACACGGCGAGCAATTTCTGTCTTGCCAGTGCCAGGTGGGCCAGTGAGGATGATGTGCTTTCCGGCGTTCAACGCATCCTCCAGTTCTCCGAGAAGTTCGGTAACTCGGTCCTCGTGGTCCTCGCCTGATGGGAAGTGTAGTCCGTCGAGAATCGAATCTGGCAGTTCGAATTCCGGCTGACTATCTACGTCGATCCGGGTAGTGATTGTGTCGGAGTCCGTTTGTTCTACGGCGCTATCGTCCCCCATTCGGTCACCGTAGACGAAGGACTCGATCGATCCGTACTTCCCCCTGAGACCGCCGATTCCCATCTCGTTTAGCGGGGAGAATCCCATCGGGTAGTCGATGTCGTAGCCAGCTAGGCCGTGTACTTCCGACGAATCGACGCCGAGTTCGACGGGCTCGTCGAGATAGATGACACAGAGCCAGGGACTCCCCTCCTCGTAGTTCGGCCAGACATCTTTCGCCAACTGTTCGTTTCGTTCCGTGCCGAGAACTTCGGCGGCGTATTCGTACGTGCCGTCACGGTAGAACAGGAGGAAGTCGCCCGCTTCGATGTTGTTCCACGTGCCCTCGATGGACTGTTTGGTTCCCCACAGCCGTACTGGATCGTTATCGAGCGTTCGATCGGTGAACTGCTCGATGCGTTCTGCGGTGATACCGTCACGAACAGTCCGCTGGAAGTTCTCCTGTGCGGCGCTGTTTGCAATCGGGGCCCTGAACACTCCCGGCCCGTCGTACGTCATGCTGTCTCCCAGTCAGTGAGTGCCAATATAAGTAGGGGGAAGCGGCAGGCCGATAGTTCATCAGTCGGGAGGAATCGAACCCGTGGTATGGAACTCCAGCGACACGACACAGCGAACTGTCGCCACTGCGGAGAGCGCATCTGGTACGGGGTGAAAGCAGAGAGTACGTGTTGGAAAGTCTTCTGTCATTGTCTCACAGGCTGTGGCCGTGAGTGGCGGGCAGATCGAATCAGTCGGTCGACAGTGGACTCTCTCGACGACGTGTACCGGCAGGCCGAACGGCAGTGCGAGCGCGTTTTCGGACCAGACTGAGGCGATTCGATCACGACGGTAGTCTCCGAGAGACGATCGGCAACAGTAATCAGGCGTACCGACTTCCGAAGCGGTTATACGGCCACGGTTGACTCTGTGCACGTATGAGCACGTGGGCGGACTGGGACCACATCGTCAAGATCGACCCAGACAAGAGCCTGGTCGCGGGCGAGACCTTCGAGGACGTGGCCGCGACCGGAACGGACGCAATCGAGATCGGCGGCACGACCGGCATGACCGAAGAGAAGATGGCCCGCGTCGTCGAGGCGTGTGGGGCACACGACATTCCCGTCTACATCGAGCCGTCGAATCCCGCGTCGGTCGTCCACAGCAACCGTCACGACGGCTACCTCATCCCGGTCGTGATGAACGCCGGCGACGTGACCTGGATCACCGGCGCGCACAAGGAGTGGATCCGCATCGACGACGACATCGACTGGTCGCGCACGTTCACGGAGGCCTACATCGTGATGAACCCCGAGGCCTCCGTCGCCAGCTACACGCAGGCGAACTGCGATCTCGACGCCGACGAGGTCGCGGCCTACGCGGAGGCCGCAGAGCACCTCCTGGGCCAGGAGATCGTCTACGTCGAGTACTCGGGGATGCTGGGCGATCCCGAGAAGGTGGCCGCCGCGGACGAGATCCTCGACGACGCGACGCTGTTCTACGGCGGCGGCATCCACGACTACGACTCGGCCCGTCAGATGGCGACCCACGCCGACACGATCGTCGTCGGCGACCTGGTCCACGACGAGGGCGTCGACGCCGTCAGAGAGACCGTCGAGGGCGCGCGCGACGCCACGGCGGCCACGCCGCCGGGCGAGTAGGTCCCGCCGACCGACGGCGTGGTCGCCGGGAGCCCTTCCGCGTGGCGACACCCGCCGCCAGCGACGACCGCCGTCCGACTGTGGTTTTCCGACGGTTCGACGCGTACCGCACGAGGTACGGTGCCACTGAACACTGTCGGCTCCGCAGCGACGAGAGTTACGCCACGGCCACGTGCGCTTTTGTTCGTCCGGCGCGAACGGCGTGCCATGACGACGCCCGCGGCCGTCGTGTTCGATCTCGACGGGACGCTCTGCGAGGGGACACAGCCGGAGGAGTCCCTCTACGAGGCCGCGTTCGCGGCGACCGACGTGGAGCCGTTCGGCTCGCCCGGCGAGCTGTGGGCCGCTCTCGACGGCCCGCCAGAGCCCGACCCCGAAGACGAGCAGTCGTCGCTGGCGGCGGGGTTTCGCCGTGTCGGGGCACAGCACGGCCGTCGGGGGGTGCCGGCCGACGCGCTCGCGGCGGGCCTGATCGACGCCGTCAACTACAGCGCCGTCGCCTACCGGGCGGGGGCCGAGGCGGCGCTGGCGGCGGCGCGCGAACACGGTCCGGTCGCGGTGATGACCAACGGGCCGGCACGGCGACAGCGGCCCAAGGTCCGGACGCTCGGGCTCGACGAGCGCGTCGACGCCGTCGTCTACGCGGGCGACATGGAGCGACGGAAGCCCCACCCCGAGCCGTTCGCGAGGGTCTGTCGAGCGATCGAGACGCCGCCGGAGACGACGCTGTACGTGGGTGACTCACTGGAAAACGACGTGGCTGGCGCACACGGCGCGGGGCTCCTGGCGGCCTGGTGTCCCCAGCACGAGCGCGATCCCGGCCAGTACCGTCCCGAGCACGTCTTCGACGGACCGGCCGATCTGGACGGGGTCGTATGACCCGGATCGCGCCCGACGTGCCCGTCCAGCGGATCCTCGACCGCGTCCTCCAGACGCGAGCGCCGGCTGGGGCCGAGACACCGCCCCAGGGGAACCACAAGGACACCACGATCGTCAGGTACCCCGACCGACCGGACGTGGTCGTCCAGCTGACCGCGACGCCGAGCGGCGCACACACGGAGGCGACGCTGCTGGCCGCGGTCTACGACCAGACGACGGTCCCGGTGGCGCGACTCCTCGGCCGGGGGCGCATCGGCGACCGAGGGTATCTCGTCACGGAGCACGTCTCCGGCCGAGACCTCCACGAGTCGTTCGTGGCCTGCTCGCGTGCGACCCGCGAGCACCTCGCCCGTCGGTTCGGCCGCTGTCTCGGCGAACTTCACGACGCGTTCGCGTTCGACGCCGCCGGCCCCGTCGAGGTCGGGGCGTCGGGGACGCTCGCGGCCACGGGTCCGGACGGCGCGACCTTCTTCGAGGAGTACGCGAGCGACGCCGTCGAGGCGCTCCCCTCGGCCTTCGACGACCGCCGGCCCGCGATCGAGGCCGCAGTCGCGAGTCGCCCGGAGCGCGCCGTCCAGCCGCGTCTCTTCCCCTGGGATCTCAGACCGGGCAACGCGATCCTCGCAGACGGCGATCTCGCTGCGGTGCTGGACTGGGCCGACCCGCTGGCCGCCGATCCGGCTCTCGCGGTCGCGAAGGTCGAACACCTCGTGGCGGCGTGGTACGTCGACGACCCGACCCCGCTCAGGAGCGCGTTCCGCGAGGGGTACGCCGCCGTGCGGCCGCTGCCCGACGTGTCGGTGGCCGATCGAGTCGCAGCGATCGCCGCTTCGGCCGTCGACTCGAACGGCACCGTCACGCGACCTCGATACCCCGAGTTGACGGGAACAGCGGCCGTCGCCGTCCACCGCGAGTGGTTCGACGAGTGGCTCGACGAGTAGATCGACGAGCGACACCGCCGTGGCGCGGTCGACGCCGTTCCGAGTCGCGAGCGTCGGACAGATAGCAGTCGAGAGCCCGAAACCCAGAACGCTCAAGCCGCCGCGCTCGCGAGGACCGGTATGGAACCGACGGCCGACGAACTCGCGGGCGTCGTCGACCTGTTCGGCGCGCTCACCCGCGACGAACTGATCGAGGCGCTCTCCGAGCTGGCGTTCAAGCGGGGCGAAGACGTGGACGATCCAGCGGGGGCGATCGACGACGCCGTCGCCGCCTATCACCTCGCGGTCGTCGAACGCGACGGCGAGACACTGCTCGCGGCCGGGCCGGCGGCGTTCCCGGAACTGCCCGACGGCGCGACGGACCTGCCACACATCATGGACGTGCCCGAGCGATCGATCGACAGGGAGCGACTCGCGGCGGCCGTCGAAGAGCGGTTCCGCGAGGAGAGTCTGGTCGCCGTCCGCTCGGACAACGAGGCGTTCGTCGAGCGCCTGCTGGACGTGAGCTACGAACTCGAAGTGTGGGGTCCGATCGACGTGAGCGCGGCCCGCGAGCGTCTCGCCGACGCGGCCGGCGAGTGAGCCACTCGCGCGTTTCCGCTCAAATTAAGAGCGTCCCGGCCCCACACTGACGCATGGAGTTCGATCGGGTCGCCAGCCACGAGGCGATCGAGATCACGGCAGAGCCACGCGAGGCGGCCGTGATCGTCCCCGTCGTCACCGACGCGGGCGACGCCGACGACCACGCCGTGCTGTTCACGAAGCGGGCCGACCACCTCTCGGACCATCCCGGCCAGATGAGCTTCCCCGGCGGCGGCCGCGAACCGGAGGACGACTCGCTGTTGCGGACCGCACTCAGAGAGGCACAGGAGGAGGTCGGTCTGGACCCCCGCGCCGCCAACGTGATCGGGCGGCTGGACGACATCCGCACCGTCTCGGAGTACTCGGTCCGGCCGTTCGTCGCCAGGATTCCCGACCGGGAGTACCAGCCCAGCGACGAGGAAGTGGCCGAGGTCGTCGTCCTCGCCGTCGACGACCTCGTAGACCTGGACAACTACGAGTCCGAGCGCCGGGACCACCCACACTACGGCGACATCCGACTGCACTTCTTCCACGTCGACGGCTACACCGTCTGGGGGGCGACCGCGCGGATGCTCGTCCAGTTGCTCGAACTCGCGACCGACTGGACGATGCCGACCGAGCCGGACCGCGTGGCCGGCCCCGACGACGACTTGCCGTCCAGCGTCCGCGATCAGGTGTAGTCGGGCAGTTGCTGCCCGACCTCGTCCGTCGAGAGACCCCCTGTCGGTCCGAGAGCGACCGCGATCCCAAGCGACAGGCATTTGCCAGCGGATCGGGTACGGGTGAGCAATCGAACGGGCACGACGCCCACCCAAATCATGCTCACAGGAGTGACGCTCGACGATGTCGGGATCGACGCGGCAGCGCTCAAGCCCGCCGAGGTCGACGTGGCAGAGGCCAGTCGCCTCGACGTGTCGACGGTGACGATCGACTACGAAGGGGCCGAGCACCTGCCAGACCGGTCGACGCTCGCCGCGCTGGCCGACCAGAAACGCGTCAGGCTGACGACGCCGGTCCGGGGCGACGGCTTCGACCCGCTCGGCGACGACAGCACGCTCGCGACGCTTCCCGACGGTGTCGGCCGAGTGCTGGTCGCCGGCCACGACGCCTACCTCACGAGCGACGAGGCCGAGCGGGCGATCGTTCCCCGACTCGAAGCGGCCGCGGCGACGGCCACCGACCCCTGGGTCGGGACCGAGGGCATCGAGCGCGTCGCGCTGGCGATCGGCGGCACCCAGTTCGAGTTGCTCTCTCGATCGACGGGACGGGACCTCCGGGCGCTTCGAACGGCCGGCTTCGAGGGGGAGATCGCCCTCTACGCGCCGACGGTGCTGACCGACGACGAGAGCGAGATCCTCGACGCCGTCGGCGACTACGCCGCCCGGCGCGGCCCGGTCCGTGCGGCCCTGCCCGACGGCGCGGCGACCGACGCGACCGCGAGCGGGCGAGCCCGCGACGTGCTCACCCAGGCCGTCCGCGACTACGCGCTCGTGGGCGAGCCCGAGACGGTCGCAGAACGCATCGCACAGCTTCGAGCGGCCGGCGCGGACACGATCGTCGGCTACCCGGCCAGGGGCATCGAGCCGGTGCGGTGACGATGCGAGTCGCCGTCGTCGGTGCCGGTGCCGTCGGCCTGACCGCCGCACGGACGCTGGCCGACCGTGGCACCGAGGTGGTACTGTACGACCGCGGGGAGATCGCCAGCGGTGCGACCGGGCGCGCGGCCGGGCTGTGCTACGACGCGTTCGCCGAGGACCGGGACGCCGCGGTGGCCGCCGACTCGCTCCGGCGGTTCCGCGAGCTGGGCGTGCTCACCGAGTGTCCGTACGTCTGGTACGCCCGCGACGGCGACGAGGCCAACGCCGACGCCATCGAGCAGCAGGTTCCGCGGATGCAGGCCCACGGGCGCGACGTGGCGCTGGTCGAGCCCGAGCGACTTGGCGAGCGGTACCCACAGCTTCGCACCGACGAGATCGGCGTCGCCGCGATCGCACACCGGGCCGGCTTCGTCGATCCGACCGAGTACGCGAGTGCGCTGACGGAGACCGTGCTGGAACGCGGCGTCGGCGTCCGGACGGAGACCCCCGTCTCGCTGGCCGGGCCGACGACGGTCGCCGAGCCCGACGGGACGGTCGCGTTCGACGCCGTGCTCGTGGCCGCCGGCCCCGCGACGAAGCCGCTCGTCGCCGACGCTGGCGTCGACCTCCCGCTACAGGCCTATCGCGCCCAGGCGCTCGTGACGGAACCGCTGCGGGCGACGCTTCCGATGGCCTACGACGCGACCCAGCAGTGCTACTGGCGGCCCTGCGAAGGCGGCTTGCTCGTCGGCGACGGTGCCCACGAGGCCGATCCCGACGACTGGGACCCCGAGGCCGACGCGAGCTTCGAACGGAGCGCGCTCGATCGGCTGACGGCTGCGACGACCGTCGACGCGACGCGAGCGCAGTCCTGGGCCGGGCTCTGTACTGCGACGCCGGACCGAGAGCCGCTGCTGGGTGCAGTTGCAGACGGGCTCTACGTGGCGACGGGGTGGCACGGCCACGGCCTCATGCGATCGCCGGCACTGGGCGAGCGGATCGGCGAGCAGATCCTCGGCGGGCCGGGCGTCGACGCCTACGATCCCGACCGCTTTGTCGGCGACGAGACGATCGACATCGTCGACGGCATGACGCTCGACGAGGACGAGGAGAGACCGAACTGAGACGACGGGTGAGACGACCGGTCAGTCGGCCGTTTCGTCTGCCTTCGGGACCCGGACGTGCAGCGTGCCGTCGTCTTTCAGGGTCGCCGACGCGGCCTCGGCGTCGACCACGGCGTCGGCGGGCAGGGTGACGCTGCCGTCGAGAGAGAGCCCGCGGCCGGGATAACGCATCTCGAAGTCCTCGTGGAACGGCCGGAACCGGTCGACGCGGACCTCGACACGGTCGTCGACGTACTGGACCTGCAGATCCGACGCCTCGACGCCGGGCGCGTCGAACACCACGAGGTACGCGTCGTCGCTCTCCAGCAGGTCGGCCGGCAGCGGCGTGCGTTCCTGGACGCGGCCGGCCGCGCGGCCGACGTTCTCGACGATCGCGTCGCCGAGCGAGCGGGCGAAGTCGAACATCACAGCTCGACCTCCTCCAGGCAGTCGACACCCCCGCAGTAGGGACACTGGAAGTCGGTCACGCCCACGCTGTCGGGCATGTCGTAGGTGTAGTGGAGTTCGAACATGTCGAGTTCGCAGCCGTCGTCGGTACAGACGAGTTCGAGCGTCGCTGGCATACGATTCTGTTGGACCGCGCGGGACAAACAGCTTTCGGAGCCCGGCGTACGCGCCCCGCCGGACGCACGGTGACAACGAGAACATTCATGTCGGCCCGGCGAGTGGGCTGGGGCATGAGTTCGCGTGTCTTGGGCGTCGACTTCAGCGGTGCGAGCGACGCGGGGCGCTCGCTGTGGCTGACGGAGGCGCGGGAGACGGGGGACGGACTGCGGGTCGAAGACTGCTATCGCGCGGCCGACGGGTGGGGACCGGACCGCGAGGACGCCCACGCCGGCCTGCGATCGCGGCTCACGGCCTTCGACGTCGTCGGACTCGACTTCCCGTTCAGCCTCCCGCAGGCGCTGCTGGACGAGCACTGCGACGGCGAGTGGGCCGGGCTGGTCGAGTGGCTCACCCTCGACGGCCCGACCGATCCCGACGAGTTCGCCTCGACGTGTCGCTCCTCGGCTCGCGAGTACACGGGCGACGGCACCGCGTCGCTGCGTCGCGAGACGGACCTGCGTCGCGCCGCGCTGTGTCCCTACGACCGGATGGTCCAGTACCAGACCTTCTACGGGATCGGGAACGTCCTTGCCGGTCTCGCCGACGACCCCGCCGTCGCCGTCGCACCGATGCAGGACGGCGACGCCCCGACCCGCGTCGTCGAGGTGTACCCCGCAGCGACCTTCGGCTGGCTGGGGCTCTACCGGGAGGGGTACAAGGGAGATCGGCGCGATCGGCGCGCGACCAACGTCGACGGGATCGAGGCCTGCAGCGTCGATCTCGGGGGGTTCCGCGAGGCGTACGAACGACACCACGACGCGCTCGACAGCCTCGCGGCGGTGGTCTCGGCTGGCCGGGTCGCCGAGAACGGGCGACAGCCACTCCACGGCCCGCGCGAGGAAGGCCACATCTACGTGTAATATTCGCCCCGAATTCGCTCGGGGAACGCTCGGCTGGCACCACGACGACGAACGCGTGCGGGACTTTTTACTCGGCCACGACGTACGGACGGTCGATGGAAACCCAGGAGCGACCGCAGACGAGCGCCGACGCGGCCGCGACGGACGAGCCGCCCGACGACGCCGCTCTCGTCGTCGAGGGGCTCGCCAAGCGGTTCGGGAGCGGCGAGGCAGCGGTCACCGCCGTCGACGACGTGTCCTTCAGCGTCGGCCGTGGCTCCGTCGTCGGACTGCTCGGCCCCAACGGCGCTGGCAAGACGACGACGATCAAAGCGATCCTCGGGATGGTGTTGCCCGACGCGGGCTCGGTCCGGATCGACGGGATCGACGTGTACGAACAGCCGAGTGCCGCCTACGCCAACGTCGACGCGATGCTCGAAGGCGCGCGCAACGACTACTGGCGGCTGACCGTCCGGGAGAACCTGCGGTACTTCGCGACGATCGGCGGCGTCGATCCCGACTCGGTGACGGCGCGCCACGAGCGGCTGCTCGACCAGCTCGACCTCGCCGAGAAGGCCGACGAAGCGGTGCGGGACCTCTCGCGAGGGATGAAACAGAAGGTGTCACTCGCCAGCGTGCTGGCGACCGACGCCGACGTGGTCTTTCTCGACGAGCCGACACTGGGGCTGGACGTGGAGAGTTCGCTGACGCTGCGACGCGAACTGCGGCGGATCGTCGACGAGCGGTCGCTGACCGTCGTGCTCTGTAGCCACGACATGGACGTGATCGAAGCGGTCTGTGACCGCGTCGTGATCATGAACGACGGGCGCGTGATCGCGGACGACACCGTCGAGCGCCTCCTGTCGGGCGACGGCACGCAGCGGTTCAGTGTCGCCAGCCCGGACATCGGCGAGGCGCTGCTCGCGCGCCTCCGCGAGCGCTTCGAGGTGACTCAGGTGACGACCGACGGCGAGCGAACGCGCGTCGAGGTGGCGACCGACAGCGAGGGGTTCTACGACCTGACCGACCAGCTACGGGCCGCCGACGTGACCCTCGACAGCGTGAACACGGCCCAGTCCGACCTCGAAGACGTGTTCCTCGGGCTGACCGACGACGGCGAGGGGCGACGATGACGGGGCAGCCAGCCGGTGAGACGCCGAGGGGCGGTGAGACGCCTCGTCCGGCGTCCTACTACCACCTCGCGAGGGCCGTCCTCGTCCGTGAGTTCCTGCTGTTCGTGCGCTACCCGGCCAACGCCATCGGCGGGATCGTCGTCTCGCTGTTCTTCTTCGGGCTGCTGTTCTACGGCGGCCGGATGATCGCCGGACAGGCGCTGACCGACTCGCTGGAGGGGATCGTCGTCGGCTACTTCCTGTGGACGCTCGCGGTCGGTGCCTACTCCTCGATCTCGAACGACATCGGCAGCGAGGTCCAGTGGGGGACGCTGGAACGCCACATCATGACGCCCTTCGGCTTCGCGCCGGTGGCGCTGTTGAAAGGCGTCGCGAAGGTCGTCCGGACGTTCCTCACGTCGGCGGTGATCCTCGCGGTGATGCTGTTGCTCACCGACACCACGCTCCAGTTGCCGGTGGTGACGATCACGGTCGTCGCCGGGCTGGCGATCGCCTCCGTCCTGGGACTTGGCTTCGCGGCCGGCGGCGTCGCCGTCCTCTACAAGCGCATCGGCAACTGGCTGAACCTGCTCCAGTTCGGGTTCATCCTGCTGATCTCGGCCCCGGCGTTCGACCTCGGGTGGACGAAGTTCCTCCCGCTGGCACAGGGGAGTGCGCTCCTCCAGCGGGCGATGATCGACGGGACGCGGCTGTGGGAGTTTCCCGGGCTCGACCTGCTGGTCCTCGTCGGCGTCGCCGTTGGCTACGTCGTGCTTGGCTACGCCGTCTTCGAGGGCGCGACGCGGCGAGCCCGGCGACTCGGCGTGCTCGGGGACTACTGATACTGCCGGCTGTACGTCTGTGAATGATTTCGCCACCCCGAGGGAGACGGTCTTCACGAGGTGATAGCCAGGAGACGGCGACGACACTCCGTCCGGAACGGTAGCTGTCGTCGTCGTGCGCTCGCCCGGGCAAACGGCGAGAATCCGTCTCAGGTCCGGCAGATGTCGTGGAGGTCCGACAGCGAGTCGATGTCCCACGTCGGCCAGACGTTGAGCTCCCAGTCCGTGCGGTGTGGGCGACGGATGAACGCCGAGTCGATCCCCGCGTTCTCCGCGGCGCGGATGTCGGACTCGTTGTCGCCGACGAACAGCGCAGAGTCGGCGTCGAGGTCGGCCAGCGCGCGGTCGAGGTAGTGGCTGTTTGGCTTGCGCCGATCGAGGCTCTGGATCGTCGGCTCGCGGCCGTAGGCGGTGCCGAAGTGATCCCGCACCGAGAAGTGATCCAGGAGGAAGTCGACGGTCGCCTGCTGGTTCGAGCTGACGATGCCCTTCGCGGCGTCCAGGCCGTCGAGGGTGTCGATGTCGTCGTACGGACGCTTGCGTCCGGCGCGGGCCTCTTCCTGCTGGGCCTCGACCATCTTCTCTTCGCGAGCGCGCCAGAACTCCTCTCTGGGGAGATCGTACTGGCCGCAGATCGTCGCTACCTGGTGTGGGGTCGCTCCCACCGTCATGTTTTCGACGTGGTTGGGGTCCGGATCGGTCACACCGAACGCTTCGAACGTCTCCTGGGTCGCGTCCTGAAGAACGTCGAAGGCGGTCCGACCGACGAGGACACCGTCGTTGTCGAACACGACGGTATCGTAGGTCATACGCCAAATACGTCGGTGGGTGGTATAAGTGTTTCACCACCGCGGCTGGAGGCTCCGCTTCGTCCAGTCGGCAGGAACTCACGAACTCAGAGGTCGGGAAACGGGCGACAGCGACGGATGAATGCGGACGCGAGGCGGCACGTTCGACCGACGGTTTTTCCCGCCGATCTAGTCGCCCCCAGCGCGGTATCGAGCCACGCCGCGAACGACGAGGTTATCGCGGGAGTCTAACCCCCGTTCCGACTTCTAACCACGAATGTGCCGCCTCACGGCGGCTCTGTATAGGGCGTTACAGCCCACAGAGTCCACGGTTTAAAATACCCCTACTCGCAAATAAAGCTTGAGACGATGGGGATCTACGAGGGGACGATCACCGAGACGACACAGGCGTTCTACCTGGAGCGGCTGTTCGATCGGTCCGAGCTACGGCCGGCCGTCCGGAACAGGTCCGAGAGCCTCGTCACCGACGGCGACCACGACGCGAAGACGGTCGAAGTCGACGCCGTCGGCACCTTCGACGGTGGGTGGGAGTTCTGGGATCACCTCCAGTACCCGGAGCGGCGCAACAACTTCGAGTTCCGGCCGCTGTTTTGCGTCCCCAGCTACGATTTCACGCTCCCCGACTGGACGTTCTGTCGGTACGATCTGGTGAACCTCGACGTGACGGCCCGAGTGCTCTACTACCCGTTCGGTCTGGCCGTCGCCCGGTTCCGAGTGTACTTCGAGAGTTCGAGGCCCCTCGACCTCTCCGATTTCATCGCGTTCCAGCGGACCGTTCGTCAGGACCTCCGCGTCGCAGGAGATCCTCCCTCGTGGGCCGACGACGGTGGTCCGCTCGTCCAGGAGATCTTCCGACCGATCGATCGGTGGCTCTTCGGAGCGACCGTGCCCGACACGTACGTCGGCCGAATCGGTGAACGGCCAGTTGCCACGATCTCGTTTCTCTACGACGCCGACGCGCTCAGCGAGCGAGAACGGGGGCAGCTGATCCGCCGCGACGACCGGCCGCTGGACGAAGAGACGCTAAACAGCCACGCGAAGCCGTACATCGGCCGCTTCGACACGGACGCCATCTCGGTTGCTCGACCGGGAGCAGTGATCCAGACCGGCGCGTTCGACGAGCACCATCACTGGAGCCGTCGCTGGAAGCGACTGCAACTGCTCAACAACATCTACCTGGCGTACGATTTCGCGATGCTGGAAGACCAGCACCTGACGCGGCTCCGGGATCGCCTCGGTGCGACCCTCGACGACCTCGACAGCGTTTCCGCCGCTCGGAAACCACTGACTCCACGGGCGCTCCAGATCACGGACGATCTGTTGCGTTTCGGTGGCCAGCTCCGGGGGACCCGTGGGCAGGTCTACGAACAGCTCGAACCCACAGATCTGAAAGCGTCCGCGAACCCGGTCGTCGACGACTACATAGACCGGCTGTTGGGCCACGAGACGATTTTGCAACAGACCGCCGGTCGGCTCCCGGCCACGCTCCTGAAGTACATCCCGTTCGCAGGCTGAGCCGCCAACTCCGATCCCGACCAGACACCGTTTTAGGCGTCGAGGCGGTAACGACGGGTATGACTACCGACCCCGCCGACCTCTCGGTGACGATCGTCGACGGCTACGTCGACGAGCCCGCCCACTTCGGGGTCCCGCCGTACATCTCGACGTATCCGCGCTACACCGCCGGAGCGCTCGTCGACGCCGGTGTCCCCCGGACACAGATCACCTACCACACGATCGACGCGCTGCGAGAGGACACCGCCCGCTGGCAGGACGTGGAGGCCGCCGACCTGCTGATCTACGTCGGCGGGATGACCGTCCCCGGCAAGTACGTCGGCGGGACGCCGGCAGAGCCCGACGAGGTCCGCAAGCTGGCCTGGACTGCCGAGGGCACGTCGATGATGGGCGGCCCCGTCCGCTTCGGCGTCGGCGAGGCCAACGAAGGGGCCAGCGAGACGGCCCGCGACGACCTCGACTTCGACTTCCTGGCGATGGCCGACGTGGAAGCGGCGGCCTACGATCTGGTCGACAACGGACTCGAAGGGTTCGAAGACCGCTACCGCGGCGTGCCCGAGGAGACTCGCTGGGCGCGCCAGGGGGCTTTCGTCGTCGAGCAACATCCCAACCACCCCGACTACCTCATCGCCGAGCTAGAGACCTCGCGGGGCTGTCCGTATCGGTGTTCGTTCTGTACGGAGCCGATGTACGGCGACCCCGACTTCCGACCGCCCGAGAGCGTCGTCGACGAGGTCGACGCCCTCGCCGATCGCGGCGTCGCGAACTTCCGGCTGGGTCGGCAGGCGGACATCCTCGCCTACGGCGGCGACGGCAAGGCACCGAACCCCGACGCGCTCCGCGATCTCTACGGCGGCATCAGGTCGGTCGCGCCGGATCTGGAGACGCTGCACCTCGACAACATGAACCCCATCACGATCGTCGAGTGGCCCGAGAAGGCCCGCGAGGGGATCCGCGTCATCGCCGAGCACAACACGCCCGGCGACACGGCGGCGTTCGGCCTGGAGTCGGCCGACCCGCTCGTCCAGGAAGAGAACAACCTCAACGTCTCCGCCGAAGAGTGTTTCCAGGCCGTCCGGATCGTCAACGAGGTCGCGGGCGTCCGACCGGGCGAGTCGCCCGGCAGCGGTCCCAGTACGGGCAGTGACGCCCCCAGCCGACTCCCGAAGCTCCTGCCGGGGATCAACCTCGTCCACGGACTGAAGGGCGAACGCCGGGAGAGCTTCGAGCACAACAAGCGGTTCCTCCAGCGGGTCTACGACGAGGGGTACATGCTGCGCCGGATCAACATCCGGCAGGTCATGGCCTTCGAGGGGACCGACATGGCAGACACCGGCGCGGAGATCGCCAAGGACCACAAGCAGCTGTTCAAGCAGTACAAGCAGGAGGTCCGCGAGACGATCGACAATCCGATGCTCAAGCGGGTCGCGCCGGTCGGGACTGTGCTCCCGGACGTGACCCTGGAGTACCACCAGGACGGCAAGACCTTCGGCCGCCAGCTTGGCACCTACCCGCTGCTGGTGGGGATTCCCGGCGAACGCGAACTCGGCCGGACCATCGACGTGGCGATCACCGACCACGGCTACCGGTCGGTGACCGGTGTGCCCTATCCGCTGGACCCGAACGCCGCCTCGATGGCCGAGCTACGGGCGATCCCCGGCATCGGGCGCTCGACGGCCGGCGACATCGTCGTCGACAGACCCTACGACTCCGTCGAGGAGATCGACGACGCACTGGCTCAGTTCGTCGCCGCCGAACGCCGACGGGGCGCAGACTGAGACGGCCAGCCGTCGGTCTGTCGGCAGTGTCGTGGCGACGGAGTTTCGACGGTCGTCACGATGAAATCGCCGACCGCGGTCGTCGGCCGAACAGAAGGTACTTTTCGGTCGCTCGCGCACCGTGACACAATGAGCGACGTGGAAGTCAGCGTCGTCCTGCCGGCTTACAACGAGGCCGCGACCATCGAGGAGACGGTCGAGACGACGCTGTCGACGCTGGCGGCCTTCCTGCCAGCGGGGAGCTTCGAAGTGATCGTCGCGGAGGACGGCTGTGAAGACCGCACACCGGAGATCGCGACCCAGATGGCCGACGCCGACGAGCGGGTCCGCCACGCCCATTCCGACGAGCGACTGGGCCGGGGCGGCGCGCTGACCGACGCCTTCCGGCGGGCCGACGGCGAGACGCTGGTGTACTTCGATACCGACCTGGCGACGGACATGCGCCACCTCGAAGAGCTGGTCGAGTCGGTCCGTTCGGGCGAGTACGACGTGGCGACGGGATCGCGGTGGCTTCCGGAGAACCGCGCCGATCGCCCCGCGAAACGAGGGGTGCCGAGTCTCGGCTACAACACCCTCGTGCGGCTGTTCCTGCGATCTGACCTGCAGGACCACCAGTGTGGCTTCAAAGCGTTCGATCGGGCGGCGGCGCTCGATCTCCTCGACGATGTCGAAGACGAACACTGGTTCTGGGACACGGAGCTGCTGGTCCGCGCCCAGCGGAAGGGGTACCGCGTCAAGGAGTTCCCGGTCGACTGGACGCCCAAGGGCGACTCGAAGGTCGACCTCGTGCGGGACGTGTTCGGGATGGGGAGCCAGATCGTCCGGACCTGGTGGCAGCTGTCGGTGAGTCCCCGGATCACACGGAAGGTGAGCATGACTGCCGGGTCGCTGCTGGTGATCGCCGCGCTCGTGCTCGCGGTGACGGTCGTCTTCGACCCGGCGGCCGTCCTGGACGCGATCAGCGGGGCGGACGGCGGCGTCGTCGCGCTCTCGGGCGTGGTGTACCTGCTGTCGTGGCCGCTGCGCGGACAGCGCTATCGCGACATTCTCGCTCGGCTGGGCCACGACAGCGACACGTGGTTCCTCACGGGCGCGATCTTCATCAGTCAGACGGGGAACCTCGTCTTCCCCGCCAGGCTCGGCGACGGAGTCCGAGCTTACGTGGTCAAGGCCCGCCGGCAGATCCCGTATCCGACCGGGTTCGCCTCGCTGGCCGTCGAACGCGTCTTCGACCTGCTCGCGATCACCGTCCTGGCCGGGAGCGTCCTCGTGGGCCTCGTCGTCACCGGCGGGACCGACCAGGTCGCCCGAGCGATCGCGGCCGACGTGCCCCCGGTGACGATCGGGGACGACACGCTCGATCCCGCCGCGGCGGCGCGGACGGCGCTCCGTGTCGCCGCTGTCGTCGGTGCGGCGGCCATCGCGGGCGTCGCCGTGATCGTCGTCAGCGCCCGCCGGGACAGCGATCTCGTCCACCGTGCGGTCACCGCGCTCAGCAACGACTCCTACGCCCGGTACGTCTCCGGGATCGTCGAGCAGTTCGTCGGCGACGTCGAGACCGTCGTCGCCGACCGGGGTGCCTTCCTCCGGGTCGGCGTCGGCAGCCTCGTCATCTGGATCGTCGACGTGTTGACGGCGGTCGTCGTCTTCGCTGCCTTCCCCAGCATCGAACTCTCCCCGTCGCTGGTGGCAGCCGCGTTCTTCGCGGTCAGCGTCGGTAACCTCGCGAAGATCCTCCCGCTGTCGCCGGGTGGGATCGGCCTCTACGAGGGTGCCTTTACCCTCATCGTCGTCGGGCTGACGACCGTCACGGGGCCGGTCGCGCTCGCGATCTCGATCGTCGATCACGCCGTCAAGAACGCCGTCACGATCGTCGGCGGGCTCGGATCGATGGCCTGGCTCAACGTCTCGCTGACGACCGCGGTCGAAGAGTCCCAGCAGTCCGGCGAAATCGAGCCGGAGGCCGACTAGTACGTACCAACTGTCGGCCAGACCCTATTTGAACGGGTGCGTCAAACCCTCTCAAACACCACGTTCGCACCGTTCACACCGGTTTCGACTTTCGAGATTCGATAGATTTAAATGAGTTTCGAAGGCACTGTGTTGGTACCAATCGAGCGTCCGGGATCGTCGATGACGGACCGGAACCATCGCCGTTCGTCGCCTGGCATGGGACGACGCCAGTCGTTCTCGGCACCGATACCCCGGATAGCGCCCGCATTCGTACAATGAGCGATTCGAACACCAGAACGCGAGCGAGAGCGCGCACGACCACCGACGAGGAACAGACAGAAGAAGAGAGCGAGACGACATCGACCGCGTGTCCGGAGTGTGCGGGCACGCTGGTCGTCGACGACGAACACGGCGAGACCGTCTGTGAGGACTGTGGACTCGTCGTCGAGACCGACGAGATCGACCGCGGACCGGAGTGGCGCGCGTTCGACTCCAGCGAGAAAGACGAGAAGTCCCGCGTCGGCGCACCGACGACCAACATGATGCACGACAAGGGGCTGTCGACCAACATCGACTGGCGCGACAAGGACGCCTACGGCAACTCGCTGTCGGGCAAGCAACGCCAGAAGATGCAGCGCCTGCGCAAGTGGAACGAGCGGTTCCGCACCCGTGACTCCAAGGAGCGCAACCTCAAGCAGGCGCTGGGCGAGATCGACCGGATGGCCTCCGCCGTCGGGCTCCCGGAGAACGTCCGCGAGACCGCGAGTGTCATCTACCGCCGTGCGCTCGACGAGAACCTCCTGCCCGGCCGCTCCATCGAGGGCGTCTCGACGGCCTCCGTCTACGCCGCCGCTCGTCAGGCCGGCGTCCCCCGGAGCCTCGACGAGATCGACGAGGTCTCCCGCGTCGAGAAGAGCGAGATCGCACGCACGTACCGCTACGTCGTCCGCGAACTCGGGCTCGAAGTCGCGCCGGCCGACCCCGAGAGCTACGTGCCGCGCTTTGCCTCCTCGCTGGAACTGTCCGACGAGGCCGAACACCGCGCCCGCCAGCTGCTCCAGAACGCCAAAGAGCAGGGCGTCCACTCCGGCAAGTCTCCGGTCGGACTGGCCGCAGCGGCCGTGTACGCCGCCGCACTGCTGACCAACGAGAAGACGACCCAGGCCGCCGTCAGCGAGGTCGCCGACATCTCCGAGGTGACGATCCGCAACCGCTACCACGAGCTGCTGGAGGCCGAGCAGGGCCTCCCGATGGCCTGATACGGATGCTGCTCGATCCGGGACGGATCGACCCCACGCCACCGGGGGACGCTCTCCGTCGTCTCCCGAGCCCGTCCGCACAGCGTTCGGCCGGACGCCGTCCGGTCGACCGGCAAACGGCGACAGACTCCGTGTGACTGGAGCCCGTTTTTCGCCGCTCGGAGACGGCGAGCCGACGCGGCCACTCGTCTCGCCGCCGCTGGCGTAATCAGCCCTGATAACTGAGTGGTCACGTTTAATTCGGTCCCAGCCGCTGGTACCGCTATGGACCAGGAACCAACTACCGATGGAGGCGTCGAGGCCTCGTCTGGTGGGACTCTCGCTGGTGGCGAACTCGGGAGCGCGATCGATGAGTTGCTCCGGGCTTCCGAGGGTGTCTCGGAGAGTTCACAGCAGATCAGCGATCTCGCCAACGAGCAATCCGAGAACATGCGCGAGGTCGCCAGCGAGGTGTCGAACCTCTCGGCGACCGTCGAGGAGGTCGCCTCCAGTGCCAGCCAGGTCAAGCAGGTCAGCGACGACGCCCGCGATCTCGCCGCCGACGGCCGCGAGGCCGCCGACGACGCGATCGGTGCGATGGAGGCCGTCGACGAGGCCAACTCCGACGTATCGGCCGACGTCAAGCAGCTGCGCGACCGCATCGACGAGATCGACGAGATCGTCGAAGTGATCAACGACATCGCCGACCAGACGAACATGCTGGCGTTGAACGCCTCTATCGAGGCCGCGCGAGCGGGCGAGGCCGGCGAGGGGTTCGCCGTCGTCGCCAACGAGGTCAAGAGCCTCGCCGAGGAGTCCCAGCAGAACGCGGCCGAGATCGAAGAGCTGGTCTCGAACATCAAGTCTGACACCGAAGAGACCGTCCAGAGCATCGACCACGCCAACGAGCAGGTCGAGGAGGGGCTCACGCAGGTCGAGACGGCCGTCGACATCCTCCGGAAGATCGACGAGGCCGTCGAGGAGGCCGCGATGGGTGCCGAGGAGGTCGCCTCCGCGACGGACGAACAGGCCGCCTCGACCGAGGAGGTCGCGAGCATGGTCGACACGACCGCCGAGAGCGCCGAGGAGGTCGCCACGGAGATCGAGCAGATCGCCGCGGCCAACGAGCAACAGGCCGCGAAGGTCAACGAACTGCAGGACATGATCGAGCGCCGCTAGAGCGCGAACCAGAAGACACGAGGGGGTTCGTTTCGACTGCCGTTCTATGGAGACGACTCACCGGGTAGTGACGGGTGACGCCCGCGAGCTGGCGCTGCCCCACGACAGCGTCGACCTGGTCGTGACCTCGCCACCGTATCCGATGATCGAGATGTGGGACGACATCTTCGCGACGCTCGACCCCGCCGTCGAGGACGCGCTGGCGGACGAAGACGGCGAGCGCGCCTTCCAGTTGATGCACGACGTGCTCGATACCGTCTGGGCCGAGGTGGTCAGGGTACTCCGGCCGGGCGGGATCGCCTGCATCAACGTCGGCGACGCCACCCGCTCGATCGGCGACGGCTTTCGGTCGTTCTCGAACCACGCGGAGATCACGACCCGCCTGACCGACCGGGGCCTCCGGGCGCTACCGGACATCCTCTGGCGCAAGCCCTCGAACCGCGCGACGAAGTTCATGGGCTCGGGAATGTTGCCGCCCAACGCCTACCCGACGCTGGAACACGAACACGTCCTCGTCTTTCGCAACGGGCAACGGCGCACCTTCCCGCCCGGCGACGACGACCGCTACGAGAGCGCGTACTTCTGGGAGGAGCGAAACGTCTGGTTCTCGGACCTGTGGGAGCTGACGGGCGAGCGCCAGGCCGTCGAGGACGGGCTGCGCGAACGGTCCGGTGCCTTCCCGCTGGAACTGCCCTACCGACTCGTCTCGATGTTCTCGACGTACGGCGACACCGTCCTCGATCCCTTCCTCGGGACCGGCACGACGACGATGGCCGCGCTCGTCGCCGGCCGCAACTCGGTGGGCTACGACCGGGACGCCGATCTGCTCTCTGCGCTCGGCGACCGCGTCGAGGACGCCCCCGAGCGCTCGCGGGCGATCACCCAGCGGCGACTCGCCGATCACTGCGAGTGGGTCCAGCAGCGACGAGCCGACGGGAACGAACCCGGCTACGAGGCCGAGCACTACGACACCGCCGTCAACACCAAACAGGAGCGACGCATCCGCTTTTACGGCGTCGACGGCGTCGAACGGACCGACGAGGGGTATCGCGCGACCCACTCGCCGATCGAAGCGTGCCCCGACGGCGAGAGCGAACAGGCTTAGTGGGAGTCAAAAGAACAGCGGCGCATGGACTTCGACTCGTTTACGCTACTGGCAGCGGGAGCGGACCTCGCCGACGAACCGGCCGCTCGCGAGGACGCCGACGGGATGGAGCTACGGATGGACTTCGCCGACGAGCCACTGGCGATGCTCGACGACTACGAGGGTGACCTGCCCGTCCTGGTGACCAACCGCGTCGAGTGGGAGGGCGGCGAGGCCGCGGACGACGCCGCCCGACTCGACGCCCTCGAAACGGCCGTCGAGCACGACGCCGTGACGGCCGTCGACGTGGAGCTTGCTGCCCTCGAAGGCGAGGGGACACACGACGCCGCCCGCGTCGTCGCTCACGCTCGCGACCACGGCGCGAGCGTCGTCGTCTCGACCCACGACTTCGAGGCGACGCCGGCCGAAGACGACATCGTGGCTCGGCTGGAACGAGCCTGCGAGTACGGCGACGTGGGCAAGATCGCGACGACGGCACGAGACCGTGGCGACGTGCTCGCGCTCCTGGAAGCGACCCATCGGCTGACCGAGGCCGGCGAGACCGTGGCGACGATGGCGATGGGCGAGGCCGGCCGCCACTCTCGGCCCGTCGCGCCGCTGTATGGCTCCCGGATCGGCTACGCGCCCGTCGATCCGGCCGACGCCACGGCACCCGGACAGTACGATCTGGCGACGCTCAGACGGCTGGTCGACCAGCTGTCCTGATACGACCGGCTGTACATCTGTGACCGATTTCGCCACCCCGGGGTGGCGAAGATCCTCACGAAGTGACAGCCGGCAGTATGACTCCGGAGAGCGACCGGCAACCACTGGAAGAGAACTCGGTGCGCAAGATTAACAACGATTGGCCCGGGAGTGGGGGGTACCATGGTCGATGCAGACCAGAAACGGCCCCTGCTCGCCGCCGCCCTGGCGTTTCTCTCGCCCGGTCTCGGTCACCTCTACCTCCGTGAGTGGATCCGTGCGCTGCTGTGGTTCAGCCTCGCGATGCTCGGCGTCAGTATCCTCGCGCCGGAGGCCACGCTCCCGGCGGCCACGACGCCGGAGGCGATCTGGACGGCGTCGGTCGAGATGACCCGCGCCCTCTCCTGGCAGGCCCGCGGCGCGTTGCTGGCCGTCTCGCTTTTGAGCGTGCTCGACGCCTACCGGATCGCGACCGAGATCAACGCCGCGGCCGCCATCGAAGAGGGCCAGCAGTGCCCCTACTGCGGGCGGGAACTCGACGAGGACCTCGACTTCTGTCACTGGTGTACGGCAGAGCTCCAGTGACGAGGAGACCGCGGAGCGCTACTTCTCGATGATCGACTCTTCGACGGCCTCGCCGAAGTGACGGGCCTTGTCGTCGGTGTACAACAGGAGTTCGTCGCCGGGTTCGATGTCGGTGATCGCCGTCCGGCCCTCGCTGGTGTGCATCTTGATCGTCTCTGCGTTCTGGATCAGCGTCTCGATGCGGTCGCCGTCCTCCGTCTCTGCCTGGACGCGGAACATCGGCCGTTTCTCGATCTTGGCGCGGCCGACGATGGCCTCGCGGGTGTTGCCGTCGGTGTCGACGACCTGGACCTCGTCGCCGCTCTGGAGTTCCGAGAGGTACTTGGTCCCGCCGTCGGGCGTGCGGACGTAAGCGTGGACCGCACCGGCGTTGACCCGGAAGGGACGCGAGGCCACGTAGGGCGACTCGGCAGTCTCGGCGTGGACGAAAAAGAGCCCGCGTGCCATCGAGCCGATCAGCATTCCCTCGTCGTGTTCCAGCAGCGAGCCCGTATCGATGCAGACGCGGTCCGCGGACCCGGTCTGTTCGATGTCGGTGACCTCGGCCCAGGACAGCGAGAGCTGTTCGCGGCCGGCCTCGTCGCGGACCTCGACGGTACGGCGGATCTCGTCCGGATCGTCGGTGTCAAGCAGGACGCCGTCGGCACCGAGTTCGAGCGTCTCGTAGGCGGTCTTGGCGTCTTCTGCGGTCTGGACGCCGGTGATCAGCTCCGTCTCCTCGCCGACGCGGGCGATGAGGTTCTCCAGGGGGATGATCTGCCAGTCGTCGCCGATGACGATGGTGAAGGCGGCCTCCTCGGCGACGGCCTCGGCGAAGCCCTCGTACTCCTTGGACCGGATGCGGACGTAGCCACCCTGTGGGGCCTCGCCGTCCTGGCGGAGCGCAGAGAGGTCGGCAGAGCCAGAGAAGTCAGAGGGCAGGTCGACGGTGCCGTCGCCCTCGCCGTCCTTGCCGACGACCCGAGCGTCGGGTTCGGCTTCCTCGCCCTCGGCGTCCATGACCGTCACGTCGCCACCGGCGAAGGCGGCGACGTTGACCTCGCCGAGGTCCCGGACGCGGGCCACGTCGTGTTCGTCGACCAGCACCCAGTCGACCCCGGCTTCGAGGCCGGCGGTGATTCGGCGCTTTCGGGTCTCCCAGTCGCCGACCTCGCTGTCGGCCTTGAGCCACACGCTTCGTGTCATTGTCCCACCTCTCGAATCGGTCCCGCTTGAACGTGGCGAATGCGGGCAATCGGCCCGGCTAGAGGGATCGCCGTCGGCGCGTCACTGTCTCGGCGGTCAGAAGTCGCCAGCGGTGGTCGCGTTCGTCGTTCGCTACGCCTCGACGGCGAGTCCGGCCGCACGGAGCGCGTCGGCGGCCTCGCTGTCCTCGTGGACGACGCTGGCGACGGCGCGAGCGATCTTCTCGGGTTCCTCGTGCTGGAAGATCGAGCGTCCCATCGAGACGCCCGCCGCACCGGCGTCCATCGCCCCGCGGACGATGTCGAGGGTCTCCTCGTCGGTGCCCTTCGAGCCGCCCGCGATCAGGACTGGCAGTGCGGTCGACTCGACGACGCGCTCGAACGTCGCTGGCGTGCCGCTGTAAGCGGTCTTGACGAGGTCGGCGTCGAGTTCCTCGGCCAGTCGGACCGCGTGGCCGAGGTCCTCGGCGAACAGCTCTGGGTCCTCGTCGCGAACGTCGTGGCCGCGGGCGTAGGCCATCGCCAGCACCGGCAGCCCGTACTCGCGGGCCGCGCTGGTGACCTCTGACAACTGTGAGATCTGGTCAGGTTCGTGCTCGCTGCCGACGTTGATGTGAAAGGAGACGGCGTCGGCCCCGGCCCGGATGGCGTCCTCGACGGTGCCGGTCGGCCGTTTGTCGCTCTCGTCTGGCCCGATCGATGTCGACCCGTTGAGGTGGACGATGTAGCCCGCGTCGTTCGTGTTCTCGTGGACGCGATCGGCGACCCCGCGCTGGGTGAGGACGGCGTCCGCGCCGCCGGTCGTGACCGCGTCGATCGTCGATTCGATGTCGACGAGGCCGTCGACGGCCCCGAGTGTGATGCCGTGGTCCATGGGGACGATGACGTGTCGCCCCCCTGTCCCGATCCGCGCCAGTCGTGCTGCTTTCCCTGCGGTCATGTTGTGCGAATGTGTGGCAAGTACGATTATGTTCCTTCCGGTTGCGGCCGATTCTGTGCGCCCCGAAGCGCGCCCTGCTTCAGTTCGCGGGCCTTCTGTTCGAGGCGTGCTGCGACCTCGTCGGCGGGGTCGCCGTTCTCGTGTCCCTGGGCCACGATGTCGACCAGCGCGGAGCCGACGATGATGCCGTCGGCACCGGCCGAGACGATCCGCTCCGCGTGATCGCCGTTCTTGATGCCGAAGCCGACGGCCTTTGGCACGTCCCACTCGCTGATGCGGGCGAGGCTCTCCTCGGTCGCGTCGTCCACGTCGTCGCGCGCGCCGGTGACGCCCAGTCGCGCCTGCACGTAGACGTACCCCGAGGTCTGATCCATCATCGACCGGAGCCGGTCGCCCTTCGTGGTCGGTGCGACGATGAAGATCAGGTCCAGTCCGTACTCGTCACAGGCCGCCCGGAGCGGTCCGGCCTCCTCGGCTGGCAGGTCCGGCACGACGAACCCCTCGATACCGACCTCGGCGGCCTTCTTCACGAAGGGCTCGGGGCCTTGCCCGGAGCCGTACTGGTAGATGAGGTTGTAGTAGGTCATACAGACCAGCGGCACGTCCACGTCCAGCTCCTCGACGAACTCGAAGAACCGATCCGGACTCATCCCGGCGTCCAGCGAGCGGACGACGGCCTCCTGGATCGTCGACCCCTCGGCGATCGGTTCGGAGAACGGCAGCCCGAGTTCGATCACGTCCGCGCCCCCGCGAGCGAGCGCCTCGACGTACTCGATCGAGGCGTCGTAGTCGGGGTCGCCAGCGGCGAGGTACGGGACGAAGGCAGGTTCGTCGGCGAAAGCTCGCTCCAGTCCCATCTAGATCCTGCCTCCGATCTCGTTGAAGATCGACATGTCCGGCGCGATGTCCAGATCGCGCTTCTGGGTCTCCTCGATGACGGTTTCGAGGTCCTTGTCCCCCCGGCCGGAGACGTTGACGATCACGGTGTCGCCGAGGTCGTCGTGGTGCTCTTCGAGGTAACCGAAGGCGTGGGCAGTCTCCAGCGCCGGGATGATCCCCTCGTCCTGGGAGAGTCGGTGGAACGCCGTCAGTGCGGTGTCGTCGTCGACGTTGACCGGCGTCACGCGCCCCTCGTCGACGAGGTGGGCCAGTTCCGGACCGACGCCCGCGTAGTCCAGCCCCGCCGAGACGGAGTGTGACTCCATGATCTGGCCGTCAGAGTCCTGTAGGAGCTTCGTGCGCGCCCCGTGGAGCACCCCCTCGTCGCCGGTCGACAGCGACGCCGAGTTGGGTGCGACGCCCTCCTCCTCGTCGACCGACAGCGAGGAGCCCCCGGCCTCGACGGCGTAGAGATCCACACCCTCGTCCGGAACGAAGTGGTGGAACGCGCCCATCGTGTTCGAGCCGCCGCCGGCACACGCCAGCACGGCGTCGGGTAGCTCGCCGGTCTGTGCCTGGATCTGCTCGCGGGCCTCCTCGCTGATGACCGACTGGAAGTCCCGAACCATCGCCGGGAACGGAGCCGGCCCGACCACCGAGCCGATGACGTAGTGGGTCGTCTCGACGGTCGTCGCCCAGTCTCGCATCGTCTCGCTGATCGCCTCTTTGAGCGTTCCCCGGCCCGTCGTCACGGCGTTGACCTCGGCGTCGTTGATCCGCATTCGGAAGACGTTGGGCCGCTGGCGGGCGATGTCGGTCTCGCCCATGTAGATCTCGCAGGGCATGTCGAGGTGGGCCGCGGCCATCGCCGTCGCCGTGCCGTGCTGGCCAGCGCCGGTCTCGGCGACGATCCGCTCTTTGCCCATGTACTTCGCCAGGAGGACCTGCCCGAGCGCGTTGTTGAGCTTGTGGGCCCCGCCGTGGAGCAGGTCCTCGCGCTTGAGGTACACCTCGGTGTCGTAGCGCTCCGAGAGCTGGTCGGCCCGCTGTAAGGGCAGGGGCCGGCCGCCGAAGTCCGCCAGCCGCTGGCGGAACTCGTCCATGAAGCCGTCCTCGTTGTCGATCACGTACCGCTCGTAGGCGTCGGTCAGCTCCTCGATGGCCGGCATCAACGCCTCAGGTACGAACTGTCCGCCGTAGTCGCCGAATTTGGATTCGCTACTCATGTGTATTCGTCGCTGTCGTCAGTCGTCGCGTGTTCGCTGTCACGTCTGTCTCCTCGGCCGGTGTGCCGTGGTCCATGATCGCAGAGCCGACGAGCAGGGCGTCGGCCCCGGCCCGGCGCATCCGGGCCACGTCGGCCGGGCTCTGGATGCCGCTCTCGGCGACGAGGGTCACGCCCTCGGGTGCGTCCGGTGCGACTCGCTCGAAGGTGCCCAGATCCACCGCCAGCTTCGCCAGATCGCGGTTGTTGACGCCGACGATCTCCGCGCCGGCCTCGATGGCCCGCGCCAGCTCGTCGGCCGTGTGGGTCTCGACGAGGACCTGGAATCCCCGCTCGCGGGCGGCCGAGAGCAGGTCCGCCAGATCTCCCGTGCCGGGCTCGTCGAGAAAGCGCACGATCAACAGGATCACGTCCGCCTCGACCACGTCTAACTGGTCCTCGTGGAGGACGAAATCTTTGCGAAGGACCGGCACGTCGACGGCCTCACGGATCCGGGCCAGCGTCGCCGCGGACCCACCGAAGTGCTCTGGCTCGGTCAGCACGGAGAGGGCCGCCGCCCCGCCCTCGACCATCTGCTCGGCCAGCCCGACCGGATCCGCCGTGCGTTCGCCCGCCGCAGTCGGACTCGTCGGCTTTACCTCGGCGATCACCGGGACGCGACCGTCCGCCTCGGCGTCCGCGAACGCGTCGGTCAACGACCGGGGCTCGACGTCGACGCGGCCGTCGGCACCGCCACGCTCGCGGGCCGCCGCCAGGATCGCCTCGACCGCCGGTGCGATCTCCTCACTATCGCCCATTACTGTACACTAACGGACAGAGTTGCACATAAGACTTGCCCTTGGCGACGACGCCCTCGGTTCGCTCGCTGGCCCTCGGTGGGTCCGGTTTGCTGGCGGGTACCCGTCGGCGTCTCGGACGGCGACCGGTCGTCGATCGGGAGCCGAATCTTCAAGACGCGACCGGGCGAGTGATCGGACATGGCCAGCCCAGATGCGGGAATCTACGCGCGCGAGTTCGAGTTTCTCGACCGGTACGTCCAGTTCGGGGCGGCGGGCGAGAAGATCATCCAGCTGTCGTTCCCCGAGCAGCCGGCAGCGGAGAGTCGAGCCGACCACGACCTCCTCGACCGAATCGAGGCGTATCTAAGCAACGAGACGGACGATTTTCGTGACGTCGACGTCGGCCTGACCGTCTCTACCGAGCGCCGGAGCGTGCTCGAAGCGGTCCGGGAGATCCCTTACGGCGAGGAGGCCGGCGTCGACCAACTCGTTCGGATGGCCCCAGTGCTCGATCCGAACGACGACGAGAGTCGACGGATCGTCAGGGAGGCCCTCGCGGACAACCCGGTCCCACTGGTGATCCCCGACCACCGCGTCCGGGACGGCCCCAGCGGCGCGCCGCCGGCAGTCGAGCAGAAACTCCGGAGCATCGAGGGACTCTGAGACGGATTATTGTAGATCTTTACCGGATTGACCGCACACCGTGGTGCGGTCGACCGGGAAAACGGCTACAATAATCCGTATGAGACGCGTTCGGGACGACACTCGCCTTCGACCGGGCGCGGACCCGAGGGCCACACGTTTATGTAATACGGCGTAGTTGGACGCAAACATGCCGACGATCAGTGCGCGTCTCTCCGACGAGGAGCAGGCAGAGCTGGACGCCGTCGCAGAACTGCTCGCAGAGGACCGCTCGACGACGATCAGGAAGGCCCTCGACGAGGGGCTGGAGACCCTCCGGATTCGGGTCGCGGTCGAGCGCTACCAGTCCGGCGACGTGTCGGCCGCCGAGGCCGCACAGCTGGCCGATCTCTCGATCGCCGAGTGGCTCGACGTGGCCCGGGAGCGGAACCTCACGACACAGCTCGCGCTGTCGGATCTGGAGCTCGACGCCGACACCGCGACGGAGCTATGAGTCGGATCTACGTCGGTCCGACGGCGGTGTACAGCCTCGGACAGGTCGGCGAACTCTCTTTGCTGACCTCTTTCGACGGCGACGTCGTCGTGCCCCAGCCCGTCCGGGAGGGCTCGACCGTCGAGCCGACGGCGACGAACCTCGACGAGTTGCTCGACGGCGACGACGTACGAGCGATCACCGAAGCCGACGCCGACATCGAGCACGCGCAGCGACTCCTCGGCGAGAAGGACGTGGGGACGGCGGCGTCGGTGATCGCGGGAGTCCTGGCGCGTCGGGACCCCGACGATCGATCGGCCGTCGCCGTCGTCTCGGAGGATCGGACCGTCCGCCAGATGTGTCGCGGACTCGGTGCCCAGGTCACCAGCAGCTTCGGCGTCGTCGTCCGGGCGACGCTAGAAGACAAGTACCTGAGCCCGCGACAGGCAAAGCGGATCGTCCGCCGGATCGACCAGCACGGGATGCACCTGACCGGCGAACTCCGCGAGCGCGCCGTCGGCGAAATCGGCGACTAGGGTGACACCGCTTGGGACGCCGACGAGTCCTCGCGAACGAGGATGTAGATCAGCAGTCCGATGACACCGCCGACGAACGTGACGACGGCCCACAGCGTCGCGGTGTCCATGCCGCGGTCGGTGGCGTCGGTGTACACCCAGTACGACACCCACACCCACAGCGCGGTGATTGCGAGGCCGAACAACAGAAACACCAGGAAGAATCCAGCCTGGAGGGGGACCATTTGGAACACGCGTGGCTGGTGTCGTGGGTCCAATAAAAATCGTGTGGTAGCCGTCGAGAGCCGCTCGCTACGGACTGAGTCGCTGCCGATCTGACGAGACTCGCCTCGCTCGCCTCGTTGGTTCCCAACGTCTTCGCCCTACGGGCTCAGACGTTGGCGATCTCGCGGGAACACCTGAAGACGGTCCTGCTCGCCTCGCGTTGCTCGGCTGCGCGGGCCTGCGACTTCCGAGCACCCGCTCAACTGCCAGCGACCAGTCCTAGGGACTGAGTCGCTGCCGATCTGACGAGACTCGCCTTGCTCGCCTCGTTGGTTCCCAACGTCTTCGCCCTACGGGCTCAGACGTTGGCGATCTCGCGGGAAGAGAACGGCTTCGCGGATGTTGCCGAGTCCGAGCATCGTCATGATGAGGCGTTCGCCGCCCAGTCCCCAGCCAGCGTGTGGGGGCATGCCGTACTTGAACATCTTCGTGTAGTAGTCGAAGGCTTCGGGATCGAGACCCTGCTGTTCGAACCCTTCGACGAGGTGGTCGTAGCGGTGTTCGCGGGCACCGCCCGAGACCAGTTCCATCGACGGGTGCATCATGTCGAAGCCGGTCGAGACCTCGTCGTCTTTGTCCATGATGTAGAACGGCTTGATCTCGCTTGGCCAGTCGGTGATGAAGTAGTGCTCGCCCACGTCCTGGCCGAGCGCGTGTTCGCCCTCGGTCGGCAGGTCGTCGCCCCAGACGAGCGGCTCGTCGAGTTCGCCGGTGGCATTGATGCGCTCGATTGCCTCCTCGTAGGTCAGGCGCGGGAACTCGCCGTCGGGTGCCTCGAACTCGTCGGCCAGGTCCAGCGCTTCGAGCGCGTCCTGACAGTTCGCCTCGACGGCCTCGTAAGCGGCCTTGACGACGGCCTCACAGGCGTCCATCGCTTCGGTGTGATCGGCGAAGGCCGACTCGAAGTCGATCGAGGTCGCCTCGTTGAGGTGGCGCGGCGTGTTGTGTTCCTCGGCGCGGAAGATCGGGCCGATCTCGAAGACTCGCTCCAGTCCAGAGCCGACCATCAGCTGCTTGAACAGCTGGGGGCTCTGGTTCATGAACGCTTCCTGGCCGAAGTAGGTGATCGGGAACAGTTCCGTCCCGCCCTCGGTGCCGGTGGCGACGATCTTGGGCGTGTTGATCTCCGTGCAGCCGAGTTCGCGGAACTGTTCGCGCACCGCGCGCAGCACTTCCGCGCGGATCTCGAAGATCGCCTTGACCTCGTCCTTGCGGAGGTCCAGCGTGCGGTTGTCCAGTCGGGTCGACAGCTCGGCGTCGACCTTGCCGGAGGGGTCGAGAGGCAGTTCGGGGTCGGCCTCGCTGATCACGTCGACCGACGCGGGCGTGACCTCGACGCCGGTCGGTGCGCGGGGCTCTTCTTCCACGTCGCCCGTCACGGAGATGACGGACTCGCGGTGGACGTTCAGACCCGTCTCGACGAGGTCGTCGTCCATCTCGTCTTTCTCGAACTTGACCTGAATCTTTCCGGTCGTGTCTCGGAGGATGAGGAATGCGATGCCACCGAGGTCGCGCACCTCGTGGACCCAGCCGGCGACGGTGACCGTGTCACCGGGCTCGGCGTCTGCCGTGTACGTTCGATCGTCCATGGGCGTTCGTTTGACGGGCGGGACTTAAACTCCGTTTATTCTCTCTCGTCGATTGCGTCCCGTGACAGTCCGCGGATCGTCTCGGGAGCCACGTCACAGCGATCCCAGGCCGGCAGTCGACGGTCCTCACCGGGGTCGGCCACCCCACGGACGTACTCCCGGACCTGCTCGCGCTCGCTGGCAGCGTCGTAGGCCAGCCCGTTGAACCGCGCGTCGGCGGCGTACTGGTCGACGAGCGCGTCGGCAGCGGTCGTGTACGCGTCCCGGAGGCGGTCGTAGTCGACGGCGACGCCCTGGTCGTCGAGCACCCGGAAGAGCGCACTCCCGACCGCCTCGCACATGTCGCCCAGTCCCGACGGGCCGCCGACCGAACGGTGGTCGTGCTCGTGGGTCCCCAGGTCGACCTGTGCGCTGCCGGAAAAGCCCGCCGCGTCGTAGGCGTCCCCGAGCGTGCCGATCTCCAGTCCCCAGCCGGGCTGGGCGCGGAGCGATCTGGCGACCGCGCTCGTCGCGGCGAACTCGCCGGCCAGCGCGTAGCGGAACGACAGGAGGTAGTCGATCACCGGATGATCGACCGTCTCGTCGAGGGCGCGCAAGAGCGGGCGGACGAACAGGCGAAACAGCCGCCCGTAGAGCCGTCCGTCCTCGACGCGGGCGTAGTAGCCCTTGGCGAAGCTGTGGTCGCCGGCCAGCGGTGCGAGCAGCTTCGGGACGTGCTCGGCCCCGTAGCTCGTGGCGTCGGCGTCGTGGACCACCACGTAGTCGTGGCGCGCGGCAACGCCCAGCGCGAGCCACACGTCTCGGCCTTTGCCGGCCTCGGCGACGAGGTCACGCTCGCGGAGGTGCTCCTCGACGCGGGGCGCGTTGCACCACAGTACCTCGGCGTCGAAGTCGAAGCCGTCGATCCACTCGGTCACCGCGACCACCTCGCCCGGGCTGGCCCGCAACGGGACGTACACCTGCTCGGGATCGACCGACGCCACCGTCGAGAGGACGTGCTCGGCCGCGAGGCTGGCGTGCTCGCGCTCGGTCATGGGGACGACGACCGCGGCCCGATCGGTCGGCGCGTCGGGGTTCGTGCCGTCGTAATCGTGTAGCGTAGCGATCCGTTCCTGGACGTACTCCATCACCACTCACTTCGACTCCGTGGGCAAAAGCGGCGTGCCTACGCCCGCGCCCCCGTCGGCAACTGTCCGTCGACGTACAGTCCCATCAGCGCGACCAGGACGACGGCCAGGACCGTCGCGAGCCAGGTGAAGATCGTCTCGAAACCGTAGCCAGCCGACGAGAGCGTCCCGACGAGGGAACTCCCCGAGGCCTGGATGATCATCATCGTCCCGCTGTAGACGGCGTAGGCGCTCCCGCGGTGGTGGTCGGGGAGCGAGCCCAGCAGGTAGGTGTCGACCGCGGGAAAGAGGCTGTGGATCACGTAGCCGAGAACGGCGCTGAGGACGGCCAGCCCGAGGTAGCTGGACAACAGCGTCGTGGCGTACACGCAGGCCAGGAACCCGCCGATGATCGAGAGGATGTAGGGCAACACCGGCAGTCGGTCGGCCAGCCGCCCGGAGACGAAGAAGGCCGGCACGCCAGCGCCGAACGCGATCGTCAGCAGCTGATTCGCCTGGGAACCGGTCAGCCCTTTCGCGAGGAAGTACTTCACGTAGAAGTTGAACAGGCCGTTCCAGACCAGCCCGGTGACGCCGATGACGGCGACACCGGCGAGGATGATCCGCCACTGGTGCCGTGCGGCTCCGAGGAAGGCGGTGTCCTCGTCGCCGGCGTCGGGCATCTCCGTCCGACGAGCAGTGAGCGCGAAGGCGATCCCGGAGACGACCGCCGCGACCGCGATCGCGCGAAAGACGGTGCGCCAGTCGCCGAACCCGATGGCGACACCGACGATCGCCGGTGCACTGACGGCTGCGAACTGACTGGCGGTGCCGTGGATCCCCAGGGTGGAGCCGACCCGGTCGGGAAACAGTTCGCTCGCCAGGGGATTGCCCGCGATGAAGTACGAGCCGCTGGCGAGTCCCATCAGGAAGGCCCCCACCATCACGGCCGGGACGCTGTTGGCGAGCGACGTGGCGACGGCCGCGACCGCCAAAATCCCCGAGGACGCGAGGATGACGGCGCTGCGAGAGATTCGCGTCAGCAGGTAGCCGGTCGGGATGCGGGGCAGCGCGCTCCCGAGCCACGCGAGCGTCGCGATGGTCCCCAGCGCGGCGTCGTTGGCGTCGAGTGCGCCACCGAGTGGCTCCAGCAGGGGCGCGAACACGACCCGAGCGAGGTTGACCAGGAAGACCAGCCCCAGCAACGACCCGAAGACCGTTCGGCGAGACACGCTAACTGGTCGGTCAGTCAACGGCACAAACCTTCCGGTCCGTCGCGAGCCTTTTTACCCTCGGCCGTTCCACCACCAGCCATGGACTCAGTACGGTCCGGACTGCGGGCGGGGGATCTGGAGAAGGACAACTACGGGCGGCTCTCCTGTACCAGCTGTGACCAGGAGCTGGGAACGGAGAACGATCCCGACGAGATCGGAAAGATCCGCGTCTGTCCGAACTGTGAGAGCAAGTGGCAGGAGATGTAGCTACTCGAAGACGGCGTCGAACGCGCTCGCACCGAGTGGTTCGTACCGGCCGGCGGCGACGTTCTCGACGACGTGCTCGGGCGATCCCATCCCCACCAGCGCGGACGTGACGCCCGGCGGCGACCGGGCGAAGTTGATCGAGCGCTGGACGCTGGTGTCGCCGTCGAGTCTGGCCGCGATATCGTCGGGCAGCCCCGTCGACAGCTCCCCTTGCATGATCGACGCGCTGGTAAACACCGACAGCTCGGCCTCGTGTGCGAACCACAGCGCCGACTGGGTGTCCTCCGCACCCTCGTGGGCCTCGACGGTGAAGGCGTCGGCCATCTGCACGTTGAAGGGAAGCTGGACCCCGCGAAAGCCCGTCGTCTCGTTGTCGACCGTGTCGGCCGCCGACTGTGCACGGCGCACGATCTCGGGCAGTGAAAGATAGCTGTCGTGGTCCGCGGGCACCCGGAACGCGTCCCACGTCGCCACGCCGTAGTGTCTGATGTCCCCCGCCGCGCGGCGTCGCTCCAGGCGCTCGAAGGTCGCTTCGAGCTGGTCGTACACCGCCGCTCGCGAGTTCGCTTCGAGCTGTGTCTCCGGGTTGTGGACGTAGTAGAGGTCGATCGTGTCCACCCCGAGGTTCTCCAGCGAGCGGTCGAGCTGGTCCTCGATGAACGCCGGTGCGATGCAGTGGTGCCCGCGGACGAGGTCGTCGCTGTCGACGATGCCGGTGTCGAGATACTCCGACCTGACGTACGCGCCGGGATCGCTCGGACGGTCCTCGTCGAAGGGGACGAACCCGCCTTTCGTCGCCACGAGGACCGCCTCTCTGTCGACCGGCCCCGTCCGGACCACGTCGCCGACGACGCGCTCTGAGCGCTGGTGTCGGTAGTTGATCGCCGTATCGACGACGTTGATCCCCGAGCGGAGCGCGTCGGCGATCGCTTCCCGGTAGCGCTCGTCTTGCTCGTCGGTCGGGTCCCCCAGGTAGGTGCCGACGCCGATACTGGAAACGACACAGTCGCCGAACCGCCTGAAGTACGTGCGGGCGAAGTCGTCGTGGTCGTCACGGTAGGCCCAGGTCGCCGACTGAGTTGCCATAGTCGTCGTTGGCTCTCGACCGCCAAAAGCGGTCAGATGTCGCCGGCCATCGCGTCGAACAGGTGCCCCTTGAAGTCGGCCATCGCGACGCCGCTGCCCGGTCCGATCCCGTTCATGTGATCGATCGAGAGCTGGCCCCCGCCCATCCGGGCGTGGCCGCCCGCCGACCCCATCGGAATGTCGTCGACGACCGCCTGGAGGACATTGCCCATGTGGACACGATCGTCGCGCGAGCGCCCGGAGAGGTGCAGCGTGTCCTCTTTCCGCCCCATCACGACGACCGCCGTCACACCCTCCAGTCGGAGCAGTTCGTCGGCGGCCTGTGGAATCGCGTCCACGTTCGAGATCGCACCCACGTCGCTGATCGCGAAGGCGTTCTCGATCTGGCGGTCGGTGATCGCACGGGCTTTCACGTCTAACACCTCGGCGTCGACCTGTGGGTTCGCGATTCTGTCGAGCAGGTCTTCGTCGATTCCGTCGTAGAGGTATTCGGCCGCCGAGAACTCCGCGGACGAACACCCCTTCGTGAGCTGCTTGGTGTCCGACTGGATGCCGTAGAGCAGTCCCGTCGCGACCTGTTGGTCGATCTGCTCGTCGTCGTCGGCCGCCGCGTCGTCGTCGGCCAGTTCCCAGTCGAGTTCCTCGAAGTACTCCGCGAAGATCGTCGCACAGGCACCGTATCCGGTGCGCACGTCGGAAAACTCCGACCCCTCGCCGCCGCCGGGGTGGTGGTCGATGACGGCGATCGGATCGATGGTCTCCGCGCCGGGAAAGCCGCGCGCCTCGTTGTGGTCGACCAGGACGACCTCGTTTTCCTGTAGCTGGCCGGCCTTCTCGATGCGATCGAAGTCCAGGTCGAGAACGGTCTGAAATGCACGGTTTTCCTGGTGGCGAATCTGTCCGGGGTAGTACAGCGTCGGCGACGAACCGGCCTGCGCCGCCAGCCTGCTGACGGCCAGCGCACTCGACATCGCGTCCGGATCGGGATTCGGATGCATCAACACGGCGATCTCGTCGGTCGACGCCAGCAGTCGCTGGAGGCGTTCGGCCGGCGATCGGCGGAGTCTGTCGATCGCGAGCCGGACCCCGACGAGAAAGACGAGGAGTCCGACCACCACGAGCGCGGCCACCAGCGGCGATTCACGCGCGAACACGGTGACGCTATCGACGACTCGCTGGAGGCCACCTACTTGCCAGATCGGCATACGGACGCAGTTTTCAGCGTCACCGGATAAGAAGTTTCCCCTGGTCTGATACGTGTGGCCGTCAGTTCCCGGCCCGGTAGCGCTCGATCGCGTCGCGGTACCCCGACCGGAAGGTCGGATGGGCGAACTCGTAGCCCAGCGAGTGCAGTCGGTCGTTCGAGCAGCGCTTGCTCGTCTGGATCCGACGACGCGCGGTCTCCGAGAGATCGTCGTCCGCGAGACGCTCGCCCGTGGTCTGTTTGGGTGGCTCTGCGACGCCACACTCGTCGGCCAGCCAGTCGGCGAAGGCCCACTTCGAGACCGGTTCGTCGTCGACGACCAGCACGGTCTCGTCGCGCGCCACTCCCTCGCGGAGGAAGAAAGCGACCGCGCCCGCCGCGTCCGCGCGGTGAACCATGTTCAGGTACCCCTCGGTGACGGGACCGTCGAGGTACCGCTCCAGCCGGTACCGGTCGGGACCGTACAGTCCGGCAAAGCGGGCGACGGTCCCGTCGATGCCGCGGTCCAGCGCCCGCTCCCTGGCGATGCGCTCGGCCTCGGCGAGGACCCGCGTCTTGTCGGTCTGGGGGTCGAGCGGCGTCGTCTCGTCGACCCAGTCGCCGTCGTGGTCGCCGTACACGCCCGTACTCGACGTGTACACGAGCCGCGCTGGCGACTCGTCGCGCGCTCCGAAGTGGTCGATCACCGTCTGAAGGCCCTCGACGTACACCCGGCGCGCCGCGTCGGCTCCCCGCCCGCCGGAACTGGCAGCGAAGACGATCGCGTCTACGTCGGGGACGGCAGCGAGCTCGTCGGCCTCGGTCACGTCGGCCCGGACCGCCGTGCCACCGGCGTCCTCGATCGCCGCCGTGGCGTCTGGAGAGCGGCGTACACCGATCACGTCGTGGCCCGCGTCGGTCAACTGGCGACAGAGCGCCAGCCCGACGTACCCGCAGCCGAGGATGGCGACCCGCATCGGTTACCCCTCGCGCTGGGCGATGAACTGGTGGAGGAGGGCGTACTCCGCGACAGTCATCGGAAACCGGCCCTCGACCTTCTGCTGGATCTCCTTCGGTTCGAGCTGGCCGTCGACACCCGACGCGAGCGTTTCCACGTCCAGGACCGCCGTCGTCATCCCCATCAGGAGGATGTCTCGCGCGTCCGCCGCGATCGTGTCGGCGTGGGGACGGTCCTCGTCGAGCGCCAGGATCGCCGCGGCTTCGGTGAGTTCGATCTCCGGGGAGGCACCGTCGAGGAGTGCCGTGAGCCGGTCTCGGTCCAGCGGCGTCTCGTCGACGGCCCGGTCGACGCCGACCGATTGGACGGTCTCGGCCAGCCGCGTCTCGTAGGCCCGCCGGAGAGTCTCTGGTGACTGCTCGCCCGCGTCCTCGAATTCGCCTCTGAGCATACTCACCCTACAGGACGGGCCTACAAGTCAGTGTCACTCCGGTCCCGGATCGGGCCACCCCTCGGACTCCTCGATCGCGACGCCGTTGGTGTCGCCAACGCCGGTCTTGCCCGGCGGCACGACGACGAGGACCGTCGCCGTGGCCTCGAAGTCGACGCGGGTGGACCGCCCGAGCCGCTCGGGAGACCCGTCGTCGTCGACGTCGAGAGAGACGTTCTCGCCGTCTCTGGCGTAGACGAACTCGCCGCCGGGCGTCGTCGGCCGCCCCTGGGAGACGCGCACGCCGAAGCGGGCGTACTCGCCACGGACCGTGACGTGCCAGACGTTCGTCGTGGCGTACCACGAGCCCGGTACGGGTGCCAGCGGGAGTCCGGCCGGCATCGCCTCGAACGTGTCGTTCACCACCGCACCGTAGGCGCGCTTCGTGGCCCGTTCCGCACCGGCGGCAGCGGCCTCGCGGGCCAGCTCCCGCGCGACCGTCTGCGTGCGCGATCGGCTCGCGTCGACGGCGTCGGTGTCCGGTCGTCCGCCCTGCTCCCGTAACGTCGCGCGGCGCGTGGCGTTCAGTCGGATGGCGAGCCGGTCGCGTGCAGCCACCGAGAGGTCGGCCCGCTCGCCGGCGAGAGTGACGAGTCGGTGGCTGACGGAGCCGTTCGCCAGCGCCAGCGCCCGAGCGTGGGTCGTCTGCCACGGCGCGAGCGCGTCTCGAAGCATCGCCTCGCGCTCGCTGGCACTGCCGGCGACGCCCCGTCGGGACAGCACCGACCGCTGGCCGTCGAGCACGTGCTCGTTCGCCGATGCGACTTCCCGTCGGAGGGTGTCGCGTTCGCGGGTCAGCGCCGAAACGTTCTCGGCGTGGCGTTCACGCTGGCTCGCGTCCGTCCGTCGAACTTCCTCGCCCTCCACAGCGGCGGCGTTTGCCTCGGCGAGCGTCGCGTTGGTCGCCTTCAGCGTCCGGGCCGCCGTGTCGAGTCTGACTCCCGATCGATCGCCGAACAGACCGTCGACCAGCGAGTCCGAGACGGTCTGGTGGGGCACGGTGAAGACGTTGACGTTGCGCGCGACCAGCGGGTGAGACTCGTTCTCGATCGCCGGGTCGTCGTCGTGGCTGAGCGAGGCCTGCGTGAGGTAGGCCGGTGCGCCGTCGGCCGTTAGCGCGACCGGACCCCCGACACCGTCCAGTCGCGGCTGACGATCTGACGGCGGCCGTCCGCGAGCGTCGAGTCCCTCGCGCAGCGTCTCGATCGACGTACCGGCCTCGTCGAGCCGATCGCCGAACGCGTCGGCCCTGCCACGCCGGTCGTCCGCCCGCGCCCGGAGGCGGGCCTGCACGCGGTCGAGGTACGCGACCCGGACGGCGATCCGCGCCTTCGTCGCCGCGCTGTCGTAGCTGGACGGTGCGTCGATCAGCCGCGTCCGCTCTCGCTCGACGGCCCGTGCCAGCGCTGCCGGCGGGTTCGATTCGTACGACCCGACACGTCCCTGCCGCACCTCGACGGCGACGGACCGGACCCGTTCTCGGAGCCCCATCAGATCCCGATACGCCCACTCGGAGGCGTTCGCGGGCACGTCCAGTGCGATCGTGTGAACGTCAGAGTTCGGCCCGCTGTGGACCGCGTATTCGAGGGCCGCGGATCGGCCGCCCTGGCTGTCGATCAGTCGCCCGATCGCGCGTTCGCGAGCGTCGGCGAGGTTCGGTCCGTCCAGCGGGCCGGCACCGCGCTGGTGGGCTCGCCGGATCGGTCGAACGGGTGCCTGCGACGTGCGGTCGTGACGGCCGACGACCGCGAGGGTGACGGTCTGTCGGCTCGTGCCCGTCCTGTCGGTGGTCCTCCGCTCGATCTCGACGCTCCCGTTTGGCCCCTCGACTCGGCGCTGCCAGACTGCTACCGCTCGCTCCGTAACGACCGTCTCTCGCCCGTAGGTCTCGAACTCGTGCCAGCCGTCGGGGATCGGTGGCGGCGCGACGGAGACGTTCCGGTGGCGGAGCGATCGCTCACGGCGCTTGTCGACGCGCGTCCAGTTCGAGCCGGCGGGGCGTGGTGCCGACACGCCGACGTGGCGGTCGCCCTCGACGCGGCAGACCGTCCGGACCTCGACGCTGTAGGCGTCCCGTATCGTGCTGTCGATGGCTCCGTCGTCGAGCACGTCGACGAACGCTCTGTCTGCCGTCTCGTTGACCGCGATCTCGCGCCGGTCGTCGGGACTCGACCGGCGCGGTGGCTCCAGTCCCTCGATGTCGCTCGCCGCTGGCTTCGTCGGACCGCTCAGAACGGCGTCGGTCACGCGCGAGTCGGTCCCCGTGGCGACGGTGAGATCGCGTGCCGTCGTCCGTGCCGCCGCGACCGCGAGCGTGCGACGGCCCCGTGGATCGGCGTGGCCGATCGTCTCGCGCTGGAGGTCCAGCAGTGCCTCGTTGGTGACGACGCCCACGTGCTGGTTCGAGACGACGTTGCTGATCGGCACCTCGCCGTACTGGAGGTAGCCCCGCGACCACGCCAGCGCGTACAGCTGGGTCGTCAACCGCTGGCTCAGCCCTCGCTCCGTCACCCCGGCGTCGAGTCGCCGCTGGTAGGTACTGACTCGATCGTGGGCCGCGAGCACCGGCGTCACGACGGTGACGGTCGGAGCGATCGTCGTCCGAGAGCGCACCTGCCCGCCGCGGTGGGTCCGAACCGTCACGTTCTCGACGGTCACCCGGATCGCGGTGCCGTCGTCGTCTGCCCGTTCGATCGTCACGCGGTCGATGGCGGCGCGGCGCTCGGCCCGCGTCTCCGTCGAAGGCAGCGAGACCGAGCCGGTGACCTCGCCACGACGGACCGCGACCCGAGAGAGGCGATCGCGGGCCTGTAGGTAGATCCGGAGCCGTAGCGCGTCGCGAAACGCCGTCTCTTCGCCGAGAAGGCGACCGGCGGCGGTGTCGGCCGGATCGACGACGGGGTCCGCTGCGGCCGCCCGGCTGGCGGTCGTCACGGCCTCGCGCAGTTCCGTCTGTGCGGTCGCGGTCGTCCGTTCGGTGACCACCTCGGTCTCGCTGTCGGCGGGTGGACGCCCCGGATCGATCGTCGTCGCAAGCGTCGCGCTGCTGACGAGCAGGAGGACGCCGATCAGTGCGAACGGCACGCGGCCACGATCGTCCATCACGGCGACCACGTCCTGACGACGATTCGCACCTCGTCCGTCGAGACGGCGCGGGCCGTGGCCGCCGGTGTCTCGAATCGGTCGCGCATGTCGGCCGCGAACCGGTCGGCCAGCGCAGCCGTGAGCCGGTCGTTCGTCGCCGCGACGGAGCCGTTCTCCAGGTCCAGAGCCGGCGCGTCGGTGAGTCTGGCGACGCGGCGGTAGCGGTGGGCCGCCAGCGTGTCGGCCGGCGCGTCCCCCCGGAGCGCGACGCGGCTCTCGGCGGGCGAGAAGAACCCCTCGACGACCGCCGCCGCGACCACGTGCGCGACGCCGTCCGTGCCGTCGGTCCGGGCGGCCTCGCGTGCGCGCTCGTCCACTGGCGCGACGCCGCTGTCGACGGTGAGCCGAGCCGCACGTACGTCGGCGCTCGCGGGCGGTGTCGGTCCGGCGTGGACGCGACCGCTCAGGGGCGCACCGTCGTAGGGTTCCCAGACGGCGGTGACGCCGACGGCGGTCGCGCGGCGCTCGACGGCGGCGTGAGTCTCGTTGCGAACCGCTCGCTCGAACCCGCCGCCGGCAGGGGCGATTCGCTCGCCGTCGAGCGTCGCGGCGGTCCGCGTGGCTGCCGCGAGGAGCCCGGCGACCGTCCCGTGTGCCGTCCGGTCGAAGTCGCCGCTGTGGCCGTAGCTGACCCCGTCGCTGTGGTTGTTTCGCGGCGTCAGTTCGTAGTCGACGCCGACGGTGGTGGTCGCCAGCGCGGTCGCCGTCTCGTCGGCGTGGTCGTCCCCCGACTGCGGCGTGTCGAGGCCACCTGTCCCGGCGACGAGCGTCCCGACGGCACCCCCGAGCAGGAGGAGGAACAGCGTCGTGTCGACGACGGTGCTGATCGCTCTCATCGCCACACCGCCACCCGGAGGCGGCCCGCGTCGACGTGGGCCGGCTTCGTCCGGACGCTCACCTGCTCGCTCGCGGTCCCGGCGTCGTCTGGCGGGACCGGTCCCACCCGCCACTGTCGGCCGTCGGCGGTCACGCTCACGTTCGTGTGATAGCCCGACGGACCCGCGTCGACGGCGTCGGAGAGCCGTCCGGGCTCGACGACGCCAGCGGGCGCGAGGTGATCGTCGACCGCCGAAAGTGTCGTCTCGGGCAGTTCTCGTTCGCGTTCGCCCGGCAGTGTGTCGTCGAGGACGCCAGCGTAGAGCGACAGGGCGATCGAGACCGCGGCGACCGCGACGAGGGCAACGATGGGCTCGACCTGTCCCCTATCCCACGAGCGTGACACTGGTCTCACCCCACTGGACGCGTCGCACGTCGATCTCCGTCGGTGCCTGTCGCCACTCCCCTCTGGACTGAGCGTCCGCGACCGCCTGCTCGAAGGCCGCGCTCGTCTCGAAGACGCTCGCTGGCGGCTGCCCGTAGAGGACGAGCGCGAGCCGATCGTCCGCCAGTGTGGGCGTCACGGGGCCGTACGCGAACGTCGCACTCGCGGTCCCGCCGTCGTTACGCAGCGAGAGCTGGCGAGGACCGAGCCGGATCGCCGTCGCGTCGATCGGAACCGTCGCTCTTGCGTCTGGCGGTCCGACGGCGACGCGATCGACGGCGTCGGCTGCTGTGGTCGCGTCGGGCGGTGCGGTCGTGGGGAGCGCGACGACGACGCCGAGCACCGCGACGCTGACGGCCGCGACGCCGAGCCACGCGTACAGTGCGTCGACCGGGACCTCGAACATGGCACGCCCTCGCCGCGCCTTCGGACTTAAACCCTCACACGAGCGAGGTCGCGCCGACGAACGCGGTGAGGTACGTCGCCGTCGCGGCCAGCAGCGCCAGCCCGACGCGATAGCCGACCAGCGACCGGTCGAGCCCGTCGGTCAGCCCGGTCGCCAGCGTCGTCAGGACGATCGCGAGCACGAGGACGTACCACCCGACTGCGAGGCCGAGATCGGCGGTCGCGACACTCCCGCCGAGGGGGCCGGCCGATCCCATCGCGGCCGACAGCGCGACCGTCGCACCGCCGACGAGTGGCGCGAACACGGCCGCCGTGTTCGAGAGCGTGTTCGTCACCTGTGCGACCGCACGGCGGTTCGCCTGCTCGGCCTCGTCGATCGTCTGGAGGTGATCGGCCATCGCCAGCAGGGCGTCCCCGGCGGGCCGTCCCTCCCGAGCCGAGAGAGCCAGTAGCGAGGCCGCGCTCTCGGCCCGTTCGCTCGGCACCGTCGCTAGCGCGCCGCGTTCACCGACGAACGCCGTCCGGAGGTCGACCCCGAGGCGACGCTGGCGACCGGCCACCTCGGCCAGCACCGTCCCGGTCGCTCCCGGAACCGCCGTGGCGGCATCTTCGACGGCGCGCTCGGTCGCGGTCCCCCGTGTGACGCGCCGGCCGATCAGCGACAGCGCGTCGGGGAGCCCCGCTTCGACCGCCTCGACGGTCGACCGGACCGACTGCATCGGCTGGAAGGCGACCACCAGCGCAGTCCCCAGACCCGCCCCGGCCGCGGCGACGAACCCCATCCAGTCAGAGAGGACGAGGCGGACCGACCAGCCGGCGAGGAGAGCGGCCGCGATGCCGGCTACGGCGGCGTGTGTCGGACGAGACCACACGTCCGGATGGGATCGGCGTATCGGCGTCGGCCGGAACGCGACCGGCCGCTTGGTCAGCAGCCAGGCGCTGGCGAGGGTGACGGCGAGTGGCAAGAGCACGTCGTAGACGACCACGAGCAACGACAGCGGTGCCGGCACGCCGGCCGCGCCCAGCGCGGGCAAGAGCGCCACGAGTGCGAGGGGCAACAGGACGCCGAAGGCGTACAGCGCGGTCGCCGGCCCGCTGATCGAGGCCGCGAACGCGGCCGTCCGGTCGTGGATGCCGTCGAGGACCGTCGTCCGAGCGCGTTCGAGCGTCGCCCCGCGCTGCTGGGCCGGTTCCCGCCCGGCGCTCTCGACGAGCGAACACGCGCGTTCCAGTTCCGGCAGCCACGGTCGCCACTCGCGCCCGAACGCCTGGAGACCGGTGTTGGGTCCGTTCGCCGTCCGGCGGACGTGACTCGCCAGACTGTCGGCCAGCGCGCCCGGAACGGACCGGGCACCGAACGCCGCGGCGGCCCCCGGTGCCGGCGTCAGGGACAGCCGCATCGTGAGCCGAGTCACGAGCGCCGGTGCGTCGCCCAGCGCCTCCGCTCGCCGGACGCTTGCGAACGCGACGACGAGCTTCGTCGTGGCGAGCACGACCGCGGCACAGACGAGACAGCACCCGGCGACTGCCAGTCCGACACTGTCGCCCAGGACGGTCTGAACGAGGAGGCCAACCAGAGCCAGCGCGACGGCTGCCACGTAGCTCGCCCCCATGACCGTCTCGGCGTCGACGCCCCAGCCGAGGAAGGCGACCGCACGCCGGAGCTCTGAATCGGGCGACACCGAGAGGGGCCAGCACCGCGCGACCGCCCGGAGCAGCGCCCGTTTCATGCCTCGACCGGCCGGCCAGTTCGGCGTTCCCGGCGTCTGATCTCGTCCGTGCGCTCGGTCAGTCCCGCACGCACGTCGGCGTAGGATTCGTCGCTGTCGGCGAGCGCAGCGAGGAGTTCGCTGTTGCCCCGTTCGAGCCGATCGGTCGACTGCAAGCGTCCCTCCCGGAGCCGATACAGCGGCTCGAACGCCACCGCGTCCCCGGCGGAGACGACCTCCTCGATCGCCGCGACGCGACGCGCCGGTCCGTCGTCGGTCTCGAAGCGCCCCATCGTGACGACCAGATCAGTCGTCGCGAACGACGAGGCGGGCACGTCGAGGTCGGCGACGACGCGTTCGCGCACGTCTTCGCCCCCGTCGCCGTGGATCGTCCCCAGAACGGCACTGCCGCCGGCACCGACACGCATCGCCTCGTAGAGGACCTGGGCCTCCTCGCCGCGGACTTCGCCGACCGCGAGCGCCCCCTCGCCGAGTCTGAGCGCGGTCCGCAGCGTCTCGTCGGCCGGCAGTCCGGGACCGTCGCCCCGCGCCGTCACCAGCGACTGGACCTCCCGTCCGTCGGCCTGGAGCTGTGCGACCGGCAGCTCCGGGGTGTCCTCGATGACCAGCGTTCGCACGCCGGGGTCGAGTTCCCACAGCAACGCGCCCAGCAGCGTCGTCTTGCCCGCTCCGCGAGGGCCGGCGACCAGCGTGGCGGCCGCACGGTCGACCGCCAGCGAGAGCAACGCGGCGGCTGCCGGCGGGACGGTGTCGTTGTCGACGAGCTGTGGGAGCGTCCACACCGTCCGGTCGTGGGCTCGCAGCGCGAAGGCCGGGCCGTCACTGACCGGCGCTGTCGTCCCGGCGATCCTGACCCGCCGGTCGCCGACCGTCGTGGTGGCGTCAAGCGTCGGACTGGCCCGCGAGAACGCCCGTCCGCTCTCGCGGCGGAACTGCGAGGCGAGCGTTTCGACGCCGCGCCGGCTCACCCGGACGTTCGTCGTCGCCAGTTCCCCGTCGACGCGCACCCGCAGCGGGTTCGACGCGACCGGTGCGGTCGCGAACACGTCCGTCACGCGCGGGTCGTCGAAGCACTCGGCGAGGACGCCGTAGCCGGCGGTGTGCCGGTCGAGCACGCGCCCGAGCCGTTCGACCGGCTCGTCGTCGGAAGCGACCGTCCGGATCGCACGCCAGGCGGCACGCTTGCCGGTCACCGTCCCGTCGGCGACGAGTTCCCGGCCGCGTTCGAGCGTCGCCATCGCAGCGTCGTCCAGCGTGGCCCCCAGCGGTTCGAGGTGGTACACCGGGAGGTCGTCGTCGCGTTCGTAGAGTCGCACGCGTCCCCCCGTCGAGAGTCGCCGGCTGTCGCGGAGCCGACCGTCGGCCGGCGGATCGGCGGCGAGACGGGTGTGTCCGATCGTCGGGCCGACGTACGGGGAGAGCGACGCGATCTCGCCGACTCGCCGGGCGCACACCCCCAGACCGGTCTCGGCCGCGATCGACGCGACTGGACCCGCGCGACCGACGGCCTCTCGGGCGGCGTCGATCGGATCGGTCAGGGCCCGTTCGGCGAGGGTCTCGTCATGGAACCGCGTCCGTTCGACGAACCGGCCGGCCGCACAGAGCAGGGCCGCGTGGTCGTCGAGATAGGCCCGTTCGCGACCGTTCGACCGCGTCACCACGCGCTCGGCGTCGCGTTCGGCGAGCGTCTCGACGACCGTCCGGCGACAGGCTGCCGACTCGGCCAGTCGACCGTCGTCTGGACAGTCCGTGGCGTCGACCAGCAGCGTCTCGCCGCTGTCGTTGCGTCCTCGTCGTACTGTACATCCGCAGTCGGAGGCCGGCGTCGAACGGCTGAACCACCCTCGCATGGGCGGCGGTGGCCCCCTCATCTCACTTCAACCGTCGGACGGTGAGCACCGGCACACCCGGCTGCCCGTCGAGCGAGATGACGAGCCGGTGGGGACCACTGCGCCGGAGCACGACGGGACTACCGTCGGCTGTTCTCAGTGGGACACCGGGGAGCTGTCGCGTTCGGGGTTGTCCGCCCGTGAGGAGCCAGGAGAGCCGTGCCGGCGTCTGGTCTGTCGAAGGGCGGAGCGAGACGCGCTCGACGCCGCCGCTGGTCCACGTCCGGACCGGAACGCGGAGCGTCACGACGCGGCGCGCACCCGGCCCGCCGATCGGATCGTCCGTTTCGAGGAGCGTGTCGGCGGCGCGTTCGAGATCGCTCGCCTGGTCCGAGACCGTCGCCGAGGCACGCTGTCGACGCGCGTCGTCGATCGGACCGAGCGTCGCGGCGACGAGCGCGGTCGCGAGCACGACTGCCAGCACGACGCGATAGATCACAGCCGCGATCGGAGTCTGGCGAGGACACCGCTCTCGTCCCCGCTGTCGCTGCCGTCGACGCTGTCAGTGCCGTCGGCTCCAGTGGCTCCGTCGATCGGGCCGACAGCGCTTCGGCCGTCGCCCGTCGGTCCGGAGACGGGCTGGTCGCTCCGGTCAGACCTCGACGAGTGAACTGGTCGCCGTGTCCCGCTGGCTGTCTCCGTCGACACGGGTTCTCGGCGGTGGCGCTCCGGAGCGGCGTCGGCGCGATCGGCCGACTGCGGCGTGCTGTCCGGACGGCGATCGTCTGTGCCGTCGGCGAGTCGCGCTTCGAGTCGATCCACCGCGGCCACCGCGGCGTCGGCCCGCTGCTCGACGTCCTCGTTGACCGACCGGACGTTGCCCACGTAGCCACGGAGCGCCTGCGTCGCGGCTTCGAGTTCGTCGATCCGTCGCTGGGCGCTGTCGAGTTGCTCCTCCAGTTCCTCGACCCGGCGGGCGAGATCGCCTCGTTGCTGGAGGGCGTCGAGATCGTGGTCGTCGCCCGTCAGCGTCCGTTCGACCGCCCGCAGTCGCCGGTCCAGCCGTTCTCGGTCTGGCATGGCCGTCGGTGGTCCTGTCATCGCATTTGAACCCTCGGAACGGGGTAACGTTGATTAGTCGTCCTGTTCAGTCCTACAGTATGAAGGTCGTCCTGATTGGTGTCGGTCAAGCCGGGGGGAAGATCACGCAGTCACTCGCAGAGTTCGACTACGACATGGGCTTCGACGCCGTCAAGGGGGCACTGGCGGTCAACACGGCCCGTCCGGATCTGAGCGAACTCGACATCGACACGCAGCTGATCGGCCAGGACAGGGTCAAAGGTCACGGCGTCGGCGGCGACAACGAACTCGGCGCGGAGATCATGCAAGAGAGCGCCACCGAGGTGATGGACAACCTCGACGGTCGACTCACCACCGAAGCCGAAGCGATCGTCGTCGTCGCCGGCCTCGGCGGCGGGACGGGATCGGGCGGCGCACCGATGCTCACGCGCGAACTCCAGCGCATCTACAACATCCCCGTCTACGTCCTCGGCGTCCTCCCCGGTCGAGACGAAGGCGGACTGTACCAGGCAAACGCCGGCCGCTCGGTCAAGACCTGCGCCCGTGAGGCCGACTCGCTCATCCTCATCGACAACGACGGCTGGAAGGCCTCCGGCGACAGCCTCGAAGCCGGCTTCGAACGCATCAACGACGCCATCGCCCAGCGGATCGGTCTCCTCTTTGCCTCCGGAGAGGCCGTCGAAGGCGTCGGCGAGAGCGTCGTCGACTCCTCGGAGATCATCAACACGCTCAAGGGCGGCGGCATCGCCTCCGTCGGCTACGCCGCCGCCGAGTCAAGCGAGGACCCCGGCGAGAACGTCAACACGATCACCAGTGTCACCCGAAACGCCCTCCTGACGAGCATGAGCCTCCCGGACGCGATCGACGCGGAGCGTGGCCTCCTCGTGATCGCCGGCCACCCCGAGCGGATCTCGAGAAAGGGCGTCGAACGCGCCCGCAAGTGGATGGAAGAGGAGACCGGCAGCCTCGAAGTTCGGGGCGGCGACTTCCCCATCGACAGCGAGAAACTCGCGTCGCTGGTCGTCCTCGGCGGCGTCGAACGCTCCGAGCGCGTCCAGGAGTTCATGGACCGCGCACGCGAGGCCGAGCAAGAGAAGAACAAGGAGATCGATCCGATGGAAGGCCTCGAAAACGACGGGCTCGACGACCTGATGTGAGTCCCGTCTTTTCGCGCGAGCGGTGAGAGATGTGCGGCGCGCCTTTCGAACGACTACGCTCGGTCTATCCTACACCAGACTGGTGCCGTCGAACTCCGTCCGATCGAAGTCCACGTCCATCAGGTCCAGGATCGTCGGCGCGATGTCGTAGAGGTCGGCGTCGTTGATCCGGGCGTCCGGATCGTCGACGAACAGCGTCGCGTTGTCGAAGCTGTGCATGCCGTTGCGCGGGCCGACGCCGAAGACGTCGTCCGAGCCCTTGAAGCCAGCCTTGAGGTCGAAGCCGTGGTTCGGGACGACAGTCAGGTCGGGCGCGATCTCGTCGTGGTCGCCGCGGTAGGCCTGTTCCTTGGTGACGACGCGGTCTGCGACGGGGTTGCCGTCGGGACCGGTCAGGTTCTCCAGTTTCTCCTGGAGTTCGTCGCGGACGGCCTCGTACTCGTCTTCTGGCACGGAGCCACGCGGCTCCCGGCCTTCGAGGTTGATGTAGAAGCGACCGGGGATCAGGGAGTACGCCTTCGTCGACTCGTCGATGTCGCCGAGCGTCTCGTGGTCGTCGTCCTCGTAGGTGAGCCACCCCTCTTGCTGGAGCCACTCGTTGAGGTGGACCTCGTAGTCGAGACTGGTGAAGCCGTGATCGGAGGCGACGACCATCGTGACGTTGTCGGCCAGCAGGTCACGGAGCTGTCCCAGGTAGTCGTCGACCTTGCGATAGAACTCCAGGAACTCCTCTTTGTACTCGCCGTCTTCCTCGTAGTGCTTGAACAGGAAGTGGTTCACCCGGTCGGTGGTCATGAAGACGCCGAAAAAGAGGTCCCAGTCGTCCTGTTCGATGTAGTGTTTGAACGCTTCGAAGCGCCGGTCCAGGGTCTTGTGTGCGTCCTCGATGAACTCTTCTTTGTCCTCGCTGTGGCCGAGTTTGGCGTTGACGTCGATGCGGTAGTCGTTGTCGTCGAGGTAGTCGCCGAGTTCGTCGGGATAGGCGGCGTCGTCGACGCCCGGCGAGAGGAATCCGGAGACCATCCGCTGGACGTTGCGCTGGGGTGGGAACGTGACGGGGACGTTCAGCACCGTCGCGTCGCCGCCGTCGTCTGCGACGCGGTCCCACAGGCGTGTCGCCTGTACGTCGCGGCCCATGGGAACGTAGGTGTCGTAGGAACCGATCTCTCGGTCCTGAAAGCCGTAGACGCCGGTCTCGCCGGGGTTGACGCCGGTCGTCAGCGCCGGCCAGCACGCGCTGGATTCCGGTGGGACGATGCTGTCGATCGGTCCAGCGGTGCCGTCCTCGGCGATCGCCGCGAGGTTCTCGAATTCGTCGTAGTGGTCCGCGATCAAACTGTGCGGTACCCCGTCGACGCCGAAGAAGGCGACTCGGGGTCCGTCGTCGCCGCGAATACGGTCGAACAGGCCCATGTCACCTCGTTCATCGTTCGGGGACAAGAAGCTTCTTTTCGCGGCCGAGTCGGGTGTGCGTCACCGGAAGCGGCAATCACTGCTCGGGTTCGGCGCAGTCGTCGTCGGCCGACGAGGAGTCGTCGCGATCGAAGTTCGCCGGAACGACCGTCAGGTGGTTCATACCGACTGTCTGTTTCGTAGCCATCACGGGAGACAGTTCGCCCCCGAAACCCAAGTAATTACCCATAATCATAATTAATCGGCAATACGGACCGCCATTACTCCAGAACATGCAAGGGCCGTGTCGACTCGATGCCCCCAGCGATAGCTGGGTGGACGGATCGTGACACCACACAAAAATGGCGGAGTCGAACGGCGACGCGGCTCGCTTACGCGATCTGCTCGTCGTACAGCTCCTGGGCGTGTTCGATCGCGTCGTAGGCGGCCTGCTTGTCCTCCCAGCCCAGCGTCTCGACTTCCTTGCCCGCTTCGAGGTTCTTGTAGGTCGCGAAGAACTCGTCGATCTCGTCGAGTTGCTGCTGTGGGATGTCGTCGAGGTCCTCGATGTGGTCGTAGCGGGGATCCTCGCTCGGGACGGCGATGACCTTGTCGTCTTGCTCGCCGTCGTCGTCCATCTTCATCAGGGCGACGGGTCGGGCCTCGATGATACAGCCGGGGAACGTCTGGTCCTCGACGAGGACGAGCACGTCGAAGGGGTCCTCGTCGTCGTAGTACGACTGCGGGATGAAGCCGTAGTCCGAGGGGTAGTGGACGTTGCTGTGCAGCACCCGGTCGAGGACGACGCCGGGAACGTCCTTGTCGTACTCGTACTTGTTGCGCTCGCCTTTCAGGCACTCGACGACCGCGTAGATCTCTTCTGGCGGGTTCGGACCGGTTTCGAGGTCTTCCCAGAGGTTCGTCATCATCGGCGACTGCGACGGGCGTCCAAAAAGTACTTTCGTAATCAACTACGACTATCGAGAGGAAGCGCAAGACGACGGGTATTTCGCCGCCGGTGATATTCGCGGGTGATAACAACACCCGTTATTTGGAATGTTTTCGATACACTGGCGCAGAGAGCACGACGGCGCAGTCTCTCGGTAACGCGCCGACCTGCGAGCGAGTTAACAAGTGTTAAATAGCTTGATGACATTCAGCTAACCATGTCAGAGGCACAAACGAAAACTGACACACCCGGCATCGCAAGTGAATTGACGGCGTTCCAGCAGAACATTCTCGTCATCCTCTCCGAAGAGCCACGCTACGGGCTGGCCATCAAGCGAGAGCTAGAGACCTACTACGACGACGAAGTCAACCACGGGCGTCTGTACCCGAACCTCGACGACCTCGTCGAACTCGGCCTCGTCGAGAAGAGCGAACTCGACAAGCGAACGAACCAGTACGGACTGACCGAGGCGGGGAAGGAAGCTGTGCTCGACCAGCTTTCGTGGGTCTTCGGGAAGTTCGTCACCGAGGAATCGCGCGCCGAAGAACTCCGGGACCTCGTCCAGCAGCACGAGTAAGAAACACGATCGCCCCGAGTCACTCGGGGTGATCGCTGCCGAGTGGGTACGGCACGTCCATTTTTTCGAAGGTGCGACGAAGTGACTCGTCCAACAGCGACGCCTGTCGGTCGTCGGGCCAGACGTTGCGCTCGAAGTAGTCGTCGCGAAACTCGACGAGCTCTGCCCGCGTGAGGTCCTCGATCGGTTTCGCGTAGTGGTTGCTCGCGAAGTCTGCCAGCGCGCGGGCGTTCGCTGCGTGGACCTCGCCGTCGGCGTCGGCGACCGCTGCGACGAGTTCGTCGTTGTGTTCGGCCACCACTGCCCAGTCGCTCCCCTCGCCGGGGCCAGACAGCGGCCGTTCGATCCCACGGTCGACGTCGTCGATCCGGTCCGGGTGGATCTGTCCGTCGGAGACCCACTCGCGCGGGTGACAGACGAGCACGTCCCGGGCGTCGTCTTCGCGGACCCGAGCGGTGTACTCGTACTCGGCGAGCAGTTCGTCGCGCTCGTCGCGGTAGGCCCGCGCTTCCGCGTCGTCGACGGCGTCCCTGGCCAGTCGGGTGAGTCGCTCGGCCTCGTCGATCACGTCTGTCGGCAGCGCCGAATCCGTCGTCGAATCGTCGTGTTCAGGCATCGTCGAGTGCCTCGTTGGCCAGTTCGTCTGCGCGTGCGTTAATCTCTCTCGGTACGTGTTCGATCGACCACTCGTCGAAGGGCAGCAGTCGCTCGCGGGCGTCGACGCGGTGCTCTCGGAGTTCGGGATCGTTCGTGTTCCACTCCCCGCGGACCTGCTTGACGATCAACTCCGAGTCGCCGCGGAGACGGATCTCGTCGAATCCGTGATCGCGTGCGACTTCGAGCACGCGAAGTAGCGCCCGGTACTCGGCCTGGTTGTTCGTCGCGGTGCCGATCCGCTCGCCCCCGTCAGCGACGATTCCGTCGTCGGTCACGAGCACCCAGCCGACCGCGGCGGGACCGGGATTCCCGCGCGAGGCCCCGTCGAAGTACGCGTGGACCCGCCCGCCGTGTTCGCGAAGGAGCCCCTCCAGCTGGGCCGTGTCACCGCCCTGGACGACGACTTTCCCGTCGTAGGCGACCACCGTCCCACCGCCGTAGCTCGCCCGCCACTCCTCGTGGTCGGTGTTGCCCGCCTCGACGGTCACGCCCGCCGCTTCGAGGCGTTCGCGAGCCTTCGTCTCGTCGCACTCGATCGTCGGCATCGTCTCGTTGATCACCGACCGACCGATAAAACGCTTCCCTCTCCGAGACCGGCGACGGGTCACGGCACACGTCTGCCACGTCGTTCGGTGGGACCCGCCACTGCGACGCCCAGCCGACGACTGGCGAGAGTCCAGAACCACCAAGTATGGTGGTGGTCGTACAGGCTACCGATGGCACTTTCCGAGGAGGCTCGCGACCGACTCGCCGACATCGTCGAGCTCCAGCCCACGAAGAACGCGGATCTACAGGATCGGTGGGGGATGGACAGCGGGAGCGAGGTCCACCAGTACCTCGAAAACGAGCTCAAGGAGTACTACTACCGCGACGAGAGCAGCCTCATCTGTGCCACGCCGGAGGCCGTCGAGGTCGTCGGCGGCGACCCGGCAGACGGCCAGCAGGTGACGGTCACCGAGTTACAGCAGGCGGTGATCGACTGTCTGGCCGGCCCCGACGAGGAGAGCCAGAGCGTCGTCTCGGTCCTCCACGACTTGCGCGAGGCGGGCCACGACCCCGAAGTGGACGACGTTCGATCCGCGCTGCGGTCGCTCGCGGACAAGGGGATCGTCGAGACCGTCCAGAAGACCGTGCCGACCTTCCGGCTGGCCGTCGGACGCGACCAGATCGACGTGGCACAGCTCGACGATTGATACGAATTCTCGTCGCCGTTTGCCCGGTCGACCGCATACCGTCGCGGTCGATCCGGTGAAGATCGACGAGAATCCGTATAATTCACGCAGTGTCGTCGTCGAGGCCGGGCCGGTGCCGCCGTCGCTGCTCGTCGAGCAAGCGTCTGATTCCCGCGCCGGGTCCGCCGTCGATGGGCCACCCACCGGTCCGCCAGGTGGGCGGTTCGGGCTCACAGTCCCGACAGGCCGCTCGACACGTCGACGGCGTCGGCACTCGTTCCTTCGCTTCACAGTACGGTACGACGCTGTCGCCCTCGGTCCGGAGCTGGAAGTGCCGACAGTCCGGTCGCAGCGACTCCGCGTAGGCCCGCCAGCCCCGTTCGTAGGCGCGTTCCGCGATCGACCGCCGCTTCTCGGCCTTCCACTCGGGGTCGACGTACTCGAAGCGCGCGGCGCTCAGGTCGTCGTCGGGTCGCTCCTCGATTCGCGTGCCCGGCTCCGAGACTGCGAGAGACTGGGGGTACCACGCCACGTCGGCCTCGACCGTCGACGGATCGACCGTCAGGACGCCGGCCGCCGCGGGGAGATCCTCCAGCAGGATCGGCTCGACTCGCTCGTCGGTCCGCTCGGTCGCGACCCACACCTCGTCGGCCAGCCCCAGCGCCACGTCGCGTTCGATCTGGGGCGCGAGCCTGCTGGCAGCACTCGCGTCCAGATCGGGCTTGTTCTCGATGGCGACGATCCGCTCGATCCAGTCGGGATAGGCGTACTTCCGTCGAATCTCGATCCGGTTGCCCCGCTTGCGACGGTCCAGAACGCCGCGGTCGGCGGCCGTGTGAATCGCCTCGCGGACGTACCGCCAGGGGTAGCCGGGATGGGGCAGCGCGTCCCGGTAGTACGCCCACTCGGCGGGCGCGTATCCGAGGACGTGACGGAGGTCCGAATCGAGTCGCTGGCGGCCGAAGGCGGCCCGCCGACGGAGTCCGGCGCGATCGCACTCGACGACGATCGTGTCCCAGCGGCGTCGCTTCGTCCCCAGTTGCCGAGCGACGAGAACGGGGTTGTCGCGGTCGCCGTCTGGCGGCCACGCTCGTTCGGCCCACTGGCAGACGCGCAGTTCGAAGGCAAACTCGGAATCACTCATCGGAGAACTGTACTGTCTCCCTGACGGCCGCTCCACAGCACCGAACAGCAGTGGGTGCGAGACCGTTCAGGAGTTGAGGACACTCCCGATCGCACCACCGATGGTGTACCCGATCGGCGACATGAACAGGAGGCCGATGAGATTGGTGATCGCACCGAGACCGCTCAGCATCGCCATCCCGCCGGCCGCTTCGCCGGTCGCACCGCTTGCGGCACCCATGACGCCACCGAGGATAATCTGTCCAGGGATGAACACGACGTTGAACGCGACGGCTGCGATCATCCCCGTGACGAGCGCGAACTTGATCCCGCGTTTGACCTCCGAGAGTGACGTAAAGACGACGACGACCACCGCGCCGAGGACGACCTCTTTGAAGAACGGTACGATGCGGATGAGGTTGATGATCGGGACGAATCCCATCACGAGAAGCGCGACGAAGATCGTGCCGATCGACTTCTTGACTTCGGAATCGTCGAAACCAAACATCGGTGCTCATGGCGTACAGCCCATCGTGTCTAAAAGCTACCGCTAACGGTAAGGAAATATGCGCCAGAGGGCGGTCGGTGGACCGGAGTACGGTCCACACGCCGCTCACTCCTCCTCTAGCTTCTCGTCGAGGAACTCGTGAGCCTGTTCGAGGATCTCACGAGGGCCGTCCTGCGTGACGGTGTTGATCGCCTGCTCGTAGTCGCGCCACTGCAGGTCGCGGTGTTCGTTGGACAGCTCTGCCGATGCTTCGTAGGACTTCGCGACGAACAGATGCACCGTCTTGTGGATGGTGTTGCCGTTCGCCTCGAAGACGTAGTCGTAGTCTTCGCGAAAGCCATCTAACAGCCGGAAATCGCCGATTCCGGCTTCCTCTTTCACTTCGCGGATGGCGGTCTGTTGTAGCTCCTCGTCGCCTTCGACCCCGCCCTTGGGGAACTCCCAGTCACCGGGTCTGCTCTTGAGCAGCAGGTACTCCCGCCGGCCACGCGTGTCGCGAAAGAGGATGGCTCCCGCGCTCGTGGCCTCGATCATTAGATACGCTTAGACCGGCCCTACTTATGAGGATATCGGAGCGACGACGGCCAGACCCGCATCCGTGGCGGGCGCGACCGTACCACCACGTCGGAACTGGGTACACCTGTGGCCGGCCGTGCGCACCATCGCCATACCGGACTGGTGGCCCACACCACGGCCTCGCGACGACGGTTCCGACCGTGATGCGACACTGTTTTGATCGTGGTTTCGTATCCAAAAACGTATGCCGTACATGTCGGCCGACGACTTCTCGGTTCACGACGACGACTGCGAGAAACAGGAGAGCGACTGGATGCCGCTCTCGGACCTCCCCGACGAAGTGACCTCGATCGACGACCTCGACTGTGAGTGCTGGGCCGACTACGAGTCGCTGTCGGAGATCTAAGTAACAATTGAAACGATTGACACACCGATCGCACTGCTGTCGTGCGATCGGGTGTGCATTGACTTGCAATGGCTACTATAGCCCGGTCCGAAAGCGAGCCCTTTTGAGCACGCTCGCCGACACAAACACCAGAGATGCCCTTCGTGACGAAACTTACACTGGAGAGCGGAGATCGGCGGCGTCTGGACAGCGTCGTCGACGAGATCAAAGAACAGGCCGAACGGAAGGGTGTCGAGCTCAAGGGCCCACACCCACAGCCACCGGACCACCTGCGCGTGCCACAGTCGAAGACGCTCGGCCCGGCCGGCGGGCGCTTCGAGTCCTGGGACTACACCGTCTACACGCGCACGATCGAGATCGTCGACCACGAGGAGTTCGCCCGCGCGGTCGCGGGCCGAGAGTTCGACGACGGCATCCACGTCGCCGCCGAGGTCGAACAGCGGAGTCACCTGGGTTCCTGACGGGTCCCGACAGGAGTGAGCGCAGGCCCCGAGCAGTATGTTCCGGCTTAGACGTTCGTCACAGACACACAGCTGGTAGTACCAGCGACGGCGACCGTCACCCGCCGGAAGCCAGGGCCGTCGTCCGTCCTGTGCAGATTTGCCAGACCACGATTTTTATGTGAGTGGAAAATCGTTCACAACACATGGAGTACACACGACTCGGTTCGACTGGGTTGCAGGTATCACCGATCTGTCTCGGGACGTGGCGGTTCGGGCTGGAACACGAGGACAGCGGCGTCGTCGAGACCGATCGCGAGGACGCCCACGAGCTGCTCGACGCCTTCGCAGCGCAGGGCGGGAACTTCATCGACACCGCCAACGGCTACGGGCAGGGCCGCAGCGAGACCTGGATCGGCGAGTGGCTCGAAGACCGGGACCGGGAGGACTTCGTCGTCGCCTCGAAGTGCTACTGGTCGCAGGTCTCTCGGTTCCAGGAGAACCTCTCGAAGAAGAACGTCAAAGCGGAGGTCGAGGGCTCGCTCGACCGGCTGGGCACCGACTACCTCGACATCCTCTACTGTCACCGCTTCGACGACGGGACGCCCCCAGAGCGCACGCTGCGCGCGCTCGACGACCTCGTCAGCCAGGGGAAAGTCCACTACGTCGGCATCTCGACGTGTGACGCCTGGAAGCTCACGAAGGCGCTGTGGGAGGCCGACGTGAACAACTACGAGGCCTTCACCGTCACCCAGCCCCAGTACTCTGCCACCTACCGCGAACCGGTGGCGGAGTACCTCGACGTGTGTGCCGATCAGGACCTCGCGGTCTGCCCGTACTCGCCGCTCCACGGCGGCTTCCTCACCGGCAAGTACGAGCGCGTCGGCGACGGCGAGATCGAGGCCCCGGACGGTTCCCGCGGCGACATCGACGACCACTTCGAGGACTGGTACTTGACAGAACAGGCCTGGGACGTGCTCGACGAGGTCCAGGCCGTCGCCGACGAGGCCGACGCGACCCCGGCACAGGTCTCGCTGCGCTGGCTGATGGACCACGAGCGGTTCACCTGCGTCCCGATCGTCGGCGCACGCACGGTCGACCAGCTCGACGAGAACCTCGGCGCGGTCGAGGTCGAACTGTCCGACGACCAGTTCGCTCGGATCGACGACGCGATCGAGGTCTGAGGCGGACAGTTCGTCGCCACGTCACTCGACTGTTTCGTTCGGATCGACGACTTCGCCAGTCGCCGGCCCGCCGCTGCTGTTCCTGGCCGGCTCGGGATCGGGCACTCGTAGGCGTGTCTCGGGCCAGCCGCGACAAAAGCCCTCCAGTTCGGTCAGGGCGTCTCGACGGCGAACGTGATCGTCGCGTCGGCACCGTCCGCGAGCGCAGCGACGAGCCCCCGATCGAGGTCGGTCGCCGCGGCGTCGGCCTCGACCATCACGGTCCGGTCGTCGACGTAGTCGCTGGTCCGACAGACGTGGCTCCGGTCGCTCTCGAAGGTCAGGTCGGGGTGGCCGCTGCCGGTGACGGTGTCGGTGTTCCCGCCGGCTTCGATCGTCATCGTGATCGTCGCGTCGCCGTCCTGGCAGGCCGCGACGAAGTCGGGGTCGAACTCGGACGGGACTCGATCGGCCTCGATACCGAGGATACAGTCCCCGGCGGGCGTGAGGAAGTCGTCGCTGGTCACTTCCAGCGTACTCTCGTGTTCGGCGCTGACGTGCTCGTGGCCGTGTGCGTGAACGACTTCGTCCATACGGACGCCTGCCGCCGCCCGCACTTCAGCGAGTCGACTCGGGCCGGGAGACGGTGATCGTCACCGCACCACAGGCACACTCGTAGGCCGACTGGCGACCGGCGGCCGTCTCGAAGACGATAGCGGGTTCCTCCGGCAGCGCTCGGTCGCATTCCGGTGCCTCACAGGTGGCCGAACCAGTCGTGAGTTCCTCGATCATGGTCGATCGTTCGGCCGACACCCACGTCAAGGTCCGGAAACCCCGGAGTGAAAGTGAAAGTGGTGGTCGAGGGTAAAGGATATGCCCACGGGGAACGCCCGATGATGCATGTCGCTGGAGTGGAGCGCTGGGGCGGTCGATCCGGGGGGAGATCCGCCGTCAGCCGAGACCTGGCAGCCGATCGACGTGCCTGGGCGACCGACCGAGTTCGTCGACGCCGAGGCCGTGGCCTACCGGGCGACGTTCGAGGACCCGCGAGATCCGACGGAAGCACACGCCGTCCTCGTTCTTGAGGGCGTGTACGCTCACGCGCGCGTGTGGCTCGACGGTGAACTGATCGCGGAACACGACGCGTACTTCGAGCCACTCCGAGTGCCCTTGCCCGTCACCGAGGACAACGAACTGGTCGTCGAGTGTCGCCGTCCCGACGATCGGTTCGGCGGAATCTACGACACCGACCGCGTTCCGACCGCCTCGTCCGTACCGGGCATCTGGTGGGACGCACGCATCGAGACCCACCCGGACCCGTACGTCGCCGAGTTGAACGTCGCGCCCCGCGTCGACGGGGAGGCAGCCTCGGTCGCGGTCGAGGCGACGGTCGTCACCGACGAACCGCTCGACGATCGGCTGACACTCTCCTTGCGACCGACCGGCGAGGTTCGGGGCGGGGGAATGATGAACAGAGCGCGGGTCGACACCGACGCCGGCCGAGCCACGGTCGACCACGAGATCGACGTACGGGACCCCTCGCTGTGGTGGCCCCACGACGTGGGGAGCCAGCCGCGCTACGCCGTCCGGGCGAAGCTGGCCGACGACGAGCGGACGGTCGAGACTGGACTGCGGTCGGTGTCGTACGACGAGTCGGGACTGCTCGTCAACGGACAGCGCGTCCCGGCGCGGGGCGTCACTCTCGTCGACGGAACGGTCGAAGACGTTCGGCGGGCGGTCGACGCGAACGCGAACCTCGTTCGAGCCCACGCCCACGCGCTCTCGCCCGCGGTGTACGAGGCCTGTGACGAGCAGGGCGTGCTCGTCTGGCAAGACCTCCCGCTGACCGGACCCGGCGAATTCGACGCCGACCGTGCCGCGAGTCTGCTGGAGCGGCTCGTGTGGTCGCGCCGTCGACACCCGAGCCTCGCAGCGGTCAGCGTCCACGACGGGCCGGTCGCAGACTACGCCGACGGGCTGGGCTCGGGACTGCTCGACCGAGTTCGGTTCCGCTGGCGGGCGTGGCGTGCCGACTACGACGGTGCGCCCGCTGAACAGGTGGCCGACGGCATCACCGAGGTCCCGACGTTCCCCGTCGTCGGGCCGGCGGGCGTCGATCCCGACGCGGCGACGATGTATCCCGGCTGGACGTTCGGGGAGCCCCGCGACGCCGAGTGGCTCTGTGATCGCTACGGGCTCGGTACCGTGGTCGCGGCGTTCGGTGCCGGGGCCCTCGCGGACGGCGACGAAGCAACCGACTTCGAGGGGGAACGTCACGCGGCCCGCGTCGACGGCGGTGTCGACGACTCCCAGGCGACCCAGGCCAGCGTCGTCGGGACCGTCGCCGAGACGCTCCGCCGACGCGACGCCGACGTACTCGCCGTCGACACGCTCCGCGACGCCGACGGGGCCGGCATGGGCGTTCTCGCCGAGGACGGGACACCCAAAGCCGCCTTCGAGCGACTCCAGAGCGCCTACGAACCGACACAGGTCCTGCTGGCCGACCCGACGCCGGGCGACAGCGAGGTAGTACTGGTCCACGACCGGCCGACCGGCGGTCTCGCGACGGTCGAGTGGGACGTAGACGGTGAGAGAGAACAGACCGAAGTCGAGATCGAGGCCTACGGTCGCCAGACGGTGACGACGATCGCGCCGCCGGCCGGTTCGGACGTGACCCTCGCGGTCGCGATCGACGACGTGGTCGCACGGAACCGGTACACGCTTTAAAATAACTGCGTTCCGTGTGAATATCTCACAACCACCGTTCTGGGCCGTGTGACCGGCAACCACGGTAGTTGGTGCATCGGAATATTTAAACCACATCCACCCGAATGTGTAGCTACCAGAACGTCTTCGACGTTCAGGCAGTATCGCGTTACGCCCAGCATGACAGGGAACCCTGCTTATCGGAGACAGCCCATCATCGTTAGGGAGTCGACTGCCCAGCGTCGTGGCGGACATGGCATCGAGGATTAACAACAATGGTAGATTCGATAGATCAATCGAAGAACGTAGAACTCACAGAAGACGATCTCGAAAACAAGTCCAAAGGCGAGCTCATCAAGCTCGCGGGACAGCTTCGAGACCGACGAAACGAACTCAACCAGATGGCGTCCGAGCGCGCGTCCGACCGGGACGACCTCAACGCCAAGACGCGTGAGAAGGTCGACGAGGCCCAGGAACACCGCGAGAAGCGCGACGAGCTCAACGAGCAGGTTCAGGAACACAAAGAGAGCCGCAACGAGCTCAACGCCGAGGCCAACGAGCTGTTCGACAAGGTCGAGGACCTCAAAAACGAGATGGAGCTGGACGAGGGCAAGTCCATCGAGGAACTCGAATCCGAGATCGAGGACCTCGAATTCAAACAGCAGACGGAAGTCCTCTCCAGCGAGGACGAGCGCGAACTCATCGAGAAAATCGAGGAGAAGCGCGACAAGCTCGCCAGCAAGAAAGAGAAGCTCGACCAGACCGAGGACCTCGACGGCCTCAAAGAGGAAGCCGAGGAGGTCCGCTCGGAGGCCAGCCAGCACCACCAGAAGGTGACCGAGCTCGCCGACGAGGCCCAGAAGCACCACAACGAGATGATCGAGGCCTATCGCGAGGCCGACGACATCCGTGACGAGGCCGACGAGATGCACGAGAAGTTCGTGGAGGCCCAGGAAGCGGCCGACCAGCACCACGAGGACTTCGTGCGCGTCCAGAAGCGCCTGCGCGAACTGGACAAGAAAGAGGAAGCCGAGGAACGCTCGGCTCGCGAGGAAAAGCAGGAGGCCGCCCGCGAGGAGGCCGAAGAGATCTACCAGAAGTTCAAGGAAGGCGAGACTCTCGACACCGAGGACCTGATGAAGCTGCAGAAGGCCGGCAAGCTGTAACTGCTCTCTCACTCTCTCCCGTTTTCAGCCGTCCAGCAGTGCCGACGGTCGCGAACGACAGGATTACACCGGACAGGGACCAACGCCCCCCGTGGAACTGTTCGTGACACTGCTTGGCGGCGTCGTGTTCGGACTCGCGCTGGCGGCCCCGCCGGGACCGATGAACGCCGTGATCGCCGAGGAGAGCGTCCTCCGGGGGTGGCACGCCGGCTTCCGAGCCGGCCTCGGTGCGATGATCGCCGATCTGGCCTTTCTGGGCCTCGCGATCGTCGGTCTGGTGACGGTCGTGCGCGACAACCCCGACGTGGAGACGGCGATGCTCGCGGGCGGCGGCCTGTTGATGCTGTACTTCGCAGTCGGTGCAGTCGACGACGCACAGACGTTCGTCGGCGACGATCCGGGGGACGGAAACGGGTTCTGGAAGGCGTTCCTGCTGGCGCTGACGAACCCCTATCAGGTGGTGTTCTGGCTGACCGTCGGCGTCGGACTGCTGGAGCCGGGCCGACTGGACGTGCTGGCACCCCTTCCCGTCGTCGGCCCGTCGCTGGCAGAGCGGGTCGTCGTCCAGACCGGGCACCCGGTCCTGCTGGTCGGGCTGTTCGCGGGCATCGTACTGTGGATCACGAGCTTCCCCGCGGCGCTCGTTGGGGCCCGAGAGCGTGTCGAACGCCTCGCACCGGCGGTGGCATGGCTCTCGGCGCTCGTGCTTGCGGGCTTCGGTGGCCTCTTTCTCGTCGAAGCCGTGGGCCGGCTCTAGTCGTCGCTGCCGACGCCGGTCGCCACGTCGCCGACGAGGGAGTCGTCGTCCATCTCGGCGACTTCCATCTCCAGCCACTCCTGGAACCACTTGGCCCGTTTGAGACGGCGGTGGACGATCGCTTCCGCGGTCTCGCTCTCGATGCGCTGGCGAGCGTCCTCGCCGCGTTCGATCACGCGGCCGACCATCTCGGCGGCGTCCATGTGCGAACGCGACTCGTAGCCCATCCGCAGGAGCATCAACGCCGTCCCGTTGGCACCGACCTTGTCGAGTACGTCGGCCTCGATGAGACACTGAGTCTCCAGCGGGAGGTCGGTCAGATCGTCCTGGTAGGAGTGGTCTCGGACGGCGCTACACACCTGCTCGACGAACGAATCGGGATAGTCGCCGTGGCTCAGCAGGTACTCGCGGGCGATCGTCGCGCCGACCTCCGCGTGGACGTCCTGCTCGGCCTCCAGCTTCGCGATGTCGTGAAACAGCGCCGCCACGCGGGTCACGTCGACGTTCGCCCCTTCCTCGCGTGCGATCTCGACGGCGAGATCGACGACGTTCAGGATGTGGTTGAAGCGATACTCCGCGGAGTGCCACGGGTACCACCGCATTCGGCCGCCTTCCTCTTCGTTCTCGACGCTCGCGGCGAGATAGTCGTGGACGAAGTCCCGCATCGCCTCGAACTCGGCGTCCGAAACCGGTGATTCACGGATTTCGACGCCCACAGAAGCACCTCCGTCGTCGCAGTTCGTTATTCATCTTACGTACAAAAAGGTCCGTTCGACTCTTTAGCGTTACGACACCTCCAACGACTCGAAACGATCCCGAATACACCCACAGTCAGGCCACAGAAGCACCACAGCGACGCTCTCGGGGTTAGTCGAGGCGAACAGAGAGACGAACGCGTGTCTCGATCGTGGTCGTCGAACGTCAGGGCACGTCTGATCGAGGGTCGTCGAGGCGTCGCCATATTCATCGTTGGTTGTCACACGGTCAGCGCGTCGCGAAACGAAAAGAGACAGGGGCGACAGATTCGACCGCGGTCGTGGTTGAGCGACGTATTGGACGCAGTCGGAACCTGTCACCGAGAAGTACGCTCTGGAGCATGAATGCCAGATCAGAGCCGATTGGTTTCTGTCACCGTTCGATCTTTTGTTGCCGTATCGTACACCTCCAACAACAGAAGGCAGGCATTCGGACAGTAATAAGCGTTTCTCCGGGAGAGAATAAAGTAGTAAAGCACGGCCCCACACCTCTAGGAGTTCTAGGGAACTGTACGGAGAATGCCGGGCCAGAACACACGACTCCCCGGAAGTAGTGTTGCTCGTCTGAATTTTTATGCCGCCGGGGCCCGAACGAGGACGTATGTCGATCAGAAGAGCGGCGTCCCCAGACAAGCCCGCGATCCGCGACGTTGCCCGACGGTCGTTACAGGCGTCGTACTCGCTCGGACCGCACGCGATCACGAGCGCGATCGAGGAGTGGTACGGCGAGGACCGACTCGACGAGACGCTGTCCGACGACGGCCGCGTGTTGCTGGTCGCCGTCGAAGACGAGCAGGTCGTCGGCTTCTCGGAAAGTACGCTGGCCGGCGCAGAGATCGGAACGCTCCTCTGGTTGCACGTCGATCCGGCTTACCGAGGTCACGGCATCGCTTCGGAGCTGTTCGAGGCGACGAGGACAGAACTCGAATCGCTCGGTGCCGAACGGATCCACGGACGCGTGCTCTCGGACAACGCCGACGGAAACGCGTTCTACCGTTCGAAGGGCTTCGAGCCTGCCGGCGAGGAGACCGTCGAGATCGACGGGCGAACCTACGTCGAGCAGCGCTATGTCGAGACCAGCCCGAGCGGTCGCGAGCCCATCGAGACCGACGGTACCACCGTGTTCGTCGACCACGACGCGACCGAGAAGGGCTCTGTCGACGCCTTCCACCTGGTGTACCGAGACCAGGCGGACAGCGATCTGTACGGCTACTACTGTGTGAACTGTAGCACGCTCGCGAACGCGATGGACGCGATGGGACGGATCGAGTGTGACAACTGCGGCAACGTCCGCAAGCCCACGCGCTGGGACGCCGCGTACCTCTAGGTGTCCCGTCGTACGGACGTTACAGCGGCAGAGCGAGCCGGTCGCGAAGAGAACCGAAGGGCGAGTGCGATGGGGCCAACAGGTCAGGGATCCGGGCCGCGGCCGTCCCGCGCTGGGCGCAACACGAACGCGTAGTAGAGGACGAACACTGCGATCGCGATGGCGACGCCCAGAATCGTATCCATCAGGACCGTTTCGAGCGACGAGTGCAACGCGACGGCTGAAGCGATCGTACCCCCGAGAACGAAGCTTCGGACGAACATAGGCGTAGTTCGACCCACCGTTATATAAACGGAGATCCTCGTTTTCAGTCGCTGGGAGAAGGGGCGTACAGAATCGGGGCGTTGAAACGGGGCTGTCCCGAACGGGGAGGCGAGCATGGACGCCGACCGACGTATCGTCGACACCGAGGCCGTTCCCGACGACGGCACCGTGCTGTTCACCATCGTCGACGGGAGCGAACGGAGAGAGGGGATCTTACTGCGACTGTCCGACGGCATCGTCGCCTTCGAGAACTACTGCCCACACTGGCGAGACGTGCGTCTCGACAAGGGTTCGGGGGCGACGCTACGGGGAGCCGAACTCGTCTGTGAGAAACACGGCGCGACCTTCGAGACCGACACCGGATACTGTAACTTCGGTCCCTGTGAGGGCGCGACACTCAGCGAGGTCGACGTGACCGTCGCGGACGGCGGCGTCTACCTCACCGAAGACGGCTGCGAGTTCGGCGGACTGGGGCCGGCCGACGACGGTGACCTGTCCTCGGGGAGTCGGATCGGCTTCTCGGGGAACTGAAGCTGTCGGGAACCGGTCACTCGATGCGATAGGCGGGCTCGGAGATCGCCTCGCTCTTGCACTCGGGGCACCTGCTGGGTCGGTTGGTCAGGTCGTCGAAATCGTCGAATCCACACTCTTCGCAGGCCGGCGGTGCGACGAGCAACTGCTCGTCTGTCGACTCCAGCGAGCGAGCGATGTGTTCGACGTGATCGAGCGCGTCGCTGGTCCGTATTTCGAACTCTCGAGCGATCGCGCCCGCGGCGAGCGCCTCGGCCCGGAGTCGGTCGGCGATGCGCTGGCGCGTCGTCCGACTTGCCTCGCGCATGATATTCTTTGGCACACTATCGGTAAAATACTTTTTGTCTCCGGAATCGCCCGGCGACGACGGTTCCGACACCGCAGTTGTACTGTGATTGTTACGAGAGGCCGCGATCCCGGTGGGTGACAGGCGACACAGACGGACGCCCAGCAGTGCCAGCCGACGACGCTGTCGGTCCGAGACTCCCAGCGGAACACCCTGGGAGTCCCAGCTACCCGAAGTTCTCGATCTTGGCGTCGTCAGTCGTCCCGCCGGCATCCTCGACGGCGGCCGTCGCCGCGTCGATGAAGTCGGCGAACCCGTAGACGAACAGCTGGCCACCGTCTTCGAGCGCCGCGGCGGTGGCGTCGGTCAGGTCCTCGTCGGCGTCCAGGAGTCGCACGAAGGCACCGGCGTCGTCGAGCGCCGCCAGTCGCTCCTCGTGGACCGGCTCGTCGTCCCGGTAGACGATCGCCGCGTCGTTGCCCTCGGCCAGCGCACGCTCGGCGATTCCGACGGCGGGACCGACACCGGGACCGCCGGCCAGCACGACTGCTCGTGACTCGTCCTCGTAGTAGTCGCTGCCGAAGGGACCGGCCACGGTGACGGTGTCGCCGGCCGTCAGATCGCCAAGCAGCGGTCCGACCGTTCCGTCGGGATCGATCCCGACCGTGATCTCGAACGTCTCGGTCACCTCGGGCGAGGAGATCGTGTAGAATCGCGGTTCGGTCTCGCCGTCGACTTCGAAGGTGAGCTTGACGAACTGTCCCGGTCGAGCCGAGAAGTCCGCTGGCGTCTCGATGTCGATCGCCACCGTGTCGGGGCCGACCGCTCGGACGGCCGCGACGCGACAGTCGGTGTCGTCCATGGAGTCGCTTGGTGGATCGGCGCCAAGCCGGTTTCGATCCCGGCGACGCAACGTGTGACGAAAATTGTGACTCGGAATCGTGTATATATCCCCGACGCTACGATTGCAGAATCGCTCCACCCGATAGTCGACGGTTTACAGAAGGTTTTTCCTTTGGCGACGGGTACCCGAGGCTAGAATGCCCGAAGACCTCAACTGGGCCATCGGCGGCGAAGCCGGCGATGGAATCGACTCTACCGGGAAAATCTTCGCCCAGGCACTCTCACGGGCAGGTCGACACGTCTTCACGTCCAAGGACTTCGCGTCGCGTATCCGCGGTGGGTACACGGCCTACAAGGTCCGGACGGCTGTCGACCGCGTCGAGAGTGTCGTCGACAGACTGGACGTACTCATCGCACTGACAGAACGTACCATCGACGAGAACATGAACGAGCTCCACGAGGGCTCGGTCATCATCTACGACGGGGAGCGGACGACGATGCAGAACGTCGAGATCCCCGACGAGATGATCGGTCTCGAAGTGCCGCTCAAGCGACTCGCCGAGGAGGCCGGCGGCGCGATCATGGCCAACGTCGTCGCGCTCGGTGCCGCCTGTGAAGTGACCGGCTTCCCCATCGAGAACTTAGACGAGTCCCTGGAGAAGCGCTTCGGCGACAAGGGCGAGGCGATCGTCGAGAACAACAAGAAGGCTGCCCGCGCCGGCCAGGAGTTCGTCCAGGCGGAGTACGACCACGACTTTGGCTACTCGCTGGAGACGACGGACAACGACTACGTGCTGCTCAACGGCGACGAAGCGATCGGCATGGGCGCGATCGCCGCCGGTTGTCGGTTCTACTCCGGCTACCCGATCACGCCCGCGACGGACGTGATGGAGTACATGACCGGCCGCGTCGACCAGTTCGGTGGCAAGGTCGTCCAGGCCGAGGACGAACTCGCCGCGATCAACATGGCGCTTGGCGCTGCCCGTGCCGGCGCGCGTGCGATGACGGCCACGTCCGGCCCCGGGATCGACCTGATGACCGAGACCTTCGGGCTCGTCGCGACCACCGAGACGCCGCTGGTGATCTGTGACGTGATGCGCTCTGGCCCCTCCACGGGGATGCCGACCAAGCAAGAACAGGGCGACCTCAACATGGCGCTGTACGGCGGCCACGGCGAGATTCCGCGGTTCGTCGTCACGCCGACGAACATCTCGGAGTGTTTCTGGAAGACCGTCGAGGCGTTCAACCTCGCCGAGAAGTACCAGACACCGGTCTTCCTCGTGTCCGACCTCGCTCTGGCAGTGACCGAACAGACGTTCGCACCAGAGACCTTCGACATGGACGAGGTCGAGATCGAGCGCGGGAAGGTCGTCGACGAGGACGACATCGACGGCTGGCAAAACGAGAAAGATCAGTTCCAGCCACACTTCCCCAGCGCCGACGGCGTCTCGCCACGGGCGTTCCCCGGAACGAGCGGCGGCGCACACATGACGACCGGCCTCGAACACGACGCGCTCGGTCGCCGGACCGAAGACACCGAGGTCCGCGAGGAACAGGTCGAGAAGCGCGAACGCAAGGTCGAGACCGCCCGCGAACAGGAAGACTGGGACTACCGCGAGTTCGGCGATCCCGACGCCGACACGCTGGTCGTCTCGTGGGGCTCGAACGAGGGGGCGATGCGCGAAGGACTGGAGATGCTCGCCGATGAGGGCCTCGACGTGCGCTTCATCTCGGTGCCCTACATCTTCCCGCGACCCGACCTCAGCGAGGAGATCGAGGCCGCAGAGCAGACGATCGTCGTCGAGTGTAACGCCACCGGACAGTTCGCCGACGTGATCGAACACGACGTGCTCGAACGCGTCGACCGCGTCAACAAGTACGACGGCGTCCGCTTCAAGGCCGACGAACTGGCCGAAGAGATCAAAGACGCCGTCGCCGAGGAGACAGAGGTGTCAGCATGAGTTCAGACATTCGCTTTACCGACTTCAAGTCCGACAAGCAACCGACCTGGTGTCCCGGCTGCGGTGACTTCGGCACCATGAACGGCATGATGAAGGCGCTGGCCGAAACGGGCAACGACCCCGACAACACCTTCGTCGTGGCCGGCATCGGTTGTTCAGGCAAGATCGGAACGTACATGCACAGCTACGCGCTCCACGGCGTCCACGGACGCGCGCTCCCGGTCGGTATCGGCGTCAAGCTCGCCAACCCCGACCTCGAAGTGATGGTCGCTGGCGGCGACGGCGACGGCTACTCCATCGGTGCCGGCCACTTCATCCACGCCGTCCGCCGGAACGTCGACATGACCTACGTGGTCATGGACAACCGTATCTACGGGCTGACCAAGGGCCAGGCCTCGCCGACCTCGCGCGAGGACTTCGAGACCTCGACCTCGCCGGACGGTCCGAACCAGCCGCCGGTCAACCCCAAGGCGCTCGCCCTCTCCGCGGGCGCGACGTTCATCGCTCAGTCGTTCTCTTCGAACTCCCAGCGCCACGCCCAGCTGGTCCAGGAAGCGATCGAACACGACGGCTTCGGCTTCGTCAACGTCTACTCGCCGTGTGTGACGTTCAACGACGTCGACACCTACGACTACTTCCGCGACTCGATCCAGGACTTGGAGGAGACCGACCACGACGAGACCGACGCCGATCAGGCCAAAGACAAGATCCTCGACGGCGACAAGGAGTACATGGGCGTGCTCTACCGCGACGACGACTCCGTGCCCTTCGACGAGCGCGAAGGATTCGACCAGAACATGAGCGAGATCCCCGACGGCGCACCCGACGGTGCGATGGACCTCGTTCGAGAGTTCTACTAAACCATCTTTTTGCTCGGCGGGTTCGAGTCGCGCTCTCCGAGCGCGCTCGAACCGCTTGAGCAAAAACATGGGTGAAAAAGGCTCGACCTCACTCCGTTCGGTCGAGTGAACCGGGCGACCTACCGGGTCCTTCGGACCGCTCGGTCGCCCGGATGCTACGACGAAAACGATCGGTACCTCAGCCGTCACCGTCGTCTTCGGGAAGTTCGCCCGGTGTTCCGCGAGATGGAGCGACGTGTTCGTGTCGGAGTCGATGCCCAGCATCAGGACGCGCCCGCCCCGTTCGTACACCGCACCCAGCGGCGAGTCGTCGCCCAGCCCGTAGTCGAAGCTGTGGTCGGCGACGACGGCGTCGGCGTCCGCGCCCATCGCCGCGAAAGGGCGGACTACACGACGTCGTTGCCGAGACCGATCACGAGATCGACAGCCGACGGACCGACGAACAGGGATTTACCCACGCCTACGTCTACGACGGGCCGATGAGCACGATCCACATCGACTATGACTGCAGTACCCACCGGGAGAAGGGGATGCGAGGCGTGATCGCAGTGGGCGACGGTGCGAAGCTGTAGCGTCGCTTGATCGTGCTCAAAGTTTGCCGGGCAGTACGTCGGGTTCTCCAGACCGATAGATGTCCTGGCAACCACCGTTTTCGTGGTCGGGTCGTTCGCCCCGTCTGCTCACGGGCCGCAGGCCCGTTCGCATGGTATGCGAGACCGCTGGTCCCGCACTACTCACAACCGCTCCCCGAAAAACGTGGGCGAAAAAGCGGGATTCGCGTCGTGCGCGAATCCCGTGGCTCAGGGCTTGCCGGGGAGTACTTCTGGCTCACCAGACCGATAGATGTACTCTACGGCGACGCCGGTCAGCGGCGAGTCGACGGCGGTCGCGTACTCCTTGGCCAGATCGAGGTACTGTTCGGTGATGTCGACGACCCGGCGGTAGGCCGCCTCGTCGTCGGGTGCCAGCAGGTACTCGGCAGTGACCGGCGTCAGCTGGCCCTCTCGACGGTCGTCGGCGTAGTCGTCCACGTCGTCGAGCCAGATCTGTGCGCCGACGATCGCGAGCACGATAGCACGGGCGAACTCGTCTTCGATGTCGAGGCCAGCGAGTCGGTACAGGTCGAGCATACCGTCGTACAGCACGCCGACGCGGGCGTACTGAGTCTTCATGTACGGAAGTTCTCGTTCGGCCTCCGAGAACAGTTCGGCGACGTCGTCGTCGGTGAACGCGGCGAACTTGTACTCGTCGCGAACGTCCGCGAGTGCCGTGTCGTCGCCGTCTTCGGCGGCGTCCATGAGGTCGCGAAAGTGGGCGTCCCGATCCTGGTGGGCCTCGCTGTAGTCGACGGCCCACTGGTAGCGCTGGGCGACGATCGGCGGCAGCCCGTCGAGGATCTCGTCGAGGTGGTCCTGGAGCGCGCCCTGTGCGACTTCGGCGACGCGGCGCATCTCGTCGGGCTCGAAGTCGACGGCGAAGTCCTCGAACTCGGCGTCGTTGATCGCATCGCGCATGTCGCCGTCGATCAGCGCCTCGATGGAGAGGCGGGTCATCTGCTCGGCCCGAACGACCATCTCACGGGGCGACAGCTCCTGTGCGGGGCCGGCCTGGAGCGCCGTCTCGTCGACGTCGGGGACGCCGCTGGCGATCTCGTCGGTCACGGGGTCCTCGTCGGCTCGCTGGCGCGCACGGCGGTAGACGTAGCCAAGCGTCAGCTGTGCGGGCAACACGAGCTTCGTGTCGTACTCGAAGCTGACGCTGTCGCGGTCGAACGCCTCCGCGAGGGCGTCCTCGACGAGCGCGAACACGTCGTCGATCATCCGCTCGGTCCGATCGTCGATCTCGCCTTTCAGCGACAGACTCCCGTAGTCGAAGACGCCGACGTCGGCGTAGTAGCCAAGCACCGCTCTGACTGCCGTCGGGAGCCGACCGCTGTCGGCGAGTCGCCCTGCACCTGTCTTGAGCATTGAGACCACCTGCGGACGAAATCGCCCGCGCTATCGAAGTGCTGTGCTCGGCGGGGGCTTTACGCTTTCGAGAGACGCGGCGACGACGTTCAGCAAGACTCATTACCGGCACGTCGTATCACAGGATATGAGTGAGCGTTTTGACGTGGTCGTCGCCGGTGCCGGGCCAGCAGGGGCCCAGTGTGCCCGGGACCTGGCTGCGCGGAACTACGACGTTCTCGTCCTCGAAACGGAGCCAGAAGACGGGTTCCCACGTCAAAGCAACAAGTCGACGGCGGGCACCTTCCCCTCGATGATGGCGTCGTTTTCGATCCCCGACGACGTGGTCATGCAGTACACGGACAGCGTCGTCCTCGAATCGCCCAACGACTACTACGTCCAGGATCAGGCCGGCGCGGTGCTCGAGTTCGCCGAGTTCAAGCAGTTCCTCGTCGCCGACAGCCGCGAGAAGGGCGCAGAGTATCGCTTCGACTCGCGGGTGACCGCGCCGATCACCGAGGACGGCGAGATCGTCGGCGTCAGCTACAACGGCGATCGGGAGGTCTACGCCGAGATCGTCGTCGACGCGACGGGACCGGCCGCGCCGCTGGCGAAGAAACTCGACGTGTGTGACCTGAAGCGCGAGCACCAGGCTATCGGAATCGAGTACGAGTTCGAGAACGTCGACGTGAACCACCCCGAGTACGCCGACCTCCGGGACGCGATGATGCTCCGGCTGGACCACGACCTCGCACCGGGTGGGTACTCGTGGATCTTCCACACGGGCGGGCGGTCGGCGAAGGTCGGGCTCTGCTACATCCAAAACGACTCCCACAGCCAGCGAGCGAAGGAGGGAATGGGCATCGACGACTACCTCGACTACTGGCTCGACCGTGATCCCCGGTTCGACGACGCCGAAAAGCTCGAATCGAAACAACACCGCGGCTCGGCACACATCCAGCGGCCGTCCTCGATGAGTACGGACTCGTTCATGGCGATCGGCGACACCGTCCCGACGATCGATCCGCTGTGGGGCGAGGGGATCCACAAGGGGATGAAGTCGGCCCGGATGGCGGCGATCACCGCCGACGCCTGCCTCACGCCCGAGACGCCAAACACCGACGCCGAGACGATGGCGACCTACGACAAGCTCTGGCACAGCGAGGTCGCACCACGAGCTCGCGAGCGACTGTTGATGACGGAACTGCTCTATCTCGTCCCCAACAGTCGCTACGACCAGCTGATGGCCGACCTGAAGGAAGTCAGTGCGGGGACGCTCGCACGCGTCAACGCCGGCGAGAAGCGCGCGATCAGTAAGCTGTTGCACCTCTCGGACCTGCCGACGCTCGTGAAGTACGCCCGTCGGCGACTGAGCGCCTGACTGTCGCGGTCGTTCAGCAGCTTTTTTGCCGGCCACTCGGATGCACTACCAATGAGTTCTGGGGCACCAGTCGTCGGTGTCGTCGGTGAGATCGACGACGATCTCGTCGATGCAATCGAAGACGCAGGGGGGCGGGTGCGAACCGGCACGGCCGAGGCCGTCGTCGCAGATGCCCCCGACGTAGTGGTCGCCGTCGGCGAACCCGCGACGCTCGCGGTCGCACGCCAGCACCCGTCGATGCCGGTCGTTCCCGTCGAGGCGGGTCGTGGACTCCGCTCGGTTCCCGGAGACGCCGCCGTCGAGGCGGCCGACTCGATCGTCGCCGGAGAGTGGACGACTGAATCCCACCCGCTCGTAGCCGTCGAGCTAGACGGCGAGCGAGTCGACCGCGCCCTGCTGGACGCGACGCTCGTCACGTCGGAGGCCGCCCGGATCTCCGAGTTCGCCGTCACCGCACGGGCGACCCGCGTCGGGCAGTTCCGGGCCGACGGCGTCGTCGTCGCCACGCCGGCCGGAACGCCCGGGTACGCACGGCAGGTCGGAACGCCGGTCGTCGCCGCCGAGACCGGCGTCCTCGCGATCGCTCCGATCGCACCCTTCGCGACCAACCCCGACCACTGGCTCGTGGGCGACGAACGGATTACTCTCACTGTCGAGCGGGACGAGGCCGACGTAACGCTGTTCGCCGACGATCGATCCGTCGCTCCGGTCCCACCCGGTGAGACGGTGACGCTGACGACGGATCGCTCGGTCACGGTCGCCGTGCTCCCGGCGAGCCGACCCAGATTCCCGTAGCTCGGACCGAGAATTGGAAAGACACTAATGGGCGTCGGACGGATTTGCTTCTATGGAGCCGTTCGTCAACATCTTCGGGCAGCTGGACACGCTCCAGAGTTTTATCGAGCCTGTCCTGCTCGCGCTCGTCGTCGCCAACATGGTGACGCGATACCTCGCCCACAACCGTCACGTCGAACAGTACGAGGACGGCGGTGCGGACGCGATCAGCCGCTTTATTCCTCACGAGGCGACCAACGTGCTGCTGATGCTGGCCTCGTTTTACTACCTCACCGTCAACCACCACGGGGGAATGGTCCTCTCGATGTTCGTAGCGGGACTGCTCATCACCGATCTCTTCGAGTTCGAGTCCCGGAAGGTCGAAGCCCGTCGTGACATCCCGCTGGACCGGCCGAAGGCGTCGCTGAGCCTCTGGACGCTGTCGCTTCTGTACCTGGGCTTCCAGATGCTCTTTACCGGGACGCTCGGAACGATCCTCTGAGACGGATTATTGTAGATCTTTCCCGGATTGACCGCACACCGTGGTGCGGTCGACCGGGAAAACGGCTACAATAATCCGTATGAGACGGGCCGTCGCCGTTTTCCGGTCAACCGTACGTGGCGTGTGGCCGGCCGTGATTGCTACCGATCAGTGGTGGGTCCGACAGTCGTCGCTTCGTCTCCGATCGGCCACACGCACTCGTGGCCACGTTTCTGTTCTGTGATCGGCAGCTCCCGTTTCGACGCCGGCAGCGCGCTCGCCGGCTCGGCGACGACGCGATGCAGTCGGCCGTCACCGTCACGAGCGGGGCGCTACGCTCGATACATCACAGACAGCACAGACGATGTCTCTGGCGTCGCCCACGGGACAGCGGCATATTGCGATGGCACGGAAGAGAGCAAAGCGGCTGTCGATCTCACGTGCGGGAGCAGCGAGAACGACGCCGTCGGTCAGTTGCTACGCTCGGCCCAGACCTGGCGGCCTTCCTCGACCAGCGGGATCAGGAGCCAGAACGTGAGCGCGCCGATGATGGCGAACCAGAAGAACGCGTCGCCCATGAACAGGGCCACCTGATCGTAGACCGTCAGCGCCTCTGCGGGGGGCGCTTCGCCGGTCAGCTGTGCGCCTTCGAAGCTCGGAGTCCTGTACCAGCCGGCGACCGTCATCCAGCCGAGACCCCCGATCACGAGGGCAGATAGCCCTTTGATGAACTCGTCAGCCATTACCTGAATCTTCGGCAGCGTCGTCTTTAGACTTTCCCATTTCCTCGGTGCGAAAGCGCGTCGAAAAGGCGTAGACGACGGCACCGAACACGATCAGTCCGATCCCGGCGAGTGCCACGATCGGGTCGATCTCCGACGCCGGGAGCGTCGCTCGTTCCGTCGCTCGGTCGACGAGCACGAAGCCACCGACGACGCCGACGACCGCAAACAGCGTCGAGAACACGGTGACGGTCTTGTACACCCGGAGGGGGACGACCACGTCACGGTCCTGGTCTGTGCCCGCGTCGACCGACTGTTCGTCCGTCATCGACGGCTCTAGGAGCGGCAGCTACTTATATCGGGCGAGACGGCGACAAAAGAGCGACGGCGAGTTACTTCGGCGGTCGCAGCCGGTAGTAACGACGGTTGAGGTTGAACATGTACCCCTCTCGCATCGTCCGGAGCGCGGCGTAGGTGATCGCTCCGCAGACGATCGGGAACAGGAAGCTCAGGTCGAGCAGGAGATCCGACCCCATGGGGATGAGGTTCTGGACCGACAGCGCCGCGATGGTCAGGCTGAAGACCACGCCGGCCATCCCGACGGCCGCCCAGAACGGCTGTTCGACCGGTCGCCGCGCCGAGCCCTTGTTGAGGAAGGGGACGATCGCGACGATGCCGACGACGACGACGTTCGCGATGACGCCGTACATCCGGTCGCTCATCAGCTTCTGGCCGCCGAGGAGACTTATCTCCGGATTCAGACTCTGGATCTTCAGGAGGCCAAAGGACCAGTAGAGATACCAGTCGGGCAGGATGATCGCCGGGGTCTTGTTGGCGTTGGCCGGGTGGGGCATCTCGGGGGGGAGTGCCGCCGAGAGGAACAGGATCATCCCCACGAAGAAGGAGGTGAGCGCGAGGTTGCGCATCATCTCGTGGGGCCAGGCCGGGAACGCCAACACGTCGCGCTCGACGTAGTCCGACTGCTGGCGCAGGTCCTGATCTTCACGCCGGGACCGCTCGAAGTACTCGTAGGTCAGGCGGGCGAGTCCCTCGGTTCGTTCCTTGCGCTCTCGCCACGTCGGCGTCTCGTCGTCCGGCGCGACGATGCCTGTACCGGAACCGTCCGTACGAACGTCGTCGTTGGTGTCGTTGTCGCTCATGATTAGTGTGGTTCAGCGATGCCCTGCATCCAGACGATACCGATGTGGACTGCGATGATCGCAGTCGTGATGAACGGCAGGAAGAACACGTGTAGGATGTACATCCGTTGTAACGTGCTCTGTGACAGGGTGAACCCGCCGAACATCAGCTGTGCGACCCACTCGCCGATGAGCGGGATCGACAGCGCCATCTCGACGCCGATCTGGCCGGCCCAGTAGCTCAGCTGGCTCCAGGGCAGCAGGTAGCCCGTGTACCCGAACACGAGCGTCAGCGAGATCAGCACGATGCCGATGATCCAGTTGACCTCACGGGGTTCCTTGTACGCGCCGGTGAAGTAGACCCGGAGCATGTGGAGGAACACGGCGGCCACCATCACCTGCGCGGCCCAGCGGTGGATCGACCGCAGGAGGTACCCGAGGTTGAGTTCGCCCATGATGATCTGGACCGACTCGTAGGCGACCGTCGCGGTCCCGTCGGAGGCGGCCGCAGCCGGTGCGTAGTAGAACCCGAGCAGAGCACCCGAGATCGCCGCGACGACGTAGGAGATCGTCGAGAACGATCCGAGCGCGTACAGCGGGTACCAGTACCAGAACTTGTTGTCGAGGTTGTACTGTTCCGTGTGGCTCTTTGGCATCTGCATGTTGACCTTGTAGTACAGGTCTTCGAGCAGTTCCAGGTAGTCGACGATGCGCAGTCGCTTGTCGAGCCACAGCAGCGCCGTCAGGTAGATGGATTCGAGCGTCGTCAGCTCTCTGGACTCCATCCACCCTTTGTGGTCGTGGTCGTCTTTGCGTTCTAAACTCATTGTTCTATAGTGGCCGCGGCAGCGCGGTGAAGGTCACCTGTGTCGGGCTGAACGGGTCGTACACCGACTGGTGGCACTGGCAGTACACCTTGTCTTCGGCGTTGTACGCAGCAGCGCCCGACAGCGTCTTGTAGCCAGGGTTACAGCAGAAGTGGGTACACTTGTTGACCCAGGCCATGAAGGACTGTTCGGTCGCCTCGGCGAAGTACTGCTGGACCGGGCCCGGAACGCTGGAGTACTTGCCTTCTCCGTTCGCGATCTTGGGGACCTCCGGGGATCGGAGGACCTGCACGGTGATGCTCTGTGCGTCACCATCGGACCGCCAGTTCGCGGTCGCGGGTTTGCCCAGTCCATCGCTCCCGATGTCGTTGCCCCACTCCTCGTAGTTGTCGAACATATCGACGGTGAGGGGGTCGCCGTCGGAGTACTCGGACTGCCAGTCGTAGTCACCGGTCGTCATGGTGAACGTGTTGTTCTGATCGGCCTGGGGCTGGACGCCCTCTGCCGTCTGGAGCCCGCAGTACTGGAGCATCTGCGAGGAGTAGGGGATCCCGCTCCCGCCGAAGTCGTCCTCGATCGCGATTCCACGCTCGGGATCGTACTCCGGCCAGAGGCCGTTCAGTTCCCCGTCTTCGATCGTGATCGGGATGATCGGCATGCCGCGTGGAGCCGGACCTGCCGTGTTTTCGATCGCGACGTACGTCGACGAACCGCCACCGACACCGCCCGACGACGTGGTACTGTCGAGGGCTGCTGCGCCGCCAGCGCCGACGCTCGACAGCGTCGCGCTCCCGACGACGCCCTTGACGAACCGTCGACGACCGGATTCGGCCGGATACTTGTCTTCGTCTAGTGGCATAGTTATTTCTTGTAGTAGGGGTAGACCGCTCGCTTGATGCTCTCGATAGGATCGTCGCCGCCGAAGGACTCGCCGTCGACGTCTTCCTCGCGGATGTAGAGGTCTTCCCACTTGCGACGACGCTTCTTGACGATCATCACGTCCGGGAGGAACTCTTTGCGATACAACAGCATGATGAACGCGAGATCGATGAAGATCACGGTCAACACGCCACCCATGAACATGTTGGCGTTGATGATCCGTGCTGTCAGGGACGGCCCGACACCCGAGGCCCAGCCCGCGAGGATGCCGTAGGTGAACAGGCCGACGAAGACGACCTCGATGATCGTCAGGAGGACGATCCCCAGGGCCGCCGCCGTACTCTCTCGTGGCTGTTCGTAGCGATGAATGTCGCCGTAGTTAGAGCCTGTCGATGACATCAGTTGTTCCCTCCTTTGGTGTTGGCCGATTCACCGTACTTCAGCAGGTAGAACGTAAAGATCGTCGAGACGACCATCGCGAGACCCGCACCGATACCGACCCAGTGGGGCTGGATGGGCACACCGGCTTCCTCCGGGTCGAGCGTCTCGACGCCACCGCCCTCGCCGCCAGAGCCACCGCCCGCGGTGGCGTAGTCGGTCCCGACGACGATCGCCCCTTTCATGTTGAGGCTCTTGTGCGGGGAACAGTAGTACGGGTAGATGCCGTCCTCCTCGAAGGTGTGTTCGTACTCGACACCGGTCGTCTCGACGGCGCTCCCGGAATCGAGTGGACCTTCGCCCTCGGAGACGACGTTGTGTCGCCCGCCTTCGCCGGTCCACTCGAACTTGACGGTCGCGCCGTTGTCGACGTGGATCGCCGGTGGGCCGAAACCGAAGGCACCGCTGTTTGCCTGGGTGCCGACCTTGACGGTCGCCGAATCCTGGCCCGTCGCGTCGACGGTTTCGCCGTCGAAGTTGCTCACGCTGCTTAACCAGTCGCCGTAATCCGGTGGGCCGCCACTGCTGCCGCCATCGCCGCCTTCCTCTTCCTGGGCGACGGCAGCGCCGGTGGCGCTGGCGGCCGCGGAGGCCCCAGCGACACCCCCGGCAGTCCGGACGAACTCCCGCCTATTCATAGACGTGCGAAACTCAGGACCGAATTTGTATAAACCCACCGAATACCGCCAGCAGGCACCGTTATCCTTCGTGTTGACCGTCCTCACTCTCCCCGGAACCGTCGGGTTCCAGCGCCGGCACGAACTCCGGACGCTCTCCGTCCGAGAGGCCGATCGCCCGGAGCCGATCGCGGTACTCCTCCGAGCGGAACTTGTCCGAGAGGCGGGCGTTGGCGACCACCAGGAAGAGCACGAGCGCGATCGCCAGGAACGCCAGTCCGGCGACGATCAGGAGGACCGGGCTCGCACCTTCACCGCCGATCTGACCGGCGGCGGCCAGGATACCGCCGCCGATCAGCACGAGTCCGGCGAGCAACTGGACACCGGCGATCAACTGGAGCATCCAGTTGCCCAGTTCGTTGCCGCCCTCGGGGACCTCCTCCGGTTCGGGGAGCGGATCGTCGCTGGGCGGTTCCGGCACGTCGTAGTCGTCCATCGAACAGAGCGCGACGGTCGGCTTCACGTCGCGCAGCACCGTCCCGTGTCCCTCGACGGTCCCGTCGGGAAAGACCAGCGCGTACCCCTCGTCGGAGTAGGCGAGCACGCGCTGGGGGTCCGTGTGGCGTTCGACGCGGGCGAACACCTCGCGCGTGGCGACGCGCGAGCGGAGGTCGTCGGCCACCCGATCGAGCAACTCACCACCGGTGATCCAGCTCTCCTCCTCGAAGGCGACTTCCCACTCTTCGGCGGTCATCTTCGCCATGTCCTCGGGGCCGAAGTCGTCGAAGTCGTACTTCTCTTCGACTTCCGCCCGGAGCGCCTCGACCGACGCTTCGTCGGTTGCTGGCCCGGACGACTGCTCGTCGTCGGCGTCGATCCCGCTGTCGGCTGTCGCCCCCTGCTGGTCGGCTTCGTCTCCCGGCGGCGTCGATTGCGGGTCGGCCATGTGGCGACGCTAGGTCCCAAAGGCTCTTGTGCTTTCTGACATCACCGCTGTCGCCGTCCGGCAACGCGGCCGGGTCTCCGGCACGTTTTAGCGCGGGCTTTCCCTAGGTGGGGTATGCCGGTCTCCGACGCCCTCGTCGCGACGATCGTCTTCCTGGCCGTGACCGCGAGTCTCCCGTGTTTCCTCTACGGCGCGTACTACATCATCGAGACCGAGCCCGTCACCTGGGGCGTCCTGATGCACCACCTGAAGTTCGTCGTCACCGGCCTCGTGTTGACGACGGTGCCGATGTTGGGCTGGATGCTCCCCCGGCTGCCCGACCAGTTCGGCGGGCTCTCGGCGCTGCACGCCGTCCTCGGACTGCAGGCCTACGCGATGCTGCTGTTCGGGATGACGGGGATCGTCCGCATCTTCGGGGCGAAGTACGAACACGACCTCTACGAGGAGTACGATCAGGAACTGCTGCTCGACGAGATCGGGGGCGACCGGATGGACCACTGGCGCAGTCGCCTCCGGATCGGCGTCTTCGGCTACGTGATCTTCTGGCTGCTCGCCTACGTGGTCGGCGTCGTTCGCTACGTCATCAGATACCTGCTGTGACGGGCCGACGCGCACTCGATCACGACCAGGGCTCGCCGCTGGCGAGGTCCACGTCGCCGTCGCCCTTCTCGGACGGACAGATGTCGGCCAGCACGCAGTCGCCGCAGTCGGGATTGCGAGCGTCACACACCGCGCGGCCGTGGTCGATCAGCAGGTGTGTGAACTGCTGCCACTCCGACTCGGGGACGACCGGCATCAGGTCTTCCTCGATCGCTTCGGGGCGCTCTTCCTTGGTCAGTCCCAGCCGTCGCGTGATGCGCTGGACGTGCGTGTCGACGACGATCCCCTCGACCACGTCGTGGCCGTGCTGGAGCACGACGTTGGCCGTCTTGCGCCCCACGCCCGGCAGGTCGGTGAGCCCGGACATGGTGTCTGGCACCGCCCCGTCGTACTCCTCGACCATGATCTGGCCGGCCGCCGTGAGGTAGCCGGCCTTGTTGTTGTGGAACGTGATCCCGTAGATGTCCTCGGCCAGTTGCTCCTCGTCGGCCTCGGCGTAGTCACGAGCGGACTGGTACTTCTCGAAGAGGTCTGCGGTCACTTCGTTGACCCGTTCGTCCGTACACTGCGCCGAGAGGACGACGGCGACGAGCAGTTCCAGACGACTGGTGTAGTTCAGCGAGATCGCGGAGTCGGGATACTCCTCGTGCAGTCGCTCGATGACTTCCTCGGCCTGTGCCTCCCGCGTCGCGAGCGTCGTGCCCATAGGCGTGGCTCGGTCTGGCGAGGCTTGAGCGATTCGACTCTCGTACTCGTCGTGGCTCCTGTGAATGCCGACGGAACGACTGCGAACAACCAGAAAGTCCCACCCTTCGGCTGGCCGGTCGGCCGACACTGGTGGGATTTTCATACGACCGGCTGTACATCTGTGACCGATTTCGCCACCCCGAGGTGGCGAAGATCTTCACGAAGGTACAGCCGGCAGTATCAGGAGACGACAACTGTGACGCCGATCACGTTGTCGACAGTTCAGATCGATTCGAGCGCTCCGAGCACGTCGTCGATCGGCGGATCCGCGGCCGGGTCCTCGGCCCGCCACGCGAACCGGAACCGACAGGACCGGTCGACGACGAACAGTGCGCGCCGAGGCCGCCAGCCGTCGGGCGTCTCCGCGAGGGCGTCGTACCGCTCGGCGAAGAATGCGTTCGGGTCCGCGAGCAGCGGGAACGGGAGATCGAGGTCCGTGGCCAGCGCTTCGACGGTGTCGAGGTCCGCGATCCCGACGCCGAGCACCGAGAGCCGGTCGATCGATCGCGACCAGTCGACGGCGGCGAGATCACGGAGGAGCGCCGTCCCGGACTCGTCCGCGCCGAGGAAGGCCACCACGACCGGGGCCTCGTGGGCCGCCGCGGAGAGGCGATAGGTCTCGTCGCCGTCGGCGAGCGGTCGCGGGAGGTCGAAGTCGGGAGCGGGGTCGCCAGCGTCGAGCATACCCCGACGGAGGAGCGACCGGCACAAGAAAGCGCGGTGTGTCCAAAGACGCGATAACACACACCACGCCGGGGAAACACTCAGGTGTGTCTCGCCGGTGGGTTGGCGTATGCCCGGCCCACTGTTCATCGACGGCGACGGCGTCGAGTTGCGGACGATCGAACGCGAAGACCTCGACTTCTGTCGGCGGACGCTGAACGATCCGACGGTCCGTCCGGGACTCGCCGCGACCGATCCGCTGACCAGCAGCGCCGAAGAGGAGTGGTACGAGCGCCACGTCGTCGAGGGAGACGACGTACACCTGCTGGTCTGTGACGACGGCGAGCCGGTGGGGACCGTCGGTCTCAACGGCGTGAACGAGACCTTCGGCAACGCGGAGCTTGGCTACTGGATCGCCCCCGACTACCACCGGAACGGCTACGCGACGGCGGCGGCCCGAGCCCTCGTCGACTACGCGTTCACGGAGCGGCGGCTCCACAAGGTGTACGCCAACGCCTTCGCGTTCAACGAGGGCTCTCAGCGCGTCCTCCAGAAGGTCGGCTTCGAGCGAGAGGGCGTCCACAGAGAGCAGGCGTTCGTCGACGGCGAGTACGTCGACGTGTACCGCTACGGCCTCCTGGCACCCGATCACACGGCACCGTGAGGTTCATGCGCGCGAGCGGAGTACCTCTCGCGTATGATCGAACTGACGGGAGACCACACCACGGCTCGGGTCATGGTCGAGGACGAGTCGCTTGTCGAGGAGAACTGCCTCGACCAGATCCGGACGCTGATCGACCACCCCGCGTTCACCGAACCGGTCCGCGTGATGCCAGACACCCACTGGGGAGCCGGCGCACCGATCGGCTTCACGATGCCACTCGGCGAGCGCATCGTCCCCAACATCGTCGGCGTCGACGTGGGCTGTGGGATGGCCGCGACGAAGCTGGGTTCGACGCTCCCGCTCTCGGACGCCGAACGCGAGCGCCGCGTGCGCGACGTGATCCCGATGGGGCAGGCCGTCCACGACTACGACGACGCGGTCCACCTGATAGAGGCGTTCCCCTTCGAGCGGGCCAACGAGGTCTTCGAGGCGTTCACGGCCAGCTTCGAGGAGCAGTTCGGCACCGCGATCGATCCCCTGGAGTTCGACTTCGACGGCTACGACGCCGACTACTTCGAGGACCTCTGTGAGCGGGTGCTGGCCCAGCAACGCCAGAGCATGGGCTACGTCATCCGGGGCGTCGGGACGCTTGGCGGTGGCAACCACTTCGTGGAGTTCGCTCGCGCCCAGACGACCGGGGACTACTGGCTGATCGTCCACAGCGGCTCGCGATACCTGGGCAAGTCGGTCGCCGAGTACTGGCAGGGCAAGGCGACCGAGCGGCGCAACGTCGCGACGATCCGCGAGTCGCTTCCGGAGCGGTACCACGAGTACCTGAAGTTCGACCCCACGGCCGTCTCGGATCGAGACCTCTACGAGTGGGTCACCGGCGGCAAGGGCGAGTCTCACCTCCGGAAAGACGCCATCCGCGAGGCGTTCGACGGCGGCGAGATCGAAGCCGTCTTCGACCGCCTCGGCGACCTCCGGCCCGACAGTGGCGACCGCAACACCGATCTCGACTACCTGGCGGGTCGCGAGGCCCACGGCTACTACGTCGACATGCTGTTCGCCCAGCAGTACGCCCGCTGGAACCGCGCGGTCATGTCCGACCGGATCTGCGAGGCCATCGGCGTCGAGCCCGTCGAGCGGTTCCAGTCGATCCACAACTACGTCGACTTCCGCGACCTGACGATCCGCAAGGGCGCGACGCCGGCCCGCGAGGGCCAGCGACTGATCGTCCCCTTCAACATGGCCGAGGGGTCGCTGCTGGCACGCGGGCGGGGCAACGACGAGTGGCACGACACGGCCCCCCACGGCGCGGGCCGCGTGATGGGCCGGGGCGAGGCCCACCGCACCGTCGACATGGCGGACTTCGAGGCGGCGATGGAGGGCGTCTACTCCGAGTCGGTCGTCGAATCGGTCCGCGACGAAGCCCCGATGGCCTACAAGTCCGCCGACGCCATCGCCGACGCCATCGAACCGACCGCCGAGGTCGAAGACTGGCTCGACGCCGTCCACAACCTGAAGGCGAAGTGATACTACCGGCTGTACATCTGTAACCGATTTCGCCACCCCGAGGTGGCGAAGCTCGTCACGAACTGACAGCCGGCAGTACGAGTTACAGTCCCAGTTCGCGTCCCAGCACGAGCCGCTGGATCTCGCTGGTCCCCTCGCCGATCTCCATCAGCTTGGCGTCCCGGTAGAACCGCTGGGGTGCGAAGTCGGTCGTGTAGCCGTACCCACCGAGCACCTGGACGGCGTCCTCGGCGACCTCCCGGCAGATCTCGCTGGCGTCGAGCTTGGCCATCGAGGAGAGGCGTCCCACGTCCTCGCCCTGATCGTACTTCGTCGCGGCCTTGTGGGTCAACAGACGGGCGCGTTCGATCTTGCGGTCCATCTCGACGAGCATGTCCCGGACGGCGTCGAACTCGCCGATTGGCTGGCCGAACTGCTCGCGCTCTTTGGCGTATTCGAGGGCGGCTTCGAACGCGCCCTGTGCAAGTCCCACGGAGAGGGCGGCGATGGAGATACGCCCGCCGTCCAGGGTCTTCTTCGTCTGCTCCCAGCCGTCGCCGGGCTCGCCGAGGAGCCTGTCTGCCGGAATCCGGCAGTCGTCGAAGCGGATCTCACAGGTCGGGGACGCGTTCAGCCCCATCTTCTCCCACTCCGTCGTCACTTCGAACCCGTCGTCGGCCTCGGGATCGACGAGGAAGGTCGAGATACCGTCGTAGCCCGCACCCGGTTCGGTGACGGCCTTGACGACGAGCGAGCCCGCGACCGAGGCGTTGGTGATGAACTGCTTGGTGCCGTCGAGGACCCACTCGTCGCCCGCTCTGGTCGCGGTCGTGCTCATGTCGCTGGCGTCGCTCCCGCTCTCTGGCTCGGTCAGCGCCCAGCCACCCAGATACTCGCCCTCGGCCAGGGGCCGGAGCCAGCGCTCGCGCTGTTGGTCCGTGCCGAACAGCTCGATCGGCTTCGAGGCCAGCGAGACGTGGGCGGCATAAGAGAGCCCGATCGAGCCGGACACCCGGCCCAGTTCCTCGGTCACGAGGGCGTACATGAGCTGGTCGCCGCCCAGTCCGCCCCACTCCTCGTCGATGGGGACCCCCATCACGTCGAGTTCGGCCAGCTGATCGAAGATCTCGGCGGGGAAGCGGTGCTCGTCTTCGATCTCCTGGGCGATGGGTTCGATCTCGGCCGCACAGAACTCCCGGACCGAATCGCGAATCATCCGGTGTTCGTCGGGGAGGGTAAAGTCCATATCGCTGCCTTCGAGGCGAGCGAACATATAGCATGGTGACGACAGACCGATGAGGCGGGCGCTACGCGGTAGCCGCGTTCAACCAGTCGATTGCGTCGTCGACGGACTGGAACGCGCGGATCTCCTCGATGGAAGGAGCGTCGATCTGCTGCTCGACAGCCATGGTCTGGAGGTTCTGTCCGACAATAGCCAGATACTCCAGCCCCGTCGCCTTCGCCGCCTCGTTCCATCCTTCGGAGATGAAACTCTGGATCTGTCCGTCAACCACGACGCTGTCCGGGAAGACGGAGATGGTACCGACCTTCTGTGCTGGCTCGTGGGTCGCGACCCATGCTTCGTTTATCGCTTCCATCGTCTCTACGTCACCGCTCCACGACCGAAGGTCCCAGACAACAAATTCGCCGTGGTCGTCCGCGTCGACAGGAACGTCGTACGAGTCGAGAGATTTCATTACATAATGACGGTGTTGAAAGTGAGATAATAAGGATTTGGGAGCAAGTACAAGGACTGAAAACAAAAGTGTATCATATTATATGTTTTTCGGCGTCAGAACCGCTTTGAGTGTGGCCCCCCTCGGTACGCTCATGGCGTTTCGACGGTTCCTGCGCGGTCGCGTCCCCTGGGAGACCCTGGAGGGCGTCGCCGGGGAGATGTGCGAGCGGTACGACGAGCCGTCGGTTCGCGTCGAGTTCCTCGACGCGGACAACTGGCTGTCGACGCCGATGGCCGTCGACGATCGCTGGTTCGTGAAGCTGATCACCGAGCAAAACTCCCTGGTCCACGCGCTGTTGACCGCCGGCCGGAACCTCGGGGCCTTCTCCTCGGGGACCGAAGGCTTCTTCGAGCACTTCGGGACGCCCTACGAGATGGCCGACCACGAGCTGGCGGCGACCCGAACCATGCGCGAGCTGGGAGTGAACGCGCCCGAGCCGATCGAGGCCTTCGAGTACGAGGGCCACGGGGTGCTCGTACTGGAGTACATCCCCGACTTCGCCGTCCTCGAAGAGCTGTCGGACGAGACCGCGAGCGACCTCGCACCGGCCGTCTTCGACTTCCTCCACCGAATGCACGACGCGGGGCTCGCACACGGGGACTTCCGGGCCGAGAACGTCCTCGTCGCCGACGGCGAACTGTACTTCATCGACGCGACGAACGTCCGTGACGGTGCGATCGACGACGCCCGATCCTACGATCTCGCGTGTGCCCTGGGTGCGTTGACGCCCCTGACCGGCGGGCGGCGGGCCGTCGACGCGGCCGCCGACCACTACACGCCCGCAGAGTTGCTCGCGGCCCGCGAGTTCCTCGATTTCGTCAACATCCGGCCGGACCACGACTTCGAGGCCGCCGGACTCAAAGGTGAGATCGAGAAACTCGCAGAGCAGTAGCGGCGATCACTCCGACGACCGCGCGGTCAGCGTGATCCCGGCCAAGACGACCGCTCCGCCCGCGACGGTCCACGACGACGGCACTTCCGTGAGCAAGAGCAACGCCAGGAGCGCGCTGCCCAACGGTTCGCCAAGCAGCGTCACGCTGACCAGGCTCGATTCGACGTGGGCCAGCGACCAGTTCACGAGGGTGTGTCCGAGGATGCCGGGACCGACGGCCATGCCGAGAAAGAGGAGCCACTCCCGGCTCTCGTAGCCCGTCAGCGGGAGGCCCTGTGCGAGGACGACCGCCAGCAGCGCCAGCGCGGCGACGCCGTAGACGACGGTGACGTAGGGGAGCAGGGGGAGTCGCTGCCGCAGCGACCGGCCGGCGAGGACGTAGCCGGCGGCCATCAGCCCGCCGACCAGCGCGAGGGCGTTGCCGTACAGCGGTCGCGGGCCGACGGCCGTCCCGCCCAGCAGATCGCCGAGGGACATGACGACGATCCCGGCGATCGCGACGACGACTCCCAGAACCGTCCGCCCGGTCACGCGCTCGTTCAGGAGGAGCCACGCGCCCGTGACGACGAAGATCGGCTGGGACTGGACGAGCGTGACGCTGGCGGCGACGCTGGTCCACGAGAGGCTCTCGAACCAGGTCGCGAAGTGTGCTGCCAGCGCCACCCCCGTGAGGCCGGCGGCCAGCAGGTGCCGTCCGGAGAGGTCGCCGAGCGCGTCGGCGTGGCGAGCGAGCAAGAGGGGAGCCAGCAGCGCGGTCGTCAACAGGACCCGATAGAACGCGGCGACGACCGGCGGTGCCGTACTCCAGCGAATCAGGATCGCGCTCGTGCTGATCGCGACGACCGCGACGGCGAGCGCGAGACGCGGCCGAGAAACACTGTCGCTCACGGCCGTACGTGGAACAGCGATGGCTTGAACGCTGGGAAGTCGGCGAGACGGTGGCCGGCCGTCACTCGGCGTCGGCGGGTACGTCGAAGTCGTGGAAGTGCTCGCCTTTCTCCTTCGAGAGGATGTTCAGCGCCGCCGCCGCGCCGTCGCCAGCGGAGATGACCGCCTGCCACTCTTCCGCTCGGACCATCGCGCCGGTGGCGTAGGCGTCTTCGACGCTGGTCTCCATCGAGACCGTCACGTCGACGGTGTCCTCGTCGGTGAACGCACAGCCCAGCGAGTCGGCCAGCGACCGGTCCGCGCCGGTCGCGAGCACGAGGTAGCGCCCTTCGACGGTCTGGTCGCCACCGGTCTGGTCGCCGGCCTCGGACACCGCTTCGGTCGTCACCGCGAACCCTTCGGCGGTCTCTTCGACGGCCGTCACTGCCTCGTCTCGCAGCGTGACGCCGAACTCCTCGACCTGCTCGCGAGACTGGGCGACGAACTCGGAGCCGTCCATCGAGTCGATGCCGAGGTAGTTGAACAGGTGTGCCTTGTGCATCCACGTCTCGTCGGTGTCGAAGACCACAGTGTCGAGACCGTTCTTCTCGGTGAACAGGGCACCACTCAGGCCGGCGGGGCCGCCGCCGACGATGACAACGTCGTGCATAGGCAGGAGTTCGCAACAGTGACATAAATAACTCCGGCGACACCGGCGTAACCGGGTGTGCTGAGAGAAACGGTCGGAAACGACCCGCCCGATTATTGGCGCTGATAGCGCGGCCACATCGTTTTTGCTGTCATCTCCCCACGGTCAGCTATGGCGGACATCGCAGCGGGGCCAGACCAGAACCACAGTCGACGAAGTTGGGGAGCGACGCTCCGAGAATTCGTCGAGTACATTCCGAGCGGCGACACGATTCCCGACGAAACGTGGCGTGGACGCCACCGAAACATCCTCCTCTTGCTGGTGGCACACGTGCCCTTCCTGCTGGCACTCGGTCTCGCCGACGGAACGGAGTCGATGGTGACGGGCGCGCAGTTGCCCGAGATCCCAGTGACGAACGTCCTCGCGGAAGTCGGCGTCGTCGTCACGCTGGCGATCGTTGCGTGGCTGCCGCTGTTCAAGCGGCGAACTCGGACCGCGCTCGCGACGCTGGGGCTCGTGACGACCTCGGGATTCCTGGTCCACTTCTCGGGGGGCTACATCGAAGCGCACTTCCACTTTTTCGTCGTGATGGCCGTCGTCGCCGTCTACGAGGACTGGCTCCCCTTCGTCCTGGGGATCGGTTACGTCACACTCCAGCACGGCTACTTCGGCATGATCGATCCGAGCCGGGTGTACAACCACGCTGCCGCGATCAACAACCCGTGGGCCTGGGCGTTCATCCACGCCGCGTTCGTCCTGGGCCTGGCCGGCGCGCTGATGGCACACTGGTACTCGACCGAGCGGTCCCGAGAGCAGGCCCGGGAGCAGCTTCAACAGGCCCGCGCCAAGACCGAAGAGGTCGAGGATCTGGAGGCCAAGCAGGCGGAGATCGAGCGTGCGAAAGCCGAGGCCGAGGAGGCGAAAGCCGAGGCAGAGGCCAAACGCGAAGAGGTCGAACAGCTGTACGAGCGACTGGAGGCCGACGCCGACGACTGCAGCGCAGCGATGGCACGAGCGGCAAACGGTGACCTCACCGTGCGCCTCGAAACCGACAGCGACAGCGAAGCGATGGCCCAGATCGCGGTCTCGTTCAACGAGATGATCGCAGAGACGGAAGCGACGATGCAGGAGATCCAGTCGTTCGCCCAGGAAGTCGCGGACGCCAGCATGCAAGCAAACGCCAGCGCCGACGAGGTCAAACAGGCCAGCGAGGGCATGAGCGGTTCGATACAGGAGATTGCGAGCGGCGCGAGCGAACAACGCGAGCGGCTCGCAAGCGTCGCCGACGAGATGACCGACCTCTCGGCGACGGTCGAGGAGGTGGCCGCGTCGGCCGAGACGGTCGCCGACAGATCGCGCGAGACCGCCGAGATCGCCGAGGCCGGCGAGACGACCGCACAGCAGGCGATCGAGAACGCACGCGAAGTTCAGGCCGCCATCGACGAGACGGTCGACAACGTCGAACTCCTCGACGAGCAGATGGCCGAGATCAGCGAGATCGTCGAGCTGATCGGCGACATCGCCGAGCAGACGAACATGCTGGCGCTCAACGCCAACATCGAGGCTGCTCGTGCCGGCGGCGAGAGCGGGACCGGTGGCGGCGAGGGGTTCGCCGTCGTCGCCAACGAGGTCAAGCAACTGGCCGAGGAGACCCAGGAGTCGGCCGCCGAGATCGAACAGCGGATCGAGCGGACCCAGAGCCAGACCGACGCGACCGTCGAAACGGCCCGCAGCGCCGAAGCGGACATGCAGGCGGAGGTCGAGGCCGTCGAAGCGGTCGCCGACTCGTTCCGGCAGGTCGCCGAAAACGCCGAGAAGACCGACGACGGCATCCAGCAGATCAGCGAGACGACCGACGATCAGGCGGCAAGCACCGAGGAAACCGTCTCGATGGTCGAAGCGGTCGCAGACATCAGCGAGTCGACGGCAGACGAGACCGAGAGCGCGTCCGCGGCGGCCCAGCAACAGGCCGCGTCGATGAACCAGGTCAGCACCAGCGTCGAGGCCCTCAGCGAGCAGGCCGAGCGTCTCCAGTCGCTCCTGGCGAAGTTCGAGGTGAACGCGACGGCGACGGACGGTGGGACCGACCCAGGAACGGACGGGACCCGCGACGCTGGCCGCCGCTGACGCGGACACCCCGTTCGAGCGCGATTTTCGGAGACTACTCTAACAGCTGCTTCGTGGTCCGGTGTCGGTACCGGAACATCGGCTCGAAGCCGACGTAGGCGAATGGACCGATCGCTTTGCCGAGCGGGCCACCGGGGAACTGGTACTCGATCCGATCGTGGACCAGCGTCGCGTCGCCCTCCGCGACGAACCGGTGGGTGTGCAGCCAGTGGGCGAAGGGTCCTTCGGTCATGTGGTCGCGGAACATCGCGTGCTCGTCGCTCTCTTCGCGGGCGACGATCTCGGAGGTCCAGGTCTGGCGCGGTCCGACACCCAGCGGCCGGACCGACGAGACGATGACGGACCCTTCCGTGAGCACGTCGGGGTCCGGTTCGCCGTCTGGGCCGCGTGACTCCTCGATGACGAGGTTCATCCAGTCCGGCGTCAGGGCTTCCAGCCCGTCCCCGGTCGAGTGAAACTCCCACACGTCTGCCAGTGGCGCATCGACGCGAACCGACCGCTCGTAGACGCTCATGTGACGCCCTAGGCGGGCAACGGTGAAAAGCGAGTGGTCCGCGACAGCCCTCAGGGCCAGGTCCCGGCTTCCGTGGCCGCGCGGTGGACCCGCTCGATGGCGACGGCGTACATCGCGGTCCGCAGCGTCGGCGCGTCGGTCGCCTCGTACCGCTCGATCAGGGCGTCGAACGCCGACGTGATCACGGTCTCTAGCTCGTCGTTGACCCGGTCCAGCGACCACGAGAAGCGCTGTCGGTTCTGGACCCACTCGAAGTACGACACCGTGACGCCGCCAGCGTTGGCGAGGATGTCGGGGAAGACGGCGACCTCGCGGTCTGCCAGTACGTCGTCGGCGTCGGGAGTCAGCGGACCGTTCGCGGCCTCGATGATCACGTCTGCACGTACGTCACGCGCGATGGCGGCGTCGATGGCGTTTTCCAGGGCCGCCGGCACGAGCAGATCCACGTCCAGCGTGAGCAACTCGCGGTTGCTCAGTTCCTCGCTAGCTCCCTCGAAGCCCGTCACCGAGCCGGTTTCGCGCTTGAACGACTTGGCCGCGCTGGTGTCGATCCCCGACGAGTCGTACACCGCCCCCGAGGAGTCAGAGACCGCGACGACGGTCCCGCCCTGCTGGGCGATCAGTTCGGCCGCGACAGAGCCCGCGTTGCCGTACCCCTGGACCGCGACGGTTGCGTCGGCGATGTCTCCGCCGAGGTAGTCGAAGGCCTCGCGAGCGACGATCGCGACCGACCGGCCCGTCGCCTCGACGCGGCCCTCGCTGCCGCCGGATTCGATCGCCTTGCCGGTGACGACGCCGGGCGCAGTCGTGTTCTCCAGGGTCTCGTAGGTGTCTTTGAGCCAGTTCATCTCGCGCTGGCCCGTGTTCACGTCGGGCGCTGGCACGTCCCGATCCTCGCCGATCAGCGGCCGCAGTTCCGTCGCGAACGCGCGGGTGATGCGCTCGACCTCGCTCTCGGAGTAGTCGCTGGGGTCGAAGGCGATTCCGCCCTTGCCGCCACCGTAGGGGATGTCGACGGCGGCGCATTTGTACACCATCCACCCCGAGAGGGCCGTGACCTCCTCGCGAGAGACCTGCGGGTGATAGCGGATTCCGCCCTTGTACGGGCCGCGGTCGCCGTTGAACTGCGACCGGAAGGCGCGAAACGTCTCGATGGAGCCGTCGTCCAGCTCGACCGACAGCGTCGTTTCGAGGACCCGTTCCGGCCGCTTGAGGCGTTCGAGCGCGTCGTCGGGGACCGCGACGAACGCCGCGGCATCGTCGATCTGCTCCTGGAGACTTTCGAAGGGATTGACCTCGGACATGCCGGAAGTGACGGCCAGTGGGCGCAAAAGTGTGTCGACAGTTGACGCATCACACGACTCGTCTGGCAGTGGCCGCCGACGGGATCACTCCGCTGCCCGCGCCAGGATGCGCTCGGCCTGGCGAACCTGTGGCGCGTCGATCATCTCCCCGTCGACGACGAACACGCCACGCGCTCGCTCGTCGGCCGCCTCGCTGGCCTCGATGATCCGGCGGGCCCAGGCGATGGCCTCGTCGTCCGGCGTGAACGCCGCGTTGACGACCGGGACCTGCGCCGGGTGGATCGCCATCTTGCCGTCGTAGCCCAGCCGCCGGGCCTCCGTGGCCGCCTCGCGCAGCCCCGCCTCGTCCTCGTACGCCGGATAGTGGGTGTCGATCGCGTCGACGCCCGCCGCACGTGCCGCCAGTAGTGCGTGCTGGCGCGCGTGGGCGACCTCGCGACCGCTCTCGGTCCGGGTCGCCCCGAGATCGCCCGCCAGATCCTCGGCACCGAACAGGAGCGCGTCGGTCGCGTCGGCGGCGGCGATCGCCTCGGCGTGGAGGACGCCAGCGGCCGACTCGACGAGTGCCAGGACCGGGACGCTCGCGTCGCGTTCGGCGAGCATCCCGGCCACCGTCTCGACGGCGTCGGCGTCAGGTACCTTCGGAGCCATCACGCTGTCGGGCTCGCCACCCGACAGAACGACCGAGAGGTCTCTGGCCGCGCCGTCGTCGACCGGGTTGACCCGCACGCACAGTTCACACGTCGACTCGACCGTCGCCAGCACGTCACGGACCGCCTCGCGTGCGGCCTGCTTCCGGTCGGGAACGACGGCGTCTTCGAGGTCGAAGACGACGACATCGGCCCCGCTGTCGGCCGCCTTCCGCAGTTTCTCGGGCTGGTCTCCGGGGGCAAAGAGGACGCTCCGTCGAGCCATATCGACGCTTCGACGGCCAGCTACGTAACTGTCTGGCACGCTGTCAGAGAGTTCCGAACGTCGTCGCTCCTCGCAGGTCACCAGAAAGAGACCGCTCGCTCCGTCGTCAGGGCGTCTCGACGTCGAGCGAGACCACGTCCGACAGACGGAGTTCGTCACCGGGACCGATCGGCTCTCGATCGCCCTTCGACAGCCGAGTGCCGTTGAGTTCGGTGGGATTGTCGCCGAGATCGACCACGTAGAACTGGTCGTCTTCGCGCACGAAGCGGACGTGTTCGCGGTGGATCAGCACGGACGTGTCGTCGTCCTCCCCGGCGTCGGCGAGCAGCGACCGGATCTCTCGACCGACGGTCTCGTCGTCGCCGACGACGACGGACTGCCCGTACGCAGAGAGCGCGAGTCGAGACGGAGCGACGGTCCCGCTCGCGTCGCTCCCGCGGTGGGCGTCCAGATCCTCGCCACACGACGCACAGAAGGCGTCGTCGGGCTCGACGTCGCTCCCACAGCCGGGACAGGCGTCGAGGGTCGTCTCGTCCGTGCCGCGGTGGGCATCCAGATCCTCGCCACACGACGCACAGAAGGCGTCGTCGGGACCCACGTCGCTGCCACACTCCGGACAGGCGTCGAGGGTCGTCTCGTCTTCGTCTTCGTCTTCGTCGGCGGTGCGGTGGGCGTCCAGATCCCCACCGCAGCCCGGACAGAAGGCGTCGGACGGATCGACGGCGGTGTCACACTCGGGACAGCTTCCCAGCGTCACCGCCTCGTCGGGCTCGCTCGTCTCTACGCTCCCCTCGTCGACGGTGTCGGCGGGCTCGCTCGTCTCGTCGACCGCTTCGTCGACGGCGTCGCCCGGTTCCGGCGCGTCGTCGGTGTCCTCGGTGCTCGGGCGCTCTGGCTCGTCTGTCGCCGTGTCGGTCGCCTCGTCCGCGGTGTCTGCGGACTCACTCGCCGCGTCGCCCAGCGGCGAGTCGTCCGGCTCGGCGTCTGGCTGCGAGTCCGTCGGATCTTCGAGGTCCAGCTCGTCGTCGCCGAACAGTGGGTTGTCGCTGACGGCGTCGCCCTCCGGGTCGTCCTCCCCCGTCTCGGCCTCGGGCTCGTCGTCCGTGGCCGCCTCGATCTCCCCGTCGTACTGCCACTCGCCACACTCCGAGTTGGTACACCACCCCCCTGCAGCGGTCGGATCGAACGCTTCGCCACACAGCGGACATTCGACCGACCTACTGGTACTTTCTGACATACGTGTTCGATCAGTCTACCTACGCATAAAAAATAGTTTTCCTCAGGGCGTTTCCCCTTCCTCCGGGAGCAGGACCGTCTCACGGTCCTCGACGGGTTCCGTCGCCAGCGCGCGGGTCAGCGGTCGATTCTCCGGTGTCGTCGGAAGCGCCGGGTCCTGCAAGAACAGCGTCGAGAGGTTGTCCTTCCCGCCCCGGTCGTTGGCCATCTCGACGAGCGCCTCGCTGGCCGCGGCCAGCGACTCCGCCGTCAGGACGCACTCTCTGATCTCCTCGTCCGTGACGACGGCGTCGAGGACGCGCTGGGCCGCCGCCTCCGAGCGGTCCGACTCGACGTACTCGTCGTACAGTTCCGGGGCGTCGGTCTGGGCGTCGATGAGCCCGTCGCTGGTGACCAGCAACACGTCCTCGGCGTACAGCGGGACGACGTTGCTGTCGACCGCGACCGTCGCAGCGTCCGGGTCCTGGTCGGCCCCGCCGCCCAGTGCGCGGGTGATCTCGTTGCCGCGAGGGTGGACGTGGGCCGCCACGTCGTCGATCTCGCCGCGGTCGCGGAGTTCGGTCACGACGCCGTGGTCCCTGGTCAGCAGTTCGATCGTCTCGCGCGCCTCGTTGAGCAGGTACGCGCGGCTGTCGCCGACCCACGCGTAGTAACACCGACCGCCGAAACAGAGGCCGGCGACGACGGTCGTGTACGCTCGGTTGCCGGTCTCGTTCGTGTAGCGGACGATCTCGCGGTGGGCGGTCGTGATGGCCGCCTCCAGCGCGCTCTGGATCTCGGCCGGCGTCGGCGGGTCGGTCGCGACCGCATCGGGCAGGGTCACGTCGAACGCCGCCGGGTTGCTCCGGAGGGCACGACTCGCAACGGCCTGCAGTTCGGTCGTGATCGTCGTCGTGGCGATGTAAGAGGCCACGTCGCCGGCCTCGTACCCGCCCGCACCGTCGGCGAGGACGAAGGTAGCGACGCTGCGGTTCCGTGGCTCCGATCGCTCCTCGGACGCCGCTCCCGTCTCGTCGCTTTCCGCCTCGGCGTCGGTGCCGTCGTGGGCATCGTCCGGCTGGCCGTCGACCTCCTCCGAGCGGTCGACGAGGCCGTCGCGGTGGCCCTGTTCGATCACGTCGACCGCGAGACTGTCCTCGTTGATCCCGCTGGACCGCTTGCGTTCGCCGATGTCGTAGTTCGTCGCGTAGATCATGTCTGAGAGACGTTGAACTCGAATGTCGTCCCGTAGCTCGGGTGGACGAGCGCGATGAGGTCCCCGTCGCCGAGCGCGTGCTCGCTGGGCGGGTCCTCGCCGTTTCGGTCGGTCGGATCGCCGCCACGCGCTTCCAGTAGCTCTTTGCCGCCGGGCTGGAGGAGTCGCTGCCAGCCGGTCTGAGTGTTGACGTAGGTCCCGTTGAGGCTGTGATCCTCCAGTCGCCAGATCGCCTCGTCGTTGCTCGTATCGAAGCGAACGTGGATCGGAGAGACGTGCTCGTCGGCGTCTTCGAGCGTGATCGACGGCGTCGTCGCGCCGCCGTCCCGGCCGATCGTGTCGCCGGGGTGGATGGTGAACGACCGGTCTTCGCCCAGCGCCTCCAGGCTCGCCTGTGGCGGCGGACTGGGGTCTTTGGCCTCTAGCACGTACTTCATCGAGGTCGCGTTGGGGTAGCGATCCCGGTAGTCGGTCTGTGTCGCGCGAGCGATGATCTCCGCGAGGTACGTCGGGCAGTCGACGCCGAAGTCCCGGGGGTCGACGCCGTCTTTCTTCGGGACGGTTCCCTTCAGCAAGAACAGGAGGATCTTCCCGATCGAGTACACGTCAGACCACGGGCCCTGCCCGTCCTCGGCGTCGCTGGCTTCGGCGATCTCTCGGGGTTTGTACGGTCCGAGAATCGTCGTTCCGGCGTCGTCGGCGTCGGTTCCGTCGAACCCCGTCGCCGTGTTGAAGTCGATCAAGATCGGGTGGTCCTGTCCGGCGAGCATGATGTTGTCGGGCTTGAGGTCCCGGTAGACGATGTCGTTCTCGTGGAGGAAGCTCATCGCGTCACAGAGCCCGATCCCGACCCGCCGGACCTCCGCGGGATCGAGCGGCCCGACGCGGTCGATGGCGTCGTCCAGCTCGTAGCCGTCGACGAACTGGACGACCAGCACCGGGGTGTCGCCCTCGTCGGTGCGCTCGATCAGGTCCATCACGTTGTCGTTGCCTCCTGCCGCCCGGACGGTTTCGAGCGCGTCGGCCTCTTTCAGGAAGTACTGCTCGATCACGTCACGGTCGTTGCTGGAGCCGGCGTAGTTTGGGACCTTCACCGCGACCGTGTCGCCGCTGTCCTCGTCGATCGCCTCGTAGGCGACCGCAAAGCCGCCGCTGCCGGCCTCGCCCTGAACGCGATACTGGCCGGCGACGAGGTCGCCCGCCTCGAACGTCGTCATCGAGTCTCACCGCCGACGCGGGCCATCACTGGATGCCGTCGTCGCTGTCGACGATCTGGGTCGCCTGGCTCTGTTCGGCACGACCGCCCTCTTTGACGATCTCGGTCTGGCGTTCGGCCTCTTCGACGGCGTCGGCGTCCTCGCCGTGGATCACCGTCATCTGCTCGACTTTCGTCTCGGCGGCCTCGACGTTGCCCTTGCCAAGCTCCGTCCGGATGACGGTCTGTTTGTGGTCGATGTCGACGGACTCGTTGTGCTCGGCCAATTTCTCCTGTTCGTCCGTGTACTCGACGGCGATCTGGTCGCTCGCAGTGTCGCCGCGGGCCGAGAGCTGTACGTCTGCGAGCACCTCCTCGCTGCCGGGCTCGCGGGGCGGCGCGTGGATCTTGAGGACGACCCGCTGGCTCTCCCGTTCGATCAGGTCGGGGAGCTTGATGCGGGTGGCGTTTGCCTCCCACTCGGGCGAGACTTCCTGGGCCTGCGGGAGCGCGCGATACACCTCGCTGACCTCGACGCCGGGAGCCACGTCGAGATCGAGGTGGGCGTCCGGCGCGACGACCGAGCCGGCCTGCTCGACGGCCTCGCCGAAGAAGTCCTCGATGTCGCCGGGCGCTTCGAGGTGAGTCCACGTCCCGCGCCCGACCGTCCCGAGCGTCCGGATCGTGTCCTCGTTGTAGTCGGTCCCGATCCCGGCCGACTGGATCCGGATCCCGGCGTCGTCGATGGCTTCGGCCAGTCCCTCGAACTCGTCGGGCGTGCGTTCGTTGTCCTTGCCGTCCGAGAGCAAGAGGAGTCGCTTGACCGTGTCGGGGCCGGTCGCGGAGGACGACAGCGTCTCCTTGGCGGCCTTGAGCCCGTTGTACATGTCGGTGCCGCCGCCGGCAGTCAGCTCCTCGACGTGGTCCATCGCGGTCTGGCGGTCGAGATCCGACCACCGTGTCGCGGGCAGGATCACCGTCGCCTCGGTGTCGAACGCGACGATACTCACGTAGTCCTCGTCGGCCAACAGCCCGAAGACCCACGCAGCGCCGTCGCGAGCGCGTTTGATGTTGTCTCCCTCCATCGACCCGCTCGTGTCGATACAGAGAGCGATGTGGCGTCGCACGTCGGTCTCCTGTTCCCCCGGCTCGACGTCGATTTCGGCGGTCACGGTCGTGCCGTCGGCCGGCACGTTCGGCCGATTGACGCTCGTATCGATAGATGCCATGGGTGACAGTAGCTCGCGACTCGTATGTATAAATTGTGCCTGTCGGCCGACAAAACAATAGCTAATCGCCGGCCGTCGCGTCGGGAACCAGTCCGCGGACGGTCGCGCCGAGGGGCGCGGCGACGACCGGCACGACCACCGGCACGAGGCCGAAAACACCCATACGGAGCGTGGCCACGAGCGAGCCGCCGAGCGCGAGTTCGAGCGCGAAGAGGGCGACGACCGCGATCCCGAAGCCGAGTCCGGCGAGGACGGCACGCCGGAGCGTCGGCCACGCCAGACCCACGAGAGCCCCGCCCGCGAGGAGACCACTCCAGTGGACCGTCGCGAGCAACGCCCCCACCGTCCCCGCGAGCACCGTCGCACGCCAGCGGTCCGTCGGATCCGTCTGGAGCCGCCAGAGCCGATCCGGGAGCCCGGGGACACCGCCGTCGTCACGCACTGTCGCCACCTCCCGGCCGGAAGCGAATCGAGGGCGATCCCGTCAGACTGGGAGTCAACGGCGAGTACTCGCCGTCGGCCCACGCACGGAGCTGGTCGGCGTAGTGATCCGAGAAGTAGTCGCCGTCGTTGCCCCCCGGCAGCACCGACAGCGAGCGCTCGCCGTCGAACCGCGCGAGCAGTCGGTAGCTGCTGCCGATGCCCGACTCGACGCGGACGTTCCGCAGCGTCGCGGACGATCCGTCGGTGGGGTACTCGGGGTAGTTCAGGAAGCCCAGATCGAACGGGTGGTCGATCTCCGTTCGGTTGTAGTCGCCGTATCGCTCGTACCCCTCGGCGTCGATCTCGGCGGCGGTGTCGGCCACGGCAGCGGCGAGGAGCGACTCGCGTTCGCGGGGCTCGCCGATCGGCGGGTCACGGAACCACGGATCGTCGGGATCGAGGTGCAACAGGACCCAGTCGTTCGGAACGAGTGCTCGGTCGAGCCCAGCAGCGTCGAAGAGCGGCCCGAACACCCGCTGGCGGTAGTGATCGAGAAAGAGCGCGAAGACCAGCGCCGCCCGCGAGTCCCGGACCATGCGGAAGTCCCAGTCGACGAGTTCGTCGGCCAGCGAGCGGGCACGGTCGCTCATAGCCGGCCGTGCGGCCAGGATCTCTGGGACGAAGAGCGCCGCCCGGCGGTCGTAGCTGTCGAGCTGGAGCGCCCGGCTGTCGGCCGGGGTCAGGGGTGTGTCGGCCGCCACGAGTTCGTCGAGCCGATCGTAGAGCCGCTGGCCGCGCCAGGGTGCGGAATACCCATCCGAGAGGTAGTACTCGCTGGCGGCGTCGGCGACGACGCGCTGGTTCGCCGTCGCCAGCAGTGCGGGGTCGTCGGCGTGGGGTTTGTCTTCGAAGGGGATCCAGCCGTCGCTCTCGAAGTCGGGCTGACCGTAGGGTTCGTAGCCCGGCCACTCGCCTTCGCGTGCGGACCCGTCGAAGACCCGGTCTCCGGCGACCGGTTCGCCGTCGGTCCGTCTGATCGGCACCAGGCCGGTGACGTGGTAGTGAGTGTTCCCGTCCCGGTCGGCGTAGACGGCGTTCTGGGTGGGCTGGTCGAACATCGAGAGGGCCGCGACGGCCTCGTCCCGGCCGTCGCTCCGGTTGAGGCCGCGGACGGCCCTCGCAGTTCGGCCGGCGGTGAGTCCGGTCCAGGCGACGCCGACGCGCTGGCTCCGCCGTTCGAGGAGCGGCCCGTGGACCGTCTTCCTGACGGTCACCTCGCGGTCCCTGCCGCCACTGACCGCGACGGTCTCGGTGCGGGTGTCGAACGACCGCCACTCGTCGCCGTAGCGGTACTGTTCGCCGTCGATCTCGTAGTCGTACACGTCAAGCACGTCCAGACCGGCGTTGGTGAACCCCCACGCGCCCGCGTCGTTCTCGCCGATGACGACGAACGGCTGACCGGGGAACGTGACGCCGCTGACGGAGTGGTCCGGCAGTTCGTGGTGCATCTCGTACCACACGGGCGGCGCGAGCAGCGTCAGGTGCGGGTCGTTGGCCAGCAGGGGCAGCCCGCTCTCGGTGTGTTCGCCGCCGACGACCCAGCTGTTCGAGCCGACGCCGTCGGGCCACTCGAACCCCGCGAGCCAGCCGGCGAGATCGCCCGCACCGCTCCCTCCGGCGGACCCGGCTGTCCCGTCGGCGAAGGACACGTCGGGCCGGCGCGAGCGGAGGATCGCGGCGTCGTGATCGTACCGACGCGGGGCGATACGGTCGGCCGTCTCGGCCCCGAACGCGTCGGCGATTGTCGCCCGCCGGAGCGACGTGAAGTCGCCAGTCAGCCCCCACGAGATCTGTTTCTGAATCAGCATGCTGTCGACGGGCGTCCAGGGTTCGGGCTCGTAGCCCAGCAGCCGGAATTCGAGCGGGTCGGATCGACGACGCCGGAACGCGTTCACGCCCGCCGCGTGGGCCGCTACGGCCTCGCCCGCTGGCGTTCCCGACAGCAACTCCCAGTTGGCCTCGGCCGCGGCGGCGAAGTCCATCTGTCGATGGAACAGGTCGCTCTCGACGGTCTGTTCGCCGACGGCGGCCGACAGTTCGCCCCGCATCCGGCGGCGGATCAGATCCATCTGGAAGAGTCGATCCGCCGCGTGGACGTAGCCCACCGCGAAGTAGAGGCTGTCCTCGTCGTTGGCCGCGATCGTCGGGACGCCCTGGTCGTCGTACCGTACCGTCGCTTCCCCGTACGGTGTCGCGACGGTCTCCGGAACCGAGTCGGTCGCCGCGTCCCAGACATCGCCGCTCAGCGGTGCGAACCGGTCGAGGCCGCTCCGGAGCGGCTCGACGACCGACGCACCGACGCCACCGGCGAGCAGGGCCGCGACGAGTGTGCGTCTTGTTGGCACGGCCGTACAACGTGAGCGACTGGTAAGAACTTTGCCGCGAGGCCGGACGGCAGCCGCCGCGGCGCTCGGTAGTGTTCCCGCTCGACATTCACAGCTAGCGGCAAATTTTATGGGAAAGTGGCGAGAAGCTCTAGGCAGAGGGCGGTATGTATGCACACACCACAGTCGAACGGCGAGGGCGGACCAGAGACCCGAGAGACCACCGCACCGGGAGCGTCTAGCCTCGGTGAGCACGCTGCCTGTGGACTGGTGGCGCTCCTCGTCATGGGGGTGGCGACACTCTATCTGTACCCCGCGCTGGTGGTCGCCACGCGACCCCTCCTACTGCTGTCCTCGACGGTGATCGTGGTCGCGCTCCTCTGGGTGTGGCTCTCCGTCTGGCTGAGTATCGAGATCGTCCTGGAGTGGCAGACGACACGGGCTCGCACACAGTGAGAGACTGTGGTGGTCGTCGCCGCGACGCCGAGAACGGCCGACAGGGCCGAAACCTCCAAATCATCGGGCCGCCCAGCACGACCGTGACAGACATCACGACCCGCGTCGTCGAGACCGTCGCCGAAGCGGCCGACAGCGACGGCTGGTGTTCGCGCGACCAGATCGTGGCGCTGATGACACAACGGGGTGTCGACCGGATGGAGATTCGGCGGGCGCTCCAGCGCGGCGTCGACGAGTCGCGACTCGAACGAGACGGCGACCGGTACCGGCGACGCTGAGATGCCTGCGCCAGACGAAGACGGCCGAGAGCGACCCGGTGGCCGTCGACCCAGCGATCTGTCTCTGCGGTCGGGCGAGCCACGCATCGGCGGGCGACTGGTCGCCGCACTTGCGGAGGGACTGGGGCTGACCCTCGTGGCCAACGGCTTCTACCTCCCGCTGTCGGGTCCCGACAGCACGTGGGGCCACCTCGCACTGGCCGCCTTCGGCGGCGTCGTCGTCCTCGCTGGCGTGATCGCCCACCGCGGCGACACCCCGTGGCTCGCGGCACCGTTTCCGCTGGTCGGGCTCGGACTCCTCGCGACGACGCCGGGGTTCGGCGTCGGATCGCTGTCGGTGACGGCGTGGGCGAACCTCGCCGCGCTCGCGACCATCGGCGCGCTCCCGCTCGTGTGGTACCTCCGGCAGCGAGCCACGGCGCGCCACCGGGCCAGAAAGCGCGTGTAATCGCCCTGCCCAGCCGACAGTCAACAGACTTTTCTCCCGTCTCGGTACAACCGAGCACATGACCGACACGGCCCTCCGAGAACGACTGGACGCCGCTCTCGTCCTCCTGGCTGCGAACTTCCTCCTCCTGCTGGTGGTCGCGTTCGAGGTCCACCCACCGGGCGCAGTCGGCGCGCTCGTCCTGACGCTGCTGGTCGCCTACGCTCACTTCCGCAGGTCGTAGCGCGTCCGCGATTCGAGCCACGGGTACGACGATCCGCTCATACGGATTATTGTAGCCGTTTGCCCGGTCGACCGCACACTGTCGTGCGGTTGATCCGGGAAAGATCTACACTAATCCGTATCACACCGCGAGAGAAGGCAGAGCGTCTGGCCGACTACGACGGCCACACGAGTAACCCAGAAGCACACGATTCGCCGCGAGCGTCCCCAGAGGGGGCGCTCGCGGTTTTTCACCCACGTTTTTGCGCGAGCGGTGCGCGCGAAGCGCGAACCCGAAGCCGAAGCCGAAAAACGTGGGTTACATGTAGCCGAGGTCGCGCAGGCGCTCCATCAGGTCCTCTTTGTCCTGGGCGCGGCCCGCGCGCTCGGTCGTCGAGTCGAGGTCCTGCTGCCAGGCGGGTTCCTCGGCTGCCTTGTCGGTCGAGACTTCGGAGCCGAGCGAACGGAACCCGGCGAAGTACTTCGGCGAGACGGGGATGTCGTCCTGCTCGATGCCGTCGGGCAGGTCGTCGTCGGTCTCGGGGACGTACCCCTCCTCGGGGAATCCCTCGACGGTGTCCGGGACGACGAAGTTCCAGAAGGCGTCCCAGACGGCAGCCTCGTCGAACTGGAGGATCGTCTGGATGCGGTCGTGGGGCGGGTAGATGTCCGGGTCGTGGCGCGGGGAGAAGAACGTCTCGTCGGCGCGGGACTCCTGCTCGTCCCAGCGGATGCCCGAGATGATGCCGTCGACGTCGTGGGCCTCGATGGCGTCGTTGAGCGCGACCGTCTTCAGCAGGTGGTTGCCGACGTAGGTATCGAGCAGGAATGGGAAGCTGTCCTCCTCGTACTCGAGGATCTCGCGGACGTGGTGCTGGTTGTGCTCCGAGAGGGCGTCGATCGGGATGTCGTCGCCCGGATCGAGTCCGTTCTCTTCGACGTAGTCGCCGACGTCGGTGTTACGAGCCCAGATGACTTCGAGGTCCCACTCGTCGGCCCAGTGCTCGACGAACTCGATGAGCTCGTCGAAGTGCTGGTAGTGGTCGATGAAGACGACCGGCGGGACTTCGAGGTCGAAGCGGTCGGCGACCTCCTTGACGAAGTACAGCGTCAGCGTCGAGTCCTTGCCGCCGGTCCACATGACGACCGGGTTCTCGTACGCTTCGAGGCCTTCCTTGGTGACCTCGATGGCCTTCTCGATCTTGTGGTTGATCGACGGGTAGTCCTCCGGCGTCTCGCCCTCGCCGTCGGTGTAGTCGACGTCGAGGTAGTCGGGGAAGTCTGCCATTGGTAATGAGATATAATTAGATGGGCTGTAAGTACTTTTTGGAGTTCGAGTGGACGCGTGACTCGGACACACACGACACGCGTCGCACCACGGTTCGGACGGTTCGACAACCGCGAACACCGACCGCTGGCCGGGACGAGCGGACCTGGGAGACGGGTCCCGCTGGCAGGGAACGGAGCGTTAGCTGATGAACTCGTTGTTTCGCCAGTCGACGCTCTCGTTTTCGGCGTCGTCGCGTGGCTCTTCGACGACGTTGATCGTCGCGGGGAGTTCCTCGCCGTCGACGATCCGGACCGCTTCGAGTTCCTCGTCGACGCAGACGATCGCCGTAAGCGTCCCCTTCTCGGCGTTTTTCGCGACTTCACAGAGGACCTGGAACATCGGATACTGCAGGGCCGTGTTCTGGAGCACCGTTTCGAGGTCGCCCTTGAAACAGGCGTACTCGACGAGTTCGGAGGGGATCTCTTCTTCCTCCTCCTCGAAGGTCCCCCACTGTGGACTGCCACCACCGCTGTTGGGACCGGGGCCGGGTCCGTCCATCTCTTCGGGATCTTCCTCGTAGACTCGATTCTCCGTGACGCTGGCCTTCAGCTGGGCCGTCGGCGTGTACTTGCTGATCGTGTCGTCGGCCGAAACGGCGCTGATGATCAGCGTGTTGTTCCGCCGCGTAATCTCGACGTCGGCGATTTCGGGGGGAAGGTCGGGTTCCTCGAAGAGGTCGTACGTGTCTTCGAGTGGCAGTTCGAGTGTCGAATGAAGTCTGTATACACGGCTGGTCATGATTGTGCAGGTGTGGCAGTCTCCGACGGCTGACCCCTGGCGCGGGTCTGCAACGATTCGATTCGACATAGGAGCCACTCGCTTATATGATCTGTCCTTCTCGAAAGCGCGTGGTAACGTCTCTGAGACCGACAGAACGCGGACGAGGTGGGTTCGAGATTCAGTTCTGCGATTCTTTCTGTCTCGGACGAAGGAATTAATACGCTCAGTCGTCGGCGGCCGCCTGCTCGTCGCCGGCCACGTCGGCCGAGACCTCCGCCTCGATGCTGGGCGGGTACTTCCCGCGGTCGAGTTTGAGGTCCGAAGCCGGCCGCGCCATACAGGTCAGCGCGTAGCGTTCCCGCTCTGCCTCGGTGAGTCCCCGTGCGGCGGGCTGGACGACGTCGCCGTCGACGATCTCTGCCGAACAGGCCAGACACATCCCCACGCGACAGGAGTACTCCTGTGCGATCCCCTCTTCGAGACACCGGCTCAGGATCGTCTCCTTCTCCGAGACCGTGATCTCTTCGCCGGTCCCCACGAACTCCACGGTGTACTCGGTCATGTCCCGGCGTTCGGAACCGCTCGGCAAAACTCTTGTTATCGGACGAGTCGGCGCTGTCGGGCAGTTGGCGTCCGAGAGACGATCTCGCGCCGGGCGTGGCATCGACCACGACAGAGCGTACCGGAACCGTACACGTCGCGGCGCTGGATCCTCGCCGAGACCCTGGCGAACCGACAGATACCGGCGTCGTCGGGATAAAGAGTTTTCTCCCTCGGGAGATAGGTCCCGTCCATGACCACCCACGAGTACGACGTGGCCGTCGTCGGCGCGGGCACGTCGGGCTGTTACGCCGCGGCGACGCTCGCCCACGAGGGCTACGACGTCGTCATCGCCGAGCGCAAGGACGCCCAGGAGGCGGGCCACATCGCCTGTGGCGACGCGCTGAAGGGAGCCTCGAACTTCCCGACGGCGATCCCGAAGTCCCAGATCGAGGGCGCGTTCACGAACACCGGCGTCGACCACGGCCGATTCGAGATCCCCGAAGAGGACACGGTCCTGGAGATCCCGGTCCCCGGCGAACTGGCCGTCATCGATCGCTGGGAGTACGGCCGACTGCTCATCGAGGGTGCCGAGCAGGCCGGCGTCGAATTCCACTACGACACCGTCGTCCAGGACGTACGGCAGGACGACGGCGGTCGCGTGACCGGGCTGGAGGCGATCCGGAAGGGCGACCACGCGAGCTACGAGGCCGAACTGGTCATCGACGCCGCTGGCGCGCTGTCGATCATCCAGGAGAAGGCGACGCTCGATTCGGCGACCTTCGACACGAACGTCACGTACTCACAGTTCTGTTCGGCCTACCGAGAGATCGTCGAGACCGAAGAGCCGGTCCCGTGGGACGACGCCCTCGTCTTCAAGCCGGCAAAGCGCGCGGCGGGGTACGTCTGGTACTTCCCGCGAACAGACACCGAGATCAACGTCGGCCTGGGGTTCCAGATGACCGAGGAACCGATGGAGCTCGTCGACGACCTCAAGCAGGACCTCCAGGGCCGTTCGGAGTTCGAGAACGCCGAGGTCCAGGACAAGCTCGGGGCCGCGTTGCCGACCCGACGACCGTACGACTCGGCGGTCGCACCGGGCTTTATGGCCGTCGGCGACGCCGCTGGCCACGTCAATCCGACGACCGGCGGCGGCATCGCCGGTGCGGCCTACGCCGGCCAGTACGCCGGTGAGCAGGCCATCGAGGCCATCGAGGACGGTCGCGTCGACGAGGAGGCGGCGCTGTGGGAGTACAACGAGCGCGTGATGGACCACTTCGGGGCCCGCTACGCCGCGCTGGACGTGTACAACATCTTCACGACGGCCTACGACGTGGACGATCTGATGGGGCTGCTCGCCGCGATGCCGGCCAACAAGATCGCCGACGCGCTGTACTCGGGCTCGGCCGACATGGGACTGGGACTGAAGCTCAAGACCGCGATCAAGAGCTTCGGCCACTGGGGGACGATCTACGACCTCTACAAGACCAAGCAGCTGGCCGACCGGCTCCTCGAACACTACGAGTCGTACCCGTCGAGCCCCGCCGGGTTCGACCGCTGGCAGTCCGAGCGCGACGACCTGATGGACGAAATCTACGCCGTCACTGGTGCGGATCCGAAGTACTGAGCCTTCAGTCGTCTTCCTCTGCGATCTCGCACACCGTCTCCGAGAGCCAGTCGACGCCGATCGCCAGCGACGGCTCGTCCACGTCGAACGTCGCGGTGTGGTGGCCGCCGGGGTGGTCGGTGCCGACACCGACGTAGGCCGCAGTGCCGCCCGTCTCCTGGACGCGTCGCATGAGCACCGTCGCGTCCTCGCTGCCGCCCAGCGACGCGGTGCGGAGCCGCGAGTCGACGCCGGGGATCCCTTCGGCGACCTCGTAGCCCAGTGAGACGAGTTCCTCGTCGTTGGTCGCGCTGGGCGCTTCGCCGGTGCGCTCGACCGCGTACTCACAGCCGTGCATGCCCGCGGCGTGTTCGATCACGTCGTTCACGCGCTCGCGCATGTACGTCATCAATTCCGTCGTCTCTCCTCTGACCTCACCCTCGATGCTCGCGTGTTCGGGGATGATGTTCGAGGCCGTCCCACCCTCGACGACGCCCGCGTTGATCCGCGTCGGGCCGTCTTCGTTGCGCGGGATGGCGTAGAGGTTCTGGACGGCCGCCGCCATCGCCTGCACGGCGTTTTCCCCCTGTGCGGGGTGGCCACCCGCGTGGGCCGGCTCGCCCGTGAACTCGGCGTGGAACTGGCTGACCGCCAGGAAGTCCGTCACGCCAGCGACGATCTCGCCGGTCGGGTGGTCGAGCCCGATGTGTACCGCCAGCAGCGCGTCGATGTCGTCGAGGTGCCGGTGGCTGACGGCTTTGGCCCCGCCGATGATCTCCTCTGCGGGCTGGAAGAGCACCTTCAGCGTCCCGGTGAAGTCGCTGTCGGCGATCGCTTCGAAGACGCCGACGCCGATGGCAGCGTGGGCGTCGTGGCCGCAGGCGTGCATCGCACCGGTCTCCGAGCGGAACCCCTCGGCGACGGGTTCGTGGTCGGGATCGTCCGACTCCTCGCGGGGGAGGCCGTCGATGTCGACCCGCAGCCCGACCGTCGGCCCCTCGCCACGCTCCAGGACGACCATGAGCCCGGTCTGTCCGTCTTCGAGGTGTTCGACCGTCTCGGGGTCTGCGCCGGCATCGAGGGCGCGTTCGCGCCACTCGGCCAGCGTCGTCTCCTCGGGAACGCTCAGACGGTCGTCGGCGTCGAGAAAGTCGGGGCCGACGACCAGTTCGTCCGCGGTGGGTTCCAGTTCCTCGACGAGGCGGGCCGTCGTGTAGAACTCCCGCCAGGCGGGCTCTGGGTGTCGGTGGAGGTCGCGTCGCAACGTCCTGAGTCGCTCGTACTGCGAGTCGTCCATACTGACCGGGAGCGGCCCCAACGTCTTACTGGTGTCGGAGCCCGCCAGAGCTGCCGGCGCTCACCGCGGCGACGCCCTACACGAACCGGAAGGTCTCCAGGTTCTTCGGGGCGAACGTCCGGAGATTGTGGTCGTGGTACAGCGCAGACGAGAGGTCCTGTGTCGCGGACTCGTCGCCGTGGACACAGAGGACCTTCTCGGGACTGGGGTTCATCGTCCGGACGAAGTTCTCCAGTCCCTGTCGATCGGCGTGGCCCGAGAAGCCCTCGACGGTCTCGACGCGCATGTCGAGGGACACGGTCTCGCCGCCGTCGCCGATCGGGAGGTCGTTCCAGCCGTTCCGGATGCGACGGCCGAGCGTGCCACTGGCCTGGTAGCCGAGCATCGCCAGCGTCGAGTCGGCGTCGCCAGCGAGGTGTTCGAGCCAGGAGTGGACCGGTCCGCCGGTGACCATCCCGTCGGGTGCGAGGACGATCCCAGGCTCGTCGTCGGCCAGCGCGGCCCGATCGGCGTCGCCGTCGACGGGCTCGAAGGCGTCCGCGAGGAAGGGGTTGTCCGCCTCGTCGAAGATGCGGTCGCGCAGGTCCTCGCGCAGGAACTCGGGGTAGGTGGTGTGGACTGCCGTCGCCTCCCAGATCATCCCGTCGAGGTAGATCGGCATCTCGGGGATGTCGCCGGCCCGCATCGCGGCTTCGAGGACGAGCATGAGCTCCTGGGAGCGGCCGACTGCTGGTGAGGGAACGACGACCGTCCCGTCGCGGTCGTGGGTCTCCCGGACGAGGTCGAGGAGCTTGCGCTCGGCGTCCTCTCGGTCGGTCTGGTAGTCGTTGCGACCGCCGTAGGTCGACTCCAGGACGAGCGTCTCCACGCGGGGGAACTCGTTGGTCGCGCCCTCGAACAGGCGCGTGTCGTCGTAGTGGATGTCCCCCGAAAAGGCGACGTTGTAGAGCCCGTCGCCGATGTGAAAGTGCGTGACGGCCGACCCGAGCACGTGGCCGGCGTCGTGCAGCGTCAGCTTGATGTCGGGTGCGATGTCGGTCACGTCGCCGTACTCGAGCGTAATGGTGTGCTTGATGGCGTCTCGAACGCGCTCGGAGTCGTAGGGCGGCGCGTGGCCCTCCCCCGTCGTCGTGTCGAGCGCGTCGAGGGTCAACAGGCCGAGCAGATCACGGGTGGGCTCGGTACAGTAGATCGGGCCGTCGTAGCCGTACTCGAACAGCAGCGGGACGAGCCCGGAGTGATCGAGGTGCGCGTGGGTCAGCACGACCGCGTCGATGCCGTTCGCGCCGGCACCGAACGCTTCCGGAATCTCCAGATACGGCTGTTCGTCGGAACCGGGCACGTCGCCACAGTCGACCAGGACGCGCGACTCGGGCGTCGAGAGGATGAAGGCGTTGCGACCGACCTCTCGACAGCCTCCGAGCATCGTGATCCGGACGTACTCGTCGTCGGACATCGGCTCGCGGTGGATCTGTCGACCAACGCGTTCGAGCACGTCTCGACGCTCGTCACGTTCCTGCTGGAGGAGGTTCCGGACGTTCTGGACCGTCGCCGACTCGATCGGCGGGGTCCGGACGACCTCGGGGGTCCAGCCGACCCGCTGGGTGATCTTCCGGAGGGTCTCGCCGCTCTGGCCGATGACGACGCCCGGCTTCGTCGCCTTGATCAGGACCTCGCCGGTGTCGGCGTGGAAGTCCAGCTCCGAGATCTCGGCTTCGTCGGGCACGGCCTTCCTGATCGCCTCTTCGGCGCGGGACGGCGGCGTCAACACGTCCGGGTCCGGCCGGACGGAGATTCGCTTTCGAAGCTCGCTGGCCAGTCGGCGCACCAGATCACCGTTGCGCGCGAACTGCTTTGGATCGCGGGTGTAGATGACCAGTTCGGGCCCCTCGTAGGTCACGTCGGAGATCGTGATCTCGCGAGGCACGACTTCGTCGATCGTTTCACGCACCGTTTCGAGTTGCTTGTCTACCGTACTCATAGCTCAGAGAGTGCCCCCGGCGTCGTGGGCGGTCGGCGTACGCCGGGACGGACGCTGTGTAGTAACATAGTTCACGTAATCGGCGACCGTCGAACGCTGCAGGCCGGAACCGACGGCCGGAAAACCGATCCTACCTCAGCGTATTCCCCACAGGTAATAAAAGCCTTCGCAATGCGGAAGGGTCCGATTCGCACTGTCGACTGGAAGGTCGTGACGGTGTTCCCCACCTCGGGGTGGGAAGTCGGTCACAGAGGGACAGCCGACGGCGTCACCACGCAATCCGGCACGATGGCGGTCGTGTCTTCGACGGGACACAGCGACGAGAGAGCCCCGCTCACTCCCGACGGACGGACAGTCCTTCGAGGTGGTAGATCGACTCGACCTTCGCAGCCGTGTGCTGATCCGCGTGTGACTCACCGGCGAATCCGACCGACGGCGTCACCTGAAACTGGTACACCGTCCCCGCCGTCGCAGTGAACTGGACCTCGACGGTGTACGGGTCGAGTGCCGTCGTGAGGAACGACCCCGCCGTCGGGTCGCGCCGCTCCAGGTCGATTGCCCAGTTGATGACCGCTCTGGCGATCAAGCTCCCAACGACCCCGACGTAGGGGGCGACGAGTCGGTACGCGAGAAATTCGAGCAGCTGTTCGGCCGCCCCCGTCTGGAGCCCGCTGTTGGCGCGCTGTAGATCCGGACGCGTCTGATGAGCCACAGTCCGGTCGTTCGTGAGGACGGCCAGGTTCGTCTCCGAACAGAGCGTGTAGTCACGGTTGCGGTTCTCTCGGGGCGCGTACTCGTAGGCACCGTTGCCCCAGTAGCTCGCGGTCAACGTGTAGGTCCCGCTCTCGGGAGCCCGCCAGTACGTGCGGAACGCTGCACTGGCGTTCATCCCCAGTGTCCCCGTCCCGACCAGCGCGCCATCGACGGTCAGGTGTGCCTCGGAGTCGTTGGAGACCGAAGCCCGGTTGGTCAGAGCGTGGGTCTGGTCGTCGCCGGTAATCCCGCTCGACTGCGGTTCGGCCGGCAGCTGTTCGGTCTCGTGAATCGGAACCGACCCGATCGTCGACACTGGCTCGATCCGTCGTGGCGTCGCCGTCCGGGTCTCGGCCTCCGTGCTTGTTCGTGTCGCGGTCGGCGTCTCCGTCTGGGTGGGAGTTCGCGTCTCCGCCCGAGTGGGAGTCCGGGTCTCGGTGTGCGTAGCGGTGGCGCTCTCGGTCGGCGATCGTCGTGTCGCCGTTCGAGACGGATCAGTTGACCCGTCCGCGACGTCGTCGGAACAGCCCGCGAGACTACTCGAAAGGGCAGTCAGGCCGACCGCTGCGGACTTGAGTACGCCACGCCGATCGACGTACCGGCGGAGCGTCTCGGCTCCCGATGGTCTCTGGTCGGGCATACATCTCGTCACGCGAGGCCGCGACAAAAATATCCCCGTCCACGCGAGAGTGGCGTATCGACACGACGGCGAGACACAAGTGTGGGGCGTGTGTGAGAACGAACGATGAACGTGACACCCGAGACGGTCAGACGCGAACGCGACTGGGTCCGAGAGCGTGCGGACGTGATCGTCCCGTTGCTCAACGAGACGAGAGCACAGCTCGGCGATGCGTTCGAGGTCGCCGTCGAACCCGTCGACGAACCGGCGTACCTGGCCGCCGTCGACGAACTGTTCGCCGACGGGGACCGCGCGGTCAACGTCGCCGCGCTGATCGGCCTACTGCGTGATCTGGACGTGACCGACGACTATCCCGGCTTCGTCGTCGACGAACTGCTGGGTCGCGAGCTGGCCGCGATGATCGCCGGAGACCAGCCCTTGCGACTGCTCGCAGAGGCCACCTTCCACTACGCGGACGTGACGACACACGGCACCGCAGACGATCCCGCGGGTGCCGACGACCTCGACGCCGCGCTGGCCGCGGGCTTCCAGACGCGACTCCCCGGGTGGCCGTGGCGAGAGACGGACAGTCCCTTCGCGGTCGGGGATTCGTGAGAGGGGAGTTGGCCATACTCTTTTGAAACACGGCTTCGTGGGGGCGATTATGGATACGATCGGGGTCATCTGTGAGCCGGACGACGCCGTCTTCGGCCGGGCGGCCGAGCGGCTCGCCGCCAGGGGGTTCGACGTGGAGTTCCTGCCGCCCGGTGAGCCGATCCGACCCGAGGACATCGACGCGCTCGACGCGCTGGCGAACAGAACCGTCTGTCGGCAGGCCTTCGACGCGCTCTCGTATGCGGACCGCAACGGCGTCGAGACGCTGAACGGCTTCTTCCCGACGACGGCGCTGTCCTGTCGACTCGTCGTCCTCAACGCGCTGGAACAGATCGGATACCGCGTGCCCGCGATCGCGTTCAAGAAGCCCGACGCCGACTACGTCGGGAAGAACCGCTTTCGGTGGGACGGGCCGGCGGGGGTCGACGCCGATCCGGAGTTCTACCAGCAGGTGGTCGGTTCCGAGCCGTCGGTCGAACGCTACTACGCGCTCGACGACGGGATCGAGACGCACTTGCAGGCGCTGACGATCAGGACGAAGCTGACCGAACGGCGGCCGGTGCTCGAAGAGACGACTGTCCGCGTCCAGCTGGCGACACGCATCCGCGAGCTGCTCGATCGGTTCGACGCACGCGCTATCGGGGTCGACTTCGTCGTCGACGAGCACGACGAGTGTTACGCCGTCGACATCAGCCCGGTGCCGAGCTTCGACGGGGCCGGGATGGAACGACGGCTCGCGGACTCACTGGCGTCGCTGACGACGATCGGTGCGTAGCTCCGGGGACCGACGACAAGACGGGCAGTGGCGGCGACCGTGGAAACACAGCGCGTTTATCCCCCCGGTGTCAGAGTGTTCGGTATGAGCGAAGAGCAGGAACTCGGGATTACGGAGAGCAAGGAACACAGTCCCGGCGAGTGGTACGCGGAGGTCGTCCAGAAGGCCGGTCTCGCGGACTACGCGCCGATGGGCGGGTTCATCATCACGCGTCCGCGAGGGTACGCCATCTGGGAGCAGATCCAGGACCACCTCGACGGGTGGTTCAAGGACACCGGCGTTCAGAACGCCTACTTCCCGATGTTCATCCCCGAGAGCTACCTCGAACGGGAGAAAGACGTAGTCGAAGGGTTCGACCCCGAGGTCGCGTGGGTCACCCACGGCGGCCACGAGGAACTCGAAGAACGACTCGCCGTGCGCCCGACGAGCGAGTCCATCATCGCCCCCTTCCTCGCCCAGTGGACGCGCTCGCACCGCGACCTGCCGCTGCGGATCAACCAGTGGTGTTCGGTCGTCCGGTGGGAGGCCACCGAGACCAAGCCGTTCTTCCGCACCAAGGAGTTCCTGTGGCAGGAGGGCCACACCGCCCACCGCGACGAGGACGACGCCTGGGAGGAGACGATGACGCGGCTCGAACAGTACGAGAAGCTGTACGAGGACGTCCTGGCGATGCCGCCGCTGAAGGGGCGCAAGCCCGAACACGACAAGTTCCCCGGCGCACACACCACGACGACGGTCGAGACGCTGATGCCCGACGGCAAGTCCGTCCAGGCCGCGACCTCCCACTACCTCGGGACGAGCTTCGCCGAGGCGTTCGACATCACCTACGTCGACGAGGACGAGGACGAGGAGACGGCCCACACCACCTCGTGGGGGCTGTCCTGGCGCGCGATGGGCGCGCTCATCATGACCCACTCGGACGATCAGGGGCTCGTCCTGCCGCCGACGCTCGCGCCCAAGCAGGTCGTCGTCGTGCCGATCTGGCAGGAAGACACCAAAGACGAGGTCCTGGAGTACGCCGCCGACGTGGCCGCCGAACTCGACGAGGCGGGCGTTCGCGTCCACTTCGACGACCGCGACCACCGCAACCCCGGCTTCAAGTACAACGACTGGGAGCTCAAGGGCGTGCCGCTGCGCGTCGAGATCGGCCCCAACGAGGTCGAAGACGAGGAACTCACGCTCTCGCATCGCCCCGACGGCGAGTCGATCACCGAGAGCCGCGAGGACCTCGAAACCACCGTCCGAGACCACCTCGACGAGGTCTTCGCGAAGCTGTACGCCAGCGCCGAGGAGACGCTGGAAGGCGAGATTCGCGAGGCCACCTCTCGCGAGGAGATTCTCGGCACGATCGGCCAGCACGGCGGCTACGTCAAGTGTGGCTGGTGTGGCGACGAAGACTGTGAGGAGCCGATCAAAGAGGCCATCGCCGCCGAGATCGTGATGGTCCCCCTCGACCGCGACGAGGAGCCGATCCACGAGGAGTGTGCCATCTGCGGCGAGGACGCAGAAGAGACGGCGTACTTCGCGAAGAGCTACTAGCGTACCGCGCCGGAGGCGCGGGTTCACCGGTCCGAGCGGGGCGAGGCGCACCGCAGGTGAGTCTCGAATGCGAACGGGGAACTGTGTGACCCGTGAGCGGAGTGAGGACCGGATTTTTCGCCGACGTTTTTGCGCGAGTGGTGCCCGCAGCGAGCGAAGCGACTGCCAGACTGAACTACAGACGTACGCCACCAATTTTTATGTCGAATTAGCTCGTGAGAAACGGTAGCTGACCGGCCTCCGGGGGTGGTGTGGGGCCGATCGGACACAGGGGACCATGGGACACAGCAACAGCACACACAGGGGTGTGGCTCTCGTCGTCCTGGCACTGGTAGTCGCAGCCGGGGTGCCGGGCGTCGTCGGGGGCCAGACCGCGAGTATCGACGAGTGTCGGACGATCGAACAGAGCGGGACCTACGAGCTGTCGGACACGATCGAGGCGACCGACGTGGATCGCTGTCTCGAAATCCGGAGCGACGGCGTCGTCATCGACGGCAACGGCCACACGCTGGCCGGCGGTGACCGGGACGAGGGGACGGTCGGGATCCACGTCGGCGGGAGCGAGAACGTCCAGATCCAGAACGTCGTCGTCACGGGATGGGGCACCGGCCTCCAGGCGGCGGCCGCGGACGGCGCGACGATCAGCGGCGTCACCGCCGTCGAGAACACGGACGGAATCGAGGTCGTCGGCAGCGACGGCGTGACCCTCAACGGCCCGACCGCTCGGGCGAACGCACAGCGGGGACTCTCACTCGGGCGCGGAACGACGAACGCCGTCGTCCGCGGCGGAGTCGCGGCCGACAACGGGGAGGACCTCGGCGTCGCGGGCGGCGACGGAAACCGAGTCCGCTCGCTCTCGCTGGGCGAATCGACGGCCGCAGAGACGAGACTCTCCGCGACGCCGATCAGGAACGCCTCGATCCGGAGCGTCGAGTCGATCCCGGACGCCCCGGACGGACAGCAGTCGGCCGGTCGGGCCGCCGCGATCACGGCGCGTGGCAGCGACACCGAGCTCTCGCTTGCCCTCCACTACGAGGACGGTGACGTCGACGACGAGTCGGCGCTGTCGATCTGGAGCTACGGGGCCGAGAGCTGGGCGACGGTCGGCGGCAGCGTGGACGCGGAGCAAAACAGAGTCAGCGCGTCGATCGACCGGTCGGCGTTCCCGACACGGACGACGCGATTCGCCGCCCTGTCCGGCGACGGGAGCCTGACACGCCAGACGGCGACGGAGACGCCAACGGCGACGCCGACCAGCACGCCGGTGTCGACCGAGGCGACGGACACGGCGACGCCGACAGCGGAGAGCGAAGACGCGACTGCGACACCGGCGGACGGTGACGACGACGCGACGCCGAGCGACGAGCGCGAGTCGACCGACACACCGAAGCCGACCCGAGAGGGCGACGAGTCGGCTGCCGGCGATGGGACAGCCGCGAACGCGAGCGCCGACGGCACGGCCGACACCGAGGGCACGGGCGGCGAGCAAACCGGCGCGACGACGACCGACGGAGGCGCTGGCGAGAGCGGCGGCGGACTGTTGATCTATCTGCTGGCGATCCCGCTCCTCGGACTCGTCGTCGGCGGTGTCGTCACCGGAGGACTCCTCGTCCGACGATCCGATCGAGTCGGCGAGTGGCTGGCCGGTGGCGAGCAAGACGACGAGAGCGACGCAGAGGAGGACGACGATGCGAAAGCGGAGCGCGAGGACCAGACGACCGGCGACGCCGTCCGTGGCGTCCGAGATCTGACCAACTGTGGAGATTGTGGCGAGATCGTCGGAACGAACGAACGGTTCTGTAGCCAGTGCGGTGCGAGACTCCGCGAGAACGCCGTCGACGACGGCCCCGAGAATACGGTCCCGACGGCGCTGACGCTGTCGGTCGGCGGCCGCGAGATCGCGGTCGGAGACGGAACGACGGTCGACGAACAACTCCGCTCGCTGTTGCGCGACGGTGGGAAGCCAGAACAGACCAAGTGGATCGACGACGAGCATCTCGTGTTCCAGCGAACGGACGACGGATTCGTTCTCAGGACCCGTGGCGACAATCTGACCAGAGTGAACGGCGAGCGAGTGCGCCCCGGCGAGGCGGAACCGATTGCGCCCGGCGACGAGATCGAAGTATCGGGACTGCTCGCGCTCTCGGTCGAGCAGTAGCACGCCGCCCGCTACTGTTCCGAGAGCTGTCGACTCACCAGAGAGGGTGTCAGCTCACGGAATCGGAGCCGTCGCTGTCGTCGACGCAGTCTGTCACGTGAGAGTGACCGAGCGACAACAGTGGCGAAACGAAGATGGGGTCGAGGGAGCGTGTGACATTCTCCGGTGCCCCCGGGAGAGAGTGGCGGATGGTCCACCATAAAAGGGCGTCAGACTGTCGTGTGACAAACGACAGACTGAGGGGAGAAGTCGGATCTTGTTGCCGCCAGACTGTCCAATCTCTGCCTTGTACGTCATATAGCCACATACAAGGTATATCGGCACCACCAAACAATACCTATTCATCAGAAGAATATCACGTCATGTTTTTATATTGGACGGTCATGGGATCTGTACCGTTTCGTTATCTTTTAAGGGCGATGTACAAACATTCAGTTATGGCAGACGTAAACCCGTTCGAGAGTTTCCAGGAGCAGGTAGACGACGCGGCAGCGTACCTCGACGTCGACGAGGGGATGCTCGACCGTCTCAAGAACCCGGAGCGCATTCTGGAGACGAACCTCGCCGTCGAGATGGACGACGGCTCCATCGAGGTGTTCCGCGCGTACCGCTCGCAGTTCAACGGCGACCGCGGTCCGTACAAGGGCGGGATTCGCTATCACCCGAACGTCTCTCGTGAAGAAGTGAAGGCACTGTCGGGCTGGATGGCTTACAAGACGGCGACGGTCGACATCCCGCTGGGCGGCGGGAAGGGCGGTATCATCATCGACCCCAGCGACTACTCCGAGAGCGAACTCGAACGCGTCACCCGCGCGTTCGCGAAGGAGCTGACGCCGCTGATCGGCGAGGATCGGGACGTGCCCGCGCCGGACGTGAACACGGGCCAGCGCGAGATGAACTGGATCAAAGACACCTACGAGACGATCGAGCGCACGACCGAGCCCGGCGTCATCACCGGCAAGGACCTCGCGAGCGGCGGCAGCGAGGGTCGCGTCGAGGCGACCGGTCGCTCGACGGTCATCGCCGCCCGCGAGGCCTTCGAGTACCTCGGCGAGGACATCGCCGACGCCACCGTCGCGATCCAGGGCTACGGCAACGCGGGCTGGATCACCGCCAAGCTCGTCGAGCAGATGGGTGCGACGGTCGTCGCCGTCTCGGACTCCAGCGGTGGGATCTACAGCGAGGACGGCTTCGACGCCGTCGCAGCGAAAGACCACAAGCGTGAGACCGGCTCCGTCGTCGGCTTCCACGGTGCCGACGAGGAGATCACGAACGAGGAACTCCTCCAGCTCGACGTGGATCTGCTGGTCCCGGCCGCACTGGAGAACGCGATCGACGCAGAGATCGCCGAGGGCGTCCAGGCGGACGTGATCTCGGAGGCAGCCAACGGCCCGATCACGCCCGACGGCGACGACGTGCTCGAACAGAAGGACGTGCTCATCGTCCCCGACATCCTCGCCAACGCCGGTGGCGTCACGGTGTCGTACTTCGAGTGGGTCCAGAACCGCCAGCGCTTCTACTGGGACGAGGAGACCGTCAACGAGCGGCTCGAAGACATCATCGTCGAGCAGTTCGACACGCTCGTCGACGCCTACGAGGAACACGACCTCCCGAACATGCGCATCGCGGCCTACGTCGTCGCCATCGAGCGTGTGCTGACCGCCGCCGAGCAGTCCGGCACCTGGCCGTAGATCGGCGCTGGGTTCGTCGTCGACACGCCTGTCGCTGCGTTCCCGTTCGCATCGGCGACGCTACCGTCGCTAGCGACGAGCGGAGAGACAGCAGAACTGCCTTTTTTGCCGTGTAGCGGCCGGTCGTACCGACGATATCGGAGATCCTCATGGTCGATCCGCACAAACCCTTATATGTTAATAATACTCATGCAAATGTGTATAGTGTACCCTTATTGTATCAGGGACACCCTCTTGTGGGGGAACCCCTATGCTCGGATCACACATGGTTGAGCGACAGCAGAGTGACCAGTCCGGGAGCGCCGCAGGGCTCGCGGACCCGACCGATACTCGGTCGAACTGCGGTGTCGGGGTCGTCATGGACCTCGACGGCGGGTCACACGACTGGGTGGTACAGGACGGACTCGAACTACTGGCGAACCTCGAACACCGCGGAACGACTGGTGCCGAAGAGAACACCGGCGACGGCGCAGGTATCATGCTGCAGATCCCCCACGAGTTCTTCGCGGACGAACTCGACGTCGATCTCCCCGAGCCCGGCGCGTACGCCGTCGGGACGCTCTTTCTCCCGCAGGACGACGACGAGGCCGCAGCGCTGAAAGATCTCGTCGAATCGACGCTGGCCGAAGAAGGGCTCGACGTGCTGGCCTGGCGGTCGGTGCCGACGGACAACGAGGACCTCGGCGCGACGGCACTCGAATCGGAGCCGGACGTGACACAGGTCGTCGTCACGTCGGCCACCGGCGCGACCGGCGACGCCTTCTCGCGACAGCTCTACGTCGGTCGCCGCGTGCTGGAGAACGAAATCGAGTCGACGGAGCCGGCGGGCCACGAACGGTTCTACGTCTGCTCGCTGGACCACGAGACGATCGTCTACAAGGGTCTCCTGAAGGCAGAACAGCTGTCGGGCTACTACCCCGATCTGAGCGACGAGCGGTTCGAATCGACGTTCGCACTGGTCCACGCCCGTTTCTCGACGAACACGCTCGGCGCGTGGCACCTCGCTCACCCGTATCGGAACATCATCCACAACGGCGAGTTCAACACGATCCAGGGCAACATCAACTGGATGCGCGCCCGCGAGACCGACATCGAGAGCGACGCGTTCGACGACGGCGAGCAGAGCGGGCAGTCGGACATCGAGAAGATCAAGCCGATCATCGACGATCCCGACCAGTCCGACACCGCCAGCGTCGACAACGCGCTCGAACTCCTCTTGCAGGACGGGCGAGACCTCCCCCACGCGCTCCGGATGCTCATTCCGGAGGCCTGGCGCGGCGAGATGAACGACGTACAGGGCGACCGGCGGGACTTCTACGACTACCACGCCTCGCTCGTCGAACCGTGGGACGGACCGGCCCTCGTCGCCGCGACCGACGGTGACCGCGTCGGCGCAGTGCTCGACCGCAACGGCCTGCGCCCCTGCCGGTACGACATCCTGCAGGACAACACGCTGGTGATGTCCTCAGAGGCCGGCGCGCTCGATCACACCGCCGACGAGATCGAGGAACGCGGCCGTCTCCAGCCGGGACAGTGCTTCCTCGCCGATCCCGAAGAGGGTCGCGTCATCCCCGACGAAGAGGTGTTCGAGGACATCAGCGACGAGAAGTACGGCGAGTGGGTCGAACAAGAGCAGGTCGACATCGACGACATCGCCAGCCGCGAGTCCGACGCGCCGATCGGCGACGTGGACGGCCTCCGGAGCCACCAGGCGATGTACGGCTACACCTACGACGAGGTCGACCACCTCATCCAGCCGATGGCCGAGAAGGGGAAAGACCCCGTCGGCTCGATGGGCGACGACACGCCGCTGTCGGTGCTCTCTCAGTTCAACCGACCGCTGTTTACCTACTTCAAGCAGCTGTTCGCGCAGGTGACGAACCCACCGCTGGACTACATCCGCGAAGAGCTCGTCACCTCGCTGGAGTCGCGGCTGGGCTACCAGCGGAATCTGCTGGCCGAGACACAGGAACACGCCCGCCAGCTCGTGCTCGACTCGCCGATCCTCAGCGACGAAGAGACGGCGGCGATCAAGGAGCTGGGCTCGTCTGACGACCGCGACGGGAACGGGATGTCGTCGACCGTCCTCGATATCACCTACGAGAGCGGGACCGACCTCCGGGAGGCGATCGAGGACGTTCGCGACGAGGCGACTGCGGCCGCGACCGACGCCGACGTGCTCGTGCTCTCGGACCGCGCCGCGGGCGAAGACCGCGTCCCGATCCCGAGCCTGCTCGCGGTCGGTGGTATCCACCACCACCTCGTCCGCAACGGGCTGCGCAACCACGTCGGACTCGTCGTAGAGTCCGGTGACCCGCGGGCGGTGCATCACTTCGCGACGCTGATCGGGTACGGCGCGGGCGCAGTCAACCCCTACCTCGCCTACCAGACGATCGACGACCTCGTCGCCGGACCGGACGGTGCGGACCTGGAGGCGGCGATCGGCGCGTACATCACCGCCGTCGAGGACGGACTGCTGAAGACGATGGCCAAGATGGGCATCTCGACGGTCGAATCCTACCAGGGAGCCCAGATCTTCGAAGCCGTCGGGCTGGGCTCGGACTTCGTCGCCGAGTACTTCGAGGGGACGACCTGCCGCACGGAGGGGATCGGCATCGACGAGATCGAGGCCGACCTGCTCCAGCGCCACGACGTCGCCTGGAGCGAAGAAGAGCCGGACATGCCCCGACAGGGCGAGTACGAGTTCCGGTCGGACGGGATCCACCACCAGTGGAACCCCGACACGGTGGGCAAGCTCCAGCAGGCGGTCCGGATGGGCGACTACGAGACCTACAAGGAGTTCGCAGCGGAGATCAACGACCAACAGCAGAACCTCCAGACGCTGCGGGGCCTGCTGGAGTTCGACGACGAGGCCCGCGAGTCGATCCCGGTCGACGACGTGGAACCGGTCTCGGAGATCGTCGAACGCTTCGAGACGGCGGCCATGAGCCTCGGGTCGCTGTCGCCGGAGATGCACGAGAACAACGCGATCGCGATGAACCGAATCGGTGCCAACGCCAACACCGGCGAGGGCGGCGAGCCCCCGGAGCGGTTCGGGACCGAGAAAGAGTGTACGACAAAGCAGGTCGCCTCCGGGCGCTTCGGCGTCACGAGCGACTACCTCGCCTCGGCCGAGGAGATCCAGATCAAGATGGCCCAGGGCTCCAAACCCGGCGAAGGCGGCCACCTGCCCGGCAAGAAGGTCAACGAGATGATCGCCCACGTCCGGTACGCGACGCCGGGCGTCGGCCTCATCTCCCCGCCGCCGCTGCACGACATCTACTCCATCGAGGACCTCAAGCAGCTGATCCACGACCTGAAGGCGGCCAACCCCGACGCCGACATCAACGTCAAGCTCGTCGCCGAGGACGGCATCGGGACGATCGCGGCCGGCGTCGCGAAGGCAAACGCCGACGTGGTCCACATCTCGGGCCACTCTGGCGGGACCGGCGCGTCACCGAAGACGTCGATCAAGAACGCCGGCCTCCCCTGGGAGCTGGGACTGGCCGAAGCAAACCAGATGCTGACTGGGACGGAGCTGCGCGACCGGATCAGAGTCACCTCCGACGGCGGGATGAAGACCGGGCGCGACGTGGCGGTCGCCGCGCTGCTTGGCTCGGAAGGGTACATCTTCGGCACCGCGTCGATGGTCACCTCGGGCTGTGTGATGGCCCGGCAGTGCCACGAGAACACCTGTCCGGTCGGTGTCGCCACCCAGAACGAGAAGCTGCGAGACCGCTTCCCGGGCGAGCCCCAGCACGTGGTCAACTACATGACCTTCATCGCCCAGGAGCTGCGCGAGATCATGGCCGAACTTGGCTTCGAGACCATCGACGAGATGGTCGGCCGAGCGGAGGTGCTCCGACAGCGCGACGACATCGAGAATCCCAAGGCCAAGAAGCTGGACCTCTCCGGACTCGTCGCCGAGCCCGAGGGCGACCAGCGCATCAAGACCCGCGAGCAGGACCACGACATCGACGAGCAACTCGACTGGGAGCTCATCGAGGCCGCCGAGCCGGCCCTCGAAGACCGCGAGCCGGTCGCGATCGAGACGGAGATCGACAACGTCCACCGCGCGGTCGGCGCGACTCTCTCGAACCGCATCAGCCAGGCCTACGGCACCGAGGGGCTGGCCGACGACACCATCCGCGTCGACCTCGACGGGACGGCGGGCCAGTCGTTCGGTGCCTTCCTCCAGGGTGGCGTGACCATGGCGCTGGACGGGACCGCGAACGACTACGTCGGCAAGGGGCTCTCCGGCGGGAAGGTGATCGTCGAGACGCCACAGACGGCCGCCTTCGATCCCGCCGAGAACATCGTCGTCGGCAACGTCGCGCTGTACGGCGCGACCCAGGGCGAGGCCTACGTCAACGGGATGGCCGGCGAACGCTTCGCCGTCCGCAACTCCGGGGTCAAGGGCGTCGTCGAGGGCGTCGGCGACCACGGCTGTGAGTACATGACCGGCGGTGCCATCGTCGTCCTGGGCGAGACGGGCAAGAACTTCGCGGCCGGGATGTCCGGCGGCGTCGCCTACGTCTACGATCCCGACGGCGACTTCGAGCAGCGAGCCAACACCGGGATGGTCTCGCTGTCTCGCTCGCTGGAAGGGAAAGACGAGCAGATGATCACCCGACTGGTCGAGAACCACGCCGCCTACACTGACTCGGAGCGCGCGAAGGCGCTGCTCGACGAGTGGGACGCGGCGCTCGACGACTTCGTGAAGGTGATGCCCGACGCCTACGCCGAGGTCATCGAAGAGCGCGACCGCGACGACGTGCGCAACGAACCGCCCGCGTCGGCCACGCCCGAAGCCGGCGCGGTCGATAGCGGGATCGCGACCAGCGACGACTGAGACGGATCGCTGTCGCCGACCGGTGATCGTCGACACGGGAAGACGATGACCGGAAACGATTCCTTGCCGTCGAATCCGTGTACCAGGTCACCTGTCTCTCAGATCGGTCACTTCGCACAACGCTTATTCACCCGCATCGTCAAATGGGAAACAGGTGGTTCGAAATGGGAAAAACGACGCCCGACGACGATCAGGAGTTACGTGGGGAGCGTGTCTCGCTGCACGTCGACGACCGCGGTCGCGTCACGATTCCGAAGCCAGTCCGTGAACGACTGGGGATCGAACCGGGAACGGACGTGCCGGCGTGGCTCTCCGGATCGGTCCTGACAGTCGATCCGGCACCGAGTTCGCGTCTCGAAACGGCGACGGCCGGTCGAGAGATGTGGGAGGAGTCGACACCGACCGACGCAGGGTCGTCACTGTTCGGTCCGATGGACGAGGACGACGCCTGATCGATGAGCGAGACGATCCCGCGCGGTGTCAAGATTCTCACCGACGTGAACGTGCTGGCAATTGGATTAACAGACGACCATCCCGCTCACGAGTACGTCTGGCCGTGGATTCGTGACGCACTCGACGGGCCGAACGTGTTGCTGATATTCGACTACTATCCGTTTCGCGCTCAGTACATTATGACTCGCCAGTTCGGCGTCAGTGAGACCGACGCCCGCAACGCCGTGCAATCTCTCGTCCAGAGTCCAGCCCGACTCGTTGGGGCCAGCGAAGGGACGATACTCGACGCCTACGAGGTCAGCGCCGAACAGAATCACGACGTGTACGACTCGTTCATCGTCGCGCTGGCGCGGGAACACGATGCTGACTACCTCGTGACGACCGATACCGACTTCGTGGACCTGTGTGCCGACGAGGCTGTTGAATATACCAATCCGGTTCCCGAGGACGAACTCGACGTACTGTCGCTCACTGACGGATGACGCTCGACCGAACCACGCTCGATGCACCACGCGAGTCCCAGACGATCAGGCTCCCGGCCGAGACGCTGTCGTCGATGCGCGAGTGGGCCGTCGCAGGCACCGGCCTCACCGCGGCGGCGCGCGTTCGTGATCCGAACGGCCGGACCGCCTTCGTCAAGAACGACTGGTCTGATGGGTGGGTCCTCCCGGGCGGGGCGGTCGAGCGAGACGAGTCCCTCGCTGGTGGGGCCCGGCGGGAAGTCCGCGAGGAGACGACACTCGACGCCGACATCGTCGCGCCGCTGGTCGTGTTCGAACAGTCCTACGTCGACGAGAGCGACGAGAAGACCGCCTTCACCGCGCAGTACGTCGTCTACGACGCGCGTGCCGACGGTGAGATTCCCGACGCGGACCGACTCGGTGAGACCGACGACGAGATCCGTGCCGCGCGATGGTTCCAGACGCCGCCCGACGCGCTCCACGACGGTGATCTCCTGGGGCAGTATCTCGAGTGACCAACCGTTTTCCCGTCGCCGACCGAGAGAGCCACTATGGACTCGGTGCTGATCATCGGCGGGACGCGCTTCATCGGCCGGGCGACGGTCGAGGAGTTCCGCGAGCACGGCTACGACGTGACGATCTGTAACCGCGGGAACCACGCCAATCCCTTCGCAGACGATCCCGGCGTCGCACACGTCGCGGGGGACCGACGCGATCGCGACGACCTCGAAGCGGTTCGCGAGCGGGTCGACCCCGACGCCGTGATCGACTGCGTGGCCTACTTCCCCGAAGACGTGCGCGAGGCGACCGACGTGTTCGCCGACTGCGACGCGTACGTCTACGTCTCCAGTGGCGCGTCCTACGGCGTCGAACGCGTCCCCAAGCGCGAAGACGAGACGCCCCTGTGTGAGTGTACGGACGAGCAGGCGACTACGGAGGGGGCGGCGACCTACGGGCCGCGGAAGGCCGAGGGCGACCGGGCGGTGTTCGCGGCCGCCGAGCGCGGCGTCAGGGCGATGAGCGTCCGTCCGACGGTCGTCTACGGCCCTCACGACTACACCGAGCGGTTCGACTACTGGATCGATCGCGTGGACACCCACGACCGCGTCGCCGTGCCGGGCGACGGGCTGAGCCTCTGGCAACTGGTCTACGTCGAGGACGTCGCCAGCGCGCTCCGGGTCGTCGCCGAGTCGGGCACTGCCGGCGAGGCGTACAACGTCGGCGACGACCACGTCCCGACGCTGGGCGAGTGGGTCGATCTGCTGGCAGAGGCCTGCGACACGACGGTCGAACGAGTGGACGTGAGCGAGCGCGAACTGAGTCGTGCGGGACTCGAATCGACGGCGTTCCCGCTGTATCGGCCCTCGCCACACGTGCTCTCGACGGCGAAATTACGCTCGCTGGGCTGGTCGTCGACGCCACACGAGGCAGCACTGGCGGCGACGGTCGACGAACACCGCGAGAGCGAGCGCACGGGGCGCGACGAGGGACCCGACCGAGCGGACGAGACGGCGCTGTTGGCGTCGCTCGACGAGTGAGTCGGCGACAGCGCCGAAACGGTCACCTCACACCCACTGGTCCAGGCAGTCCGTCGAGCAAAACGTCAGGTCAACGTCCGAGTCGGCGTCGTGGACGTGGGCTCTGAGCGTGTACGCCCGAGTGTCGGTGTCGCAGTTCACACAGGACATGACACCCGTTCTTCGAGGCCCGGACGGATTGTTATAGAGTGTTTACCAGTTCGTCGCCGAGTCGCTACCACAGCGGCCCCGGTTCGAAGAGGAACACGACCGCCTCGCTGGCGACGAGCAGTGACGCGTACGCGAGCGCCGGAACGAGCAGCGAGTCCGTCCGCTCGTAGGTGTCGGCGGCCACTCCGAGCGTCGCCACGTTGGCGAGCCCGTACAGTCCCGCAGCGATGGAGTCGATCGAGGCGACCCACTGGACCCCGGAGAGGACGACGAACAGCACTGCGGGCACGGCGGCGACGGCCCAGATCCACCTGGCGTCGAAACGTGTTCGGGAGACGTGGACAGCGAGCGACGCGAGCGCGAACAGCCCGACGCCGACGTACTTCGAGGTCTCACCGATGCCGCCGACCAGTCCCTGATCGCCCAGCACGAACGCACCCAGCAGCGTCGTCAGGGCGATCGCGGTGTCACTGCTCGTGATCGATCGAAAGCTCCCCTGAACGAGGACCTGGTTGAGCGCCAGCGCCAGCGGGACGGCGACGAACACCCTGGCGAGCGTCGTGCCGGCGGCGAACGTGGCCGACGCCCGCTCGGCGTAGGCCGTGAGCACGAGCGTCTTGAACGGGACGCTCGTGACGTTGCCGACGAGGTCCGTCACGCCGATCAGGACGAGCGGCGTGACGACGGCCAGTGCAACCATCGCCAGATCCGATCTGCCCGGAAGCGCCGTGCCGACGGGCACGTTTCGGGCACGGACGTAGACGGCCGCGATGACGACGACGCTCGCGACCAACGGCCCGCTGTAGACGAACGAACTCGCGAGGAAGGCACCGAGGCCGTCGACACCGAGCGCGTCGGCCAGCGGGAGGTTCCGGACGGCGGGACCGACCACCCGCTGCCACAGCGTCCCGGTCCACAACTGGACCGCCAGCAGCGCCGCCACGACGATCAGCAGTTCCGTGGCCAGCGGGCGGCGGCTCTCGTCGAGTGAGCCCGTCGTTGCCATGTCCGTCCAGTTCTGTCCCACTCGGTAAAAAACGGGGTGACGATCGACGAGTGCGCGCGTCGGTCGCGCGACCGACCCGCCGTCCTGGGACGATCGCCGGCCACGACAAGTGTTTTCACGCCTGGCTGACCACCCACGGGTATGTTCGACAAAACGAGCTGGATCAGGCTCCCCCACAACGTGGTGGTGGGCCACGGCGTCCTCGACCAGACCGTCGCGGCCGTCGAGGACATCCACCTCTCCGGGCGGCCGCTGATCGTCGCCAGCCCGACGCCGTACAGCGTGGCCGGCGAGCGCGTCGTCGCGCAGTTCGAGGACGCCGACGCAGATCCGGCCGAGGTGATCGTCGAGGAAGCCAGCTTCGGTGCCGTCGAGTCGGTCATCGAGACCGCTCGCTCGGTCGACGCCGGCTACCTACTGGGCGTCGGTGGTGGGAAGGCCATCGACATCGCGAAGATGGCCGCCGACGAGCTGAACCTGGGCTTCGTCTCCGTGCCGACCGCCGCCAGTCACGACGGCATCGTCTCCGGACGCGGCTCGGTCCCGGAGGGGGATACGCGCCACAGCGTCGCCTCTGAGCCGCCCCTGGCCGTCGTCGCCGACACCGAGATCCTCGCCGAGGCCCCCTGGCGGCTGACCACCGCGGGCTGTGCCGACATCATCTCGAACTACACCGCCGTCCGGGACTGGCAGCTGGCGCACCGACTGAAAAACGTGGAGTACTCGGAGTACGCGGGCGAGCTGGCCCGGATGACCGCAGAGATGCTCGTCGAGAACGCGGGCTCGATCAAGCAGGGGCTCGAAGAGTCGTCGTGGATCGTCGTCAAGGCGCTGGTCTCCTCCGGCGTCGCCATGTCGATCGCCGACTCCTCGCGGCCCGCCTCCGGCGCTGAACACCTCTTTTCCCACCAGCTCGACCGAATCGCGCCCGACGCCGCGCTCCACGGCCACCAGGTCGGCGTCGGCTCGATCATGACCGAGTACCTCCACAGCGGCGCGAAAGGGCAGTGGATCGACGTTCGCGACGCCCTGGCCTCGATCGGCGCGCCCACGACGGCCGACGAGCTGGGGATCGACGACGACACCGTCCTGGAAGCGCTGACGACCGCCCACGAGATCCGAGACCGCTACACGATCCTGGGCGACGGGATGAGCGAGCCCGCCGCCCGCGAGGCCGCGACCGTCACCGGCGTTATCTAGACCCCACCTGTGCTCGCCACCACTCGCACAAAAAGCGAGTCTACCGGCGACCCGCTGGGTCCGCCGGACCGCTCGGTCGTCCGGATGCGACAGCAAACGTTTGGTCGGTATAGCGGAGAGATGTGTCGCTCAGTACAGGAGATCACTCTATCACACGTTCGCGTTCGGTTGTCTGCTGCTCCAATTCATCGGTTTTGATGAGGCGATCCAGACGCTCCTCAAAGGCTTCGTCATCAAGTTCACCCTCTGCATACCGTCGCCGAAGCGTTTCAATTGCCGTTTCCTTTGATTCGTCTGTCTGGTGACCGTCCTGTAGACTGTCCACAGGAGCCGCATTCGCCTGACGAACGACCCCTCGTATTAATTGTCCGGCGACACCAAGCGTTACAGCACTGAGCAAGAGGTACAAGAGTGCTGCCGCGACGTTTTCAGATAGTCCAATGAGTCCGTATACGAGTGCTGGGACACCAATCAAACAGGCGATGATGGCGGTCGCAGTTCGACCGGCAGGACTTTCGGGGGCATATCGGTGGACCAATTCAAACATGGTCGTTTTGTAATCAGTCTACAGTTTAAGTATCTCGGAAGCGGAGCGAGGATCTCATCAACGACCGAATTTGAGATTCGTGTAGAGAGGCAGCACATTGGTCAACGCGCACACAGACGTACCGAGAGTCGAGCCTGCTACTGCGGACAGACTGGATCGAAGAATCACCCGCGTGACGACGGCTACACGAATTCGGGGATCGCCGACTCGGCTGCCCAGACGCCCCGCTCGGTCTGGCCGCCGTCGTACACCGCGTCGACGAGGACGAGCAGTCGGTACACGGTCTCGGCGTCGGTGTCCTCGGCGTTGCGGACGCCGGCAATCGTCACGCGGACGATCTCGTCGATCGTACAGTCGACGCCGGTCGCGTCCGCGACGGCGTCGCGCGCCCGCTCGGTGAGGGGCTTCTCGCTGCCGCCGACACAGCGCGGGACCCGTTTGCGGTCCTCGCTCTGGACGTGCAACACCTCGCCGTCGTCGTTCTCCACCCGGACGTACACGTCCGCGAACCCGTCGCGCGCGCGTTCGGCGGCGTCGCGATACGCCGCCGGTGAGAGGCTGAGCGTCGTCTGGTTGACCGGGAAGGGACCGTGGCGCTGCTGGAGCGACTCGATCCCGTCGCCGATCACGTCTGGAGACCGACTCACCATTCTCGTACCAGTTACTGTGCGTCCGGTCAGATAAAACCGGTCAGTCGTTGTCTCCTTTTGAGAAAGCCGTAGCAGTATCAATGCCAGGCATCAACGGTAGAACCTAACCAACATTATAGTAACAATTGAAACGATTGACACACCGATCGCACTGCTGTCGTGCGATCGGGTGTGCATTGATTTTCAATGGCCACCATAGTAAAAAGTCCCTGACACTACCGGCTGTACATCTGTGAATGATTTCGCCACCCCGGGGTGGCGAAGCTCGTCACGAAGTGACAGCCGGTAGTATGAGACCCAGGGATTGCCAGTACAGATGAAGGGGGAGGTGGAATCCCGAGAGTGGAAAATGTGTCGAGAAAAGAGAAGAACAAGCGGGGTATTAAAGAAAACACAAACACGAATGCGATGGGTTTTAGCGGCGAAGCACAAGAACCAACCCACATTATGACTAACCCACCAACCGCAGTTGTTCCGACTCTCCCTCGAGACTCCAAATGATCCAAAAGGAAGTAGACGAGTATATCAGAATTTCCGGCATGAATTAAATAATATATGGTTCCTAGTACCAGACGTACCGTACTATACAGTATACCTGCAGTGATGGTCGGTACCAGTGGCTGTCTCTCCTCGGGCAAATCTTCTGGACACACACAAGATACATCGACAAAAATTATTAATAAGGGTCAAGAAAAGCGCACGAACACCGTCAACATCTTGAGCGACAGCGGAAACCAGACGGTATTTCGAGGAACCCTGTCGGCGGAGCTTCCACCCTGTGAAATCGTCTGTGTTCCCTATTCGAGCGCTGGTGACGAACAGCGGTCGTCGAGACTCGAAATGACGGCGCGCTCGAAAAACAGTGGAGAGCAACAGTATCGGTACTACGAGTACGAGACGACGATCAAGTGGAACGAGCGACCGGCGAAGGTCTACACCCTCCACGCCGGTCCGGACGGAGGAGTTATCGGTCAGGGAGGGCAGCGGATGTTCGAGGACACAGAGGACGGCTACGTGGACCCATGATATCCTTGTACAATGGCATAAATTTTAATATTATGCATACTCGTAGTACCAGACGTGCCGTACTGTGTGGCATACCTGCGGTCATGGTCGGTACCAGTGGATGCCTCTCCGGAGCGGGCCCGCGGGATACACGCAGGACGCAGCGACTGAGGTCATCCATGAGGGACCGGAGTCCTCGTCGTTCATGTCGGCTCAGAGGGCGAATTTATTACTGATGGGTGGACGTTTGAAGAGTCCGGTGACGGGTACGTCGAAAGCTGACAATCAGCAGTAGCGAAGACGCTGGCGAAGCAGTCTCACACGTGTTCGTCGAGGAACTCGACGACCTGCGTGTAGGCCTCGATTCGGTTCTCGCGCTTGCCGATCCCGTGGCCCTCGTCGTCGAAGACCAGCAGTTCGACCGGGACGTCCTGCTCGTGGACCGCGTCGACGATCTGTTCGGCCTCGCCGACCGGGACGCGGGGGTCGTTCTCGCCGTGGATGACGAACAGCGGCGCGGCGATCTGGTCCGCGCTGTGGATCGGCGAGACGGATTCGAGGAACTCGCGGTCGTCGTCCAGAGAGCCGTACTCGGCTTCGCGCAGCGACCGTCGCCAGTCGCCGGTGTTTTCGAGGAAGGTGACGAAGTTCGCGATGCCGACCACGTCGACGCCCGCGGCCCACAGGTCGGGGTACTCCGTCATCGCGGCAAGCACCATGAACCCGCCGTAGGAGCCGCCCTTGGCCACCAGTCGGTCGGGGTCGACCGCCGGGTGATCGTGGAGCCAGTCGACGCCGGCACGGATGTCGCGGACGCTGTCCATCCGGTGCTCCACGTCGTCCAGTTGCATGTAGTCGGTCCCGTAGCCGCTCGATCCCCGGACGTTGGGCTCGAACAGGGCGTAGCCACGCGAGAGGAAGTACTGCTGGAGGCCGGAGAAGGAGGGGCGGCGCTGGCTCTCGGGACCGCCGTGGATGTCGACGATCACCGGGACGCCGTCGTCGTCTCTGCCCTCGGCCGGCGGCAGCGAGAAGAACGCCGGAATCTCCCGGCCGTCGAAGGTCTCGTAGTGGACCAGTTCCGGCGGGTGGAACGTCGAGTCGGGAATGCCGGCCGTCGAGGCGTGCGTCCAGCGGGTGGCCTCGCCCGTTTCGGTCTCGACGACGAAGACGTTCGTGTTGACCGTCCGGCCGGTGACCGTCACCGCGAACCGATCGGCGTCGGGTCCCCACGAGACGCCGCCAGCGATCCCGCCGGGCAGGTCCGGCGTGGGGAACGCCTCGATCGTGGTCTCGTCGGTCAACCGTCCGACGGTCAGGTCCGTGTAGCCGTCGACGTTCCGAGAGTAGGCGAGCCGTCCGGTGTCGACGTCGACGGACACGCCGTCGACGTTCCAGTCGTCGTCCGAGACGACCTCGCGGAGCGTCCCGTCGAGATCGAGGCGGGCCAGCCAGCGCAGGTCCGCATCGCTGTCGGTGACGAGATAGACGCCGTCGCCGTCGGGTGCCCACTGGGCGCTCCCGTAGCGCACGTCGCCGTCGTGGGGCGTGAGGTGGTCGAAGTCGCCGGATTCGAGATCGAGCACGGAGAGGTCTTGGTCGACGTTCGAGTGGGCCTCGCCGACGAGGAGCTTCGAGTCGTCGGGCGACCAGCCACCGACGGTGAGCCAGCCTCCGCCCTCGTGGACCAGTGTGGCCTCGTCGTCGTCCCGACCCTGCACGTAGATGTCGAAGACGCTCTCGTCGCGGCGATTCGAGGCGAAGGCGAACCGCTCGCCGTCGTGGCTCCAGCCGCCCCATCGGTGCTTGGCGTCCGGCCGGTCGGTGAGTGGCGTGCTCTGGCCGTCCGCGTCGAGCCGGAACAGCTGCAACCGCTCGTTGCCACCCTCGTCCTTGCCGAAGATCAGCTCCGGCCGTTCGGGCGAGTACGAGGCGAAGGACACGGAGTCGTCGTAGAAGGTGCGCTGCTGGGGCCAGCCGCCCGGTTCGTCGACGCTCCAGAGCTGGAACGTGCCGGTCGTGTTCATCCGGAAGGCGAGCTGTCCGTCGGGCCCGAGCGTCGCCCCGGTCGCAGATCTGATGTTGAGATAGCGTTCGAGATCGTACACGTCAGATGTCTTGGCGAGCGCGAGTATAACGGTTTGGCGCTCGCTGAGGGGACTGCGGTATTGAGAGTATATATGTATACAGGTTAGAAATAAAATAATAGATATGTAATCTAGAGGTATTTTATGGCCGTCGGCTGTCGATGAAACTGCAATGCCAAACCGAAGGACATTCCTCCTCACTGCGGGTTCGCTCGCGACTGTCGGAGCTACTGGTGCTGTCACTGCACAGCGACAGTCACAGAAACCGACGACCGACGTAGTCGGCGAGGCGTTCCACCAGGGACTGGTGCGAAACGGGTCCGAGGGCGCGACTCGCGCACTCGAAGGCTTCCGGCTAGAGCCGTCGGTCGAGGCGACACGGGACTTCCAGGTCAACGAAGACGTGCGAGCGGAAGTCGCGGCAGAGACGAACGATTCCACCACCGAACAGGACGTGGAACCGGAGTACACGTACAACGATCCGGAAAACTCGGACTCGGAACTGGTCGTCGGCGTCAGCGACGCGGGCGGCGACGAGGTGTGGGTCGCGGTCGGGATGACACTGGAGGGGCTCAACCGCACCATCCGGAACTCCTGGTGGTGTGACGACGCCATCGGAATCGGGTACATCAACGGCGACTGGGCCCCTGTCGGAGAGCCAAGCGTCAGCGCGACGGAACGTCACTCGGCGAAGTTCACCTCCGACGACGTCGCACAGGACGCACTCGCCGGGACGGTCGATATCGTCAATCACAACGACTTCGGTGCCGCGGCCGGGGACTCGCTGCCGAGTGCGTCCGCGAGCCTGACCGCGAAGTTCCGACTGCGCGACGACGGCGAACCGAGCACGATCTGGGGCTCGTACACGCACACCTTCGCCGGCTCGCCGACCTCGTCGATACAGGGCATCTCCGGCGGTGCCGGTGGCCTCTCGGTCAATCTGAGTCTGGGTGCTGCGAACGCGTGGAGTATCGCACACCCGACTGACCCAGCAGACAAGCTGTAACGTCGAGCCCACTAGGCCAGTCCGACCACGAACAACAGGAGCGCGACGATGCCGGCGACGACGGCCGCCCCACCTCGGGAGACGTTCCGGCCGCGTTCGAGCCCGAACACCCAGATGACGGCACCCCAGAGCGAACCGGCGGCGTTGAGCGCCAGCGCGATCGGCACCCACTCGTTGATCCGGCCAAGCAGCATCGATTGGAAGGTGGCGGGCTCCATCCCCATGGTGATGGTCACGGGATCCATCGTCACCCACAGCGTCGCGATGGCAAGGGGCAACGTCACCAGTGTCGGGGCGAACCCCCAGGCGGCGACGGTCAGCGTGTTGCCGAACGACCCCTGGCCGCCGGCCAGCGCCGTCCCGAGATGGAGCAGTCCGGCGACGGCGAACAGGAAGATTGGAACGCCGACGAGGATCGGGCCGTAGAACTGCCCCATCGCTTTGTCGATGATCACGTCGATGTTGCGCTCGATCTGGGCCGGTTCGTCACAGCCGAAGGTCGTGTTCGTCTCGGAGAACGTCTCGTTCATCCGCCCGTCACAGAACTGTTCGGACGGGCGGTCCGGGTTGTCGACCATCACGGTGCCGTCGATTTTCGCGGTGAAGACCGCACCGAGTCCGGCCACCATCACGAGCGTGCCGACCACGACCAGCGCGGCGACGACCAGACCACGATCGAACGTCGGCTCGTGGTCTGCGAAGTATCTATCCGGGCGGAGGAGGGGCGTTCGCGGGGCCATGTACGGACGGCTGCAGAGACGGATGAAATGCTTTGTGGATTCCGGCAAGAGAGCGCACGTCGCGGTCCCGACGGACGCCCCGGCAACGGTTGGATTTTTCACGGGCCACGTTGACCGTCAGGTATGCGCGTCGCGTTCGTCGCCATGGAGACGACCCACCACCGGGACACAGAGGGGGCCCGCCGACTCGAACGCGTCGCCCAGCAGCTGACCGAGCGGGGCCACGAGGTGACGATCTACTGCGCTCGCTGGTGGGACAGCGACCTGCGGACCTTCGAGCCCGAGGACATCACCTACCGCGCGGTGACGGCGACGCCGAACGCGGCAGCGTTCGCGACGCGCCTGCCCGTTCGCCTCGCGCGTCACCCGCCGGACGTGATCCACGCCAGTCCGCGCCCGCCCGGTGGCGTCGTGGGGGCCAGCGTCGGCGGGACGATCACGCGCGCCCCCGTGCTGGTCGACTGGTTCGGCGACGAGGCGATCGGTGCCAGCCGACTGGTCGACCGCGCGGCAAAGAGCCCGGACTGCGTGGTCACGCCGTCGGAGATGGTCCGGACGACCGTCCGGGAACACGGTGCCAGCAGCGACCAGACGGCGATCGTCCCGGAGAGCATCGACATGGCACAGATCCGAGACACCGAGCCCGCAGCGACCGTCGACGTGGCCTTCGCCCACCCGCTGGACGAGAGCGCCAACGTCGAGAGCCTCCTGCTCGGCCTGGCAGAGCTTCGGGAACGGGACTGGTCGGCGAAGATCGTCGGCGACGGACCCTACCGCGAGGACTACGAGCGACAGGTCCGCGACCTGCGCATCGAGGACCGCGTCGAGTTCGTCGGAGCCTGTGACCGCGAGGAGCGAATCAGCATCTACCGTGGCGCACACGTCTTCGTCCAGACGGCCTACCGGGAGTACTTCGCCAGCGAGTTGCTGTGGGCACTCGCCTGTGGCTGTATCGGCATCGTCGAGTATCAGGCCCGCTCTAGCGCCCACGAACTGATCGAACACCGCGAGCGCAGCTTCCGGGTCACGAGCACCCAGCAGATGGCAGACGCCATCGTCGCGAGCGGCGACTACCCCCACGAGACGATCGACGAATCGCTCGCCGAGTACGACCACGACGCCGTCCGCGAGCAGTATCTCGAACACTACCGCCGGCTGATCGAGGCCCACGGCCTGCTGTGATGTGGCGCGTCGTCGACCGGGCAAACGTCGCGAGAATCCGCATGCATCACTGGCGCCAGTGACACAAGGTGTTTACTCGTCGGGCCGATACCCATCCCCAGTGACCACAGAGGACGACGCCGAGGCCGGCGGTGACGGCGCGGGCGACCAGCCCGAGACGCTGACCGTCGCCGACGTGTACGACGCCATCGACGCGGTCGGCAAACCACACCTCACCCCGGCGGAGGTGGCCGGCAAGACCGGGTTCACCGCCGACGCGGCCCGCGAGGCGCTGGCGCGGCTGAGCGAGGACGCCGAGCTGGAACGCCAGGACGTGGCCGGTGCCGAGGCGGTCTACTACCCGCCGGACCTGGACGCGGTGACCGACCGCGAGCGGGTGATTCTCTTTCCGGACCGCCACGAGATCGTCGTGGAACACGCAGACCAGTTCACCCGCGCACAGCTCTCGCAGTTCGCCCACCTCGTCGACACGAACCGCTCCGGCGGCGCGATCTACGAGATCCGAGAGGAGGACGTGTGGCAGGCTCCCTACGAGTCGCTCTCGGACCTGCTTGCGACGATCCACGACGTGGTCGGCGAGCGCTCCGAACACCTGGCGGAGTGGGTCCGCAGCCAGTGGGAACGCGCCCGGAAGTTCAGGCTCGTGACCCACGAGGACGGCTACACCGTCCTCGAAGCCGAGAACGACGACCTGATGGGCAACGTCGCCCGCCAGAAGCTCGACGACGACGTGTTGCGTGCGCCGATCTCGGACTCGGAGTCGTGGGTCAACGAGGAGCAGACCGCCCAGCTCAAGCGCACGCTGTACGAGGCGGGCTATCCGGTCCGGGACGACCGCGACCTCGAAGACGGCGACGCGCTGTCGGTCGAACTCGGCCTGCCGCTGCGGGACTACCAGGCCGACTGGGTACAGCGCTTCCAGGAGCAAGGGTCGGGAGTGTTCGTCGGCCCGCCGGGATCGGGCAAGACCGTCGCGACGATGGGCGTGATGGAAGCCCTCGGCGGCGAGACGCTGATTCTCGTCCCCTCCCGAGAGCTGGCGAGCCAGTGGCGCGAGGAACTGCTCAGACACACCGACTTGGACGAGAGCCAGATCGGCGAGTACCACGGCGGCGAGAAGACGATCCGGCCGGTGACGATCGCCACCTACCGGACCGCCGGGATGGACCGCCACCGCAAGCTGTTCGACGAACGGCGCTGGGGCCTGATCGTCTACGACGAGGTCCAGCACATCCCCGCGGACGTGGCCCGCCGCAGCGCCCGCCTGCAGGGCAAGCATCGCCTGGGACTGACCGCGACGCCGGTTCGAGAAGACGACAGAGAAGAGGAGATCTTCACGCTCGTGGGGCCGCCCATCGGCACCGACTGGTCGGCGCTGTTCGACGCCGGCTTCGTCCAGGAGCCGGAGGTCCAGATCCGCCTCGTCCCCTGGAGCGACGACGCGACCGCCGACGAGTACGTCTCCGCCGTGGGCCACGGCCGCCGCCAGACCGCCGCGACGAACCCGGCGAAGATCGAAGAACTGCGCTACCTGCTGGCCGAACACCCCCACGCGAAGGCGCTGGTCTTCGTCGAGTACCTCGACCAGGGCGAGGCCATCGCCGCGGCGCTGGACGTGCCCTTCATCAGCGGCGAGACTCGCCACGCCGAGCGAGAACGGCTGTTCGACGACTTCCGCCGGAACGAGCGCGACACCCTGGTGATCTCTCGGGTCGGCGACGAGGGGATCGACCTCCCCGACGCCGAGCTGGCGATCGTCGCCTCCGGCCTCGGCGGATCCCGCCGACAGGGAGCACAGCGGGCCGGCCGGACGATGCGCCCCGTCGGCGACGCACAGCTCTATCTCCTCGCGACGCGGGGCACCGAGGAGGAGGACTTCGTCCGCCAGCAGATGCGCCACCTCGTCTCCAAGGGGATTCGCGTGACCGAGCAAGACGCCGAAGCGGTGGGCGAACCGACTGGCGACGACACAGTAGCCGAGTAACAGTTCTGGGACTGCGGGGGCACGCGCTCGGTCCCCCACATTCAGTGTCGCAGTACGCCGGTCGGCGGCGACAGACGGAGAGATCGGTATTACGCCCGCCCCCAGAACACGGAGAATCCGTCCGATTCGACCTCGGGCAGTCGCTCGTCGACGATCTCGAAGCCCGCCGTCTCGACGATCTCGCGGCTCTTTGCGGGGCCGAAGTAGCTCCACTCCATCGCCGTCCCGGTGTCGAGCCAGTCGTCGTTGCGGCCCTCCCACCCCTCGATGGCACCCATCGACACGAGCAGGTCGCCGCCGGGTCGGAGGACGCGGTGGAACTCCGAGAGGACGCGCTCGTGTTCTTCCTTCGGGACGTGGATGATCGCGTAGAACGAGCAGAGCGCGTCGAAGGCGTCGTCGGCGAAGGGCAATCGAGCGAGGTCGCCTCGGACCAGGTCGGCCGCCGGGACGTGCTCGCGGGCCAGTTCGAGCTGGCTCGTCGCGATGTCCAGCCCGACCGACTCGTGGGCGCGGTCCAGACGCTCCAACACGGGCCGGCCAGCGCCACAGCCGGCGTCGAGCACGCGACTGCCGTCGGCCAGCGACGCGAAGCAGTCCGCACCGATCCCGTCGTCGAGGGCCGGCGGCGTCTCCGTCTCCCGGTACTCGTCGTAGGCGGTGGCGATCTCCTCGTACCCGCCCCGGACCACGTCGCGTTGCTCCATGCCAGCGGTCGCGGCGGCGAGGAGGATGGCTCTTGTGGTCGTCTGGAAACCGTTCTCGTGGTACTGTGTCGACCGTGTCGTGACAGTACTCTTGGCGGTATCCGTCGACCGCCCGGTATGTCCGTCACAGAACTGACCACCGACGAGCAGTGGGACGCGGCCGTCCCGATCCTCCGGCAACGTACGTCGCGCTGGCGTGCCCGCGGGACAACGACGATGGGCTGGCGTTCTACGACAGCGAAGGGCTGGAGCAGTGGGGGTACGTGGTGGAGACGGAACTGGACGGCGACGGGAACTGAACGGTCTCACTCTCGATACGACGCGAACGCTGCCAACTGAACGCCCTCGCCCCGCTCGACGGTGCTGCGAGCTATTCTCGCTACGCTCGGATAGTGCCCTCGCAGCACCGTCGAGTGCGTCTCGCCGGTTCGGCCACCAGGACCGCACAGCACGGCACCGCAGCCACGCACCTCCCCAACCGATTCGCTCCTTTCAGTCGCTCATCCCTCGCACAGTGATCGCTCGCGATGGAACGCGAGCGAGCGCGCGCCGCCCTCGATTTCCGTCTCAGTTCTCCTCGACGAACGACTCGGGATCGTCAGCGGCTTCGACGACGTTCACCGCGCGGACCGCTTCGGGCACGTCGTGGACGCGAACGATGTCGGCTCCTCGTTCGGCGGCCAGCGTCGTGCCGGCGATGGTGGCGTCCAGACAGTCACCGGCCTCGGCTCCGACGAGTTCGAACATCGACTTGTGGGAGTGGCCGACCAGGATCGGGCAACCGAGCGACTGGAACTCTTCGAGTCGGCCCAGCAGCTCGAAGCTCTCGGCGGCCGTCTTCCCGAATCCCAGCCCCGGATCGACCACGATCTGCTCGCGGTCGAGCCCCGCTTTCTCGGCCAGCAGGACGCGTTCGGTGAGCTGGTCGATGCAGTCCTCGACCACGTCGTCGTAGTCGACGGCGCTGTCGGGATCGACCGGCACCTCGATGCTGTGCATCACGACGACGGGCACGTCGTAGTCGGCGGCGACGAGGCGCATCTCGGGATCTTCGAGCCCGGACACGTCGTTGAGGATGTCCGCACCGGCGTCCAGTGCGGCGCGGGCGACCGGTGCCTTGCGGGTGTCGACGGCGACGGCGGCGTCGAGGTCGGCGAGGCGCTCGATCACCGGGACGATGCGCTCGATCTCCTCCTCGACGGGAACCTCGTCCGCACCGGGGCGGGTGGACTCGCCGCCGACGTCGAGGACGTCGACGCCGGCCGCGACCATCGACTCGGCGCGGGCGACGGCGTCCTCGACGGCGTCGTACTCACCGCCGTCGTGGAAGGAGTCCGGCGTGATGTTACAGATCCCCATGACTGCGGTGCCGTCCTCCCAGGGATAGCCGCGGTCTCGATCGGGCTGCTGGATGTCCAGCGCGGTCCGGAGTTCGTCGGCCAGCGACGCGAGGCCGTACGGTTGGCCGTCGAGTTTGTCCGTCAGGCGGCGGAACTGGGCCATCGTCCCCATCAGGAGTACGTCGAGCATCTCCTCGTCCTGGTCGTTCAGCCCCGAGATCGCACAGTCCCCGCCCAGCGAGAGCAGTTCTTCTTTGAGGTACTGTGCCTGTCGGGGCTGGACGCGCGTCTTGAGGAGGCGATGGACTGCCTTGCCGCGCATACGCCACGCACCGGCGTCGGTGACGTGAGCGGCGTCGATGGTCTCGCGTGCCGCCGCCACGCCGTCGACCTGCTTGGGGATCGTCGGCCGGATCCAGCGCTGGCGAGCCTCGGCGACGGCGTAGAGCGAGCCCGTGACCAGTACACAGTCGTCCTCGCCGGCCGCGTCGAGGGCCACGTCGAACGCGCCGGCCACGTCGCTGCGCGTCTCGACGCTGGCTGCGGTCTCGTCTCGGAACGCCTTCGCGACGACCTGCTCGTCTTCTGCGCGGTCTCGGTCGGGCTCGCAGGCGACGACGTGGTCGGCCCCGTCGAGTGCCCCCGCGATGGCACGCAGGTCCTTGTCGACCATCGAGCCCGCGACGACGTGGAGGTCGTCGTAGTCGAACGTGGCAAGCGTCTCGACGACCCGTTCGACGCCGCCGGGGTTGTGCGCGCCGTCCAGTACCACCAGCGGGTCCCGTCCCATGATCTCGAAGCGACCGGGCCAGTGGGCGTTTCGCAGGCCGCGTTCGATCGTCGCCTCGTCGACGGCCGCGACCTGGCGACACAGCGTCGCGGCGATCCCGGCGTTGATCGCCTGATGAGCGCCCAGCAGCGGGAGGTTCGTCTCGACACGCCAGTCGTCGCCCGTGATCGACACCGACCCCTCCAGTCCTTCGCGGCCGTTGTCGGTGACCGTCACGTCGCCGCTGGTGTCGGCGACGGTGACCACGTCCCCGGCCACGTCCCGGACGGCGTCGAGCGCGTCGCCCTCGGTGGCGGTCACGAGCGGGCGGTCCGCGGGCGCGACGTGTGCCTTGTCTCGGGCGATCTCTGCGACCGTGTCGCCCAGGATGTCCGTGTGTTCGAGCGTCACCGTCGTCACCGCGCTGGCGACGGGGTCGACGACGCTGGTGGCGTCGAGCTTGCCGCCGATGCCGACCTCGACGACCGCCACGTCGACCGACTGGCGCTCGAACTCCCAGTAGGCCAGTGCCGTCAGCGTCTCGAAGAGAGTCGGCGAGGTGCCGTCGGCCGCCCGATCGGTGACGTACGGCTCGACGGACTCGACGAACTCGACGACCGCCGACTCGGTGATCTTCCGGCCGTTGACCCGGATGCGTTCGCGAACGTCGTCTAAGTGTGGCGAGGTGTACAGGCCCACGTCGAGCCCCGCCTCCCTGAGCGTGCGTTCGACCATGCGAGCCGTGCTTCCCTTGCCGTTCGAGCCGGCGATCTGCACGCAGTCCAGCGAGTCGTGCGGGTCGCCCAGATGGGCCAGCAGCGACCGAGTGGCCTCCGTGCCCGGTCGGAGCGCGAATCGGCGGAGATCGAAGAGGAAGTTCGCCGCCTCGTGGAACTTCATGCCCAAAGCAATCCAGTGGGCGCGCTTTAGACTGGCGGTTACGGGAGCCGGCGAACGTCGAGCCACGCCTCACACGACGGCACTGCGATGGGCGTGGAGATCGTCGTCCCAGCGGCGTCTCATACGGACAGTTGTCGTTGCGTACCGTGAGCGCTGGACGGGTAGACGCTCACCGGAACATCACTACAACTGTCGTCTCCCGGTCGCTGGCGCATCACTTCCCGAGTGCGTCGTTGACCGCGTCGAGCAGCGTCTCGTTGGGGTCGTGGCCGGAGGCCCAGTACATGATGGCGTGGCCCCGCTCGTCGGCGTAGTCGGCCTTGACCGTGACCGACTCCTCGTCGTCGTAACTCAGCAGGCTGGTGCCGTCGAACTTGTAGGGGACCTTGGCCTCGTCGTCCCAGTAGCGAGTGTGGTCACCGAACTGCTGGGCGATGTCGGCGAAGCCGGTCGCCCCGCCGCTGCCCTCGAAGGGCTGGAGCAGTCCGTCGTTGGCCGTCCCCTCGACGCCCGTGAACTCTCGACCGTAGAAGGCAAGCCCCATGACGAGTTTCTCGGCGGGCCACCCCTGGTCGCGCATGTACGAGAGGGTGTTGTGGATCGAGTCGTCGCTGTCGGCACCGGAGGTGGCGTACAGCGGTGAGTTGTGGTTAGTCTCGTCGACCCAGACCGGAGAGTGCATGTCGTAGGTCATCATCTTCGCGTAGTCCAGCGCGTCGGCGAGTCGGTCGTGGGGGAGCCCGGAGAGGTGTGACTCTGCATGGTTCAGCGCCGCAGTGAGGTAGTAGTCGGTGTCGTCCTCCTCGGCGGCCGCGTCGAACTGTCGGCGACACTCCTCGATCAGCGCGGCGAAGTTCTCCTCGTCGTCGGGATACGACGTGAGTCCGTCGGGACCGTACGGACCGGGGAACTCCCAGTCGATGTCGATACCGTCGAGATCGCGGTCACGCAGTAGCGCGACACACTCGCTGGCGAAAGTCTCCCGGCTCTCCTGGTCGCTGGCCAGTTCCGGGAACCCCTGGGAGTTCTTCCAGCCGCCGATCGAGAGGAGCGTGGTGACACCGTCGATGCCCCCGGCGTCCCACGGTGCCGAGACGGAGCCGTCGGCGCTGACGCTGCCGAACGTCTGGATGACGTGGGTGAGCTTGTCGGCCGGGGCCGCTCCCTGGAACTCGTAGGCCATGACCGGGTGCTCGTCCCAGCCCGGCGAGGACCCGTCTTCCTCGGAGACCGACACCGTCGTCGTGGCCGAGTCACTGGCCCCCGAGCCGTCGGTGATGGTCAGGCTGACGGCGTACTCCCCGGCGGACTCGAACGACCGCGTGTGTTCGACGCCGGTCACGGTGTCGGCGTCGATGGTCCACTCGTAGTCCAGCGCGTCGCCGTCGGGGTCCGAGGAGTCGGCCCCAGAGAACGTCACCGTCTCGCCCGGCGTCGGTGCCGAGGGCGTGACGCCGACGACGGCCGTCGGTGCCCCGTCCTCGTCACCGCCGGAGCCGTCGTCGCTCTCGACCAGTGTCCAGACGGTCGCGTCGGCGGCGGGCTCGGTCCCTTTCGTCCACCACGCTGCCTCCCAGACGGAGCCGTCGTGGGTCACCCGGTCCCCGCCACTGTAGGCGACGCTGGCGTCCCAGGCCGGGTACGAGCTGTCGTCGGAGTCGTCACCGCCACCGTCGGCGGCGTCGACCCGTTCCCAGACCGCCGCGTCCGTCGACGGGGCCGTCCCCTGGGTCCACCAACCGGCCTCCCAGACGGAACCGTCGTAGGTCACTCGATCCCCGCCGGTGTAGACGGTGCCGTCGTCGTAGGACGGGGGTGATTGCTGTGCCGCTGCTGTGCCAGCGCCGGTCACCGCTGCGACCAGCGCCGAGGCGTGCCGAAGAACGTCGCGTCGTGTTTCTCTCATAGGTACGAACGGCCGACCGATCGGGGCGCTCCGCCGGAGAACCCGACGCCCAACATCCCCCCGCGTCGGTGGCTAGACAGTGCCACACGAAGGGCGGGAATAATACTGTCGATGCACATCGAAATAATGTGTCGGAAGAGAGAACGACCACCAGTCGCTTCGCCCCTCGCCGCCGGCTTTCGCGTCGCTGACGGTCAGTGCTCGCGTTCGTCGGGCCGCTGGACGCGGCGCAACACGGCACCACCGAGCGAGAGCAGGGCCATTCCGACCAGCGGCGCGGCGTCGACCGTCTCCTCGTCGGCCGGCGACCGAGATCGCTCGGGGCTCGGCTCGTCGCCGTCACCGAACGGACCCGGGAGCGTCCCCACGTCCGGGATCGGAACGCCGTCGGGCACCGGAACGTCCGGCAGCGTCTCGCCGGACCGCCGACGGTACACCACCACTGCGACCGCCATCAGCAGCGCCACCACTGCGGTGCCGAGCGCGGCCACCAGGAGCGTCCGACGCCCGCCGTCGCTCTCTTCGGGACTGTCCTCGGGGGCGACCTGATCGCCGGCACCGGGTGGCGGCGTCTCGCCGACGCGTGGCCCGGTTCGCTCTCCGTGCGGTGCGCTCGCGCGCTCGTCGTCGGTCTCGTCGCGCTCGAACGCCGCTGACACGGACGGCTCGACGCCGAGCGATTCGAGGAGGGCACGCATCGCCTCGGCGTCGACGTCGAAGCGAAACACGCTGAACTCGTCGGTCATACGACTACCGACGGCGGGCCGCGGTATAAAATCAGCGTGCTACTCGGCGTCGGATTCGAGTTCGGTACTGGAGGGTGCGCTGTCGGCCGCTGTTCGGGCCGTCGTCTGCTCTTCGCCGGCGGCGAGGTCGGGCTCGATCTCGTCTCCGGCCGACTCGGCCGCGTCGTCGTCGGCCTCGGCCAGCAGCACCTGCAACTGGCGCTCGTACTCGACCTCCGTGATATCGCCGTCGACGTAGCGCTCTTTCAGTCGCTCGCGCTTGGTCTCCGTCGAGACGGCGAAGCGGTCGGCGAGCCCCAGTCGAGACAGCGGCGGGACGAGTCGCTCGGCGCGTTCGAACCCGTCGGCGACACGGTCGTTCTCGGGCAGAGAGGGCAGCGACGCCCGGCGTGCCAGGGTGACCAGAAAGGCCAGTGCGAACGCGACGTCTGCGGCGACCAGGAGGGCAGCGATCGACAACACGAGTGCCATATCGCCCAGCACGGCACCGAGACCGGCACCGCCGGCCAGTCCGGCGAGGACCGCGACCAGTCCCACACCGACGGTCCCGACCGCGAGGACCGTCGTCACCGCGACGAGCGCGAGCAACAGCCAGTGGCGATTGCGGCTGAACCAGGACACGGGCAGGCTTGGAGCGGCGGCGATAAAAACGCGCGGTGATCGAGCGCGACACCCACTCATTCCGCGTCGGGCTCGTCGTCGAACAGCTGTCGCATGACCCGCTGTTGGCCCAGCCGGAGGTGGCGGTTGACGGTCGGCTGTGACACGTCGAGCATCGCTGCGAGCTCCTGGCCGGTCGTGTCGCGCGGCCAGTTGAAGAATCCCGAGAAGTAGCCCGTCCGGAGGACCTCCCGCTGGCGATCCGTCAGCGCTTCCAGGATCGTCTCGGCGAGCGCGGGGTCGGACTCCGCGGCGCGCGCTCGTTCGCGTCGGCTGACCAGTTCGACCGTTCCCTCGTCGGTGAGCGTCTGGACGAACGAGCGCACGTCCACCGAGGTCGGCACGTCGACCTCGACGTCGATACCGGACTCCTCGGCGGCGATCTTTCGCACTCGCCCGCCCTGGCGGACGAGTCGAGCGATGACCGTCTCGCCCTGGATCGTCACCTCGAACACGCCGCCGTCCTCGCTCTCGGAGACGAGGTGGTGGTCGGCGATCGTATGCCGGTCGGCCAGCAGCTCCGAGACGGTCGTGGGATCACAGCCACTCATCCGGACGAACAGTCGTGTCTCGTCTGAGGAGACGGTGCCCACGCCCTCGTAGGTGACCGTACAGCCGCTCTCGAACGCGATGTCGAGCAGCGGGTCCGTCGTGTCCTCGACGCGCAGTTCGAGCGCGGTCAGCGTGTCGGCGTTGAGCGCCCGCCGGGTCGTGATGCTCGTGATCGCGTTGGCGATGCTCGTCCCCAGCTCCGCGAACACGGCGGTCTCGAACTCGCCGAACACGTCCGGCTCGTCGGCGTACACCGTCAGCACGCCGTACTGGTAGTCGTCGAGCGAGACGGGGACCGCGAGCGCCGACTGGTGACCCACGGCCAGTGCCGCCTGTCGCCACGCCGCCTGCTGGACGTTCTGGGCGATGTTCGAGACGGCGACCGGCTCGTCGTCGAGCGCCGCCGAGACGGCCGGGTCCGAGTGCGTCGCCGAGCGGTCGAACGACGGCGTGTCGAGATACGATTCCCCCTCACCGGCCCAGGCACGAGCCTGGAGCGTCTCGCCGCCGGGATCGAACGACCCGATCCAGGCGAAAGAGATGTCCTCGTCGTCGACCAGTCGCTCGCACACCGCCGCTTCGAGCTGGTCTCGGTCGGTCGCACCGATGAGGGTCTGATCGACGGAACGGATCGTCTCGTTGGCCCGGATCTGGCGTCTGAGTCGGTCGTTCTGGGCCTCGATCTCGGCCTCGCGCTCGCGCAGCGTGGCCTCGCTTTCGAGTCGCTCGAAGGCGGCCGCCGCGGTCGCGACCAGCGTCTCGACGAGAGAGCGATCCCTCTCACCGATCTCGCCTGCCTCGTCGAGTGCGGCGAAGACGCCGTGGCTCCCGATCGGCACCACGATGCCGGTGTCGGCCGCGTCGACGAAGGGGCCCGACTCGCCGCTGGTGTCGACGCCTTCGAGGACGCTCTGGGTCCCGGTGACGTAGGCGTGCCAGAGGAACGACTCCGTCCCCGGCCCGACGGCATCCGGCTCGCCGCCACAGAGCGCTTCGAAGCCCGGAGACACCGAGGCGGGTTCGAGCAGGTTCGTCGTCTCGTCGTACAGGTAGATCCCGACGGCGGCCTGGTCGAGCAGCGACGCGGCCGTGTCGACGATCAACCGGGTGGCGTCGTCGATCGACTCCGTCGTCAACAGCCCGCGCGCCGAGTCGTGGAGCGACTCCAGCGCGAGTTCGCGTTGCTTCTGTGCGGTGATGTCCTGGACCGAGCCTCTGATCTCGACGACAGTGCCGTCTTCGAGGACCGGCTCTCCGATGGTGTGGACCCACCGCTGGGTGCCGTCGGGAGTGTCGAGTCGCAGTTCCTGCTCCCACGCGATCCCGTGGTCGAGCGCGCGCTCGATGGCGCTGCGGTGTCGCTCCCGGTCGTCGGGGTGATAGAACTGGGGCATCGCCTCCACCGAGCGGGCCTCGTCGTCGGCCAGTCCGAAGATGTCGAACAGTTTGTCGGTCCACTTGGTGTCGACGGCCGCGCCGTCCTCGACGACCGCTGCCCAGCCGCCGATCGCCGCCATCTCTTCGGCGCGGGAAAGCAGGTCCGTCGTGCGTTCGAGCTGGCGCTCCCGGCGCTTTCGCTCGCTGATGTCTCGCCCGATCCCCGCGACGAGCTGGTTCCCGTCTGGGTCTTCGAGAGCGACGGCGACGAACTCGTGGGGGACCCGCTCGCCGTCTTTGGTCAGGTAGGGAACCTCGACTACCCCGTCACCGGTCGCTTTCGTCTCCTCGATCGCCGCCTCGATCTGGTCTCGGTGTTCGGGCGCGAAGAAGTCCGTCGCGTGCATCGATTCGATCTCCGCGTCCGAGTAGCCCGTCACCTGGGTGTGTGCGCTGTTCCAGCGCTGGAGGGAGCCGTCCTCGTCGAGGACGTAGAACACGTCGTCGACGGCGTCGAGGATGTCCTCGGTGAACTCCCGGTAGCGGTCGAGTTCGCGCTGGTGTTCCCGGAGCTGGCGCTCCTGGCACTTGCGCTCCGTGATGTCCTCCATGACGGCCATGATCCCGGTGATCTCGCCGTCGACGCCTCGCAGCGGGGCCGCCGAGAGGCTCACGTCGATCAGCGTGCCGTCCTTGCGGCGTCGTCGCGTCTCGACGCTGTTGATCGACTCGCCGGACAGCAGGCGGTCCCGGAACGCGTCGAACTCTGAGGCTCTGTCGGCCGGGACGAACGGCAGCGTGTCGCCGACGACCTCCGACTCGCTCCAGCCGAAGATGCGCTCGGCAGCGGGGTTCCACAGCTCGACGACGCCGTCGGTGTCGATCAGAACGAGGGCGTCGGGCGAGGCGTCGATCAGGGTGTTGAGCCGCTCGTTGGTCCGGCGAAGCTCGCGCTCCTGAGCCTTGCGATCGGTCACGTCGGTGACGACCCCCTCCAGGGCTCGGACGGTCCCGTCGTCGTAGATGCCGACACCGCGTTCCCACAGCCACCGACGCTGCCCGTCCGCTGTCTCGATCGGGTAGGTGACCTGGAACTGTTCGTGGTCGTCGACGGCGCGCTGGACCGTCTCCCACAGCTCGTCGTTGTCGCCGACGATGACGTCTTCGGCCCAGTTGACCGCTCCGCTCCGGATCGCCGCCGGGTCGTAGCCCGTCAGCTCCCGGCACCCGTCGCTGACGAACTCGAACGGCCAGTCGGGTTCGTTTCGGCAGCGATACACCATCCCCGGGAGGTTGCTCATCAGCGTCGCCAGTTCGCGCTTTCGTTCACGGAGCTTTCGTTCGCGTGCCTGTCGCTCGGTGATGTCCTTGCTGATCCCCATGACGCCGATGATCTCGCCCGACTCGTCACGGTACGGGTACTTGTTGTCGAGGAAGGTCCGGCGCTCGCCGTCGATCTCCGCCGTCGTCGTCGTCGTCACGGTTTCGCCCGACGAGAGGACGTGACGGTCCTCCGAGACGAGCGTCTCGACGGTCCCGCTGTCGAAGAGTTCGTCGTCTCGCTTCCCCAGGATCTCCGCCGGCTCGCGGTCGAACAGCGCCGCGGTCGCTTCGTTGACGAACTGGTAGACGCCCTCGGAGTCCTTGATGTAGATCTGGTTGGTCGTGTTCTCGACGATCGCCTCCAGTTTCCGCTCGTGCTCTTTTCGCTCGGTGACGTACTGCGTGACGCCGATGAGGCCCCGGATCTCGCCGTCGGGTCCCCGCCAGGGCACCTTGGACGTGACTACCCACTCCTTCGCCACGGGATCGTACTCCTCTTGCCCGATAATCGGCTCGCCAGACTCGATGACCTGCATGTCGTCGGCGTAGGTCCGTTCGGCCAACGCCTCGTCGTAGATGTCGAGGTCGGTCTTGCCGCGGTACCACTCCTCGTCCTCGGGGAACTCGGTCACCCGGTCGGAGACCGACTTGCGGACGTGTCTGCCCGCCTCGTCTTTGACGTACAGGGAGACGGGCAACTCCTCGAACAGGGAATCGAGCATCGAGGCGTGTCGCTCCAGCGTCGCCATCCGTTCGCGGCGCTCGACCGTCTGGCTGATCCACCGTCCCATGAGATCGACGAAGACCTTCTCGGCGTGGCTGAGCGAGCGCTCGCGGGGCTCCGAGCCGGCGAAACAGAGCGTCCCGTACAGTTCGCCATCGACGAGCAGCTTCGAGCCGATGTAGCTGCGCACGTCCGAGTCCGCGTACTCGGCCTCGTCGAGGTCGCTCGCCGCGGCCGTGTCGGCGATGCCGAGCACATCGGCGGACGTGATCGTCCGCTGACAGAGCGTCTCGGAGAGATCGAACACGCTCCCCTCGGCGACGAGCGGACCGGTCGCCCGCTCGATCTCGTACCGGTCGTCGGCTTCGTCGATCTGTGCGATGAAGCCGGTCTCGACCCCGAGTCGCTCACAGCCCAGTTCGAGCAGTCGATCGAGCTTCGCGTCGTCGTCGAGCGCCGGGTCGCTCGTGATCTCGTAGAGCGAACGGCGAAACGCCTCGTCGGTCCGGTCCTCGGCGTCGGTCGCCGCGACGAGATCGCCGATCGCGTCGTACAGCGCACCGATCTCGTCGTCGCGGTCGGTCGTGAACGTAACGTCGTCCGCGCCGGCTGCCACGCGACGCACCTTCTCGGTCAACTGTGCGATCGGATCGTCGGCGTCGCCCCGGACCGCAAGCCCGACCAGTCCGGTGAGCACGAACGCGATCGAGAACGTGTCAAAGCCCGTCGCACCGCTGGAGACCGAGACGAACCACTCCCCGCTGGCCGCCCCGACGAACGGGGCCACGTCGTGCCAGAGTGAGATCATGTGTCTGAGTTAACAACGGACGATAATGACTTGCAGGGGTCGCACGGACGAGCCCGCGCGTCACAGTCGAATCGAGGTAGTCGCGCAATACCCGCAGTGATACTGCCGGCTGTCACTTCGTGACGATCTTCGCCACCCCGGGGTGGCGAAATCAGTCACAGATGTACAGCCGGTAGTATGAAACCACACGACGGAGCCGCGGCGACGGAGAGACGCTATATGTATAGCCCAGAGACGCCCCCGCGACGAATATAGTTCTAGGGGAAGCCAAAGGAGACAGCGGGCTACGTTTCAATCAGAAATGACGACCACATCCGTGAAACGCCACTCGCAAACACCGTCGCTGCGCGTCGTCGAGGCAGTTGCAGCCGAAACCGACACCGATCCGACCGAACTCACGCCGCTTGGCACAGTCGTCGACACGGACGCGCTCGACGCACTCGTCTCGTCTGCTGGCGACCTCTCTGTGAACTTCGAGTACGAAGGCTACCGAATCTCGATCGGCACCGACGACCAGCTCGCGCTCGAACCGCTGACGGGAGGGATCTGAGGATGTCGACGAACGAATCCACTCGGGCCGACGACGACCAGATCCGCGAAACCTACGAAGAGTACGTCATCCGCGGCGAGAGCGTCGCGATGATCGCGGATCCCGAGCGCACGCACGCCTGGATCCAGTCGGACCTGACCGTCGAAATCGAGCAGTGAACGCCCCACCGCCGTGTCGGCCCACCCAGTCCCGATCGAACGATCCGCCAATGGACACGACCATCGAGACGACGCCAGTTCGCCCCACGAGCGCGCGACCGGCGACGGTCCTCTGTGTCGACGCCGACCGCGAGTACCTGTCGGCGATCGAACGGGCCTTCGAGGACCGCGACGACCTGCAGGTCCGCGTCGAGACCGATCCGTCGGCGGTGCCCGACCGGCTCGACGGCGTCGACTGTCTGGTCAGCGCCTACCGATTCGACGGCTCTGACGGACTCGAACTGCTGAGAGCGGTCCGCGAAGTCGCTCCGAGCGTCCCGTTCTTGCTTCACTCGGCCGTCCCCTTCGAAGAGATCGATCGGGACACCCTGTGGGACGGCCCGACAGATTACCTCGAAAAAGCGTCTGGGGACTCCCACATGGCACTCCTTGCGTATCGCATCGGCCGACTCGTCGGGCGACACCGTCTGACGACGAGCGCACGGCGCTGTCACGAGGCTCTCGAAGCGAGTCGCGAGGCCACGCTGATCGTCACGCCAGACGGGACAGTGACCTTCGCCAACAACCGGCTCGCGACGGAGCTGTCCGCGTCGCCGGCCGAGCTGCGAGGCCGAGAGTGGACCGAGCTACTGGAGGCGGCGTCCGTCCGGCGACTCCGGACCGAGGCGTTCCCCGTCGCCGCCGACGGCTGGAGCTGGACCGGACAGACGACGCTCGCTACCGACGCAGACGACCCCAGCAGTTCACGGACGACGCTGTCGACGCTCGACGACGGGAGCGCGATTCTGGTCTTTCACGAACTGGACCGGACCGACGAGTAGTGGCAGACGGTCCGTGCGGAGGACCGTGACCGGATCGCGCGAACAACGGGCGAGACGCTCACCGGGTCATCGCGACACCCGTCCGTCTCATACTACCGGCTGTACATCTGTGAGCGATTTCGCCACCCCGGGGTGGCGAAGATCCTCACGAAGTGACAGCCGGCAGTATCAGTCGTGTCGGAACGACCGCTGGCCGGTGAAGACCATCGCCACGTCGTGCTCGTTGGCGGCCTCGATGACCATGTCGTCGTTCTTCGAGCCGCCCGGCTGGATGACCGCCTCGATGCCCGCCTCGGCAGCCGCTTCGAGACCGTCCGGGAACGGGAAGAAGGCGTCGCTTGCCATCACGGCACCCTCGGCGTCCTTGCCTTCGGCGTGCTCGTCGGCTTTCATCGCGGCGAGTCGGACGGCGTCGACCCGAGAGACCTGTCCCATGCCGATCCCGACCGTCTCGGTCCCCTTCGCGAAGAGGATGCCGTTGGACTTGACGTGCTTGAGCGTGTGCCAGGCGAACAGCATCGACTCGATCTGTTCGTCGGTCGGCTCGCGGTCGGTGACCACTTCGAGGTCGTCGGCGGTGAGGTGCTGCTGGTCACGTTCCTGCACGAGTCGCCCGCCGACGAGGGGCTTCTCGGTGAGTTCCTCGGTCACGTCGTAGTTGTCGTTGACATCCAAGACACGCAGGTTCTCCTTCTCGAAGAGCACGTCCAGGGCGTCGTCGGTGTAGCCCGGCGCGACGACGACCTCCTTGAACGAGTCGACGATCTGCTCGGCCGTGGCCGCGTCACACTCGCGGTTCAGTGCGACGATGCCGCCGAAGGCGCTCATCGGATCCGTCGAGAGGGCGCGCTCGTAGGCCTCGGCGACAGAGTCGGCGGTCGCACAGCCCGCGGGATTGGTGTGTTTGATGACCGCCGCCGCCGGCTCCTCGAACTCCTTGATGAGGTTCAGCGCGCCGTCGGCGTCGTTGTAGTTGTTGTAGGAGAGTCCCTTCGCGCCCTCGTTGAGCTGGTCGGCGTGGACGACGCTGGCCTCGTCGGTGGTGCGGTCGGCGTAGACCGCGGCGTCCTGATGGGGGTTCTCTCCGTAGCGCAGGTCCGCGGCGCGGTCGTTGCTAGCGAGGCGACGGCTCGGGAACGCGCCGCCGTCGTCGCCGTCGATCTCGACGGTCTCTGACTCCCAGTCGACGGTGACGCGATCCTCGGCGAACCACTCGACCGCACGCTGGTACGCGGTGAACTCGGCCTCGTAGAGGACGCGCTCTTTGAGCGCCGCCAGGTCGTCGTCCTCGTAGACCGGGACGGGCTCTTGGGTGACGATGGGACCGTCGTCGACGCTCTCGTCGACCACGTGGACGGTACAGCCGGTGGTCTTGACGCCGGCGTCGAGCACCTGCTCGTGGGCGTCCATCCCCGGGAACGCCGGCAGCAGCGACGGGTGGACGTTCAGCGTCGTCGGCACCTCGTCGAGGAACGTCTCGGTGAGCACGCGCATGTAGCCGTCCAGACAGACCAGATCGAAGTCGTACGCCTCGATGGCGTCCAGGACGCGCAGTTCGTGTGCCGCCCGCTCCTGGTCGTCGGGGCGCTCGACGACCTCGGTGGGGATGTCGCGCTCGGCGGCGGCCTCCAGAACGGGCGCGTCGGCGTCGTTCGTGAGCACGACCGCGATCTCGGCCCCGCCGGGCGCGCGGTCGGCGATGTTCATCAGGTTTCGGCCACGGTTGCTGGCCAGACCGGCGATTTTCATGGTCGAGAGGGCGCGGCGGGCGCGCAAAGTAATTGCGGTGTCGGAATGACACAATCGACACGGTTCGGCTCGACAGTAACGCTTTCAGGGGCCGCCGCCCAGCGACGAGGTATGACCGAAGCTGAGCGCCCGTGGGCACAGCTGGCGCTCGTCGTCGGCGGCCTCTGCTGGATCGGCTGGAGCCTGGCGACGATCGTCACCGGATCCGTCGACGGATCCGTCCGACTCCTCGTCGGTGCGTCCGGGTTCGTCCTGGCGGTCGGACTGCTCGGCGTCGTCTTCCGGCTCCCCTGGATCTACCAGTTCCCCGGCGGCGAGGGGAGCGGGGTCGCGCTGCTGGGCGGTCTGGCCTTCGCCGCCGGCCAGTGGTCGAGGGTCCTGCTGGGCGGGGCCGGATGGTTCGCCGAGGGCGTCGTCGCGCTGGGCGTCCTCGGACTGGCCGGTGGGACCGTCCTGCTGGCCGCCGGTGTCGTCCGGGCTCGCCGGGTCCCGCCCTGGCTCGGCGTCGCCCTGTTCGTCGGGACCGTACTGTTTCTCGGGTTCGGGAACGGGGACGGGCTGCGTGCGTGGCTCGCACCGCCGCTCGGCCTGGCGTGGCTCGCGCTCGGGGGCTACCTCTTCCGGTACCCAGAGCAACCCTCGGGCCACCTGGAACCCAGCGCGATCAGCCGGTGATCCCGTCCGGCGAAAGACACTCCACGGAGGCTGGTGATAGCCGAGCCATGCCAGACCGCGATCCCGTACAGGATGGACTCCCCGGCGAAGACCTCTACGACGTCGCCGAGTGGGATGCACGGTCGCTGTTAGATCGATTCTCGGTGGCGCTGTACGGCCTCTTGCACACGAGTCGTCGCTGGGCCCTGCTGGTCGTCGCGCTTTTCCTGTTCGTCGTCCAGCTCGGATTCGCCGGCCTGCTCGTCGTGCGCGAACCGAACCTCGGCGTCCTGGCGCTGCTGTCTGCCGTCCCGGCGGTCGCGCTCGTCGCGTACGTCTGGTACGGCGACCCGACCAGGCGGGAACCGATCGACACGCTGGCGATCACGTTCGTCCTCGCGGTCGTCTTCGCGGCGATCGCAGCACTGGTCAACACGCTGTTGAGCGGCGTCTTCGAACTGATCCCGGTCGTCGGGACGGCGCTCTTTTTCTTCCTCGTGGTCGGCCCCATCGAGGAGACCGTCAAGTGGCTCGCGATCCGGACCTACGCCTACGAGACCGAGAGCTTCGACGCCGTCGTCGACGGGGCGGTGTACGGTGCCGTCGCCGGGCTGGGGTTCGCGACGATCGAGAACGCGCTCTACATCGCGCAGGGCTACCTACAGGCCGCCAGCCTCGGTGAGATGGCACAGCTCCAGCAGGCGATCGGCACCTCGCTGAGCCGATCGCTCGTGGGGCCGGGCCACGTGCTGTACTCCGCGTTCGCGGGCTACTACCTCGGGCTGGCGAAGTTCAACCCCGACGACCGCGGCCCGATCGTGGTCAAGGGGATCGTCGTGGCGGCGCTGATCCACGGGGCGTACAACACGCTCGTGTCGGTCCTCCCGTCGGTGCTGCGGGTCTGGAACGTCCTGACGCTGCTTGCCTTCGTCGCCATCTTCGATGGGATCGTCGGCTACGCGCTGTACCGGAAACTGTCGCGCTATCGGTCGTACTACGCCCGAGCGAACGAGGCGACGGACGCGGCGACCGAGACGGGCGACGATCCCGTCGAACCCTGATCGACACGCTTTTTCGCCGGCCTCGCAGATCCCTCAGTATGACTGACCGGGGTCCGCTCGACGCCGTCTCGCCGCTCGACGGCCGCTACGCTCGTTACACGGAACCGCTCGTGCCTTACGCCAGCGAGCGCGCACTGATGCGTGCTCGCGTCCGGGTCGAAGTCGAGTACCTGCTCGCGCTGGCCGATCTCGACGCGACGCCGCTGACGATCGACCCAGCCCAGCGCGACCACCTGCGGAACTGCTACGAGGCGTTCGACGAGGAAGACGCGGCCGTCGTCAAGCAACTCGAAACGGAGGGGTACGGCGAGTACGCCGCGACCAACCACGACGTGAAGGCCGTCGAGTACTTCGTTCGCCTCCACCTCCCCGACGGACTGGACGCGGCCAACTGGATCCACTTCGGGCTCACCAGCGAGGACGTGAACAACCTCGCTCACCGACTGCTGGTCGGTCCGGCCGTCGAGGACGTGCTCGTCCCGGAACTGCGCGCCGTCCGGGACCGCCTGGTCGCGTTCGCTCACGACTACGGCGACCTCCCGATGCTGGCCCGCACCCACGGCCAGCCCGCGACGCCGACGACCTTCGGCAAGGAGATGGCGGTCTACGCCTCGCGGCTGGGGAGAGCCATCGCCCGGATCGAAGCCGCGGCCGACGACCTCTCGGGCAAGCTGGCCGGCGCGTCCGGCACCTACGCCGCTCACCACGCCGCGTATCCGGACGTCGACTGGCCCGCCGTCTCAGAGGCGTTCGTCACGGACCTCGGGCTGGCACACGAACCGCTGACGACGCAGGTCAACCCCTGTGACGACCTCGAAGCCGTCTTCGACGCCGTCCGGGGAGCCAACAACGTCCTCCGAGACCTCGACCTCGATATGTGGCTCTACGTCTCCGATCGCTACCTCGGACAGGAGGCCGTCGAGGGCGAGACCGGCTCCTCGACGATGCCCCACAAGGTGAATCCGATCGACTTCGAGAACAGCGAGGGCAACCTCACGAAAGCGAACTCGGATCTGGTCTTTCTCGGCGACTACGTCACCACCTCCCGCCTCCAGCGGGACCTCTCGGACTCGACGGTCAAGCGCAACATCGGGTCGGCCTTTGCCTACTGTCTGATCGCCTACCAGAAGTGCCAGAATGGGCTGGACAAGGTCGTTCCCAACGAGCAGGTCATGCGCGAGGAACTCGACGACACCCCCGAGATCATCGGCGAAGCCGTCCAGACCATTCTCCGACGCGAGGGCCACGACGACGCCTACGAGCAGGTCAAGAAAGCCACGCGGGGCAAGTCCGTCACCATCGAGGACTTCCAGGAGATGATCGAGGACCTCGACGTGAGCGAGTCCGTCCGCGAGGAACTGCTCGCCGTGACCCCCACGGGCTACACCGGCGTCGCCGACGAACTGGCCGACGACGTGTAGGGCACGAGCGCGGATCTCCGATCACTGCACACGCACAGCGCCCAAGACGCTGGGCGCTGGCGTCGACTGGCGCTGGGCGGTCGTGTGATCAGTCCTCGGCCGTCGCGCCGCGGCTCTCGTAGTCCACGTCGGGGCGGTTCTCCAGATTCTCGATGGCTTCGATCCGGTCGGTCCGCTCCATCTGCTCGTAGACGCTGCGCCAGACCGCGGCCTCCTCGTACATGCTGACCGCTTTCAGGAGAACGATCCCGTCACCGGTGACGGCGTAGAACGTCGTCGGCGGATCGTCGATGCTCTGGGAGCGCGGGACCGGCATCTTCTCGACGACGTTCCGGTCGACCAGTTGCCGGAGGTGATAGCGGAGATTCTCTTCGCTCGTCTCGGGATTCCGGTAGACGAGTTCCTCGACGGAGAGGACGCCGTCTGGCTGGGCGAGAATCTGGTGGAGGATCGTCAGCCGCGTCTCGTCCAGGACGAAGCGCCGCCGCTCCAGTTTCTCGCCGAAGCCGTTCGGTCGCTCGCCGCGGTCTTGCGTGGCCATGTCTAGTCGATGCCGCTTCTAGCCGATAAGCGTTCGGGTCGGCACTAAATCGTTTTAGTCGTCACTTTGCTAATTTAGTTATCACTATTGTGACCACGACCGTCGACGACCGGACCAGCCACGATTATATACCGCCCCCGCGACCGCGGAACTATGAGTGGGCCGAGCTTCGACGGGCAGGAGGTCCTCGACGACACGCTGTCCTTCCTCGGGACACTTCCGCCCGGACAGATCGCGGCGATGCGGGACGTGGTGTACGGCGACCTCGACCGGTTCGCCGACGCCGAGAGGACCTACTTCGTGCTGGGTAACTACGACGAGTACGAGAAGGAGCGCGTCGAATCCGTCCGGGACGCCCTGACAGATCGGGCTGCAGACCGGGTCGCGTTCACGCTGGAGGACGTCGACCCCGACGTGGACGTCTGGCGGAACTTCTACGTGAAGTTCCGGGTGTTCGCCCGGCGAGCCGACCACGTCGTCCTCGTCGCCGAAGACAACGACGGTGGGCACGAACTGGAACTGGGCGAGGTGGATCACGAGCGGCTGTACGTCCTCAAGCGGGACTACGACGGGGCGTCGCTCGATCCGCCGGCCGACGACGAACGATCGGCCGCCGACCCGGCGTTTGGCGACCTCGACTACGAGCGCTTCGACGCGATGATGCTGACGCTGTTCGCCCACCTCGACGACGAGGGCCGACTGTTCACCTGGGCCAGTGAGGGCGAACTGGCCCGCGCCGTCGACCGCGTGATCGCCGCGACCGCCTGACAGTCGAGCACAATCCTCACGGGGTTCGGGACCGACTGGGTGGTAGATGGTACTGGACACGGACGGTCGCGTCCTGACGCTCGCGTTCGCGCGGATGGCCGACGCGCTGGGCAACTCCTTTCTGATCATCGTCCTGCCGCTGTACATCGCCAGCGGCCAGATCTCGCTGTCGGGCATCGCCGGCACGGAGATTCTCGGGTTCGTCCTGCGCGAGGAGACCCTGATCGGGCTCGTGCTCTCCCTGTTCGGTCTGCTGAACAGCTTCGGCCAGCCGTTCACCGGGCGGCTCTCCGACCGGACCGGGCGGCGGCGCGTGTTCGTCCTGACGGGACTGGCGATCTTCGCCGTCGGCAGCGCGACCTACCCGTTCGTCACGAGCTACTGGTCGGTGCTCGGGGCCCGTGCTCTCCAGGGAATCGGCGCAGCCTTCACCGTGCCGGCCACGGTCGCGCTGGTCAACGACTACGCGGCCAGCGACCGCGAACGGGGCGGCAACTTCGGCGTGTTCAACACCTTCCGGCTGATCGGCTTCGGGTTCGGGCCGATCGTCGCCGGCGTCGTCATCACGGGCGGGCTGGCGGCCGAGACCGTCGTCAGCTACGGGCTCCCGGACTGGCTGGGCCCCCTGGCCGGCCACACCTTCTCCGGGTTCGTCGCCGCCTTCGCCGTCGCCGTCCTCGGTGCAGTCGTCAGTTTCGTGCTCGTCGTGGCCCTGATCGAGGACCCGCCGAAAGTCGTCGGCGGAGCGGGCAAAGACCTCTCGATCGCGGTACGCCACCGCGACGGGAACGGACTCGATCCCGTCTTCGTCCTCGGCGTCGGGACCTTCTTCATGGCCACGACGATCGCGCTGTTCGCCACGCTCGAAGGGCCGATCCGCGCGCGACTGGACGAGACGACGTTCCTCTTTTCCGTGCAGTTTGCCGCCGTCGTCATCGCCAACGTCGTCTTCCAGATCCCCATCGGGCGCGCCTCGGACGTGTACGGCCGTCGGCCGTTCATCATCGCGGGCTTCGTCGTCCTGATCCCCGCCGTGTTCGCCCAGGGCGTCGTCACGGGACCGTGGACGATGCTCGGGGCCAGACTGCTCCAGGGGGTCGCCGTCGCGCTCGTGTTCGCGCCGTCGCTCGCGCTGGCGGGCGACCTCGCCGGGGACCGCGGGTCGGGGACGACGCTGTCGGTGCTGACGATGGCGTTCGGACTCGGCGTCGCACTCGGGCCACTCGCTTCCGGCGTGCTGTACAATCTCGGCGGTCTCGTCGCGCCGTTTACGTTCGGTGCCGTGCTGGCCGTGCTCGCGCTGGTCCTGACCTACTTCGAAGTCGAGGACACCCTGGAGCGTGGTCAGGCCGCCGAGCCAGCCCCACAGGAGTGACACCACGCGGACGGCCACGGAACGCCAGTCGCTCCACGGACTCCGACGACGTGAGTGTCGTCGATGCCGACCCTACCTATAAACCACCGCATAGATCCGGGAAAACTGCCAGTCGGACGGGCGGCCAACGATCCGGCAATGGCTGAATCCGCGGCTGTGACACGAGGTGACGAGAGACCCGACGACGCCCCCACGACGACGATCTCGCTGAGCGGCGGTCGTCGGCTCAGGTACGCGGAGTACGGCCGTCCCGACGGGACGCCTGTGCTGTTCTTGCACGGGACGCCCGGCTCCCACCGGCTCGGTTCGCTGTTCGAGACGGCCGCACGAGAACGCGGTGTCAGACTCCTCGCGCCCGATCGGCCGGGCTACGGCGGTTCGACGCCGTGGTCGGAGCGATCGATCGGCGACGCCGACCAGTACCTCCGTGCGGTCCTCGACGACGCGAACGTCCAGCGAGCCGGACTAGTGGCGTTTTCCGGCGGCGCGCCACACGCACTGGCGATGGCCACGCGGTGTCCCGACGCCGTCTCGCGGGTCGATCTCGTCGCCGGGGCGACACCGCCGGACGTGTCCGGCGAGACACCCACGACACAGCGGCTCCTCGGCGGGCTGGCGACCAGAACGCCGACGCTGCTCGGTGGCCTCCTGCGCGGACAGGCGTGGCTCGCCGAGCGCCTCGACCCGTCGTTCGTCGTCGCACAGTACACCGCGGGCGACGCCGACGAGCCGGTCTCCGAGGAAGTGGCGACGACCGTCGAAGCCGACTTCCTCGAAGCGCTCGCCCACACCACGAGCGGCACCGTCACGGAACTCCGGACCGCGGCCACGGAGTGGGCGCTCGACTACGAGTCTCTCACCGCCGACGTGTGTCTCTGGCACGGGACCGCGGACACGAACGTCCCGATAGCGAGCGTGCGAGCGTTCGAGGACCGACTCCCGACCGCGACGATCGAGACGGTCGACGGTGCCGACCACCTGCGGACGCTCCTTCGAGCGATGCCGGCGGCGCTAGAGAGCTATCGATGACCCCGGCGGGCGTCGTCCGGGCGGCCGCGTGAGGTCTTTATGCCGGACGGACGAACGGCGGCCAACGGCCGCATGAAACGGATCCAGTTCTCGGTCACGTACCCCGACCGGCTCCGCCATCCACTTCAGGGACACCTCGACGGCGACGGGCCGCTCACGCGAGCAGAGCTGTTGCTGTGGAGCCCGACGGCGGACGCGACGACGCTGTGCTGGTTCGACGGGGAGCCGGCGGCCGCCGAGCGCGCGGTCGCGACGATCGACTCCGTAGAGACGACCAGCCACGTCCGGGACGGGGACGGGACCTACGTGTTCCTCCAGCAGGATGGGTTCGAGTTTCCAGACGTGGTACTGGATCTGATCGCCGACGCTGCGGTGATCTTCCGCCCGCCAGTGGTGTTTCGCGACGACGGGACGATCTCGTTCGAGGCCGTCGGCGAGACGAGCGCTCTCAGTGCCTTTCACGACGCACTCGCGTCGGTCGGCGATCTCGCGATCGAGCGGGTCCGGTCGTTCGAGCGCGCCAGTCGCCCGTCACAGCTCACCGACCGACAGCGAGCCGCGATGGAAGCGGCAGTGGCGGTCGGGTACTACGAGATTCCGCGCGAGGGGACGATCGAGGACGTGGCGGCGCGACTCGACTGCGCGACCAGTACGGCGGGCGAACTCGTCCGGAAGGCCGAGGCCGCGGTCGTCGAGGGCCAGTCGCGATCGGCACCACACCCTAACGACAGGCTCCCGTAGTCGTCCGTATGTTCCGCGACCGCACCGATGCCGGCCGACAGCTGGCCGAGGCGATGGCCGAGCGCGGCGTCAGCCCGGAGGTCGTCCTCGCGATTCCACGCGGTGGCCTGCCACCGGGCCGGGTCGTCGCCGACCGCTTCGACGCGCCGCTGGACGTGATCGTCGCCAGGAAGGTCGGCGCACCGAACAACCCCGAGCTGGCCCTCGCCGCCGTCGCCGAGGACGGGAGCGTCTGGCGCAACGACGAGCTGATCGCGCGACTCGACGTGACCGACGAGTACGTCGACGCCGAACGCGTCCGCGTCGGCGACGAGGCACGCGAGAAGGCCGAGCAGTACCGGACCGGCCCCTTCCCGTCGCTACGGGATCGGCGCGTCGCCATCGTGGACGACGGGATCGCGACGGGCGCGACGATGCGGGCCTGTCTCGCCCGGGTGCGTGCCGCCGAACCCGCGTCGATCGCAGTCGGCGTCCCCGTCGGTCCGGCGGACACGATCGACGACATCGCGGCGAGTGCCGACACCGTCGTCTGCGTCGAGACACCCGCGGCCTTCCGGGCGGTCGGGGCCTACTACGAGCGTTTCGACCAGGTCAGCGACGAGGACGCGATGGCGACGCTACGGTCCCGATAGCGGACCGAGCGTACGCGGATTCAGACGGTCAGAGCAGCCGTTCGACGGTCGCCTCGACTGCTCTCGCGGCCTCGTGGATCTCGCTGCGGCGGACGTACTCCCGGTCGCTGTGGGCGACCGCGCCCTCCTCGTCGGCCAGCACGCCCGGCCCGAAGACGACCGTCGGTGCGTCGGGCGCGAAGTGTGCGGCCTCCGTCGCGGCACCGAACGGGCGGATCGCACCGTCGCTCTCCGCGGCGAGCGTCTGGACGAGCGTCGCTTCCCGGTCGGTCTCGAACGCCTCGGGGAACGGCGTGTCTGGCCGGACGAGCGACACGTCCAGAGACATGCCCTCCGGGAGCCACTGCCGGAGGTGTGCTTCGAGCCGTTCGGGGAACTCGTCGCTGGTCTCCGGGGGGACGCTGCGGCGGTCGAAGGTGATCGTACACTCGGCGGGCACCTGGTTGGGTGCCTCGCCGCCCTCGATCATGGAGGGGGTGAGCGTCGGCCGACCCAGCGTCTCGTGTGCCGGCGTCGCCGCCGCGTCTCGGGGCTCGGTGTGCTCGCCGTCCGACTCGGCGGCGGAGAGCGCCTCGCGCTCGTCGTAGCTCTCCATGGCCTGCATGATCGGCGCGGCGGCCCGGATGGCGTTCGCGCCGTCGGCGGGGTCGGAGGCGTGGGCGCTCTCGCCGTGGATCGTGACTCGGCCCTCGAACTGGCCGCGGGCCGCGGTACACACGTCCAGGTCGGTCGGCTCGCCGACGACGTACCCGTCCGCCGACAGCGTCTCTTCGAGGTGGCCTGCACCGGTCTGGTGGGTCTCTTCGTCGGGCGTGACGGCGAGGGTGAGCCGACCGGTCGACAGCTCGGCCCGGAGGAAGGCGGCGAGCAGCGCGGCCAGTGGCCCCTTGGCGTCACAGGCCCCGCGGCCCCGGACCACGTCGCCCGCCGTCGAGGACCCGTCGGCGGCCTCGTAGGGGACGTGTGGCGGGACGGTATCGATGTGCGTGTTCAGGACGAGGTGTGGACCTTCGTCGTCCGCCTCGCGGCTGGCCAGCACGTTCCCGGCCTCGTCGACGGTGGCCTCGTGGCCGTCGGCGGCGAGCGTGTCGACGAGCAGATCGCGCATCTCGTCGACAGAGTCGTGAGACGGCGTCTGGACGGCCTCGCGGTGGAAGGCGTCGACGTCGAACGTCGGGGCGTCGGCCATCGATTACTCTCCGGCCTCGTCCTCGACGCGAACCACGTCTGCCATCGTCTCGCGGCGGCGGACCACCCGCTCGTCGCCGTCCTCGATGGCGACTTCGGCCGGGCGGGGCTGGGAGTGGAACTGGTTGGCCAGTTCGTAGCCGTAGGCTCCGGCGTTGCCGATCGCCAGCAGATCGGTCCGCTCGGGACGGGCGATCGGACGATCCGTCGCGAACACGTCTGCACTCGTACAGCACGGGCCGCCGATCGAGACGGGGTGTGGCTCTCGGTCGGGGGCTGAGACGTTCCGGATCGGGTGATAGGAGTCGAACATCGCCGGGCGGATCAGCGTCGCCAGCGAGGCGTCGACGCCGACGACCGTCGTCGCTGGCGTCTCCTTGACCGTGTTGACCGTCGTGAGGATCAGCTCGGCGTCGGCCACGATGTAGCGGCCCGGCTCCAGTTTGATCTGAGCCGAGAGGTCACCGACCGCCTCGCGGACCCGCTCGCCGACGGTCGCCACGTCCAGGGGTTCGGTCTCCTCGCGGTAGGGCACGCCGAAGCCGCCGCCGAAGTCGACGAACGACAGCTCGTCGTCCCCGACCGTGCGAGCGAGGTCCGCGACTTTCGCGATGGCCCGACAGTGGTCGTCGAGGTCGTCGCGCAGGACGCCGCTGCCCGCGTGGGCGTGCAGCCCCACGAGGTCGAACCGGTCGCGCAGCGCCGCGGCCAGCTCGGGCACGTCGTCGTAGGGGATGCCGAACTTCGCGTCCTTGCCGGTCGCGACCTTCTCGTGGTGGCCCGTCCCGATGCCGGGGTTGATCCGGATGGCGACGCGACCGTCGTAGCCGCGGTCTTCCAGGCGGTCGAACGTGTCCTCGGCGCCCGCGGTGATCGTCAGTCCGGGGTACTCGTCGGCGAGCTCGACCGCGTAGTCGAGGTCGCCCGCAGGCGGATTGACGGCGGTGTACTGCAGCGTGTTGGGGTCTGCGCCCGCGTCGATCGCCCGCTGGAGTTCGCCGGCAGCGGCACACTCGATGTCCGCGCCCGCTTCGAGGAGTCCCGAGAGGACGGCACGGCCGGTGTGGGCCTTCGCGGCGTACATCACGTGCGCGTCGGGGAAGGCCGCGGCGAAGCGCCGGTAGTTCGCCGCGACGCGGTCCACGTCCAGCACGTACAGCGGCGTCCCGTGTTCCTCGGCCAGCCGGGCGAGACGGTCGTGGTCCCAGTCCGCCAGCCGACGGACCGGAGGCGAGTCGCTACTCATTGGGGAGTACACGGCGCGGACCAGTAACAAGGGTTCCGCTTCGCACCGTCGACTGGCGATCGACCGGCCGCCCCGCATCCAGAGGCGACGCCGCTGCCAGGGTCGGAGCCGCGACATTCGAGGGGTGTACCAGATCGTACATGGCGACGCGCGTGCAACGACAGCCCATGCGACGACGGACCTTCCTGGCGACTCTGGGCGTCGTCGGCGCGGCGGGCACGGCCGGCTGTCTCGGTGCGATCGGTACGAACGACCGCCACCCCGACGTCGTCCTGCCCGAGCCAGACCGAGAGTTCGACAGCAGCGAGCTTCCGTATCCGGCGTGGGGACAGCGAGTCCCGGCAGAGACAGTACCCGCGGCACTGAGTTCCCAGCGTGTCTCGTTTCGGACGGTCGACGAGCCGTCGCTGATCACGTTCTTCTACAGCCACTGTCAGACGGTCTGTCCCGTCCTGATCTCGACGCTGCGCAACGTTCGCGCCCACGCCAGAAACAACGGCTACGCCGGTGACGTCTCCTTTCTGCCGGTGACGTTCGATCCGGCCCGCGACACCGCCAAGCGGCTGCGGACCTACGCCGAGGAGATGAACGTCGCCGCCGACGGCGACGGCTGGCGGTTCCTCCGGCCACAGTCGAGCGAGCGGGCGACCGAGGTGGTACAGGCGGCGTTCGGCGTCCACTTCGAGCGGACGGAGCCCGAAGAGATGGACGAGTACATGTTCTCACACGCGTCGATGACGCTGCTGGTCAACGGCGACGGCTTCGTCGAGCGCGCGTACCGCACCAAGTCTCCCGACGAAGACCAGATCGTCGAGGACCTGACGGCGGTGAGAACGGCGTGAAGCGACGCCGTCTGCTCGCGGCGCTGGCCGGGGCCGGACTCGCCGGTGGTGGCCTGTGGGCTGCCCAGAACGGGATGCCGGGCGTCGCCACCGAGGCGGCGCTGCCTCGGCGCGTCGAGACGCTTTCGGCTGCGGGCTCCGAAGCGGGCGAGGCGACGGTTCCGACGCCGGACACCGTGACGGTCGTGGATCTGTTCGCCACCTGGTGTGATCCCTGTGACGAACAGATCGAGATTCTCGGGGCGATCCGGCCCGACTACGAGGACGTGTCGTTCGTCTCGGTGACCAACGAGCGCCCGAGCGAGACGCTCACGCGTGCAGAGATCGCCGACTGGTGGGACCGGAACGGCGGTCGCTGGACCGTCGGGATCGATCCCGGTAGTGATCTCTTGACCGCGTTCGGTGCCGACGGACTCCCGTACGTCGCCATCGCCGACGCCGACGGGACGATCAGCTACCGCCAGAGCGGTCTCGCCGGCGAGAGCGAACTCCGCGAGCAACTGGATCGGCTGGTCTGAGATGAGCGACATCGCCGTCGCCGGTGTGCTCGCGTTCGCCGCGGGTGCCGGAATCTCGACGTTTTTCGCTCCCTGTGCGTTCCCGCTGTTGCCGGGCTACGTGGGGTACTACGTACAGCGCCGCGAGGGGTCCGGGCCGACGGTGGCGGCGGCCGCCGTCGCCGGCCTCGGAGCACTCGGATCGCTCTCGGTCGTCGCTGCGCTCGTCCTCGCAGTCGGGGAGCCGATCAAACGGGCCCTGCCAGTGTTCGAGCCGCTGGTCGGCGTCGCACTGGTCGGCTTCGGCGCGACGGCACTGCTCGGTCGTGGACCGGAACTGCGGATCGGGCTCCCGCGGCGACCGCGCTCGCTGCTGGGCTTCGGGCTCTTCGGCGCGATCTACGCCGTCGCCGCCGCGGGCTGTGTTGTCCCGCTGCTCGTCGGTGTCGTGACCCAGGCACTCGCCTTCGAGAGCGCGATCAGCGTCCTCGTGGTCGCGGTGTACGCGCTGGGCGTGACGCTCCCGCTGGTCGGCGTGACGCTGCTTGCCGGCGTCGGCGTCGATCTCTGGCACGCTCTGGGTACCCACACCGGTCGGATACAGCAGGCCGCGGCCGTCGTGATGATTCTCGCGGGCCTCGGACAGCTCGCGCTCGGCGTCTCCGAAGTCGGCGTCGTGTAGCGCCGTGTCGGGACGGAGTCACGAGGAGCGTCGACCGACGCCAGAGCGTCCCGAGACGAGGTGACCGGTCGTTACCCACTCTCCTCGTCGGTCGGGGACGCGGTCTCGTTGCCGGGCGCTTCCGTCTCGGTCTCGTCGCCGGGGACTTCTGTCTCGGTCTCGTCGCCGGGGACTTCTGTCTCGGTCTCGTCGCCGGGGACTTCTGTCTCGGTCTCGTCGCCGGGGACTTCTGTCTCGGTCTCGTCGCCGGGCGTGTCGGTCTCCTCGTCCGGTGGTTCCTCCATCTCTTCGGCCATGAACGGCTGGATCGCCGACAGTACGTCCGGGATGGGGAGCGCTGGATCGTAGGCGTTCGGGAAGGGCGACTCGCCGACGAGTGCGTTGAGCACCGCGGCGTGGCGCGCCTCGACGCTGTGGATCGACAGCGCCGCCGAGAGGATGTCCGGACTCTCGATGCGCGGTGCCACACCGGCGTAGGCGGCGACGCCGGTGTTTTCCAGCACCTGTGCGGTCTCGATGAACGTGGCGGCAGAGTCGAGCGCGAACTCGAACGCGGGGGGTTCGGCGGGCGTCGCTCCGAGCGTCTCGATGACGCGGGCCAGCTGCTCGGTGTGGGACTGTTCCTGTGCGCTGATATCCTCGAAGAAGGTGACCAGCAGATCGGCCGGCACTTCGAGCGCGCTCGCGCTCGCCAGTTCGTCGCCGCCGAACTGTTCGAGTCCCGCGTCGTAGAACGCGTCCTCGAGGTATTCGAGCGTCAGCGCGTAGTTGAGCACGTCCACGTCCGTGTCGGGCTGGTCGAACTGGGGCGGGATCTCTGCGGGCTGGTTGCCAGCCGCGTCGTCCTCCTGGGCCGTCGCGGCCGTCCCGACCAGCCCCGCACCGATCACTGCGCCCGTGCCCGCGAGTACGTCGCGGCGCGAACGCATCGTCTGTCGAAGGTCTTCCATCGTCGGCAATACTGTGCTGTCGTCGGTTCGTTGTCTGTCTGTCATGTGTGTGTCCTGCCAGCGCCGTGGCGTCTCTCGCTTGCGGAGATGGACGGTTTGTTATGCGCAGAGATTTCCAGTCGGCGCTCGATACGGCCGCGTTACTCGGTCGCGGGGCGTTCGATCTGGGACGGCCGCGTTGCCACTCCAGATGACGACAGAGAGCGACGAGCGACGGCGTCTGTGGCCGGCGTCGGTGACGGCTGCCGAGAGTAAGGCGAGACAGTGTTCGGGTGCGGTCGGCTTACCGCCGTGTGGCGGCCAGTCGCTCACTCCCGTAGCGCGTCCTCTCGTTCCGTCGCCTCCAGCGTCTCCGCTTCCACGTCGGTCGCGACGACGGCGGGCTTGTACGCGCCGCCGTCGAAGAGGTCGTGGTCGCTCACGCTGGACTCGACGAAGCGGGTGAACGCGCGCCGTTCGGGGGGCAACTCGCCGTAGATGATCTCCTCTTCGACGAGGTCGTAGATCGGAATGCGGGGCGTCAGCAGCGTGTTCTCGCCGACGATGCTGTTCTCCCCGACGACGAAGCCGCTGGTGACCCGACAGCCCGCGCCCAGCGAGACGCCGTCCTCGACGACGACCGGCGTGCTCTCGACCGGTTCGAGGACGCCGCCGATCAGCGTGTTCGCGCCGAGTTTGACGTCGTCGCCGATCTGGGCGGCAGAGCCGACGGTGTCACAGGAGTCGACGAGCGTGCCGTCGCCGACGTGTGCGCCGATGTTGACGAACGCGGGCGACATGAGGATGGCGTCGCCGCCGACGTAGGCACCGCGCCGGATGACCGTCCCGTCGGGCGTGTTGCGGCTCCCCCGTTCGTGCAGGTCGTCGGTCTCGCGCAGCGGGAGCACGTCGTGGTAGGTAACGTCGCCGTACTGGCGGGCGACGGTCTCGCGGAGGCCGAAGTTCAGGAGGATCCCCTGTTTGACCCACGCGTTGGCCTCCCACTCCCCGCTGCGTTTCTCGGCGGCCCTGATCTCGCCGGCTTCGAGCGCGGCGAGAAAGTCGTCGAGGACGGCCAGGTGGTCGTCGGTCGCGTCGGCGGCAGTCAGTCCGTCCTGTTTGCGCTCCCAGAGGTCGCGTACGTCTGCTTCGAGGCTCATTGGGACGGGATTGCGCCTCCTCGGATATACGTCTCTGGGTTTCCGACCGGAGCGACTCGCCACGGATCGACGGTCCAGTAAGTGACGATTTCAGACGAAGAACCGTGGGAACGGTCGTATACGGTCGAACTAACAATGCGTGCGTCGACCCACCGTCGGCCCACGACAGATGAGAGCCGACATCGATTCAGCGAGCGAGACGACGGCCGGGAAGCGTCAGGGAGACACGACGACCGCCGCGACGACACGAGAGCGAGGCCCATAAGGTGCGCGGAGAGACGAATCGCGTGACGGTCGACGATGTCACGGCGACCGACACGACGCTGCGAGCGACGGTGACCACGAGTGGCCGCGTCGGGCGCTTCGTCACCGACGACCCCTTCGTCGCCGACTACGGCGTCGACGTCGCCGCCGTGCCGGAGTCGCTGCTCGTGGTTCCGGTGCTCGCACACGTCTGTCCCGTCGCCTGGGCGACGGGGGCGACGGTCGCAGTCGATCGCGTCGACGCGGCGTTCCTCGACTCGCTCAGACACGTCGGCCAGCGCCTCTGTGAGATGTACCCGTCCTTCATGCAGGGAGGACGGATCGTCTGTGGGGAGACCGTCGACGGGAGCCACGATCCGGGCGAGCGCGCGGGCAGCGCGTTGCTGTTTACCGGCGGCGTCGACTCGACGGCGACGTACGTCCGCCACGAGTCCGAACAGCCCGACCTGATCAGCGTCAGAGGGTGGGTGATGCGAGAGCGGGACCGCTGGCAGCGCAACCGCGAGTTCTTCGCCGACTTCGCAGCCGAGCGGGGCCTCGACGCGCACTTCGTCGAGTCGAACATGCTGTCGTTCCTCGCGACGCCGCTGTTGCAGGCCCACTTCCAGCGGTACCTCGACGGCGCGTGGTACAGTTCCGTCGGCCACGGACTGGGGTTGCTCGGCCTGTGTGCGCCACTGACGGCGGCCGCGGACATCGGCCGGCTGTACATCGCAGCGACCCACACCGAGGCGTGGACCCGTCCGTGGGGCTCGCACCCGACGATCGACGACCACGTCCGGTGGAGCGGCACGGCGGCGACTCACGACGGCTACGAGTCGACCCGCCAGGAGAAGATCGAGACCATCGCCGACTACGTGGACAGCCACTCCCGAGAGATCACGCTCCGGACGTGCGTCCACGCCGAGGGGCCGCGGAACTGTAGCCACTGCGAGAAGTGTTACCGGACGATCGTCGGACTCCTGCTGGCCGGCCTCGATCCGAACGACCACGGGTACGACTACGACGCCGCGACGGTCGCGGCGATCAGAGACACCTTCGAGTCCGGCGAGAAACACCTCTCGGCACAGAAACGCTACCACTGGGAGACGTTACAGGACGCCGCCCGCGAGGTCGAGGCGATCGAGGCACCCGGCGGCGCGGAGCTGCTCGGGTGGCTCCGCGACGCCGACTTCGGGGCGTCGGTCGAGCAGTCGGCTCGACCGCTCGGCCAGCGCCTCCTGCAGGCGACGGCTCGCCAGGTCCCGACGAGCGTCTACGCGACGCTGTACCCGGTCTATCGACGGCTGGCCGCCGGTCGGTGATCCCGAGTCGAGACGACAGCGTGCGAACCCGCTCGGTGTCGCGACGAGGCCGCGTCAGGCGTCGTCGACGACCGCCCCGAAGTCGTACCAGCCGGGCGCGCGGCCGACGAGCCACTGGGCCGCGTCGAGCGCGCCAGCGGCGAAGACGCCGCGATCCTCGGCGCGATGGGACAGCGAGAGCACTTCGTCGTTGCCCGCCAGCAGCAGCTCGTGCTCGCCGCGGATGTCGCCGGCACGGCGGGCGAAGACGCCGATCTCGTCGTCGTCTCGGGGTGCGTGGCCCTCGCGGCCGTACACCGGCTCCACGTCGCGCTCCTCCTGGACGGTTTCGAGGATCGTGTTGGCCGTCCCCGAGGGGGCGTCGACCTTCCCGTTGTGGTGGCTCTCCAGCAGTTCGAGGTCGTAGTCGTCCAGCGCGCCGACGGCCTCGCGGACCGTCCGCAGGAGGGCCTGGATGCCCCGCGAGAAGTTCGTCGCCTTCAGGACCGGGATCTCGTCGGCGGCTTCCCGGAGCCGTGTCAGTTCGTCCTCGTCGAAGCCAGTCGTCGCGACCGCGAGTGCGACGCCGTTGTCGAGACAGCCCGCGAGCACGTCCATCGTCGCTTCGGGCGTCGAGAAGTCCACGACGGCGTCCACGTCGTACTCCTCGAGGACCGTGCCGGCCTCGCTGGCGGGACGCAGTGGCAGGCCGTCCGTCTCGTCGGTCGTGCTGGCGAAGCCGGCGACGATCTCCACGTCGTCACGTGCTCGTCCGGCCTCGACGACCGCGGCCCCGGACCGGCCGGTCGCGCCACAGACGGCGATCCGCGTCATCGCTCGGCCTCCTCGTACTCGGCTTCGAGGTCCTCGTCGGCGAGGTCGGCGAGGACGGCTTCGAGCCGGTCGACGTGTTCGCTGGCGAGCCGAGAGAGAGGCTGGCGGAGGTGGGCCGGTCCGTATCCCCGAATTCGCATCGCCTCCTTGACCGGAATCGGGTTCGTCTCGACGAACAGCGCGCGGAAGAGCGGTCCGAGTTCGTGGTGGATCGCGCGGGCACGCTCGTAGTCACCGGCGACGGCCGCGCCGACCATGGCACAGGTGCGTTCGGGTTCGACGTTGGCGGCGACGCTGATACAGCCGTCCGCGCCGATCGAGAGCATCGGCAGGGTCATGCCGTCGTCGCCCGACAGCACCGAAAAGTCCTCGTCGCGGGTCCGCTCGACGATCTCGGAGATCTGATTCATGTCGCCGCTGGCGGCCTTGAACCCCGCGACGTTCTCGTGGCTGGCCAGTTCGACGGCGGTGTCGGGCTCGATGTTCTGGCCGGTCCGAGAGGGGACGTTGTAGACGATCTGGGGGCAGTCGACGGCGTCGGCGATGGTCCGGTAGTGGTCGACGAGACCGCGCTGCTCGGGCTTGTTGTAGTACGGCGAGATGAGCAAGAGAGCGTCGGCACCGGCGTCGGCCGCTCGCTGGGACAGCGACAGCGCCTCGCGGGTGTTGTTGCTCCCCGTCCCGGCGATGACCGGGACGTCGTCGACGGCGTCGACGACCGCCTCGACGACCTCGATGTGTTCGTCGTGGGTCATCGTCGCCGACTCGCCGGTCGAGCCGGCCGGGACGAGGCCGTCGACGCCTGCCGCTTCGAGGCGCTGTGCGTCGCGTCGGAGTGTTTCGAAGTCGATGCTGCGGTCGTCGTCGTCGTGGAACGGCGTGGGAATCGCAGGGAACACGCCGGTGAGGTCGATCTGTGTCATTGCTGTCGTGTGTCGGTGGTGGTCGAGGCATCGATACCCGGCAAAAGAGCGACCGGCCCGAGACGGGAGCGCCACGCCCGCAGCGAGCCGTCAGAAGGGGCGCTTGCGCTTTTTCGGCGGCGTGGACGCACTGCTTGCCACCCTGTCGAGACGGAGTCGTGCGTCCCGTCGCATACTGCACACGGGTCGGGCGACGGACTTATGCGTTGTGTTTGCCGGTTCTCGGACGGCGGTCGACGACGGCGTCCACCGCCGGAGATCGGAGTCGCCTGGTAAATACCCTATAACAATGCCAGTATCGAGCGTCCGTGGAACCGCAACACAGATGGTAGCGATGTTACAAACAGGAGTCTGCCGGACGCTGGCGAGGGGGCTACCGGTATCGACCGTGACGGAACCGACCAGACACGGCCCGAGAGGAAGCGATGTCTGACTGGGTACCCGGAGACGCCGAGTTCGCACTCTGTCTCACTCACGACGTGGATCGACCGTACAAGACCTACCAGTCGCTGTACTACACTGTCGCCGAGCGCGATCCCTCACACCTGCTGGACCTGCTGCCGTGGCGCAACCCCTACTGGACGTTCGAAGACATCGTCTCACTGGAGGGGTCGCTGGGCGTCAGGTCGGCGTTCTACTTCCTGTCCGAACAGTCGCTGTTCCGGGATCGCTCGGTCAGCGAGTGGACCGACGCGGAGAGCTGGCGGCTCTACGCCGGCCGGTACGACCTCGGCGATCCCGACATCGCACAGCTGATGTCGTCGCTGGACGACCGGGGCTGGGAGGTTGGGTTACACGGTTCCTACGAGTCCTACCGGGAGCCGTCGATGCTGGAACGAGAGAAGCAGTGGCTCGAAGAGACTCTCGGACGGGCCGTGCGCGGCGGCCGCCAGCACTACCTCAACCTGGAGCGGCCGACGACGTGGCGCTACCAGCGTTCGATGGGCCTCCAGTACGACGCCTCGCCCGGCTCGTCCGCCGAGTTCGGGTTCCAGGACGGCTACCGCCCGTTCCGGCCGTTCGACGACCACTTCGTCGTGTTCCCGACGGTGCTCATGGAGTGTGCGCTACCGAACCCCGGCGAGGAGTACGAACGCGCCTGGGCGGCCTGCCGGCGACTCCTCGACGAGGCGTGCGACCACGAGGGCGTGATGACGGTGCTGTGGCATCCGCGCTACTTCAGCTCCGACTACGACGGGTACACCGAGCTCTACCGAGAGCTGATCGAGTGCGCGCTCGATATGGGTGCGTGGGTCGGACCGCCGGGCCAACTCTACGAGCACTGGCAAGACGACAGAGCGCAGGTCCCGACGCCGGAGAGCGAACGAGCGACCCAGTGACCGGCGTAGGAGGTCGATAACAAAGCCCGAACGGGCAGGTTCTCCGGTGAGAGATGGAGATCGAACGACTCGATATCGACGAGTGGGGCGAGGCAGTTCCGGACTCGGGGATCGAACTCTTCCACCAGCCCGAGGCCCTCGAAGTGCTCGCAGACCACGTCGACGGCGACCTCGAACTGTACGGCGGGTTCAAGGGCCAGCAGGCGATCGGACTGCTCCCGGTGGTCACCGACTCGAAGCTCGTCGGGACGACAGTGACGTCGCCGCCGCCGTCGATGAACGTCCCGCGGCTCGGTCCCGTGGTGATGCCGACCAGCCCCAAGCAATGCAAGATCGAATCGGTCAACTCGAAGTTCACCGAGGCGGTGCTGGAGACGATCGACACCGGCGGCTCGCTGTCGCTGTTCCGGATGGTCTGTAACAGCCAGTACCTCGACCCCCGGCCCTACGTCTGGGCGGAGTACGACCTCACGACGCAGTTTACCTACCGCCTCGACCTCGCGGACGCGACGACCGACGAGACGATGGCGGGCTTCTCCAGTAGCCTCCGCAGAGAGATCCGCTCGGCCAGAGAACTGGACGTGAACGTGAGCGTCGAGGGCCTGGACGGTGCCCGAGCGATCTACGAGGCCACCCGCGAACGCTACGCCGAGCAGGATCGGTCCTTTCCCATCGAGTGGTCGTACGTCCGCGATCTCGTGGCGGCGCTCGGCGACCGGGCACGCCCCTACGTCGCCCGCGGACCCGACGGATCCTTTCTCGGCGGGATCACGGCGCTGTACTCGCCCGACGCCGCGTACTTCTGGCAGGGCGGAACGCGGAGCACCTACGAGGGCGTCAGCATCAACAGTCTCGTCCACTGGCAGATCATCGCCGACATCGTCGCGGACGACGCGCTCTCGTCGGTGACCGGCTACGACCTGATGGGCGCGAACACCGAGCGACTCTGCCGGTACAAGTCCAAGTTCGGCGCTGACCTGGTTCCCTACTACGTCGTCGAGTCCGACGGTATCGGGATGGACCTCGCCAAGGCGACCTACAGCACGCTGAAACGGTGACCCCGTTCGGTGAGTATGGGGAAACGATCTCCGAAAGTACCGTTTTCGGCGCGCATGCGTTCTCTAATGGGAAAATCGGAGCGTCGGGCCGACAGAACTACGTGGGTGCAATTGAGACAGTATCACCATGTCTCTGCCAGACGTGGCCGAACTCGATCTCGCCACCAAAGTCGGACAGCTGTTCGTCGTCGGCTTCGAGGGACCGGAACCGACGGACGACCTCCGCGAACTCCTCACCGACTATCGCTGTGGCAACGTCATCTACTTCAGCCGGAACATCGACTCGCCCGAGCAGGTCGCCGAGCTCAGCCGCGAGCTACAGACCATCGCCACCGAAACGGAGCCCGAGATCCCGCTGTTCGTGACGGCCGACCAGGAGGGCGGCGTCGTCTCACGGACCGACTGGGGGACCGAACCCCCGAGTCAGATGAGCATCGGTGCGGGCCGGGACGCCGACCTCGCCCGTTCGGTGGGCGGCGCTGTCGGGGCGGAACTCGCGTCCATCGGCGTCAACTTCGATCTGACGCCGGTGCTGGACGTGAACAACAACCCGGACAACCCCGTCATCGGCGTGCGGTCGTTCGGCGAGGAGCCCGAACTCGTCGGCGACCTCGGTGCGGCGATGGCCGACGGCATGCAGGCCGAGGGCGTGCTGGCCTGTGGGAAGCACTTCCCCGGCCACGGCGACACCAGCGCCGACTCGCACCACTCGCTGCCGGTCGTCGACCACGACCGCGAGCGCCTCGACGCCGTCGAACTCGCCCCCTTCCGCCGGGCGATCGACGACGGGATCGACGCGATCATGACGACACACGTCTCGTTCCCGACGATCACCGGCGACGACGAACTCCCGGCGACCGTCTCCCGAGACGTACAGACCGGACTCCTCCGCGAGGAGTTAGGGTTCGACGGCCTGGTCGTCACCGACGGGATGGAGATGAACGCCATCGCCGACGAGATGGGGACGCCGGAAGGGTGTGTCCAGGCCGTGGAAGCGGGCTGTGATCTCCTCCTGGTCTGTCACACCCCCGAGGTCCAGAAGGCCGCCGTCGACGCCGTCGTCGACGCCGTCGAGTCAGGCCGCATCGACGAGTCGCGGATCGACGACGCTGTCGAGCGCATCCTCGACTACAAGGAGCGACGCGAGGTCGGCGAGGAGACGCCCTCGCTCGACCGCTGGGAGGCGACGAGCGAGCGCTCCCGCGACGTGGGCCGCGAGGTCGCGGCGGCCGGCATCACGGTCCCACGGGATCGAAACGAGACGATCCCCTTCGACACCGGACGACCGCTGCACCTCGTCGGCTTCCCCGGCGGACGCGCCTCGCCGGCAGAGGACGACCGCTACGAGCCGACACTGGTCGCCGACGCACTCGAAGCCGGCAGCTTCGACGTGGAACTGCACGTGGTCGAGACCGCCGACGCCCTGCCGTCGTTCGAGGGCGACGAGCAGGTCGTGCTGGCGACCTACAACGCCGCTGGCGACGACGAACAGGTGCGAGCGGTCGAGCAACTCGACGAGGCCGTCGGCGCCTTCGCCGCGCTGGTGGTGCGCAACCCCTACGACCTCGCTCGCTTCCCCGACGTGTCGACGGCGGTGTCGACCTACGACTACACGCCCGCGACGCTGTCGGTAACCGGCGAGATCCTGGCCGGCCAGCGCCGGGCCAGCGGTCGGCTGCCCGTGACGATCGCGGGCTTCGAAGCGGAAGACTGAGACGGACGGTCGTCGTCGTTTTCCCGGTCGATCCCACGCCCTCCCAGAGTCCCTCCGAGACAGAGCGACAGGACTCCGTGCGAGGCGACGGGCGTCGTGGTGGCGCGAGTTCGGTCGGCGACGGGCTTTGTATTTTTATTCTGATATAGAAATTCCACACGCTCTAGAGTATCTCGTGGAGACTTCACCGCCTCGTCCGCCTGTTTTGGGGACGAACTTATATACCTAGAAAATAATTATATCCACATCCCAATGGTTTCAGAACCAGATCCAGACGACGAATCGACGGCAGTCGACAAGCGGGGAGACTCCGGCACACCGATCAACCGACGCGACGTGCTCCGGTCGGGAGCGGCGGTCGCTATCACCGGCGGCCTCGCCGGCTGTCTGACCGGCGACAGTGGCGGTGACGGCGGCGATGGTGACAGCGACGGCGAGATGGAGATGGACACGACCGAGAGTGGCGGCGGGACGACGAACATCGCGATCGTCTCCAGTTCCGCCGGCTTCGGCGACCGCGCGTTCAACGACCTCGCACTGGAGGGGCTGGAAAACGCCGCCGAGGAGTACGACATCGAGCTCCAGCAGGTCGAAGAGACCAACCAGTCAAACTACGGGACCGTCCAGTCCCGCCTCGCAGAGAGCCAGAACCCCGACTACGACCTGATCGTCCTGGTCGGCTACCAGCACACCCAGGCACTGGAGACCAACGCCGAGGAGTACTCCGATCAGCGCTGGATGCTGATCAACGACCACGTCGAACGGCCAAACGTCGGCGGCTACATCTGGGCCAACCACGAGATGTCGTTCCAGGCGGGCGTCCTCGCCGGGACGATGACGACCCGAGAACTCACGCACGAAGGGAACGCCAACGACCCCGACGGGACCACCGTCGGCTTCGTGGGCGGCGTCGACGGGGCGCTGATCAACGCGTTCGAACGCGCCTACGTCGCTGGCGTCGAGTGGGTCAACGAGGACGTAGACGTACGCGTCGGCTACATCGGTAACTACGAGGACACACAGACGGCGGCCAACATCGCCTCCTCGCAGTACGACGCCGGAGCGGACATCGTCTACCAGGCCGCGGCGGCCGCCGGACAGGGCGTCTTCCAGGCCGCCCAGGAAGCGAACCGCTTCGCCATCGGCGTCGACGCCGACCAGTCGGTGACGCTGCCGGACTACCAGGACGTGATCATCGGCTCGGCGATCAAGCGCATCAACGAAGGGACGTACCGGGTCGCGGAGGGCATCGTCCAGGACAACTGGGACGAAGTCAGCGGTCGAAACGTCCTCGGCCTCGACCAGGACGCCGTCGCGGTCGTGCTGGGCCAGGCCATCGGCTCGAAGCTGCCCGACGCCGTGAGCCAGAACCTCGAAGAGTCGAAGCAGGCCATCGTCGACGGCGACGTGACCGTCCCCTGTACGGCCGCCGGCTGTCAGGACTGAAGCCACAGCCACCATCGCACTTTATGAGACACGACACCACCACCACACAGCCATGAGCGGGAGCGGGGCACCAGCCGTCGAACTCGACGGCATCACCAAACGCTTCGGGGATGTCGTCGCCAACGACGGCGTCGACCTCACACTCGAACGCGGGACGGTCCACGCGCTCGTCGGCGAGAACGGGGCGGGCAAGACGACGCTGATGAGCGTCCTCTACGGGCTCTACGAACCCGACGGGGGAACGATCCGCGTCGACGGACAGCCCCGGACGTTCGACTCGCCGCGAGACGCGATCGACGCCGGGGTCGGCATGATCCACCAGCACTTCCAGCTCGTGGATACGATGACCGTCCTCCAGAACGTCGTCCTGGGCCACGAGCCGACCGACAACGGGCTCGTCGACGAGGCCAGCGCGCGGGCGACGATCGACGAGGTCTGTTCGACCTACGGCTTCGACGTCGACCAGCACCTGGAGACGCGAATCGAGGATCTCGGCGTCGGCGTCCAGCAACGCGTCGAGATCGTCAAGAGCCTCTACCGGGGGGCAGACACGCTGATCCTCGACGAGCCCACCGCGGTGTTGACTCCCCAGGAGGTCGCGGAACTGTTCGACGTGATGGAAGCGCTGACCGAGCGCGGCCAGTCGCTGATCTTCATCACCCACAAGCTCGACGAGGCGATGGCCGTCGCCGACGATATCACTGTCCTCCGGGACGGGAAGTCGGTCGGGACCGTCGACGGAGCGACGACGAGCGAGCAGGAGCTCGCGCGCATGATGGTCGGCCGAGACGTGCTCTTCGAGGGACAAGAGCGCACGACCGAACCCGGTTCGGTCACCCTCGACGTGGCGGATCTGCGCGTCCAGGACGACCGCGGGCTCGAACAGGTCAGCGGGATCGACCTCTCGGTGCGGTCCGGCGAGGTGCTGGGGATCGCGGGCGTCGATGGCAACGGGCAGGCAGAACTCGTGGAAGCGATCACCGGACTGCGGCCGATCGAGTCCGGGACGGTCAGCTTCGAGGGGCGAGACATCACCGAGACGAGCCGGCGCGACCGCATCGAGTCGGGCATCGCCTACATCCCGGAAGACCGCCAGACCGAGGGGCTCGTCCAGGAGTACGACCTCGTCCGGAACGCCCTGCTCGGGAACCAGACCATCGAGCCGTTCGTCGAGAACGGCTTCGTCGACTGGGATCGCGTCCGCGAACACGCGGCCGAGATCGTCGCCGAGTACGACGTGCAACCGTCCCACGTCGAAGCCGACGCCGGGTCGCTCTCGGGAGGCAACCAGCAGAAGTTCGTCGTCGGACGCGAACTCAGACACGACCCGGACCTGGTGGTCGCCTCACATCCGACTCGGGGGGTCGACATCGGTTCGATCGAGTTCATCCACGGTCGACTCCACGAGATGCGCGACGAGGGGATGGCGATTCTACTGGTCTCCTCGAAGCTCGACGAGGTCCAGAAGCTCTCGGATCGCCTCGCGGTGATCCACGAGGGCGAGTTCGTCGACGTGGTCGATCCAGACTCCGTGACCGAGGAGGAACTCGGCCTGCTGATGGCCGGGCAAGAGCGGGCGGCCGCCGACGGAGGTGTCGGGCGGTGAGCACGGCCAGCGACCGAGCGCGTGCCGTCCTCGATCGGGCGGCCGACCGGATGCTGCGAGCGAGCGTCCTCGAACGGTTCGCGCTGGCGGTCGTCTCGACGCTGCTGGCGTTGCTGATCGGCTCGGTGATCGTCTGGGCGACCGGCTACGACGCCGTGGAGTTCGTCACGTCGCTGCTGTACGGCGCGGTCGGGAACCTCTCGAACGTCGCGTTCACGCTGCGTCAGTCGACGATGCTGATTCTGACCGGCGTCGCCGTCGCCGTGGCCTTCCGGGCCGGCGTGTTCAACATCGGCGTGCAGGGACAGTTCGTCGTCGGCGGGTTCGCGACCGCGCTGACGATCCTCTTTCTCGCGCCGCTGTTGCCCGGCGGCCCCGTCGGGGGCGTCGTGTTGATGGTCCTCGGGACGATCACGGCGATCGTTGCGGGCGGTGCTTACGGGGCGCTGCCGGGGCTGATGAAGGCCTACGCCGACGCCAACGAAGTGATCACCACGATCATGCTGAACTTCATCGCGTCGGGCGTCGTCTACTTCCTCATCGACGCGTACCTCCGACCGTCGGGGACCTCCGCACCGAACACGGAGTCGTTCCCCGACTACGTCGACCTGCCCGGTTTCGCGTTCGGGAGCGGCTCGTTCTCGGTCATCGGGCTGGGGGTCGCGCTGGCGACTGCGATCGGCGTCTACGTGGTCATGGTCCGCACGAGCTTCGGCTACGACCTCGTGACCAGCGGCTACCAGGAGTCTGCGGCGGCCTACTCCGGAGTCGACCCGAAGCGGACGGTCGTGACGACGATGACGTTCTCGGGGATGGTCGCTGGCGTCGCCGGTGCGATGTTCGCGATCATGGTCCTGGGGTACTACAGCGACCCGAGCACGTTCCCGACCTTCGGGTTCGACGCCATCGCGGTGAGCCTGCTGGCGGCGAACAACCCGCTGGGCGTGATCCCGGCGGGCCTGCTCTTTGGCGGTCTCGACGCGGGCGGCCAGTACATCGGGTTCACGCTCGACGTGCCCTCGGAGCTCGTCGACGGCGTCATCGGTCTCATCGTGCTGTTCGTGGCCGCCCCGGAGCTGTTCCGAATGAGTGCCCGCCGCTTCGGACTCGGGGGTGACGAGCGATGAGCGTCGCCGACTACGCGGCCGAGCACCGACTCGCCGTCGGCGGCGGGCTCGCAGCGCTCGCTGCCGTCGCAGCGATCACGCTGCTGGATTTGCCCGGCGCGGCGCTGCTGACCGTCGGAGCCGCGGAGCGATCGCTTCAGGCCGCGATGCCGATCGCGCTGGCCGCGATCGGCGGACTGTACGCCGAGAAGAGCGGCGTGTTCAACATCGGTCTGGAGGGGTTCATGATCTTCGGGGCCTTGACCGCTGCCGCCGCGGCGTGGCTCATCTCCGGCGAGAGCGCGATCACGCAGGGCGATCTCTGGCTGGCCATCCTCGTGGCAGTCGTGTTCTGTGCCCTGCTGACGGTGGCCTTCGCCGTCCTGACGATCCGGTACGAGGCAGACCAGATTGTCGCCGGGCTGGCGGTGTGGTTCATCGGCCTGGGCTTTGGCCCCTTCGGCGCGACGGTCCTGTGGGGTGGCGTCTCCAGTCCGACGCTGCCCAACGTGAACGACGTCGCGGTCCCCGGTCTCGCCGAGGTGCCGGTCCTCGGACCGCTGCTGTTCGACACGTCCCCGCTGGTCCTGTTGACGCTCGTGCTGACGGCCCTCGCGTGGGTCGTCCTCTATCGGACGCGCTACGGCTACTGGATCCAGGCGGCCGGCGAGAACCCCGAGGCGCTGGACACGGCCGGCGTCGACGTGAACCGTGTTCGCTACGCCACCGTGATCTTCTCGGGGGCGATGGCGGGCCTGGCCGGCGCGACGCTGTCGGTCGGCATCGGGAGCGGGTTCACCGGCACCGGCGTCACGATGGTCGACGGACGGGGCTGGATCGCCATCGTCGCCTACCTCTTTGGCAACTACAACCCGATCGGGGCCTTCCTCGCGTCGCTGCTCTTTGGCGCGATGGACATGCTCCAGATCCAGCTCCAGACGGTCGGCATCGCGCTGCCCGGATCGATCACCGGACTGTTCCCCTACGTCGCCGTGCTCGTCGTGCTCACGCTGGTGGGGTACACGCGCGTGCCCGCTGCGGTCGGCGAGGCCTACGAAACGGAGTCTGAATAGCTCCGCCGACCACTGCGAGCCCCAAGAGCTATTCCCGCCGCTTCCTCACACGAGTACATGGTCGTTTCACATCCGGGGCAGCGTGTCGGCGTGCTCGCCGACGCCCAGAATCTCTATCACACCGCCCGGAGTCTCCACTCGCGCAACATCGACTACGAATCGCTGCTCGACGAGGCCGTCCAGGGCCGAGCCCTCACTCGCGCCATCGCCTACGTGATCCGGGCCAACTCCCCGGAAGAGGAGAGCTTCTTCGAGGCGCTGGAAGACATCGGCTTCGAGACCCGCATCAAGGACATCAAGACCTTCGGCGACGGCTCGAAGAAGGCCGACTGGGACGTGGGGATGAGCCTCGACGCCGTCTCGCTGGCCCCACACGTCGACACGGTCGTGCTCATCACCGGCGACGGCGACTTCGCTCGTCTCTGTCGGTATCTCCGCCACGAGGGCGTCAAAGTCGAGACGATGGGCTTCGAGGAATCGACCGCAGAGGAACTGGTCGAGGCCGCAGACCACTTCCGGAACCTCAGCGACGACGCCGAGCAGTATCTGTTGTAGACTCTGTTCGTTCTGGGTACGGTGATTTTTGGCCACCACGGCAACTTCATTCTAGTAGCAACACCGCAAGAAATAACATCTGGGAAGTTGGTAACTATATTAATCTTGGTGATAGATCGAACGCAACCGTTCATATTCGCTACGCTCGCTATCGGGGTTGGGTTCGTCATTGCCAGCTATCTTTCGTCCAAGGGAGAACTCGGGCAGTGGTTCCTCGTGTACGCCCAGTTCGGTCTCGCCTACCTCATCGTCGGAGCACTCGTATACTATGAACGAAAACACCACCTCTCGACCAGACGACTGCTCGCACTCCTGACCGCCCCCGGCTTACTTGCGACGGCGATAGCTAGCACGAGTCTCGTAACACCACTACAGTTCGACACACTCTATCCGGAGACGCTGTTCAGATTGCACCTGGGTTACTTCTGGCTTCTCAGTGCGTTCTTCGTTCCGTTGCAGTACGGACTCGCGCGGATCGACGACCGGCGGACACAGTGGGGAATAGCCGGTTCGACCACGCTGTTCGTCGTCGCAATGCCGGTATCTGCGGTAGTACTGCTGTTTTTCCCGTGGGCACTGGACAGTTCGCTGGTGGTCTTGGCAGAACACCTATCGTCAATCTCGAATTTCGTCGTCGAAGAGCTGGGCCCAGTGCAGCGAATACTTGTGGTCGACGCTGTCGCGTCGGTCGTTCCGTATGCAGCTGGCAGTATCGTCAAGGGCCGACGGAACAGACATCCCTCGCGAGCGATCTCTCCCGCGTCACTGCCAGCGGTGGCCGTACCAGCAGTGGTATTGGTGTCTGTGATGATCGAATTCAGCCTCGATCCGTCGGCGTCGGGTAACGGAGAACGGCTGCTACTCGTGACGCTGCTTGCGGGGATCATCTGCTCGGTTATCGCGAAAAACCTCGTGCGCTATCGAAGACAATCGACCGCGTCGTAGCTGGTGTGGCATTCGAGAGTGGCCGCCATCGAAAGCGAGCTCAGACCGGACGCTTGTCTTCGGAAGTGCCGACGAACAGCGCACCGGCGGCCATCCCGAGCGCGGCGATCGAGGCCGCCCACACCGGGAAACCACTGCCTAACTGACCGGTGCCGAGGATGATCGCGCTGCTGGCGACGAGCAAGAGCGTGCCCAGTACGACCTTTCGTGTATCGGTTGCCATACCGTCGGCTAGTGGGTCATCCGGTATAAATTTCCCCAAAATCGCCAGAGACCCTCACGATTAATCGAGAGATATCCCACAGTATCGAGGGTTTACACCCGAAGTCGCCAGTCACTCCTCCGCAGGTGTCGTCGCCGGGTCAATCACTCGCGGCCCGCCAGAACGGTCGACTTTTGGTCGACGGCGACCTTCGCCGGACAATGAGCGAGCGAGCCGCCGATCTCCTGACGCGTGTCGCGACCTACCAGTTCGGCCCCGGAGCCGACGAGGCGCTGTTCCCGGACGTGGACGGGCTGGACGTGACGACGACGCGCTCGGGACGACCGCGACAGGTACGGGACGGCGACGACCGACTGCTGGAGTACGGCAGCGACGGTCGATTCACCCTGGGTGTCGCCGGTGGGCGACGCCTCCTCGACGGCCTCGACGACGCGCGCCACCAGGTCGTCGTCGGCGACGACAGCGAGCCGTTCGTCCGCGAGGGACGCAACGCCTTCGCGAAGTTCGTCACCGACGCCGACGAGGGGATCCGGCCGGGCGACGAGGTGCTGGTGGTCCACTACGACGGCGACCTCCTGGGCGTCGGCCGCGCGGAACTGCCCGGCGAGGCGATGCTGTCGTTCGAGACGGGGATGGCGGTGAAAGTACGCCACGGGGCCGGTCCAGACTCGTCTGAAGCCAGTAGCGATTGAACCGACTCACACGCCGATCGCACCACCGTCGTGCGTCGGGTGTGCACTGATTTTCGATCGCGCTCCCACGCGACGACACAGGTCGGTGTCCTTTTGACGGCGGACCACGCACGGACGGGTATGTTCGGAGGAGGCGGCGGCGGACTCAATCCGCGCAAGATGAAGCAGATGATGGAACAGATGGGCATCGACATGGAAGACATCGATGCCGAAGAAGTGATCATTCGGACCCCCGACAAGGAGCTGTACTTCACCGACGCCGAGGTCCAGCTCATGGAGGCCCAGGGCCAGTCGACCTATCAGGTCGTCGGCGAGCCCGAGGAGCGAGCGCTCGAAGCCGGCGACGACGGTGAGAGCGAGTCCGACGCGTCGGCCGACGACGCCACCGGCGACAGCGGGATTCCCGACGACGACGTAGAGCTGGTCGCGATGCGTGCCGGCGTCGACGAGGAGACCGCCCGCGAGGCGCTCGAAGCAGAGGACGGCGACCTCGCAGGCGCAGTCGAGCGTCTGGAGTGACCTACCTCCTCATCCACGAGGGCGAAGACCGCGAGTACCTCCTCGCGGCCGGCGAGACCTTAGAGACCGACCTCGGCGTGCTGGAGGTCCCCGACGATCCCGAGCCGGGCCAGGTCGTCGAGACACATCTCGACGAGCCGTTCACCGTGCGCGAGCTGCGCGGCCCGGACCTGTTCAACCACCTCGAACGCACCGGCGCACCGATGATGCCACGAGATATCGGGATCGTCGTCGGCAAGACCGGCCTCCAGTCGGGCGACCGCGTGCTCGATGCCGGCACCGGAACGGGCGTCCTCGCGGCCTACCTCGCGCGGATGGGCGTGACGGTGACCACCTACGAGCGCGATCCCGACTTCGCCGACGTGGCCCGCGAGAACATGGCGATGGCCGGCGTCGAGGACCGCGTCGACGTGCGCAGCGGCGACGTGACGGCAGCCCTGTCGACGCTTACCGAGAGCGACTTCGACGTGGTCACACTCGACACCGGCGACGCCGCGGCGGTCGTCGAGCGAGCGCCGGAGCTGCTCGTTCCCGGCGGCTTTCTCGCGGTCTACTCGCCGTTCGTCGAGCAGGCCCGCGAAGCGATCCAGACCGCGCGGGACGCCGGGCTGCAGGACGCAGAGACGCTAGAGACGATCCAGCGCGCGCTCGACGTGAGCGAGCGGGGCACCCGACCGTCGACGCGAGGCGTCGGGCACACCGGCTACCTGACCTTCGCACGTAACCCCTGACACTGGCGGCTGTCGGTCCGTGCGGCTCGACTGCGCGTCGTCGACGATCAGCCGAGGCTGATACCCGTCGCCAACAGATTGATGCCGAGGTGTGAAATCGTGCTACTGGCCGTTCCGTAGCGGTGTCTGAGAACGCCCAGAACGACCGCGATCACGATCAGCGACACGAGCCGGAACGTCGGCGCACCGAGGTCGACGACGACGTGTTTCGCCACGAACGCCGTGGCAGTCACACTGATTCCCAGCACCGGGCCGTACGCGTCGACGAGTGCGGTCTGGACCACGCCGCGCCAGGCCAACTCCTCTGCGATTGGGACGACGACGCCGTTGACGACCAGGAGTGTCACGAGGACCCAGACGGCCGTCTCGGCACCGCCGGAGGGTGTCGGTACCGAGGGGACGCCGACGGTGAAGACGTAGACGACCGCGAACGCCAGTAACAGGACGAAGTAGACGACGACGCCGACGAGGCCACCGAGGACGGCACCCCGAGATAGCTCGTAGCGCCAGCGGTTAGGCCCGATGCCGCGCCGGTTCCCGATAGTCGCTGCCAGGACGGCGAGAGCCGGGAACGTGAGCGCGATCAGGAGCATGTCCGCACCCGCACCGCTTCCGACCGCGTCGGCGAGTAGTGGTGTCCCGCGACGACGCACGAGAAACTCCACCGCGACCCACGTTGCGACGACGACGGCCGCGAGCGCGCGGGGGTCCGACGACACGCGCCCGAGTCTCCCGACGGGTGGTTCTGCGTCAGACATCTCGGTGGTCGTTCGACCGCAGTGGAGATTGCGTGTGGCTGGTCTGGTTCACGGTCCCCGAATCGAGGTCCCGAAAGAAAGGCGTTTCCTCCACGGCGAGTGGCGCTGCCGGCGAGATCACCGGCCTACTCGATCGCCCGGATCAGCTCGATCAGCTCGTTTCGGTACCGCTCTGGCGTCCTCGTCAGCACCGCGGGTGGCTCGTCGATTCCGAGGACTTCGGCCACGGGGCGGTCCGGGTACGCGCCGGCACCGATGCGAAAGCCCTCGCCGTGCCAGACGCCGACCCAGCCGGTGATCGGCAGCGTCGCGTCCAGCTCCGACAGCGGCAGTTCTGCCCGATACTGTGTGAGCTTCGCTCGATCACCAGACGCGACGCGGACACGCTCCGTGCGGCCCCGGCCGATCGACTCGAAGCCACGGTCGCGCAGCTCGGACTTGAACGTCCTGTTGGCCTCCGAGCGGACCGTCGGGAGGATCATCGCAGGGCCGATGCCGGGCGACAGCGACGGCGTGAAGGTCAGTTTCGTCGCGAAGAAGAACCGCCAGCGCTGGTCCCGACCGCCGTACTCGGCGGCGGCCCGACGCGTTCGCTCGTCACCGTACAGCACCGTCGCGCCTTCGACGCGGGTCCCGGGGAGCTGAAACACCGTCTCGACGGTCTCGTCGGTTCGCGTCCAGTCGCCGTCGGCGAGGCGTTGCTCGGGGACCGAAGGGAACCGTTCGTCGGAAGGTGACACACCTCGTACTGACAGTGGCACCCACCTAACAGTTCCGTCGAACTGTCAGTGGTCGTCTTCGCGCCACTTGTGGTCGCACTCGGTACAGGTGAAAAAGCGCGTCTCGGACTCGTCGGCGGCCCGGATCTGCTTCATCTCCCAGAAGGCTCGGTCGTTGCCACACTCGGGACAGTGTGCGTCCGTCGTCGGCCCCATGTCCTCGGCCTCGACCTCGGAGGTGTCGACGATCTCGCTCTCTTCCTGTCCCTGCGTGGTCACCATCGAACTTTCGTCCGCCGCGTCGCGGGCCTTCTCGGCACCGCAGCTGCCACAGACCCAGACGCCGTCTTCGGCTTTCATCATCGAACCGCAGTCGTCACAGAACTCCATAGTTGACTGGGATTGCCATCGAAGTGGTTTAAGCTCGGGGGTTCACCGCTCAGACGGAGCGCTGTCGTTGCGTACCGGTGAGCGTCTTCCCCGCTCAACGCTCACCGGTACATCGCGACGGCCGTCCGTATCAGCGTTCCAGCCAGCTCGAACAGGCGTCCAGGTCGTCCATGGTTCGCTCGTGGAGCTGACAGTACGGCGTCGACTCGCCGTCTTCCATCACGTACTCGAAGTGCCGACAGTTCCCGCAGTACGCTTCGAGGGCGTCCTCGTCATCCTCCTCGTCACCGTCGCTCGTCGAATCGAGGAAGTCGTTGCTGAAGGCCGCGCCACCGGTCGCCGTTCCGTCGGCGTCGATCACTTCGCCGCCGTCGGCGCTGGGTTCTGTCTGTGGCCCCCCGGAGTGGCCCGTGGCGGTGTCGGCGGTGTGATCGAGGGAATCCGTCTGGGTGGCCCGGTCACGCCGAGCGTCGTCCGGCCGGCGATCGGCGGCTGGCGACCCGCCGTCGTCGGTCACGTCGCTGTCGGCGCGTGTGGCTCCCGTGACGGTCGCGCCGTCGTGGCCGGTCGACGCGGTCTCGCGGTTCGTCTGGGTCTCGACCTCGCCGTCGAGGTCCGTGCCGAAGAGGCCGACGCCGCCGAAGCGACCGAGCGAGCGGGCCTCTTCGACGAGCTGGATCGTCCCCTGGCGGGTGATCTCCATGCGGGCCGTCCCGCCGGGATCGTTGCGGGTCTTGAACGTCGCCAGCGCGACGAACAGACACCAGAAGATCGTGACGACGCCGAAGAAGTAGACGGCCGTCGTCGCCAGCGTCAGCAGCGGCGCGGCGGTGACCCAGTCGTAGGGATAGACGTGCTGGAACATGGCGACGCCGATCGCCGTGATCCCCGTCCCGACGATTGCAGCCCCACGGACCGACCGCGACGCGGGGAGGACGGCGAAGACCCCGAGCAACACGGCCGGCAAACCCAGCCCCGCGAGGACGCCCGCCAGCTCCCGAGCCGGGTACCGTCCCAGCGACTGGACACCCACGTTCGTCGTCGCCAGCGCGATGGCACCCACCACCATCGTCCCGCCGACGAGAAAGAGCCCGCTGCCGAGGAGTTGCTGTCGCCGGCTGGCCACGCGGCCGACGTTGCCCTCGTACACGTCTGTGAGACTCGTCATGGGGCGTTCTAGGGCCGCTGCCCTGAAAACTACCCGTCAGACGCGTGGCAGACGGGAAGAGAGCCCGAACGTCGTGAGGGATCTCGGAAAGCTCGAACGGTGACGATGAGGTGCCCTGCGAAAGCAGGCGGGCTGATCGACACGCCAGTGCGGTGGTCGTTCGACGGGAGCCGACGCCAGCGTTCCGAAAACCCTAATCACGGCCGCTCGGAAGGTGGCAGTATGAGCGACGACGAGGAAACAGACGAGGGGCCGGCAGTCGAACTCGGCGACGGCGATTCCGTCGCCGGTGCGCCCCTGGCACGCGTTAGCTCCCGACTCATGTGGGGTATCGAGCACAGCACGATCGTCGAGCGCGAGGGCGACACCGAGATCCGCACGCCCGACGGTCCACAGCCACTCGCCGACCTGATGGACGACGTGGACGTCCCCTACTTCGAGCACCGCCGCGAGTTCGAGTCGGCCGTCCGTGAAGTGCTCGGCGACGGCCCGGTTCCGACCGAGTAACACGGCGGACTGTTCTGTCGCAGTCGCCGTTCACGGCGCGTCCAGCGGACACGCTGTACGCCGAGTAGAGAGCCGTCAGTTCGCGCGAGAGCGCGACCCGTGGTCACGCCGGTTCAACTGCGAGACGCCTCGTCGGACCGATCCCGCCGCTCGTCGTCGGTGTCGCTCTCGGCGCTGGACTGCTGGTGCCGGAGCCGCTCGACTTCGCGTTCGAGTTCTGCCACGCGTTCGTCGGTCTCGTCGTCGCCCGAGAGCCACCGCAAGAGAAGCACGACCAGTCCGACGACCAACAGGATAGGGGCCGCGAGCATGATGAGGATCAAGAACACGATCACGAGCTCTTGCGTCCCTGGGAGACCGATCTGGAGGGCAATCACGTCTGGCACATCTGTCACGCCAGAGCAAGAACTTACTGGTCGTCGAGTCGGTCCACGCGGCGCTGTAGCTCTTCGACCTGCTGTTCCAGTCGGTCGAGGCGCTGCTGGTCTGGCGAGCGGTTCTGCCTGACGAGCAAGACGCCGCCGACGAGCGCGAGCGACACCACGAGAAAGAGCAACAGGAGCGCGCCGACGAAGAGCAGTTCGACGCCGACCGGGAGCTGTAGCGGTTCCATACCGGCGTCTGGACGGCGAGGCGTATAAGCGCTGTCGGCGATCAAAAGTCGGCCAGCGTCGACTGGAGCCCGGCGACCATGTCGGATTTGCGCCGGAGCGTCCCCAGCGACACCGGGAGCTGTTCGGTGACGGCAGTCACGGCGTCGCGGAAACTCTCGGCGACGGCGGGCTGGTCCTGGTAAGCAGTGTCGCCGGGTTCGCTCGTCTCGTGAGCGACGCCCGCCTCGAAGGCGTTTCGGACGCCCTCGCGGACCTGCCAGACGCCGACCGGTGCCCAGTAGTCGTCGGTGACCTCCCGCAAGACGAGGCACTTCGCCTGGCGGTCTCGCTCCTGGAGGTGTTCGAGCACGCCCAGTCGCGAGGCGTAGTACGCGCCGGCAGTCTCCTCGACGTAGCCAGTGCGGCCCTCGTAGCCCTCGTTGGCGCTTGCGAGGTAGTGGGTCTGGCCGGTCGGATTCCAGACGCTCTCGGGGGCTTTCATCTCGACGAGTTCGAACTCCCACTGGCCCGGAGTCATGAGGACCCAGTAGCGGTTGCCCATGTACTCGTTGTACCAGACCTCGGTCTGGTCGATGGTGTTGCGGTTCTGGATCGTCCCCCGGAGATACTGTCCGACCGTGTCGTCGACGGCGGTGATCGACCACCGCGTCGGGACGAGTCTGCGCTGGCGGCCCCGTCCCAGCGCGCCCGCAGAGAGGATCGTATTGACCTCGTACACGTCGAATCCCCGGCGGTAGAGGTAGTTCATCGCGCCCTCTGCCTGCCAGTCGTCGTCCTCGAGGGTCTTCTCGACGGCGCGGGGGACGTGTGGGTTCTCCGCGAGGTCGGCGGTGGTCGCGCTGGCACGCGGCCCCGTGGGCGTGCCCACGTCGTCGAAGCGAACGTCCAAATCCGGCGTACCGTCGAGTCCGACCTCCACGTCGACCGGGTGGTCGGCGATCGCGACCTCGCGCTGCGTGCCGACGAAGCCGTCCCACACGTCCGACACGTCGACGTTCGCCGAACGCGTGGAGTTGAGCAGCCCCGTCCGGCGCTGGAGCACGTCGTCGATCCCCAGCCCGTCCCGGTACCACTGGCCGCTGGTGGCGAACTGCCCAGCGTCGGCGTCGGACGCCATCGGCGAGAGCACGCCCGTCGACACGTCGGGATAGCCCGACCGGCCGACGAAGATCTCCGGCGCGGTCGAGCCAAAGAGCGCGTCGCCCTGGACGGCCTCCTCGAACTGTCGTTCGACGTCCTCGAGGTGGTTCGTGATCTCGTAGGACTTCTCCTCGGCGAGGCGACGCCGCTCGGCGGCCTCGTCGCGATCGAACCCCTCGATGAACTCGTCGAGACGCATCGAGAGACCGTTGGACGTTCGGCGATAAAACAGTGACTCTCGTGGCGGGCACGCCGACCGACGACCTCACGCGTACTGATCGTAGAAGTACAGTCCGACCGCGACGAGCAGCGCGAACGAGCCGACGGTGTCGATCAAGCGCACTCGCTGGACGAGTTCGAACCCCGCGAGACCCTGATAGGCGATCGACAGCCCGGCGATACCGAGTGTCGCCACCAGCGCCACCGCGACGGGCTCCGTCTCGCGGGCGCGACTGATCCGCCGAGTGCCGACGCCACAGGCCAGTAACACGAGCACGCCGATGAGGAGATCCGAGAGCGGCCCAGCGTAGGGGTTCGTCGTCGAGAGTTCCGTGACGAACAGCGCCACGTACACCAGCAGCGCACCGACGACGACCTGTCGCTGGCGCTGTGAGCGGATCGCGAAGATGTCTGTCATCGTCGGGCAATGGACTGGGGGAAAGATAACAGTGACGAGCACGAGACGGTGCCAGCCGGCGGCGCTCCGGACACCGGCGTCTCGTTGGTCGACGACGTGAGGGCTCCGCTGTCGCGCTCGGCTGGGACAGAACGCAACACATAGGAAACTGGCACCGACAGTGGCGTCTGTGCCCTCCAACACAAACAGCGACGTTCCGCGAGACGTCTCCGCCGTCGTCCGTCGATACCGACGCCTCGAACGACCGATCAGTGCCGGCATCGCCGTCCTCGTCGGACTCGTCGCGGCCGCCGCGATCATCACGCTCCCGCTGGCGGTCGGCCTCGCGGTCGCAGTCGCCGTGTTCGTCATCGTCCGCGTCCCCATCTTCGAGACCGGTGGGACGACGACGCTGTCGACCCAGCAGCGTCCCGACGAGGTGCGTGCGGCCTTCGAGAGTGCCAGCCCGCCACCGCTGGTCTTCCAGTGGGAGCTGGCCGACGAGGTCGAGCGAGTCGACGGAGGCTGGAGCTACGAAATCTCGTATCTCCTGGGACTGCGATCGGTCCGACTGCACGTCGAGACCCGACCCGGCGACGACGCCGACCTCGAACTGGTGGTCACCGTCGGCGACGAGTCGTGGGGGACCTACCGCGTCGACATCGAGGCCCGCGACGACGAGACGATCGTCGTGATCGACACGACCTCGGATCGCAGATTCGGCCTCCGACGACTACCACAGTGGTTCGTGGGCCAGCGATACCGAAGGGCGGCGCTGTCTGCACAGGGCTACACCGTCGTCGAGCAGGACACGCGACTGACGCTCTAGAGTCGCTCTGCGACCCTAATTGCCGGTTTCTGAACGACTTAAATTGGCGTGTAGCAAATGCACGAGTCTCTACAGCTATAACTCTCTAAAAAGATGAGAAGAATGATTGTAGTGTGTGACGAGTGCTCTGACGAGCTGATATAGTACAACGTTTTGATAGGAACACTCTCGGGAATGCTATTATAAGCATTCCTCGTCTATCGAGAATTAGTGGTAAATGTTTGAATGTATGTCTTGGAGAGATCCCAGAGAGGCTGCTTTAATATTGGCTAAAATAATTCTTGCACTCGTCATATCAGCGGTAGCAACAATTGCTGTAATGGTTCTTGTTCCGCTCGGTGACTTCAGCCCGCAAACTCCGGGGAGGGCGATTATGATTATCGTGTTTTATAGCGTCTGGGCGATGTTGACGTTTAAGTTTTTGTTTGGAGAATATATACCTCGCGAATCACTCAAAAGAGATGATATTTAATTCTCATCAATTAATTTTGTCCTTGGCGCGAAAAGAGCACCCACTGACGAACGCTCCGTTGACCAGCGCCCACGAAGCGTGGAAGCACGTCGAGCCCGGCACCTTCGAACTGACCGTCGGCGAGGAGATGTCAAGATCGAAGTCGCAGAGATAGTTATTTGTGGTCGATTATAGACACTATTTTTCTTTTAGCAGCCGGTGGGTTTGTTTGATCACAATACAACCTCTGCGTTTTCTTGATCTTCCGGATACGACCATGAATCCGAATCTGTGTCGATGCTTATTCCGAGTGGTAGATGCGTAAGAACGACACTTTTCAGTATATTAAAAATTGGTATTAAAAACTGATATATGAATTAGTTTCGTTAGGGACACATGGTTGGGATGTCAGTTCACATAATAACGCACAAATTATTTATGTATATCGGGAAGCGGTTCAAATATGGATGAGATCAAAGGATATCTGTCAATTATAACAATGCTCCTCGGATTTCAGACACTCAACGCAGTTTCTGATAACACGAGCAGTCTTTTTAGTGAAGTTGGAGCAGGTCTCGCCATCTTAGTGATACTGCTTGTCCCAATTTACCTCCTCGGAAAAGCAGTCTACCCGAAATTACGATGATATGATCTTCTGACGGGTTTATATGTGGTAACAAAGTAGCTCGCCGCGCTACAGTACCGCGACGAGGCGCTGGCCGCACGAGTACAGGGCTGTCGACCGGGAGACCGAGGTCTCGTTCTAGGGATCGCCCGCGAACGTCTCAACGGTCAGCCGGTCGTAGCCCATTCCCTCGTGGACCGCGAGCTCCAGGGCGTTCACGAGGTAGTGGGCGACGACCACCACGAGCAGGCTGTTCGTGAGGACGTAGCCGGCCGCGAGTGCGAGTCCGAGCCCGCCCGTGACGAGCATGCCGACTTTCCCCTGCGCGCCGTGAGCGGCACCGAAGACGACCGACGAGACGACCGCGAGCAGCCACGGCGAGAGGGAGAAGCCGGCGGCCAGCGCACCGATGGCAGCGCCACGGAAGACGACTTCCTCGACGACGGCGACGGTCGGCAGCGCGACGCCGAGCAGGAGGACCCACCCGCGGACGGAGTCGGGGGCGAGCAGTTCCCGGACGGCCTCGTCGTAGCCCGCACCGGTCGCGTCGGCGATCGCACCCGCGGCTTCGTTGGCGAGCCAGAGGGTGACGCCGAAGCCGATCCCGACGGCGACGCCGGGGAGACCACGGGCGAGAGCGGTCTCGGGGATTCCGAGCGCCCACGGCGGGATCGAGAAGTACACCGCGGCCCCGACGACGACCGCGCCGAACAGCCCCTGGGTCACGACGACGTTGGCGAGCAAGGCACCGGGCGACAGCCGCGCCCGCGGGTCCGCCACTGGCCGCTCGAAGCGCGGCACGACTGGGTCGGTCGGTCGCGGATCGTGTGGCGAGGGCTCCCTGAACCGGACGGGATCGTCGTCGCCACTCAGGGCCGACTGGGACGCTCTCGCGAGTGCGAGAAGCAAGAACAGAGAGACGGCGAGCAGGCCGGCGAAGGCGGCCCACCGCGCCACGGTTCTACTGCGGGCTGGGTGAGCCGCTCTGCTGGCCCACTTCGCGTTCGAGCGCTTTGCCGGTGATGGACTTGAGCCGGTCGACCAGCGAGTCCTTCTCGGGCTCGCCGGCCAGGGCCACTTCCAGCACCTCGGAGATGTGTGAGACTGGGACGATCTCGATCATCTCCTCGTACTCCTCTTCGATCATCACGTCCTGGGTGTTTGCCTCGGGGATGATGACCGTGTCGAGCCCGGACTTGGCCGCGGCCTCGATCTTGTGGGTCACGCCGCCGACGGGCAACACGTCGCCCCGGACCGACAGCGAGCCGGTCATCGCGAGGTTCTGCTCGATCGGGACGTTCTCCAGTGCGGAGATGACCGCCGTCGCGACCGTGATCGAGGCGGAGTCGCCGTCGACACCGCCTTCGCCGGCCTGGACGAACTGGATGTGAACGTCCTTCTCGGAGATGTCCTCGTCCGAGAACTTCTTGATGATCGCCGAGACGTTCTGGACTGCCTCCTCGGCCATCTCTTTGAGCTGGCCGGTGGCGATCACCTGACCGGGACCCTGCGAGGGCGTGACCTCCGCCATGACCGGGAGAACGATCCCGCTGTCCTCGCCCATCACGGCCAGGCCGTTGACGCGGCCGACCACGTCGCCCTCGTTGACGGTCAGCTCGTAGTCCTTGCGGCGTTCGATGTAGTCGTCTGCGAGCTGTTGCTCGATGGAGCGACTCCGGCCTTTCGCCTGGAGCACGTCCTCGCGCGTGGTCACGTCCTGATCCTCCGCGCGGGCGATGTCGCCCGCGACGCGGACCAGTCCGCCCAGTTCGCGCAGCTTCAGGGTCAGGTGCCCCTTGCGGCCCGCACGGCGGCGGGCTTCGAGGATGATCTCCTCGACGGCCTCGCGGTCGAAGTGGGGGAGTCGCCCGTCGTTTTCGACTTCCTGTGCGATGAAGCGGGTGAGCTTCCGGCGCATCTCCGGGGTGTCCTCGATGGTGTCGTCCATGTACACCTCGTAGCCGTACCCCTTGATCCGGGAGCGCAGCGCGGGGTGCATGTTCTCCATGGCGTCGAGGTTCCCCGCCGCGATCATGATGAAGTCACAGGGGACGGGCTCGGTCTGGACCATCGCGCCCGAGGAGCGCTCGGACTGGCCCGTGATGGAGAACTCGCCCTCCTGGATCGCGGTCATGAGCTTCTGCTGGCTGCGGATGTCCAGCGTGTTGATCTCGTCGACGAACAGCACGCCCTTGTTGGCCTTGTGGATCGCGCCGGCCTCGACGCGGTCGTGGCTGGGCGTCTCCATCCCGCCCGACTGGAACGGGTCGTGGCGAACGTCGCCCAGCAGCGCACCGGCGTGGGCACCGGTCGCGTCCTCGAAGGGCGCGGTGGTCTGGTTCGACCGGTTGACCAGCAGGTTCGGGATCATCGAGTCGTTGCCACGCGAGCCATAGCGGAACGCCAGGTAGATGACACCGGCCGCGAGGATCCCCAGCAGGACCGACCCCTGGATGATCAGCGCGTAGCCGATGATGATGGCGATGATGATCCACATCAGGAAGGTCCGCATCTGGTTACGCTTGCGGGCCTCCTCCTTGTGGGCGTCGACGATCTGCTCACCTTTCCCGGCGGGGACGGTCCGAACCTTCGGCTCGTTTCCGTCGTCCGGGTTGTGGTAGACCAGAACGTCCTGTAGTTCCTCTTTCGGGAGCAGTTGGCTCATCGCTTTCGCCAGCATCGACTTGCCCGTCCCGGGCGAGCCGATCATCATCACGTGACGGCGCTGTTTGGCTGCCTTTTTGATGACGTCACGGGCGTGGTCCTGCCCGATGACCTGATCGACGAGTCGGTCGGGGACTTCGATGTCGCTGGTCGACTCGATGCCGAGCCCACCGAGGAGCCCGTCTTCGTCGTCGAGGGATGCGCCGCTCTCGACTTCGACCTCACTGCCGAGGTTGTCGAGGCCGCCACTTTCGGCCCCGCCACCCTCTTCAGTGTCACCAGCGTCGTCGGCCGCGCTGGGGTCGTCGTCTTCGGGCGGCGTCCCGGTCACCTCCCGCTCGTCGTCGGGAGTGTCGTCGATCTCGGTATTGTCGCTCATACAAACGTTGCTAACACCAGATTGGAGGGACTGTCCACTGATATACTTTCTCCCCGCGACCGTGCTTGCCACACGAGTGGAACCGCAAGAGGGGAGTCGGTTGTAGTGGTAAACGGCCACTCGTCGGGTTTATCATTTCCGACACCCAGAGATGGGGTATGCGGGGTTTCTACATCGGTCGATTCCAGCCGTACCACAACGGCCACCACACGGTCGTCGAGGAGATCGCGACCGAGGTCGACGAACTCGTCTTAGGGATCGGAAGCGCGGGCGACTCCCACACGGACCACGATCCGTTCACTGCCGGCGAGCGGATCATGATGATCACGCGTGCGGTCCGCGAGTTCGAGCGCGCGAACGACCTGGTCACGTACGTGGTCCCCATCGAGGACCTGAACCGCAACTCGGTGTGGGTGAGCCACGTCCAGAGCATGTCGCCGACCTTCGACGTGGCCTACTCCAACAACCCACTGGTGATCCAGCTGTTCGAGGAGGCGGGCATCGAGGTCCGACAGTCGAAGATGTTCGACCGGGAGCGGCTGGAAGGCAGTGACATCCGGCAGGCGATGATCGAGGGCAACGCGTGGCGCGAACGTGTCCCCGACGCCGTCGTCGAGACGATCGAAGAGGTTCACGGCGTCCAGCGGATCCGGACCGTCGCCAAGGACGACGTGGTCGAACGCTGGGAAGTCGGTGACGACGAGTGATGATCACGCTCAGTAGCGACTTCGGTTCGCCGTACCCCGCAGCGATGAAGGGCGTCGTCCTCCAGAACAGCGACGCGCGCATCGTCGACGTGAGCCACGAGTTCCCCCGGCAGGACGTTCCCGGCGCGGCGTTCTGGCTCCGGCAGGTGCTGCCGTACTTCCCGCCGGCAGTCCACTGTGTCGTCGTCGATCCCGGCGTCGGGACCGATCGGGCGGCGATCGTCGTCCGGGTCGGCGACCACGCAATCGTCGCGCCGGACAACGGCGTCGCGCTCCCGGCCGCCAGGGCGATCGCGGACGACGGCGACGTGATCGAGGTCTTCGAGATCGAGACCGACGAGCCGGCGAGCGCGACCTTCCACGGTCGGGACGTGTTCGCGCCGATGGCGGCCGCCGTCCACGAGATCGGTGTCGACGCCCTCCACGAGGTCGCGGATCTCGTCCGGGCCGACGGCTACGAAGCGCTCGCCTTCCCGGAGCCGACCGTGAGTCAGACCGGTGCCAGCGGCGCAGTACTCGTCGTCGACGGGTTCGGGAACGCGATCACGAACGTGCCGGGCGAGGCGATCGAGGGCCGGTTCGGCCAGCAGGTCCGGATCAACGGCGAGCCCGCACCGGTCAGACGGACGTACGCGACGGTGGAACCGGGCCAGCGACTCGTCACCGTCGGCAGCCACGGCAACGTCGAACTCGCGGTGAATCGCGGGCGCGGGGACGAGGCCTTCCGCGTCGACGCTGGCGATCGAGTGGAGCTGGCGTACTAGTTTTAGGCACTCCGAAAAACCGACAAGCTTATTACTTTTAGGCTGTCCTAAACAAATGCGTGGGTCGCCGACGGTCGTGATCGTTCCCTGGTTCCGGGAACACACTCCGTGGAGACCGTCGAGCCCCACCGTCTCAGGTCCCAGTTGTATCGTCGGCCACCGTGGCCATACCCTGGCGGCTGTGGGCATCGCTGCCGCCACCGTCTGTCCCTCTATCCACCACCCTCAGTTTTTAGGCTCGCCGAAAATTCGACGCCCTTATGTACTTTAGGCGTGCCAAAAACACGTATGCAACACAGAAGAGACGTACTCGCGAGTCTCGGTGTCGCACTGTCGACCGCACTTGCCGGCTGTTCGGAAGACACCGACGGCGAGACCGTCAGCGAGAGCAGCGACGAGGCGACCGAGACGGACCAGACAGGGTCGAGTGGCCCCGAACTCGCGGCTTCGGCCCAGCTCAACGTCTACCGCGCCCGGCTGTTCGACGCCGTGGCGCTCGGTCGTGCTGGCCAGACCGCCGCGGGGGCCTCGATCGCCGAGTCGATCTTCCAGCGGTTCGAGAACGCGACCGGGGAGTACGGTGCTCACGAGACCCTCGAACGGACCAGCGAGTCGGCTTACGAGGGCTTCGAGAGCGCACTGGGCGAACTCCGGTCGACGCTGGAAGACGGCGACACCGACGCGGCCGCCGAGGCCGCGACGACGGCCAGCGACCAGCTCCAAATCGCCCAGCAGGCCCTGGTCGGCAACGACGCCACGCGCGCGCTCGACGCGCTCCTCCTCGGGAGCCGCGCCGCCAACGCTCGCGTACTGGGCGAGGCGGGCCACTTCGAAGCGGCGGCGACCGTGGCCGCCGAAACCACCGAGCGGTTCGAAGACACGCTCGTCCACGGCGCGCTCGAAAACGCCGACGAGGGTGCCTACGAGGACTTCGAGTCCGGACTGGCGTCGATCCAGCGCGCCGCCAGCGAGGAGGATAGCGAGGGCGTGACCGACGCCGTCGCCGCGGCCCAGTCGGCGGCGGTGGCGGGTGCCTACGCGCTGGGCACCGAGTCGATCGCCGGGACCGGCCACCTCGCAGCGATGCAGGCACAGGGGTACGACGCCGCGGCGCTCGCCGGTCTCGGCGGCCCGAGCGACGGGCTGGCGCACGCGACGACGCTGACCACGTACCGGGCACGGATTCGGGACGCAGCGTGGCTGGCCGACGCCGACGAGGGGTCGACGGCGGGAACCGTCGTCGGGAACGTCTTCGCGGACTTCGAGGGTGCGCGTGCCCACGAGGCGCTGGAAGAAGCCGACCACGAGGCCTACGAGGGGTTCGAGAGCGGCCTGGAGTCGCTCCAGTCGGCCGTCGAGAACGGCGAGGGCGTCGACGACGCCGTCGCCACGGTGGACGAACACCTCCGGACCGGCGTCGCGACGCTGGCCGGCGATCACGCCCCGGTCCTGCAGGCCGGTTTCTTCCGGGCGCGTCTCGCCGACGCACGCGAACGCTACGAGCGAGGTGAGCCCTCGGTCGCCGCGTCGATCTCCCAGGAGCTGTTCGAGCGTTTCGAGGCCGACGAGCTCGGGTTCCACGAGACGCTCGAAGAGACCAGCGAGGACCTCTACCACCGCTTCGAGGAAGAGCACCTGGCCGGCCTGATCGAGGCCTACGAGAACGACGACAGCGAGGCGATCACTACCCACCACGAGGGCGCGCTCGACGCGCTCCTGGCGTTCGAGGCCACGACCGGGGACAGCGTCGCGAGCGCAGCCGAGACCGCGTACTTCGTCGCTCGCGGATTCGACAGCGCCACCGTCGCCACGCTGGGTGACAGCGAACGGGCGGCGACGATCCCACGAGATGCTTTCGAGCACTTCGAGAGCGGTGCAGCGGGCTACCACGAGGCACTGGAACACGCCGACCACGAGACCTACGAGACGTTCGAGTCCGATCTGGGCGCGATCCGGTCGACCGCGGAGTCGGGCGGCGACGTGCGCAGTGCCGTCCAGACGTTCGTCGGCACTGCGATCGACGGCGTCTACGCCATCGTCGGCGCTGCCGGCGGCTCGAACGGCGCGGCCGCTGGTGCCATCGTACAGGACGTTTACGCGACCTTCGAAGAGGCCCGCGTCCACGAGACACTGGAAGAAGCCGACCACGAGGCCTACGAAGGATTCGAGGCGGCGCTGGAAGCGTACGCGGGCGGCCTGGACGGCGAGGGCGACGTGCCCGTCGGTCGCCTCGCAGACGCGACGCTGCGCGCACAGTTCGCCGTCGCCGGTGCGCTCGACGACGCTCCCGTCAGCCAGGACGGCGAGGGGAGCGCCGAGACGGCGGAGACCGAATCGTCGCTGGAAGGCGGTCCGAACGTCGTCGACGGCGTCCCGGACGACGCCGACCACGTCGTCTCGATGAAAGCAGTGGCCTTCGAGCCGGCCGAGGTGACCGTCTCGGTCGGCGATACGGTCGCCTTCGAGCACGTCGCCGGTGAAGCCCACAACGTGGTGGCCCGAGAAGAGGAGCTCCCGGCGGACGCGAGCTACTGGGCCTCTGGTGGCTTCGACTCCGAGACGGCCGCAGTCGAGGGGTGGGACGACGGGAACGGTGCCGTCCAGTCGGGCCAGTCCTACGTCCACACCTTCGAGACGGCCGGCGAACACCCCTACTACTGTGTCCCCCACGAGATGGCGGGTATGGAAGGGACTGTCGTCGTCGAGGAATAACGCGATCGCACTCTGTTTTATCCTGCCGGCTGTTACTTCGTGACGAGCTTCGCCACCCCGCGGTGGCGAAATCGGTCACAGATGTACAGCCGGTAGTAGTAGCCACACGACGCCAGTGCGGTCGGCGTGGCTGGCGGCTCGATTCGTGCGATAGCCGTCGCTACTCCGACAGTCGAAGAAAAAATCGAAGGTGGTCGTCGACGGGCGTCGTTACGCGTCCGAGGAGATGACGTCGTCGATCCGGGCGATCATCGTCGCGGCCTCGGTCGCGCTCTCGACGGCTTCGCGCTTGACCGCGGCGGGGTCGAGAACGCCGTAGTCGACCGGGTCGTCGATGACGCCGGTCTGGCCCTCGCTGATGATGCCTGCGATGCCCTCACTCTCGTGTTCGGCGCGCAGGTCGACCAGCGCGTCGATCGGGTCCATGCCCGTGTTCTCCGCGAGCGTGCGCGGGATCACGTCGACGGCGTCGGCGAAGGACTCGACGGCGAGTTGCTTGCGACCCTCGATGGACGCAGCCTCGCTTCGGATGTGGTCCGCGATGGCGATCTCGGTGGCACCGGCACCGGGGACGACCCCACCCTTGTCGAGCGCGGCGACGACCACGTCGAGCGCGTCGTTGAGCGCGCGTTCGAGTTCGTCCGTGACGTGGTCGGTCCCGCCGCGGGCGAAGATGGTCACCGTCTCGGAGCTGGCACCGCCCTGCACGAAGGCCAGTTCCTCGTCGCCGTACTTCTGGACGCTCACGTCCTCGGCCTCGCCGAGGTCTTCGGCCTCCAGCGTGTCGACGGAGCCGACGCGGCTCGCGCCGGTGGTGTGGGTCACGTCCTGGAGTTCGTCGCTGTCGACGCCGTCGAAGGCGACGATGCCCTCCTTGGAGAGCTGTGCGCCGACGCGGTCGTCGACGTCACCGGAGACGAACACGACGTCTGCGCCGACCGCGGCGATGGCCTCGGCGTAGCTCGACAGCTCCTCTTCCTCGGCCTCGATGGCGGCGTTGAGCTGGTCGACGCTGGAGACGTTGTACTCGGCGTCGATGTTGCTCTCGCGGACTTCGAGGTCGGCGTCGATCACGGCGATGGTCGCGTCGGCGACCGCGCTCGGCATGTTGCCGTGGACCGGCTCCTCCTCGATGATGATCCCCTCGACGAGCTCCGTCGCAGAGGAAGACGAGCCGGCCTGGCTCCGAATCGCGATCTGGTCACGCGTCGAGCCGGGGCCGTCGGTCGCCTGTCGGACGGCGGCGACGACGGTCTCGGCGAGTGCGCCGGCTTCCACGTCGCCGGTGCCCTTCCCCGTCATGGAGGACTCGGCGACGCTGGTCAGCGTCTCGTCGTCGATGTCGACGTCCAGCACTTCGCCGTCGATGGCTTCCTGGGCGAGCTGTGCCGCCTCGTGGTAGCCTTCGACGATCGTCGTCGGGTGGACGTCGTCTTCGAGCAGGTCCTCGGCCTGTGTCAGGAGCTGACCGGCCAGGACGGAGGCCGTCGTGGTGCCGTCGCCGACCTCGTCTTCCTGGGTCTCGGCGACTTCGACGATCATCTGGGCCGCGGGATGCTCGATGTCCATCTCGTCGAGAATCGTCGCACCGTCGTTGGTGATGACGACGTCGCCCGAGTCCGAGACGAGCATCTTGTCCATGCCACGGGGGCCGAGTGTCGTCCGTACGGACTCGGTAACTGCCTTCCCGGCGGCGATGTTCGAACTCTGTGCGTCGTCTCCTTGCGTACGCTGGGCGTCCTCGTCGAGAATGAAGAGAGGCTGGCCACCCATGCGTCGCTGGCCGGACTGTGACATTGTTGTATACCTCACTTATGTGTCGTTAGCGGTTCTATATAAAACCATCGGTAGGGAGAGAGCCCTCGATGACGCTCGCCACCGCCGGATCGGCCGGACCGTCAACGCTTTACTACCCGAACCCGCCACGTTAGTGCAATGCTGGAGCTGGAGCACGGGTTCCGGGTCGTCGACGTACACGCGCGACTGGAGCCCGAGGCGTCGCGGCGTCCGCGGGAAGGGATGGGCGAGCCCGAACGGCTGGAACGCGAGATGCACCAGGCCGGGGTCGTCCGTGCCGTCACGTACTCCGACTACCGCGAGCGGGGCTATCTGAAGGCGAACAACGCCGTGGCCCGGATGACCGTGGGCCGTCCGATGGTCGCGTTCGCACGCGTCGACGGTGCCCGCGATCCGGGCGCGGGAGCCGGCTCCCGGCTCAGGAACATCACGGCCTCGCGCGAGGAGTACCACACCTCGCCCGAAGACATCGAGCAGTACGCGTACGACGACCGATTCGTCGGGTTCAAGCTCCACCCCGCCAGAGACGGCCTCCCCGACGAGGCCGTCCTCGAAGAACTCGCCGCCGTCGACAAGCCGATCCTGGTTCACGGCGGCGAGGAGTTCCCACCGAGCGCCGTCGAAGAGCACTTCCTGCAGTACGATCTGCCGGTGATCGTCGGCCACTTCGGCGCACACCCGCTGCGGCGCGACCTGATGCACGAGTCGATCGACCTCCTCGAACAGTACGACCAGTGCTACCTCGAAACGAGCGCGGTCCGCTACCGGGACCCCCTGGAGCGAGCGATCATGGAACACCCCGATCGAGTCTGCTTTGGCAGCGGTGCGCCCAACGTCCACCCGAACGTCGCCGTCATGGAGATTCTGACCCTCGACGTGCCCGAGGACGCGATGAAGAAAGTCTTCTCGAACAACCCCGCTCGCGTCATCGAAGAACTCGCACCGTAGCGCCGGGAGCCGCCGGCCAACGTCGGTTACGCCGTCGGGCCGTCGTCGCGGTCGTCGTACACCTCGACGGCGCGGTCTCTGCGTGCGGACCGACCGTTCGGATTGCGCCGCGGCGGAGCGTCGTGGCGACGGGCCGTGACGCCGTCTTTCCCCCCGAGAGCGGTGCCACGAAGGACGCGCCGACCGGTCCCGAGCCACTGTGAGGGGTCGGCCTCGCCACGGATCACGTCCAGCAGCGAGTCGACGGCGTCGCGGCCGGCGTGGGCGACGACACGCCGTGCGACGGTCGGGCGGACGCCGTAGTTTTTCACCAGCCGATAGGTCAGCGACTGGTACTTGGCGTGCCAGTCTTTCTGTCGGATCCCGCCGTCGGCCTCGAACTCGCTACGGACGCACATCGCGCTCTCCCAGGTCACCTCGTGGTCGCTCTCTGCCAGCCGGTGGGCCAGATCGCGGCTCCCGCCGATGTCGAGGTACTCGTCGAAGCCGTCCAGTTCGTCCAGCACGTGGCTGGCGAACGCGACGTTACCGGGGTTGAAGTAGGTCACGTCGCGCCCCGCGATCGTCCGTTCTTCCGGAGCCTCGGTCGTCATCCCGGCCGGGAGCTTGCGGTGGGTGGGACCGGTGACGACAGCAGCATCGGCCAGCGCGTCGGTCACCGCGTCGAGCCACCCATCCTCGATCGAGAACGAACGGTCGAGGAGTGCAACGGCGTCCCCGGTCGCGCGGTCGATACCCGCGTTGCGTGCCGTGTTGATGGTCCGGTCGGCGATCTCGACGAGCACCTCCACGTCGTCGCGCGCTCGGACCATCCCCGTGGTGCCGTCGGCCGACGGGCCGTTGACCACGATGGTCTCGGCGTCGGGGACGTGGGCTGCCAGGGTGTCGAGACACCGTGACAGCTCTTCCCGACCGTTGAGTGTCGGGACGACCACGGAGAGATTCATGGGCCAACCACGACGCTCGAAGGTCTTAAAGATCACCGAATGACGGCCGGTATTTCGGAGTATCCGTCCGAAGACGGGCGGAATTAAACGCGCGTGTCCCAGTAGGAGACCGACGCGACCTTGTCGCCGACGGGACTCGCGCCGACGACCTCGTCGATCGAACGGAAGCCGGACGCGAGATCGTTCGGAATCTTCCGGTAGAAGCCGTAGGGGAGGACGAAGTCGTGTGCTTCGCCGGCCAGTTCGAGCCCCGCGCCGTCGAGGAGTCGGTCGACCTCCCACCGAGAGTAGAGGCGCGATCCCATCGGGAGCGCCCAGTTGTACAGCGATCGCAGCGAGAAGCGGTTGAACGTGTCGAAAAAGACCTGGTGCTTGGAGACCCGGCGCATCTCTGCGAGGAAGGAGGCCGGCGTGTCCGCCAGGTGGAAAAAGCGCATGGCGACGACGGTGTCGAAGTGGTCGTCGGGGAAGGGCAGTCGAGCGGCGTCGCCACGCATGAACTCCACGTGGTCGTCGACGCCGGCCGATTTCGCCTTCTCGCGGCCCTGTGAGAGCATCGGGCCGGAGATGTCCAGGCCGACGATGTCGGCACCGCGATCGGCCAGCATCGCGGTGAAGCGCCCGGTTCCACAGGCTACTTCGAGCACGGACTTGTCGTCGACCGGACCGATGGCGTCGAGGACGGCCTCCTTCTCGCGGCGGTCGATGAGTTGTCCGCCACGGGAGAAGCGCTTTGACTCGTACTCCTCGGCGACATCGTCGGTCTGGTACCACTCCTGCCCTTTCACGGTATCGGGTGATGGCTACCCGGGGATAAAACGGTGCTGTTTCACCGTAGTACGTCGTCGGTCAGACAGATCGAGCGCGGTCGGCGGGCAGTTCTGCCGGCGGCCAGCGTGGCACGCGTCAGAAAATATAAGGTGTCATTATACACACTGTAGACTTCCTATTGTATGGTCATACATATAGCCAAGTTTTACGAGTACCCTCGGGGGAGTAGCGTGTATGAGCACGATTCAGGAGGAGACGAAGCCCGCGGCGTTCACCCAGACGGAGTTTCGCGAGCAACTCCGCGAACTCCCGCCGAGCGCGAAGCTCGTCGCGAAGGTCCTGGAGACCGACGCACCGCTGTCCCAGGGGCAACTGGCCGAGGCGTCGCTGTTGCCCGACCGGACGGTCCGCTACGCGTTGAACCGACTCGAAGAGTGTGATCTGGTCGACTCCCGGTACAGCTTCAACGACGCCCGCAAGCAGGTCTACTTCCTCACCAACTGATTTCATACGGTTTATTGTAGTTGCTTACCGGTGATCGTCTGCTCCGTGGCGACGATCACCGGTAAATCGCTACAATAATCCGTATCCGTCGCTCCTCCCTGGGGTGGGTATGGAGCGGATCAGCGTCCCCGTCGCGACGCGCGCGCCGAGCGGACAGACGAACGCGTACGTCCTCGGGCGCGACCGTGCAGCCGTGATCGACCCGTGTGCTCGCCACGAACGCGTAGACGACGCGCTGGCGTCACGCTCGCTCGCTCACGTCCTCGTCACGCACCACCACCCGGACCACGTCGGCGGTGTCGCCGACTACGCGGCCGAACACGACGCCACGGTGTGGGCACGTCGGGGCCGCGAGTCGGCCTTCGAGGCCGCGACCGGCGTCGCGCCCGACCGGACGTTCACCGGCGGCACGGAGATCCCGGTCGACGACGACCAGCTGCGAGTCGTCGAGACGCCGGGTCACGCGCCCGAACACGTCGCCTTCGCGACCGGCGACGGACTCGTCTGTGGCGACCTGGCCGCGGCGGCCGGCAGCGTCGCCGTCGGAGCACCGGAGGGAGAGATGCGAGCCTACTGTTGCTCGCTGCGGCGCGTGATCGCGCGTGCGCCCGACCGACTCTTCCCCGGTCACGGCCCCGTCGTCGACGACGCGGGCGAGACCTGCCGTCGCCTCCTCGCACACCGACTCGATCGCGAGCGCCGGGTCGAGGCGGCCGTCGCCGAGGGGAGCGAGACGCTGCCGGCGATCACCGACGCGGCCTACGACAAAGACGTCGAGAGCGTGCGAGACCTCGCCGAGGCGACCGTCGCCGCCCACCTCGAAAAGCTCGCCGTCGAGGGGCGCGTCGCGTGGGACGGCGAGCGCGCACGACCACCGTCGGCGTGACGCGGCCCTTTTGTTCGGCCGGTCCGAACGGCGTGTGTGACGCTGGAATCGGACCTCGAACGGGCGCGAGCACTCGACGTGAGCGGGCTGGCCGACGCGATCGAGTCGATCGGCTTCGAGTGTACGCGCTGCGGGGAGTGCTGTACGGCGACGGAGCCCGCGGTCGAGCCCGCCGAGGACGACGCCGCCGAAGAGACGGAGAGCGAGCCCCACACGGCGACGATCTTCCCCGACGAGATCCGACAACTGCGCGACGACGGCAGGGACTTTCGAGACGTGGCCCGCCCGATGCCCTACGGGCTCTCGGAGACCGAAGACGGCGTCGAGGGCGAGACCTTCGAGTGGGCGCTCCAGACCGACGCCTGTGGCGACTGTACCTTCTACGCCGAGGACGACGGCGTCGGAGCCTGCACGGTCCACGAGGACCGGCCGCTGATCTGTCAGACCTACCCGTTCTCGGTAGCGCTGGACAACACCGTCCAGCCGATGGGAGAGGCCGTCGACGAGGCCGGACTCGTCCGCGCTCACGAGTGTGAGGGGCTGGGTCGAGACATCGCGCGGGAAGACGCCGAGGAACTGGCCGCGACGCTCAAAGAGCGGGCGATCCGCGAGCTGGAAGAAGCCATCGCAGTGAGAGACAGCTACGAGCCGGTCGAGCGCGCGGACGGCGAGGTAGTCGTCTACGACTCAGAAGGAGCGAAACGGCCCGACGGCACGCCCCGCTAGGCGGTCTCGTCGATGATCTCGCCGACGGCGAAGTTCGACTTGACCTCGCTGACCTCGACCTTGACGCGCTCGCCGATCTCGGCGCCGGGGACGATGATCACGTAGCCCCGTTCGACGCGGGCGATGCCGTCGCCTTGCTTGCCGATGTCTTCGATCTCCACGTAGCGGATCTCGCCCGGTTCGACCGGGGGCTGGGGCTCCGAAGACGGCGTCTGGGACGGCTGTGGCGACGGGTCCTCGCTCTCCTCGCTCGCTTCGTCGGCCCGGATCAGCGCGACGCGATACGTCTCGCCCGGATCGACGGATCCGGTGTCGACCTCCCGCTGTGGGACCTCCACGGTGTAGCGGTCGCCCTCGTCAGTGATCTCCGCACTAAACAGACACAGTAGTTTCTCCGAGATTTCCAAGGCTGTAGACCTCCGCTTTCCGTATGTACATCCATTAATAAAGTATTTGTCGTCGATTTCAGCGTAATTCAAGGTGGAGCCTCCGGCCTCAAGGAGCGACCGAAGCGTAGCGGAGGGAGCGAGTAGGCCGGAGAGGAAACCGACTTGGCACGACACAACCGGCATACTACGACCGACTGACTCCCGAACGTATAATTACCGTCGCCACTTCTCTGAAGTATGGATGTGCGTCGAACCGCCGTCGTGAAACTCGCTGTTTCCGACGAGCAACGCGACGCACTCCACCGAACCGCTGACCAATACCTGGACTGCGCAAATCGAACCGCAGACTACTGCTGGTCCAGCACCTCCTACACCGAGTGCAAGACCAACAAACGGCAGGTTCGAGACGCGCTCTACTCCGAACTTCGAGAGGAGACGGACCTACAGGCACAACTCGTTCAAGCCGCCATCAAACGCGCCGTCGAAGCCGTCAAAGCGTGTGTCGAACGCTGGAAGAAGGGACAGCGCGTCTCTTGCCCCACGTTCACCGCTGAAACGCTGGACTACGACACGCGGAGCGCGACCTTCTACCGCAACAAGGTGTCGCTAGCAACTGTCGAAGGGAGGGTCGAACCCTCGTTTGTTCTCCCGGCGGACAGTCCGACGCCCTACGAGCGGTACGTACTCTCAGAGGACCACGAGTTCCGCGAAAGTACGCTTCGGTACGACACGGCAACCGACGAGTTCTACCTCAACATCTCGACGCGGCGGATTGACAGCGACGACGAGGTTTCGGAAGATACTGAGCACCCCGACCAAACGGTCCTCGGTATCGACCTCGGCGTCAACAGTCTCGCCGTTGCCTCAACCGGCACGTTCTGGCAAGGTGACGACTATGACCACTGGTGCCGCGAGTTCGAGAAGCGGCGTGGTGAGATGCAACAGCGCGGCACGCAAGCCGCGCACAATGCCCTGCTTCGCCTCGGCAAGCGCGAGGAAGCCTGGCGGAAACAGTACATCCACATCGTCGCAAACGAGATCGTTTCGGAAGCTGTCGAGAACGGATGCGACGTGATCGTGTTCGAAGATCTAACGGACATCCGCAAGCGGCTTCCACAGGCGAAGTGGCACCACATCTGGGCGTTCCGACGCCTTTCCGAGTACGTCGATTACAAAGCTCCCGAACAGGGCGTCTCCGTGGAGCAAGTCGAGCCGAACCACACGTCCCAACGCTGTTCTCGGACGGACTGTGGGTTCACGCACGACGATAACCGCCACGGCGAACACTTCGAGTGCCAGAAATGCGGCTACGAGGTGAACGCGGACTACAACGGCGCGAAGAATATCGGGCTACGGTATGCTCGAAAACGAAAACACAGACTCCGGTCCTCGCCCAAGTCGGGGAGCGGAGACGCACCAGTAGACGTGCGTGTGAATGGTGGGACGTTGAACGGCGAGAGTCACCGGCCTATTGCTGGCGACTGATTGCCGGGAGTCCACATCAAAGCCCCACCCTCAAGGACCGAGGTGCGTATGCGCCGAGGGAGTAGGGTGGGGTAGTTTACGAGCGACTGCCCTCGATCACACCGAACGTCGGGCCGTCGGGAGGAACTATTACATACGATGGCTCGGTAACTACAGCTGTAATACCTATGTCTCGGATCACGAAGGCGGTCTCGCTGCTCGGGACGCTCGTCGCGATCACGACCGTGTTTACGCCCGCGCTGTACGCGGTCAGTCACACACAGGCGCTGGCGAACGTCTTGCTGGGCCAGTTCGCCGCGATGACGATCGGCTACACGGCGTATCGCATCGCGTCCGGGAAGCGGCCGACGCTCCGGCCGGCGCTGATCGGCCTGCTCTGTGGGCTCGGGATCGCAATCTCGCCCGTGGTGCTCGTCCCGGTCACCGGTTTCACGACGGTGACGATGTTCGGCGGCGGGTTCGTCGCCGCGATCGGTCTCTACGGCGTCGTCGCGAGCCAGTTCGGCGAGGACGAGGATCGGATTCCGGACCTGTCGGCAGAGCGCAGTCCCGACAAGAGCCCGAAGGCAGCCTGATACTGTCGCCGTCCGTCCCCACTCCCGGAACGACTGCCCTGGACACAGTGTCGGCCGGCGGTGTCAGTCGTCCCGAAGCGTTTCGAGATCGACGCCGTACCGTGCGAACCGACGGCTCAACGGCGGGTGTGTCGCAGTGACCCGTGCGACCAGCCCGCGCCCCTCGCCGGTCGGGGGAGCGGCGAGCGTCCCGTCCGCCCCCGAAGCCTCGTTGCGGGCGGTCGTGACGCCCAGGAGCCCCCGGCAGAACGCGTTCGCGCCGACGATGGCGACCGCGCGGTCGTCGGCCTGTCGCTCTTCGAGACGCCGTCCCAGTGCGATCAGGGCCAGCGGGAGCAGTACCACGCCGAGACTCCCAGCGAGGTAGTACAGCTGTGGGAGTGGGGTGCGCCGGAAGACGCCGGCCCCGACGTAGACGGCGAGTCCGACCAGCGACAGCGCGGGACCGAGATGCTGTCCGGCCACGACCCAGAACACCGCGGCCCCGACGACGTGGGCGACCGGATCGCGGCTGTCGAGCCAGTCGATGTGACCGCCGTCGAGGTGCGCGAGTTCGTGCCCGACCACACCCCGGAGTGCCTCCCGGTCGAGGTCGTCGACGATCCGTTCCGAGAGGAGCAAGACCGGCCCGTCCCCGCCCTGGAGGACGGTGACGCCGGGTTCGGGCGACGCCTCGACGACGACGCGAGGCGTCGAAACGTCCACTCGATCGGCCACGTCGGCCACCAGCTCGCGGCAGCGTCGGTCGGCCGGTCGTCCCGTCTGCGCTGCGGTGTCGAGGATCCGGCGACGGGTGAGCCTGCCGACGGCGCGTTCCAGCCCGACGCTGCCAGCGACCAGCGCCGCGACGACGACCGGCTGGAGACCGGTGAGCCAGCACGCTGTCACGGCGGCGAGGAGACACGCGACCAGCGCGCCGTCGACGAGACGGCCGGCGGTCTCGGTCCCGAGGGCGTCGGCCAGCATCTTCTCGACCATCGAACGCCGGAACGTAGGGCTCCCGCGAGCAAATACGTGCGGGTCGGGCTCGTGGTTCCGACGAGTCTGGGTCCTCGGTCTCCCGTACTGTTGGCTGTCTTCGTGACGAGATTCGCCACCCAAAGTGGCGACACCGGTCACAGACAGACAGCCGACAGTGTCACTCGTATCGGAGGGCGTCGATCGGGTCGACGCGGGCGGCCCGCCACGCCGGATAGAGCCCCGCGACGACGCCGACCAGCACGCCGACCAGCACGGCCAGCGCCGACCAGAAGGGTGCGAACGCGAAGCCCACCTCGGCGTAGCGGGTCCCACCCCAGGCGACCGCGAGCCCCAGCGGGAGGCCGAGCAACGCGCCGCCGGCACCTAGCAGCGTCGCCTCAAGCAAGAACAGCTCCATCACGTCGCGGTTGCGCGCGCCGACGGCCTTCATGATCCCGATCTCGCGGGTCCGCTCGGTGACGCTGACCAGCATGATGTTGGCGATGCCGATCGCGCCCACCACCAGCGCGATGACCGCGATCCCCGTGACGAAGCGCGTGATCTGGTCGATCACGTCGCTGATCTGCTCGGCGAAGTCACCGCTGGTCCGGGCGACCAGCTCGACGCCGTCGGGCGCGAGCTGGCGGGCGTCGGACCGCTCCTGTAAGTACGTCTCGACCGCGTCGGTGACGGCCAGCGTCGAAGCCGGATCGGCGATGACGGTCACCTGTGGGTACGCGTGCAGGCGAGCGTTCGCGTTCGGACTCTCGACGACGCTCTCGTAGAAGGGATCGGCGGGGACGTAGAGCCCCGGCTGCGGGCCGAAGTTGCCCACCGGCAACTCGCCGGCGGTCCCGTTGACGATGCCGACGACCGTCAGAGTCCACGTCTCGTCGGCGCGATCGACCGTGATCTCGTCGCCGACGGTGACGTTCTCCGCGAAGGTTGCCTCGGCCGCGGCGCGGTTGAGGACCGTCTCGTTCGCACCGCGCTCGAAGCTCCGTCCGGCGACCAGCGTCTCGTCGGTGACGGCCTCGGGGGTCGTGGCCGTCGCCTGCTGGAGCGCCACCGTGTCGCCCCGATGGGTCACCGCGTTGATCGGGATCGACCCCCGCGGGACGACCGCCTCGACGCCGTCGATCTCCGCGAGGCGGTCGAGGTCGTACTCGGTGAACACGGGCTGGAGCGCCTGCTGGAACCCCTCTTCGTCGGCGGGCTGGCCGAGCACGTAGACGTTGTTCGCCCCCGAGTCGGCGATCCCGCCGACGACCTCGGCCTGGACGCTCGCGCCGAAGGTCGCGAAGGTGACGACCGAGGCGATGCCGATGACGACGCCGATCACCGTCAGCGTCGAGCGGAGCTTGTGCGAGCGGATCGAGCGGGCCGCGATCGTGAACGATTCGCGCGGGTCCATCAGTCGCTCAGCTCCTCGATCCGTTCGACGACGCCGTCTCTGACGTGGACGATGCGCTCGGCGTGGTCCGCGATGCGGCGCTCGTGTGTCACCAGCAAGATCGTGTTGCCGGCCGCGTGGAGGTCGTCGAGCAAGCTCATGATCTGCTCGCCCGTCTCGGTGTCGACGTTACCGGTCGGTTCGTCGGCCAGGATCAGCTCCGGGTCCGGTGCCAGCGCACGGGCGATCGCGACCCGCTGGCGCTGACCGCCGCTGAGTTCGGTCGGGCGGTGGTCCAGTCGCTCGCCCAGCCCCACGTCGGCGAGCAGGTCGCGGGCGCGCTCGCGGCGTTCGGTGCGCCCCCAGCCGTCGAACACGAGCGGCATGGCGACGTTCTCGACGGCGGTCAGCCGGGGCATCAGGTTGAACGTCTGGAAGACGAACCCCACGCGGCTCCCGCGGATCGCCGCCCGTTCGCCCTCGGTGGCCGCCGAGAGATCCCGCCCGCCGACGGTGACCGTCCCCTCGGTGGCGGTGTCCAGCCCGCCGACGAGATTCAGGAGGGTGCTCTTGCCCGAGCCACTCGGCCCCATCACGGCGGTGTAAGAGCCCCGAGGCAGCGACAGGGACACGCCAGCGAGCGCCTCCACGACGCCGCCCAGATCGTACGTCTTGCGCACCCCAGACAGCGTGACCACGTCGTCCGCGTCAGCCTGAGCCATTCACTCGCACTAGGGCCGGGACGCCTATCAGCGTTGTCCGAACCTCTCGGATATCGGATAGCAGGAACACACTTTACAGTCCAGCCCTAACCCCACGTAATGAGTCCCAGAGTGGATGGTCGCCGCGGTCTCGTCCTCCTCGTGGTCGTCGCCGTCGCCGTCGCTGGATCGGCCGCCGTCACGGGCGCGTTCGCCACGTTCCAGCAGCCGACGGGCGACGAAGTGCTCGACGAGGTCGAGCAACGGTACGAGAGCGCCGACTCGATCACGAGCACGGCGACGGTGACGGTCGAAAACGAGAGCGCGTCGACGACGGCCACCGTCGAACTGGCCGCGGACGACGAGAACCGGACCCGGATGGTCGTCGAGCGAAACGGTGAGACGGTGCGGGCGGGCTCGAACGGCACCGTCGCGTGGTACGTCGGGCCGAACCGATCGGCCGCCTGGCCCGTCGACTCGCTGGAAAGCCAGGCCGGCGAGCAGTGGACCGGAGCCGACGGCGAGTACGGAGAGACGGGCGAACGGCTCTCGCCCGACGGCACGCCGCTGAACGCCTCGAACGCCTCGGCGACGCTCGTCGGAACGCCCACGGTCGACGACACCAGCACCTACGAGGTCGAACTCACGCACCCCGAACGTGCGGGATCGACGACGCTGTGGGTGACACAGGACGACTACCGCGTGGTCCGGGCAGTCGCCACCGACGGCACGAACCGCACCGTCGTCGCGATCGAGTCGACGGTGTTCGACGTGTCGATCCACGACAGCACCTTCGACCCGCCGACGGATCGCGTCGCGCTGACGACGGTCGATCGCTACGACAGCTTCGACGCCGCGCAGTCCGAAACCGAGCTGTCGCTGCCTCGCCACGACGCGACCTTTAGCGAGGCGACGGTGACGGTCCGACAGGGCGAGACGATCGTCGGCCAGCGCTACGTCGACGACGGGACGAACGTCACCGTCCTCTCGACGACCGCCGACGAGCGCCTCGATCGACTGACCGAGAACGCGACCGAGCGAACGGTCGACGGCCAGACGGTCCACGTGGCCACGGCCGAGGACCGCGCGATCGCGGTCCGGCAGAACGACGGCGTGACGACCGCGGTCGTCGTGGAGGGGTCGACCGACCGGGCGGTCGAGATCGTCGGCGAGCTGTATAGTAATAATTGAAACGATTGACACACCGATTGCACTGCTGCCGTGCGATCGGGTGTGCAGTGAATTTCAATGAGGGTATCATAGAACAGTTCACAAGGTGGGTTTATTTCGACATCGAAGCTGGTGAGTCGCTTACTCAGTACGCGTGCGAGTGCCGCAGGTCGGTTGCAAACTCTATTTGTTTGTGCTGGCGATTCGTATTAGTATGCTCTTCAGGACAGTATCGAGAATTGTGGCCCTGATAGCCGTGCCGATCATCCTTTGCTCTACAATCTTCATTCTATATGTCGGACTTGACGGTTCTATGCCGGCGATCTTCGGGTTCGAAAGGGGGTATGTTGCCATAGCCGGATTGCAGGTCTTGGCGGCGATTGAAATGCTGGTAATCGGACTTAAGCCCAATCTGTTGTCACAGAGCACCAATTGAAAGACTACCTAGACTGAGCGGATCGAGGGAACGAAGAACCGGTATGTGAACAGTTGTATGACACCCTGTTTCAATGGCGACTATAGTCCGGACCGGCAACGCTTACGGCCCCCGACCTGTTTTCCCGATGCATGACCGACGAGGCGACGGCTTTCGTGCCCGGCCACGTGACGGGCTTTTTCACGACTGACCCGGCCGACGATCCGACGAAGGCGGGATCGCGCGGCGGTGGGATCGCGCTGTCCGACGGCGTCACCGTCACCGTCGAGCGCAGCGACGAACGGTCGATGTCCCTGAACGGCGTCGACATCGAGATCGAGGCCGTCGAGCGAGTCCTCGACGCGCTGCGAGCGACCGTCGCGGTGCGAGCCGAGACGCCGCTGCCGCTTGGCTCCGGCTTTGGCGTCTCTGGCGCGACCGCGCTGGGGGCGGCGCTGGGGACCAACGCCGTCCTCGATCGCGGGCTCTCCGAGAACGAACTGGTGACGATCGCCCACGGCGCGGAGGTCCAGGCCGGGACGGGACTTGGCGACGTGGTCGCGCAGGCCCGCGGCGGCGTCCCGCTGCGGCTCGAACCGGGCGGGCCACAGGACAACTACATCGACGCCGTCCCCGCGCGGGGCCGTATCGAGTACCACGTCATCGGCGAACTCTCGACCGAAGCCGTCCTCGACGGCGACACCGCGGAGCTGACCCGTGCCGGCGAGAAAGCGCTCTCGCGGGTCGTCAAGGAACCCACGACGGAGTCGTTCGTCCGGGCCTCGCGCCAGTTCGCCCGCGAGGCGGGGCTGCTGACCGACGACGTGCGGTCGGTGCTCGAAGACGTGGCCGCGGCCGACGGCGACGGCGCGATGGCGATGCTCGGTGAGACGGTCTTTACCGTCGGTTCGGGGCTGACCGACGCGGGCTACGACGCGACGAGCACCGAGATCCACCCCGGCGGTGCGACGCTGCTGGATCGGTCGGGTTGATACGGGAACGATCGAGGACGTGCCGTCCGACCGCTCTTACTCTTCGGAGTCGCCGACGGCGGCCGCGGGCGTCGACGAGACGTTGTTCCGGAGGTCCGCCTCGATCGCTTCCAGGGACCGCCCCTTCGTCTCGGGCACGAGGCGGTAGGTGAAGACGAGCGCGACCAGGCTACAGAGTCCGAACAGCCAGAACGTCGAGGGCTGTCCGACGCTGGCGGTCAGGACGGGGAAGGCCAGCGAGACCGCGAGGTTCGCGCCCCAGTTGGCGACGGTGACGAGCCCCATCGCGCTGCCACGGGTCGCCAGCGGGTAGATCTCGGAGATGAGCAGCCAGAAGACCGGGCCGAGCCCGATCGCGAAGAAGGCGACGAACAGCATCAGGCTGCCCGTCGCGATCCAGCCCAGCGCGCCGCCGAAGCCGGGCAGGTAGAAGACGACACCGAGGATGCCAAGCGTAACGACCATCCCGCCGACACCCACCAACAGGAGGACGCGTCGGCCGACACGGTCGATCAGCGCGATGGCGACGACCGTCATGACGACGTTGATGACGCCGATCCCGACCGTCGCGAGGATCGACGTGACGCTGCCGAACCCGGTCGACTCCAGGATCGTCGGGGCGTAGTAGATGACGGCGTTGATCCCGGTGATCTGCTGGAAGACGGCCAGCCCGAGCCCGACGATCAGCGCGGGGCGCATCCACGGCTGGAGCAGGTCCCGCAGGCCGGTGCCCGACTGTTTCTCGACGGTCGAGCGGATCTCCGCCAGTTCCTCCTCGACGCCCTCCTCGCGGGTGCGTGCGAGGACGGCGCGGGCCTCGTCCGCGCGACCCTTCTCCAGGAGCCAGCGGGGGCTCTCTGGCATCTTCAGCATGCCGATCGCGAGGACGACCGCCGGCACCATCCCGGCACCGAGCATCCACCGCCACGCCCCCGCGTCCGCGAAGGCGTAGTTGACGAAGTACGAGACGAGGATGCCGACGGTGACCATCAGCTGGTTCAGCGAGGTCAACGCGCCACGGATCTTCGGCGGCGAGATCTCGGAGATGTACAGCGGGCCGACGATCGAGGCGAACCCGATCGCGACGCCGTCGATGAGCCGGCCGGCGACGAGGACCGGCACCGACGGGGCGACGGCCATGGTCAGCGAGCCGACGAAGAACACCCCGGCACCCAGCAAGATGAGCCGGCGGCGACCGATCCGGTCCGCGAGCCGCCCGCCGACGGCCGCGCCGAAGGCGGCTCCCGCCATCGCACCGCTGACGACGATCCCCTCGACGAGTGGGGACATCGTGAACGTGTCTTGGATGTAGAGGAACGCTCCGGAGATAATTCCAGTGTCGAACCCGAACAGGAGGCCGTTGAGCGCGGCGAGGGCGGCCGAGAGGTAGATGAACCGCCCCCCGTCGCCGTCCAGAACGCGCCGGAGTTGTGCTGTCGACATGTGTGAATCCCACACGAGCGTTTACAACATCTATAAAGAAGGCTTGCGATTTATCATCAAGATACGATCATGAAATAGTAGAGAAGACAGTGTAGTACTTCAGTAAGGCGATTGATGGCTAAAAAGAGAAGGTAAGAAATGTGTAACGATAGAGCGATGGACTTTCGACGGTCGGCGGTCACCTGTCTCCATGAACGAGATCGACGTTCCCGAGTCCCACCCGCGATACGAGTCGCTGCTGACCCGCCACCGGATCGAGGACGGCGTCGAGAAGGGCATCACATCCAAACAGGGCCTCATCGCACAGGGTCGCGGCGAGGCGTTCGACTATCTGCTCGGCGAACGGACGACCGACACCGCCGCCGCCGCCGAGCGCGCCGCCGCGGCCCACCTCCTGCAGGCCGACCACGCCGTGCTCTCGATCAACGGCAACGTCGCCGCGCTGGTGCCCGGCGAGATGGTCACGCTGGCCGAAGCGACCGGTGCCGACCTGGAGGTGAACCTCTTCAACCGGACCGAGGAACGGATGGAACGGATCGCCGACCACCTCCGCGAACACGGGGCCGCGGACGTGCTCGGACTCGCCGCCGACGGCTGGATCCCGGGCCTCGACCACGAGCGCGCGAAGGTCGACGCCGACGGCATCGGCGACGCCGACGTGGTGCTGGTCCCGCTGGAGGACGGCGATCGCGCCGAGGCGCTGGCCGACATGGGCAAGACGGAGCTCGTCGTCGACCTCAATCCCCTGTCTCGGTCGGCCCAGACCGCCGCCGTGCCGATCGTCGACAACATCATCCGGGCCGTCCCGGCGATGACCGACCACGCCCGACAACTGGCCGGCGACGAGGCGGCCCAGCGCGAGGCGATCGACTCTTTCGACGCCGACGAGGCGCTGTCCGCGGCCGAGCGGGCGATCCGCGAGGGCGAACTCTGATCGGTGTCCTGTCGCGCAGTCGACCGGAAGGCGTTTTTGCGACCGCTCGCCAGACAGTGATATGTGTCGGGTCAAACGGGTGAATCAGGTGTGACGATACCGGAACGCATCGAGATCGACCAGCCACTTCTCGACGGCCGGTCCGTCGCGGCGGGGTTCCGTTCGAACGATCAGGCGTGGTGTGACGGCCACGACCAGCTCCAGGGCTTGCTCAGGGTGTTGTACCCGGCCTATCGCGTCGAGTACTCCTACGCCGTCGAGGGGCGGTTCCCGTGGTCGAGCCCGGACCACGAACGCGAGTACGCGCTGCTCGACGGCCTCTGGGAGGACAACGACGCGGGACTGGCGATGCACCGCCACGCCGCGACCGAGACGACGACGATCGATCCGCGGGCGCGCTACGGCGACGCGTCGGTGCCGACGGTCGCGCTGGGCTTCCACGGCGACGAAGCCCGAGCGGCGTCCGTGTTGCCGACCCAGCTCGAACACGAGCGCGAACGGATCGGCCGCCAGATCGAGCGGTGGCACGAACAGGCCGACACAGAGGAATCCGCCGGCAACCACACGAAGGCCCGGCGCTTCCGCGAGCAGGCCGACGCCTACGAGGGCGGCGATCCGCTGGACGACCTCCGTGAGATCTACGGCCTGCCAGACGCCGTCGACGCGGGCTCGTTCGAGGGCGTCGAGTCGATCGATCGGGTGTCTCTCCCCTTCTGGATCGCCGAGTTCGGTGCCCAGGACCAGTCCGAACTGTGCTACGTCGCCGTCCGCCCCACCGACGAGGGGTGGGCGCGAGACACCATCACCTCCGTGGGCTGGCTCGAACAGTTCGTGGCGAGCCACCAGTCGGTGCTCGAATCGGACGGCCACTGGCTGGGTGCCGAAGACGTGGCCGTCGAGGGCACGCAAGACCGGATCGACCGTCGGCGCGAGGAGGCGGACGACCGGGCGGCCCACGGGCAGGACGACGAGGTCGTCGACCCGCCGGAGACGGAACTGCTCGACGCCCAGCGACTCGTCGATCCCAGTCCCGACCGGAGCTTCTCGGACGTGGGCGGGATGACGGGGCTGAAAGAGACGCTGGAGGGGAAGGTGCTGAAGCCCCTCGAACACCCCGACCGCTACCGGAAGTACGGGCTCAGCACCGTCGACGGCGTCCTGTTGCACGGGCCACCGGGCTGTGGGAAGACCTACATCACGGGCGCGCTGGCGGGCGAACTCGGCCAGTCGTTCGTCCGCGTCTCGCCGGCCGATCTCTCCAGTAAGTACATGGGCGAACCCGCACAGAAGGTCCAGGAGCTGTTTGCCATCGCCAGGGCGAACCAGCCCTGCCTGGTCTTTCTCGACGAACTGGACGCGGTCACGGTCGCGCGGGACAACGACGACTCGAACCAGAGCGAGCAGGGGATGGTCAACCAGCTCCTGACGGAACTGGAAGGCGTCCGCGACGAGGACGTGGTCGTCGTCGGCGCGACCAACCACGTCGAGGACATCGACAGCGCGATCCGGCGCTCGGGCCGCTTCGACGAGCGCGTCGAGGTGCCGCCGCCCGACGCCGACGCCCGCCGCGAGATGCTCCGGGTCCACCTCGCCGGGCGGCCCACGACCGACGACCTGGATCTGTCCGCGACCGTCTCCGCGACGGCGGGCTACGCCGCCAGCGACCTCGAACGCGTCGTCGACGAAGCGGCCCGCGCGGCGCTGGCAGACGACAGTCCGGTCGACACCGACCACCTCCGGGCGGCCGCCGAGCGGACCGAGACGAGCATCGACGAGTGGATCGGTCGCTACGAGTTCGTCGCCGAGGAGACCGACGGGACGGGGACGGTCGTCCAGCCGTCCAGTGTCGACCACCTCCAGGCCGACGCGATCGTCAGCGGCGACGTGACCCGCACGTTCAAGGACGTGGGCGGGATGGACGGCCTCCAGACGACGCTCGAAGAGAAGGTACTGGAGCCACTGCGCCAGCCCGAGCGGTTCGAACAGTACGGTCTCGAACCGACCAGCGGCGTCCTCCTCTACGGCCCGCCCGGCTGTGGGAAGACCTACATCACCGAAGCACTGGCGGGCGAACTCGATCACTTCTTCGTCGAGATCTCGCCGGCAGAGCTCGTCAGCAAGTGGATGGGCGAACCCGCCCAGCGTGTCGCGGACCTGTTCGAGATCGCGCGGGCGAACCAGCCCTGTCTGGTCTTTCTCGACGAGATCGACGCGGTCGCGGGGAGTCGCGGCGCCAGCACGAACCAGAGCGGCCAACAGCTGGTCAATCAGCTGTTGACCGAGCTGGAAGCCATCTCCGACGAGAACGTGATCGTCGTCGGCGCGACCAACCTGATCGAGGACGTCGACGGTGCGATCCGGCGCTCGGGCCGGTTCGACGAACGCGTCGAGGTGCCGCCGCCCGACGCCGAGGCTCGCCGCGAGATACTGCGAGTCCACCTCGCAGATCGCCCCGTCGTCGACGGCGTCGACTGGGATCGGCTGGCGACTGCCACGGACGGGTACGCCGCCAGCGACCTCGAACTCGTCGCCGACGAGGCCGCCCACCGCGCGCTGCGGGCCGGCGACAGCGTCGACACGACGCACCTGCTGGACGCCGTCGAACGCACCGAGTCGAGCCTGCGCCAGTGGGACGACGGCCAGCGCTACCAGCAGAGCGAGGAAACGTCGGACCTCCGGTACTTCGGCTAGCGCGACGTTGTTCTGCCCACACCGTCTAGTCGGTGGGTTCCAGTAGACGCCTCCGTTCACGAACACGAGAGCTCGCTGTGTGAGCGGGCCGGCGACGACGTGGTCCGCGCTTTCGATCCCGGAGAGCCACGCGTCCTGACAGCCGACGGCTTCGACCCAGACCGGAACCACTATTGCAACGTGGTGGTACCACTAGGTTGTATGAGCGAATTCGAGCAGTTCAGCGACGTCGGTGAGGCGGAAGTCACACGCGCGATCGGTCAGGAGTGGACCGAGGAGTTCATGGACTTCTCGGACTCCGACGTGATCATCGTCGGCGGCGGCCCCTCCGGGCTGACCGCGGCCAAGGAACTGGCCGAGCGCGGCGTCCAGGTCATGGTCGTCGAGAAGAACAACTACCTCGGCGGGGGCTTCTGGCTCGGCGGCTTCCTGATGAACAAGGTCACCGTTCGAGATCCGGCCCAGAACGTTCTGGACGAACTCGAAGTCGACTACAAGCAGTCCCAGGACAGCGACGGGCTCTACGTCGCCAACGGTCCCGAAGCCTGTTCCGGCCTGATCAAGGCCGCCTGTGACGCCGGTGCGAAGATGCAGAACATGACGGAGTTCACGGACATCGTCATCCGCGAGGACCACCGCGTCGGCGGCATCGTCATGAACTGGACGCCCGTCCACGCACTGCCCCGCGAGATCACCTGCGTCGATCCGATCGCCGTCGAGGCCGATCTGGTCATCGACGCCACGGGCCACGAGGCCATGGCCGTCAAGAAACTCGACGAGCGGGGCGTCCTCAACGCGCCCGGTCTCGAAGAGGAAGCCAGCGGCATGGACTCGACCGGCGACGACACCTACGGCGCACCGGGCCACGACTCGCCCGGCCACGACTCGATGTGGGTCGGCAAGAGCGAGGACGCCGTCGTCGAGCACACCGGCCTCGCCCACGACGGCCTCATCGTTACCGGGATGGCGACGGCGACGACCTACGGCCTCCCGCGCATGGGTCCGACCTTCGGTGCGATGTTGCTCTCGGGCAAGCGCGCCGCACAGGCCGCGCTGGACGAACTCGAAGTCGACGCCGAACCGGTCGACGTGACGGCGAAGAACGCGACCCCCGCGGACGATTAGCTGTATGCAGGCGCTAAGCCCCCGTCCTCAAGGAGCAACGCAGGGCGACGCCCGAGTAGCGCAGTAGGCCGGGGATACAGCGCCGTCATCGTCTATTCGTACACTGTTTTGTTGCCGGCCCACAGGCCAACGTTCACCGAAGTGATTTACGTGTAGCGTGCATAGTGTGCATTGCAGTGAAACGGAAGACAATCACCATTCGGGAGGACCAAGACGAGTGGATCGAGGACCAACACCTCAACCTCTCGTCGTTCATCCGAGAGCAACTGGACGAACTTATCGAGGAACGCAGCGAGTAGAGCAATGTACTACGCCTACAAATACCGTCTCAAGCCGTCCGACGCCCACCGTGAGGAGTTGGACCGCCATCGAGACATTTGTCGGCAACTGTACAACCACACGCTCTACCGGCTCAACGAGTACCAAGACGAACACGGCGAACTGCCGTCCATGACTACCCTGCGGTCGGAACTCCCCGACCTCAAGGAGTGGTGGGACGACCTCTCCGACGTGTATTCGAAGGTCCTCCAAACCGTCGTTGAACGGCTGTTCGACAACCTCAAAGGCCTCTCCAAGCTCAAGGAGAACGGCTACGGCGTTGGCCAACTCAAGTGGAAGCCACCACGGGAGTTTCGCAGTTTCACGTATAATCAGTCTGGCTTCAAGCTCGACAAGAAGGGCGGTCAGACCGTGCTGTCCCTCTCGAAACTCGGAGATATACCGATTCGGCTCCACCGCGCCATCCCCGACGGTGCGAAGCTCAAGCAGGTCACGCTCAAGAAAGAGGCGACAGGTGAGTGGTTCGCCACCTTCGGCGTCCAAATAGACCGCGAACCGTCCGAACCGCCTGAGGACCCCGAGAAGTGCGTCGGCATCGACGTAGGGATTCTCAAGTACGCTCACGACACCGATGGTACGGCTGTCAGATTGCTCAACCTCTCGGACGAACGTGAGCGGTTAGAACGCGAGCAACGGAAGCTCTCGCGCAAACAGCACGGGTCGAACAACTACAAGAAGCAACGGCGTCGAGTCGCGGAGTGTCACGCCGACCTCCGGCGCAAGCGCCGCGACTTCTTGCACAAACTCTCGAACTACTACGCTCGGAAGTACGACCTCGTGGCGGTCGAAGACCTGAACGTGAAGGGGATGATGGAGTCGCCCTCGAACAGCCGCAATACGGCGTCGGCGGCGTGGCGGACGTTCCTCTCGTTGCTCCAATATAAGTGCGACCGCGAAGGGACGCACTTCGTGGCGGTCAACCCGAGAGGGACGACCAAAGAGTGCGCGTCGTGCGGCGTTTCGACCGACAAGCCATTGTGGGTCCGTGAACACTCGTGTCCGTCTTGTGGATTTGAAGCGGACAGGGACGCGAACGCGGCGTGGAATATTCTTTCTCGCGGTCTCGAAGACATAGGAGTGGGACACTCCGAATCAACGCCTGTGGAGACTGCGCTCCCTGTGGATACCACTCAGGTGTCTGCAAAGCGCGTCGTGGAAGCAGGAAGCCCCACCCTCAAGGAGCGAACCGCGCAAGCGGTGAGTGAGTAGGGTGGGGTAGTTCACCGAGGCACCGACCAGAGGCCTCGTTACGCGACCGCGGAGCGAAGCGATGCGGGAGCGGGGAGCGCCGGTCCTCGTCATTGCGACCGCGGAACCCAGAGAACCGCGAGCAGTCAGCTTTCACAGAAGTACCGCGTACGTGCCCAGAGAGCAGAACGGAGCGGGTCGTTACAGCTCGAACTCGCTGTCGTCGTCTTCTTCGGGAGCTTCCTCGAAGGCGTCCGGTGGCTGGCCCGCCTCGTCGACGACCTCGTCGGAGACGATCAGCGGGCAGTCCACGCGCAGCGCGATCGCGATCCCGTCGGAGGGGCGGGCGTCGAACACCATCTCTTTGCGTCGGTCGTCGAGGTACTGCTCGGTGTCGATCTTGGCGTAGAACGTGCCGTCGGCCAGATCGTCGATCCGGACGCGGTCGATCGCCGCACCGAACTCCGCGACCATCTCGACCATGAGGTCGTGGGTCAACGGCCGCTCGAACGGTTCGCCTTCGAGCGCCAGCTGCATCGACTGGGCCTGATCGGAGCTGACGAAGATGGGGACGACCTCGTCACGCGCGCGCAGGAGAACGACCGGCGCGCCGGGACCTTCCTCACCGACGCCGATGCCGACGCCTTCCACCGTGGCCTCGTGTTCCATGGCCGACGGTTCGGTGCGGAGGTATGAAAAGCTGTGCAGTGGGCCACACCAGCGAGGCGTTGAGGGACGTGGCGACGAAAGCCGAGTCGTGACCGACGCGTACCGAGTCGCGATCAAGCCCTCCGCCTGGCAGCGCTCGCGGACGGTCGGCGAGTGGGTGAATCGCGAAGGCGCTCGGCGTCGTTTCGCGTCGAAGGCGCTGGCCCGAGAGTGGGCCAGGGCGTGCTCGGGACACGGCGTCCACCTGTGGGTGCAAGACGTGCCAGACCGCGAGAACCGGCCGATCGACGGCTACCTCGTCGGCGGCGCGCGCGGGACCGACCGCGCTACCGACGGGGCGAGACAGCAGTCGCTCGCCGAGCAGACCGACAATCCCGATTAATGCGAGTTAATCCGGAGCGTGAAACCGGTTGAAGCGGCTTAATTCGACAGAATTCGGCAGTATCGCGTCCCCCCTTCAAGTCCCATCGGCGGCGTAGGTGTGCCTGGAGACAACGACGATGCAACTCAAGACAATCGCCACGCTGGTGCTGGCCGTCGCCCTCGTCACGGGCTCGGCGGCAGCACTGCCCGGCAACGCACCTGCACAGGCCGACGACCACGCGAACGACGCCGACACCGTGGACGCGAACGCCGACCGCGACACGGACTCCGCCGAGAGCGACGACGCCGACAGTGGGGCGAACGAATCTGCCGACGCCGACCGCGGCCCGCCCGCCGACGTGCCCGGTGACGAACGACGCGGTCCGCCCGCGGACATGCCCGCACAGGTCCCCGACTTCGTCGGTGAGATTCACTCGCTGATCGGCCAGCACAGTGATGGGACGCTGGACGGCTCGCTGGGCGAGCGGATCAGCGACGTGACGCCGGACGACGAGAGCGACGACGCGGGAGCGGACGCGAGCGACACCGACGACGCCGAAAACGACGACGCAGACACCGACGACGAATCCGCAACTGAAGACACGGACACCGACGACGAGTCTGAGACGACCACCGACGACGGAGACAGCGACGACCAGACCGGAACGGACGCGTAAGCCGCCCGTCCCCGCTGACGCCGACCGAGCGCGACGTTTTTTACCACAGCGACCCTCGATCTGGATATGGCAGAGTCTTCCGACCGCATCGACACGAGCGACCTGCGTGACGGCCTCGAACTGAACCGCTGGCAGGCGATCAAGGCCGTCACTCCGTTCCTGTTGCTCGGACTGGCGGATCTCGTCCTGTTGCTCCAGTGGGGGCTCGACCCCCTCTGGGGGTTCATGATCCTGCCGCCGATCCTCTTCATCAGCGTGCTGGCCTGGATCGCGTTCCGGACCGGCTTCACCAAGGAACGGACACAGACGGCGGCAAAAGAGTAGCCCGCTACGACGAGAACAGGTCGTCGACGGCGGCCTGGGCCGCGAGCGCCGCGTCGTCTGCGACCTGCGCTTCGTCGTGGCGTCCGTCGGGGGCGTTCACGTAGACATCGACGTCGAGGACGCCGTCCTCGAACGAGACGGTCACGTCGAGATCCTCGACGGTGCCGGTGTCGTAGCGCGAGAAGACGACATCTTCGGCAGCCGTCGCGGCGGTTTCGACGACCGTCTCGTCGGTGGGGTCGTCACTGTGCGACTGATCGGTCGACATTTACGCGCCGCCAGCGCCGCCCGGACCGGGTGCGCCGCCGGGACCGCCACCGCCGCCCAGCATCTGCTGGAGCTCGCTCTGGAGGTCCTCGAACTGCTCTCGGACGCGCTCTTCCTGCTTTTCGAGGGTCTCCGTGCGGATCTCCAGTTCGTCGACCTTCTCTTCGAGGTCCTCGACGGCCTCGGCGTAGTCGGTCTTGACGAGCAGTTCGCCGACCTCGCGGTACATCGTCGAGTCCTCGTCGATGTCGTCGAGCTCGTCGAGCGCCGTCTGGGACTCCTGGAGCTGTGTCTCGGCCTGCTGCTTCTGGGCTGCGACCTGCTGTGCGGTCTCCTGAAGGTCCTGTAGCTCTTCGAGTTTCTCTTGTGCTTCCGGCGGCAGATTACCCTGCATACCCACCACCTCGGGTGCCGCACTGAAAAACCATTGCTTTCGATGCAGGCGTGTCGAATCCCGGGCCGGCTCGTTACTCTGGGTACAGTTCGACGCGTTCGTCGATACCCTCGATGCGGGCCACGTCGGCCTCGTCGAGCGTGAGGTCGGTCGCGGCGAGGTTCGCTCGCAGGTGGGCCGGCGAGGAGGCCTTGGGGATCGTCACGACGTTGTCGTGAGCGCACAGCCACGCGATCGCGACGGTGGCTGGCGAGGAGTTGTACTTGTCAGCGATGTCTTCGAGGACCGGATCGTCGAAGACTTTCCCGCCGGCCAGGGGCGAGTACGCGACGAGCGGGTAGTCGTGTTCCTGGGCGTCGGCCAGGAGTTCGTCCTGCCGGAAGTAGGGGTGGAACTCGACCTGGTGGGCCGCGATCGGGGCGTCGAGGTGCGTTCGCGCCGTCCGCAGCTGATCGGGCTCGAAGTTCGAGAGCGCGACGGCCCGCGTCAGGCCCGCGTCGGCGACCGCGTCGAGCGCCGACAGCGTGCTCGCCGGCTCGTAGTCACCGCGCGGGCGGTGGACGTAGAGGAGATCGACGGCGTCCAGACCGAGCCGGTCGAGGCTCGCCTCGGTGCCGGGACGCACGTCGTCGGCGGCAAGATGGTCGATCCACAGCTTCGTCGCGACCGTCAGGTCGTCCCGATCGACCGGGCTGGCCGCGATGGCGTCGCCGACCGTGGCCTCGTTCTCGTAGATCTGTGCCGTATCGAGGTGGCGGTACCCCAGTTCGATGGCGCGCGTGATCGGCTCGGTCTCGTCGATACCCATCGTCCCGAGGCCGACGGCTGGGAGGTCCATACGGCCACTACCGAACGGGACAACTAGTGTCTGGCGGTGCTATCGGAGGACTTCGTCGACGTGTTCGGCCCACTTCTCGACGGTCGGCTGGCCCCAGTAGCGGACCGATTCGCTCCGGCGGTCGAAGTCGAGCACGCCCTTCTCGTCGAGTCGCGGGAGGTGGACCTCCACCAAGTCCGTCCGGACGGCAGACACCGATCCAACCTCGAGACAGTCACGACCCATGCCGCGCTGTGTGACCGCCGTGGCGAGGGTCTCGACCGTCGCCGACGACGCCTCGGTGTCGGCGAAGTGCAGAACGATCGCCCGCCGACGCCAGTCTGCGAGCAGTTCGAACACGTCGTCGATCATCGGCACGGTGAGACCGCGATCGCGGGGCGTCATCCCACGCCACTCGTCGCTGTCGGGTTCCCCAGTGGGCTGGTTGGTCATGGGTCAAGCACTCGGTTGTAACACCCCCAGGTAGCAATAACTAGCCGCCTAGGTGGCTAGGCTATCGTTCGGCCAACAGGACCGGTCACAGTCCGGTGACACGAGATCACCGGTCGAGCACGCCAGCGAGGAGGTTCCGCTCTGCCCGGCGGAGATGCTCGTGGAGTGTCGGCGAGGCGATGCCCAGCGAGTCCGCGAGCCCCTCGGCGGTCGTCTCGCGAGGCCAGTCGTAGTACCCCGAGAGGTACGCCGCCCGGAGGACCTCTCGCTGGCGATCGGTCAGCGGCGACAGCGGCGACCGCTGGCCGTCGCTCTCGGGCTGGGTCCGCTTGCGCTTGGAGACGAGCGTTACGTCCGGGAACCACCGTTCGACGACGGTCTGGACCGACCGAAGGTCCGCGTCGTCGGTCGTCTCGACGACGAGGCGAGCACCACCGGGATCGATCTCGGTCTCGACGAGACGGGCACCCACCTCTGCGAGTTCTGTTCCCAGCGACGACGACCCGTGGAGTTCGACGAGAGAGTCCCCGTCGGTCCGGGTCACCGCCGCGTCCTCGACGACCTCGGACTCGCGGACCGTGTCGACCACCGTACTGGGGGCGGCTCCGTCGACCCGGAGGTACTGTACCACGCCGTCGCTGGTCTCGACGACGCCGGCCGTTTCGAGCGTACAGTCACAGCCCCGCGCGATCCGGGCGAGACAGGCGTCGTCGCTGTCGGAGCGAAACGCCAGCCTGAGCGGGGCCTCGTGCTGGAGCAGCCGCTTGTTCTGGATTGCTGTGAGGGCGAGCCCGATCGTCTCCCCGAGGACGGCGAAGCTGCGTGCGATGCGCTCGCTGAACGCGTCCGGTTCGGTCGCGTACACGGCGAGGATGCCGTGGGTCGTCTCGCCGTGACGGAGCGGGGCGACGATCACCGCCTCGAAGCCGGCAGCCAGTGCTCGCTCTCGCCAGGGCGAAAACGCCGCCAGGGATCGCGTGTCCGAGACGACCTGTACCTCGCCGGTGCGATAGGCACGACTGACCGGACCGGCGTCTGCCCCACCGTCGTCGGCGCGGAGCTCGATCTCGTCGAGGTGTTCGGTCCACGCACCGGCGCTAGTTAGCGGAGCGATCACGTCGTCGCCACCGCGGCGCTCGCCGATCCACGCCAGTCCGTAGCGACCGGACTCGACCAGCCGATCACAGACGGTCTGCTGGAGTTCGGTGGTGCTGGCAGCGGTGCCCAGCGAGCCGATGATGTCCTGTACCAGTGCGTTCGTCCGGCTCAGCGTGGAGAGCTCGTCACGCTGGGACTCGATCTGGCGGGTCCGCTCGCGTCGTTCGGTCACGTCGCGTGCGACGCCCATCAGACCGCCGTACGTGTCCCCGCCGGTCGACAGGAGCGTGTAGTGGATCGACAGCTCGCGGTGCTGGCCATCGCGGGTCCGGAAGGTCATGTCGACTTCCGCGCCTTCGGTGTCGGAGTCGTCCAGCAGCGACTGGACGGTGCGCTGACCGGCCTCCAGTTCGCCGGGAGCGAGTATCTCGGAAGCGTGCATCCCGATCAGGTCACCGCGTTCGTAGCCCAGCATCGCCGCGAACGACTCGTTACAGAAGTCGACGACACCGTTGTGGTCGAGCGTGTACAGGCCGTCCCGCGCCTGTTCGACCAGCAACGCGAACAGTCGCCGCCGCGTCTCGCGACGGACGCGGTCCGTGATGTCCTCGAACTGCTCGATCGTGATGCCGTCCCCCACACTCGCGAGGCGGTGTCGCTGGTGGACGTAGTAGCGGGTGCCGGTGGGGGTGGGAACCACGACCGAGTGATTTTCGACCGGGCCATCGCGAGCGCCGACTTCGCGGCGGCCACCGTCGTCGGGCTCTCCGGAGACGATCGCGTCCAGTCGCGCGTAGAAGTCTTCCGTTTCCGGGATCGAGCGCTCGATCCGATCGACGGGAAAGAGCGCTTCGAAGCTGTGGTTCGACCAGCACAGGCGGCCGTCGTCGTCGACGACGAACAGCGCGCTGGCTTCGGTCACCTCCCGACAGATCGTCGAGAGAGCACTCGCGCGCGCGGCTTCGAAGGCGTCGGGGAACTGTCCGACGAGCGTCTCGATCTTCTCTGCGAGGAGAGACGGCGCGTCCACGGTCTCCCGTTCGACGATCGTCTCGACTCGGCGTGTCGTCTCCGCTGGGATCGTCGCCGGGTCCACGCTCGCGTACAACACCGACGGACAGTCGACCGCATCGAGGAGCGCGCTGCGTCGGTCCGCCGCGACACCGTCGGTCAAGACGAGTCCGTCCCACGACTCGGACTCGGCGGCCGTGACCGCCTCGACACCGGTCTCGTGGTGCAGGCGACAGCCGAGGCGATCGGCGAGTCGGTCGGCGACGCTGTCGGTCGGCGTGTCGACGTAGAGCACCCGCTCCCCGTCGCTCGTCTCCGATTCGGACCCGTTTTCGCCGGTCATAGTGCCCACCCCGCTGTGATTATCTCAGTGAATACCTTCGACTGTGTTCACATAATCATTTCGACAAACCATCGACTAGCGCAAGTACCGAGCGGAGCGACAGTCGCAGTGACTGGCGGCGCTACGGGACGGTGCCGGCGGTCCGTTCGGCGACGGCGACGAGGGTCGCCCAGGTGTTACAGCCGGCACGGAGCGCCACGAGGTCGGCGGCAGTGATCTCGACGACGACCGTCGCCGCATCTCGTCGGAGCGTGGCAGTCGTCCGCTCCCCGGAGATTTCGCCGATCTCCGGGCGGACGCTGCGTGCGACGCGGCGTGCCTGCTGGTCGTCGTCGTACTCGAAAGAGAGAACGGCTTCGTGATCCACGCTACTTGACGTCGACTTCCTTGACGTCGCGCGACCGCTCTTTCAGCAGCACTCGGTGACCGCAGTACGGACAGCGAACGCCGCCGTACTCGTCGAGCGTCACGTCACGCTTACAGCGGGAACACTTGTAGCTCATTACTCGTCCTCGTCTTCGGCGAGCGCAGCGCGGATCGAACGGGTGACGGTCTTCCCACCGGGGGTCTCCGGACGGTACGTGCCGCCAGTGTACTTGTAGCCACAGTAGCTACACTCCCAGATGCCAGTTCCCTTGCGGTCGACGCGGTCTTTGCCACATTCGGGACAGGCGTGGTCGTCTCGCATGTCGTCTTCGATCTCGGCGACGCGGCGGCGGGCGACCCGGCCGTACCGTGCGCCGAAGCGACCGGCACTTCCGGTTCGTCCCTTGTCTTTGGCCATAGTATCGTACTGTCGGCCCAGGACTTTCATAAACCTGTTGAGTTTGGACCGGCCGCCGGGACCCGGACTGCCCACTGGCGACCGCCCAGATCCGACCGAGCCGTCGATCGACATCCCGTTCGACACGCCACGCTTATTTATTAGACCCATCTAATACTACGCGACTGACTCATGTTCGTCCACGCGGAGCTACCGAACGTCCACCGTGAGGTGAGACCGTGACTGGATTCGTCGAGATCGTCGCGGTCGCGATGATCGCGCAGTTGAGCGTGTTGCCCGGTGAGAAAGTCCAGTTCATCATCGCCGGCCTCTCGACGAAGTACAACCCACTGGTCGTCGTCGCGGCGGCCGGGAGTGCCTTCGCCGGCTGGACGGCCTTAGAGATCGCCTTCGGAGCGGCCATCCAGGCAGCGCTGCCGGGCGTCTACCTCGATGCCTTCACCGCCGGAATGTTCCTCCTGTTTGCCGTCCTGCTCTACCGATCCGCCCCGGCGACGGGAACCCAGCCGGACCCGGCGACGATCGCCGACGGTGACGGGGCTGGGGCCGACCACCGGACCGACGGCGGGACCGCGACCGTCGACCTGCCCGACGTGGTCACGCTCGCGGGCCGTGATTTCACCGTCCCCGACCGCTTCGGGAGTTTCCTCCCCATCTTCCTCCTGATGGCGGCCGGCGAGTTCGGCGACAAGACCCAGCTGATCACGATCACGCTCGCGGCCGAGTACGGTGCGACGGCGGCGATCTGGGCCGGCGAGATGCTGGCGATCATCCCGGTGAGCCTGCTGAACGCCTACTTCTTCTACACCTTCTCGCATCGGTTCGACCTGCGGAAGGCCCACCTCTTCGGGGCGAGCCTGTTCGGCTTCTTCGGGCTGGACACGGTGCTTTCGCTGCTGACCGGATTCTCGATCTGGGAGACGATCGTCGACGCGCTCACGACGGCGCTGCTGGCTGTCGTCTAGTCCTGTAAGTCGGCCTCGGTCAGCGCGTCGTTGAGGTCTGCCCGGACGCGCTCGCCGAGTTCTCGGTCGCCAGCCGTCGTCACGATACGGTTCTCCTGAACGCTGGAGCCGTCCCGGATCAGCAGTCTGACGTTGCCGTGTTCGTCCGCTCGGGTCGCCTTGGCGCGCACGCCGGTCCGCGATCCCGACCCACCGGCGTCGATCGGCCCCGGAATCACCTTCTTGACGTGGGGGTGGCCGGCGACCGTCTGGATCGCTCGCTTGCCGGCCCGGCCGCCCACGAGCGTCGAGTGTGAACCGCCGAGTTTCTCCTCGGGGGCGGCGTCGACGACCTCCAGTGCCGGCTCGCCGCGTCGCTCCAGGACGTGTTCGACCGGCTCGTCGCCGTCGACGCGATAGAAGGGGTAGTGGAGCTGACTGCGGACGGCCCCAACAACGTCGCGGTCGCCGGTGACGTACACCTCCTCTGGCCGTTTGCGACGGACGTCGTCGGCGACGAGCCCGGCGAAGTTGCGCAACTCGACGACGCCGGTCTCGCCGCCCGCTTCCGGCGTCGTCGTGATCGTCCGTGCGGCCACGACCGTCTCGTCGGCGAGTGCGGTGACCGTCGCCCGCTCGCGGTCGAGTTCGAGGACGACCACGTCCGTGTTTGCCGACCGACAGACCAGACAGTAATCGCCCGGCCGGTCGAGTTCGGAGCCACACTGCCGACACGACATACAAGCGTCTCGGGGATACGAACGCAAAAGCGAGGCGGTTCGACCGGGCGACCCGAGCGGCGGGCGGTTCCGGTCCCGTTACAACTGGGCTGGATCGCGCTTCAGGTACTCACGGAGCAGCACCGTCGCGTAGCTGCCTTTCGGCAGCGAGAACGCGAATCGGATCGCGTCCACCTCGCGTCGCTGGACGTCGATCTGGCTCCGGACCTGAACCGCGCGCCGGGTTCCCGACGAGTCGAACTCGCCCGGAAGCGAGAAGTCGGTCGGTTCGAGGCCGGCGTCGGCGAGCACCGCGCGCTCGATCTCGCCCGGTTCGCCCTCTGCTAGCTCCGTCTCGGTCCCGAGCAGCGGTGCGGTGACGAACGCTCGGCCCCGCTCGCAGTGTCGCTCGACGGTGTCGACGCGCTCGGCAGTGACCCGCTGTGTGCGGCCGGTGTCCGGCAGCGGGAGGTCGGCGGGCGCGTCGCCGTCGGCGAAACAGACCACGTCGCCAGCGACGGGGCGGTCGAACGGAAGCCCGCGGTCGAGGCGTTCCGAGAGGATGCGGTTGAACAGGGACGACTGGGCGGCGTTGACGAAGAGCGTCTGGAGGTTCGTCGGCAGCGTCTCCAGCGCGCTCCGGAACGCCGCTGGGGAGGCGTCGTCGGCGTCGGCCAGACTGTGACAGAGCGCCCGCTCGTACCCCAGTGCTCGGGGGAACCGCTCCAGTGCCCCCTCCCAGTCGTGGGTCTCTTGAACGTAGGCCCGTGCCGCCTGTGTCGCCTCGGGCTCGCGCTCGTTGGGGTTCCCGAGGTAGGCCATCACCGCGCCCTCCCAGTCGTTCCGGACGATCGCCAGCCCGACCTCGTGGGTGATCGGGCGCTTGCTGCCAAAGCGTTGCTGGCCGAAGTAGTTCGGCACCGCGACCGTCGGCTCGTCGCCGTCGGCGCTGCCGGCGAACTCGCGCAGTTGCTCGGTGATCGCGTCGACACCTTCCGGGCGGTCCACGTCCCGGACAGTGATCTCGAAGGCGTTGCCGGCGAGGTCACCGAAGAGGACCGGTCGTCCCGCCCGCCCGACGACGTCGATCTCCGCGCCGTCGATCTCGGGCACGTCGGCCGCGTCCGTGTCTGCGATCGAGAACAGCTGGGTCGTCACGGCACGCTTGTCTTTCGTCCCCGCCCACGAGACGCGCTCCCGAGAGATGCCGAGACGATCCGACAGCGCCGACGCGAAGTCGTTGGTGTCCCAGTTGTGTAGCGTCGCGCGCACGACGAGGTGGGCGTACGCGCCGCTGTCGGCGTCGGCGGGTTCGGCCTCGAACGCCTCCAGTTCCCGGACCACGAAGTCCTCGGGCGAGGCACGGAGTCGGCCACCGATGCCGTCGCCGTCGCTGACGTAGTAGCGCATTCCGACGGCCTGCTCGATCGACTGGGCTGGGCGCATGGTCTTGCTGGGTCTCGCCGCGGCGCGCACATAGGGCTAGCGGTGCCACTCCGGGAGACGACGACCGTCCGACGAACAGCGATAAGAGAGAACGAAACGGAGCGCCTACCGCGCGCCCTCGAAGTCGTCGTAGCCGGTGATGTCGACGCCGTCGCCGGTGACCGTGGCGACGTAGACGCCGTTGCCAGAGCCGGTGTCGCGCTCGGTCGCCGCGTACACGGCCTCGACGGCCAGTTCCTCTGCCTCCTCCATCGAGAGGTCGTCGTGGTAGCGGTCTTCGAGCTTCCCATGGGCGACCTGCATCCCGCTGCCGGTGACGGTGTAGTCGTCTTCCATGACGCCGCCTGCTGGGTCGATGCTGTAGACGTGACTCCCCTCCTCGTCGACGCCCCCGAGGATGGGGTTGATCGCGAAGAAGGGACCACCGCGGGCGAAGTTGCCCGCCAGCGTCGCCAGCGCGGAGATGCTCATCGGCTCGCCGCGGCGGACCTCGTAGAGGTCGGACTCAGAGCGCAGCGTCCGGATGAACGACTGCGCGCCGCCGACACTGCCCACGAGGGTGAGCGCGGCCGACGGGTGGATCTGCTCGACCTTCTGGACGGACTTGTTCGAGACGAAGCGACCGCCCAGCGACGCTCGCATGTCCGTCGCGATGACGACGCCCTCGTCGGTCGTGATGCCGATGGTCGTCGTGCCGGTCTTCGCGACGGCGTCGCCGTCGCCAGCGTCGGCGTCCATGTCGTCGAACGATGCGAGTTCCGGTTCGTACGGGTTCGCGTCGAGGTTCTTCATACCAGGGAGGTCGGGGAACTTACTCATCGTCATCACCTTCGAGTTCCAGCTCGGTAACTCGTTCGGCGATCTCGTCCTCCGAGAGCGCCGTGAACTGCTCGGACTCGACGTCGATCGTCGCTACGTCGACGCCCGTCGCGTCGAGGCCGTCGTCGCTGACCGATCCAAGCGCTCGCAGCGCCAGCGAGAGCCCGGCTTCGAGGTCCATCTCCTCCTCGTACTCCTCTTCGAGGAACGTCTGGATCTCGTCGCGGTCACCGCCGATCGCGACGGCCTGCCACTCGTAGGGAGTCCCCGACGGGTCGGTCTCGAAGAGGCGCGGTTCGCCGTCCTCGATGCCGCCGACCAGCAGCGCGACGCCGAACGGGCGTGCCCCGCCGGTCTGGGTGTACTGCTGGATGTAGTCGGTGACTTCCTTGGTGAGCGATTCGACGCCGATCTCCTCGCCGTAGCGCAGGTGGTTGACCTGAGCCTGTCGACGCGCCAGGTCGATCAGCTGGCGGGCGTCGGCGACGTGGCCCGCGCTGGCGATGCCGACGTGGTCGTCGGCCTTGTGGATCTTCTCGATGCTGTCACGTTCCAGCAGCGGGGAACGGGCGTGTCGATCGGCGGCCAGCACGACGCCGTCTGCCGTGCGGACCCCGACACTCGCCGTGCCGCGTTTGACTGCTTCGCGTGCGTACTCGACCTGGTAGAGGCGTCCGTCCGGGGAGAAGATAGTGATCCCTCGGTCGTACGCCTGCTGTTGATTTTGTCCTTGCATTGGTTTCGTTCACCTTGGGTAAGGGGCTGCCAGCCATAACCCTTGTGTCACAGACGGCTATTGCCGACAGCGGTGTCGCTCGCTTGGAGTCAGTACAGGGAGAGGTCACCCGTGACTGCGTCGATCCGGTCGTCGGCCGCCGGCCCGACGGCCAGCGCCGTGACGGTGCCCGGATCGAGTTGCGTGTGACCGGCGTCCCTGACGATCGCATTCGGCAGGCCCTTCCGCTCGGCGTCGTCGGCCAGGCGGAACAGCGCATCCTCGCCCGCGGCCGCGAGGACGACCTTCTTCTGACCCTGCCCTTTCCACTCGGACGTGGCCTGTCGATCGGCGTCCTCGTAGGCCATGAGCGAGGCGTGGGCGACCTGGGCCGCCAACTTGCCTTCGCCCATCCCGATGTCGGTCCGGGCGACGATGGCCTGCTTCATGCCATTGGGGTGGACCCGGGCAGGTATATGTCTGGTCCCCGCTACGCTTTTCGCCGCCATCTCCACGGGAAACTACCCCACGCGAGCCGAGAGAGCCCCGCGAGCGCGGAACGGAACGTTTTCACGACCGCGCTCGCGAGTACGCGTATGATCCTCTCGGATACGGACATCCTGCGACGGCTCGAAGCCGGCGATCTGGTGATCGAGCCACTCGACGACATCGACCTGCAGGTCCAGCCCGCCAGCGTCGATCTCCGACTGGGCCGGGAGTTCCTGGAGTTTCAGCACGCCAACATCCCCTGCATCCACCCAAACAGCGAGCAAGAGACCGAGGAGTACACCGACCGCGTCACGGTCGACGACGGCGACGAGTACATCCTCCACCCCGGCGACTTCGTGCTTGGGACGACCCACGAGCGCGTCGAGATCCCGGCCGACCTGATCGCCCACGTCGAGGGGCGCTCCTCGCTGGGGCGGCTGGCGATCGTCGTCCACGCGACTGCCGGTCTGTGCGATCCGGGCTACGAGGGCCAGATCACCCTCGAACTGTCGAACCTCGGGACCGCGCCCGTCGCGCTGTCGCCCGGCATGCGGATCTCGCAGCTGACCTTCACCGAGCTGAAGACGCCCGCAGACCGCCCTTACGGCGAGGAACGCGGCTCGAAGTATCAGGGCCAGACTGGACCGCAGGCCTCGAAGATCGAGAAGGATCACGAGTTCGGAGGCGACCAGAAATGACGGGCGTGACTGTCAGCGACCTGTCGGCGAGAACTCGGTGCGAGTTCGGAGGCGACCAGAAATGACGACTGTGTCCACGAACGGAGGGCGAGCGCCGTGAGGTTCGTCGAGGAGATCGTCGTCGACGAGTTCCTGCCGACCTTCAGGTCGCTGCTCGCGGAGGCGTTGCGCGAGCGTGACCTCACCCAGTCGGAGGTGGCCGAGCTGCTGGGGATCAGCCAGAGCGCCGTCTCGAAGTACGCCCACGGAGAAGTCGAGCGCAACGAGCGGCTGCTGGAGAACGACCGGCTGGCGGCGCTGGTCGAAGAACTGGCCGACGGGCTGGCCAGCGGCGAGATGACGCCAGTCCAGGCGTTGATCGAGACGGAAGTGGTCGTCCGCGAACTCGAACAGGGGGGCACACTGGCGGCGCTGCACGAGGACGCCGTGCCGGAACTCGCCGAGTACGGCGGCGACTTCGCGGTCCACGACCCCGACAGCAATCTCCGGGAGGCAGAACAGACCCGCTCGTCGGTTCGGCGTGGGCTGCGCCTCCTGGAGAACACCAGTGGCTTCGCCACGCTCATTCCGGCGGTCGGCTCCAACCTCGTCGAGGCTCTCAGCGACGCGACGGGCATCGAAGACGTGGCCGGCGTCCCCGGCCGGATCCTCGACGTGAAGGGGCGGGCGACGATCCCGGCCGAGCCGGAGTTCGGCGTCAGCGAACACGTCGCGGGCGTGTTGCTCGCGGCACGGGCCGGCGGCGCGGACGCGAACGCGATGGTGAACATCCGCTACGACGACGATGTCGTCGACGACCTCGAAGCCGCGGGGTACACGACGGTCGCGTTCGACGCCGAGGCCGACACCGAGACCGCGATCGCGGCCGCACTCGACGAGTGTCCAGACGCCGACGTGCTCTACCAGACCGGCGGCATGGGGATCGAGCCGATCAGCTACGTGATCGGACCCGACGCCAGCGCCGTCGCGGAGATCGTCCGCGAGATCGCGTAATGGGCGACGTGCGCGCGTTCTACGGTCGGTGGGCGACCATCTACGACCTGCTGGCGACACTGCCCGGCGTCCGGTCGTGGCGGCGCGCGGCCGCAGCAGAACTCTCGCTGTCGAGGGGGGCGACCGTCGTCGAGATGGGCTGTGGCACCGGCGCGAACCTCCCACACCTGCGGTCGGCGGTCGGTTCCGAGGGGCGTGTCCTCGGACTGGACGTGACCAGAGAGATGCTCAGTCGCGCACGCGGGCGCGGCGACGCCGACTTGCTGTGGGGGGACGCGACCCGACCGCCGCTCTCGGGATCGATCGAGGGGCTGCTGGGCACGTTCGTCGTGGGCATGTTCGCCGATCCGCGATCGGTCGTCGACGAGTGGTGTACCCTCGTCGAACCCGGCCACCGGGTGGCACTGTTGCACTTTAGCCGGAGCCAGCGCGCGTGGGCGCGCCCGATCGACGCCTGTTACCGGGCGTTCGTCTGGGCGTCCTCGACGGACAAGCGACAGACGGACGTGGCCGACAGTCACGAGCGCCGCGTCGAGGACGCCTATCGACGGCTGGCCGACCGGACGGCAGACTACCGCGAGCGACGGCTGGCGGGGGGCTACCTCCGACTGGCGAGTGGCCGCGTCGAGTGATCCCGACGGCGCTGGCGGTCAGTCAGGGACGGTACCGTTCGGCGTGGGCCGGACAGAAGTCGGTGCCCCGAAGCTGTGCGGCGACGACGCCGGGCTGGCGGTGGGGGTTGGCCAGCCGGCACCCGTCCTCGTCGCAGAAGTCCTCGCCGGTCTCCAGGTAGTGATACGCCTGGAGGACGTACCCCTTCAGCGCCTCGGTCGTCCGCTGGTCGTCCTCGACGAGGAACTCGCCCTCGACTTCGCTCTCGAGGACCTCTCGGGGCGGGGAGTCTCCCGAGACCATCGCGTGTTTCTGTTTTTCCTTGTAGTACTGTTCTGGCTTGGCCGGGGCCTCGTACAGCCCCGGAACCGACACGAGCGCGGGCTGGCCGAGGACGTTGACGCGCTTGTGCCACCGGCCGTCGTGGTCGCCCCACGTGCCGAGAACGCGATCGAGCACTGGAACGTGGAGGTGATCGAGCCCGCGCTCGTCGGCTGGCAGTCGCTCTCCGAGTAGCTTCTGGACCTGGAAGCCGTCGTAGATGACGCCGCCGGCCCGCTCGGGGTGGTCCAGCGCCCGCTGCTCGTAGCGAACGATCCCCAGCATCGTGTTGCCCGTCTCGCGTTCGTACGGCGAGAGGACCCGCGCGGAGGCGAACGCTTCGGCCAGCTCCTCGTCGGCGTACAGATCGAGGAAGCGATCCCGAACGTCGACGCTCGCCTCGATCCGCTCGGCCAGCCAGTCGGCGATGGCGTCCACGTCGGCGACCGTCGTCGGTGCCCGGTACAGTGTGACCCGTTCGACCATGTATTATCCAGTGGTACGACCGAGTGAAACAGTTGCGGTCTGAGACAGCCAAATGGTCAAATTTATGCATTGATGTGCAGGTATATGTACTATGGCCGACGAGCATCTCGCTCGCCCCAGAAATGTCGCTTTCCTCGGCGAATTCCAACGCTGTTTCCGTGCCACACGAGAGTCGACCGTCGAGCATTCGCGCGAACGAGCGGTTCGAAGAACCCGGTAGTTCGCGCGATTCACCCGCGAGCGCGCCGAAGGCGCGCTCGCGGCCTTTTTCGCCCACGTTTTTGCGCAAGCGGTGGCGAGCGAAGCGAGCCACCCGCAGCGGAAAAAGGTGGTAGGTCCTAGTCGTCGGCGACGACCGGCTCGTCCTCGTCGGCGATGAGGCGGTCGATGGCGTCGACCATCGCGTGGACGGAGGCTCGGGTGATGTCCGAGTCGCTGTTCGAGACCGTCACCGTCCGGTCGCCCCGAGACATCTCGACCTCGACGGTGACGACGGCGTCGGTGTTGCCGGTGATGGCGTCGACGTGGTAGGAGTCGAGGTTCCAGTCGACGGAGTGCCCCAGCGCCCCCTCGATAGCGCCCATCGCGGCGTCGACCGGGCCGGAGCCGGTCGAACTCGCGGGCTCGCGTTCCTCGCCGTCGACGGCGAGTCGGACGCTGGCCGTGGGAGTGCCGCCACCGGCGATGGTCGTCAGGTCCAGCAGTTCGACGCGGCGCTCGCGGTCGGTGCCCTTGACCTCCTCGGCGATGGTCAGCAGATCGGCGTCGGTGACCCGTCGGCCGCGGTCGCCGATCTCCTTGACTCGCTGGACGATCGTCGCGAGTTCGTCGTCGCTCACGTCGATGTCGTGCTCGTCGAGCGCGGCGGCGACGCCCGCGCGCCCGGCGTGTTTGCCCAGCGCGAGGCGGCGCTCGCGACCCACCTTCTCGGGCCGGTAGGGCTCGTACATCGCGTCGTCTTTCAGCGTCCCGTCGGTGTGGATGCCCGACTCGTGGGTGAAGGCGTTCTGGCCGACGACGGCCTTGTTCGGGGCCAGCTGGATCCCCGTCGTGTTGGCGATCAGCTGTGCGAGATCGTACACCTCGGTCAGGTCCATCGTCTCGACGCCGTAGCCGTGATCGAGTGCGATGGCGACCTCCTCCAGGGCGACGTTGCCGGCCCGCTCGCCGATGCCGTTGATGGTCCCGTGGACCATGTCCGCACCGGCGGCGATCGAGACCAGCGCGTTCATCACCGCGAGCCCGAGGTCGTCGTGGGTGTGCGTGCTGACCGGCCCCAGCTCCGAGAGCCGGGAGACGGCTTCGAGCGCGCCGTCCGGCGTCGCGTGGCCGACGGTGTCGGCCCAGCAGATCCGGTCCGCACCGGCGTCGATGGCGGCACCGAGCAGTTCCTCGAGGTAGTCCAGATCCGCACGCGAGCCGTCCTCGCCGATGACCTCGACCCACAGCCCCTGCGCTTTGGCGTACTCGACCAGCTCGACGGTCGAGTCGACGTTGTCGGCCCGGGAGGTGCCGACCTTCTCCTCGATGTGGCGGTCGCTGGCGGGGACGACGAGGTTGATCCCGTCGACGCCACACTCCAGCGCGAGGTCGATGTCGTCGCGAATGCCACGGCAGAAGCTCGTCACCGTCGCGTCGAGGTCGAGATCGGCCACGCGGGAGATGGTCTTTCGCTCGCCCGGCCCGGTACAGGCGCTGCCCGCCTCGATCACGTCGATCTCGGCCGCGTCGAGCTGGCGGGCGATCCGTGCCTTCTCGTCGGGCGACAGCGAGATGCCGGGGGCCTGCTCCCCGTCTCGAAGCGTGGTATCAAGGAACTGTACGCCGGCAGCATCAGAGAGGTCCCGCGTCAGCGGGTGACCCCCGAACAATGTCGTCTCTGTCACGGTTGTGTCCTGCGAGTTATCGTCGCTGGCGAATTTCGCGCCCAGCCGCCGTGAGGCGACTTCCTCTATCCTCGTTGTCGGAATCCGACATAGTACTCGAAGGTCAAGCGGCCGCCGCTGATTAATCTGTTGGGATCGGTTCGCACGGTCGGATCACGATTCGATCAGGACGCGGTCGCCGGGCTCGACGCCGTCGGCCGCGCCGCCCGGTAGCTCGACGACGGTGTCCGCGCGGGCCATCCCCAGCCCGGTCCAGGGAGAGAGAGTCTTCACCTGCGCGACTTCCTCGCCCCGGAGCCAGACCACGTCGATGGGGAACCGGACGAACAGCATGTGGATCGACTGGTAGCCATAGTCGCCGAGCAGTGCCGAGAGCGGCCAGGGCGGCCCGTGGAGCCGGAAGACCAGCGCGTAGTCGTCCGGGATCGAGGCCCGAAACATCAGTCCCTTCGCCTGTTCGACGGTCGACTCGGCCACCTCGACGGTGTCGGCGAGCGTCCGCCGTTCGTCTCCATCCTCGTGGACGACGCGCATGGCCGTTGGTGGACGCCGCGGGGCAAAACCCTTGCTGGCCCGAGACAGATTCAAGCGTCTCGATTCGTCAGTGGGAGTATGGAGAAGGCACCCGGCGGGACGAGCGTCGGCGTCGACGACCCCTACGCACACGTCGACCGCTGTGACTGGATCACGGACGACGGGAAGTGCCGGTGGGCAGTCGAACACGGCCACCACGATCCCGAGTTCGCCGACGCCCGCAGTGCCGAGGAGTTCCAGTGTCCCGTCGTCGCCGGGGGAGACGACCACGACCCCAGCGTCTCCTCGACGGAGGCGGCGGCGGGCCGCTGGGAGTGGCGAGACTGCCCGCACTTCCGGCGGCGAGAGCGCGACCGGGCGTGTACCCGCTGCGGGCTCGAAGAGCGACGGATGGCCCACACCGACGAGCGGCCGCTGCTGGAAGAACACCACCTGTCCTATCGCGAGGGCAGCGACGACGACCTGAACCACGAGATCACGATCTACCTCTGTCGGTGGTGTCACGCGAAAGTCCACCAGTCGTGGGCGCGGATCGACGACGACGCGAACCCGGACGCGGCGGCCATCGCCGAGCGGGAGGGGCGGCGCACCCGCGAACAGTCCGAACTCGGGTTCGAGTCGGCCGCCGACCGGTACGAGGAGTGACCGGCCAGTTCCAAGAAATATATACGGACAGACGGCCTCCGTTCGCGTAATGACTCAGATCGCCGTCATCGACAATCACGGCCAGTTCACGCACCTCGAACAGCGTGCGCTGCGTGACATCGGCGTCGACGCGGAACTCGTCGACAACGACACGCCGCCCGGCGAGATCGAGGCCGACGGCCTCGTCCTCTCTGGTGGCCCCGACATGGATCGCATCGGCAACTGCCCGGCGTACCTCGACATGGACCTACCGATTCTGGGAATCTGTCTGGGGATGCAGCTGATGGCCGACCAGCTCGGTGGCCGCGTCGGTGGCGGCGAGTACGGCGGCTACGCCGACGTGACAGTCCAGATCGACGACGACGAGGACCCACTGATCGGATCGCTGGCCCCGGAGACGCGCGTCTGGGCGAGCCACGCCGACGAGGTCAAGGAAGTGCCCGACGGGTTCGAACGCACCGCACAGTCCGACGTGTGCAACGTCGAGGCTATGAGCAACGGCACCGATCGCTTCGGCGTCCAGTGGCACCCCGAAGTCGCCCACACCGAAGAAGGAGAGGAAGTCTTCGAGAACTTCCTCGCCGTCTGTAACGGAGAGTAGCTCGTCAGATCTGTCGGTCCCACCGCGGGAGGGCGAAGACGAGTACATTTAACCGGATCGATAGGGAGAACTACAGTATGACAGCGACGCAAGGAAACCTCGCGGGGCTCTCGCGTTTTATCTTCCGGGCACCGCGCTGGTACACGAGCGTGACGTTCGCGCTGGTGCTGGCGGCCGTCACTGGCATCGCCGCCTTCGACTCGCGGTTCGTGTTGGACGACGCCTGGCAGGGCGTGTTCTTCGTGGGCATTCCGACCGTTCTCGCGAGTGTCGGCACGGCCTACGTCGACAACGCTCTGGGCGGGCAGCTGACGCCCAATCGCGCGTCGCTGCTGGCGCTGTTTTGCGAGCTGATCGTCATCGCCTTCGTCGTCGGTGCCGGCGTCGTCTCGGTGCTGACGGCCTTCGACCAGGAGTTCGTCCTCGATTCGCTGCTGGTGAGTCTCGCCGCGATCTTCGCCCTCCGTCTGCTGGTCGTGATCGCCGTCTCCCGGCGCTCGCTCCCGGTCGCAGCGATCGCCGCGAGTATCCAGCCGGCGGCGGCAGCCGCGCTGCTCGCGGTGTATACGGGTGCGACTTCGGCGCTGCTCGACGATCCGACGCTCCGACGATTCCTCTCGCGGCCGGATCACGCACCGCCGGAGCTACAGTTCCTCCAGCCGGTCGATTTCGGGCTACTCGCGGTCATGTGCGTGCTGTACGCCGGTGCGGTGTGGCTCTTCCTCGTCCTGCTGGATCGCCCGTGGCGCTCCAGTCTGGGCGTCTCGGTGCTGGATTTCATCCAGGGCTTCATCGGGCACATCGCCGAGGGAAGCCGCGAACTGGAGGACTTCTTCGAAGAACTCGGCGAGGAGGCGCTCGTCCCGGTGACGGTGCTGTCGGTTCGCCGCCCGGACGGCGAAGAGAAGGCCCGCTTCGTCCTCCCGATGATCCATCCGGGTCCGATGGGCGAGATCGGCGGCGGGAACCTCCCCAAACGGGTCGCTACCGAGGCCGACGGGCTCGCCTTCCCGCCCCACGCCACCGCGGGCCACGACTTCAACCTCGTCACCGAACGCGAGGTCGACGCGATCCTCGCGGCGGCGCGGTCGGCCTATCGGGACCTCGAATACACCGACCAGGCGACGGCGAGCCAGCGAGTCGAGGAGGGTGACGCGTCGCTGCTGGGCCAGGCGGTCGGCGACGACGCCGTGATCGTCTCGACGTTCGCGCCGGGGTTCGCCGACGACGTGGAGTACGCCGTCGGCCTCTCGGCGGCGGCCGAAGCGCGAGCGGGCTCGCTGGACGAGATCCTGCTGGTCGACGCCCACAACAGCAACGACGGTCTGGAAGGCGACGACCTGGGCCACGTCGTCCCCGGCAGCGAACGCTCGTTCGACATGATCGACGGAGCCGGGAAACTCGGGGCGGAGCTGGCCGCCGCCGACCGTGGCCGGCTCCGCTGTGGCGTCGCCTGGGACGAGACGCCCTGGGAACCCCAAGAGGGGATCGGGCCGCTCGGGATCCGCATCGCCGTCTTCGAGGTCGCGGGGACCAGAACCGCCTACGTCCTGATCGACGGCAACAACATGGAGCCGGGGCTGCGGGGCGACATCCTCGCCGAACTCGACGGCGTCGACGACGCAGAGGTGATGACGACCGACACCCACATCGTCAACACCGTCGAGGCGGAGAATCAGGTCGGCAGCTCGATTCCCGACGACGAGCTGATCGCGCTGATCGCCGAGTTGACCGAGCGGGCGATCGACGACCTCGAACCCGTCGAGGCCGGGATGGCCAGCGAGAAGGCGACCGTCACGGTCTTTGGCAACGACCGGACCGAGACGCTGGCCTCGACGGCCAACGCCGTCGTCTCGCTGGGCGGCGCGCTCGCGGTGACGTTCATCCTCACCGTCTTCACGGTCAGTATCGGGATCTTCCTCGTGACCGGCGGGTGACATCCTCCATGCCGTGAACGGCGGGATTCTCTCGCTGAATCGAGATAGGGCCCACTCTCGCGATGACGTATGCCGAAGAAACGCCGAGAAGCGAAGCCTCTCGTGCTCTATCTCGTTTCACCCGATAGAACGCCGAGGAGGAGATTTGAACCGGAGGAAGACGTTCCTGCTCATACTGCCGGCTGTAACTTCGTGAAGATCTTCGCCACCCCGGGGTGGCGAAATCATTCACAGACTTACAGCCGGTAGTATCACTTCGTTGCGCGGGCTGGGACTTCCGGGGTTCAAATCTCCGCGTGTGGCGTTTCCTGCTCACAGGTCGATCGACACGCACAGCGGTCGCTCGAAGGCTGGTATTCGCAGGAAAACGCCGAGGAGGAGATTTGAACTCCTGTGTCCTGAACGGACAGTTGCTCTCGAAGCAACCGCCTTGGCCGGGCTAGGCTACCTCGGCTCACTTCATCGTAGCGCGATGTGCTCTTTATCGGTTTCGGTTCGAGCCGGGAGTGACAACCGTTGGACAGCGCCACTCCGATTTCTCCGACAGTAATATTGTGTGTGGCCGACAGTGGAAATTATGGACGTGCCAGAAGCCAGTGACGTGTGTTCACGGGTGTTAGACGAGATCGGATCGGCAGTGATCGGCGAGCGATCGTTCTTCGAGACCGTGTTACTGGGCGTCGTCGGCCGCGGCCACGTCCTCCTGGAGGACGTGCCGGGGACGGGGAAGACGCTGACGGCCCAGACGATGGCCCAGACCCTGGGACTCAGCTTCTCCCGGATCCAGTTCACTCCCGACCTGCTGCCGGCAGACATCACCGGGACACACGTGTTCAACGAGCGCGAGCGGAGCTTCGAGTTCAACGAAGGTCCGATCTTCGCCAACGTCGTGCTGGCCGACGAGATCAACCGCGCGCCGCCCAAGACTCAGTCGGCGCTACTTGAGGCCATGGAGGAGGGGCAGGTCACCGTCGACGGCGACACCTACGACCTGCCGCAGCCCTTCTTCGTCATCGCGACCCAGAACCCGGTCGAGATGGAGGGGACCTTCGAGTTGCCCGAGGCGCAGGTCGATCGCTTCCTCGCGAAGACGTCGATCGGGTACCCCGACGAGGACGGCGAGTTCGAGTTGCTCCAGCGTCGGGCCGGCCGCGTCGAGCAGAGCCCCTCCGTCGAGACGGTGCTGTCGCCCGAGGAAGTCGACGAACTGCGAGCGCTACCGGAGTCGATCACCGTCGAAGACGACGTGTTGCGCTACGTCTCGAACGTCGCCCGGGCGACCCGAGAGCACCGCCACGTGGACGTGGGTGTCTCGCCCCGTGGCACCCAGCGGCTCTTCGAGGCGGTCCGTGCTCGGGCGCTGATCCGCGGTCGGGAGTTCGTGACGCCCGACGACGTGAAGGCCGTCGCACAGCCGGTGCTGGCCCATCGGGTCGTGCTGACGCCGGAGGCCCGCGTCGAGAACGTCGCCGAGGCCGCCGTCGTCGAGAGCGTGCTGGACGACGTGCCCGTGCCGACCGTGGCTCGCCAGTAGCGTCACCGATCGAGGGCGTAGGTAAACAGCAGCGCCGCACCGAGCAACAGGGCGATCGCGGTCGTGGGCTGGCCGGTGCTCGCGGCGTCGTAGACGACGTAGCCGACGACCGCGACCACGGAGCCGACGGCGACCGTCACACCCACGTGTGCGAGCTGGGCCCGCGTCGAGACCGCCGCGTGTCCGAGTTGCCGACCGAGGCCGATGCCGTGCTCACCCGCGTCCCACGCGACGACCGCCGCCCCCGCAGCGACCAGCATCGGGACCGGATCGGTCCCTGCGACGCCGGCCAGCAGGACGGCCCCGAACAGCCCCGCGGAGCCGATCCGGTGGAGCAGTCGCGACCCCCGGCGTACGCCGAACGAGACCACGACGAGTCCGCACAGACCGACGGCACCGGCAAGCAGCGTCGTCGCGCTGACCAGTACAGTCACGAGCCCGGCGGCGACGGCGACCGCGACCGAGGCCGTGCCCGGCCGGGTGTCGAGCGAGTCGGCGTCGGTGGCGCGGGTGCTCATCGCGACCCCCCGTCCCAGCGGGCGAGCGCGTGCGGGAACGGTTCCGTCCCGTCCCAGTCGACGACCGGAATGTCGCGCTGACGGAGGTCCGCGAGACGCAGCGACCGCCTGACTCCGGCCAGTCGGTGCCCGGCGGAGTCGTCGGTCGTCGGGTCCGGCGAGATCACCGTCGTCCGGTGGCCGTTGGCGTCGAGCCGGATCGCAGCGCCGGCCACGTGATCGTCGGTCAGCGGCGAGAACACGACGATCTGGGCGTCCGTGGGCGCGCGACGCCTGATCCGCTGGACCGCGGCGTAGAGGGTGGTCTCCGCGTCGGGCCCAGACGGCGAGAGCGCCGGCTCCGTCGAGAGGAACTCGCGTGCTCGAACGCGGTGTTCGTCCCCGTTGCCCGGCGAGAGCCAGCAGTCCGTCGGCGACAGCGCCGTCAGCCCCACGTCGTGGCCCGCGTCGGTCAGCGAGACGTAGGCGTGGCCCGCCGCGTCGACGGCCGCGTCGAGCGCCGTCCGACCCTGTGGTGCTGGGGCGGCGTACGCCGCCTGTCGAGCGTCGACGACCAGCACGACCGAGACGCTGCGTTCGACCCGGTACTGGACGGTCGTGAGGTCCCCGGTTCGGGCGGTGCGGTTCCAGTCGACCCGGTTCAGCGGGTCGCCCGGACGGTACTCGCGAGTCGCGTAGAACTCCACGCCGGGCCCGCCAGTGTCTGCCGGGAATCGGCCCGTGTGACGGGTGGTCTGTGATCGCAGCGGAAAGGCGACGCTCTGGCTCGGCAGCGACGCCTCGCAGCCGACGGTGTCTGGCGCGTCGACCGTGCCGCGTCGCTCCGTGGCCCCGGACGCGTCCCGAGCGAGGACCGTCGTCGGCTCGAACTCGTGGCGGCCTCGCCGAGCCCGCAGCGAGTAAGAGAACGTCGTCTCCTGGCCCGGTCGGAGCGCGGTCGCGACGCGGGGCGACCCCTCGACGACGGTCATCTTCGGCGGGACGCCGTCGACGAGGCGCAGGTCCGGCATCGTCCGGTCGCTCTCGTTGCGCACCGTCACGGTCACCGCGACGGTGTCGTCGGTGTCGGGAGCGTCGTCGCTGATCGAGCGCTCGACGCTCACCTCGACCGGCGGCGGCGAGGTGAACTGCCCGTAGCCCGCGAAGGCGATCCCGAAGGCACTGGTCAGCAGGAGGCCGGGCTCGCGGGTCAGGACGCCTACTCCGAGCGCCAGGAGCGCGAAGACGGTAACGCCGTACCACCGCCTCGTCCGGCGGTCGACGACCGTCCCCGGTTCGATCTCGAACTCGGCAGCTTCGTCGGTCGCGCCGGCAGCGCGGGTGGCCGCGGCCGGAATCGAGCTGAACGACATCAGGCCTCACCACCGTCCTCGACGATGCGATCGAGCTCCGCGGCCACGCGGCCGGCGCGTCGCGGGAACGGCCCCGACCCCCAGAACGTGCCGGTGACGGACTCGCGGAACGACGAGCCGGCACCGCTGGCGGACGCGAAGAACTCCGCCGCCAGCTCGTCGTCGGTCCAGGTGCCCTCGTCGAGGCGGCGGCGCGCTTCCGCCTCGGAGAGCCCGCGGTACTGTGTCAGCACCGACAGCGCCGCGTCTTCGAGGTCGCTCCGGACCGCGAGCGCCCGCTGGTCCCCACCGGAGACGCCGAACGAGGGGGCCTGCGAGAGCAAGGCGTCGAACTCGTCGCCCGGGACGGCCGCGGGCCGGCCACGCTCCGGCTCGGGGAGCCAGCCGGCGTCTGGGTCCCGCCCGAACCACTGGTAGGCGCGGGACAGCCCCGCGAGGACCGCGAGGCCGGCGAGCACCGTCGGGAGCAGCGACGGCAGCGAAGCGACGGCGACGGCGTCGGGAGCGAACGCGAGCACGAGGCCGACGACGGCGGCACCCGTCGCGACTGCCAACAGGAGCCTGCGGCGGTTCATCGGTCGCCCTCCGATCGGAGCCGATCCAGCGCGGACCGCGCGCTCGTCTCGCGCTCGCTGGTCGGCGGGCGCTGGCCGTACCGGACTTCGCGGAAGCGGTCGGTCAGAGTCGCTACGGCGTCAGGATCGAAGCCCGCCGCCCGTGCGCTGGCGGCGATCTCTGCGGGCGTCTGGGTCCGGCGGTCGGCGTCCTCGACCTCGCTTGCCAGCTCTCGCCAGGCCCGATAGACCGCGTTGGTCGCCTCGGCGTCGGCGTCTTCGAACCGGCCGCTCGCGCGTGAGGCCGCGACGGTGTCCGGCTCGCGGGACGGGTCGGGAGCGTCGGCGACCGATCCTGTCGACCCGTCGGCGTCTGGCGTCAGCCGCGACGCGAGCACGACGAGACCGGCGACGAGGACGACCGCACCGATCACGAGCGCGACCAGCGGGAGCGCGTCGGTCGCCGTGTCGGCGGCGACGGCGCTGGCGGAGCCACCACCTTCGACGTGCTCTGGCGATCCGGAGGTCGAGCGGTCGGTTTCGGGCTCGCCCCAGGAGAGCGTGAACACCTGAGAACCGAACAGCACGAGCCAGGCGACACCGGCGGGGACGATGGTGGTGACGGCGTGTTTGAGTAGTTCGGGCACCGCGCTGGCCCCCTCTCGCCACAGTCGGTACCCGACCCACGTCAGGTACGCGACGGTACCACCGACGAGCAGGAACTGCAACACGGGGCTGACCCAGTTGCCGAACGGAGACGAGGCGTTCGGAGCGACCGTATCGGCCATCGCCTCGGCGGTGTAGCCGGGACCGTCCGAGGAACCCGCTCCTTCTCCCTCGCCCTCGCCAGTCCCGACCGCCGTGGCCGTCTCGGGGTTGTCGAGCCCCGCTGCGGCGGCCGAGATCGCGAGGACACCCAACACGACGACGAGCACTGGTCCGATGCGGTCGACAGTCATCGACCCCACGTTCGAGGGGGCTGTATGTAAAATTACAGTGTCGAGATCGCCGACCGAAAGCGGACGGTCACGAACCGCCCGCGGCGATGTGCCACGGAGAGGCGGTCCCGAGAGACAGCCGAGGGGGACACGCGTCAGGCGTCGTCGGGCTCGCCGTAGCCGCCACCGCCCGGCGTCTCGACTCTGACGGTGGTGCCGGCCTCGACCGCGCGGGTGAGCTTCGAGGCCACAGCCTCGCCGTCGACGAAGTTCTCGCCGACGGTCCCGTCTGTCCCCCCGGCTCGGCCCGCTGGCGGCGTCTGGCGGCGATCGGTCAGCAGCGAGACGGTGGCGTCGGTCTCGACGACGATCTCCCGGACGAGTCCGTCACCGCCCCGATAGCGGCCGGGACCGCCCGTGTCCGAGCGCAGCGAGTACTCGGCGACCCGCAACGGGTACGCCGCCTCCAGCGCCTCGACGGGCGTGTTTCGCGTGTTCGTCATCCCCACCTGGACGCCGGAGGCACCGTCCCGGTTCGGCGTCGCGCCCGCGCCGCCGCCGATGGTCTCGTAGTAGGTGAACTCCGGTCCCCCGACGACGAGATTGTTCATCGTCCCCTGGCTCTCTGCCGGGACGCGGTCGGGTGCGGCCGCCGCGAGCGCGTCGAAGACGACCTCGGTGACCCGCTGGCTCGTCTCGACGTTGCCGCCGACGACCGCCGCGGGCGGCGTGGGGTTCAGCAGCGATCCCTCGGGTGCCGCGACCGTGACGGGGTCGTAACAGCCCTGGTTCGGCGGGATCTCCGGATCTGTAATACACCGTATGACGTAGTAGACGGCACTCTCGGCGACGGCGAGCGGCGCGTTCACGTTGCCCGCGACCTGCGGGGCGGTCCCCGCGAAGTCGACCGTCACCGCGCCGTCCTCGACGGTCACGGTAACCTCGATCGGCACCGCCGTGTCGGTCACGCCGTCGCCCTCGATCGTCCCCGAGGCCTCGTAGGTGCCCGGTTCGAGAGCCGACAGCTCGCGCTCCATCCGCGCTCGCGAGTAGTCGACGACGGCGTCGAAGGCCGCGAGCAGCTCCTCGCCGTGGTCGTCGAGCAACTCTCCGATCCGACGGGCTCCGCGCTCGTTGGCGGCCAGTTGGGCCTGCACGTCGGCCCGGCGCTGGGCCGGGTTGCGGACGTTCGCCAGCACCAGCTCTAACACGTCTGAGACCACCGTCCCGTCGGCGACGATCCGGACCGGCGGCACGCGCAGCCCCTCCTGCTGGATCTCTCGTGCCCCGGCGGGCAGGCTTCCGGGAGCCATCCCGCCCACGTCGGCGTGGTGTGCCCGCGAGACGGCGTACGCGACGATCTCGTCGTCTCCGGTGGGCCGGTCGCCGGACCGGGACCGACCGCCGCCTGCTGCCGCCCCGATCGGCGAGACGAAGGTCACGTCCGGGAGGTGGGTGCCACCGGCGAAGGGATCGTTGAGCGCGAACACGTCGCCGGGCCGTGGATTCCGGTCCCGGATCGCGTCGACGGCACGGGGCATCGCCCCGAGGTGGACCGGGATGTGTTCGGCCTGTGCGACCAGCCGCCCGTCGGCGTCGAACAGCGCGGTCGAGCAGTCCCGACGTTCGGTGATGTTGGGCGAGTAGGCACCCCGGATCAGCACCTCGCCCATCTCCTCGGCGACGCTCTCCAGTTGGTTCCGGAGGATTTCGAGTTCGACCGCGTCGACGGCGTCGTCGGTCACGCCGACCCCTCCAGACGGATCGTCCCCTCGTCGTCGACGACGAGCGTCCACCCCGGCGGGCAGACGACGGTGCTCTCGCCGCCCTCGACGATCGCGGGGCCGTCGATCGCCCGCTCGGGCACCAGTGCCGGCCAGTCGTAGATCGGCGTCTCACGACGCCCGTCGTCGAAGACCGCCTCGCGAGTCCCGACCCGAGGCTCGCCGCTGCCTTCGAAGGATCGCTCCGGAGCCGTCCCCTCGATCGTCGCCGTGACGCGGCAGTTGACCAGCTCGACGGGCTCGTCGTCGAGCCGGTAGTCCCGCGCTCGCTCGTGGGCCGCGTGGAACCGCTCTCGCAGATCGGCAGGGCGGAACGGCTCGCTCACGTCGACGGTGAGTTCGTGGCTCTGGCCGACGTAGCGGAGGTCCGCCTGTCGTCGATACGTCGCCGCGCCGGGGTCGCTCACGTCCGCACGGACGCGGTCACGGAGGTCCTCGTAGAGGTCCTCGATCGTCGCCCGCGTCGCGTCGCCGAGCGTCGTCCGGTGGGTCCTGACCGCGTCGTGGTGCTCGGCCGCCGCCAGCAGCCCGAACGCCGAGAGGACGCCGCTGGCTCGCGGGACCACCACCCGATCGACGCCGAGGCGATCGGCCAGCGGGGCGGCGTGCATCGGCCCGGCACCGCCGAAAGCGGCCAGCGCGAACCGCCGAGGGTCGTGCCCGCGCTCGGTCGTCACGCCGCGGATCGCTCGCGTCATCGTCGCGTTGGCGACCCGGAAGACTCCCCGCGCCGCGTCGACCGGGCCGTCGAGATCCGCCGCCGTCGCGAGGTCGTCCAGCGCGGCCACCGCGGCGTCGGCGTCGAGACCGAGGTCGGCACCGAGCGTCGTGTCGGGGCCGAGATACCCAAGCACGAGCGCGGCGTCGGTCACCGTCGGTTCGGTCCCGCCCCGACCGTAGCAGGCCGGACCGGGGTCGGCACCGGCCGACGCCGGGCCGACGCGGAGCGCACCCCCGGCGTCGACGCTGGCGATCGATCCCCCGCCCGCGCCCACGGTCTCGACGTCGACCATCGGAATCCGGATCGGGTGACCGCCGACGGCCGCCTCCGTCGTCCGCTCGACCGAGCCGTCCCGGACCAGCGACACGTCGCTGGAGGTCCCGCCCATGTCGAACGTGATCACGCCGTCGGCGTCGTCGGGCTCGAAGGCGGCGGCACCGACGACGCCGGCAGCGGGACCGGACATGACGGTCGTCACCGCTCGCTCGCGGACCGTGGCCGGATCGGCGATGCCGCCGTTTGCCTGCATGACCCGTGGTGCCGGGAGTCCGCGGTCGGTCGCCCGGTCGGCCAGCCGGTCGAGGTAGTCGTCGACGACCGGCGTGAGGACGGCGTCGGCGACGGTCGTGGCCGTGCGTTCGTACTCGCGGAACTCGGACAGCACCTCGTGGCTGGCCGAGACGGGCACGTCGAGTTCGGACCGGAGGATCGCCGCCGCACGCCGCTCGTTCTCCGGGTGAGCGTACGCGTGGAGGAAGGCGACCGCGACCGCGTCGGCGTCGATCTCTGTGGCCAGCGCCCGCACCTCGTCGGGATCGACCGACCGCTCGATGCCGTCGGTCGTCGCACGCTCGTCGAGTTCGTACCGTCGCGCCGCGGGGACGAGCGGCGTCGGTCCGCGCGCGTCCAGATCGTAGAGACTGGGACGGTCCTGTCGGCCGATCGCGAGCACGTCGGCGAAGCCCTCGGTCGTGACCAGTGCCGTCCTCGCGCCCGACCGTTCGAGCATGGCGTTGACCGCGACGGTCGTGGCGTGGCGAAAGCGGTCGACAGCGGTCGCTCCGACACCGGCCCGGTCGCAGGCGCGTTCGACGCCGTCGAGCACGCCCTCGCTCTGGTCTGCCGTCGTGGGTACTTTCGCCGTCGTCAGCCGTCCGTCGGCGACGACCACCACGTCCGTGAAGGTGCCGCCGACGTCGACCCCCAGCAGCGTCTCGTCCATACCGGTCGCTGGGTCGCCCGGAGATAAACTGTTGTGACTCAGCCAGCGGCGCAGTTCAAATCAGGTTTAAGCTACCGGGACCGCTTAGGGACACGCGCAACCACGACGACCCATGAGACAGCAAACGGTCCCCGCAATCGTCGCGCTCCTCCTCGTCGTCCCGTGCGTTGCGATCGGGGCACAGACGACACCGACCGCGACGATCGACTACGAGGGCGAGGAACTGACGGTCGAAGCCGCACCGGGCGAGCAGATCAGCGGCGAGACGACGCTCCCACCGGGAACGCGGCTGACCGTCCGGATCGAGTCGGCGAGCAGCGCCTCGCCGTTCCTCAAGCGCCTGGAGGCGACGGTCGCCGACGACGGCACGTTCACGGCGACCGGCGACCTCAGCGACCTCCCCCCAGACACCGCATTCGAGGCGGCCGTGGTGTACAACGCGACCGTGATCAGCAGGCAGAGCGGGCAGATCGTCCCCTGTACGAGCGACTGTACGGCCACGCCGAGAAGCAGCGACACGCCGACGGCGTTTTCCACCGACGAACCGGCCCTGCCACGGCCCGTCGTGCAGGTCCGACAGGGCGAGACAGTCGAGATTCCGATCGCCGTCGGCGACCGCGAGCGCGTGCGGCTGTCGATCGGTAGCGACCGGACCAACTACCGGCTCAACGCGACGGTGACAGACGGCGACGGTGACGGTCGTGCAGTCGTCTCGTTCGACTCGGTCAGTGCGGGCCGAGACGCGCCGACCCTGTCGCCGGTCGACGACGACGACCGAGTGACCACGGACAGCGAAACGACGCTGTCGGACGGACTCGACCCCACCGAGTACGATCTCACGCTGCTCGGTGCCGGCGAAAACGGGACGAGACTCGCGATCGGGACCCTGGTCGTCTTCGATCAGAGCGAGAGCACGGACGCGCCCGAACCGCCCGAGGCGACCACGTCGACGCCACCTCTGAACGAGACGACGCCAGCGACCAGTCGCGGCGTCGATCTGGGTGGGATCGGCGCGCTCACCGTGGGCGGACTGCTGGGAATCGTCGGGATCGCCCTCTTGCTCGGACTCGCCAGAGGCGGGCGCGGGGAGTGATTCTCGTACTACCGGCTGTACGTCTGTGACGACGTTCGCGACCCCGTATCGCGAATAGCTTGAAACAGTGACACTCTCAGTCAGACGGTGAGCGTCGAACGGCCAGGAGCGCGACCGTCGCGACCAGCAGCGCCCCGAAGAAAAAGAGGACCCCGGGTTCGACGACCTCGAAGACGACCCAGGCGATCGAACCGTCCGGCGGTGCGACGGTCGTGTCCGGGCTCGCAGGGCCGACAGCACTCGGCGGTCGGACGCTCCGTCGCATCAGTCGCTCGGCACCCCACTGGACGAACAGCGACGCCGCGGCGAGCACGCCGATCCCGCCGACCACGTCGGTCACCGACTGCCTGACTGCCGGCGTTCGAGCGTCGTCACCGACGAACACCAGTGGGTCGCTGGCCGGACCGTACACCGTCATCTCGTTGCCCTTCTCCGAATAGATCGTGTCGACGGGCTCGACCAGCTCCGCGTCTTCGAGATTCGAGAGGTGGTAGTGGACGTTCTGGACCGACGTGTCGACCCGGTCGGCGATCTCCGAGGGCGTCCGGGGTTCCTCGAACAGTGCCTGAAACGTCGCCCGACCGGTATCAGACGCCAGCGCGTCGAGTACCTCGTCGGCGTCGCCGTCGGTCATTTCGAGGACGCGAGCCCGCTGGCTGGTCGTCGTCGCCCGGTCTTGAATGCGGTCGATGAGTCCCGACATGGCCGTCGTATTCGATGATAGAGACGCGACCTACTAAGCAGTACGCGAAGGTTAAAACGAGATTGAACGCGCGGACCACCGGCGTCACCCGGTGTCGTTGGCCACGGCCCGCACCGTCGGGGCCGGGCGAACCAGTCCGTGCCCGGTCTGCGTGTCGACGCCGTCACGGCCCACATCGCGCGCGTGTCGTTCGAGGGCGTGTTCGACGGCCGTCGGCGATCGGCCCGAATCCACGTCGAGGAGCAGGGCAGCCAGTCCGCCGACGTACGGAGCGCCGGCAGAAGAGCCGACGAAGCCGTCTGGCCGCTGTGCAGCCGACAGGCGATCGGGCGCGACCACGTCGACGCCGGTCCGACCGTCCGTGGTGGGACCTCGAGAGGAGAACGGCTCGGGTCGGTCCCGCCGCAGGTCGTACGCGCCGACCGCGAGTACGTCGTCGGCGGTCGCCGGTGCCGTGATGCTCCCCGCGGGATCGTCGTACTGGAACCGATGGGTCGGCGAGACGAGTTCGAGGTGTGCGCCGGTCGCGTCGGACGGTCCGCGGACGACGACGAAGTAGTCGCCGCCTTCGAGCTGGACGGAGAGGCGCTGGTTGGGGACGCCGTCACGCTCGTAGGGCTGGGAGCGGGCGATCAGCTGGGTCCGGTTCCCGTCGGTCCAGTACAGCGACGCCCGGTACGTCTCCGCGGCGTGAGCGCGGTCCCAGGAGAGCCACAGCGTCAGCTCCGTGGCCCCGTCGCTGCGCAGGTAGTTGCGGGTACCGCCGCTGAAGCGGAGCTTCCCGTCGCTGGGATCGTCGTACTCGCCGTCCCAGTGGCCACGCGCGAGATTGCCGGTCGGCGCGACGAACGTCACGTTCTCGGCCCGAGCGCGTTCGGCGACCCGTGCGACCCGTGCGGAGCCGTCGCCGGGCGTCCCGTAGAACGAGACCGGTGCGACGATCACGTCCACGTCGCGGTCGAGCAGCCACCGGACAGCGCGGTGATACCCCCGCGGAGTGTCGAACGTCGCGAGCGCCAGCTCCGCGTCCGGTGCCACGCGGGCGACCAGCGACGCCGCCGCAGTCCCGTGGTCGTGGCGACCCGCGTTGCGGACCGACTGGTCGCGGCCGAACGAGCGAGTAGTGACGACCTGACCCTCGATCGACTCGTGGCCCGGATCGAACCCGGTGACGTCGACGACGCCGACGCGAACGTCGTCCCCGGTGATCCCGGAGTCGTGGATCGCGTCGAGGTCCTCGCCAGAGACGACCGGCGTCGTCGATCCCGTGCCCGCTGTGGCCGTCTCGACGGTCGGCGCAGTCACGGCGAGCACGGCGATCAGCGCCGTCACCGCGAGCACGCCGATACCGACCCCCGCTAGTACGAACCGCGGTCGTCTGCCCATCACCCGGCACGTCGGCCCACCGGAGTAAAACGCTACTGGACCGAACGGCGTCGGCACTGCGACGGCGAACGCTCGAATCGCCCGCGGGTGGCGTAAAATGTCGTTGAAGCATTCGGCGGGGATACTTACGTGGCGGCGGTAGCCGTGACTGGCATGTCAAAGCGATGCCGCCCACAATCGACAGTCCCGCCCACAAACCGACACGAACAGGTGGTGAGACGATGAGACGCCTCGCGACCCTCCTCGCAGCCCTCCTCGTGGGGAGTGCGATCGCGGCGACGCCCGCCGCGGCAGCCGCCGAAACCACGACCGCACCGACCGGTACGACCGCACCATCCGTTCCCTTCGACTACGAAGGCGACAACCTGACGCTGTCTGCCGGCTACGGACAGCAGGTCACCGGCCAGCTCGATCGGCCGGCCGGAACGGAGGTCTCCGTCGCGCTCCGGTCCGAAGAGAGCGACCAGCCGTTCCTCCGAAGAGACTCGGCGACCGTCCAGGACGACGGCAGCTTCGCCGTGCAGTTCGACCTGTCCGTCGTCGAACCCGACAGCGACGCCGTCGCGATCCTCTACGCCGACGGCGAGCGCATCGCCAACCAGTCGGTCCACATCGAGAGCTGTGGCGACGCCTGCACGAAACAATCCCAGAACGCGAGCGACGGCTCGGCGTCGTCGACCGACGTGAGCGGCGACGGGAACGGCGTCCGGCTCGCCGACACCCTCGTATCGGTACGAAACGGCGAGACGGCCGCGTTCGACGTTCAGTTCGGTGACGCAGACACCGCGACGGTCTCGCTCTCGACCGAGGGTCCCGACGGCGAACCGACCTGGGAGATCGTCGCTACGGTTCGCGACACTGACGACGACGGCACCGCGACCGTCCAGTTCGACACCGCCGCGGCGGGCAGCGACGCGCCGACGCTGACCGCCGACGACGAGCTGACGATCACCCGCGAGAGCAGCCTCTCGGACGACGCACTCGATCCCGCAGAATACGCCCTCGCTGTCGACGACGGCACCGAGATCGACGAACCGGAGAGCATCGGCACGGTCGCCGTCATGACCGACATCCAGAACGACGACACCGACGAGGGAGCGGCGAGCGCGGAGACTGGCGACGCGAACGCGAGCGACGGCGTGCAACTGAACAGTTCGATCGTGTCGGTGCGAAACGGCGAGACGGCCGCGTTCGACGTTCAGTTCGGTGACGCAGACGCCGCGACGGTCTCGCTCTCGACCGAGGGCACCGACGGCGAACCGACCTGGGAGGTCGTCGCTACGGTCCGCGACACCGACGACGACGGCACCGCGACCGTCCAGTTCGACACCGCCGCGGTGGGCAGCGACGCGCCGACGCTGACCGCGGACGACGAGCTAACGATCACCCGCGAGAGCAGTCTCTCGGACGACGCACTCGATCCCGCCAGCTACGACCTGGCCGTCGACGACGGCACCGAGATCGACGATCCGGAGAGCATCGGAACGGTCGCCGTCACGGCTGGCACGCAGGACAGTGGAGCGTCGGAGCGTGACGAGACCGACGCAGGCGACACCGACGACGAGGAACCGGCCACGGAGTCACAGGACAACGTGAAAAACGCGAGTATCGTCGGCGGCGGTATCCTCGCCCTGCTCGCGGTGCTCGGGGTCGGACTGCGCCTTCGCGATTAGGCGACCGTCCCGCCAGTCGTCGTCGACCCGTCTCGGTCTCGACGACGCCAGCACAGGTTTGGCAACCGAACGACAGTTTTTATTACCACAATAGCTACAATTGGTTTTGAGATAGGAATCGACGATGACACGCCAACGCCCTCTCGCACTCGTCCTCGTCGCCGTCCTCGTCGGCGCGGCACTGACCGGCGGCGTCGCGGCACAGACAGACAGCACCGAGACACCGACCGCATCGTTCACCCACGAGGAGACACTGACCCTCGAATCCGGCCCGGACCAACAGATCCGCGGGACGACGTCACTGGAAGCGGGCACGGAAGTGACGGTCAGGATCCGGTCGGCGAACGCCAGCGATCCGTTCATGGCGCGGCCGACGGCGACCGTCGACGAGAACGGCACGTTCACCGTCACGGCGAACCTGAGCGACATGTCGCCGGGAACGACGTTCACGGCGACACTCCGCATCGATGGAGAAGCGTACGCGGAAACGACCGGGCAGGTCGTCGAGTGCACGACAGCGTGCGATTCGACGACCGAGACAGAACAGGCGACAGCGGCGACCGCGTCCAGCACGGCGTCACCGACGGGCGAAACGGTCACGGAGCCGACGCCGACGGCGAGCGACGGCCCCGGCTTTGGCGTCCTCGGCGCGCTCACCGGGCTGGCGCTCACACTCTCCGGTCTCGTTTCGACCCGCAACTGACGGCCGGCCACCGAGCGTGCCAGCCTACGGCAGCTCGATTTCGAGCGCGTCCAGGATCGGTTCGAACCGCGACCGCACCTCGCCGTACTCCGTCGCCGGGTCGCTGCCCGTGACGATGCCCGCGCCGCCGTACAGCGCGAGCCGTTCGTCCCACGTCAGCCCCGCGCGGATCCCGACGACGAAGGTGCCGTCGCCGTCGCCGTCGACCCAGCCGACCGGCGAGGCGTACCAGCCCCGGTCGAACGGCTCGACGTCGCGGATCACGTCGCTGGCCGCGCGTCGGGGCGACCCGCCGACTGCCGGCGTCGGGTGGAGTCGCTCGGCCAGCGAGAGCACGCTCGTCTCGTTCGGGACCGTGGCCGTGATCGGGCGATGGAGGTGCTGGAGGTTCGTGATGCGCTTGATCGACGGTTCGGCGACGGTCACGTCGTCGGCGACCGGACGCAACGCGTCGGCGATCGTGTCTGCGACGATGCGGTTCTCGACCTGGTACTTCTCGTCGCCCAGCATCGCGTCGGCCAGATCGGTGTCTTCGGCGGCGGTCTCGCCCCGATCGGTCGTCCCCGCCAGTGCCTCCGTCTGGACGTGGCCGTCCGCCAGCGCGACCAGCGTCTCGGGGGTCGCTCCGAAGAACGTCCGTCCCGGCGTCGGTGAGAAGCAAAACGTCGTACAGTTCGGGTACGTCTCGCGCAGGCGCGAGAGCACTGGGGCGACCGGAACGGGAGCGTCGAGGTCGACCGTGAGTTCCTGTGCGAGAACGACCTTGTCGAGTCCGTCGCTCTCGATGCGGCCGATCACGTCGTCGACGGTCTGTTCCCACTCCTCGCGGGACAGCGACCAGTGGAACGCCGTCGCCTCCGGCCCGGTGCCGTCGTGGGTGCCAGCGTCGGCCAGGCGGTCGGCCCAGTCGTCGAGTTCGCTCGACAGCTCGGAGCGTTCGTCTTCCGGAACCGTGACCGTCAGCCAGGTCGCGTCTTCCCCGGCGACGATCTGGGCCCGCGGCAGGACGAACGTGCCGTCGTCGAAGGCACGCCAGTGGCTCTGTGTGTCGGCGGGCACGGTGTTGCCGTCGAAGAAGGCGAACCCACCGACCGCGCGAGGGGCGGCGATCTCGGGGGCGTCTGGTCCGTCGACGGCTCCGAAAAGCTCCGTCAGGCGGTCGTCTGCGGTCTCGAATCGATCGGGGCTGTCGACCGTCACGGCGGCTGTCGCGCCGACGGCGAGCAGGTCCGGCTCCTCGGGATGGAGCCAGCAGAATCGCCGCCGATCGGGGACGGCACCGGCGGCAGCGAGCGGGGACACGTCGATTCGTCGGGACGCGGAGACGTACGTTTCGGCACCGACCGAAGCCGGCTCGGTCTCGGCCGCATCCTGTCTACTCATCAGCTAAGATTAGGAGTGGCAACTTATATTTCGCTCGTTCCAGCGAAGGCCAGCGGGGGCGAGAGCGGGCACGGAACCGGTAGGCTCGTGTTAACCGGTCGTCCGTCCGCCGCGTCTCGCCGTCCGGGTGGCGACGGCCGTGCAACAGTGACAGCCAGTAGTGTCACTCCGAGTAGCCTTCTTGCAGGAACGCACCCTCAGTCTCGTACACTGAGACGATCTCCTCGATGAACGCCTCGGACGACTCGTCGTCTTCCTTGTGAGCCTCGATGCGCTCTTTGAGTTCGTCGCTGATTTCGATCGTGTGGCTCATACCTGGAGCACCGCCACCACACACGTCGAGGTCGGCGGTGAAATAACCCACAGTCGGTCCAGACTGTCGGCTGTCACCGTCGCGAGCTATTCGCGACCAGCGTCACGGGAGACTGCACGGACGGACAGCTGGCGGTATCGAGACGGCTCTACTCGACGGCGTCCAGCCGGCGGAGCCTGACAGAGCGAGACTGGTAGTCTTCGATGAACGACCCCTTGCCGCCGACGCTGACGATCCCGTCGCCGGTGTCGATGAAGAAGCTGTTTTCCAGCGTGAAGTCGTTGCTCGTGGGCTCGATGAACGCCTGTCTGATCTCGGTGATCGGGCCGGCCACCGTCGCCCCCGACTCCGTCTCGACTTCGGCGTGCAGGTCGACGCCGGCCTGTTCGTGTAAGGTCGCGTGCAGCGTCGCCTGCCGGAACCAGTCGTAGCTCCTGGGCAGTGGGTCCGGATCGGTGACGTACAGCTCCGTCGCGGCTGGCCAGTAGGCGCTGAAGTACATCCCGAGAATCGAGCCCGACAGCTGGGGTTCCGAGACCGTCACGGCGACGTCGTCCGTGTGTGTGCCCGAGACGATCGTGGAGTCGCCGATCATCGCCGCCGCGTCGTCGACCGTGTAGACCAGCGGGAGGCTCTCCCCCCAGTACCGGACCACGTCTGCGATCCCGGCGAACTCGCTGCCGTCGCCGTCGACCTCGTCCATCCCACCGATCAAGAGGAAGACGACCACGTCGCTGTCGACGGCGGTGCGCAGCTCCGACTCGATCTCCGGGAAGACGTGTTCCGGAACCGCCAACAGCAGCTCCTGTCTCGCCGCCGAGATCGCGCTCTCGATGCGTTTGAGCGCCGTCTCGCGGGACTTGATCATCTGGATCTCCGGGGTCTCCGGCGTCGTCTCGTTGAAGCGCGCTTCCAGCGACGGCCTGATCGAGTCGAGACGGTCCGAGAGGTTTTCGATCGCCTCTGCGGGCGGCAGCGCCCGAATCGTCGTCGGAGAGGCGTGGTCGTTGACCCGCACGAGCCCCCGACCTTCGAGTCGCTCGGCGATGTTGTACACCGCCCGCTGGGTCACGTCCGTCGTCTCGGAGACCGTGCTCGTCGAGGCCTCCCCACACGCGAGCAACGCGAGGTACGTGTCGATTTCCGTATCGGAAAGTCCGAAGACGCTCAGCTCATCTCGGAGCTGTTCGTCGTCGTGTTCGTCTGAGGTCCCCATTACCAGTGCAGTAGAACGGCTGCGGCCATGTACGTGTTCATCTCGGAACCACCGCGGGTTCCGGCGATCCCGCCGGGGCTCTCGTGAAGCAGGGATAGCCGGCGGTGTTAGTCCATCGCGACGGTGACGTAGCCGCCGAAGTCGAGGATGACCCGCTGTGTTCGGTCGCCAAAGACCGCCTTGCCGGTCGGCGAACGACGCCGGCCCGGCAGGAAGATGTGATCGCAGTCCGTCTCGTCGGCGAGCGCGATGATCCGGTCGGCCTGGTCCTCGTCGGCGACCTCGACGCGCACGTCGTAGGCGATATCCTCACCCAGGACCTCCTTTGCCAGGTCCGAGACGTCGCTCGCGAGTCCGTCGAGGATCGCGCCCTCGTCGTAGGTGGTGTGTTCGACCTTCCCGATGGCGTCGAGCGTCTCCGCGACTTCCTCGTACTCGTCGGTCGTCACGAGCGAGAGGACGACGAGGTCGCTGTCCGAGCCGGCGGCGAACGAACGCGCGCGGTCCAGCAGTTGGCGATCACGATCGATATCTTCGACGACGACGAGCGCATCTGACATTGTACTGGCTGTCACGTCAGCGTAGAACATTAAAACAGTGTCGCAGTCAGCGCGGGTCGTCGTCGCCCAGAACCGCCACGACGCCGCCCAGAACGGCCGATCGTTTACTGTAAGCTAACCCACGGCTAAAGCCGTGGGCTTTCAGCGTGGACTCCCGCTCTGGCCGAATCTTCGGCAGGAGGGGCAAACTCTCCGTTCGCGTTCAGCGTCCCGCTGTTCAAGCGCACGCCTACGGGTGCGCCTCCACCGGAGCCAGTTTGGTTCCGGCGGAGATACCGCAAACCGATGTTCTTCGCCGCGTTGTAGTCGGCGTGGTTCTCGTAGCCGCACTTCTGACACTCGAAGTCCTCACCGTCGCGGTTGTCCGGGTGCGTGAAGCCACATTCAGAACACCGGCGCGACGTGTTCTCCGGGTCTACCTGTTCCACGGAGATGCCATACTCTGCGGCTTTGTACTCGACGTACTCGTACAATCGATTGAACGCCCATTTGTGTCCCCACGACGCTCCGGTTCGGTCACGAATCCCGTTCAGGTCTTCAAACGCGATTACGGAGCAGTCGTGGTCACGGGCTTCAGCCACCAACTCGTTGCTGATCCGATGGAGGGTTAGCTTGAACCGACCCTCCTCTTTCCGACCGACCGACTGGATGTTCTCGTGCGCCCACCGCGTCCCGCACGATTGGAGATCACCACGACGACGTTCGTACTCACGTCGCCAGTGGTCGAACTCATCACCAGTCCAGAAAGAGCCGGTCGAGACGACGGCGAGGTTGTTCACGCCGAGGTCAACCCCGAGAACCGTTCCGTTCTCGGTGGTCGCCTGTTCCGACGTGTCAGGCTCCACTTCCTTCTTGCAGTGGATGTGGAGCATCCAGTTGCCGTTCGTGTAGTGCAGCTCTGCCCCCGTGGTTTCGTACTCGTCGGAAAAATAGTACTCTGCGTGGGGCGTGCCTCGATCGCCGTCGGGGAGGACGTAATCAGCTTCGATCCGACCGTCCGTGGTGGCGAGGCTCACGTAGTCGTCGTAGAACGTGGCAGTGCGGTGGTCGTAGACGAGGTGTGGACTGGTGAAATAGGGCTTCGACGCTTTCTCGCCCTGTTTCCACTTCTTGACAACACTCTTGCAGGCTTCAGCGGCCTTGTTCCGAGCGGCTTGGACGTGGTTGCTGTGCAACGCCGTCTGTTCGCGCACATCGTCGTAAGTGTCGTTGTTGAGCGTGGTCTTGCTGGTCGTGACGTAGTCGTCGCGGAAGGCGTGGTCAGTCACGTAGTTGGCGGCCCAGAGGAACTCGTCGATGGTGTCTCGGAGAAGCGCAGTGTCGGCACTGTCCACGTCGAGTTTGACGGGGACAGTTCGCCGCTTCTCCATGCTTCATATGTAGGTCGGATACTTCAAAGGCATTGGGGAGTTGGTCCTGTCGTAGTGGGTGGATTGTTGCGTGGGGTTTACGCGCTTCCTCCCACCCCTGAAGGGGTGGGTTTCCGCGCTGTGTCCGCTGTGAAGAGATAGGCCGAGCGGGACCGTCGACAGTATCAGCCGAGTAGTTCCTCGAAGGGGTCCCAGTCGGCGTAGATACACGCCGCCGAGCCGAGGAAGACGGCCCCGAGCATCGCGCCGCTGAGCACCGAGATCACGAACGTCCCCGTTCCGGGTTCGATCGTCGGCGTCGCCAGTCCGAGCAAGGCGAGCAACACCGCACTCGACACGAAGAAGCCACGCAGGACGATCGTCATCGGTGGGTACGCTCCGGTAGGGCCGCGTCGATAATCGGGCTTTCGTTCGTCGCGTGGGTGTCGAGTGTGGTCGCGCCCATGCTCAGTCGTTCAGTGTCGGCGACTCGGCGGCTTCGACGCCGTCCAGCGGTTCGCTCTCCCAGTAGTCGTGGTCGGGATCGGTGCGGTGACAGGCGGCACAGCGTTCGTTCGCCGTCGCCGCCTCCTCGCCCAGTTCCGGGGCCGTGGTGGTACAGGCTTCCCGAGCCTCCGGACAGCGAGTGTGGAACCGACAGCCCGACGGCGGATTCACCGGGTCCGGGATGTCGATCGAGCGGACCGGCGGATCGGTCATCTCCTGGGCAGTCGGGTCAAGATCGGCGGTCGCCCAGCGCAGCACCTTCGTGTAGGGGTGCTGGGGGTCGTTCAGGACCTCGTCGGGCGGGCCGATCTCGACGATCTCCCCGAGGTACATGATGCCGATGCGTCCGCCAGCCTCCTGTGCCAGATAGCGCGCGTTCGAGAGGTTGTGACTGATGAACACGAACGAGGTGTTGAACTGTTCTTGCAGCTCCAGGAGGAGGTTCATCGTCTCGACACGCAGCGACACGTCCAGCGCCGAGACTGCCTCGTCGGCGAGGATCACGTCCGGATTCATCAGCAGGGCACGGACCAGCGCGATCCGCTGCTGTTCGCCCCCCGAGAGCTGGTGGGGGAACCGATGCGCGTAGTCTTCGGGTGGCTCCATGCCCACCCGGTCCAGCAGCGCGAAGATCCGCGCCCGGCGGTCCTCGGTGGACATCTCGGGGTCCCACTTCTTCAGGGGCGCTTCCAGCGTCGTCAGGACCTTCCGGTTGGGGTTGAGCGCCGCGCCGGGATCCTGGTGGATCATCTGGAGGGAGCGCCGAATGTCGTCGAAGGGAACGGTCACGTCCCCGCGGCCGTCCTTGGCGTCCCACACGTCTTGCCCCCGGTAGGAGACGGTCCCATCGGTGGGGCGCTGGACGCCGATGATCGTCTTGCCCAGCGTCGTCTTCCCGCACCCAGACTCCCCGACGAGTGCGAGTACGTCGTTCTCGGGGATGTCGATCGACACGTCACTGACCGCCTGAACGGTCTCTGGCTCGTCGAACAGCGACTCGACGACGCCCTGCTCTTTCTCGAAGTCGACCGAGACGTTCTCCAGCGACATCACGATATCGTCGTCGTCCCGGGTGGTCCCCGTCGTCGTGGCGCGGTCGCTCACGCGTCGGACACCTCCGAGAGGTCGAACGGAACGGCGTCCTCGGCCTCGTCGTAGTGGAAGCAGGCCGAGCGGTGGTCGTCCTCGACGTCGACCCACGGCGGCGTCTCCTCGTGACACTCCCTGGTCGCGAGCGGACACCGCGGCGCGTAGTGACAGCCCTCGGGGACGTGGGCCGGGTTCGGCGCGGTCCCCTCGATCGGTCGCATCGAGTCGGTCGGCGCGTCGAGGTTCGGCACGGCCTGCAACAGCGCCCGCGTGTAGGGGTGTTTCGAGTCGTGGGCGATCTGCGTTGCGGTGCCGACCTCCGCGAGTTCGAAGGCATAGAGGATCGCCAGTCGGTCGGCCAGTCCCGCGACCAGCGGGAGGTCGTGGGTGATAAAAAGGATCGTCAGGTCGTACTTCTCCTTGATGTCGGCCAGCAAGGAGAGGATCGAGCGCTGCATCAGCAAGTCCAGCGCCGCCGTCGGCTCGTCCATCAGGAGTACCTGCGGTTCGAGGATCAGGCTGAGTGCGATCAGCGCCCGCTGGCTCATCCCGCCCGAGAGTTCGTGGGCGTACGAGTCGAGCACGCGGTCGGGATCGAGATACAGGTCCGACAGCAACTGCCGGGCCCGGTCCATCCCCGCCTCCACGTCGTAGTCGTGGGCCGCCAGCGTCTCCTCGAAGTGCCCGCGGATCGACATGGTGGGGTTGAACGACGACAGCGCGCCCTGGAACACCATCGACACTTCCTCCCAGCGGAACTCTTTGAGGTCCTCGGCCGAGAGGTCGAGAACGTCGACCGGTTCGCCGCCGTCTTCGGGGTGGTAGGTCACCTCCCCGGTCGTGATCCCGGGTTCCTCGACGGCGTCCATCATGGCGTTTGCCAGCATCGACTTGCCGCTGCCGGACTCGCCGACGACGCCGAGGATCTCGCCCCGGCGGAGGTCGATCGACACGTCGTCCAGTACCATCGCGTCTCGGTGCTCCAGGTCGTAGGTGACACAGACGTTGCGGGCCTCGATGATCGGGTCCGCGCTGTCGGGGCCACCCTGCGTGCGTTGTCCTTGCATTCAGATCCCTCCCTCGTCGTCGTCGCTCGCGACGGTCTCGGCGTGGCGGGCACGGACCCGCGGATTGAAGATCCGGTCGGCTCCCTGGGCCAGCAGCGTCAGGCCCAGCGCGAGGCCGATGACCGCGACCATCGGGACCAGCAGCCAGTGGAACGCGGCGGGCGAGGAGATCGCGCCGGCACGGTTGACGGCGGCGTTCATCATGACGCCCCAGTTGCTGCTGTTGTACGGCAAGACGCCGAGGAAGTACAGGCCGACGACGCCGAAGATGACCGCACGAGCCTGCTGGACGAAGTTCATCGTGATGTAGGGCATCAGGTTCGGGACGATGTCCCCGGAGATGATGACCGAAGTCTCCATCCCCATGATGCGGGAGGCTTCGACGTACTCGGCGTCGCGCAGCGTCAACACCTGCGAGCGGATGGCGCGTGCCAGCCCCGCCCAGGCGTTGATCGTCACGAGGATCCCGATGACGACCGGGTTGCCCTCGATCTGGAGCGCCGAGGCCAGCACGATCGTCAGCGGGAGCCCCGGAATAGTCATCATGACGTCGGTGACGACCATCAGCACCCGGTCGGCGGTGCCGCCCTTGTAGCCGGCGATGGTCCCGAAGACCGTCCCGAGACAGACCGTAAAGACCGCGCCCGAGGCGACCATGGTCAGCATCGACGGCGTGGCGTGGACCACCTGCGAGAGGAGGCTCACGCCGGACTGTGTCGTTCCCAGCGGGTACTCGAGCGTCCGGAAGGCCCCGATCAGATAGCCGCCCTGGTTGGGCGACGGTTCCGTGACGAGCAGGAGTCCGACCGTCCCTACGAACAGGTAAAACAGGACGACGAGCACACCCGTGCGCGCGCGCCAGTCGCTCCAGACGATCCGGGCCGGCGCGAGGAGCTTCTCGTCGATCCACTGTCGCCGCCGTTCGGCGTCGGTCATCGACACGTCGGCCATCTGCTGGAACTCCGAGACTGACGAGGAGCCCCCGTCGGCCGCGACGCGGCCGTTGCGTGCGTGGCCCGAGATGGCACCCCGCTCGGGCGTGCGATCCTCGTCGGTAAAGCGGTCGGGGTCGTCGGTGAGTCCGTCGGCGACGGCGGCGAAGTCGCTCTCGTCCACGTCGTCCGCATCGTGACGATCAGTAGGACTCACGAGAGCCACCTCCCTTGGCTCGCGGATCGAGCACGCCGTAGGTCAGATCTGCGACGGTGATGCCGATGACCATCGCGATCGTGATGACGATGAACCCGCCCATCATCAGCGGGTAGTCCCGCGCGTTGATCCCCTGAATGAGGTAGAAGCCGACGCCGGGGTAGGCGAAGATGTTCTCGATGATGACCGCGCCGCCGAAGACGGTGCCGATGGCGATCATCAGCCCGGTGTACATCGGCAGGATGGCGTTGCGAGCGACGTAGCGCATCGCGATCCGCCGGGTCGAGAGGCCCCGCAGGCGTGCGACCCGGAGGTAGTCCTCCCCGAGCACGCGAATCGAGTTGCCCCGCATCGACAGCGCCCAGCCGCCGAACCCGACCAGCGCCATCGAGGCGATCGGCAGGGCACCGTGATAGAGGACGCTACCCAGGAACGAGGCGTTGAAGCCGACGGTCAGCTCCGAGGCGTACCGCCCGCCCGTCGGGAACAGCTGCATGCGGTAGCCCAGATACGAGACGAACAGCAGTGCGAGGACGTAGCCCGGCGTCGAGTTCAGCACGAGCCCGACGCCCGTACTGGCCACGTCGAATCTCGATCCCTCTCTGTAGGCCATGAACGCGCCCAGCGAGACGCCGATGGTAAAGGCCAGGAACAGCGCCGTCGCCGTCAGGAACACCGTCCACGGGATGGCCGGCCCGATGATCGACATCACGGGGTCGCCGTAGCGCGTCGAGACGCCGAAGTCGCCCTGCAACATCGCGGCCATGTACTCGTAGTACTGGACGTACATGGGCTCGTTCACGGCGATGTTGGTCTGGGCCGCGATGCGAGCGTTGATCTCGGACATCGAGAGGTCGCTCCCGCCCTGCTGGACGGCCTGGGCCCGCAGGTAATCGAGCGGGCCGCCCGGCAGCAGTCGGACCAGTCCGAAGCTGGCCGAGATCACCACGTAGACGGTGAGCACCGATTGCGCGATGCGTTTCAGTACGTAGCTCATGGCGCTCCTACTGGTTGGCTGTCGACAGCTCGTCGACGATGTCGACGGGTGTGACGGTCTCGCCGTCGCGTTCCTCGTCGTGGAGGATCGGCGATTCGAACTCGCCTGGGAGATTCCAGGCGTTCTTGGCGTCCCAGCTGTTGAAGATCCAGTCGAAGTGGAAGTACGGGTACGAGTGGTCGTAGGAGGCCCACCCCTGCAGTCCGACGACGAAGTCGCCGTTGGAGTAGTCACTCCCCCAGTACGTGGAGTTGTCGAGCATGATGGACTCGGCCTTGATACCGAAGTCCTTGAGGTTCGAGACGATCGTCTCGACGCCGGTCACCCAGTCCGAGAAGCCCGACGGCCCCTTGATCGGCAGTTCGAGGGGTTCGCCGTCCTTCTGCCAGGTGCCGTTCTGTTTCTCGTAGCCGGCGTCGCGAAGCAGCGACGCGGCCGCTTCGGTCTGGGACTCGCCCGGGCCGTAGGTCTCGAACTCGTCGGCGACGCCCTCGAGCCAGCCGCCCTCGATCTGGTCGTTGAACTCGCCGGTCAGTCCGCTGGGGTAGGTGACCGCGAGCTTGGACTGGGTGCCCGCACCGGAGTTGAGCGCCGCGTTCTCGCGGTTGACGACGTGGGCGATCGCCTTGCGGACCCGCACGTCGTCGACGGGCTCTTCCTCGAAGTTGAACATCAGCCCCATCCCCCAGTGACGCGGGATGAGACTGACCTGCATCGAGTCGGGCAGCTGGTTCAGCCGGTTCTGGGGCATGAACAGCGTCGCGGACCCGTCGGTCTCGTTGTTGATCAGCGAGTTCCAGCGCCCCTGGTTCTGTGGCTTGTAGAGGTACTCGGCCTCGGGGACGGTGATGTTGTCCGCGTCCGGGTGGTCCTCGTACTTGGTCAGCAGCGTGCGCTGGCTGTCGGCGTCCTCGAACTGGAAGGGGCCACAGCCGACCGGTTCGGGGGTCGTGTCGTTGGTGAGGTCGCTGAGCGCCGACGCGCGCTCGTCCTCGTCGGCGGCCTCGTCGAGTGCGGTGACGAACTCCCCGTAGGAGTCGTCGTGGGCGGTGAGGCGCTTGGGCTGGAGGTACGCGAGCAGGATCGTCTCGCTCGCGGGTTCGGCCAGCGTGATCTCGACCGTCGACTCGTCGACCGTCGTGACCCGGTCCGACACCGCGCCCATGTCCTCGGGCGCGACGAAGTTGCCCAGGGAACCGCCGTTGTAGATGTCGAGTTTGACCTGGTTGGCCACGTCCGTCGCGGTGACGGCGTCGCCGTTGTGCCAGGTCAGCCCCTCGCGGACGGTGAGCGAGACCGTCTCCTCGCCGACTTCCCAGTCCTGGATGGCGTAGCCAGTGTACTCCTGGGTCGCGAGGTTGTACTTCATGAACCGATCGAACAGCAGCCGGCGAGCTTCGCCGTAGTTTTGCCCGTTCCAGGGATTGTACTGCGAGTCCTGGGGGACGGCCCACTGTGCGAAGGTCAGGCGGTCGTCGTCGGAGTCGTCCGTCGCCGTCCACTGACCCTCCCGCGGGAGCCACTCTGTGGGCCAGTACGTCTGGACCGCGTCGCTGTCGGCACCGGGCACGTTCCAGTCGTCGGTCGACTGGAACGACTGGGCGAGTTTCTCCATGACCGGCAACACCGGGAGCGTCTGGTTCGTGATGTAGGCCAGCTCCTGAATCTTGCGCTGGGCCTCGCTGGTGGCCTGGACCGCCGTTGCGGTCTCGGTGTCGGTGTCGCCCGCGTCGGTCTCGTCGCCGCCGTCACCGGACGCCTCGGTCGCCGTCTGCTGGGCCTGCTGTCCGCCACAGCCCGCGAGGCCGGCGATGCCGGCCAGGCTGACGCCGCTGACGAAACGGCGACGGGAGAGTATCGACTGGTGCTCGTGATCGGTATGATTATTCGCCATGTTCGTCTACTGCTGTGGGACACCCCCACAATAAAAATTCCGGTAGAATAGGTTCTTCGCGGTTCTCGTAGAACTTAAGTGGGAGTCTCGCTTCGTCGTTCGTGAACGAAAGCAGGCGAGCCGCCTGCACGTCGTCGAACACCGACCCACGATGACACAGCACAGCACGCACCGGCCGAGAACGGCCACGAGATCGCCCGACGCGGCGACGGCACCGACTCGACCGGTTCAGCGACGAGGCACGACCGGGCGACCAACTAGACGGAGCCACAGGGACGAACCTCGCGTTCGTCCCCCCGTCGAGGCTCTCGAACGAACGCTTCGTTCGAGACGCACAGACAGCCACGCCCCACGGACTGGCCGCCGCGCCGGTGAGCGACGGTGAGCGAGGCAGTCCAGCGGGTGCGAGCCGATCGCCAGTGGTGGAAAGAAGCCGTCGTCTACCAGATCTACCCGAAGAGCTTCTTCGACAGCGACGGCGACGGGATCGGTGACCTCGCTGGCATCACCGAGCAGGTCGACTACCTCGACGCGCTCGGGGTCGACGCGGTCTGGCTCTGTCCCGTCTACGACTCGCCACAGGCCGACAACGGCTACGACATCAGCGACTACCGGTCGATCTTCGACACGTACGGCGACCTGGCCGACTGGGAGCGCCTCCTGTCCGAACTCCACGACAGGGACATCAGGCTCGTCATGGATCTCGTCGTCAACCACACGTCCAGCGAACACGAGTGGTTCCAGCGCTCGCGCCGCCGCGAGGGCGAGTACGCCGACTACTACCACTGGCGCGACGGTCGCCCGGCCGCGGAGGCCGACTACGACACCGACGACGGCCCCGCCGACGAGGTCGCCCCCAACAACTGGGAGTCGATCTTCGGCGGCCCCGCGTGGGCCTACGACGAGGAACGCGAGCAGTGGTACCTCCACCTCTTCGACGAGAGCCAGCCAGACCTCAACTGGGAGCACGAGGCCGTCCGCGAGGACGTGTACGAGATGATGGGCTGGTGGCTCGACCGCGGGATCGACGGGTTCCGCATGGACGTGATCAACCTCGTCTCGAAGACGCCGGGGCTTCCGGACGGCGATCCCGACGGCGGCCTCGTCGGCGCAGAGCACTTCATGAACGGCCCCAAGGTCCACGACTACCTCTCGGAGCTGGTCGCCGAAGCCATCCCGGACGACGACATTCTCACCGTCGGCGAGACGCCGGGGGCGAGCGTCGAGGACGCCCAGCGGTTCGTCGGCGAGGACGGTCTCTCGATGGTGTTCCAGTTCGAGCACGTCAACGTCGGCCACGAGGGCGACAAGTGGTCGCTGGAGGACTACTCGCTGGTCGAACTCAAGGAGAGTCTGGCACGCTGGCAGAACGGACTGGCCGACGAGGGGTGGAACAGCCTCTACCTGAGCAACCACGACCAGCCCCGGACCGTCTCTCGGTTCGGCGACGACGGGCGGTATCGCGACCGTTCGGCGAAGCTGCTCGGGACGCTGCTGTACACGCTCCAGGGGACGCCGTTCGTCTACCAGGGCCAGGAGATCGGCATGACCAACGCCCCCTTCGAGTCGAAGTCCGAGCTGCGAGACGTGGAGTCGATCAACTTCGTCGAGGAGGCCATCGAGAGCGGCGCGGCCGAGAGCTACGAGGACGTACGCGACGCCGTCGAGACCGTCGGCCGCGACAACGCCCGCACGCCGATGCAGTGGTCCGACGACGAGAACGCCGGCTTCACCGACGGCGAACCGTGGCTCAAGGTCAACCCCAACTACGACGCGATCAACGTCGAGCAGGCACGCGCCGACCCGGACTCGGTGTGGCACTACTACCGCGAGCTCGGCGACCTCCGCGCGGACCGGGACCTGCTCGTCTACGGCACGTTCGACTTGCTCGCGCCCGACGACGAACAGGTGTTTGCCTACACCCGGACGCTGGCCGACGAGCGCGCGCTCGTCGTCCTCAACGTCTCGGCGCAGGCGGCCACGTTCGCGGTCCCCGACGAGGCTGGCGACGACCTCGAACTCGCGATTGCGAACGTGAACGCCCCCGAAACGCCCGGCAGCACCGTCGAACTCGATCCCTACGAGGCGCGCGTCTATCTGACGCCCGCGGATAGCACCGACCGACCGACGACCACGAACTCCGATTCGACATGAGCACGAACACACTCACGACGCTGGAGCACATCGACCGCGAATGGTGGAAAGAGGCCGTTGTCTACCAGATCTACCCCCGAAGCTTCAACGACACCGACGGGGACGGCGTGGGCGACTTACAGGGGATCGTCGACAAGGTCGACTACATCGACTCGCTGGGCGTCGACCTCGTCTGGCTGTGCCCGGTCTATGGCTCGCCCAACGAGGACAACGGCTACGACATCAGCGACTACCACTCGATCATGGACGAGTTCGGCGACATGGCCGACTGGGAGCGCCTGCTGGCCGAACTCCACGATCGGGACATCCGGCTGATCATGGACCTCGTCCTGAACCACACGTCCAGCGAACACGAGTGGTTCCAGCGCTCGCGCCGCCGCGAGGGCGAGTACGCCGACTACTACTACTGGCGCGACGGTCGCCCGGCCGCGGAGGCCGACTACGACACCGACGACGGTCCCGCCGACGAGGTCGCCCCCAACAACTGGGAGTCGATCTTCGGCGGCCCCGCATGGAGCTACGTCCCAGAGCGCGAGCAGTGGTACCTCCACCTCTTCGACGAGAATCAGCCGGACCTCAACTGGCGGAATCCGACCGTCCGTCGGGCGATGAAAGACGTGGTCTCGTGGTGGCTCGACCGCGGGATCGACGGCTTCCGCATGGACGCGGTGTCTCACATGTCCAAGACCGACGGCCTCCCGAACGGCGACCCCGATGGCACGCCCACCGGGATCGAACACTTCAGCCACGGCCCCCGGCTGGAGGAGTACCTGACCGAGCTGTCGGCGGACGTGCTCTCGAATCACGACATCACGACCGTCGCGGAGATGGGCCACACCTCGATCGAGCAGGCCGCAAGCTACCTCGAAGACGACGCCGTCGGGCTGGACATGATCTTCCAGTTCAGCCACATGGGCGTCGACGGCGGCTGGGACCCCGAGACCGTCGGCGAGTGGGATCTCACCGAGTTCAAACGGATCATGTCCGAACGCCAGGACGCGCTCGCGGACCGTGGCTGGGACGCCCTCTTCCTGGGCAACCACGACCAGCCCCGGATCGTCTCCCGGTTCGGCGACGAGGCCGCCCACCGCGAGTCGGCCTCGCTGATCGCGACCTTCCTGCTGACGATGCGGGGGACCCCTTACATCTACCAGGGCGAGGAGATCGGCATGACCAACGCGGACTTCGAGAGCCTCGACGAGATCGACGACCCACAGACGGTCGGTCGCGTCGAGCAGTACATCGCCGACGGCGTCGCGGACTCCTACGAGGAGCTTCGCGAGGTCGTCAACGCCCAGAGCCGCGACCACGCCCGGACGCCGATGCAGTGGTCCGACGAGGCGGGCACGGGCTTTACCGACGGCGAACCGTGGCTCAAGTGCAACGCCGACTACACCGACATCAACGTCGCCGCCCAGCGAGACGACCCGGCGTCGGTACTGAACCAGTACCGGACGCTGATCGACCTCCGCCAGTCGACGGACGCGCTGGTCTACGGCGACTACGAGCTACTCACGCCCGAGGACGACCAGCTCTACGCCTACACGCGGACGCTCGACGACGAACGGGTGCTCGTGGTGCTCAACTGGTCGAGCGAGTCGGCGACGTTCGAGGGCAGTGAGATCGAGGCCAGCGATGCGACGGTGCTGTACGGGAACCACGACGACCCGCCGACCGATCCCACCGGAGCGTCGCTCCGGCCGTGGGAAGCCGTCGTCTACAGGCTGTAGGGCTCTGCCCCTCGTCGCTCGGCGACGCCGACTTCGCAGGCTGTTTCCGGTCAGGCGGTTCGAGGGCTCCTTGCTCACAACCCGTTCCCGAACGGTACTGTGAACGTCGAACAGCCAGTTCACACGATCGTTACCACGCAGCGTGTGCGGGGTGCTGACGTAGATTTCACAGAGACGTGTCTCCCCGCGAGCGCCGGGCACACCGACAGCGACGACCGAACTGTCCAGGTACGTTCGGTCTACGAACGTGTGTGCCCGTTTTGATACAACGATAGATGATAGATACACCAGCACCACGAAACGCCGACCAATTTCGAATCTGATTCTGTGGAATCATCGGAACAGCTTAAGTGAAGGCTGTCGTACAGGTTCGCCGATGGACGCTGATGGCACGACAGAGACCGTAGTTGCCGAGCCGGACGGGAGCGAGCCGTCGCAGCCGCGAGCACTGATTCACAAAAAGATACTCGACACCGCGCAGTCGAATCCGACGGCGGCCACGGCAGAGATCGCTACAGAGGTCAGCGGTGTCTCGGTCGAACTCGTCGAACAGGTCCTCCAGGAGTACGGCGACCCGGCAGCGGAAGACGACCAATCGACCGAGAGCGACGAGCAAGACGCCGTCGGCGACGCGACATCCCAACCGGAAGACGACGAGGCCGAACCACGTCTCTCGGCCGAGACAGACCCGAGCGAGGACGGCGAGGTCGTCGACCTCGCGGCGCTGGACGAAAAGCAGCGCGAAACGCTGCGGGCGATCCACAGGCAACCGACGGCGACACAGGCAGAGATCGCCGACACACTCGACGTGAGTCGTGCGACGATCCCCAAGCGCGTCAACGACATCCCGGGATTCGATTGGCCGTCGAGACAGGCGTTCGTCGAAACGCTGTTCGAGACGGACCCCGGGAGCGATGACGACCTGACAGCCATCGAGGAATCACTGACCGAATCCCTGGAAGAGGTGACGGCGCGAATCGAGACGATCGAGAGGCAACTCCAGACGACGACACCCGCAACGAACGACGTGCACGTCGAACCGGAGTTGCTCCACAAGGTCGTCCACGCCTGTATGGACGCCGAGTACGTTGCGACACCAGAGAGAGAATCAACAACATACGGAATGGGGAATCGATGACCCGTTATCAACCGAACTGTCTTATGCTCTGTTGAAACACGATGGTTTATTCGAGCGGTTGTCCATACCGCGTGTTTTGAAATATACTCTCCGACCGTCTCCAAGTAATCTGGTGGAAAGTGTGTGTCATCGTTATAGCAGCAAATAAAGGAGCCGGATGATGCTTCAATACCACGATTAATTCCTCTTGAGAATCCCAAATTAGACTCGTTTTCAATTAATTTAAACCTCTTATCGCCCAAGTAGTTGTCTTTGACTATTGATTTAGTATTATCATCACTATTGTTATCGACAACAATTACCTCGAAATCGCGAATACTTTGGGACTTGACTGAGTTGAGAGTTTGTCGAATGTCATCCTCAGAATTCCATGTTAGAAATATGAGCGAAAATTTAGGATCCACTGTCGTACCCTGTTTTTTATAGCTCATTATTTGATGCTAAATTCTAAGTTCGTACATTTGATTAATTCTGAGTGATGAAATGAACCAGTCTGTGAGGGAATAGTCATAGCAATTATAGACAACATATTACACAAACGCTCGGAACTTATCAGACAGTTCTTCGACGCCCTGATCGAGCGTGTACGCCGTCTCGAAGCCTTCCGAGCGGATCTTCTCGTCGCTGACGATGTAGGACAGCTGATTCAGCTGTTCCGCCTCGGTGTAGCCGATCTCGACGTTCGGGAAGTGGTTTTCGATGGCGTCGACGACATCTTGCAGGCGACCGTTCTGGCCGACGACGTTGTAGGCCTCCCCGTCGCCCAGGTTCTCGGCTGCGAACAGCATCGACCGCACGGAGTCCTGGACGTGGAGATAGGGGCGTTTCTGATCTTCGGCACCCTCGTAGACCGTCAGGGGCTCACCCATCGCCGCCAGCAGGGCGAACTTGTCGACGACGGTGTCGAAGCGCATCCCCGTGGTCCAGCCGTAGACGGTTCCCAGGCGGAGTCCGGTCAGGCCCATTTCGCCGTCGTAGAGGTCGAACATCTCCTGTTCGGCGGCGAGTTTCGCCTCCCCGTACGGGGACTCGGGCTCGCAGTCGAAGCCCTCCTCGATCTTTTCTTCGGTCGTTCCGTACACCGAGCAGGTGACGGCGTTGACGAACTCGTCGACGCCGGCTTCACGAGCGTCCTCGAAGAGGTCGACGGCAGCCTCGTGGTTGACCTCCCACGTCTTTTCCGGGATGTCGAACGTCTCGGGTGCGTTCGTGATCGCCGCGAGGTGAAAGACCGTATCCACGCCGTCGAGTGCCGCCGCGCGGTCCTCAGCGTTACGGATGTCGCCCTCTACGAAGTCGTAGTCGGCGTAAGAGGGAAGATCCCACAGCGCGTGGAAGCGCGGCTGTCGGAAGTTGTCCATGATCCGGATCTCTTCGCCAGAGAACGCGGGATGATCGGGGATCTCGCGAATCAGCCGCGAGCCGATGTATCCCAGGCCACCAGTAACGAGTACTGTCATGATTAGCCCCTCGTCACTCCATCCTATATTTGTCTCGATTCGCGAGGATGTGCTCACGGTCGTCGTCCGCGAGGTCCGAAAACCGGAGGACGGCCTCGCAGTCGAGACCGGGGCACTTCATCTCGCGTCGACTTTCGAGGACGTTTCCCGCCACGACGGTCCCGCAGTCGGGGCAGCTGAGTGTGATGATACGCATTGTTATAGTTCGAGCGTGGAGTTGCGGCCGACGACCATTCGGTCTCCGGCAGGTTGTTTCTCGTCGCTTGACGTGATCGTCGCTTGACGGCCGACGAGGCTATCGACGATTGTTCGCTCCGCAGAGATCTCGTTGTCGCCCATCGTGACGCTGGCCTCGATGTGGACGTCGTCGATCTCTGAGTCCGCACCGATACTCGTGTACGGTCCAATGTACGCGTTCGAGCCGATCCGAGTGTTCGGACCGATCGAGACCGGACCGCGAACGACGGCACCCGCTTCGATGACGGCACCGTCGTGGAGTTCGACGCGACCGATGACGGACTCTTCGTCTTCGACAGTGCCGGCGAGGTCACGCTCGATCGCGTCCAGGACCAGTCGGTTGGCGTGGAGCACGTCTCCCGGTTTGCCGGTGTCTTTCCACCACCCGTGGACGACGTGTGACTGGATTCGGTTGCCGTCGTCGAGGAGTCCCTGAATAGCGTCGGTGATCTCCAGTTCACCGCGCCAGGACGGTTCGAGACGCTCGATCTGGTCGAAGATCGCCGGTGTGAACACGTAGATGCCGATCAGTGCGAGGTTCGACGGCGGATCGTCGGGTTTCTCGGCGAGTTCGGTGATGTCGCCGGCTTCGTTCCGGCCGACGACGCCGTACCGAGACGGCTCGTCGACCTCCTGCAGGCCGATCCCGGCTGCGTACTCCTCTGGATCGAAGTCCGCGACCATCTCCTCGATCCCCTCGCGCATGAGGTCGTCACCGAGATAGACGACGAAGGAGTCGTCGCCGACGAAGTCCTTCGCACAGCCAATCGCGTGTGCCAGCCCGAGCGGATCGCCCTGAACGAGGTACGTGATGTCGACGCCGAAGTCCGACCCGTCACCCAGGTGTTCCTGGATCGCCTCACGACCTTTGTGACCCAGGACGACGCCGATCTCGGTGATACCGGCCTCCTTGAAGTCCTCGATCGCGTAGTCGAGCACCGGCTTGTTCGCGATAGGGACCAGTTGCTTCGGGCCCGTGTGCGTGATTGGGTAAAGACGCGATCCCGTCCCGCCTGCGAGTAGGACTCCCTTCATGATCTACTCGTGTGGGGGCTCTTCCCAGTCGAGCGGGATCCGGTCAGTGTCGTAGGGCAGCCGTTCCTCGTCGGGGTCCTCGTAGTCGTAGAGGTTGGTCGGGAAGTTGAGCAAGAGGACACGCTCGTCGCCGACAGCCTTGAACCCGTGCCAGCAGTCGCCCGGAACGCGGATCGCGTTCATGCTACCCTCGCCGATGATGTACGTGTCGAGTTCGCCCTCCGTGGGTGACCCCTCGCGGTCGTCGTAGATGCCGACCTTCGCTTTCCCCCGAGGAACGACGAAGTGGTCGATCTGACCACGGTGGTGACGATGCCACGCACGGACGATACCTGGGTACGTCTCCGAGAAGTAGGACATCTCCGGTTCGTCGTCACCGGCATAGAAGTCCCAGTCTGACCGCCAGATCTCGGTCAGTTGTCCACGCTCGTCGGCGTTGATCTGGAGGTCTTTGACTTCCACGTCGTGTATCATTTGTTTGCAATCTGGCCAACTCCTCCGTGGCTATTACTTCTTTTGATGCAGCCGACACGCGGGGAAAGTTGAGTAACACAAACCTCAATACCGTAGAATAGCAGTACCAAATATGCCAGAGTACGACGTTGCGATCGTCGGGGGCGGATGCGTGGGCTGCTCTGTGGCCTATCACTTGGCAACGGAAACGTCGCTCGATATCTGTGTCGTAGAGAAAGAGCACCATCTCGCACAGCACCAGAGTGGTCGCAACTCCGGCGTTTTGCATCCCGGATTCAATTACCCACCGGGCTCGCTGAAAGCCAAGTTTGCGACGGAAGGCACGAAACGGATGAAATCGTACTGTCGCCAGAACAACATACCCATGGAAGAGCTCGGCGTCCTCGTCGTCGCTACCGACCAGCAGGAGCGACGCCGTCTCTCAGAGATTCAGGACCAGGCGACCGAAAACGGCGTCGAGACCGAAATTCTCGAAGACCGGGCGGCCATCCGCGAACACGAACCACACGCGGCCGGCCAGGCAGCGCTCTACTGTCCGGAGGCTGCGTCTGTCGATTCACAAAAGTACGTGTATTCGCTCGCTGGCGATACGGAGGACCTCGGTGTTGATTTCTTCACGGGCTATGAAGTAGAGCGCGTCCTGCGGTCCGGCGATACCCATCACGTGGAAACGTCCAACGGCACGATCACGGCTTCCTACCTGCTGAACGCCGCCGGCCTGTACGCCGATAAACTGGCACACCAAATGGGCGTCGGAGAGCAGTACCAGATCGTTCCGTTCCGCGGCGAGTACTACGAGCTCGTCCCGAAGAAGCGCGATCTGGTGAACTCGATGATCTACCCAACACCGGACCCAGAGCTTCCCTTCCTCGGTGTGCATTACACGCGGCGGACAGACGACAAGGTGATCATCGGTCCGAACGCGGTACTGGCCTTCGGCAGAGAGGCCTACGAGAACACTCAGTTCGACGTTGCAGAGCTCGCCGAGACCTTCGGTTACCAGGGTTTCTGGAGGCTGTTTTCGTCCTCGAAGATGGTTCGCGTCGCGCTGACAGAACTCAACAAATCGTATCGGAAAGAAGCGTTCGTCGACGCGGCGAAGTCGTTGGTTCCGTCGGTTGAACCCGACGACTTCGAGAAGAGTTACGCGGGAATTCGGGCCCAGATTCTTCGAGACGACGGGACACTCGTCAAAGATCCGCTCTTCGAGCATGGACCCCGGTCGACGCACGTGCTGAATGCGGTCTCACCGGGACTCACATCGTCGTTACCGTTCGGTGAGCACCTGTCAGAGGCGATCCTCGAACGGATGGAATGAGTTTAGAACCTCTGTTTGGAACATCACGATATGCGACTGCTCGTCATCGGTGGCTCTGGACTCGTCGGTACGAACATCGTAGAGGAAGCCGAGGCCGCAGACATCGACGTTCACGCGACCTACCACACGACACAGAGAGACCATACCGGGATTCAACTGGACAAGACGGACCCGGAACAGACGGCAACCGTCATCGAGGACCTCGAACCCGATGCTGTCGTCGACACGGCCGCGTTTCACGCGGTCGACGACTGTGAAACTGCGCGTGAACGTGCATGGCGTGTGAACGCGACGGGCACGAGGAACGCGGCGGTCGCGGCCGACGAAGTCGGTGCTCACTTCGTCTACCTCTCGACCGATTACGTGTTCCCCGGGAATCCGACCGAGACACCGTACGTCGAAGACAATCCCGTCTCACCGCTCAACTACTACGCAGAGACGAAGTACGCGGGCGAACGCGCGGCCCGGATCGCGGACGAGGCCACGGTGCTCCGTACGAGTGTCGTGTACGGTCTCGCGAACGAAAACTTCGTCACGTGGGTGTTTGGTGAACTTGAATCGGGTAACGAGATGCAGATTGTCGACGATCAGGTATCGACGACGACGTACGCACCCGATCTGGCGAGAGCGTGTGTCGAAGTTGCCCGCGGGGGCGACACCGGTCTGTATCACGCGGCTGGGCCCGTCGCTCAGTCCCGCTTCGAGTTCACTCGTCAGCTCGCGGAAGTGTGTGGCTACGACCCGACACACGTCACGCCGATCACGACCGAAGAATTTGGTCAGGAGGCACCGCGACCAGCAGACGGCAGTCTGGACTCGTCGCGTCTCTACGAGACGATCGACTACCGGTTCCGTGAGCCAGCGACCGCGTTCGAAGAGATGCGAGAGCGCCGAGCCAACTGAGAGGACCGAACCAGAGAGCCCCGGACGGGCCTCACCCCCGCCCCGGCCCGCCTTCCATGCTGGCTTTCGAGAACGAGTACTCCTCACCGGCGACCGTCAGCCCCCGGTAGTACGCGTCGAGCACCGAGGGGCCGTCGTAGGGATCACCGCGGCCGACGCCGACCATGAGGACTTCCGCGTCGCCGTAGGCCGACAGCGGCGTCTCGCCGATGTCCACGAACAGCTGGGACGGGGCGGACAGTTCCTGCCAGGCCGGCTCGGCGTCCTCGTCGAGTTCGACGCCCACGTCGCGGGTGTGCCACTGGCCGGTCCCGCGGTCGGCTTCGACTTCGCGCATCAGCGCCGTCAGCCGACCAGCGACGGCGTCGTCGACGAGCCCCGTGTCGGCCGCAGTGGGTTCGCGCACGACGAGCCAGACTTCGTCGGGGCCGACACCGGCCCGTTCGGCTTCGGTCCCGACGGCGGAGACGTTCTCGTCGGTGACCAGCCACTCGTAGGCGAGGCCGGTGCCACCGCCGTACGTGGCGAGATCCTCGACCGTGAGGTCTCGATCGGAGACGCCGACCATCGAGAAGCCGTAGTCGTAGGTCACGCCGTCGTCGCCGCTGTGCTCGCCGTCTGATTCGTCGTCGGACCCGCCCCCTCGCCCGCCGCCACGCTCTCGGCCCGTGTCGGGGAGCGAGGTGATGTGGAGCACGTCCTCCGAGGATTGCCCTTTCGCCTGTCCGGGTTCAGTAGGGTCTCGAGCACTGGTGACGCTGACCGTCTCGCTCAGGCCGAGGAGCTGCTGCTCCTCGGTGAACTCGGCCGCAAGGTGGACGCCGTTCGTACTGGCCTGTCTGTCCTGGAGTTCCTGTACCTCTGCCGCCGACAGCGACGTCAGCGCTGTGCCTCCGACGAGGGTCGCACCGACGCCTCTGAGAAGCGATCGTCGATCGAATTGCATGGGAATTCGCGAGAACGTACGAGTCCACCGTTCATTGTTAGCCGCGCGGAAGCGACGCCACAGATCGATAAGCACGGCTTTGCGACGAGACAGCGTGGGTCCAGAGACAGAATCGCGTGGGGGACAAAGCGGAGCTTACCAGGGCGCAGTTCGCTGTCGTCGACGCGATCACACAACAGCGCTAGTCGTCCGCCGGCTCGGCGGGGTCGCGTTCGAACAGGGAGCGAGCGGCGTCGATCGTCGCCGCGGCGTCGTCACGGTCGATTCCCTCGGCCGAGAACGCGGCGCGTTCGTACGTCTCGACGATCCGTTCGAGCGCGGTCCGCTCGGCGTCGTCGAGCGCCTCGCTCCGTTCGAGGAGTTCCCAGTGCGTGTCCGTCGAGGACGCCTCCAGGTAACCGTCTCGCACGCCAGCGTACGCGGCGCGGACGGCCGCACCCGCGGCACCGCCGTCGAGGAACCGGTCTGCCCGGTCGAGTGCCGCCGCGAGCGCGTCGTCGGCAGTGGGGGTCGCTGTCCGTGTGGGCGTCGAGCGGTCGACGGCCTCGTCCGGAGCCTCCTCGCGAGTCCGACGACGACGGACGAACAGCCCACCTCCAGCGAGGATCACGACACCGGCCGCGATCGTGAACCAGCGTCCGTCACCGAACAACCAGTTCACGACACCGCCGTCCGACGCGTTCACATCGGTCGAGATCGTCACCGTCGCACGGCTCGATTCGAGGTTGGTTCCGCCCCCGTCGAAGCGAGCGCCCACGTCGACGGTCGCGGCGGACCCGTCGGTGGGGAGCGTCGCGGCGAAGCGACCGTCCTCGTCGGTCCGGACCGTCGTCACGAGACTGCCGTCGCGAGTGATACTCACCGTCTGTGAATCGACCGGATCGCCAGCCTCGGTCGTGAGCTGGCCGGTCAGCGAGACGTTCTCGTCGGCCCGCGTCGCGTCGACCGAGAGGGTCGTCGGCGTCGACACCACGTCGACGGTGGCGTTCGAGCCGGCGGTGGTGATCGCTCGCTTCGACAGCGCCGTCGACACCCGTAGCGATCGTTGGCCCGGAGACACGCGTGCGGACAGGTTCGATCGGAACCGGACGCGGCCGCGTTCGTCGGTCGTCGCCCGCCCGAGCGAGACGCCACCGAGCGTCGCGGTCAGTGGAACGCCCTCGACGGGCTCGCCCTCGACTTCGAGCACGGCAGTCCCGCCGGCCGGTCGTCCGTAGCTCGTCTCCTCGGTCGCGTTCCGGACCGTCAGCGTCGCGGGCACCTGCTCGACCTCGACGGGGAGCGTCGCGCTAGATCCGAGGTAGATCGAGGCGTTGTCTGGCACGTACTGGACCGTGACTGCCGACGCATTGTGGGGAAGCGTCCGCGGACGGTAGGCGAGCTCGAAGCGACCGTCGCTGTCGGTCGTGATCTGGTGGGGGCGATCCGCGATCTCGATCACCAGGCGCTCGTTGGCGACGGCGGTTCCGTTGGCCGTCGCGAGACGACCGGTCAGCCGGAGCGGGTCGTCGTAGGCGATCGCGCGGGTCGCGTCGAGCACCGTCAGGTTCGTCTCGACGAACGTCTGGCGTCGCACCGTCGTCGCGGTCTCGGTGGTGTTGGTGGTGACGTTCCGGACGGCCGTCTGTTCGGCGGCCGTGTCGATCCCGGTCTGGTTCCCGAGTCGGGCGTAGCCCTGCGTGACGCTGGTGCTGGTGTCGTTGACCCGGTCGGCCAGCCGTGCCATCTCGCGGGCCGCCGCTCGTGCTTCGGACGTGTTGCCCTCCCGACGGGCCGACTGGTAGCGCTCCTGGGCGCGCTCGAAGCGCTGGAGTTGCGTCGTGAGATTGCGCTGGTTCTGGCCGACCTCGCGGTACGTCTCGCCGGCGTCCCCGTCGCCGCCACCGCCGGTGTCACCGGCGACGTCGACGTACTGTTCGAGTCGAGAGTCGTAGTCGTCGCCGAGGACGGCCCGCGCACGTTCGTACTCGCCTTCGCTGAGGGCGACGGAACTCGACTCCAGTTGGCTGTCGAGTCGGTTTCCGAGCCAGCGGCGAAGCTGTTGGACGTCACCAGAATCCGACACCGAGTCGGGGTCCTCGTGCTGGACGGTGGCGTTGGTCGTCTCGTCGGGCGTCGCCGTCGACTGGGCGACGGCGGCGTCGCTGGCGACGCCGGTGAGGGCGATGCCGGTCAGACAGAGACACACGACACAGGCGACGGTCCAGCGGTCCGACACTGTCTTGACGAGAGTACCGACCGGGTGCGTAAAAACCGTGCGCCTTTCGGGGCGTCGGCTGCGCTGACATGACGACGGGACAGTCTCGGGCCGGATGGCGTCGCGACGACCGTCCACTCAGTCTTCGAACCGTTCCTCGTACGCACAGGACGGGCAGCTCACGATCGTCGGTGCGTCGGCACCGCCGGGCATCGCGGTCTTGTGGTCCAAGAGGGCGTCACACCGGGGACACGTGCTGGGGATCGTTTCGGACATCGAGCGACGATTCTCGGGCACACCCGATATAATTTCTGGGCTCGAGTGATTATAATCTGTATGTGTGTGTCCGTGATTGGAGTCCGGAGAATGTGAAACGAACGCCCGACTCCGGCGGCCTGGGTTCACGAAACCAGTAGCTTCAATGGGACGCGAGCGAAGCAACGAGCCATGCAGGTGACGCGTCGGTACTGGACGGTCGCCGCCCTCGGGACGGCGCTTGCCGTCTGGGGCGTCGTCGTCGCTGGCCCGCTCGCACTACTCGGGAGCGGTGCCGTCGGGGCCTGGCTGCTCGCCCGACAGTACCGGTTCGTCCGCTCGGCGACGCGGGTCCCGGCGGCGCTGAGCGTCGATCTCTCGACGCGGGATCGAGTGACGGCCGAAGAGACCGCCGAGCTGACCGTGGCCGTGACCCTCGACACGGCGGTGTCGGTCCCGATCACCGTCACCGTCGACCCACCGGTCGGTGCGACCGGCGATCCGGCGACGGTCTCGCTCGCGGCCGGCGAACGCGAGGCGGTCGCATCCACCGCCGTGACCTGGCCGGTGGCGGGCTCGTTCACCGTCGACGACGTGTCGCTGTCGATCGCCGACACGGACGGGCTCTTCGCCCAGCTGGTCGAACTGGACGCCGGACAGGAAGTCGCAGTCAGCCCGCGGGCACCCGACGACCTCCACGTCGGCGAAGGCGGGAACCCGATCGCGACGGGCTTTGGCGAGCAGGCGTCGAGCCAGCTGGGCACCGGCATCGAGCCCGCAGAGATCCGGGAGTACGTGCCGGGCGACGCCGTTCGACAGATCGACTGGAAGGCGACGGCGCGGCTCGACCAGCCACACGTCATGGAGTTCGAGGGCGGCGCAGACCGGCAGACGATCCTGGTGTTCGACCACCGTGCCACGATGGCCGACGGACGAGCCGGGACGACGAAGCTCGACTACGCACGACAGCTCGCGGTCGCGATCGTCGACCGAGCACGCACGGACGACGACGGGATCGGCTACTACGCCGTCGGCGACGACGGCGTGACGACGGCGATCAGCCCGCTGGTCAGAACCGACGCCTGGGCCACGGTCCGAGCGAAGCTGCTCGCGGCCGCGACGACCGACGGTCGATCCGGCGGCGTCGGACCCAGAGGCTCACCGAACACACGGGTCGCCAGCCGGGTCGCGAGCGACGATTCGGCGTTCGGACGGACGCTCGCACCGTTTCTGTCGGAGGGTGAGGCGTACCAGCAGCGCTTCGACGCACAGCCGCTGGCGGGCGCGATCAGGACGGCCGAGTTCCCCAGTGACACCGTCGTTCGGACGGTCATCGTGACCGACGACAGCCGCCCGGACGAACTGCGAGCGGCGGTCCGGCGTGCCAGCCGGAACGGCAGCACCGTCGCGGTGTTCATGACGCCGACGGCGCTGTTCGAGTCGGGCGAACTCACCGATCTCGCCGGGGCCTACAGCGACTACGTCGCCTTCGAGGAGTTCCGGCGCGAACTCGCCGGCATGGAGGGCGTCGACGCCTACGAGGTCGGCCCCGGTGACCGACTCTCGGCGGTGCTGTCGGCGGGTCGAACGCAGCGACGGAGGGAATCGGCGTGAGCGTCGAGGACGGCCCCGAGGGGCTTGGCGGTGCTCTCGCCACGGATTCGCGAACGGCCCCGGCGGTCGTGGGGGCGGGCGCGTTGCTGAGCGTCCTCACAGGCTGGCTCGTCGCCGGACTCGGCGGCGCACTGGCTGGCGTGGTCGTCGTGGCCGCCTGGCTCGTCGTCTCGCCGATCGTCGTCCTCGCGGTGGGGCACGTGCTGCTGGCCGCGGTCCTGCCCGAGAACGCGTCGCTCGCGACGCTCGCGCTCGCCCAGGCACCCATGGTCGTCGTGTTCGCCGGCAGCGTCCTCGACGCCGACAGACCGAGCCGAACGCTCTGGCAGGGCGTCGTCGCGCTGGCGGCGCTGTCGCTGGTCGTCGCGGGTAGTATCGCAACGTTCGGGACGCGCTGGCAGGTGGCCGCGATCCTCGTCGCCGTGGTCGCCGTCGCCGGCTACGGACTGCACCGCTACACTGTCGCGACACTGGAGGTCACCGATGAGTACTGATCGACACGCGACCGAACACCAGCAGACGACAGAGGAATCGACACCCGACGACGAGCTGTCGCCGGAGTTGGCGGCCCAAATAGAGACGCTGCGGGCGGAGAACGAACGACTCCGGTCGTCGTACGCCCGTGCCCGCCAGAGCCAGTACCGCCAGACGGCGATCGGCTTTGTCGCCGTCGGCCTCGTCGCGACGATCGGGGGCGTCGTCTTTCCCTCGAGCCGGACGATACTGCTCGCACTGGGCGGGACCGGCGTCTTCGCCGCCGTGTTGACGTGGTTCGTCACGCCCGAGCGGTTCGTCTCGGCCTCGGTCGGGGACGCCGTCTACGAGGCCCTGGCCCGCAACCACGAGCGCCTCTGTCGAGAACTCGGGCTCACGGACAGGCGGATCTACGTCCCGACCGCCGATCCGGCGACCGGCGTCCGCCTGTTCGTCCCACAGCAGACGCCTTTCGAGATTCCGGATGCAGACGACCTGTCGGCGCTGTTCGTCACCACGGGCGAATCGACGACCCGTGGCGTGGCGCTCCGTCCGACCGGCGAGACGCTGTTCGGCGAGTTCGAGTCGGCACTGAGCGGGTCGTTGGCGGACACGCCGGGCGAGGTCGCGACGCAGGTTCGCGAGGCGGTCGTCGAGCAGTTCGAGATCGCCGACGCCGTCGAGTTGGACCTCGACCGAGCGGACGGCCGGCTCACGGTGTCGACGACGGCCAGCGTCTACGGCGACCTCGGTCGGTTCGATCACCCGATCGTCTCGATTACGGCCGTCGCGCTCGCATGCGGACTCGACAGGCCGGTCCGAGCCGAGCTTGCCGGCGAGGAGAACGTGGCGACGCTGCGCTGGGAGCCCGAGACGGCGAGCGACGAGTGACGCGCCGGCTACTCGACGCTCCCACCGTCGGTGGCGCTCTCTTCGATGTCGGCCATCTCCGTGGCGGCGGCCAGCTCTGCCTCCGAGTCGCCGCCGGGAGGCGTCACGTCGGCCAGTGTCTCCTCGATCACCGACGCCGGAGACACGTCGCTCAGTTCCGCGTCGGCAGTCAGGACGAGTCGGTGGATCAGGACCGCACGGGCCAGGGTCTTCACGTCGTCGGGGACGACGTACTCGCGGCCGTGGATCGCCGCGCGGGCCTTCGCGACCTTCAGCAGTCCGAGCGACGCGCGCAGCGACCCCCCGTGTTCGACATCGGGGTGGTCCCGAGTCGCCGCGACCAGGTCCAGCACGTACTCGCGGACGCTGTCGGCGACGTGGACCTCACTGACCGCGTCGCGTGCGGCGGTCAGTGCCTCGGTGTCGACGACCTGTTCGACGCTCTCGGCGTCCAGTTGCGGCGCGTCGTTGAAGCGGTCGAGAACGCGTCGCTCCTCGTCGCGATCGGGGATGTCGACGGTGAGCTTCAACAGGAAGCGGTCGCGCTGGGCCTCTGGCAACTCGAACGTGCCTTCCATCTCGATTGGGTTCTGGGTGGCGATGACCACGAACGGGTCCGGGAGCGCGAGCGTCTCCCCCTCGATCGTGACGTGGCCTTCCTCCATGGCCTCCAGCAGCGCCGACTGGGTCTTGGGCGTCGCGCGGTTGATCTCGTCGGCGACGACGACGTTGGCGAAGATCGGCCCCTTCTGGAGCTGGAACTCGCCGGTCTGGCTGCGGTAGACGCTGGTCCCGGTGATGTCGGCCGGCAGCAGGTCCGGCGTCATCTGTACGCGCGTGTACGCGAGCCCGCTCGCGCGAGCGAACGACTGTGCGAGCGTCGTCTTCGCGACACCGGGGACGCCTTCGAGGAGGACGTGGCCCCGGCTCAGCAGCGCGACCGTGAGGTGTTCGACGAGTTCGTCGTGTCCCACGAGCACCGTCCCGACTTCGTCGCGGACGGTCTCGTACAGGGCGGCTGGCTCAGTCATTGCCATCACGTTCCGTCCGTCGCGTCATAATGGCTTGCGTTACGCGCTCGACTCGCTCGTCGTCCCACTCGGGGTGGCGAGCCGTCACGCCGCGAACGACCGCCTCGCGGTCGCGTGGTCGGTGGACCGTGTCGCTCGCTCCGAGACGGCGTCTCAGCGCCGGTATTGCGTCCACCAGGGCGGCGTGACCGGCCAGGACTCCGAGCAGCGCCGTTCCGACGACGGCCTGCAAGAGCGCCGATTCCCGAAGCGTGAGCAACAGCGCCTGCACTGGCGGGAGACTCCCGGCGTGGGACACGTCGAGGACGACGGTGTCGTGGCCGGCGACGACGGTACGGGCGAACGCGCGATTGTCGCCGTGTTCGAGCATCGCATTGATGAAGACGCTCGGGTCACTGACGGCGATCACCCGCCCGTCGCCGACGCGTTCGGTCGTGGCGACCGGGTACCGAGCGACCGTCTCGTCGTCGTCGAGTGTCTCGTTGCCGTTCCGATCGAGGTAGGCGTACGGGGAGCTGGCCGCGAGGACCGTCGCGTTCGTCGCGCGAACGGCTCGCATCGTCCCGTTGGGGTCGTCGGCGCGAGTGGCTCCGGCCGCACGGATCGCGGTCCCGTGGTTCAGGACGACCGTCTCGACGCTGTCGTTGTCCAGCCCGACCGCCGTAGCGACCGGCAGCGCCGGCCCGTTCTCGTAGCGGCGTTCGTCGCGCAGGGGTGCGCCGTCGAACCGGGTCCGTGCGCCGACACCGCGGAGCAGCTGGTTCCCGTTCGGTCCCACGTCTTCGGCGATCAGCAGCGTCCCGCCCGCCTCAACGAACTGCCGAATCGATCGACGCTCGCGGTCGGTGTAGCGCTGTTCGGGCGAGAGGAGCACGGCCAGCGTCTCGTTGGCGTCGGCGGTGTCGTAGACGCTGGTGTTTCGGGCGATCGACAGCGACTCGGCCTCGTCACCGGCCATCGACCGGAAGTCGCTGGTACCGTCCCAGGCCGGGTTGTACGAACCGAAGGCACCGCCCGAGGTGCTTCCGGCGACGAGCAGCCCCAGAGCGACGGCGACGGCGAAGCCAGCGAGTACCGCACGCGGGTAGTCTGGAGCCACGTCAGATCACCCCCGGCGGGAGGATGGCGAGGATGCGTCTGACGACGACGTAACCGAAGGCCAACAGGCCGAGCAGGACGAGCCACTTGAGGCGGGCCCGCCAGCGTGGCGTCACACTGAACGGAGCCGTCAGTTCGATCACGACCAGAAAGCCGATCAGCGAGACGACGAAGAACAGCTCCAGAGAGAGCGAGCCAAGCAGCGCCAGCGCGAGGACCGTCGCGCTCATCCACGCGACCTGTCCGACGACGAATCGCTGGCGTCGCGGCGTTGTCATTGGCCGAGTCGAACGGTCGGCGACGGTATAAGCTGTCGGGATACGGGCCGAAGGGACAGGGTATTGTCGCTGGCAGACGACCGTCGGAGTAGTATGTGGCCGTGGGGACACCTCGCCGTTGGCTATCTCTGTTACTCGCTGCTGGCCCGAGCGACCGATCGGCGCGTGTCCGCGTTCGCGGTCGTCGCCGTCGCGGTCGGCACGCAGTTCCCGGACCTGATCGACAAGCCACTCGCCTGGACGGTCGCCGTGTTGCCCAACGGCCGCTCGCTGGCGCACTCGCTGCTCACGGCAGCGGTCGTCGGCGTCGTCCTCGTCACCATCGCACGCGCTGTCGATGCACGCGACGAGTCCCGACAGCTCGGGGCCGACGGTGGCACCACCCCGATGCGTCCGACGGCGGTCCACCTCGCTGGCGCGTTCGTGCTGGGCTACGGCACGCATCTCTTGAGCGACGGACTCCACCCGCTCCTCGACGGCGAGTTCGCCGCACTGGCCTACCTCGGGTGGCCGCTACTCCCGGCGATCCAGTACGGCGGTCCGAAGAGCTTCGTCGGCCACTTCGCGTCGATAGAGCTGACGCCGTTGCTCGCACTGCAGTTCCTACTGGTCGGCGTGTCGCTCCTCGTCTGGAAGGCCGACGGCAGACCGGGCCTCTCCGTGGCAAAGCGAACACTGTCCCGACAGCGAGATGGGTAGCGAACGCCCGTCTGGCCGTCATCGAACAGCGCCGTTCCCAATCACGACTGCTGTGCTCTCGCCAGACGAATCCAAAACAGCAGCCAACCAGGCAGTGTGACCAGTGCCTCTTCCCAGACTGGGCCAACAGGACCAACTCCTACATACAAAATGGCGAAAACGTGACCACACGCCCCATAGTAGATGTGTTATTCGCCACATATCATCAACATTCTTCTTGCACAGATATATTCGGCCTGAAAGAGAATAAAAGAGCGATGTCTGCCCAAAGAGAGTGGTCGTTCAGAGATTGCAAACAGTACCGCAGGTCCATCGACCGTAGTCGCTGTGTGAGTATCCCAGCGGTGAGTCGAACGATGAACTCCCGAGAAGGGGACAGTATCACGAGACTAGTTCGTGTCTGTCCCCGATCCAGTCATCGCTTTGAAATTCGAAATCGAGATCTCTGGTAGGCGTCTCTCGCTGAATGTTTCTCATCCTGAAATGCCCGTCTCAGTTGGAAGACATCGGAAACCGTCACCTATTCAACGTCCCGTGTTGTTACCCGACTACTATGGGTCTGTCACCAGACGGGAGAGTCGAACAGACGGATATCTATCGCGAGCTCGGGGTCCGGGAGGTCGTCAACGCCGCCGGGACGAAGACACGGATCGGGGGCAGCCTGATTCGGGAAGAAGCACTCGAAGCGATGAACAGCGCGGCCGAGGGGTTCGTCGAACTCGGCGACCTGCAGGCGCGAGCCAGTGAACTGATCCGCGATGTCACCGGGGCCGAAGCGGGATACGTCACCTCGGGTGCCGACGCGGGCCTGCTGCTCGGCGCAGCGGCCGCCATCGCCGGCTCGGACGTACAGGCGATGGATCGCCTCCCAGACACCGACGGGCTGGCCGACGAGATCGTCATGCCCCGCACCCACCGGACGGGCTACGACCACGCGCTCCGGGCCGCGGGCGCGACGATCGTCGACGTGGGGACCAACGACTTCCACCTCGGGACTGGCGCGACCAACGTCGAGCCGTGGGAGATCGAGCGCGCCATCGGCGAGGACACCGCCGCCGTCGGCTACGTCCAGAAGAGCTACACTCAGCCCGACCTCGAAACGGTCGTCGAGATCGCCCACGACCACGACGTGCCGGTGATCGTCGACGCCGCCGCGGAGGTCCCGCCGATCGACAACCTCGAACGGTTCGTCGAGACCGGCGCGGACCTCGTCGTGTTCAGCGGCGGAAAGGCCATTCGCGGTCCGCAGACGACCGGGATCGTCGCGGGTCGCAAGGACCTCATCCAGTCGATCGCGCTCCAGCACCTCGACATGCACGTCGCTCGCGAGGCGTGGGAGCCGCCCCGCGAGCTGATCGATCCTGACAGCGTCGACGGCGTCCCACGTCAGGGGATCGGTCGGCCGATGAAAGTCGGAAAAGAGGAGCTGGCCGGACTGATCCGCGCACTGGAAGTGTTCGTCGACCTCGACTACCAGGCGCTCAGCGACGAGTGGCAGCGCCAGGCCGAACGCGCTGCCGACGGGCTCGCCGACGAAGAACACCTGACGGCGACCGTCACCGGCGGCGAAGGCGAGAACGTCTCGCCGGTCGTCGAGGTCACCCTCGACGAGACGCTGTCGGCGGTCGAACTCGTCCGGGCGCTCCGAGACGAGGACCCGCGCGTCTACGTCGGCGCGGACGGGATGGGCGACAACGAGATCGCGATCAACCCGATGTGTCTCGACGACGAGGAACTCGACTACGTCGTCGAACGGATCCGCGACAATCTGTAGGCGGCCGTCCGCCACGCTCGCGATCACCCGCACTTATTGTCGAGCCACACGAGCGGTCCCACATGGAAATCACGGACTACGAGCTGTACGGGGTGCCGCCGCGGTGGCTGTTCCTGCGTCTGGAAACTGACGAGGGGGTCACCGGCTGGGGCGAGCCCGTCGTCGAGGGCCGAGCCGAGACCGTCAGGGCAGCCGTCGAGGAGATCATGGACTCGTACCTGCTGGGGAAAGATCCACGCCGCATCGAGGACCACTGGCAGGCGATGTATCGCGGGAGCTTCTACCGGGGCGGTCCGATCCTGATGAGCGCCATCGCCGGGATCGATCAGGCGCTGTGGGACATCAAGGGCAAGCAGTACGGGCTGCCGGTCCACGAACTGCTGGGCGGGCGCAGCCGAGACAAGATCAGAGTGTACCAGTGGGTCGGCGGCAACCGACCCGAGGAGCTGGCCGACGAGGCCGACCAGCTGGTCGACGCCGGCTACACGGCGCTGAAGATGGACGCGACCCACCAGATGCGCCACATCGAGTCACGGGAGACGATCGAGGAGATCGTCGATCGCGTCGAACACGTCCGCGAGGCAGTCGGCGATCACATCGACATCGGCGTCGACTTCCGCGGGCGCGTCTCGAAGTCGATGGCGAAGACGCTGACCCACCGTCTCAGCGATCTCGGTCTGATGTTCATCGAGGAGCCGGTGTTGCCCGAGAACGTCGAGCACCTGCCGGCGATCGCCGCACAGACCCGCGCCCCGATCGCCGCGGGCGAACGGCTCTACTCCCGGTGGGACTTCAAGCGGCTGTTCGAGACGGGAGCCATCGACGTGATCCAGCCGGACGTGTCCCACGCAGGCGGGATCTCCGAGATGGTCAAGATCGCAAACACCGCCGAGACCCACGACGTGGCCGTCGCGCCAAACTGCCCGTTGGGCCCGATCGCGCTGGCGGCCTCGCTACAGGTCGACACCTACGTCCCGAACTTCTTCGTGCAGGACCACGGCTTCGACATCCACCTCCCCGCGTCCGATCGGACCCACCAGTACGTCACGGACGATCCGTTCGTGTTCGACGACGGCTACGTCGAGGTGTTGGACGATCCTGGACTGGGGGTCAACATCGATCGATCGCTCGTCGAGGAGCGTGCCGAGGCCAACGTCGACTGGCACAATCCAATATGGCGACACGAAGACGGGAGTATCGCCGACTGGTAACGTGAACACTTATCACGCTTAGGCATCAATGCCTCCGTATGGCTACGGGGGACACCGGAGGGACACTGACCGCGCTAGGCAAGACGTTCAGGATTGTCGAATACATGACCGAGACGGACGGGAGCGTCCGCATCACCGAACTGGCGACGGAACTGGACATCTCGAAGAGTACGGTCTACAAACACTTGAACACGCTCAGGTCGGAAGGCTACGTCGACAAAGACGACGTGGCGTACCGACTGAGCCCGCGCTTTATCGACGTTGGTGAGCACGTCAAAGACTCGTTCGAGCCCTACGCTCAGGCGAAGCCGGCGATCGACAGCCTCGCCGAGACCACCGACGAGACGGCGGGACTGGTCCTCGAACACGACCGACAGGCCGTCGACATCTACTCGACGGTGGGCACTCACCCGGAGGCGTGTTCGATGACGACGACGCGTCATCTCCACTGCAGCGCCCCTGGGAAGGCGATCCTCTCGACGCTGTCGGACGAGAGCGTCGACGAGATCCTCGAAGAACCGCTCGTGTCGCTGACGCCGGACACGATCACCGACACCGACCGCCTCCGGAGCGAACTCCGACGGATCGGAGAGCGAGGGATCGCCTTCGCGCGGGGCGAACAGCGTGCCGACGTCAACAGCGTCGCGGTGCCCATCGAGTTCGCGGACTACCAGGGTGCCGTCTACGTCGCTGGCACCGCGAGCCGACTGTCGAGCAAACGGCTCGAAGAGGACGTACCGGGGATGGTGCTGAGTACGGTGCGAGAGATCGAAGCCAAAATCGCCTGATACTGCCGGCTGTCCGTCTGTAACGAATGTTGCGACCCGTGGTCGCGAATATCGTGAAACAGTGACAGCCGGCAGTATGCGCCGGAGCACGGCACTCACCGATACGTCGCTACAGCTGTCGGGACGAAACGAGTCCGCACGCACCGTCGCTCTGTCCCGACGGAGCCCGACGAGACACCACGACACGCTGTCCAGCCGACCGCACAGCCGACGGCGTCGACGGCCGAGAGAGTCGATGCCGACGGTGATCTCCGTCCGACACGCGCGTTTCACAATGAGGGACAGGCAGCGATCTGCCGTGAGCCGGTCGATCGACAGCCTGTTCCAGCGAGTGCGAGGGCAACCGTCGGTAGCCGCTCCGGACGAACCTCACACGAACGGCACTGGACCGTCCACGTGCGCGTCGTCGTGACTCGTTCGTCGTCCCTGTCCACGGAGCGGCACCGATACGGGTGTCCCGGCAGTGCGACCGGCCGATCTCCTCAGGTGTTTCACATTGTAGAACGTCGGCGACGACGCCGCCGCGGATCGGCGGCGTGTGGGAGGCGTCGATCGAAACCAGCACCGAGGGGTCACTCCGAAAGCAGACGCTGACAGTTCGCTCGTACTGTCTGTCCGTCCGTAGCGTGTCTCGTCGTCCTTGACGACGCGTCTCCGAAACGGCGACAGCCGGCAGTAGCGGCCGTCGGGCACGGCGAACAGGCGGTGTGTGGCGATCGACCGAGCCCGCATTGTAGTAACGATAGTACTGTCGTTACTGCAAAAGCTGGCGGCTAGACTGTCATGCACTATAATGAAACACCTGGCGATACATAACCCTTACCGTGGGTATTGTTGACAGTGTCGAGCGACGGCGGCGTCGCGCTACTCGACGACGCCGTTCTCGACGCCCGTGACTCGTTCGCGGCCGCCGTACGTAGTCGCCGTGAGTTCGACAGAGACGGTCTCGCCCGGTTCGAGCGTCTTCATCGTCCCGTTCTCGCGCTGTGCCTCCGGGTACGAGTGGCCGGGGTAGGCCGTCGTCGGTTCGAGCCCCGCGGTGTAGTTGCGGCCCCAGAACGGGGACTCGTCCATGCCGCCGAAGGCCTGCCAGTACCACAGCGACTCGAAGTGCTCGGCCGGGTACGACAGCGCGAAGCCAACGTCGAGTTCCCTGTTGGTGACGGCGTACCACCCCTCGTCGACGCCCAGCAGGTACGCCTGGTCGTGGATCTCGCTGTCGGTCGGCGGGAACGCGGTGAGGTCCACGTCCTCCCCGTCGACGGCCTCGGCGGTCGGCCACTCGAAGTGCTGGTCGCCCGCCAGGCGGTTTGTCTCGTGGTCCTCCGGGTAGTCGTCGATGTAGCTCTCGCCCGCGGGCACGTCGAGGCGCGCGTCGGGGCCAATCAGCGGCCGACCGAGCGCGACGTGGTGCTGCCAGGCGTATTCGAGTTCGTACTCGCCTTCGTTGGTCACCGATTCGGCCACCTCCAGGCTCGACTCGTCGGCCGGCAGCGTCAGTTCTCGGGTCACCGCGAAGGGGTACCGCCGGAGACGCGTCGAGAGTTCGAGGGTGACGGCGTCGGCGTCGTCCCGCGTCACCGTCGCGTCCCACGGAATGAGCGCACTCTCGCCGTGGTGGTCGTAGTGGTTGCCCGGGATCGACATCGGACCGCCAGCGACCGGCAGGTTCAGCTGCCAGCCGCCGGGGTAGTGCTCGTTCCACGTCATCTCCGTCGAGGGAATGACGCGGTCGCCGGGCGGGTCCCACTGGTAGTCGGCGTGGTACAGCACGTCCACGTCGGTACGCTTGTCGCGGAACTCCAGGATGTCCCCACCCTTGCCGGGGAGCACGAGCACGCGGAGGTGCTCGTTCTCCAGAATCGCGGCGTCCATTCCGCGATACGTGAAGTCCGTCGAGACGGACGGCCGGTCGTCGAAGTATCCCATACCCATCGCTGTCGCTCGGGGGGTATAAAAATATCCCCGCATCGGGGATCCGGTCCCCGGAACTATTATTAGCGGAATGGTCTTTCGACTATCTCATAAGAAAATTTACTTTATTATCTGTCGATCGAGACGGGCCGGCGACGGCGAGCGCTACGCCGTCACCGCCGCCGTGCGGACACGACTCCGAGCGGCATATACGAGCCGTTTAGCCCTGTAGTGTCCCACCAGCAGCCTTCGTCGAGACGCGGAGCGTCTGCAGTGACGACACCAGATCAGAACACACGCAAACGGCAGATAAGACGGCTTCATCGCCGTTTTTCACGCCGTCTGGTCACCAGACAGAGGCAGAGTGCTACGTCGGGACTCGGATGGCCTGGCTCTGTTCTGAGTGTCTCATTTCCCAGAATAGTTTGATTTTGAGGTAGTATATATTTTTGATATATCTAGATCGTGCGTCACGCAGCGAAGTCAGAGAGTGCGGGCCGTCCGGTCGTGGCATCGCTCGGAGCTCCGGAGAGTGAAGTCGTGGGACGGCGACCGCCGGGGGCCGGCGCACTGACCACGTTATTTGTCCACACAAATTCCTGTATATAGCAGACAGTAGCGCAAATTTCTGCTGAGAACTGGCGGGTAATACTTACGCGTGGTTTGGTCGTCGCCCCAGACGATGACACCGCCACGTGGGCGCGACTGGAAGCGGCGATTCGTCCCCGCGCGACTGCGCGAGAGCTACATGGCCAAGTTCGGCGTCGCGCTGGTAGTCCTCCTGCTCGTGACCGCTTCGGTCGGCATCTACACGCAGGAGGCCGTCGCCCGTGAACTGGAAGCCGACGTCGACAGCGAGCTACAGACAGTCGGCGAACTGACGGCCAACGACCTCGAAAACTGGGTCGAGCAGCGACGCCTCGTCGCCCGCGAGGTGTCGAAGAACCACTGGCTGGCCACCGGAGCGATCGCCTCGACGCTCAACTCCGAGTACAACGACCTCCCGGACGACGTGGTCGCGCTCCACTACGTCGACACGGCGAACCTGGACGTAGCGGCCACGACGATGAACACGCTCTCACACCAGAATCTCCGGGAGCGTGGCGATCCCTGGGCACAGGACGACGTGACGTTCGACCAGATCGACACCGTCCTCGTCTCGGAGCCGTACACGCTCGACAGCGGTCGAACGGTGATGGCGTTCGTCAGCCCGGTGCCGTCTCAGCGCAACAAGGCGGTCGTCCTGGTCGCCGACGTGTCGCGGGTGGCCGGTGAGTTCCGGAGCCCGGTCGAAGGCAGCGTGACACGCGTCGTCGACGGCGACGGACGCGTCGCGTTCGCGAACGACACCGGTGCGATCGGCAGCGAGTACGCCGGGGCCTCGTCAGTACAGTCGACGGCCATCGAACGCGGGCAGGCGGGCGAGAGCGGCGTGCTCGACGGCTCGACCGCCGGGACGGCCGTCGATGGCGACGCGCTCGTCGCCTACGCGCCGGTCGAGGGAACCGACTGGACGGTCGTCGTCCACGCCCCACGGGACAACGCGTACGCGCTCGTCGGAACGGTGACGCGGCCGTTGCTGGTACTGATCGGAGCGGTCGTCCTCGGGCTCGGGACCGTCGGCCTGACGCTCGGTCGCAACACCGTCCGGTCGCTGGACCAGCTCACCGACTACGCCGGTGCGGTGGCCGCGGGTGATCTCGACGCGACGGCCCCGGACAACGACCGGGACGACGAACTCGGCGAGGTCGTCGCCTCCGTCGGCGACATCCACGCGTACCTGTCGACGGTCGCCGGGCAGGCCGACGCGATCGCCGACCAGCGGTTCGACGCGCCGGTGCTCGACGACGAGGTGCCAGGCGAGTTGGGGGTCGCACTCGACCAGATGGCAACCGATCTGGAGACGATGATCGAGGACCTCGACGCGGCCCGGAGGGACGCCGAGGCCGCGAGACACGAGGCCGAGCAGCTCAGCGACCACCTGGAGACTCAGGCCAGTGAGTTCGCGACGACGATGGGCCATGTCAGGGACGGCGACCTGACCCAGCGACTCGACCCGGCCGGCCAGAGCGCTGCGATGACCGAGATCGCCGAGTCGTGCAACGCGATGCTCGCGGAGATGGAGACGACCATCGAAGAGATCCAGCGCTTCGCGGACAGCGTCGCCGATGCCGGCCACCAGGTCGCTGCCTGTGCCGACGACGTGGCAGAGGCCAACCGCGAGGTCGACGAGGCCATCGAGCGAATCGACGAGGGAGCCACGACCCAGTACGACCGACTACAGACAGTCAGCGACGAGATGAGTGACCTCTCGGGAGCCATCGAAGAAGTCGCCGCCTCCGCCGACGAGGCCGCGACCGTCACCAGCGAGGCCGCCACGGAGGGCGAGCGCGGCGCGGAGCTCGCCGCCGCGTCGGTCGACACGCTCGATCAGATCGAGTCGACCACGACCGAGACGGCCGAGGCGATCGCGGCCCTCGAACAGGAGGTCGAGGCGATCGGCGAGGTGGTCACGCTGATCGACGGCATCGCCGAGCAGACGAACGTGCTGGCGCTGAACGCCTCGATCGAGGCCGCACGGGCCGGCGAGTCCGGCGACGGGTTCGCGGTCGTCGCAGACGAGGTCAAGCAGCTCGCGACCGAGACCCGAGAAGCGACGCGCGAGATCGAAGACCGGATCGAGCGCGTCCGGACGACGGCGAACGACACCGTCACCGACGTGCGCGGGATGCAACACCGCGTCGCCGACGGGATCGAAACGATCGAGGAGAGCCTCGATTCCCTGGAGCGACTGGGAGAAGCCGTCCAGCGGGCCAACGAGAGCGTCCAGTCGATCGACGACACCACCGACAGCCAGGCGGCGGCCAGCCAGGAGGTCGTGGCGATGGTCGAGGCCGTCACGGAGATCAGCGAGCGCACTGACGGCGACACCGACCGCGCCGCGGAGTCGGCCGCCGCCCAGACCGACGCGGTCGCTGCCATCGCCGACAGCGCGGGGACGCTCACCGACGACGCGGCCGTCCTCACCGATCGACTCGCTCGGTTCGACACCGCCACCGAGGGCTCGGAGCCGTCCCGAAGCGAGGACGAACCCGACGGAGTGGAACAGACGGCGCTGGAGCGCGCCGACGAGACCGAACGAGCAGTCTCGGAGCGCCCCGACGACGCGCGGCCGGCCAGGCCTGAGACGACGCCCCCGCGAGACAGCGGCCTCGTCACGGTCGAGACGGACGTACTCACCGTCGACGGCGGAGAGCCGGCGGCGGACGACGACCAGTCGGCCGCGGAAGACGAACAGTCGGCGGATGGAGACGACCAGTCAGCCGCGGAAGACGAACAGTCGGCGGCAGACGGCGACCAGTCAGCCGCGGACGACGATCGAGAGACGGCAGCGGCGGTCTCGGCGACTGCAGACCGCGAGCCTCGACAGACGGAGTAAAGAGGGGGCTCAGCACGACGCTCTCGGTCTGCGCGGAGTCGGGTGTCGGCGCTGAGCTGGCGCGGACGAGTCACGCCGGCAGCCGAAACGCGAGGCTGTACATCCGACCGACAGATTCGGAGCCGATCTCCGTCGCGAGTCGGTCGGCACGCGCTGCCAGCCGGTCGCCGATATCGCCAGGCCAGGCCGCCGCGTGGTCGCGGGCCACGTCGGCGTGGGCCGACAGATGCGCCCCAGTCCAGGGCACCGGATCGAGCAGCGTCCGTTCGCGGTCGAACGACCAGCCCCCACCGACGAAGCAGCGTCTGAGCGCGTCTGGCGGGTAGAACGTCAGCGCCGGCCCACCAGTCGCAAGCTCCGAAGCGGCGTTCTCGACGGCGAACAGCTCGCGAACGGCAGCCGTCTCGGGCAGCGGAGCGTAGTCGTCGATCACGAGGTGACAGCCGGGCGCTGCGACGCGGCGGAAGGTCGCCGCGACCGCCGACAGCGAAGCGGGATCGAGGACGTTACAGAGCCCGTGGGCCGTGATCAGGTCGATCGAGTCGTCGGACAGCGCGAGCGTGCGCAGATCCGCGTCGAGGACGGCCAGCCGGTCGGATCGCGTGTCGTCGGCCACTCGTTCGCGGGTCGTCCGGGCGTGTTCTCGGTCGTTCGTGACGGCGTAGACCCGCTCGGCCCCGGCATCGAGGAGTCCGGCGGTCGTGTTGCCGACGCCGGCACCGGCCTCCAGACAGCGTCGGCCCTCGACCGGGCGGTCCGCGAGGGCGGCGGTGACCGTGTTGGGAACAGCCATTCAGTGGTGGAGCTGTTCGGGGACCGGGCTGTCGTCGTGGCGCACCTGCTCGATCAGCGAGCGCTGGGCGGCCTCGTCCATCTCTTCGTAGTCGGCGGCGGCTTCGAGGATCATCGTCACGAGCTTTGGGTCGCCCGCGCTGACGACGCTGGTCAGCCCCTGAGAGGCCGCGAAGTCGAATCGCCGCCGGATCTCGTCGGGGGCCGTGACCGGTCGGTACCAGTTCGCGAACGGGCGATCTGCTTCGGGGAGGTCGTCGGTGTCGGGCCAGGAGCCGGCGGCGAAGGCCTTGATGCCGAGGGTCCCGACGTCGGCCGCGTGGGCCCGGTCGAGCACTGCCTCGTAGTCGTGATTCCCGTCGTCCTTCGCGGCGACGACCGGGTTCAGCGGGAACATCAGCGAGTCGAGGTCGTCGATGCGATCGATCGCGTCGAGGACGAGCGCCGGTTCGCTGTGACTGGTCAGCCCGACGTGGTCGATCAGCCCTTCCGCTCGGGCCTCGCGGAAGGCCCGCAGTGCGCCGTCGTCGCCGGTGATCGCGTCGAGTTCCGTCTCGTACTCCAGCCCGTGGACCTGATAGAGGTCGATGGTGTCGACGCCGAGGCGGTCGAGCGATCGTTCGAGCATCTGCCAGGCCCCCTCGTAGTCGCGTTCCTGAGTCTTGCACCCGAGGAAGATCTCCTCGCGGTGCTGGCGGAGCTTCGGTCCGAGCTTCAGTTCCGCGTCGCCGTAGGTCGGTGCCACGTCGAAGTGATTGACGCCGTAGTCCAGGACGTGTTCGACCAGCTGGTCCGCACCCTCCTGTTCGAGCCAGTTGAGCGCGATCGCCCCGAAGGTCACGACAGTGCTGTCCTGACCGGTGTCGCCGAGCGGGCGTGTCTCCATACCCGAACGTGGGGCTGGGAGATGCATAAGCGTTGCAGCGCTCAGCGGCCCGAGTCGTCGATCCGGGGATCGAGCACGCCGTAGGAGAGGTCCTGCACGACGTTGCCGACGACGCCGACCGCGATGATGACCAGCGTTCCGCCCAGCAACACCGGGAGGTCGCGCTGGTCGACGGACCGGAAGAGCAGGGAGCCAAAGCCGTCGATTCCGAAGAGCACCTCGACGACGAACACCGCCAGCACGAGCAGCGCCAGCGCCTCGGTGAACACGAGCGAGAAGATCGGCACCGCCGCGTTCCGGAGGACGTGGGTCGCGACGCGGCGCGAGCCGGCCCCCTTGGCCCGCAGGAGGCGGACGAAGTCGGCCGAGGCGTACTCGGCAGCGTGAGCGCGGGCGTAGCTGACGACCCCGCCGAGCAGCGTCGTCGCCGTGAGGACGATGGGCAACAGGTGCTCGAAGACCAGCGGGGGCCGCGAGATCACGCCGGCACGCGCGAGCGACACCAGCAGTCCCCCGAGCCAGAAGTTCGGGATCGCGAAGGCGAGGTAGATCGTCCCGAGCCCGACGCTCCCGAGACGGCTCTCGGGCCGGAGCGCGAGGAAGAGCCCGAAGGCGACGCCGACGGCCACTGCGAGTGCGAGAGCGGGGAGCACGTACATCGCCGTCCGTCCCGCCGCCGCGAGGACGGTCCCGAAGACGGGATCGCCCGTGACGAACGAGCGTCCCCAGTCGAGGGTCACCATGTTGCCCAGCCAGTCGAGATACTGGACGGCGAGCGGGCGATCCAGCCCGCGGGTCCCGAGGTACTGGTCGCGGACCGCCGCGATGGCGTCCTCCTCCTCGCCGGCCCACTTGAGCGCGCCGACTTGTCGCTGCAACACCCAGTCCTCGGTGAGCGTAAAGAGCCCGAACACCGCCGTCAGGACCGCCCAGGCGGCTACGCCACCGAGAGCGACGCGCCAGGCGACGACGCGGAGGAACTTCATGGCGAGTGCCGGTGTGTCCGCGAGTCGGTTCGGCGCTGGGAGCGAGTGCGATCGGCCGTCCGAATGGCGTTCGTGGAGGGCATCGAGGGGTCGTTTTGGCGTGGGGTGTGAAAAAACCTCTCACGAGGGGCAGTGTGCCCTCGAAGGAACGGATAGATTTATCAGAGTGGCTGGTACGTGTTGACACAACCCTCCATGGCAGCGCCCTCCGAGCGTCCCCGGTTCGAGCGCGTCGACTGGTCAGCGGTCGACGCCACGCGACGTACCGTCACCCCAGAGCGAACGATCCTCGCCGTCGGGCTCCTGATCGTCGCGGCCCTCTGGCTGTACGACCGATATGTGGCCCACGTCTATCTCGTCGCCGAGTGGGCCGTGACGCCGGTCGACTGGGCAGTGATGGCGGGCCTGGTCGTCCTGACCGCCTACGGCGTCGTCCCCGCGGTGCGGAACCGCGAGGCGACCCTGCGCGTCGCCAGCGCGATACGAGACCGTCCGGTACTGGTCGCGGCGCTTTGCTTTCTCGGCGGCCTCTTCGTCGTCGGCACCGTCCTGCCGCTCGTACTGGGCCGCCCCGAACTCAACTTCGGATACGTCTACCAGCCGCCGCTGGGCTTTGCAGCCGACGCCGGCTGGAGCCCGAACTGTGCCGGCGAGATCCGACAGGGAACGGGGATCCAGCGGTACTGCGAGGGATCGCTCCAGGCACCGCTGGGGACCAACGGTCGCGGCCAGCTCGTCGAATCCCTGCTGGTGTCTGGCGCGCGCGTCGCCATCTACGTCGTCGTGTTCACCCTGGCGTTCGTCGTCCCGCTGGCGACCGCGGTCGGGGTCACGGCGGGTTTCCGTGGCGGTCGCCTCGACGACGTGTTGCGGACCTACGTCGACGTACAGCTTTGCATCCCGGCGATCTTCCTCTACTTCGTCGGCTACATGTACGTCGGCGCGTCGCTGGCGCTGTTGCTGGCGACCTTCGGACTGCTGAGCTGGGGGCCGGTCGCGCGGCTGGTCCGCAGCGAAGTGCTCCAGCGTCGCGAGGACGGCTACGTCGTCGTCGCGCGCAGTCTCGGCGCGTCCGACTGGTACGTCGCCCGACGGCACGTCCTTCCGAACGTCACGAACACGCTCGTGCCCGCGGTCGTCCACCTCGTCGCGATACTGATCGTCGCAGAGGCCGGGGTCGCCTTCCTCGGCTTCTCGGACGTGGAGCTGTACTCCTGGGGCTCGACCATCGCCGAGGGGCTGAGTCCGGACCGCGGGACGGCCCACCAGGTGTGGTGGGTCTCGACGGCCCCCGCGGTCGCGCTGGCCGCGACCGTCGTCTCGCTGAAGCTCGTCGGCGACGGGCTCCGGGACGTGCTGGATCCGCGAGGTGAGCACTGAGATGTCGGGCGACCACTCCGACCCGCTGCTGGCAGTCGAGGACCTCCGAACGCTCATCCGGGCAGACCGGGGGACCGTCCGGGCCGTCGACGGCGTGAGCTTCGCCGTCGATCGGGGCGAGGCGGTCTGTCTCGTCGGCGAGTCCGGCAGCGGCAAGAGCGTCACCTGCGAGTCCCTGACCGGCATCGTCCCACAGCCACCCGCAGAGATCGTCGGCGGCTCGGTTACCTTCGACGGAATCGACCTCCGGGCGGCCGACACGGATCGCTCTGCGATTCGGGGCGCGCGGATCGGTCACGTCTTCCAGAACCCCCAGCACGCCCTCGATCCCGTCTACTCGGTCGGCGACCAGCTCGTCGAGGCGATCACGATCCACCGGGAGGTCGACGAGGCGACGGCCCGAGAGCGGGCGATCGACCTGCTGGGGCGTGTCGGCATCCCCCGAGCGGCCCAGCGCGTCGACGACTACCCCCACGAGTTCTCCGGCGGGATGGCCCAGCGGGTCGCCGTCGCGATCGCGCTGGCCGCGGAGCCGGACCTGCTGATCGCCGACGAGCCGACGACGGCGGTCGACGTGACCGTCCAGGCCCGCCTGATCGACCTGCTGCGGGGGCTGCTCGACGACGGGATGGGGCTGTTGTTGATCACCCACGACCTCCGGGTCGTCGCCGCGCTTGCGGACCGCGTGCTCGTGATGTTCGGCGGCACCATCGTCGAGCGCGGCCCCGTCGAGGCGGTGTTCGACCGACCGGCCCATCCCTACACGCAGGCGCTGTTCGACAGCTACGACGGGACGACGCGACTCGCCGAACGGCCCTCCCGCGACGAGTTGCCCGCCGACGGCTGTCGCTTCCGCGCGGAGTGTCCCCACGCCGTCGAGTCGTGTGCCGGCGGGGAACAGCCCGGATTCCACACCGTGGGCGACGGCGCGAGCACCGACGGCCACGCCGCCTCGTGTGTCTACTACGGCGACGGCTACGACGCCGAGGTGATCCAGTCTGCGGGCCGTGCCGTCCAGCAGAGCGCGACGGGGGACGACGATGACTGAGCGACCCGACGCCGAGGGCGAGCCGCTGCTCGCGGTCGAGGGCCTGGAGCGCCACTACCCGATCACCGAGGGGTGGCTCCGCCGCGAGGTCGGACGCGTCAGGGCCGTCGACGGCGTGAGCTTCGAGATCCGCGAGGGCGAGGCGTTCGGGCTGGTCGGCGAGTCCGGCAGCGGCAAGACGACGCTCGCCCACACCCTGCTGGGGCTCGAAGAGCGGACCGGCGGCACCGTCCGCTTCGACGGCGACCCGGTGAGCGAACTCTCCGATGCGGAGCGGCGGTCGTTCCGCCGCCGCGTCCAGCTGGTCGTCCAGGACCCCAACGAGGCGTTCAACCCACGCATCCGGGTCGGGGAGGCGGTCGCGGAGCCGCTCGCGCTCAACGGGATGGACGACGCCGACCGGCGACGGGCGATCGTCGAGGACCTGCTAGAGCGGGTCGGCCTCGACGCCGCGGACACCGACCGCTACCCCCACGAGTTCTCCGACGGGGAGAAACAGCGCCTGGCGATCGCCCGCGCGCTGGTCGTGGACCCGGACCTGGTCGTGGCCGACGAGCCCACGAGCGCGCTGGACGCGCGAGTCAAGTCGGACATCCTCGCGCTGCTCGAAGAGGTCCGCCGCGAGTTCGACGTGTCGCTGCTGTTCGTCAGCCACGACATCGACGTCGTCCGGCGGTTCTGCGACCGCGTCGCGGTGATGTACCTCGGTGAGATCGTCGAGCGAGGCCCCACCCACCGAGTGCTCGACGCCCCCGCTCACCCCTACACGGAGGTCCTGCTGGACTCTGTTCCCAGCCTCGATCCGTCGGACCGCTCGCTCGTTCGCCCGCTCACGGACACGATCCCCGATCCCGCCGACCCGCCGAGTGGCTGTCGATTCCACACGCGCTGTCCCGCCATCGTCGGCCCGGAAGAACTCTCGGCGGCGACGTGGGAGCGGCTGGCGAGCTTCCGCTTTACCGTCCAGACGGGCGAGCTTCCGGCGTCGATCGACCTCGCCGACCCGCCCGACCCGGCGACGATTCGGTCGGTCTTCGACCTGCCGGGGGCGATCGACGACGAGGCGATCGCCGAGGGAGTCGACGACGCCGTAGCCGCGCTCGCGGACGGCGACCTCGACCGGGCGTCCGAGCGACTGGCGGCCGTCCTCCCGAGCGTCTGCGAGCAGCAGGTCCCAGCGACAGTCACCGTCGACGGGCGGCCGGTCAAGTGCCACCGTCACGACCCGGCGATCGACGCCGAGCCGCGCCCGGAGTAGACCGGCAACTCACTTTCGTCGCCCAATTGCGTCCCCGAGTGTCGCCAGGAGATCGTCGGGGTCGGCCAGGTCGTCGATCGCACAGCGGATCGGGAACGGCCACGGCAGCGAGCGCCGAATCGAGAGCGCGTCCGTACCGTGTTCGACTGACGACAACTGTCCGGCCGGGACGAACTGGTACACGACCGTGCCGCTGGCTCGGATCAGCAGGCCCTCGTCGAACAGCTGGTAGGTTCGGCTTCGGCCGTAGAAGATCGACTGGCCGATCAACGCGCCGCCGATGCCAGGCCGAACACCCACGAACGGCGTATGAACGAACACCATCGAAGCGATGGCGATGATCCCTCCGACGAGGCTCGCGATCCTGACGCGCCGGCAGTACCGCTCGTCCGGCCGTGAACGCCACTCGGCGATCGGCGAGTCGGTCCCGGTCAGCAGAGCGGCGTACCGATTCGTTGTCGCCACGTAGATGACCGCACTCGCTACAAGCACTGCAATCAGACCCAGCAAGAGCCCGTCGTCTGGTGACCCGCCGAGATCGAGCGGTGGAAAGAAGAACGGCGCAAGCACGAGGACGGCAAGCGGCACGACGAGCACGCCGAGGTGGACACGAGCCCGGACGAGCGTAGCCGGGAGCGAAGGAACACGCAGCGCCAACACCGCGGCTGCGATGCCACAGAGGAGTGCAATCGAGAGCGGGATCAGAGCGACTACTGCGGTGCGGAAAAACGCGACAGCGGGCACACCGACGAGCACCGCCGTCGCAGTGCCGACGGCGACGGCGAACGATCGCCTGGAGGGGCGGAGAAACGACATACTTTCACACACGCCAGAGCGAGTCAAATCCCTTGTGGAACGAGAACACTCACCCGCCCCCTCGCGCCGCCAGCGCACCGGCCAGACACAGCGCCGCGACGAGCAAGAAGACGGGGGCCGTCAGGGGCTGGGTCCCGAGACCGAGCTGGTAGATCGACCAGCCGACGGTCGCGGCGAGACAACCGACGAGAGCCGTCCCGGCGGCGTGGACGAGTTCGAGCCGGACCGTCGTGGCCGACCGACCGAGCTGTGCCCCCAGGTCGATCGCCGTCCCGGCGCTGTCCCAGGCCACCACCGTCGCGACGGCACCGACGAGCAGCGCCGTCACCGGTGCGCCCTGGACGCCGGCCGCGAGGACGCCGACGAACAGCGCCGCGGCCCCGGTCGAGACGGCGGCGTGTCGTGCGAGGGCGACGCCCGCGAGGAAGAGCGCGACGCCGACGGTGCCGACGGCGAGCGCGATCCAGGAGGTGGCTCCAGCGGCCGCGAGCGCGACGAGGGCGGCAAGCACCGCGAGCGCGCTGCCGGTCCGGGTCGGCGAGCGATCGATCCCGGTCATTCCGACCACCCCGTCCGGGCCAGCGCCACCGGCAGCGACTGCTCCCACGGCCAGTCGACGACGGGGATCCCGGCGGCCCGGAGGTCGGCGATCCGGAAGCGCCGCGCCACCGTCGCGAGCTGGCCGGCCCCGGAGGCCGTCGTCGTCGGGTCCGGGCTGACGACGGTCACGAGGTGGCCCCCGGCGTCGAGCTGGCGGGCGACGGTGGCGACGGCGGGCGAGCACAGCGGCGAGAGGAGGACGACCTGTGCGTCGCCGGGCAGTTGGCTCCGCAGGGAGGCCAGCCAGCCGAACGGCAAGACGCTCTCGGGCGTCTCGCCGGGGGCGAGCGCGGGGTGGGTCGCGAGCAGCTCCCGGGCCCGGACGCGGTGGGCGTCGCCCGCACCCGGCGCGAGCCAGCAGTCGCGAGCCCCGAGCGCGGCGATGCCGACGCGGTTGCCGTCGTCGAGCAGCGTCGTGAACAGCCGGCTCGCGGCGTCGACAGAGCGCTGGACGGCGGTCTGGCCCCGCCGCGAGGGACCGACCGCGGCGGCCTCGTCGCGGTCGATCACCAGCACCACCGTCGCGGCTCGCTCCTCGCGGAACTCCAGGGTCGCGAGGTCGCCGGTCCTGGCGTGGCGGTTCCAGTCGATCCGCGACAGCGGGTCCCCCGAGCGGTACGCGCGCGTGGCGAAGAACTCGACGCCCTCGCCGCCGGTGGCGGTCTCGACGCGCCCGGTGTGGCGAGTGGGCTGGCGGCGCAGCGGGACCGGTTCCTCGATCGGCCGGAGCGGCGGGACGCAGGTGAGTTCGGTCGCCGTCTCGGGCTCGACGGCCAGCTCTCGCTCGACGCTACCCGACAGCGTTCGGACGAGGACCTGTGCGTGGCCGAATTCGTGGCGGCCCCGCCGTGTGGCAACCTCGTAGGTGATCGTCGCACTGGCACCCGGCCACAGCGCCGTCCCGAGCCGCGGGGACCCCTCGACCACGGAGAGGGCGGGCGGAACGCCGTCGACGAGTCGGAGATCCCACACCGGCCCCTCGCCCTCGTTGGTGACGGTCAGCGTGACGGTGACGGTCTCGTCGGGCTCCGGGTCCGCGGGCTCGACAGTGCGCTCGATCGAGAGCGGCGGCGCGGAGAGCGGCCGCTTGCGAGCGGCGGCCGCGTAGGCGATCCCGACCACGGCGACGAGGACGACGCCCGCTCGTTCGGCCAGTACGCCGACGCCGAGGGCCGAAAGCGCGGCGGCGCTGATCCCGCGCCAGTGTCCCGTCGAGCGTGTCGTCGGCGTCGGATCCGCGACGGCACTGGCCCGGTCGAGGCCCGCGTCCCGGCCGTCCAGCGAGCCGACGATCGGGTCCAGTCCCGGGCGGGTGGAGCCGTCGCGGTCGTCGGTGTCGACGCCGGCCGTCTCGGCGATCGCACGGACGGTGCGCTCGATCCCCTGCCAGTACGGTGACGCACCGCCCAGGCGCGTGCGGAGTCGGTCGGTGAGCGGAGGGCGCGAGCGTTCGTCTGCGAGGAACCCCGCGGCGACGGGATCGTCGGTCCAGGTGCCCCGCTCGATCGCCTCGCGGGCCGTCGCTTCGCTGTCGCCCCGGTAGCGCGTCAGTACCTCGGTGGCCACGCGCCGGAGTTGCTTCCGGCGGCGGTCGGCCGTCCCGTAGCGCGTGGGGTCGAACGCCGCCAGCACGGCGTCTAGCTCCTCGCCCGGCGAGGGAACTGCGGGCACTGCCTCCGGCATCGCGGTCTCGGCGCGCCGTCTGGGGGCGTGGCGTCGCCCCTGCACGACGCGAAGCGCCGCGGCGACCGCCAGCAGACCGATCACGACGACGGCGTAGCGCTGGATGCCGAGCCCGAACACCCCCGGCGCGACGAGCGCCCCGACGCCGACCGCGAAGGCCACGAGCCCGACGGCCGCGAGGAGACGCCCGCGGCTCACGGCTCGCCCTCCGCGTACCGGGACTCGATCCGGCGCAACAGTTCGATCGCCCGCCGTTCGTCGTCTCCGTCGATCTCGTAGTCGTCGTACCGCGCCCGCTCGAAGAGGTCGGTCAGCGCCGCCACGTCGTCGGCGCTCAGCCCCGACTCGACGGCGGCGCGTTCGAACTCGCGGGCCGTCGTCGTCTCCGGGTCGGCCACGTCGAGGCGGTCCGTCATCTCGCGGAAAGCGCGGTAGACCTCGTTGTCCACCGCCGCCGTCTCCTCGATGCGGTCCGCCGCTCGACCGGCGGCCCGCCCGACCGCGACGGCCGTGCTCGTCTCGTCGTCGTCCGGGTCGGTCCGGTCGTCGGTCGAACCGTCGGCCGGTCGTCGGTTCGCGGCGACGGCGATCCCGACCACCGCGACGGCGATCACCACCACGAGTGCGACCGACAGCACCGACGGCTCCGTCGCCGTGCCGCCACCGCCGCCCGCACCCACGCTGACGTTGTCGGTGCCGGGGACGCCGCCGCTGGACGGCTTCGGGATGGGGTCGAAGGGGACGCCCTGTAGCAGGGCAGCCAGTACCAGCGAGAGAACGAGGACCGGGACGGCGACCCGGAAGAGCGCGGGCCAGTGCCGATACAGCCCCCAGAGAGCGACCAGCACGAACAGGACGGTGAGGAGCGCGACCAGTTCCGCGAGCAGTGGCACGTCGAGCAACTGTGGAAGCGGCTCGGTCGAGCGTGCGGGAATACCGCCACCCTCGCCGATCCCCGCTCCACCCGTCCCGTCACCGCGGGGCTCTCGCTGGCGGGCCGTGGGGAGGGTCCGAGCGGTCAGTGCGACTGCGACGACCGCAAGCAGCCCCAAGGCGGCGTCTCGGAGTCGATCGCGTGACACAGTGGGTGAAAGTACGCAGAGTGGTATAAAACATCACGGCGACCAGCCCACGGGCGGCCACGGCGTCGCCGTCGGGGATGTCGTACTGCCGGCTGTCACTTCGTGAAGAGCTTCGCCACCACGGGGTGGCGAAATCGGTCACAGATGTACAGCCGGCAGTATCAGGACCGAGCATCTGTTCGCTCGCTCTGGACATCCCAGGTACGTCGGCGACGGCCTCTCGGCCGGGCACGCGCCGAACCAACACCGCTTTACTTCCCCGATAGACAGATCTGTACACGAATGGCTACACGTGACTCGTGGGTATCGAACGTCGGATTCGTGCTCGCCTCCGTCGGCAGTGCGGCCGGGCTGGGGAACCTCTGGCGGTTCCCGTGGCTGACGGCCGGCAACGGCGGGAGCGCCTTTCTCCTCGTCTACCTGCTGATCGTCGTCGGCGTCGGCGTCCCGGGACTGCTCGCCGAGTTCGTCCTCGGTCGACTGGGCCGACAGACGCCCGTCGGGGCGCTGCGTTCGCTGACCGACTCGCGCTGGGGGTCCGTGCTCGGGGGCTTCAACGTCCTCACGACGCTCGTGATCCTCTCCTTTTACTCGGTCGTCGGCGGGTGGATCCTCCGCTATCTGCTGGTGTCGCCGACGGGAGCGTACTTCGACCAGCCCCAGCAGTACTTCGGCGCGGTCAACTACGGCCTCGAAGCGGTCGCGTTTCACCTGCTGTTCCTGGGGATCGTCGCCGGAATCGTCTTCTTCGGCGTGAGCCGAGGCATCGAACGCGTCTCGAAGGTGATGCTCCCCGGCGTCGTCCTGTTGCTCGTCGGCCTCGCCGCGTGGACGGCGACACAGCCCGGCACCGCCGACGGCTACGCCTTCTACCTCGGGTTCGACGCCGACTATCTGGCGGCGAACTTCCTGCGCGTGCTCGGGCCGGCGGCGGGACAGGCGCTGTTTACCCTCTCGCTCGGTGCCGGAGTGATGCTGACCTACGCCTCGTATCTCGACGAGGACGCGTCGCTGCCGCGGGACACGCTCGTCATCGCGGTCTCGAACACGCTCATCGGCGTCCTCGCGGGACTGGTCGTCATCCCGCTACTGTTCTCACAGGGGATCGACCCCGGACAGGGAGGGCCGGGTGCGCTGTTCGTCGCGCTCGCGCGAGCGTTCGCGTCGCTGCCCGGCGGCGCGCTCGTCGCGACTGCCTTCTTCGCGGCCGTGCTGATGGCCGCCGTGACGAGCGCGATCAGCCTCCTGGAGACGCCGGTGGCGACGCTCGTCGACACCGTCGGCGTCCCGCGACGCCGGGCGACGGCGCTGATCTCGGCGCTGCTCGCGGCCACCGGCAGCGGGCTGGCGCTTGCCAGTTCGATCTTCGAGTTCGTCTCGGGAACGGTCGCGGACCTGCTGTTGACGGTCGGTCTGTTCGCCTTTCTGGCGATCGTCGCCTGGCTCCTGGGCGACGAGGCGCTGGCGGAGTTTCGCGCCGGAGCCGGTCGGTTCGACTCGCTGGCGGTGCCGTGGCTGCTGACGGTCAGCTGGGTGTTGCCGGTCGTCGTCCTCTTCTCGCTGACGAACACGCTCGCGACGCTCGCGGGCGTGTCGATCGGGTTCGGCGGCCGAGCGGTCGTCGCCGTCATCGGTACCGTCGGCTGTCGACTGGCGCTCGGACTGCGAAACGCCGATAGAACGAGTGCCGTGGAGGGGTAGGCCCCGCGCGCTACCTCGCGTCGATCGATCGGGCGGCGTCGAGAACCGCGTCGTGGAGCGGGCCGTTGGACGCGACGAGCCCGCGTGCGTCGTGCGTCCAGCGGTCGCCGTCGAGATCGGTGACGCGACCGCCGGCCTCGCGGACGAGGTGGACGCCGGCGATCGTGTCCCAGGGGTTGGTCTCGACGTTCGTGATCACGCCGTCGAGTTCGCCGGCCGCGAGTCGGCCGAGGGCGGCCTGTGCCGAGCCCGGCCGCTTCAGGTCGCCGAATCGCTCGACGATGGCCCGCGTCGCGCGGGCGTACTCGTCGCGGCGGTCCATCGGCCACCAGATCGTCGGACAGACGATCGCTCGCTCGGGGTCGGTCCGGTCGCTCGTCGTGACCCGTGTCCCGTTCAGTGCGACGCCGTCGTCGACGGTCCGGTAGGTGTCGTCCATCGCCGGGAGGACGTTGGCCGCGGCGACTGGTTCGCCGTCCGCGACGAGACAGACGCTCGTCGTGAAACAGCGCCCGCCGCGGACGTAGTTGTGGGTCCCGTCGATCGGATCGACGACCCACGCGCGGCCGGTCTCGGGGACGGACTTCGCTGCCGCCGCCTCTTCGCCGACGAGCGTCGCGTCGGGGTCCGCGTCGTCGACGACCGCCGCGACGGCCGTCTGTGCCTCGCGGTCGGCGCGGGTCACCACGTCGGTCTTGCCCGACTTCGTCTCGACGGCGAGGTCGCGGCGAAAGAGGTCGTGTGCGCGCTCGGCACCCGCCCGTGCGGCCCGGAGCGCGAGAGCGTCCGGATCGCTCACGGCTCTTCCTCCTGGCGGGCACGGATCGTCTCGGCGACGCCGTCGTACTCCGCCTCCTGGCGCAGACACTGGCTCGTCCGATCCTCGCCGCCGTCGTAGGGTTCGGGGTGTTCGCGGTCACACCGCGACCCGAAGGCCTCTCGGAGCCGTTCGGCCGCCGCGTCGTCGTCGCCGCCGGCAGCCAGCTCCACCGCCGCGTCGACGGTCGACTGGGCCGCCGGCGGGAGATCGTGGTCCGCCAGCAGGTCGGAGACGGTCTCCCGGAGGTCCTGACCGGCCACGTCGAGTCCGATCAGTCGTTTGATCGTCTCGGCCGCGGAAGCCTCGGCACGGGCCCGCGTCCGGAAGACGACGCGGAGTTCGTCCAGCGCGCGCCAGGTCCGCTCGGGCAGGTCGTAGTCGTCGGGCCGGATCTTCGCCGGACACCGCGTCGCGAACGGACAGCCGGCGGGCGGGTCCCGCGGGTTCGGTGGCGAACCGCGCAGCGTGATTCGCTCGCCCGACCAGGGGGAGCCACTCCCCGGAATGGCAGACAGCAGCGAGACGGTGTAGGGATGGTGGGGGTCGGAGTAGACCGACTCCGTGGGCCCCAGTTCGACGACGTTGCCGAGGTACATCACCGCGACGCGGTCGGCGATGTGGCGCACGACCGAGAGGTCGTGGGCGATAAAGAGGTAGGTCAGCCCCATCTCGTCTTGCAGGTCTTCGAGGAGGTTGATGATCCGGGCCTGGACGGACACGTCCAGTGCCGACACCGGTTCGTCGAGGACGACGAACTCGGGTTCGAGCGCGAGCGCGCGAGCGATGCCGATGCGCTGGCGCTGGCCCCCGGAGAACTGGTGGGGGTACCGGTAGAAGTGCTGCTCCGAGAGCCCGACCCGGTCGAGGAGGTCGAAGGCCCGATCCCGCCTGATCTCCGCGCGGGACTTCTCGACGGTGACGTCGACCGTCGGTGCGTCGCCGCTCCGGTCGACAGCGGCGCTGACCGCGTCGGCCGACAGCGGCAGTTCGTCCCGGACCGTCACGTCGCCGTCGAGGCCGATCGTGAGATCGACCGTCTCGTCCGGCTCGGCCGGTCTGACGCCGCTGCCCCGAACCGTCGCGTCGCCGTCGACGGCGGCGGTCAGGACCGGCCAGTCGTGTGCCTTCAGGGGTTCCTGGACGATCTCGCCGATCGTCATTCGGTCGTTGAGGCTCTCCTCGGGGTCCTGGAACACCATGCCGACGCGGCGCTGCCAGTCGCGGGCCTGCGCTGCGTCGAACTCGGTCACGTCCAGTCCGTCGGCTTCGACGACGCCCTCGGTCGCGTCCGCGAGCCCGATGATCGTCCGTCCGAGCGTCGTCTTGCCGCTGCCGGACTCGCCGACGAGCCCGACTGTCTCGCCTTCGCGAATGTCGAGGTCGACGCCGTCGACGGCTCTGACTGGCGGTTTCGCGCCGACGATGCTGTCGTCGTGGTAGTAGGTCTTCAGCGACTGGACCGAGACGACGGGGTCTTCGCGGGCCGTCACTGTGGCTCACCCCCGTCGCTGCGGGCCGACTCGTGGAGGAGACACGCTGCCGACCGTTCCCCGTCGAGCGAGACGTGCTCGGGGGCGACGGACCGACAGTCCTCGAAGGCCTTGGGACACCGCGGCGCGAACCGGCAGTCGGTCGCCGGTCCCGTCGGCGTCGGGACCTCTCCCTCGATGGTGGGGAGGCGCTCGTCCGGGTCCGTCCGCCCCGGAATGCTCTCCAGGAGCGCCCGCGTGTAGGGGTGGGCGGGCCGGTCGAACAGCGCCTCGGTGGGCGCACGCTCGACGACCTCGCCCGCGTAGATGACGTTGACCCAGTCGGTCGCGTCCTCGATGACGCCCATGTCGTGGGTGATAAAGAGGATCGCGAGGTCCTGCTCTGCCTGCAGCTCCGCGAGCAGGTCCAGAATCTGGGCCTGGATCGTCACGTCCAGTGCCGTCGTCGGCTCGTCGCAGACGAGCAGGTCCGGGTCACAGGCCAGCGCCATCGCGATGACGGCCCGCTGGGCCATCCCGCCAGAGAGCTGGTGGGGGTACTCGTCGACGCGGCGCGGTGCGTCCGGAATCCCCACGTCCTCCAGCAACTCGATCGCGCGGTCGGTCGCTGCCCGGCCGCGCAGGTCTTGGTGGATGCGCAGGGCCTCCTCGATCTGGTTGCCGATCGTGTAGACGGGGTTCAGCGAGTTGGTCGGGTCCTGGAACACGATCGCGATGTCGCCGCGGTGGTCCGCCCAGTTGTCCTCCGTGAGATCCTCGCCGCGGTACAGGATCTCGCCGCCTTCGATCCGTCCGGGTTCGTCGACGAGCCCGAGGATCGACCGGGCGGTGACGGACTTGCCCGACCCCGACTCGCCGACGAGGCCGACCGTCTGACCCTCGTGGATGTCGAAGTTCACGCCGTCGACGGCGTGGATCTGCTCGCGCTCGGTGTGGAACACGACTTCGAGGTCCCGCACCGACAGCAGTGGTTCGTCGCTCACGCGCCACCACCTCTGCCGGCGGCGGCCCCGTCGTCGGCGTCCGATCCGGCAGCGTCCGAACGGGGGTCGATAGCGTCACGGATCCCGTCGCCCAGCGCGTTGAAGCCGGTGACCACCAGCGTGATGAGCAGGCCCGGAATCAGCGAGATGTGCCACGAGCCGGTATCGACGTACTCCTGGCCGAGGTTGACCGCGCGACCCCACTCTGGAGTCGGCGGAGAGACGCCCAGTCCGAGGAAGGAGAGCCCGGCGATGGCGATGATCGCCCCGCCCAGCGTCATCGACCCGTAGATCAGCAGGTAGCCCGTGATGTAGGGCAACATGTGCTGGCGCATGATCGTGCGGGGGCGCTGCCCGAAGCTCTTTGCCGCGTCGATCCACTGTCGTTCCGAGACCTGTAGTGCGGGTCCGCGCAGCGAGCGCCACATGTACGTCCAGCCCGTGAAAGCGAAGATCAGGGCCAGTAAGAAGGCACCGCTGTACAGCCCCGCGACCCAGGTGTCTTTGAGCACCGTCGTGAGCATGATCAACAACAGCAACTGTGGCATCGCCATCACCCCGTCGGAGACGAGCACCATCCCGAGGTCGACACGGCCCTTGTAGTACGCGCCGATCAGTGCCAGCGACGTGGCGACGCCGACGCTGAGTCCGACCGACAGCAGGCCGATCACCAGCGAGATGCGCGACCCGACGGCGATGAAGGTAAAGAGGTCCCGCCCGGTCGGGAGCGTCCCGAACGGGTGGAACCGTCCGAAGTCGTCGTACTCCATCGGTCCGACGCGTTCCTCGCCGTCGCCCCGAGACTGAGACGCGAGGTTGGCCTCGCCGACGAGGATCGTCTCGACGGAGTCGGTCTCGGCGTCCCAGTAGGTGAGTTCGTTGTCGTAGGAGTTGCGCATGTTCTTGTCGACGGTCGTCGGTCCGAGAGCGGGGGCGAACACCGCCATGACGACGAACATGAACACGACCGCCAGGCCGAACAGCCCCCAGCCGTGGTTGCGGAACCGATCGATCACGTCGTCTCGCGGCGTCCAGTCGGCCGCCCGGTACTCCCGGCGGTAGAGCCGGTAGCCAAGCACCGCCCAGCCCGCGACCGCGAGCGCGTAGAGGTAGACCAGGGCGACGCGGATCCCCCAGGCGACCTCGGGCCGGAGTCCGAGGAACGTCCCGACCCACCGCTGGCCGTTCCAGTACCCCTCGTTGGGGACGGTCTCGCGGGACAGCAGCGTCGGCAGCTGGCGGGCCGCGGCCTCGATCCCCTCGACGAAGCCGACGCCGGGGAGGGACGCGGCCGCCAGCGCGTCACTCAGGATCGCCACGAGGAACGTCGCGAGCGCACCGACTTCGAGCGCGAGCAGTCCAGCGCCAAGACCGACCCAGACGAGCGTCGGCGACTCGGTCGGCAGGATCGTCGACGCCGTCTCCGGCGTGGCCTCTGCCGTGTCGTCGGCGTCCGAAGACGGCCCGTGTGCGCCGGCCATCTCAGGCCCCCTCCAGTCCGACCCGCGGATCGATCACCGTGTACAGTACGTCCTGCAGGAGATTGACGCCGACGATCAACAGGATGAACACGTACATCAGCGTCCCGACCAGCGGGAGGTCACCCTGTGTCGCCGCGTTGAAGAAGAGGAGCCCGATCCCGTTGATGCTGAAGACGGTCTCGACGAGGACGCTGCCGCCGATCAGCAGGAACGCCTCGCTGGTGATGATCGGGACCAGCGGAATCAGCGCGTTCCGGAAGATGTGCTTCCAGACCAGCGCCCGTTCCGAGACGCCCTTGGCTCTCGCGAGATCGACGTAGTCCTCGTTTCGCACCTCGAGCACGGCCGTGCGGCCGATCCGCATCTCGTTGCCCATCGAGGCCGAGCCGAGGACGATCGCCGCCGGGAGCACCTTCTTCGTCGCCGCGAGGAAGCCCTCGACGGTGTGGAGCCGCGAGAGGTCGGGGCTGCCGGTCAGGGCGTCGAGTTCGATCCACAGCGACTGCCAGTCGAAGCCGAAGATCGCCTGTGAACTGCCGAGCACGGCCAGCAGCATGATCCCGAGCCAGAAGTTCGGCATGGCACGCCAGACGATCCCGCCCATCGAGGCGACGTAGTCAGACGCCGTGTTCGAGCGCATTCCCGCGTAGAAGCCCAGCGGAACGCCGATACACACCGCGATCAGGACCGACCAGAACCCCAGCCACAGCGTTCGGGGCAGGAAATCGAGAATCAGGGCGTTCACGTCCGAGCCCTGGTACAACAGCCACGTCTGCCCCAGATCGAACGTCAGCAGACTCCCCATCCAGTCGAAGTAGTGCTGGAGCGGGGGCTGGTCGAGCCCGAGCTGGGTCCGTGCGGCCTCGTAGGCCGCCGGGTTCTGTGTCTGGCCCTCACTGAGCAGTCGCGTCGCGGGATCGATCGGTCCCAGATAGATGATCGCCCACGTCATCGTCGTCCCGAGCCAGACGACCGGGACCGACAGTGCCACCCGTTTGGCGATGTATCGGAGTCGGCTCACCGTCGCTCACCCCGGCTGCGGTGCCCCACCGCCCGAACGAAACCATATCCTCGAAGATACATATGTGAGAGCAGTCGGTTACTCGCCTTTCGTGACCTGGTCGAACGTCTGGTTGCCCATGACGCCGTGCATCTCGACGTCGACGTAGTCCTGCCAGAACCGCTGTGCGACGGGGTTGACCGTCGGGAGTTCCTGGACAGAGGCCCAGTTCATCTCCTCGACGATCTGGAAGGCCTCGTTGCGGGACTGCTGGGTCGAGTCGTCGGGCTGGTACTTGTTCTCCCAGGCGTCCATCGCGGTCTGGCGGTACTCCTCGGTGTAGAAGCCGCCCTCGGCACCCCAGCGGGTGAACTGCGAACCGGGGTTGTTCCCCCAGAGGAATCGCAGGAAGTTCTGTGGCCCGGGGTACTCCATCCCGTCGCCGAGGCCGAACACTTCCATGTCGCCGTTGATCGCGCGGCTGATGATCGTCCCGAACTGGGACTCCTCGATGCTCATGTCGATGTAGGCCGACCGGAGCTTCGACTGGAGACGGGTGAACACGGAGCCGTAGGCGCTGTCGCCCGCGATCGTCGTCGCGGTGATCTCGTAGCGGTCGTTCTCGCCGTAGCCCGCCTCCTCCATCACCGACCGGGCCTCGTCCAGTAGCGTCTCGCCGTAGCCGTACGGGTAGCCGTCGGCCCCGAACTCGGTGACCGACTGATAGCCGTTCTCGGCGTGGCGGTCGTACGTCTCGGCGCTGCCGACGCCGTCCTCGAACGTCGGATACGCCGCCGGTGGCGTCATGTGGTAGGCCGGCTGTCCGGTGCCCTTGTAGACGTTCTTTGCGATCTCGTCTTGATTCATCGCGTACGCGAACGCGCGTCGGACCGGGAGCGGGACCTCCAGGCAGTTGAACACGATGTACTCGGTCCGGAGCGCCGGGATCTCGCCGTAGTTGACCGTCGTGCCGTCGTCGAAGGTGTAGGTCCCGACCGACTGGCTCCCGCTGGTCTCCTCGATGGAGACGCTGTTGGGGTTGAACGCGGCGGTCGAGATGTCCTCTTGCATGAGGTCGGCGTTGCCGTTCTGGAAGCGGCTAAAGCGCGTGTTGGCGCTCTCGACGACGGTGATCGTGACGCCGTCGAGTTCCGGACCCTCGCCGTAGTAGTCGTCGAAGGCCGTCAGCTGGAGTGCGTCGCCCTTGTTCCACTCGTCGACTTCGAACGGACCGAGGCCGGCGTAGGCGGGACCGTCCCCCGCCGTACTGAAGAACTCGTTGTACTCGTACTCGCCGTCGTACCCCTCGATATCGCCGACCGAGCCGGCGGGGAGGATCGCGAACGTGCCTCCGGCGATCTGTGAGAGGGTGTACTGGAACGGCGAGGCGAGCGTGAACTCGAAGGTGTAGTCGTCGACGGCTTCGACCGCGAGCGAGCCGGGGACGTAGTCGGCCAGGCTCTCCTCGTCTGCGGGCTCGGTCCGGGACGCGTCCTTCTCGTGGTCGATCGTCATCGTCTCGCCGATGATGTCGTCGCGGTTCCGAGAGTTCTCGGAGCCGGCAAGGCGACGGAACGAGTAGGCCACGTCCTCGGCGGTGAGTTCGGTCCCGTCGTGGAAGGAGACGCCCTGTTTGAGCTGGAAGGTGTAGGTCAGCCCGTCGTCGGACATCGAGTAGTCCTCGATGACCGCCCCTTCCGGCGGGTACTCTCCGTTCGGGAAGTCCATCAGGGAGCTGCCGTACTGGTTGAACCCGACGCCCGACCCCTTGGCGTTGATCGGGTCGAGTGTCTGGACTGGCCCCGGAGACATCATCTGGAGCGTGTTGCTCACCGACGACGTGCTGTCGTCGGAAGCGTCGGAGGACTCGGTGGACTCGTCGCCGCCGTCGTCCGTGCTGTCGGTCGGTTCGTCCGTCGCGGTGGACTCTTCGGACGGGCCACTGGAACAACCCGCGAGCGCTGTGGCTGCACCGGCACCAGCAACCGTCAGAAAGCCTCGCCGCGTCGTATCCTCAGGCATCACGTCCATCTGTTTAACCCGTAGGTAACTGTGTTGCTATTATCAACCTATATTTCCTTATAGATTTCCATTGATAGCCAGATTCTATATAGAGTTACCAAAGTAACCAGTAGTGGAAACGTACTTGTACAGTCACGGGAAACGAGAACCGATGTCGGAGAACGCCAACGAGTGGGGTCGAACCCTCGAGACCGCCACGGAGATGGCCGAGGAGCTCCGGTCCGAGGGGTGGTCCGTCGAGACCGTCCGCGCGGCCCACGTCGCACCGGAGCCGCCGTCACACGGTGAGACCGATCGGTTCGGGTTCGTCTACCTGGCACAGGGCGAAGTCGCCGACGACGTGCGCGCGGCCGTCGCCGAGGGCGAGTTCGACGGCTACGAACTGTTCACACACCGGGACGGCTCGGACCTGTACGCGGTCACGCGACTGACCGACCGGGACCGCGATCTGGCGGTGTTGCTGGTCGGCGCGATCGACCTCACGACGGCCGGTGAGCTGGCCACCGTGGCGCGGGACCGCGGCGAGATGTACTCCCACGTCCAGCTGGTCGATGGCACTCACCTGGCGACGTTCCGCCACGACGACGCCGACCCCTTCTTCCCGGAGGACGTATGACCACGTTCGACGACGCCGGGCCGGTCGTGGCCCGACTGGACGAGCCACGCGGGGACCACACGCGCTTCGCTGTACTGGCCGACCCGCACGTCTCGACGCGCGAGGAGGGTACGTCGAAGCTGTTCGAACACACGCTCGACCACCTGGAAGCGGCCGTCGCGGACATCGGCCGCCGCGACGTCGACGCCGTCCTCTCGCCGGGCGACCTGACGAAAGACGGCGAGCCCTGGAACTACGACGCCGTGGATCGAGCCCTGTCCGAACTAGACGTGCCCTTCTATGCCGTCCCCGGCAACCACGACGTACCGAAGACCAGAGACGAACACGACCCCCTCTCCGTCGACGGATTCGCCGACCGCTACGGCCCCGGCAAGCTCCCCTACCACGTCGAGGTGGGCAGCCTGGACGTGATCGGGCTCAACACTGCCGGCACGGCAGATCGCCTGTACGAGAGCCACGAGGGACGGGTCACCGAGGCGACGCTGGACTGGCTCGGCGAGACCCTGGCCGAGACGGAGACGCCGGTGGTCCTCCTCCACCACAACCTCCCGGCGGTGAGCGACCAGATCGACGCCCACCGGGAGATCGAGTCCGAGATGGTCGAGATCCCGGCGATGGTCGACGCGGACCCGCTGGCCGAGACACTCGCCGACGGCGGCGCACAACTCCTGCTCAGCGGCCACTACCACCTGCCCGCGACCGGCGAGTACCACGGGCTCCGAGAGATCGCCGCGCCGACGACCTGCTCGTTCCCGCAGTCGTATCTCCTCTGTGAGACGACACCGGCCGGGACGACGATCCGCCTCGTCCCGATCGCCGACGAGGTCGGACTGGAAACCGCACACGCCCGCCGGACCGACGACTCCGCGACCGCGAAGGGCCTGACCGCTATCGCCGCCGCTCGGCTGGCCTCGTTCCCGCTGGTCAACGAGTGACTGTCGACTCATACTGCCGACTGTAACTTCGTGAAGATCTTCGCCATCCCGGGGTGGCGAAATCATTCACAGATGTACAGCCGGTCGTATCAGGGCTCCGGCTCGTCCTGGCAGTCACAGCCGCCGTTCGCGAGCAGTTCGTCGGCGCTGTACTGGGTCCCACAGTCCTGGCAGAACACCTGTACGTCGACGAAGACGCTGAAGTTCCCGATCGTGATGCGGTCGGTGTTGTGGAGGCTTTCGAGGTTGTTGCGGACGACGGCCTGAGTCCGGCTGACCAGTCGCCTGATCGACTCCGCGGTCTTCTCGATCTGTGAGCTGTCGGAGCGCTCCTCGCTGGGCTTGGAGACGCCCCGTTCGTCGGTGAGGTAGGTGTAGACGCTCTGGTGAGAGACGAACGACGTGCGGAGCGATTCGAGGTCGATACCGCGCTGTTCGAGGCGCGTCTCGACCTCCGCTCGCGTCCCGGTCCCCACGTCGTCGTCGGTGAGGAGTTCGTAGGTGTTCTCGATCTCGCCGTCGACGTAGGCTTCGTCGGCCCGGTCGTGGGCGGCCGCCAGCAGCCGCTGATTGAACCAGTCTGCCAGCTCCCGGAGACTGTACTGTTCGTCACCGGTCCCCAGCCAGTAGTCTTCGAGTTGCTGGCCGACGCCGTCGAGTTCCCACTCGTCGATCAGCCTGGCGACTTTGCTCACCGCGTCTCCCCCCGTGCTGTGACAGCGTGCATACGCGCATCTACCGAGAGAGTGCCACATGAACGTTCGCTTCCACGAGGTCGACGCGTCCCGCCCGTCGACAACGCTTAACACGGCCGGCCGTCGATGGGGGACATGACCCGGATCGTCGACTACGAACTGTTCGAGGTGCCGCCGCGCTGGCTGTTCCTGAAGCTCGAAACGGCCGACGGGACGGCCGGCTGGGGGGAACCCGTCCTCGAAGGGCGCGCCGCGACCGTCCGGACGGCCGTCGAGGAGCTACTGGAGGGGTACCTGCTGGGCGAGGCGGCGGGTCGGATCGAAGACCACTGGCAGACGATGTATCGCGGCGGCTTCTACCGCGGGGGTCCCGTGCTCATGTCGGCGATTGCCGGGATCGACCAGGCGCTGTGGGACATCGAGGGCAAGCGGACGGATCGGTCCGTCGCCGACCTGCTGGGCGGCCCCACGCGCGAGCACGTCCCGGTCTACAAGAAACTCGTGCCGGAACGCGTCGACAGGATTCCAGAGCGGGCGACCGACGCCGTCGATGCGGGCTACGAGACGCTCAAGCTGCTGACGACCTACCAGACCGCACCGCTGGAGTCGGGTGCCGACGTCGACGCGATCTGTGAACACCTGTCGCTCGCTCGCGAGGCGGTCGGGCGGGCGGTCGACATCGGGATCGACCTCCACGGCCACATCTCGGCGAGCATGGCTCCGCGGGTGTGTGCCCGACTCGCGGCGGACGACCCCGCGTTCGTCGAGGAGCCCGTCCGACCCGAGCACCTGCGGACGCTGGATCAGTCGGCCACGCACGACATCCCGGTGGCGTTCGGCGAGCGACTCTACTCGCGCTGGGAGTTCCGCCCGCACCTCGAAGCGGGGCGGGTCGACATCGTCCAGCCAGACGTCAGTCACGCGGGCGGGATCACCGAGATCGCGAAGATCGCGTCGCTGGCCGAGACCTACGGAGTGCAGGTGATGCCGAGTTGCTCGGTCGGGCCGATCGCTCACGCGGCCAGCACGCAGCTCAGCCACCACCTCCCGAACGCCGTCACGCAGCCCGACCTGGGCGAGCACTACGTCGACGCCTACGTCGACAACGCCGACGAACTGCGCAGCGAGAACGGGCGAGTGACCCTCCCAGATCGGCCCGGCCTCGGCGTCGACGTGAACGAGGCTGGCGTCCGGGACCACGCCGGCACGGGAAGCGACTGGCGACCGCCGGTCCGACGGTACGACGACGGGAGTTTCGTCGAGTGGTGAGCGCTCGCTGGCGGCCGACACTGACAGTGGACTTATCCTCGCGCCAGCCCAGCGAGACCGTATGGCAGATGGCGACCGCATCGCGGCGACGAAGACGGCCTTCGAACTGCTGGACGTGGTCTACGAGTCCGGCGGCGCTTCGGCCGCGGAGCTGATGGACGCGACCGGGCTCTCTCGGGGCGGCGTCTACAAACACCTGCGCACGCTCGTGGAGGTCGGCGCACTGGCGAATCGCGACGGCGTCTACGAGCTAGGACCGACGGTCGCCGAGTACGGAGTGGCGGCGAGCGCTTCCCACGCGATCCTCGACCAGACCGACGCGGTCGATCGGCTGGCCCGCAGCATCGACGCCCCGGCGAACCTCTGGGTGAGCGACGGCGAGGACTGTCACTGTCGATACACGGCGAACGCGGACCGCGCTGGGTCTCCCAGAGCCGTGGGCGACAGCGAACGACTCGTCGAGAGCCCGCCCGGGAAAGTGATGCTCGCTCGACTCCCGACGCGGCGGCGCACGGAGCTGGTCGGCACCCACAACGAGACGCTACTCTCACAGCTGGAGACGGCCAGAGAGCGTCAGTTCCTGGAGGAACGACTCCTGTCGGCACCCGACTGGCTCTCGATCGCGGCTCCGGTGCTCGCGCCGGGAGACGACGCCCCGGCGGCGATCGAGACCGTCGTCCCGTCCGAGCGGGCCGACCGGATCGACGTGACGACGCTCGGTGAGTCGCTCGTGGAGACGGCAACGGAGATGCAGTAGGCTGTTCCGACGGACTTTCTCGGTATTCTCGCTATTCTGTCAGTAGCGTCGAACGCAACTATATATGAGACATTTCGGCCGCACGAGGCAGTGGCACGGAGTGCGTCGGCGGCTGTCGTCGACCCGCCCGGCATCGAGGCACCGCTTCGCTCGATCTGACTCCAGTTTACTGCTACGGTTCCCCTGCATCGATCGACTGAGGGAGCCGACGAACGATAGCAGCGGCGGCGTCGGCTCGACGACGGTCGTCCCCAATAAAACGGTCTGTAGCGGCGTCTCGTGGACAGTTGCACGGCTCTCGGTCGGCGACCTCGACAGGGACCAGACGCACCGTCGAAAGTCGATGCTCTGCCCTGAATTGACAGAAGTACTCTGGAGAGAACATAGAACGCTTACTGATCTGTATTTCTTCATAGTTTTTCGTCTTCGAATGGCAGTGTCACAGCGGTCGACGTTCGAACCGCCGACGACCGTCCATCTGCGGTCGAGACGGACGATCACGGCGGGCAGCGTCGTACACAGATAGTGTACTGTAGCCACGACCTATTACAGCATTATGGCTGTAAAGCAGAGCAGAGAGTCCACAGTGAGTGTACGTCCGATGGCGACGCCGGTCCGAGAGTCGCCACCGCGAACACGCGCCTCCCGGATCGGCCAGCCCCCGAAACGACTAAACGAGCCGAAACCACACGTCAGAGCGAACACGATGAGCGAAATTACCGACTACGAGCTGTTCGAAGTGCCGCCGCGGTGGCTGTTCCTCCGAATCGAGACCAGCGACGGCCTCGTCGGCTGGGGCGAACCAGTCGTCGAGGGCCGGGCGAAGACCGTCCGCACCGCCGTCGAGGAACTGATGGACAACTATCTGCTGGGCGAGGATCCGTCACGGATCGAGGACCACTGGCAGACGATGTACCGCGGGGGCTTCTATCGCGGGGGCCCCGTGCTCATGTCGGCGATCGCCGGGGTCGACCAGGCGCTGTGGGACATCAAGGGCAAGCGCTTCGACGCCCCGGTCCACGAGCTGCTGGGCGGGAAGGCCCGCGACCGCATCCGCGTCTACCAGTGGATCGGCGGGGACCGTCCCTCCGACGTGGCCGAGCAGGCCCGCGAGCAGGTCGAAGCGGGCTTCACGGCGCTGAAGATGAACGCCACCGAGGAGATCGAGCGCGTCGACGACCCCGCCACCATCCAGGCCGCCGTCGACCGGCTCCGGCAGGTCAGAGAAGCCGTCGGCGATGACATCGACATCGGCGTCGACTTCCACGGCCGCGTCACGAAACCCATGGCCAAGCGCCTGGTCGAGGAGCTCGAACCCCACGAACCGATGTTCGTCGAAGAGCCCGTGCTGCCCGAACACAACGACGCCCTCCCCGAGATCGCCCAACACACGACGACGCCCATCGCCACGGGTGAGCGAATGTTCTCCCGGTGGGACTACAAGTCGCTGTTCGAGAACGGCACCGTCGACGTGATCCAGCCGGACCTCTCTCACGCTGGGGGGATCACAGAGGTCAAGAAGATCGCGGCGATGGCCGAGGCCTACGACGTGGCGATGGCTCCCCACTGCCCGCTCGGGCCGCTCGCGCTGGCCTCCTGTCTCCAGGTCGACGCCACCGCCGCCAACGCCTTCATCCAGGAACAGAGTCTCGACATCCACTACAACGAGGCCACCGACGTGCTCGACTATCTCGCCGATCCCGCGGTCTTCGACTACGACGACGGTTACGTCGAGATCCCCGACGGCCCCGGTCTGGGCGTCGAGATCGACGAGGAGTACGTCCGCGAGCAGGCCGAACTCGACCACGACTGGCACAACCCCGTCTGGCGACACGGCGACGGCAGCGTCGCCGAGTGGTAGCGCGAGCGGAACGGAGAATACTTACCGAGTGGGCCGACACGTTCACTCGATGCCAGCAGACCCGACAGCCAACGCCGTCCCGAACAGACACGCAGACACCGTCGCCGTCGTCACCGGTTCGACCCGCGGCATCGGCGCTGGCGTCGCCCGCCGCTTCGCCGCCGAAGGGGCCTCCGTCGTCGTCACCGGTCGCTCCGTCGAGCCCGGCGAGCGAGTCGTCGCCGAGATCGAAGCCGACGGTGGCGAGGCGACCTTCCTGCGGGCGGACATGCGCGATCCCGCCGAGATTCAGGCGCTGATCGAACACACCGTCGAGGAGTACGGCCGCGTCGACACGCTGGTCAACAACGCGGGCGTCCAGACCGAGACCACCGCCAGCGAGGCGACGCTGGACGACTGGGCGTTCGTCGTCGAGACCGACTTCCGGTCGTTCTGGCTCTGTGCGAAGGCCGCCGTCGAGCACATGCCCGAGGGCGGCACCGTCCTCAACATGTCCTCGAACCACGCCCGCCTGACAATGCCGGGGCTCTTCCCGTACAACGCCGTCAAGGCCGGCATCGACGGGATGACCCGCGCGATGGCACTGGAACTCGGCCCCGATGGGATCACGGTCAACACGATCAACCCCGGCTGGATCGAGATCGAACGGACCAGCGAGGAACTGGGGGAGGACTACGAGTACACCGAGGAGATCCACCCCGTCGGGCGACTCGGGACGCCGGCCGACGTGGCCGGCCTCGCCGCCTTCCTCGCCAGCGACGACGCGACGTTCGTCACCGGCGAGAGCATTCTCGTCGACGGCGGCCGCTCGCAGGTGATGCAAGACGACGTGTACCTCGACTACCGTCGAGAGTGACCGATCTGCCACAGTCGCCGATAACAGCGAGTGTGTGTCGGCGTCGTATGGCTAGATGCACCCACACCACCGTACATGGGACGATCTAAGGCCCTTCTGATCATACTGAACCAATAGTTGTCCACGGAACCCATGTATTCTGATCGTAATATCCATTCCAGCCCCAGATAGAGGACGATAGTTCCCAAAGATCGCCACCGACTGTCGAAAAGGACCGGCATGGAAGAAGGTCGCAGCAGACGGCGGCGCGTGCGGTCGGTCGACACACCGCCCAAGCGCATTTGTGTCGCGATCGAGACAGCGACGGTATGGCAGATCACACAGCCGTCGCCGGCACACTCGAAGGGCACGATTCGTGTCTGCTGGTGGTCCACGCCCAGGCCGACCTCGACACGGTCGGTGCCGCGGTCGGACTCGCACGCACGCTCGACAGCGAAACGCGGATCGTCGCGCCGGACGGCCTCAAGCAGCGAGCCCGGCAGCTGGTCGAGGCCCTCGACGAGACCGTTCACACTCCCGACGCGGTCGGCGACGCCGACTGTCTGGTCGTCCTCGACGCACCGTCGAGCGACCGCATCGAGCCGGTGTGGGGAGCGGTGACGCCGGAAACTCTCGTCGTGATCGACCACCACGAGCCCGACGACCTCGTTGAGGCGTCGACGGTCGCCGCCGTCGACGCGACCGCCGGTGCGACGGCCGCGCTGGTCGCCGACGTGATCGACGCGCTGGATGCCACAGCAGACTCGAAAGCACGGATCGCGCTGGCAGCGGGGCTGTTCGACGACACGGGCGGGCTCGCGGGTGCCTCGCCCGAGGAGATCAGTCGCTTCGGCGAGCTCCTGGCCGACAACGACCGCGTCGACGTGCTCTCGGCGCTGCTCGAACACGAGCGGTCGTTCGGCCAGCGAGTCGCCGCGAGCAAGGCGGTCGTTCGGGCGACGGGCTACCGTGCCGACCGGACGCTGGTCCTGACGACGACGATCAGCAGCCAGCAGAGTGTCGCCGCACAGGCGCTCCGGGCGACCGGAGCCGAGATCGCGCTCGTGTTCTCCGAGCGAGACGACCAGGTCTGGATCGTCGGCCGCGCCGAGTCCGGGAGCATCAACCTTCCCGAGGACCTGTTCGAGCCACTGGCCGCTGCGTTCGGCGGCGACGGCGGCGGCCACGCGGGTGCCGGCGTGGCGAAACTCGAAACGACGGCACTGGAGACCGTCCGCGAGGAGACGATCGCTCAGCTGGAAGCGACGCTCGGGACGGAGCTCTCGGCACTGTCATAGGCGGTCGACGGGACGGCGTTCGAACCGTGCTCGGGACCGCTACGGTTCGTAGTGTTCCCGGTGGACGACGACCTCGGAACCGTCGTCGATCGCCGTCACGACGATCTGATCGCCCTCGGGGTGGAGTTTGATGTTTGCCCAGGAACCCGACCAGCTCCCCTCGAACGTCGCGTCGTGGCCGGCGATCGTCGACTCGACGACGATCGTGTCGGCCTCGATGCCGGGGGAGTCGGTGAGTGTGACCTTCGCGGTGTGCTCCGACGGTTCCCCGTAGGTGATGTCGGAGACCACCTGCTGCTCGGAGTCCTCGATCGGTTCGTCGAAGGCGTCCGTGGGATCGTCCGGCGTCTCCTGACGCGCACCGATCCAGAAGACGCGCCATTCGTCCTGATCGGTGACGAGAACCCAGGTGTCGAGTTCGACGGACGAGTCGCCCATGTCCGCGCTGACGAGCATCGCATCCTCGTCGTCGAAGAGTCCTTCAAGCGTCGATCGCTCGAACTGGAGCGCTGCGTATTCCAGCGAGAGGACGTCATCGGCAGTCGCGTCTTCGACGACGATGTCTGTCCCACTGTGTGAACTGGCACCAGGCTGGAGCATGATCTCACCGCTGTCGAGCCCTTCACGGATCGGGCTCTCGCTGTGAACGACCGACGACAGTCCGTCGATGTCCTGCTCGCTGGCGGCAGTCAGGTACGTGCCGATCAGATCCGACGCCACGGCCGACGTCGACGGCCCCTGGGTCGTCTCGCTGTCAGGAGCCGTCTCGTTGGACGTCGCTGTGCTTTCGGAGTCGGCCTTGCTCAGGCAGCCACCGAAGAGAGTCGATACGCCGATGCTAACGGAGACCAAGTAGTCGCGGCGACGCATAGCATCTCGGCGTACAGCCGACCGACGATTAAACCCGCACACAAAATTCGCGGCCGCGAATCGACGATTCGGGGCGACGGGCCCGTTACCGGAACGAATGTCGGACCGATCGAAAGCTCGCACAGCCGAGACGAGGAGAGACGCGACAATCGACAGCCGACCGAATCCGTTTTTCCGTGAAATGCGGAGTTCGCGGCCGCGAAATTCGCGCCTGTTTTTACTACCCCGCAGGATATACTGACGGCTGCCGTGTCTGCCCTCCCCACCTGGATCGAAGATCGAATCGACAAAGACCTGGACAAGACGTTGACACAGCAACACGTCGTGGAGACGATGGTCGAGTCAGAGCGGCCGTTCTTTTCGACCAAACAGCTGCAAGCGCGCGTCAAGCCGGACGTCTGCAAGGCAACGGTTCGAAACCGACTGGACGAGTTACGGGAGCTCGATGTCGTCGCCACCGAGTCGTACCCCGAATCGGTCACGCTGTACTACATCGACTACCCCGAAACGAGCTGGCCCCTCTCACCGGCGGGGAAGCACGCACTCGCGACCGAAACGCCGCTCGATCGACTCTCGACGCGTGGGTTCCTCACGCTCACAGAGACCGCGGGAATCAGGACGCTCGTCCTCGCCGGCCTACAGCTCAGCCTCGCCCTGTTCGTGTTCGGCGGGATACTGACGATCCTCGGCACGGATATCAGCACCACGGGAAGCGATATCGCGTTCTGGGACAGCGCGTTCGATCTACTACTGTTCTGTTTGCTGTTGCTCGTCGCCGAGCGCACGGCGCAGTGGATCCGTAGACGACGAACGTACGGTATCGATGCCGCCGACTGAGCGAGTTGCCCGAAAGACGCCACGAAGCTGACGAAAGACAACGTATGACATCGAATACATCCGCCCCGAAAGACGGTCCCGAACTGCTCGACGAACGCCCTGTCGGTGGCATTCTGGTCCACCCGTTCGCGCTCCTGACAGCCGGTATCGGCGCTGGCCTCGTGTATCTCGTCGCGAGCCACGAGTTCACGCGAACGAACGCACGCAACGTCCTCAACTGGCACCTGTCGGTGCTGGCTCTCACCGCGATCGCGGTCCTGACCTTCACGCTCGGAGCCGACGAACTGACGATCGGCAGCCGCGTCGTCGACTGGTCACTGCTCGGACCGCCACTCGATACGATCGTCGCGATCGTCGGGACGTTGCTGTTGTTGCTAACGGGATGTGTGTGGTCGCTGACGTGGGTGTTCACCCTGATCGCCACCGTCAAGGCCATTCTGGGCGACCCGTGGAACTACCCGTTCGCACGGGAGTTCGTCAACCGAGCGTCCCGAACGTCGAGAGAAGAGACAGTCTGACGCTCTCTAGACGAGAGTCGCCCCGACGACCGGTCGTCGAACGGCTATCGGAACCCGCCGATCGGCGATCCGCCCGAACGGGCGCACATTTATCATTATTTACCACGATGGTAGTCGTATGCCAGGCGGCAGCGATATGACCCTGCATCAGTTCCTGTGGCGCGCGGAAAACGTCTTCGGCGATCAGGAGATCGTCTCTCGGACCCACGAAGGAATCCACCGTTACACCTTCGCGGACTACGGCGACCGCGTCCGGAAGCTCGCGAGCGTCCTCGACCGGCGTGGCTACGGCGAGGGCGACCGGATCGCCACCTTCGCGTGGAACAACCACTGGCACCACGAGCTGTACTTCGGCGTGCCCTGTCAGGGCGCACAGCTGCACATGATCAACATCCTCCTGCCGGACGCACACGTCCAGCACCTCGTCGACGACGCCGAGGACGCGGTGCTGGTCGTCGACCCGACGATGCTCGACGCCCTCGAAGCGGCCTACGACGAGGAGGCCTTCGACAGCGTCGAGCTGTTCGTCGTCATGGGCGACACCGTCCCCGAGACCGACCTGGAGCCGGTCACCGACTACGAGTCGTTCATCGCCGACGGCGACCCCGACTACGAGTTCCCCGACGTGAGCGAGGATCAGCCGGCCGGGATGTGCTACACCTCCGGAACGACGGGGATGCCAAAGGGCGTCGAGTACACCCACAAGATGTACTGGGGGCACACGATGGGACTGCTCACCGGCGAGTTGGGCCTCACCGCTCGCGACACCGCGATGACCGTGGTGCCGATGTTCCACGTCTCGGGGTGGGGCCGTCCGTTCGCGACGCTCGCCGCCGGTGCCAAGCAGGTCCTCCCCGGCCCGAACCCGGAGCCCGAAGACCTCGCCCACCTCGTCGAGTCCGAGGGTGTGACCCAGAGCGCGGCAGTGCCGACCGTGTGGCGCGGGCTGCTCCAGCACGCCTCGGAGGCGGACCCGGACCTCGATTCCCTGGAGTACGTCCTCTCGGGTGGGTCGGCGACGCCCAAGGGCCTCATCGAACGCTACCGCGAGGATCTGGGCATCGAACTGGTCTCGGGCTACGGGATGACCGAGACGACGCCGATCACGCACCTCGCCGAGACGATTCCCAGCAACGTCGACGCGGACGGCGACGAGCGGACGGCGACGCGTGCCCACGCGGGGCTACCGCTGCCCGGGGTCCAGCTGAAAGTCGTCGACGAGGACGGCGAGGAGGTGCCGTGGGACGGCGAATCGCTCGGCGAACTCCTGATGAAGGGGCCGTGGGTCACCACCGAGTACTTCAACGCCCCCGACAAGACCGAGCGGTCGATCACCGAGGACGGCTGGCTCAAGACCGGCGACATCGCACGAGTCACCGAGAACGGATACACCGACGTGGTCGACCGCCTCGACGACCTCGTCAAGAGCGGCGGGGAGTGGATCTCCAGCGTCGAACTGGAGAACCGCCTGATGGGTCACGAAGCGGTCGCGGAGGCGGCAGTGATCCCCGTCGAACACCCCACCTGGGACGAGCGCCCCGCCGCCTTCGTCGTCGTCGAGGACGACGCCACGGCCGACGACGACCTGCGCGAGACGCTTCGCTCGTTCGTCGCCGAGGAGTACCCCTCGTGGTGGGTGCCAGACACCATCGAGTTCATTCCGGCGGTGCCGAAAGGAGCGACGGGGAAGTTCTCGAAGATCGACCTGGAAGATCAGTACGTCGACGACGAACTCCGGGAGCGGGTCCGCGAGCAGGCCCCCGGACAGCGGTAGCTGCATCGCCGTCACGACTTGCCAGCAGTATAATTCTGTGCCGTATCTACAAATTTAAGTACTATCTCGTCCCGAGCAACGTCCATGCTCACAGAGGGGGAGGGAGAGACGAGCGCCCCGGCGGTCCCGGCACCCGTCACGCCGGACGACCCAGACGCGTGGTACGCACCCGACGTTCGCGATCAGGACGAGATCCACCCCGGAGTCGTCGTCACCGTCACCGAGACGGCGGCCGGATTCGAGTACGACCTACGGGACCCGCTGCTGTCGGTCGAGGACGCCGACGCGCTCGCGACCGTCGAGGAGTACTTCGCCGACGCACACGTCGACCGGCCGCGCACGCGCGAGGGAGCGATCGAACGCGTCGAGTCGGGGCTCGACGAGAAACACCAGCGGGTGATCGACCGCCTCGTCGACTGCTCGCCCGCGGCCAGACGACGGCTCGACTACCACGCGCTGTGTTCGCTCGCCTGCCTCGGAGAGTTGACGCCCTACGCGCTGGACGACCGCATCGACGTGGCCGATCTGGGTGCGGAGTCCGTGCGCGTCCACACCGACGACTTCGCCCCCGCAGAGACCGATCTCGATCCCGACACGGAGTTTCTGGACCGCTTTGCCAGCGAGCGGCTCGAACAACACACCGTCACCTTCCACGAGTTCGAGATCCCCGTGATCGTCTACCGAGAGAACGTCCTGGGCGACGATCCGTTCACCACGAAGTACGCGGTCCGCGAACCGGACCAGCTTCCGGGCGACGAAGAACTCATCGAGGCCTGCAAGACGCGCGTCTGGGAGGCCAGCATCGACGGGGTGCTCGAAGACGAGGTCGCGTTCGTCCGCGACCGGGCTCGGACGCTCCTCTCGCGACAGCTGACCATCCGCAACACGCGGGCCTGGTTCGACGCCGCCCGGTACCGGCTCCGGACGGCGCTGGCGGAGTACGACCTGACGGTGCCGCCGGTCGACCGTCGCTTCGCCGACGACCGGCTGGAGGATCTGCTGTACTACGTGCTGCGAGACCTCGTGGGATACGGCAAGCTGACGGTCCCGGTCCGGGACCCGACGCTGGAGGACATCGAGGCCAACAGGGTCGACGAGCGGATCAAGGTCGTCCCGCGACTGGACGTGGGCCACAACGAACGCGTTCCGACGAACCTCTGCTTCGAGAGCGAACGGGCGTTCGTCAACGTCGTGACCAAGCTCGCGGCCGACGACGGCACCGAACTCAACGCCTCGACGCCGAGCGCGAAAGTGAACCTCAGCCCCGACGGCGTCGAGGAGACGATCCGGTGTGCTGTCGCGCTGCCGACGATCAGCGAGGACGGCCCGCACATCTCCATCCGGAAGCAGTCGCCGGACCCGATGACGCCAGTCGACCTGATCGAACGGGACGCGCTCCCGACGGAACTGGTCGCACTGCTGTGGCTGCTGTACGAGCACCACGGCGTCGTGCTGTTCTGTGGACCGACCGGCGTCGGCAAGACGACGCTGATGAACGCCCACATGCCCTTCATCCCCTATCGTGATCGCCCGATCTCGATCGACGAGGGGTCCCGGGAGGTGTTCATTCCACACGAGACCGGCGTCTCGCTGACGACCAGAGACCACGAGCGCGACCACCGCCGCGTGACGATGGCCGACCTGATGACCGAGTGCAACTATCTGAACCCCGACGTGGAGGTCATCGCCGAGGTGAACACGGCAGCGAGCTTCGAGACGTTCGCCGAGACGCTGAACACGGGCCACGGGCTGCTCGGGACGACCCACGCCGAGGACGTAGAGACGCTGGTCAACCGCGTCGTCGAGCAGGGCCTTCCCCCCTACCTCCTGCAGGAGATCGATCTCCTCGTGTTCCCCAAGCGGGTCGGCGAAGACCGCTTCGTGGGAGAAGTCGTCGAGATCGTCGACGAGACCACGTACCGAGCGCTCGATCGGGACGCCGACAACTGCGGCGTCGTCCGGAAGGCCGACGCCACGGTGTACTGGAACACCGTCTGCACGCGCGATCGAAACGGCGAGTTCGAGCTCGCGGGGCTGGTCGGCGAAGGGAGCGAGCCGATCCACGCCTTCGAGCGGCTGGCCGACCAGACCGACCAGACGGTCGACGGCGTCGAAGCCATGTTCGAGCGCCGACACCGCTACGTCCAGTATCTCGTACAGGAAGGGATCACCGACGCCGACGAGCTGTTCGCGCTGCTGGCGGACCTCGAGACCGACGAGGCGGCGACGGTCGAGCGGCTACACCGAAAACGGACGGACGAACCGACGGTCCGCGGGGAGGAGATCGATGGCGACTGAGACGCCACGGCAGCTGAACCCGATCGATCGGGGCCTGTACGCCCTGTTCGCACAGCACGCCGACAGCGGCCGCCACGACGGCGACAGAGTCCGGTACCGGGCCGCAGATCTGGACGCGAGCTTCGAGCTGTATCTGGCCCGGACGTACGGACTGGCCTGGGTGGCCGGACTCGTCGGGTGTCTCTTCACGCTGGTCGTCACCGCGGTCGTCCCGCCGTCCGTCCTGGCCGAGGTCGTCGCGTTCTTCCAGAACGGCGTGCCCATCGTCAATCAGGTCCACTGGCCGGTCGTCCCGCGACCCGTCGTCGCCGTCGGAGCCGGTCTGGTCGGTGGTGGGGTACTGCGATTGCTCGTCGTCCGGGCCGGCAGTACGTACCTGCGGTGGGTGGGCGAGGCACGGCGCAGCGACATCGAGGCGACCCTCCCCGGTGCCGTTCGCTACCTCCGCGTGCTCGCGTCGGGGGAACACGATCAGCGGGCGATGCTCCGGCGCGTCGCCGACCAGGACGCGTACGGCGAGACCGCCGTCGCCTTCCAGCGGATCCTCAACCGGGCTGCGCTGACCGGCAGTCTCGACGAGGGGCTAGAACACGTCGCCAGCGAGACGCCCTCGCGGGACCTGCTGGCACCGTTCCTGCTGAAGTTCCGCGAGCACGCCAACCAGAGCGCCGACGCGCTGGAGGGGTACCTCCAGATGGAGGGGCGGCTCCTCTCACACGAACAGTCGCGCCGTCACGAGCGCGCGACCGGGTTTCTCGAACTCCTGGCCGAGCTGTTCGTCGTGTTACTCGTCTTGCCGGCGCTGCTGGTGTTGATCGTGACGATCATGGGCGTACTCTCGCCGGGACTGTCAGAGCAGGTCGCCACGCCCGTGGGACCGATGACCGTCCGGAGCGTGCTCGTCTACGGCAGTGCCGGCTTCGTTCTCGCGGCGGGTGCGTCGGCGTCGCTGCTGGTCTCGACGATTCGGCCACACAGCGCCAGCGCACCGTCCTACGCCGCTCCGGCGTCGCTCCGCTCGATCGTCGAGACGGCGAGTCGGAACCCGGCGAGTGCTGCGCGCGTGCTGGCCCCGACGGTGCCAGTCGTCGTCGCCGTCCTCGTGGGACTCGGCTATCGGCCGGTCAACGTCGCCCTGCTCGCCTACGTCGCGTACGGACTCCCAGTCGGAGCCGTCGCAGTTCGACGCGCCAAAGTCGACGACGCGAAAGACCGCGAGATTCAGGACTTCGTCCACGCCGTGTCGGGCCACGTCAGTCTGGGTCGGCCGTTCAGCGAGGCCGTCGAGCGGGTGGCCGAGGAGGTCGACCTGGGCGCGCTCCAGTCGGACGTGGACCAGCTCGCGTTCACGCTCGGCCTGACCGCCAGTCCGGACGACGACGCCACCGACGGCCGGGCCGCGGCACTCGATCGGTTCGTCGAGCGAGTCGGGACGCCGATGGCAGAGCAGACGATCGGGCTCGTCGTCGGCGCTCTCGACGCCGGCAGCGACGCCGAAGACGTGTTCGAGACCCTCCAGACGGAGATCGGGAAGCTCTACCACGAGCGCAAGGCGCTCCGCTCGTCGCTGCTCGTCTACGTCGCCGTCGGCTGGACGACGGCACTGCTCGTGGTCGGCATCGTCGTCGCGGTCAACGCCTACGTGCTGGACGGGTTCGCACAGCTCTCGACGGTGTCGAGTGGCCCCGGCATCACGATCGATCCGACCGCCGTCGATCCACCCCGCGACCGCTATCGGTTCTACGTCGTCACGCAGGCGACGATGCTTGGCTGTGGGTGGTTCGCCGGCACCGCGAGCCGCGGGCGCTACGAGGCGCTCCTCCACTCGGGCGCGCTCGTCGCCGTGGCCTACGTCGTCTTCACCGGGGCTGGGATGGTATGACCGACCGCGCACAGTCACACGTCGTCGGCGTGGTCCTGCTGCTCGGACTGACGGCCATCGCGATGGGCGGGCTGACCGCGACGATCGGGACGATCGTCGACGACCAGACGGCGAGTGCGGACGCGACCCGCGTCGCGGACGACCTCGACACCGCGTTGCGGCCGGTCGAGACGACGGGCCACCGCTCGGCGACGGTCAGCTTCGCCGACGGGACCCTCGGCGTCGAAGACCGGGAGCTCCGCGTCCTCGACACCAGTGGCGTCGTGGCGACTGTCGAGACGGACGCCGTGGTCTTCGAGAGCGAGCAGCGCCGCGTCGGGGCCGTCGCCGGTGCGATCACCCGCGGCCGGGACGACAACACGTGGCTCAGAGCGACGCCACCGATCACGAGCGGACCTGACGTGCTCGTCGTCGGCGCACAGCGGCTCAACGGCGGCGGCAGCGTCGGCGGGACGGGCGGCGTGACGACGACGCTCCGGACCAACGTCACGCACGACCGGCGGGCGCTCGGGAGCGGCGAGTACCGGGTCGCGATCGAGACGGCGACCCCCGGCGCGTTCGAGCGGTTCGCACGGGACCGCGGTCTGGACACGACGGTCCGGGACCTCGACGGCGACGGTGTCCCCAGCGTCGTGATCGAGTACGAGGGGACGCGGACGGCGTATCTGGTCGTCCACGACATGCGACTGGAGGTGGGAGCGTGAACGACCGCGCGGTCACGCCGGTCGTCGAGAAGACGATCACGATCGGACTGGTCGCGCTCTTTCTGGCCGGCATGACTACCACGCTGTTCGGCGGGGCGGTCCCGGCAGCCCGCGACGCCGCCGGGGCGTCGATCGGCGATCGGACGCTGGCGACGGCGACCGAACGCGTCGAGCAAGCGATCCCGCCGAACGTCGCGAACGTGACCGTCCGCGAGCGCGTCAGGTTGCCGGCGACGATCCGGGGCAGCGGCTACGCGATCGAGGCCGACGGTCGATCGCTCGTCCTCGATCACCCCGACCCCGCCGTCGGCGGCCGGAGTCGACTGGTCGTGCCACCGAGCGTGAGACGGGTGACCGGGTCGTGGGAGAGCGCCAGCGAGTCGATAGTCGTCGTCCGGACGGTCGAGGGCGATCTGGTGGTCACGCTCCGGGAGGGACGGCCGTGAACGGGCGCACACGTGGGGCGAGCGAGCGCGCACAGACGGCGTTACCCGCCCTCGCGATCGCGTTGCTGGTCCTGACGATGGTGACGGGGATCGGCCTCGCACTGGCCGACGGCGCGATCGGAGCGGCCGACCGCGAGCCCGGTGAGCGACGCGTCGCCGTCTCGCTGGCGGCCGGCCTCGTCGCGCCCGAGTCGCCGCTGACGGAACGCGCGAACGTGCTCGACGAGGAGCGGCTGTCGAACGTAGACCAGCGCCAGCTGCGAACGGCGTTCCCGGTCACCGACGAGACGGCAGTCAGGGTCGAGCTTGACGGCGACTCGCTGGTGACGACTGGCACGCCGCGAACGGGAACGACGATCCGTCGCCTCGTGGTCGTCGAGGAGCGAACGACGGAACGGATCGAGCCGTCGCTGGGCTGGCAACGGCGCGTGACGCTGCCACAGCGGGGCGCTAGCGCACGCCTCACGCTCGTGCCGCCGGCCGGCACGAGCGTGACCACGGTCCGAGCGAACGATCGCGTCGTCCTCCACGACGAGGACGGACTCGCCGGCACCTACGAGATCGACCTCTCCAGATTCGAAACCACGACGTTGCAGTTCTCGGCGAGCGGACCGCTACCGGACGGCAGCGTCGAAGTGGAGTACGACGCGCTCCGGACACGCAAGGCGACGCTGGCGGTGACTGCCGATGGATAGGGCGCAGCTACCGGTCTCGCTGCTGGAGGCCGCACTCGGCGTCGTCGTGATCCTCGCGGTCGCGCTGGGGTTCGTCGTCGGCGTGCCCACGCCCGACACCCGAGAGCCACAGTTGACGGCCTACGCGAACGACGCGGCGACGATCCTGGTGAACGAACCGCCGGAACACCGAGATGCGACGCGGTTGGCCGAGATCCTCGCCGACGAGCGGTCCTTCCAGCGCGAGCGAGGCGAGCTACGGGATCGGACCGATGCGATCCTACCCGACAACATCATGTTCAGGGTCGAGACACCACACGGAGCCGTCGGGTTTCCCGTCCCCGGGGGCGTCGCTACCGGCGAGGCCACCGTGACGACCGTCGAGGGGCCACTGACGATTCGAGTGTGGTACTCGTAGTCGGTGCACGAAGTCGGCCGGAACGACGCGGAGCGAGAGTGGTGAGCGGTCACTCCTGGGCGGCGTCACCGCCAGATCGAAGCGTGGAGGCGGCACCGACGAGCGCGGTCACGCCGCCGACGACGACGAACTGCACGGGTCCGTCGGACGGCTGGTTTTCGAGGAATGCCTGCCCCGGCGAAGCCGGGTTGACGTACGCCGTCACCGTCTCGCCGACCTCGTACTCCGCAAGAGCATCCTCGGCCGCCGAGCGGGTGTCGTAGTCCGTCGCGATGCTCGACGGGCGAATGTCGTTGCCGGTGTAGGTCGTGCCGTCGTACTGGTACTCGAAGGTGACCGTCGGCTCGTAGTCCGTGCGGCCGCGCCGCTGGGGTATCGTCTCGACGCCGGTGTCGGTGATCGTCGCCTCGATCGTCGTCGTGTCCGACAGCGTTTGAGCCTGTTGCTGGTAGTCGTACGCGCCGTAGCCGGCGATGGCGACACCGACCACGAGGATGAAGACGCTGCCCTGGAGGAGGTCGAGTTGTTTGCCTGCGAGTGAGAGTTTCGGGGACACGCCGGCAGGTGAAAAGCCGGAGCGACTTAAACCCCAGAACCTCGCGACGGGACGGACGACGGCCCCGTACTGTCGAGAGGGTCTCGTGTAGAGTCACGGCAGGTCGCTCGCTCCGAGAGGCGATATTTTATATTCTATCGAGTGGGAGTGAATGATACTGTGTCTTCGAGACGCCCGGACGCCCGGCGTGGGCAACTCGTCCTCGTCGCGGCAGTCGTCGTCGCCGTCGCGCTGATCCCGATCGTGGTGGCGTATCTACAGCTGGGCTATCACGCCGACGTGCGCGCTGGTGGAGACTACGACGATCCGACGGCCGACGCGACTCGAACGCTGACGCGGGCGCTGGCGACGGCAAGCGCAGACGTGCCCGCAGCGCACGGGTGGACCGACCGCGACGACGCGGCGACGACCGTGCGTGATCGGCTCGAACCCCGCATCGAGCACGTCGAGCGGGCACGCCTCGACGCCGGTACGGCGCGATCGCTGAGCTACAACGCGACGGACGCCCAGCGGTGGGCGGCGTCGTCGTGTCCGAGTGGCGACGGACGGTCGTTTGGTCGCTGTGTCGCGATCGACGGCGTCGTCGTACAGGAGCGGGCCGATCGGACGCACGTCCTGGGCGTCGCCGTCGACCTCACCGTGACGAGCGAGCGTGGACGGACGATGGCGACGGTGCGGGTGCCGACGGTGGCGGGCCGCGAGAGCTGATACTGCCGGCTGTACCTGTTTCGACATATTCGCGACCACGGGGTCGCGAAATTCTTCACAGACGTACAGCCGGCAGGATGACGAAGACGGATCGCTGCGAACGTCAGGTATTTGTTTTCGAGACGATAACTCCGGGGGAGTACCGATGACAGACCGAGAGGTGATGAGCGATCTCCAGTTCCTGACTGGATCGCGTCACCGGGCGACGATACTCGCCGCACTCAGCGAGGAGCCGCTGCGCCCGACGGAGCTCTGTGATCGCGTCGAGGCGACGCGGACCACGGTCCAGCGGATCCTCGCCGGTTTTCGAGAGCGGACGTGGGCCGAGAAGATCGACGGGCGGTATCGAGCGACGCTGACGGGGCGACGAGTACACGAGCGATATCGCACCCTCTGGGAGACCGTCGAGCGAGCCGACAGGCTCGCACCGCTGGCGACGCATCTGGATCCGTTCGACGAGCCGCTCCCAGCCGAAGCGTTCGAGCACGGAACGATCACGGAGGCCACCGAGCAAGAGCCCCTGGCAGCCGTCGACCGCATCGTCGAGTGGCTGAAAGACAGCCAGGGCGACCACATCGAGACGACGACACCCATCGTCGCCAACACGTTCAACGAGACCGTCTCGGGACTGTTGGAGACGGAGCTCAGCGTCGAGATGGTGATCGACGAGAACGTGTTGGAACGATCGATGACCGACTTCGAGACCGCACTCGAACGCGGGCAGACACACGAGTGTGTCGACGTGTGGGTCGCGCCGGAACCGTTGACCGACGGACTGATGGTCCGGTCGGACCGCGCCGCCGTCGTCGCCTACGACGAGACGAACAACGTGCGTGCGGTGCTCGAATCGGACGACGAGACTGTCGTCGAGTGGGTACGCCGGCAGTTCGAGACGACGAAAGACCGGGCACGACCGCTGGCAGACGTACTCTCCGAGAGTAGCGTCGAGGAGTAGCGCGAATCGTCAGCGGGGTGGTGCTCGACGCCGCCGGGCGACAGACGACGGGTCGAACCACGGGCTCGGCTACGGGGCGGTCCGAGGTGGCGACGCCACCACGTATCGATAGCAGTTCTTGGAACACCTATAGTTACCTGTCGCCAAGTGTTACAGGGGCTGTAACAGCACTGTCGGAGCGATCCTGCACATCGTATATATACTCGCCGACCGAACTGATAGACATGTCACCGCCCGGACGTGAAGTCGAGTACACGGAATCCGACGTGATCGAGGTGTTCAAAGACCGCGACGACTACGCCGAGCCGTTGACGGCCTCGGAGGTCGCGGAGTTGCTGGGCTGTTCTCGACGGACCGCCCTGAACAAACTGCACGACCTCCAGGAGAGTACAGATCTGACGAGCAAGAAGGTCGGCGGTCGGAGCCGCGTCTGGTGGATCCCGGTCCGGATGGACTAGTCGAAGCCCCACTCTTCGGCCCGTTGCTTGGCTTCCGCTCTGGCCTGTTGTTTGATGGCGTCGATCTTCGCTTCGTCGTCGAGAAACGCCTCGACTGCACCGGCCTCAGAGCGGTCGGGATCGTCGTCGGTTGGCGTTTCCGTCTCTCGGTCGGCCGGGGCAGCGCGCCTGGTACTGGCCGCGAGGGCGGGATCACCCGCGAGACGTTCGGCGGGCATCCCGGGTGGCACTGCGAGTTCGGCGTGGTCGCCGATCCGGGCCAGTGCCGCGTCGTCGAGCGCGACGAGTTCGACGTGGTAGGGTCCCGGCATCCCCAGATCGGCCAGCGCACTGGGGCCGCCACGATCCGTCCCGGTGTAGTAGGCCTGTTCGGGCACGCCGTCGCGAAACGTGACGATTCCGTGGCCGCCAGCGTCCAGCAACAGCGTCTCCTGGGGCTCGAAGACGGCGTAGCCCGTCAGAGACCGATCGAGCGCGGCCGCCAGCGGATCGCGCGGATCGGCGACGACCCGCGAGTGGACCAGCCTCCCCTCGGGAACGTTCATGGCGAGTCGGGGATCACGGCACTCCGGAACCGATCCGCCACTGCCTCGGAGCCACGGTCGCGAACGTCGATCCGCGTCGCCGCCCGCCTGAACGACGTTGCCGGCGGCGAAGACGGCGCGTGAGCCAGCAGTGGCCGGCCAGCTCGCCGAGCCTCACGAGCAGCCTCGCTGGCCGGCACCGTCGCCAGCGTCGGCCCGTCGAAGTACTGCTCGGTCTTGGCCGCGATCTCGTCGATCGCGTCGTCGTCGTGGACCTTGTTGAAGAGGAGTCCGGCCACGTCGGTGCCGTAGGAGGTCGCGTACTCCTGTACTTTGAGCGCGTCGGACAGCGCCGGAATCGTCGGCTGCAAGACGACGATGACGCGGTCGGCCAGTACGATCGGCAACACGGCCGAGCGACTGTCGAGGGCCGCGGCCGAGTCCAACAGCAGGATATCGGTCGCCGCGGCGAGATCGGCCACGACGGCACGCAGACGGGTCGGGTCGGCGTCGCGAAAGTCGTCCAGGCTCGTTCCACAGGGGACGACCGTCATCCCGAACCGTTCGTAAGTCGCCGCTTCGACCGGCGCGTCGGCCGCGAGCACGTCGTGAAGCGTCGTCTCCACGTCCGCAAGCCCCGCGTGAAACAGCATGTTCGCCATCCCCGTGTCGGCGTCGACGACCGTCACGTCGTACTCCTCGGCCAGAGCCATCCCCAGCGCAAGCGTGCTGGTCGTCTTGCCGGTCCCACCTTTGCCGCTCGCCACCGCGAAGGCCTCGACCATCGTACGATCGGCTGTCTCGCCTTGTTTTAAACAGTTGTGGATGTGGATCGAACGCAGCCGGTCAGTCGCGCCGCCCGACAGCCGCCAGCGAGGTCGCTGCCAGTCCGGCGAGGAAGATCGGCGGCAGTGGCCCCGAACCACTGGGTCCCGACTGGGAACTTTGACCCGGCGGCGGTCCACAGGAGGTCGCCGTGCCAGCAGTGCCCCCGGCAAACTGACACTCGTCGGTCGCAGATTTGACGACGACCGTCGAGATCGACTGTCCGGCGCTCCACTCGACCGTCACGACTTCCGACTGTCCGGTCCCGCTTTTGTACTCGGTCGGAGTCATCGTCACGCCCATCGAATCGCCGCCCTCTGGCACGAACGTCCCGTCGCCCTGGTCCTCGAATTTGACCAGGAGGCGCTCGCCTTCGGGACACGGATCGTTGCCCGGTCCCTGTTCGCCCGGGACACAGAACGCCACGAAGCTGATCGCCGCGAGATTCTGTGGCGTGTCGGTCGGGGTGTCCGTCGGAGTGTCGGTCGGCGTGTCGGTTGGCGTATCGGTCGGAGTGTCCGTTGGCGTGTCCGTCGGGGTATCCGTCGGCGTGTCCGTCGGCGTGTCGGTCGGGGTGTCCGTTGGCGTGTCTGTCGGGGTGTCGGTTGGCGTATCGGTCGGCGTGTCCGTCGGAGTGTCGGTGTCTGTTGGCGTGTCGGTCGGCGTGTCCGTCGGCGTGTCGGTTGGCGTATCCGTCGGGGTGTCAGTCGGGGTATCCGTTGGCGTGTCCGTTGGGGTATCCGTCGGTGTGTCCGTTGGCGTGTCTGTCGGCGTATCCGTCGGCGTATCGGTCGGCGTGTCGGTTGGCGTATCCGTCGGCGTGTCCGTCGGGGTATCCGTCGGAGTGTCGGTTGGCGTATCCGTCGGCGTGTCCGTCGGGGTATCCGTCGGCGTATCGGTCGGAGTGTCCGTTGGCGTTTCGAGCACTGCACAGTCGCTGTTCACCACGTACGTCGCTCCGGCGTCGGCTGCGGTACTGTCGTTCCGTGGCGCACCGACCGCGATGTCGTCGAAGCTGTCGTTGTCGAGATCGCCAGCGTCGGCGACCGCGCGGCCCGCTCGATCGCCGGCCGCTTCGCCACGGAAGATCGCGTCGGCGTCACTCAGCGAGACGTTGCCCGAGAACGACTCGCTGCCGGCGACGACGTAGGCCGCACCGGAGGCGTTCCCGTTCGAGTCGTTCTGTGGCGCGCCGACGAGCACGTCGTCGACACCGTCACAGGTCACGTCGCCGGAGCCAGCCGATGAGACGGCAACGCCCGCCCGGTCGCGGGCACCTTCGCCGTCCAGGCGCACGTCCGCGTCGGCCAGTGACACGTCGCCGGACAGGTCGCGCTCGCCGTAGACGACGTACGCCGATCCTGCTGCGACCGTTCCGTTGGGATCGGTAAACGGTGCGCCGACGATCACGTCGGTAGTGCTGTCGTTGTTCACGTCGCCCGCGTACGCGACCGACCAGCCCGCGCGGTCCGCACCGTCGACGCCGCGGAGTCGCAGGTCGGCGTCGCCGAGATCGCGCTCGCCACCGACCGCGCCGTAGACGACGTATGCCGCGCCGCTACCGGTCGATCCGTCGGCGGCCGTGTAGTTGTTCGCACCGACGATCACGTCGGCCGTGCCGTCGGCGTTCACGTCCCCGGCGTGCGAGATCGACCAGCCGGCCTGATCGCCCGGCGACTCGCCCGTCAGCGTAGCGGTCGACTCCGCCCCGAGGTCGACGGTGCCAAACAGCTGCTCGCCGGAGACGAGATAGGCCGCTCCGGCGCTGTCGTTGGCGAAGGGTGCGCCGACGGCGACCCCGTCTGGGCCGTCGAGTCCGCTGGCGTTCGAGACCGACCAGCCCGCGCGGTCGCCCGGCGACTCGCCCGTCAGCGTCACGTCTGCGTCGGCGAGACTCATCCGGTCGGCCATCGTGTCGTCGCCGTAGACGACGTAGGCCGCCCCGGCGTTGCTGGCCGTGCTGTCGTTGCCCGGTGCGCCCACGATCACGTCTGCGTAGCCGTCGTCGTTCACGTCACCCGCGTACGACACGTCGTAGCCGGCGCGGTCAGAGGCCGCCGCGCCGGTGAGCGTCACGTCGGCGTCGGCCAGCGAGACCGTGCCCGGATCGGTCGGGCCGAAGACGATGTAGGCCGCTCCGGCGTTGGTCCCGCCGGTGTCGTTCTCCGGTGCGCCGACGACGAGATCGTCGATCCCGTCACCGTTCACGTCGCCCGCGTACGCGACCGACCAGCCCGCCGTGTCGTTTTCGGCCGTGCCGACGTACTTCGTGTCGGCGTCCGAGAGGTTCGTCTCGCCGGAGAAACCACTGGGTGCTGACTGCTGGGCGGCGATGTCGTCTGTTCGCTGTGAGATGCCCGCGTCGTCGCCGAGTGCTGTCACGCCCGCGACGATGGGGCTCGTCGCGACGACGGCGGCGATCAGGACGACGATCGTCGCCCGCCTGGTCCGCGATCGGATCTGAGAGCTATCACTCATTACGATAGATAGAGTCTGTGATACACTTCGTTATGGAGACAGAATTGGCGGAAATCCGAGCTAACTCCTCCGAAATCGGCGACTATCGTGGCAACTGACACGGACGGTGGTCGCGATGGCCCGGTGAGCGTCGGGACTGGTAGACGCTCACCGGTAAGCAACGACGACGTTCCGCATGTAACGGTCGACACAGCAACAGTCGATCACGATGCCGAAGAACTGCGATAGGGCCAGATTACCGGTGACACTCGACCCCGAACTCAGAACTCGGTGCCCTTGCGCGCACCCTGGCCGTCGTCCAGCGGGTGGCGTTCCTTCGCGACGTTCGTGACGAGGTCGGCGTGCTCGGTCAGGAACGCCGGGCGCTCGTGGCCGCCGGTCAACACCAGTTCGAGACCGTCGGGCGCTGCCTCGATCAACTCGATCACGTTCGCAGGCGCGATCAGGTCGCGGTTGGCGGCGTAGAGGATCTCGTCGAGGACGAGCATGTGGAGCCCGTCTTCGGGCGGGCCATCGAGTGCGAGCGGTGCCGAGAGGTCGGCGACGGTGGCGGCCTCGATCAGTTCCTCGGCGCGAGCCAGCGCGCCCCGCGCACGAGCACCGTGTTCGTCGTCGTCGCTGCCGTCGAGGAAGCCGTGCCAGCCGTAGTGGCCGGCGTTCTCGTAGGAAAAGCCCGGCAGTGCCGCGATCGCGTTGTACTCGCCCCGCACGTCCTCGACGCTGCTGGTCCCGCCTTTCATGAACTGCAACAGGTGGACGCGATAGCCGTGGCCGGCCGCCCGCATCGCCATCCCCAGCGCGGCGGTCGTCTTTCCCTTGCCGTCGCCCCACCAGGCCTGTACGAGGCCGAAGTCGGCGGGTGCGCTGGCTGTGATCGGTTCGGCCCGCGGACCGCCGTCCGTGTCCTCAGTCATGCTCGCAGTTCCGAGGCGCGAACACATCGGCCTGACGATCGGTCGTGACACCGTACTGTGCCTCCGCGACCGACGCCGGCGGCTCGTCGTCTGCGTACCGCGCCTCGAAACTGGCCCGGACGGCCTCTCGCACGCAGGCTCGCGCGGCCGACCCGACCGTCGTCGCACTGCCGGCGAAGTCGGCCGGGTCGCCGTGGGTGACCGTTCCCACGAGGACGGCGTCGCTCGTCGTTCCCGGAACCCCGACCAGTTGGGACAGCGTCGCGGCCTTGGCTTCGACGCAGGTGGCCAGCAGTTCCGCCAGCGTGCCGTCGCCGAGGGCTCGGTCGGTCCCGACGACGAGGTTGACCGTGCCGGGACGCCACGCGTCGTCGGTGTCTTCTGCTCTGTTTCCCTCGTGAGAACCTGGGTCGAGCGGCAGGGCGGCCGGGTTCGAGAGGCCGACCGTCGCCAGGACCGTGACCGCTCCCACACTGGCACAGCGGGCGTGAGTCACGTCGACGCCTGTGAGCAGACCCGGGCCGTCGGTCTCGAATCCCGCGCGTCGGCGGCGTTCGACGACGTAGCTCGACAGGTCCGTGCGGTCGAACCCCGCCGGGACGGTGACGTTGTAGACGGCGTCGGCGCGTCGATACCCCCCGGCTGGACCGGTCCCCAGCCAGCGGCTGCCGTCGCCGCAACACTGACAGACGCCGTCCCGGATCTGGGCCTCAAACATCGAGAGCGCCCAGCAGCTGCTGGTTCTCGTCTGGCATCCGCACGGCGACCCGGACGTGTGCGTCCAGCCCGCGGAACGTGCGGGCGTCCCTGATCGCCATGTCGTGTTCCCGGACCGTTGCGAGCAACTCCTCGACCGTGTCGCGCCCGTCGAGTTCCAGCAAGAGGAAGGGCGCGTCGGAGGGAGACACCCGGAACCGACCGGCAAGCTGTGTCCGCATTCGCTCGCGCTCGGCGCTGACGCGCTCGCGGGTCGCCGCGACGAACTCCGTATCACGCAGGCAGTGGGTCCCGACGGCGGCCGCCGGCCCGCTCAGCGACCACGCGATCCGGGCGGTGTCCAGTCGGTCGCGGTGTCGCCCGGTGGCCACGGCGTAGCCGGCTCGCAGCCCCGGCAGCCCGTAGAGCTTCGTCAACGCGCGGGCGACGACGACGCCCGGCGTGCCGGCCAGCGAGGGCTCGTCGGTGAACCCCAGGAACGCCTCGTCGACCAGCAGGGTCGTGCCCGCGTCGCGACAGCGCTCGGCGAAGGCTCGCAGTCGCTCGGCGTCGTAGCACTCGCCGGTCGGATTGTTCGGGTTGCAGACGATCGCGAGGTCGTGACCGGTCGGGTCGGCGTCGAGGATCGCGTCGTGATCGACGAAGGTGGGCGTGGCTCCCTGCAGGCGGACCTCGCGGGCGTACTCGCCGAAGCTCGGTGCCGGGACGAGGACGGAGCCGCCCGGCTCGACGCTCGTCTGGAGCGTGAGCCGGATCGCCGCCAGCCCGCCCGCGGTCGGAATGACTTCGCGGGCCTCGCAGTCGACGACCTCCGAGGCGGCGGCACGAAAGGCACAGTAGTCGTCGGGCGGATACCGTCGGGCCGAAGCGAGCGACGACTCGTACACGCGGGCGGCCCCGTCGGGCGAGCGCGGATTGGTGTTCGCGCTGAAATCGAGCACCCAGGGGTCGTCGGCGCTCCCGTGTGGCACGCGGCCCTGCTCGTCGACGGCACCGTCCTCGCTACCGGACTCTCGGAGCTCGTCGACGGCGTCGGGAAGCATACAGACCATACCGGCCCTAGCGCGGATAATTCTTTCGCGCGTGCCGATCAGGAACGGAGCCACTCGCGGGCGACGGCCGCGTCGCCGGGACGGTTGACGTTGACCGCCAGCCGGGGCTCGTCGACCACGAGCGTGCGGGACGGATCGCCGCCGACGACGTTGACGCCGGTCGGTGCGACGGTCCGACCGTCGTGGTCGAACGTCGTGTCGACGCTGACCCCGAGCTCGTGTTTGCGGGCGGCCGGGACGGCAACGGTGAGCGACCCCGACTCGTGGGCGCGACGGAGCCGGTCCAGAACAGCGCCGGTCAACAGGGGGAGATCGGCCGCCACGGTGAGCGTCGGTCGGGCCAGTCGGTCGTCGGCCAGCGCCGCGTCGAGGTCGGCGACGTACCCCTCGCCCGGCGTCTCGACGGTCGGAACGGAGACGTGGGCCGCCGTCTCGGGCGTCGACGGCGAGGTCGCGACGACGACCGACGCGACGCCGCTCGCGTCGAGCGCGTCGAGCACGTGGTCGATCAGCGGACGGCCGGCGAGCGGGAACAGCGGTTTCTCGCCGTCGGTGTCGAGGCGAGTGCCGCGACCGCCGGCCATCACCAGAGCGTCCACGCGATCACCCCCAGGTGGAGCGCGGCCAGTCGCGCCAGGTCGTTGGTCGCGCCGAGCACGTCGCCGCCGACGCCGCCCAGCGTGACGGCGGCCCACCGCTCGACGGCGAGTGCGACGACGACGGCACCGACGAGCGCCGTGCCGGTCGCGAGCGGACTGCCAGCGAGCCAGCCGAGCGCCACCGCAGGAAGCGCGACGACGACGGGGAGCCACAGGTCCCGTCCGTCGGCCTCGTTGAGAAACGAGGAGCCAAAGCCCTCGTGGCTCGGCGTCCCCCGACAGATCAGCGTCGCCATCGCGAGCTTCGCGCCGACCTCGCTGGCGAGAACCACGACGACGGCCCCGGCGATCGGCAGCGCGGCGAGGGCCAGACCGGCGAGTGCGATCCCCACGAGGTCGACGCCGAGAGCCAGCAGCGCCCCGACCCCGACGGTCGTATCGGTCATCGCCGCCCGCCGTCGCTCGGCGTCGCCGTGGACGACCGCGGCGTCGCCGAGGTCTGCCAGCCCGTCGGCGTGGTTGACGCCGGTGACCAGCACGACGGCGACGACGAGCGAGAAGGCGACCGTCGGTGCGGGCACGGGGAGCGCGACGGCCGGTGCGAGCAGGAGGCCGACGACGTAGCCGGCGAGGGGAAAGGCTGCCGGCGTCGCCCGAAAGGCGTCGAAAGCCTCCTCACCGTGCCCGACCGGGAGTCGAGTGAGGAAGCCGAGTGCGCCACGGAACGCGGCACCGATCACGGCAGTCCCCCCACAGCGGCCGTCGTGGCGACCGCGAGTGCGTACGCGAGTCCGCCAGCAACGGCGACGGTTCGGACCGCCCGCAGTGAAATTTCCTTCGAAGGCAACTGTTCGCCGCCGTCGAGTGCGTACACGCCGGGCTTTTCGAGACGAACGTCGTGGGCGGCCGCGAGTACCCCCATCGGCCAGCCGGAGTTGGGCGAGGGGACCCCGTCCAGCCACGATCGTGCCGACAGGAGCGCCGCCGGGTCGCGTGCCGCCGCGGCGAGCAGGAGCGCGCCGATCCGGGCCGGGAGCCACATCACCGCGTCGTCGAGTCGCGCGGGAGCCCACCCGACCGGCTTCGAGCGATAGCCCAGCATCGAGTCCAGCGTGTTGACGACCTTGACCCACGCCGCCCCGCCAGCGCCGAGTGCGAGCGACGGGACCGGCGAGAGCGTCGCCGCCTGCCCCACGACGACGCCCGCGACGAACGCGGCGAGTGGCGCGACCAGCCCGTCGGCGAGGTTCTCGGCCGCGCTCTCGACGGCCGCGCTCCGGACCTGCCCGGCCGAGAGCGTCTCTGCGTCGCGACCCGCGAGCGCCCGCAGCGACCTGCGAGCGGCGTCGAGATCCGTCGGCGTGGCCGCGATCGTCGAGCGGGCTTCCGACAGGAGCATCCGGAGGCTCGTCGCGACGAACAGCGCGACACCGGCGACGGCGGCCGCGAGCCAGGCCGACACTCGCCCAGCCGCGACCACGAGGATGGCCACGACGACCGCGGCAGTGAGCGGCACCGCCAGCGCTCCGACGGCACCGACGACTCGAGATCGTCCCCACTCGCGATCCAGCGGCGCGACGGCACGGCCAAGCCAGGCGACCGGGTGAGCACGGGCCGGGGGCTCGGCCACGAGCAGTTCGAGCGCCGCCGCAATCAGGACTGCGAGAGGCGCGATCACGGTGGCTCCTCCCCGGACGCTCCGTCGGCGACGGCGGCCGCGAGCCACTCGGGCACCGCCGAGAGCGCCACGTCGTCGAGCACCAGTGCAGTCGCGCCGACGCGGTCCGCACCGCCGTCGGTACGGGCGTCGTCGCCGACGTGGACGAGTTCGTCGAGCGGGACCCCGAGCGCCGCCGCCGTCCGCTCGAAGATCGTCGGGTGGGGTTTGCGCCAGCCACAGCCGACGCTGGTCACGACGGAGTCGACGGCGAGGTCGGCGCGGTCGAGCGTCCGTTCGACGAGGCCGGGGACGCTGCAGTTCGAGCAGACCGCCACAGGACCGTACTCTCGCGCGCTCGCGAGCGTGTCCCGAGCGCCGTCCCGAACGGTCACCGGCGAGTCGAACGCCGCCAGCGTCGCGTCGTGTGCGGTCTCGGCCTCGACATCGACGCCGCGGCTGGCGAGCGCGAGTCGGACGTGCTCGTCCAGCGGGGCCTCCGCACCCCGTTCGTACTCTCGATGGGAGCTGCGGTAGGCCCCTTCCCAGTCGGACGGGACCGTCACGTCGCGGGCGGCCAGCGCGTCGGCCACGGCCACCCACGGCTCGTCGGGTCGGTCGGCGTCTACGAGCGTGCCGAAACAGTCGAACGAGACGACCACGAGCGTGTAGTTACAGCAAGCACACTTGAACTGTGCGGTGGCGGAGGCGACAGATCTGACGACGGGCGTGCGCCTGGCAGACGGTCGTCAGACAGCACTCACAATTCTGTTACTTCCCTACCCGATACCTACCAAATATCGTATGATTCGGATCGCGTTTACAGTCAGATTTGGGAAATGAATCGCTATACTCGAAAGCTACGATTCGTTTTCGAATGGGCGACGTTTGGCTGCCAGATAGTCACGCAGTTCCCCGTAAACACGGTCAGTAAACCGACACGATAGGGGGGCTACCAGCGGTGGTGAACGTCGTCGAAGACGTACTCCTCGTAGACGTCACGGATCGCGCCGTGGGTCTGATGGGAGAGGGGATCGGCCTCGCTGGCGGCGGCGTTCTGTCGGATGTGCTCGGGCGAGGTCGAGCCGGGGATCACCGTCGACACCGCTTCGAAGTCGAGGATCCAGCGCAGCGCGGTCTGGGCCATGGTGAGTTCCTCCGGGACGTGCTCGCGGAGCGCGTCGACGGCGTCGAGTCCACGCTCGAACGGGAGCCCGGCGAAGGTCTCACCGCGGTCGAAGGCCTCGCCCTCGCGGTTGTAGTTGCGGTGGTCGTTCTCCGGGAACGTGTCGTCACGGGAGAGTCCACCGGTCAGCAGTCCCGACGCCAGCGGTACGCGGACGATGACGCCCACGTCGCGGCGCTTGGCCTCCTCGAAGAACAGATCGGCCGGGCGCTGGCGGAAGGGGTTGAAGATGATCTGGACCGTCTCGACGCCGGGGTACTCGATGGCCTTCAGCGCCTCCTCGACCGTCTCGACGCTGACGCCGTAGTGATCGAGCGCGCCCTCGTCTTTGAGTCGATCCAGCGCCGCGAACGTCTCGGGCTGGTAGAAGGCGTCGGTCGGCGGACAGTGAAGCTGGAGGAGATCGAGCGTGTCCTGATCGAGGTACTCCCGAGAGCGGTCGACGAACGCCGAGAGGTGCTCGTAGTCGTAGTCTTCGGCCACGTGGGGGTCGAGCCGGCGACCGGCTTTCGTCGCGACCGTCACGTCCTCGTCGCGCTCGTCCAGGACGTGTGCGATGTGGCGCTCGCTGCGGCCGTCGCCGTACACGTCGGCCGTGTCCACGAAGTCGATCCCCGCGTCGAGTGCGGCACGGATCGCCTCCCGGCCGTCCTCGTCGGAAACGTCGCCCCAGTCGCCGCCGACGTTCCACGTCCCCAGTCCGACTTCCGTCACGTCGATGCCCGTCGTGCCGAGTGTGCGATGGCGCATACCCGACCCGACGGGCCTTGGCTACTTGTGCCTGTCACCTCCGACGGCCCGGAACGCCCGATGCGCTGTCGAGGCCGACCGTCTTCCGGCACCGCGGCTGGGAAGTGTATCGAAAAATGTCGGACAGGGTGGTCGCGGACCGTGACAGGGCGGACCGTCCCACGGCGAGCGAGCGGGAAAACGGCGACAGGACTCCGTCTCATACGGACGTAGCGATGTACCGGTGAGCGTCTCCCCCGTCCCAGCGCGCACCGGTACGCAACGACAGCGTTCCGTGTCAGACCCACTCGGCGCGGCGGATGTCGTACCCACCGCAGGCCGGGCAGGAGTGATACTGGACCTGGAAGGCCGCCTCGCATCGCATACACAGATACGGGCAGTCTCCGTCAGTGTCCCCGAGGTGGGAAACGTTTCGTGCCTTATCGAACACTCCCATTGACGACCACACCCCAGGGTTGACGCCACGTCGCTAAAAAGAGAGATGATCGTTCACGTCATTTTATCCGCCTCTCGTCGCAGGGTTGTTTCGATTCGTCGCCAGACAGTACACGACAGAGACACGGTCGGCGGCCGACTGTCTCCGCGTTGCTCGCGGGTCCGTCGGGAGAGGCGACGACAACCGTGGCCCGAGTAAGGGGTTTCTACGGACCGTACGATGCGGGCCGTAGAGAGCGACTAACACGCCGGCTGTACACCTGTTCAAAATTCTTCGACCTTGTGTCGCGAATGTCTCGAACTAGTTGCAGCCGACAGTACAACGCCACGCCGACGATCCCGCATCGTCCCGGCCACGACCGCGGAGATGCGTGCCACTGTCCACAGATTCATTGTTCGTCCGGGAGCACCGGGCCCCATGGACGAGGACCTCCTCGAAGCGCTGGCGAGCCTGCCGACCTTCCACCACGCGACCGTCTCCCCCGACGGGAGCGAAGTCGCCGTCTACTACGACGAGACGGGGCGCAACGAGTTACACGTCGTCGACGTAGAGACCGGCGAGCGAACGCGGTGGAGCGACGGCGAAGTGCCCCGGAACGCCCGCTGGCACGTCGAGTGGGGAGCCGACGGCGAGCGCGTCTTCTTCCACCTCGACGACGACGGCAACGAGCAAAACGACGTGTACGCGATCGCTCGGGACGGCTCGGTCGAGCCAGTCGTCGAGCTGGACGGGCAGACGATCCTGCAGGACGTCGGCGAAGACGGCGAGACCCTGCTGGTCGGATCGACGGCGAGCGGTCAGATGCAGCTGTACCGTCACGACTGCGCGACGGGAGCGACCACCCAGCTGACGGCGTACGACCGAGCCGTCGCTGCGGGCGTGCTGTCGCCCGACTGCGAGCGGATCGCCTACGCGACCAACGAGACGGACACCTTCGAGAACACGGACACCTACGTGGCCGACGCCGACGGATCGAACCCCCGGAACCTGGAGATCGGCGAGACGGGCGCGGAGGTCGCGCCGGTCGACTGGAGTCCAGACGGCGACCGGCTGCTGGTGACGGACAACACCGCGGATCTGGGCCGGTGTGGGGTCTACGATCTGTCGACCGACGAAGTGACCTGGTACGGGGGCGAGTTCGACGAGGACGCCGAGTCCTTCCTGCCCGGTGGCGATCGGTTCCTCGCGGTTCGGACACGCGAGTGTGCGAAAGAAGTCGTCGTCTACGACGCCCGGACCGGCGCGGCGACGACGCTCGACCTGCCCACGGGCGTCGCGTCGCTCGGACGTGCGGGCAGCGCCGTCGTCGACGAGGAACGGATCGTCTGCTCGCACACGACGCCGGATCGGCGACCCGAACTGCTGTGTTACGACCTCGCGACCGACGAGACCGAGCAGCTGATCGCGGCCGACTACGGCGACCTCGACCCGGATCGCTTCGTGGACGCCGAGTACTTCACCTTCGACTCCGCGGGCGTCGCCGAGTTCGACGACCGCGCCGGCCAGGGCGTGGAGAGCGACCCTGCCTCCCGCGAGATCGAGGCGTTGCTGTACGACAGCGGCGAGCGTCCGTCGCCAGCGATCGTGAACCCCCACGGCGGTCCGCGGGGACAGGACACGCGCGGCTTCGACCTCTACACGCAGTTCCTCTGTTCGCAGGGGTACAGCGTCCTCAAGGTGAACTACCGGGGCTCGACCGGCCGCGGCCGCGAGTTCGCACAGGCGATCTACGACGACTGGGGCGGCAACGAGCAGGCCGACATCGCGAAGGGGACGACGATCCTCGCCGAGAAGGAGTGGGTCGACGACGACCGGATCGCCGTCTTCGGAGGCTCTTACGGTGGCTACTCGGCGTACTGTCAGCTGACGATGTACCCCGAGCTGTACGACGCGGGAGTCGCCTGGATCGGCGTCACCGATCTGTGGGACCTCTACGAGAACACGATGCCCCACTACCGGACCGAACTGCTGGAGAAGAACGTGGGCTCACCCGAGGCGAATCCGGAGTTGTACGACGAACGCAGTCCCATCACTCACGCCGAGAACCTCGCCGCTCCGCTGTTGGTGCTCCACGGCGTCAACGACCGGCGCGTCCCGGTCTCGCAGGCCCGACTGTTCCGTGATCGCCTCGACGAACTCGGCTACGAGGCGGGCGAAGACGGCGACTACGAGTACGTCGAACTCGGCGAGGAGGGCCACGCATCGACCGACGTGGACCAGAAGATCCGCACGTTCCGCACGCTCGCGGACTTCCTCGAACGCCGACTCTGAGCGAACGAGGCCGTTTCTCACCGCGGCGTAGGAGTCACATAACGAAGGTGCTATCGGTCGTCGTCGCTCTCGTGTACGAGACACGAGGGACGGCCGACGAAGCCAGCCCAGAGACAGCCACTGTCCAGAGAGACGAGCCGGAGCTGTCGGTCGTCGTCGTCACCTACAACGAGGCAGCGCGCATCGCCGACTGTCTCGACGCCGTGTTCGCGGCGTGTCGTGGCGTCGCCAGCTTCGAGGTGCTGGTCGTCGACTCGAACTCGACGGACGGGACGGTCGCGATCGCAGACGACTACGACGCCACTGTCCTCCGGATCCCCGACGACGCGCTGACGACCCCCGGCGCGGGCCGCTACGTCGGCACGCAGTGGGCCCGCGGTGACGCCGTGCTGTTCGTCGACGGCGACGTGGTCCTGACCCAGGGCGACTGGCTCGCCGAGGCTCGAGAGACACTCGCGAGCGATCCCTCGGTCGCGGGCGTCGACGGACACCTGAACGAACGCCGGACCGAAGAGCCGACCAGCGTCGACTATCTGCACGGCGTCGCGCTGTACGACCGCGAGGCCCTGGCCGAAGTGGGCGGCTTTCACCCGTTTCTGACCGCCTGGGAGGACGTTGATCTGGGGTTCCAGCTGACGCTCGCGGGGTACGATCTGTGCCGGCTGCCGACGGTCGTCGGCACCCATCCCGTTCCGGAGTCGTCGCTCGATCAGTTCCGTCGCTGGCGACAGGGGTACTACCGGGCCGGCGGCCAGGTCTGTCACAAAGCCCTGAGCCGACCGGCGCTGCGCTGGCGGTGGCTGTGGTACTTCCGGGACAAGATCGCTACCACGGCCTGGCTCGGCCTGGGCGCGCTGCTCGCGGTCGCGCAGCCGCTGCTCGCGGGCGGGTGGCTGCTCGCGACGCTCGCGGCCGCCGGGCTGGTCTGTCAGCGGCTCGGCGTCGACGGCGGCCTCCGACGCGCGATCTCCGCGATACTGTTCCCGCTGGGCTTTGCCCTCGGGTTCGAGGCGGTTCCCGACCGGGACGCGTTCCCGCTCGACGCCGTCGAGACGATCCGACGCGGGTCGGTGTGTGACGCCGAGGCGTCGCCCCGTCCCTCGCCGACAGACTGATACTGCCGGCTGTCACTTCGTGACGAGCTTCGCCACCCGGGGTGGCGAAATCGGTCACAGATGTCAGCCGGTCGTATGATACTGTTTGCCACCTCAGAGCGCGGTCAGTTGTACGGTTTCGGCCGTAGTCGGTCGTAGACCGGATAGAGGTACTCGTAGAGCTCGTACGGCGCGTTTCGCGCGCCCACGCGAAGCAGCTTCACCCAGGCGGGCTGGGTCGACCGCTCGACGTTGTCCGCGAAGTCGTTGTCCGCGAGCCACGCGAGGAACTCGCTAGCTCCGTCGTCCTCGGGCCACTCCTCGGCGGGGAGGTGGTCCTGGATGTCTTCCCAGTAGTACCGGACGTGCTCGTCCAGCGCCCAGTCGTTCGTCTCGAAGCGCTCGACGGCGTAGTCGTACCACTCCTCGTCGACCCGGTAGCCGAAGTCGTTGGGATCGACGCCGGCCAGCAAGAGCCCGGTCGCCGTCCGGACGCACTTCTCACAGCGGTTGCAGTTCCCGCCCGCGTCGTCGTACGTACAGGTCCGGATCACGAACGGAGCTCCCGTTTCGCGGGCGTAGTCGGCCAGCAGCTCCAGCTTGTCCTGGCGCGTGATCTCGAAAGCGTCGTGGTGGCCCCGCGTGCCCGCCCACCGGACGTTGTCGTCGATGTCCGGATGCGATCCCCACGGCGACCCGCGGCCCGGCCAGGTGACCGACTCCAGCTCGAACCCGTCCCAGTGCGTCGAGCCCATGTGGACGACGCCGTACCCCTGGCTGTAGGCCAGCGGCGCACAGACTCCGAGCAGCCCGATGCCGTGGCCGACGCCGCTGTACCACCCGCCGTCTGTGTGGTGCTTGTAGTGGACGTTCAACATCGTGTGATCGAGGAAACCAGAGATGTCCGCCGTGACGCTGTGGGTCGGACAGTCCTCTCGCTGGGCAAATCGGTCCACGTGACCCATGACCCGCTCCCAGCGATCGCCCTCGTCGACGCCGACGACCCAGCCCTGGATCGCGATCAGCGCGGGGTCGGCCTCGCGATGTCGGACGTACGTCGCCAGCGAGTCGACACCGCCGCTGAAAAGCTGTGCCGTCCCGTCGAACGAACCCGGTTCGTGACGGTGCTCCGTGATCCGCTCGGCCCGGAGCGCCCCGCCGTCGATGAACGCGGGGTACATCCGTGACAGCGTGTCTCGGACCGCGTCGAGGCTGTCGACGAACTGCCGGTCGACGGCCTCCACGACGACGGTGCTGTCGGTCGCCCACGCGACCGGACAGACCTGCGCGAGGACCGGAATCGTCGCGATACCGTACGGGACCTCGCTCACGTCTACGTCGTACGACACCGAAAACGTCGACGCGTCGAAGAAGCGCCGCAGGTCCCGCGAGTAGTCGACGGTGTACTCGATCGAGCGCTCTCCGATCGACACGTCCGCGACGACGATCTCAGACATCCTCGCCCTCCCAGCCAGGTCGACGCCGATCGACGCCGTGCGTGGTCCGTGCAGTAATCATCCACTCCGATCCAGGGGTGACGATCGGTTAGTTACGACGCGCCTGCGAGCACCGCGGCTGGCGGGTAGGCTGTGACTGTCACGACCGTCGAACGCGCCAGAGAGGACCGAGGAAGGCGCTCGGGCTTACCCCTCGGTGTGGTTGTCGTAGAACGCGACGGAGAACGCGGATCGGAACGGCGTCAGGACGACCGCAACGACGAACGAGTAGAGGATGACGCCGACTCGGGACGCCAGTGCCGTGCCGGTCAAACTGGTCGGTCCCATGGCCCCACCGGCCGCCGCTCCACTGTCGAGTCCGCCACCCAGCAGTGGCAACAAGAACAGCGCGATCGTCGGCACGGACACCAGCAGGCCGATCACGAGGTTGATGACGCTGAAGCCGAGCGACTGAACGAGGTTGTCGATGACGACGCTGATACTGTTGCGGAAGCCGTCGACGACGCCGACGTCGTCGACCACGATCGCAGTGGCGTAGAACTGGATGAAGAACATCACCAGCAGGAACACGAGCACGAGAACGGCCACCAGGAGGATCGAGACGATGCCGATCCCGCCCAGCATCGAGTCACTCGTCGCGCCAGCGCCGCCGTTCGTCATGGCCATCGCACCGAACCCGACGACGAACAGCGCCACGATGGCCGCGATGAACCCGTAGGCGATCGTGAACACAGCCTGGATCAGGTTCCCGACCAATACGGGCACGTACCGGTCTTTCCCGACTTTCTTGAACGTCTCGAAAGACGTGTCTCTGACCCGCCCCTCGTAGACCATCGCCAGCAGGCCAGCGACGACGAAGGGCGTGATGAAGAACGTCACCAACTGAAAGAGCGCCGGAACGAACGGGATTCCGAACGTCGAGAGAGCAGTCTGGGGGAGTATGATCACCGCGTACAGCGCCCCAATCGCAAACACGATCGGGTTCCGGCGCAGTACGCCGAACGATTCGACGAATGATTTGATCGTCGCCATATCAACCAAGCCGCAAGACACCTACAAATAAATTGATATCGGGGATGCACGCCGCCGAGCGCGGAGCCGTCGGCGGTGAGACGACCAGCGCCGAGTCGGGCAGGTGCGAAGAAACCAAATCAGCTGTCACTGCTCACTGTCGTTCGCAGGAAAAATCCGCCCTCCCCGATTTGAACGGGGGGCAAGTCGATCTACAGTCGACTGCTCTACCAGTCTGAGCTAAGGGCGGTTGCACTCGAACGTAGCGCCGGTGGCAGACTTAACGGTTATCATTCTGTACGAGGGCGGGAGGGTCTCACAGCCACACCGGTCCGTCAGACACTGCCGGCGACGCCCGCGTGGTGGGGCGGACCGAAGGAAGACCCAAAACGGTGGCAGACGGGCGTCAGACGCCGCGGGAAGATTAAAATACCCCGGCGATAATGTGTATGACGAGTCGAATGAGTAAGATCACGTTTCGCGCCGACGACGACCTCATCGATCAGCTCGAGGAGTTCGACGCCTCCAAGAGCGAGGTCATGCGCGAAGCGCTCCGGGAGTATCTGGAAGCGCCAGACGAATCGCCGGGGGCCGTCGACGCGTCCGACGACGGCGACGACAGCATCGACGATCTGATCGTCGACCGCGTGGACGCGATCATCGAGAAGCGTCTGAACGGCCGACTCCAGCCACAGCGTCCCCAGGACGTGAACGTAAACATCACGCTGGAGGGCGAAAACGCCAGCCGAGAGGCGGTGTCGGACGATCAGTCGGAGGTGTCACACGATGGTCGGCGCGAGTCGTCACACGCCAGCACCGATCGTAAGACACCCGGTCGTGAGGACGACGGCACACCCGCGGGCGGACGTAAGACGTGTGGCCAATGTGGCGAAAACGTCACGAGCGACCACGTTTACTGCCCGAACTGTGGTGAGAAGGCAGCCCACCGCGTGTTCTGTGACTGCGGTGACGAGCTCCGGTCGGACTGGGGTTTCTGCCCGAGTTGTGGGCGTCGAACCCCGGCAGCGGACGTTCTCGAAAACAACTAAAGTGGCGAAATTAGACGTTACAACCACCTTACTGTCGTAAACGCGTGGTTGTCATACACCCGCCACAACCTTTATTATACTACACTCTGTGGTATGTTCTGCGTAAGACGGTCGTCTTACACGGCGCGCCACACGGTGGATGTCCCGCCGTCGTCCGGCGATTGCGCGGTGTAAAACGTGCGGTCGGCGTGTAAACGCCTGCCGTCTTACCGGGGAACGAGATAACTATGGAGCGTGTGACACTACGGATTCCGAAGCAGCAGATCGAAGAGGTCGAACGAATGGTCGAAACCGGGGAGTACCCCAACCGCAGCGAGGCCATCAGGTCCGCTGTGCGCGAGATGCTCGCCGAGCAGGAGGGCGGGAAAGAGCGACCATCCGAGAAACGCGAGCGTCGCACCTACGTGAGGGCCTAACGATGCAGGACATCGTCAAGGAAGCCCTCGAGCGCGACGAAGCGGAACAGCAGCAACTGTCCGACGCGGACGTGGACGGTTTCGGTGACCCCCGGATCGTCATCGTCGGCTGTGGCGGAGCCGGTAACAACACGGTCAACCGTCTGTACAACATCGGCGTCGAGGGTGCTGACACGGTGGCGATCAACACCGACAAGCAGCACCTCAAGATGATCGAGGCCGACACGAAGATCCTCGTCGGCAAGTCCCTGACCAACGGCCTCGGTGCCGGTGGCGACCCCTCGATGGGCGAGCGCGCCACCGAGATGGCCCAGGGCACGATCAAGGAAGTGCTGGGAGACGCCGACCTGGTGTTCGTCACCGCCGGCATGGGTGGCGGGACGGGTACCGGTGCAGCACCGGTCGTCTCCAAGATCGCCAAAGAACAGGGCGCGATCGTCGTCGGCATGGTGTCGACGCCGTTCAACGTCGAGCGCGCCCGCACGGTCAAGGCCGAAGAAGGGCTCGAACGCCTGCGCAACGAGGCCGACTCGATCATCGTGCTGGACAACAACCGCCTGCTCGATTACGTCCCGAACCTCCCGATCGGCAAGGCGTTCTCGGTGATGGACCAGATCATCGCCGAGACGGTCAAGGGGATCAGCGAGACCATCACGCAGCCGTCGCTGATCAACCTCGACTACGCCGACATGACCTCGATCATGAACCAGGGCGGCGTCGCGGTCATGCTGGTCGGCGAGACCCAGGACAAGAACAAGACCGAAGAGGTCGTCAAAGACGCGATGAACCACCCGCTGCTGGACGTCGACTACCGCGGCGCGAGCGGCGGACTGGTCCACATCACTGGCGGCCCAGACCTCACGCTGAAGGAGGCCGAAGGGATCGCACAGAACATCACCGAACGGCTCGAAGCCAGCGCCAACGTCATCTGGGGCGCGCGCATCCAGGAGGAGTACAAGGGCAAGGTTCGCGTGATGGCGATCATGACCGGCGTCCAGTCGGCGCAGGTGCTCGGCCCGTCCACCCAGAAGCAGGCCGACAAGTCCCGCGAAGCGATCCAGGAAGTCGGTGACGACACCAGCTTCGACGCCAGCCAGAACGTCGAGGAGTTCGACGATCAGGGCGGCCAGAGCTACGGACACACCGACGGCGGCCGAGACACCAAAGAGAAGAACAACGGAATCGACGTCATCTGACCCGGCGACGCGGTACCCGGCTCGGACTGTCGACTAACTTTTTTGACCGCGACACCGTCCAGAGACAGGTGATGACACACGAGTGCCGGCGACAGTCGAACGACAGATATCAGCGAGTAGTAAATAGTACTTTTGTCCTGCAGGCCGTTCGTGACGTGTAGAACACCGGTCGTCCGCCGACCACCGTCCCGAATCCTATGGTTACCGATACGACGCCGTCGATGACAGCGGTCGAAGCACCCTACGGGTTGCGACTCGCCGATCCGATCGAGGGGGCGCAGTTTACGCTGCTCACGCAACGGCCAGTGACGCCGACCTCGATCGACCCGTCGACGTTCGCGCCGCCCGTCGATACGGCCGCCGTGATTACGGCCACGACGCTGGAGACGCCCTACCAGGTCGACGCGCTCGTTCGTGACGACGAGCTCTCGATCGTCGCCGAATGTACCAGCAGCGAGCGGACCGCCGTCGGACCCGGCGAGTACTACGTCGAACTTTCTTCGGCCAAGATGAAGCTGTACCTCTACGTCGAGGGAGAGGTCGTCTTCGAACCCGGAACCGATCAGGTGCGGCTCTCGTTTCCGGGTGCCAGCGAACTCCGGGTTGGCGTTCGGTCGCTCCACGAGCAGCCGGCGGCGACGATCACGACGACCGACGACCCCGAAGCGCTGGCGACCGCGCTGTCACAGCTGGGTTCGGCACTGAAGACGACGAGCTGTGAGCGGTCGTTCCCGACACTCCGCGGACACCCGCCGCTGATCGAACGCGGCTCGGAGCTGTCGGTCCCGACGGCGCTGTCCGCGCCGGAGACGGGAGTGACCATCGAGGTTCCGCCGCGACTGGATGCACTCTTGCCGGTCACGTCCCTGGCCTACTATCTCGGTGCGACCGTCGAGATCGGATCACGGCCGACGCTCCACGCTGCCGGCTGGTCTCGACCTCTGGACGGCGGTGAGGGCTTCGAGACGACCGTCGCTCGCGTGCTCAAGCAGGTGTTCCTGCTCGACTGCGTCACCCGGACGGAGGGGATGTACGACGTGCCGCTGTACGAGCGGGATCGCGTCGAAGCGGCCGTCGACCTGGACTTCCCGGCGCTGTACGACCAGCCACTCGCCGAACAGGTCCGCCAGTACCTACAGGTGCCCTACGAGGCGATCGCGGAGGCCGTCCCGACGTGGAAGCTGACCGCCGACGTGGTTCCGGAGTCCTCGGCACTCCCGGTGTTGCCCTTCCTCGCCGACGAGCTCGCGATCGTTCGCTGTCCCGACGATCCTACGATCACAGACGGCACGGAGGCGGATCTCTCGCCGAAGGTGACCTCCTTCTTCGATACGTCGGACCGCGGCGGCGAAGCGTTCGTCAGATCGACGGCGACCCGAAGCGAGACGGCGACGCGCGGACTCGACCAGACGGTGTTTACGCCCGAGCCAGCGGACAGCATCGAACAGACCTACGTCGGCGACGGCATCCCGCTGGGCGCGAGCAAGATGAGCGTCGAGGAGTACGACCGACGACTGGAGTTCGACGCCAGCTCCGGCGAGCGGACTCGCATCCTCGTCGTCTGTAACGACCCCCAGATGAGCGACGAGAACGTCGTCGGCGACATCTACGGGACCCGCGAGTGGATCGAGTTCGACATCACCACGCGCGAACAGGTCACGACCGACGAACTGGCGACGCTGCTGACGACGGACGCCGACTTCTTTCACTACATCGGTCACGTCGACCCCGACGGAATCCGGTGTACCGACGGCCACCTCGACGCCGAAACGCTGGAGTCGGTCGGCGTCAACGCGTTCCTGCTCAACGCCTGCCAGTCCTACAGCCAGGGCCGCGCGCTCATCGACGCCGGTGCGATCGGCGGTATCGTCACCCTGACCGACGTGTTGAACAAGACCGCGACGGAGATCGGCCGGACCGTCGCTCGATTGCTCAACCAGGGGTTCTCGCTGCTGTCGATGCTCGGCCTGCTCAAGAAACGGAATCGACTGGCCCAGCGCTACATGGTCGTCGGCGACGGCAACGAGACGCTGGTCGAGAGCGAATCGGGAACGCCATTTTCAGTTACAATTGAAGAAACTAGTAGTGAACAGGTGAAGTCCACAGTAAATGTCTATCCGACAAAGCATTATGGTATGGGCTCGATTTTTAGACCCCTACTTACAGAGTCTGGCCTGAGATATCTTAACTCAGGGAAGTTAGAGACTTTCAACGTTTCACAGACCCGTCTAGAGGAGTTCCTCGAAATGCAGCTATTTCCCGTGGTTGCAGAAGGAAGCCTGTACTGGAGCAGCGAATATAGATTATAATCTATGGGCCAGCGAAAGTAGTTCCACCAGCGCCAGCGGCAGCGCCGGCTTGCGTCAGCAACAGTAGCACAGTAAACATCATGCCGATGAGTTTCGGGTGCGATGCGAGCGTGTCCTTGACAGACTGTGTTTGGCTCATAGCCACTTGTGGACAGGGACCATGGCGAAATATATTTATCTAAAGAATAGTAATAAATTATTCGTTTAATTATCTCTCGTAAATTCAGGAACCGGCGCGGTCTGTCGAATGAGGGCCAGAGGAACGCGGGTCGTATTGGGGATCTAAGACGAGTGAAGATATTTGTCGGTGTAGAGCCATCAGTACGGTAGTGAACGACAGAACCCACACCGTGATCGTAGTGAGGAGGGCGGTGCTGTGACCGAGAGCTTCGATCTCGGGCCGGCCGTCGCGGACGCGACAAACGTGTTGCTGGTCGCGCCGGGCGTCGGGGACACCGCAGACCGACTCTGCTGTGACGTCCTGACGGCCGACGAGCCACCGGAGCACGTCGTCGGGGTGACGATCAGTGAGGGGCCAGAGGAGAAGGCGTCGCGCTGGCGAGAGCTGCTCGGCCCGGCACCGTCGCTGTCGATGCTGGGGCTCGACGGCGTGACCCGCTCGGCCGCGGTCCAGCAGGCACCGACGGCCGACGACACGACCGTCGAGTATCTCGACAGCTCCGAGCCCATCCGGGAGCTCGGCGAGCGGATCGCGACGAAGATCCACCGAGAGACCGACACCGCGGTCTGTTTCGACTCGATTACCGACCTCCAGGAGTGTATGGGGCGCGAAACCGCCTTCGAGTTCCTGCACGTGCTCGGCTCGCGCGTCAGAGCCGGCGGTGCAACCGGCTACTACTACATCGACCGGACGGTCCACGACGAAGAGACGATGACGCTGTACTCCACGCTGTTCGACGCCGCGATCGAGGTCGGCTCGGACGCGGGCACCACCGGAGGCAACTGATCGTGCAGCGCGTACGCCGTGCTCGAACGACGCGGGGGAGACGATGAGCAATGCGACGTTCGACATTTCGGTGACCGACAACGTCGTCCTGGTCTGTATCGACGACGACGACTGTCGCCAGCGGGTGACGGCGGTGCTGCGCGAGGAGTGGCCCGTCAGGACGGCGATCGACGCAGAGACCGCCGTCGACAGCCTCGACGAGGCGGTGTCGGTCGTCCTCGTCGACGCCAGAGACGGTATCGAACAGGCGATTCCACGCCCCCAGCGCGACGAGCGCCCGTTCGAGCTGGCGGCGTTCGTCGACGAGTCGGTCGACGGCACCGACAGAGCCGTCGAGTGTGTCACCAAACCGATCTCGCCAGAGACGCTTCGCGCGACGGTCGAGCGCCTCCAGCGCCGCGTCGAGTACGACCAGCTCCTCGGGCGCTACTACGCGGTCGCCAGCGAGTACGCCGCCACGGCCAGCGGACACGAACGAGAGCCAGAGACGGTGTCGGAGCTGAAAGAGCGGCTGTCGACGATGCGGACACGGCTGGACGAACTCGCCGACGGCCTCGACGACCACGACGCGTTCTCGGTCGCACTGGGCACGCCAGACGAGACGGAATCGCCAGAGGAGTGATACGACCGGCTGTACATCTGTGACCGATTTCGCCACCCTGGGGTGGCGAAGATCGTCACGAAGTAACAGCCGGCAGTATGAGTCACGTGGCCCCAGTCTCGGCTGAGCCGTCGATATCGTTGCCGTTCTCGTCTGAGAGCACCTCGACCGAAGGAGTTCCCAGCGGGTCGTCGACGAATCTGAGCTTCCCGTTGGTCGTCCCGACGTAGACGATCTCCGTCGCGCCGTCGCCGTCGACATCTGCCGTCGTCAGTGGCGCTTTCGTCGCACTCACGCCAGTGAGGCGTTCGGTCCCGCCACCGCTCGCTTTGCGGTTGATCAGGATTTCGTTGCTCCCGTCGACCAGTACCACTGCTGGCGTGCCGTCGCCGTCGAGGTCGGCCAGTGAGCCGGCACCGATGCCGTTGTTCGATCCGGAGCCGGCGTCGTCTATTTTCGTGATACTCCCGTCTGATTCGAGGTATCGCAAGTGCTGACTGGCGTCTGCGAAGACCAGTTCGTCGCTGCCGTCGCCGTCGATGTCGCCGATCCCGGTGACGGCCTGCGCGCCGTTTGGCGGAGTGGCGACGATCTGCGGATTGCTACCGGGTGCAACCCGGTACAGTTCGTCGTGGTTCTGATCGACGAAGAAGACCGACCGCGGCTGTCCGTCCCAGCGACCCGTGGCCAGCCGCGTCTTGCTGGTCTCGATGGAGCCGCCGATGTCGCTGCTGGAGGCGAGTTCCGTCACTTCACCCTCGGCGTCGACGACTCCCACCGTCTCGCTGCCGTCGACGTATGGGATGTCTTCGGTACCGTCACCGGACACGTCGGGCCCGATCGCGCCGATCGCTTCGACGGTGTCCGTGTTCGGAATCGTCGTCACACTGCCGCCGTCACCCTCGACAGCACGGACGCCGGCAGTACTGCCGGTAAAGACCGTGCCGTCGCCCAGCCCTTCGACGACGGCTCCAGGATCGAGGTCGAACTCGGCGAGGATGTACGATGAGGGGTCGTCCGAGCCGTCCTGCCAGACGAGACGGATCGTCTCGCGTCTGGGCAACAGCGGAACGTCGGTCCCAGCGACCAACTCCTCGCCGGCCAGTGTGTCGGGGTCGTCGACGCCACGGACGGTGACACGGGTGCCGTCGATCCGGTCGCCCGAGTGGTGAACGAGGGCGTACTGTTCGCTGTCCGCGATCGGTTCGAGCGAGAGTTTCGCCGTCGGCGCGGGAGTCTGTTGGTCGGCCAGACCGAACACGAACGTCCCCGCCGCCGCGACAAGCAGGACGACGATCGCGACCAGCAGGACGACACCGACGACCGGCGAGACGCTTCGATCACCGAGCCCAGAGAGTCGTGGACCGCCCATTTCGTACAGGGTAGAGACTCGAACGACAAAGAAGCCAGTGTCGGCTCTTCGAGAGAGCGATCAGACAGCTTCGAGTGCGTCGAGCAGATTGCACTTGCGACAGCGGTCTCGACCCGTTGGAGCCCCGCACCGCTCGCACTCGCCGAAGTCGGCGTCGCGGTCGTCCTCGCTGCGGTAGGCCTCGGCGGCCAGTGCGGCGAGTTTCTCGTAGCCGGCCATGATCGAGTGGCGCGTGCCGGGGTGGTTCTCTTCGAGGCCGAGCATGAGGTCCTGGATCTCGCCGCGATAGGCCTCCTCGGCGTGGGGACACTCGGTGATGTGGGCCGGCAGCTCCTCGAAGCGAGCGTACAGAGCGACCTCCTTTTCGGGGATGTCACGGAGTGGCTTGGCCCGCGGGATGTGCTGATCTGTCTCGGGGCGCTCCCGGTCGGCGGGGCCGTCGCCGTCGGCGTCGAACGGCCCCAGCGACGAGTCGAAGTGCTGGGCGATCTGGGTCACGTCGCCTTCGAGGAAGTTCATCAGCGCAGTCTCGGCCTCGTCGTCGAGGTTGTGACCCGTCAGCAGCTTGTCGGCGTCGAGTTCGTCGGCGTACTTCGAGAGCAAGTCCCGGCGAAAGACGCCACAGTAGGCACAGGCGGCCATCCCCTCGGGGTCGTCCTCGACGACCTCGTCCATGCGAACGTCGAACTCCTCGTCGTAGCTGACGACCTCGTGCCGGATCCCGAGCTCGTCGGTCAGCGCCACGGAGGCGTCGAGGCTCTCGTCGCGGTACCCCTCGATCCCCTCGTGGATCGACAGCGCGACGAGTTCGATCCGGGGGTCCTCGGCGAACACGTCCTGTAGGATCTGGGTGAGGACGACGCTGTCTTTGCCTCCCGAGAGCCCGATCACCCACGTCTCCGGGTCCTCCGGCGTGGCATCGCGAGGCACCAGTCCGTCCTCGCGGATGCGGCGACGCACGCGCTTCTCGACGGTCCGGCAAAAGTGCTCTTCGCACATGTGCAGCCCCGAGTAGGCCGCGTGCATCACCGCCGGCGCGCCACACTTGTCACACTCCATCGCCTGCCCGTAGCGGACGTGGGAGGGTCAGGGTTTCGTTCTCAGACGACCGCGTCGGCACCCCGATCGAGCGCCGACAGCAGCGTCGGCACGTGCTCGTCGCGAGAACGCGAGGAGAACAGTTCGTGGCCGCCGTCGTACAGCACCGTCCGGGCCGCGGGCATCCGCTCACCGATCGCGCGTGTCGAGACCACGCGATCGGTCAGCGAGCAGAAGACCACCGCCTCGTCGTCGATCTCGGGGAGCGTTCCGTGGGCTCGCTTCGTCGCCCGGAGGAAGGCCGGCGAGACGCGATCCGGACCGTCGGCCAACTGCTCGTCGGTCGCGTGCTCGCCGATGAGCGATCGGTCGCTGACCCCGCTGGGGAGGAGCTTGGCGTTGCCGGGAATCGCGGCGAAGAGACCGACGATCGGTCCCTGTCGGGACGGCGGGTCGCCCCACCACGGACTGAGGTACGTCGTCGTCGCCGCGTCGAGGTCGGCGTGGGCGACGGTGAGGCCACCGGCACTGTGGGCCAGTACGGCCGGCTCGTCGAGATCCGCGGCGTAGGACTCGACCGGTCGGACCCACTGCTCGGACACGTCGGTGACGTGTGGCGGCAGGGTCGCGGTGTGGACTCGCCAGCCGTCGGCGGCGATTCGATCGATCAGCCAGCGGACCGGTTCGTGTTCGGGACGGTTCCCCCACCCGAGGACGAACAGACAGTCTGGGGCAGACGGCTCCCCGAAGGTGCGAAACTCCATAGCCCGACGAGGGCCGCCACGCTCAAAAACCCGGCTGGACCCCACGACGAGAGCGTTGTCGCCCGTTCACGGCTCGTCGGCGTGCCACTCGATCCACGCCCCGTGAGGGTGAAACCGTGCCAGCCGGTCCGACCTGAACGTTCCCTCGACCGAGCGGTGCCAGTGGAGATCGAGCCCGTCACCGGGCTCGTCGAAGGCACCGCTGCCAGTGAGCCAGTGAATCGGGCGCTCCTGGGCGCGCGTGGCGATCAGGTCCCGGAGCGCCGCTCTGAGGTCGTCTGGCACCTGATACAGAACGAGCGTGCTGTAGACGACGACTGGCACGTCCGCCGGGATTCCATCGAGAATCCCGGGGAGTTCGTCGAGTACGTCCCCCTCGACCAGCCGTGGCGGATCCCGTCGAGCGACCGTGACGGCGTCGGCGAGGACCGCCCGGCGCTGGTCGTGTTCGGGCCAGGTCAGTGCCCCGAGCCACTCGACGTCTGCGTCGTCGGTCACGTCCAGCGGATTCAGGTCGATGCCAACGCGAGAGTGGACGGCGGGCGGTGTCGTAGGCAGTGGCGGCGACCCGTTGTCCACGGACGACCGAATCGTCACGGCCGCGTCAGAGGGGCCGACCCGGCGAACGTCGCCGTCGGACGCCGTCTCACGGAACTCGTAGCCGTACTGATCCCACGAGAGGTTCAGCCCCGCGCTCGGGCCGATCTCGACGAGCGCGATCGGATCGGCCGTCCGTGCTGTGACGTGTGCGAACGCGGGATAGAGGACTGCGGAGCGGCGCACCTCGTTCGTCTGCGTTCGACGGTCTGTGAGAAGTGGACGCAGGTCCGCCGCGTAGACCTCGCAGAAGTCGACCAGCGTCGATTCGAGGTCCGCGTCGGGCGGTCGCGGCTCGTCGGTCACGTTCGGGTAGTAGTCCGCGAGCGGATGATCGACACCGCGACGGACGACACAGTGGACAGCGGCGAGAAAGACGTTCGCGACGGCACGGTCCGCGGGGACGGCCTCGGCGACGGCGAGCAGTTCGGGAGAGTCGGCGACGATCCGACAGAGACGTTCGTACAGCGGAGAGGTGTCAGCGGCCCACTCGGCCAGGTCGAGAAACGACTCCCGAATGGCGGTCATACGGGCCGTTCCAGTGGGACCGACAAGACGCTTACCGTCGAATGAGGTGTGGCCACACGCGTCACTCCTCGTGGACCTGTGGGAGCGTGATCGTGACGGTCGTCCCGTCGTCGAGGGCGACGTCGATCGAGCCGTCGAGCCACTCGACGACCCACTTGACGACCCACAGCCCCAGACCGGAGCCGTGTTCCGTCGGCGTCTCGACGAACGACTCGGTGAGCAGTCGTCGCTCCACGTCGGGCAATCCGGGGCCGTCGTCGTCGACCGTGATCGAGACCGTCTCGGGCGTCGTGGTCACGTCGATCGACACCGTCGGCTCCGCGCAGCCGTGGATGATCGCGTTGCGGATCAGTTCGTCGACGACGACGGCGACGAGGTCGCCGTCGGGAACGAGGGCGCTTTCGGACGACCACTCCGTCGCGACGGTTGCGTCGGGGTACTCGGCCCGGAGGTCTGCAACCGTCTCCTCGACCAGCGGTCCGATCGGTCTGGGCGGCGACTCCGAGCGGTCCGTCCGGAGCGACGTCTCGACGATCCGTGCGTGATCTGCGAGCTTCAGCAGCGACTCGCCGCGACGTTTGATGAGGCTCGCGTCCTCGATCAGACGCTCCTCTTGTGCGGACTCTTCGATACGAGCGGCCGTCCCGGAGACGACCGTCATCGCGTTCCGGAGGTTGTGTCGGAGCACGCGGTTGAGGACGGTCACCTCGACGCGGCGGCGAGCCAGCGTCTCGCTGAGTTCGTTGAAGTGTTCGGCGACGTTGGTCCACTCGGTCGGCCCCGACAGGGAGACCGTCGTGCCGTACTCGCCGGCCACCAGCGCGTTCAGCCCGCCCTGGAGACGCTCGAAGTTGGCGACGTACTCGCGATAGAGCCACCACCCGAACACCGACAGCGACGCGAGGACGAGCCCCAGCGTCCCGAGGCCCAGCAGCGTGATCGACTGGAGGTCCGACCGAACGGCACTCTCGGTCCGTGTCGTCGACACGGTCCAGCCGGTCCGGTCGACGGTCGCGTTGGCGACGGCGACCGCCCCATCGTCGCTTGGCTGGGGGCCCTGCTGGTACAGCGTCGTGCCGTTGGCCGCGACGAGGACACCGCCCGCGGTGCTTTGCTCCTGGCGGATCGGCGCGAGGAAGTCACCCCGACGAACGTGAAACGCCGCGTTGAACGTCCCGACGATCGACCCACCGGAGTGGATCGGGGCACTGATCGTGACGATCCGGTTGCCACTCTCCGCGGAGACCGGTTGGCTGACGTACGTCTCGCCGGCCATCGCCCGCTGGAAGTACTCCCGATCGCCGAACTGCTGGCCGACGAGCGCGCGCGACTGAGCCGGCGCGGTTCCCTCGGAGTACAGTGCCGTCATCGTCCCGTTGGCGGCGATGACGGACGCGCCGCTAAAAGAGGTCGACAGGACGAACGAACGGACCGACTCGGCCTGTCGCTGTGAGTGGTGGTCGGCCAGTGCCGGCGTCTCGGTCCACAGGCCGACTGTCTGGCCCTTCTCGGTGAGCAGTACGTCGAGCTGGGAAGCCATCGTCTCGCTGACTCGTTCGAGAGCGGCCTCATCCTGTGCGATCGTCGCATCGCGATACAGCGTGAAGCCGGCCAGCGAGAGCACCGAGAGCACCACCGTCAACACCAGGAACGCGACGAGGAAGCGTCGCCGAAGTCGCATTGTCGGCAGTTTCGCCACGGAACACATAAAGAGTGGGGGCACGACGGCAGACATATTTTCCTGTGACCGGTAGAGTCGGGCGATGAGCGAACTCGCGCGCGAGGCGGCGATCGATCGAGCCGTCGAAATCGTCGACGCCGTCGCCGAGCAGACCATGCCGGTACCGGTACGAGAGGTCTGGGTGTACGGCGACGTGGCACTCGGACTCGATCCGATCGACCGACTCGACGTGTATCTGACGAAGGACATCCTGCTGCGCGACGACGCAGACCGAGAGTCGGAGTTTCGCGAGCGGCTGGGGGTCGAGGGCGTCGGCAAGACCGTCCGGGCGGCGTGGGCCGACGAGTACCCCGAGTACGTCCGTGCGAACGCCTCGGGCCACGCCGCGCCCGAGCAGTGTCTGGCCGCACACCTGTTAGAAGAGTCCGAACCGATCCACCTCGAAGTGTGCAACGCCTCCTTCGAGGACAACGTCACCCAGCGCCTGAAGGGAGCCCGCGCACGCGGAAACTACGAACAACTGCTGGATCCCCGCGGAGTCTGTCTGTGGGCCGAGGGCCAGCGCAGCGACTCGGCCGTCCGCAAACTCCGGGAGAGCGAACTCGCATTTCCCACGCTGTCTGGCGCACTCGAAACGCTGGGTATGGACCCGACGGAAGCCGGCGAGGCCGCCGACGCCGTCCGAGAGTACCGGGAGCGACAGAGCGGAACGACGGTCCGGGGCGACGTGGTCTGAGATCGGAACTGGAGCCACGGACGCGTGCTTGCGACCGCTGGTGCGTGCTTGCGATCGCAGCCGGACGCGCGCTGGCTGCGAGTGACCTCGACGCCGTAGCTATTTTGCGCCGGGCCGTGAATCGCCGACGATGAGTCAGTCCCTCCACCTCGCGATCCGAACCGTCCACGTCCTCGCGATGGCGCTGCTGGTCGGCGGCGCGGCCGGGCTCTGGGCCGCGGCCCGGCGGCGCGTCGACGACCTCCACGTGCTGGCGAGACGCTACGAGTGGCTCTTCTGGGCCGCGCTGGGCGGACTGGTCCTCACGGGGATCGGCAACCTCGGCGCGCTCGGTGCGCCCGGCCCCGGCACTCGCTGGGGGCAGACGCTGCTCGCGAAGCTCGTGGTCGTCGCGCTGTTCGTCCTCGGCTCGGCCGTCAGAACGCTGGCCGTCACCCGGACCGACCGCTCGACGCCACTCGCCGCCTGGAGTCGGCGGGCGTACGGGCTGACGACGGCGACACTGCTTGGACTCGTCGTCCTGGCGGAGGTGCTGGCCCATGGCTGAGACCGCGGCCGCGTCCCGGACAACACGCGAGACGGTCGGACGACCGACGACGACACTCACCGCGTGGACGCTCGCGACCACGAACACGGTGGGGTTCGTCCTCGCCGTACTGGTCCCCGCCTACGCCAGCGGCGGGCTCTCGGACGTGTTGCCCTCGCTGAACACGGCGGTCGGCGTCGTAGCGTTTCTCGCCCTCTGGCTGGTCGTCGGCGTGACGACCCACTGGGTGCTGGCCCACGTCGACCCGTCCAGTGACTCGGCGGTTCGGCTGACGCTGTGGGCCGGGAGCTGCGGGGCTCTCGCCGGCGTCGTCTTCCTGGTCGGGATCGTCGTCGGGCTCGGCGTCCCGGCGGCAGTCGTCGGCTCGTTCGGACTGCGGACGGTCGTCCTGCTGGCGGCCGTCGGGACGCCGATCGCCGCCATCGTGGGAGCCGTCGTCGGCGTCGCGGCGGGACTGCTCGACGTGGTCTTGCTCCGGATCGCCGACCGCGTCACTCCCCGATCAGACCGACGGTGACGAAGAAGGGGACCGTCTCGGTCCGCTCGTACTCGCCGGCACCCATCTGATCGATCACGTCTCGGCCCATCGACCGCCAGGCTTCCCGGAGCCGGTCGAACTCGTCGTCGGGGACCGACGCGGCCAGCACGTCGGCCCGGTCGGCCAGCCCCGCGCCCGTCGCCTTGCGCTGTGCCGCGGTGAGTGCGGCCTCCGAGTACGGCGGCGTGACGGTGAGTCGCTGATCGTACCGCCGCGTCGAGACCACGTCCAGCCCGGCGTCAGGAAAGAGATCGGCCGCGCGCGCTCCAAGTGCCACGTCGGTGTCGACGCCGTCGAGGTAGAGCCGGCGCGCCCGTCGGGCCAGCGTCGGTTCGGCGTCGACGGTCGACTCGACGCTGACGGCGCTGTTGTCCGGTTCGATGACGGCGACGCGGTCGCTGGCGACTCTGGCGAACTCCGCGAGTGCCGCCGCGGGCTCCGGGAGGTTGATCAGGAGCGCCTGACACACCACGAGGTCGACGGCGTCGTCCGCGAAGGGCAGTCGCGTGGCGTCGCCACGAACGACCGGCTGGCGAACGGTCGACAGCAACGCCTCGTCGGCGTCGACGCCGATCACGTCGCCGGGCGACTCCTCGCGGAGCACCGCGGTGAGTTCGCCGCTGCCACAGCCGACGTCGAGCACTCGCTGGGCGGTGTCGAGTTCGAGATCGGCGAGCGCCTCGCGGGAGTCGCCCCACATCCCCCGGCGCGTGCGTTCGAGGTAGTCGGCGTCGAATCTGCGCACGACCGGGGTTGTCGTGCGACCGGCAAAAGGAGCCCGGTCACGCGCGTCGGAGCAGTAGCCGGTCGGCAGCCAGATCCTCCAAGACGGCGTGGGGGCCGCCGATCCAGTGACGACCGTCGTCTTCGACGAGGATCGAGTTCTCGATGGGCAGTGAGGAAGACGCGGGGTACACCATCCGCTGGTGGACGTTCAGGACGCGACCGTCGACGGTGCGTTCGGCCCCGGTCTCCGGATCGTGGCCGGTCGCGCGGCATCGGATCGGCACGTCGTCGCGGAGACACAGCGCGACGTTCGTCACCGCCTGTCGGATGCCGTCGTACGTCGCGGGCAGGTCGGGCACGTCAGCGGCGTGGACCTCCGACGCGAACATCCAGAAGTTCGTGACGAAGTCCCGGTAGAATCCGTGTGCGATCTCCTGGAAGTCGAAGGTGCCGACGACGTCGTCCGGGCTGTCGCCGGTGATCGACGATCCGTTGCCGATCAGGCCCCGCTCGTTGTCGACACAGCAGAACACGGGCGCGATGTCCTCCGATCTGCGTGCGACCGTCGAACAGTTCGCCAGCGACGGCAGTTCGCGTTTCGAGCGCTCGTCGTGTGGCGGGTCCCAGACCAACACGAGGACGAGCAGCCCACGATCGACGGCCGCCGAGAGCGTCGCTTCGAGCTCCGGCAACGCCGTGTGTGGCACCGAGAGAGCGACTTCCGACGCCGCACCGTCGACCAGGGCTCGAATCCGGTCGAGGATGGCGTCGCGCTCGATCACCTCGGTGTCGACAGTCATCACCGACAACAGGTACCAGATGCCGATAAAACCACCTATCACCGAGGGTGATAGAGCACACGTTTTTATCGCTTGGATTCGGCAGTTCCCGCATGGACGAGGGGACGACGGTGCTGTACGTGGGGGGATACGGTAGCACCGAGCCACGAGACCACCTCGAAGCCGCGGGGTTCGAGGTCGAGAGCGTCGTCGGAGCGGCCGACGCGCGGGCTGCCCTCCGAGAGAACCGATCGATCGAGGTCTGTGTCACCAGATACGAGGTCCCGCGCGCCGACGGGATCGAGTTCCAGGGCGGGCTCGCGGTCGTCGACGTCGTCGAGGCCGAACGGCCATCGCTCCCGGTGATCCTCTTTACCCGGATGGCCAACCGAGACGTGGCACGCGAGGTTTCGGGGCGGGACCTGTTCGACTACATCCCGATCCAGTCGGGCGACGCGCCCTACGACCGACTGGTCCGGCGCACTCGAACGGCCGCGCGTCGGTACCGAACCGACCGGCGCGTCGAACAGCTGTCGCGGATCAACGAGATCGTCCGGGACGTGAACCGCGAACTCGTCCGTGCCGACGACCGCGAAGCCGTCGAGCGAGCGGTCTGTGAGGAACTCACACAGCGGGGTGCCTACGAGTTCGCCCGGTTCGAAGGTGGCGACGGGACCACGGCCCACGGGGACGAGGCCGACGGCGGGACGATCGACCCGGACGCCCTCGCGAGCCACCTCGGGGAGAGCGGGCCGGGCGTCGTCGATCTGGACGAACGCTGGCAGCCCTACACCGCAGGCATCGTCGTCCCGGTCGCCATAGACGGGGTCGAATACGGCCGAGTGTTGCTGTGTACGACCCGTCCGGACGCCCTCGACGAGACCGAGCAGGAGGTGCTCGGAGAGCTGGGCGAGACGATCGCCGACGCGCTCGACGCCATCGAGACCCAGCAACAACTGGCCGTCCGCGAGCGAGAGCTGGCAGAGCAGAACCGCCGGCTCGAACGCTTCGCCTCGATCGCCAGCCACGACCTCCGGAACCCCCTCCAGGTCGCCGACGGCTACGTCCAGCAGCTCCGCGAAGAGTCCGACGACGAGCGCCTCGACGAGATCAGCCAGGCGCTGGGACGCATCGGCACCATCATCGACGACGTGCTCGCGCTGGCCCGGAGCGGCGACGGTGCGATGACGAAGACGGCCGTCGACCTGACGGCGGCCGTCGAGCGGGCCTGGGAGACGGTCGACACCGGCGACGCGACCCTGGAGTGTGCGGTGTCGGGGACGGTCCAGGCCGACGAGGACCGCCTCGCGCGGCTCTTCGAGAACCTGTTTCGCAACGCCATGGAACACGGGTTCACGGCGTCGGCGACCCGGGACAGGCGAGCCGGCGGAACGGACACGGATCTGACCGTCCGCGTGGTCCCGGCCGAGAACGGCTTCGCGGTCGAGGACGACGGCGTCGGCATCCCGCGAGAGAAACGAGAGTCCGTCGTCGAGCTGGGCCACTCGGAGGGCGGCGGGACGGGTCTCGGACTGGCGATCGTCGCCCGAATCGCCGAGGCACACGACTGGACGGTCACCGTCGAGGAGAGCGACGCCGGTGGTGCCCGGTTCGTCTTCGCCGTCGGCGAGCCGGTGTCCGACGCGTAGGTGTCGACCCGGCGCGCGCCGTCGCGGTTCGCTCCGCTGTCAGGCGTTGCCCAGTTCTCTGGCCCGTTCGATGTTCCACTCGAAACCCCGGCCGTCTTCGGTCGGGGTCTCCAGGACGAAAGGCACGTCTTCGAGGGCGTCGTGGGTCAACAGCGCGGCCATCCCCTCCTCGCCGATGTAGCCCTCGCCGAGGTGAGCGTGTTCGTCCTTGTTGGTGCCACACTCGTGTTTCGAGTCGTTGAGGTGGATGCAAGCGAGGTTGTCGAGTCCGACCACGTCGTCGAACTCGGCGACGGTCTCGGCGACGCCGTCGGCCGTCGAGATGTCGTAGCCCGCGGCGAATGCGTGGGCCGTGTCGACACAGACTTCGAGGTCCTGCTCGGAGCGGTCCAGCACCTCGGCGAGGTGTTCGAACTCGCCGCCGAGTTTCGTCCCGCTGCCGGCGTCGGACTCGACGAGCACCGTGACGCCGTCGGGAATCGTCAGTTCGTCCAGGGCGCTGGCGGCGTTGTCGAGCCCGCCCTCGACGCCGGCCCCCGTGTGAGCACCGAGGTGGACGTTGACGTACTCGACGCCGAGTTTGTCGGCGGCGTCGACCTCCTTTTGCATCGAGTCGATCGACTTCGCCCGGAGGTCGTCTTTGGGGGTACAGAGGTTGACGAGGTACGACGAGTGGATGACCCACGGCCCGACGCCGTGTTCGTCGCTGCGTTCGCGGAACTGTTCGGCCTCCTCGTCCTCGATGTTCGGGTCCTGCCAGACCTGTGGCGAGTGGCTGAAGATCTGGCCGCAGTTTCCACCGTAGTCGACCTGTTCGTCGACGGCGTTGTACGCTCCGCCAGCGATCGAGGTGTGTGCTCCGACGCGCATACCGGTGGATACGGTCGGTCGATCAAAGCACTTCCGAAGGCACCGCCGGGAGTTTTGGCCCCGCGGACCCAAGGTCGAGTGTGCCAGCAGACGCGCTCCCGCCGGACGTGTACGCCGTCCTCGACCAGTTGCTCACCGAGGCCGGTCGGGCGGTCGCCAGGGGCGACCACGAGACCGCTTCCAGCGCCGTCGACAGCGCGGCGACGGTGACCGAGAACAAGGTGCCGCCCGGGCCACAGCTGCGACTGCTCGAACACTGCTGTGAGACGGTGACCGACCTGCTCGAAGCCGAGGACACCGACGCGGCGCTGATCCGAGAGTACCTGCGAGCGACGAGCGAGCGACTCGTCGTCGAGGGTGGCAGCTCCTGATACTGCCGGCTGTCAGGCCGTCGGATCCGTCCGCTCGCGGGTCCAGGCCTCCGTCCCGAACTTCTCGCTCACGCGCTCGCGCGCACGCGAAGTGATTTCGTCTGGCCACGACGTTTCCGTGACGGTCCCACCGAGCGTCGTCTCGACCCACTCGCGGAGTGTGTCACGGAGCGTCGCGACGGCTTCCGAGCGAGAACAGTCGACGTACTCCTCGATGCCGCCGACCCGATCGGCGAACGCGTCCGGTTCCGGATCGCCGGTGAAACAAGCACAGTGGCGCGCCGGGGTCGTCTCGAAGGTGAGCGAGCCGTGTTGCACGACGGCGTCGCGCTGTCGGTACTGTGCGTTGCCGCTGATCTTGCGGCCGTCCGGACCGACCACGTCGTGTGCCGGGTGCAACGCCCGGAGGTAACACGCGGGCTGGTACACGGCCGGTCGCTCGTCGCTCGCGAAGGTCGCGTCGACCCCCATTCCCTCGAAGGCATCGAGGATCGGCTCACAGAGCAGTTCGTAACACGCCAACAGGTCGCCCGGAACGGCGTCGCCCGGTACGACGATCGAGTACGAGATGTCGCCGTCGGTATCGTGGTAGATCGCACCCCCGCCCGTGGGTCGGCGCGTGACGGTGATCGCCTCGCGCTCGCAGTAGTCCCAGTCGATCGTCGCCGGATCCTGGTTGTAGCCAAGCGAGAGCGTGCTGGGCTCCCAGCAGTAGAGTCGAACCGTCGCCAGGCCGCCGTCGGCGACCGTCTCGGCGGTGACCTCGTCCAGCGCCATGTTCGTCGGCCCGTCGTGTGCGCGTTCGTCGACGAACCGCCACGACAGGTCCCCCAGATCGGTCATGGGACGGCCTACGGCCGGAGCCCCGAAAGCGGTTGCGGGCGGCGTCGGGGACGTACATAAATCGGCCTCGCAATCGAGGCACAACGCCGAGGCCCGTCCCCGGCGTACCGCCCGACATGCAACAGGCCACGAGAGCATCCACAGAGCCGCTGTCGCTGCTTCCCGAGACGGCCGTCGTCGGGACCGAGGACCACCAGAACGCGCCCGCGATCGTCGTCCGTGCGGACGCCGTCGAGTCGGTCCTCTCGACGCTGAAAGCGGAGGCGGGCTACGACCACTGTGCCTGCGTCACGGCACAGGAGTACGGCGATCGCTTCGAGACGATCTATCACCTCCGGAAGTACGACGACCCGACCGACGAACTCTCGGTGGTCGTCCCGACGTTGCACGACGATCCCCACTCCGAGAGCGGATCGGGCGTCTACGAGACGGCGGCGTGGCACGAGCGCGAAGCGTACGACCTGCTCGGCATTACCTACGAAGGACATCCAGATCTGCGACGGATTTTGCTGCCCGAGACCTGGCAGGGCCATCCGCTCCGGGCGTCGTACAACCAGGACAAACCACAGATCGTCCCGTTTCGCGAACACGAGCGCATCCTGGAGGATCGCCGTTCCGGACCGGACACGATGCACCTCAATATGGGGCCACACCACCCCTCGACCCACGGCGTCTTGCACCTGCGCGTGACGCTCGACGGCGAGACCGTCGCAGACGTGACCCCCGAGATCGGGTTCATCCACCGCTGTGAGGAGCAGCTGTGTCAGCAGGGGACCTACCGTCACCAGATCATGCCCTACCCCGACCGGTGGGACTGGAGCGGTGGCGGCCTGCTCAACGAGTGGGCCTACGCGCGCGCCGCGGAGGACCTGATCGGCGTCGACGTGCCCGAGTACGCACAGGTGATCCGGACGATGAGCGCGGAGTTGTCGCGGATCCTCTCGCACTTCCTGGCGATCGCGGCCTACGGGCTGGACGTGATCTCGGAGTTCACCGCCGTGTTCCAGTACGGCATCCGCGACCGGGAGATCGTCCAGGACATCCTGGAAGACCTCACCGGCCAGCGGCTGATGTTCAACTACTTCCGGCTGGGCGGGGTCGCCTGGGACCTGCCCGAGCCTCGCGAGACGTTCTTCGAGAACGTCCGGTCGTTCCTCGATGACCTGCCTCAGAAGCTCGAAGAGTACCACGACCTGCTCACCGGCAACGAGATCCTCCAGTTGCGAACCGTCGACACCGGCGTGCTCCCCCCGTCGGTCGCCAAGGAGTACGGCTGTACGGGACCGGTCGCGCGTGGCTCCGGCGTCGACTACGATCTGCGACGGGACGATCCCTACGGCTACTACGACGAACTCGACTGGAACGTGGTCACCGAGGACGGCTGTGACAACTTCTCTCGCGTCCTCGTTCGCCTGCGCGAGATCGAGGAGTCGGCCAGGATCGTCGATCAGTGCGTCGATCTCCTCGAAGGCTGGCCCGAAGACGAGCGAACGATCCAGGGCAACGTTCCCAGAACCGTCCGCCCCGACCGCGACGCCGAGATCTACCGGGCAGTCGAGGCCGCGAAAGGAGAGCTGGGAATCTACATCCGCTCGGACGGCACCGACACGCCGGCGCGGTTCAAGATCCGGGGGCCGTCGTTCTCGAACCTCCAGTCGCTGCCGGCGATGGCCGAAGGCGAGACGATCCCCGACCTGGTCGCCGCGATCGGCAGCCTCGACACGATCATGGGCGAGGTCGACCGATAGGCCCAACCGTTGGCAGCCGACCCCACACCACCGTGTTGGGTGTGGCTGAGCCGACAGTTCGGTGCTGGAACGGTGAACGGCCGGCGAGGCTGTTTTGTGTTCCTGGCACGTACCGTTGAGCGATGAGTGAACCACAGACCGCCACGGTCGCCGGTGGCTGTTTCTGGTGTACCGAAGCCGTGTTCAAACAGATCGAGGGCGTCGAGTCCGTCACCTCCGGTTACGCCGGTGGACACGTCGCGGACCCGAGCTACGACGCCGTCTGTTCCGGCGACACCGGTCACGCGGAGTGCGTTCAGGTCGAGTACGACCCGGACGTGATCGACTACGAGGACGTGCTGACCGTCTTCTTCGCGACACACAACCCGACCACGGAGAACCGACAGGGGCCGGACGTGGGCAGTCAGTACCGCTCGGCAGTCTTCTACCACGACGAGGCCCAGCGCGAGACCGTCGAAGCGACGATCGACGACCTCGGCGAACAGTACTCGGACCCGATCGTCACGGAGGTCGAGCCTCTGGAGACGTTCTACCCCGCAGCGGAGTACCACCAGGACTACTACGAGCGCAACCCCGATCAGGGGTACTGCGCGGTCAACATCGATCCGAAGCTCAAAAAGCTCAACGAACAGTTCCGGGAGCTGCTGGCATGAGCTTCGAGTTTACGACGACGGTCGACGTGCGGTACAACGACCTCGACACGTACGGCCACGTCAACAACGCGCTCTATGGAACCTACGTCGAGGAGGCCCGCGTCGACTACCTCGAAACCGTCGTCGGGGGCGCGGCGGCCGACATCACCGGCAGCGGCGAGGAGACCGGGATGGTCGTCGCGAACCTCCAGCTGGACTTCGAGCGCCCGATCCGACTGGCCGACGAGGTCACGGTCGGCGTCCGCGTCCCGCGCCTCGGCGAGAAGAGCTTCCCCTTCGAGTACGAGATCCGGACCGCCGACGGCGAGGTGGCCGCGACCGGGGAGACGACGATGGTCGCCTACGATCGCGGGCAGGGTTCGTCGGTCCCGATCCCCGACAGCTGGCGCGAATCGATCGGCGAGTTCGAGGGCCTCTAGGGTTCGAGGACGCGCTCGGTGCCGTCCGTCCCGTGGATGGTCACCGCGTGGTTCGTGTGTCTGACGTGGGTGTGGGCCCACCGCTTTGCCCCACCCTCTTCGATCCGTTCGACCGTCTCCGGACAGTGGCGACACTCGACGCGCCACGTGGCGACGCCGTCGGGGAAGTGGCCGGTGTGACGCCGGTGGTCCAGCGCGAACTGCTCGAAGGCCTGGTTGCCGACGGCGTCCAGCTCCTCGCCGAGGTCCCACTCGCGGCCACACCGCCGACAGCTGATCGTCGGGTCGTTCGACGGCGGTTCGGTGTCGTCGGGTCCGTTCACGGATCGCCGTTGGGCGGGTAGCGTCATCAACCCCCCGCTCCGGGACCGACGGGGACATGGGGCCGGAGTGCGTTGTCGGCGTATGGACGAGCGGTCGAGTCGCTTTCGGGTCTATCGGGTCGTCGAGGCGGTCCCCCACGTCAACCTCTTCGACACCGACGGGACGCGACTCTACACGACCTACCAGCAGGGATACGGGGAACGACAGCCCGCGATCGACGGGCTCGAAACGGGCGACCTGATCGAGGGGACGGTCGCCGGAGATCCCACGGACGAGGAGGAGGCCTGGACGCTGCGCGAGTTCGACCGGGTCGGCGGCGTCGACATGGGGTTCGCTACCGACGTGGAACTCCCCGAGATCGCCAGAGAGACCTGGGACGAACAGACCAGTGGCCCGGCACACAGCGTGATCGAAGCGGACGGCCAGCCGGTCGGGGAGTGCTGGGTCCAGCCCCGGGCTCCGCTGCCGGGCGGGAGTTTCGTCCCGTCGGTCCTGGCCGGGCTGCTCCCGATGGAACCGAAGCTGACGACCATCGCGAGCGCCGACGCGCCGACGACCGACGCCGTCTTCCTCGACCCCGATCCGGTCGACGCCGCGTCGTTCAGCCAGCCCTACGGCGTCTTGCTCCTGTTCTCCGAGCGCGCGGACGAGACGCGCCGTCGCTACCGCGAGCGGTTCGACTGCCCGCGCGGCGTCGACAGCCGTCCCGACTACGATCCCTACGAACTCTCTTCGGGCGGCTTCGGCCCGTAGCCGGCCACTGTCGAGTCGCGTTCGATCACCTCGACAGCGCCGCGACCGGCGTCGTCCCCACGACGCCAAAGAGGCAATCGAAGCGTCCGACCACGCAGTCTGACCACCCAGCTTCTATATAGCGGTATCCGATTTATTGTCGGCGACACGCCAGACGCGCCGAACTTATACGAGTCGGGCGACTACGGCCCGCTAATGGTCCAAACCGTCGCACGCGAGATGGCAGATCTCGAACCCGAGGACTTCCATCTCCTCTCGGGCGTCGAGCAAGGGATGCGCTTCTCGGAGTACGTCGACCGCGAGAAGCTCCCGCAGTTCTCGCGGCTGACGGCCGAAGACGTCGACTACCGGCTGGACCGGTGTGAAGACCGGGGCTTCCTGGAGCGCAAGACCATGCAGTACGAGGGATTCAAGCTCACGTTCGAGGGGTACGACGCCCTCGCGCTGCACGCGCTGGTCGAGCGGGGGACCATCGAGGGATTCGGTGCCCCCCTCGGAGTCGGCAAAGAGAGCGACGTGTTCGAAGTCCGCTCGTACAAACCCATGGCCCTGAAGTTCCACCGCGAGGGGTACACCCAGTTCCGGGAAGTCAACAAGGAACGGGAGTACACCGCCGACCGCGATCACGTCTCCTGGCAGTACACCGCCCGGAAGGCCGCCGAGCGCGAGTACGACGCACTGGAGACGCTGTACCCGGAGGTTCGGGTCCCCCAGCCCATCGACACCAACCGCCACGCGATCGTCATGGAGAAGATCGACGGCGTCGAGCTCTCCCGGACAAAGCTCGACGACCAGCAGGTACGGCCAGTCCTGGAGTTGGTCCTCACGGAGATGGGGACAGCCTACGACGCCGGGTACGTCCACGCGGACATGAGCGAGTACAACGTGTTCGTCGGCTCCGACGGTATCACGATCTTCGACTGGCCCCAGGCCGTGCCCACCGACCACGCGAACGCCGACGAGTTGCTGGCCCGCGACGTGGAGAACATCCTCGGGTACTTCCAGCGGAAGTACCCCCGGTTCGTCGACGACGTCGAGATCGACACCGTCACCGAGGCGTTGCTCGCCGGTGAGTTCGAGTCACTGTCGAACCACGACTGATACTGCCGGCTGTAACTTCGTGAAGATCTTCGCCACCCCGGGGTGGCGAAATCATTCACAGACTTACAGCCGGTAGTATGAGACGGACGGTTGGAGACGTGTACCCAGATCTCCAGCGTTCCGTATGAGACGGCGGTGATCGTCTCCCCCGTGGCGACGATCGCCGGTCAGCACCTCCGAGATCCGTGTAAGACTGTCAGCAGCACTGTTTCGAGGGATTTCCGACTGTCGCGAGTGACGCCACAGATCGGGGTCACAGTCCCACATGACCGAGAATGTCCCGAGCAGCGGGTGAGGTAATCGGCCCGTATAAATTATATATCGCTATACCAAATCCTCCGTCGGTGCCAAACACACAGTTTCGGAGGATAGGCCAGTCTGAGTTGAATCTCCGTCGGTTTGTGTCCTATCTCCCAATGAAGTGCTCGATTTCCACCCGTTCTGAACAAGATAGCCGAGTGAGTATGAGATATTGCGCTGATTATGATGCTATTACAGAGCGTTGCCACTCCTAGTCGGCGAACCTGATCGGGAATCAGTCGTTTAGTCAGGTGGGATCAATGTCGAAACGAACATTTCGACACACTCACCCGCGGTCAACACTGGTGCATAGTTATCTCGCCGTCAACGCCCGCTTTCAGCAGGAAATCAGTGAGTCGCCAGATGTTGTAGAGCAAGACCGCGAACACGAAGTAGAACAGCCTCACTCTGTAGTCTTTTGAGGAGGTCTTCGCGAGGAAGTCGCTCTTGATACTCTTGTACTCGTTTTCGATCTGCCAGCGACGGCTGTAGCGCCGGCAGAACGACTCGGCTTCCTCCGGGCCGACTCGTAAATTTGTGGCGAAGACGGTTGTGCTCTCACCATTCGTCGACGGCACGTACAGGAACTGCATCGAGTGACTGCCCGATTCGACGTGAACGGATGCCGATTCTACCGCGACAGTTTGTCCGTCAGCCTCCATCGTCTCAATCGCCTCCCGCTCAGAGCTAGTGATCCGTTTCGGGATGAGATAGTTCACTCCGAGGTTCGATAGCGTCTGATAAACTCGCTGGGAATCGAACTCGCGGTCACAGAGTACCGTCTCGATGGGGACGTGCCCCTTCGCTCGCCGCACTAATCGTCGGACGACACGGTGAATCTGGTTCGGCGGGTTCTCGTCCCACGCTGAACTCTCTCGGACAGGTTCGACGGCCAAAATGAGTGGGATGTTCAGCCCAACCATCGACAGGGTAGCGAATTTGAACGCTCGCTCTTTATGATTGAGTCCACTGACCATCGCCATTCCCTCGACATCGCCGTAATAGGGGACGGTCGTGATATCGATTGCTACAGTTACTGGACGTCGAAACGACGCCTCCTCAGCGATGGTAGATAGCAAGCGGTCGCTAGCATGGTCGAACCCCTCAACGAGTTCATTGGGTTCGAATTGCTTGACCGCCCGCAGGTGCGTATCGCCATGTGGGCCATACGCCTTCCCCCGTCGGAACTGAAAGCGAGCGGCTCCTTGGGCGGTCCCACAGCCCACCATGCCCATGAATGTCTGTAACTCAAAGAACTGCATATCCTCGTAGGAGGCGTTCTGCGCCCGCCCAGAGTCGAACCCACCGAAGCCATGATTGCGAGCAAGGCGCGTCGTTCGCTGGATCTGTTCGTCCGAAAACGCACGGCCATCCTCTTCATCGTCTACGGGTGAGTCGTCATCTGACTCGATGACGTCCTCTTTCGGTCGAACCGCAGAGACGGCGGGACCGCGGTCATGAATTTCTTTGACGACGAAGTGAGCGGCGACGGTCACGTATTCGCGGACCCCATCATCGAAGCGCTTGCGCCAGGTGCGTGAGAGGACGGATTCGTCGGGCATGTGCTCTAATCCGAATGGTTCAGCGAGTTCCTGATATGTTTCGAGCGTTCGGTAACTGTCGCCAGTGATCTCTCGATAGGTTAACAGGCGAATCATTCCAAGAAACGAGTACGATGCTGGGTGCCACCCAGGATACGAGTCTTCGAGTCGGTCTGTGCGTAGCAATACCTCACTCACCGACTCTCGGAGACACGCTCCGTCTCGCAGAGAGTCCACAATTTCGATTCCAACTTTGTACGCGTCAGTCATCTGTCCGGCCCGTTCCGAGAGTGGATCAAGACTGTTCTGCATAATGTGTCGATTTGAACAATAACTCTCAAATTAATCTAACGACGACGAAGGTTGTCTCTCACTACGGACTGGACATCTTCGATCAGAAGTTGCCAATGTGTACGCCTTGCGGCGCGTCGGGTATGAGCCACCATGTGTTTTGCTGGCCTAAATCCGCAAGGCATATCAATTATTTAGGCCACCCTAAAGATATGGCGTGTAATATCATCCAGGTGGTTTCGTGCCCGAGAAAGAGGTGTCGTCATGGCTACTGAAACTTCAACTGGGTCAGGTGCAACCAGTCGCCGGGAGTGGTGGCTCTGGTGGGCAGACGGTAAATTATTCACCCTCTGTCTCGGCAGTATCGCCATCGTCATCGCCGCTGGACTCATCCAAGTCAGTTTCGGCGCGTACTCGATGACTATCGCCCAGACGTGGCAGGCAGTATTCAACCCCGAGGTGATATTCAATCGCCAAGCGTGGGAGGCGTTCATTCTCGGTGCCGAAGTTCCGGAGATGGGCACACGTAGTCTCATCGTCTGGAATGTCCGCCTGCCTCGGGTATTTGTTGCCTGTCTGGTCGGGATGAACCTTGCCGTTTCGGGAGCGATTTTTCAGGCGATCACTAGGAACGAGCTGGCAAGTCCATTCATCCTCGGCGTCTCCTCTGGGGCAGGATTGACCGTTCTCCTCGTACTGGTCGTGTTCCCTACACTTGCAGCGGTCCTGCCGCTACTCGCCGCCATCGGAGGGGGATTCGCATTTCTCCTCGTTTATGCCATTGCATGGAAGAATGGGACTTCCCCCGTCCGGCTCGTTCTCGCGGGTGTCATCGTTGGAACTATCTTCGGCTCAGTCCAGACTGGGATATTCTTTTTCGCAGACGACATCGGCGTCGTCCAGTCCGCGATCTCTTGGACTACGGGGTCTCTGACCGGGACAGACTGGGAGCAGGTACGGCTTGCACTTCCGTGGACAGTCGCTCCACTCGTCCTATCACTGGTCTGTGCCCGTCAGCTGAACGTACTTCTACTTGGCGAGAGCACCGCAAGTTCGTTGGGGATGAATGTTGAGCGTGTTCGCTTCGCCATGGCAGGTATTGCTGTGCTGTCGGCGGCAGCAAGCATCTCCGTTGCAGGTATGGTTGGATTTGTCGGACTGATCGTCCCACATATCGTCCGCAACACCGTTGGTGCCGAATACAAGAAAATGATCTTCGGCTGTATATTCGCCGGTCCAGCGATGATGGTTCTCGCTGACGTTGGCGCACGCCTCGCGTTGAATCCAACTCAGATTCCCGTCGGTATCGTGACCGGGTTGATCGGTGGACCGTACTTCCTGTATCTGATGCGCAAACAAGAAAAGATGGGTGAGATCTGATGAGTGACAAAAACACAGCACTGTATGACGCTGGATCAGCAGTAGATGTTGAGCGACATAGCCCCCTTCAGGACGGACAAGACGAGTCAGTTAGCGACTCCACTGACTCAGCCAGCGAGTTCACCGGTGAGGAACTGGTAATTAGTTATCCCTCATCGGATGAACCGGTAATCGACGGAGAGTCGATCCGCGTCGAACCAGGAGAGGTCACAGCACTTGTCGGCCCGAACGGGTCGGGGAAGAGTACAATGTTAAAAGGGCTTGCCAATCAACTCAAAATCGACAGTGGTTCTGTCCTACTTGATGGGAGAGACATCCACACACTGGAAAAGAAGGAGCTAGCCCAAAATCTTGGTCTTCTGTCCCAAGAGAACGTCTCACCGAATTCTATCTCGGTCGAAGACCTCGTCGGCCATGGGCGGTATCCTCACCGTGGCTTCTTCGAATCGATGACTGAAGAGGACCAAGCTGCCATCGACGAGGCCATTTCGCTGGCAGGAATCGAGAACCTCCGTGACCGCGAACTCGGAAGCCTGAGCGGTGGACAGAAACAACTCGTGTGGATTGCGATGGTGCTCGCCCAAGAGACGAATGTCCTGCTGCTTGACGAGCCGACTACGTTCCTCGACCTACATCATCAGCTCGAAGTGATGGAGATAGTCGAGACGCTTCGAGACAAAAGCGACATCACAGTTGTTCTTGTCTTACATGATATCTCGCAGGCGGCGCGATACGCCGACAGAATGGTCGCGCTCAAAGACGGGTCGGTCTATGCCTGCGGGACGCCCGACGAGGTACTCACCGAGGAGTTACTTGCTGATGTCTTCGGGGTTAAGGCAGACGTTGTGCCGTCGAGGCACGGTCCACAGATTACACCGTTACAGCCGATTAACGAATCCAGCTGACGTGGGATGGTCCCATATTGAAACGGACCCAGATAGATCTGTACGCTGAATCCGAAGAACCTGTTCGGGTCCAGGCGAAGCCGAAATGTCTCAGTCGATTTCAAAATCTGGTTCGATTGACCGATACGGATCAGTATCAGTTGAACAGCGAACAATCTCTTCGGATTTGGTCTGGCTAAAACCAAAGTCTTTAAGATATTTTAGGTCTGCCTAAAACACATGTCGGGCGAAAATTGTAGTAAGGACAAACTGACGCGACGAGACTGCGTAAAGTACGGCAGTACAGTTGTTGGTGGCGGATTGTTCGCCGGATGCACCGGCAATCAGAACTCGGGTGAGGTAGGTACAGGGACAACGACAGCGGATAATAATTCGGCCTCAACAGAAACCGCCGAGGGCACTGCTACCTCCGAAACTGATGTTCCTTATACAGTGACGATGGAACCAGTAGGTGAAGTCACGTTTGAGAAGATTCCCACCAGCTGGCTCAGTACAGACTCGGATTTGACCGACATAGCGTTCTGTCTCGGTCAGATCGATGGATGGATTCCGACACCATTACGAAGTTTCAACTACTTCGAACATCTCGGTATCGATCTTCGCAGTCGTTACCCTAATTCGGACCCATACACGTGGAAAGAAGAAGAAGCCGACTACGATGGAAAAGAGTACGTATACGAAGTTAATCCCGATCTCCTGATGTTCTTTCCGGAGCGACGCCTAAAGTATAACAAAGCTTGGAAAGAAGGAGATTTAAAGGAGATTACGGAGAACGTAGCCCCGATTTTCGGCGCGAACATCTATCGGAACAGCATGAATTACGACCAACCATCCATCTACGAGGCCTTTGAAAAGTTCGCTCAGGTTTTCAAGGAAGAAGCCAGATACGAGGCGTTCGTCGAGGTTCACGACCAGATGGTCCAGATGGTAAAGTCGAAACTACCACCCGAAGAGAAACGACCGACTATCGCATATCTTAGCGATGCGAGTGATCTCAACAGAGGAAAGATTTATCCAGTCAGCTTCGAGGGAGAATTAGGACAGTCAAAGCACTTCCAAGACCTGGAGGCCGTCAATGCCTTTGAGAATTCCGAGCAGACCGATTACGAAGGACTTCTGAGCGTTGATCCCGACGTAATCATTATTCAAGGGGCTCTAGAATATACTGGGAACCTGGTCTCCGACGAGAACGGTGAATCGACCTTCAATCACAACCAGTTCCTTGAGAACTATGTTCAACCAATGGAAGATGATCCGATCGGTCAGAAAGTAACTGCTATTCAGGAAGGTCAGATCGGACCCGGGGGAGTGAGTCGGCAAGGACCGTTGACGAATCTCTACAATACCGAAATTCTTGCCCAGCAGGTTTATCCCGAGCAGTTTGGAGAGTTTGATCCAGAAAACCCGTTCGACAGTGCTGAAGAACACCGATTGTTTGACCGGGAGCGCGTCCGAGACATCATCACCGGCGACTTCTAACTGCGGACTCCACCCGGACTTCACAACAGGTTTCTAAGCACCATATTTGTTCTAACTATTCTGGAATTAAGACACGCATCAAAACCATCCTCCGAGGTTGTGGCCAAACAGAGATAGACAGAACCATATTCGATCCAGTCGAGAGCGGCCGTATGAAAGTGTTCGTCGCCGGTGCGACCGGTGATCTGGGCAAGCGACTGGTCGAGCAGTTCGTCGCACGCGGCCACACCGTGGTCGGACTGACCCGAGACGAGCGGGGCGACGAGATCGTGCGGGATCGTGGCGGGGAGCCCCACCGCGGAGATCTGTTCGACGTGTCGTCGCTGGTCGAGGGGGCGAGAGGCACAGACGTGGTGATCCACGCCGCCAGCGCGATCCCGACGGCGACGAAACCGAGCGCGGAAGACTGGGAACGGAACGATCGGCTCCGGCGTGGGGGCGTCGAGAACCTCACCACCGCAGCCACGCGCGTCGGCGCGGACCAGTACATCCAGCAGAGCGTCGTCTGGGTCGCCCGTCGGCCCGACGGCTCGCCGTTCGACGAGTCCGCACCGCGAAACACCGACCGCACGACCGAATCGGCCGCCGACGCGGAGCGCATCGCGGAGACTGCGGCGGAAGAGGGGTCGTTCGACGCCACGATCCTCCGGTGTGGGTGGTTTTACGCCGCCGACTCCGAGCAGACGACGACGATCGCCGAGAACCTCGAAACCGGCGACATGCCGATCGTCGGCGGTGGATTGCTCGGACGGAGCGACGCCGTCGTCTCACCGATACACGTAGACGACGCCGCGAGCGCGTTCGTCGCAGCCGCACAGGAGGGCGTCGAGGAGACCTACCACGTCGTCGACGACCAGCCGGTGACGGTAGCCGACTTTCTCGAAACGTTCGCAGCGTATCTCGACGCCGACGATCCCAGTCGGATTCCTGGCTGGCTCGCCCGGCTGTTCGTGGGCAAAGACAACGTCCGGTTTTTCACGAGCTCCATGCCCACGTCGAACGCGGCCTTCCACGAGGCAACCGGCTGGGAACCCGAATACCCGACGTACGAAGACGGGCTCGCTGCCGTCGCCGCCGGTGTCGACAGAGAGCGATAGACACCGTGGACGGCCGCTACCGCGAGCCCGACACCAGGAACTCGAGCAGGTTCCCGACCAGGACCTCGTTGTCGGCGGTGTAGGCGTAGTCCGTGCCGAGCAGCGAGCGATCGCCCAGCGCGACGGCGTTGCCCTGGCGAGCGAGCACGGAGTAGCGGGCCTGCCGGCGAGTCGTCGAGAGTCTGGTCGACTCGTTGGTGACCAGCAGTGGAGAGCCACCGACGACCGGCCGGGCGGTGTAGGTCGTGACGCGGTCGACGCCGTCGGTCAGGGCCGTCTCGCCGGCCGGCGTCGCGTAGACGGCTCGGTGGTTCGTGTCGTACTCGGCGAGATCGTAGAGGTAACCGCTGTCGAACCCGAGCCCGAAGGCCCCGGCGAGGTTGGTCATCGGGGTCGACGCGGTGGCCCCGCGAGCGGCCTGTCGCGGGGGTTCGTTGACCAGCAAGACGCGACCACCGTCGTCGGCGAAGGCCGCGATTCGACGCCGCTCGCTCGTGTCGTACTGGTCGTCGGGGGCGATCACCACGAACGCGTCGGCGCTCGAAAGCGTCTCGTCGAGCGACTGCTGGCTGGCCATCCGGTCGGTGTAGAACTGCACGTCGTGGCCGGCCTCGGTCAGCGCCGTGACCAGCGGACTGATCTCCTCGGGCGAGACGCTGTTGTTGTGGCTCTGATCGATCACGACCGTCTTCTGGGTCCCACTGGCGTCCAGTTCGATCTCGCCGGTCTCGGCCGACTCGTCGGCCAGGATCGCCTCGGGCTGGTGACTGTCGACGGTCAGCGGGGCGGTCTCGTTGCCCTCGACCGGGACGGGGATCGACCCGAGCCCGGTCAGGGTGGCGACGACCAGGAACACGGCGACGAAGACGCCACCCTTGAGCGCCGCGTCACGCAGCTCCACTGGCACGCACCTCCCGAGCAGACGTGTTGAGGTCGCCCCAGAGCATCAGGTACTGAGGGCGTTCGATGCCACGCGTCGTCAACAGCGACGCGCGGTCGACCTGTCCGGCGTCGGTGCTGTTGGCCTCCGACCCGAGCAGCAAAGAGAGCACGCCGGGCGTCGTCGAGCGGTACACCACCTCGTAGGAGTCGAGGCCCGCCTTCTCCGCCGCGGCGGCGATGGCCGTCTCCAGCCCGCCGATCTCGTCGACGAGTCCGTTGTCGACGGCGGCCGCGCCGGAGTACACCTTCGCGTTCGTCAGCTCCGTCCGCGACAGCGCGAGTCGGTCGCCGCGTTCGGCGTACACCGAATCGACGAACGAGCGCTTGAGGGTCTCGACCTGGCCACGGATGTCGTCACCAGTGAGTCCGCCGGCCTTGTCGGGACCGGTCGTCACGGACCGGGGGACGCCGTCGGGCTGGGGGATCAGGGCGCGCACCCCGACACTGCCGACCAGTCCGCCCGGCGTCGCGTAGATCTCGTCGCTGGGTAGCGCCGTGTAGTACGCACCCGAGGCCGCGACGCCCCGGACGCTCGTGACAACCGGTTTCTCGCGGGCGAGTCGCTTGACCGCCCGGTACTGTGCTTCACTCGCCGCGACGCTCCCACCGCCGCTGTCGATGCGCAGGACCACGGCGTCGATCGAATCGTCCTTCCGGAGCGTTCGGAGTTGCCGGGTCACCTCGTCGGCGGTCGGGCCACTGATCGGTCCCTGGATGGTCACCGCGGCGATCGTTCCCTCGTCGTCGCTCTGGAACAGCGCCGACGAGACGGCGGGGCCGACCGTGGCACCGATCAGGAGGGCGACGACGATGATGACCGTGTAGGAGGTCAACAGCGTCTTGACGTGTTTGTCGATCGGATTCGCCATTCGCTAGGGTCGTTGGCGTGCTCGGATAAAAAGCCACGACGACGAGGACGATCAGAGCCAGTCGAGGTCGGGGTCGATGCGGTTGGGCGGCGTCTCGCCGTCCAGCGCGGCCGCGACGTTGCGAGCGACGGTCTCGTTGAGCTCCTCGCGGGCCTCGACGGAGTACCAGCCGGCGTGTGGCGTCAGGAGGCAGTTGTCGAGCGCGCGCAGCGGGCTGTCGTCGGCCGGGGGCTCGCGGCGGGACACGTCGAGGCCGGCGGCACCGATCTCGCCGTCGGCGAGTGCGTCGGCCAGTGCCGCCTCGTCGATCAGACCGCCACGGGCCGTGTTGACGACGATCGCGTGGCCCTGCATGGCTCCGAGCGCGTCGGCGTCGATCAGTCCCTCGGTCTCGTCGGTCAGGGGCGCGTGCAGGGAGACGTGATCGGCCCGCGCGAGCAGTTCCTCGAAGGAGACCCGCTCGACGCCGGCCTCGGCCATCTCCTCGGGGTCGACGTAGGGATCGTACGCGATCACGTCGAGGTCGAACCCGCGAACGCGCTCGCGGAGTCGGCGTGCGATCGGGCCGAAGGAGACGAGCCCGAGCGTCGTGTCGGGGAACCGGTGGACCGGCCGCCCCTCCTCCCAGGCCCACCCGCCGGCCGCGGTCGCGCGGTCGTACTCGGCGATCTTTCGCACGCAGTCCAACAGGAGCGCCAGCCCGTGGGTCGCGACCTCGTCGGTACAGTACTCCGGGACGTTGGTGACGACCACGTCGTGTTCGGCCGCGGCCTTCACGTCGACGTTCTCGAAGCCGACGCCCGCGCGGGCGACGATCTGGAGTGCCGGCAGTTGCTCGAAGACGCTCGCAGGCACCGGCGTGTTCACGTCGACCACCAGCGCCGCGGCGTCGCTGCCGGCCGCGACGATCGCGCGCTCGTCGGGCAGCGGTTCGGTTCGGATCGTCGCGTCGGGCAACGCCCGGGCGATCACGTCGGGATCGAGCATCGGATCGTCGCTGACGAGGATTTCGCTCATAGGGGCACTGAGGCCGAAGCAAGCTAAAAAACCCCGATCGCGTTCCGGGAGCGCGATAACGCCCGCCGGTGAGTGTGACTGGCGAGGCATAAATCAGTGGACGCGATATCGAATCGCGGGTCGGGCGCGTCCCCAGAGAGACGGCGCTACGACGGCCGGTCGTGTACGTCGTCGAGATCGTCGACCGTCGGAGCGTTGACGATGCGGACCCGACTTCCAGCGCGGGTCACGCGGAAGGCGTCCCCGAAGGCGTCGGCGTCGGGAACCCGGTAGACGGTCTCGCTCGGTCGCGTCGCGCCCTTGTCGTCGAGAATCGACGTGTAAGCCGTCTCGAACGCCCTGGCGTCGCCCGGCGAGTCCCACTCGATGGTCCAGACGTAGCCGTAGCCACCAGAGCCGTTGCGGTAGGGGACGATCGAGTCCCCGCCCCAGCCCTCGGAGGCGTCGCTGCGGTACCGGAACCACTGCTCGGGTTCGACGGCGTCGTTGGTGTACAGCATCGCGAAGATCGAGGCCTCCCCGGCGGTGTCGGCGACGGGGTCGTGGTCGAACCGCTCCCACTCGTCGCTACTGCGGTCGGGAACGGTCACGTTCACCGGCTCCTCGTCGGGGTACCGGTCCGGGTGGATCACCTGCTCGGTGCTGTCGGGCGGGTTCTCGTACAGTCGTTCGACGCCGTCCCAGCGGTTCCGGCCGTACTGCTGGTCGATCAGTCCCGGCCCGGTCGCGTAGGGCTGGTAGATCGTCACGAAGACGCCGTCGGTCGGCGCGCCGCCGCTGGAGCTGTCGCCGCTGCCGTCGCCGCCGGGCGCAGAGAGACACTGCCAGCGGTTCTCACAGCGGTCCTCGTAGGTCCACTGGACGTAGTTGGCCTCGCCCTCGGTGACGCTTTGCTGGGCGAGCTGGCGGTCCTGGGTCTCCGGAGACGACTCCAGGTTGTCGTACTGGTCTTGCAAGGCGTGGACCAGTTCGTGAGACAGCGTCGAGCGGTCGATAGTCGGCGTCGGCGAGTCGCTGACGATCGTGATGTTGTCCGAGGCCGGACTGTAGTACCCCTGGACCGAAGAGTTGTAGGTCTCACCCATGGCCTCGCTGGTGCCCGAGTCCTCGCCGACCAGAAGCAGTGCTTCCCACACCTGATCGTTCCAGGGATCGTCGGGGCCGGTCCCGCCGGGACCACGCGACTGGTTGCGGTACTCGGCGCGGCTGATCACCTCGACGCTGACGTTGCCGTCGAACTCCCGGTCGCGGATCCGCTCGACGCGGGCCTTGCTCCGGGCCAGGACCGCCGCCCGTTCGCTGGCGTTGAGACCGTCCTCGGTGGTCACCGACACGCTGTCGTCGTACCAGTAGCCGTCTTCCCAGCCGATCGGGTCCTCGTCGGCCGGACGGTCACGGTCGGCGGGGTTCAGGTCGTTCACGGCTCCGAGACAGCCCGCGAGGACGACTAGCACGGCGAGGGCTGCGACCCTACGCATCGTGTACCCCCTCCAGTGCCGCCGCGTCGGGCGCGTTGACGACCGTCACCGTCGCGCCGGAGCGGTCGATCCTGACGGCGTCGGTGAAGGGACTGTCCTCGCCGATCGTCCAGACGTTCTCGCCGGTTTCCTCGCCGCCCCAGTGGCGGACGACCGCGCTCCAGGTGCTGGCGAACTCGGCAGCCTCGCTCTCGTTGGTCCAGCGGGTCCGCCAGACGTAGCCCGATCGGTCGCCGTTCTCGTAGACGGACAGTTTGCCGCCGGCCCAGCCGCGGGCGGCCGGCACGTCGTAGTTGTAGGGGTCGTTCCCGTCGATCTCGTTGCCCTCGAAGTTGAGCACGTCGTCGGCCGCCACCACACTGGCGTCCTCGTAGTCGTCGGTGACGGTGTAGGCAAGCGACGCCGCGATGGCGGACTGGCCGACGACGGCGTAGTCGGAGCGTCCCGGCGGTCGGACCCGCTCCCACTCGTCGTTGCTGCGGTCCGGCAGGGAAACGGTCGCCGGCTCCCACTCGGGGTACTGTTCGGGGTAGATCACTTCCGTCGCACCGTCGGGCCGGTCCGCGAACGCGGCGTCGACGGCCGCCCAGCCGCCGGCCTCGTACCGGTGCTCGACGAAGCCGGGGCCGTCGCTGTAGGGGAAGAACTGGAGGAAGTTCAGCCCGAAGTGACTGTCACCACCGCCGCTCTGGGTGCTGTCGGCCGAGTCGAGACAGGACCAGCTCTCGCCGCAGTTGGCCGTGTAGCGCCGCTCGACGAAGGAGGCGTCGCCCTCGACGATTCCGTTGCGGCCCTGATAGGCGTCGCGAGTCGTCACGGTCCCGTTGGTCAGGTCGAACTGCTGGTCTTGCAGGGCGTGGACCAGCTCGTGGGCCAGCGTCGCCTCGCCGTCGAGCTGTGGCGTCTCGCTGTCAGCGACGATGACGATTTCGTCCCGGACCGGGCTGTAGTAACCGAGCACGCTCTGGCTCAGCGCGGCGTTCTGTGCCTCCAGCGCGTCCCTGTCCTCGCCGATCAGGAACAGCGCCTCGAACTTGCCGTTGTCGAAGCGCGCGCTCGTCGCGTTGGCCGCGGTGGTAGAGCGGTTCTGGTACGTCGACCGGTCGATCACGCTGACCGGGACCGTCTCGTCGAACTCGCGTTCTCGGACCCACTCGACGCGGGCCATCGAGCGAGCGACGACGGCCTCTCGTTCGCTCTCGTTGAGGCCGTCGCTGTTGGTCACGGCCAGCGATTCGTTGTGCCAGTAGCCGTTCTCCCAGCCGAGCCGGTCGGTCTCGGGATCGGGCAAAGCGTCCGCAGAGGCGGGCGTGGCCGTCGGCTCGGGAGCGTCGGTCCCCGTCGTCTCGTTGACGGGGGACGCCGCCGACGGGCCGGCCGACGGAGCCTGACAGCCAGCCAGAACGAGCAGCGCAGCGAGCAGGGCGGCGCGATACATGTACCGGAAGCAGGGGCCGCGGCGTGAAAAATGACGCGCAGTACGGGCCACAACGCTTTGGGCCGGCCGGTCGTAGCTCTCGCCATGGAGTTCGAACCAGCACGAACCGCACTCGTCGTCGTCGACATGCAAAACGGCTTCTGTCACCCGGACGGGGCGCTGTACGCGCCCGACAGCGAGGCGGCCATCGAGCCCTGCCGGGAGCTGGTCGAGCGCGCACGCGAGTCCGGTGCCAGCGTCGTCTTCACCCGCGACGTACACCCGCCCGAACAGTTCGAAGACGCACACTACTACGACGAGTTCGACCGCTGGGGCGAGCACGTCGTCGAGGGGTCCTGGGAGACACAGCTGGTCACACAGCTCGAACCGGCCGAAGACGACCTCGTCGTCGTCAAACACACCTACGACGCCTTTTACGAGACCCAGCTTGAGGGGTGGCTCGACGCCCACGGAATCGACGATCTCGTCATCTGTGGGACGCTCGCGAACGTCTGCGTGTTGCACACGGCCTCCAGCGCCGGCCTGCGCGACTTCCGCCCGGTGCTGGTCGAAGACGCCATCGGCGCGATCGAGGACGACCACCGCGAGTACGCACTGGAGCACGCAGACTGGCTGTTCGGCGACGTGACCGAGCGCGGCGAGATCACCTTCGCGTGATCACCGGAACGCGACGGTCACGTCCTCGCCCTCTCGGAAGTCGACGCCTTCGCCGACGAGTTTGACGCCGAACCGGTCGCGGGCACAGAACAGCGCCAGCCCGGTGATCGGGTCGCCGTTGGCAAGCACAGTCACGTCGTCCCACGCGACCGTTCGGCCGGTCGCCGTCCCGACCGGCGCGCCAGCCACGGAGACCGCCGTCCGGGCGTCCGCGGACGGCGCGGACCCGAGCAGTCCGCCCGCGTCGTAGTGGGCCAGCCCCCCGTCGACGACGCCCGCGGTTCCGTCCTCGGAGCCGCCGTTGGCCAGCCCGACGAACCGTTCGCCGGGCGCTGGGTGGGCCGGTTCGTCGAGTCGAGCCCACGTCGCCCCGGTGTCGACGACGGTGCCGGTGCCGTCCCAGGGGAGTGGCTCGACCTCGACGGCGACGGCGAGGGGCTCCGAGCCGTCTGCCCGGTAAGGGTTGGCCTCGTGGTCGCGATACTCCAGGTGAACGTGATCGGGCACCCACGGCGCGAAAAAGCCCGCTCGCACCGTCTCGCCCAGCGGATCGCCGACGCTCACCTCGTCGCCGGGCGCGACGGACGGCTCCACGTGCAGCAGGCGAGCCATCCACTCGCCCGTGTCGATCAGGAGGAGATAATCGTGCTCGGCGGCGTAGGGCTGGGGCGGCGCGCGCACCTGCTTCGTCTCGACGACGGTGCCCGCGACCGGCGACGGTGCGACCGCGCCGGAGGGGTAGAGATCGATCGCGCGGCCGTCGTCGTGGGCCACGAACGGGGAGTTGTACAGCGAGAAGCGGTGGTACTGCGCGAGTACGTCCGACGACAGCGTGACGACCATCACCAGCCAGTTGGCTGGCAGCGACATGTGTCTGTCGCCGAGGTTGAAGTGGGACGGCGAGTCAGCGGTGCCCGTGATCTAACCACCGCCGCGGCGGGTACAGCGAGAGCGCGACACGGCCCGCCGCGAGCAGCGAGTGTCGCCTGTTCGCCAGCGCCCGGAGAGTTATTTCCGTCCAGCCCCTCTGAGCGGTATGCGCGTACTGCGTGGGCGGGCCGCCGACCACGAGAGCGACCACGAGCGAACGCGCCGACTGACCGCGGCCGTCGCCGAGAGCGAAGAGCCGGGGCTGCGCGTCTGGCAGCCCCACAGACAGGTCGCGTTCGGCCGTCGTGACGCCCGCGAGGACGGGTACGAGCGCGCCCGCCGCATCGCTCACGAGCGGGGGTACGAAGTCCTCGAACGCGCGGTCGGCGGGCGAGCGGTCGCGTACACCGGCCGGACCGTCGCCGTCGCGTTCGCGAGACCGGTCACCGACGAACGGACCGGCATTCGACAGCGGTACGCCGCCGCCAGCGACCGGTTCCGGGAGGCTCTCGACACGCTCGGTGTCGACGCCAGCGAAGGAGAGCCACCGGAATCGTTCTGTCCCGGCTCTCACTCCCTGCAAGCGGCGGGGAAAGTCGTCGGCATCGCCCAGCGGGTCCGCCAGCGCGTCGCCGTCGTCGCGGCGATCGTCCTCGTCGCCGACCACCGCGAGGTCGCCGACGTGCTCGCGCCGGTCTACGACGCGCTCGACGTGGCGTTCGATCCAGACAGCGTCGGCAGCGTCGCCCGTGCAGGCGGACCGAGCGATCCGGCCACGGTGATCGACGCCGTCGTCGAGACGTTCGCGGACGGCCACGACACCACCGTCGAGCGCGTGGACACGGCGGGCGGACTCCGAGACACTTAGGGACGGCCACAGCGCAGAGTGGGTATGCTCATTCGGAACGCGACGCTCGCGGACGGACGGACTCGGGACGTGCGCGTCCGCGGACAGACGATCGACGCCGTGGGCGAGGACCTCGACCCGGCGGACGAAGACACCGTCGACGCGGCGGACAGACTGCTCTTGCCCGGAGCGATCGACGCCCACGTCCACTTCCGCCAGCCAGGCTACGGCCACAAGGAGACCTGGGCCAGCGGTTCGCGGTCGGCCGCGGCCGGCGGCGTCACGACCGTCGTCGACCAGCCGAACACGGAGCCGCCGACAGTCGACGGGACGGCCTTCGATCAGAAGGTCGAACTTGCCGGCGAGTCGCTCGTCGACTTCGGCATCAACGGCGGCGTCACGGACGACTGGGAGCCCGCGGAACTGCTGGAGCGGCCCCTGTTCGCACTCGGGGAGGTCTTCCTCGCGGACTCGACCGGCGACATGGGGATCGACGCCGACCTGTTCGAGGACGCACTGGTCGCGGCGGCCCAGCGGGACGTGACCGTCACCGTCCACGCCGAGGACGCCTCGCTGTTCAACCGGGCGGCGAGAGATCGCGACGACGCCGACGCCTGGAGCGCGTTCCGCACCGCCCGCGCGGAAGCCGCCGCCGTCGAGCGGGCCTGCGAGGTCGCGACCGAACACGACGCACGGATCCACATCGCCCACACCTCTACGCCGGAGGGGATCGACACCGCCAGCGACGCCGGGATGACGACCGAGGTCACGCCACATCACCTCCTGCTCTCGCGGTCGGACCTCGACGAACTGGGCACGCACGGCCGGATGAACCCGCCGCTGCGCAGCGAGAAACGCCGCCGAGCGGTGTACGACCGCGTCGTCGACGGCACCGTCGACATGATCGCGACGGACCACGCGCCCCACACCCGCGAGGAAAAAGACGCCTCGATCTGGGACGCCCCCTCCGGGGTGCCCGGCGTCGAGACGATGCTCCCGCTCTTGCTGGCCGAGGCCCGCACCGGCGACCTGACCTACGAGCGCGTCCGGGACCTCGTCGCCGCGAACCCCGCCGACGTGTTCGATCTGCCTGACAAGGGCCGGATCGAGGCGGGCAACGACGCCGACCTCGTGCTGGTCGACACCGACGACGTGCGCGAGATCACCGGCGAAGGGCTCCACTCGAACTGCGGGTGGACGCCATTCGAGGGCTTCGAGGGCGTCTTCCCGAAGTGGACGATGGTCCGTGGCACCGTCGTCTACGACAGCGCAGAAGACACCTTCTGGGACCAGCAGGGCGAGAACGTTCGGGCCTGATCAGACCCCGCGCTCTCGTGTTCGCTCGATCCGGCGCTCGGGAATCGGCCGAACGAGGCCGAACACCACTCTGTTCGTCAGGATGCCGCTGCCGACTCCGAACTGCAGTGCCGCGACCGTCGTGACTGGCGGGTTGACGACGAGTACGGCTAGGAGACTCACCGCCACAATCGCGACGAGTACGAGCAAGAAACCCCACGCAGCGTCGTCCGGTATGTAACCACGATCTCCGGCGGTGACGAATCCGGCCGTCCCCAGTGCAGCAGCGACCACGAGTCCCCAGTGTTCGACAAGCGTCCCCGATCCTGAGAGTACCAGCGCCGTCACAATCTGCACGACTCCGAGAAAGCGGCTCCATTGAATCACTAGACGGCGTCGGTATAGGTCGGTAAATCAAAGGAGTTGAAGCGGGTGAGTGGCAGTTTGGATGAACATCACTACCCGCTTCACCGAGGAAATGGTGTCGCTGGCAAAAAGTTATTGCGACGATCCCGACGAAGCTGCCGCCCCGGAAGGCGGCGGCAGCTTCGCGGAGTACGCGATGATTTCCCTCCACGGGCTGCGGATTTTCCTCGACGAGACCTACGAGATGATCATCGACCGGCTGGAAGTGATGCCGCCAATTCTGGAGATCGTCGGCCTTGAGCCCGACGATCTCCCGCATCCATCGACGGTGAATAAGTGGCTTGATAAGATCGTGATGCAGGTCTGGCGAGTGCTGCTGCGCCACTCGGCGCAGCTGCACGACCCATCGCCCCATGTGGCTGTTGACGCAACGTACTACGAACGGTCACCGGCGAGCAAGCACTACTGCGACCGCACGAACTACCGCGTTCGGACGGTCGAAGCGACGAAACTCGTCGATACAGAGACGCAAGCGATCTTAGACGTGCATTGTACGACCACGCGGGAAGGAAGCGACGCAGACGTGTGTGCGCAACTCGCCCGCCGCTACGCGGGCGAGTTGCAAACTCTCGCTGCGGATAGAGGCTACGACAGCCAGCCACTCCGTGAGACCCTCCGAGACATGGGAATACGTCCGCTCGTGAAACATCGTGTCTTCGCTCCGTACGACCACGCACACAACGCACGAATCGAGGACGATCTCTACAATCAACGCTCAATGACCGAGACAGTGAACTCCTCAGTCAAGCGCTCGTACGGCTCTGCCGTCCGAGCGCGTGAATGGTACCGTGAGTTCCGCGAGATTGTCTTGATGTGTCTCGTCTACAACATCAAACAGTACGTGACCCGCTGATTCCAACGCCCTATGGCGATTCAATGGAGCCGAGAAAGCCGTCCAGCAGTACGACTTCCGTCCGAGCGTCCATGGACGACGTTCCAGCGGGCCGGTATTAATTGTGCGGGAGCGTGGCTCCCGCGACCGCCGCTGTCGAGGTGTCGCTGTATCGCTTCGACGCCACTCAGTCTCGTGACGGGATAGAATGCCCGAGAAGACTATCGAACAGAAGCATCTTGCGACGAACGTCTATCGTTCTGCTACCCTTCGCCGTCCAGCGCCTCCCCACAGTGGGGACACTCGTCGTGGCGCAAGGCCGTGGAGTGTTCGCGAACGTCGCGCATCACCTCCGAGATCTGGTCTTCGGTCTCCAGTTCCTCCTCGACGCTCAGTTCGACGCCTTCGACCTCCAGCAGGAACTTCGCCACCTCCGTGGCCTCGTACATCACGTCGTCGAGTTCCTCGGCGGTGAAGAAGTCACACATCGCGCCGTAGAGGAAGGTCGCGCCGGCCTTGCGGACCTTTTCCTCGAAGGACGCACGGGCCTGGTTGACGGCCTGTGGCGAGTAGGTGTCGGTCATGAACGGGACCAGTTCGGGGAGGTTCTCGCCGATCTTGGTCATCTCGACGCCGGTCTCGGTCCGGAAGTCCGCACAGAGGCGGGCGATCGCCCACTCGCGGGCGGTGACGTAGGTCCGTTCCCGCAGGAACTCGTTGGCCCGGTCGTAGGTTCCGCCGTCGATCTTCTTGAAGCGGTCGTACTTGCGTACGTCGGCCGGAACGTCCGACTCGTCGGAGACACCGTCGGCAGCGTCGAGGGACTCGTCGGCCGATTCGTCCTCGTCCGGGTCCGACTCGGTCGACGACGGCCCGGCTCGTGAGCGGTGTTCGTCGGTCTCGTCGGGGGACGCGCCGTCTGTCATGCCCCACCCTCTGTGCCGGCGGTGAAAAAGTCTGCCGGCGTCCGTCCGGGCCGCGTGGAGCCGACGCCGAGCCAGGCATCGCCACCGCGGGGAGGTGGCTTTTTCACGAGTGCCCGCATTGGCCCGTCTATGCACGTCCTACTCGGTGTCGGGGGCAGCGATCTCTCCTATCAGGCCCTCGACGAGACGATCGAGCGCGCACGCGAGGCCGGCGACGAGGTGACCGTCGCCGTCTTCGACGGCCACGAGACAGACGCGGGCGAAGACGAAGTCCAGGAGCGGGTCCGCGAACGGCTCGACGAGACCGGCTTCGAGGCCGAGATCCGACGGCTCAGCGGCGATCCGGGGAGTCGACTCGTCGACGTCGCCGAGAGCGAGGGCTTCGACCGGATCGTCCTCGGCAGTGGCGAGCGGTCGACGCTTGGCAAGATCCAGCTCGGTTCGATCGCCGAGTTCGTCCTGTTGAACGCACAGACCCCGGTGACGCTGATCCGATGACGCGGCGCTATCCAGAGGAGCCGGCTGGCACGTTCCCGGCACCGCCGCGTCAGGTGACCGACCGCGAGGACCGATCGATCCAGTTGCGGTGTGCAGACGGGACCGACCGGACGGCGCTGATCGAGATGTACAAGCAGTTCGATCCCGCCGACCGCGCCCAGGGCATCCCGCCGGCCCGCGAGACGGCCATCGAGCGGTGGCTGGAGAACATCCTCGATACGGACCGGTACAACGTCGTCGCGAGCCACGAGGGCGATCTGATCGGCCACGCGACGCTGGTCCCCGACGAGGACGACGGGTACGAGCTGGCGATTTTCGTCCTCTCGGCGTACCAGAATGCGGGAATCGGGACCGAACTCGTCGAGACGCTGCTGGGCCACGGCCAGTCCGAGGGGATCGAGCAGGTCTGGCTCACCGTCGAACGGTGGAACGACCCCGCGATCGCGCTCTACCGGAAAGTCGGCTTCGAGACGTCGAACAGCGAGCGTTTCGAGCAAGAGATGTCGATCCGGCTCGCTTGACCCACGCCGGATCGGGAGAGATGTCGATCCGGCTCGCTTGACCCACGCCGGATCGGGAGAGATGTCGATCCGGCTCGCTTGACCCACGCCGGATCGGGAGAGATGTCGATCCGGCTCGCTTGACCCACGCCGGATCGGGAGAGATGGCGATCCGGCTCGCTTGACTCACGTCGCCCAGAGCAGCGACAGCCGCAGAATCAGACCGAGAGCACGGGTTGGCTGGCGTACTCGATGACGTACAGCGCGGCGCGGCCGATCGCGTCGACGGAATCCTCACTGCCCGGCTCGCGGGGGACGACGATGAAGTCGGCGTCGAGGTCTTCTGCCACGTCGAGGATCACGCTCCCGGGCGACTGTCGGAGCCGCGTCGGCGAGAAGCCGGCGGCAGTCGAGTGGTTCAGCCCGGCGTCGTGGCCGCGTTCCTCGAGCCGTGACTGCATCTCCGCGGCGAAGGCCTGATGCTGGTCGGCGATCGCGTCGGCGTCGACCTCGTCGGCCTCGATCGCCCGGATCAGCGTCTCGTCGAGGACGAACAGCAGGTGGATCTCGGCGTCGTAGGCGTCGGCGATCGCCAGCGCGTACTCGACGGCCGCCTCGGACTGGTTGGAGCCGTCCACCGGCGCGAGCACGAGGTCGATGTCCATATCGACAGGTGCCACCGGACCAGCAAAAAGCCCGCGGCTTTTTGACGCCCCCCGCGGTAGTAGAGGTATGTTCGACACCGTCGTCATCGCGACGGACGGCTCCGCAACGGCCGAGCGGGCCGTCACCGCCGCGCTCGACCTCGCCGGCCAGTTCGACGCGATCGTCCACGCGCTGTACGTCGTCGACTCGGGAGAGGTCGCCGGCTCTCCGGAGGCCGTCCGACAGGACTTCGAGCAGGCGCTCGCGACCACTGGCGGCAAGGCGCTGACGTTCGTCCGTGAAACCGCCGAGACGGTCGATCCCGACGAAGAGGACACCGTCGTCACGGCCGTTCGAGAGGGCGATCCGGCCAAGGAGATCTGCCACTACGCCGAAGAGATCGACGCCGACGTGATCGCGACCGGGACCCGGGGCCGCCACGGCGAACACGGCTACCTGCTGGGCAGCGTCGCCGAGGGGGTCGTCCGCCACGCCGAAATGCCCGTGCTGACCGTCAGACAACTCGAAGAAGCGGCGACGGGACTGTAGACCTGATGCCTTCCACAACTCGCAGAGCACTCCTCGCGACAGTCGCGACCGGCACGGTCGGTGCCGTCGCCGGCTGTCAGTCACTCACCGACGACCGGGCGTCGCTCGGACGGCCCAGCGTCACCGGCCTCTCGACGGCGACGCTGTGGGTCGGCGACGACGTGTCGCTCCCGCCGTCGACGACCGTCGAGACGGTTTCCGATCCGACCGACGCCGACCTCGCCGTGTACCCCGCCGTCGACGGGAGTGTCGACGCCGCGATCGAGACCCTCGCCGCCGACGTGCCGGTCGCCGTCGCCGGCGACGACGCACTGGGAACACTGCTGGCGATCTGTGACGGTGCCGACCGCCCTTACGGGTTCGCCAGCAACGGGTGGAACTCCCGGACCGACGTTGCCGGCGTGGTGCCGTCGTCTGGCGCGCTCGATACACACGTCTTCGTCACGGCCGACTATCCCGACGACCTCCCGTGGGCGCTCGGCGAACTCCGCCAGCCGCCGAGCTACGAGAGTGCCGTGCCGATCGAACACGTCCCGCTCCCGGAGAACGTCCGAGAACTGGGAACCGCACGCGTCCGGGGGTACAACGCCGGTGGCGAGTTCGACCGCCGCGACCGGGTTCTCGTTCGCCCGGGTAGCGATCCGACGCCAGTGTTCGTCGACATCGAGGCGACCATCGTCGCCGGCCGTCGTGACGGCCCGACCGGCCCGTACCGCACCGATCGCGTCGAGACGGTCGCTCACTTCGATCAGCAGTTCACTGACGTGGGTCCCAGCGGCCAGACGACCGACGCGCTGCGCGTTCAGAACGTGAGCGACGCCACGGAGAACGCCGCCAACACCGTGTTCACTCCCCGGAACAGCGAGACAAGATCGTCGTTTACCGCCTGCCAGCGCGCTCGAGTGGTCCTCGACGATCTCTCGGAACCGTTCCGCTACACGGGTAACGTCCGCTTTCGCTGGACCGATCCCCAACTGCTGGAAGACGACGCGTTCGTCCATCACACGCCCGGATCGGCGGTGTGGTACCCTCGTTGAAACCGGACGCTGCGCCGTGTGCTCGTTCGACCGCACGGCAGTGTGGGGTCGATCCGGAGTCTACGACGTTCCGTGTGCCGGAGACCGCGACGTTTCACGAACCGGACCCTTCATTGGCCAGCAGTTGCTGAACGCGGTATGGACGACTGGCTCATCGACGACGAGCGGCTCTCGCTGGAACGGAAATCGATCCTCCCGGGGGAGGGGTTCTTCCTCCCGGACTCGATCGAAGAGGAAGAGCAGGAACGCGAGGCCGCCGAGCGGATGGCGTCCTCGGAGGTCGTCGTCATCGCCGACCCGGACGCCGACGGGCTGGCCTGCGTCGCGCTCGTTCGCGAGGCGCTGGGCGAGGGATCGCTGGTCCCGGCCGGGCCCCACGAACTCGACGAAGCGCTGTCCTGGGCCGCCGAGTACGTCGAGGCCGACGCCACGCTGGTGATCTGTGATCTCTGTCCCGACAGCGAGAGCGATATCGCCGCCCTCGGCGACCTGACCGCTCGCGTCGACGACGTTCGCTGGTACGACCACCACCAGTGGGACGACGACCTCGGCGCGGCGGTCGACGACAGCGGCGTCGAACGCACCGTCGGCGACTCCGACGAGGTCTGTACCGCCGACGTGGCCCTCGCACAGTTAGAGTACGACTTCGACGACCGCTTCGCCGAACTGGCCGCCGTCACGCGAGACCACGACCTCTGGATCCGCGACGACGAGCGCAGCGACGACCTCGCGGACCTCTCTTACTGGCTCGAACCCGAGGAGTACATCGAGGTCGTCCTCGAACACGGCCCGGACCTCTCGCCGGAGTGGCACGAGTACCTCGCCGAGAAACGCGTCGAGAAGGAGGCCCTCATCGAGAAGGCCGTCGAGCGCGCCCAACTGCGCGACGTGGGCGAGTGGACAGTCGGCGTCACCTACGGCCGCTGCTCTCAGAACGAGGTCGCCGAGGAACTGCGAGAACAGGGAGCCGACGCCGCCGTCATCGTCAAGCCCGCCGGCTCCGCCTCGATCCGCGGCACCGAGACCTTCGAACGCTGCCACGAGGTCGCCGCCCAGGTCAACGGCGGCGGCCACCCCCGTGCCGCGGGGTGCAAGCCCGACGTGTACGAGGACATGCTCGACTACGCCCACCACTGGAGTACGCGGGGCGCGGTGGCGAAGCAGGCCATCGTCGACGCGTTCAAGCGGCTGCCCGAAGAGCCTGAAGCGGCTGAGGAGTAGCATACCGCGAGCGACGCCGACAACGGTTAGTTTGAAGCGACCGGCGAACGGACCGACGATAGCATGTCACCTGCCCTCCTCGCGTGGCTTCCAGACCGTCAGGCTGTCACCGATTCGCTCACGAGAGCGATTTTCGTCGGTGGAACGCTGTACGTCGTCGAGGGGTCGCCGTCGTACGCCGCCACCGCCGGGCTCGCCTTTTTCGCTTTGCAGTTGCTGGCCGACGCCGCCGAGAACGTCGTCGGCGACTACGCCGACAACGTAGTCCTCGGGACGCTTATTCTGGCAGCGACTGGCTACGTGGCCGTGCTGGGCTCACCGTGGGGCATTCTCGTCGGCGGCGTCGTCGCTGGCGGGTGGTTCCTCGCAGACGGCGTCCAGCACCTCCGGCACGGTGTCACGCGAGCGGCGGTCGGAACGCCGTACACACACGAGGGCAGTGCCCTCACCGGACTCCCGAAGGCGCTCGCGGCGCGGCTCGCGGAGCCGATATTGCTCGAAACGCGCGACCAGCAGTAGGGCGGCGCTACTCGTCGACGACCCACTTCTCGGAGTACTTCTCGCCGCAGGGACAGACCGCGTAGGCGTGAATCACGTCCCCCTCCTCGTAGATGCCGCCGACCTCCTCGTTCTGCTCTTCGGCGAAGGCGAAGACGAACTTGGCGGTGTGGTTCTGGTCGGGCTCTTCGTCCTCGTTCGGGCAGACGCCGCCGGTCAGGTCGTCGGCGATCTCGCCGTCGGTGGCCATCGCCTCGCGGGCCAGCCCCATCGGGTCGATCCCCGTCGCCGACTGGAAGGCACTCCGACCCTGATCGCCGTCGATGACCAGCACCATCCCGTCTTCGACCTGTTCGGCGTACTCCGTGAGGGCGTCGGCGTTGCCGACCGCGTCCTCGTGGAGGAAGAAGGCCACGTCCTCGACGCGCTCGCCCGCCAGAAACTCGGTTCGCTTGCTCATACACGGTGTGTGACCGCTTGCGGGGAAAAGCCTCGCGGCTCGCGTCCGGAAACGACAGCACCTATTGTGTCACCGCTGGCACCACTGTGTATGGAACTCGGACTCGTCTTTGGCTTCCTCGGCCTCGTCGTCGCGTCGTACATCGGAACGACGCTGGCGCTACGGGGATACTTCGACGCGGTGTCGTTCGAAGCGGTCCAGCGGCGAGAGGCGCGGGAGCGTCGCGAGAGCGAGTCGGGAACGGACGGCTCGTCGGCCGAAGACTGATTCGGAGGGCAGCCACAGTAGGAGCTGAAGTGATACTACCGGCTGTACATCTGTGACCGATTTCGCCACCCCGGGGTGGCGAAGCTCTTCACGAAGTTACAGCCGGCAGTATGAGCATCCGGGCGACCGAGCGGTCCGAAGGACCCGGCAGGTCGCCGGCAGACTCGCTTCGCTCGACTCCCGAGCTCTGCACTCGCTTTGCTCGCGTGTCGCTTCGCTCCCGCTCGCATCGTGGTTCTCACTTCGTTCCGAACCACGCCCCGCTCGTGCAGAACGCCCGGTTCGCCGTCAGAGCAAGCTCTGACGAGCAGTGCGTTCGCGGTGCTCACGCACAACGCCGCAAGCGCGGCCGAAGGCCGCGACTTGCGGTTTTTTCGCCCACGTTTTTGCGCGAGCGGTGCGCGAAGCGCACCCGAAGCGGAAAAAGGTGGTTAGATCCCGATAAACTGCGTCACCAGCCACTTGGTGGCGATCGAGGTGACGCTGCCGATCCAGGCGAGCAGGACGAAGTGCATGTAGGTGTTGCCCTTGTGGCCGCCGTCGACCGTCCGGACCATCAGCGCCGACAGCATCGCGCCGAACATGATGATGATGATCAGCAGGAACTCGATCAGCGGGATGTTGTAGACGCCGGTGTTGATGAGCGTGCTGGCGTCGAACCCGGCGTTCGAGGAGAGGTTCAGCGACATCGACGAGAGGATGTTGACGACCTGCAGGCCGATGAAGAAGGCGAACGTCGAGGCCGCGGTGATACCGTACAGCAGGCCGATCAGCGTCGTGGCGGCCTGGTTGCGCTGGGTGCGCAGCGCCTGGATCTCGTTCATGTTGGCCGCGATGAGTTCGCCCAGCAGTTTTGGCGAGCCACCCATCTCGCGGCCGATGAGATACATCTCCGAGAACGTCTGAATCAGGTAGGACCGACAGTCGGCGGTGAAGTAGCGCCAGGCCTCGGCGGGCTCGATGCGCATGTTGAGCCGCTTGTAGAGGTCGTCGACGTTGGGCGACAGCGCGCCGAAGTCCTTCTTGCGGAGCGTCCGCAGGACCATCGACGTGGTCGACTGCTTCGCGCCTTCGGTCGCGCCGAGCGCGCGGATGAAACTCGGGAACTGATCGTCGCGGCCCTTGACCTGCTGTTCTTCCTGTCGGATGACGATGCCGGGGATCAGGAGCGGCGTGATCGGGACGACGGCGTACATCGAGAGGGGAACGCTGTCCAGGAAAAAGAGAAGGTCATCCATCGTGATCGGCGAGACGCCGAACATCCCGCCCAGCGAGATGAAGACGAGGACGGCGGTGAGAGCGACCCCGACGTAGGTCGACTTCTCGATGCGGTTCTCGACCTCGGAGGGGTACTCCTCGGGGTGGAACCACACCGGATCGTACGGTGCCATCGAGCGGATCGCGAGGTAGAACCCCGACTGGACGAAGATGTACATGACGATGACGGCGCTGACGGTCATGGTCGGGTCGGTCCCGGTCAACACCGGCAGGACGACGGCGAACACGAGCGCGAACGTCATCGAGAGGACCATCGATAGGTAGAGGTCCTTCATGACTTCGAGGTTGTCCAGCGTTCCCTCGTACACCGTCGTGTAGTTCTGGATGATCTGCTCCTGTTCGCTGAGGAGGTAGTCCTCCAGCGACTGGCCGGCACCGAGCGTGTACGCGAGTCGGTCGAGGAAGTCAGAGACCGCCGCCGAGGGGACTTCCTTGGCACGTCGTCGGCAGGCGTCGTCGAGGCTCTGGTTCCAGGTGTCGACCAGTTCGACGATCCGGTGCATCTCGTTTGCGAGTTCGCCGTACTCCTCTTCCTGAGCCAGCGTCCGAAACACCTCCATGCGGTCGATCTTCGTCGTCGCCAGCACCGTCATGTGCGTGACCAGCAGGTGAAAACGGTTGTTGAGCTGGCTGCGACGCTGTGAGATCAGGATCTTGGGGTAGAAGATCGCCGCGGTCATCGCCAGGAACCCCAGCATCGGGATCGGGGCCCGAATCATCATCGGCAGATCGAGCAACAGCGCGGCGACGGCGCTCAGCAGGAAGAAGGCGATCGCCGGCAGCAAGATCAAAAGGAGGTACCGCTGCAGCGGGATGTGCATCTGCCGGTACGCGTCCAGCAGGTCGTCGAAGATCTCGGACAGCGTCAGGTTCAGGGAGTTCTCCGCTTCGTTGGATGCCATCAGTCGGGGCGTGCGATCGTGAAGGGAAGTCCTTCCACGCCGTCACGCTGGAAGTCCTCGATCAGTTGGTTCACTTCGTGGTAGCCGACGATGTTCTCTTGGATCGCCCGGCGGATGATGTTGGCCCGGAACTCCAGTTCGTCGTAGATCTCGCGGGTGTCCTCGTAGCCAAGCAGCGTCGCGATCTGCTCTTCGAGGACGTAGGAGTTGTTCATCGCCTGGAAGGTGATCTCGTCTTCGACGGGGTCCCAGTTGAACGCCTGTCGGGTGACGACGCCGTCCATCTCCTTCGAGTAGCCTTCGATCTCCTGGACCGAGGTGACGCGGCGAAGCACCTGGTCGCCCTGCTTGACGCGGTTCTGGAACAGTGCGATGTCTGCCACGTCCATGAACGTCTCCGGGACGTTGATGGGTTCGCCGGTAAAGCGCTGGATCATCGAGACGATGTCGCTGGCGTGGAACGTCAGCATGACGGGGTGGCCGGTCTGTGCGGCCTGGAACGCCATCCGACCCTCCTCGCCACGGACCTCGCCCACGATGATGTAGTCGGGGCGAGAACGCAGCGCGGCCGCCACGAGGTCGAACATGTCGACGCTGGTACCCTCGTCTTCGCCCTCACGCGTGAGCAGTTTCTGCCAGGTGTCGTGGGGCGGCAGCACCTCGGCGGTGTCCTCCGCGGTGTAGATCTTCGAGTCGCGGGGAATGAACGACATGATGGAGTTCAGCGTCGTCGTCTTCCCCGACGCCGTCTCCCCGACGACGAAGACCGTCTGCTCGTTTTCCAGCGCGAGCCAGAGGTACGCCGACAGCTCCGGGCTGAGCGTGTTCCACTTGGTAATCTGGAAGATCGACAGCGGCGTCTCGGTCCCCTGGCGGATCGTGAGCGAGGGCCCCTTCGCGCTCACGTCGTCGGAGTAGATCAGGTTCAGACGCGACCCGTCCGGCAGCGTCGAGTCGACGATCGGGTCGGAGTCAGAGACCGGATCGCCCATCCGCTCGCCCATGTTTCGCAGCCACTGGTCGAAGGCCGCCTCGGACTCCCACTCGACGGTGGTTTCGAGCATGCCGTAGACCTCGTGGTCGACGTGACACTCCTGGCGGCCGATGACGTGGATGTCCTCGTTTGCCGGGTCACGCATCACCGGTTCGAGCGGTCCGAGGCCGACGATGTCGCGGTTGAGCCGGTAGAGGATGTTCTCGTACGTGCTCTCGGTCACCTCGACCTGTCCGACGCTGCCGAGGTTGGCGATGCGAGTCAGGACACCGTCGTTGCCGTCCTCGTCGCGGATCTTGGTCGACTCCTGGAGCAGTTCCTCGATCCGGTCGTCGTACTCGTTTTCGTTCTGTGGCGCAGGCTTGTTGACGGACTTCTGGAGGAGCTTGTTCCGAACTTTGCTGAAGACGACCGACTCGTCTTCGTCGAGTTCTGGCTCGATGGCGTAGTACTTCATGTCCTGTCCGATGTCGCCGTAGACGTGACAGAAGATCGGGCCACCGACGGGGTAGAGGACGTTTGGCCGGTTCGACTCGTAGTCGTCGTCGGCCTCCTCGATGAACTCGGGGAACTCGCCAGTGATCTGCTTGAACTTCTTCAAGTGGTCCCGCAGGTGTGGTCGTCGTGCCGCTACTTGTCGAAGTTCGTCGGATGGTTTGGGTCGTCCGTGGTCTGTCATTAGGCAACACTCCTGGATTCGATGACGATGCCGGTCCCCGACCGCACCGAGAACCCGATAGTGTCACCGACCTGTTCGCCCATCCCGGCGAAGCGTTTGACGCTGACCTGCCGGCGCACGTCGTTGCCGACCTCGACCATCTCCAGTTCGATGAACACGTCGGCGATCGCGCGGAAGGGACCGATCGCTTCTTCGGCCAGCGTCGAGGGGTCGACGGTCAGCATGATGCACTTGCCCCGAGAGATCACGTCCCGGAAGAAGGAGATGATCTCCAGGGCGGCCTGTCGCTCCTCGTTCTGGCGGACCAGTGCCTCGAACTTCGGGTCGTTACGCAGGATGGCGTCGAACGTGTCGATGATGATTACGTCCGACTCCCACATCACCTCGGCTTCCATCAGCCGACGGAGCAGTTCCTTGCGGTCTTGCTCCTCCTCGTTGCCCGAGAAGGTGTTCCCGTCGCCGATGTCCGCGTGCAAGAACAGCAGGTTCTCGTCGAGGATGTGATCGACCACGTCGTACGACAGCGAGTGCATCTGGTCGAGGAAGCTCCCGACTGTCAGCTCCGTCGACAGCATCGTCACGTCGTTGTCCTCCTCACAGAGGCCGTAGCTGAACCGCTGGCTCATGGCCGACTTCCCCGCCCCGTAGTCGCCCTCGACGAGGATGATACTGCCCGGGGGGATTCCCCCGCCCAGCTCCTTGTTCAGTCGATCGTGATCGTCCAGTCCCAGCGAGTACAGATCGTTACGTGCGATACTCATGTTCGGAATTCGAACACCTCCTCGTCGCCGTTGACGACGATCTTCACCCGGTGGTCGCCGGGATCGAGCGGTTCCGAGATGTCCACGCGGACCACGTCACCAGCGCCCCAGACCTCGGCTCCGCCCACCAGTGTCACCTCCGCGTCCGTCTGGTAGGCACCGTCGACGAAGATGTCGAGCCGGTCGGCTCTAGCCGGCAACTGTAACGTGCCGGTGTTCTTGACGTGGAGCGTGATGTTCTCGTTGCCGTCGGCGTTGTAGATCGCGTCGCTACCGCTGTCGGAGATGATCTCGATGTCGCTGCGAACGTCGGAGCTCACGTCGACGCCTTGTTCGCTGATAGCGTCGCTGAGCTGGCCGACGCTGTCGGTGAACACCCCGACGACGCTGGCGGCGACCATCATGCTCGCGATGAAGATGATCAGGTGGGACGCAGAGACGCCTGCCATCTCAGGCCACCTCCGTCGTCGTCGCCGTGTCGGCGACGCCGGTTCCGGAGACGACCTTGACGCGCCCCGGATCGTCGTTGATCTCCGTCACGGTGATCGTCAGCTGCTCCTGTGAGAGCCACAGATCGGTGTCACGGTCGCCGTCGACCGACGTGTTGTACCCCGACTGGTAGCTGTTGTTGGCCAGCAAGTCGACGTCGCTGACCGCCAGCGACTCCGCGCCGGTGTTGTTGACCGTGACCGTCAGCGTCCGACTGGTGGTGTTCCAGGTCGCGCTGGTCACGTCGATGGCCGTGTTCTGCTGGGCCAGGGTCCGGTCGGTCCGGTCCTCCTGGGCCTCGGAGACGCGCTCAAAGCCGTTGGTCGTCGCCGTGTGGAACATGCCGAAGGCGATGAACATCCCGGCGAAGACGATCGCCGCCGAGCCACTAACGCTGAAGCCCATCGGAACCACCTCCGCGAACCAGCTTCGACAGGGCCACTGCATCGGCCCCGCTGTCCTCGTCGAGCTGACTGATGTAGTGGAGACTCCGCGTGTGGTGGTCGATCGTCAGCCCGCCCTGACCGCCGGACTCGTCGAAGCCACGGAGGACCTCGTGGAGGTCGTCGGCGACGGCCTCGTCGATCCAGTCGATCCGCTCGTAGTAGTCGATGGCGCGTGCGGCTTCCCGGTAGCTCGCCTGTTCGAGGAGGTATTCGAGCCACTCGACGACGATCAGGTCGCTGGCGAAGCCGCCGGGAAGCTCCGAGAGGTACGGCTTGCCGCCGTCTGCTGCCGACGCGTTGGTCGTCTGCTCCGGCTCTGGCTCGGGTTCGGGCTCCGCCGTCGTGGCCGGCTCTGGTTCCGGTTCGGGTTCCGGCTCCGCCGTCGTCGTCGGCTCTGGCTCGGGTTCTGGCTCCGCCGTCGTGGCCGGCTCTGGTTCCGGTTCGGGTTCTGGCTCTGTCTCTGACTCCGGTTCGGTCGCGTCCGCCTCGGCCGCGAGCTCCTCGTCGTCGTCCTCGATGACGTCGTCGAACAGGTCGTCGTCCGCGAGACCGTCGAGATCGTCGTCGTCCTCCTCCTCGACGCCCGAGGAGAGTTCGTCGTCTTCGAGGGCCATCTCGTCGTCACCGTCCTCGTCGAGAGCCATGTCGCCGCCGGGACTGTCCTCTTCTGCCCACTCGGCGTCGCCGGAGTCGTACTCGTCTTTGAGCTCCTGAAATGATTTGCCGCCCTCCCCGTCGCCACCGTCGTCCATGTCCATGCTCATGTCGTCGTCCTCCTCGTCGAAGTCGCCGAGGTCGTCGCCCCCATCGTCGAAGTCGTCGAAGTCGTCGTCGAAACTGCCGCCGTCGTCCTCGAAACCGCCGTCGTCACTACCATCGTCTGAAAACACGTCGTCGACGCTGTCACCGCCGCCGCCGAGGTCGTCGCCGTCGTCCTCGACCAGATCCTCGTCGAAGAATCCCTCGGCGTCCGCGTTGGCGATGTCCTCGTCGATGTCCTCTTCTGCTTCCTCGTCGCCGTCGTCGAAGAGGCCGAAACCGCCGCCTCCGCCGCCCATGCCGCCACCACCGCCCATACCGGCGTCGATGTCGTCCGCGAAGGGGTTGACGCCACGGGTGACCATCTCGTAGATGTCCAGCAGCTTGCGGACGTTCTCTTCGACTTCCTCGACGGACTCGCTGATCTGCTCGTTTTCCGTCCGGACCGTGTTGACCGTCGACGACAGCGACCCGACCTCGTTTTCGAGTTCGTCGAGCCGGTGTTCGAGTTCGTCGGTGTCCTGGCCCGCATCGTCCATGTCGCCGAACTCGTCGCCACCGAACCCGTCCATGTCGTCGCCGCCACCCATGCCGCCGAGGTCCCCGAACTCGTCGTCACCGCCGTCGTCGGCCATGAGCCCCCCGCCGTCGGCGAGTTCGTCGCCGTCGTCACCACCCGCGTCGTCCGACTCCTCGTCGTCCGAGAGAATGGAGTCGAACATGTTCTTGATGCTCATCCCGACGAGCCCGCCAGTGAGGAGAACGACGAGAGCGGGCGCGAAGATCGATCCCTCCGGGATCGCCACCTGAAGCGTCGGGAAGAGCGCAATGCTACTCATCGTACCTAAAACTGGATGTTCATACCCTTCAATATTCCGTCTACCCTATCATATCTGATAACAGATCTGTTGGTTACTGGAATGAGAGGTGAAATAAACGGTGGAGTAGCTGGTGAGATCGTCAGCCAGATCCTTCCGGCACGCAATCGTGGGAAGGATCGTCAGACGAACGGTATCGACCGCGCCCCCGTCCGTCGCGTGTCTGGCATGCGTCAGACGCAGTGGCCGACGGTACCTCGCGCGGGCTACAGCGTCGCGGTGCCCTGACTCGCACTCTTGACGATCAGGTCGCCAGTCGCAGCTTTGAGACGAAGCGAGCGGCCGTAATCGCCGCCGACGTCCTCGCCGAGGATCGGGATGTCGTTGGCCGCGAGCGTCTCGCGGACGGTGGCGGCGTTGCGAGAGCCGATGCTGGAGCCGTTCTCCGAGAAGTCGAGCATGTCGCTCCCGCCCGCGATCTTCGCCTCCATGGAGTGACGCTGCGCGCCGGCCTGTTCCATCTCTTCGAGTAACACCTCGACGCCGGTGTCGGCGAACTTCGCACGAGCGCCCTCGCCCTCGTCGTGTCGTGGCAACATCACGTGAACGAGACCCGCGGTGTTCGAGTCCGGGTCGTACAGTGCGACCCCGATACAGGATCCCAGCCCGCTGGTGGTCAACACCGCCTCGTCCGTCGTCACCGCGTACTCGGCGATCCCGACCTTCTTGCGCTCGGGCTGCCCGACCGACTCCTGTTCCGTCTGGCTCCCGTCGTACACTTTCATTGTCAGAATATCTGTTCTACGTCGGCGTCAGTCTGGTCGGCCCTGTCCACTTCGAGTTCCTCGAGGGCCTGACGGAGCTCTTTCTCGTCGGGGAGGGCGTGGATCTCGCTGCTGAACTCGATCTCGTCGGTCCGCATCTCCGACTCGATGATGAACGAGTGTTCCTGGTGCTGGCCGACCTGTGCCGCGAGCGGATCGACGATCGCCTGCCCGATGTCGTGGACGAGCTGTGGCGGAGTGTGATCGACCGACGTCTGGAGGACGTTCGCCCAGCCGTCGACGAAGCCACTGGTCATGATGTTTCCCAGCTCCTCGATCGCGGCCTTGTGTTGGTCGGTGAGCCCCTCGCCGTCCGGTTCGGTCGGCATCAGCGCTTCGGCGACGTTCTGGGCCGAGACCTCGTCGAACAACACCAGGAGGTAGCCACTGGGGACGCCAGTGAACTCCACGACCGTGCCGACGTAGGTGTCGTCGCCGACCTGTTTGGGCACGTCTTCGATGGGTGCGAAGCTGATCTGAGTCACTTCCGCCTCCGTCGGGATGCCGGTCATCATCTCGACGTTCTCGGCCGCCTGTTCGGTCCCACTGGTCGTCATCTCGTTGAACACGCTCAGCTTGTCGATCGGGATGGCGTCGCCGCCCGGCTCTGCGTGGTCGGTCATCAGCTCCGCGAGCGTGTCGTACTCGGGGAGCATGTAGATGTAGAAGTTGAGCGACTCGCCGACCCACTCGATCTGGGACTTGAAGACGAACACCTGCGGCTGGTCGGCCACCGTCGGCGCTGGCGGGAGTACGTCGGCGCCGGTCGCCTCGATGTACTCGGGCGGACTGTGCTCGATGGTGGTCCCGAGGTAGTCGGCCCACCCGTCGATGAAGCCGCTCATCATGATGTTGCCGATCTCCTCGACGCTGCTCTGTGCCATCTCGCCGTCCGCACCGCCGGGCACCAGCGCTTCCGTGATCGGACCGACCGAGTCCGACTCGAAGACCAGCACGGTGTCGCCGTCGAGTGCGCCCTCGAAGTCGAACTGCACACCGACGAAGTCCTGACCGGCGAGTTCCTCGCCGACGTCGTCCCGGTTCAACAGCGTGATCTTCGTCACGTCGACGACCGCGTCGATGCCGGTCATCTGGGCCAGCGACTGGGTCGCCTGTTCGGCCCCCTCGTGTGCGAGCTGGTTGAACGTACCGAGCGACTGAATGTCGACTTTCATCTTACGAGGGGACGACGTCCTCGATGGCCTCCATCACGCTGGGTTTCTGGAACGGCTTGGTGATGTATCCGTCAGCACCGGCCTTGACGGCCTCTTTCATCTTCTCTTCCTGGCCGACGCTCGTACACATGATGACGTTGGCGTCGGGGTTGGACGTCTTGATCTCGTCGGTCGCCTCGATCCCGTCCCGGATCGGCATCACGATGTCCATCATCACCAGATCCGGTGTCTGTTCTTTGTACACCTCGACAGCCTCGACGCCGTTTTCGACCTCCCCCACGATGTTGTGATCCTCTTCGAGGATCTCGCGCAGGAGGTTGCGCATAAACTCCGAGTCGTCGGCAATCAGTACGTCTGGCATACCTATCACTGCAACTGTACCGTGAATAGCTAAATAAACCCTTGCACGGAATTATCGGGCTTGATATTCGCTCGACGGCAGCCAGGTTCCGGACGCTCGAGGAGGCGATCACAGAATCGGCACAAGACGGGCGATCAGCTCGACGGCGTCGAACGCGAACGGGCCGTACGCGAAGTATTCCACCGACGCCAGTGAGAGGTAGACGGTCGTCGCGCCACCGGCCAGCGCCATCCCGACGGCGACGGATCGGGGCGAGACGCGAGCGGGAACGAGGGTCCGACCGACGACGAGGACGGCCGCGACAGCCGCGATACAGAGCCCGAGCAGCGCGTGGAACTGGATCGCTTCCCCGAGTGCCGGATCGAGGACGCCGAGAACGACCGCGACCAGAGCCGACCCGGCCAGGACCGTGCCGGCGTAGACACCAGCGGTCGTCCGGGGTGCCCCGGTGATCGCCTCCCGAACCGCAGGGAGACGGAAGGGACAGTACGACGCCAGTGCGATCACCGGCAACAGGTACCGGACGGTGAGCTGGCTGAACAGCGGAAGTCGGGGGAGATAGACGAGCGTGAGGACGACGGCGTAGCTCGCGACGAGCAGATCCGTCTGGCGTCGCGGTCCCAGCCGAGCGGCGGCGACGCCGTGACGCCGGAGGCGGACGACGGCGACCGCCGGGAGCGCGAGGAGCGTCCCCACGATCGGCGTCGACTCGACGACCGAGAGATCGATCGGCTCGTAGTCGTTGACCCCAGACAGGGACGCCGAGTGGCCGCGCCGGACGAAGATCTCCCAGAGCCGTTCGTGTTCGCCCGCGGCTGCGACGCCGTCTGAAACCGCCGAGACGGCGTAGGTGCCGATGAATGCGAGTTGCGTCAGGACTGTCTCGGCGAGCGTCACGAGCACGAAAAGCGGCGACAGGAGTCCGAGGAGTTCGTCGAGGAGTGTCCGCTGTGTCCCGTCACCACCAGTCGAGTCGGCGTCCACGCCGTCACCAGTCGGGTCAGCGCCCACGTCGCCACCGGCCGTTCCCGAACCCGTGTCCCCGCCACTGGACTCGGGTCCACCGGTCGGTGCGAGTTCGACGCTCTCGGGCCCGACGCCCGGGAGGAGTCGCGGCGGACGGAGCGGATTTCCGTTGATGAGCACGTTCGTGACGGCCATCGGGAGCACGGAGAGCGCGAAGATACCCCCAACAACGGCGAGACGGCGGCGGCTCTTCCGGGGTTCGGTGAGGAAGTCGACGGCGAACAGCGCGGCGGTGAGGAAGAACCCCTCGAAGGCGTGGGTCCACGCGACCAGCCCGAGCGCACCGTACGCGAGGCCGTGTGCCACGTAGCTCGCTCGGCCGTCCAGTTGCCGGCTCCGCGCGAACGCGAACACGGAGCCGAAGACGAGCGCCGTGACCAGCACGTGACGCTTCGGAATCGTCGCCCAGAAGCCGACCGGCGTCGCGAGCGCGAGGGCGACCCCCGCGGCGACGGCCACCCGCCGGTCGTGGAACGTACCGACGAGCCGGTAGCACGACACCGCCACCAGTCCAGCGGCCGCGAGCGTACTGAGCTGGAGCGCGACCAGCGGCAGCTGAGATCGGTCGAGCGCGGTCGCGAACACGACCGCAACGGCGAACCAGGCGCTCGCGACGACGACGGCGACGAGACGGAGCCACTGTCGATCGAAGTGGGCGGCCAGCCGTCGCCCGAGGCCAACGACGCCGAGCGCCCACCCACCGGCGAGCACGAGCCGGGGCGGCGCGACGGCGCTGGCCCCCTCAAGGAGCCAGAGGAAGGGCAGCGCGGCCACGACCTGTCCGTAGTTGCGGGCGTAGAACCGACCCCCGTACTCGTGGAGGCCGGGCTGGGTGCCAAGCGTCAGCGAGTACTGGAAGTCCGTCGGTGTCATCGCGAGGCGGCCGTCCCCAAGATTCGCGACGGCGTTGGCGATGGGGTACGTGTCCGTGATGAAGAAGCCGACCCGCCAGGACAGCGCCAGCACCAACACGACAGCGAGCCACACCGTCACGCCGACGCCGTCGCCGAAGACGAACCGGCCGGCACGATTCCCGTACCGGGAGAGACCGTCCGACCAGACCGAACGGAACTGGGCCTCGACGCCGCTCGGACGATCACCGCTCATGGACGAACCTCGACGGTTTCGTCGGTCTCGAACACCGTCTGGTCGTACTCGAAGCTCTGGACGCGAACGGTGATCGTGGCCCGGTACCGCTGTTCGGTGACGCTGTCGGGATCGAGGCCACGATCGCGCATCCCGAGACGGACGGTCCCGGACTGTCCGCCGGAGAGCAGTTTGGTCGTGGTGCGATCGACGCCGAGTTCGGGCACCGACACCCGGTAGACGAGCCGTGGCCGCCCCTCGATGTCGGAGACTGCGACGGTCGCGTCGGGGATCCGAAGATAGTCGACGCCCGTGCCGAACCGGCCGCCCTCGACGAGCAGCCCGCTCGTGTCGAGCCGTTCGACCGTGGCGTTGGCCCGCCCGTCGCCGACGGTCGTCGGATTCCGTGCGGTCGCGTCGACGACCCCGAACGGACCGGTCAGAAGGAGCGTGACCGCGACGACGGCGACGGCGAGCCGTTCGAGGCGGGCCACGGAGACCATACTACCAGAGCTACTGCCACGACCGACATTAAATGATTCGCACCACCTACAGCTGGACGCCGTCCTCGCCTTCGACGGCCGCCAGCAGCTCCGCGATAGAGTCGTCCGGGGAACAGCCGCTCGTCTTGACGAGCTCTCGCAGACTCTCTGGGGGGTAGCGGACGGGAACGTTCGACTCGCTCAGGAGAATACCGAGCACCTCCTCGACCGGCGTCGAGCCGTCGACCTGACGGGCGTACCACAGCATGAGGCTCTCGAAGACGGTGATGATGTCGTTCGAGACCATCCGCTGTTGGCTCACGGTGCCGTCGAACTTGGCCGTCACGTCGAAGCCGTAGCGGGAGTTCCCCTCGTCCATGTTCTCCGCGAGCCACTCGTGGACGGTCGCGTCGTCCAGCGTCGGCTCGGGCTCTGGCGTCGGCTCGGGCTCTGGCGTCGGATCCGGTGTGGGACGAGATGGTGTCGTCGAATCGGTCCGAACGTCGGGCGAGACGACGTACCTGCCCTCGTCGATCTGCTCGACGTGGTCGTCGTCGGAGATGTCGAGCTCTTCGGGCGAGAGGATCTTCCCGTCTTCCGGATTGGGCTCGTCGGGCCCCTCAGACATGTGTAACAGTGTGACACACTCAAATATAAGTCCGTCGCCCCGCAGCGGCGCTGGCCAGTGAGGTGAAAAACAGAGAAGCGTCGGCGTCAGTTAGAGGCTGACCGCAGATTTCCCGGAGAGGGATTCGGGCACGACCAGCGTCGCCGTCGTCTCGCCGCCGGCCTGCGTGTTCAGCTTGATCGTCGCGGTCGACCCTTCGTCGAGGTCGGCCTGCACGAGGTCAGCGTTGTCGAGGTTCCCGTCTTGATTGTTCGTCGAGTCGGTCTGGAACTTCATCGTCGCGCGGTCGGCCGGGTCGTTCAGGACGTTACTGTTGCCGATCGAGCTGTCGTCGTCCTGGAACGTCGAGGTGACGAACGCCGCGTCACCGGACGTGCCGCCGCCTTCGGTCAGTGCTTGCTTACTCACCACGTCGAAGGTCCCGTCGGAGGAGACCCACTGTGCCGTCGTCGTCGTCAAGTCCACGTTGTCTGCACCGGGTGCCTTCTTGACGGTCAGTTCCACCGTCGTCACCTCGTCACCGTTGTCGTCGACGATGTCACTCCCGACGGCGTTGACCACTTGTAGTCGGTTCGTGACCTGCGCACTGGACTGTTCACCGCTCTCTTCTGCACTGGACTGCAGGAACCCGGCGGTGTTGATCAGCACACCGGCGGCGATCGCCGCGACCAGGACCATCGCGATGAACACGATCAGCGTCCCGATCCCGACCTGCCCGCGGTCGTTCTCGTCGTCGTCGAATAGTTCGATCATGGTTGTGTCGTGTCCCGAGTGCGAACACTCCGGACGCTACCAGAATGTGGTCACTACCCGGTAATAAGGCTAGGCCGCCAATTATCAACGAATGAATCGGCGATGTCGACGAGAGTCTCGGTTCTTGAAACTGAAAATCGGGATGCAAAGTCGAAGAACAGTCGATACGGACGGCACGATCGCCGGCATCTCTTCGAGAGAATTGACCACGGCCCGAGCGAAGACATCTTCCGACAGAGAACGTCGCGGCTCGATGCCACCGAGTGATCGCGAGCGTGTCGCTATCGGCTCTGGCAAAAACAGAGAAGTGTCGGCGTCAGTTAGAGGCTGACCGCAGATTTCCCGGAGAGGGATTCGGGCACGACCAGCGTCGCCGTCGTCTCGCCGCCGGCCTGCGTGTTCAGCTTGATCGACGCGGTCGACCCCTCGTAGAGGCTCGCACCAACGAGGTTGCCGGACAGATCAGAGTCGGGCGACGGGTTCGAGTCGGTCTGGAACTTCATCGTCGCGCGGTCGGCCGGGTCGTTCAGGACGTTACTGTTGGAAATCGAGTTGTCGTCGTCCTGGAACGTCGAGGTGACGAACGCCGCGTCACCGGACGTGCCGCCGCCTTCGGTCGTGGCGGTGTAACTGACGATGTCGAAGGTCCCGTCGGAGGAGACCCACTGTGCCGTCGTCGTCGTCAGGTCCACGTTGTCTGCACCGGGTGCCTTCTTGACGGTCAGCTCCACCGTCGTCACCTCGGAGCCTGCCTCGTCAGAGGTGATGTCGTTCCCCACTGCGTTGACCACTTGCAGTCGGTTCGTGACCTGCGCACTGGACTGTTCACCGCTCTCTTCTGCACTGGACTGCAGGAACCCGGCGGTGTTGATCAGCACACCGGCGGCGATCGCCGCGACCAGGACCATCGCGATGAACACGATCAGCGTCCCGATCCCGACCTGCCCGCGGTCGTTCTCGTCGTCGTCGAATAGTTCGATCATGGTTGTGTCGTGTCCCGAGTGCGAACACTCCGGACGCTACCAGAACGTGGTCACTACCCGGTAATAAGGCTAGGCCGCCAATTATCACAGTTGAAACGGATATCTCCAGACGAAACAGCTGGTTTCACGAGTGAGAAATTCGGAAAGGAACCGGATAGAACCGGCGTTTTCCGGATCGGTCCGGAAATCGAGCCGCGAGCCACGACAGAGCGGTCAGCTATCGTAGGCGACGAGACTGTACATCACGAACAGGAACCCGAACGTCGTCAGTCCACTGTTGACCAGCAGGAGCGACCGGACGCCCTCGAAGTCGTTGACGAACGCGCTGATCATCGTCGCGGCCGCACCGGCGACCGCCAGCGCGAACCCCAGCGAGAGGTGCAACATCGCGTCACGGGACGTCTGGACGTACGCACGCATAGCCATCCCGACCATCGTGAGTCCGGCGACGACGAAGACGAGCGTAGAGATAGCGTACAGGAGTTCTATCATCGGCACTAACGTACGCTATTCCGTTCCCGCTAATAAATCCACCCTCGAAAATATTGTTGCTGATAATCGAATGCGATCGTGATAACGGACCGGTCGCGCGTGCGTGACTATCCTTCCGAGAGGGTCCGCCAGGCCTCGTCGAGTTTGTTGGTCACTTCCGACCGGTCCTCGACGTGGACGGAGAGTTCGTCGTCGAAATCGACGGTGACTTCGTCGACAGAACGGCGATAGACCTTGATGCGGCGGCGGTCGTCAGAGAGAATGTTGTCGTGCAGTTCGAGCAGGTCGTGTTCGGTCAGCTCGTCGATCCGGCGGTAGCACGTCGCGATCGGGATTCCCAGCTCGTCGCTGAGTTCCTGGGCGGACGCGGGCTCGTCCGTGGCATCCAAGATCTCTGCGCTGTATTTGTTCCCCAGCGTTTGCAGAATATCCACTGAAGCCATCGGTTATCAAATAATATATTCTGTCGATTATAAAGCTATCGCCCGTGATACTGGCCGATATCGATCTGATTTCGCCGAGGCCCCGATCGCCGAGGATCGCGAAAAACCGTCGCCGTACTGCGTTTTTGTCGATAATAATAACGGCTGGTCAGATCGGCGAGTCCTCTTCGCTCATCATCGAGAACGCGCTGGCGTTTTCGTGGACCTTGATACCACCCCACGAGATCTCCATGGGGTAGATGTCCGTCTCGATGTCCTGTTTGCGCATCTTCGCGACCCAGACGTATCGGTTGACGCCGGTGTCGGTCGGCGTCTGGATCAGGTAGATGTTGCCGTCGGTGAGATAGTTCTCCAGGCCGATGTCCGTGTCCGGGAACACCGCACCCTGTTCGTTGGTCAGGAGGCTGGTCAGGTTGTTGTTGTTGAGGATGTCCGTGAACTTCAGCAGGTACGTGCGCTTTTCTTTCTCGTTTTCGAAGAACAGCTCGAACATCGTCAGCGAGTCGAGCACCAGCCGGTCGTACTTGTCGTCTTCGAGGTCGTCGAGGAGCAGTTCCAGAGAGGAAGAGAAGTCGTTCTCTCGAAGCAAGACCTGCTTGTCGTACACTTTGATGTCGCCGTTCTCGACGAATTCGGGCCACTTGTCGAAGCCGATCGACTCCGCGGCCTCTCTGAGGTCGGATTCGTTTTCTTCGAACGAGAGGTAGATCCCTTTCTCGTCGAACTGCTCGACGCCGTTGTAGATGTACTGGAGGCCGAGAATCGACTTCCCGGCACCGGGGTTCCCACTCACCAGCGTCGTCGAGTTCGTGACGATGCCACCGTTCAAGATTGCGTCGAGGCCGTCGATACCTGTCTTTGTGAGTTCGATCATTGTTGCTGTATCCGGAGATAGCGGTGCGGAATTGAGTTGAAATCTCGGGGCTGAGTAAAAAAGTCTTGCTCCCTAATTCGAGTGGACGACCCGGGGATCGACCCAGATGACGAAGTCGTCCTCGCGCTTGACGACGCCGCGGATCGACCCGTCGCTGTCGGCGGCCGGCGAGTCGTCGACCTGCTCGTCGGAGATCTGGACTACCTGGTCGACTTCGTCGACGAGCCAGCCGGCGGCGCTCTGGTCTTCGATGATCTCCGGATCGAAGACGATGATCCGCTGTTCGGCACCGCTATCGCCGATCCCGAACACCGACTTGGGGTTCACGATCGACGTGGTCCGCCCGCGCAGGTCCATCACCCCTTCGACGTGGCGGGGCGCGTTCGGGACTGTCGTCAGGTCGCCCACGTCGACGATCTCCGTGACGTAGTCGATGCTGACGCAGTACGTCTCTTCGCCCAGTTCGAATTCGAGTACCTGACCTTCTGTTGTTGACATACCTGACGACTCCCGGTTACGAGTACCGAGCCGATACGCCGACTTAAGCCTGCCCTCTGTGCTATCAAAGTTGATTACGTGGGCGGAGTCTTTATTTTGGTGCCACGCCCGCCTTTCAGGTAGCAATGGATCTGGCTCGACTGCGAACTATCGTCGACGTGCGCGGGCACGGGTGACCGATGGCCGGTAGTACACCCCGCGCCGTCGTCGCAGACGACTCTCACTTCATGCGTAGTGTCATCTCCGACATCCTGAACGAGGGTGGTGTCGACGTCGTCGCGGAGGCCAAAAACGGTCGCGAGGCGGTCGCGCTCGTCGACGAACACCGGCCGGACGTCGTGACCATGGACGTGGAAATGCCCGAGATGGACGGCATCAGTGCCGTCGAGCAGATCATGGAACAGTGCCCGACGCCGGTCCTGATGCTGTCGGCTCACACTGACGAGAACGCGGACGTGACCTTCGAGGCACTCGACGTGGGTGCGGTCGACTTCTTCACCAAACCCGGCGGAGAGGTCTCGATGGAGATGTCGCGGCTGAAAGATCAGCTCCTCGAGATGGTCCTGTCCGTGGCCGACGTGGACGTGTCGGGCACGTCGGGACGGACACCGACAGCGTCGCCGGATCGGTCGCCCACCAGTACGCCGGAGGCGGTCGCGGACGACTACGATGCGGACCCGACGCTGATCATCGGCTCCTCGACTGGCGGACCGAAGATGGTCGAGTCCGTCCTCTCGGAGTTGCCCCTGGCGGCGGACTTCCGGGTGCTGGTCGTCCAGCACATGCCCGGCGGTTTCACCGGACGGTTCGCGAAGCGAATCGACGCTCGGAGCGACTACGACGTACGGGAAGCCAAAGACGGTGACCGCATCGCGGGCGGCGAGGCGTTGATCGCGGCCGGCGATTACCACCTGCGGGTCAAGAACTACCGGAACGGCCGGCTGCGGGTCAAACTGTCTGACGACCCGCCGGTCAACAGCGTCCGACCGGCCGTCGACGTGACCATGGAGACGGCCGCGGACGTGATCGACGACCCGCTGGTGGGAGTGATCCTCACCGGGATGGGCAACGACGGTGCAGCGGGTATCGAGCGGATCAAAGCGGCCGGCGGGCGGACCATCGCACAGGACGAGGCCACGTCGGCGGTCTACGGAATGCCACAGCGAGCGGCCGAGACGGGCTGTGTCGACAGCATCCTGCCGATCGAGGAGATCCCGGCAGGTATCGTCGAGACGATCAAACGAGAGGTGACATAACATGAACGATCAGTACCTCGATGCGTTTATTCGAGAGAGCGAAGAGGCGATCACGGAACTGAACAACTCCCTGCTGGATCTGGAGTCGGATCCGGAGGACACGGAAGCGATGGAGTCCATCTTCCGGACGGCACACACGCTGAAGGGGAACTTCGGCGCGATGGGGTTCGACGACGCGTCGTCGCTGGCCCACGCTATCGAGGACCTCCTGGACGAGATGCGGGACGGCAACATGCCCGTCACGCCGGACGTGATGGACCTGATCTTCGCGGGCGTGGACAAGATAGAGGCCATCGTCAGCGAGATCGAAGAACACGGCGAGTCCCAGACCGACGTAGACGAGATCGTCGACGACCTCCGAACGGTCCTCGAAGAGGGCGTCGAAGCCGCCGAGAGCCCGGCCGACGACACGGGCGGTTCGGACGAGACTGTGGACGACCAGACCGACACGGACTCGTCCGGAGACGAAGACGTTCCCGTCGAGACGAACATCAGTCCCGACACGGCCGACGACAACGTCATCGCCGCGGAGATCGACATCGGCGACTCCGACATGCTGGGCGTCGACGCGATGCTGGCGATCGAGGCCGTCGAGGACTACTTCGAGGTGCTCGATGCCGCTCCGCAGCGCGAAGCCGTCGAAGACGGGGAGTTCAGCGACACGTTCATCCTCTACCTCGACGCCGAAGACCCCGGGACCGTCGACAACACGCTCTCCGGGATCGGCAAGATCGAGAGCGCGGAGACGGCGGACGTGACCGACGCGCTCAGCGAAAAAAGCGGGAGCACCAGCGACGAGACCGAACACAAGGTCGACGAGATCAAGTCCGTCCGCGTCGACGTCGACCAGCTCGACGACCTCCACGGACTGGTCGAGCAGCTGGTGACCAGCCGGATCAAACTCCGCCGTGCCGTCGAACAGGACGACCTCGACGGGGCCGGCGAGAACCTCAACGAGCTGGACAAGATCACGGCGAACCTCCAGAACACCGTGATGGACATGCGCCTGATCCCGCTGAAGAAGGTCGTCGGGAAGTTCCCGCGACTGGTTCGGGACCTCTCGCGGGATCTGGGCAAGGAGGTCGACTTCGAGATCGAGGGCGAAGACATCGAACTCGACCGGACGATCCTCACGGAGATCTCCGACCCGCTGATGCACATCCTGCGCAACTCCGTCGACCACGGGATCGAGCCCCCGGAAGTCCGCGAGGAGAAGGGCAAGCCACGCACGGGCTCGGTCGAGCTCAGGGCCTCCCGCGAGCGCGATCACGTCATCATCCAGGTCGAGGACGACGGGGCCGGTCTCGACGTCGAGGCGATCAGAGACAAGGCCATCGAGAAGGGCGTCCGTTCGCCCGAAGAGCTAGAGGCGATGGACGACTCCTCGATCTACGACCTGGTCTTTCACCCCGGCTTCTCGACGGCCGACCAGGTCACCGACACGAGCGGCCGCGGCGTCGGCATGGACGTGGTCCACGACACCGTCACACAGCTGGACGGCTCGGTCAACGTCGAGTCGACGCCGGGCGAGGGGACGACGGTGTCGCTTCGCCTGCCGGTGACGATGGCGATCGTCAAGGTGCTGTTCGTCGAGGTCGGCGACGAGGAGTACGGGATCCCGCTGAAGAACGTCGACGAGATCACCCGGGCCGACGACCGCAAGCAGGTCAACGGCAAGGACGTGATCAAGCACAACGACGAGATCTACCCGATCATTCAGCTGGGCGAGACGTTCGACGTACCCGGTGAGACCGCCAACGGCGACGGGATGCTCGTCCGCGTCCGGGAGTCCGAGCGCCAGGTCGCGTTGCACTGTGACTCGGTCAACAGCCAGGAGGAGGTCGTCGTCAAACCGCTGGAGGGGATCCTCAGCGGGACGCCCGGCCTGTCGGGGACCGCAGTGCTCGGCGACGGAAACATCGTCCACATCCTCGACGTGGTGACGCTATGACGAGGGCAGTTCGATGAGCCAGGGCGACCAGCGGCAGTTTCAGGAGCTACTGGAGTTCATCGGTGCCGAGATGGACTTCGAGTCGGGGTTCTACAACGACGCGTACCTCGATCGCCGCATCACGGCTCGGATGCGCCGGACAGACATCGACAGCTACCGCGAGTACCAGCGGCGACTGGAGCGAGACGACGACGAGCGAGCGGCGCTGCTCGACTCGCTGTCGATCAACGTCACGGGTTTCTTCCGCAACCCAGAAGCCTGGGAGAGTCTCCGGAGCGTCCTCCGAGATCTGACCGACCAGCACCGCCGCGTGAACCTCTGGAGTGCACCCTGTGCCGACGGTCGAGAGCCGTACTCCGCGGCGATGCTCGCGCTGGACGACCCGCAGGTCGACGACCGGTCGATCTCGATACTGGGGACCGACATCAACGAGGACATCCTCCGGGCGGCACGCGAGGGCACCTACGAGACCTCACACACCACGGACATCGCAGACGAACTCGCCCCCCTCGACGACTACAGCGAGTACATCGAGCGCGAGGGCGACTCGTTTCGCATCCGGAAGCCCGTCAGCGACATGGTCGAGTTCGAGCAACACGACCTCATCCGCGGTGCGTCGAAGCGGGACTTCGACCTCGTGTTCTGTCGGAACCTCCTGATCTACATCGACGGCGAGTACAAGGTGCCGATCTTCGAGACGATCGAGGAATCGCTGCGTGAGGGTGGCTACCTGATGATCGGGATGACAGAGACGCTGCCGACCGCCTGCCGAGACAGCTTCGAGGCGGTCGACAAGCAACACCGCATCTACCGGAAGGTATGAGCCTCTACCAGCTGGAACGGGACGGCGAGGTACAGGAGATCATCCGGACACTCCGGGAGTCGGACAACCCGAAGGTCAGAGCGCGGGCGGCGGAGCTACTCGGGAACTTCCCGAACCACGACGACCGGCGGGACGTGGTCAACGCCCTCGTCGAGGCGGCCCAGGGCGAGGACAGTCGGATCGCCGCGACGGCCGTCGACTCGCTGGACGAGCTGGGCGGAGATGCGATCGAGCAGCTGATCGCCGACATGGCCGGCGTCGACTTCGGCGACGACGGAGCCGAGTGGGTCCGCGCGAAGGCGTTCACGCAGGCCCTCGACGCGGACGTGCCCGAACTCAGGATGGCGGCGGCCAACGGCCTCGGACAGCTCGAACAGGCGGATACGGTCGGTCCGCTGTCGAACTGCTTCGACGACGACGATCCGCGCGTTCGGGCGCGGGCCGCGCGGGCCTGCGGGAAGATCGGCGATCCACGGGCGGTCGACCCACTGGAATCCCTGCTCCGGGATCCGAAGGCGGCCGTCCGCAGGGAGGCCGCCGACGCGCTGGGCTCGATCGGGAACCGGCAGGCCCTCCAGGCGCTGCTCCCGCTGTACGAGGACGACAACGAGCGCGTCCGGCGGATCGCCGTCGGAGCCTTCGGCAACTTCGGCAACGACCGGCCCGTCGACTACCTCGTCGAGTCGCTCACCGACGACTCGTCCGGCGTCCGCCAGACCGCCGTCTACTCGCTGATCGAACTGCTCTCGAACGTCCCGACCGAGCAGAGCCACGAGATCCGGGACACCGTCGTCGAGCGACTCTCCTCGACCGACGACCGCAGCGTGGTCGTGCCGCTGGTCGAGATCCTCGAAGAGAGCACACAGAGCGCCCAGCGGCGCAACACCGCGTGGCTGCTGGGCCGGGTCACCGGCGAGCAAGAGCGCGTGCGCGTCATCGAATCCCTGATCGACGCGCTACACGAGGACGATCAGATGCTCCGGCAGTTCGCCGCGACCAGCCTGGCCGAGATCGACGGCGACGACGTGGAGCGGCGGCTCCTGTCGGTCGTCGAGGACGAGCAGGTCGACCCCGACGTGCGCGCACAGGCGATCTTTACGCTCGGGAAGGTCGGGAGCGAGCGCTCGCGCAAGACCCTGGACCGCATCATCGACCAGACCGAGAACGAGACGATCCGCAAGCGAGCGTTCTCGGCAATCTCCAAGCTCGGCGGCCGACGATGAACGCGAGGGCATCGTCTCGAACGCGGAGATCGACAGACCGATACTGGCCGAAGACGACGGGAGAGACGGGATGAGCGACGGCGAACAGAAGCTGGCCGACGCCAACGGGAAGTTCGTCCAGGTCGTCAAGGACGGCCGCAAGCGCAACGACATCGACTGGCGAGCAGGCCGGATCATCCTCTCGAACAAACGGCTGGTACTCGTCAGCAACGAGGGCAAGCGGACCATCCCGCTCTCGAAGATCACCTCGATCACGGGCCGCGACAACGTCAACAAGGCCATCGCGAAGGTGTCGGGCTATCTCTCCTTGCAGGTCGGACCGAACGTCACGCTGATCGCCCCACAGGACATCGAAGCGTTCGAGGCGAAGCTGTACAGCGCGCTGCTGGACCAGACCGTCGTCCTGGTGAAGCACCCGGCCGTCGAGGGCGGCGTCGTCCAGGACACGGAGTGGGAGAAAGGACGGCTCAAGATCGACGGCGACAGCGTCGATCTCGCGATCGCGTCGGGATCGTTCGTCGAGCTGGAAGTCGAAGACGTGGGCAGCGCCGAACTGGAGACGAAGACGGTGATGGACAGCCAGCGCCGCGTCGCCGAGATCGAACACACGATCGAGGGGACCAGCGTCGAGACCCACGTCTCGGGCTCGAAGAGCGATGTCTCCGTGCTCGCCTCGTTCGTGCGACGGGGCGAGCAGGCCGGCGAGGTCGACGTGGAGCTCAGCAAGGAGGAAAACGAGGTCCTGATGGCGCTGTACACCGGCGTCTCCCCGTTCCAGATCCCCGACTTCGTCGGCATGGAGATCGAACAGGTCGAGGAGATTTACGACCGACTCATCGAGTACGGTATTCTGGAGCCGGTTCGGACTCGCCGCGAGGTCCAGCTAGAGGCCCGTGGCCGCTCGATCGCTGGCGAAGCCGTCGACGATCAGTGAGAGCCGACAGTATCAGGAGTTCACGTCTTCGAGGTGTCGGCTCGCGACGACCTCGCCTTTGGGGGTGAGCGTCGGACCGTCGGACGAGTCCTGGACGAGCCCGTCTTCTTCGAGGTCCCGCAACAGCATCGTCACCGCGGAGCTGTCGGTACCGACGATGTCGGCCAGTGGCATCCCGTCCATGTCGCCCGTCGAGTAGATGGCGACGAGGATCTCGGTCTTGTCGTCGGTGAGTTCGATGTCTTGCAGCTCTTCCATGAGGTCGCTGTACTCGATCCGGAGGTACCGACCCAGGATCGACATCTTGCGTGGCGACGCCATCGCGGCCATGGTCGTGACGGCAGTACCCTCCATCATGTGGCGGAAGGTCAACGTCGGGCGGTCGGAGCCGGCGATCTCGCGGGTCGTCCGCTGGAAGTCGGTGACGGTGGCCAGATCGACGGCGAAAGTGCCAGAAGACGAACGGAACTCGACCGATCCGTCCGAGACGAACAGCTTCGCCGTCGAGAACGCGTCGTCGGTGACGCGCCCACCGACGCGTGCCCGCTCTTTGACGGTCGTCTCGGTGCCGTTGAGAATCGCCTTGAACAACACCGTCGAGAACTTCGAGATCTTGTCGTCGTCGCCCTCGACGACGGCGACGTGTCGACTGTCGTTTCGTTCGAAAGCGACGGTGACCGTCGAGTCGAAGAAGTCCCCCAGATCCGGCGGCACGTGCCCGACAGCGACGTCGAAGATCGACGACAGCGGAATCGTAAACTTGTTGTTCTCGTTGGCCGCCAACACCAGTCGCTTCTGGCTCAGCAACACCCGCCCCTTGACCGGCTCGGTCGTCGCCATCACCTCCGCGTTGAAGTTGCCGACGAAATCAGCGATGACGGATTCCGACATTGATCACTCATCGAGTGGTACTGCGGGCAGAATCTTATGGGTTTCGAGCGAATATCATTCGAGAGAACGGAGAATCGCCCCGCTGGCGGTCACTCGCCGAGATCGTCCGCGATACTGGCCAGGGAGTCGTCCGGGGAGTCCGTCGCCGTGTAGACGACCCGAGAGCCCGGTGTCCGCAGGCCGTAGGTGTATCCCGCAGTCACGATATCGAGGTGGACCGAGCCACCGATCGTGCAGTCGCTGTCGGCGAACCACTCGACGAGTCGGTTCTCGCCGTCGCCCTCGCGGGCCAGTCGCCGATTGTCCGCGGCGTGCTGGAGCATCGGCTCGCCGTCCAGCGTCGTCTCGACGCGCGCGTGGTACTGCTCGCCGTCAAGCACGCACTCGATCACGTCGCCCGCGGCCACGTCGAGGTCCGCCGGCAACTCGATCCGTGGGCGGTCGGTGCGGCCGACGGAAGCGACCTCGACGCGGCGAGTCTCGACGGCCTCGTGGTCGCTCGGGAGGCGATCTGCCACGTTACTCGTCGTCGCTCTCGCCCAGCAGGTCCGCGACGTCACCGCTGCCCTGTTCGGTGATCTTGGCGTTGATCTGGGCGGTCTCCTCGCTGACCTCGCGGCCGCGGATGGTGATGCGCTTGCGCTCGCCGTCGCGAGTGGGCTTGTAGCCGACGCCGCCGTCGGTGAGGATCGACTTCGTGCCGACGCCGCGCACGTCCGCTCGCATCGGTCGGCCGGCCGTGTCGGAGCCGCCGGTCAGTTCGAGCGTGAAGCCGTCGAGACCGACCGCACTGCCCTCGACTTCGTCGCCGAGTTCGCGGCCCATGAAGCGGTTCGCGTCCTGTCCGTCGACGTCTAGCTGGTAGGTCGTGCCTGTCTCCGGGTCCGAGAGCGCAACGGTGAATTCTGCCATACCCACCGATATTCGACGGCGCTTAAAAAGCGCGTCGGAACCGACTTTCGACTGGGATGGCGCGCGACACGCGTGGGAGAAAGCTCACACTGTGTGCCGGGGACGGCGTGACACTCTGACTGCCCGGCGATATCACGCCTCGGCGTCGACGATCGTACTCACGCGCGCGTTCTCCTTGATCGCGACGCCGGCACCGCCGACGGTGATCGGAACGCGAGGGAGAGCGTCGACGTGCAGCGTCGGATGACTGAGCCCGCGTTCCAGCAGCTCGGTGCGTGGCTGGAGCGTGACCGTCGCCGTCCCGGTCAGCGACTCGTTGTACTCGATCAGGTACTGGCCCGCTCGTAGTGTCCACCACTCGTAGTCGTCCTCGGGGTCGCGCTTGGCCGACGCGTGCGGCGTCGTCTGGGCCGGTTCGAGTTCCCCACCCCCGAAGTCGACCCGACCCGGCGCGCCGATCTCGAAGACGTTCGCGACGGTGAGATCGAACCCCGAGTCGGCTGTCTGGGTCGGTTCGTGGACGGCGTCGTCGACGTACTGCTCGTACATACGCGAGCCCTCGGAAGCCGGACACAAAAGCGTCGGCCGTCTCAGCGCTCCCAGCGGAAGCGACCGTCTTCGAGGACCGTCTCGCCGTCGATCACCAGTCGGCCGTCCTCGCGGAGATCGGTGATGAGGTCGACGTGGATCGCGCTGTCGTTGCCGGTGTCGGGAACGCAGGCGTCGTAGGCCCGGCCGAGCGCGAGGTGGACCGTCCCGCCCATCTTCTCGTCGAAGAGGATGTTGTCCGTGATCCGGTCGATCCCGCGGTTCATCCCGATCCCCAGCTCGCCCAGCCGGCGAGCGCCCGCGTCGGTCGCCAGCAGTTCGCCGATCGTCGACTCGCCCTGAGCGGCGCTGTAGTCGACGACCTCGCCGTCCTCGAAGACGAGCCGCACGTCTCGCACGCGCGCCCCGTCGACGGTCATGGGCACGTCGAAGGTGACCGTCCCCTCGGTGGCGGTCGGTGCGGTGAACACCTCGCCGGAGGGGAGGTTGTGCGAGTCGTAGGCCACGGAGGCCGCGGAGTTGACGGCCACGCGGTCGGCGATCGACATCGTAAGATCTGTCCCCTCGCCCAGGAGGTGGACCTCGCTGCCCTCGTCCAGCAGCGTCTTGAGCTGGCTCATTTCCTCGGCCAGCGCTTCCCAGTCTCGCAGCGTCGCGTCGTAGACGAAGTCACGGTAGGCCTCGTAGGAGAGGCCGGCCTGCTGGGCCATCGCGCGGGTCGGGTGCTGGGTGGAGACCCAGTCGGTGTCCATCCGGGCCGCTCTGATTTCGGTGCGAGCCCGGCGGTAAGACTGCCGGCGGTCCCCCGGTACGTCGCTGGCCGCGGCGGTGTTGCGCGATCCGCCCAGCGAGAGGACGCTGTCGGCCCGCTCGTAGAGCGCGCGCTCGAAGTCGGGATCGGCGTCGAAGTCGCCGTCGTGGGCCCGCAGGTAGGCTCGCGTCATCTCGTCGGAGCCGTAGGTCGCGAGCAGATTCGCTCCGCGCTCGCCAAGCGCCGCCGCGATGGCCACCCCGAGGTCGTGCGCGCCCTCGTCGACCTGAACGATCACGTCGTCGCCCGCTTCGATCTGTGCGCTCCAGTCGACCAGTACGTCGGCGTGTTCGCGAACTCGGTCGTCCATACCGGACGGTGGTCTGGCCCGGATAAAACGTCACTGCCACTGGTCGGGGCGGGGGTCGTCGGAGTCACGACGAGTGATCAGTGCGAGAATTCGACGAATCGCTCGTCGTCCGGGGCCAGAGGGCATCGTTCGACAGTGTGATTCTCACAGAAGGCGATATCTGAAAGAGAGATACACTGTCAGTGTGCCTCTGTGTCGATATCGGGACGGTCGAGTGGCGGATCGCTCGAAGCAGTTGCAGTCGATCGGCTCAGAAATACGCTGCCCTGATGATAGACAGCAGCCAGGCGGTCGGTACGAAGACGAGGAGCACGCCCACGACGCCGATCAGATACTCCCCGTCCAGGAGCCCCCTCGCCAGTCCCGCTCCGAGCCTCACGACGAAGAGGAAGAGGACGGACAGGATGGCATTCCGGAGCGAAAACGCCAGCCCTTCGCTACTGTAATCGACTGGTGCCATTTCGTAGTACTCCACGCCGCCTCGTGAAAAGAATGCTTCCCAGACGACCACACCGGTCGAGTGGCTGGGGTCACTTGCCGACGATCCAGGTACCGGCCTAGACGCTGTCGACGGCCGCGGGCTCGCCCGTCTCGGCGCTCTCGTAGAGGGCGTCGATGACGGCCATGTTGTTGACCGTCTCCGTCCGGTCGACGGGCGGCGTCTCGTCGGCCGCGACGGCGTCGGCGAAGCGCTCGACCTGGCGGCGGTAGTGGTCGACACCGTCGATGGTCTCAGTGTGTTCCTCGCCGTCGACCTGGTAGGTGAGCGACACCGACTGGTCGGGAGCCACGTCGAAGGCTTCGGGGACGTGGAGCCAGCCGTCTGTCGTCATGATCCGGTACTCGTGGGTCATCGGCGTGTCGAAGCTGCTGGTGACCTGCGCCGTCACGCCGTCGTCGTAGGTCAGCAGGCCCGAGAGCTGGGAGTCGACGCCGGCATCGTAGGTGTCGGCGGCGTGGGCGAACGCGCGGTTCGGCTCGCCCAGCACGTTCCGGACCGCGCTGACGGCGTAACAGCCGATGTCCATGAGCGAGCCGCCGTCCAGTTCCGGATCGAGCCGGATGTCGTCGGTCCGATCGCCCAGTCCGAAGGTGAACGTCGCCTCGACGTGGCGCACCGCGCCGAGTTCCTCGCGGACGATCTCGCGGGCGCGCTCGGTGCGGGGATGGAAGTGGTACATGAACGCCTCCATCAGGGCGACGCCCTGCTGGTCGCAGTAGTCGAACAGCGCGCGGGCGCGCTCGGCGTCGGGCGTCAGCGGTTTCTCACAGAGGACGTGGAGTCCGTGGTCGGCGGCGCGGCGTGTCCACTCGGCGTGGAGGCCGTTGGGAAGGGGATTGTACACGGCGTCGATCCCCTCGTCGGCCAGCAGCGCCTCGTAGCTGCCGTAGGACCGATCGATGCCGAGTTCGTCGGCGACCGACCGGGCGCGCTCGGCGTCGCGTGAAGCGATCGCACCGACAGCGTGTTCGCTGGCCTGGATCGCCGGGATCACGTCTTCGCGGCCGATCGCCGCCGTACTGAGCACTCCAAATTCCATGCGTGAGCGTGCGGTCGGGACGGGCATAAACGCTGAGTTCCGCGGCGACGAAGGGGACGCCGGCCGGGAGAGTTCACGTGTGTGCAAGACCCGGTCGTCGACGGGGTGCCATCGCTTCGAGATGGTCGGTACAGGAGAGCGAAGTATTAGTAAGAGAGATGTAGTGGTAACAACTATTTTTATACTTGTGTCCGGATAGACGACATGGTTGAGAATTCTCTTTATGAACCAAAGGAAGGCGAATTACTGAGTATGGCTGTTGTGAGGGCAGTTGCGCTGGCACATCACGAGGGTGTGCTTGAACAGGATTGGATCATACACAACGACATCAACCCCGATGCGCTTGACAAGTTGTTTCAGGACAGACACCCGAATATGACCCTCCGATTCGAGGCAGATGCAACAACAGTCACGGTCAACGCTGACGGACATGGCAATCCTGTGATTGAAATTAAGTCACACCGCTAAGTTCGCACGCACACCGACCAATCGATTCTGCCCGTTGTCGCTGAAAGAGTCCTCGTGGAACGGCTTCTGTCACACGGTCAACGGAGAATCTGTAAACGACCTCGCCAGGACAGACCGGAGACGCTTCACGAAGTGACGGCCGCCGGGATCAGCCGCGGCGAGCGATCGATCGGAGCGGGCTATTTGGTTAGGTCGTCGCGCTATCAAAACAAAAAACGCGGCACGTGGAGTTAAGAGCAGAAGTTCTGGTACGTATGAGTATGGACCTGAAGGTAAAGTTGGTCGTGCTGATGTTGGCGATCTCGCTGTTGCCGCTTGGCAGTGTCGGAGCCCTGGCGACACAGAACATGGGGTCGCTCAATCAGGACGCCCAGGACCGGAGCGCCCAGGAGTTGCGCGGGGCGATGACCGACAACCTGAACAACAGCGTACAGGCACGGCAGTCGTCGCTACAGAACCAGTTCGACCAGCGGGAGGTCGACATGCGCTCGCTCGCCCAGTCGGGCGCGATGGACAACTACCAGGCCGCTCGACAGGGAGAGATGCAACTCGTCCAGGAGGCCAGCCAGCGACAGGTCGGCTACACGGCCCTGGAGATGCGCAACGCCATCGAGAGCACGACTCAGACCGTGCTTGACACCCAGTACGACGGGCGCGAGTGGGAGGAACTGTCCCCCAGCGAGCAGCGCGCGGTCAAGGAGCGCGTCGAGCGGATCATCGCGGGCACTGCCGGCGACGGGACGACCGCCGACGGGACGATGAACGAGACGTTCCAGCCCGGCTACATCGGCGAGACCGGCTACGCTTACGTGACCGACCTGGACTCGAACGTCGTGATCCACCACCGTCTGGAAGACGGGCACAACTTCGCCGACGACTCCGGCGGGAGCCTGACCGTCTTCGACGACATCAAAGCGAACATCGAGTCGACGCCCGCGCTGCGCAACGGCGAGACGTGGGGCGTCGCCGAGTACGAGTGGGAGGACACGACACAGGACGGCAACCCCACGGAGACCCAGCTGGTCGCCTACACCTACTACGAGCCCTTCGACTGGATCGTCGCACCCAGCGTGTACTACTACGAACTCCAGGAGCGAGCCGTCGCTGACAGCGAGGCACGGCTGGCCGATTCCTTCGAGCGATACCTCGAGACGCGGACCGTCAGCGTCGACAGGCAAGAGCGCTACGCCTACGACGAGATCATCTTCGTCGACAAGCGAGGCCGCGAGGTCGTCAGGGCGACTCGCGAAGGCGAACGGGCGGTGACCGAGCGCGACGGTTCGGGGTGGTACGCCGACAAGAGCTGGTTCACCAGTGCCGGCTCCGTCGCCAACGGCGAAGTCGCGTTCAACCGAATCGAGGAGGAAAACGGTAGTCAGCGGATGTACGTCTCGACGCCGGTGTACCAGGACGGGCGGTTCCAGGGCGTCGTCGTGGCCCAGTTCAACTACTCGATCGTCACGGAGATCACGAACGGCGTGTCGGTCGGCGAGACCGGCAGCCTCTACGTCGTCAACGACCGTGGCGAGATGGTGAGCCACCCCAACGAGACGAAGGTGGCACAGCGTGTCGACGTGGCTGAGGGTGAGTACGGCGAGGAGCTCGGCAACATCACCACCGAGCAGATGCTGGCCGCCCAGTCGGGCATGGCCACGCACACGCGAACGGTCGGCGGCGAAGCGACCACCCGATACGTCGTGTACGCACCCTTGCAGGTCGGAGACAGGCAGTTCTCGCTCGTCGGCACCGTTCCCGAGAGCGACATCGAAGGACCGATCACGGCGCTGGGAGACGCGCTCCAGCAACGCACCGACGACGCCCGCAACCTCATCCTGTTACTGTCGGGCATCGCGGCGCTGGTCGTCGTCGCCGCGGGCTACGCCGTCGCGCGTTACGTCGCCAGTCCGATCGAACAGATGCGCGACCGGGCCGCAGAGATGGCACAGGGACGGTTCGACGGCGAACTCGACGTGGACGACCGCGACGACGAGATCGGGGAGATGGTCGAGGCCTTCGAGGAGATGGAGGCGAACCTGACCCGCCAGATAACGGAGATCGAGGCCGTCTCGGCGTCGCTCAGCGAGGGCGAGATCGACGACGACCTCCACACGGATCTGCCGGGCTCGTTCGGCGACATCATGACCGACCTCCAGGAGGGCATGACACAGCTACGGACGAGCTTCGCCCAGATCAGCCGGGCCAGCGAGAACGTCCGGACCGGCGAACTCGATCAGGAGATCGACAGCGACCTCCCCGGAGAGTACGGCGCGGTGATGGACGAACTCGACGCGGGACTCCAGCAACTCTCAGAGAGCTTCGACCGGCTCCGGACGGCGAGTACGGCGCTCAGCGAGCGACGGCTCGACGAAGACCTCGACACCGACCTGCCCGGCGCGTACGGCGACGTGATGGCCAACATCGACGCGGGCCTCGACGCCGTCGAGGAGAGCATCGCACGAGTGCAGTCGATCGCACGCGAGGTGAGTTCGGCCACGGACGACGCCGCGGCCAGCGCACAGGAGGTCGAGCGCGCCAGTCAGGAGGTCGCCGAGTCCGTCCAGGAGATCTCTCACGGCGCGGACCGCCAGTCCGAACAGCTCCAGGAGGCCGCCGCGGAGATGAACGACATGTCTGCGACGGTCGAGGAGGTCGCCTCCTCCGCGGTCGACGTGGCCAACACGTCGGAACGTGCCGCAGACCGCGCCGAGGCCGGGAGCGAGCGGGCGAGCGAGGCTTCCCGCGAGATCGAGGGGATCGAAGCGGAGACCGAGCAGGCGGTCGAACAGGTCGCGGCGCTCGAATCCGAGATCGACGAGATCAGCGAGATCGTGAGTATGATCACCGACATCGCCGAGCAGACGAACATGCTGGCGCTCAACGCCTCCATCGAGGCCGCTCGGGCCGGTGAGGCCGGCGAGGGCTTCGCCGTCGTCGCCGACGAGATCAAGGGGCTGGCCGGCGAGGCCGCCGCGGCGACCGAGGAGATCGACGATCTCATCACCGAACTACAGGCGACGACCGGGGAGACCGTCGACGACATCGAGTCGATGCGCGACCGCGTCGAGAGCGGTGCCGACACGATCGAGGACGCGATCGCCATGTTCGACGAGATCGCCGAGAGCGCCACCGAGGCCGAGCACGGCGTCCGAGAGATCACCGAGGCGACCGACGACCAGGCCGCCTCGACCGAGGAGGTCGTCGCGATGGTCGACGAGGTCAGCAGCGTCAGCCAGCAGGCCGCGGCCGAGGCGACCAGCGTCTCCTCTGCGGCGGAAGAACAGGCCGCCTCGGTCAACAACATCTCCCAGAACGTCCGCTCGGTCGCCGACATGGCCGACGACCTCGAAGCACTGGTCGACGCCTTCGAGGTCCAGCAGTCCGCGGCCGACGGCGACGCGAGCGCAGCGGGAGCCAGCGCCGACGGCGGCTGGTCGCCCGACGACGGCGCGGAGTGACGGCGCGGAGCCGCCAGGACGCTGTCGACGGCGGACAACGCGGACACGGGTAGCTTTTTTCGCGGGGCTCCCGAACGTCGGCCAATGACAGAGTCGTTCGATATCGTCTCGCCCGAGCAGATTCGCTCGGGTCGGGCGACCGATGCCTACTTCGACCGGACGATCGAGGCGCTAGACCACGCCGGCAAGAACCCACACGTCGTGGCGGAGGTGACCGCAGACCAGTTCCCGACCGGCGAGTGGGAGCTCCTCGCCGGGCTGAAAGACGCGGCCCACCTCTTCGAGGGACGGGGCGTCGACGTGGACGCGATTCCGGAGGGGCGGCTGTTCGACGGCGGCCCGGTCGCGCGGATCGAGGGGCCGTACCGAGAGTTCTGTCGCCTGGAGACGGCGCTCCTCGGATTCCTCTCTCACGCGACCGGCGTCGCCACGCGGGCGCTGGAGGCCCGCCGTGCGGCCCCCGACTCGCAGGTCCTCTCCTTTGGCTCTCGGCACGTCCACCCCTCGATCGGTGCGATGGTCGAGCGGTCGGCGCTGCTGGCCGGCCTCGACGGCATCTCGAACGTCGCCGCTGGCGAGGTGCTGGGCCGGGCAGCCGGCGGGACGATGCCCCACGCGCTGGTGATCTGCTTCGGCCGGGGCAACCAGGAGGAGGCGTGGCGGGCCTTCGACGAGGGCGTCGACGCCGACGTACCGCGGATCACGCTGTGTGACACCTACAGCGACGAGGTCGACGAGTCGCTGCGCGCGGCCGCTGCCGTCGACGACCTAGAGAGCGTCCGCATCGACACGACCGGCTCCCGGCGCGGGGACTTCGAGCACATCCTGAAGGAGGTTCGCTGGACGCTCGACGCCCACGGCCACGAGGACGTGGGCATCTTCGCCAGCGGCGGCCTCGGACCGAGGGAGCTGGCGCGGCTGTCCGGCGTCGTCGAGGGGTTCGGCGTCGGCGGGTACGTCAGCAACGCCGATCCCGTCGACTTCGCGCTGGACATCGTCGAGGTAGAGGGCGAGCCGGCCGCCAAGCGAGGGAAGCTCACGGGCACGAAGCAGGTGTACCGGACGCCCGACGGCAGCCACCACGTGGGCCTGGCCGACCGCGACGGGCCGGCTGGCGGGGAGGCCCTGCTCGAACCGCTCGTGCGCGACGGGACCGTCGTCCGCGAGTTCGAGCTGGACGCCGCTGCCCAGCGGGCGGCCGACGACGCCGACGCCGTCGGGTTCGAGCCCGTCGACGGCGGGACGAAGGCTTAATCACGCCCACCGGCTAGGTTCCGGTGGCAGAGGGAGACCGGCTTCCGTGAGCGCACATCGTGCGCGCATGAGGAAAGTCCCCCCACCCGCTGGGCGGGTGACCGGGCGCAAGCCCGGGGCGGGAGACCGTCGGCGCTGGAACAGAAACGAGACCCCTCCACCCGACCGATGAGGCGTGCGAACCCGGACCGACGCGGCGCGAGCCGATAAGGAATGGGGAGTCGACCCGCCGAGGGAGGTGCCATCCCGTCAGGGATGGCCGACGGTGGAGAACGGATGGAACGGCGAATCCTCACCGGTGCAAGTCCGTGCCGACAGGTAGCCCGGTACCGCGCGAACGCGCTGGGTACGGACGCTGAGCCGAATGCCGAGAGAACAGAAGGGGGCTTACTCCCCTCAGCCACGAACTCGCCAGCGACGCCACCGGTCACCAATCTGTTAGCCAGATGTCTTATCTGCCAGTAGTTTGTTACCACACGGCATGAAAGGGTTGCTCAACGAGTCGACGGCGACGGTCCACAAGTACGAGCCACAGCGTGGCCGGGGCGTCGCCGAGTGCGGTGCGACGACGACCGTCACTCACGATCAGCTCCGAGTGCTCCCGGTCGAACGGGCCCTCGACGAGCGAGACGCGAGCAAGTGCGGTCGCTGCTTCGGCGACGGCGGCGGCTACTGACGGTGTGGACCGACCGAGTGTCTGGACACGCGGGTCGTCGGGAGCCGAACGAGGACCGCCAGTACGTTCAAGAGAGTCCAGGCTAGAGGGTCGGTGTGGACAGACAGGCACTCGACGAGGCGCTGGCCGATCGCTACGACGCCGACGAGCGGAGCCGGCGGATCGTCTCGCGGCAGGCCCAGGATCTCGCGGACTCGTGTCGCATCGCGCGGGATCTGGGCTACCCGCTCTCCGTCGAGGACGTGCTGGCGAACCTCGACGACGCGCCCGACGGGCACACGCTCGTCGAGCGGTGGAACTGGTGGCTCGGGGCACTGGACCTCTCGCACGGCGGCTACGAGCGGTTCCGCGTCCGCCCGGACGTTGCCGGGCTCGATCAGTCCGAGTGAGACGCCGTCTGGCGGCGTCGCTCGTCGATTCGGCGTCGAAAAAACGGTATCGCTGCCAGCGACCTCAGAATACCGAGAGGCCGTGTGCTTCTCGCGCGTGTTCGAGAAGCGCGTCCGTGCTGTCGAACTGCTCGCCACAGCTGCACGTGTGATACGTCGGCGTCGTGGTCGACTGGCGTGTCGCCATACCTACCCAATGGGGCGTATCCATAATGAATGTTTATGGAGAATGTGTAACATACGCACGGGTGGCGGTACGTCGACACACGCCGGTCGCCCGCCCGTTCACTCGGTCAGGCGATTGTACTCGTCGGTCGTCAGCTCGATCGTCGAGGCGGCGACGTTCTGTTCGAGGTGGTCGACGCTCGACGTGCCGGGAATCGGGAGCGTCACGTCGGAGTGAGCCAGCAGCCACGCCAGCGCGATCTGGTACGGCGTCGCGTCGTGGGCGTGGGCCACGTCCTCGACGACCGAGCGCTTCTCGCCGAGGTCGCCGGCCCCGAGCGGGAACCACGGAACGAAACCGACGCCCTTCTCCTCGCAGGCTTCGAGGACCGCCTCGTCCTCGCGGTTGGCGACGTTGTACTCGTTTTGGACTGTCGCGATCTCGACCATCTCCTCGGCAGTTTCGAGTTGCTCGACGGTGACGTTCGAGAGCCCGACGTGGTCGATCAGTCCCTCGTCCTTGCACTCTGCGAGTGCCGCCACGGACTCCTCGAACGCCACGTCGGGGTCGGGCCGGTGGAGCTGGTAGAGGTCGATCCGGTCGGTGCCGAGCCGATCGCGGCTACAGAGCACGGCGTTTCGCAGGTAGTCCGGGTCGCCGTGTGGGAGCCAGTCGCCGTCGGTGTTGCGCAACAGGCCGCCCTTCGTCGCGACGACGAGGTCGTCCCGGTCGACGTGCAGGGCCTCGCCGATCAGACGCTCGCTGACCCCGGGGCCGTAGGAGTCGGCCGTGTCGACGAAGTCGACGCCGATCTCGTCGGCGTGTTCGAGCACGTCCCGAGCCGCGTCCTCGTCGGCCGGCGGGCCGACGATGTCCTCGCCGGTCAGTCGCATCGCGCCGTACCCGAGCCGGTTGACCGTCAGTTCGCCGCCGATGTCGAACGTGTCGCTCTCGTTGTAGGCCATCGTGTGAACGGTCGGGGGCGAGCCGTTTGAGGGTTCGTCCCGTGACACCCATGTTTTGCACCCGAAGCGCGCGAACACAACACCGACCAGCGGCGAAGGGATCGTCCGTGCCGCCCGGCAGTCATACTGCCGGCGGGACCTTCGTGACGAGCTTCGCCACCCCGGAGTGGCGAAATCGGTCACAGATGTACAGCCGGTCGTATCAGTCGGCCGAGTTCACGTACACGTCGAAGCTGTAAAATCGGCCGTCGTACTTCAGGTAGATACCGGTCTCGAACCGCGAGCGCTGGCGTTCGGGGTCGGCGTCCAGCAGGTCGTGGCGCTCCAGTCTCTGGAGCAGGCCGCGGTACTCCTCGGACAGCGGTGTCGTCTCCTCGTACTCGCCCGCGGCGGCCCGCTGGAACAGCCGCCGCTGGTCGTCCGGGAGCGGTTCGTCGACGCGAACGTCGACCAGCGCGCCGTCGAGGGCCCGCTCGAAGGCGGCCTCCGAGTCGGCGACTTCGAGGGCCATCGCCGCGTAGACCGGTTCCTCGAGTCGCACCTGTGTGACCGACACTTCGAGGATCGTGTCGTGGACCACGACGTGCTGGTGGTCCGGGTCGGGGGCCAGCTCGCTGTCGCCGTCGTCGAGGAACCGGTAGACGGAGCCACCCTCCTCGACGATGTCGTGGGGGTATCCGCCGCCGTACTCGCGAGCGCGGGCGACCACGTACGCCGGGAACACGGCGCGGGCGTCGATCGGCGGGAGGTCCTCGCGCTCGATCGCCGCGGGCGGGTCGTCGAGTTCGTCGCGCCGGCCGACCCACTCCAGTCGCAGGACCGACCGCTCGATCTCGCGCAGGCCGGTCGTCGTCGAGTGGAGTTCGTAGTAGGTGCCATCGTGTTCGACGTAGGTCTGCTCGTCGGGAACCAGATCGTAGCCGACAGTGGTGTATCGCTCCCCATCGAGGACCGCGTCGTAGAGGCGGCGTTGCTCGGCTGCCCAGGGCGCGTCGCCGTCGTCGGGCGACCAGCCGACCCTGTCGAGCAGCGTCTCGCCGATCTCGTCGACCGAGAGCGTGTAGGACAACTGTGGTTCGTCGACGGTCGATTCGAGCGCGGAACAGCCGGCCAGCGAGCCGACGCCAGCGAGACCGACGGCTGTCAGGAGGGAACGCCGGGACCAATCGGACATACACAGTGGTGACACGCCGTCCGGCAAATGTATTGTGACCGACCGGTCCCGGCTGGCGGGGACGGACTCGTCACTGGGGGCAGTCGGCAGCATTAGCGAGACGATACGGGCCGACGTTCGCGAGGCGCGTCGGTGTTCTGTCTGTGGGTTGGGACGCACGGCGGGGACTCGACCGCACGACAGCACAGTGGCGCTCCGTCGGCGTCAGTCGCGAGATCACACCCCGTGGTAAGTTCTCAATACTGATGTGGCGGTCTGTCGTGTACCGTCACATGTCCGGAACTCGCAGTACGCTCGCTCTGCTGTGTGTGGGGCTACTCGTGTCTGCAGGCGCGGTGGGTACCGCTGGGGGCCAGTCGACAGAGCAGGAGACGTTGACGGTCACCGTCGTCGACCGCGACGACGAATCGCTGGGAGGTATCGACCTGACGATATCGTGGGAAGCGGCTGGAGGGGGCTCGATCAACGAGACGACCCGTGCGAACGGACAGGTCCTGGTCGACGTACCTGCGGGGGCAGACGTGACGATCACAGTCCACGACGATCGGTACGTGCGCAACGAGCCGTTCACCGTCGAGAACGCGACGACTGAAGCTGTGACGGTGCCGGCCACCGCGGCCGGAACCGCTGCGATCGAGGTCGTCGACGCCGACGGGCCGGTCGACGACGCAGTCGTGGGGCTCTCCCGCTCTGGCACCACCGTGATGGATACCCGCACGAACGACAGCGGAACGGCCACGTCTCAGATGATCGAACAGGGGACATACACGCTGATCGTCCGGAAGGACGGCTATCTCCGTAACCGGACGCGACTGACCGTGGACGGTGACGTGACCCGTCGGGTGGAGATAAAGCAGGCGTCCCGGCTGGTGACGTTCGCCGTCGTCGACGACCACTTCGAGGAACCACGTGCGGTCATCGACGCCCAGATTACCGTCGCCGGGAACACCGTCACCACGCTCTCGGACGGCGAAGCGACGATCCAGCTTCCGGTCAACAGCGACTACGAGGTCGAAGTCACGAAGGACGGCTACGAGACGGTTTCCCGGTCGCTGACGGTCCGGGAGTCGACGGTCCGACAGAACGTCTCGCTCCAGCGCATCGACTCGATCTCGGTCGAGCCAGACCAGACACAGGTCGTCGTGGGACAGTCGGTACGCGTGACGGTCACCGACGAGTACGGTGCCGCCGTCGAGAATGCGAGCATCGCGGTCGGCGACGACACCGTCGGCCAGACGGACGAGAACGGCGAGGTCACCGTTCCCGTGAACAGTGCGGGCGAGACAGTGATCGAAGCGACCAGCGGTGATCTTGGGGCGACAGCGACCGTCGAGGGCGTCGATCCGAACGCCGACGCCGAGACGACGACGGCAGGCGACACGGCGACCGCCACCGAACAGACGACCACGGAGCCGACCAGCCTCACCGGGCCTGGCTTTACTGGGCTCGGAGCGTTGTTGGCCGGACTGGTCGGGATCGCACTGCTCGCACGCCGACTGTAGCCCGGAGTGCGCCACCCTTAATTCGCCGAGGCACCCACTCCTGGGCAATGACTGTCATCGAGGGCGTTCACGAGGATCGCGGCGCGACGTTCCGGACGATGGGCGGGAACCGCGTCGTCGCCAACTACGGTCGCCCCGAACGAGTCCACCGGGCGGTCCGGCAGGTCGTCGGCGTGATCGAGATGGGGTACGGCGTCGTCACGGTCACCGGCGACGACCGGATCGACTTCGTCGACAACGCCGTCTCGAACCGCGTCCCGACGACCGACGGCGAGGGTAGCTACTCGCTGCTGCTCGACCCGCAGGGCCACGTCGAGACCGAGCTCTACGTCTACAACGCGGGCGAGCGACTGCTGCTTTTCGTCCCGCCGGCCCGCGCCGAGCCGCTCGTCGAGGACTGGCGCGAGAAGACGTTCATCCAGGACGTGACGATCACCGACGCGACCGACGAGTTCGCGGTCTTCGGGGTCCACGGCCCCAAGGCGACGGAGAAGATCGCGAGCGTCCTCAACAAGACCGCGACGCCCGAAACGCCGCTCTCGTTCGTCCGCGGGTCGATGGTCGACGCCGGTGTGACCGTCGTTCGCAGCGACGGACTGGTCGGCGAGGAGGGGTTCGAGGTCGTCTGCAGCGCCGACGTGGCCCGCGACGTGTACGACACGCTGGAGAACCGCGGGCTCAACGCCGCCCCCTTCGGATACGACACGTGGGACGCGCTGACGCTGGAAGCGGGGACGCCGCTGTTCGACACCGAGATCGAGGGCCAGATTCCGAACGTCGTCGGCCTCGACAACGGCGTCGACTACGAGAAAGGCTGTTTCGTCGGACAGGAGGTCGTCTCCCGGGTCCACAACCGGGGGCGGCCCTCGAAGCGACTCGTCGGACTCACCTGTGGTGTCGTCCCCGCGTCGGGTGCCGCGGTCTTCGTCGACGACGCCAGCGTCGGCGCGGTGACGCGGGCCGTCGAGAGCCCGACCCGCGAGGAACCGATCGCCCTCGCAAGCGTCGACTACGAGCTGCCAGACGGGACGCTGTCGGTCCGGGTCGACGGCGAGGAAGTCGAGGCTGCGGTCGCCGACCTGCCCTTCGTCACCGGTTCGGACGAGTCCGCGCGGCTTCCGCGGTACGCCGAATAGGACAACGGCCGACCGGTCGGAGAGCGTCGATCAGTACGACTCGGTTTCGAGGGCAGAGACCCGCTCGAAGTGTTCGTCTCGCGTGACGAGCGACGCGCCATTGTGTCGGCAGACGGCGGCGATGAGCGTGTCGCCGAGATTGATTCGCTCTCCGGCATCGAGGAGTTCGGCTTCGATCAGAGCGGCTTCTCTCGTCACTGGTTCGGACAACGGGAGTGGCTCGAGCCAGTCGAGCGCGGATGCAACGCGCTCGATCCCGTCGACACCGTCGGTCCGAGCGGCCCCGCGATACACCTCGAAGAGCGCCAGCGACGGCGTGAAAAGGGGCTTGTCTTCGTGGGCTTCGAGGTACGCCCCAGCAGCGTCGACGCCGTCGAGGTAATCCAGGAGAAAACAGGTGTCGAACGCGATCATCGTTCGGATCGTTCTCGGAGGTCGCCATCCAGATCGTCACGCGTCGCCGTGACGGCTTCCCGAAAGCCGTCGACGCCGCTCATCGCTCCGAATCCTTTCATCACGTCGCGGTCGCTCCCGGTGAGACGGTTGATCACGTCGGTGAAGCTCTCGTCTTCGCGTTTGTGTTCCCGTAATCGCTCGTACGCTTCGTCCGTGATCGTGAGACTCTTCGTGCCCATAGATGTACGTGTAGGTGTATACTCAGTTATAGCTTCTGCGCTCGCACGGCTGGGCAGGCGACGAAAACAGCGGCTGCCCGTCACGGAGCGCCTTCAGGACCGACCCAGTAGCGCTTTCAGTTGCTCGCGAGAGAACAGCGTCGACGGGCGGTCCATGTGGACGCCGATCTCACCCTCGAAGGCTCGCATGCCCGCTTTCTGGACCACACCGGGCAGCGAGTAGCCGGCACGCACGAGGTGGCCCAGTCGGATGTCGGTCCGGAGGTCGTCGCGCCAGGCTCGCTCGTAGTCGCCCAACGTCCCCGGCCTGTCGGGATCGATCTCGTGGGCCGCGTGGTCGGCGGCGGTCATGCCATAGAGGATGCCCCCGCCGGTGAACGGCTTCGTCTGGGCCGCGGCGTCGCCGATCAGGAACGAGCGGCGGCCGGTGACGCGCTTCGGTGGCCCGATCGGGATGAGCCCCGAGCAGCGCCGGTCCGTGTCGACACCGTACTCCGCGGTGAACGACTCGAAGCGCTCGCTCACGTCGTGGCCGGGCGGCGTCGCCAGTCCGTACTCGACGCCAGCTTCGCCGCGGGGAATGCGCCACGCGAAGAACCGTGGCACGGAGAGGTGTACGTCGACGAAGTGCTGGCGGTCGACCGTCTCGGTGAAGCCGAGCACCCCGTGGAGGAGTTCACCGGGTTCGGGCAGGTCGAGCGCGCGCCGGACGCGAGACTGCGGGCCGTCACACCCCGCGACCATCCGCGCGTCGTGAGTCGCCGTCCCGTCGGGACCGCGGACCTCGACGGTGACGCGATCGGTGTGTTCGGTCACGTCGAGCACCGTGTGGTCCTCCCGCAGATCGACGCCGGCCTCGCGAGCGCAGTCGGCCAGCCGCCGGTCCAGCCCCACGCGGTCGATGACGTTCGAGATCACCTCGTCCTTGTAGAAGCGGTGGGCCTCGCTGTCGGGGCCGCCGCGATGGAACCGGGCACCGCGAATCTCGTTCTGGAAGAGTTCGTCGCGGGCGTCGTCGGGGACGAACTCCCAGATATCGGTGCTGACGTGGCCCGAGCAGGCGAGTGGCTCGCCGACGGTGCCCTGTTCGAAGGCGAGCACGTCGTGGCCGGCCTCACTCGCCCGCCGGGCGAACCGCGCGCCCGCCGGCCCGCAGCCAACGACGACGAAATCGTGCATACCGACGAGTCGGCCAGCCGAGACAAATACCTTGTCAGTTGCCCTTTTGCCGGTCGACTCCCGAAGGCCACACATGGCAGGCTACCAGCCAGGCGTCTGTAACATCGGACGAGACGAACGACGCAAGCGACGCGTCGCCGGGATCGCCGGCTTCCTCGGCGCGGCGGCCTACGTCGCGGCGGTGCTGTGGTTCGGGCTCCCAGAGCGGTACCTGCTGGGCAGTTTCGCCTTCCTCTTTGGCGGCTTCGTCGGCGTCTTCCAGGACTACGTTCGCTTCTGTGTCGCCTTCGGAGCCCTGGCACGGTACGACCTCTCCGGGTCGGCCGACGATGCCGGCAGCGTCACCGACGCCGAAGCCGTCGCACGCGACCGCAAACGCGCAGTGCAGATTCTCGCTGCCGCCGCCGTCTCGGCCGCCGTCGTCACCGGGATCGTCTACGGCGTCGTCGCCGTCCTGTAGCGATCGTCGGTGTGATAGGAGTGCCTCACTAGCGGGGCAGATACTATAAGTGGGATGGCGTACAACCCGAATATATGCTCGGTTCCCGGAGTTCCCGGGACGTCGTCACCTGCATCGCCTGCGGGGAGTCGGTCTCCCAGTCCGACGCGCGCGAGTACGACAAACACGGCGACCGCTGGGACCGCACGGACAAGGAGTTCGAGTACCTGTGCAAGCCCTGTCACAGTGACCTGACCCACCAGCCACGACCCGGGCTGGAAGACCTCCTCGAAACGGTCGAAGCAGACGCCGACGATCGGGACTCGTTCCTCCAGCGGTACGTCGAACTGGCCGAAGAGAAACGCCGCTAACGGCGGTCGTCTTTTCGAGGCGCTCCTTGCTGTTCGCGAGTCGCCGCTCTGCACCGCACAGCTCCGCTGCTCACGGTTCACGCCGTTCACCGCTCGCATTTCCGAGGGCCGCGGTTCACTGCGTTCACCGCGCTCCTTGCTGTTCGCGGACTGCCGCTCTGCACCGCACAGCTCCGCTGCTCACGGTTCACGCCGTTCACCGCTCGCATTTCCGAGGGCCGCGGTTCACTGCGTTCACCGCGCTCCTTGCTGTTCGCGGACTGCCGCTCTGCACCGCACAACTCCGCTGCTCACGGCTCACGCCGTTCACCGCTCGCATTTCCGAGGGCCGCGGTTCACTGCGTTCACCGCGCACCTTGCTGTTCGCGAGTCGCCGCTCTGCACCGCACAGCTCCGCTGCTCACGGCTCACTCCGTTCACCGCTCGCATTTCCGAGGGCCGCGGTTCACTGCGTTCACCGCGCCCCTCGCTCACAACGCATATCTGTCCACTCCCCGTACCCAGCGCCATGACAGACGAGGACGCGCAGGCCGAGGCCGGCACGCCGGAGGGGCAAGGCCCCGTCGAGATCGACGAGGAGATGGCCCGTCACATGGCCAACAAGCGCGAGGAGCTGTTCGAGAAGTTCGAGATCCGCGACGCGTTCCCGCCCGAGGTGATGGAGGAGGCCGAAGCGCGGACCACCGACGTGCAGGCCGAGATCGCCGACGAGGTCGACGAGCGCGAGGACCTGCGAGAGCTGACGACGTGGACCACGGACCCGATCGACGCACAGGACTTCGACGACGCCATCTCCGTCGAGGAGCGAGACGACGAGTACGTCCTGTGGGTCCACATCGCCGACGTGACCCACTACGTCAACCCGGATACGGCGATGTGGGAGGAGGCCGTCGAGCGGGGCAACACCGTCTACCTGCCCGGCTACACCATCCACATGCTGCCGCCGATGCTGGCCGAGACGGTCTGTTCGCTCGTCCCCAACGAGGATCGGCTGGCCCACACCGTCGAGATGCACCTCGACAAGGACGACCTGGGCTACGAGGAGATCGACATCTACAAGTCGGTGATCCGCAGCGACGCCCGGCTCACCTACACCGAGGCCGAGCGCCTGCTCGACGAACCCGAGACGGCCGCGGACCTGCTCGAAGACCAGCGCGTCGACCTGGCCGAAAAGACCGAACTCATCTGGAACCTCGCGGACGCGATGCACGAGCAGCGCAAGGAGGAGGGATCGCTCGTGCTCAACCCCGCCCGAGACCGCGCCCACACCATCATCGAGGAGTGCATGCTCAAGGCCAACAAGGCCGTCACGCACGAGCTGATGTGGGATCGCGGCGTCGAGGCGATGTATCGGGTCCACCCCCAGCCCAGCCCCGAAGAGTGGGACGAGGCCCTCGTCGAGATCCAGGAACTCGACGGCGTCTCGATCCCCGGCGACGCCTGGGACGACCCACGGAAGGCCGTCAACGCGACGCTGGAGCAGGCACCGGGCCGACAGCTGGACAAGATCCAGTGGGCCGTCATGAAGGTGATGCCCCGCGCGAAGTACATGAACGACCCCTTCGGCGGCCACCACGCCCTGAACTTCGAGATCTACGGGCACTTCACCTCGCCGATCCGACGGCTCTCGGACCTGATCAACCACTGGATCGTCTACACGAACGACGTGCCAGAGGACCTGATCGCGCTGTGTGACCGCGCCAGCGACAAGCAGAAGGCGGCCGAGACCTGCGAGCGCGAGTACAAGCAGTTCCTCGAAGAGATCGGTCTCGATCCCTCTGCGGTGAACAATCGCGGGCTGGAAGTAGTGGACGAGGACTGATCGACCCAGCGAGCAGTCCGTTCTGTGAGTCGTCGATCAGTGCGAGTGAGGACTGATCGACCCAGCGAGCAGTCCGTTCTGTAAGTCGTCGATCAGTGCGAGTGAGGACTGATCGACCCAGCGAGCAGTCCGTTCTGTAAGTCGTCGATCAGTGCGAGTGAGGACTGATCGACCCAGCGAGCAGTCCGTTCTGTGAGTCGTCGATCAGTGCGATTGCAGACGACGACTCACTCCCCAGAATCGTCGGTGCGGTCGAGATATCGCGTGCCCCACTCGTCCATCGCAGTGACCACTTGCTCCAGCTCTTCGCCCCACTCCGTCAGCGAGTACTCCACCCGGACCGGCTTGTCGTCGATGACGGTCCGGTGGACGATATCGCGTTCCTGTAGGTCGTCGAGGCTCTCGGAGAGGACCTTGTCCGAGATCCCGTCCACGCTCTCTTTCAGGTCGTTGAAACCGAGCGGTCCGTCGCGCAGCAACTCGACGACGATGCGTGGGTGCCACTTTTTCCCCACGATCGCCGCCGCCGCAGTCAGTGGGCCCATGTCGTGTCCCCCGTTTCCCACCGAGTACTCGTCCCCCGTTCTGTCCATGCAGTGTACGGCGGGCCCCCGCCAAATAAATACTGCAGTTCCCGGAGAGTATTTTTCGCGAGTCGATGTGTGGAACGGCCGTCGGTGAATGAGCGCGGGTCGAATAATATTGAAATTATACGAGAGCTATTCGAGAGTGTGTCGAGTGACCACGTGGTGTGTTCGGAGCGGTTTATCGGCGTGGGATTTTAGTGAGAATCGCACGTAGAGACACACGAGGAGGTGAATAGTGATGACTGCCAGTACGAAACGGAGACTGCCTCGGAACAGTAATCGAACTGCGTTGTCGCGGTACGACCTCGTGCTGGCCGTCATTCCGACGGCCTTCGTCGTCGCGCTGCTGTCGAACGTCCTCTTTGGCATCCCGCTCCGAACGGTGTTGCCGGCCAGTTCGCTGGTCGGCGTCCTCGCGCTCGCCGACACGCTGTACTTCAATCCGCCGATCGACGGGACCTGAGACGGACGGGCGAGCAACCTCTGTGCGTCGGAACCGCTGGTGATCGGTGCATCGAAGCGGTGGGGACAGACCGCGAGCGAGTGCAGACGGCGGGATCTCGCCAACCTGGTTGGGCACACGTTTTATGAGTCTGGTTACCGTATATAACAGTCACGTGACCATCTCACTCTCGTCGGTCGACCGTTTCAATCCCGACGAGGCAACCGGATTCGACGACTGGCACCGCCTGTAGATCCCGACAAAATGCACTTCCAATGGTAGACACTGACGATATCAAGACGAGTAAATCGATTCAACAGCGCACTGGCCGGACCTTCCACCTGGCGACCCGCGTGCTCCCCAAGCGGATCCGCCACGCCACGTACGTCCTCTACGCGTTCTTCCGGGTGGCCGACGACGTGGTCGACCAGCCCGACGGTCCGGGGGCGGCGGTCCAGCACGAGCGCCTCGAAGAGATCCGAGAGGCCGCCCTCGGCCACGCCTCGGCGACGGGCGAGGACGCGGCGGTGCTGGAAGCGTTCGCGGAGTTGCGCGAACGTCACGACATCCCCGACGAGGAGGTCAACGTCTTCATCGACGCGATGGAGATGGACATCGCCCAGGCTCGCTACGAGACGTTCGAGGACCTCGTGGAGTACATGCGCGGGTCGGCCGTCGCCGTCGGCAACATGATGATGGACGTGATGGACGTCGAACAGCAGGAGACGGCGCGGCCACACGCCGCGGCGCTGGCCGAGGCGTTCCAGCTGACGAACTTCCTCCGAGACGTGCGCGAAGACATCCACGAGTACGGTCGGGTCTACCTGCCCCAGGCGACGCTTGCGGAACACGGCGTCACCGAGGACGACCTCGCCGAGGCGAACGTCACCGACGACTTTCGGGCAGTGATGCAGACGGAGCTGGCCCGGACAGAACAGCTGTACCACGAGGGTGTCGCCGGGATCAGGTACCTCCCCGAAGACAGCCAGTTCGCCGTGCTCCTGTCGGCGGTGCTGTACGCCGAACACCACCGACTCATCAGAGCACGGGGCTACGACGTGCTCGCCGAGACGCCCGAACTCACCCGCCGTCGACGACTCTGGCTGCTGGCCCGGACCTGGTGGCACTGGCGTCGCCACCACGATCCCGAGGCCGCGTTCTACGCGGTCAGTGCGATCTCCGAGCCGTCGCCCGCCGCGGAGACGCCGGTCGGCGTCCGAGATTCGAGCCAGCCGGCCTGACGCTTCCAGTCTGTAGCGCCGGTCCGGAGTTGCGACCCTCCCGTTTTACTGGCCGCAAGCAGCGTGAGCGGGCGCTCCTCGTCGGTGGGTTCGGCGGCTGACGGACGAGTGAACGAAAAACGAAAAACGAGCGAGCGTTACTTCCCGCGGCCGCGGTTGCTACGGAGGCTCGGGCGGATGTGTTCGGCACCCTTGCCGCGCGTGTCCAGTCCGCGGTTGCGCTTGCCGGCACCGGTCAGGCCGCGCAGCGCGCGGTCGGTGTGGTCGTCGTCTGCGATCCAGCCCAGGTCGTCGTCGTTCTGGATCGCGGGGTGTTCGGGGTCGACGAGGATGATCTCGTGCCACTTCTGGCGGCCGTCTTCCCCGACCCAGTAGCTGTTGAGCACGCGGAGGTTCGGGTACGTGCGAGTGGCCCGTTCCTCGGCGACGCGCTGGATGTCCTTGCGGCGCGTGATGCGGGTGACGCCCTGGCGCTTCGAGCGTCGACCGGCCGTGAATCGCTCCTTGCGAGCGCCGCCCTTGCGGACGGACGTTCGCACGACGACGACGCCCTGCTTTGCCTTGTAGCCCTGCGAGCGGGCCTTGTCGAGGCGGGTCGGGCGTTCGATGCGCTCGATAGCGCCCTCTTCGCGCCAGTCCTGCTGTCGCTGCCACTGGAGTTCGGCGAGCTTGCCGTCGTCCGGGTTCTGCCACGCTTCTCGAATGTAGGAGTACGAACTTCGTGCCATGTGTGTATCACCACGGGCGTTGCGTGGTTCAACGCCGGAATCGTCCGGAGTCACATCCCGACCTGTACGACCCGTCGATCGGTCCATGCAGGTGCCCGCTGGTGCCCGTCGTCCAGCGAGTTACCCACTGCTTCCCGGCTTGCGCCCTTAAGCCATTCGAAGCTGATCGAGACGGACCCCCGTGTGACCACCAACACGCTGATTGCTGGTCGGTCGCAACGGGTGGTATGCGCGTCGTCACGCTGTTGCCGTCGGCGACCGAGATCGTCTACGCCCTCGGCGTCGAGCCGGTCGGCGTCTCCCACGAGTGCGACTATCCCCCGGCTGCCGGCGAGCAGCCGTCGGTGAACCGCTCGCGGGTCGATCCGACGGCCGCGAGCGGCGAGATCAACGAGCAGGTCGCCGCCGCGGAGGACGAGGGAGTCTACGCCATCGAACGAGAGACCCTGGCCGCGCTCGACCCCGACCTGATCGTCACGCAGGGCGTCTGTGACGTGTGTGCCGTCGACCACGTCGTCGTCGAAGACGCGGTCGTGGAGCTCGGTCTCGACGCGGAGGTGCTGACACTCGACGTGCACACGCTCGACGACCTCTTCGAGTCGATCCAGCACATCGGAGACGTACTCGGCCGTGGCGAGCGGGCGAACGAGCTGGTCGGCGACTTGCGCTCGCGGGTGGCCGCGGTCGAGACGACGGCCGCACGAGCCGAGGCGACGCCGAGCGTCGCCGTCCTCGACTGGACGGAGCCGGTCATGGTCGCCGGCCACTGGGTGCCCGAGATGGTCGCCACTGCCGGTGGCGAGTACGGGCTGGAGTCGGCGGGCGCACACTCGCGGCCCCGCGAGTGGGACGAGATCAGAGCGTACGATCCCGAGCGGCTGATCGTCTCGCCCTGTGGGTTCGACCTCGCGCAGATCCGCGAGAACCTCGCAGACCTGACCGAGCGGCCGGGGTGGGCAGAGCTGTCGGCAGTCCGGAACGGGCACGTCACGCTCGTCGACGGCCACCACTACGTCAACCGGTCGGGACCGCGCCTCGTCGACACGCTGGAGTTCCTCGGCTGGGCGATCCACCCGGCTCTGTTCGACCGACCGCCGAGAGACGCCGTCAGCGAACTGGAAGCGGTCCAGCATTGAGACCGGACCGCCCGGCGAACGACGAGCGCGCTGTCAGTCGCCGACAGAGTCCGAGAGCGAGCAGCGACCGTCGTACTCCGCGTCGGTAACCGAGGACAGCACCGGCTCCGACCCACAGACCGGGCAGTCCGGGTTCGGCGCGATCGGCACCTCATCGACGCTCATCTCGCTCGCGTCGTACACGAGCAACCGTCCGTCGAGGCTCTCGCCCTCGTCGAGGAACCACTTGACGACCTCCGTCGCCTGGAAACAGCCGATCGTCCCCGGCAACACGCCCAACACGCCGGCAGTCGCACAGTCGGGGACGGCCCCCTCCGGCGGTGCCGACGGGAACAGGCAGCGATAGCAGGGCCCCTCGCCCGAGAACGTCGTCACCTGTCCCTCGAAGCGATAGATCGCGCCGTGTGACACCGGCGTTCCGGCCAGCGTGCAGGCGTCGTTGACCAGGTACCGGGTCCCGAAGTTGTCGGAGGCGTCGACGACGAGGTCGTAGTCGGCGATCAGCTCGTCGGCGTTGTCCCGCGTGAGTCGCGTCTCGTAGGTGTCGACGGTCACGTCGGGGTTGCGGTCGGCGACGAATTCACGGGCGCTGTCGACCTTCGATCGGCCCACGTCGTCGTCGGTGTGGAGCACCTGCCGCTGGAGGTTCGACCGTTCGACCACGTCGTCGTCGACGATGCCCAGCCGTCCGATGCCCGCGGCCGCGAGGTACTGGAGCACCGGCGAGCCCAGGCCACCGGCACCGACGACGAGGACGCTGGCGTCCAGCAGTGCCGCCTGGCCGGACGGCCCGACATCGTCCATGATGACGTGGCGCGAGTATCGGTCGAGCTGCTCGGGATCGAGATCGACCATAGCGAAAGTGGACTGCCGAGAACAATAAGCCGTGCGCTACCGCTGTCCCTGCCAGTCGGCGACGAGTTCGTCGACGGCGCGGTTGATGTCTGCGATCTGTTCGGTCTGGTCGTCGGCTTCGTCGGCGATTGCGGCGGTCGACTCGGCGATCTCCTCGGCGGCGGCCGTCGCCTGGTCGACCATGCTCGCGACCTCCTCGGTGGAGGCGGCCTGCTGGTCGGTCGCACTCGCGACCTCCGCGATCCCGTCGTTGACCTCCCGAACCGCGTCGCCGATCTCGTCTAAGATCTCGACGGACTCCTCGACGGATTCGATCCCCTCGTCGATCTCGGCGTTGGACGTTTCGAGGCTGTCGACGGCGTTTTCCGTGTTGCCCTGGATGCGACCGACCATCTGCTCGATCTCGCTGGCTTCCGACTGGGCCTGCTCGGCGAGTGACTTGACTTCGTCGGCGACGACGGCGAAGCCTTCACCGGCTTCACCGGCACGCGCGGCCTCGATGGAGGCGTTGAGTGCCAGCATGTTCGTCTGGTCGGCGATGTCGTTGATCACCTCGACGATCTCGTCGATCTCCGCGACGCTTTGCTGGATGGTTCGGACGTCTTCGGTCACGCTGTCGGCGGCTCCCTGTATTCGCTCCATCGCGCCGTACACGTTCTGTGCGTTCTCCTGGCCCCGATCGGCCAGCGCCGTCGCTTCCTGTGTCGCCGTCGAGACCTGTTCTGAGGAGGAGGCGATCTCCTCGACGGCCGCGCTGAGGTTCGACACCTCTTCGGCGATCTGGCTCATCCCCTCGTGCTGTTCGGCGGCTCGGCCGCGGATGTCGTCGACTTCCGTCGCGATGTCTTCGGACGACGCCTGTAGTTCGGCGATCGATGTCTGGATATCGCTGGCAGCCGCGTTGTCGTAGCCCGCCTGTCGGTCGACTCGCTGCTCGATCTGATCGTCGATGTCCGTATCGAGGTCCTCGTCGATGTCACTGGCTGCCGAGAGTTCCGGCTCCGCCTGGGGCTCGGTGTCTGACATTGGTAGCCGTTTGCCGCAGTTCGGTTAAAAATGGTGTGCCCAACAGAATCAAAAGAGAGAATGGTCGATGCCGTCGGAGGTTCAGCAGTCGTACAGGTCGCGGTACTTCGACTCGGCGTACTCGAGGAAGTAGTCGGCGGTGAAGGGTTCGCCGGTCGCTTCCTCGATGAGGTCGTCGGTCTCGTAGCGTGCGCCGTGGCTGTGGACGTTGTCCGTGAGCCACTCGTGGAGGTCGTCGAACTCGCCGTCGCGGAGCTGTCCGTCCAGATCGCCGATGTCGTCTTCGGCGGCGGCAAACAGCTGTGCGGCGAGCACCGACCCCAGCGAGTACGTCGGGAAGTAGCCAAAGGAGCCGTGGCTCCAGTGGATGTCCTGCAGGCACCCCTCGGCGTCGGTCTCGGGCCGGACTCCGAGGTACTCCTCCATCTTGTCGTTCCAGACCTGCGGTACCTCGGACACGTCGAGGTCGCCGTGGATCAGGTCCCGCTCGATCTCGAAGCGCAGGACGATGTGCATGTGGTAGGTCAGTTCGTCGGCCTCGACGCGGATGAGGTTGTCCGGGTGGACCGTGTTGGCCGCCTCGTAGTACTCACGGGGCGTGGCCGACGTACCGAGGTGGTCCTCGACGGTCGGCGCGAAGCCCTCCCAGAACGGCTGGGAACGCCCGACGTGGTTCTCCCAGAGTCGAGACTGGGACTCGTGGACCGAGAGATCTCGGGACTCGCCCAGCGGCGTCCCGTAGTGTTCGTCGGGGAGCCCGAGCGTGTACGTCGCGTGGCCGAACTCGTGGATCGTCGAACTGAGCGCCCCGAGCGGGTCCGCCGGATCGAACCGCGTGGTCACGCGGGCATCGAACTGCGTCCCAGTCGAGAAGGGATGGGGAGCGGTGTCGAGTCGCCCGCGGTCCCAGTCGTAGCCGAGATAGTCCAGGGCCGACCGGACCAGTTCCTCCTGTGAGGCCTCGTCGTAGCTCCCCTCGAAAGGATCGGCCAGCGTCACGTCGCTGTCTTCGATGTCGTCGATCAGTGGGACGAGCGTGTCGCGGAGGTCTTCGAGTGCCGCCTCGGCGGTGTCGAGGCCGAGGTACGGCTCGTACTCCTCGAACAGCACCGCGTAGGGGTCGCGGTCGGGGTCGATCGCCTCGGCGTACTCGCGCTTGAGCTGGACCAGCTCTTCGAGCGTGTCGGCGTAGATCTCGAAGTCGTCCTCGGCCCTGGCCTCCTCCCAGACCGGGAGCGCGTTCGAGGTCGCCTCCGAGATCTGCTGAACGAGGTCGCTCGGCACCTTCACGGCGCGGTCGTGCTGCCGACGGACTTCCCGAATGACGGCCTCCTGTTCGGGATCGAGGTCCGATCCCTCGAGTTCGTCCAGCCACTCCGCCACGTCGTCGTCGGTCAGGAGGTCGTGCGAGAGGGTCGACAGCGCCGCCGACTGCTTCGAACGGGCGGGTGTCCCCTCGTCGGGCATCATCACTTCCTGGTCCCACTGCAGGACGCCGGCGGCGTCGCCGACGTAGGTCAACTGCTCCACGTGGGCCCGGAACTGCTCGTAGGTGTCTGGCGTCTCCGCCTCGGCGTCAGGGTCGGCTTCCGTTGCCATACGCTCGCATAACGGCGGCGACCCTATAGACCCGACGCTCCCGTCACTCTCTCACTCAGGAGCAGTCGTGGAGAATATGGATCCTATAGACGATTTTCGAGTGGATGGTGTCCTCAATTTCACGACGGCAGCAATATCAGTGGGCCCTGCTGAACGAGTCTATCTATACGAATGTGCGTTTTATTATCATCAGTTCTGTCCTCAGGTGAGTATACCGAGAATAAGATGTGGAAACCCCTCAAAGTGAATTCAGACCTGTCTGTTTGGGGGATTCACATGCCCCCATTTCTATTAATATTATCAGTTTTAAATTGATATATTTATATTGATCCTAATTCCATCTGCTACTGTAATGTCGGATGATAATGGAGTCAATGGAGTCGACATGAATAAACGTGAGTTATTGAAAGCCATTGGATCGGTGGGTGCAACTGGTGGTTTCTTATCAACCACGGCATCAGCAGGACAAATCGGAGAAGAAGAGATTGATTTGGATGAGTTTGAAACAAAACCGATATATGAATTGGCCGTTGATGTAGCTGAGCATCCTGAACAGTCAATGCTGGCTTTCACTACGCCAGTAATTGATGAAAACCTTGGACTTTATATTGCCACGGACGTATCCAAGCCAAAGAATTCGTATCTCCCTCGAGAAGGGACTCCACCAGGTCGGCGTGCCACGGAGGTAATCAAGGTAGCGGAAGCCAAGACCGGCGCAATAATGCAACTCGAATGGCACAGCAAGACCGAAATTAGCTACTGGGAAGCTGGCGAGATAATTGCTGCTGATATCTCAGATATAACCAATGTATTAAATGGAAAAAAGAATGGACGACGGTCACATCGGAACAATTCCAAAGGCCCATCAGTGGAAATTCAGTCTCAGCCTTCGGATCGAAAAAAGAGAGTTATAAATAGGCAGACTGCTCCAGACTCTCTTCAAGGTCTTATAGAAACAAAATCCAAGACACCATCTACTCAAATAACCACGCAAGATTTTGATCCATCCCGTTGTAATATCCCAAAGCTACCACAGGTCGGTGTTGAAGAGTGCCATGATGCTGGTGGATTCGGTGAATACTGTGCAAAAACCAGCTCAATAGGCTGTATGAGAAAGCAATGCAGTTGGGGTAAGACTCCACCGCTACTTTCAGCCCCTGTGACAATTGCTAAAGGAGATGTTGGAGATGCAACAGTATTTTTAGATATGTGGGTTGGATTAGAAATTACAGATTCAGGAAAATATTGCGTCTGGCTCGGAAGTGAAGCTGCTGGGGCTTGCGTAACAGACTGTTACCAAGAACGACCTGATACGGCTGAAGCAACTAAGCTTGCAGAGGATTTCGTTCCTGAAATAGATCTTTGGGGGGCTGCGAAATTTGTTGTTGAAGTTATTGTCACACTGATAGCACTAATTATAATCGCCATCGTTGCAGCGGTCGCAGGGATAACCGGTGTAGGCGCATAGAGAACGTAGACAATATTATTGATTGCAGATCAAACAAACACACAGTACATTCCAGAATGATGAGAAAGCTCCTGCTGCTCGCTTTTGCGCATATTGTAATCATACTGACCATTTGGTTCCCGGAAAATTTTTCAAATGATGTGTTTCAAACCTGGCTGGTGGTCGTGGGTCACACCATTTCTCCAGTTTTAATTTCAGCTATTCTGTGGGATTTGAGTCGAACTGAATGGAAATTCGCCCGTTCAAACATTCATCTCCCTATAGTCTTACTTATACTTACTGCTATAATAAATGTAGTTTTTCTTTTAACTATCCCATTTCAGATGGCTGAATTGTTAATCCTTCTCGCTATTCTTCTCTCACTTCTTGTTGAAGCACGAAGTCTTTTTTACGTTTATAGCCAACTGTCGAAGAAGGATTGATTACTATCAGCGACATCCGGCTTCCAGTCAGCATGGTCCTCGCCCTCGTCTTCGTCGTGCTCGCCCCAGTCGTTCTCACCGCCACAGTCTACGGGATCGCGCTGGCCGTTCTGGGGGAACCGCTCCTCGCCGGCACCGTCGCACTCGTCTGTGGTGCTCTGCTCCTCAGTACGGAACTCCTGTTCGGCGAGCACCTCATTGAGCGTATCGCGAACGCCTCGAGGGAGAGAAGCGGCGACGAGCAGTTGGAACGAGTCATCCAGCGCTTCTCTCAGCAACTGGGTATCGTTCCGCCGACGTTGGTCGTCGAGGCAGGGGACGTCCCGACCGCGTACACGATAGACGGCCCCCTCCGGAAGCCCCAAGTCGTCGTCACCGAGGAACTGGTGGAATTGCTGGACGACGACGAACTGGCGGCCGTGCTCGCCCACGAGTGTGCCCACGTCGCGAACCGCGACGCGACGGTACTCACGATGGCTACTGTCCTGCCGACACTCCTCGGAACGGCCGCTTCTGTGGCGAATTTCCACCAGCGTGATATGCGCCGGACTCCGATTCCCTACTTCTATCCACTCATCTGCGTCTTTGCCGTCCTGTTCGGCCTGCTGACGATCGTGTGGGGGGTGACGCACGCGGTCGTCACCGTCCTCAGCCGACAGCGAGAGTATGCCGCCGACGCTGTCGCTGCCCAACTGTGCGGGGGTCCAGACACTCTTGCGAGCGCCCTCACGAAGATGCAATCCGACGTGGCGACCAGACCGGTCGAGGACCTCCGAACCCGGGTCGACAGACAGTCGTTCCAGATACTCCCGCTCGCTGAGTCCGGACGGCGTCCAGACGACCTCGCGGGGTTCGAGCCGCTCCACCCGTTGCTGATGGCCGCTTCCATCGACAACTCGTACGTCCAGCGCCTTCTGGCGACACATCCACCCACGAAGCGGCGTCTCGACAGGCTGGAACGCGACCTCGTCCGACAATCCGCGTGATCACGCGGTTTCCTGGAGGATGTCGGTGGTCGCTGACGTCGGCCGACGCGACGTTCGACCGGGCCGGCTCGTCCGCTCGGGACGCCGTCAGGAGCAGTCGTACGAGCGTGTCCCGTTCTCGACGGGGAGACGACGTGTCGTGTCCAGCAAGGACGCTCCCTCGGAGCGGACTCGAATCTGGAGGCGTGCGTCGTCGCCGACGGCGAGCGTCTCGGTGTCCTCGACGGTCCAGGACAGCAAGACACGCTCCACGCCAGTCTCTTCGAGAGTGTGTGTCGTCGACTCGTCGCGGTGGCCGAGGCTCACGTTCACCTCGAACGGCCCCGGCCCGTACCCCGACGGGACATCGACGCTCAACGGTCCGACGACGCCGACGCTGTCCGGGGGCGGTCCGGTGGAGACACACGTCTGGACACCGTCGCCAGACGGCAGCGTGAGTTCGTCGTTCAGCGTGACCCGGACCTCGCTCGCGTCGACAGTCACGTTCTCCTCGGGCGGCTGGTCAGTGACACCGCTCACCAGGGCCAGCGCCCCGAGCACGAGTGCCGTCACGACGACCAACCTGACCCCGAGGGCGAACGGGAGGCGACGCCCGAACAGCCACGAGTGGCGTTTCATTGTCGGGTGATCGACAGCGGATGAAACAAATCTTGTCATCCGGGTGACGGCGTGGAGTGACCGACGGGGAGTGAAGGTTTTACGACCGCGGTTGGAGAGGGCACAGTCATGGAACGTCAGCATATTTCGAGCGGCACCGAGTGGGAAGCCGAAGTCGGCTACTCCCGAGCGGTTCGGGTCGGGGATCGAATCGAGGTGTCGGGGACGACCGCCACCGACGAAGACGGCGCGGTCGTCGGCGTCGACGATCCGTACGCACAGGCCACGCAGGCGATCGAGAACGTCGAGAGCGCGCTCGTCGAGGCCGGCGCGACACTCGACGAGGTGGTCAGGACGCGCGTGTTCGTGACGGATATCGACTGTTACGAGGCAGTCGGTCGCGCCCATCGCGAGGCGTTCGGTGACGTGGGGCCAGCGACGAGCATGTACGAGATCGAGCGCCTCGTCGATCCGGACCTGCTCGTCGAGATCGAAGCCGTCGCGATCAGGGAGTGAACGGGCCAGTCACGTGACGACGGCCCGAGCGAAGCGAGCCCGCTCGACGGCGGTGTCGGACCCCAGTTTCACGACCGATAACGAGGGGAGCAGTACTATAACCAATCACCTGATTGGTACTAGCCATGGCACCGAGTCACACAGATCCCTCGCGGCTGCTCCACGTCGGCGAACGCGAGGCGTTGCTCCGGGAGGCGAGCGGTGCAGTCGACGCCGTGCGAGGCGAGGTGTCGGTGACGACCGTCGGCAGTGTCGAGGCGGCCGGCGAGCAGATCGACCACGGCGATGTCGACTGTATCGTCTACGAACACGGTGCCAGCGGGGACGAACCGGAGTCGCTCCGGAAACTGGCCGATCAAGCGACGGCGACTCCGTGGCTGTTCCTGACGAGCGACGAGACGGCCGTCGACGACGCCTTGCGGGCCGGTGCGAGCGACGTGGTCGTCCTGCGTGAAGACACCGGCCGACGGCTGCTGTCTCGGCGACTGGAACAGATCCTCGCCCGAGGGCGGTCCGACGAGCGCGATACACGGGAGACGGGATCGATAGGCACCGAAGCGTTGCGGTCGGACCAAGCTGCGACCGATCTCCTGCTGGACACGCTCGACGACGTGTTCTACCTCGTCGGCACCGATGGGACGCTCGAACGGTGGAACGAGACCCTCAAGACCGTCACCGGCTACTCGGACGCGGAGCTGGCGGAGATGAACGCGATCGATCTCTTCGAGAAGTCGGACAGAGAGCGGGTCGACGAGGCCGTCGCCGAGACGCTCGAAGACGGCGCAGCGAGCGTCGAGGCGTCGTTCGTGACCACGGACGGAGAGACGATCCCCTACGAGTTCACCGGCGCGAGACTCGTCGACGACGGCGACGTGCGAGGGCTCGTCGGAATCGGACGCGACATCTCGGAGCGGAAGGCCCTCGAAGCGGAACTCCGACGAAAAGCGAGCCTGCTGGATCACATCTTCGACCAGGTACCGACCGCGCTGTACGTCAAGGACACCGAGGCCCGTCACGTCCGGATGAGCGAGTTTCACTCGGACGCCGAGGGAACCCTCGGGAAGACGGACCCGGAGGTCTACGGAGAGACGGAGTACACCGAGTCGACGTACGCCGACGACATGCGCGTCATCGAGGAGGGCGATCGGATCATCAACCAGGAGGAGTACAATCCCAGAACCGGCGAGTGGTCGCTCACGTCGAAAGTCCCCTGGCGAACGGAGGACGGCGAGATCCAGGGACTGATCGGCGTCACCCGGAACATCACGGAGAAAAAGGAGTACGAACAGAAGCTGAACCTCCGGAACCGGGCGATAGCGGAAGCACCGATCGGAATCACGATCCACGACGCGATGGAGCCACCGGGCCGAATCGTCTACGCGAACGACAGCTTCCAGTCGCTGACGGGCTACGACGAGTCGGCGCTGGACGGGGAGGACCTCACGATACTGGCCGGTGCGGAGACGGAGCCCAGCCAGCTCGATCGACTCGACACCGCGTTCCACGACAGCGAGTCGAGATCGCTCGTCGCACTCCTCTACCAGAGAGACGGAACGCCGTTCTGGGGCCGTGTCACCGTCGCTCCGGTGACCGACGACGACGGCGAGGTGACACACTTCGTCGGGTTCCTCCAGGACGTGACAGAGACCAAAGAGCGGGCAGAAGAGATCGAGCGACGACTCGACGAGTTCGGCGAACTCATCGCGGAGGAGCTACGGACACCGCTACAGCGCGCCGAACAGTCCGTCGCGGCGATCGCCGACCCCAGTCAGCAGGCTGCCGTCGAGAACGCAGTCGAGTCGATTCGGCGGGCCGACAAGCTCGTCGACGACTTGGCGACGGTCCACTCGTTCTCGGTCAAGTCACGCGACGTGTTCGAGGCGGCATCGACGAGTCAAAGTGAGGATCAATGAGACCGCACGGTTCCCGGAAGACAGCCACAGACACCTGAGAGAACGACCGATGGACTTCCCGGCAAACAGCGTCGTCGTCTTCGAGGAAAACAGGACGCGCGGAGAGCTGTATTCGCTCTGGCTCGACGAGTACGACGTGGACGTGGCCGCGACCAAACAGGAGGCTGATACGGCATTGGACGGTGCGGTCGTCGTCGCCGTCCTGAATCAGGGGTTCGCGGACGGTGCCGCCTCGAAGCTGCTGGAGATCGTCCGAGCGCGCGCACCGCTCTGTCGCGTCGTCGCGACACGGGAGCGGTCGGACCCGTTCCCCGACCTCAACGTGGACCACCAGCTCGTCAAGCCGGTGTTCGAGGAAGAGCTGGTCGATCTCGTCGAGACGCTCCTCTGCCGGGCGAACTACCACCTCGCACTGAGCCGGTACTACCAGACGAACGCCGATCTGTCCTCCTTCGAGATCCACGACGGCGACCACCCGCCGGACAGAACGCAGTACGACGAACTCCAGCAGCGGGCCTCCAAGCTACAGAAGTTCATCGCCCGCCTGACCAAGCAGATGGAACAGGAGGACATCCGCGCCGTCAAGCGCGACATCCTCCTGGAGCGCGACATCGAGGAGACAGACAGTACAGAGAAAATCGACAGCAAGTACCGACCCGGGAAGTGTACGAACTGCGGTCAGCGGTGGGACGGCGACGCCGACGGAGAACCCGCGGTCACACAGCTCGGTGCGTACGTCTGGCGGTGTGGGGACTGTGGCCACGTCCAGATGGCGGCAGATCCCAGCCACCAGCACGTCAACCGCTGGTAGCGGGCGACACGCGAGCGACGAGCCGGCAACGGGCCGCTACCCCGCGATCTCACTCGCCACGTCGCGATAGATCGCCACACAGCGCTCCAACACGCCGATCGAGACGGACTCGTCTGCGGTGTGGGCCTCGCCGGGCTGGGCCGGCCCGACGACGACGCAGTCGGTCCCAGCGCCCGCGAGGTTGCCGGCGTCGGTCGCGTGGGGCTTGACGACGTGTTCGGGCGCGCCGTCCTGTGTCGCGGTGGCCGCGTCCAGCACGAGGTCGGCGAAGGCCCCGTCGTCACAGGCCATCGGCGGCAGGTCCTGGTCGACGGTCCACTCGACGCCGTCGATCGCCTCGACGCGTTCGATGGGAGCCCGCTCTCCGGGCACCGTCCGCTCGTCGACGGTCACCGCACACGATTCGGGGATGACGTTCCACGCGCTCCCGCCGTCGATCTCCGTGACGGCGACGCTCCCGCGGACCTCCCGGCCCATCACCGTCGTCGACGGGAACTGGAGGTCCCGCACCACGTCGACCGCGTCGCTGGCCCGGTAGATAGCGTTCTCGCCGCTCTCGACCTCGCTGGCGTGGGCAGCTCTGCCGGTGGCCGTGATCGTACTGCCACGGCGGCCCTTGTGGGCGACGGCGACGTCGGTGACGCCTTCGGCGGAGTAGCCCGTCGAGCCCTCGCCGACGACGGCGTAGTCGGGCGCGAACCCATCGTCGACCGCGGCCGCCGAGCCCAGACAGCCCGACTCCTCGGCGACGAACGAGACGAAGACGAGTTCGGCGTCGAGATCGGGCGCGCCGACCGACTCGAACGCCAGCATGGCGGCGGCGACCGCACCCTTCATGTCTGCGGTTCCGCGGCCGTAGAGGCGGCCGTCGCGTTGTTCGACGCGGTAGGCACCGCCGTCGGTGACCTGTGACTCGTCGGGCGGCACCACGTCGTGGTGGCCCGCCAGCGCGAGCGACGTACCGCCCGCGCCGTCGCGGGCCTGGCGGTCCTCCTCGGGGTCGACGCCCGGCCCTTTGCGCGCGAAGACGTTGCCGTGCTCGTCGCGGAAGACGGCACTGTCGGTGCGCTCGCGGAGCCACTCCTCGACGAATTCGCCCGCGGTGGTCTCGTCCTCGTGGCTGGGAATCGAGACCAGGTCGCGGGTGAGTTCGGCGACGTGCATACCCGAACAGAGAGGGGCAGACACAAAAGGCTGTAGCGACCGGCGTGGAGAGTCCACAAGAGCCATTGTGTACACGGGTGAACAGGCGTCCAATGACGACCTCGTCGGACGAGGCGACCGAGCCCGTCTTCAGTTCGGTGCCGCCCCTGCGTCGCTGGCTCAAGACGTTCGTGGTCGGCCTGTGTATGGGTTCTGCCGACGCGACGCCGGGCATCTCCGGTGGCACCGTCGCGCTGATTATGGGCATCTACGAGCGCCTGATCGCCGCGATCACGGCGATCACGCCCGAGCGGGCGATGCGGTTTCTCCGCGCGCTCTCGCCCGGCGGCGGCGTCTCGATCCGAGAGGCCGTCGCCGTCCTCGAAGAGGTCGACGTGTGGTTCCTGCTGGCGCTGGTCGGCGGCGTCGGCACCGCCGTCGTGATCGTCGCCAGGATCGTCCACGTCGCCAGCGAGGAGACGCCAGTCTTGCTGTACGGCGTGCTGTTCGGCCTGATCGGCGCGTCCGCCCTGATCTTGCTGCGAGCGCTCAGCATCGAGACCGCGACTCACGCGGTCGCCGCCGTGTCGGGGTTCGTCCTCGCGTTCGTCCTGTCCGGTCCGGCCTCCCCGCTGGGGACCGACGGACTGCTGGTCGTCTTTGTCGGCGGTGCCGTCTCGGTGAGCGCGATGATCCTGCCCGGCATCTCCGGCTCGCTCCTGCTGGTCGTGCTCGGGCAGTACGAGCGACTGTCCGGCGCGTTGACGACGTTCGTCGACGGCCTGCTGGCCGTCCTCACCGGGCGACCGGCGGCGGGACTGGTCGACGCCGGGACGGTCGTCGTCACGTTCATCCTCGGCGGGCTGGTGGGCCTGTTCACGATCTCGCGAGTGATCCGGCGAGCGCTGGACAGGAACCGGGGGGCGACGCTGGCCTTCCTCGTCGCGCTCGTCGTGGGCGCGTTGCGAGCGCCGATCACCGAACTGTCGAGCCGAGATGCAGTCACCTGGACGACCGAGACGATCGGCGTCTTCGCCGCCGTCGCGGCCGTCGGCGCAGTGGTCGTCCTCGTGCTGGACTGGTACGCCGTCGACCTCGACTTCGAGGCGGTGTGAGACCGCGACCACCCACATCGTCAACCTGAGGACGTCATTATAGGACAGAGACGCAAATATCACGGACACTACCTCGGAGATCGCCACATTACGAGAGGAATAATTAAGAGTGTCGGGACGAATGGGGTATCCATGGCGGATCGTTTCAGCTACCGGGAGATTCGCGCGATGGAACGCGAGTACTGCCGCGAGAACGACAACATCGTCGGGTTCTTCGGCGGTACCGACGACAGCGGGACGGAGCGACCGTCGAACGACGACGAGCAGCGAAGCCGCTGATACTGTCGCGTACGTCTGTGAACGATTTCGTCACCCAAGAGTGGCGAGTCGCTACACGAAGTGACAGCCAACAGTACGAAGCAGGGCACCGCCGCAGTGTCAGGCAGGTTCTCGTCGGGTGCCGACTCGTGACAGTGCCACGGCCAGCGCCGCGCCGAGTACCGGGAAGGCCGCCAGCGCGAGGAAGGTCCCGTCGGTGCCGACCGCCGAGAGGAGGATGCCGGACAGCGCCGCACCGCCCGCACCGACGCCGAAGTTCGCCAGGTAGGTGAACCCGTAGGACAGCCCCCGGTCGTCTGGCGGGCTGTACTCGGCGATAGTCGCCTGGTAGAGGGGCTGGATGGCAAAGAGGACGAAACCGAGCACCGCGCTGACGGCGAGCAGCGGCCCGATACCGGCCCGGGCGGCCGGGACGAAAAGCACCGCGACGACCGCGAGGGCGGCGAAGACCCCGATCAGGCCCGTCGTCACCGAGATTCGGTCCGTGAGCTTCCCGCCAGCGTACTGGCCGGCGATCCCGACGGTCAGCAACCCGGCGTAGACGTAGGAGGCGAGGTCGAACTCCTCGGCCATCGGACTGCCGGGCTCGAAGAGGCGAACGTAGTCGGTGATCGGCGGGAGAAAGCCGCCGAGCACGTCCGGCAGGAAGGTGAGGACGCCGCGGTAGAACACGCCGTTCATCAGCACGACGCAGATCGCCAGCGCGAAGCCCGCGGTAAACAGCGTCCGCGTGCCGGTGACGAACTCGCCGAGCGAGGACGGCCCACCGTCACGACCCTCGTCCTCGCCGCCGTCCGTGCTGACGGCCGCCATCTCGTCGAACTCGGCTGTCACCGCGTAGCCGACCGCCAGCACCGCGGGGATCGAGAGCAGGCCCGCGACGGTCCGCCAGTCGAAGGCCAGCAAGAGCAACGCGGTCGCCAGCGGTCCGAACGCGATCCCGACGTTGCCGGCCATCCCGTGGTAGGCGAAGCCGGTGCCACGCTCTGACACGCCCGTCGAGAGCAAGGAGAGTCCGGCCGGGTGGTAGACGCTGGCGGCGACGCCCCACAGCCCCAGCGCGAGGGCGATCGTCGGGATGCCCGGCGCGAACCCGAGCAAGAGGAACGAGCCGCCCATCCCGAGCAGACAGCCGATCACGACGGTGCGGGCGCTCAGCAGGTCGGCGAGCACGCCACCCGGGAGCGCGCCGATGCCGAAGAGGGCGTAGCCGACGGCGACGATCGTCCCGAGCAGCGCCGTCGTCGTCGAGAACTGCTGGAGCCAGACGACGACGAAGATGGGGATCGACAGCTCGTAGGTGTGGACCGTCGCGTGTGCGAGCATCGCGAAGCCGACGATCGAGCGGTCGTTGTCGTTCATCAGTAGGTCCCGACGGGGACGCCGAGTGTCTCGAAGTCGCCCGGATTTGCTGTGAGGACTGGCTCGTCGAGAATAGCTGCGACGGCACCGATGTACGCGTCGTTCGTCTCGACACCGCTGTTCTCACCGGCATCGCGATCAGCGTCGGCGAGCAGTCGGCTCGCAGTCCGGGCAATCTCCTCGTCGACATCGACTCGGGGATAGCCCAGGAGCGCGTTCTGTACCTGTCGACGTTCTTCTTCGCTCGCCGTGTGGGTGACCCCGTAGTAGACCTCGGCGACGACGGGCGTCGGGAGCCACTGGACTTCCCCGCTGTCGGTCAGTTCCCTCCCGCGATCGATAGCTGTACGCTCGCCGTCCATCAGATCGAACACGTACGACGAATCGAGAATCACTCGTCGAATGCCTCCCGCGCCCGCTCCAGTCGGTCCTCGTCACGGCCGCCAAACCGCTCGGCAGCTGCCCGCGCTTCGTCGACTTGCTCCGACGAAAGAATCCCGGCGAGAGCTTCCGGTTCGGGTTCGCGAGTCAACCGTCTGAGCGTCTCGAACATCGTCTCGTCGTCCCGGTTGTGGGCTTTGACCCACGCGTGGTACTCGTCCGGAACCCGGATCATCTTGCTCATGGTGTAAATCCAGATTTACAGAGTGAAAAATCTGCTGCAGCGCCACCCCGGAGTGGGGAAATCAGTCACAGATGTACAGCCGGCAGTATCAGAACCCGACGCTGCTCCCGTCCTTGCGCGGTTCGGTCGCGCCCGACAGCGTCCCGTCGGGCTCGCGGCGCGCGATCTGGCCGCCGCCGAACTGCCGGGGCGGGAGGACGGCCACGTCGTGTTCCCGTCGGGCGAGATCGGCACCGATCTCGCCGGCCAGCCGTTCCTCCAGCGCGAGGCGACCGTCCTCCATGTAGCGCCAGCGCGGCGCGTCGAAGGCCCGCTGGAGGGGCATCTCGTCGTCGACGAGGTTGCTGAGGACCTGGACGTGACCCTGTGGTTGCATGTACCCGCCCATGACGCCGAAGGCGGCCCAGTCCTCGTCGTCGAGTTCGACGAGGCCGGGGATCAGCGTGTGGAACGGCTTCTTGCCGGGTTCGAGCGTGTTCGGGTGGTCCGGGTCGAGCGAGAACGACGCGCCGCGATTCTGGAGGACGATCCCCGTGTCGGGGACGACGACGCCGCTGCCGAAGCCGTTGTACAGCGAGTTGATGAAGGAGACGACGTTGCCCGCCTCGTCGGCGACGGTCAGCAAGACCGTGTCGCTGTCCTCGTCGGGGAGTCCCGGCCCGCCGACGCTGACCTCTCCGGCGGTGTCCCCGACCGTCGCCGCCCGCTCGCTCGCGTACGCCGGGTCGTGGAGGTCCGGAACGGACTCGAAGTCGGGGTCGGTGATGTAGTGGTGGCCGTCGTGGAAGGCCCGCTTCATCGCCTCGGCGAAGTAGTGGACGCGCTCGGGCGAGCCCGCCGGGTGGTCTCCAGCGCCCAGTTCCGCGGCAATGTTGAGCGCCTCCAGCGCGATGAGTCCCTGGTTGTTCGGCGGCAGCTCGTAGACGGTCGCGCCGCCGTACGTCGTCGAGACGGGATCGACCACGTCGGGGGTAAAGCCCGCGAGGTCGTCGGCCGAGAGGAGACCGCCCTCGGCCTGCACGGCGTCGCCGATCTGCTCCGCGATCGCGCCCTCGTAGAAGGCGTCGGCTCCCTCGCGGGCGACGGTCTCGAACGTCTCGCCCAGCCCCGGCAGCGTGACAGTCTGGCCCACGGCGGGTGCCTCGCCGCCCGGCAGGTACGCCTCGCGGCCGGCGTCACTGACGAACCGCTGGGCACAGGCGGCCCAGGCGTCGGCGATGATCTCGCTGACGGGGTACCCCTCCGTCGCGTACTCGATGGCGGGCTGGAGCACCTCATCGAAGGCGAGCCGACCGTGTTCCTCGACGGTGTGCTCCCAGCCCCGCGCCGCGCCCGGAACCGTGATCGCCAGCGGCCCGAAGTCGGGCATCTCGCCGTCGTCGACGCGGTCCCGGACGGCCTCGCGTGTCGCCCGCTCGGGTGCGCCCCCACAGCTCCGGAGCGCCCCCACCTCCCCGTCGGCCGTGCGATACAGCGCGAAGGCGTCCCCGCCGATACCGGTGCTCATGGGCTCGACGACGTTCAGCGCCGCCGCCGTGGCGACGGCCGCGTCGAAGGCGTTGCCGCCCGCACGGAGGAGCCTGATGCCCGCCTGTGCGGCCAGTGGCTGGCTCGTCGAGACGACACCGCGGTTCGCGTAGACGGTCGAACGACGCGAGTCGAACCGATCGAGGTCTGGGTCCATACTGCTGGCAAACGGGGACACGGGCAAAAACGTTGGTCCAGACCCCCATACTGCCGGAACTGCGGCGACGGTCCTGCTGGCTCGGACTATCGGGAGTCGACGCTGGAGCCGACCGGCGGCGTTTCGTGCTGAAACGCCTGGACTTCGACCGTCCGGCCGTCCGGGTCGGTCGCGAAGAACTGGTAGATCCCGAAGTCGTCGTTGGCCTCGGGCCGACCGGTGGCCACGTCGGCGAGGTCGGCGTGGCAGTCGTCGACGGCGGCCTCGTCTCCGAGGACGACGGTGACGATCCCGTCGGTTTCCGTCTCGGTCCCGTCGCAGAAACCCACGAGGAGGTTGTCGTACGAGAGGATCGTACAGCCCCCCTCCTGTTCGAGCCACACGTCGAAGCCGAGTCGATCGGTGTAAAACGAGACGGTCTCGGCACGGTTCTCGGTCCGGAAGAAGACGATCCCAGACATACCGCCACCGAGACGCGCCAGCCACGTGAGCGTGCCGGCGTCCGACCGTAAGCGGATTCGATCGCTGCCAGTGAACCAGAGACGGGATCGTGTGCAGGTGGACAGAAGCCCAGAGAATGCGAGACGACACCGCTCGACTGGACCGTCAACAACTGATGTCTACGTTTTGCAGGAACGCCGGTTTCTCGCCGCTACATCTGAAGGTGACGCGGAGACACGTCTCGCGCACCTCGCGCTCGTTACTGGTGAGAAGATCGCCGCGTGCCGTCTGGTCATCGACAACACCGTGGATTCCCACGGGCTCGAAGTTCTCGTCTGACGCTGTGACGACGGTCTCGCTGGTGTGTGACGAGACCTCGTGTGAGTGCCACGCGCGGAGTCTCTCGGCCGTCTCGACGGCGAAGTGAAACACCTGGTCTTCCCCCGTTCGGTTGTCGAGCGTAACCGCTAGCTTGGCGATGCGTGACTCGCTGGCAGTCGGTGCCGTACAGCCAGAGAGGAGCGCGACCACGGCACCGGTTCCGGTGAGAAAGCTGCGTCGAGTGGAGGGCACGTTTGTCTCGGACGGATCGTTCGGGTTAGATTTTTGAATATGTGTCGACCGGGCGAGGCCGGTCCCGGTCGTCACTGATGCTGGGAACTGGACGGTATCAGTCCCGGTCCAGCCGTTCGACCGCTTCCTCGACGCGGACCGGGAGGTCCTCGAAGCCCGCCCGGTCGAACAGCTCGACGACGGTCGGGGGCGCGAGGCCGGCCTCGCGGAGTCGGTCGACGTCGGTCAGCACCTCGCGGGTCGATCCCGTCGCGACGACGCGCCCGTCGCGGCCGAGCAGGACGACTCGGTCGGCCACCGCCGCGACGAGGTCGGTGTCCGGTGTCGACGTGACGATCGTCACGCCGTCGGCAGCGAGATCGTCGAGCAGCGCCAGCAGTGCGGCCTCGTTGTCGCCGTCGACGTTCGACAGCGGTTCGTCCAGGAGGAGGACCTCCGGGTCGACCGAGAGGACGCTGGCGATGGCGGCGCGGCGCTGCTCCCCGCCGCTCAGCCGGAACGGGGGGCGATCGAGGAGGTGTTCGAGGTCGAACCGCCGGGCGAGCTCGGCGACCCGCCGGTCGGCTTCGGCGGCCGACAGCCCCAGCTGGGAGGGGCCGTACTCGATGTCTTCGCGCACGGTCGGGTTGAACAGGTACTCACCGGGGTCCTGAGTGAGCACGCCCAGCCGGTCGCGAACGGCGTCGGCCGGCTGGTCCGTCCCGAAGTAGCGAACAGCGCCCTCGTCGGGCGCTAACAGCCCGCCAAGCAAGAGCAAGAGCGTAGACTTGCCCGCGCCGTTGGGGCCGAGCAGCGCGACCCGTTCGCCGGCCTCGATCGTCAGGTCGACGCCGTCGACGGCGGTCGTCCCGTCCTCGTACCGGTAGGCCAGTCCCGACGCTTCGATCACCGGGGCCGCCGTCACGCGGCGATCACCCGAACCACGACGGCAGCGACGAGCAACAGCGTGAACGCGGCGTCGGCACGGCCCAGCGACCCCGACCGGTCGTACGGTCGCATGCGCGTGCCACCGCGAGCGCGAGCGGCCCGCTGGACCCGTTCGCCGCGGTCGAGCGAGCGCAGGAGGAAGGTGCCCAGAAACGAGCCCGACCGTGCCCAGCGACCCTGGAGCGAGCCACGCGAGAACGTGCGGCTCCGGCGAGCGTGGGCCATCCGTTCGAGTTCCCGGAAGAACAACAGTAGCGACCGGTACGTGACCGCGAGGAGGGTGATCGCCAGCGGCGGGACCCGAAGACGACGAAGGGCCGTCACCAGCGGGCCGAAGCCGGTCGTCAGCAACAGCACGGACAGCAGTGCGAGCGAGGCCGTCACACGGACCAGGAAGACCGCGACGTAGGTCACTCCCGTCGCCGAGAGCGAGAGCGGGCCGAGCGCCGCGACGGTCGGTCCCGGCTGGAGGACAGCCTGTGGCGCGACGACGGCGGCCGAGGCCAGCACTGGCAGTGCGATCCGTCGGCCGAGCGTCAGGGGCGCGATCCGCGAGCCGATCGCCAGTCCCAGCGGGAGGGCGGCCAGCCCACAGAGGATCGCGAGGTCGTCGGTCACGACCGCGATCACGAGAAGCGAGAGGACGCCGACCAGCTTCAGCGCCGGGTCGACGGCCTGCATGAAGCCGTCGCGTCGCGGCGTCCGGGTCGTCACGAGAAAGGACTGGGCCTCGTCGCTGACCGCCGCGACGGTGCGGTCGAGTGCGTCCATCAGTCGGCGAGCAGCCGTGCGATCGCCGTGGCGACGACGAGGGTCAGCGCCGTCCCGACGACCGCCGAGACGAACGTCCCCACCAGCGGGTCGACGCCGGGGATCGTGTAGTCCGGCAGCAGTCCGGGGTTGTACGTCACCTCGTGTGCCATCGCTCCCGTGCGCTCTGCGGCGTTCTCCAGTGGTTCTGCGTAGCCGACTCGGCCGGCCGCCCAGGCGAACAGCGGCGAGACCGCGACGAGTGCGCCGATCGCGAGCAGGCTCCGGCGAACCCACGAACGGTCGCAGGCGTCGCTGGCGACGCTCACGCGGCCACCTCCGTCGTCGTCGCGGTCGGGAACAGATCCGGTCGGGCGTCGGCGACGTAGCGGTAGACGACGGCCGTGATCCCGCCCTCGATCAGCCCCAGGAGGAGGTGACCGACCCCCATGATGGAGACGGTCGTCACCAGCTCGTAGGCGAACGCCGAGGAGGCACCGAGCTGGAGCGCGGCGGCCACGGCACCGGCCGTGATCCCCAGCCAGCCCGCGACGAAGGCGGCCACGAACTCGTTGTGGCCGGCCAGCAGCCGGTAGAGACCGTAGCCGACGTACACCTCGACGACGGCCATGTTCAGGACGTTCGCGCCGAGGACGACGAGCCCCCCGTCACCAAACACGAGCGCCTGGATCGTCACGACGGTGGCGACACAGAGCGCACCGAGGTGGGGACCGAGCAAGATCGCGGCGAACGCGCCGCCGACGAAGTGAGCGCTGGTGCCGCCGGGAATCGGCCAGTTGAGCAGCTGTGCAGCGAACAGGCCGGCGGCGACGATACCGAGCACCGGCGCAGTGGTGTCCGTGAGGTCGCCGTCGGCACGCCGTGCGGCGACGACGAGCGTCCCGCCAGCGAGGACGGCACAGACGACGGCGATCCACAGATCGAGAAATCCGTCCGGAATGTGCATACGCTCCGGTCCGAGCGCGAACAAATAATACTTTCTCATTGCTCAGTAATACTCGGTGGGAGCGCAGTTGGACACGCTCTTGGCCGCCCCCGTCGTAGCCGGGGTCATGAGCGACGATCTGGACCGGATCAGTCTCACGCTCCCGGCAGAGATGACCACGCGACTCGACGACATCGTCGACGACTGGGAGTACGACAGCCGTTCGGAGGCGATCAGAGACGCTCTGCGTGACTTCTTCGGTGCCTACGAGTGGGAGTCGGCCGACGACACCGTCCACCACGGCACCGTCGTCGTCGTCCACGACCACCACGTCGACGGGATCGCCGACCAGCTTCAGACGATCCAACACGAGATGGCCGACCTGATCACGTCGGTCCAGCACATCCACCTCTCGCACGACACCTGCATGGAGACGCTGGTCGTCGAGGGGGCGGGCACTGCGATCACCGAACTGGCGAACCGCCTGCGGGCGATCGGCGGCGTCAATCAGGTCAAGGTCGTCGTCGTCGGCGACTGATCGCGCCGGGCGTCGGGGAGCGCCGCGTCACCACCGCCCCGAACTGCGAACCCACCAAGCTATTACGACGGCGTGAGCGTCCCGTCGCGTATGCCGGCCAAATCAGGCGCTTCACACTCGACGGGCTATCTCGTCAGCGTCGTCGTCAGCGGACTGTTGATCGAACACATCCTGGCGTTCGCGCCGTCGTTCCGACGCGTGTCCCGGATCGCCGGTGAGCTCCTCACCGCGTACACGAACGTCCCGATCTCCGAGGAGGCCGCCGGAATGTTGCTCGTGACGGCGGTCCTCGTCGGCGTCTGGGGCGTCGGCTACCACCTCTATCGGCACTGAGGGCTGTCGTGCCGCGAGGGACGGGCTTTTTACCACCTGTCCCGAAGGCAGGATATGGATATTGTACCGGACACGAGCGTGGTCATCGACGGCCGCGTGTCCGAGCGGATCGAAGCCGACGCGGATCCCGACTCCGAGGTCGAGGGGACGGGCTTTGCGGGCGCGACCGTCGTCGTCCCCGAAGCGGTCGTGGGCGAACTCGAAGCACAGGCCAACGACGGCCGAGAGACCGGCTGGGAGGGGCTCGAAGAGCTCCAGCGCCTGGTCTCGCTGGACGAGGACGGCACCATCGACGTGGAGTACGTCGGCCGTCGCCCCGACGCCGTCGAGAAGCGCGAGGCCGGCGAAGGCGAGATCGACGCGCTCATCCGGGACGTGGCACAGGACCGCGGGGCGACGCTGGTGACCAGCGACGACGTGCAGGCCGAGGTCGCCAGCGCGAAGGGTATCCCAGTGGAGTTTCTGGATCCGATCGAGCGGACGGTCGATCGCCTGACCATCGAGAACTTCTTCGACGAGGCCACGATGAGCGTCCACCTCAAGGTCGGCGTCGCGCCCTTCGCCAAGCGCGGGTCGATCGGCGACATGGCCTACCAGCCGATCCGAGACGACCCCGCGACCGAGGAGGAGCTGCGATCGTACGCCGCCGACATCGAGGAGGCGGCCCACGCCAGTCCCGAGGGGTTCGTCGAGCTGTCCGAGCCGGGCATGACGATCATCCAGTACCGGGACTTCCGGATCGCCATCGCGCGTCCGCCCTTCTCGGACGCCCTTGAGATCACGGCCGTCAGACCGATCGTCAAGACGGAGCTTGACGACTACGAGCACGCCGACGAGCTGCGCGACCGGCTCACCGACCACCAGCGGGGCGTCCTCATCTCGGGCTCGCCCGGTGCCGGGAAGTCGACGTTCGCCCAGGCCGTCGGGGAGTTCCTCGTCGACGCCGACTACGCCGTCAAGACGATGGAAAAGCCCCGCGACCTCCAGGTCGGCGACGAGATCACCCAGTACACCGAGCTGGGCGGCTCCATGGAGAAGACCGCCGACTCGCTGTTGATGGTCCGGCCGGACTACACCATCTACGACGAGGTGCGCAAGACCGACGACTTCGAGGTCTTCGCCGACATGCGACTGGCCGGCGTCGGGATGATCGGCGTCGTCCACGCGACGCGGGCCATCGACGCCCTGCAACGGCTGATCGGCCGTGTCGAACTCGGGCTGATCCCACAGATCGTCGACACCGTCATCTACATCGAGGCCGGCGAGGTCCACACCGTCTACGACGTGACGACGGAGGTCAAGGTCCCCGACGGCCTGATGGAGGAGGACCTGGCTCGCCCGGTCATCCTCATCCGAGACTTCGAGACCGGCGAGCCCAAGTACGAGATCTACACGTTCAACCGGCAGGTCGTCACGGTGCCACTGGACGACGGGGACGGCGGGCCGGGCACCGACTCGGGCGTCGACCGCATCGCGAAACAGGAGATCGAGCGAGAGATCCGCTCGATCGCACACGGCCACGTCGAGGTCGAACTCAAGAGTCCCGACACCGCCGTCGTCTGGGTCGAAGAGAGCGACATCTCGCAGGTCATCGGCAAGGGCGGCGGGCGCATCACGGACGTGGAGAACCGCCTGGGCATCGACATCGACGTGCGCACGCTGGCCGAGAAGCCGAGCGACTCCTCGGCGTCGAGTACCTCGGGGTCGGGCGCGAACGCGCCGGGCCAGATCGTCACCCCGGAGATCACCTCCCGGCACGTCCAGATCCCGATGGACGGCCACCAGGGCGACACCGTGGAAGTACAGGCCGACGGCGAGTACCTCTTCACCGCGACGGTCTCGCGGGGCGGCGAGATCCAGGTCTCGCGTGGCTCTGCCATCGCCGAAGAACTAGAGCAGGCCATCGACCGCGGCAAGACGATCACCGTCGTTCCGTCCTAGACGAGCGCGGGACACGGATGACGTTCGGAATCGAAACCGCCTACGTCGGCTGTGGCCGAGCCGGTCGGGCGCGGATCCGTGAGGGTCTCGAACGGCGGGCATCGGGCACCGCCGTGACGCCGGACCACGGGGCGAGCCCCGAGCTGCTCGCCCTCGATAGCGGTGCGGACGAGTCGCTGGCGGCGGCGCTCGCGGCGTTCGACGTCGTCGTGGTGACCGGCGAGAGCGCCAGTCGCGACACACGAGCGCAGATGGCGGCGGTCGGACGGGCGTGTCCGGACGACGCGACCTGTGTCGGTGTCGTCACCGGCGCGATGGACCACGGGGTCGAGCGGCTCGGCCGAGCGTGTGACACCGTCGTCCCCGTCGACACCGACGCGCTCGCACGGGAGTTCGCGACCGACCTGTTGACGTGGGCGAGCGAGCCGATGCTGCTGCGAACGGATTCGTCGCAGGTGTACGACGGCCTCGACGGCGGCGGGGTCGCCGCCGTCGACCGTGTGACCGGCGATCGAACGGCACTACGATCCCTCGTCGAGCGGGCGAGCGTCGGCGAGACCACGGACGGCCAGCGGCTCCTCTTTGGCTATCTCGCCTTCGGCGTCGACGTTACCCTGGCCGACGACGAGCGATTCCAGCAGTTCTGTGACCGGCCCGAGGTGGTCACCGGGCGGGCCAGCCTGGCCGAGCCCGACGCGTGTCGGCTGACGGCGGTCCGGCAGGTCTCGGAGTGATGGTCCCAGCGAACCGGCCGCGGCGACTTCCAGAGAGACAATCGAATCAGACGCGGATCGCACGGCCGTGGTCGGAGCGAGCGTGCGTCGACTTGCAACGGCGTCGACGACTACCGGAATCGGACGCCGAGGTCGTGGAGCCCGTCGTTGTGTCGGGCGACGTTGATCAGCAGCGGCGTCAGTCCCTCGATTTCCGCGGCGTTGGCCAGCGGGCCGCCGTCGAGCGCGCGCAGTCCCTCGATCGACTCGGCCAGTTCGATCACGGTGTCTTTGGCGTCGGGCTCGTCGCCGACGACGACGGTGTCCCAGTCGAGGTCGGCGTCGAGGTCGGCGAGTCGGCCGGCCGCGAGGTTGTGGAACGCGCCGACGACGGGTACGTCGTCGGGCGCAGCGTCGGCCGCGAGCTGCGTGACGCTGCCGACGCCGGGCCGGTTGTAGTGGAAGCCATCCTCGTCGCGTTTCATGCCCACCGCGGGGGAGACGAGCACGTCGTCCGGCGAGAGTTCGTCGGCGATGGACTCGACGGTGTCGGTGAGGTGGTAGGCCGGGACGGCAGTGACGATCACGTCCGCGCGCTGGGCAGCCTCGACGTTGCCCAGTCCCTCGACGCTCGCGTCACGGCCGCGCTCGTCGAGTGCCGTCGCGTACTCCGTCGCTTTCGCTGCTGCACGTTCCGGATCGCGCGAGCCGACGAGCACGTCGTGGGCGGAGTCAGCGGCCCACCGCAGTGCCAGTCCCTCGCCGATGTCGCCAGTGCCACCGAGTAGGGCGATTTCCATACCGAAAGGCTGGAGCGAACACCGAATAAGTGTTGTCACACTCCCGCTACTTGCCGATGTCTGGCGCTCGTGTGTCGCCCAGACAGCTGTAGAGAGAGTCGTCGTACGGTCGACCGGGCGAACGGCGACGAGACTCCGTCTCGTACTGCCGGCTGTACCTTCGTGAAGATCTTCGCCACCCGGGGTGGCGAAATCGGTCACAAATGTACAGCCGGTAGTATCAGTCGTCCCCCAGGAGCGGCGGTCCCTGTTCGCCCCGGAGCACGATCAGGTACGCGAGGACGAGCGACAGCACGACCCACTGGACGCCGACGAACAGCTGCGAGGCGGGGTCCGGGGGGACGACGAGTACGCCGAGGACGAGCCCGAACACCGCGAGGGTCACGGTGAGGCCGACGAACCACAGCAGATCCGTTCGATCCATACCGTTCGATCGGTCCCGAACGGGCAAAAAGAGCGACCCTAACGGTCCGTCGACCGCGGGGAGAGCAGGTCGGGGAGGTCGTCGACGCTCTCGACGACGGCGGCCGCGCCGGCACGGCTGAACTTCTGTCGTCCCGTCTCGCCCGTGAGTCCACCGGTGAGGACGCCGATACCGTCGTACACTCGGTCGTCGGCCTCGTTGGCGTTGACGGCCGTTCGCACGTCGTCGAGCGTGTCCCCGGCGAAGGCGATCCGGTCGGCGTCGAAGCGCTCGGCCAGCGTCACCAGCGCGTGGGGGTCGGGCTTGCCGGCCTCCCAGTCGTCCATCGTGAAGCGGTACTCGTCGGCCACGTCGAGGCCGGCCCGTTCCAGCGCGATGTCGGCCTCTGCGGCCGGGCGGCCGGTGACGACGCCCACGTCGTAGTCGGCCTGCAGGGCCGCGATCGTCTCCGGATCGACGATGACCGGCTCGTCGTTGACGAACCCCGGCTCGGCGATGCGGGGCTCGCGGCCCTCGATCTCGCGGTACAGCTCCGCGCCCAGATAGAGCAGCTGGAACACGTCCCGGAGCTGGTCGGGGTCCCAGGCGTCGAAGACGTCCTCGCGGGCGTTTGGCGTCAGCGCCTCCCGGACGATCGCCTCGGCGGCGTCTCGCCCACCGCCCCGCTTGGCGATCCCGTCGGTGAAGGTCTCGACCGTCTGGTCGAGCCCCTCGCGGCTCGCGAGCACGTACAGCGCCCCGGCGTGTGTCAGCTCCCAGTCGTTGTTGAACCCGCCAGCGTCCTTGAACGACTGGATCGCCGACCGGTCGATCGTCTCGCCATACAGCCGCTCGATGGACTCGACGATGGCCCGTCGGTAGGAGTCGGCCACGTCGACGAGCACGCCGTCGATGTCCAGGACGACCGCATCCACGTGCATACCAGCCGGAAGGTGGCCGCCGGTCATTTCACTTGTCTTTCGGACCGTCCTCGCGGACGCGGTACAGCGTCTCGCCGCCGGGCAGTTGCTCGCGGTCGACCGCGACGGCGGGCGGGTCGCCGCCGAGCGTCGTGAAGGAACACGCCAGACCGTGCTCGCGGGCGAGGGCGCGCAGCGGACGGTGCAGTTCGGGCGGGCAGTTCAGCGCGTAGACGGCCTCGGCGTCGTCGTAGACGCCCGGTGCTGGATCGGTCACGTCGTCCAGGACGAAGGTGAGCCCCCGCGGCACGTCTCGCCGAACCACGTCCGTGACGGTCACGTCGACGCCCCGCTGGGCGAGTCGTCGTGCCACGTCCGGCCGTCGGCCGACGCCGACCTCGACGACGCGCTCGAAGTCGGCCAATCGAGCGACGAGAGCGCTGCGTGGGTCGTTCACGGCGGGATGTTTATGTCACATCGGCACATATGGCTTCGCATGCACGTTGACGTCGTGCCGGTGGGAGACGTCTCGGCACGGGTCAAGCGCGAGGCCTCCAAGGGACTGCGGACCGTCTACGACTGCGAGGTCTCGATGCACGAACCCCAGCCGATCCCCACCGGTGCGTACGACGGCAACCGGGACCAGTACCGGGCCGAGGAGTTCATCGATCTCGCCCAGCGGATCGGGAGCGGCGAGAAGAACATCGCGATCACGCCACAGGACCTGTACTACCGGCGGCGCAACTACGTCTTCGGCCTGGCCTACCTCAGTGGCAGCGGGAGCGTCATCTCGACACACCGGCTCCAGACCTCCTCCGACGGCGGCTTCTCGAATCGGTCGGCGAGCGACATCTTCGGCGACCGGGTCCGGAAGGAGGTCGTCCACGAGATCGGCCACACGCTGGGCCTGGAACACTGTGACAACGAACGCTGCGTGATGAAGTTCTCCCCCACGGTCCGCGAGGTCGACGTCAAAGAGCAGTCGCTGTGTGGCTCCTGTGCGACACAGGTGACGTAGTCGCTCTCCTGGGTGCGGTCTCGTCGCTGACTCCCGTCGACGAGCAGCCGCTGACGACGACGAGAGGCGATGGTGCCAACTCAGTTAGGTATCGTCGTTATTGTGCATGTTAACTTATGGCATGGTGTATGAGCAAGACACAGGAGTCCGCCCGTATCGACGAACTCGGAGACATCTTCGTGTCGGTCACCGGTGACGACGCCGTGACCGAGTCACAGGACCGGGCGGCCAAGCGCAGCGACCGCGAGCTCCCAGACGACGGCGGCGGCGTCGACATTGAGGACGGACTGGACGACGCCGTCGACGGGGCAGAGGTCGGAGAACCGGATCCCGTGTCCTAGAGCCGCGGGTCTCTCGATCACCACTTACTCGGCCGGATCGAACCCACTGAGCCCCAGCGCGGTCCCGGCGGTGCTACAGAGATAGCCAAGCACCGTGAGCGGTCGGTTCGGTTCCCCGAAGCACGTGTATCCCAGCTGCGTCTCCTGGGGCCATCCGAAGTAGAAGACGTTTGCACCCCAGTCGTACGCGAACTGCCAAGTCGCGTCCTCCCGGAGCAGCGGCTGTCGACACGCGCCACCGGCGACGCCGATCCAGAACACGAGCACGCCAGCGAACAAGAACGCGGCCGGACGACGGTACCGCCGGAAGCGCGCCAGCGCCGACACACCGAGCGGGAGCGCCGAGAGCAGGACGACCGCGCGGAAGAACTGGCGGCCCACCCCCACTCCGTCCCGAACGTGACGAACAGCGACCCACCGAGCAGGACCGCTGTGAGGACGAACGATAGGAGCAGACGGGCGGGGCGAACGTCACTCGCTTCGCCCGGAATCATCTACGGCGCGTAGTAGTACTCACCGTCGCGTTTCTGCTGGCGGTCGAGCTGCGATCCCGGTTTGTTGATCCGGGGCCGGGAGGTCCGTTCGTCCCGGCGGAAGGTCACGTCGAGGTTCGAGAGGAACTGGTTCATCCCCTCGCGCATCTCGACGGGCGGGCTGGCGTGGCCCTGCTTTGCCGGCTCGCCGTCGAAGACCAGCAGTCGATCCGAGAGGAGATCGATCATGTAGATGTCGTGATCGATGACCATCGCCGTCGCGTCGTGGTTCTCGGCGTAGCGCCGGATGGCGCTGGTCGCGAGCACGCGCTGTTCCACGTCGAGGTGGGCCGAGGGCTCGTCCAGCAGGTAGAGGTCGGCGTCCTCCGAGAGACACGCCGCGATGGCGACCCGCTGGCGCTCCCCGCCAGAGAGATCGGTGAGTTGCTGCTCCATCACCGCGTCGAGCTGGAGGGGCTGGGCGATCTCGGTGTTCCAGTACGACGAGCCAAAGTCGTCCGTGATCGAGGACAGGAAGGCGTCGACCCGCATCGGCTGGTCGATCTCGATGTACTGGGGCTTGTACGCGATGTCGAGGTCGGCGTCGACGGTTCCCGCGTCGGGTTCGAGCCGTCCGGCCAGCAGCTTCGCGAACGTCGACTTCCCGATCCCGTTCGGGCCGACGACGCCCAGCACCTCGCTCTCGCGGATCTGGCCGGCCTCGACGTCCAGCGAGAACTCGCCGTCGCCGTAGGACTTCGTGAGGTCGGGGTACTCGGCGACCACGTCGCCCGTCGAGACCGAGCGTGGGGCGTGTTCCTCGAACTCGATCTCCTGCTGGCGAAATCGCATGTTCTCGTTGTCGAGATAGCCAGAGAGGTACTCGTTGATGCCGTTTTTCGTCGACTTCGGGCTGGTGATGATACCGTACGCGCCGGGCTCACCGTAGGCGACGTGGAGCGCGTCGGCCAGCAGGTCCAGGATCGCCAGGTCGTGCTCGACGACCAGCATCGACCGGTCCTCGTCCTCGGCCAGCTCCTGGATCAGCTGGGCGGCGGTCATCCGCTGTCCGATGTCCAGGTACGGCGTGATCTCGTCGAGGAAGTAGAAGTCCGCGTCGCGAGCGAGCGTCGCGACCAGCGCGACCCGCTGGAGCTCCCCGCCAGAGAGGTCGTCGATGTGGTTGTCGACGACCGGGGCGATCCCCGTCCGCTCGATCAGGTCGTCCAGCGCACCGCGTTCGTCCGTGCGTTCGAGCAGTTCGCTGGCTGTCCCGTCGAACTGATCGGGGATCTGGTCGACGTACTGGGGCTTGCGTGCGACGGTCATGTCGCCGTCCCGCAGATCTTCGAGGTAGTCCTGCAGTTCGGTGCCCCGATACTCGTCGATGACGGCCTCCCAGGCCGGCTCCTCGTCGAACCGACCGAGGTTCGGCGTCATCTCGTCGGCGAGGATGTGGACGGCCGTCGTCTTCCCGATCCCGTTCGGGCCGAGGATCCCAGTGACCCGACCCTCCTGAGGGGCGGGCAGTCCGTACAGCGCAAAGGAGTTCTCGCCGTAGCGGTGGACCGGCTCGTCGCCGAGTTCCTGTGGGAGGTTGATGATCTCGATGGCGTCGAAGGGACACTTCTCGACGCAGATCCCACAGGACTCGCCCAGACAGATCTCCTCGGAGATCCACACCTGGTCGTCGCTGCCGGCGTAGTTGTCGTCCTCGTCGTACGCGTCGCCGCGCTTGACGATGCACTCCTTGCCCGTCCGGTTGGGCGGGCAGAAGTTCATGCACTCGTAGTTACAGCGGTCGGGCTGACATCGGTCGAGGTCGACGACCGCAATGCTATCGTCGGCCATGTTAGAGTGTCGCCGTTGTCAGGAGGATTCCCCACGAGACGAACCAGAGCGAGAACGTCATGAACGCGACGAACAGGTAGTCCTTCGCGGAGAAGTCGTCGATGTCGACGCCCAGTACACTCAGGATCGGGAACTGAACGACGATCGCTGCGATCAGCACGGCGACCGCGAGTCGATCACCCGCGCCGGCCGCTATCTCGTTGGCCGCGACACCGGCGGCTAACCCAGAGAGGGCCGCCAGTGTCGTGACAGTGAGTCCGCGCAAGTGCGAACTCATGCCCTCGACCGTGTCCGTTGCCATACGCCATGGTCCGCCGTCGGGGACCAAAAGCCGCCCGGTTCGGGCACGCTCGATGGCGCGGTCACAACGGGTCGGCGTCGAGCACGGTCGCGAGTCGAGCCCCACCCAGAACGCCCGCGATACGGAGCAGTACGGGCAGCACAGTTCGTTGCTCGGCCCAACTCCTCAATCTTTATGGAGCCCGCGCCACTCGTGACAGGTGATGACCGAAACCGACGGGGAGGCCATCGCGGACCTTCCACCGAGCGCGAAGCTCGTGTACAAGGTTCTGGAGTACGACGGTCCACTCACCCAGAAGGGGATCGTCGAGGAGTCGATGCTCTCGGCGCGGACCGTCCGCTACGCGCTCGAACGCCTCGACGAGGTCGGCGTCATCGAGGAAGACGTCTACTTCGCAGACGCGAGACAGAACCTCTACGAGATCACTGACTCCGGAGCCGAACAGGCCGACGCAGCCGTCTCTGACTGACTCGTTTTCGCGGCCGGACGTGTACGTGAACGGTGAGAACGGGGAGACTACGCCGAAGCCTGCTGGAGGGCGTCTTCGAGATCTTCGCGCTGGGTGACGCCGACGAACCGTTCGACGATGCCGTCGTCGTTCTCGACGATCAGCGTCGGCAGCGAGCGGACCTGATACTCGTTGGCCACGTCCTGCTCTTCGTCGACGTTGATCTTCTCGAAGCTCACGTCGCCCCAGTCGGCTTCCAGTTCTTCGAGGATCGGATCCTGCGTCTTGCACGGACCACACCAGTCTGCGTAGAAGTCCTTGAGCGTGACTGTCATCGGTACTCGTTGGAGGTAGCCGGTGGGCCCAGATAAGGATTGTCACCACGACGGATCCTGCCCGTGGCGAGGGACGAAAGGGAAAGGCTTACTCGGCGGGACCGACGACGGTTCTGTATGAGCAGCAGCGACAGCGGCGGACTGATGTCCAGTGCCGGACTCGTCCGGTACTTCGACGCGGAAGACAACAACACGATCCGAATGGATCCCCGGTCGGTCGTGGCATTCGGCGTCCTCTTTGGCGTGTTGATCCTCATGCTCAACGCGCTGTTCATGCTGGGCGCAGTGTAACAGCGGGCTTTTCATCGCTCCGTCGCAACGGCCGTCCATGCACTTCAGCCAGCGCGAGCAGCAGGCACTGGCCGAGGCCGGCCTCTCGACCGACGAGATCGCCGCCGCCTCGGAGGCCGTCGTCGCGGCCACCGACGAAGCCGCAACGGCTCTAGAGGCGTTTTTCGCCGACCGAGAGACGATCTACTCCGACATGGAGATGGCACACAGCGCCAGCGACGTGCAGGAACACGCCCTGGCGTATCTCGACCTCTTTACCCACGCCGACGACATTCGGGGCTACCTCCGCTTTGACTCGTGGGGCGTCCCGGTCGAGGGCGGACGCGTCCTGGGCGAGGACGTGGTCGAACTGACGCTCGGTCCGACCGTCGACGACCGCGTGCGCTTCGCGCACGACGACGACGCGCTATGACCGTCCGGATCAGGGGGATCTACACGACCGCACTGACCGAGTTGTTCCGGGACGAACCCGGCGTCGTCCAGCCCTCGCCGCCGATCGTCGACCGGTTCGACGCCGAGTTTACCCACGAACCGGCGACGGCGACAGTCGAGACGACAGCCGACCGGCAGGGCGTTCGCGTGACCGGCGAGCCCGACGCCGTCGAGACGGTCTCCGAGCGCCTGGCGGACGTGGGTCGGGACGCGCTGGTCTGGCCGGATCCGACCCCCCGCGGCGCGGTCTACGACGGAGCGGTGACCGAGACGCTGGGCGGGGGCGCGATCGTGTCCCTCGGAGACGGCGAGGGGTACCTGCCCTACGGCGAGACCGATCACCGGATCGAGGACGGCGATCGGCTCCGCGTCCAGGTCGACGAGCCGAGCCCGCCCTGGAGCGGCGACCGCGCGACGCTGTCCACGACGATCCGGGCCCACGGCTCGCTGGTGACGCTCGTCCGCGGCGAGACGATCGAGCACACCGGCCCGGAACTTGCCGACATCCTCCCGGCCGATCCCGTCGACGGCTGGGGAAGCTCCTGGCACCGCCACAGCGACGACGCCGGCCTCGACGCGCTGGGCGATGCGCTGGAACGGGCCAACGACCGCGCGGCGGCGCTGGACGACGCCCACGCCGACGCGCCGGCACCGGCCGACGACGCACCGCAGCGCCACGCCGCCCCCGAGTCGACGGCGTGGGTCTGGTTCGGCCGCGAGAGTCGCTTCGCACTGGACGACGCGCGGGACGCGGTGACGGCGACGATGCCGGGCCACCACCGGATCAAGGCGGGCTCGCGGAGCGCCTCGGCCGGCGTCGACCTGGCCGAAGCGGTCGCCGACGGCTTTCGGACCGGCGAGCAGGACTTTCCCTTCACCGCGGTCGCGAGCCAGTTCGGCCCCGCGGCCGGCGACACGGTCCGCCTCGATCACGGCAAGCCCGACGGTCGGCTGTACACGCTGGGCGACGCGGCGGTCCAGTCCGTCGAGCCCGACGGCACGGTGACCGTCGAGCGGGAGATGTCGCCGGGGGGCACCTACGACGCGCTCGGCGTCGACCGCCAGGCCGGCGACGTGGCGACGACGAAGGTCAAGGAGGGACGCTGGTGGTATCCGACCGTCTACGAGGGCGCGGACGGGACCAAACGAGGCACCTACGTCAACGTCTGTACGCCCGTCGAGGTGTTCCCCGACGCGGTCCGCTACGTCGACCTCCACGTCGACGTGGTCAAGCACGCCGACGGCCGCGTCGAACGGGTCGACGACGACGAACTCGACGCCGCGGTCGAGGCGGGCCACCTCTCTGAGGCACTGGCCGAGAAGGCTCGCAGCGTCGCGAAGGCCGTCAAACACGGCCTATCGTAGCTGGCGATACGCTTTTTCCCGAGACAGTCGAAGCGCCGTCTGTGCCCTCCACCGATCGCTTCGAAACGAAGCGCGGCGAGTGTCGGATCGAAAACGAGGAACTGGTACTAGACGAATCACGGCTCAAATACCTCGAGAGCCTGTACAGCGGCTACTGGCAGGCCGACGAATGGTGGCGGAAAATCGTGTTTGTCGGGATCATACTCGCGGTCCCGACTGGCGTCGCGAGCATCGTCCTGTCCGCACTGGATGGATCACTGGACACCCGGACGGTGGCAGTCGGTCTCGCAGTGATCGTTGGCCTCGTCGCAGCGCTCCAGTGCTATCAGCGCTGGGTCCGAGGATTCACGAGTCGGTCGACGATTCCGCTGGACGCGATCACCACCGTCTCGTTCGAACGGGGAACGCTCGGTCTCACCCGCCCACGGTTCGTCGTCCGCTACGAGACGGCCGACGGAGAGAGTCGGCGGTACATCTTGCTCCCGTCGCTATCGATGCCACACGGAGAAGATGTCGTGGCACGAGCACAGAGGGTGTTAGAAGACCACGGAATCGAGATCGAGTCCTAGCGCCTACTCCGAGCGGCGTCGGTACCACGCACCGGCACCGAGCAGTCCGAGCAGGCCCGCGCCGACACCAGCGCCGGCCCCCGTCTCGCTGGTGGGCGTCGACGCCTGTCCCGACGGGGTGTCGGTCGTCGGCGCGGCGTCGGTCGGGCGCTGGTCCGGAAACGCGAACAGCGCCGACTCCAGGGGCGAGTCGTCGTCGGTGTTGACCCCGAACGCGCCGATGCTGGCCCCCAGGAAGAACTCGCCCGGCGCGGCAAGCTGTGCGGTCCAGAACTTCCCGCGGCCGGCGTCGCGCCAGTGGAACCGCTCGATGGGCTCTGTCGCGTCGGTCACGTCGTGGACGGTGACCCCGCCCTGGTACCAGGCGGCGTAGCAGCGCCCGTCGACGAGGTCGAAGTTGTGGGCGGTCGTCCAGACGCCTCCGCGGGTGGGATCGGGCGTCGGCGGCGGGTCGATCGCCCCCAGCCGCCTGGGCGCTGCCGGGTCGCTCACGTCGTAGAACGCGATCCCACCCGGACCGGTCGAGCCCGAGGCCGCCGCCCAGGACTCGGTCCCGATCCCCAGCAGGTCGCCGGTCTCGTCGACGGTGACGAAGTGGTCGTTGCCCGGCGGCTCCGTGCGCTCGCGTCGCCTGTTGGCAACGTCGAGCAACGCTTCGAGCGGGCGGCCACGCACCCGCGAGACGAGCGTCGGCTCGTCGGGATCGGACACGTCGAGACACCACGTGCCGGCGTCCCAGTAGGCCAGATACGCGCGGTCGTCGTGGACCCACACGTCGTGGAGGTTCACCATCCCGAAGGGCAACTCGCCCCAGCGGTCGTCGACGTCGACGACGCTCCAGCGGGCCAGTTCCGTCCCGCTCTCGGGATCGACGACGACCAGGGGCGAGCCGTCGATCCCGCCGCCGGTGAAGTAGCCGACGCCGTCCGCGAGCACGCAGTTGTGGGTGTAGAACTCGACCTCGTGTTCGGCGAGGACCTCGGGATCGGCGGGATCGGACACGTCGACGTAGCCAAAACCACGGACCGAGTCGCGCCCACCGTTTGCCGGGCCGGCCACGAGCAGCCGGTCGCCGTCACAGTGCAGGTCCCAGATCCCCGACAGCGGCCCGTCGGCGTGGTCGGCCAGGAGCTGCTCGCGAGCCAGCACCCGCATCTCGGTCGGGTCGGCGACGTCGACGACGGTGAAGCCGTCGACGGTGGCGACGTAGGCGACCGTCCCGTCGGGGCTCAGGACCATCTCGCGGACGTTCTCGATCGAGACCGTCCCGAGGGGCTGGCTGTCCGGCGTCTCGGTGGGCGGCGTCCCGTCGCTGGTGGCAGTCGGGTGGGCGCTCGCGAGGCCGGCACACGCCCCGAGTGTCCAGCCAGTGCCGGCTGTTCGGAGGAACGTCCGACGGTGCATACATTCGCTAGAGAGTGCGACAGCAGAAAGGTTGTGTTGGTTCTATCGACGTTGTCAGGGAGTCATAGAAGACAGTCCGAAAGATGTCGAGTAATCCATCAAGACCGAATCGAGGGACACAGCGAAGACGCTCAACTGAAGCAATCACCCCTGGACGGCACGAGCATCACGGTATGCGAAGAGTTCTAATGGTATCCCACCCGACACGACACATATGATACGGCGACGGCGTTTCCTGACAGCAGTCGCAGGCGGGACCGTTGTGGGCCTGGCGGGCTGTAACTCGGGAACATTCGGACCGAACGAACGCCAACTGGACGCTCAACGGACGGAGCTACAGGAACGAAACGACGCCGTCGTCGGAATGAAAACACCCGACAACGCGTTTGCGCCGACGACAGTGACAATCGGCGTCGGCGAGCGCGTCGGCTGGATAAACGACTCTGAGTGGAGCCATACCGTCACGGCCTACGAGGACGGTCTCCCTGACGAAGCTGCATTTTTTACCACCGGAGCGTACGACACGGAACAGGCGGCACGAGATGCGTGGCCGGACGGCGATCTCGAAGTCGGCGAAACATACGAACACACGTTCGAGGTTGCCGGCGAGTACGACTACTTCTGTGTCCCACACGAGGACGAGATGGTCGGCACAGTGATTGTCAAGGACGAGTGATAGTCCGGCGTTCGTGAACCGGGCCATCTGAGGCCAGAGCGAGCGCTGGTTGGCGACCACACCAGCGGAGAGTGTGACCCGAGTGTCGGGTTCGAAACCGCAATCAGACTAGTACCATCAAATCGCCGCAAAGTCGGATCCAAAGCCACTGGCCGCTGGCTATGATTTGGACAGTGAAGTCCCTCGCTCTTCGTCGTCGGTCGATCTCGCAGTGTTATGTGGCCCCCTGCGACCCGTTCGGGGAATCGAAATAGCCACGCGCACCACCCGTCACGAGTACCACGACGAGATCGAACACGAGCGTCACGACGACACCGAACACAACGAGTACCACGAGTCCCAAAACGATTCCAGCACCGGCGAGGAGAGCCCTGAAACCGACTTGCAGCCCCTCGAAAGAACGAAACACGGAGTAACCGACGCCAATCTGAATGAAGAGTAGTACGATCGCAAACAAGGAGAAGGCGGCCATACGGACCGTGGAGATTCACAGACTAAATTTTTGTGTAGTAGCCTTATCTTCAAGATACAGGAAAGCAGTTAAAATATCGAACGGCCATCTTTTCATCGCTACGGTTGCTCGACACTGTCCGGTGACGAGCGATCCGAGAGAGGCTTGAAACAGCTGTTTGGGAGTATATGTAGCTCTTCCAACCCAGATCGTTTTGAGGTCACCCGACCGCTGTTCGTGGATTAGGTAGCCTCATACTGTCGGCTGTACATCTGTAAACGACTTTGCCACCCCGCGGTGGCGACTATCGTCACGACGTTACAGCCAACAGTGTCAGTTCCCCTGGATCGCGTCGATGACCATCGCAGCGGCGATGACGGCCTCCTTGGGGACGTTGCTGGCGTTGTCGATGGTGATCTCGTAGCGGTCCCGCAGCGAGAACTGTCCCTCGATGGAGCCGACGTGGTTGCCGTCGACGTCGGTGATCTCGTACTTGTGGGGAATGATCTCGCCGAACGGGAGGAGGTTGCGCGCGAGCGTCACCGCGGCACCCCGAGAGTCGATCTTCGCGATGGCGCGCTCGTCGCCCGCGTCGCGGATCGTCCAGGTGTCCTGCATGATCGAGTAGTCGTTGTCGAGGACAACGAGGTCCTCGCCGGTCTGGGCGTCCGAGAGCACGTAGTTGCCGGCCACGTCGATGATGCCGCCGGCCTTGACCGTGAAGACCTCGTTGCCGTCCCCGTCCGTGAAGGGGAACTCCTCTTTCATCTTGAGCATCTTCTGCTTGCCGCGGACGACGACGTTGCCGGCGGCGTCCATCGCCTTGTACTTGTTGCGGACCAGCGACTGTTCGACGGTGTAGCTGTTGTCGGTCAGATCCAGTCCCTGGATGTCGTACTTCGAGAGGGCACTCATGTCCGGACGCTCACGCGATTTCGCCATTAATTTTGTGTCTGATGGTGACAGAGCCAACGAGTGCCAGCGACGGACCGACAGCGTTTCACGCCCCCAGACCTCAGGGGGCCGTAGATGACACGAGAGTACATCGAGGTCCGCGGTGCGGAGGAACACAACCTCAAGGACATCGATGTTGAGATCCCGCGAGAGGAGCTGACGGTCGTGACGGGGCTGTCGGGATCGGGCAAGTCCTCGCTGGCCTTCGAGACGGTGTACGCCGAGGGACAGCGCCGCTACATCGAGTCGCTGTCGGCCTACGCCAGGAACTTCCTGGGCCAGATGGACAAGCCACAGGTCGAGACTGTCGAGGGCCTCTCCCCGGCCATCTCGATCGACCAGAAGAACGCCGCCAACAACCCCCGCTCGACGGTCGGGACCGTCACCGAACTCCACGACTACCTGCGCCTGCTGTACGCCCGCATCGGGACGCCACACTGTCCGGAGTGTGGCCGCGAGGTCGGCGAGCAGTCCGCACAGAACATGGTCCGTCGGATGCTGGCCCTGCCCGAGGGGACCCGCGCGAAGATCGCCGCACCGGTCGTACGCGACCAGAAGGGAGCCTTCGAGGAGCTGTTCGAGGAGCTGGTCGGCGAGGGGTACGCCCGCGTCGAGGTCGACGGCGAGCCCTACGACCTGACGATCGACGACCCCGAACTCGACGAGAACTACGACCACACGATCGACGTGATCGTCGACCGCGTGAGCGTCAGCGCGGACGCCCGCTCTCGGATCACCGACTCCGTCGAGACGGCCCTCGAAGAAGGGGAGGGCATCACGAAGGTGATCCTCCCGGACCCGCCGGAAGGCGTGTCCCTCGGCGGGGCGACGGCGCGCTCGACGGGCGATCTCGCGGGGACCGGCGACAGCGAGGACCACAGCGACCGCGACCGCCTCGTCGTCGAGTTCTCCGAGGACCTCGCGTGTACCCACTGCGGGATCGACATCTCCGAGATCGAGACTCGCTCGTTCTCGTTCAACAGCCCTCACGGGGCCTGCCCGGAGTGTGAGGGACTCGGCGAGACCAAGGAGGTCAGCGAGGAACTCGTCATTCAGGACCGCTCGAAGCCGCTCAAGCACGTCTTCGAACCCTGGAGCTACGATCGTACCTACTACTCCCGGCAGCTGGACAACGTCGCGGACCACTTCGGCGTCTCCCTGGAGACGCCCTTCGAGGAGCTTGACGAGTCGATCCAGCGCCAGTTCCTCTACGGAACGGACTCACTCGTCCACTTCGAGTGGCAGACGAAGAACGGCACCCGCGAGAAGACCGAGCGCTTCGAGGGCGTGATCCCGAACCTGGAACGTCGCCACGTCGAGACCGACAGCGACCGCGCCCGCGAACACATCGAGGAGTTCATGGCCGTCACCACCTGTCCCGAGTGTGAGGGCACCCGCCTGAAAGCGGAGTCCCGGCACGTCCTCGTCGGCGGGGGTTCCGCGAGCGATGCGAGCGGAACGTCGTCGGAGGTTTCCTCCGACGGTACGTCGATCACCGAGGTCAACCGGATGTCGATCGGCGACGCGCTGGAACACTTCGACGGGCTGGAAGCGTCGCTGGACGAACGCGACACGAAGATCGCCGAAGAGATCCTCAAAGAGATCCGCGCTCGGCTCGGGTTCATGGAGGAAGTCGGCCTGGAATATCTCACCCTCGACCGAGAGGCGTCGACGCTGTCCGGCGGCGAGAGCCAGCGCATCCGGCTGGCGACCCAGATCGGGTCCGGACTGGTCGGCGTGTTGTACGTGCTCGACGAGCCCTCGATCGGACTCCACCAGCGGGACAACGACCGACTGCTGAACACGCTGGCGGAGCTGCGCGACCTCGGCAACACGCTCCTCGTGGTCGAACACGACACCGAGACGATGCGCCGGGCCGACAACATCATCGACATGGGCCCCGGTCCGGGCAAACGGGGCGGCGAGGTCGTCGTCAACGGCTCGATGGACGACGTGATCGAGAGCGACGACAGCGTCACCGGCGAGTACCTTTCGGGCGAGCGGACGATCCCCGTTCCCGACGACCGCCGAGCGTCGGACACCCACCTCACGATCGAGGGGGCACGCCAGCACAACCTCGCAGATCTGGACGTGGACCTGCCGATCGGCTGTTTCACCGCGATCACGGGCGTCTCTGGGTCGGGCAAGTCGACACTGATGCACGACGTGCTGTACAAGGGCCTCGTCCGGCGGATGAACGACACCGACGTGAACCCCGGCGATCACGACGACATCGAGGGGATCGACGAGATCGAGACCGTCCGTCTCATCGACCAGTCGCCCATCGGTCGCACGCCGCGCTCGAACCCCGCGACCTACACAAACGTCTTCGATCACATCCGCGAGCTGTTCGCCGAGACGAACCTCGCGAAGCAGCGAGGCTACGAGAAGGGCCGTTTCTCGTTCAACGTCAAAGGCGGTCGCTGTGAGGCCTGTGGCGGCCAGGGCAACGTCAAAATCGAGATGAACTTCCTCTCTGACGTGTACGTCCCCTGCGAGGAGTGCGACGGGGCGCGGTACAACGACGAGACGCTGGACGTCACCTACAAGGACGCCACCATCTCCGACGTGCTGGACATGAGCGTCGCAGAGGCCTACGACTTCTTCGAGGGCCACACCGGCATCCGCCGCCGCCTGAAGCTCCTGAAAGACGTGGGCCTGGACTACATGCGGCTGGGCCAGCCCTCGACGACGCTCTCGGGCGGGGAGGCCCAGCGGATCAAGCTCGCAGAGGAACTGGGGAAGAAAGACTCCGGCGAGACGCTGTACCTGCTCGACGAACCGACGACCGGGCTCCACCCCGAGGACGAGCGCAAGCTGATCGACGTGCTCCACCGCCTCACCGACGAGGGCAACACCGTCGTCGTCATCGAGCACGAACTCGATCTGGTGAAAAACGCCGACCACATCGTCGACCTCGGCCCGGAAGGCGGCGAGAACGGCGGCCGAATCGTCGCCGAAGGGACGCCGGAGACCGTCGCCCGCACGGACGACTCCTACACCGGCCAGTACCTCCGTGACCTGCTCCCGAAGGTCGATCTGGAGGGGCCACGCGCCGACCGAGACGTGGCCCAGCCCGCCGCGGACGACGACTGATACTGTCGGCTGTCCGTCTGTGACCGAGTTCGCCACTCCGAGGTAGCGACTCTCTGCACGGCGTTCCAGCCAACAGGATGGCTCGGGTCGCCAGCGAGCGAGCCGACACGTATTTCCGTCAGAGCGGGCCACTGCCCGTATCGTGACCCTCGCCGCGCGCCTCCGCGGGCTGGCTCGCTTCGACGCGCTGGTCCTGACGGCGTCGCTGTGGTTCTTCGGGAAGTTCCTCCGCTATGCCTTTCCGCCGCTGTTCGGAACCCTGGGTGAGAGCTACGGCGTCTCGCGGACCGTGCTGGGGACAACCTTCACCGGATTCATGCTGGTCTACGCGGCGATGCAGTTTCCCTCGGGGGCACTGGCCGACCGGCTGGGGTCGGTTCGAGTGCTGGTCGCCGGCACGGGCGTCGCGGCGGTCGGTGCGCTGGTGCTCGTCGTCGACGCCCCGCTGTGGGTGCTCGTGGCCGCGATGCTCCTGATGGGGGCCGGGACGGGCGCGTACAAGACCGTCGGCGTGCGCCTCCTCTCCGGGATCTACCCGTCGCGGACCGGGCGGGCGCTGGGGGTGTTCGACACCTTCGGGACCTTCGGCGGCGTCGCGGCACCGGCGGCGGTCGTCGCCGTCACCGGCCACGACGCGGTCGGCGGTGCCGGCTGGCGGACGGTGTTTCTCGCGGGCGGGCTAGCGACGGTCGGCCTGGCCGTCGCCTTCGGCAGGCGAGTCCCGCGCCGGCTCGCGTCGTCGAGTACCGCCTCGACCGGGAGCGGCCGCGGCGACGTGACCGCCTCGCCGGGCAGTTACCTCACGATGTTTCGCGAGTGGCAGTTCACCGGCTTCGTGCTCGTGACGATCTGCTTTTCGTTCGCCTACAACGGCGCGGTCGCCTTCCTCCCGCTGTATCTCGCCAGCGAGACCGCGCTGTCCAGCGCGACCGCGAACCTGCTGTTTTCGGCCCTGTTCGTCGTCAGCCTCGTCCAGCTGGTCACCGGCGAGGTGAGCGATCGGATCGGGACCGCCCCCGTCCTGCTAGTGACACTCGCCGTCGCCACCGCGGGACTGCTCGCGATCCTGACGCTCGCGCCGACCGGCGGGCCGCTCGCGCTGGGCGGAGCCGTCGTCGCGCTCGGCCTGGGAGCGCACGGATATCGGCCGGTCCGGGGTGCGTATCTGATGGCGGTCGTCCCCGAGGACGTGGCCGGCGGGAGCCTCGGCGTCGTCCGGACGCTGCTGATGGGGGCCGGCGCGGTCGCCCCGGCGATCGTCGGCTGGCTCTCGGACGTGACGAACTTCCGGGTCGCGTTCGGGCTGCTGGCGGCGGCACTGGTCGGCGCGACCGGGCTCACGGCGGCGCTGTGGCTGTTCGACCGCTGAGCGGGGAGACTGTCGCGAGCGGAGCGGACAGCGGTACCTGGCCGACTCGACGGAACGGAGATCACGGCAGGAGAGAGTGGATCGAGATTTGTCTTTCAAGCCAGCCATTCGACACACGTTCCCCACAATATCGACAGTGTATTCGATTTTCTAATCTCATCTGTACCCTACTTTAGACTTTTTAGACATAGATGAGAACAAATACTGTCGAGTGTAGACAATCTTGACAAATAGAGACGTGGACCAGATATTAAGAATATAGGATATTCGAAGGTGCGCCGAGACCGTCGTAAGCACATGCGTTTGGATCCACCGAACGAAAAACTGAGACAGAGCAGAACGTAATCGCCCAGTACGAGCCCGAAACGCTGGCGTCGACCGGCCGTCGGACGTTTTCGGAGATCGTTGGAAAACGTCCTTCGATCGATACCGTTCGGCCAGGCCGAACGGAAGAGATTGCCAGAGGTTCCGCGAACCGACGCCTGAAGCGCGCTTCCAGCCGAGGAGCGGGACCGACGACCCGTTCGGAGAACGCGGTAGCGGACCACTCGTCGACGGCGCTTCAATAACAACAATACGATCGTTACGCACCCGGTCAGTGGGCCGCGCCGCCAGAGAGGAGGGGACGCCCATATTGTTCGTCTTTCACGAACACTGCTATCGTGAGGGGAACAGCGCGAACGCCCGCAGTACGGAGCTACGAGTCCGGAATCCGGTGTAGACGGCCAGCAGCGCGTTAAAGTCGTTCGCCGCCTCCGAACAACAGCGAGAGCGACAGACCGTCGTCTCATACTGTCGGCTGTACGTCTGTGAAGCATATCGCGACCTCGTGGTCGCGAGGTCTCGAAACAGTGACAGCCAGCAGTATCAGTCGGAAGCTATTTTTCGGCGAGTCGTGATAGCCCGACACATGGGTACCGGATACACGGCGATGATGTACGACCCGACAGACGTCGAGACCGCGATCAGCGACATCGGTGCCTGTCGGTACGACGGGATCGAGATCGGCCTCGGGAAGGTCCGGGACAACGACACCGCGACGCTGAAGCGGTGGCTCGCCGACGCGGACGTCGAGCTGTACTGCGTGATGAGCGAGTGGATCGAGAGCGATGAGGCGGTCGAGCGGATCGTCGAGGACGTGCCGACGATCGCCGATCTCGGTGCCGAGTTCCTCGGCTTGCTCCCGCCACAGCGAGGGCGATACGACGAAGCGACGGTCGAGACGTGGTTGAGTCGGGTCAGCGACGCGGCGCTGGACGCCGGCCTGCGTCCGGTCGTCCACCACCACGGCGCGACGGCGGTCGAACGGCCGTCGGAGATCCGTCACTACCTCGACGCCGTCGAGGGGCTGGAACTGCTCTTCGATACGGCACACTACTACCCGTACGGCGACCACTTTCCCGAGGGCGACGTGACCGACGCCGTCGAGCGGTTCGGTGACGACATCGCGTACGTCCACCTCAAGGACGTGGCTCCCGGTCAGGGGTTCGCCGACAACCGGGACGCGCTCACCGACGGGGACTTCCACCTGGACAACGTGATCAACTACTTCCGGTCGTTCACGGACCTCGGCGACGGCGTCCTGGAGTTCGGGGCGCTCGCGGACGCCCTCGACGCGGCGGGGTACGAGGGCCACTACACGATCGAGATCGAGAACCAGACCGAAAAGCGACTCGTCCACGCCAAGGAGAACATCGACCGCTGGAACGAGCTGTCTGTCGACGGGCGATAGCGCCGATCAGTGCTTGCGGTGGTCCTCGACGGCGTCCCAGTCGAGTTCGACGCCGAGGCCCGGTCCGTCGGGCACCTGAATGCGGCCGTCGCTGATGAACGGCTCGTCGCGGACGAGCAGGTCGTCCCACCACGAGACCTCGCGAGCGTGGTACTCCAGGGCCACGAAGTTGGGGACCGTCGCACCGACGTGGACCGTCGCCGCCGTCGCGACGGGGCTGCCGATGTTGTGGGGGACGAGCGCCTGGTAGTAGGTCTCGGCCAGCTCGGCGATCTTCTTGGTCTCGGCGATGCCGCCGGTCTTCGGAACGTCCGGGGCGAGGAAGTCGACGGCCTGCTCGGCGACCAGGTCGCGGAAGCCGTGGCGGCCGTAGCGGTTCTCGCCGGTCAACAGCGTCACGTCGACCCGGCGTTTCAGTTCCCGCATCGCGTCCGTGTTCTCGGGCGGGAGCGGGTCCTCGATCCAGGCCAGGTCGTACGGTTCGATCGCACGGCAGAGTCGCTCTGCCGTCTCGGGGCTGAAGTTCCAGTGGAGGTCGACCGCGACCTCGGCGTCGTGGCCGATCTCGTCGGTGACGGCCTCGACGACGCGGCGCTTGTGTTCGATCTCCGGCGGGTCGAAGTGCCGCGAGAGCGTGTCGATCTCCCGGCCCGAGGGCACGTCGAGGTCGAACTTCACGATGTCGAACCCGTCGTCGACGGCCCCCCGGGCCGCCTGCGCGTACGCTTGCGGGTCGTACGTCGAACTCTCCTGTCCTTCCTTGGCGGATTCGACCATCGCCTCGCCAGCGTGACAGTCCGCGTAGACGGCGACCGATTCGCGCAGCTTGCCGCCCAGAAGCTGGTAGATCGGCTGATCGAGGAGTTTCCCCGCAGCGTCCCACAGCGCGATCTCGACGCCGCTGATCGCGATCGTTCCGATCCCCTGCTGTGAGCCGCGTCCGGAGAGACTCTCGCGCATGAGGTTGTACAGTCGCTCGACGTCGGTCGGGTTCTCGCCGACCAGCACCGGCCGGAGGTAGTCGGTGATGACCTCGTGGACGCCCGGCGACGGGTAACACTCCCCGATCCCGGTGACCCCCTCGCTGGTCTCGACGGTGACGATCGTCCACGGGAAGTTGCCGTCGACGACCACCGTCTGTACGTCGGTGATCTCGCCCGGCGGACCGTCCGCCCGGCGGGGCTGTTCGTCGAAGTCGGCCCACATAGTCGCTGCGAGCGTCGATGCGAAGTCTTCGTACATGTGTTGTCGTGTATCGACGTGTGGTTTCGCTTAGTGGTTTCGGTCCGGCTCGCGTCAGTAATCGCCCAGCAGCGGCGCTCCCTGGGTCTGTCGGAACAGATCGGCGATCAGGCGCACGTCGGCCCGTCCCTCTTCGAAGGGGGTCCGGACCTCGGCATCGCCGCGGATACAGGCGACGAAGTGCTCGACCTCTCGCTTGAAGCTCTCCTCGTAGGAGGGCGTTCGGGTCTCGTCGGCGATCTCGTCGGTGCCGCGCTTGACCCGTACCGACGGCGGCGAATTCCGGATAAAGGGGTCGTCGAAGGACAGTTCGATCATCCCCGTCGGCGAGTCGACGCGGACGAACTCCTCGAACCACTTGCGGTCCGAGAGCCCGGAGTCGAGCGTACACCGCCGGCCGCCCTCGTAGACGAGGTTCGCAGTCGCGTACCGTCCGTCGGCGTACAGGTCGACGTGGTCGATCGACTCGACGCCGCCGAACAGCCCCCGAAGGAGGTTCACGTCGTGACAGATGTGTTCGAGGTGCCAGTGGTAGTCGTCAGCCAGTTCGTCGTCGTCGCTGTCGATCACCTGCTTGCTGTCGGCGAGTTGCTTCTCGCGGGTCGTCTCGATGACCGACTCGGGGACCGCTCCGTCGACGAGGTCGTACACCTCGTCGATGTTGCGTCCGTGGTTCGGGTCCACGTCGTAGGCGGTGATCTTGTCGACCCGATCGAGTGCCGCGATCTCCTCGCGAGCGGCCTCGACGGCGGGCGCGTAGCGCTTGTTGTAGGCGACCATCGCGGTCGCGTCGGCCGCCTCGGCCGCCGAGACCATCCGATCGGCGTCCGCGACGGAGACCGAGAGCGGTTTCTCGACGAGCGTGTCGATCTCCGCGCCCAGCGTCGTCTCGACCACGTCGGCGTGCTGGCTCGGCGGCGTCAACACGATCACGGCGTCGAGTTCTTCGCCGCGTTCGGCGATCATCTCGTCCGCCGACTCGTACCGGTGGGGGACGTTGTACCGCTCGCCCAGCGTCGTGACCCGCTCGGTAGCGGGATCGGCAAGCGCGTACAGCTCCAGGTCGGGCAGTTCCGTCACGTACGGGATGTGCATGATCTGCGCGATCGTGCCACACCCGATGATACCGAATCGCATATACGCCGTATTCGGACAGTCGGTGTTATAACTTCCGATAGACGGGGTGGCCGATGTCCGCGGTCGTGTTTGGTGAAGCGAATGCGACCGTTGCTACCCAAAATCTGCTAACTAAACACGACCGTGTCCGCGACCCCGTGATTTATTTGCACTGGCGTCCCAGAGAGGAGACGAAGACATACGGCACAGCGACCGGCGAGTGCCCAGGAGTCGCTGTGTCATCCCCACAAATGACACACGTCAAAGACGCAATCGAGGCCGGAGAGTCGCCCCTCGGGACGTGGATCTCCGTCGGCCATCCCACGATCGCAGAGGCGGTAGCACAGCTCGATATCGACTTCCTCCTCGTCGACATGGAGCACACGACGATGGGGTTAGAGACCGTCGAGAGCATCGCGCGGAGCGTCGACGCCGCCGACGGCGAGACGGAGACGGTCGTCCGGGTCCCGTGGAACGATCCCGTCCGACTGAAGCGCGTGGTCGATATCGGCGTCGCTGGCGTCATGGTCCCGATGGTCGGGACGGCCGAAGAAGCCCGCGAACTCGTCCGTGCAGTGCGGTACCCGCCTGACGGCATCAGGGGAATCGCGAGCAGCCGGGCAACAGAGTACGGCCGGAACTTCGAGGAGTACGTCGCGAACGCCAACGGGACGATCCTCACGATCGCACAGATCGAGACCGAGGCGGGACTGGAAAACGCCGCCGAGATCGCCGCCGTCGACGGCGTCGACGCCCTGTTCGTCGGCCCCGCGGACCTCTCGGGTGCGCTGGGGAAGTTCGCGGAGTGGGACTCCCAGTCGCTCACGACCGCCATGGCGTCGGTCATCGAGGCCGGGAACGACGCGGACGTTCCGGTCGGGACGCTGGTCACCGACCTCGACGACATCGACACACGGGTACAGCAGGGCCACGACTTCCTCATCGCCGGGAAAGACGTCGCACTGCTGATGGACGGCGTCGACGAAGCCATCGACCGGTACGACGCCGCTTTCGAGGAGACGACCCCCGCCGAGCAGGACTGACGATCGGCGCGCTCGGTCGGCGTTCGAGGCGGACAGCGTCGGACTAGCTGTACCAGCGCTCGATCTCGATCGTCTTGTCCGTGTAGAAGGCGACGGCGTCCTCGCCCTGCGCGTGGAGGTCACCGAAGAACGACTCCTTGGTGCCACCGAAGTGGAAGAATCCCATCGGCGCGCAGACGCCGACGTTGACGCCGATGTTGCCGGCGTCGACCTCGTATCGGTACTGGCGTGCCTCGCTGCCGTCCTCGGTGAAGATCGAGGAGGCGTTGCCGTACTCCGTACCGTCGACCATCTCGATGGCGTCGTCGAGTGACGGCTGTGCGGCGAGACACAGCACTGGGCCGAAGATCTCGGTCTGGGCGATCTCCATGTCGGCCGTGACGCCCGCCAACAGCGTCGGCCCCAGGAAGTTGCCGTCGGGATAGTCGGGGTGTTCGAAGCCGCGTCCGTCGACGACGACCTCCGCGCCCTCCTCGACGGCCTCGGCGATCAGTTCCGTGACCCGTTCGCGAGACGCGCCGGTGATGAGCGGGCCGACGTCGGTGTCTTCCTCGAGGCCACGTCCGACGGTCAGGTCCTCGACCGCGTCGACGAGAGCGCCACGCAGTTCGTCGTACACGTCACCGACGGCGACGACCACGTCGTTGGCCAGGCAGCGCTGCCCGGCGTTGGCGTAGCCCGAGCCGACGATGTTTGGCACCGACTGGTCGAGTTCGGCCGACGGCGTGACGACCGCGAAGTTCTTCGCGCCGCCCTGGGCCTGGACGCGCTTGCCGTGCTGGGCGGCGGTCTCGTAGACGTGTCGAGCGACCGGCGTCGAACCGACGAACGAGACGCCCTCGATGCCGTCGTGTTCCAGCAGCGCGTCGACCGTCTCGACGCCGCCGTTGACGAGATTGACGACGCCGTCGGGGAACTCGACGGCTTCGATCGCCTCGAAGATGAGCTGTGCGGTGAGGGGCACCTTCTCGCTGGGCTTGAGGACGAAGGTGTTCCCCGTCGCGACCGCGTAGGGGAGGAACCACAGCGGGATCATCGACGGGAAGTTGAACGGCGTGACGGCGGCGAAGGTCCCCAGTGGCTGGCGGACGGCCGTCTCGTCCATCCCAGGGGCGACGTCTTCGACGGTCCCGCTGGCCTCGCGGAGCATGTTCGGGATGCCGGTGGCGACTTCGACGTTCTCGATCCCGCGGCGGATCTCCCCGCGGGCCTCCGCGACGGTCTTGCCGTGCTCCCGAGAGAGCGCGTGCGCGATCTGTGCTTCCCGCGCTTCCAGTTCGTGTTTCAGGTCGAAGAGGTACTGGACCCGCTCGACGGGTGGCGTTCGCCGCCACTCCTCGAAGGCGTCGTTGGCCGTCTGGACTGCGTCGTCGACGTCGTCGGCGCTGGAAAACGGTACGTCGGCGAGGGACTCTCCGGTGGCCGGATCGACGACCGGCTGGCCGTCCGCCGACCCGGACGCCCACTCGCCGCCGACGTAGTTCCGGACGGCGTCGGGGATCGCAGTCGCTGCTGGGGGCTGCTCGTGCTTGCGTGTCATGCGTTGATGGAGTCAGGACGAGACCACATAGATGTTACGACAGCCGGGACCGCCGGCAGCGCGCGGCCGAGGCTTACTCCTGGAGGTCCGCGAGATCCCACTCGCCGGTGACGATCGCGCCGGAGTCGGGGTTGTCGGGCTCGACGACCGCCTCGACCATCGCGGGCCCGTCGTGGGCGACCGCGTCTTCGAGGGCGGCGTCGAGGTTCTCGGGCTTGACGACGCGCTCGGCGTAGTCGAGGTTGAACGAGTCGGCCATCGCCATGTAGTCGACCCCGGCGTCCTCGTCGAACTCCGTGTTGAGGACGCGGTCCCAGCCGTACTTGTCGACCTGGAGGTTCCGGATCGACTTCCAGCCGCGGTTGTTGAGGACCAGGTAGGTCACGTCGACGCCGTGTTCGACGGCCGCGGCCACCTCCTGGTTACACATCAGGAAGCTCCCGTCGCCCTCGATGTCGACGACGGGGCTGCCGGGCTTGCCGAGTTTGGCACCGATCGCCGCCGAGACGCCAAAGCCCATCGTCGAGAAGCCGCCACAGGAGACGTTCGTCCGGGGCTCGTACACCGGGAACTCGGGGTTGACCGTCTCCTGGGGCTGGCCGGCACTGGAGACGACGACGCCGTCTCTGGGCAACACCTCGCGCAGCGACGCCAGCACGCGGGAGATGCTCATCGGGACGCTGTCGTCGTCCCAGCGTTCCCGGACCATCGCCGCCCACTCGTCCCACAGCTCCTGGATCTCCGCGTAGTAGTCGTTGTCGTCGGTCGAGACCGGCTCCATCCGCTCGCGCAGTTGCTCGGTGAGCTGGCGAGTGACCACCTTCGCGTCGCCCTGGATGCCGACCTCGATGGGGTAGTTCTTCCCGATCTCCTGGGGGTCGATGTCGACGTGGATCAGCTTGCTCGGCGGGATCTCGAAGCTGACGCCCGCCTCGAACGACGAGGTGTGCATATCGGTGAAGCGACAGCCGACGGCGAGGATCGTGTCGGCGTTGGACGCGAGTTCGTTCCCGGCCGTCGAGCCGATCCACCCCGCGTAGCCGACGAACAGGTCGTGGTCCTCGGGGATGATCCCCTTGGCCTGGAACGTCGGGACGACGGGTGCCTGGAGGTGTTCGGCCAGCGCTTGCACCTCGTCCCAGGCCTCCGCGAGCATCGTCCCGCCGCCGGGAACGATCACCGGCCGATCGGCCTCGGCCAGCAGCGTCGCGGCCTCCGAGACCGTCTCCGGATCGCCGCCGGGCCGGCTGTGAGGCCGGTGCTGGGTGGGTTCGGGCAGCGTCACGTCGGCGGCAGCGCCCTGTACGTCCATCGGCACGTCGACGTGAACCGGACCCGGACGGCCGGAGCGGGCGATCTGGAAGGCCCGCCGGAGCACGCGTGGGAGCTGCTCGACGGAGCTGACCTCGAAGCTCTGTTTCGTGACCGGCTCCATGACGCTCGGGAAGTCGCCGGGCTTCTGGCGTTCGATCTCCTGGAGGATCCCCTGGCCGTACTCGTGGGTCTGTGGCGCGCCGGTGAAGACGACCATCGGGATCGAGTCGACGTAGGCCGTCGCGACGCCGGTGACCGTGTTGGTCGCGCCGGGGCCGATCGAGGTGAAGACGGCCAGTGGCTCGCCGGTCACGCGGGCGTACCCGTCTGCGAGGTGAGCGGCACCTTGCTCGTGACGCGGTTGGACGACCGATACGTCGGAGTCGTTGAAGGCGTCGAGCAGGTTCGTGCTCCCGTGGCCGGGAATCCCGACGAGGTACTCGACGCCCTCCTTCTCCAGATACGTGGCGATAATCTCGCCACCGTTCATTCGAGACATCTCGTGCGTACCGACGGAACCCCAATTATTAAACGTACCTCAAAGCGGCCGGCCCGATGACGCTCACAGCGACGGGATGACCTCGTCGCCCATCACCTCGAAGAACCGTTCCGGCTCCGGACTGGTGTTGCCGAGCGCGATCCGGTCGAAGCCCATCTCCGCGTACGCTTCGAGCTGGCCGGCGATCTCGGCCGGGTCGTCGGCGATGAGGAACTTCGCCTCGACCTGTTCGCGCGTGGCCTTCTCCCCCTCGCGCTCGATCGCCTTCGGGTTCGCCAGCGCGCGGTCGAAGACGTCCTGTGTGGTCGCCCACCACGGTCGGGTCGATTCGCGTGCCCGCTCGCGGTCCTCGTCGTAGGACGCGATCACGAGCAGCGTCGTCTCGATCTGGTCGGGGTCTCGGCCGGCGTCTGTCGCGTACCGCCTGATCGCCGGGTACATCCGTTCCGTGTACTCCTCGCCGGTCTTGACCGTGATGAACCCGTCCCCGTACTCGCCGGTCAGCGACGCCGTGCTGGGACCGTTGGCCGCGATCTGTACCTCGGGTCGTTCGTCGGGCATCGTGTAGAGGCGGGCGTCGTCGACCTCGTAGTGCTCGCCCTCGTAGCTGTAGAAGCCGTCGTTCTCCCAGAGCCCGTGGACGATCTCCAGCGTCTCTTCGAGGCGGTTGCGCCGGACGTCGTAGTCGGGCCACTCGTGTCCGAGCGGTTTCTCGTTCATCGCCTCGCCGGTCGACAGCCCGAGGACGACCCGCTCGTCGTGCATCGACTGGAGCGTGGCGAAGGCCTGGGCGACCAGCGCTGGGTGGTAGTGTTCGCCTGCCGGCGTCACGCACGTCCCGACCGGGAGGTCGACGCGCTCGATCGCCGCCCCGAGCCACGACCACGCGAACCCCGCCTCTGCGTCCGTGTGAAACCAGGGGTGGAAGTGGTCCGAGGTCCAGACGAAGTCAAAGCCGTTCGCCGCAGCGAGCTCGGAGAATTCCAGTAGCTCCGACGGACTGTACTGCTCCTGGTGGGCCATGTAATCGACTGCGACCATCGTATCCCGGGATTTCGGCGAGAACCGTATAGCCTTTTCCCTGTGGGACAGAACGCCGTGGTGTCGCGTCGAGCGTCGCCGCCACTCGACGGTCCGTTCGGATACCACGAACGTACCACACCGTTCGCACTAGCCGAACGACTATGTATCAGTAGCCTGTACGGCCGGGCATGGCCAGCGAGCACCAGTCCCGAACGGTGGACGCGGTACAGACGAGCCTGAACATCATCGAGTTCCTCCAGTCGGTCGAGAGCGCCGGGATCACGGAGATCGCCGACGCGGTGAACCGATCGAAAGGGACGGTCCACGGACACATGGCGACGCTCGTCGACAACGAATACGTCGTGAACGACGACGGCACGTACCGGCTGAGCCTCCAGTATCTCGACCTCGCAGAGACGGTCAAAGACCGCCTCCAGATCTACGACGTGGTGCGCAAGGAACTGGACGATCTGGCAGAGGAGTGTGGAGAGCTCGCGCAGTTCGCCACCGAGGAGCACGGAAAGGCGGTGTACATCTACAAGACCGAGGGCGAAGACGCCGTCCAGACCGCGTCGTCGGTCGGCAACCGGGCGCATCTCCACTGTCTCTCGCTGGGCAAGGCGATGCTCGCACGGATGGACGAGAGCCGGGTGGAAGCGATCGTCGACGAGCACGGACTGCCGGCGTTCACCGACGCGACGATCACCACCCGGCCGGAGCTGTTCGACGAACTCGAAGCGATACGCGAGCGCGGCTACGCCTTCGACCGCGAAGAGCGCATCGAGGGGCTTCGCTGTGTCGCCGCTCCGATCACGATGAACGACGAAGTGATGGGCGCGATCAGCATCTCCGGGCCGGCCAGTCGCTTCAGCGGACCGCTGTACGAAGACGAACTCCCGAACCTGGTGACGCGGTCGGCCAACGTCATCGAGATCAACGCGCAGTTCTCCTGATACCGTCGGCCCTACGTCTGTACGATAGTGCCGCATCGAGGACCAGACCGGCCAGCCGTCGAGCGGTGGCGAAGGTCGTTCGTCTCTCGCAAACAATTTGCCGTCGCTCAGCGACCGGCGGTCGTCTCAGCGACGCCACACAGAGTTTATCAGGAATAATCACGGTGTTTCGACAATAGAATAACACGAGTACCGTTGATACGGGATTGTTTCAGCCCCGTCGATTCGCAGAGAACTCGTCGAGCGCCATCTCGTTTGGGAGTGCCGAACGTCCGCGATGTCGTGACGCCGAGGGCGGTGTGGAGAGACAGCGAGCGTTTCCTCCAGCGTCCCGCAGCACGACCGTCGAGACCCCAGATATCGGGCACCGTCTCGGCGCGGCTCGCGATCGATCAGCCGCGGGCTCTCGACGCAACCGGCGGGGCAACTGTCAACAGAACGGGACTCTCACGACGTTTTTGTTCGATCTTCCCGAACAGCGCTCGACGACTCGACGCCGGTTTCGGACGGTGCAGGGCGTTGTAGAACAGGGACGGCAGACGGTTCGCGGTCGTGGTTCGGACGGTGAGCGATCGTACGAGGTTCGCGACTCGGGCCGGGGCGTCGTCGTGGCCGTTCAGCCGACCGTCTCGATCACTCCGTCAGGAGGTCCCACCGATCGACGAACAGTCCGTCGACGCCCGCGTCGACGAGTCGTCTGGCGGTCTCCGAGTCGTCGACGGTCCACGTGTTCACCTCGAACCCCTCGGCGTGTGCCCGCTCGACGAAGTCGGTGTCGAGAGCGAGGTCGACGCCGGGGTTGACTGCCACGCAGTCCATCTCGTCGGCGAAAGAGAGGCTCCGTTCCGGCGCGTCACTGACGAGGAAGGCGAGTGCCGCGTCGTCGTCGCGCTCGCGAATCTCCCGGAGCGCGTCCGGCGAGAACGACGAGAAGAGAACCTCGTTGTCGCACTCGTCGGCGGCGGCAACGACCTCCTCGGCCATGCCGTCGTGCTTGAGCTCGATGTTGACTGCCGTGTCCGACGGGACCGCCGACAGGAACGCCGAGAGTCGCGGGATAGTCTCCTCGGAGTCGAGGATCGTGAGCTCGCGCAGCTTCGCCCAGTCGGTCGTCGCGACCGATCCCGTCGCGTCGGTCAGCCGGTCGAGTTCGTCGTCGTGGAACACGACGAGTTCCCCGGAGCCACACCGCTGTACGTCGAACTCGATCATGTCGACGTGTGGCGCGGACTGCTCGACGGCGAGGATCGTGTTCTCTGGGTACTGGTCGGCACAGCCGCGGTGACCGATGAGCCGAACGTCGTCCTCCCGAGTGCTCGAACCCGTCTCGGTTCCGGGACCCGAGCCCCCGGTACAGCCCGCGAGGAACGTGGCGAGACCTCCGAGGCCCGACTGGACGAGTCCGCGCCGTCCCATCGGGAGCGAGAGCGGGCGAGTCGGACTCGCGCCGTCGTGCCAGGCTGCGGTGAGAGAGGCTGCCGGCGCGTCCGCACACGCGACACCGTTCGCGAATGGTTGCCACATCGTGTTACTCCGTGACCACCGCTTCGGACTTCGTCGCTTCGGGAGCCGTCGAGTGATACAGCGCGTCGCCCGACCGGGCGTCGAAGAGGTGGAGACGATCCGGATCGAATCCGACCTCGATCGTCTCGCCCGGCTGGATCTCGCTGCGTGGCTCGACTTTGACGTGGATCTCGTCGTCGCCGAGCTGGCAGTGCAGCAACAACAACTCGCCGAGCGGTTCCCTGACCGTGGTCTCGACCGTGAACGTCTCCGCGTCGTCGGGCAGGTTCGAGGCCAGCGAGATGTCCTCCGGTCGAACGCCCATCGACACCGAGGAGTCGCTCGCGGCGTCGAGGCCCTCGCCGTCGGGGAGCGGGATGGTGAAGCCGGCGTGGTCGGCGACGTAGTGTCCGTTGCGCTCGTGGACGTCCACGGAGAACACGTTCATCGCCGGCTCGCCGATGAACTCCGCGACGAACCGGTTGGCCGGGAAGTCGTACAGCTCCTGGGGTGGCGCGACCTGCTGTAGTTCGCCCGCGTCGAGGACGGCGACGCGGTCGCCGAGCGTCATCGCCTCGGTCTGGTCGTGGGTGACGTAGACCGTCGAGGAGTCGAGTTCCTCGTGGAGCCTGAGCAGTTCGGCGCGCATCTGGACCCGGAGCTTGGCGTCGAGATTCGAGAGGGGCTCGTCGAGCAGGAACACCTCCGGCTCGCGGACGATCGCGCGGCCGATGGCGACGCGCTGGCGCTCCCCACCGGAGAGCTCCTTTGGCTTGCGCTCGAGGAGGTCGGCGATGTCGAGTGTCTCGGCGGCCTCCTCGACGCGCTGGTCGATCTCCTCGGTGGAGAAGTCGCTGACCGACTTCATGCCGAACTTCATGTTCTCGGCGGCGGTCATGTGGGGGTACAGCGCGTAGTTCTGGAACATCATCGCGATGTCCCGGTCTTTCGGCGGTACGTCGTTGACGACCTCGTCGTCGATCCGCAGGGTCCCGGCCGTGATGTCTTCGAGCCCCGCGATCATCCGCAGCGTCGTCGACTTGCCACACCCCGACGGACCGACCAGGACGAGGAACTCCCCGTCCTGTGCTTCCAGATCGATACCCTTGACTGCGAGTACGTCGTCGTACTGTTTCTCGAGATCTGTGAGTTGTATCCTTGCCATAGTAATCACTTCCGTTGGACAGCGAACGTCTGCAGGAGCGGTCGGTGAAGCACGATCAAGACGACCAGCGGCGGCAGCAGGGCGATACAGGCACCTGCCATGATCAGGCCCCAGGGCGTCAGTCCGGCCTGTGCCGAACCCTGGAGGTAGCTGATCCCGACCTGAACCACCTGCGAACTCTTGTCGTTGACCGCGACGAGCGGCCAGAGGAACTGGTTCCACGAGTAGATGTAGGTGATGACACAGACGCCAGCGATCATCCCCTTCGACATCGGGATCAGGACCTTGAACAGGAATTTGGCCGGTCCGATCCCGGTCATCCGGGCCGTCTCGACCAGCGAACTCGGGATCGACATGAAGTGCTGGCGGAACAGGAACACGGCGGTCGCGCTGGCGATGTACGGTCCCGTCAGTGCGAGCATCGTGTTCGTCCACCCCAGGTCCGCCATCAACTGGAACAGCGGGACGATACGGACCGGCACCGGCAACAGCAGCGTCAGGAGGATGAACATGAACACCGCACGCTCGTAGGGGAGTTCGTAGTAGACCAGCGCCAGCGCCGCCAGCAGCGAGATACCGACCTTGCCGACGACGATGATGATGCTCATCACGAACGAGTTGAGCAGGTACGTGGTGAACTGGTACTCCGAGAGGACCGTCTGGTAGTTCGACAGCCCCTGACTCCCCAGGCCGAGGTTCGTCACCTCGTACACCTCGGAGGTCGTCTGCGTGCTCATGATGATCGCGAGCAAGAGCGGGGCCGCCATCGCGACGATCGAGAGGATGATCCCGACGTGCATCGCCAGGTTGTCGGGCAGTCGCTGGCTGATCGTCCGTGATTCGTCGACGGGCGTTGAGTCTGTTTCCGTTGTAGTTGCCATCGTAGTCACGCTCCGTACTGTGCGTGGCCCTCGGTGGCCCTGAGCTGGATGTACATCAGGATCGCCACGAGGACGAACAGGATAACGGACTCGGCAGACGCCAGCCCGTAGTTACTGAACTCGAACGCGTCACGGTACAGCTTGAAGATCAGCAGATTCGTCGCCCCGCTCGGGCCACCGCTGGTCATCAGATCGACCAGCGGGAACGTCGAGAAGAACGAGTAGATCGTGTTCATCACGACGAGGAAGATCAGCGTCGGCGAGATCAGCGGCACGTACACCTTGTACAGCATCTTGAGCCGGCCGACCCCGTCGAGCTGAGCGCTCTCGGTCAGCGTCTCCGGGATGTTGTTGAGCGCGGCGACCATGAAGATGATGTTGTACCCCAACTGCTTCCAGATGGCGACGATCGCCAGCACGGCGAAGGCCTGTGGCCCGCTGTTGAACCAGTCCAGCGTCCAGGGAGTCAACAGTTCGAGGTAGTGGGTGAAGATCCCGAGGTTCGGGTGGAGCAGGAAGTTCAGCAGGATCGCCGCCACTGCGGGCGGGAGCGCGTACGGCCAGATCGCCGCGACGAGGTACGACGACGAGCCGAGGTCGACGTCGAACAGCATGTAGCTGATCAACAGCGACAACACCAGCGTCCCGATCACGACGACGCCCGCGAACAGGACAGAGACCACGAAGCTGTTCCGGTAGGTCGACGACGTGGCCAGTTCCACGAAGTTGTTGATGCCCGTCCACCTGAGATCCTGTCCGAGGAACGCCGACTCGTACAGGCTCAGCCGAAACGTCTCCAGTGACGGGTAGTACAGGAACGCGACGAGCACGACGACCGTCGGCAGTAGCAGCGCCGCTGCCTGGAGCTTTGAATCGAATGGTTTCGTCTGTTCTGCCATAGTTGAGCAATAAAAGTTCGCGCTCGCGGTTACTCCTCTCCGCTGTAGTTGCCGGAGTAGCTCGACAGGGTCTCCTGGACTTGGGTGTCCATCTTCGAGAGTCCCTCCTCGACGCCGACGTTCCCGTTGAGGATGCTGACCGAGATCTCCGTGTTGATACTACGCGCTTCCGGGAAGACGCCCATCACCGCACCACGCGTCGCGGGCGAGTCCTTGGTGTCCTGCAACTGATCGAAGGCCGTACGGAAGTCGGGGTTCTCCTCGAACCAGCCGTCGCTCTCGAGTTGGTCGACGGCACTCTGGCTCACCGGGAAGTACCCGCTGTTGCGGTGCCAGCGAGCCTGCTGTTCGGGCTGGACCATGTAGGCGATGAACTTGCCGGCGGCCTCTTTCTTCTCGTCGGCGAGGGCGTCGGGCACCCACAGCGAGCCGCCGCCGATGACGACGCCGTTGTTGGCACCGTCCGGTGCGGGCAGGTACGCCGATCCGAGTTCGAAGCCGTTCTCCTCTGCACCGGCCTTCATCGAGACCATGTTCGACGTGGAGTCCCACAGCATCGGGACCTGGCCCGTGAGGAACGCCTGTCGTGCCTCGGACCACGCCTCGATGCCCGGGTTCAGGTACAGGTCGTCGTCGGCCATGCCCTTCCACCACTCGTAGACGTTGCGACCGGCCTCGCTGTTGTAGTAGGTCTTGTCGGCACGGCCGGCACGACCGTTCTCCTTGTTGAGCAGCACCTGGTCTTGCTTCGCGAACTGCTGTTCGATCTGCATCCAGGAGTGGTTCGGCCAGGAGATGCCGGCCTCCATGTCGGTCTGGTCGACGATCGTCTCTGCGGCGCTGCGCACGCCGGAGAGGCTCCGTGGCGGATCCTCCGGATCCAGTCCCGCCTCCTCGAACGCCGTCTTGTTGTACAGCATGATCGTGTTCGAGGAGTTGAACGGCATCGAATTGAGTTCGCCGTCGATGCGGTAGTAGCTCGACACCGACGGGAGGAGATCGTCGAAGTCGACCGCACCGTCGGGGATGACCTGCTCGATCGGCGTGAAGGCCCCGCTGTCGAGACACAGCTGTGTCCCAACCTCGAAGATCTGGGCGATGCCCGGCGGGTCGCCGGCGCGCGAGGCCTGCAGGGACTGGTTGAGGTTCTGGCGGTAGCCGTCTTTGCTAACCGCGTTGACCGTCACGCCGTCGTTCTGTTCGGAGAACTCCTGAGCGAACTGGCTCAGCGTCTCGCCGAGTTCGTCGCCGTGGATGTGCCAGAAGTCGAACGTCAGGTCGCTGCTCCCGCCGCTGTCGCCGGTGGAAGCGCCGTCGCTGCCGCCGTCGCCGCCGTCACCGCCGTCGCTACCACCGTCGCCGCCGTCTCCGGAACAGCCCGCGAGTCCGACAATTGTTGCTGCACCGATTCCTCTAACGTAGTCTCTGCGAGTCGGTTTCTTCATCTCCACCCCCAGAGTTGTAGTAATAGAATATAATTCTTTGGTAGGTTTGTCATTCATGTTCGATCGTTTAGGTCCCAATTACCCCGCTGGCTACCAGTTATCGGGCCAGTGGCGGGGAGTCCCATCGACGATGCCGCCGGGCCGAACCGGGACAGAGAGCATTTGTTCGTTGTCACGAACCGATCACGTCCGCGAACTCGGGCGACTCGATGCGACGGCGAACGCCGACGATGCTGTCATCACCCGAGAGTGGTCGGGATGGTCGTAAATGGATTTATAATAGGAGTCCCCAATCTGCGTGGCGATTCCGTCGGGGAACGAACCGATACGTTCGGTTATTGTTGGGTATAGATCGTCCAGAGGGGCGGACCGCTACAGGAACAGGATCACGATGCCGCCGAAGACGACCCCGACAGCAATGAGGACGACGTTCCAGATCATCACCGGCCGAACCAGGTCCCAGTCGATCGTCGCAGCGAAGACGACTTTCACCAGGATGCTCGCCAGCGTCCCGGCGATGACGCCCGCGACCGCGAGGTCGCTGCTGATCTGGTCGGTCGCGACGAGCGTCACTGCCGTGGCCGTCGCGGTGCCACTGGAGATCAGGCCGGCGAGGAACGAAGTGGTGAGGAATCCGTTCGCGCCGAAGGTGGCCTCGGCCCCCGCAGACACCACGAGCACGGCCAGGAACAGGCCACCGAACACCAGCGCGTTCCGCAGGCTGAAGGGTGAGGTGAGCTGGGCCTCGAAGTCCTGGTCCAGGTCGCTGACGAACAGCGACAGCCCGATACCGGTGACGGTGATCGCACCGAGTGGAACGCCGACGATGATCGCCGACTCGGGCATGAACGGGACGACGACGAGTGCGTTGCGAAACGCCATCGCGGCGTTGCTGATGAGGATCGCGCCGACGGCGAGGTTGCGCAGCGACGGCTGCTGTTTCGCTCGCTGGGCCATCTCGGCGATCACCGCGGTCGAGTTGACGAGGCCGCCGAAAAAGCCCGTCGCGATGAACCCCCGACCGCGGTAGCGCTTGACCAGCACGTAGTTGACCAGCCCGATCCCGCTGACCGCGATGACGAGCAGCCAGACCGTTCTGGGTTCGATGGCGTTCCACGGACCAAAGGCCTCGTCTGGCAACAGGGGGTAGACGACGAACGCGAGGATCGCGAACTCGGTGGCGCTCTGCATCTCCTCTTTGGACAGGCCCCACGCGAACTCGTGGAGCTCTCGCTTGAGCACGAGCAACAGCGACGAGAGGACGGCGATCGTCACGCTTTCGATGAGGAATCCCTGGGTGACGAGGATCCCCACGCCGTAGGCGACGAACATCGAGGCCGACGTGGTCAACGAGAGACTGGCTTCGGACGCGGAGCTGAGGAGGCTCTGGACGGCCAGCAGGACGCTCATCGTGATCACGAGCAACGCGCCGGCCACGAGCAAGAGCGGTTCGCCGGTGATCGAGAGGATCGCGCCAAGAAGCGTCAGGAGCGCGAACGTCCGGATCCCGGCGTTCTTCTCAGACCACTCGCGTTCGAGCCCGAGGAACATCCCCAGCAGAACCGCGAGGCCCAACTGGACGACTTCGGGACTGATCTGTTCGAAGGCGAAGCTCTGGCCGTCGAGACCGCCGATCTGCAGGACGGACAGCACGGCTCCGGCGGCGTCTGTCAGTGGTTCCAACATGGTCCCTATCCGCGATCACTCCGGCTTGGAGACGCCCGATCGTCGTTCGACCGTTCGATCCAGAGTGGCGTGTCGGCTTCCGAACGTCGCAAAGAACGCCGTCGGAGCCCCCAGTTTCGGGGGGACCCCGGCAGTAAAGCTGCTCGGCGGCGGCATTTTTGACTCATACACTGCCGCTATCAGTATGGATATATATTAACCTTTGTCTATGTTTGTCTCGGGAGACCAATATACCAGTCACCCGACGCACACGTCCGCCCCGATCGGCAGATCCCGCCACCGGGCCGACGGAGACGGTCGCGACGGCGGTGAGCGACGGCAGCGGGCGGACAGCGAGCCGCGACAGAGACCGAACTACGCATGACAGACCACACGAGACGACAGACAGACGCGAGCAGGGAACAGCCGACGGCTCCGCCCCGGCATCGCAGCCGTCGTGGACAGCGCAGAGAGCCACAGCGGTCGCCACCGCGGCCCGCGTCGTCCCGGAGCGACGGCGACCGGCCGCCAAAGCGTGGCAACGACCGATGAACTTCGAAGACCGCATCCAGCGGCGGTATCGCAGTCGGGCGGGGACCGAGCGCGTCGTCGACCGGGCAGTGCTGTCGCCGACGACCCACCTGGCGGAGCCGACCGGCCGTGGCCCACTGCTGGAGCTCGTCCTCGACCAGCTCGACCCGATCTTCGCCGGTGAGCTCCCCCAGGACACGTACGTGTGGGGAGAGCGGGGGACGGGCAAGTCCGCCATCTTGGCGGCGCTGGTTCACCACCTCGACAGACACCCGCGCCCGCTGGGCCAGCTGATTCGGACGACCGCAGGGACCCACTCGCCACCGGTCCCCGAACTCGTCTACGTCGATACCCACCGGACCACGAGCGGGTTCGAGTTCTACGCGACAGTGCTCGACCGCCTCACAGACGAGCCGGCACCACAGCGGGGCGTCGGCATCGAGGCGGTCCGAGACGAACTCGACGCGGTGCTGGCGGAGCGACCGGTCGTCCCGATCGTCGATCACCTCACGGCGTCCAGACACGTGACCCCGGAGCGGGTGGCGACGCTGTTCGACCGGTTGGCCGCAGATGTCGGCTGGGTCGGTGTCGGTCGGTCGCCGCCAGCGGCCCTCGAGTGGACGCCGCCGGCCACGATCGAGTTCACGCCGTACGAGACGAGCTCGCTGGTCGACGTTCTCATGACACGTGCCGACGACGCACTCGGCCAGCACGCGCTGGGCCACGAGCACGCCCAGCGTCTCGCCGAGTGGGCCGACGGCGACGCGAACGACGCGCTCGCGGCGCTGTTCGTCGCCGCCGACGCCGCCCTGCGGGCAGAAAGCGAGCAGATCGAGGACGCACACGTCACCACCGGCATCGCGGACGTTCCCACCCAGGCGGTCTCACTCACCCGCGTGTTCGCGCTGTCGGCGGACTGCCAGTCGGTCCTGCGAGAACTCGTCGCGCTCGACCCCGACCGCCATCCGACCGTCGACGCGGCGGCGGCAGCGATCACCGACCGGGACCCGATCGACCTCTCGACGAGGACAGTACGGCGGTTCCTCCGAGAGCTGGCGACGGACGGCGTGCTCGAACGGACGCGCAGCTCGGGCGGGAACCGGGGAACTCCCCCCGAGCTACTCGAACCGCGCTTCTCTCCGATTCTGTTCAAGCGGCTGTACGACCACACGCGATCGCCCGACGAGACGACCGCGGTGTCCCACTCTGTCAGGTCGATCACCGCGACAGCACCGTCCCGAACAGAGAGTGAGCGTTAAGTAACGGGATTACAACATCCGAGTATGTCTCTCGATTCGACCGGCTACGCCGCTGTCGCGATGGTCTCGTGGGGCCTGTGGGCGGTGTTCGTCGAGCTCGCGATGTCGCGGTCGAGCCACCGTCCGGTCCTGTTGCTCTCGTATGGCTTCGCCGCCGTCCTCGTCGTCGGCTACTCGGCGACGACCGGAGCGGGGTTCGACATCTCGGCGTCGGTGGTGGCGTTGAGCCTCGCGGGCGGCCTGTTTGCCGGCGGTGGGACGCTCGCGTACTATCTCGCACTGGAGCACGGCGGCGTGGGAACGGCGACGACGATCACCGCACTCTACTTCGTCGTCGCGGCCATCATCGGCGTGACGTTGCTCGACGAACCGCTGTCGGCCTCGAAGGTGGTGGGCATCGGACTGGCGGTCGCGAGCGTGGTCCTGATCTCCTGATACTACCGGCTGTAAATCTGTGACCGATTTCGCCACCCCGGGGTGGCGAAGATCTTCACGAAGGTACAGCCGGCAGTATGACACGGAGTCCCGTCGTCGTGTTCTCGGTCGGCCGAACGCCGTCGTGTGGTCGATCCGGGACAGCCGACAGTACTCCGGATGGGCCAGATTGGGGCAGATATCGCAGTCGAGCGCGCAATTTCACACACTCGACCGCGAAGCCGGCTGTGATGCCCCAGCGACAGACAGAGTGCAGCGAAGAGAGCCCATCTGCGTGTGGGTTCGCGTCGTTCGGCACAGAAGCCATCGACGTAGTCATCGTTCCACATCTCCGGTTACACAGACCATATTTTGTACGTAGAATACTGCTAGTATAGACGCATCTCATTATATATCTATGAATTACACCATTCGTCAGTGGACAGCCATCACACGATCTTTTCTCTCGAAATCCGCGTGTGTTCTCTCGGGCCGTCCAGAACCGCGAGCGCCCTCGATGTCAGCGTGGCGACGTAAACAGCGAATGTGGTCACTGTGTTCTGGGGAACTGGTGTAAATGCGAGCGCGGCCGGAAGAAAAACATTCGTAGAATTTAACCTGTTGCCGCGAATTAGGTGAAACGATATGGGTGGTCAACAGTTCGTAACGGAGTTCTCGCTGCCGGGGGTCGTCGACGGTGGGATCGAACGGGTGAACGTCGGCTCGTGGATCGGTGATTCGATCGTCGTCCTCGTGTTCTATCCCTCCGACTTCGGACCGCGGTCCGGGCAGAGCGCCGCGCTGTTGCGCGCGGTCGACGAGCTAACGAGCGAGGTCGACGCCAGAGCGGTCGGGATCGCGCCCGACTCGGTGTACAGCCACCGGCGGTTCGCCGCCGAGGCAGACGTGGACGTGCCCCTGGCCAGCGACGCCGACGGATCGGTCACAGAGGCCTACGGGGTGGCCTCGACCGGCGAGGCCGGCCAGGTCGTCGCCGAGCGGTCGCTGTTCGTCGTCGACTATCGCGGTGTCGTCGTCCACGAGTGGGAGGCCTCGGACACCGGCGCGATGCCGGAGTTCGAGCGACTGCGGACGCAACTGCGCTCGATCACGCCCGACGGGTCCGCACAGGGGTGCTATCGCACCGGCTACGCCCGGTACCGCGAGGGGCGGCGCTACCTCTCTAGCGGGCTCGAACACTGCGAGGCTGGCGACTGGGGGCTCGCCGCCTCCGCGTTCGACGGGGCCAGCGAAGAGTTCGGGGACGCGACCAACCGCTTCACCAAGGGGCAGGGACTGGCCGACGGTGACGACATCCACGAGTACAACAGCCGGGGGCGGGTCGTCGCCACGAAGTACTGGGAGGCCGCCGAGTGGCTGGCCGGTTTCGCCACCGCCGCGAGCAAGGACAACGTCGAGAGCCGCGAAGAGAATCGCGAGGCTGCCGAGCAGGCCCTACAGGAGGTCCGAGACGTGACGCTCCCCGAACCGGACGCGGCGTCGAAGACCGCCACCGGGAAACACCACGCGTAGTCGCCCCCGCTACTCGACGATCGACACCTCGTCGCCGACGCGGAGCCGTCCGCCCCGGTCGCGTTCGGGGACCCGCGAGAGCACCATGAGCGTGTAGTAGTGATCGAAGGCGTCGGGGTCCGCCCAGTCGGGGAACGTCGCCTCGCGGCGTTCGACGAATCGCTCGCGGAACTCGGGGGTCGGCTCGCCCGTCTCGGGGTCGCGCTCCGGGACGACACAGCGGCCACACGGCGTCACGCCCTCGAACCGGACGCCGTCTGCCGGCCCCGAATCCGTCTCCGTGTCGCCGGTCTCGCGACTGCCGACCGCGAACGCGGGCGCATCCGCGCCGACGAAGCGGTCCTCCCAGAAGGGCGGGACGCCACTGATCTCGATGTTGGCCCGGAGCCGGCGGCGCGCGCCCTCGACGGTCACGTCGTCGAACCACGAGGCGACCGTCCGCAGCGTCGCCGTCGAGACGATCGAGGGGCCCATGTCGCGTCGGTCGACGTACCCTAGTTCCCGGTCGCGTTCGAGCGTGAACTCGGCGTCGAACACCGACGAGAACCATCGGCTGGCGCGCTCTGGCTCCTCGTCGAGCGCGAACCGCTCGCGCTCCCCGTCGAGTTCGACCGCGAGTTCGGTACGCGCTACGTCGAACTCCGTCTCGACGTCGTGGATCCGGGCGGTCCGCTTGCCGTTGAGCACGTCGCCCGCCTCGTCGAACAGCGCGAACTCCCGGTCGTATCTGAGAGTGCCCCCCGGCGTCACGGTCGCCTCCTTTCGGGTGACACCGTCGAGTCCCTTCACCGGATAGACGGTGAGACGCTGGATCTGTGCCATGAGTGTGTGGTCGGTGACGATCCTCTTGTACGCTTTGTCCCGTCGTGGCAGTCAGCTTTTTGTGAGACTCCACACATCACCCGGCCATGGCACAGACGACAGCCGACACACCCGAGTGGGGGATCGGTGGACTCGCGACACAGGCAAACACCGCGTTCGCGGCGGGCGCGGTCGTCGTCCCGCTGGCGGCGCTGGCGGCCGCGCTGGCGAGCAACGACGTGCGGGCGTTGACCTACGTCCACGTGATGGCCGGCGTCCTCTGGACGGGCATCGACATGTTCATGGGTGCGGTGTTGGGTCCGGTCGTCGGCGGTCTCGACCCGAAACAGCGGGCGGACTTCTTCGGGCGGTTCACCCCGAAGATGACGTTTCTGATGCCGGCGCTGGCGGTCGTGACGATCACCGGCGGGATCGTGCTGGCCCTGCAGGTCACGGCCTTCGCCTACGCCGACCAGTGGCTCGCGGTGTTTACCGCCGTCAACACGGTGCCGATCGTCCTCCTGTTGGCCTATCAGTTCGACGCACTCGGCGACCGGCGTGCCCTCGCCGTCCTCGGGGTCGCGGTCGTCGGTTCGGGTGCGTACCTCGCGACGACGCTGCCGGGAACGTCGCTGGTCGCGATGGTCACGACGACCTCGCCGTGGCTGCTCGCGGCGCTTGGCATCGTCACGATCCTCGGCCTCCAGGGCTTCGGGGTCATTCTACCCGGCGAGATCCGGATTTACCGACAGATCGCGTCCGAGGAGCCCGACACCGAACTCATCGGCGAGATCGGCATGCGAAACGCGAAGCTCGGCGGCGTCCAGGGCGTGTTGCAGCTCTCGATCGTCTTCGTGATGGTCGGGCTGCGATATCTGTAAACTACCCCACCCTACTCCCTCGGCGCATACGCACCTCGGTCCTTGAGGGTGGGGCTTTGATGTGGACTCCCGGCAATCAGTCGCCAGCAATAGGCCGGTGACTCTCGCCGTTCAACGTCCCACCATTCACACGCACGTCTACTGGTGCGTCTCCGCTCCCCGACTTGGGCGAGGACCGGAGTCTGTGTTTTCGTTTTCGAGCATACCGTAGCCCGATATTCTTCGCGCCGTTGTAATCCGCGTTCACCTCGTAGCCGCATTTCTGGCACTCGAAGTGTTCGCCGTGGCGGTTATCGTCGTGCGTGAACCCACAGTCCGTCCGAGAACAGCGTTGTGACGTGTGGTTCGGCTCGACTTGCTCCACGGAGACGCCCTGTTCGGGAGCTTTGTAATCGACGTACTCGGAAAGGCGTCGGAACGCCCAGATGTGGTGCCACTTCGCCTGTGGAAGCCGCTTGCGGATGTCCGTTAGATCTTCGAACACGATCACGTCGCATCCGTTCTCGACGGCTTCCGAAACGATCTCGTTTGCGACGATGTGGATGTACTGTTTCCGCCAAGCTTCCTCGCGCTTGCCGAGGCGAAGCAGGGCATTGTGCGCGGCTTGCGTGCCGCGCTGTTGCATCTCACCACGCCGCTTCTCGAACTCGCGGCACCAGTGGTCGTAGTCGTCACCTTGCCAGAACGTGCCGGTCGAAGACACCGCGAGACTGTTGACGCCGAGGTCGATACCGAGGACCGTTTGGTCGGGGTGCTCAGTATCTTCCGAAACCTCGTCGTCGCTGTCAATCCGCCGCGTCGAGATGTTGAGGTAGAACTCGTCGGTTGCCGTGTCGTACCGAAGCGTACTTTCGCGGAACTCGTGGTCCTCTGAGAGTACGTACCGCTCGTAGGGCGTCGGACTGTCCGCCGGGAGAACAAACGAGGGTTCGACCCTCCCTTCGACAGTTGCTAGCGACACCTTGTTGCGGTAGAAGGTCGCGCTCCGCGTGTCGTAGTCCAGCGTTTCAGCGGTGAACGTGGGGCAAGAGACGCGCTGTCCCTTCTTCCAGCGTTCGACACACGCTTTGACGGCTTCGACGGCGCGTTTGATGGCGGCTTGAACGAGTTGTGCCTGTAGGTCCGTCTCCTCTCGAAGTTCGGAGTAGAGCGCGTCTCGAACCTGCCGTTTGTTGGTCTTGCACTCGGTGTAGGAGGTGCTGGACCAGCAGTAGTCTGCGGTTCGATTTGCGCAGTCCAGGTATTGGTCAGCGGTTCGGTGGAGTGCGTCGCGTTGCTCGTCGGAAACAGCGAGTTTCACGACGGCGGTTCGACGCACAGCCATACTTCAGAGAAGTGGCGACGGTAGTTATACGTTCGGGAGTCAGTCGGTCGTAGTATGCCGGTTGTGTCGTGCCAAGTCGGTTTCCTCTACGGCCTACTCGCTCCCTCCGCTACGCTTCGGTCGCTCCTTGAGGCCGGAGGCTCCACCTTGAATTACGCTGATCGGCGTGAGTCCGTAAAAATCGGTGTCGCTACAGAACGGCGGCCGCTCAGTTGCGGACGACGTTGGTCGCGCGGGGGCCTTTGTCGGCCTGTTCGATGTCGAATTCGACGTCAGTACCTTCTTCGAGGTCAGGGCCGCCCACGTCTTCCATGTGGAAGAAAACGTCGTCGTCCGCGTCCTCAGTCTCGATGAATCCGTAGCCGCCTGTGTCGTTGAAGAAATCAACCGTACCGTTTGCCATTACGAATAGAGAGAGGGGCGGGGGAGGGATAACGCTTGCGAGAGTCGTGGTACCACGACCGTCGGAGTGCGAGATCGACGAGTCGCTTCCCAGACGCGTCCAGAAGCGACCGTCCCGCGAGCTGACCGTGGCACCACGTGCGTACAGAGACGACGATACAGACCGCGAGCCGGCAGTGTAAAGTACATCCCGACGAAACGGCGGCGTATGCAAGCGACAGTCGGCGAACTCGTCTCCAACCTCCTGACTCACTTCACGAACGATCCGCTCGCACTGCTGATGGCGCTGGCCGGCGCGGCGTTCGTCGGCGGCGCGTCGCTGTTTTTCGGCTACCTGACACTCGGCGCGGTGGCAGATTTCATCACACCAGACGTGTCGAACGAGCCGCCGAGCCGAGCAAACTGATGGCCGTCTCCAGTTCCGGCCCCAGCGGGGACGCGAAGACGACGCTGTCGGCGTAGTCAAGCAGGGCGTCGGTTCGCTCGGCCACCGTCTCGGGCGTGCCCGCGATGCAGAACGCGTCGATCATGGCTTCGCTGACGGCGTCGCCGGCCGCCCGGAACTCGCCGGCCGCGATCGCGTCGCCGACTTCGCGTGCTCGCTCGGCGTCGAGCCCGTGGCGTTCGAACACTGGCGGCGGGGAGCCGGCGGCGATGAAGGCGACGGGGATCCGCGCGGCCTCTCGAGCGGTCGAGCCGTCCTCGGCGACTGAGACGCTGGCGTAGGCCGCCAGGTCGAACTCGCCGCGCGTGTCGGGCCGGTCGGCCGCACCCTTGGCCACTTGCTCGCTGGCCCATTCGAGGTCGCGGGGGTGTGCGCCGTTGTACAGCGCGCCGTCGGCGTGCTTGGCTGCCATCCGGGTCATGTGTGGGCCCTGGGCACCGACGTACACCGGGATCTCGCCCACGTCGTAGTTCAGGCCGGCGTCGCGGGCCTGGAAGGTCCCGTCGTGGTCGACGCGCTCGCCGTCCCACAGTCGCTGTGCCACCTTGAACGTCTCCAGGACCCGACGGAGCGGCCGGTCGTGGTCGAAGCCGAGGTTCGACAGCGTCGCCTCGTCGCCGGGACCGACGCCGAACAGCGCCCGGCCGCCGCTCACCTCAGAGAGCGTCGCGACCCGCGAGGCGAGCGTCACCGGGTGGGTCTCGTAGGGGTTCGCGATGCCGGGACCGACCAGGAGTTCGTCGGTCGCCTGGGCCATCGAGGACAGCGCCACGAACTGGTCGCGGTTGTTGTAGTGGTGGCTGGCGAGGACGGCGTCGAAGCCCTCCTGTTCGGCCTCGACGGCGAGTTCGGTCAACGTCTCGACTGGCTGTTCTGGGGTGAGTTCGATTGCGTACATAGCTAGTAGTCCCACGCTCGGAGCGCCTGGCGCACGAAGTCGGTCTCTGGGTCGCGAAACAGTTCGTCGCTGCCGGCGTGCTCGCCGAAGGTGAAGTCACGGACGACGGCGACCGGCGTCCCGCCCGCGCCTTCGCCGGTGACGAGGTTGGCGGCCCCGGCGAGTTCGTCGACAACTGACTGGACGGTGACGCCCAGTTCCCGGCCGTCGCGGTCGTGTTCGCCCCGCCAGTCTCGGGAGGCGGGGATGCCGGCCCAGCCGAGTGCCACGCCGCGCTGGCCGTGGCGAAACGGCCGGCCCGAGGTGTCGGTGACGACGACGGCCGGGTCCGCTTCGAGCCCGGCACGGAGCCGTTCGGCGCTGGCAGTCGGGTCTTCCGGCAGGAGCAACAGGTCAGCGTCGGGGACGTTCGAGCGGTCGATGCCGGCGTTGACCGTCGTGTGGCCGAACCGCGTCACGGCCAGCAGGAACGGCGCTTCGAGGACGAGCTCCTCGCTCTCTTCGAGGACGGCCTGGGCGAAGCGTGGATCCTTCTGCTCGTCGGTCTCGTCGGCGATTCGCTCGGCGATGTCGCGTGCCCGGTCGCTCGCCGGGAACGCTGTCAGGTCTGCCTGCCGGCCCTCGGCCTTCGAGACGACCGTGCTGGCGACACAGACCACGTCGTCGTCACCGATATCCGTGTTGGCGTCGATCAGCGCTGCCAGGTCGTCACCGGGCCGGATCTCGGGCAGCCCGTCGACCGCGAAGACCTCCATACACTGTCTGTGTGGGGAACCGGAAAAAGCACCGCGATAGGGGACGACTCTGCCAACGTCGGCAATCGTTGCCGCTGTCAGATCGAAGCGCTACCTGGTCGTGCCGGAGACGAACCTCGTCCGGCGACGCGATCTCGTCGCGGGCCGGCGTGGACGGGCGGCCCTGGCGAGGAGCGCGACGATCAGGACTACCAGTGTGAGGGCGATGCCGGTCAGCGGGGCCGTCGCGATCGCGAGGAGAGCGGCCATGACGGCCAGATAACCGAGGAGACCGGCAGCTGTCAGTGACTGTCCGGGATCGGGGCGTCGTTCGTAGGGTGAGTGAGACTCCATTGTATCTAGACGGAGGGGCCACACCGACATAATAGTAACCAGAATGATATTTCTGTAACGGCGATTACTGAAAATCTCTACACTGACACGTGTCCACAGAGGTCAGTCGACGCGGAGCTCGTCGTTGTGGACCGATGAGTGCCGTCCCGGACGTGGCCCGCAGTCAGCCGTCCCGCTCGACGGCGACCACGTCGAGTGTCCCGTCGACGACGAGGGTGAGCGTCGCGTCCCCGGCGGTGTACGTCATCGACGCGCGCACGGGGTCGCGCTCGCGGAACCGCGACTGCTCCCGTCCGACGGCGGTAAACGCCCAGAACGGGCGTTCGCGAACGTCGATCCCGTGCTCGTAGAAGAAGCCGCCGACGACGGGATGGTTCAACAGCGCGCCACCCAGATCCGACGTGATCTCGGAGCCACAGCGCCCACAGTCGTAGCGGGCCATCGGCAGTTCCTCGAACGTCGTCGGGAGGTCGTCGCGAGCGGCACGCGTCTCGGTGACCGGCACCACGGTCGCCGTGATCGGTCCCTCGCAGTGCCAGCAAAAGCCCTCGCCGACGTGTGCGAGTATCGTCCGGAAGTAGCGGCTCGCGACCGCGGGGATCTCCGAGCGCTCGTGGTCGGCGAACACGCCCGGCGGGACGCCAGAGGTCGAGGTGCTCGGACAGTCCCCACACTCGATGCGGACGGTCTCGTCCTCGTAGTACAGCGTCCGCTCGCCGCCACAGGCCCGACAGGGCTCTGCGAGCGGGATCGGCTCGATCGACCCCTCCATGGTGTAGGCACCGACCTGGATCGCGCCGACGATCTGCTCGCCGGCCAGCGTCAGCGTGTAGCCGTCGTCGGTCTGTCTGACGAACCGGTCTCTGAGCTTGTCGAGGTGATAGTTGAACTGTCCGGAGTCGGCCATCCCCACCTCCTCGCGCAGGTCCGAGAACGTCGCGGATCGGTCGTCCGCGTCCCACAGCGCGAGCAGAATGTCGACACGTGTCCCATCAGAGAGCGCACCGAACACCGTCTCCGGGTCGGCGGTCTCGACCAGTCCGGGCTCGCTCATGTCCGGGAGATTGAGGGGCACGGTCATAGGCGTGGTGGGGCCAGTGGGCCGACACCGCCACACCAGCGCCCTTCGAGAGAGTGTCAGCGTTCGTGTCGACGGACAGTGAGGTCGCCGTCCGTCGCGGTGGCGGTCAGCATCGTCGCCCGAGTGGCCGGCGACGCCGCCGTCGCAGAGCCCGGATTCAGCAGGCGAACGCCCCCGCGAGTCGTGTCCAACAGCTCGTGTGTGTGGCCCGAGATCCCCACGGCGTCGGTCCCGCCGTGTTCGCGGACGAGACGAGCGACGCGGTCCTCGTACCCCCGTTTCGAGCCGGTGCCGTGCGTGACGACGAACGAGACCCCGCCCAGTTCGACCGTCGCGACCTCCGGCAGCCCGACGGCCGGGTCGGTGTTGCCACGGACGGCCGTCAGCGTGTCCGCGAGGTCCTGTACGTCGGCGACCGTGCTCTCGGCGTCGAAGTCGCCCGCGTGGACGACGTGGTCTGCCGCGCGTATTCGCTCGCGGAACGGATCGGGAATCCGCCTGGCGCGGGAGGGGATGTGCGTGTCGCTGACGATTGCGATCTCCATACGCGGGCTTGTCGGCGAGCGGCCGAAAAGCCAGTGGTCGCCGGCCCGACGCCCGACCGCGGCCGAAAACGATACACCGGCGACGTGCGAACGACCACCACGAGAGATGGTCTCTGCCGTCGGTCCGTGGCTCAACACCGGCGAGGCAGCGGTGCTGTTCGCCGCCCTCGCACTGGCGACACTGGGGACGATCGCGCTCTTTCTGGTGGCGTGTACAGCCGCCTGGCGGCGTCGAACGACGACGTACCTGCTGGTGACGGCCGCGATCGGACTGCTGGTGTTGCGGTCGCTCGTCGGCTTCGGGACGGCGCTGGGCGCAGTGGCGATGCCGGCCCACCACATCGTCGAACACACCTTCGACTTCCTCATCGCGCTGTTCGTGCTGGGGGCCGCCTACGCCGTCGGCGAGTGAGGCGCGTTGGCCGTCGCGGCCCACGGTCGCGTCCACCGTCGTCGTGGCTAGCGAGCGTTTCGAGAAACGCACCACGAGCGACTTGGTGGGCAGACGCGTACGGCGACGTATGGACGCAATCCTATCACGACGCGAGCTGCTCGGCGCGACGGCGCTGGGACTGCTCGCCGGCTGCCAGCGCCAGACGACGCCCGAGCCAGTGACACTGGACGGACCGGAGAGTTGCGACCAGTGTGGCATGGTGATCGGGCAGCAGTCGGGACCGGTCGGCGAGACGTACTACGAGGACAACAGCCCGGCGGGCCACGACCCACCGGCTCGGTTCTGTAGTAGCAGCTGTACCTACCGCCACCGCTTCCAGACCGAACAGCGTGGGTGGACGCCGACCGTCACGTATCTGACCGACTACAGCAGCGTCGACAGCGATGTCCGCGAGACGGACGGCACCGCCGTCCTCACCCAGCACCTCGACGCGTCGGCCTTCGCGCCGACGAGCGACCTGACCGTCGTCGTCGGGGCCGACGTGGAAGGCGCGATGGGGCCGGCGCTGGTCCCGTTCGGCGAGGCCGACGACGCCACCGCGTTCGCCGAGGAACACGGCGGCCAGACGGTCGCCGCGACGGACCTCTCCAGGGAGGCAGTCGAGCGGGAGTGATCCCACGAACTGAGAACCGACGACAGGCAATTTATGGGCCGAGGCGTACGACGGGACGACACCGAATGTCGACAGTCAGAGAGCAGGTGCGCGAGTCCGTCTCCGCGAACCCCGGAATCCACTTCAACGAACTGACCCGCCGCCTCGACATCGCGACGGGGCAGGCCCAGTATCACCTCCGGAAGCTCGTCCGGGCCGGCGACATCGACGCCGAGGAGGTCCGGGGTCGAACGCACTACTTCGACCGGGAGTACGATCCCTGGGAACGGCGCGCGATCGCGCTGGTCCGCCGGGAGACGACGCGATCGATCGTCGGACACCTGCTGGAAGACGGCCCGCTGGCGTCGGTCGAACTGGTCGACCGCCTCGACGTGGCCCGCAGCACCGTCTCCTGGCACGTCGAGTCGCTGATCGAGGCCGGCGTCGCCGAGAAGTCCTACGGCCAGCGCGGCCAGGCGGTCGTCGCTCTGACGCGGCCGGCCGAGACCCGACGGCTGTTGCGGACCGTCGAGCCCTCGCTGGCCGACCGGCTGGTCGATCGGTTCAGCCGACTCGTCGACGACAGCCTCGGTCGGAACGGACATAGTAACAATTGAAACGATTTACACACCGATCGCACTGCCGTCGTGCGATCGGGTGTGCATTGATTTTCAATGGCTACTATAGCGAAACCCCGCCCACAGCGCCGCCAGCGAGAGGCCACTGGCCCACCAGCACAGCGACGCGACGAGGGCGAGCCCGGTCGGGACGAAGCCGGAACGCCCCTCGAAGGCCACAGAGAGGACGTGTTCGAACACCAGCCCGCGGTACGCCCCCGAGGGCGTCAGGGCGAGGACGGCCCCGAGCGCGGACTCGTCGAGGAGACCGCCCCCGAGAGCGGTGAGGACGGTCACGTCGGTGCCGGCGACGACGAGGAGGAGCCCGAACAGGCCGAGCAAGATTGCCCGGCGGCGGGAGTTCGCGACCGCCGACAGCGCGAGCGCGACGGCGAGTGTGACCAGCCCCAGCAGCGCCGTCAGCGCGACGAAGCGGACGTACAGCGCCACCGAGTCGACGCCGCGGTGGGTCGCCAGCACCGTCGTCTCCGGACCCGCGGTCGTCGCGACGTGGGCTCCGAGAGCCAACAGCGGGACGACGACCACCGCGAGCAGCGCGACCACTCGGCCCGCGTACACGCCCGCGACGTAGGTCCACGGCGAGAGCGGGTAGGTTTCCAGCACCGCCGGCTCGCCGCGGGCCGTCGCGTCGGCGAGGGCGCGATAGCCGATCGCGAAGGCGGCGGCGGGGACGAGCAGTTCGACGACGACCAGCAGGTCGACGACCGTCGTCACGTACCCGCCCGAGGGGCCGCCGCCAGCGCGGGCGACGCCGAACGCGAGCGCGGCGACGACGACCCCGAGGACGAACACGACCCGCGTCCGAACCAGTCCCCGGACCTCGCGGCCGAAGACGGTCCAGAAGCGATCGAGCGGGCGGGTCACGACTCGCCACCCCCGCCGACCGCGGCCGTCGGCTCCGACAGCAGGTCGACAAACGTCTCGTGGAGCGGGCCGCCGGTCCGTTCGCACAGCGCGGCCGGCGACCCCCTCGTCGCGACGCCACCAGCTTCGACGACGACGACGTGGTCTGCCGTCCGCTCGACCAGCGAGAGCGCATGCGAGGTGAGCAACACGGCCCGCCCGTCCGCCGCCAGCGAGTCGACCACGCGGAAGATCCGATCGCTCACGGCCGGATCGAGTCCGCTGGCGGGTTCGTCGAGCGCGAGGATCGGTGGATCGCCGGCGAGTGCCTGTGCGATCCCGAGCAGTCGCGTCATGCCACCGGAGAGCGCCGAGACCCGCCGGTCCGGGACGGTGTCGAGTCCGACGCGTTCGAGCAATCGGTCCGGGTCGTCCTCGACCAGCGCGGCGTAGAACGCGATCGTCTCCCTGACCGTGTCGTCGGGCCGGAACGTCGGGCGCTGCGGGAGATAGCCCACCCGTCGGCCGGCGTCGGACTCGGCGTAGTCGACGGTGCCCGCGTCGGGCCGTTCGATCCCCAGCAACACCTCCAGCAGCGTCGTCTTCCCGGAGCCGTTCGGGCCGATCAGCGCCGTCACGCTGTCGGTTGGCACGTCGATTGACACGCCGTCGAGAGCCGTCACGTCACCGTAGCTGCGACGGAGGTCCGTCGCCGTGAGCGCAACGTCGTCGGTCACGGCGAGACACCCCCGTCGGTCGTCTCGTTGGTCGCCGTCGCCAGGAGTCTCGGGTTGGCCGGCTCGGTCAGGGGAGCCGTGTCGACGATACTGGCCGACCTGAATCCGGGCGTCGTCCCGCGGAGAGAGCGAAGCGCGTGGACGCTGGGTGCCTCGCCCAGCACCACCGCGGCGTCGCTCCGGTGGAGCCGTCGATCGACCGCGTCCGTCGGCGAGTAGGGGCGCGACAGCGTCCGACCGCCCCCGTCGAGGTCGTACGCGCCGCTCCAGTAGTTGCCACGACCGTCGTGCGTGTAGATGCGCATGGGACCGGGCCTGCTCGTGGCGTGGCGATCGTTGGCCACGAAGTCGTTCTCGACGACCCGGTTCGACGGGACGATCGTCGCCGCGATCACGCCGACCCCGTTGTCGGCGAGGACGTTGTGCTCGTACAGCGACCGACCGGCGTTCGTCGAGAGCCCCCGCTCGGTGCCGACGACGACGTTGTGGCCGACGTAGCTCCTCGAACCCGCGGTGAGGATGCCGCTTCTGGCACGGCGAACGTCGTTGCCGACGATCGCGTTACCCGAGGGGTCCGTCATGACGACGATCCCCGCGTGGCGCTGGTCGCGCGCCCGGTTGTCGGCGACCAGTGTGGCGGAGGTGTACATCAGGTGCGTACCGAAGCGGTTGCGTCGGAACGTGTTGTTCCGGAGCACGGTCCCGTCGGCCCGGTGTAAGTAGACGCCGTCGCGCCCGTCGGTAAACGTCGAGTGCTGGACGACGATCGGCTCGTCCATTCCGACGACGCCCATGAACCCGTCGCGCCAGTCGTCGGTCCCGTCGACGGTGACGTTCTCGACGACCGCGCCGGGGGTCCCGACGAGGACGAATCCGCTCGCCGGCGTCTCGACGGAGACGTTCGCGACGAAGAGCCCGGAGACGTTCCTCGCCGCGAGGGCGGCGTCGCTCTGCCCGTATCCCTGGCGGACCGGCGCGTCCCACGACGAGTCGTCGTCCGTCGATTCCCCGACGGTCGCGTTCCCGACGCCGACGATCTCGAAGCCGACGACGCCGACCCGATCGGCGGTCACCCGGAGGATCGTCCCGTCGCCGCCGCCGTCGAGTCGGGTGCCCTCGCCCCGCAGCGTCACCGGCTTGTCGACGGTGACGTTGCCGACGGTGGTCGCCGTCGGGACCCTGATCGTCGTGTTCGGCGGCGCGCGGTCGATCGCGGCCCGTACCGTCGCCACGTCGCGGCCGACGACGACCGAGACCGGACGATCGCGATGCTCGCGGGCGGCCGCGACCCGCTCGTCGGCTCGCGACGCTCGCTGCTCGACCTGTGCCCGGACCGCCGCGGCGGGGTCGTCGGTCGTCGGCTCCCGAGCGCGGACCGTCTCCCAGTCGACGACGCGGCCGCCACAGTCATCGGTGAAGCCCTCGGCGTCCGCGCGGTCCTCGAAGGGGACGATCACCGGCCCGGCGGGGCTGCGTGCGTCGCTGTCGACGACGTAGTGGGCGGTCTCGGCCGGCGTCCACGCCGGGGTGGCCGACGCCGAGAGCGAGCCACCGGCCGAGCAGTCCACCGAGACGCCGCCGTAGTCGGAGACGTACACCGCGAGAGGGTAGCCGAACTGACTCGCGCTGGCGGGCGCGTCCAGCGCACTCACCAGCCGGTCGACGCCGGAGTAGCCGACCACGTACCGAAACTGCGAGTAGAAGACTTCAGCGCGGGGGACGGAGGCCCCCTCCGCACGCGCGATCTGTTCGGCTTCCATCGTGAGGCCGACGCCGACCGTCTCGTCGTACGCGACCGGCTCGGGGCGGGCACTGCCGGCGTCAGCGGTGAACGCAGCGGTCACGACGACGGCGGCGACCGCGACGAGGGTGATCGCGAGCCACTGCCAGCCAGTCGTCTCGGAACTGCCCATGAACTAGCCACCGATACGACACCCAACGACAAACGTCGTGTGGTGTGCCCGTCGAAACAGACGGGAGCCCGAGATCGACCAGTGGCCGGCAGGCGGCAGAGCGACGGTGTGGCGGGCCAGACCGGCGTTTACTCGCCGAGACGGGGACCCGGCTTCCAGGTGTTGCCTTCGAGCACGACCAGATCGTACCGTTCGAGGACCTGCATCGTCTCGACGACGGCCGCCGCGTCGTACTCTGCGGCCATCTCGCCGGGCAGTTCGTCGGCGATGGCGCTCCGGGTGCCACCGCCCATGCGCTGGACCGTCTCCAGCAGCGTTTCGAGGTCGCTGGCAAGCGGGGCGAGCGCGTCCGGGCGACTCTCCTCGGATTTCAGCTTCGACACGACCTCTTCGTACCGGCCGGTGATCTCCATCGACACGGATACGTCCTCGTCAGTCGACTCGTCCTCTGACATACCCGAAGCGACGGGTAGATGGATCAAAAGTGTTTCCACACGCCGTCATATCGAAACAGGCCGGAGCTATTCGTTGCCACCATTCCACATTCGTCAGCCACTTGGCGGAATCGAAGTGCAGAGTGAGGCGGCGACGGCAGTGGCGTCTGCCCCAGACCGGTCAGCTGCCCGCGTCAGAGGCCGCGTCGACGGTGCTGCCCTCGCGTCGAGAGTGGACGGGGTCTCGAAGCTCCCCACGGCGGACGGCACCACGGAGTCCGGCTTCGGCGATGTTCCCGCCGTGCTCGGCCGTCCGCCGGAGGCTGTCGAGGACGCGGACGAGTCTGTAGTCGCCGTCCGCACCGTCGACCAGTCGCCGCTCGATCGCGGTCGCTCGCTCTCTCACGTCGTCGCGACGGTCGAGCACGTCTCGGGCCGCCCCACCAGCCGTCTGATCGACGACGACGCCGACGGCGTCCTCGACGACCGTCCGGGCCTGTTTGGCGAGATCGGTGAGCGCGTCGACGGATTCGGCGGGTGGTGCGTCGAGGGCCGCCACCGTGGTCGCGATCCGCTCGGCGTGGTCCGCGACCCGTTCCAGTTCGCAGGCGGTCCGCCAGCAGTCGAGCAGTTCGGGGCGGCGCTGGCCCAGCGCGTCGACCTCGTCGAGGCGGGCGAGCGCGCGTCCGAAGTGGCGATCGACCATCGCGGCCAGCCGGTCGGACTGGTCGTCCCGATCGGCGATGTCCGGGCCGCCGTCGCCGGCCAGGGCCGCCGTCGCGTCGCGATGCATCGAGAGGGCGACGAAAGAGAGCTGGCGGACGGACTGGGGGATCGACACCTCGGCGGCGTCGACGAGGCTCTGGACCGTGATCTGGGTCGCCGTGCGCTCGTCGATCGTCACCCCGGTCATCGTGCGGGTCACCGACTGGATCCGACGGGACTGTGCGTCGGTGAACTCGCCGGCAGCCTCGAATCTGACCGTCGACGCACCGGCGGCGTAGGCCGCCCGAAGCGTCTGTTCGAGGTGGACCGGGCGCTGGTCCTCGACGGCTACCTCGACGCGACCGGCCTCGTCGTCGGTCTCGCGGGCCTCGACGACGAGCAGGCCGTCGACGTGCGTGTGGAGGTCGACGACGGAGCCCGCTTCGAGTGACTGTTCCCGTGCCCACGACTTGGGGAGCGAGACGGTGTAGGTCCCGCCACCGACCGTCTGGATCTTGCGGGAGTCCATCGGCTCACCCGAACTTGCCGGTGATGTAGTCTTCGACGCGCTGGCTCTCGGGGTTCTCGAAGATCGTGTCCGTGTCGTCGTACTCCACGAGGTGGCCGCCGGTGAGGAAGACGGCGGTCTGGTCGGAGATCCGAGCGGCCTGTTGCATGTTGTGGGTGACGACGACGACGGTGTACTCCTCGGCCAGGTCCTCGATGAGGTCCTCGATCTTCGCGGTGGCGATCGGGTCCAGCGCCGACGCCGGCTCGTCCATCAGCAGTACCTCCGGATCGGTCGCCAGCGCGCGAGCGATACAGAGACGCTGTTGTTGGCCGCCAGACAGTCCCAGCGCGTTGTCGTCGAGTCGGTCGTTGACTTCGTCCCACAGGGCCGCCTGTCTGAGCGTCCGTTCGACCAGTTCCGCCTCCTTCTCGGTGTCGTCGCGACCCAGGAGCCGCGCCATCAGTCCCTTGTTGATGTCGCCGTGTTTGCGCGGGCCGTAGGAGATGTTGTCCCGGATCGACTTGGGGAAGGGATTGGGTGCCTGAAACACCATCCCGACGCGCTTGCGAAGCTCGACGAGGTTGGTACCGTCTCGGTAGATCTCCTGGCCGTCCAGTTCGACCGAGCCGTCGACGCGCGCGGCGTCGACCCGGTCGTTCATGCGGTTGAGACAGCGCAGGAACGTCGACTTCCCGCAGCCGGACGGCCCGATCAGCGCCGTCACGCTCTCGTCGGGGATGTCCATCGAGACGCTCTGGAGGGCGTGCTCGTCACCGTAGTGGACGTCTAAGTCTTCGACCGACAGTTTCGCCTGCCCGGTGAAGTCGTACTCGCGCCACGCGGCGTCGATCTGCTCGTCGGACTCGCCGCTGGTCGTGGGCCGTTGCTCGCTCGATGCCTCGTCGTGGTGTTCGATTTCTGCGTTACTCATGGTGCAGTTTCCTCCGGAAGTACAGTCGACTGCCGACGCCGACGGCGTACAGCCCGATCACGACCAGCAGGAGGACCAGCGCCGTCCCCCAGCCGAACTGCTGGTTGGTGAAGATCTCCTTGGGGAACACGCCGGCAGTGATCGTCGAGTAGAGCTGGTAGGGCAGCGCACTGGCCGGCGACAGCAGCGCCTCGTTGGTGACGAACGGCGGGTTGGGCGTCAGCGCGAACGATCCCAGCACGTTCGGCGTGTTGCTGGGGTAGGGGGGACCACCGAACACCAGCAGGAGCGGCGCGGTCTCGCCAGCGATCCGGCCGACGCCGAGGATGACGCCGGTGATCGTCCCCGGCATCGCGGCCGGTACGACGACGCTGCGGATCGTCTGCCACTTCGTCACGCCCAGGGCCGCACTGGCGTCTCGGTACTCGTCCGGGACCGCCAGGACGGCCTCGCGACTCGTGATGAGCACGAGCGGCAACAGCATGAACCCGAGCACCAGCTGGCCGACGAGAATCGAGTTCCCGCCGCTGATCCGCGGCACCAGAAAGGCCAGCCCGAACAGACCGAAGACGATACTCGGGGTCGACCACAGCCCGTTGGTCGCCACCTCGACGACCTGGGTGAAGCGACCGTGTTCGGCGTACTCGGTGAGAAAGACCGCGGCACCGACGCCGAGTGGCACCGCGAAGACGACGGCACCGAAGACGAGCCAGAGCGTGCCGATCGTCGCCGGCAACACGCCGGGGACCTCGACGAACAGCCCGCCGGTGACGTTCGTCGCGAACGGGAAGGCGGGCCACGGAATCGTCACGCCGACGAGGGGGATCGTCAGCTGCCCGCCAAGCAGGCTCGCGCCGGTGAGCATCGTTTCGAGACCGTTGACGACGATGAAGCCGATCAACAGCCCGAGCACTGCGAGCATCCCGAAGACGACCGTCCCGATGAGCGCGAAGGCACCGGCCTGGCGGCCCTGCGCGCCGAAGCCGGCTTTCGCTTTGGCCCCGCTCCAGGCCGCGAGCAGGGAGCCGGCGATCACGACGGCGGGAATCAGTTCGCTGCCGGGGAAGCTGGCCGACGACCACGCCGGGGCCCAGACCCACGCCGCGTCGATCTGGCCCACCACGACCGCGCCACCGAGCAGGGCGAGCACGACGGCGACGGGGATCGTCGAGCCGATGTCCTCGCGGGTGAGCGTCGCCGCGAGACTCCCGGCGGCACCGAACGCCACTGCCGCAGGGACCCACAGTACGGTCCCAGCGCCGAGGAGCGTCGTCGCGAACAGCGCCCCCAGTACCGACCAGAGCACGCCAAAGACCGCGCCGACGGTGAACCCCGCCGTCGGGGACGGGGTGGTGTCGAGCCGATCGAGTCGGGACGCGACGCCGACGGCCACGAGACCGGCGGCGGCGACGAGCAGCGCCACCCCGAGCAGGACGAGCACGGTGGCCCCGGCCACCGTCGTCGCCTCGTCGATCCACTGGAAGAGCACGCCCCAGGAGACGACGAAACCCGCGAAGCTCACCGCGAGGACGACGTTCGCGATCAGTTCGCTCGTCGTCGAGTCGCCGCTGTGCAGCGCAGTGTCGCGGACGGTACTCATCGTTCACCTCGGAGTTTCTGTCGCATCCGCCACTCGACGAACTGCGAGGAGACGCTGAGGAACATCACCATGACGAACAGGACGACGCCACCGGCGAACAGCGCACTCATGTGGAGACCGCTGGCGTTGCCGCCCTCGAAGGCGATCACGGTCGTCAGCGTCTCGCCGTAGCCCGCGAACACGTCGAAGATCGGCGACGGGAACCCCTTCGTGTGTGAGAGCATCACCGTGGCCGCCATGGTCTCGCCCATGGCACGACCGACGCCGAGCAAGATTGCCGCCGAGATGCCCGACAGCGCCGCGGGAATGGTGACGCTCTTGGTCGTCTGCCACTCGGTCGATCCCATCGCCAGCGAGCCGCTCTTCATCGACTCGGGGACCGTCGAGAGCGCGTCTTCCGCGACCGTGACGATGGTCGGCAACGCCATGATGCCGACCATCAGACCGGCCCCGAAGTAGTTCCCGATCGTCGGGGTGTTGAACTCCGCGTAGAGGTACTGATTGACGATCGTCAGTCCGATGAACCCGTAGGTGATCGAGGGGATCCCGGCCATCAGCTCGATGCCGGGCTTGACGAGTTCGCGAACGCGGGGCGGGGCCAGTTCGCTGACGAAGATCGCACCGGCGACGCCCAGCGGTGCCGCGACGATCGTCGCGATGACGGTCGTGAGTGCGGTCCCGACCATCATCGGCGTGAGCGACCAGACCGTCCCGCCGTCGCCACCCCAGAGGCGTGGGGGCGATTCGGTTCGGAAGAACAGATCGAGGCCCATCTGTCGGAACACCGGCAGTGTCCGCAAGAGCAGGAAGGCGATGATCAGCGCCAACACGCCGACGGTCACGACGGTCGTGAGGAAGGTGAGTCCCTTCGCAGTCTCGGCCTGGTACCGAGCCCAGCCGTAGGCGGTCGTCGTCAGAAAGCCCACGAGCGGCAGGATCGTCCACGCTGAACCGACGAAAAAGAGCGCGAAGCCGACGGCGATCCAGCCGGCGACGAGTACGTGCAACGCGATCGCACCGTCTTCCGTTCGGGACCGGTAGTCTCGTGCCCGTTGTGAGAGCCCGGTGAGTGAGAGTCGTTGAAGCATTGGATCGTAGTATCCGGAAAGCCCAGGGTCCGCGACGCTATTCGTACTTCGAGGCTGCGACCTTCTCGCGCTGTGCTTCGAGGCGATCGTCTGGCAGCTTGAAGTAGTTGTTACCGGCGACGAAGATCTCCTGTCCGAAGTCGCTCAGGCAGAAGTTGATGAAGGCCGCTTCCTTCCGGGACGTGTCCTCGTAGGTGTACGCGTGGAGGTCCCGAGAGAGGGGGTACTCCTGGGCACCGAGGTTCTTGCCGTACTCGTAGACGGTGCCGTCGATCTCCAGGCCGATCGGCGGCGTCCCGCCGTCGGGCTCGACGAACGCCAGCGCGATGTAGGCGATGGCGTTGTCGGCCTGTCCGACGGCCTGCTGGAGCTGCTGGTTCTGACCGAACCGCTGGTCGGGACTGATCGGCTCGTCGGGGTCGCCGTAGACGTTGTTCCGGAAGGCGGTGTCGGTCCCCGACCCCTCTGCGCGACCGAGCGCGAGAATGTCCTTGTCCGGGCCGCCGACCTCGCTCCAGTTCGTGACCTCGCCCTTGTAGATGCCCCGCAGGTCGTCGATCGTGATCTGCTCGACGCCCGCCTCGGCGATCTCGGGGCTGACGACGATCGGCTGACCGTCGACGCCGACGACGTGGTCGACGAACCCGTCGAGCCCCTCGGCGTCCTCGCCGAGTTCGGACTCGGCCGAGGAACTCGCGTCGCCGATGTCGACGCGCCCCTCCATGACGCCCTCGATCCCGGTCCCGGAGTGGGAGAGGGCGATCGAGACGCGGAACGGTGGGCTGGATCGATCGCCGGTCGCTTCGAAGCCGTACTCCGAGGCGAAGTAGTCGGCGAGCCGCATGTCGGTGCCGTACTCCTCGGCCCAATCGGAGGGCCAGTAGTCCTCGTCGCCGGCCTCGGGGTTGGAGTTCCAGTAGCTCGCCGCGGTGTTCGTGATCGGGAACACCGTCGAGGAACCGTCACCCGTCAGGACGCTCGTGTCCATCCCACCGCCGCCGCTACTCTCCGAGCCGTCGGAGTCCATGGAGTTCGAGCCGTCACCGCTCGACCCCTCGCCGCCAGTGTCTCCGTCGGCGCTGTCGCCGTCGCCACTGCCTTCGCTCTCGCTGCACCCGGCCACAGCAGCGGCCCCAGCCGAGCCCGCCGCCGCGACGAATTTCCGCCGTGATACCAGATCAGACAGTCGCGCTGACTCGCGTGTCATCACCAGAAACCGGACGGAGGATTACTAAACTCGTTTATAATAGCGGTACTTGACGGTATGTTCGTTTCGGTGCGGTACGTACCGATACGATCCCAATAGAGCCCTATATATCGGTACGTACCACCGGGTCGTCGTCTCCGAGTTCGGGCGGCACGAACACGAGACAGCCCGCCCCGGCAGTATCAGTCCGCGATGTCGTCCTGGAGTCGGGCGAGCGCGTTCATCGCCTCGATGGGCGTCATCGTCGCCACGTCCAGCCGTGCCAGCCGCTCGCGGAGCGGATCGGCGTCGGGTCTGCTCTCGTCACTGGTCGCCGCCTCGACTGCGGCGTGGCCGTCGGTCGACGGCGACTCGCTCGCCGGGACCGACGGCTGGGACGCCGTGTCGTTTTCGGCGTTCGAGGGCCCACTTCGTGCGCCCTCACTACCCGCGTGTCGCGCTGCTCCCGCTCCCGTCTTCGAGGACTCACTTCGTGCGCCCTCGCTGCTCACGGGTCGTCTCTCCCCGCTCGCTCGTTCCGAGGGCTCACTTCGCTCGCCCTCGCCTGCCAACAACGTCCGGGATCGCTCGACCACCGAATCGGGCACGCCAGCCAGGGCCGCGACCTCGATCCCGTAGGACGCCGCGGCCGCGCCGGGAGCGACGCTGTGCTCGAAGACGACGCCGTCGCCGTCGTGGCGCGTCTCGAAGTGGCGGTTGTGGACGCCGGGCAGTTCGTCGGCGACGGCCGTCAGCTCGTGGTGGTGGGTGGCAAAGAGCGTGTAGGCCCCGATTTCGTCGTGGACGTGTTCGGTGACGGCGCGGGCGATGGCGAGCCCGTCGGCCGTCGAGGTCCCGCGGCCGACCTCGTCCAGCAGGATCAGCGAGTCGCTGGTCGCGCCCTGCAGGATGTCTGCGAGTTCGGTCATCTCGATCATGAACGTCGAGCGCCCGCCAGCGATGTCGTCGCTCGCGCCGACGCGGGTGAACACCCGGTCGACGATCGGCAGGCTCGCCTCGCGTGCGGGGACGAAGCTCCCGGCCTGTGCCAGCACGCAGAGGAGCGCGATCTGGCGCATGTAGGTGGACTTGCCGCTCATGTTGGGGCCGGTGAGGATCGTGAAAAACGCGTCCGGAGTGAGGCGGGCGTCGTTGGGAACGAACGACTCTTCGGCGCGCTCGACGACGGGGTGGCGGCCGGCCGTCACGTCGATGGCGTCCCCGCCGACACTGGGTCGACAGTAGTCGTGGGTCGCCGCCACCTCGCCGAAGGCCACGAGCACGTCCAGCGTCGCCAGGCGGTCGGCCAGTGCCTGCACGCGCTCGGCCTCGGCCGCGATCGCCGCCCGGACCTCACAGAACAGTTCGTATTCGAGGTCGTCGGCGGCCGTCTCAGCGCGGACGATCTCCTCTTCGCGCTCCTTGAGCTCGGGCGTGACGAAGCGCTCCGAGTTTTTCAGCGTCTGGCGGCGCTCGTAGTCGTCGGGGACGCTGTCGAGGTTGGGGTCGGTCACCTCGATGTAGTAGCCGTGGACGGAGTTGTGCCCGACCTTCAGCGAGTCGATCCCGGTGCGTTCGCGCTCGTTGATCTCCAGGTCGTCGATCCACCGCTTGCCCGACTGCTCGGTCTCGCGCAGCGCGTCGAGGTCGTCGTCGTACCCCTCGCGGATCACGTTGCCCTCGGTGACTTCCTGTGGCGGGTCCGGACAGATCGCCGCCTCGATCTCCTCGCGCACGTCCGTCAGCGGGTCCAGCCCCTCGTAGAGGTCCGCGAGCAGGGCGCTGTCGGCGTCTGCCAGCTGCTCGCGCACGTCCGGCACGACGGCCAGCGTGGCGGCGAGCGAGCGCAGGTCTCGCGCGTTCGCCCGGCCGCGAGAGACGCGCGAGATCAGTCGTTCGAGGTCGTACACCGCCGTGAGCAGTTCGTGGAGTCGTTCGCGACGCTGGAGTCCCTCGACCAGCTCGGCGACCGCCTCGTGACGGCGCTCGATCCGGTCGGCGTCCAGCAGCGGGCGGCGCAGCCAGTCGCCCAGCCGTCGCCGGCCGAGCGCGCAGGCGGTCTCGTCGACGGTGTCGACCAGCGTGCGCCCCTCGTGGCCCCGCACCGCCCGGCGCTCGAACAGTTCGAGGCTGTCGAGCGCGACCGCGTCGAGCAGCATGTACTCGCGAGGATCGTAGCGCGTGAGGTGTGTGAGATACGTCAGCTGCCCGCCGCCGTCGTCTGCAATTTCGTCGCTCGTGCCCGCACCGCCCCCGCGGGTGTACTCGGCGTACTCGAGCAGCGCGCCGCAGGCTCGCACCTCCAGATCGTCGGCCAGCAGCGCGTCCGGATCGCCGAAGTACGTCCGCACCCGGTCGGCGGCGTCCGCGAAGGCGAACACCGACTCGTCGTACGGCGTCACCATCGCCGCGGTGTCGAAGACCCGATCCTCGTCCACGTCGACGCCGGGGCCGACGATCGCCTCCGCGGGTGCGAACCGGCCCACTTCGTCGGCGACGGCGTCGACGGCGTCGGCGCTGGTCGCGTAGAAGTCGCCCGTCGACACGTCGAGCAGCGCCAGCCCGTAGCGGCGGCCGTCGGCCGTCAGCGCGGCGACGTAGTTGTTGTCCGGTGAGTCCAACAGTTCGTCCTCGGTCAGGGTCCCCGGCGTGATGATCCGCGTCACCGCCCGGTCGACGACGCCGCTGACCGCGTCGGGGTCTTCGACCTGGTCCGCGATGGCGACGCGGTAGCCGGCGTCAAGCAGCGTCTCGACGTAGCTTTCGGCGTTGTCGATGGGGACCCCGGCCATCGCGTACTGCCCGGTCGAGTCCTCGCGCTTGGTCAGCGTGATCTCACAGAGCCGGGCGACTCGCTCGGCGGCACCGCAGAAGGCCTCGTAGAAGTCACCCACCTGAAACAGGACCAGCGAGTCGTCGTAGGCCCGACAGAGCTCGTAGTACTGGCGCATCATCGGCGTCAGCTCGTCGACCCGCTCGGCCATCTTTTCGGGAGGTCCCAGCGCCGCGTCCATATCCGGGAGGGAAGCCCTGCCCGCCCAAATATACTGCGGGTCGGCGGGACGGCTGTGGGCAGAGGGGGAGCTAGAGCAGTGGTTCGGCGACGAGGTCGACACCGGCGTCGCCAGTCGGGGCACTGGTGGAGTGCAAACAGCCACCAAGGCGATGTTCGACATTCAGTTTTTTAACTCCCTTTGCCACACGTAGGGCCATCTGCACGTGACTTCGACTCCGTCCGCGTCGGATTCACCGTACGCACGACTCGTGTCCGGCTTTCTCAAGAATCAACACTTCTTCGTGTTCACCGCACCAGTAGTGTTCGTCGCGTTGGTGTACCTGTTCGCGCCGACCAACGGGGCCGGCGGGAGCGGCTACTGGCTGGAGTACTGGTGGCTGTTCCCCTGCTTCCTGCTGGGCGCGACGATCGTCAACACGGTGGGGATCAGCGGCGCGGCGCTTTTCGTCCCGTTCCTGATCTTCCTCTTCCCGCTGGTCGCGTCGCCACTCGACGCCGCGACGATCGTCAAAGTCGGGCTCATCAGCGAATCGTTCGGCCTGTCCAGTTCCGCCGTCGCGTTCGTCGCTCACGGCCTCGTGGATCGGCGAGTCGGAACGGCCATCGTCGGTGGGGCGCTCCCGCTGGTGGTCGGCGGCGCGTTCCTCTCTTTCTTCCTCCCGGAGCCGGTCTTCCAGCTCATGCTGGGGGTCGTGTTGACGCTGTCGGCGTACCTCCTCTTCCAGCTCGACCTCTCGCACGGCCACACGGGAGACAGCGTCGAGACTGCTGCGGCGGACGGCGGCAGCGACCTGCCAAACGACGCCGACAAGCTGGGCCACGCGGGTGTGAGTACCGACGGTGACGGACAGGTCACCCGTGTCGACCGCAGCGGAACGACCTACCGCTACGATCGATCGGGCTACGCCGAGCGGTTCGGCACCTACGGCTTCGGCGGCGTCTTCCAGGGTGTCGCCGGCTTCGGCATCGGCGAGATCGGGATCGTCTCGATGCTGCGCTCGAAGATTCCCGTCCGCGTCGCCATCGGCACCAACCACATCATCGTCGCCATCACGGCGGTCGCCGCCTCGCTGACTCACGTCTTCGGCGGCGGCCTCGTCGGCGCACACAGCATCGATCTGGCGACGACACCCTGGAACATGGTCGTCTTCACCGTCCCGGCGACGGTCACCGGCGGCCAGATCGCGCCCTACGTCACGTCGACGTTCAGCACGCGAACGCTGAAGCTGTTCGTCGCGGGACTGTTCGTGTTGATCTCGGTCGCGCTGTATATCCTCGCGAGCCAGGGGCTGTTCTGACACGATCGGCAGCCATCTGGGACCAAGTGGCCGCCCCGCGGCGAACATCGTCGCGGAGTGAGGCGTCAGTACGAGACGACGGCAGTGAGAGCCGCCAGGGACAACCGTATTCGTCTGGGCGACCAAAGACTGGCATGGCCACGGAAACACAGCCCCGGCCCCACCTGCTCGACTCGAAGCCGGCGCTCGACGACCTGATCGCCAGCGAGGAGCGACTGCTCGTGGAGTTTCACACGAAGGGCTGTTCGCTGTGCGAGGCGATGGCCCCGGTACTCGACGCGGTCGCGAAGGGGACCGACGCGACGGTCGCGACGATGAATCCCCGCGACGATCCCGTCCTCGTCGACGAGTACGACGTGCGGTCGGTGCCGAAGCTGTTGCTGTTCGTCGACGGCGAACTCGTCGAGACGCTGGAAGACGGGTTCGTCCCGGTCGAAGACGTGCGCGCGTTCGTCACCGAAACCGAATGACGCGCGGAGAGCAAAGAGTCGACAGGGAGCGCGATCAGGTCCCGTCGACGAGCCGTTCGAGCTGTTCCGGAGGGACCGCACCACGGGCGGCGTAGCCGTCGTAGACGAACGTCGGGACGCCGGTGATCCCCCCGCGCTGGGCCTCGGTAAAGCGCGTGGTGACCGCCTCGCGGAGCGTCTCGTCGTCGAGCGCGGCGCGGATCTCACCGCCGTCCAGACCCGCGCGTTCTGCGAGGGCTGCCAGCACGTCCGGATCGCCGATGTCACGTTCCTCCTGCCACAGCGCCGTGAAGATGCTCGTGTCGAAGTCGAGCCACGTCTCGTAGTCGGCCGTCGTCTTGACGTGGTAGGAGGCGACCTGGGCCGACAGCGAGTCCACCTCGCTGGCCAAATCGAGGCTCATCTCGACGTCGTACTCCGCTTGCAGGCGGCGGACGTTCTCCTTTGCCTGCTCGTAGTAGTCGTCGTCTTTGCCGTCGTCGACGGAGTGGTCGATCGAGCCGTCGGGGTTTCGTTTGTTGTGGCGCAGGTCGAACGGCCGCCAGTCGATCCGCAACTGCTCGTCGCGGTCCGCCTGGAACTGTCTGAGCGATTCGCGACCGAGATAACAGAACGGACAGACGTAGTCGGAGTAGACCACGATCTCGTCGGTCGCCGTCGACTCCGGCCGGTCAGCGGCGTCGGTGTCGGTCATCCTAACCACGTTTTGCAGTCCGGACGGAAGAGCGTTGGCCGGTCGTGTGTCCGCGGTATCAAGCCGAGGAGGTGTCCTCGCCCACCTCGACGGCGTAGTCCGACTGGATCCAGGCCGCCGAGTTGGTCCGATCGTAGACGATGGTGTCGCCGTCGTCGGTCGTGAACGCACCGAACTGTTCGTCGGCGCTGGGTTCGTCGTCGGTTGCCACGTCGGAGGGAGTGTCTGGTTCGGTCATCGGTTGAAATACGGTATCGTTTCCCAATGGAATGGTGGACATAAGCCTTTCCCGGGTGCGATAAGGAATAGTAATACCATACTAGGACTCGGTGCTGTCGGAGAGACTTCAAAAAAGCCGCGCACGCCGTGGACGCGTGCGATCGACGGCTACTGCCCACTCAGGTCCAGTGCGAAGTCCGACTGGATCCAGGCGTCCGGATTCTCGCGGTCGTAGACCACGAAGTTCCCGTCGCCCGTCACGAACGTCCCGTACTTGTCGCTCTGTTCCCCACCTGTTCGATCGACTGTGCGTGTCATCGTCCCATGCCACCCGGCGACCCGGGTTGGCAGACGTACACGACCACATATCATAAATATTATTAATTTCGCGGCGATTCACAGCGAGACCAGGATCACCATCCATTAGGGCCGGGTCGCCCTGTCGTCACACATGACACGAGAGGCCGCGCCCGTCACGCCACCGGTCGTCCTGTCGATCGCCGGCAGCGACAGCGGCGGCGGTGCGGGGATCCAGGCTGACACGAAGACGATCGAAGCGGGCGGCGCGTTCGCGACGACGGCGATCACCGGCGTCACCGCACAGAACACGCAGGGCGTCCGGGACGTGACCACGCTCGACCCGGGGACGGTCGGCGCACAGATCGACGCCGTCGTCGAGGACTTCGACGTGGCGGCGGTCAAGACGGGCATGCTGTCGACGACCGCAGTCGTCGAGACGGTGACCGAGTACGCCGCGTCCTTGCCCGCGCTGGTCGTCGACCCCGTCATGGTCGCCGCCAGCGGCGACCGACTGCTCGATCCGGCGGCAGAAGCCGCCTACGAGGACCTGATCGCGGAGGCGGCAGTCGTGACGCCAAACGCCGACGAGGCCGAGGTGTTGACCGACATCGAAGTGACCGACGCCGACGCGGCGCGGCGCGCGGGCGAGGCGCTCGTGGCGATGGGTGCCGACGCGGCCCTGGTCAAGGGCGGGCACGTCCCCGGCGACGCCGTCGTCGACACGCTCGTGACCGACGAGACGGTCCACACCTACCGACACGATCGAATCGACACGACGGCAACCCACGGCTCGGGCTGTACCCTCTCCAGTGCCGTCGCGACGCGACTGGCACACGGCGACGACACGGAGACCGCCGTCGGCGAGGGGATCGCTCTGCTCGCCCGCGCGGTCCGGTACAACGTCGACGTGGGCGAGGGGGCGGGTGCCGTCCACCACACCGTCGAGAGCCGCAACGAGGCCGCGCGCAACGAGACCGTCGAGGCTGTCGAGGCCGTCGTCGCGGGACTGAGTGACGCGAACGCGACCGCGCTGGTCCCACACGGCATCGCCAACGTCGCGGGGGCGACGCCGTACGCCGAATCCCCGGCAGAAGTGGCGGCCGTCGAGGGCGGTATCGGGCTGACCCGAGACGGAATCCGCTCCAACCGCGGCGTCCGTTTCGGCGTCCCGACGCCGCTCGCAGAGACGATCCTCGCCTGCCGGGAACACGATCCAGCGATCAGGTTCGCGCTGTCGTGTACGGCCACGTCACCGCTCGTCGACGCGCTGGGGACGCTCGACGGGGCGACGGCGACCGTCGAGAACGGCGAGACCGAGGCGCGCGTGCAAGCGGCGTTCGCGGACTGTGAGACGACGCCCGCGGCGATCGTCGACCGCCACGACGACCGCCTCGTCGTCCTCGCGCCGGAGGCGACCCAGCTGCTCGAACGCGTCCAGACCCTCGTCGCCAGCGTCGAGGCGTGAGCCCGTAGCTACCGCCGGTAGCGGAGAGCGACCCACAGCACGGACAGAGCCACGACGAGAGTGACGACGCCGGGTCCCGCCCCGTCACCGCGGCTGGTCGCCGTCGGCGTCGGCGTCTCGGTGGCGGTCATCGTCCGCACGCGGTTCGGTCGGACCATCACCTCGACGGAGGGGACGGTGCCGGCACCGAGCGACACCGCGCCCGGACGGGGGAGCGAGATCTCCCGCTCGATGGAGGTCCTGTTGTAGGCCGGCATCGTCACGTGCCGGCGACCGACCTCCTCTGAGTCGCGGGTGAACACGACGGTCGCCTCGCCCGGGCGCGGCTCGCCGTTGTACAGCGTCGCGGTCAGGACGACGGTGTCGCCCTGCTCGGCAGTCGTGGGCTCGACGTCGAGGCTGACGACGTTGGCCCTCACCGGTCGCTGGACGGTGACGTTGAGCCGCTCGCCGTCGACGACGACGTGGTAGGTGCCCGGCGTCGGGAACCGGTGGGACAGCGGAGCCGTCGTCGATTCCCCGGCCTCGATTTGTCCGCTCGTCTCGTCGACGACCGTCCCGTTGACCCGCATCGAGACGTTGTACACGCCCGCAGTGCCACCGGCGTTGCTGACGAGGGTGTCGACGGTCAGGCGCTCGCCGGTCACCAGCTGGATCGAGTCGTCCGCGACCGTTTCGTTTCGGTAGAGGCCGGTGATCCGGTAGCCCTCGGCGTCGCCGGCCGGCGGCAGCTCGTATCCGACCCGTGCCGGGAGCTGGCCGAAGACGGCGGCGTGGGTCGTCCGGTTCCAGGTCTCGACCGACGCCGTGGTCTCGGTGTAGGTCTGGCCCTCGTCCAGCACGGACGTTCCCCCGGTCGTCGCCAGCAGTTCGAGGAAGTCGAGCTGTGACACCGGCTGTTGCTGGCCGTTCATCTCCCGGAACACGTCCTGGAGGGTCCGCTCGCGGTCGGTCGCGACGCGCAGGCGACGGTCCAGTTCGCCGGCCACGAGCGAGCCCCTGTCGTAGTCGGGCGCGCCCTCCCAGGTCGAGACGTTCGAGAGCACGACCCCGTCGTAGACCGGATGGGTCCCGCGGGCCAGTCGGTCACGGAATCCCTCGAACGCCACGGACTCCTGTTCGAGCGAGAGCAACGACGCGTAGTACGACGCCGACGCCTCCGTGAACCAGGCCGTCCGACTCGTGGGCGTGAACGCCTGCCGGGTGTGGACGTACTCGTGGAGCCAGGCGTTGTCCGGCTGGTCGAGCGGCTCCGTGTCCCGGACCCAGGCGTCGGTGTCCCCGGTCTGGACGCCCCGGACGCCCCACTCGACGGGTCCCGTGGGCGCGGCGATCAGGAACACCGTCTCGTCGCGATCGCCGACGCGCAACGCGTCGGAGCTGTTTGCCAGTGCGTCGAGGATCGCCGACGGTGACTCCGACAGCGTCGCGGCCGCCGGGACGACCAGCCGGAACCGCTGGCCGTGGGCGGTCCGCTCGTGCAGTTCGTGCTCGCCGAGGTAGACGAGCCACTCCCCGGCCGCGCCGGGACCAGCCGTCGACGAGCCGCGGTCGAACACGATCGGCGTCCCGCCAGTCGCCTCCCAGTAGGTCGGCGTCGGCGGCCGTTCGAACAGCGCCCACTTGCCCGTGCCCGCGTACAGCGCGCGGCCGTCGGTCCCGTGTGGCCCCGTCCGGTCGATGGTCTCGTTGATCCGGTAGTCGTAGGTCAGCGTCGGCTGCTGTGTCGTGGCACGCCAGCGAAAGTGGGTCTCGTTGTCGCGGACGAATCCCCGCTGGGAGACGAAAGTGGCTCCGTCGGGAAGCGCGGCCCGCATGGAGACGACACGTGCCGGGACGCTGTAGGCCAGTCTGACCCGAACCGTGCCGGGACGTTCGGGCAGGCGCTGGAACCGCTGGGTGAGTCCCAGCGTCCCGTCGTCCTGCTGGCCGGTGTCGCTGTCGGCGGTGTCGCCCACGCCGAGACCGAACTGGTCGACGCCGGCAGACAGCTGCCGGGACGGCGAACCCGACTGGTCCGCCGACGCCGGCACGTCGGTGTCGACGGTCGTCTCGGCGGCGGCGGAGTCGGTGACGGTGACCGCGGGGGCGATGCTCCCCGAGAGCACCACCACGACCAGCACCGCGACGGCACCACGCGTCACCTCGCCCATTTACCACTTGTTGTACACCACCGGACAAATAGCTGACCCGTGGGAACACGGACCAATCGACGACCCACAACCCTTAGGCACCCGTCGCTCCCAGGGGCGGGTATGACAGAGGCGACGGGTATCGTCGGCGAGTTCCTCTCGCTGAAGGCGGACAGTGACGCGGATCTGCTGGCGATGCAGTGTGGCGACTTCTACGAGTTCTTCGACGAGGACGCCGAGATCGTCGCCGACGAGCTCGACCTGAAGGTGAGTCAGAAGTCCTCCCACGGCTCTTCGTACCCGATGGCGGGCGTGCCGGTCGACGACCTGACCCCCTACGTCTCCGCGCTGGTCGAACGAGGCTACCGGGTCGCCGTCGCCGACCAGCACGAGACGGCGGACGGACACGCCCGCGAGATCACGCGCGTCGTGACGCCGGGAACCCACCTGGAGACGACCGACGACGCCGCCCAGTACCTGGCTGCCGTCGTCGGTACCGACGGCGACTCGTCGGACCCGGCGGACGGAGCCGACGGGAGCTACGGGCTGGCCGTGGCCGACGTGACCACCGGCCAGTTCCACGTGACCCAACTCGACGGCCCGGACGCTCGCACGCGGATTCAGACGGAGCTGTACAAGTTCGACCCCGCGGAGGTGTTGCCCGGTCCCGACCTGCGTGGCGACGACGACTTCCTCGATCGCCTGCGCGAGCGGACCGACGCGGCGCTGACGGTCCACACCGAGGAGTCGTTCGCGCCCGGACGAGCGCGCCACCGCGTTCGCGACCACTTCGGCCCCGAGACCGTCGACAGCGTCGGTATCGCCGACGACGACGCCGCGATCTGTGCCGCCGGTGCCGTCCTGTCCTACGTCGAGGACACCGGCGTCGGGACGCTGGCCTCGATCACGCGCCTGCAGTCCTACGGCGCGACCGACCACGTCAATCTGGACGCGACGACCCAGCGCAACCTCGAACTGACCGAGACGATGCAAGGCGGGACCGACGGCTCGCTGTTCGACACGATCGACCACACGACGACGGCTGCCGGCGCGCGCCTGCTCCGGGAGTGGCTCCAGCGGCCACGCAGAGATCGCGCCGAGCTGACGCGCCGCCAGTCCTGTATCGCCGCACTGACCGAGGCAGCGATGGCCCGCGAACGGCTGTGTGAGACGCTTTCCGACGCCTACGACCTCGAACGGCTGGCCTCACGGGCCGTCTCGGGCAGTGCCGACGCCCGCGATCTGCGGGCCGTCGCCGAGACGCTCGGGCTGCTGGCGACGGTCGAGGACGTGATCGACGAGGACGACCGACTGGCCGACTCGCCGCTGGCCGACGCCCTCGATCGGCTCGACCGCGAGGCCGCCGCCGACCTGGCGACCGAACTCGACGCCGCACTGGTGGCAGATCCACCGGGGACGGTCCGACAGGGTGGCCTCTTCGAGCAGGGGTACGACGAGGAACTGGACGAGGTGATCGAGCGCCACGAGTCGATCCTTGAGTGGCTCGACACGCTGGCCGACCGCGAGAAAGAGCGGACCGGGATCACGCACCTCTCGGTCGACCGCAACAAGACCGACGGCTACTACATCCAGGTCGGCAAGAGCGAGGCCGACGAGGTCCCCGAGGGCTACGAGGGGATCAAGACGCTGAAAAACTCAGAGCGGTTCACGACCGACGAACTCCAGCAGAAGGAACGCGAGGTGTTCCGGCTCGAAGAACAGCGCCACGAGCTGGAGTACGAGCTGTTCGGCGACCTGCGGGAGCGAGTCGCCGAGGACGCCACGCTGCTACAGGACGTGGGTCGCGTGCTGGCAGAACTGGACGCCTTCGCGTCGCTCGCGATCCACGCCGTCCGCAACGACTGGACACGTCCGGAACTCACCGACGGGCGCGAACTCGACGTGGAAGCCGGCCGCCACCCCGTCGTCGAGCAGACGACCGAGTTCGTCCCCAACGACCTCCGGATGGACGGGGCGGCTTCGCCGCCGAACCGGGAGCGTGCCAGCGGACACGCGAACGACCAGCGCCAGTTTCTGATCGTCACCGGCCCCAACATGAGCGGCAAGTCCACCTACATGCGCCAGGCGGCGCTGATCACGCTGCTGGCACAGATCGGCAGTTTCGTCCCCGCCCGGACGGCGACGCTCGGACTGGTCGACGGGATCTACACCCGCGTCGGCGCGCTGGACGAACTGGCCCAGGGCCGGTCGACGTTCATGGTCGAGATGCAGGAACTCAGCAACATCCTCCACTCCGCGACCGACGACTCGCTGGTGATACTCGACGAGGTGGGCCGGGGCACCGCGACCTACGACGGCATCTCGATCGCCTGGGCGGCCACCGAGTACCTGCACAACGAGGTCCGGGCGAAGACCCTCTTTGCGACGCACTACCACGAGCTGACGACGCTTGCCGACCACCTCGACCGCGTCCACAACGTCCACGTCGCCGTCGCCGGTGAACCGCCGACTGCCAGTGGGGCTGAGTCACACACCGCAGACGAGTCCGACGAAGACGTGACCTTCCTCCGGACGGTGCGAGACGGGCCGACCGACCGCTCTTACGGGATCCACGTCGCCGACCTGGCGGGCGTCCCAGAGCCCGTCGTCGACCGCTCTCGGACGGTGCTCGATCGCCTGCGCGAAGAGAAGGCCATCGAGGCGAAAGGCAGCGGGTCGTCCGAGCCCGTCCAGACCGTCTTCGACGTGAACGCGGGCGGGTTCAAACGCGCCGACGAGAGCGAGCCGGCCACCGCCGACGGTGGAACGGCGGCCGAGGCGTCGGACGCGGGACTCGACCCCGAGACCGAGGCCGTCGTCGAGGAGCTGAGCGAACTCGACGTCAACGAGACGCCGCCGGTCGAGCTGATGGCGACGGTCCAGGAGTGGCAATCGCAACTGGACGACGGGTGACGCGACCAGCGATCAGCGACCGCGTGGTCTCGTCCCCACGATCGGGACGTGCTGGTACTCGATGCCGTCCTGGCCGTCCAGTGGTCGACGGAGCCGGAGGATCGCCGTCCTGCGGCCCCGTTCCTCGTATGGCAACTCCTCGACGACCTCGAAGCCCAGTTTCTCGTAGAGCCGGCGGGCCGTGCGGTTGTCCGGATCGACGATCAGCGTGAGCGCCTCGCGATCGGCGACGGCCGCCGCCGCGACGACGTGCTTGCTCAGTTCGGTCCCGATGCCCCGTCCCTGGTAGTCCTGGTGGACGAAGACGGCGAACTCCGGCTCGGCGTCGTCGGTCGGCGTGTACAGCGCGTGGCCGACGAGGCCGGTCTCGCCGGCCACGACGAAGTTACAGCCCTCGTCGAGCAGGCCGTCGAGCCAGTCGGCGATCCGCGAGCGCGTCCGTGGCGGCAATCCCTGTGCCGCCTGTCCCGGCGCGAAGTCGTCGTACATCGCGACGAGGGCCTCGTGGTCGCCGTCGGCCGCCGGGCGGATCACCCAGGACGAACCTTCTCGGTCGACGAACCGTGGACACCGCGGCGGGCAGTGTCGCGTCCCCTCGCACTCGCCTGCGTCCCAGTACCGGCAGACGCGGTCTGTCTGGTCCATGGCTGACTCTCTGTCGGCCCCAGTCAAAAGGAGGGGACTGCGCTCTCAGTCGCTGGGAATCACTCCTCGACCAGCGCCGTCGCTGCCGCCACGTCCCGGAGGCTGGTCGTCGCGGCGTCCAGCACTCCCGTCAGCGTCTCCAGCGCGATCGGACGAAACCCCAGCAGCTCACAGCTCACGTTGACCCGCTGGGCTCGGGGAGCCACGAACGGGTACGTCTCCGGGTCGTTGTTGTGGATGTGGCCGTGGATCACCCACTCGTCCCAGTCGTCGGGCACGTCTTCCGGGCGGTGCGTGCAGTAGAACCGGTAGTCGCCGTGTTCGAGGACACACGAGTCGAGCACCGGGAACGGAGCCCCCGCGGGATCGAGCCCCACGTCGTGGTTGCCCTGCAACAGGAGATCCCCGCCCAGCTGTTGGAAGTACTCGATCGTCTCCTGGCCGTCCCGCATGTCCATAGCAACGTCGCCGAGGTGGACGAGCAGGTCGTCGGGATCGACCGTCTCGTAGTGGCGATCGAGCAGCGCGCTGTCCATCTCGCCGACCGACGTGAACGGCCGATCACAGTACTCGATGATGTTCGAGTGCCCGAAGTGATGATCGGAGATGACGTACCGGGCCATGGTCCATAGCGCCGGGGGAGGGACCTAACAGTTCGGGTCGGTCGATGTTTGCTACCACACCTCATTCGGCCCCTGATCGTCAATCCGGGGAGCGTCGGCCAGCCACGAGACGGAGATCCGCGGGCGGCCTGCGCCGACGACGACAGCGTCGAACTCCGCCGCGTCCAGTACGACATCGACCGGGTCATCTCGAAAGTCGAAGAACTCGACACGCCCCGACGGCTCGGCGTCCGGCTGCTCGACGGCTCCGGACACTGTCGGCTGTGTGCCTGGGACACGTCTCGCGATCTCGGAGTGACGGACGTTGCCAGACAGTGACAGTCAGCGCGACAGAGACGGTCGCGAAAATCGTCGAAACAGTCCCGCGACGGGGCAGCGAGTCGAGCGGGCTGGAGTGGGTTCGTTCTCATACTGCCGGCGGTACCTTCGTGACGAGCTTCGCCACCTCGGGGTGGCGAAATCGGTCACAGATGTACAGCCGGTCGTCTCAGTCGGCGGTCATCTCGGCGCGGTCGGCGGCGTCGGTGGCCATGGGCGTGGCGAGCTTGTAGGCACCCCAGACGGCCAGCACGAGCAGCGCGGCGATGACGATCCCGGTTCGCAGCGTCGGGTCGAGCAGCGGCGTCGCGATCACTTCGCCGGCGTCGTTGGTCAGCGGGGCCGGGCTGTAGGGTTTGCCTGCCAGCAGCTCCAGCACGCCCATGACGACGATGCCCAGCACGAACAGGGCACCGCTCAGTCCCAGCGCGATACGGTCGACGGTCGTTGTGGTGTCAGTCATTGTGTGTCACCTCGTTAGCCGAGGATGTAGCGTAGTTTCGGGTGGCGTTTGACCAGCTTCGTCTGCTCGACGATGGCGTCGAGCCCGTAGTACCGGCCGGCACCCAGCACGAGCACGGTCACGAACAACAGCAGCCCCATCAGGTCGCTGTTGACCAGTCCGTGGCCGAACTCGGCGTTGCCGATCCAGAACAGGGTCATGAAGGTGACCCCGCCGATGGACGCCAGCCGCGTCAGCAGGCCCGCCATCAGCGCCAGCCCGATCAGCGTCTCGAACAGCGGCACGCCGGGCGCGATCAACCACGCCAGGTTGTTCCCCATCCAGACCGGGATCGGTCCCAGGGCTGTGCCCGTCATCTCCTGCATGTACATCGGTCCGTAGCTGTAGGCCAGCCCGTCCTCGATGAGCTTCGTCACGCCCGCGTGGAAGAACCACCAGCCCGTGATGACCCGCAGCAGGGCCAGCCAGTAGCTCGTCAGCGGCCCGTCTAACTCGAGCTCGAAGTCCGTCGCCAGGGGGTTTGCCGTGTTGGTTGCCATAATCTCTCCCTCACATGTACGTGTTGGCGGTGATACGGGATATAAGAGGACGCGTGTTCCCAGCGGGTGAAAACCGCTCTCAGATTCCGAGAGCCGTCACTCCTCGCGGTCGCCGTAGGCCACGTCCTCGTCGTCGAAGAAGCCGAAGTCGTCGTCGTCCCGGAGCACGTAGTCGTTCTCCAGGACCTCGGAGACGATCCGCCCCAGCGAATCGAGCGCCATGTCGATCCCGTCGGGATCGTCGAGATCGTACTCGTCGGCGGCGTCGTCGGGCAGTTCGGGGGCGCGGTACCCGACCTCGTCGCTGGCGGGGTCCCAGTAGAAGTCGAACGCCTCGATCAGATCGAGCCGTTCGACGACCGCGAACTCCGCGGTCGAGAGCCCGGCGCTGGTCGTCCACTCCTCGAAGGCGTCCTGCCAGGCACCGGCCCGGAGGAACCCCTCGACCTCCTGTCGACGGTAGTCGTCGCCCGTGTCGACGATCTCGTTGTCGATCGCCTCGTAGTCGCCTCTGGTCTGGGGACCGCGCAACGACGGGGGGTCGGGCGTGGGAACGTCGAGCACCATGCCGAGTTGTTGTCTCTCCAACAGTATAGCCTCTCGGGCACACAGGCCAGAAGGTTCTCAAGTGGCGACCAGAGAGGGGCGTGTATGAGACACGTCGGACTGAAAGCCCGGATGGCGTTCGTGGGGTCGCTGCTGTTTGGCTTCTACGCGGTCGCCGCGGTAGTGCTGATGGGGCTGTTCGGCGAGCGCGCGCTCCCGCTGATCCTCGTCGGGAGCGTCCTCTTCGTCGGCGTCCAGTACAAGATCGGTAAGTGGGCGGCCCTGCGCAGCGTCGGCGCGGAAGACCTGCCAGAGGACCGCTTCCCCCAGATCCACAAGCAAGTCGAGTACCTCTCGACGGACATGGGCATCGAGAAACCGCGGCTGATGGTCGCGCGGATGGGCGTGCCCAACGCCTTCGCCGTCGGCCGCAAGGGTGCCGGGACGGTCGTCGTCAGCGAGGAACTGCTCCAGCTCCTCGACGCAGACGAGGTCGAGGGCGTCCTCGCCCACGAGCTGGCTCACATCCGCAACCGCGACGTAGTGATGATGGTGCTGGGCCAGGGAATCGCTTCGATCGTCTCCATTGCCGCCCAGTGGATCGTCCTGCTGACCGGCGACAACGACCTGGCCGACTTCTTCCTGGCGATCGTCGTCGGCCAGATCGTCCAGCTGATCGTGATGGTGTTCGTGCTGGCGATCTCCCGGTACCGGGAGTACGTCGCCGACAGCGACGCCGCAGCGGAGGTCGGAGGCGAGCCACTGGCCAGCGCACTGGAGAAGATCTCACGTGGGAGCGAGCGCGCCCAGGACTCCGCGATCGACGAGCAGGTCAGCGCGCTGTGTATCTTCGGCGAGGAGCGCGGCCTACTGGCCACGCTCTTTGCCTCGCACCCGCCCGTCGAGAAGCGCATCGAGCGGCTCCGCAACTGAGATGGACACTCGTACCGTCCTGGCGGCCGTCCTCGGCGTCGGCCTGGGACTCGTCTTCCTGGCCGCGCCGGGAGCCGTCCGGACCGCCTACAGCGCCGGACGCAGCCCGCAGGATCGTCGCGGCGAGTACGGATCGGGGGAGAGTGCGGGGAGTCGGTACCACTCGCTGATCCGGGCGGTCGGCGCGGCCTTCGTCCTCGCGGGGCTGTATTTCGGCTGGCAGGCGCTCGCAGTCTGAGGCCGATCCCGCCCGCGACGGGATCAGTTCTTCTGGATCTCCGTCGGGGGCAGGTCGGCCGGCTCGTCGGCCTCGACCCAGTTTTCCTCGGCGAGGACGAGCCGAGAGATCACCGCGGCCACGTCGCGGGCCGTCGCCTCTTGCTGGAAGAAGGAGACGTTGCCGAGCGACGCGCCGATCGAGCGGCTCACTTCGACGGTCGCGAGCGCCTCGTCGCCGACGACATCTTCGACTTTGCGGGTCACGCGCTCGTTGAGTTCCTTGCGCATCGGCTCGGAGAGTTCGTAGCCCGCCGGCAGGAGATCGTAGGTGATCGCGTACCCCTCCTCGTAGCGCTCGACGGCGAAGAAGGGCGTCGATTCGGCCTCGGCCTCGTAGTAGGCGTCGTCGCGCGCCTGCTGGTCCTCGTACAGTGGCACGTCGGATGGATCGAATCCTGCTGGCACACGAGAGCGTACTCGATACGGCGTTATCAACCTGTTCCCGGCGGAGGCGACGTGATACGCTGCCACCGCCCACACCGGAGCCCGCAGGCTCAAGACGCTCCCGCCATACGATCGGACAATGAGCGAGGGGACAGACACCGAGATCCGACAGCTCGATTCGGCGACCGTCGAGCGCATCGCGGCAGGGGAGGTCGTCGAGCGGCCCGCAAGCGTCGTCAAGGAACTCGTCGAGAACGCGCTGGACGCCGACGCCGACCGCGTCAGCGTCGCCGTCGAGCAGGGCGGTATCGAGGGGATCAAAGTGACCGACGACGGGATCGGGATGGGTCGCGAGGCCGTCGAGCGGGCCGTCGAGGAGCACACGACGAGCAAGATCAGTTCGATCGAGGACCTGGAGAGCGGCGTCGGGACCCTCGGCTTCCGTGGCGAGGCCCTGCACGCGATCGGAGCGGTCTCTCGGACGACGATCACCACGCGCCCGCGTGGGAGCGACCGCCAGGGGACCGAACTCGTCGTCGAGGGCGGCGACGTGACCGCCGTCGAGCCGGCGGGCTGTCCCGCCGGGACGACCATCGAAGTCGACGATCTCTTCTACAACGTCCCGGCCCGCCGGAAGTACCTCAAGCAGGCGAGCACGGAGTTCGCTCACGTCAACACCGTCGTCACCAGCTACGCGCTCGCGAATCCCGACGTGGCGGTGACGCTGTCACACGACGGCCGGGAGACGTTCGCGACGACAGGACAGGGCGATCTCGAAGCGACCGTCCTCTCGGTGTACGGCCGCGAGGTCGCACAGTCGATGATCGAGGTGGACGACGGCGATCTGCCGGACGGACCACTGGCGTCGGTGACCGGACTCGTGAGCCACCCCGAGACCAACCGCGCGAGCCGGGACTACCTCTCGACGTACGTCAACGGCCGGTACGTCCGGGCCGACGCCGTCAGAGAGGCGATCGTCGACGCCTACGACACCCAGCTCGCGCCCGATCGGTACCCCTTCGCGGTGCTGTTCTGTGCCGTCGATCCGGCGACCGTCGACGTGAACGTCCACCCGCGAAAGATGGCGGTCCGATTCGCAGACGACGAGGGCGTCCGTCGGCAGGTCGAGCACGCGGTCCAGTCGGCGCTGCTCTCCGAGGGGCTCGTCCGCTCCAGCGCACCGCGGGGCCGCTCGGCCGCCGAGCAGACCGAGATCACGCCAGAGTCCGGGCGAGTGGACGACGAGACCGACGCCGCCGGGGACGGCGCGGAGGCCGACGGAGAGCAGTCCGGCGACGACTCGGCTGGCGAGACGAGCCGTCCAGACACCCCGGTTTCGGATCGAACCGCCGACGGAGCGAGTGGCGCGTCCGCTGGCGAAAGCGGCGACCGCGGACAGCCCGACGCGACGGCGGCGAGCGTGACGGACGACGGTGCGACGGGCGACAGCGCGTCGGACACCGCCTCGCCGCGGAGTCGGTCGAGCGCGTCCAGCGGACGGGACGAGCCATCGACGAGCGCGCAGTCGAGCCAGACGAGCGGATCGACTCAGACGAGCGACGCCGACCGCGGACGTGCCCGCTCCGGGCGCGACACGGACCCAGAGCGGAAGTTCCGCGGCGACGACCGGCAGGCCCGGCTGGGCGGCGAGGAACCGACCCAGTCGCTGGACTCGCTGCCGGCCCTGCGGATCCTCGGGCAGCTCCACGAGACCTACGTCGTCGCGGAGGCCGACGACGGACTGGTCGTGATCGATCAGCACGCGGCCGACGAGCGGATCAACTACGAGCGGCTGAAAGATGCCTTCGAAGGCGAGACGACGACGCAGGCGCTCGCCGAGCCGGTCGAACTCGAACTGACGGCGGGGGAGGCCGCGGTGTTCGAGGACCGCGTCGAGGCGCTCGCGCGGCTGGGTTTTCACGCCGACCGAACGGGTGACCGGACCGTCGAGGTGCGGACGGTCCCCGGCGTGATCGCCGACGCCGCCGGCCCCGAACTCGTCCAGGACGTGCTGGCGGCGTTCGTCGCGGGCGAGCACGAGGCCGCCGACACGGTGGAGGCGGCCGCCGACGAGCTACTGGCAGATCTGGCCTGTTACCCCTCGATCACGGGCAACACCTCGCTGACCGAGGGCTCGATCCGGGAGTTGCTCGCCGCGCTCGACGACTGTGAGAACCCCTACGCCTGTCCGCACGGTCGACCGGTCGTCGTCGAGATCGACCGTGGCGAGCTCGAAGACCGGTTCGAGCGGGACTATCCGGGCCACAGCGGTCGTCGGACCTAACGGCTCCCGGCGAGGGCACGTCCCTCGCCGCGTCGCGGACCGCCGGCAGACGCCGCTGCGATCGATCGAAATCGCGCGCCGTGACGCCCGTGGCAACTAAACCCCCGGCCGTCGATGGCTGGGCCATGAGTCGACTCGTCACGTTCGGAGAGACCGCGTTGCGACTGAGCCCGCCGGACCACGAGCGCCTGGAGACGGCGACAGACGTATCGCTGCACGCGGACGGTACCGAGAGTTCCGCCGCCGTCGCGGCCACGCGACTCGGTGCGCCGGCCGTCTGGCTGTCGAAGCTCCCCGACACGGTGCTCGGTCGGCGCGTCGTCGCCGAACTGGAACAGCAGGGCGACGGGCTCCAGACGCAGGTGGTCTGGGACGAGGACGGCCGGCAGGGCCTGCAGTTCGTCGAACGGGGGAGCCCACCCAGAGACGACGTGACCGTCCAGGACCGGGGCGACACCGCGCTGGCTACGGTGTCGACCGAAGACGTGCGGATGGCGATGGTCCAGAACGCCGACGTGTTCTTCGTCAGCGGTTCGACGCCCGCGCTCTCGCCGACGGCCCGGCGGACCACGGAGGCGCTCTATCGGGCCTGCGAAGGGACCTGCGTGTTCGATCTGGACTACCGGTCCGGCCTCTGGTCGCTTGCGGACGCCCGCGAGGCGCTCCTCTCCCTGCAAGACGCGATCGACGTACTCGTCGCGGACGAAGAGGACGCACAGGCGGTGTTCGACCGCTCTGGCAAGGCCCGGCAGCTGGCCCACTCGCTCGCCGCCGAGGGCGACTTCGAGCAGGTCGTGATCACCCGCAGCGGGCGCGGTGCGGTCGCCTGGGACGACAACGTCGTCCACGAACAGGACGCCATCGAGACCGACGTAATCGACGCCAGCGGCACGCACGCCGGCTTCCTCGGCGGCTACCTCCACCAGTTGTACGAGGACGCCCCGACGGAGCAGGCGCTGGCCTACGGGACCGCCGCCGCCGCGCTGACCCGGACCGTCCCCGGCCCGCTGCCGACGATCTCGGCGAGCGAGGTCGAGGCCCTCGTCGAGACCGAGCAGGATCGCACCGGCGAGCGGAGCATCTGAGTGGGTCCGCGGGGTCGGGTGCGCGGATCGATGGAGGGAAAGCGCCAGCGGCGTGAGGATTGATCGATGCAGGTCGAGTTTCTGGGCGGAGCCGGCGAGATCGGTCGCAGTGCCGTGTTGATCGACGACTCGCTGTTGCTGGACTACGGCATGGCCAGCGAGTCGCCCCCGCAGTACCCCGTCGGCGACGTGGACCCGGACGCCGTCGTCGTCTCGCACGGCCACCTCGACCACGTCGGCGCGGTGCCGGCGCTGCTCTCGGGGACCGAACAGCCCCCCGTCCACTGGACGCCACCGACCCGAGAGCTCGCGCTGACGCTGGCTGAAGACACGCTCAAGCTACACGGCGGGAGCCCGCGGTGCCCCTTCACCGAGAACGACGTGCGCCGGATCGGCGAGGTCTCTGCGACCCACGGCTACCGCGAGCCGTTCGAGGCGGCCGGTTACGAGGTGACGTTCTACGACGCCGGCCACATCCCCGGGAGCGCACACGTCCTCGTGGAAGATGGTGAGACGCGCCTCCTCTATACCGGGGACTTCCACACGGACGAGCGTCGAGGCGGCGACGCCGCCTCGGGCCGCGCGAACGGGCGCGAAGCGCCCGTGAGCGGACAGCGCCTCGTCCCGGCGACGACCGACCGCCCCGACGCCGACGCCGTGATCTGTGAGTCCACGTACTCGGACGTGAGCCACGAGGATCGGGGCGACGTGGAAGCGTCCTTCGTCGAGACGCTGCGCACGACCGTCTGGCAGGGCGGGACCGTCGTCGTCCCTGCCTTCGCCATCGGCCGCACACAGGAGATCATGCTCGTCTGTGCGGCCCACGACATCGACTGTTACGTCGACGGGATGGGCCAGCGGGTCATCGAGCAGTTGCGCCACCACCCCGCGTTCCTCCGGGACGCCGACGCCTTCCGCGACGCGGTCTCGAACGCCCGCTTCGTCGACGGCCGGGACGGCCAGCGCCGACGGATCGCCGACCAGAACGCCGTCGTCGTCACCACGAGCGGGATGCTCTCGGGCGGGCCGGCGATGACCTACGTCCCGGCGATCGCCGACCAGCCGGTCAACACGATCGCGATGACCGGCTACCAGGTCGAGGGGACGCCGGGCAGGGACCTCCTCGAAACCGGCAGCGCCGAGATCGACGGCCGCGTGATGCCCGTCAGCGCGCAGGTCGAGGCGTACGACTTCTCTGCCCACGCCGACCGCGAGGGGCTCCTGTCGTTCCTCGACGCGTACCGAGACAGCCGGCTGCTGATCAACCACGGGGACCGCTGTGAGTCGTTCGCCCGAGAGCTGCGAGCCGAGGGCCACGACGCCAGTGCGCCGACGCTGGGCGAGACGGTGACGCTGTCCTGACAGCGCCGGTGAGGCGACGGCCAGCGCAGTCCGGAGTGGGCGTCCCCAAGACGTTTGTGAGGTGTGGTCGGAGGAGAGAACATGGTCGAGCCCTCCCGCCGCGAGTGTCTCGCGGCGATCGCAGGCGGTACTGTCGCGGCGCTCGCTGGCTGCCAGTGGAACGCGGAGACGAGCGACGAACAGCCCGGCGACGGCCGAGAGCGAGTGACGGAGTACGAGGTGGCGTCGGTCCGCAATCCGGACGGGAAAGCGCTGTTCACCGAAGGCGAGACGCTCCCGACGCCGAGAGAGACCGACGATCGGTCGCGGGTGTACAGGCACACCTATCTCACCAGCGGCGACGACCTCGACGACGTGACGTTCGCGGAGACGAGCGAGGCACGCACGCTGGCGTCGTTCGCCGAGGCGACGGCGCTGGACGGCGAGGAGTCGGTGTACCTCTTCACGACGGCGATTCGAGCGTGCTCCGAGGTCCGTCTCCAGTGGGTCGAAGTCGACACCAGCGGGCCGTCGGCGCAGTTCTGCCAGACGCTGCGACCCGCCGACGTGGAGTGTCGGGCCACGGCCTACGAGACGACGGGGTTCGCGATCAGGTTCCCGTTTGCCGGCGATCGATTCTCCGGTCACGGCGCGGGCACGAGCAGCAGTTGCGGCCGGCCACCGCGTCCGGAGCCGTTCGATCCCACGGAGGGAGCGCCATGACCCGGCTCAGTCGCCGTCGGTTCCTGACGGCGATCGGGGTCGGAACAAGCGCGCTGGCGGGCTGCTCGGCGCTCCCGTCGAACGGGGACGACGAACCGGAGATCGACGACGACGCGATCGCGCGGGCGATTCGAGAACGCGAAGCGCCGTCGGTGCCGGCCACGAATCCGCTGTCCGTCCCGAGCAGTGCGATCGAGCACCACCGGACAGCGGCGCGTGAGACGCTAGAGCGCGTACCGCCGGAGCTGTCCGTGCCCAACGGCGCGATAACCGAGAAGCTGCGCGAGCAGCGAGCGCGAGTCGCGACGGAGCTGGATTCGTCGGCCGAGGGAGCGCCCCGAGAGCGCCTGGCGACGTGGCGCGACCGTCGTGGGGACGCCGTCAACGTCCGGCGAGCGTACGAAGCGGCGAGCGGCGACGCCGACCGCGGGGCGTATCGCGATCGGTACGACGAGGTCCGGGCCGAGCGTGCGGCCGTCGAAGCGAGTCTCGACTATCGAGCGCCGGACCCCGTCGCTGCGACGGTCGGGTTCGGGACCGTCGAGTCACTGCTCGACACGGCACACGAGCGGCTCGGCCCGCGCTCGCCGTTCGCCGAACCGCCACAGGCCGCCGTCTTCGCCGTCGGCGACCGCTGGGAGGCCGTCGAGACGGCCGGGATCGAGACCGCCGACGCGCGTCGGCTACGAGACGCCTTCGTCGACGCCACGGACGGCACCGCCTGGCGGTCCCACCTGGCGGCGGCGAGCGAGCGCCTCGACTACTCCGTTCGGGCGACCCGAGATCGGGTCGCGGAGTACGTCGACGCCGAAGCGTCGGTGCTGGACGCCGACGCCGCCACAGAGCCGCCGACCCGGCATCTGTTTCGGCAGGCGTCCGACGCCGTCGACTGGCGCACGGAGCACGCGGACCAGGCCCGCGATCGCCACGACTACGCGACGGCCGTGATCGAGTCGGGGCGCGGGCTGGTCGCAGCAGAGGCGCTGGACCGGGTCGTCACGGAGATCGAGAGCGGCGAGTACCGGACGGCAGTGACCGAGGAGACGGTCCAGTCGGCCCACGCGTCGGCCGTGAGTGCCGTCGAGGACGCCGTCGCCGCGACGCCACGGCCGCTTGCCGTCGCACTGGCGACGCCCGCCATCGAGGTGCTCTCTGGCGTCCGGCGGCGGCTCGACCGGTCGCCGTCCAGAGTCGCGCCCGAGCGGCTGCAGCCGAGACTGGACAGCGTCGTCCGGTACGCTCGTGTCGTACCCGACGCGACGGCGTTCGTCGCGGAGCGACTCGCAGTCGAGGGGTGACCGACGGGACGAAACGAATTTCCGGCGGCCGGGTCGACGGGCGGACATGCGACAGGCCCACCTCGACTTCGAGCAGTACTTCTCGATCGCGATGGAGACCGACGAGGCCCAGGCCGCCGAGATGACCGTCGAGCCGGGCCGAACCGTCGGTGGCCCGGAGAACGTCCACGCCGACAGCGACCAGTGGTGCTACGTCGTCGCGGGCACGGGCGTCGCGACCGTCGACGGCGCGGACAATCGGATCGAGGCCGGCGACCTGCTCCTGATCGAGGCCGGCGAGGCCCACGCGATCGAGAACGACGGCGACGAGCCGCTGCGGACGGTCACCTTCTACACGCCGCCCCGATCCGATCGGTGAGTCCACAGGAGTTGCTCGACCGCACCCCGTTGCTAAGGCGGTGGCCGTCGAACCTCGAACCATGCCAGATCCGTTCGTCGCGATCGGTGGCGACGCAGCCGGCCTAAGCGCCGCCAGCAAGTGCAAGCGCGAACAGCCAGAGCGGGACGTGATCGTCTTCGAGAAGGGGTCGTGGGTGTCCTATTCGCACTGCGGGATGCCCTACTTCGTGAAAGGCGAGGTCGAACGGCTGGACGAGCTGCTGTCGCTGTCGCCCGCGGAGATCCGGGAGCGCGGGATCGACCTCCGCCGAGGGCACGAGGTCGTGGCGATCGACAGCGACGAACGCGTCCTCACCGTCGAGACGAGCGCGGGCGACCGTCTCGAACAGCCCTACGGCGACCTCCTGATCGGGACCGGCGCGCGTGCGGTCACGACGCCGATCGAGGGGAGCGGTCTCGACGGCGTCCACACGATGCACGGGCTGGACTCGGCCGCGGCCGTCCGTGCGCACCTGCTCGATCCGGCGGTCGACGCCGTCGCCGACGTGGGCGGCGAGGAGTTCGTCGACCGGGAACTGGTCGAGCGCTACGCCGCGTTCGAGCCCCCCGAGACCATGGCGATCGTCGGCGGGGGCTACGTCGGCATCGAGATGGCAGAGGCGTTCAGCGCCCACGGGCTGGACGTTCACCTCTTCCAGCGTGGCGAGCACGTCCTCCCGCCCTTCGGCGAAGCGGTCGCCGAGGTCGTCGAGGCAGAACTCGCCGCCGAGGGCGTCACGCTCCACCTCGGCGAGGAGGTCCAGCGCCTCGACGGCGACGACGGCCGAGTCGAGCGCCTCGTCTGTGCCGGCGGCGCGTCGCTGGCGATCGATCTGGTGCTCGTGGGCATCGGGATCCGCCCCAACACGGACCTCCTCGCCGACACGCCGATCGAGACCGGCGTCGCCGACGCCGTCGCGGTCGACGACTACGGCCGGACGAACGTCGGCGGCGTCTACGCGGCGGGCGACTGTGCGACGATGCGCCACGCGGTCACCGGCGAGCACGACTGGGTGCCGCTGGGCCTGACTGCGAACCGGGCGGGGCGAGCGATCGGCGCGACCGTCGCAGGCGACCCGACGCCGGTGGGCGACATCGCGGGGACCGCCGTCGTCAAGGCCTTCGAGCAGGAGTGTGGCCGGACCGGCCTCGTCGATCACGAAGCGGCCAGCGACGCCGGTTTCGATCCGGTCAGCGAGACGATCACCGCCGGCTCGCGGTCGGGTTACTACCCCGGCGGGGCCGAGACGACGGTGACGCTGGTCGCCGACCGGGACAGCGGCCGTCTGCTGGGCGGGACCATCGTCGGCACCGACCGCGCGGCGATCCGGATCGACATCGTCGCGATGGCGCTGGAACAGGACGCGACCGTGGGAGAACTGGAGCGGTCCGACCTGGCCTACGCGCCGCCGTTCTCGCCCGTCTGGGACCCCGTCCTGACGGCCGCGAAGGTGCTCAGTTCGTCGGTCGAAGAGCGCTACTGACCGAGCACGCGGGCCGACTCGAACCGGTCGTCGGTCAGGTAGACCGCGTCGTCGTCGACCGCGACGGCGACCGCGTCGAGCGCGTCGCCGGCACAGGGACCGTGCGTACACGTCCCCTCGCCGCCGGAGAACTGCGCACCGTGTTTGTGACAGACGAGATCGTCGCCGCGGACGATCGCGCCGGTCCCCGGATCGAGCGGGACCGCCGGTCGGTGGGGACAGGAGTTGCGCCAGGCGACGACCGCGTCGTCGATCCGCCGCAGGATGCAGTCGACGCCGTGGGACGGGCCGCGGGCCTCGAACCGAATGGTCGAGTCCGACGGGACCGCGTCGAGGTCGACGATCCGTCTGGGGTCGTCTCCGACTACCGGGCCGTCGTCGTCCGACGCGCTCTCACCGAGGTCGAATCGGGCGGTCGCGTCGCCGGCCGAGAGCGCGCACTCGCCGTCCGAGAACAGCGCCGTCTCGGTCTCGCCGTCGTGTTCGACCGTCACACGGAACCGGTCACTCATCGCCCACACTCGATTCGGCTAGCCTAAAAGATTGCCGATCGGCGGGAGCGTCGTAACGGTGTAGTGTCGTCGGGTCGAGTGACTACGTATGGACTCCGAAGACGTCGCCGTCGACGTGGAAGTCGAGGTAGAACTGGACACGGCCGAACTCGAAGCCGAGATCGAGGACGCGACCGAGTACGAGGCGACTCTCGAAGGCGACGGCATCGAGATCGAACTGGAGGCAGCAGTCGAGTTCACCGGCGAGGACTGATCGGCGAGGCGAGACCGTCGCTCGCACCGTCTGCGTCGGGCTGACAAACGGTAATTGCGGCAGCACTCGCCGCCGTGTCACTGGGCCGGGACGCTCTCGTCGCCGTCCAGCAGGAGGTCGTCGAGTCGGTCGGCGACGATGGGACTGACCGTGTCGACGACCTCGCGGGCCTCTCGTTCCGGAGCGTCCAGTTCGAGCACCTCCTCGAAGAACGCCGACAGCGTCCGGTAGGTGTCGTACAGCTCGGTCGCCCGCTCGCGCCCGCGATCGGTCAGCGTGACGCCCTCGTACGGTTCGTAGTCGACGAGTCCGTCGTCTGCGAGGCGCTGGAGCATCTCCGTGGTTGCCGACGGAGAGCGACCCATCGTCCGTGCCACGGTGCCCGGCTCGACCGGCGGTCCGTCGGTCCGTTCTCGATCGTAGACGACGACCAGGTACTGAGCGACGCGCTCCATCGGGCTCAGCGGCGCACGTCGACGACGAGGTCCGTCGCGATCCACCCCTCCGTGTTGTCCGACTCGATGAAGGTGCGCGTCCCGGGGCAGGTCTCGCACACGTCGATCGACGGGCGATCTGTCGCCGGCTCGCCCGCGCTGTCGTCGGGCGCAGTCGTCGTTGCCATACCCGTATTTTAGGCACACCTAAAATTAAAGCTTCGGGTGATCGCGGCCGCCGGCAGACGAGAGTCCCGTCGCTGTTCGACGTTTGTTTAGCCGCGCCTAAAAGTGTGGGGTGTCGGTCGCCGAACGCTTACTGCATCGCGCTCTCGGTGACGAGCGTGTCGTCTTCGAGGTAGTGTTCGATGTGGTGGACCGCGTCCTCCAGCTCGACCAGCTGCTCGCGGAGCATCTGTGCGCTGGCGTGGTCGCCGAGTCCCTCGGTGAGTTCGATGTGGCTCCGAGCGGACTCGATGATCTCGCCGTACACCTCTACGTCGTTGGCCAGCGAGATTCGGATGTCGTACACGTCCTCGTCCTCGGGCTCGACGGTCGCCTCGGATTCGAGCGTCGCGGCGCTCGCGTGCGGGACACCGCCCAGCGCCTGGACGCGCTCTGCGAGTTCGTCGGCGGCCTCCTCGGCCTCTTCTGCGGCCTCGCCGAGGAACAGGTGGAGATCGCGGAACTCGGCACCCTCGACGTTCCAGTGGTGCTTTCGGAGCTGGTGGTACAGCACGTAGACGTTCGCCAGGTCGGCGTTGAGCGCGTCGACGATCTGCTCGACTTTCTCCTGTTCGAGTCGGAGTGCTTCGCTGGCTTCGACGGTACCGGCCTGCTTCAGGGTCGACTGTTTCTGACTCATACTCAGTGGTTCGTCCCCGACCCACTTCAAACTTTTCAAAATTTTTATATTTTTTCGCACCGCCTAAACCGGGCGACGCGTCCGGCGGCGTCACTCCCCGTCGCGCTCTTTGAGCCACTCGTCCAGGAGGTCGCGGATCGCCGCCTCGCGGTTGTCGCGGTGCTCGGCGAAGGCCTTCTCGTCGATCGCGTCGAGCAGCTCCTCGTCCAGTTCGAGCTCCACGGCTTCCAGATCCAGGTACGCCTCGTCCATCGGGTGGGAGCGATGGCCCCCGCGGATAAATAGCCTCGTCAGACGACCGTCTGGCGTTCGTGTGACGCCCACCACGCGGCGAGATCGGGTCCTCGACGGGCGGAACGGTTTCGGCACCGGAGTCCGTACGGTAACATATGTCACACAGTGTCGACCGCTCCGAGCTGACAGACACCGAACGGGCGGCCTTGCACCGGCTGCAGCTGGGTGTCGAACACGTCCACCGAGGGTACGGGTCGCTGCTGGCCTGTCACCACAGCATCGGCCACGGGATGGACCACTTCGAGGCCGCCCGCGAACTGCTCTCTGAGGCGGGCCACGAGGCGTACGCCGAGGCGTTGCGAGAGGACATCCTCCCGACGGGATTCGTCGACGACCGGTGGACCTACGAACTCGTCGACGCGGCCCGGACGGGGTTCGTCGACGACGTAGCGACGCTCGAAGCGGCGATTCGGGCGGACCTCGCCGACGGCGAACGACACGTCAGCGAGCGACGGCTACAGCGCCGCTGGCGCAGGCGAGCCGAGGGCAGAGACAGAGAGTAGCGACGACGGCGTCACTCGGTGAGGCTCGGGTGCGTCTCCGGCGGCTCCGGGTGGGGCTCGGCGAGCGTCTCGCGTAGTCGCTCCCGAGCCCGTTCTTCCCGCCGACGGCGTTCGTCGGCGTCGATCTCCTCACATCCCGGCGGCAGGTCGCGACCGCGGTCGGTGAAGTAGCCTTCGGGGGCGACCCAGTCGTGGTAGAACGGCGCGTCGTCGTCGGTCAGCAGCGTCACGGCCACCTCGGCCCCGTGGCCGGCACAGACGACGGCCTGGTGGGGTTTCTCGGCCAGCCGACCGGCCGCGTAGAGGCCCTCGACGCCGGTGCGTCCGTGCTCGTCCGTGTCGACGAAGGTCTTGCCCCGGTCGAGCAGACCGACGCCGTCGATCTCGCTCAGGTAGCTCGTCTCGTTTTTCGTCGCCGCGATCACGTAGTCGCTCGTGTACCGCTCTCCGGCGTCGGTCTCGACGGTGAAGCCGTCCGACGAGTGGGTGACGGTCTCGACGGTCGCCAGCCGCCGCTGGGCTCCCGCCCGCTGGACCTGTTCGCCCAGCAGATCGAGGAACTGGCGGGCGTCGATCCCGGCGGGGAAGCCGGGGACGTTCTCCAAGTGGGCGTTGCGCCGGAGGATCGAGCCGCCAGCGTCGAGTACGAGCGTCTCGAAGTCGGCGCGAGCGGTGAAGACGCCGGCCGACAGGCCAGCGACGCCGCCGCCGACGATCAGTACGTCGTAGTGTTCGGGCATGTGTCTGGGTCGTGTTCGGAGTGAGTATAGCAGCGTCGAATCGTTCGGTCGGCTGTGGAACGTCTCGGTCGAGCACCACCGGTCGACACGTCAGCGAGTGACGATCTCGGCGACTCGCTGGCGGTCGAAGAGCCGTTCGCCCTCGGGGATCTCCGGGTAGTGGTCGCCGTCGGTGTAGGCCGGCCACTCGCCGAAGATCTCGGGGTAGAGCTGTTTGGCACCCATCTCCAGCTGGAAGAGGTTCATGATCGGCCCCTGGTAGCGCATCCCCGCCGGGTAGACGCGATCGTTCTCGACCGCCGAGAGCTGGCTGCCGGAGGCGCTGTCTTCGAGTCGCGTGCGCGTGTCGGTGATGCTGTAGTCGGGCGTCATCCCCCAGAGGTGGAGGAACACGTCCGGATCGGCTTCCAGCATCGTCTCGTAGTCGACCGTCCCCCAGAGGCCGCCCCAGTCCTGATCGGCGAAGGCGTCGGTCGCACCGAGCGGGCGCGTGTCGGCCAGCCAGTAGCCGGGCTCGTTGAGGTGGTACGTCCAGAAAGTCTCGCCGTCGCCCGAGAGGGTCGCACGCACCGCGGTCGGCCGGTCCTCGACGGGCGGGAGCTGTGACTGGATCCGCTCGACGAGATCCGTGTGGACGGCGGCCAGCGCCTCGTAGCGTTCGCGCTCTCGAAACACGTCGGCGACCGCGCCGAACAGCTCCCAGAGGTCGTAGTACTGGTAGTCGTCGTACCCTTCGGGCGGCTGGCCGTGGGTCCCGCTGTAGAAGTTCCCGAACCACGGACCCAGCTGGGTCGCGACCTCCTCGATGTCGTCTGTGTCCCAGTTGTCCTGTGTCGTGACCCACGCCGGATCGGTCAGGTGGACGTCGGCGTCGTGGGTGTACAGCCGTTCTTTCGAGAAACCGTCGGCGAGCGGGTCCGACAGCCGCTCCCAATCGAGCGAGACGCCGTCGAGGTGATGGTAGTAGTGGTTCATCGTCGTCCCGGACATCTCGGGGACGTAGACGCTCTGGACCGCGTCGCCGTGACCCAGCGCGACGGCCATATCGAGGTACTGCGGGTAGACGGTAAACACCGTCTCGGGGACGGCGTCGAACGACACCGTACCGGCCGGCGACAGCGTCGCGGTGTGACCGGCGTCGGTCGTCGTCTCCGTCCGAGTCCGAGGCTGGGCCGTGTCGTCGGGGGTCGATCCGTCGCTGCCGTCTGGTTCCGTCGCGTCGCTGCCCGCACAGCCCGCGAGAGCCGTCCCGGCGGCGATCGAACTCGCGACGAACCGTCGGCGTGTCGAGGAGTGGTCGTCTGCCATTGCTTTTCGGCTTGCCTAAAAAGATAAATGCCTTGCGAATTTTAGGCGTGCCGAATAAACCGGAACTGATACAAGTGATGTTAGGGACACCTAAAATATACATGGCCGGGACCCACCCAACCGACACGCCCACCGAGGCGGGCCACCAGCGCAGTTGGCTCACCGGCCGTCTCGCGGCCTTCTGTCTCGCCAGCGCGGCGGTCACACTGTTCGCGGGACTGCTACAGGTGAGCTTCGGCTCGTACTCGATGACGATCGCGACGGCCTGGCGCTCCGTGTTCGACCCCTCGATCGTCTTCGACCCCGCCGTCTGGAACGCCCTCCTGCTGGGCGGAGAGTTGCCCGAAATGACAAACGAATCGCTGATCGTCTGGAACATTCGCCTCCCGCGAGTGCTCGTCGCCGTCGTCACCGGCGCGACGCTCGGCGTCTCGGGTGCCATCTTCCAGGCGGTGACCCGCAACGAACTCGCCAGTCCCTACATCCTGGGCGTCAGCTCCGGCGCGGGGCTGGCCGTCCTGCTGACGCTGGTCGTGTTCAGCGGCCTCGCGCCGTTCCTGCCGCTGATCGCGGCGGCCGGCGGGACCGTCGCGTTCGCGCTCGTCTACGCGATCGCCTGGAAGGGCGGGACCAGTCCGGTCCGGCTGGTGCTTGCCGGCGTCATCGTCGGCACCGTCTTCCAGTCGCTCCAGACCGGCCTGTTCTTCTTCGCGGACGACCTCGGGGTCGTCCAGTCGGCGATCGCCTGGACGACCGGCTCGCTGACCGGCACCGACTGGGAGCAGGTGCGGCTGTCGATCGTTCCGGCGACGTTCGCGATCGTGCTCGCGCTGGCCGGCGCGCGACAGCTCAACGTCCTCCTGCTCGGCGAACGCACCGCTCAGTCGCTCGGCATGCGAGTCGAGCGGGTGCGCTTCCTGCTGTCCGGCGTCGCGATTCTCGCGGCCAGTACGGCCATCGCCGTCGCCGGCATCGTCGGCTTCGTCGGGCTGATCGTCCCCCACATCGTGCGCAACGTCGTCGGGGGCGACTACCGCCGGCTGATGATCGGTTGCCTGTTCGCCGGACCCGCGCTGATGGTCGTCGCCGACGTGGGCGCACGCCTCGCGCTGAGTCCGGTACAGGTCCCGGTCGGCGTGGTGACGGGACTGATCGGTGGCCCGTACTTCCTGTACCTGATGCGCAAACAGCAACAGATGGGTGAGATCTGATGGCGGAACTGGACGACCAGCCCGGAACGGTCCGGGAGTGGGCTACCGACGCCGACGGGGTGCCGATCGAGAGTGCGATCGTCGCCGAGGACCTCGACTTGCGCTATCCGACCAGCGAGGAAACCGTCGTCGACTGTGCCCGTCTCGACGTGCCGGAAGGCGAGGTGACGGCACTGGTCGGCCCCAACGGGAGCGGGAAGTCGACGCTGCTGAAGGCGCTGGCGAACCACCTCGAACCCGAGGCCGGGACGGTCCGACTCCACGGCGAGGACATCCAGACGTTCCAGCAGTCTCAGCTGGCGCGGGAACTGGGCGTGCTCTCCCAGGAGAACGAGTCGCCCGATTCGATCACCGTCGAAGACCTGGCCTACCACGGTCGCTACCCTCACCGAGGCTTTTTCGACGCCGTCGGCCCGGAGGATCGCCAGGCCGTCGAGCAAGCCCTGGAGCAGGCGGGCGTCGAACACCTGCGAGACACCGAACTGGGGCAGCTCTCGGGCGGCCAGAAACAACTGGCCTGGATCGCGATGGTGCTGGCCCAGCAGACCGACGTGCTCTTGCTCGACGAGCCGACGACGTTCCTCGACCTGCACCACCAGTTTCGGGTGCTGGAGACGGTCCGACAGCTCAACGAGCGCGAGGACGTGACCGTCGCCGTCGTCCTCCACGACATCGCGCAGGCCGCCCGCTTCGCCGACAACCTCGTCGCGATGCGAGACGGCCAGCTGTACGACTGGGGGCCGCCCCACGAGGTCGTCACCGAGCAGCTCCTCGCCGACGTGTTCGGCGTCGAGGCCCGCATCCAGCACGAGCCGGAGTTGCAGATCCTTCCCCAGCGGGCTCTCTCGGAATGATTGTTTTCTGATAGTAGACCAGAAAAATTCCAGAAATCGGGTCTGCACTGCTGAACGGTTCTATCTCCGGCAGCACGACACCAGTTAGGTTCGGAACCCTTTAGTATTTTTAGGCAAGCCTAAAATTCGATGACGGACGAATCACGCCGATCGCGGACGCGGCGAACCGTACTGAAAACCGGAGCGACACTGGGTGCGGCCGCGCTCGCTGGCTGTACCGAAACGACCGGCGGTGGAGACACGAGCGATAGCACGTCGACCGAGACGAACACGCCAGTCGACACCACAGACGCGGGCTCCGAGGCGACCGACACGCCCACGAAGACGGCCGCCGACACGGGCTACTCGGTCTCCATGGAGCCGGTCGGGACCGTCGAGTTCGACGCGGTCCCCGAGACCTGGGTCGCCAACAACGGCAGCTGGGCCGACATGGGGATCGCACTGGGCCAGCAGCCACCCGAAGGCGTCTGGCTGCCCGGCCGCTATCACACCCACTACTACGACGACATTCCCGGCGTCAGCGTCGACACCGACGAGATGACCGCGCTGTATCAGGACGGCGTCAGCAAAGAGCGGTTCTACGCGCTGGAGGGCGACGTACACGTCATCGACCCGAACTTCCTGCAGAACCGCTTCAAGGGCTGGGAGCAAAGCGACGTCGACGAGGTCGCCGAGACCGTCGCGCCCTTCTTCGGCAACAGCATCTTCTCCGGCGGGTACAGCTGGCACGAGGACTACCAGTACTACGACCTGTACGAGGCCTTCGAGAAGCTCGCGGCGGTGTTCCAGCAACGGGACCGCTTCGAGGCCTTCGACGCCCTGCACGAGGAGTTCCAGTCCTCGCTGGACGACATCGTTCCGCCGGAAGGCGAGCGTCCCGAAGTCGCGATCATGTGGGCCGGCAGCGACGAGCCCGAGAAGTTCTCTCCCTACCTCATCAGCCAGGGGACGAGCTTCAAGCAGTGGCGCGACCTCGGCGTCCGGGACGCGCTGGCCGAGACCGACGTACAGGACTTCCACGAGAGCCGTGGCCGGATCGACTTCGAGACGCTGTTGAAGATCGATCCCGAGAACATCATGTTCCGAGGGCAGGAAGGAAAGAGCCGCGAGGCCTTCGAGGACACCGTCGTCGCCCACATGGAGAACCACGAGGTCGCCAGCAAGCTCACCGCAGTCGAGAACGGTGACGTGTACCGCGGCGGTCCGCTGTACCAGGGGCCGATCACGAACCTCGTCCTCACCGAGCGAGCGGCCCGGCAGGTCTACGGCGTCGACGAACAGCTGTTCGACCGCCAGCGCGTCGCGGCTATCGTCAGCGGCGAGTTCTGAGACTATCGTCGCCCATTCAGGCAGTCGTCACCGCCACCTCGAAGTCGTACTCGACGCCGGTCAGGTCCTCGGAGACGTGCCAGAGTTTGCTCGCGGTCGCCGTGTTGTACGAACGGGCGCTCGAATCCTGCACCGCGGGCGCACCGCGCATGTGCAGCAGTCCACCGGGGCCGACGTACTCGCCGCCGGAGATCTCGTCGTGGGTCGCCGCGTACAGCATCGGGAGTGCGCCCTGGGCCGCCGACTGGGCGACGAGAGCGTTGGCGGCCTGTGCGATCGCAGCGCCGATCGCCCCCGCCCCCGCCTCGCCGGCCCGTCGCTGGAGGTCGCTGTCGGCGTAGCCGGGGTGACAGACCACGCTCGTCACGTCGATCCCCGCCTCGTCGGCCCGTCGGTCGAGTTCGTAGCCAAAGAGGACGTTTGCGAGCTTGCTCTGTGAGTAGGCCGACCATCGACCGTACGATCGCTCGCCCTGGAGGTCCTCGAAGTCGATCTCGCCGTTCTGGTGGGCACCGCTGGACTGAGTGACGACGCGCGCGCCGTCGGTCGCGGCGAGCGTATCCAGCAGGTGCCCGGTCAGCGCGAAGTGACCCAGGTGGTTGATCCCGAGTTGCCGTTCGAAGCCGTCGGCGGTCTCGCCGCGGGGCAGCGCCATCACGCCCGCGTTGTTACAGAGCACGTGTAGCTCGTCGTATGCAGACGTAAACGCCTCGGCGAAGTCGGCGACGGCGTCGAGGTCGGCGAGGTCACACGCCATCACGTCGAGGTCGGCGTTGGCGACGCTGCGGTCGATCTCGCGTGCCGCGCGCTCGCCGCGCTCGGTCGACCGACAGGCCATGACGACGGTCGCGCCCCGCCGGGCGAAGGCCTTCGTGGCCTCGTAGCCGATCCCGCTGTTCGCGCCCGTGACGACGACCGTTCGGTCGTCCAACGACGGCATATCGCGTGCTGTCCAGTCAGTCATCACTCGCTCTAGCGGGTCGCCACACAGAAAGGTGGTACCAAACGGCGGGAGAAGAGCGACCGCGCGCAGTCCGTGTGACACGCTACCTCGTCTCGCCGAATAGTTATCCGTCTCGGGCTCGTCTTTATGTTGTGAGCGAGAATTCCGGGCGTCGAAACCTTCGAATGCCCAACGACGACGAGCTGTTCGCCGTAGTGACAGAGCACAACGGCGGCAATCACGTACGCGTGCAGTGCGAAGACGGCAAGGAGCGCATGGGGCGGATCCCCGGCCGAATGAAGTTCCGAACGTGGATCGAGACGGACGACGTGGTCCTCGTGGAACCGTGGGACTGGCAGGACGAGAAGGCAAACATCGAGTGGCGCTACACCAGCCAGGACGCCGACCAGCTGCGCGACGAAGGCCACATTCAGTGATCTAGCCGCCCGGTCGGGCGTGCAAAGGCGATATTTCTGCACTGCAAACGACAGGTAGCGACGCGAGCGGTGGCACAAGATGTGGTCGCAGACGAGACGACGATTACTCCGAGCCAGTCTGTGCGCCCCACAGCTCCGCGTAGCGCCCGCCCTGCTGGCGAAGCGTGTCGTGGTCGCCGCGTTCGACGACCGCGCCGTCTTCCAGCACCAGGATCGTGTCGGCACCGATCACCGTCGAGAGGCGGTGGGCGACGACGAAGGTGGTTCGGTCTTCGGTCAGCGCGTCGAGACTCTCCTGGATGCGCTGTTCGGTGTCGGTGTCCACGTCGCTGGTGGCCTCGTCGAGGATGAGGACCTCGGGGTCTTGCAGGACGACGCGGGCGATGGCGATACGCTGGCGCTGGCCGCCCGAGAGCTTCACGCCGCGTTCGCCCACGCGAGTGTCGTAGCCGTCGGGGAGGCGCTGGATGAACTCGTGGGCCTCGGCGGCTTTGGCGGCCTCGCGGACCGCCTCGTCGGGCTCGTCGAAGCGGCCGTAGCGGATGTTCTCGCCGATGGTGCCGTCGAAGAGGAACGCGTCCTGCGAGACGTAGCCGACGTGCTGGCGCAGGCTCGCGAGTTCGAGGTCCCTGATGTCCCTGCCGTCGACCGCGACGCGGCCCTCGTCCACGTCGTACAGTCGCAAGAGCAGCCGACAGAGCGTCGACTTGCCAGCGCCGGTCGAGCCGACGAAGGCGACGGTCTCGCCGGGGTCGGCCTCGAAGGAGACGTTTCGGATGACGTAGTCGTCCCCCTCGTCACCGTCGAGGGCGGCGAACCCACCGTCGGTCTCGGTCTCGTCCTCGGGGACGGCGGGGCCGTGGTCGTCGGTCAACAACTCCGGATAGGAGAAGCACACGTCCTCGTAGGTGACCCGACCCTCGGGGTCGCCGAGACGCGTTGCGTCCTCGCGGTCGGTGATCCGCACCGGGATGTCGGCCAGGCCGAACACGCGGGCCGCAGAGACCTTCGCGTTCTGGATCTGGTCGACGATGTTCGAGACCTCCGCCAGCGGCGCGACGAACCGCTGGGTCATGAACACGAAGGTGACGAAGACCCCGACGCTCAACTCGCCGGTGAGCGGCCCCGGGGCGTCGAAGATGATCCAGTAGCCGCCGACGAGGAAAGTCGCGGCGAAGGAGAAGCCGGCCAACAGTTCCATCCCCGGCCGGTAGAAGTACGAGAGCTTCAGCACGTCCATCGTCGTCTCGAAGACGCCGTGTGAGGCGTCACGCACGCGGTCGACCTCGTAGTCCTCGCTGCCGGTCACCTTCGCGAGGATGACGCCAGTGATCCCGTTCTCGATGCGGGTGTTGAAGTCGGCCATCGCGGACTGGCGTGCCTCGTAGCGGGGTTCGATCACCCGCATGAACCAGACCGTGAAGCCGCCGATCAGCGGGATCGCCACGAGGGTCACCAGCGCGAGTTGCCAGTTGAGCGCGAAGAGGATCGCGGCGATGCCCAGCACCATCACGATCAGGCGCACGCCGTTCATCAGGGCGTTGTCGAGGAACAGTTCGAGGTTCTGGGAGTCGTTGCTCAGAATCGACATCACCTCGCCGGTCTGCTTGTCGTCGAAGAAGGCGGCGTCCAGCCGGAGCATCTTCTCGAAGCTATCGGAGCGGACGGAGTGCATCACGCCGTGGGCGAAGAAGTTCGCCGAGACGCCGTAGATCCAGGTGAAAAGGGCCGTCGCGAGGAAGGAGCCGGCGATCAGCGCCACCGAGAGCCAGAACTGTGCGACCTCTCCAGGGGGAATCCAGGCCTGTGGCAGGAACAACAGCGAGTACTCGCTGGTCTCCTCGCGGAACAGCGCGTCGATGGCGGTCCCGAGGACGACCGGCGGCGACAGCGAGGCCATCTGGGCCAGCAGGTTCGCGACCAGCCCGAGCACGAGCCAGCGCGTCCGCGACGTGCCGTAGTCTGCGAACAACCGCATCAGCGGCCGGTCGATCCGCGTCCGGTAGCGATCGAACGGCGTCTGCTCGTCGGTAGACATGTTCGACTGACTATCCAGTCAGGGAGTAAAATGGCGTCGGAACGGTGCCGTTGCCCCGGAGAGACTGTCCGTCGCGAACCCCATCGCTGGCGAGTCGCGTCACGAAGTGAGGCGTCACTCCCGCGCGTCGTCGACGGTCTCGGCCAGCCGTCGGGTCGCCGCCGCGGGGTCGTCGGCGGCGGTGATCGCCGTGATGACCGCGACGCCGTCGGCACCCGCCTCGACCACCGGAGCGGCGTTGTCGGGCGTGATGCCGCCGATGCCGACGACCGGGATCGAGACGGCGTCCGCGATGGCCGCGATCCGCTCGGGGCCGATGGCGTGCTCGTCGTCGTCGATGTCGTCCTTGCTCCCCGTCGCGTACACCGCGCCGACGCCCAGGTAGTCCGCACCGGCGTCCTCGGCGGCGACGGCGTCCTCGACGAACGAGACCGAGCGCCCGAGCACGGCGTCCTCGCCCAGCAGCTCCCGAGCCACCGAGAGCGGGAGGTCGTCGTCGCCGAGGTGGACGCCGTCGGCGTCGATCGCCCGGGCCAGATCGATCCGGTCGTTGACGATCAGCGGGACGCCGGCCGCGCGGGTCTGTTCGCGAACTCGACGGCCGACCGCAAGACGCTCGCGCGCAGCGAGGTCCTTCTCTCGGAGCTGGACGACATCGACGCCGCCGTCGATCGCCGCCGCGACGATCTCGGGGGTCGACCGCTCTGCGGAGTGGCTGGCCTGTGTGACGAGGTAGACGCCGTAGTCCATGTGGGTGGCGTCGCCCTCGGGAGAGTCACCACTTTCGTTTGTCCCCGAGAGGAGCGACGGCGGCGGCCGAAGATAAAGAGTCAAACGTGGCAATCGGCTGGGGCTCGATATGGACTCGCTGTGGGCACTCGGGGCCAGCGTCGACCTCGATTTGCTGGGGCGGTTCGCCTACATGCTGGCGCTGGTGGCCGCCGGCTTCGGCGCTCGCCGCCTCGGCGTGCTCACCGACGTTCGCAACGAGCGACTCGGACAAGTCGCCTTCTACGTCCTGTTGCCCGCGCTCGTCTTCACTTCGACCTACGACAAGCGACTGGGCGAGCTGCTCTCGGTCGCGCTCGTGGCTGGACTGGTCGTCGTCATCGGGACGCTGGTCGCCCTCTCGCTGGTGAGCAACCGCGGTGGCGACGACGACGTTCGCAGCGTGGCCGTGATCCAGTCGTACCACGGCAACTTCGGGTACTTCGGCGTGCCCGTCGTGGCGGCGACGCTGGGCTCGACCGCCGCGGCGACCGCGAGCATCATCCTCGGACTGGGGGCACTGATCCAGATCCCGCTGACGATCCTCGTCCTCGTCCGGGTCAACGAGACCGAGGCCGACTTCCTGGGCGAACTCCGGAATCTCGTGACGAACCCGATCTTGCTGACACTCGGCGTCGGCCTCGCCTTCGCGACGCTGCAACTGGACCTCCCGACGGCCGCGGGGACCGGGCTCGACTGGCTGTCGACGCTCGCGCTCCCGGTCGCGCTGCTCGCGGTCGGGGGCTCGCTCGACCCGCGAGGCCACGAGATTCCGCTGACCCGGACCGCAACGGTGGTCGGGCTGAAGGTGCTGGTGATGCCACTGGTCGCGTGGCTCGTGTTCTCCGGGTTCGGAGCCGACGCGCTGACGCGCAACGCCGCGCTCGTCATGTTCGGCTCACCCACCGCCGTCTCCACGTACGTCTACGCCACCGAACTCGGCGGTGACTCGGCGTTTGCCTCCGTCAACGTCTTCGCGACGACAGTCGCCTCGATCGTCTCGCTGTTCTTCCTGTTGCTGGTGATCGCGTAGCTGCCGGCGGGAGCCAGACGGAAGCACCGCGGACGGATCAGACACCGCGCACCCACCGGCCCGAAGGTATGTATGTCGTGGGCGAGGACCTTCGCACATGGTACTTTCCGGCCTCGTCGGATCGGTGGTAACGTTCCTCGTCAGCCTGCTGATCGGCGGGCTGGGCATCTACGTCGGTGCGAGAGTGATGACCGGCGACGGCGACTTCGAGCAGGCGGTGTGGACGGCGCTGTTTGCCGCACTCGGCGTGGGCGTCGTATCGCTGCTGGTCGGCTGGATCCCGCTGCTGGGCGGGCTCCTGGCGACGGTGCTCGGCTTCTTCGTCTACCTGGGCATCATCAACTGGCGCTACCCCGGCGGGTGGATCGACGCGGCCGGCATCGCGCTGATCGCGTGGCTCGCGTCGGTCCTCGTGTTGACCCTCGTCAGCCCGTTGCTGCCGGGCGGCGTCGGCGCGCTCGGCGTCGCGGGCGTCTGATCGCGCGACGAGCGGAGCGGCCCGTTGTCGCGACCCCGACACGTATCACTGCTGGGAAACAGCTAGTGGTATGCGCTCGTTCAAAGTCGCGCAGGTGTGGGGAATTCCGATCAAGATCCACATCTCGTTGCTCGTCGTGTTGCCGCTGTTCGCGTGGCTGCTGGGCAGCGGCCAGCAGATCGAACTGTACGCCGGCCTCATCGAGGGGCTGACGGGTGCGCCACTCGACACCGACGCGCTCACCGTCGACGGCGCGATCCCCTGGATCATCGGCTCGGCCGCCGCCGTCGGCCTGTTCGTCAGCGTCGCCTTGCACGAGTTGGGCCACGCCTGGGCCGCGCTGCGCTACGACCTGGAAGTCGAATCGATCACGCTGTGGATCCTGGGCGGTCTCGCCAGCCTCAGTGCGATCCCCCGCGAGTGGAACAAGGAGTTCTGGATCGCCGTCGCGGGACCTGCCACCAGCATCCTCACCGGACTTGCCTGTTACGGCGCGCTGTTCGTGATCCCGGCCTCCCAGCCCGTAGTCGTCTTCGTGGTCGGCTGGCTCGCGGTGACCAACGTCGTGCTCGCGGTGTTCAACATGGTCCCGGCGTTCCCGATGGACGGCGGTCGGGTCCTGCGGGCACTGCTGGCCAGGAACCGCAGCTACGCCGGGGCCACCAGGACGGCTGCGACCGTCGGGAAGCTGTTCGCGATCCTCTTCGGGGCGGCGGGCCTGCTCGGCGGGTTCAATCCGATGCTCGTGTTGCTGGCGCTGTTCATCTACGGAGCCGCGAGCAGCGAGTCTCGAACCGTCGCACTGGGTGATCTACTGGAGGGGCTGACTGTCACCGACATGGCGGCCGCGCCCGACGCCACCATCGAGGCCGACGCCACGGTCTCGGAGCTGGTGACCCGCATGTTCGCCGACCGCCGCACCGAGTTCGCGGTCGTCGAAGACGGGAACGTGGTCGGAGTCATCAGCGGCGACGACTTCCGGGCGGTCGCGCCCGAGGAACGCGAGACGACGACCGTCGCCGACCTGATGGCGACGGACCTGCCGACCTTCGACGGCTCGATGCCGGCCTTCGACGCGCTCGTGGCACTCGATCAGGCACGGGCCAGCGAGGCGTTCGTCTCGACGCCGGACGGGACCCGCGTCGTCTCGCGGACGGACTTCGCGGCCGCGATGGAGATGCGGAAGGTGCTCGGCCGGGGCGAACCGCTGTAAGGCGTCGGACCCCCCGACGGCGTCACGGCGCACGCCAGCGGTCGATCCCGCCACCGACGACCAGTACGAGTCCGACCAGCGAGAACCCGAGGTGGGCCTCGCCGAACCAGAAGGGCGTCGACGGGACGGCCGCGCGCAACACCGTCATCCCCAGCGAGAGGACGGGCACGTCGCCCCCCGGCGTTTCCGGCGTCGCCGTCGGGGTCTCGCCGCCCGTCTCTCCCGTGGGCTCTCCGGCGGAGTAGCGCTGCCCGCCGACGCGCTCACCCTCGGGCAGTCGTTCGGCCTCGTAGGGGATGCGGGGCGTCTTCGTGCTCCAGACAACGGTGCCGTTCCGGTCGATCTCGAAGATGCGAGTGTTGAGCGTGTCCGTCACCAGCGTGTTCCCGTTTGCCAGCCGGTCAGCGTCTCGGGGCCAGTCAAGCTGGATGCCACCCGCTCGCTCCAGGGTCCAGGCGGGCTCCCACTCGCCGCTCTCGGTCCGGTGGAGTTCGACGACGCGGTCGTTGTCGCTGTCGGCGACCAGCACCGCCCCGTCGCCGAGCCACTGGGGGTTGTGCTGGTGGTTCAACACGTCCGGATCGCCACACCGCACGTCGCCATCGGCGTCGGGAACGAGCTGTTCGCCCCGGACGAGACAGCTGTCGTCGCTGCCGCCGCGGTCGGCGTTGATCACCTCGACGGCACCCGCGCCGCGCTCGACGACGACGAGCTGGTTGGCGTTGCGCACCGAGACGAGATAGTGGCTCTCGTTGATCACGTCCACGTCGTTGATGTGGAGCCAGTCGCGACGGGTCGGGTCCTCGGGGGCGGTGTACAGCTCGCTGGCTCGCCACTCCCAGGTCACCTCGCCGCCACGGACGGCCACGAGGCGCTCGGCGTCCATGTCGGTCATGAGGTACTCGCCCGAGGGGAGCCGTTCCACGTCGTGGACCTCGCTGTTGCCCTCGCTACGGACCGGGAAGGCGTGCTCCGAGACGACGCGCGGGCCGCCGTCGGCGTCGGGATCGACGATCCGAAAGCCGGTCTTCGTACAGGGCGTCTCGTAGGGGCCACAGCCGTCCTCGTAGCCGGAGTGCATGAACCCGGCCATCACCGACCCGTTCGGGAGCATGGTCACGTCGAAGTAGCTGTCGGCGCTGTCCTCGCGCCAGGCAGTCGCGTCGCTGTCGACCAGGTAGACGCTCCCGTAGTCGTGCCAGCCGGTACCACCGCCCTGCGAGCCGACGAGGGTCTGTCGCCCGTCGCCGTCGGTCACGCTCCGGTCGGGCGCGGTCACGGCACCGACGGCGAGTGTGCCGACGATCACCAGCACGCCGAGGCCGACGAGCGCGAGTCCGCGAGCCCTGCGGTCCATTGGGTCGGCCTGCGCCGAGCGCGAGCAAAAGCGTTCCGCCACGGATCCGACAACAGTTAAATCCTCCCGGGAGTGGGTGCGGTATGCTACAGACGATACCGGAGCTGTTCGTCCGAGTCGTGGGGACCGATCCGGTGGTCCAGGGACTGGTCGGCGGGATCGTCATCGCCACGATGAACCTCTTCGGAGCGTCGCTGGTGCTGGTGTGGCGCGATCCGTCGGAGCGGGCCTTGGACGGCGCGCTTGGCTTTGCCGCGGGCGTCATGCTGGCAGCGGCGTTCACGAGCCTCATCATCCCCGGCATCGAGCAGTACTCCGGCGGGGACCCGCTCCCGACGCTGGCCGGCGTCGTCCTCGGGGCCCTCTTTCTCGATCAGGCAGACCGGTTCGTGCCCCACGCTCACTACCTCCTGACCGGCAGCCGCCGGACCGACGCCGCGGACCCCGGTGATCGACTGCCGGGCGTCGACGAGCGACTCGGCGCGGTCGTCCTGTTCGTGCTGGCGATCACGCTGCACAACATGCCAGAGGGACTGGCCGTCGGCGTGGGCTTTGGCTCGGGCAACGTCGAAGAGGCGATCCCGCTGATGATCGCGATCGGGATCCAGAACGTGCCGGAGGGGCTGGCCGTCTCCGTGGCCGCGATCAACGCCGGGCTAGATCGTCGCGCCTACGCCGTCTTCGCCGGGATCCGGTCGGGCGTGGTCGAGATCCCGCTGGCGGTGCTCGGAGCGGTCGCGGTCAGCGTCGTCGCACCGCTGCTGCCCTACGCGATGGGCTTTGCCGCGGGGGCGATGCTGTTCGTCATCAGCGACGAGATCGTCCCCGAGACGCACACCAGGGGGTACGAACGCGTCGCGACGCTGGGGACGATGGCCGGCGTCGTCGTGATGCTGTACCTCGACATCGCACTGGGATAGTCGGGCGGCCTCGTACCGAGCACCGACGGCGAGGGCCGCGAGCGTGACGCTCTGCCGTACCGCGGGCGAGCCACGGTGCTTTTGTAGCTGACTGGTGTGGGTCTAGACATGGGATTTGGTAGCTACGACGAGTCCGAACAGAAGGATCAGGACAACGACATCGACGAGGACGAGGCCGTCAACGTCCACAACAACGACCACGACGGCGACGTCAGCTTCGAGTCCGACGCCGACCAGGACGAGCTGATCGGCCGCCTCGACGAGATGCGCGACGAAGAGTAAAAGACCGTTCTCACACTGTCGGCCGTCAGTCTGGAGCGACCGTCGCTATTCCGGGTGGCGACGAACGCGACACGGCGACAGTAGCCACTTTCGATGGGCCGTCTGCCGGCGAGTTCGAGGAACCGAAAACCACAATCCATACCACACAGCCCCCGAGAGCTACCGGTATGGAACTCGGCGTTATCGGACTCGGGCGGATGGGACGGATCGTCGTCGACAGGACACTCGCGGCCGGCCACGACGTGGTCGCGTTCGACATCTCCGAGGAGGCCGTCGCCGACGCCGCCGAGGCGGGTGCGACGCCGGCCGACTCGATCCCGGACGTGGTCGAGCAACTCGGCGCGGAGAAGCGCATCTGGCTGATGGTCCCGGCCGGCGACCCGATCGACGCCGCGCTGGACGAACTCGACGGACTGGTCGACGCCGACGACGTGATCGTCGACGGCGGCAACTCGAACTTCCACGACACGCTCCGGCGCGCCGAGCGCACCGACGCCGCCTACGTCGACTGTGGCACCTCCGGCGGCCCCGCGAGCGCCGAAGAGGGGTTCTCGCTGATGGTCGGCGGCCCGGAGTGGGCCTACGAGGCACTGGTGCCCGTCTTCGACGCGGTCGCGACCGGACCCGCGGGCCACGACCGCATGGGTCCGACCGGCAGCGGCCACTACGTGAAGATGGTCCACAACGGCGTCGAGTACGCCCTCATGCAGGCCTACGGCGAAGGGTTCGAGCTGCTCGCGGAGGGGCGCTTCGACCTCGATCTCGAATCGGTCGCACGCACGTGGAACAACGGCGCAGTCATCCGCTCGTGGCTGCTGGAGCTGTGTGAGGAGGCGTTCCGCGAGGAAGGCACCGACCTCGGAGACGTGGCCGACCGCGTCGAGGGCGGCTCGACGGGCACCTGGACCGTCCAGGAGGCCCTCGAACAGGAGGTGCCGACGCCGCTGATCTACCAGGCGCTGGCCGAGCGGTTTTCGTCGCGATCGACCGACGGCGACGACCCCGGTCGGTTCGCCCGGCGGCTGGCCAACCGGCTCCGCTACGGGTTCGGTCGTCACGACGTGCCGCGTCGCGAAGGGTGACTACTTCAACTGCCTTTGTCGGGAGCTCTGAAGCTAGAGAGCGTAGCGGACGTGTCCCCGTCCTTGTAGACGACCCGAACGTCGTCGCCCGGCTCCACGTCCACAGTGATCGAGTCGCCGGCGACGACTCGTCCGTCGTCGCCGCTGACGGCACCACCCCCGTCCGCCCAGAAGACGCGTTGGCCTCCGGAGACGATCGATATCTCACTCGCAGGAATCGAGTCCCCACCGGCGTGCTGGATCTGCACCTGTCCGGCAGACTGTTCGTAGTCGAAATTGAACGAGGCTGTCGGAGTCTCCGGTGCCGTCTCGGATCCAACCCCGAGGACGAACGAGGCCAGCACCGCCGCGAGAACGACCAGCACCACGAGCGCCACCACCAGCACGACGCCGCCGACGCCGAGGCCGACCGCTATTTTCCCACCGGTTCCGAGTTCGTTCCACGATTCGCGCAATCCCATACGCTTTCTCTCCGAATCTCCTATTTTAATTTTGCTTCTTGTAGTAGCGTTTCAGCCACCTTTTGACAGTAGCTGGCAACCGCGAGGGGATGAGCCACACAAGATTGTTGAGACACTGGCCGGCGGAGTGGGGCGCAGTACTCCTCCTCACGTGTGCTTGTGGTGGCGTCGGGGGCTGGGAGGCCCCGGATCTGCGAGCCCACCGAAGGCTATGCGTCTCCGTTGTCGAGGATCGTCGGCAGGAATGAGTAGGCGATGACGAGAACAGTAACGACAAGCAGCCAGAATCCGAGTGATCCGATATCATTTGCTCCGGCCGCTAAAATTGCTAGAGCAACGCCAGCGACGGCGGTCCGGATTGCCCGAAGATGAGCCTGTAGTGACGCGTCAGATTTCGTCATTGTTGGGTTATATGTGCTTCTGCGCCGTTGTAACTAATTCGGTCCAAGACGTTGTCAGAGTTCCTCCCTTGGGTCGACCGAGTCTGCGATACTCCAGACTTTCTGGGCCTCGGGGCTAATTTGGAGGGAAAGTCCTCCCTTTCCACCAGTGATACTCTCAATCGCAGACGTGGGACTGACAGAGGTGGTGTGATTGTAGGATCCCCAAAGAGTCGACGGTACTTTGCCGTCTCGCAGACGGAACACACCGCTAAGAGTCGCTGTGGCTCGTGGAAGCGGGTCAGGGTTCACGTCTCTCTTGTCGTGGTTATGAATCTTCACGGTACCGGCGAGGGCATCATCTGCGACGTCATCTGATGTAAACCGTGCGCTGTGGTCCTTGCTTGCCCTGACGACGGGATTTCCCACAGGAGCCCAGTCGGAGCTGTTGTATCCAACACCGATTGCGTCATCACACCAGTATGCATGCCCCAGTGTCATCGTTGGGTCACGGAGGGCCATGCCGACGGAAACCCGCACTTTGTCGTCACTCCCGTCGACCTTATTTTGACTGACGAACAGTTTGGAATCCGTGTTTTCCGGATCTCCGTATTTGTGTTGAGGACTGATGCGGTCTGCATCGTCGGTCTCCTCTGCGAGCGTCTCTGGATCGGTCTGTACGCTGAAGTCGTTGTGCGACTTGACAGTTGGATCCTCGATACCGAGGTCTTCCAGGTTTGCCCGGGCACCGGCAGCACCGTCCTGGATTATGCCCCGGTGAAACGCCTTATTGACCTTCTGTTTGGAGAGTCCGTGTGTGCGTCGGGCGGCGCTAACAGTTCCGACGGTACTCAGAGCCGCGACCGATCCTGCTGCCATGCGAATGAAACTTCGTCTATCTCGCATTGCGTCTTCGCAGACGTGTCTATCAATTATATTTTTTTTTTGTTTATACTTACTTATATTTTTTAATTCCTAATATTAGAGATATTACTGATGGTGGCGAGATCCGCGAGGGTCGAGCGGTGCTCTGTGTCGATCTGCGGGCGGCCATCAGCGAATGAGGTTGAAGCGTTGCTCAGGGAAGCACAAGTGCCCGCGACGGCGCGGGCGACAACACCGCCACGCCAGTGACGCCGCTGACACAGATGTACGTCTCCCTTCCTGTTGCCCCTAGCAGTTATTGTCGCGAACTCATCGACGTGCCACGACGGAGTGAATCCTCTCATCCCGCTTATGGTTGCCCCGAAGACGGGAGCCCCGCCCTCAGCCAAAACAACAGCTAAATAAGCCAGTGCTCCAAAGCTTCGCGCATGGTAGAACCAGTGAGTGTCGCCGCTGGGGCCGTGCTCACCATCGTCGTCGTCGCGGTCCACTACAGCTCGGGCACGGGCTGGGAACCGAACGAGGATATCTCCCAGAACGTGATCGAGAAACGAGCGGCGACGGTGCCGGAGACGGAGTTCCCCGAGCCGTACAACCGCTCGATCGGCGGTGGCGGCAGCGCGGCGGCGATCCCGGCGGGCGAAGAGGGCGCAGAGCTCGAAGAGGGCCAAGAGGAGGCAGACGACGGATTCGACCCCGACGAGATCGCCGACGACGAGGTCGAGTACTACGAGATCGAGTTCGCCAAGGAAGGCGAGACGATCGAGGTCGCGAACAACGAGACCATCCTCGACGCTGGCGAAGACGAAGGCTGGGACATGCCCTACGCCTGCCGACAGGGCCAGTGTGTCTCCTGTGCCGGCCAGATCACCGACGGTGCCGCCAGCGACTACATCCGCCACAGCCAAAACGAGTCGCTGTTCGACGACGACATGGAAGAGGGCTACTGCCTGACCTGCGTCGCCTACCCGACCGACGAGTTCACCATCGAGACCGGCGAGCAGCCCTGACCGAGCCGGAGCTGTTCTCCGCGACCGATCGATTCAAACCGATTCGAGAGCAACGGTTTTGCGAGGGCGGCTAGTTCAGTGGACAGAACGCCTGGTTCCGGACCAGATGGTCGGGGGTTCGAATCCCCCGCCGCCCGTACAGCGAACGCAGTGAGCGAACCGGCAGCGCGGGAGTCGAAGCACGGAACGAACGAGCGAACGCGAGTGCGTTCAGGCGGTTCGAATCCCCCGCCGCCCACTATTCTGTGAGGAGTGGACACGACGAACGAATAGCTGACCGAAGGCGGTTCGTCTTCCCGCGGCACAGCACCAGAGAGGGTTCCAGCGTGTCACTCGCCGCTGGCCAGGCCGGCCAGCGCCGAGCCGATCGTCTCCAGCGTCCCGGCCCGGTCGTAGATCCCGTGGCGCTGTGCGAGCCAGGCGGGATCGTTGTAGGTGACGGTGACGGTTCCCTCGACCGCCGTGACCAGGAGCTTCTGTGGGAGATCGATCGCCACGCTCCGGGCAGACTGCATCAGCGGTGTCCCGAGCTGTGGGTTCCCGAACACCAGCAGCGTCGTCGGCGGGAGCTCCAGGCCGGCCGAGGCGGCGTTTGCGGCGTGATCGACGGTGGCGACGAGCGTCAGGTTCTCGTTGTCCTCGATCGCCGACGAGATGCGGTCGACGGTCGCATCGAAGTCGGCGTCGCTGGTCACGGTGACGAGGCCGTCGGCGACTCGGCGACCGCTCGGCCGCTCGTCTCTGTGGGTCGCGCGGCCGCGCTGTCCCGTCACAGTGCCCGCGAGCGTGAGCCCCGTCCCGGCGAGCGCGAGACGGAGGAACTGTCGTCTGTCGTGGTCGGACATTACGTCTCCGAGTTCGAAGCCGGCGAGTAAGTTATACGCCCAGTACGGGGCGAAACGGACGCTTTCCGGCACCGCGAGGTGAGAAAGCCGGTCTTTCCGCGCGACGGATCGGACCCCGTGATTCAAACCGATGCCGAACCCAGAGACGGACATGACCGAGTGGATCGGCGAGACGTTCACGAGCGACGCGGGCTGGACACACCTCACCGAACTGGTCGATACGGGCACCCGGATGGCCGGCAGCGAGGGAGAACGGGCGGCCGCCGAGGCGACGCGGGACGCCCTCGCGGCGTACGCCCGCGACGCCGGGCTGTCCGCGTTCGACATCCAGGGCTGGGAGCGCGAGACGAGTGCGATCACGGCCGGCGACGAGACCGTCGCCAGCGACGACCGAGCGGTGATCGCGCTCCCGCGCTCGCCGGCCGGTGCGGTGACCGGTCGGCTGGTCGACGCCGGCCACGGCCTGCCCGAGGAGTTCGACGAGGCGGACTGCGAGGACGCGGTGGTGATCGCGCGCTCGGACGTGCCCGACTGGTACGACCGCTACATCCACCGCCGAGAGAAGTACTACCACGCCGTCGAGGCGGGTGCGGCGGCGTTCGTCTACGTCAACCACGTCGAGGGGATGCTGCCGCCGACCGGCAGCGTCGGCACGCCCGAGGAGCCACTCGGCGAGATCCCCGCCGTCGGTGTCGCCAGCGAGACCGGTGCACGGCTGGCCCGCCGCCACGAGGGCGACGAGGTGACCGTGGCCGTCGACTGTGAGACACGGCCCGCGACGAGCCAGAACGTCCACGCCGAACTCGGGCCCGACACCGACGAGGCGGTGCTCGTGACCAGCCACGTCGACGCCCACGACATCGCGGAGGGAGCGATGGACAACGGCGCGGGGACGGCGACGCTCGTCGAAGTCGCGAAGGCACTCGCCGCTCGCGAGGACGAACTGGACACGCGCGTGGAGTTCGTCGCCTTCGGTGCCGAGGAGGTCGGACTCGTGGGATCGAGCCACCTGGCCGACCGGCGGGAGTTCGAGACCGTCGCGGCGGTCCTGAACCTCGACGGCGTCGTCCGCGGCCGGACGCTCCAGTGTTTCACGCACGGTTTCGACGGCCTGAGCGAAGCCACCGACGCCGTCGCCGACCGGCTGGAACACCCGATAACGACCGCCCCGACGATGAGCCCCCACAGCGACCACTGGCCGTTCGTCCAGTGGGGCGTCCCCGGCATCCACGTCATGAGCGAGACCGACGGCGAGGGCCGTGGCTGGGGGCACACGCACGCGGACACGCTGGACAAACTCGAACCCCGGACGCTACGCGAGCAGGCAGTCCTCCTGACGGAACTGGCGGTCGAGCTGGCGGACGACGAACGGGCGGTCGATCCCAGGCCGCCCGCAGCCATCGCCGAGGCGCTCGAAGAGCAGGACCTCGCGGAGGGGATGCGGATCGTCGGCGACTGGCCCTACGACGACTGACAGCGCCGGCTCCGCACCGATCGCACTGCTGTCCTGCGATCGGGTGTGCATTGATTTTCAATGGCTACTATAGCGAACTCCCGCCTACCCTTCTGTTTCGGTCGGTGCAGCGGGCTCGTACAGAATGTCTCAGCAATCTCTTTCAGTCGTCGTCCCCGACCTCAGCGTCGACCTGCGAGCGGCGTTCGGTCGCGCGCCGGACGAACTCCTCGGGGAGTTCGTCGATCTCGCCGGCCTGGACGGCCCAGAGGTTGGCGTACAGGCCGTCCTCGCCCAGCAGGTCGTCGTGGGTGCCTCGTTCGACGACCTGGCCGTCTTCGAGCACGACGATCTGGTCGGCGTCTTTGACCGTCGAGAGGCGGTGGGCGATGGTGAAGGTGGTTCGGTCGGCGGTGAGTCGGTCCAGCGAGCGCTGGATCAGCATCTCCGTCTCCGTGTCCACGTCGCTGGTGGCCTCGTCGAGGACGAGAATCTCGGGGTCTTTGAGGATCGCGCGGGCGATGGCGACGCGCTGGCGCTGGCCGCCCGAGAGCTTCACGCCGCGCTCGCCGACCATCGTCTCGTAGCCGTCGGGGAGGTTCTGGATGTAGCCGTGGGCCTCGGCGGCCTTGGCCGCCTCGCGGATCTCCTCGTCGGTGGCGTCGAAGCTCCCGTAGGCGATGTTGTCGCGGACGGTGCCGTGAAAGAGGAACGTCTCCTGGCTGACGTAGCCGATGGCGTCCCGCAGGCTCGGGATGGTCACGTCGCGCACGTCCTGGCCGTCGATCCTGACCGCGCCGTCGTCCACGTCGTACATCCGCATCAGGAGTTTCATCACGGTCGACTTGCCCGCGCCAGTCGGCCCGACGAGTGCGAGCGTGTCGCCACCGTCGACGGTGAAAGACACGTCGTCGAGGATCACCTCCTCGTCACTGGGATCGCTCCCCTCTCCGTACCCGAACGTGACGCCGTCGTACTCGACTTCCCCGTCGGTGACTGCCAGCTCCTCGGCGTCGTCGGTCTCCTCGATGAGGCTGGGCGTGTCCATCAGGCCGAAGATGCGCTCGGCGGAGGCGTAGGCCCGCTGGTACATGTTGATGATCTGCCCGAACTGGGCCATCGGCCAGATGAACCGCTGTGAGAGGAGGATGAAGACGACGAACTCACCTTCGGACAGCGTCCCGGTGAAGATCCACGGTCCTTCACCGCCGTACACCCAGAGCCCGCCGACGAGGAAGGTGACGACGAAGCCCACGCCCGCGAGCACGCGCAGGCCAGGGAAGAACTTGATCCGGGTCTTGATCGCGCCCCAGTTGGCGTCGAAGTAGTCACGAGAGGTGTCCTCGACGCGGTCGGACTCGTAGCTCTCGGTGCTGTAGGTCTTGATGACCTGGACACCGCCGAGGTTGTTCTCCAGCCGGGAGTTGAGCTGGCCGACTGAAGAGCGCACGTCGGCGTACTTGGGCTGGATCGCTTTGATGAACCGGTAGGTGAAGAAGCCGATCGCCGGGACGATCACCAGTGTCAGGAGTGCGAGTTGCCAGTTGTAGTAAAAGAGGATCGCCGAGATCCCCAGGACCATCACCGACAGCCGGAACGCCGAGTTCATCCCGTCGTTGAGGAACCGTTCCAGGCGGTTCACGTCGTTGCTGAGGACCGACATCATCTCGCCGGTCTGCTTGTCGGCGAAGAAGTCCATGTTCAGGCGCTGCATCCGGTCGTAGGTGTCGGTCCGGACGGCGTGTTGGATGCGCTGAGCGAAGGCGTTCCACCCCCAGTTTCGGGTCCAGTGGAACCCGGCACCGAGGATGAACGCCCCGGCGATGATACTCGACGCGAGTATCACCTGGGATTCGGGATCGGTGGCGTACACGGAGAGGTCGACCGGCCCCAGCGCGAACGGTCGATTGTCCCGGAAGATCGCGTCGACGGCGATCCCGAGCAACACCGGGGGCAGCAGATCCAGCAGCCGCGCGACGATACTACTCAGTAGACCGACCGTGAACGCGCCGGTGTTGTCCCGGCCGTACTCGGCGAACAGCCGGCGCATCGGGTGATCGACGTTTTCTCGAACGTCCTCGAAGGCGTCGTCGTCCCCGGCGTCGACATCCATGCACGCTTGTGAATGGGTCGGTCACCTAAAGCCCGTCGTCTCCGTGAGAACAGCACACACGGAGCAGCTACGACGCGGTGACGTTCGGGAGTCGCAGTCGGTCGCCGACGGAGACGCCGGTCTCGTTGGTCCAGCCGCGGTTGACCTCCAGCACGTACTTCCCGGTACCGGGATACCGGCGCTCGTACTCGCCGTCGGGGACCGGCGCGTGGTGAATCCGGGTGACCGTGCCGTTGGGCGCGACGTAGACGATGTCCAGCGGGAACGACATCTCTCGCATCACGAAGGCGTGCTCGCCGGTTTCGGGAAAGACGAACAGCATGCCCTCGTCCCACGCCAGCGAGTCGGTGTCGCTCAGCCCGGTGATGCGTTCGCTGTCGTTGTCCGCGATCGCCACGGAGACGGTTCCCAGCGGCGTACACGCCTCGTCCAGTGCGGTCACGGTCGCGTTCGTCGGCGACGGCGCCCCCGTCGGTCCGGCGTCACAGGACGGAGTCGATGCGGTCTGTCGGTCTGGGCCGCTCTCGTCGCCGGTCCCCGCAGGATCGGTCGTCTCGCCGGGAATCTGTACCCGGTCGCCGACGCGGACGCCGGTCTCGTTGGTCCAGCCGCGATTGACCTCCAGGACGTACTTGCCCTCGCCGCTGTACTCCCGGAGGTCGCTCTCGCTGGCTCCGTCGGCGGGCGTGGGCGCGTGGTGAATCCGCGTGATCGTCCCGTTCTCGGCGACGAAGACGATGTCCAGCGGGAACGACATCGCGCGCATCACGTAGCCGTGGCGCTCCTGTCGGTCGTGGACGAACACCATCCCCTCGTCGGCAGCCAGCGACTCGGTCCGGCTGAGCCCGACGAGTCGCTGCTGCCACGTGTCGGCGATGCGGGCGTCGACCACGCCGAGTTCCGTCCCGTCCTCGTCGACGACCGTCACCGTCGTCCGCTCGTAGCTCCCCGGATCGACGAACTGGAGCCAGACGCCCGACCAGACGACGAGCGCTCCGACGACGAGGAGGGCGATAACTCCCCCGACGACCGCTGTCGACCGCTCCATGCTCGACCCCTGGGGTGTGATCGGGGTAACGCTGTCGCCTCCAGAGAGAAAGGGTTATTTCCCCGCATCGTTTCTCTGCCGGTGTCGGGCCCGTGGTCTAGTGGTTATGACGCTTCCCTTACAAGGAAGAGGCCGGTGGTTCAAATCCGCCCGGGCCCATTCTGCTGCGAACGACAGTGAGCAGCGAATGGCACACGCGGATTTGAGCCCTGCGAGACGAGCGAAGCGAGTCTTCCTCCGGTTCAAATCCGCCCGGGCCCATTCTGCTGCGACGAGTGGACACGAGGGGCGGAGCAATCACGCCGGGTGAGGATTTGAGCCTTGCGAGACGAGCAGCGTGAGTCTCGCTTCGGTTCAAATCCGCCCGGGCCCATGCTGCTGCGAACGACAGTGAGCAGCGAATGGCACGCGCGGATTTGCACCCTGGAAGACGAGCGAAGCGAGTCTTCCTCCGGTTCAAATCCGCCGAGAGCGCACGGCGCAAAGCGCCGCGAACGCCCGCTCATGATCCGTCGCTCACATCGCACCGGCGACGCCGCTGCCGATCGCGGCCCCACACTCGCCGCAGGCGACGAGGTAGAACCGCTTGGAGGCGGTGAAAAAGCCCGTCGTCGAGTCCATGTCGACGAACTCCACGTCGTCTTGCTGATCGAGCGTCGCCTCGCACTCGGGACAGTGGGCCATCAGACCGCACCTCCGTTCGACTTCGCACCGGCGACGCCGCTGCCGATCGTCAGGCCGCAGGCGGCACAGTTGGCCGTGTAGAACCGTTTTGAGGCTTTGATGAAGCCAGTCGTGGCGTCGGTCTCGGCGAACTCGATGTCGTCGGCCGTTTCGAGGGTCGTCTGACATTCAGGGCAGTGTACCATGCGGCCGGGCCTGCGCCGGCCTGCGGTAAATACTTCGTGGTGATACTACCGGCTGTAAATCTGTGAACGATTTCGCCACCCCAGGGTGGCGAAGATCTTCACGAAGTTACAGCCGTCAGTATGAGTGTCACCCCGAGACGTTTGTCCCGCGAAGTCGTAGGGTGCCACATGCCCACCTGCTACGCCGCGCTGGACGACCGTCTGCTGGTGATCGAGGACGACGACTGGATGGCCCGGGAGCGACCCGTGGCGGACTCACTGGAGTGTGTCGCCGCCGCGCCGGAGCGTCCCGGGCGGGTCTTCGTCGGGACCGTCGACGCGGGCCTCCAGTACAGCACCGACGGCGGTGACAGTTGGACCACTGGACTGGACACCGACGACCGTGTGACCGCCGTGACGGTCAGTCCGCACGATCCCGACGTGATCTGGGCCGGGACCGAGCCCTCGCGGGTGTATCGATCGACCGACGGCGGCGACTCCTGGAGCGAGCGGCCCGGGTTGCAGGACCTCCCCTCGGCGTCGCGGTGGTCGTTCCCGCCGCGGCCGGACACCCACCACGTGCGCTGGATCGCCGTCGATCCGACCGATCCCGACCGTCTGTCCGTCGCAATCGAGGCGGGCGCGCTCGTCCGGACGGACGACGCGGGCGAGCACTGGGAGGATCACCCGGACGGAGCGCGGCGAGACAACCACACGCTGGGCACCCACCCCGACGCGCCCGAACGCGTCTACACGGCGGCCGGCGACGGCTACGCCGAGTCGCGAGACCGCGGCGACACGTGGTCGTTCCCCCAGTCGGGACTCGATCACCGCTACGTCTGGGGACTGGCAGTCGGCGCGGACCCAGACGATGTCGTCGTGTCGGCGGCCACCGGTGCCCGTGATGCACACAGCACGGAAGGCGAGTCCTACGTCTATCGGCGGACCGAGGACGGCTGGGAGCGGGCGATGTCGGGACTGCCGGGCCCCGACGGGCTCGCGCGGGCGGTGCTGGCCGCCCACGACGGACGGTTCTACGCGCTGACGAACCACGGGCTGTTCGCGAGCGAGGACGGGACGGCGTGGTCGGCGCTGGATCTGGCCTGGCCCGACGAGTATCGCCAGCTTCCCCGCGGACTGGCGGTCGTCTGACCGCGAGCGCGGTCGACGGTGAGACGAGGGTCACCACTATGTGTTTGCCACTTGACGATCAGAATGTATGCCAGAAGAGACCATCCACGAGTCCAGCGAGACGCGCAGTCGAAACGGTATCGCGTCGTACTTCCGGCGGCTCGCCCGCAGGTTCGCCAGGGGCGAGCCCGCACCGGCCGACGAGGAACAGACGGTGACGGTGTCGGCACCGCCGGAGGCCGACCTGGAGACCGAAATCGAGCGGGAAGGCGAGCGGCTGAGCCTCGAAATCGAGGTCGGCTGGACCGAAGAAGCAGGGGCCGTCGACACCGACGCGGCCGCGAGCAAGGCGACGTTCGAGCTGTACGAGGACAGCGCCGAGGAGTGGCGCTGGCGGCTGGTCCACGACAACGGCAACGTCATCGCCGACGGGGGCGAGGGATACTCGTCGGCCCAGAAGGCAGAGCAGGGATTAGAGAGCGTCCGCTCGAACGCGCCGGGCGCGAACGTGATCGACCAGTCGAAAGACGACGAGAGCCAGGACGGCGGGAGCGACGCGACCTTCGAGCTGTTCGAGGACAGCGCCGGCCAGTGGCGCTGGCGGCTCGTCCACGACAACGGGAACATCATCGCCGACGGCGGTCAGGGATACGCCTCGAAGCAGAAGGCAAAGCAGGGACTCCACAGCGTCAAGCAGAACGTCCGGGGTGCAGAGATCGAACGCCAGTAATGACATCCTCCCCGGCGTTCACGCCAGGGAGGGCAGCCACCGGGTCCGATCAGAACGGGAGTCGTCGCCGGAGCCCGCCGAGGAGTCGCTTGCGCCGCAGGATGGCTTCGCCGCCGGCCCAACTCACCGCGAGCAGGCCCGCGCCGACGAGGAACGCGGCGTCCCACGAGGAGAGCCAGACGGGACGGAACCACGGCATGTAGTGGCCCCACAGCTGTGCGAGGGCGTTCGCGGGACCGGACAGCAGCGTCCCCGAGAACGTCGCCTGGAGCCGAGCCGGGAAGTCGAGGTTGTCGCCGGTTCCGGGACGCAGGCCCGCACTACCGGAGAGTTCGTAGCTGCCAGTGGCGTTTTGCTGGCGGATCGTCGGGCCGTTGGACTCGTCGCCGGTCCCCAGTCGCTCGGCGTCGTACGGTCCCCAGGTGGCGTAGTACTCCCAGACGATCTCGCCGGTGGGCGTGACCTCGATCACGCGGTGGTTGAGGCTGTCGACGATCAGCGTGTTGCCGTTCGGGAGTCGGTCGGCGTCTCGTGGCCACTTGAGCGAGTCCGTTCCGACCTCCCAGGTCCGTTCCCACGAGCCGTTCAGGTGGGCGTACTCGACGACCCGGTCGTTGCCGCTGTCGGCGACAAGCATCGTCGGCGTCCCGTTCTCGCCGATGAGGTAGTCGGGGTTGTGCTGTTCGTTGAGCACCGAGTAGTCGTCGTCACGACCCAGTCGCTGGACGATCTCGCCGGACCGTCGGTCGACGACGATCGTCTGATCGAAGTTGCGCGGCGACAGGAGCAAGCGATGCTCGCCGACCTGGTCCACGTCGTTGAGGTGGCTCCAGTCGGCGTTCATACCGCCGTCGGTGTCGTTGTGGAAGTGCTCGCGGAACCGCCAGCGCCAGGTAATCTCGTCGGTGGTCAGGTTGTAGACCACCACTTCGTCGTTGCTGACCTCGCTGGTCTCGTTCCAGGCCCGCATGTGGCCGATCACGAGTTCGTCCTCGCTGAGCATGTCGGCGTCGTGGGTGTCTTCGAAGGGGAAGCGCCGTTCCCAGACGCGCTCTCTGGTCTCGGGATTTAGCTCGTAGATCAGCGTCTCGCCGCTGCGGGGCGAGACGACGAGCAGGTTCCCATTGTCGAGGGGATCGACGTCGAAGAACCAGGCACCGGACCCCTGTCGGCTCTGGTAGGTCCAGTCCGTGTTCGCGCGCTCGTCGGCCGCGATCAGTCGAGCGGGCTTCTTGTCGTTGACCGAGCCCTCGAAGGTGTACCCCTGAACGCTGACGATCGTCGTGTTGTCGGCCGGCTGGGTCACCGTCCCGCGCTGGAGGGTGGTGTCCTCGGCCGACGTGGAGGTCGCTACGTTGACCGCGACGACCGCGAGCAACACACAGATCGTCGCGAGCAGAGCGAATCGGAGCCAGTCGGCAGAGGTAGCGTTCGCACGCGCTCGTGCGACGCGAGCAGTCAGTCCTGTCCCGATCCGTCGACAGGAAGCGAGCAGGCCGTCGGAGAACACGGGTGCGACTACTCCGACGGCACCTCTATACTTTTCGACTCCTCCGGCCCTCGCGGTCGTTACGGACGGCGATCAGGACAGGAAGCGCTCGGCCGCGTGGTCGAGTTCGCCGACGGGATCGTCCTGTGATCCGTTCTCGTAGATGCGCCACTCGATGCCGGCGCGTTCGGCGGCGTCGAAGACGGCGTCGTAGTCCACGTCACCCGTGCCGAAGGCGGCGTGGGCCGGTTCCGGGGCGTCGACGTGCGTGTCCGTGCAGTGCAGCAGGTCGATCCGGTCGGCGTGGCTGTCGATCACCGCGGCCGCGTCGACGCCGGCGTAGGTCGCCAGCCCGACGTCGAGTTCGAAGGCGACGCTGTCGGTCGCCTCGACGAGCACGTCGAAGGCCGTCCGACCGTCGAGATCGGCGAACTCGGCGTCGTGGTTGTGATACAGGAGCGGATAGTCGTGGTCCGCGAGCCGGTCGGCGAGCCCGTCGAGGCGGCGGGCCGTCTCGCGGACGCGCTCGACGGTGCCGAACGACTCGCTGTCGAGGTAGGGAACCACGAGCCGTTCGGTCCGGAGCGAGCGGTACTGCTCGACCGTCGCCGCCAGATCGTCTTCGAGGGCGTCGACGGGGACGTGTGCGGCCGGCACCGCGAGGCCGGTCTCGTCGAGTGCCGTCCGGACGGCCTCGGAATCTGCCTCGGGGACGCGGTAGGCGTACTCGACGCCGTCGAAGCCGGCCCCGGCGACGCGATCGAGGAGTTCGGGGACGGAACAGTCCATGTCTCGGAGCGTGTACAGCTGGATGGCACTGGCCATTGACAGAGAAGAGAGAGGGAATCGTCTTCAGCGTTGGTCTACGTGTCACGCGAGCGACGGACGGGGCGTCACTCGGCGGGCGTCGCCGGGTCGCGGCGCGTCTCGACGATCTCGAGATCACCGTCGACGACGACGGCGAGCCGGTCGCCGTCGCGAGTCACGTCGACGCGGAGCCGCCAGGGATCGTCGTCGACGACAGTGACCGGGTGGTCGTCGACACACCAGTCGAGTCGCCAGTAGGGCGTCTGTGCGAGGTCGACGCCGTGATCCTCGTAGAAGCTCACGACGGGCGACTGGTCGAGGAGTCCCAGCCCGACGGCCGAACAGAGTTCGTGAGCACACTGCCGGCAGCGGTGGGTCGCCCGCACCGAGACGCCCAGACAGCAGTCCTCGCCGCGTCCGATCGTCGTCGCCATCCGGCCGTTACACTCCGGACAGACGCCGTCCTTGGCGAGACAGTGGAGGTGGCGCACGCGCTGGTCGAACGCCGACAGGATCTCCGCGTCGGTCCGGTCGTGGAGTCCCCCCGGCGGGAACGGATACTCGCCGTGGCCGTGCCCACACGACGGGCAGGTGATCGACAGCTGCTCGTCGACGTAGTTGGCCGACAGGGTCGCGCCACAGCGGACGCACGGATCGTCGATCTCGATCTCGCGTTCCGGATGCTGGGTGAACGAGCCGGCGAAGATGGCCTGGACGATCCGCTCGCCCGCGGTCCGAAGCTCGTACCCGTCGTCGGTCTTGCGGACGAACTGGTCGGTCAGCTTCCCGAGGTGGTAGTTGAACTGCGCGCTGTCGGTCATCCCGACTTCCGCACGGATCTCGGAGAAGGCGGCCGGCTCGTCGAGTCGCCACAGCGCTTCGAGGATCGAGAGGCGCGTCTCCTCGCCGACGATCGCGAAGGCGTCGGCCGGCGCGAGACAGTCCTCACAGTCCTGGAGGTCGTCTGCCCTGCTCATACCCGACGGACGGGGGCGACGAAGTAAACTGTTCGCCAAAGCGGTCTTTTGTAGCACAGCAGTCAGGATCCGGGACGGTGCCCCCAGTACAGCGCCGTCCGACGAGGACGCCGGCCGAGAACGGTCGATTTATCTCCGCTGCCCACGACGATGCGGGCATGAACGTCAAGTCGCGCCACCACCTCAGGGCCGACGAGATCGACGCCATCGAGGAGGCCGTGGTCGCGAACCTCGGCGTGGAACTGGACGCCGACACCTTCGAGAAAGTGGAGTTCGAGGACAGCGACTGGGACGTGGTGCTGGTCGACGGCGACCCGCTCGTGCTGTACGTCGACGGCGAGCCGTTCCTCACCGTCGAGGGACTCAACGCGTACCCGCCCGAAGACCACGTCGTCACCGTCGACAGCGGCGCGATCTCGTTCGTCTCTGACGGCGCAGACGTGATGCGACCCGGCATCACCGAGGCCGACGACGACATCGCCGCGGGCGATCTCGTCGCGATCAACGAGGAATCACACGGGAAGTTCCTCGCCGTCGGGCGTGCGAAGGCGAGCGGCGACGAGATGGTCGGCGACAGCGGGAAGGTCGTCGAGTCGATCCACCACGTGGGCGACGATCTCTTCGAGTTCTCCGTCTGATCCGAGGGGACCGGACGAGCGAAGCGAGTCCGTCTTTTCACCCATGTTTTGCGAGGAGTGGTCGCGCTAGCGATCCGACGAGTCAAAAGATGGTTGCGCGACGATCTCTTCGAGTTCTCCGTCTGATCCGAGGGGACCGGACGAGCGAAGCGAGTCCGTCTTTTCACCCATGTTTTGCGAGGAGTGGTCGCGTCAGCGACCCGACGAGTCAAAAGATGGTTGCGCGACGACCTCTTCGAGTTCTCCGTCTGATCCGAAGCGACCGGACGAGCGAAGCGAGTCCGTCTTTTCACCCATGTTTTGCGGGAGGGCATCGGAGCGATGCCGTCAGTTCGGGGAGCCCCGCAGGCTCGGAGCAGCTATTTCCGTGTCGTGGTCGTGTGCAGCGTATGGAGACAGCGACGCGACTGTACGACCGCGTCGACGCGTGGTTGCGAGACCGCTCTCGCGTGCCGTACGCGGCGATACTGGGGACGGCGACGGGACTCGGTGTCCTCGTCGTCGGACTGGTGTTGGGCAGCGGATTGCTCGTCGTCCAGGCCGTCACGATGGCAGTCGTCGTGTTCGGGCTGGAGTGTGTGTTCGGAGTTCACCAGACCGACGAGTGACGGAGTTGGCCGTCATCACCCAGAGACAGTTGGAGCGGAGTGACGACCACCGCTGGTGCTTTCCCGGACAGTGACGACGTGAGCGGCGACCGAGAGCTGGGTCTGAGCGGTAGCTTTATCTGGGTGTAAAGTATTCTTTACTGTAAAGGGTGCTTTACACCTGCGATACCCATGAGCGAGGAACTCACCGCCAGACAGCGAGTCGAGAAGCGCGAGCAGTACAGCCAGTGGATCAACAGGTCGGTCGGTTTCGGCGTGCTGAGTTTCTTCGTCGCGACCGCGCTGTGGATGCTGACCGACAGAGCCGTGGTGCTCTTCGCGGGACTGGGACTGTACTGGCTCGGTTGTCTCGGGATGGCCGTCGGGTACTGGCAGTCGCCCGTGTCGGTCGGCGACGAACTCGAACGGCGGATGGAGCGCGAGGCGAGTCAGACGACGTTCCTGTTCGTCACCGTCGTGGCGATACTCGGTCTGCCGGCCGATGTCGTCCTCTCGACGACCGGCGTCTACACCGCTCCCGCCGCCGTCAGGGGTGCGCTCTGGGGATATCTCCTGTTGATCCTCGTGTTCGGAGCCGTCCACCGGTTCGTGAAGCGACAGTACGAGTGAGCCAGCGAGGAGCATGAAAAACGAGATCGACACCTACCGGGAACGAGCGGGGTTGAGCCAGGGCGAACTGGCAACAGCCGTCGGTGTCTCACGACAGACGATCAACGCGGTCGAGCGAGAGCGGTACGATCCGTCGCTGGCGCTGGCGTTCAAGCTCGCCGCCTACTTCGAGTGCCGCGTCGAGGCGCTGTTCGAGCCCGACCTGGAGCCGGTCGGAGAGTGAGCGAACGCACCCCCAGATTGAAGGGTGAGGGTCGGCGGCCGAAGTCGGCGCGAAAACAGTGTAGGGCGAAGGTTTATTCCCACCATACCACTAGCAGCGGGCGTGGCGTCCCCGTTCGAAGTTCTCGCCGTCGACCCGGACGCGAGCGACGAGGCAATCGAGCGCGCTTACAGGGAGCGGGTCAAAGAGACCCATCCCGACCACGGCGGCTCGCTGGAGGCCTTCCAGTCGGTGCGGGCCGCGTACGAGCAGATCCTGTCGGGCGAGGCCGACGGCACCGAACGACAGCGCGCCGACGACGCCGACAGCGACGACGACGGCGGCTCGATCCACCCGCGCGTGGAGTATCTCAACTACGAGGTACTGGACGATCACGGCTGGCACGCGGACGACGACGACCTCTTCGAGAAGGCGGCCGGGGCCGGACTCGACGACACCGACTACGGGAGCTTCCACGTCTACCCCCGCGAGTCGGTTCTGGAGGCCGCAGAGCGCAACGACTTCGCCTGGCCCTTCGCCTGCCGTGGCGGTGCGTGTGCCAACTGCGCGGTCGTCGTCCTGTCCGGAGAGCTGACGACTCGCGTCGATCACGTACTGCCCGACGAAATGGTCGACCGGGGCTTTCAGCTGGCCTGCAACGGGATCCCGACGAGCGACGAGTTGCAACTGCTGTACAACGTCAAGCACATGGCCGAACTCGAAGAGCTGCTGTTGCCGCCACGGCCCTTCGAGCAGGCCCACTCCGACGACTGAGACCGACCCCTCGGTCTGTGAGAGAGTTGGGCGGTGAGCGCGCGTGCCAGAGCCCGCCGAGTGGTATCAGTCCAGTCGGTCGGCCAGTAGCTCGCTGACGACCGCGCCGGGCGACTCCCCGTCGAGCGCCGCGCGCCGACGCAGTTCGCGGTACACGGCCGGATCGAGCGCGAGTTCGAGTTCGCCCAGTCGGACCCCCTCGGCTTCGAGCGCGCTGGCGACCGACTGACCGTCGTTGACGTCGCTCGCGACCGAGCGGACCTGTCGGACGGTCAGGTCGTGATCGAGCGCGGCCCAGGCGAGCTGGAGGCGGGCCTCGCCACCGACCCGAGCGATGTGTTTGGCCGCGGTGGGAGCGATGTGTCCCATCGCGACGTGACGGCGGATCGAGCGCGGGAGGTCGTGGACGCGAGACCACTTGCGGATGAACGAGACGGTGGCGTCGCCCCCAGCGCGTTCGGCGGCGGCCTTGTACGATCCCTCACCCCGGACCAGCGCGGCACAGGCGGCCGCACCGCGCAGCATGTAGACGTTGTCGTCGGCACCAGCGGTGTTCTCCGAGAACGCCCGGACGGTCCGTGCAGCCAGGTCGAGGCTCTCGGGGTCGTCGGGGTCGAACTCCACGGCCTCCTCGGCGCGCTGGCCGGTCAGGGAGGGGTCACCGCGGATGACCGGCTTCCCGACCGGCGACTCGCGCTCGGCGTGGCTGGGGCCGTCGTGGCCATCGGCAGTCATCACTTTCCGTTGGGAACGGTCCGATAAAAGGGTCCGGTCCGACGTGTACCAGGACACGTCGAGACGCGTCTCACAGCGACTCAGTCGTCTGCGGCAGCGTCGTCTCGGTTCTCCGAGAGGTGCTCCCAGATCTCGGTACAACCGCATCCGTCCTCGACATCGTCGAGGTGGTCGGTCGCTGGCTCTTCGGCTTCGACGTCTTCGCGTGAACTCTGTTGTGCGTCTGTCATTGGTTTGTGCATCGCGCCAGTGAGCGCGGTGTTTCGGTACTCACCCGTACTACCTACACCCGCATAAAGCCGCTCTCACCCGTAATCCCTTCCACCACTCCCGTTTGCCGGCAATTTGTGCAGGTATCTCCGACGGCGGGCCACGAGCGCCGGTCAGTGCCACCAACACACATGGACCACCAGAGAGAGCGGGGATCGTCGCAGTTGCGGCGAAACTTGGCTACGCCGAACGACTGACGTGGCCGGCGGATCTAATGACATCTAATGACGACCGACGTTCACCAGCTCGACGACGGGGCCTGGATCAGCGTCAACGACTCCCGAGAGGTGAACGTCAGCGACCTGTGGTTGCTGGCGGAAAGTGAGCTTTGCCGGTGTGAGCCCACCGATTTCCTCGCCGAAGGGTTCGTCGATACGGGCGTCGACCCCCCGAATATTCAGGCCCGTATCGCCGGTCGCTGTATCGCCTGTGGAACGGAGGGCGTGACTGACTGGCTCACCGTCGGACGCGTCATCGACCCCGAATCGGGCGAGTTCTACGGTGTCGTCCACGACAGCGTCCACATCCCGGAGAAGCGCCACCGACTGGCCGACCCGCAAGAATAGGCAACATCATCCTGTTGCGGGGAGAGGTGGGGAGCCTTGTCGAGAAGGCGTGTTGTATATGGGTGGGTCCCAAGAATAGAGGTACACTAACCATGCCGACGAAAGTCGAGAACTGGAAAGACGAGGTGTACGGCAACGAGATCCGTGACCACCTCATGGAGTTTGCCGAAGAGGGTTGGGACGCAATTCCTGAGGACGAACACGACGCCTGGTTCGAGCGCTTCAAGTGGTGGGGCCTGTACCACCAACGCTCCGGCCAAGAGTCGTACTTCATGATGCGGATCGGGACACCGAACGGCGTCATCGAGCCCGGACAGCTGGAAGTGATCGCGGAGGTCGCCGACAAGTACGCCCGCGGCCCCGAGGAGAACCCGGAGTTCGGTGACGCCTACTGTGACTGGACGACCCGCCAGTCGATCCAGCTCCACTGGATCAAAATCGAGGACATTCCGGAGATCTTCGAACTGCTCGAATCTGTCGGTCTCTCGACCCAGCAGGCCTGTGGTGACTCCTGGCGGAACATCGTCGGCTGTCCCGTCGCCGGCAAGGACAAACACGAACACATCGACGCCTGGCCGATCGCCGAAGACCTCCACGAGACGTTCAAGGGCGACGACGACTACGCGAACCTCCCGCGCAAGTGGAAGGTCTCGGTCACGGGCTGCGATCAGGGCTGTGGCCAGGGCGACATCAACGACCTCGCCTACGAGCCAGCCGAGAAGGACGGCGAACTCGGCTTCAACGTCCGCGTCGGCGGCGGCCTCTCCCGAAAGGAGCCCCGCCTCGCCCGCGACATCGACGTGTGGGTCCCCCCGGAGAAGGCGGCCGACATCGGTCACGGGATGTCCGCACTGTTCCGCGAGTACGGCGACCGCGACGACCGATTCAACGCCCGCATCAAGTTCCTCATGGACGAGTGGGGTCCCGAGAAGATGCGGTCGGTCCTCCAGGAGGAGTTCGTCGACTTCGAGCTTCCGCGGGCCGGCGAGGACATGCGCGACCAGTACACCTACAACGCCGGCGGCAACGAACACGGCGACCACGTGGGCGTCCACGAACAGCCCGACGGCAACTACTACGTCGGCCTGAACGTCCTCGTCGGTCGGATGGGCGTCGACGACGTGTACGAACTGGCCGAACTCGCCGAGGAGTACGGTTCCGGCGAGGTCCGGCTGACCCAGCGCCAGAACGTCATCGTCACGGACGTCGACAGTGACCGCCTCGACGCGTTCCTCGACGAGCCGCTGCTGGAGGACTACTCGCCCGACCCCCACCCGTTCATGCGGGGCTCGATCGCCTGTACGGGGACGGAGTTTTGCTCGCTGTCGATCGTCGAGACCAAGAACCGACAGGTCCGCTACGCCCGCTGGCTCAAGGACAACGTCTCGCTGCCCGAGGGTGTCGAGGACTTCCACATCCACCTCTCGGGCTGTACGGCGTCCTGTGCCCAGCCCCAGATCGCCGACATCTCGCTGCGGGGTATGAAGACCCGCAAGGACGGCGAGCCGGTCGAGGCATTCGACATCGGCCTCGGCGGCGGCCTCGGAGAGAACCCCCACTTCGCCGACTGGGTCGAGATGCGCGTCGCCGCCGACGAAGTGCCGGGCTACATCGAGAATCTCCTCGACGCCTTCGAGGCCGAGCGCGAGGGCGACGAGACCTTCCGCGAGTTCGTCGCGGACCGCGACGAGGAGGCCCTACAGTCCCTGGCAGACCCCGAAGAGACCGGCTACGACGATCCGTACCTGGGCAACACGAAGATGACCTGGTACCCCTACGCCGAGGACAGCGACATGCAGTCCTCGCCGGCACCGACCGACGCCAACGACGAGCCGCTGCCGTCCGACGACTGATACCGTCGGCTGTCCATCTGTGACCGATTTCGCCTGGGGTGGCGAATTTCTCCACGAAGGGACAGCCAACAGTACGAGACGAGTCGCCGGAGTCCCCTCGTCGACGGTGTACCATCGTCGTCGTTCGTCCGTGCGACCAGCGCGGAGAGACGATCGCGCTGGACGGGCTCGTCAGTGCGTTGCCCCAGTGCTTTTGTACTGGCCCGCGAACGCTCTAGCATGGGATCTGACGGCGGTCGGAGCAACCTCAAGACGATCGCGCTGGGCCTCGCGGTGCTTTTCGTGCCCGCACTGATCATCGTCGCGACCCTGGAGTTTCTGATTCTCACCGGCGATCTCGTGTTGAACGAGCTGACGCCGCTCCAGCTCGTCGAGTTATATCTCATCGACCTCGTGCTGTTCGCTGGCGGCGCGTACCTCCTCTATCGACTCTTGCTGTACTCGATCGGAGGCCCGCTCGGCGGCACGGACGACGAGGAGTGATACTGCCGGCTGTCACTTCGTGAAGAGCTTCGCCACCCCGGGGTGGCGAAATCGTTCACAGATTTACAGCCGGTAGTATGAGTCGCCGTCGATCGTGCAGTGTCGACGACGGATCGGCAGTCACCGACGCTATAAGTCCGAGCCACTACTGTGTAGCATATGGTCGATCGGATCATGCGGGTCAACGCGTACACGACCTTCGACCTGCTGGAAGGACACGTCGAGGGACACGGCTTCGAGGAAGACGCCTACGCCGTGTTGAACGTCAGTACGGACACGCGTGAGGACCCCGACGCCGTCGAGGTACAACTGGAGATGGACAACACCGAGGTCGACGCCGTGGAGCCTCACGCCGACACCGTGTCGCTGTCGCCGGCCGAGGCTCGCGAGATGGCCGCCGAGTTAGAGAAGTACGCCAGCAAGGTCGAAGCCAGCGAGGAGTAGCACGGATCTGGCACGGACCGGTAGAACGATCCCGTGGTTCTTTGGTGTGTCGTGACATACCGCAGAGTATGTCGACGGATTCGCCCGGAAACCCTGCCTCCCGCGAGCTGGGCTTTTGCCCGTGTTGTGGCTACCGGACACTGCCGGAGGGCCAGCCCGGTTCCTACGAGGTCTGTCCGGTGTGTCACTGGCTCGACGACCCCGTCCAGTTCGGCGACGCCGAGTACGTCAGCGACACCAACCACGTCTCGCTCAGCGACGCCCGCAGCAACTTCGAGAAACACGGAGCCTGCACGCCCGAGGCCGCAGACCAGACTAAGACGCCCGCCGACGCGCCACGTGACCCGAACTGGCCCTACGCCGAGGAGTGACCGGCATCGAGGCCGTGAGACGGTGTCCCGTTCGCTGCATGCACAACGATTAACACCACGTGTACTCCCATCCTAGACGATGTCGCATCCAACGCGTACGCTCCCGAGCGGTGACGAGCTTCCGATCGTCGGCGTCGGCACCTGGAACATCGACGGCGACACGCTCCGTGATTCGGTCCGGGCCGGACTGGACGCGGGCTACACCCACGTCGACACCGCGGAGGGGTACAAAAACGAAGACGAGATCGGCGACGTGCTGGCCGACTACGACCGTGAGGAACTGTTTCTCACCTCGAAGGTCCTCCCCAAGAACCTCGACTACGAGTCGGTGATCGCCTCGTGTGAGGCCTCGCTGGAGCGACTCGGGACCGACTACCTCGATCTCTATCTCGTCCACTGGCCCAACCCCGCGATCTCGCTGCGCGAGACGATGAACGCGATGGCGACGCTACACGACCGCGGACTGATCCGAAACGTCGGCGTCTCGAACTTCAGCGCCTACCAGCTCAGCTGTGCCCACCACGTCAGCGACGTTCCCATCGCGGTCAACCAGATCGAGTTCCACCCCTACCTCCAGCGGCCCGACCTCGTCGACTACTGCCGCGAGACCGACACCGTGATCGAGGCCGCCGCCCCCCTCGCCCGGACGGAGATTTTCGACGACCCAGTGGTTCAGGAACTGGCCGAGACCTACGATAAGTCGACAGCACAGATCGTCCTGAAGTGGGCCGTCGAACAGGACGTGGTCGTCCTCCCCAAATCGTCCTCGCCCGAACACGTCCGCCAAAACGGCGCGCTGTTCGACTGGGAGCTGGCCGCCGAGGACCGCGAGCGCCTCGACGACCGGGACCGCGACCAGCCCGTCTACGACCATCCCGCTCGCGACTGGACCGGCGACACGTACGGCATCTCCCAGTAACTGGCACCGCTGCGACGAGTCCACGCCGAGACGAGTCGGAGTCGTCGCACTCGTCTGACCGTCGATCCCAAGCGATAGGTGAGTGGCACTCTCAGCCCCCGGTGATGGACGCCGACATCGACACCGCCGCCGAAGACCCACCACTGGGACTGCTCGCCGTCGCCGTCGTCGGTCTCCTGCTCACTGCGGCGGGCGCGCTCGCCTTCGTCCTCAACCTGGTGGGCACCAGCGATATCGTCCTCGGGGTCGTCCCCGCCCTGACGCCGCTGTTCGATCTGGCGCTGTTGGTCACCGTTCTGGGCGTCGCCCTGTTCCTGTTCGCGATGACCGAGTGGAGCCCGGATCTCGACACCCGATAGCTCCACTCCGACCGACGAGAAGAGAGTGACCGGAGCGACGGACCTCGCCACAGACACGCGACGGTATCAGTACCGGACAGTGTCGTCGACCCGCTCCCAGTCCGGTGCCTCGACGAGCGTCCCAAGCGCGTCGTCCAGTTCGGACCGCGTCGCTCCGTAGAATCGTTCTCGGCCCACGGGCGTCCGCACCCGAACGAGATCCGTGTGATCCGTCACGTGGAACAGCGACAGCGTCCACGGCCTGTTCGTACAGTCCCACCTGCTGTGTACCGTCGCCTCGTCGTCCGCGACGACACGCGCCCCCAGCTCCCAGCTCAGCCGCGTCAGAATCGGGAGCTCGAACGGCACGGCGTCGGGAAGAGTAGCGCTGTCTTCGTCGCCGGGTCGAGCGCTATGAGCAGCCATACCACGCTATCGGACAGCTGTGAGTAAAAGCGTAGCTATTCGCCGACGATCAAGGGCGGCGCTGTGTCGGACGACGAGAGAACGACTGATGGAGCGAAGCGACGGAAGAATGGACTCGCCGGGATTTGAACCCGGGGCCTCTTCCTTGCGAAGGAAGCGATCTACCACTGATCTACGAGCCCGCGTTGGCCACTCGCGCGCGGAACGGTTTAAACCCTGCGCGTGAGAGTGGCGTTCGGGAATCCGTCACACAGTGTCGGACGCCGAACGCTGGTTCGAAGCGGACGCGGCGTCGTGGCCGCGTTCAGTCCCGAAAGGCGGCGACGCCGTCTTTCGACCTTCGGACTCGCTGAGCGAGTCCTCAGTCCTCGAGGACGATCTCGATTGAGACGTCGTTCGGGACCTGGATCCGCATGAGCTGGCGCAGTGCTCGTTCGTCGGCGTCGATGTCGATGAGTCGCTTGTGGACGCGCATCTCCCAGTGTTCCCACGTCGCGGTCCCTTCGCCGTCGGGGGACTTGCGGGTGGGGACTTCCAGCGTCTTGGTCGGCAGCGGGACGGGGCCCGAGAGCTCGACGCCGGTCTTGTTCGCGATCTCGCGAACGTCACCGCAGATGTCGTCGAGGTCTTCGGGGCTGGTCCCTGCCAGCCGGACGCGTGCCTGTTGGGACATGCGTTATCGCTCGTCCACGTCGAGGACTTTCCCAGCTGCGATGGTCTGACCCATGTCGCGGATGGCGAAGCTCCCGAGCTCCGGGATCTCGCCCGAGGGCTCGATGCTGAGGGGCTTCTGGGGTCGGATGGTGACGACCGCGGCGTCGCCGTTCTGGATGAAGTCCGGGTTCTCCTCGGCGACCTCGCCGGAGGACGGGTCGATCTTCTGGTCGATGGACTCGATCGTACAGGCGACCTGTGCGGTGTGAGCGTGGAAGACCGGGGTGTAGCCGGCCGTGATCACGGACGGGTGCTGCATGACGACGATCTGGGCCTGGAAGGTTTCGGCGACCGTCGGCGGGTCGTCGGCCGGGCCACAGACGTCACCGCGGCGGATGTCGTCCTTGCCGATGCCACGGACGTTGAACCCGACGTTGTCGCCGGGCTCTGCCTTGGGCACCTCTTCGTGGTGCATCTCGACGGTCTTGACCTCGCCGCCCACGTCGCTGGGCTGGAAGGAGACGTTGTCGCCGACGTTCAGGATACCGGTCTCGACACGGCCGACCGGCACCGTACCGATGCCGTCGATCGTGTAAACGTCCTGGATCGGGAGGCGCAGCGGTGCGTCCGTCGGCGGCTCCGGCTCGGGCAGGTCGTTGAGTGCTTCGAGCAGGATGTCGCCGTCGTACCAGTCGGTGTTGTCCGACTCCTCGGCGATGTTGTCGCCTTCGAACGCGGAGATCGGGATGAAGCTGGCGTCCTCGGTACCGAAGCGGACCTGGTTGAGCAGGTCCTCGACCTCGGAGACGACCTGGTTGTAGTCGGACTCGCTGTAGTCGACGAGGTCCATCTTGTTGACGCCGACGATGAGCTCGCCGATGCCCAGCGTGCGTGCCAGGAAGACGTGCTCGCGAGTCTGGGGCGCGACACCGTCGTCAGCGGCGACGACGAGGACTGCGTTGTCGGCCTGGCTCGCGCCGGTGATCATGTTCTTGACGAAGTCGCGGTGACCAGGACAGTCGACGATGGTGAAGTCGTAGGCGTCCGTGCTGAACTCCTGGTGGGCGATGTCGATGGTGACACCGCGTTCGCGCTCTTCGGCGAGGTTGTCCATGACGTAGGCGAACTCGAAGCCGCCCTTGCCCTTCTCCTCGGCTTCTTCCTTGTGCTGTTCGATGACGTGCTCGGGGACGGACCCTGTCTCGTAGAGGAGTCGTCCGACGAGCGTACTCTTTCCGTGGTCGACGTGGCCGATGATGGCCAGGTTCTGGTGTCGGTCGCTCATTGTTGTATCTCACGCGCAGAGGCGCTATATCGGAGTCTTTGCGCGGTAGTTCATAAAACGATTTCGAAAGCGTCCGTAGGCCGTCCCGACGCCGTCCTGCGATTTGGCACGCGGTGACACGGGCCGAGCCCCGTTCGCGGCCCGCTCACACCACCGGAATCGGGGCCGATCGGGGGACAGAGGTGCCCCTGAGGTGCCCAGAGAGCGCGCGCGACACGACCAACCGGGTGGCGAGAAAGAGGAGGTCGGCTACTCGGGAAGTCGCCCGACGTCGGCCAGGACCGCACTCGCCGTCTCGGGGCCGCCGGCACCGCGACCCGAGATGTTGAGTCGTCCGGCGTGTTCCGTTTCGAGCTGGACGATGTTGCGCGTCCCGGAGACGGAGAGCGCGGCGTTTTCCGGAACCAGCCGCGGGCCGACGCGAACGTCGCCGTCGGCGACCTCGCCGATGAGGCGGATCGTGCGGCCGTCTTCCTGTGCGAGTTCGAGGGCGCTGCCGGGGATCGAGCTGATCCCCTCGACCGTGGCGTCGTCGAGCGTGTACTCGCGTCGCTCGCCCGCGAGGACGTTCGCGACGATGACACACTTCAGGGCGGCGTCGGTGCCCTCGACGTCGAACGTGGGGTCGGCCTCGGCGACGCCGAGATCCTGGGCCTCGGCGAGGACGTGTTCGTAGCCCAGGCCCTCGGCGGCCATCCGCGAGAGGATGAAGTTCGCCGTCCCGTTGAGGACGCCCCGCGCCGCGGTGATGTGTTCGGGGTCGAAGTCGTCGATCGTCGACAGGACGGGCATCGCACCGCCGACAGTCGCCTCGAAGAGCACGTCGCCCGCGCTCTCGCGTTCGAGCGCGCGCACGTCGGCGTACCGTTCTGCGACGGGGCCCTTGTTCGCGAGGACGACGTGACGGTCCCGCTCCAGTGCGGCCTCGACGTGACCGAAGCCGGGCTGGGCGTCGCCGAGCGTCGTCGGCGTGGCTTCGACGAGGGCGTCGTACTCCGCTTCGAGAGCGGTCTCGGGCCGGGCCGATCCGACCGTCCCGTCGGCCTCTTTGGCAGCGAGGGCCGCGTCGACGTCGATCCCGTCGGCGTCGACGACTGCCCCACTGGAGTCGGCCAGTGCGGTCACGGTGTGGCCGTAATCGCCCGCGAGTTCCGCGACCGATCGGCCCACCGCACCGGCACCGAGGACTGCGAGTTTCACGCGTCACCACCCGCCGTCAGCGGCTCGACGACAGTCAGTTCCTTCTCGGCGGCGATCTCTCGGACCGCCGCCAGCGCGTTGTCGGCGTTGCCCGCCTCGGTGGCGAGACGGAGTCGTGCGCTCGATACGTCTTCGGTGCCTTCCGGGGCCGACAGCGACAGGTCGGTGACCGTTGCCTCGGTGGCTTCCTGGATGTGTGAGAGCGTGTGAGAGAGGTCCGTGTTCACCAGGTGACCCGAGAGGACGATCGTCAGCGCCTCGCTGTAGCGCTCCGCGCCGGCCTGGATGATGTTGAAGTTCTCCGCCTGGAGGGCCTCGACGATGTCCTCGAACCGCTCGGGCGTGGCCTCCAGGTCGACCTCCACGGGGATGTGTCCCCGTGGCGTCATGTTCCCACGCTCGTGGAAGATAGAGAGGAGGTTGCCGCCGTTGTCGGCGATCGGGTGGAGCGCCCGGAGCAGTTCGCCGGGTTCGTCGACCAGTTCGAGCCGGACTGTGTAGGCTCGAACCTCGTCCTGCGAGTCGCTCATCGACCGCTCACCTCCTTCTGGATACTGCCGCTCATTGTGCAAGCACACGAACCGCGTGCTATAAGAAACCGTCCGTTCGCCGTCGACAGCCAGCGTCCAATCACCCAAGAACGGTCGTGCCGACGGTGAGACAGACGACCCCGATATCGATTTAACGGACAGTACTGCCAGAATCGGCCGGTGCCAGACCGAACACTTGAGGCTTTCGCCAGAACATTCATCATGCTGCTTGGAAACTCTTCACAGGGATGGCGCGAACGACGACCACAGAGAGACGGGTCCGGGATCACGGGCGGGGAGGAGACCGAGGCGAATCGAAACCACGCAGTCGGCGGCTACCGGAGACACCGGGATGACGACGGACGACCTCCGTCGGCGAGTCGAACGACTGGAGGCGATGGTCGCGACGGCGGACGACGAGCCAGAGGGTGAAGACGGTCTGACGCGTCGGACGATACTGAAGGGGCTGGGACTCGTCGGCGTCGGCAGCTACGCCGTCGGGAAGGCACGGGCTGATCCACAGGGCCAGCTCGGGACCGACACCGATCCGGTCGCGACCGTCTACGCCCAGCAGCTCCACGGCGGCCTGACGAGCAACACGGCGGTGAGTTCACTGCTGGGGCCGGGGCTGGGGATCGACAGCGGCTCGCTGTCGGCCGACGTGACCGGCGCGACGAGTACGGGTTCCGGCACCGACATCTACACCGGGACGACCGACAGGGACCTGCAGCTCCGATCGCTCGTCGGGGGCACGAACGTCTCGCTGTCGAGCGCCAGCGGAGCGGTCACGATCGACGCGACGGCCGGCTCGTCGGTGTGGAGCGATCCGGACGCGGACGATCTCCTCGAACCGACCAGCTCGTACACGGGGATCGATCTGAGTGGCGTCAGCAACCCGCGGGTCGTGACGCCCTGGATCGGCACCACGACGGCGACGGCGTTCGAGGCCTTCGTCGGCACCACCCGCGTCGCCCGGTTCACACCGACCGGAACCGACGGAAACACCGAAACGGCCGCGGGCAACGTCCTGCTGGGTCAGTACGCCCAGATCGGTGACGGGGCGACGGGCGTCGCGGTCGGCGGCGGCGGCAGCCCGACCAACAGTCACGAGAACGTCGCCTACGACAACTACGGGACGATCAGCGGCGGCCAGAACAACACGGTCGGGAGCAACGACGGCGATCCGGTGACGGCGGCCCACGCGACGATCGGTGGGGGCTACAGCAACACCGCTTCGAGCGAGTACGCGACGATTGCCGGCGGAACGGCCAACACCGCGTCTGCCAAGTCCGTGGCCGTCGGTGGCGGCAACGACAACACCAGTTCGGGCAACTACGCGGCCGTCGCGGGTGGCTACTCCAACAGTGCGAACAGCCAGTACGGGACGATCGGTGGCGGGTCGACGAACACCGCGTCGGGCCAGCACGCGACGGTCGGCGGCGGAAACAGCAACACGGCCGGCGGCGACCAGTCGACCGTCGACGGCGGGCAGAACAACAGCGCAACGGGACCGTACGCGGCGGTTCCCGGCGGCCAGAGCAACGCGGCCGCTGGGAGTCACTCGCTTGCGGCCGGCCGTCGCGCGGCGGCCAACGACGCCGGGGCGTTCGTCTGGGCAGACAGTCAGGACGCCGACTTCGCGTCCGACACCGACTACAACGGCTCCGGCGTGACCGGAACCGACACGTTCCACGTCCGGGCGCAAAACGGTGCCCGCATCGTCAACGGGGCCGGAACGACCTACATTCCGAGCGGGTCGACCGGGTGGACGGCGACGTCGACCAGAGCGGCGAAGACGAACTTCCAGCCGATCGATCCCGACAGCGTCCTCGACGGCGTCCGCTCGCTGGACGTGGCCACCTGGGAGTACAAGACCAGCGACGGCGAGGCCGCCGGAGTCGAGCACATGGGTCCGACCGCCGAGGCGTTCGACGACGCCTTCGGTCTCGGAGAGAGCGAGCGCCACATCAACTCCATCAACGCCGACGGCGTCGCCCTGGCGGCGATCCAGGGACTCGCAGACCGGGCCGACGAGCTGGCGGGCGAACTCGAACGGAGAGACGAACGCATCGACGAACTCGAAGGACGGCTCGCCGAACGAGACGAACAGGTCGACGAGCTGGCGGACGAACTCGAACGGAGAGACGAACGCATCGACGAACTGGAGGCGCGACTGGACGATCTCGAAGCGCTCGTACAACAGGGTGACTGAGACTGACAGCTGTCCGAACATTGCAGGACGGTTGCAGGGTAGTCTCTCGATTGATAACAATTGCCAATGCTTATAAGTCCGAACGGACGCGTAGTCACTGGTAGCACTATCGACGCTGTCGCGGCGTCGTGTCGGGGTTCTTGCCGACGAAGCCGGCGGGACCGTGACGGCCGACCAGAGAGAACGTACGACTGCGTCGGCGAACCACGCCGACCGCGGCGACAACTGGGATGACCGAATTACATGGAATCATGCACTCGTCGGGCAGTTGTCGCCGGGACGCTCGTCGCGGTGGTCCTCGTCTGGAGCGGACTCGTCCCGCTGTCGGCCGGAGCCGCGAGCGTCTCCGGTCTCGACTGCCAACCGGGGAGCGAGGGGGCCGTCTTCGCGACCGACAGCGGCCTCGAAGCAGTGTACGACGGCGAGACGCTGGACGGCAATCCGTTCGTCGACGACACCACGCTCGCGTTCCCGAACGTCACCGTCAGTGCGACTGACACCGCGTCGCTTCGCATCGTCGCAGCGACCGACGACGGCGTCTGCCTGCGCTCGATCGAACCCACCAGTGCACCGCTCCGGGTGACGCCGGACGCCGGTGAGACCGTCGTCGTTCGCGATTCGCTGGTGAACCTGAGCTACGGCTCGTTTCAGTACGCACGCTCGGCCGGCGGCGTCGATCTGGCGTACAACGCCAGCGCGCCAGCCGAGATCACGGTCGAGGACGGAGACCTCTCTGCCGGACGCACCGTCGAGGCCGTCGACGCCGACAGCGGGACGCAACTGACGACCGGAACCGTCGGTGCCGACAACACGGTCGACCTCCAGTTGCCGGCGGGACACCGGACCGTGGATCTACAATACGCGTCGACACAGACGGCGACGGCCACGTCGACCGTCCAGCCGGCCGCGACGGCGACTCCGACAGCGACGGACACCGCGACTCCGACGGCAACGACAATGGACACCACGACTCCGACGGCAACGACAACGGACACCACGACGCCGACGGCGACCACGGCGCGGACGCAGACACCGACCGCGACGGCGACTCCGACCGCGGGGGAGACGCCACCAGACAGCGACTCGGACACGGGCGGTTCGTCGGCCGACGACGACACTGCGACGCCGACTCCGACGCCGGACAGCACCCGGACGGCGACCGAGACCGCGACGCCCGCGAACGCCACGGAGTTCACCGTCCCGGAGTGGACCGGCGAGCTGGTGGCCTACGAGCCGACGCCACAGACCCAGCACGTCGGCGGCCTGCTCCCGTTGACGGTGTCGCTGTGGGGACTCGCCCTGTGGCTCGTGATCGCCCGTCGAGGACCCGAGACGCGCTTGCTCGCGCTCGTCCTCGTCGTCGCCTCCGTGCGAGCGACGAGCGATCTGACCCAGATCGTGCTCGACGGCTTCGTCGGCGTCGAAGCCCCGCTCGCGACGCTCAATCTCCTGCTTGAGTTCGCGACGGCGGTGCTGTTTGCCGGCTTCGCCGTCCAGTACGCCGACCTCGGCGAGCGCAGGACCCGGCACGCGAAACGCGCCCTCGGTGTGCTCGGGGCAGTCGGAGCCACCGCCGTCCTGACGAACCCTCTCCACGGACAGGTCTTTACCGACGCGGCCGTCGCAGCCGGCCCCTTCACCTACGTGACGGCCAGCGTCGGTCCGGTCGGCTGGCTCCTGTTCGCACTCACGACCGGGCTGGTCGCTGCCGGGGGCGTGCTCGTCGCTCGAACCTTCGTCGTCGGCTCGCCGCGAGGAGCCTGGCGACCGGTCGCCGTCATCGGGATCGGACTCGCCGTCGCGGTCGGCATCGCGGTCCTCGACGTGCTGGAACTGGGACCGGTGACCGGCTACGACTACAGTGCGACCGGCGTCAACTACTTCCTCCTGGCGACGACCGTCTCGCTGCTGGGCTACGGCTTCCAGCGGCTCAAGCCCAGCGGGCAGCGCTCGATCGTGGCCGACCTCGACGACGCGATCGTCATCCTCGACGACGCCTGGCGGGTCGTCGAGTGGAACGGGGCCGCCGAAGAGATCGTCCCGGAGCTGTCGACCGGGCGCTCGTTCGACGCCGTCTTCTCCGAGCCCCTGGCGCGCCCGACCGTCGATCAGACGGTCACCCGGGAGATGAGCCTACAGGTCGATCGGTGGGTGACCGACCGCGAAGCCGACGCCGAGTCGCCGACCGACAGTGACGACCGGACGGACGGAGACTCGGACGGCCAGACGACGGTGGAAGCCACCGACCGAGCCGAGACAACAGATCCCGGTGCGAACGAGACACAGCCGGACAGCGCCGCCGAAGCCCACGGCGAGCCGCCCGAGACCGAGCGACGCCACTTCATCGTCAACGCACGGGCGGTGACGACCGAGACCAGCAACGTGATCGGTTACACGGTCCGGTTCGCGGACGTGACGGCGCTGAAGCGCCACATGTCTCAGCTCGAGCGTCGCAACGAGCAGCTCGATCAGTTCGCTGGCGCTGTCACGCAGGATCTGCGCGGCCCGCTGGCCGAGGCACGCGAGGAGACGGAGCGTGTGCGAGCGGTGCTGGTGGACGCCGACGAGCCCGAGGCTGTCGACCGACGGGCACTCACGACTGCACTCGGTTCGATCGACGCGGCGCTGAACCGGATGGCCCAGCTCGTCGAAGACATCCTCGGACTGGCTCGCGACCGAGAGTTACAGACCGATCCGGAACCGATCCCGTTCGACGCGATCGTCGAGTCGGTCTGGGACCGCTTCGATCCGGAGGCGGCTACCCTCTCGGTCGAGGCCACCGGCGAGATCAGCGCCGACCGCGAGCACCTCGATCGACTCCTCGCCGTGCTGGTCCGGAACGCGATCCAGCACGGCGGCGAAGGGGTCACCGTCCGCGTCGGTCTCGACGACGACGGCTTCTACGTGGCCGACGACGGCCCCGGTATCGACTCGTCGGTCCGAGACCGCGCGTTCGAGGCGGGCGTGACGACCCGCGACGCTGCGGCCGGTCTCGGGCTCACGATGGCCCGACAGCGGGCCGCGGCCCACGGGTGGGAGATCGCACTCGACGGCGACGCGGCGGGGACGAAGATCGTCGTCAGCGGCTGTGAGACGGAGCTACCGTCGGAGGTGGTCGACGAATGACCGGCGGCGGGCTGTCCCGAGCGGTCGCGACGGCGCTGTCCGAGCTGCGGTTCGACTACGCCCCGTCGCTCCAGACCCAGCACCTCCTGCTGTTTGCCACGATGACTCTCGTCACCGTCGGGCTGGCCTACTGGATCACGCGAACCAGACAGACGAGGGGGGCACACCTTTTCGCGCTCACGCTCGTCGTGCTCGGGGCCCGGCTGGCCTCGGACGTCGCCCACGGGCTCGTCGGCGAGCTCTGGCCGGTCCTGGAGGTGCTGGTCGCGCTGAACCCGGTCCTCGAACTGGGGCTGCTGGTGCTGTTCGTGCGCTTTGCCGGCCGTTACGCCGGTGTCGAGCGGGTGGGGTCCGACCGGGCACGTCGAGCGATGGGCGGCCTCGTCGCCGTGGCGGCGATCGCGATCGCGACCAACCCCGTCCACGGACTGGTGTTCGACGCCGTCCGGCAGGTGTCGAGCCCGTTCACCCACGTCGTCGTCGAGCGTGGCGTCCTCGGGTTCGGCCTGCTGGGGGTCAACGCCGTCCTGTTGCTCGCCGCTGCCGGCCTGCTCGCGTACGCGGTGACGACGGGGTTCCGGCCGGCGTGGTGGCCGGCGATCGTCCTCTCGATCGCGGTCTCGGTCGCGATCGTGGTGATCGCCCTCCAGCTTCGCGTCGGCGGGGCACTGTACCAGTACGACTACACGGCGATCGGATACGCCGGGTTCTTCTTCCTGACGACGCTGGCGCTGGTCGAGCACGGCCTGCGCCGCATCGAGGTCGTCGCACGCGAGGAGATCCTCGACGACATCGACGACGCCGTCGTCCTGCTGGACACCGACGGCACCGTCGTCACGACGAACGCCGCCGCCGAGGGGCTGTTCGGGACGCTCGACGGTGCGGAGGGGTTCCTGGATCGGTTCGACGAACTCGGGAGCGAGCAGCTGGACGGCGACCGAGAACGGACCGCCATCACGATCGACCCCGAGACGACCGAGTGGGACACGCTCCGGAACACGACCAGGACCGCAGGGCGGGGGCCGCGGCACTTCCTCGTCTCCACCGAGTACGTCACCACGCAGACGACGCGGGTCATCGGCCACGTCGTCCGGTTCGTCGAGACGACGGAGCTCGAACGCCGCTCGCGGGAGCTCGAACGCAAGAACGACCAGCTCGACCAGTTCGCAAGCACCGTCTCTCACGACCTGCGCAACCCCCTGAACGTCGCGACTGGCTACCTCCAGATGGCGACCGAGGCCGTCGATCCCGACGACAGCGGGGCCTTCGACGTCGCGGCGGCGCTGACCTACCTCGACAAGGTCGAGGTGTCACTCGACCGGATGGCGACGATCATCGACGACATTCTGGCGCTGATCGACAACGCCGACCCGGTGACCGACACCGAGGCCGTCGACTTCGATTCGGTCGTCTCGGCCGCCTGGTCGACCGTCGACACCCGGTCGGCGACGCTCGAACGGAGCGGCGAGGGGACGATCGAGGCCGACGAGACACGTCTCCAGCGCCTGCTGGAGAACCTGTTTCGCAACGCCGTCGACCACGTCGGCGACGAGGTCACGATCGAGGTCGGGCTGACCGGGGACGGCTTCTACGTGGCCGACGACGGCCCCGGAATCCCCGAGGACGAACGCGAGCAGATCTTCGAACACGGCTACACGACCGGCGACGAGGGGACCGGACTGGGCCTGTCGATCGTCCAGCAACTCGCCGAGGCCCACGGGTGGACGGTCTCGCTCGATCCCGACGCCGACGGCGCGAAGTTCGTCGTCGAGGGCTGTGCGACGACACGCCGTCCGGCACAGACGACGGAGTCGACCGAGCCCGAGCGGCGACACCGTCCCGAACGAGAGCGGTGATCGATACCGGTGTCGACAGCCTTTTTTCCCCGGCGCAATGATTGCTGTGCATGACAGAGCTTCAGTTTATTACCTTCGCTTGTGACGCACCGGAGCGACTGGCGACGTTCTGGGAAGCCGCACTCGACGGCGAACGCCGCGACACCGAGGTCCCCGAGACGGCACTCGTCGACCGCCCCGGCGACGGCCCTGCTCTCCTCTTCAAGCGACTGCAGTCCGGCACGAAGTGGCGGATGGCGCTCCACCTCGATCTGTCGGTCGAAGACAGAGCCGAGAGCGTCGAGCGACTCTGTGAACTCGGGGCGACCGTCCGCGAGACGAAGACGGAACACCACGACGGGACGACCGCCGAGTGGACAGTGCTGGAAGATCCCGAAGGCAACGCCTTCTGCGTGTCCGAGTACTGACTGTCGAAGCAGGTGTCCCGCGGTCCGGCCGCGGTTTCACGGTCTGATCAGCGCTCTGACGAGCGATCGTTCGCTGGCAGTCGGGCTTTTTTCGCCACCGGGAGAGCCAGCTCTCCCGAGTCACTTCGCACCACTCAGTGAGACCGCGTTTTTCGAGGAGCGGTCGCCGGAGGCGACCCGACGCCGAAAGAGGTGGTTTGCCTAGAAGTAGTCGATCGTCTCGGGCAGTTCGAGCTTCATGCCCTTGCGGGTGCGGATCTCGTCGATCTTGTCGGGCTGGAGGTTGTCGGCCATGACCTGGAAGCCGGCGTTCTCGGTGTTCCAGGAGGCACGGCCCTCGGTCGCCGAGCGGATGTCCGAGGAGAAGCCGATCATCTCGTCGACGGGCGCGACGCCCTCGACGACCATCAGGTCGCCTTCCTGGTACATGTCGTCGACGCGGCCACGACGGCCCTGGATCTCGCCGGAGGCAGCGCCCATGTGCTCGTTGGGCACGTCGATGCGGACGTTCTGGATCGGCTCCAGGAGGCGGATCTCGGCGTCGATCAGGGAGTTGTGGACGGCCTCGCGCATGGCCGGGATGACCTGTGCGGGACCGCGGTGGATGGCGTCCTCGTGGAGGCGGGCGTCGTGGAGGCGGATGAGCGATCCCTGGACCGGCTCTGCGGCCAGCGGACCGTCGTTGAGCGCCTCTTCGAGGCCCTCGATGAGCAGCTCCATCGTCTCGTTGAGGTGCTGGATCCCCTTCGTGTCGTCGATGAAGACGTTCGTCCCGTGGATGTGCTCGACGTTCTGGGACGTCTCCTTCTCCATGCCGGCTTCCTGCAGCGCTTCACGGCGCTCCAGTTCGGGCATGTCCATGGAGGCGTCGCCGAGCTTGATGGCGTCGACGATGTCCTGTTCGAGCGGTTCGACGCTGATGTAGAAGCGGTTGTGGCGGTTCGGCGAGATGCCCTCGACCTCGCGGGAGGCCTGCTGGGGTGCCTCGCGGTAGACGACGATCGGTTCGCCGGTGTTGACCGGGATGCCCTGGTTGCGCTCGATGCGCTGGGTCTGGACTTCGAGGTGGAGTTCGCCCTGCCCGGAGATGAGGTGCTCGCCGGTGTCCTCGTTGATCTCGATCTGGATGGTCGGGTCCTCCTTGGAGACCTGTCGGAGCGTCTCGATGAGCTTGGGCAGGTCGTCCATGTTCTTGGCCTCGATGGACTTCGTGATGACCGGCTCGGAGATGTGGTCGATAGACTCGAAGGGAGTCATCTCGACGCTGGAGACGGTAGAACCGGCGATGGCGTCCTTGAGGCCGGTGACGGCGGCGATGTTGCCGGCCGGCACTTCCTCCACTTCCTCGCGTTCGCCGCCCATGTAGATCCCGACGCTCTGGACGCGGTTCTTGCCCGCGGTCCCGGAGACGTACAGCTCCTGGCCCTTCTCCAGGGTGCCGGAGAAGACACGACCGGCGGCGATCTCGCCCGCGTGGGGGTCGACGCCGATGTCGGTGACCATCAGGACGATCTCTCCGTCCTCGTCGACGAGCTTCATGCTCTCTGCGACCTCGGAGTCGGCGTCGCCACGCCAGATGCGCGGGATACGACGGGGCTGGGCGTCGATCGGGTTCGGGAAGTGCTCACAGACCATGTCGAGCACGACGTCCGACAGCGGCGTCCGCTCGTGGAGCTCCTGGCGCTTGTCGGCGCGTTCGAGTTCCATGATCTCGCCGAAGTCCATCCCGGTCCGCTGCATCGAGGGCATGGAGACGCCCCACTTGTACAGCGCAGAGCCGAAGCCGACAGTCCCTTCCTCGACGGAGACCGTCCAGTCCTCGTCGATGTCGTCCATCTCCTCGGTCATGCCCCGGATGAGCTCGTTCACGTCGGCGATGACGCTCATCAGGCGCTTTTGCATCTCCTCGGGCCCCTCCTGCAGCTCGGAGATGAGTCGGTCGACCTTGTTGATGAACAGCGTCGGCTTGACACCCTCGCGGAGTGCCTGTCGGAGGACGGTCTCGGTCTGGGGCATCGCGCCCTCGACCGCGTCGACGACCACGAGCGCGCCGTCGACGGCGCGCATCGCTCGGGTCACGTCACCGCCGAAGTCGACGTGGCCCGGCGTGTCGATGAGGTTGATGAGGTGGTTGGTGTCCTCGTACTCGTGGGTCATCGAGACGTTCGCCGCGTCGATGGTGATCCCACGCTCTTGCTCGTCCTCTTCGGTGTCCATCGCGAGCTGCTCGCCTGCGGTGTCGTCCGAGATCATCCCGGCACCGGCCAGCAGGTTGTCCGTCAGCGTCGTCTTCCCGTGGTCGACGTGTGCCGCGATAGCGATATTCCGGATGTGCTCCGGAGTGTTCATCAGTGTCTCGCATTCCTGTACAATTTTCTTACGTCGGCCCATTATACGGCATAGTATCAACAGCACCGTCAAAAGAGTGCTGTTTCGGTCTGAGTGCGTCAATTCGGAGCACGACGACCGGAACCCACCAGGGAGCGAGTGCGACGACGAGACCGAGACGGTGTGTTCCGCCGTCGAGGCGGAGAGTACAGAAGCCGACGCTCGTCGGCGTCGATCCGTGCTGGGACGACGATCGCCAGGTTCGGACAGCCGACAGCCTCATACGCAGAGAGCGCGTGGTAGGAACACACATGGACGTCCACGTTCGGGGTGGTCCAGCCGCGCCGTTTCTCAGTGCCGCCGACCTGTTCGCCACCGAGTACGAGATCGACGGCGACGTGACGGTCCGCGTCCGCGACGATCCGAACGAACGGACCCGCGTGAGCCACGACGAGGAGAGCCACTGTCTGACGATCTCACGGCAGGCGGCGACGAGCGCGATGGCCCGCGAGCTGGCGCTGCACGAGTTCGCGCACATGCACCGCTACGAAGAATCTCACCCCTCACACACCCAGTCGACGCGAGAGGCGATCTACCTGGCGCTGGCGGGCCAGAGCGTCGAGCGACGCACCCTCTCACACTGCTACCAGATCGCCAACCACATGAAAGACATCTACGCCGACGACGTGTGGCTCGACGTGGTGCCGGCGGACAAACTCGTCGCCTTCCTCGAATCGAGTCTCGCGGCCGCCGTCGCGGACTCCCCGCGAGAGCGGGGCACCTGGGACCGACTGACCCCCGCGACAGACCCCGACATCAACGCCGTCAACGCCGCCTTCGCGCTGGCGCTGGTCGAGCGCCACGACCTCGTCGGCCCGGAGCATCCGATCTACGACCTCGCTCACGCCGCCGCCGAGGACGCCCCACAGGTCGGTTTCGAGGAGTTTAAACGGCGATTCCGCACGCTGGCTCGCGACACCGACGAGAGCGAGTACCGCAAGGCACTGGTCGACGTGACTCGGGCCTACGCGGTCGCGAGCAACGGCGACAGCGCCGCCGACTGATACGGTTCAGTGGAGATGCTGACCGGCGATCGTCGCCACGCGGTAGACGATCACCGGGAAACCGCTCCAAAAACCCGTACGAACCAGCGGCGACAGCGCCAACACGACACCGAGCCCGGCGACCGGATAGTCCATCCGACCGAACGTCAGTGCCGGTAGCGTCGGGTTCCAGGCGAAACAGCGGGCCCGCAGCGCGACTGCCAGCCGGTCGGAGCGAGCCAGCGCCCGATCGATTCCCTGGACCGCGAGTCGTCGTGCCCGGTCCGTCACCGGCCGGTCGGCCCCGCCGCGGGCCACCATCGCCGTCCGGATCCGCCGGAGATCGGACACGACGAGCGGGAAGAACCTGACGACCAGTCCCGTGCCGACGCCGAGCAACTGACCGGCTCGTCCGGGGACGAGGCGTTCGACGGCACCACGGGTCGCGCGCACGGGCGTCGTGTAGACGTAGACGGCACTGACGGCCAGCACCGGCGGGATTCTGGCGACGGCCCGAAGCGAGGTCAGCGCCGGTTCGACACGAAACCACGGCGGTCCGATCGCGATGCCGGCGATCACCGGCCCCAGCGCGAGCACGAGGAAGACGACCCAGTAGGCCCTGGCGACTCGCCGGGGATCGAGTCGACCGGCGAGCAGTGCGAGCGCGGCCAGCGCGTAGACGCCGGCCAGCCAAGAGAGAGTCGTGTCCGCGAAGGCGGCGACGGCGAACCCGGCCTGAAAACACAGCTTCGATCGCGGATCGAGTCGGTGGGCGAACGTCTCGCCTGGTCGGTAGCTCAGCATCGTGGATCACGGACGCCGACGCCATCCAGTTCGTCGAGCACCGCCGAGGGCGGCCCGTCGAGTGCGATCTCGCCGTCGACCAGAGCCACGATGCGATCGGCGATCTCGGTCAGGTCCCGCAGGTCGTGCGTGACGACGACGACGCTGGTCTCGCCGTTCGAGAGAGTCGCGAGGTGATCGAGGACCGAGCGACGCGCCGCCAGATCGAGGCCGGTCAGGGGCTCGTCGAGCACGAGGTGGGCGGGTTCCATCGCGAGCGCCCCGGCGATTGCCACCCGGGCCTGCTCCCCGCCAGAGAGGTCGGCGATCCGGCTCTGGCGCTCGCCGGTGAGTCCGACCGCGGCGAGCGCGCGATCGACGCGGTCGTCGATCTCCGACCGTTCGAGGCCGAGGTTCTCCGGCCCGAAGGCCACGTCCGCGCCGACGGTGGCGGCGACGAACTGGTCGCGGGGGTGCTGGAACACCATGCCGACGCTCGTCCGGGCCGTGACCGGCGCTTCGTGTGCGTCGTGGCCGTCGACCTCGACGGTCCCCGCCTCGGGCGTCAACAGGGCGTTGAACTGCCGGACGAGCGTCGTCTTGCCGGAGCCGTTTGGCCCCACCAGCAAGACGCTCTCGCCGTCGTCGATCGTCAGGTCGACGTCGTCGAGGACGACCACGCCACCCCGACGAGCCGTCAGGCCCCTGACGGCGATCATTCACGGACGAGGTAGCCACCGCGTACGATCGCGATCGCGACGGCGACCTTCAGGAGGTCGAAGGGAACGTACGGTGCCATGGTCGCGGCGGCCCGTTGCACCGACAGTCCGAGAGCCCAGGACATCCACGGGACGCCGACGGCGTAGATGACGACGACCGCGGCCACCAACGCGAGCACCTGGGTCGCCAGGCCGATCGTCTCCAGCGACCGAGGCGTAGTCCGCCGATGGGCGATCCCACCCGCGATGACAGCCCCGAGCAGGAACCCCACGAGGAAGCCACCGGTCCCCTGCCCGACGAGGACGTAGCCAAGTCCCGCGTTCCAGTTCGAGAAGACGGGAGCGCCAGCGATCCCCACCAGCAGGTACAGCGCGAGTGCCAGCCCGCCCCACAGCGGCCCCAGCAAGAGGCCGGCGAAGAATGCGCCGAAGGGCTGGAGTGAGAACGGTGGCAACGATCCCGGCAGCGGGATTGACACCTGTGCCAGCGCCGCCGTCAACGCCGCCAGCAGCACTGCCGTCGCGAAGTGCTCGACCGTCTCGTCGCCGACGAGGGCGACAGAATCGTGTTGCTGTGCCATATCGTGGCTTGCTACGTCAACAGAGATATACCCGGTGGTTTACGACGCCGTCACAGGGGTGGCGTCGCCAGTGCCGGCCGTCCGTGCCGACGATCGCGACCGCCGCGAGTCCAACAGCCACGGCTGGCGGCGTGACGGGGCGTGTCAGAGAAAACTGCGCGCAGAGAGGATTACCGGGCTGCGGCCGCGACGCGTTCCTTCTCTTCTTTCTGGTTGACCGCGTAGGTCTGGACGTCGTTGTTGGCCGCGCCGATGAGCTGCTGGGCCAGCGCGTCCTCGGCGTCCGTCGTCGTCTTGAACGAGTCGCCGTAGACGCCTTCGGCGAGGAACTTCAGCGCCTGGTCGACGCGGCGCTGGGGCGCGACGTCGACGGCCTTCGGGACGGAGATGCCACCGTACTTCAGGCGGACGGTCTCCTCACGCGGGGCGCTGTTCTCGACGGCCTCGACGAGCACCTGCACCGGGTTCTCCTCGGTGCGCTCGTGGATCGTCTCGAAGGCGTCCTTGACGATGGTGGTCGCCAGCTGCTTTTTGCCCGTGTTCTCGTCGGTCTGCATCAGGCGGTTGATGAGTCGCTCGACGATGCTGATCTCCGACTTCTTGAACTGCTTTTCGGAGTGGCGGCCCATCGTGTGAGCGATCGGCGTCACCGTCACGTAGCGCTCGGTCGAGGGGTCCGAGAACTCGATCTCGGTCACGTCCCACTCGCCGAACAGCTGTGCGGGGGCGGCCTCGTCGTCGGTGCCGGCAGGTGCGTCCGGCTCGGGAGCGTCGTCTGCCGACATGTTATCGCACCGGCTTCTCCGCGTTACCGCGAACCAGTTCGATGAGCGAGACGCCGTTGACCTTCTCGACCTTGTAGTTGACTCCAGAGATGTCACCCATGGCACGACCCTTCGCGCCACCGATGCCGGCGATCGTCACTTCGTCGTGTTCGTCGATGAAGGAGATCGCACCGTCGCCGGGACAGAACGCCGAGACCTGCTTGCCGTTCTTGATCAGCTGGACCCGGACACACTTCCGGATCGCGGAGTTGGGCTGTTTCGCTTCGATACCGATCTTCTCGAGCACGATCCCTCGACCCTGGGGCGCACCTTCGAGCGGGTCGGACTTCTGGCCCAGCCCGCGCTCGCGGCGCGCGTAGTCAGAGTCGGACCACCGGTGGTTCTGGCGGTCCTTCTTGAGTTTGCGTGCGGCGTATTTGCCGTTCGCCATATAGGCTTTCGTATCCCTCGGAGCTACTTAAGACTCCTCTTTCGTCGGCGCGAAACGGACGGAGAACGGGTGGTAGCGACTCGCACGCGGGCAGTGAAAGAGACGACACGAGCGATCGACCTTCGCGGCTTCTCCGGGGGCGTAGACGGTGCCAGCCGACAGCGTCGCCAGAAAGGGCCTCACGGCCGCCGAGACGCGTCCTCGCCGGCCGAAACGTCGCGGCTACGTCAGTTCGATACCGTCCACGTCGAAGTGGCGTTTCGCGAGCCGGCGGGCGGCGTCGATGTTCTTCCCGTCGGCACCGATCGCGACGCCGCGGTCTTCCTGTGCGACCTCGACGTAGGCGATGGTGTCGTCGTTCTCCGAGATCGTCACGTTGTACACCGCGGCCGGTGCGAGCGTGTTCGCGACGAAGTTCGCAGCCGTGTCGGCGTCCTCGATCAGCTTGACTGCGCGGTCGAGTTTCGCCTCGATGCGGTCGACGACGACGCCGCCGGGACCGATCGCGTCGGCCATCTCGCCAGCCTTGACGACGTAGATCACGCGGTCGTTGTCGTCGTCGATCACGCAGTCCCGGACAGTTACGTCTGCCTCGGTCTCGAACAGCGCGATCAGCCGGCGCGCTTCGTCCGAGAGTTCGACGGGCATCAGTCCTGGCTCGCACCCATCCGGAGGTCCACGTCGCCGGTGCCAAGCTGGACCGGCTTACCGACGATCACGTTCTCGATGACGCCTTCGAGCACGTCGACCTCGCCGTGGATCGCGGCGTCGAGCAGGTGGTTGACCGTCACCTCGTAGGCCGCACGCGCGAGGACACTCTCCTTGTTGCCCGAGATACCGTGGCGACCGATCGACTCGATCTCACCGCGGTTGGTCATGATGTCGGCGACCAGCATCAGGTGCCGGATGTTCACGTCGTCGAGCCCCTGCTCTTCGAGCGTGTGCATCGTCTCGTTGATCAGCGTCTCGCGGGCCGCCTCGATGCCGAGGTTGCGGTAGATCTCGTGGATGTTGTTACACGTCGTCCGGGAGGCGTCGATCCCCTCGATACCGAGCACGTCGCCGAATGCCGACCCCTCGGTGTAGAGGACGAACTCCTCGCCCTCGTCGGTCTCTTCTTTCCGGATGACCACGCGGGAGATGTCCTCGATCCCCTTGAAGACGACCTCGCGAAGCTCTTCGACGAGTTGGAGGAGGTCGCGATACGACGGCTCGTCGGGGCCGAACTCGATCATCGTGCCGGCCTGGCGGGTCTGGACGCCCAGCTTCGACTCGATGGTCTCGGCGATCTCCTCGGCCACGTCCTCGACCTGGTCGACGGTGGGCCACCGCTCCATCAGCGTCTCCTCGTTGAGGTCGATCTGGACGAGCATGTCCGCGACGTTGGTCGAGATGTCACCCAGCGCGAGGATGCGCGTGGCCTCGATCTTCCAGACGACCTCGTGGGCCTTCTCCCGGTCGGTCGCGTACTCGTCTTCGAGGTGGACCGTCATCATCGGCGTGTCGGGCGTCTTCCGGGCGTCGACCAGCTCGATGAGCCGCGGCAGCCCCTGGGTCACGTCGATCTCTGCGACCCCGGCGTAGTGGAACGTGTTCATCGTCATCTGGGTGCCGGGCTCGCCGATCGACTGGGCCGAGACGGTCCCGACCGGGTCCAGCGGATCGACGCGCGTCTCCTGGTAGCGCGACTGGACGGCCTTAGCGATCTGGTCCGCCTCTTCAACGGTCACGTCGCGCTCTTCGATCGTACTGTACACGTCGTCTTTGAGCCGTCGCGGGAGGTCCGTATCCTCCACGATCGCCTCGATGTCGTCGGTTACGTTTGCTCGCGTCATCAGTCGTCACCCTCCGCCATCCACCAGTCGTCGGTGTGTTCCGACAGGTTGGTGGGTTCGGTGCGTTCACCGAGGAACTCGCTTTTGATGCTCTCGGAATCGAACTCGGCGTCGAGAACGCTGTCCGCGATCTCCTCGACGTCGACCGGCGTCTCCTCGTTCGAGGAGACCTGCACCGGCGAGGTGCCGTCCTCGCCGAACTCGAACTGGACGATGTTGTCCGAGGTGTCTCGGACGGTGCCGTCGTACTGGGCTTCGAGTTCCGAGAGCGCGTTGATCAGACGGCGCTGGAGGTAGCCGGACTTGGAGGTCCGGACTGCCGTGTCGACCAGCCCCTCGCGGCCACCCATCGCGTGGAAGAAGAACTCCTTGGGGTTGAGGCCGGAGCGATACGACGCCTCCACGAAGCCGTGGGCGTCCGATGAGAGGTCGTCCTGCTTGAAGTGTGACAGGGTGCGGTCCTCGTAGCCGCGGTTGATCCGCTCGCCACGGACCGCCTGCTGGCCGACACAGCCGGCCATCTGGGTCAGGTTGAGCATCGACCCACGCGCGCCGGACTCGGCCATCACGACCGCCGGGTTGTCGTCGTCGAAGTGATCCCCAGCGATGTCACCGGCGGAGTCACGGGCCTTGCCCAGCGTCTGCATGATCTTCATTTCGAGGGTCTCGTCGACCGTCCGACCGGGCAGCGACTCCAGTTCGCCCCGCTCGTAGGTCTCGATGAGTTCCTGGACGCGGTCGTAGGCGTTGTCGATTGCCTCGGTGATCTGGGCCTCCGCGGCCTCCGGGACGGACTCGTCGTCGATCCCGATCGAGAACCCGAAGTGCATGATCGAGCGCATCGCCAGCGCGGCGATCTCGTTGATGAAGATGCGCGCGCGGGTGTTGGAGTACTCCTTGGTGATGGTGTCGACGATCTCGCCGCCGAACCCACCGACTGCGCTGTCGTCGATGGTCCCCTCGACGAGCTGTCCGTCCTCGATGATCACGTCGTCGCCAGCCTCGCTGGTGAACGTCAGATCGAGGTCGTCGGGCAGCAGCTCCGAGAAGATGTCCCGACCCGTCCAGTAGGGCGTACCGTCGTCGTCGATCCCAGATTCGGGCGGGAGTTCGTCGATCCGGGTCGCACGCAGCAGGTCCAGCGCCTGGGTCTCGTTGAACTCCGGATTGGTGTGGGTCAGCAGGTAGGTTCCACTGATGTGGTCCTGGATCGCGCCGATGATGTTCTCACCGAAGCGCGGGCTGAGGATCTGTTCCTGGACGCGCATCAGCACGCGAGCCTCGGCACGGGCCTCCTCGTTCTGGAGGGCGTGCATGTTCATCTCGTCGCCGTCGAAGTCCGCGTTGTACGGCGGACACACCGTCGTGTTGAGCCGGAACGTCTTGTAGGGCATCACCACGACCTCGTGAGCCATGATGGACATCCGGTGCAGCGACGGCTGGCGGTTGAAGATGATGATGTCGCCGTCGATCATGTGACGGGACACTTCCCAGCCCGGTTCGACCTTCTCGGCCAGCTCCTCGCAGTTCTTCTCGGTGACCTTCAGTCGGCGGCCGTCGGGCCGCTTGACGTAGTTGGCACCGGGGTGGGCCTCGGGCCCGTTGGCGACGTAGCGACGAGCGTTGTCGAGGTTGCGCTCGTTGACGTTCATCGTCTGGGTCATCTCCTTGGCCACGCGGTCGGGGACGCCGACCTCGTTGAGCGAGAGCGTCGGGTCCGGGGAGATGACGGTCCGGGCCGAGAAGTTCACGCGCTTCCCGGACAGCGAGCCACGGAAGCGACCTTCCTTGCCCTTCAGGCGCTGTGAGAGGGTCTTCAGCGGCCGGCCAGAGCGGTGGCGGGCCGGCGGCGTGCCGCTGATCTCGTTGTCCATGAACGTGGTGACGTGGTACTGGAGCAGTTCCCAGAGGTCCTCGATGATCAGCTGGGGCGCGCCGGCCTCGCGGTTCTCCATGAACCGCTGGTTGATCCGGATGATGTCGACCAGCTTGTGGGTCAGGTCGTCCTCGGAGCGCTGGCCGTTGTCCAGCGTGATCGACGGTCGCGCGGTGACCGGCGGCACGGGCAGGACGGTGAGGATCATCCACTCGGGGCGAGAACGGGCGGGCTTCATGCCCAGCACCTCGATGTCCTCGTCCGGGATGTCCTCGAACCAGTCCCGGATGTCGCTGGGCATCAGCTTGTTCTCGTCTTCCTCGGTGAGATCTACGTCCAGCGCCGACTCGATGGCCCGTCGGTCGTCCTGTCGAGGGCGGAATTCGCCGGAGATGATCTCTTGAACGCGGGAGGGGTCGATACCCGTCTCGTCGGCCAGCTCCGAGGGTGTGGTCCGTTCGCGGCCGGCCTCCTCGTCGGGCTCCATCGCGGCGACGATCCGCTGGGAGTACTCCGAGGAGAGCACGTCCTGGACCTCGTAGTAGGTCGTCGGCTTCTCGTGTTTGATGTCGTACTGGGGCTCGCCACAGAACGGACAGCGGTCCTTCTTGCGGGCTTGCCGGATCGCGGCCTTCGTCACGTCGTTGACGTCCTTGCCCAGCTCCTCGGATCGTTCGAGGCGGTCCTCGAACTCCTCGCGTTCGCGTTCGTCGAGACAGAGCCGCGAGCACTCCCGACAGGTCCCGCGCAGCAGGCGTCGGATGAGCTTGTTGAATCCGACGTGGATGACGGGCGCTGCGAGTTCGATGTGACCGAAGTGGCCGTTACACGACCCGCTGTGTTTGCCACAGGTCTTGCACTCGAGCCCCGGGTCGATCACGCCCAGACGCGGGTCCATCAGTCCCATGTCGATCGGGAACCCGTCGTCGTCGTAGGTGTCGGCCGTGATGACCTTCGTGGCGCTCATGTCGCGGTACTCCTCGGGATCCATCAGCCCGAAGCTAATGGAACTGATCGACTTGGGTGTCTGTTGTGCACTCATCGTTAGACTGCGTCTTCCAGTTCGATGCGCGGTGCGATTCCGAGCGCCTTCATCTCGTCGAGCAGGAGCTTGAACGCGTACGGCATCTCGACCTCGTGGATGTCGGTCTCTTCCTCACAGTTGGGACAGTAGATGCGGCGTTGCTCGACGTTCTCGACGGCGGTCATGCCACACTCGCCACAGATCTTGATCCACTCGCGGTCGGACTCGTCGAGGAGCCGTTCCTTGAGGACCATCGCCGCCCCGTGGCCGATCAGCACGTCCCGTTCCATGTGGCCCACGCGCAGGCCGCCCTCACGGGCACGCCCTTCCGTCGGCTGACGGGTCAGCACCTGCACCGGCCCGCGTGAACGGGCGTGCAGCTTGTTCGAGACCATGTGGTACAGCTTCTGGTAGAAGATCGTCCCGACGAAGATCTCGGCTTCGACCTTCTCGCCGGTGACGCCGGAGTACATGACCTCCTTGCCGGAGGACTTGAATCCGCGATCCTCCAGCGCGCCGCGCAGTTCCTCCTCGTCTTCGCCCGTGAAGGCGGTGCCGTCGACGCGCCGGCCTTCGAGTGCGCCGACCTTCCCGCCCAGCATCTCCAGTACGTGGCCGACCGTCATCCGCGACGGCAGGGCGTGTGGGTTGAGGATGAGGTCGGGCACGACGCCGTCCTCGGTGAAGGGCATGTCCTCCTGGGGAGCCAGGTGACCGACGACGCCCTTCTGTCCGTGTCGGGAGGCGAACTTGTCCCCGAGCTCGGGGATCCGCTCGTCACGCACGGAGACCTTCGAGAGCTTCGAGCCGTCCTCGCCTTCCATCAGCGTGACCGTGTCGACGACCCCGCTCTCGCCAGAACGCATCGTGACGCTCGTCTCGCGGCGCTTCTGGGGGCTGAGACCGCCCATGTCGTCCGGCTCTTCGAGGAACCGCGGCGGCGAGGTCTTGCCCAGCAGGACCTCGTTTTCCTCGACGTTGGTCTCGGGGTTGACCAGCCCGTCCTCGTCGAGGTGCGTGTACGCCTCCTCGCCGCGTGCGCCTCGTACCTCGTCGTCGGGAATCTCGAAACGGTCCTCCTGACCGCCGGGGTAGCGCCGTTCCTCGCCCTCGTAGGTCCGGAAGAAGTGCGAGCGAGCGAGCGCACGCTCGACGGAGCCCTCGTTCATGACCAGGGCGTCCTCGATGTTGAACCCCTCGTAGCTCATCACGGCGACCGTGAAGTTCTGAGCCGCCGGGCGGTCGTCGTAGCCGATCTGTTCCGTGGTCTGGGTCTTGACCATCGACAGCTGCGGGTAGTGCAGCAGGTGCTGGCGCGTGTCCGGGCGAATCCGGTAGTTCGCGCTCGGCAGCCCCAGCGACTGCTTGATCATCCCCGACCCCATCGTAATCCGGGGCGAGGCGTTGTGTTCCGGATACGGGATCATCCCGGCACCGATCCCGAACATCAGCTGTGGGTCCACTTCGAGGTGGGTGTGGTCCTCGGTCACGTCCTCCTCGCTGACGGCGACGAGGATGTCCTCCTCTTCTTCGGCGTCGATGAACTCGACGACGCCGCGTTCGACCAGTTCTTCGAAGCCCAGTTCACCGTCTTTGACCTGCTGGACCTCCGATTCCGTGATCAGTGGTTCGCCGTCCTCGACGACCAGCAGCGGGCGACGGGCCCGGCCGGCGTCGGCGTTGACGATGACTTCGTCCGTCCGATCCTTGACGGAGACGTTGACCATCTCCGAGACGTCCCCGCGTCGGCGGGCCTGTCGGATCTGATCTGCGAGCTGTTCGGGGTCGGGATGTGTCCCGACCAAACTGCCGTTGACGTACACTTTGGCGTCGCGTCCCTGACTCATGATTTAATCGTCCGCTGGCTGCTCGATTCGCTCGATCCCGGGGATCCCCTGGACCCCCATGTCGGCGAGTTCCTGTTTGAGATCCTGTTCGTCTTCGACGTTCTGGGAGAGTTCCATCGCCTGCGCGAAGTTCTTCACCAGACCACAGTTGGGTCCTTCGGGGGTCTCGGACGGACAGATCCGGCCCCACTGGGTCGCGTGCAGGTCACGCGCCTCGAAGTGGGGCTGGCTCCGAGAGAGCGGCGAACGGAGACGCCGCAGGTGAGAGAGCACGCCCATGTAGTCGGTCCGGTCGACCAGCTGGCTCACGCCCGAGCGGCCGCCGACCCAGTTGCCCGTCGCGATCGGGTGTTCGAGCCGTTCGGTCAGCACGTCCGATCGGACGACCGTCGACACCGAGAGCTGACGGTTGCGCATGTTCGCCCGTTCGAGCTGGTACTTCACGTCGCGTGCCAGCTTGTTGAGCGCGGTCCGGAACAGGTCTTTCATCAGGTCGCCGCTGACCTTCAGACGCTTGTTGGAGTAGTGGTCTTTGTCGTCCGCGTCGCGTCGACCGAGCGCGAGTTCGAAGCAGGCTTCCGCCATCCGGCAGAGGTAGAAGGCCTTGTTGATGCGCACGTCCTCTTCGTCGACGCCCTCCTCGTGGAGGTGCGGGAGGAGATAGCGGTCGATGACGTAGTTGGCTCGCTTGAGTTGGTAGTTCTTGCCCTGGCCGGAGGCGACGCGCTCCCCGAGGGTCTCGATCGCGCCCTCGGTGGTCTGGACGTCGGCGGCCTCCAGGTTCTCCAGCATGAACTTCACGATCTCCGGGTCGTCGCTGACGCGGTGGACGATCTCCTCGTCGGACTCCAGCCCCAGCGCACGCACGAGGGTCACGAAGTTGATCGAGCCCGAGACGCTCGGGAAAGAGACTTCGAGGATACCGTCTCGCGTTCGTTCACAGAGGACCAGCGCGCGGTAGCCACGGCGCTGGGAGAAGGTCTTGGCGACCTGCACGTCGTCGCCGTACTTGGTGTCGTGTTCCGCGAGGATCTTGTTGGGCGCGAGGTCCTCGCTGGTCATCAGCACGCGTTCCGAGCCGTTGACGACGAAGTAACCGCCGGGGTCGGCCGGGTCCTCGCCGATGTCGATCAGCTCCTCGTCGGTGAAGCCGTTGATGTTGCACTTGTTCGAGCCGACCATGATCGGCATGCGGCCGATCTTGGTCTCGGTCTGGTCGACGACGACTTCCTCTTCCTCGTCGCCGCCACGGACGATCGCCATCTCCATGAAGACCGGCGCGGAGTAGGTGATGTTTCGCAGCCGGGCCTCCTGTGGGTAGAGCAGTTCCTCGCTGCCGTCGGCCTCGCGGACGCGGGGCGTGACGACGCGTACGTCGCCCAGTTCGACGAAGACCGGCTCCTGGCCCTCCTTGTCGCCGATGTCGGTCTCGATCGTCTCCTTCTCGTCGACGACCTGCTGCATGCCCCGGTCGAGGAAGGAGTTGAACGATCGGAAGTGATGCTCCGCCAGTCGCTCCCGCGAGAAGTACTCCCGAGAGATCGCACGTCGGTCGTTGACGTCCATCAGGACACCACCAGTCGGTACACGACTGCCTGATCGGTCGTTCGCGAATCACGGACGATCTTGATCACGTCGCCGACCTCGGCCTCGTCGGGGGTGGCCGGGTCGGTGCGCTTGATCTTCGGCAGGTCCGTCTTTTTGATGTTGTACTCCTCGAGCACGTCGTCGAGAACGTCCTCGTCGACGATGCTGTGGTCTGGAACGAGTTCGTGTTGGCTTACGTCTACCATGTGTGTTGTTGCCGGCGAGTGGAGAAGGTGGCTGTCACGAGATACTACAGGTCGTTATTAGCGGAACGCATTTAACCCTTGCCAAGTCCGTCTGCAGTAGCTATCCGACACCGGACCGGCCGTCGCGTCACCTCACACTATGCGAACGACCTTCATAGTCGTTTGGGTCCGGGAACGGACGGACGGCTCCGGACGGGAGACGGCGACAGACGATCGTTTGAGCGGCCTCGAATCCCGCCGCCAATCCGTTCCACGACACTACAACCCAATGACGGCGCGTTTGGAAAGCCTTAATACTATCACCAGGATACGATGAGATGCGTCGTGCCCGGATGGTGTAGTGGCCCATCATACGACCCTGTCACGGTCGTGACGCGGGTTCAAATCCCGCTCCGGGCGCTTCTGCTGTGAACAGACCGCCGAACAACTGAAAATGCGTCGTGCCCGGATGGTGTAGTGGCCCATCATACGACCCTGTCACGGTCGTGACGCGGGTTCAAATCCCGCTCCGGGCGTTCTACTGCGAACTCGCTTCCAGCGGAGCGTCTCGCCGTCGCTCTGCCAGCGGCGCTTCTTGCCGTCGAGCGACGGAGACCGAGTCTGCCGAGGCGATCGACACCCAGCTGTGGCTCACAGAACACGTGGCGTAGAGGGGAAAGAGTCCCCTCACCCTGTCATAGGTCCGTCCCACCTCGGGAGGCGGACACGGATGTGATCGGCCGACGGCGATAAATGCTTTGCGGGGGTGGGGAACTGTTTAGTGTCGGCGCACGAATCTCGCCCGTATGGAGGACGTGGACCGCGAAGCGATGCCGCGGGCGATCGTCGAGGAGTTTCTGGCACGCGAACGCGGGACGCGCGCGCTGCTGGACGACCTCGAGAAGCTGGCGATCGAGGGCCGGACCGAGGAGTTGCACGACCGCATCGAGAACCTCGCCGAGAACGACGAGGCGGTGTTCTACACCGTCGCGTTCAGCCTCGCGGACTCGGTGCAGTTCTTCGGCGACGTGGAGGCCCAGCTCGACGTGACCGCGGCCGATCGGCTCCGGGAGCTGGCCGAGACGTACCCGACGCTGGCAGAACCGTTCGCCGTCGTTCGAACGGAGCTGTCCGAAGACCGCAAGAACCCGGTGACGAACGTCAGCTACAGCGTCGCCTACCACCGTGGGATCGAGTCACCGATCGTCACCTACCGCCCGCTCTCGGGCGGGCGAGAGCTCTACGAGTCGCGAGCGACGCCGTCGGAAGTGCTGGGCACGGCCGCAGACCTCGTGGCGGCGACGACCGACGCGCTGGACGTGGCCATGGAGAGCGATCACTCGGTCAACACGGAGGAACTGAGCGAGCTGATCGACCGGCGCGAGCGACTGGAGACGGAGCTGTCGCGTCTGCGCGACGATCTCGACGAACTCCGGCGGACGCCGATCGACGGGGAGTAGCGAGGCGACACCGGATGCGTTTATGTGTCCACGGACAGAAGCACGGAGCGAGCACATGGGACTGGACCGACTGGCCGAGCAGGTCGAGAAAGAACGGCGTGACCTCCAGATTCTCGAAGCCGTCATCGAACACGGTCCGATCGGGATCGCGCGCCTCGCCGAGGAGGCCGAGATCCCCGAACACAAGGTGCGGTACTCGCTGCGGATGCTCGAAAACGACGAGCTCGTCCAGCCGACACCAGAGGGTGCAATTCCCGCCGACGACATCGAAGCGCGGATCGCGGCGATGAACCAGGGGATAGAGCGGCTGCGCGACCGGACCGAGACGCTGAAGACGATTTTCGACGCGGAGTGAGCGGCCGGACGCTTCGACAGCGAGACACTCCATCACGAGAGCAGATCCGTCGACGGCCACGACAGTACCCAGATGGCAGAGAGCACCTCACACCACACGGTCGAAACGCTCGTCCTCGTCGGCGTCGGCGGGTTCGGCGGTGCGATCGCGCGATACGTCGCCGGGCAGTTCGTCGCCGGCCCCGCCGGGACGATGCTCGTCAACACCGTCGGGAGTTTCGCGCTCGGCGTCCTCGTCTACGAGGCCGTCCACCTGGGACGGCTCTCCAGCGCGGCGCGGCTGACCGCGACGACCGGCTTTCTCTCGTCGTTTACCACGTACAGCACCTTCGCTGTCGAGACGGCCGGCCTGGCTCCGGCGTGGGCGCTCGCGAACGTCGCCGGGAGCTACGCGCTGGGTCTTGCCGGCGTGCTCGCCGGGCGTACGCTCGTCCGCAGAACTGGCCGGAGGGGTGGGTGATGGTCGCCATCGAGCCCGCGGTGCTCGTCGGGATCGGCGGGGCGCTCGGCGCGCTCTGTCGTCACTCGCTGGCGACGGCCGTCGACCGGGAAGCGCTCCCGTTGGGAACGCTGACCGTCAACGTCGTCGGGAGTTTCGTCCTCGGACTGGTCACCCTCGCCACACCGAGCGAGAGCGTCGCGCTGCTGGTCGGTGTCGGTGCCTGCGGGGCGTTCACGACGTTCTCGTCGTTCGCGGTCGAGACGGTCCGGCTGTGGGAATCGGGCCGCCCTCTCGTCGCGGTCGGCAACGCCGTCGCCAACCTCGTGGGCGCGCTCGCGGCCGTCGGTCTGGCGTGGCTCGTCCTCTCGCTGTGAGTCCGTGGCCGAGGCGCGGGTTTATGTACCGGGACGGGACCACGACTCGCCATGTTCGTGGAACTGTGGCGCGACGACCGGGCCATCGAAGGACTGCCGATCAGACTCGTCATCGCCCTCGTCGTCGGCGTCGCGAGCCTGAGCGTCATGATGAACACCATCTCGGGACTGGACACGATGACCGTCAGCGAGCTCGACGTCGACCCCTCGAAGGAGGTGGTCGGAGAGGGCGAGACGGACGTGACGCTCACGGTCGTCGATCCGGACGGCCAGCCGGTCTCGGACGCGACGGTCGTCGTCACCGGTGGCACCGCGACGCTGGACGGTGCGGTGACCGCGACGACGGACACAGGGGGCAACGCCACCGTCACGATCACGCCGCAGTTGGGGCCAAACCAGCAAGAGGGGACGGTGACGATCGACGTGAAGCCCCCCGCCAGCGGCGGGTACAGCGACCGGCGGCGCAACACCCGAATCCTCGTCGTCGAGGACGGCGGCTAAACCGCCAGCCGCGAATCGCCGCAGCGACTGGTGTCCCCAACCTCGTTGGACGACCCCGCTGTGTCGGCCGGTAAGCGAGCGTTACGCGCGCCGACGGAGAGAAACGACTCTATAATTATCCGGTCGTGGGCCAACGACCACCGCATGAACCTCGCCGCAATCGGGTTCGGTAACGCGGGTGGCAAGATCGTCGACAGATTCCTCGCCTTCGAGGAGCGGTCTGGGCGGTCGCTCACGACGGAGGCGCTCGCGATCAACTCCGCGGAGATCGATCTGGCGAAGTTAGACGTGCTCCCGCCCGACCGTCGGCTCATCATCGGCCAGACCGACGAGCGGGTGAAGGGACGGGGTGTCGGTGCCGATCCGGAGCTGGGCTCGGAGATCGCTCGCCAGGACCTCACCGAAATCGAGCGCCAGCTGGACGCCGTACCGATCCACGAGACCGACGGCTTTCTCGTGGTCGCCGGGCTCGGCGGGGGGACCGGGAGCGGTGGTGCGCCGGAGCTCGCCGAGCGGCTCGGTCGGATCTACGACGAACCGATCTACGGGCTGGGAGTGTTGCCAAGCGCCGACGAGGGCGGTCGTCCCTCGCTCAACGCCGCCCGCTCGCTCCAGGCCTTCGCCGACGCGACGGACAACCTCATGGTGTTCGACAACGACGCCTGGCGACAGACCCAGGGGTCGGTCGCGGCGGGGTACGACCGGACCAACCGAGAGATCGCGCGGCGGTTCGTCACGCTCCTGGCAGCCGGCGAACTCGACGGCTCGCAGGTGTCCGAGTCCGCGATGGACGCCAGCGACATCCGCCGGACGCTGGCGACCGGGGGTCTCAGCACGATCGCGTTCAGCCAGGCAGACGTCGAGGCCGAGACGAAATCGAAACAGGGACTGTTGGGCCGCCTGCGGTCCAACGGCGAGAGCCACACCGACGAGGGCGACCTGGCGAAGAAGATCCACGGGCTCGTCCGGAAGGCCGTCCAGTCGCGGCTCACCTGTCCGGCAGACGTCGCCTCCGCCGAGCGCGCCCTGATCGTCGTCTCCGGCCCGCCACGCGAGGTCTCACAGAAAGGACTCCAGCGGGCCCGTCAGTGGCTCGAACGCGAGACCGACAGCGTCGAGGTGCTGGCCGGCGACGACCCCCGGACCGACGCCGACGCGCTCTCGGTGGCCGTGTTGCTCTCGAACGTCACCGAGGTGCCACGCGTCGACGAGCTCCAGGAGCGGGCCGTCACGGCACAGGAAAACAGCCAGCAGCAAGCCGCCGAGCGCAGAGCGGAGATCGACGAGTTGCTCACCGACGAGGAGAACGAACTCGATCCCCTCTAGTAGTCGTCCCAGTCGATCCACTCTTGCTCCCAGCCCGCCCGTGACTGGGCGGCCTGCTGGGCGCGTTCGCGGTCCTCGCGGTGGGTGCGGTTGCGCTCGACGGTGTCTGCCTGCTCGCCCTCGACGAGCATCGGCTGGAAGGCGACCCCACCGAGACGGCGCTGACTGCCGTCGGCCGCGACGACCGTCAGCGTCTGCTCGGCCGCACCGAGTGGCATGACCAGGTGGCCGCCGTCGGCCAGTTGCTCCTGGAGCGCGCGCGGCGGTTCGACGGCCGCCGCCTCCAGCAGGATCTTGTCGTAGGGTGCGTACTCGGGGAGTCCCTCGGCCCCGTCCCGACGGTCCACGAGGACCGCCTCGTAGCCGGCCGTCGCGAGGTTCGAACGGGCGTCGGACACCAGTCGGCGCGTGATATCGATCGCGTGTACGCGCTCGGGGCCGACGATCTCGGCGACGAGCGCGGCCGTGTAGCCGACGCCGACGCCGACGATCAGCACGTCGTCGTCCGCTTCGGGGGCCAGCGCTTCGAGGAGTCGTGCCGCGGTGCTCGGTGCGAGGACGCGGGTCCCGAACCGTTCGAACGACCGGTCGGCGTAGGCCGCCCGGTCGTCCTCGACGAACGCGTCCCGCGAGACCGTTCGCATCGCGTCGGCGAGACGAGGTGTCTGCAGACAGCCCTTGCTCTCGTGGGTCAGGCTGTCGACCATGTCTTCCCGCAGCACCGCCTGTTCCATACCCGAGGTTCCCGCCGGAAGTATATGAATGGCCCGCCCCGGAGTGGCGCGAGAACCGACGGCAGAGCGGAGTCTGCGTGAACCGCCAGAGGCCGAGCCCGAGGTGCTCGCCCCGTTCGTCCGTAGAAAGATTCACGAGTCCATCGGTCGAAGGCGACCACGATGCCGGGCACACCCGAGCCGGTCGTCGGGAGCGCAGTCGTGACCCTGGGGCTCGCGGTCGCGGTCGGGACACTCGTCGCCGTGGTTCCGCTGGTCGTCGGCCGGCGGCCGTCACCCCGGCGATACGCCGCCGTCGGCGGGGGCGTGTACGCGCTCGTCGTCGGGGGCCTCTGGGCCGTCCCGCGGATCGGCGTCGCCGGGTTAGGGTGTTCGCTCCCCGGAGACGCGGGGACGTGTGGCCTGTTCGCACTGATCGGCGTCCTCGTCCTCGCCGGCCAGGGGGCCGTGGCGCTGTACACCCACAGCGAGTACGGCTACGTCGTCCCGCTCGGCGCGACGGCGTCGGTGACGCTGGTGCTGGCGTGGTCGTTCCTGCGGATCGGGGGCGAAAGCGACCCGATGACACTCTACGCGCTCTTTTTCGGGCCGGCGGCAGTGGGCGTCACGTGCGTCCTCGGCGTCTGTGAGGCGATCGTCCGACGGCGGCGGGGAACCACGGTCACTGCATCGTGACGAACCGGACGCTGCCGTGGTGCTCGCGTTCTAGCTCGCCGTCGGCCCGCTTTCGAGCACGGACGAGCGTCTGCGGGCGTCGACCAAGCGGGCCGAGCACCACGCTACCGGTCCGGAGCTGTTCGACGACCGCCCGGGGGAACTGCGCTGCGCCACAGGTGAGGTACGCCCGGTCGTACGGCGCGTGCTCGGGCCAGCATTCGCGGCCGTCTCCCCTCCTGATCGCGACGGTGTCGTAGCCGAGATCGGCCAGGCGCTCGCGGGCCGTCTCGGCGAGAGTGGCGTGGTACTCGACGCTGTACACCGTGTCCGCGAGTTCGGCGGTCACGGCCGCGTGATAACCACAGCCGGTGCCGATCTCCAGAACCCGGTCGTCGGGGGCCAGGTCCAGCAGGTCGGCCATGATCGCGACCATGTGGGGGGCGCTGATCGTCTGCCCGTCCCCGATCGGGAGGGGGCGGTCGTCGTAGGCCCGTTCGCGGTGCTGCTCGGGGACGAACTCGTGGCTGGGGACCGATTCGAGCGCCGTCAGCACTCGCTCGTCGTCGATGCGGTCGCTCTCGGCGAGGCCCTCGACGAGCGCTCGTCGCCGAGCCGCCCAGTCCATGCTACCACGCCGACCAGGCGGTGGTCGACTCGTCGCGGACGTACAGTCGCTTGATGTCTTTCGCGAGGGCGCTGTCGCGGTCCTGGTCGTACTGCTCGCGGTCGTAGCCGTGCGCGTCGTCGCGGACGTGGAACCCTTCGACGGTGAACTCGTTGTCGCCGAACTCGTCGGTCGCGCCGACGGTGAACTCGTAGTCGCCGGGGACGTTGAGCTTGAAGCTCTCGGTGCTGTCGTGGCGGCCGTCTTTGGGGTGCATCGTCACGTCGACGGCGACGTTCCCGACCGCGCGGGTCCAGATGGTCTCGACGTCTTCGGCGGTCCCGGAGTCGACGCGTCCACCTTCATCCAGTTCGACGGCGGTGATCCGCACGGTCATCAGGGCCTCCTCGGCGTCCAGCAGGAACTCTTCGCCCTTGGCCAGTTCCTCCTCGGCCGGCACGTCGACCTGTGCGCTGAACGACTCGCCGTCCTGTGAGACGACGACGCGGCGCTGTACCTCGTCGTCGTCCGGGAGCTGTTCCTTGTGGGTGTGGTCACATTCCGTACAGCGAACCGTCACGTGGCTGCCGGGGCTGAGCACCTCGTGGACGGTCTCGAAGGCCGGCGAACACGCCGGGCACGGCAGGGCGAGGCGATCGCCCGGTGTCGCGTCTGTCATAGGCGAGCGTACTCGGGCCGAACGTAAAGGGTCGTCGTCCCGGCCGTCTGGCCGCCTGTGACTGCCGGCCGGGGACGCACAAAACGAGATCGAACCGTACAGAAGGGCCTTACAAACGGCGGCCGACGACAGATGTATGGCACCGATACGCCGCCGCCGAGCCCTCCAGCTGGCGGGCGGGAGCCTCAGCGCGCTCGTCGCCGGGTGCGTCGGCGGGTCACCGTCCACTGGTACCGACGAGCAGACCGACACGCCGACCGACGAACCGACAGAGACACCGACAGACGAACCGACGGAGACACCCATGGCCGCGACCGAAGTGACCGGGAGCGAGCAGGTCCGGTATCCGTCGGGCCCGTCAGAGCCCGACTGGGCGGGAGCGGACGCCGTCGGACACGTCTCGCTGGCGGCCTCCCGAGAGCGGGCGCGAGCGCTGCTCGCGCCGTTCGAGCTCCCCGAAGAACGACGCGAGCCGGTGGTCGAGTTGCTCCGGGGGACCGACTTCGAGCGGTCGCTGCTGGCGCTGGTCGAGACCGTCGGCCCGAACGGCTGCTACCGGACCGTCGAGCTCTCGAACCTCGCGCTGAGCGACGACCGACTCGTCAGCGACGCGAGCGCGGTAGACGAGAGCGACGGCGAAACGGCCTGCACCGAGGCGCTGACCTACCCCGCGACGCTCGTGCGGGTCACCTTCGACGGGACACCGCCGGAACGGGCGACGTTCACGATCACGGACGGCTGGGGCGAGAGTGCCGACGTGACGGGGACGGTCGAGGATCGAATCGGCCCGGACCCCGACGATCTGGCCGGTCACGTCCGCCCGGACGACGACCCCGTCGTCCGAGAGCCGCTGTCCTGTGACCGCGAGGGGTTCAAGCGCCACGAAAGCTGGGTCGACGATCCACCGTGGGGACTGGCCACCGACGACGACGGCGCGCCGACGTTCGCGCTCCGGGTCGACCGACTCGAAGCCGCCGTCGGTGAGACGGTCACGGTCGCGATGACCAACGTCAGCGACAGCGTGCTAAGCACCGGCAACCGCCACAAATACGGCTTCCAGACGCACACCGAATCGGGGTGGGAAGACGTGCGCGGCGCGACCGACGGCGACCACCTGCCCTACACCGACGAGGCGATCAGTCACGCCCCCGGTGACGGATTCGAGTGGACGCTGGCACTCACCGAGGAGGGTCTCGTCGCGGACCACGTCCACGCCGACCGACTGGTCGTCTGTCCCGACCTCGAACCGGGTCGCTACCGCTTCGTCTTCTGGGAGCCCGCCGTCGCCGTCGCGTTCGACCTCGTCGAGTGATACTACCGGCTGTACATCTGTGACCGATTTCGCCACCCCGGGGTGGCGAAGATCTTCACGAAGTGATAGCCGGCAGTATGAGGCGGGCTGGTGGTGTGTCGCCCCGGCTCACTCCTCCCGAGGAAGTTTCACTTCCTCGCCGTCCTCGCATGTCGCTTCGCTCCCGCTCACTCTGCGTGTGGCAGTTCTACTGCCACACCGTCAGCAAACACGGTCGGTTCTCGCAGAATGCCGTCGAGGTGGATCGGCGCGGTCGTGTCCCCGCCGATGGCGTGATCGTCGCCGATCGCGATGTGGACGGTGCCGCCGGCCTTCTCGTCGAGGAGCACCGAGCCAACGAGGTCCCGGACGGCGACGTTTGTCCCGATCCCGAGTTCGGCGAGGTTGTAGGCGGCGTCACCGACGGCTTCGGCGGCCTCCTCGATCTGCTGGCGGACGGCGTCGTCGCCGATCTCGGTGACGAGCCCGTCCTCGACGGTGAACTCCAGCAGTTCCCCCTCCAGTTGCCCGTGGGGCATCATCGTCCCGTCGACGACGAAGGTGCCGTCGGCGGTCGTCGGGCTACAGAACACCTCGCCGGCCGGGAGATTCGACATCTCGCCGGGCTCGTGGACGATGCCGGTGTCGAGTTGCCACTCGCGGTCGCCCAGCCCGAAGGTGATGTCGGTCCCCTGGGGGGAGGTGACTCGGATCTCGTCGGCCCCCTCGACCTGTGCGAGGACGTCTCGACAGTGGCCCGCGATCGCCTCGTAGTCGGCGTCTAATCCCATCAGGAACACGCCTTCGGTGATGCCGGGGAGCGTCGCGACGCGGGCACCGGCCTCGTTGGCCTCGCTGCGGGCCTGCGTGTGGCTCAGGCTCTTGGTCGTCGGTGCGAGCACGACATCCGCGCCGGCCATCGCGGCGGCGACCGGTTCGGGTGGCTCCTCGCCGTGTTGCTCGCCCGGCGGGTACCGGAGGAAGACGGTGTCGTCGCTGATCTCGCTGGCGACGCGGTACAGCGCCTCGCCGATGGCCTTGCGCTTCTCGTCGGTGACGACGGCACAGGACTCCGTCGACTGGAGGTTCAGACACTGCTCGACCGCGGTTCTGGCCGGCTTTCGAAGCGACGAGTTCATGCACGGTAGTGGCCGCCCGACCCACCTAAAGGTACCCGGCCGCGAACAGGGTACTCCGAAGCGAGTACGTTTCTATCACTAACAATCATAAAGAATATGGTCGCCACCGGCGAACCTCCGTGTATGCTCCGCGTGGGCATCAACGGCTTTGGCACCATCGGAAAACGGGTCGCCGACGCCGTTCGTGCACAACCAGATATGACGGTCGCCGGGGTCGCCAAACGAACACCCGACTACGAGGCCGAGATCGCTCGTGATCGGGGCTACTCGCTTTTCGCCGCCGCAGAGACGACGCCGTTTACTGCGGCTGGAATCGACGTCGCAGGGCAGGTCCGCCAGCTCGTGGCTGCGAGCGACGTTGTCGTCGACGCGACGCCGGCCGGCGTCGGCGAGCGAAACCGTGCGCTGTACGAGGAGTTAGAGACGCCAGCGATCTACCAAGGCGGCGAAGACGCGAGCGTCGCGCCCGTCAGCTTCAACGCCAGGGCGAACTACGACGAGGCGGTCGGTGCCGACGCCGCCCGCGTCGTCTCGTGTAACACGACCGGGCTGTCACGCGTCCTGGCACCGCTGGAGGAACGCTACGGGATCGAGAAGGTGCGCGCGACGCTGGTCCGACGCGGCGGCGATCCCTCACAGACCGGGCGTGGACCGATCAACGACACGCTGCCCGACCCCGTTTCGATCCCCTCCCACCACGCACCGGACGTCAAGACGGTCTTCCCGGAGCTGTCGATCGACACCATGGGCATGAAGGTGCCCGCGACGCTGATGCACACCCATGCGATCAACCTCACGCTCCGGGCGACGCCCACCGCCGAGGACGTTCGCGAGCTACTGACCGCCGAGGGGCGACTGCTCGTGATCCCGGAACGGCTGGGCATCGACGGCGCGGGCAAGCTCAAAGAGTACACCCGCGACGCGGGCCGACCCCGCGGCGACGTGTGGGAGAACTGCATCTGGGCCGAGTCCCTGACCGTCGAGCCCCTGTCGGACGACCGTGCTGACTGCTACCTGTTCCAGGCGATCCACCAGGAGGCCGACGTGGTCCCCGAAAACGTCGACGCCATCCGGGCGATCGCCGGCCTCGCCGACGGCCCCGAGAGCGTCGAGCGCACCAACGAGGCCCTGGGGATCGGCTGCGGGCTCGCGGGGATAGAGCCCGACACGACTGTGCCGACCCGCGACGCCGCGAGCGACGACTGATACTGCCAGCAGTCACTTCGAGATTCGCCACTGAGGTGGCGGGTTCGTTCACAGACTGACAGCCGGTCGTCCGCTCAGAGCCGGTGGAACTCGATCTCGCCCGACTCGGTGTCGAGGACGGCGACGTGGAGCGGTTCGGGTGCGGTCTCGATCGGGATGCCACCGGGGTTGATCCGGACGGTGCCCCCGTGTTCTTCGAGCACGCGCTCGTGGGTGTGGCCGTGCAGAACGTAGTCGTAGTTGCCACACTCGACCAGCGCGTCGACGATCGCGGGGCTGGTGCCGTGGTAGACGGCCACCTCGACGCCGTCCAGGGTCAGCTCACCCATCTCACCGAGGTAAGTGCCGAACTCGTCGATCTGGGCGGCGAGTGCCCACTCGCCGTCGTTGTTCCCCCGGACCGCGTAGAAGTCGAACTCGTGCTCGAAGGGGGCAGCCGAGAACGGTGCGACGAAGTCACCGCAGTGGACGACGGCGTCGACGCCGACGGCGTCGAACTGCTCGATCGCTGCCGCGACGAGGTCCGTGTCGTCGTGAGTGTCCGAGACGATCCCAACGTGCATACACGATATGCTGGGCCGGGCGTGGAAATCGGTGTCGATCAGCCCGGCACGGCGCTCACGCGGTCTGGCGTCCAGCCCCGGTAACGAGGGCGACGCGGTCGTCCGGACGGGCCGTCACTCCCGCTGGAGGATCTCGACGCCGATCAGCGAGGCCCCGGTGAGCGCGCGGATGTACGCCCCGCCCGCGATCGAGACGTGTCCGAAGTCGTCCTCGCTCATGCCGTACATCTCGATCGCTCGGGAGGTGTCGCCGCCACCGACCACCGAGAAGCAGTCGGTCTCGGCGATCGCTTCCAGCACCGACACGGTCCCGACGGAGAAGCGCTCTTCCTCGAAGACACCCAGCGCACCCTTCACGAAGACGGCCTCCGAGTCCCGGACCACGTCGGCGTAGTGCTCGGCCGTGTCCGTGCCCACGTCCATGAACGAGACCGTCTTCTCGTCGATGTCGGCTACGTCCATCTCGGTGCGGTCGCCGTCCTCGTCGGCGTAGGCCATGTCCGTCGCCAGCGTGATCTTCTCGCGGTTCTCTTCGAGGATCTGCTCGATCAGCTCGTGGTTGTCCTCCCACTGGGAGTCGTAGAGATCCAGGTCGGGATCGAGATCGAAGCCCACGGGCGCGCCGTCGGCCCGCAGGAACAGTTCGCCCGCGATCCCGCCCAGCAGGAAGTCGTCGACCGTGTCGCCGAGGTGGTCCATCACGTCGATCACGTCGGTCGCCTTCGTCCCGCCGACGGCCATCGTCACCTGCCCGTCGAACTCCTTCTGTGCGATGGCGGTGTTTGCCTCGTACTCGGTCTCCATGACGCGGCCGGCGTATGCCGGGAGCACGAGCGGGAAGCCCACCAGCGAGGCGTGCGAGCGGTGGGCCGCCGAGTAGGCGTCGTTGACGTAGGCGTCGAACGCCGGGGCCAGCGTCCGGACGAACTCCGTCTCGGCCTTGACCTCGGGGTCTTCCTCGGGCAGTTCCTCGTCACACATCCGGGTGTTCTCCAGCAGGAGCACGTCGCCGCCTTCGAGGGCGTCGATGGCGGCCAGCGCGTCCTCGCCGAAGGTGTCGGCGACGAAGTCCACGTCCCCGCCGATGTGTCCGCTCAGGATGTCGGCGTGCTGTTCGAGCGAGACGAACGTGTCCCGGCCGGGACGGCCCTGGTGGGCCATCAACACGGTCTCGAAGCCACGGTCCGCGAGTTCCCGAACCGTCTTCGCGTGGCGTTCGAACCGGCGGTTGTCCTGCACCGCGCCGTCCTCGACCGGCGAGTTCAGGTCGAGGCGGACGAGGACGCGCTGTCCGTCTGCGAGGTCGTCGAGCGTCTGGAACGCTGCCATACGCGAGGAGAGAGGCGTCCGGGAGAAAAAACCGCCCGATCCCTATTAGCGAGTGAGCTTCGCCTCGTGGTTCTCGTCGAGTTCGCGCAGTCGATCGCCACACGAGCCACACTCCGCGGCGATCACCTCGTGGAGCCCACAGCAGGACTCGACGGTGTCTGCCGTCGTCGTGATCTGGCCGCCACACGCGGGACAGTCGTCCCCGAGCGTGCGCAGTTCCTCGCGGATGGTCCCGCGCTGTTCGACCGGCACGTCGGCCCAGCGGTCGGTCCACGCTGCCATCGCCGCGTCGGTCGCCACGTCCGCGAGCAGCGCGGCCTCGCTTGGCCACTTGCGAATCCGGTTGTCGATCTCGATGGCCGGGTAGTCGCGGTCCGTCGTCGCGACCGAGTCGGGAGCGGCGTCGAACAGGGTCGCCAGCGTCGCCGGTTCCCGCAGCGAGTCGCGGTTGGCCTCGACGTGCTCGTCTCGCAACGCCGCGAAGTCCTCGGTGAAGCGGTCGCCGTCGTCGCGGGCGACGACGCCCTCGTCGACGAGGAACTGTTCGGGCTCGACGGCGTTCTCGCGGTGGTACTCGATCTTCTCGATTATCTCCAACTCCTCGTCGTCCGCCTCGTGGTCGTCGAAGCGCGCACGAATCGACTCGGGGAGGTACCGCTTGGTCAGCGTCGGCGTCCCGGGGACGAGATAGCCACGCAGGTAGATCGACACCAGCGAGGCGACGAAGACCGCGACGCCGGCCGGCGGGACGACGACGCCGACGAGCGTGCTCACCACGGCAGCGATGACGACGTTGACGGCGGTACAGGGGACACAGCGGTTCTGACCGGTGTACTCCGGTCGGCGAACGCGCTCCACCACAGAGAACTCTGTCATAGAGGGGTTTGGTGGTCGGCCGTCAAAACTGGTCGGGCTTTCACTGCCGCGATGTTCAGATAAGAGAAGGAAACTGGAGAGAACGCACCGAAAGCCCTCGCGGTGCTCGACCGCTCCGGGACTCGCTGCGCTCCAGTAGGTGCTTGCGTCGTCCGGGACGGATCGAGCCGAGGGCGTTCGGTGTTTGCAAGTCAGAAGGAGCAACGGCGTATCTGAACACTACCCTCAGCGCACGAGTCGAACGACACACTCGTCGGCGAGAGGCCCACTCTCGTGTCCGTCGACGTTGACGTGTGCGCCGAGGGCGTACTCGCCGGGGTCGGCCGGCTCCCACTCGCGCTCTGTCACCCGGAACCGTCCGCTCCACTCGCCGGCAAACTGCTTGCGTTCGCCCCGATCGAAGTGGAGTTTGCCGTCCTCGTCTGGCGGGTCGTACTGGTCGACGTGGGACGCTTCGGTGAGGCCGTCGACCGTCCAGGCCCACAGCACCGGCGACCGCGTCGTCAGCGTGATCGGGATCGGCAGCGCGTTTTTCATCGTCACGCGAAAGGGGATCGCACTCCCGAGTTCGTACTCGGTCTGGGGCGTCTCGATCGACAGCGAGATCGCCCGGCGACGGATCGCCCTGGGGACGAGCCACCGGCTCAACAGGCTGCTGTTGACCGAGCGAGCCGACTGTGGTCGGTACTCGTCGTCATCGTCGTCCGGAGTAAAGGGGTCCACGTCGTCTGGCGGTCCCCCACCGAGCAGTCCGCGCATCGACTGTACGGCGGGTCGGAACGAGCAAAAACCTTGGCGTCCCGGCCGCGTCCAGTCGTCCCGACCGCGACGGTGCGATCACCGCGCGGACGGCGAGGTCAGTCGCCCGCGAGTTCGCCGTCGCGGAGGACGGCCGGTGGATCGGGATAGTCGTCCTCGTACAGCAGACAGGCGATCTGCTGGCCGTCGCCGGTGTGAGTCAACGGCGGGTCCCGTCGTTCACAGGGCGACTCGAAGGCCTCCGTCGCACGGCTGCGCGCGCCGTCCAGATCCGCCTGGGCCAGGTCGTCGACCAGGTCGGACAGCACCGACTCGACCTGGGAGTCCCCGACCTGCTCGGGGAGCCCGAACTCCTCGCGGACGAGCTGGTCCAGTTCGTCCCGGCCAGCGTCGTGCGGATCGGTGTCTTCGTCGGCCGGAATCGCCGTCAGAGACTCCAGGGAGTCGGTCTCTGAGAGCCGGATCTTCAGGTCCATGACGGCACGCCACACGGACTGGTCGAGGTCGTACTCGTCTGGCTGGATCACCCGCGGACACCGCGTGTGGAACCGACAGCCGCTTGGCGGGTCGATCGGCGACGGGACGTTGCCCGACAGCAGCGTCTGGTCTGCCTCCCAGAGCGGGTCGGGCTCGGGAATCGCCGACAGCAGCGCTTCCGTGTAGGGGTGGTGTGGCGGGTTGAACACCGACTCGGTCGAACCGACTTCGGCGACCTCACCGAGGTACATCACCGCGATCCGATCCGAGATGTGTTCGACGACGCTGAGGTCGTGGGCGATGAAGACGTAGGAGAGGCCGAACTCCTCTTGGAGGTCTTCGAGCAGGTTCAGAATCTGGGCCTGGACGGACACGTCCAGTGCCGAGACGGGCTCGTCGCAGATGATGACCTCCGGATCGACCGCCAGTGCTCGCGCGATGCCGATACGCTGGCGCTGGCCCCCGGAGAACTCGTGGGGGTAACGGTTGGCGTGGCTGGGGTTGAGCCCGACCGTCTCGAGGAGTTCGTAGATCCGCTCCATGCGAGCGTCGCCGCTGGCGATGTCGTGGATGTCCAGTGGCTCGCCGATGATGTCGCCGACGGTCAGGCGCGGGTTCAGGCTCGAAAACGGGTCCTGGAAGATGTACTGGAGGTCGGTGCGCAGCGATCGCAGCTTGGAGTTCGAGACCTCGGTGAGGTCGATCTCCTGTTCGCCGTCGTGGTAGTACACCGACCCCTCGGTGGGTTCGACGAGCTGGAGCATCGAGCGGCCGAGCGTCGTCTTCCCGCAGCCACTCTCACCGACGACACCCAGCGTCTCGCCGGCTTCGAGTTCGAGATCGACGCCGTCGACGGCTCTGACCAGCTGTGGCTCGCCGAGCAGTCGGTCGACGAAGCCCTCGTCGCTCTCGTAGTACTTCGTGAGCCCCTCGGTTCGGAGGATCGTTCTACTCACGCTGATCACCCGGTGTGATCTGTGGCTCCTCGCCCTCGACTTCGACGGTGTAGTCCAGCCCGCCGGTCAGATCGCCGGTGTACTCCAGGCAGGCGGCGGCGTGTTCGTCCGGGTCGCCGCTGGCCTCGTGACCGGTCTCGGGATCGACCAGCACCGGGTCTTTGCGGGTGCAGGCCTCCTCCGCGTACGGACAACGGGGGTGGAAGCTACAGCCCGTGGGAACGTCGACGAGGTCCGGCATCGTGCCGGGGATCGTCTGGAGGCGCTCTCGGGTGTCCCCGATCCGGGGAATCGAGCTCATCAGCCCGACCGAGTAGGGGTGTTTCGGGTCGTAGTACAGCTCCTCGACCGGTGCCTTCTCGACCGGGCGACCGCCGTACATCACCATCACGCGATCGCACACCTGTGCGATCACGCCGAGGTCGTGCGTGATCAGTTGGATCGACGTGTCGAACTCGTCGGCGAGGTCCTCGAGCTGGTCGAGGATCTTCGCCTCGATGGTCACGTCCAGGGCAGTCGTGGGCTCGTCGGCGATCAACAGGTCGGGATCGCAGGACAGCGCCATCGCGATCACCGCTCGCTGTTGCATCCCACCGGAGAACTCGTGGGGATAGTCCGAGTAGCGCGCTTCCGCCTCGGGGATCCCGACCTCGTCGAGGAGGCGGATCGTCCGCTCCTTTGCCTCCTGCTCGCCGTAGTCGAGGTGGTGTCTGATCACCTCGGAGATCTGTTCGCCGACGGTGTAGACGGGGTTGAGCGCGGTCTGGGCGTCCTGGAAGATCATGGCGATCTCGTTGCCACGGATCGACCGGACGCGCTCTTCGCTCATCTCCAGGAGGTCCTCGCCTTTGAACAGGATCTCGCCGCTCTCGATCTGGCCGGGGTCCTCGATCAGGCGCATCAGCGACATGGCGGTGACGCTCTTGCCGGCACCGCTCTCGCCGACGACGCCGAACTTCTCGCCGCGTTCGATCGTGTACGAGAGGTCGTCGACGGCCCTGACGACCCCCTCTTCCGTGTAGAAGTTCACGGTGAGGTCGTTGATCTCGACGAGGGCCATCAGTTACCACCTCCCTGTTCGACGTCGACGTTGCTCTGGGCGTCCAGCGCGTCGTTGACGCCGTCACCGATCATGTTCATGGCCATCACGAAGATGAAGATTGCTCCACCGGGGAAGACCGTCGCCCACCACGGGATCGAACCGCCCGGCCCCTGGATGAGCGTCTCGCGGGTCGCGTCGAGCATCGTCCCCCACTCGGGGGTGCCCGGCGGGAAGCCGAGACCGAGGAAGCCAAGCGCCGCCACGCCGATGACGACGGTCCCGATCGACAGCGACGCCTGGACGATCAGGGGCGCGATGGCGTTGGGAACGATGTGTCTGAAGATCACCGACCGGTCACGGGCACCGAGCGCCTGTGCGGCCGTGACGTACTGGTTTTGTTTGACCGAGAGGATCTCACCGCGTATCAGTCGTGCGTAGCCGGCCCAGCCGGGGAAGGCGAAGGCCGCGACCAGTTGCCAGTAGCCACCACCCAGGATGGCGATGATCACCAGCGCCAACACGAGCGCCGGGAAGGCAAAGACCGTGTCGACGATCCGCATCATGACCTCGTCGACCCAGCCGCCGTAGTAGCCCGCGACGGCACCGTAGACGAGCCCGAAGCCGGCGGTGATAAAGACCACGACGAAGCCGATCGAGATGCTCGCGCGGCCGCCGACCAACACACGGGAGAACATGTCGCGACCCGAGGCGTCGGTCCCCATCGGGTGGGCCAGCGACGGCGGGTCGTACGCCTCGACGTTCAAACCGGGTTCGAGGAAGAGACTCTTCTGCGGCTCGAAGGGTGCGAGCGAGATCGGCTGGACGGTGATGCCTGCGATCTCGACCGGCCGCGCGAACGTCGTCAACACCACCATGATCGCGACGACCGAGAGGCCGATCATCGCCGTCCGATTGCTCTTGAACTGCCGCCAGGCGCGGTGCCAGCGCCCCTCCGTTCCGCCACCCGTTCCACCTGCTGTCCAGTCGGACAGTGGCTCCCGTTCGGTCACCTGTTCCGTGTCGAAACCGCTGATCTGTATCCGTCCTCGTTGCGTAGACATAGTTAGTCGTATCTGATCCGTGGGTCCAGCATCGCGTAGACGATGTCTGCGAGTAGGTTCGCGAGCACGAGTGCGACGCCGGTAAACAGCGTAATCGCCAGGATGAGATTGACCTCGCGGGAGGTGATCGCCTGGACGAACTCTCGGCCCAGTCCGGGCCAGCTGAAGACGACCTCGACGACGACCGAGCCAGCGACGATGTTGGCCGTCAGGAACGCCGCGACCGTCGTCACCGAGATCAGAGAGTTACGCAGAACGTGCTTGAGGATCACCGTTCGCTCGGGGAGCCCCTTCGCGCGCGCAGCAGTGACGTACTCTTTGTTGAGCTCCTCGGCCATCGACGAGCGCATGATCCGCATCAGCGTCGAGGCAGAGGCGGTCCCGATCGTGATGCCGGGCATCACGAGGAACCACAGCGTGTCCAGACTCAACAGTCCGTTCCGCGGGGGCAAGACCGGCCAGATGTTGAACACCAGCGCACCGAACAGGATCAGCATCAGGCCGAGCCAGAAGTTCGGGATCGAGATGCCCGAGAGGGCGATGAAGCGACTCACGTGGTCGCCCAGATCGTCCTTGTTGACGGCCGCGTAGATCCCCGTCGGGATCGCGATGACCAGTGCGAACACCCATCCGAACAGCCCGAGAACGATCGTTTCGGGCAGTCGGTTCATGATGACGTCGTTGACGCTGACACCAGAGCGGGTGATGACCGGACCGAGATCGCCCTGTAACACGTTTCCGATCCAGCGCAGATACTGCTCCCAGACCGGGAGGTCGTATCCGTATCGTTCGCGCAACGCCGCCTCTTCGGCCGGACCGACATCCGGGTTGAACGACACCAACACGTCGATCGGGTCGCCCGGCGTGAGATGTACCATGCCGAACGTGACGATCGAGACACCGAACAGTATCGGGATCGTCAGCAGTACTCGTTTGACGATGAAACGTCGAAGGCCCATACGTTGTCCTCGTTATCTGCTGAGGTACGTAATCTGTTCGTCCTGTGGGGCGAACAGTCCGTATCCGATGATGTCCTGCGTGCTCGGATACGTGTTGAACCCGTTGACGGCGGTGTCGTCGACGACACCGACGAGCGTACTGTGCGTACCGTAGGAGTTGGCGCTGAGTTCGAGGACGCGTTCCCAGACTTTGTTGTACCGTTCCTGTCTGAGCTCGGGGTCCTGGGCAACGTCGACGCCGTACCGGGCGTCCCGAAGCAGCTGGCTCAGGTCGTCGTCGTCGATGTTCTGGAAGTTACAACACTGGGCGAAGTTGTCCTGGGAGTGGACGGACTTCGCGTAGCCGTGTGGGTTGAACCCGCCCGAGAGTCCGATGAAGGCGAACTTGCCGTCGTCGTAGTACTCCTCGCTCAGGAGCTGTCCGATGAAGTCGAGGAACTCGTAGGTCTCCAGCGAGGCCTCGAAGTACTCCGACTGGTTGAGCGACTGCTGGATCAGTTCGACGGTACGGACGCGGTCGTCGTTGTCGGAGTTAGTCTCAAGCTGGATCTCGATCGGGGTCTCCCAGCCGTTGTCGTCGATTGCTTCTTCGATGAGCTCCGTCGCGCGTTCGCGGTCGAGTTCGTTGTACTCGCGGCCGTCTTCGACGAGTTGCTCGTAGTCGTCGGTCCCGGTCGAGGCAGCGACGGGTGGCAGCGGCGTCCAGGCCGGGCTTTCCCACCCAGAGAAGACGCTCTGGGCGATCGTCTCACGCGGGATGAGGTGGTTGATCGCCTGTCGGATCCGCTTGTCGGTGAAGGGTTCGACCGTGACGGGGTGCTGGAGGAACGTGTAGCCGGCACCGTCGGTCGGGGCCGTCCGGAAGTCTTCGGAGTTCTGGTAGTCGTTGAGCGTACTCGCGGTCAGCCCGTAGCTCATGTCGATCTCGCCTTCCTGGAGGGCAGCGGACCGGGAGGCGTCCTCCGAGACGAACGCTATGTCGACCTCGTCGACGACCGGACCGTTCGGGAACTCCGAGGGACCCTCGAACCAGTCTTTCATCTCGGTGTCGAACCAGTAGTCGTCGAAGGCGGTGAACACGACGTACTCGCCTTCCTGGAACTCGTCGAGTTCGAACATCCCGGTCCCCATCGGGGTGTTGCCCTGTCGGGGGTCCATCTCCTCGGGCGGGAGCGTCGCCGACTCGGAGGGATAGATTGGTGCCTGGCCGAGTTCCAGCACCGCGGCCGCGTCGGGTTCCTGCACGTAGAGGTGGACGGTGTAATCGCCGTCGGCCTGGATGTCCAGCATCGAGTCGTAGTACTGGCCCGACAGCGTCGAGTTTCGAATCCGCTCGTAGGATTCGACGACGTTGTCGGCGGTCATCTCGTTGCCGTTGTGGAACGTGACACCCTCGTGGAGGTCGAACCGGAAGTGCATCCCGTAGGTGCCGTCGGCAACGGCGTCGCCCGCTTCTTCGACGGTCAGGACGCGGGCGTCGTCGCCGGAGGCGGGATCGTTGTCCGGGTGTTCGAGGACGATCTGTGCGTCCGTGTCGATGACCATCCCGCCGTCTTCGGTCTCGGTGTAGGGGACGGTGGTCATGTAGTCGGCGTAGTCGGCCGGCGACGCCTCCTGTACGTCGACCTGTTCGTAGGACTCGGCGAGCCACGGATAGATGTCCCCGCTCGCGCTGGTCGTCACCATTCCCTCGAAGATGAGGTTGTGGAGGATCGAAGCCGTAGCGGAGCTACTGTACGCGAAGTCGAACGTGTCCGGACCGCTTCCGATCGCGGCCCTGAACGTCCCACCTTCTTCGATCTCCGATGGATCCACCGTGACGCGGTCCTGGACGGGATCGACGCCGCCGTCGCCGCCGTCACCACCGTCGCCGCCGTCACCACCGTCGCCACCGAGCTGATCCGAACAGCCCGAAAGTGACATTGCAGTGAGTGCAGCTGCGCTCTGGAGGACCTTACGACGCGAAAAACCGGGCAAATTATCGTCCAAATTTAATTTCGACATGTCTGAATCACCAGTGAAAGCCTACCCCACCATCACAGTGATCATCAAAAAGGGTTGTGGCGTTGTCTCACGTATCGCGCCAACTCAAAATAAATAATCGTTTTTTCGCTCGAAATAATCTGGTGAACAACAAATGTACTTGTACCCGATCAGGTTAACGGTGATCAGAACCCCACTGCGACAACAACACCACTGTGGTTTGAGATGTCACTCCATCGATTCGACCGTCTGGTGGCAGTGGGCCGCTCCTGTCGAAGAAGACTGGGACAAGCACCGGAGAGCGACGGCGAGATCGCGTCGTCGCGAGAGATCGATCGTTAAGAGATATCCCATTTCGTTTAACGACTTAGCCCAGTCCGTGTGAGCAGTGACGGAGACACGCTACTGGCGGTCACCGTGTCGCGGGGTCCGCTCCGCCGCGGTGCGAACTGGTTCAGGACTCACGGCCGACCGGGAAGACGACGACAATCCGTATCAGAAGGATATTTGCAGTGGCGTGCCTAGGACCGTCGATGCAACCCACCCAGCGCGGTGTCTCACGGCGCGAGTTCGTCAAGGCGGCCGTGGCCATCGGCGGGTCGGCCGCGCTGTCGGCCTGTCTCGAACGAGAGTCCCCGGATCTGGCGACCGGAGATCCCTCGTCGGTCCCCGACCGCCAGCACGCCTGGAACGAGGCGTTGCCACGAGACGACCACGGAAACGTCCGGATCCCCCGTCACCACGCCCTCTTGCTCGTCGAGTACAGTGAGACGGGCGTCCCCGACGACGACGCGCGCGAGACCGTCGAAGCGGCGTTCCGGTCGCTCGAACGAGCCTACCCGTGGAGCAACGAGGGACTGCTCTTTACCGCGGGCTATTCGCCCGCGTACTTCGACCGATACGACGCCGACCTCGACGGCGTCGCGCTGCCAGCGCCCACGGCACTGGCCCCGTTCGAAGACCCGGAACTCGACGAACCAGACGCGGTGCTACACCTCGCCAGCGACTACGGCAGCGTCGTCCTGGGGGCCGAACAGGCCCTGATGGGCGAACGGTCGACGCTCAACGGCGTCGACGTGTCCGGCTTCGGCGAGATCTTCGACCGCGTCGACAAGCGGACCGGGTTCGTCGGCGACGGCCTCCCCGCGGAGAACCAGGACGTGGACGGGATTCCGGACGACGAACCCGTCGACGAGGACGCACCGCTGTTCATGGGCTTCGAGTCCGGCTTCGAGAAGAACCAGGCCAGCGAGGGCGGCGTCACGATCGAGAGCGGCCCCTTCGCCGGTGGGACGACCCAGCACCTCTCGAAGATCCGGCTCCACCTCGACCAGTGGTACAATCAGGACAGTCGCTCCCAGCGCGTCGCGAAGATGTTCTGCCCGGCCCACGCGGAGGACGACCGCGTCGAGGGCGTCGGCGAGAACCTCGGCGACGACAATCAGGTCGGCGACTGCGTCGACGACGTCGAGGCCGACGCTGGCAGCCACGGGATCGTCGGTCACGCCCAGAAGAGCGCCCGCGCACGCGACGAGAACGATACGCCCGTCCTGTTGCGCCGGGACTTCGACTCGACCGACGACGGCGCGGCCGGCGTCCACTTCCTCTCGCTGCAGTCGTCGATCGCGGACTTCGTCGCGACGCGAGCGGCGATGAACGGCAGCGACGTGAGCGAGGAGTCGAGCGTCGGGACGCGACTCAACAACGGGATTCTCCAGTACATGACCGTCCAGCGACGGGGCAACTACCTCGTCCCGCCACGCTCGTCGCGTGCGCTGCCACGGCCCAGCCCGTAGCGTCTTCGACGGTCAGACCACATCGCTATAGAGGGACCAGTGCCAAGCGCCGGTATGGACAGATCGCAGTACACGCGTCGATCGCTCCTCGGTGGCGTCGCCGGGCTCGGTGCGACCGCGATGGCCGGCTGTTCGGGACTCCTCGAAAGCCAGGCCGTCGGCGAGCCGCCAGTCGTCGAGGAACGGCCCAACGCGGTCTACTACCCCACACACGTCGAGGGGATGGAGATGATCGGCATGACCGACGCGGGCGACCGTCGGATCGGACTGATGTACTCCTACGCCCACCGGTTCTGGACGATGGACGTGGGCGACACCGCACGCGTCTCCGCCGGTGACGCCGACGCCCACCTGATGGCGAGCGTCTGGGATCCCGACAGTGGACAGGTGTTGCCCGTCCGGAGCGGGCTCTCGGTCACGATCGAACAGGACGGCCAGACGGTCGACGAGCGCACCCCCTGGACCATGCTCTCACAGAACATGGGCTTTCACTACGGCGACAACGTCTCGCTCGACGGGAACGGCACCTACACCGTCACGGTCGAAGCCGGCGGACTCGGGATCGACCGGCTCGGCGCGTTCGCAGATCGCTTCGCAGAGCCGGTCACCGCCGAGTTCGAGTGGGAGTTCAGCCGGGGCCGGCGCAACGAGATCAGCTTCCAGCAACTGGATGGGGCCGGCGACCCCGGCGCACTCGAACCGATGGAGATGAAGATGCCCCTCTCGGTCGCGCCCGCTCGCGAGGACCTTCCGGGACGGATCGTCGGAACCGGCGAGACCGGCGACGCGACCTTCGTCGTGGCAGTGACTGACCGCGACGGAGAGCCGTACCTCGCCGTCGCCCCCCGGACGCCGTACAACCGCTACGTCCTGCCGGCCATGTCGCTGTCCGCGACGCTCACCCGCGAGGGCGAGGCGGTCCTGGACGACTCGTTGTCGGCCGCGATCGATCCGGAACTTGGCTATCACTACGGGAGCGCAGTCGACGGCGTCGAATCCGGCGACGAGCTGACGATCGCCGTCGATTCGGTTCCACAGGTCGCTCGCCACGAGGGCTACGAGACCGCCTTCCTCTCGATGCCCGACGTGGAGCTGACCGTCGAGTGATACTGCCGGCTGTAGATCTGTGACCGATTTCACCACCCCGGGGTGGCGAAGCTCTTCACGAAGCGACAGCCAGCAGTATGAACCACGACCGCGGAGCGCGGTCCGCCCGCCGTTCACGACCGCTGTGGTGCGCGTGGAAAAGAAATCGTTATAGGTCGCGGCTTCCGACCGTCGAAGTATGCAACGACGAGCCGCGGCGATTTACTTCGTGTTCTTCCTCGTCGTCGGTGCGGGGGCGTATGCCTACATCGGCGTCGCCGAGCAGACCAGCCAGCCACAGTACGACCTCGACGGAACGATGGTCGAGAGCAACGGGACGGTCGCGATCGGCGAGACCGAGTACACGCTCAGCGGGATCCATCGCGAAGGTGGGAGCCACGGTAGTGGCGGCGAACTGGTCTCGGAGCTGACCTGGACCAACGACTCCTACGTCGGCACGGGATCGATCTCGCACAACTCGACGACGGAGTATCAAAACGAGAGCTACCGCGTCCTCATCGCCAACGAGACCGGCGTCTCCGAGTTCACGCTGGAGGCCCAGCAGAACGTCAGCGCAATCTTGCAGGCCGACCCCGCGGTCGAGAACACGACCGCGACGCGTGACGGGACCGAGTACGTCGTCTACCAGAACAACGACACCATCCAGCCACTCGCGGAGTACCTGCCCGAACCCGAGCGCCAGACAGTCTCCGAGGGCGAGACCTTCCCGTACGAGGGCAACGACGCGACCGTCGCCAACGTCACCACCAGCGAGGTCCGCCTCGAATGGGACAGCTCCGAGGAGAACACCGTCGAGCTCACCGAGGGCGGGAACGTCACGCTCGCCAACGGCCAGCAGTACTTCGCCAACTACCACGGCGAGGAGTCCGTCTCGGTGGTCCCGGCCAGTCAGTACAGCGAGTACGTCCAGACGAACAACGAACTCGATAGCTTCCAGACGCGGCTCAACGGTCTGTGGGGAATCGCGATCATCAGCGGACTCGCCGCGCTGACCGTCCTCTCGACCGCGTACCTGCCCGTCCGGGGCTAACGCGTCCGGCCGTCACTCTTTCGTGAGCGCCACTCTGCGGGTATCGAACGCCGCTACAGGCGGATCGCCGCCAGTGTGAACAGTCGCCGCCAGAAACCGCTTCTCGCTCGCGTTACCGCCCGTTCCAGCTGAGCGACGCCAGCGCCACGCCCAGCGCGATCGTCGCCACGACTCCCAGCATCTGTAGCACCGACACCATCAGACTCCCGTTGGTCGTCCAGGGCGTGCCCGCGACAGTTCCGAGTCCGATCAACACGAGCACCACGCCCGTGCCGATCCCGAGCGGTTCCGCGAGGTCGTCGAATCGCTCCGTGAGTGCGTTCATACTCGCCACCTCGGCACTGACCGTGGTAAATCTCGTGGTTCTCGCACGCGCCGTCGAATCGCCGACCCGGAGACACCGCTCGGCGTGTTACTCGCAGCGAACTGCGACGGGAGAGTCGAACCGAAGGAGGACGGTCACCTCGCCACGCGCGGCGCTGCGACTTCCGGGGTCCCAGTCCCTCCGTAGCGCATTTGCTGCTCGCGGAGTGCTCGCAGCAAGATACTACGGGCCGGGAGGGACTTGAACCGAAGGAAGAAATTCTCACTCGCTTCGCTCGTTGCGCGTTCCTTCCAGGGTTCAAGCCCACGTGGCCGCTTCGCTCCTCACGTCCGTTCGTCGCAGAAGCGGGCCGGGAGGGACTTGAACCACCTCCACTTCGCTCCCGGTGGTCGCTCGTGGCGTACTCAAGTCCCTCCGTAGCGCATTTGCTGCTCGCGGAGTGCTCGCAGCAAGATACTACGGGCCGGGAGGGACTTGAACCCCCGACCGTCTGGTTAAAAGCCAGACGCTCTGCCAACTGAGCTACCGGCCCTCGAATTGGTGTGGGGGCAGCGAGGGCTAAGGGCTTACGATTACTCGTCGTCGAAGGGGAGTTCGATTTCGTAGCCGACGGCCTCGATAGCGGCGTCGAGTACGCCGTCGACGTTGTCTTCTTCGGTGACGCTCATGTAGTGGTCGGCCTCGACATCGCGGGTGAGATCCGCCTTGTTCGCGATCGTCAGAACGGGCGCGTCGAAGCGGTCTTCGAGCGCGTCGCGCAGTTCCAGCTGGACCGCGATCGGGTAGCCGCAGTTGCCGCTGGGGTCGAGGAAGACGAGCACGGCGTCGGCGAGGTGTTCGACGGCGCTGACGGCCTGAGACTCGATGTCGTTGCGCTCGGCCTCGGGGCGGTCGAGGAGCCCCGGCGTGTCCACGAGCTGGTAGCGGATGCGGTCGCGTTCGACGTGGCCGACGCGGATCTGTGTCGTCGTGAAGGGGTAGCTGGCTGTCTCGTTGCGGGCGTTCGTGACGAGGTTGACGAACGACGACTTGCCGACGTTGGGGTAGCCGGCGACGACGATGGTCGGTTCGTCGGGGCGGATGTCAGGCAGCGTCTTCAGGGCGTCGCGGGCGGCGGAGATGCCGGCGAGGTCGTCTTCGACTTCCTCGACGATGTCCGCCATCCGGGCGAACGCCTGCTTGCGGAGCTTGCGGGCGGTGTCGGCGTCGCCGGTCATCCGGCCCTGGTACTCGCTGTGGATGTCCTTGGCCTTGCGAGAGGCCCACTGGACCTCCGAGAGGTGCTGGCGCAGGGCGTCGATTCCGCCCTCGCCCTCGACGTTGCTCGTGATGATCGCGTCGGCGAGTTCGACGTAGAACGGATCGAGCGTGTCGATGTCGGGCCACGCGGTGACGACGTTCTGCAGGTTGTCCGAGACGATGTTCGACGCCGTCTGGAGCATCGACTGCTGGCCCTCGATCCCGGTCTTCGCCTTGCCGGCGCGGGCAGCCCGAGAGAAGGCCTTGTCGATGACTTCCTCGGCGGTCGGCGTCGTCGGAAGATCCTCGAAGGGATGGCTCATTGGACCGGGATACACGGCCTGCGCGTAAAAGCACGTTCGTTCGAGCGCGCGTCTCGAAGCGTCGGTGCCCAGCGCCGTCGAATCCCGGCGTCGGGCCGAAGCCAGGGCTACTGTTCCGTGAGCAAGTCACAGTGTCGCTGGAGAGACGACGGCAACTCCTCGGCGTGCTCGTGGAACAGGTCGACGAGCGCGGCCGCCTCCGCGAACCGCGGCCCGCGTCTGGCACGCAGTGGCTCTCGGTCCCACTCGATCAGATCCGCCTCGGCCAGCGTCGGCAAGTGTAAGTGTACGAGTTGCCGGTGTAGCAGGTCCGGGTCGCGTTGTGGCGGCGACGAGTGTGCAGCCTCGGGGAGCGCCAGCGTCTCGTCGGCCCGCGCGTCGGCCAGCGCGACGACGAGCCGTCGGCGTGGCTCGGCCGCGAGTGCCCGAAACATCGTATCCCACCGTTCGGTCGACCGTCGGCCATCGACGGACCCCGTCATAGTTGCGCGGGAGTTGTAATCCAATTCGCAAAAAATTTCTGAAGGAGAGCTGTCACGAATTGTCGTTCGTTTCGACGCCGCTTTTGTATCGCGTGGGACAACGACGGGTATGGCCGAGATCGACGCCGGAGAGATCCTCCCCAACGAGCACGTCCAGCAGATGGCCGCCGACGGGACGGTCACACAGATGCACCGCGGTCACGCCTACGCCAGCGAGGGCGACACCTTCGTGATCGACGGCCAGCGCTTCGAAGTGACCGACGTGATCCACCGGACGCTGGGGGACCTGACCGACGAGGACGCACGGCGCGAGGGGTCGGAGGACCTCGAAGCCTACAAGCGACGCCTCGAACGCGTCCACGACGAGTTCGAGTGGGACCCCGAGAGCGACGTGGTGTGCCATCGGTTCGAACCCGTCGGAGAGTAGGGTGGTGCCGACCACAGGGAGGGACCACCGTGATGCCGAGCGGGGAGCACAGCGACCCGCGAGGAGTAGCGAGGAGCAGCCCGAACGAAGTGAGGGCTGGTCCTCGGAACAGGCGAACGGCGACCGTCGGGAGCCGTGAAGTAGGGTGGTGCCGACCACAGGGCAGCCCTCTCCATACCGAACGCAAGCAGAACTCATAGCCCGGAGCGCCGTCTACGTCGAAGCGAGATGTCGTGGTACACACTGGTGCTGGCGGGACTGTTCGAGATCGGGTGGGCGATCGGGCTCGAATACTCCGACGGGCTCTCGAAGCCGGTGCCGACGGTCGCCACCGGGATCGCGCTCGTGATCAGTATGGTCCTGCTGGCGCGTGCCGTCGAGGACCTCCCTATCGGCACCGCCTACGCCGTCTGGACGGGCATCGGAGCCGTCGGGACGGCCTCGCTGGGGATCGTCCTCTTCGACGAACCGGCAACCCTGCTCAGGCTGGGGTTCGTCGGCCTGATCGTCGTCGGCATCGTCGGCCTCAACCTCGTCTCGGGCGGCCACTGATCGCCGATCGCAGACGGCTGCGAGCGCGCTATCGCCGCTGGGCCAGTTCGTCCCGCAGGTCTTCGACGCCCATATCCTTCATCGCCAGCAGCACGAGCAGGTGATAGACGATGTCGGCGCTCTCGTGGGCGATCTCCTCGTGGTCGTCGTCCTTGGCCGCCAGGATCAGTTCCGTCGTCTCCTCGCCCAGTTTTTCGAGGACGGCGTTCTCGCCTTTCTCGTGGGTGAACAGCGAGGCCGTGTAGGAGTCTTCGGGCAGGTCAGCTTTGCGCTGCTCGATGACGCTGAACAGTTCGTCGAGAATCTCGTCGGCGTCGGCCTCGGTCATACGTCACTGGGCGTGGCGGTGGGCCTTGAGCGCATCGCTCCATCACTCCGCTCGTTGGTCGTTCATGACGTAGTAGTACCCCGAGAGCGCACCGTAGTACAGGAGGCCGGCGATGATCGGGAACAATACGAACGAAAACCAGTGGTTCGGGAGCAGGTCTCCAAAAAGTACTGCCGAGGTCATCAACGAAGCAAAAAACAGGACGACGCTCGTGCCGAGAGAGGGGGTTTCAGCCGCCACGGGATGAGTGTACCGAGGTAGGTGTCAAAAATACGTCGGATCGAAGGGTCGCCACCTACACCTCAACGGTCTCGAAGAACGCCAGATCGTGAATCCGGGGGTCCTCGGTCAGTTCGGGGTGGAAGGAGGTCCCGACGACGGGGCCCTGTTTGACCGCGACCGGACGGCCGTCCCACTCGGCCAGCACCTCGACGCCCTCGCTCACGTCGTCGATGACGGGTGCGCGGATGAACACCGCGGGGAAGGGGTCGTCGAGCCCGCGCACGTCCAGTGGGGCCTCGAAGCTGTCCGTCTGGCGGCCGAAGGCGTTGCGCTCGACGGTCACGTCGAGCAGGTCCAGCGCGTCGACGCGGTCGTCCTGGGGGTCCGTCGAGGCGACGATCAGGCCGGCACAGGTCGCCAGCACGGGCTTGCCAGCGTCGACGTGGGTCTGTATCTCGGCGGCGATCCCCTCGTCGTGGAGCAGGCGGGAGATCGTCGTCGACTCCCCGCCCGGCAGCAGCAACACGTCACACTCCGGGACGGTGCCCGAGTGGCGGATCTCGTGGATCTCGGCGTCCTCGCCGTGGGCTCGTGCGGCCCGCTCGATGGCGGTCGCGTGCTCGGAAACGTCGCCCTGGACGGCGATCACGCCAGCGGTCAGCGTCATGGCCGCCCGTAGGCGATTGGGGGCGAAAAAGCTCTCGTTGTCGTGAGCGAGCGAACACACCGGCAGACTCGCCTCGCTCGACTCCCGACCGTTCGCTCGCTTCACTCGCGAACACCCGAAAGGACGAGGTTCGATCAGGGAAGGGCCGTTCGTCCAGACACCCTGACTGACCAACGCTTAGGTGCAGGGATTCCCTTGCCGAAGACATGGGAGACAGACGCCGCGATCCGGTGTCGATCCGCGACGACGGGTCACAGGACCTCTACGACGTTTCAGAGTGGGAAGTCAGGTCGTGGCTCGATCGCGTCGCGTGGTTCTGTTACGCCGCGCTGGTGTACTCGCTGCGCGGGTTCGTCGTCCTCGCGGCGATCGCAATCTTGCTCTCGCAGTTCCTCGTGGGCGGTCTCGGCGCGCTGGCGAATCCGGTACTCGGCGTGTTCACCGTGCTGTCTGCGATCCCGGCGCTGGCACTGGCCGCCTACGCCTGGTACACTGACGTGACGACCAAAGAGCCACTGGCGTTGCTCGTCGCGACGTTCGCGCTCGGAGTGTTGTTCGCCAGTTTCGCCGGTGTCGCCAACAGTGGCCTCGGCCCCGCAGTCCAGGGGATCGGGTCGGGCTTTCTGGCGTCGATCGTCGGTACCGTCCTCTTCTACTTCCTCGTCGTCGGCCCGGTGGAGGAGGGCGTCAAGCTGCTGTCGGTGCGGCTGGTCGCCTACCGGAGCGACCGCTTCGACGCCGTCATCGACGGGGCGGTGTACGGTGCAGTCGCCGGACTGGGCTTCGCGACGATCGAGAACGCGCTGTACATCACCCAGAACGCCGACGCTGGCGTGACCGTCGCCAACGCCGTCATGGAGGCCGGTTCGATCACGTTCCTGCGCTCGCTGGCCGGTCCGGGCCACGTGATCTACTCGGCGTTCGCCGGCTACTACCTCGGACTGGCGAAGTTCAACCGCGAACACACCGGCCCGATCGTCATCAAGGGACTCATCGTCGCGTCGCTGATCCACGCCACCTACAACACGCTGGTCGGCGTCGTCCCGGCCGTCGTCTCGGTGCTCACCGGTGTCTCGCCGCTGCTCGCCTTCCTCGGGTTCGTCCTCGTCTACGACGGCGTGTTCGGGGCGTTGCTGTTGCGCAAGTTCAACGCCTACGAACGGGCCTACGAGCGGGCACACGCGAACGAGGTGCCCGATCCGGAGCTGACGGAGTTCGATCCCTGATCACACCATCCGCTCGACGTACTTCGCGACCACGTCGACTTCGAGGTGGACGACGTCGCCGGGAGACTTCTCGGAGAGCGTCGTCACGTCGTAGGTCGTCGGGATGATCGCCACGGCGAAAGAATCCTCGCGGCGGTCGGCGACGGTGAGACTGATGCCGTCGACGGTGATCGAGCCCTTCTCGACGACGTAGCGCTCGACGTCGGCGGGCAGCGAGAAGGTAAAGCGCCAGTCGCCGTCCTCGCCGCCGACCCGCTCGATCGCTTCGACAGTCGCCGTCGCGTCGACGTGGCCCTGCACGATGTGGCCGTCGAAGCGCCCGTCGGCCGGCATCGCGCGTTCGAGGTTCAGCGTGTCGCCCGCAGCGACGGCGTCGAAGAAGGTGCGGTCGATCGTCTCCTCGGCCAAGAACACGGAGAACCACTCGCCCGGTTCGAACTCCTCGACGGTGAGACACGCGCCGCTGACGCTGATCGACTGCCCGTGCGAGAGGTCCGCGAAGTCGGTGCCGATCCGCAGCCGGCGGCCGTCCGCCGTGTCCTCGACTGCCCGCACTTCGCCCGTCGCCTCGACGACTCCCGTGAACATACCACCGCTTGGTACAGTCGTCACAAGAGAATTATGGATAACGGAGATGGAACGAGCGTGACGAACGGCTTTTGCCAGACGGTCGCGTACGCTGGCCCATGCCACGCGGGATTCTGGAGCTGGTCGGCCTCGCCGGCTCGGTACTGTTCGCCTCGTCGGTCGGGCTGTTCGGCCTCCAGACGCTCACGGACGGCGACACCCTCGCCGGACTGGGCTATCTGGCCGTCGCGGCGCTGATGGTGTTCGTCCCCTACTACGTGACGACGCCAGACGACGTTGCGACCGGTGCCGCCGAGCGGGCAGTCGGGTGGGTCGTACGAGACGACGACTAGGCGTCTGTCTGCCAGTCGGCCGGCGATGTCGGGAAAATCGAGACGACGAGCGGTCGACGATGCCCTCGTGTCGCCGGAGTGTCTCAGAGACCGAAATCGTCAGGGCGTCGGCAGCGGTTCCTGGGCTTCGAGGAGGAGTTCTTCGGGCGAGTCGGGCTGGGGTTCGTTCTCCAGGATCACGTCGATGGGGAGCGTCGGTGCGCCGTCGACGAGGTTCTCCATCAGGACGAGCCGCTCGCGGGCACGACTCATGCCGACGTAGAACACGCGCCGTTCGTTGTCGGTCAGGGTCGGGATCGGGTCGGTGTGTTTGGTGAACTCCTCGTCACCCGGCACGTGGCGGTCGTTTTGCTCGACCTGTGCGGCCATCTGCTCGACGACCTTCTCGGTGAGGTCGGTGCCGACGAACACGTGGTCGGCCTCGCGACCCTTGGCGGAGTGGATCGTCCCGAGACGGACCTGGTCGGCGTCCATGCCGGCGTACTCCCCGTGGAAGTAGGCCTCGACGGTCCGTTCCTGGAAGTTGGTCACCTTCCGGAGCATGTCGGCGGCGGCCCGCGGGTCGGGCGCGAACGGTGCGTGTTCGCGGATCACGTCCGGATCGAGCTCGATGTCCGCCAGGTCGTCTTCCTCGCTGGCGTCTGCGATCTCGTCGAGTTCGTCGAACAGGTCGTCGCGGTCGCCGGTCCCGAAAGCGGAGTCGGCGAGCATGTCCGCGAGCCGGCGACCCTCCAGCACGGAGAGGGGTTCGTCGGCGTCGAGCGCCTCGACACCGCGGACGTACTCGGTGAGTCGGTCGGTCCACATCCGCTGGTCGGTCAGGCAGGTGAAGGGGATCCCCTCGCCGATGAACTCATCCATGAACTGGAACATCTGGTACCGCGCCCGAAAGAGGATCATCACGGTCCCCTCGTCGTCGTCGACGGTCCGGCGGATCTCGCGGACCAGATCGAGCATCGAGGGGTTCAACATCGGCAACACCTCGCCGCCCTCCTTGCGCGGATTGAGGTCTTTCTCCTGGCGCTTCTCGATGTGGCGCACCTCGCGGTTGACCACGTTGAGAATCGAGGAGGGCAGTCGGTAGGAGTTGGGCAGGATCTCGTCGACGTCGACGTCTTCCTCCAGCAACAGATCGGGGTCGGCACCCTGCCAGGCGTAGACGACCTGGTCGTCGTCGCCCGCGATGAGGATCTTCGTCATGCGGGGTTTCCACTCCTCGTACACGTCGTACTGGAGGGTGGTGATGTCCTGGAACTCGTCGATGATGAGGTACTCGACGTTGGGTAGCAGCGATCGCTGCTTGACCCGTTCGAGCATGTCTGCGAAGCCGGTGAGGTCGTTGTCGCCCTTGTAAGTGCGCCAGGCGCGGATCGCTTCGGGCACGTCCAGCCGGTCGTCGTCGCCGGGCCAGGTCGGCGTGTACTTGTTGCCCGTCTGGGCGTTGTCGTCGATCTCGGGCGGGAGTCGGACCTCCTCCTCGTCCCACTTGAAGGGCACGTCGTACCAGTCGGCCACGTCCCGGCGAGTGCGCTGGAGCCACTGGCTCGTGGCGATGACCTTGTTCCCGAGCGTCGTCGAGCGGGCCGACCGACGGCGAGAGCCCTCGTACTCGTCTTCGAACTCCAGTCCGAACTCGTCACAGAACGCCTCTTTGTCGGACTCCCCGACCACGTCGCCCCGAGAGAGGTCGAGCAGTTCGTACGCCTTCGCGTGCATCGTACAGACGTTGCCCTTCAGGGAACGGGGGTTGATGTCGAGTCGTTCGGCCAGTCGCTCGCGGATCTCGGCGGCGGCCGCACGCGTGTACGAGACGACCAGAATGTCGCGAACGTCGGCGTCGTCCTCGGACAGCAGTTCTTCGACGCGGTCGAGCAGCGCCGTCGTCTTCCCGCTCCCCGGACCGCCGAACAGCCGAACCACCTGCGGGGTCGTGTCAGTCATTGCACACAGAAACGAGCCGCTCACTCATAAACGACGTGCTTTCTACGGGTGGGTGTTCGGCGTCGCTGACGACGCGACAAGACAGATCGGAGACGACAACGAAGGCGTCCTACGAGTGTCGGGGAGACCGTGCCTCCCGTACGTCTGCGCCGTCACGGATCATGTCCTCGCAGTCGGGACAGACCCGCGGGTCGGTGTCTTCTTGAGGTGTGAACACGCGTACGTAGTCTTTGGTCACGAACGAACCGCAGTTCTGGCACTTTGGCATGGGCTCTCTCCCAATCTAACCCATACTGGTTATCGCTAATATAAGTATCGCCGATTTACATAATGATCGTTCCAGTCGTGGCAGCCACACACTGCTCACACGGCCGGGGCGACCGCGACGCGACCACTCTCTCCGTACGAGACTCGGACTGTGCTTCATACTGCCGGCTGTCACTTCGTGAGGATCTTCGCCACCCCGGGGTGGCGAAATCGGTCACAGATGTACAGCCGGTAGTATCACTGTGGACGCTGTCGTCGGAAGGATCGCACACAGACAGCCGGCACCGTCACCGGTACAGAGAGAGATACAGCATGCTGAAGCCGATGATGAAGGGGATCGTCTCCGCGAACTGGAAGAACAGGCGAGTTGCCTCCCCGGCGTCGCCGACGCTGAGCTGGGTGATGACGCTCGAAACCGCGACTCCCATGCTGATGAACGCGAAGCCGACGAAAGCCGCCTGGAGCCGTTCGGAGGGACGCTTTCGGTAAGCCTGGAAGCTGATCAGAGTGATCCCCAGCGTCAGGCCGAACACGACCATCCGTAACAGTGCCAGCAATCCACTCGCGATCACGACGCCGTCGACCATCCTACCTACCACCTAGTCGGGGTTGAGTTCGTCCCAGAGCTGACTGAAGCGGTCTGGGAGGTTCTCTTCGCGGTAGATCCGGACCTTGTACTCGTCGTCTTCCAGCGAGATGACCGTCGACTCGAAGTTCGACTCGTACACCTTGTAGTGGTTCCCGTCGTCGGCCACGAGTGTGCGAGCCGTCACCAGTTCGTACTCGGTGAGCATCTCGATGCGGCGATACACCGTCGGCAGCGACATATCGCACTCCTCGGCGAGTTCCTTCGCCGACTGGGACTCGCGACTGATCGCGGCCAACACCTGCCTGGCGTGCTGGTCGCCGATCGTGTCGAGTATCTCTTCGATGCTCTTCTCGTCGTTCACTACCGGAATGCTTCTCCTCTCGTCATATAAGCGTTTTCAGCCGACGGGGTTCTTTCAGATCCAGAAAACACTGACGGGAACTTATGCACGGACCCGCCCTACGTCAGATTGCGGATCGACTCCAGGTGACCACATGACCGAAGACGAACTCCGTCACGTTCCGACGGGCGATGCGGGACACGCCAGCGCCGACGAGCGCTTGACCCCCCTCGTCGGCGGGCACGACACCGAGACGTCGTCCGACCGATCGAATCGTGACGGCGTGCCAGAGACGCTACTGTCTTCGGTCGGCGAGGCCCTCGCCGATGGCGACGCTGCCATCGACGAGAGTCTCGTGACGGAGAGCCTGGACGAGATCCTCCTCGCGTTGATCGCGTCTTCGACCGATCAAACGCACGGCACAGAGCTGATGGACGAACTGGAGCGGTGTTTCGACGCCCAGTTGAGCCCAGGAACGGTCTACCCCCGACTCCACGAGCTCGACTCCGAGGGACTCCTCGAGATGCACGAGCTCGTCCAGACCAAGCAGTACTCGATCAGCGACGACCCCGCTGCTCGAGAACGCATCGAACGCGCGGTGTATCAACACCTCGCGATCGGTATGTTCCTGCACGCGTCACTCGACGACGCGTAACTCCGTCAGAACTGACCCCCCAACTCTCTCCCCCCTCTCGACGTTCGAGAGCGACGGTGACGCTTCGAGCACCGCGAAAGTTCACAGACCGACAGTCGCCACTACGAAGACATGTTGCTACGAGACGAGCCGGCAGACTCCGGTAGGAAGGACAGCTATGGTAGCTACTGAAAATCAATGCACGCCCGACCGCACGGCGGAAGTGCGATCGGTGTGTAAATCGTTTCAGTCGTTGCCAGGACGTGTGTGCTGCTGAGAGTCAGTTAGCGGGCCCCCAGCCACACACCGAGCACTCTGTGGCCGATCCGTCGTGAAGACCGCCACAATCCGGACACTGTTTCTTGTTGTAGCTTTCTTCCCAACCAGTCGCTTCGACGTCGTGACCCCGCTGGGACAGGAACTCGTCGATCATGTCGTCGGTACTCGGTGCGGTCGCCATACATGCTATGGTATACCACACCAGTATATAGCTCTATTGGTATCGACCCTTGTTGCCACGACACATAGTACGGGGATACGACTGGACACTGGCGGCCGTCACGTCGTCGAGACGCTGGTCACACCGAGGTAGCGATGGTCTGCAGAGGTGGACGGCGACACCGTCGCCGTGTCGCAGTATCTCTCCCTCGGTGTGACGACGCCTCGTACCGCCGGCAGCGTGGACGAAGCAGAACGCATCCAACCGTGTCGATGTCACTCGACGGTCGAAAACGGAAAGGAAGGGTGGTGGGGGTGGGTGGTGGGTGCTGGCACCGGGATGGTGCCGTGTCTGAAGAAAGGGAGTGATGGATAATAAAAATAGTGGCGAGAGTATCACAGACAATAACGAGGGGTAGACAGAAGGCGGCAGTAGCGAGTTGCTGGAGTTCTCTTTAGTAGTTGGAATCAGGTGCGAACATTCGACACCACGTCGACGACTGTCTCGAAATCGGCGGCGAGACGAGCAGCGTCGACAAAGAACTCGATGGGCCCTGGCGGGGAATATCCAGAAAGTGCTGGGGCGTCAGCCACTCGATTACGCCGTGGAACCGCCTTGAAGCGTCACATCAGGAACAGCCCTTCGGTTAGATTCCACGACAATCTCCATTCGGCCGGGGTCTCGTGTCGGCGTCGGAACAAGCCGGGTACCACAACTGAGTTGCTGCGTTGAACAGCCCCCGAAGGAACCGGGATTGCCGATGCGATTTTGCGGTCTCCATCTCGGCACGTCCAACGGCAGTCTCAAGATGAGGTCCCATAGACACAAGAATACGTGTTAATCCGCCCGGCATAATCCACCCCTAACCAATCCAAAATATGCATGCTTTTTACCTCATTTTTAGGTGATTGGAAAGATATTAATTGGTGAAAAATAGTATCGGTGATATGCCCACAGGAACGAAGCTACTGTCACTCCTTCTTTCAGTTCTTCTCATCACTGCGACGTTCACACCTGTCGTCGCAGTTGGGAGCGTGGCTCAGAGTGCTGGCAACGATGTGGTTACCACTGATAGTGCTGGAAACGAGCCCGTCGACCCCCCAACAGACAACACCAACCAAACAGACGGCGTCAATCAAACAGACGATGTTAATCAAACAGATGGTCGAGAAAACGAGCCAATCTCTAACACTGCGCCGCCGAAGGTGAAGAAGAGACAGGCCGTCCAGATTCTCCAGGCCATCGACGCCGAGCAACACAGTGGCAACGCCCAACACATCGATCGCGCCCGTGACCGCGCGAATGGAACGCTGAGTGAGTATCGTGGTCCGGTACGAGTTTCAGATCCGCAGGTGTTCACTGACGACGGCATCGCGATTCGCGCGCTCATGCGGCTCGTGGATTCTGAGTACAGCAACGATACTCGGCGAGCGACGGAACTCATCTACCAGGCGGACAACGAAAGTGCTCGAACGACTGTCGCCGATACACGCCGGCTCTTCGATCAGTACGAAAGCGAGTTAGATCGAGGCACCCGCCAATCTGCCGAGAGTCAACTCGCGGTCGCCGAGCGGGCGATCGAACGGGCGAACCGCTGGGATACCGAAGCTACCGAGGGGCGGGAGTACTATCACGCCCGGGCGACGGCAATTCCGCACCTCCGAACCGCTCACCGGCACGCCCAGATGGTTCTCGACGCTATTGACCGGAACGAAACGACGAGCGTCACGATCGAGCAGCGTGCTGATCCGGTCCGGCCGGACAACGAATCTCTGTCGTACCCACTGTACGGGAACGTCACTGGAGCCAATCCAACCACTGAGCCTCAGGTTGTTATCTCAGTTAATGGAACGCAGGTGAAGACGGTCAACACTACCGTTGTGCAGAACTCCGCTGGACAGAACCGCTCGTACAACACGTCGGTCGAGCTCGAGGAGCGCGTCAATCGTATCGAAGTGTCGACGGTAGGAGACAGCGGATCCTCGGCGGTCCTGCACCTCGACGGTGATGGGCTGCCAGGCACGTACGAAACGAGCGTCACGGGGACCGATCCGCTCGATCCGAACAGTGACGCCGCGTCGACGGCGGCGAACGAGTCGAACAACGAGACGGTCGACGGGGCAGAAGACTTCGACGGAGACGGCCTCTCGGCGGTGAGGGAGCGCGAACTCGGGACAGACCCACTCGACAACGACTCGGACGAGGATGGGCTGACCGACGCCGTCGAAGTGTTCCTGACCCAGACGGATCCCCTCGCCGCTGACACGGACGGTGACGGAACGCCCGACGAGGCCGAAGATCCCGACAACGACGGCCTGGCCAACGGCGACGAGGTGGCGAATGGGACTCGTCCGCTGGTCCCCGATAGCGACCGCGACGACCTGCTTGACGGTGAAGAGATCGAGGAGTACGGGACGAACGCGACGGACCTGGACACCGACGACGACGGCCTCGACGACGGTGCGGAGATCCGACTCGGCACCGATCCGCTGGTCGCTGACACCGACGGTGACGGCGTCCTAGACGGCAACGAGACGTTCGAGACAGAGACCGAAAACAGTTCGCTGGGCGTCTCACTGGAGCTGACTGGCGAGGGCGACGTAGCAAACGACACGACCATCGCTCCGCAGAACGACTCGATGTTCAATACCTCCCGTGTAGAGAACATGAGCCAGTCCCCGGTCGTGGAACTCACCGCCGAACAGGAGTTCGATTCGGCCAACGTCACGATGGAGTACGACGATACCGGCCTCGAGAACGAATCACAGGAGGTGGCCATTTTCACCTACGATCCGGAGGCAGGCATCTTCGTCCCGCTGAACTCCACAGTCGATCCCGCAAACGGCACCGTCACCGCACAGACAGAGCACTTCTCGACGTTCGCGGTGTACAACATCGAAAACTGGGCGGCGACGTACGACGCGAAGGAACCTGTCCGGGAGACGGGCGATGATGGGGTGACACCAGTCGACGTGGTGATGCTGATGGACGTTTCGGGGTCGATGGATTATTACGATCGAAACCGATTAGCGAAGGACGCAGCACAGCGGTTCACTGGTGGATTGCTGGAAAAAGATCGAGCAGCTGTAATCGAATTTGACAACTTCGGGCGTGTACAGCAACCCCTCACAAGTAATTTTACAGCGGTCAATCAGTCGATTCAGAACCTAAAGTACGAAGGTGGCAATGGCGGCACTGACTTTGCATCGATTGCTGCGGCAAACGAACACTTTGCCGAGCGTGGGGGTTCCGACCGTGCGAATATTACAATTTTCTTGACTGACGGTAGATCTGATTACGCTGATGGAACTGAGATGGCAGCTGAAGCGGCGGAAAACAACATCACGATCTACCCGATCGGATTTGGTGGTGCGAGTAAGAGCCAGCTGGCCCCAATCGCGAAACGGACTGGCGGGAACGTCTCCCTGGTCGACAGTGCAGCGGACCTCCCCGAGGTCTTCTCTCGTGTGGCCGAGAACACGACGACGATCAACGACACAGACGGTGACGGGCTGAGCGACGAACGCGAGACCTCTGGAATCGTTCTCGGTGGCCCGGACGGTGAGGTCGTACGCACCGATCCCACGTCGAACGACACCGACGGAGATGGGCTGTCTGACGGCCGAGAGGTCGGAGAATTTAAATCGGTGTCGTTCACCTTCAACGGCGAAGAGTACGAGGGATCGTACTTCGATTACACTGCGAATCCCACTACTCCCGATACTGACAGTGATGGCTTATCAGATGGCGCAGAAGTCGCATTCGAAACCGACCCACTCCGAGGCAATCCGGACAATGATCAATTCTCCGATCGGTACGATCCTCAGCCATACATCGAGAACCGGCCGCCTTCACTGAATATCACATTGGATGAGCAGGGTGCTCTGGTATTGCGGTCGTACATGGCTTTTGTAAGTGTAAGTGATGAAAGCGATATTCAGCGTCTTGAAATAAACTATACGGGGGGGACAACGAACGTCTACCACCCCGAGAAGTCAGAAGTTACTGCAGTTGTACCAGGTCCGCTGAATTCTCCATCACTCTACATAGAAGCAGTGGATGAACACGGGAACGCACACCCGGTAAACGTTCAGATGGAAAATGAAAGCGCCGTTGTCAGTGCCGGGATTAGTCTGGCAGCTCTGCCCAGAAAGGCTAGTTTGAGTCAAACTACAGTGCGGGGGATCAGCAAGACACCACTTGGCATTCTCGTGACCGCGTCACTGGGGTACGCGATCAACGAGGAGGTCGGAGATGAGCAGAGGCGAATAGCCCAGTCACCTCTCTCGCCAACTCCCGAGGTCAGAACGTACGAGAACAATGGCCAAGAAGTCTCCCTAAACAGAGGGTTCGTAGAGGAGCAGGACGGCTATTATCGAGGCTATGGTTGGGAGTACATTCAGGCAACCTCCGAACTCACTCGGGACGATATTGGACGAATCCTCGAAGATGGCGAACGCGTAACAAGCGGAGAGGTTACGTACGTTATCGGGGACACGGCTGTCTCAGACAAAGCAGCGATAGTGTCCATCATCGGAGGAACGGTAATGACGGCTTCAGAGGCACAGGGAGATGGAGGGGGCGAGTACGTTGAAGACCAGTGTGGAAGAGAAGTTTATATTCCAAGTGAGCAGGAGAATGACCATCCATACAAAGATGGGATCACGAGAGACGATATCACTGACGCACTACAGAACCCACTAAACAACCGTATCTGGAGTGTCAGCGACGGATTTTATTATGTAGGACAGGGCGCAAACGGAGTCTGGTTCATGGTTCATGTCGTTGCGAACAAGCATCCGGAACATGCTCTCTACAGTGCGACCGTGTTGACGGAGCTCCGTGGGAATTGGAACGGAGGGAGCGGTGCTGAAAATGAACTGCAAGATCCGAACGGCAAAGATGCAAGCGAGTATAATTGCTAATATGTCCAAAGACAACTCTCGGTCTATAGAGCGTACAGCTGACGATCTTTGTAACGAGGGGGAAGTTGCGAGTGCAGGCTTTCACTATGCCTTCGCTGCATACCGGGAACTGGGAGAGTCTGTACCGAACTACGTAGATCAAGTGTCATCCGGTCTCTCGCTGTTATTGAAATCCACATTCTGTTTCCGAATGGCCGGTCGCGATAAGATGCACTCCACAAAAGCTAGACAGGGAGTATTGATGGCTGATGAGTTTCGAGAGCAGTTGGCGACGACCGTTGTTGAGGAGGGAGCATTCCACGAGTATTGTGGTGACTTCCAGATTCTCGGCGAGCTTGATGATAACAGGTCGCGATACGATGATGCGCTTCAGGCGTATCGAGATTACGAGCGGGAAACGACTGTCAGCCAGCGGATTGGCCAACTCTCGGAGCCGATTTTCAAAGAAAACACAAAACTTCTTCGTAACCTTCATTCTATGGCTGGAGTTGCGCTTGAGGACGACCTACTGACAAAAATAGAGTTTCAGTCTCCAGTGGAGCGTGTCGAATACAAACGGAAGCAACTCCCCAATCTCATCAAAGACGCGATAGAATCATCCACATAGTGAGTCGACATCCTATTAATAAAGCAAATCTTCGGCCTCAGCGATCATATCGGGATTCAGTCCTGAGGCGACGGAAGTGGTGTCGTAATTGAGACTCTCGGTGCGTGATGAGCAGAGGCGAATAGCTCAGTCACCTCTCTCGCCAACTCCCGAGGTCAGGACCTACGAAACTAATGGTCAAGAGGTCACCCTGAACGAAGGGTTCGTAGAGGAGCAGGACGGCTACTATCGAGGCTATGGCTGGGAGTATATCGATGAGACCTCCGAACTCACGCAGGATGATATCGGTCGTATCTTGGAGAATGGAGACCGGGAGACCACCGGTGAGGTCACGTATGTAATCGGGGACGGTACCGATGCGGAAGAACAGGCAATTCTGGAAATCATCGACGGGACGCTGATGGCAGCCGGCACTGGGAGTAGTACAGTACAAGACGACTGTAATGATATAGTGAATGTCGAAGACCGCGGTGATCACGCAACAAGGGACGGAAAGCCAGTGGATAGTAAAAGCACACTCCGAGAACTGATCCGTTCTGAAGTCGTTCGAATTGTAGACGTCGCTAGTAAGAGATATTATATTGCACAATATGGTGGTGGGTATGTACTGATTGCTGCTCAAGGCAATCCCGGTTATCGGGTTGTGCAAACCATCCTTACCGCGAGTACGGCCGATAATATCTACCGGACCATAGAGAAGGCGCTCAAAGATATACCCGGCAATGAAGAGGAAAAAGATACTGTGTACGATTCAGAAAATGGAGTAGATTGTTGATGGTACGCGAAGTGGGAAATTCGTTAGCATCCACAGCCGACTCAATTCGAGCAGAAGGTAGATTCACAGATGCGGCTGAGTATTACTCACGGGCCGCGTTCGAGTGCTTTGGTGACGGTGTTTCTGCTCCATATGGTATCACGACTAGCTTCGGAGAGCAGTATCTCTTGGAGAGCGCGACCTGCCATCTAATCAGTGGTAATCAAAACCGTCTCGAAAATCGTGCCAAGATCGGGATTCTGGTTGCAGAAGACGTACTGAATCGAGAGTGCGATCAACGGCTTACGAGTGCGTACGATCAAGCCCGACGTGGCGCTTGGTACGAATTCATTGGCGATTTCCGATTGCTTCGCGGAGATGATCCGAGCAGATCGTATGACCAGGCTCGAAATATGTATCAAAAATTTGGCGACCCTCCAGCATCGCTCGCAGAGCAAGAGCATTTGAATTTATTTGCATTTTATCGGTCGGTTCTACGAATTGCCGATGGCGATCCGATGGTGCAACAAGAAACAATCGACGAGGGGAGCTTATGTGAGTGGGTTGACCACAAGGAATCAACACTACCGGAATCAATCGAAGATGTCCGTGAGATGGAGTCCAAGAACTCCTGAGGGTACCGATTGCTCGAAAGCACCGACATTTGGGGACGGCGACCGATCCTTTGACTCAACGGAAGATACGAGAGATATGATCGACGGCGTCAGCAGGATATATTGACAATAATGAAAAGTCAAGCTTACCAATTAGCTGAGGAAGCGCAGGTGGCGAGAGAGTCTAGACAGTTACAGAAAGCAGGGGACTTGTACACTGCTGCCGCGCATGAGCATGCAGGAACTGTTGTTGAACACTCTGGACCAGACACGGATCACACGAAACGAGCGGTCGCCCGATTCGTATATGCTGCGACGTGCTATCGTATCGCTGGTAATGATTGTCGGGCGCAGAACCGGTGTGACATCGGGATTCTCCTCGCGGAAGACTACGCTGCGTATCTCGCCGAGCGAGACCTCGAATCAGGCACGTTCGCGGACCTGCGTCAAGGGGCCTGGCCAGAATTCATCGGCGATCTCCGGACCATCGCTCAGCGTGACGATGCGGATGACGCGTACGACCGAGCGATCGAGATCTACGATTCGGTCGGAGACTGGGAATTCGTGTACGGTGAGCAAGAACACATTCGATTGGCCTCGTACTACAGAGATGTACGACGTGGCCTGGGCGACGAAATCCCGGACGATGCTCCCGAGGCTAAAGGGTTTGGCACAACGTTTGCCGAGTGGGTAGCGTACAAACGGGCGCGACTACCCGACCTTTTAGAAGCACTCGAAGCGCGACAAGACTGGCCATAGCCACGTGACGAACACATGTGTAGTACATAGAACGTTACAAATTCGGAAACCGGGTCCGAGCGTGCTCCGCAGCGCTCAGATACACACGAGTCGCTGACGCAGGCTCAGGACTCGAGAGTGGTAGACAGTCGCGAGCGGAACCCAGTGGTCCGTGTTATTCAACTCACGATGAGGGCCTTGGGGCAGAACACGTCTACGAAACCTCTCCTCTGGAGACGCCCGGTGACGTCGAGTAGGTACTCTCGAACGTCGTCGCCATAGCAACGTCCCAGGGCTATGATGTCGTCATTGGCGAGAACCCCAACGGCGATGGCCACATCGCACTGTACATACTGGGCTCGACGATCGTCAGTGCCACCAGCGTTGACAGGGTTAAAGAGACCCTTCGGCTCTGTTGAATCACTAGACGGCGTCGGGATAGGTCGCTAAATCAAAGGAGTTGAAGCGGGATGATTTGGTTGTCCATGACACAAATCTCCCGCTTCACTGGAGAGATTGTACCGATTGCTCAAAGAGTTACTGGCGATGGAGACGAATCCGCCGCCCCGGAAGGTGGCGGCGGATTCGCCGATTACGCCCTCGTTTCTCTCCATTGTCTGCGGATTTACCTTGATGCGTCCTACCGAATGACGATTGACCTGCTCAAAGAGATGCCACAAATAACCGGGGAGATCGGCCTCAATGCGGCCGATCTTCCCTCTCCATCCACGTTGTGTAAAGCGTTCGACCGGATCGAGATGAGCGTTTGTCGAGTGTTGCTGCGCCAGTCGGCGCAGCTACACGACCCATCGAAACACGCTGCTATCGACGCCACATTCTACGAACGCTCGGCCGCCAGCCGCCACTACTGCCAGCGAATCAGCTACCGCGTGCAGAAGCTAAAAGTCACGAAACTCGTCGATACAGACACTCAAGCCGTCCTTGACGTACACTGTTCGACGAATAGGGAAGGAAGCGACGCAGACCTCGCCGAGCAGATCGCCCGTCGGAACGCGGGCGATCTGCGGTCTCTGGCCGCCGACAAAGGCTATGACAAGCAAGCGCTCCGCGAAGCATTGCGTGAACTCGGCATCAGACCCCTGATCAAGCACCGCATCTTCGCTCCCTACGACCACGCACACAACGCCAGAATCGACGAACAGCGATACAACCAGCGCTCGATGACTGAGACCGTCAATTCGGCTGTGAAGCGCTCGCTCGGCTTCGCCGTGCGAGCGCGATCCTGGTTTCGTGAGTTCCGCGAAATCGCCCTGATGTGTGTCGTCTACAACATCAAACGTGCTGTGAAACAATGAAATCTACCGCCTTATGGCGATTCAACACAGCCCATCAAACTCACCCTCTTCGGGATCGTATCCGACTTGCTTCATCGACTTAGTCACCAGCTTGATCGCCCTCTCAATGTCTTCGATCTCCACAGTGTCCGAAAGTCGAATCCGCGCACTCGACTCCGCAAGCCGCTGGATTGCCTCGACCTTCCGAAACGTCAACGGAATCGGTGAGTCGTCGTCTTGCTCACCAGCACTCGCGCGGAACTCGACGAAGAACTGCTTGAGCCGCTCCGCTACTTCGTCGTCCTCGATGATCGGACGACAGGTCTGCTTGGCGTGAGCGACGTAGGCCCGTAGCACATCTCGATCGATCGCCGGTTCGACCCGTTGCTGTTCCTCGTCACTCAGCTCCGCTCCACGAGTATGACGGCCTGCAGCCTGTCGACTCTGGACCATGTGCTCGACCACTTCCGCGTCGTCTTCCCGATTGGGCTGGTCAGACACCATGAACATCAGATCGAATCGGGAGAGCAGCGTCGGTCCCATGTCGATCTGTTCACCCTTCGGTCGGTAACGTTCGAAGCGGCCATTCTTCGGATTCCCCGCCGCCAGTAGCGATGTGCGAGCGTTCAGCGTGGCGTTGATCCCGGCCTTGTTGACGTGGACCTGCTGGCTCTCCAGGGCGTCGTGCATCGAGGACACTGCGTCGGATTGCATCTTGTCGATCTCGTCGACGCAGGCGATCCCGCCGTCGGCCAGCACAAGCGCACCGGCTTCCAGTCCCCACTCGGTATCACCGAAGTCGTCAGCGACCGCCGCCGCAGTCATGCCTGCCGCCGTCGCACCTTTCCCCGATGCGTAGGTCGACCGCGGCGCGATCTGGTCGACGTAGCGGAGGAAGGTCGACTTGCCACAGCCGGGGTCCCCGAGGAGGAGCATGTGCCAGTCGCCGCGGTCGCGGCTTCCGTCGGGATACTCGTGTGCCCACCCGCCGAAGAGCTGGAGAGCGACGGCGAGCTTGACGTGCTCGTCCCCCCGGTGCTTCGGGTTGATCGAGTCGATCAGGAGCTGGTACGGATCACCGCGCTCGCCGCTCGCGATAGCTTCGATCTCGTCGCGGTGCTCCTCTACGTCGACATCGTCGTAGTCGCTCTCCTCTTTCACCACTGCCCGCGCGTCGAGGTTCGTGTCGAAGTCGAGACCCTGCTCTGTGCCCGGCTCCTCGATATCCAGCATACCCGTCAGGACCACTCTGTCCCCGGCGTCGAAGCCTTCGATCAGGTCGTCTTCGAGGTGAACGTCGACGCTTGGGGCATCACCACCCTTCGTCTGCTCGGGCGGTTGCTGGAGTCGAGCGTACTGGTGGTCGATCCAGCTACTCGCACCGGCGTCAAGCGAGAACGGTCCTTGCCGCTCGCACCCCTGGCACTCGTGGGGTTCCTGCAGCGTATCGCCGGTCTGTGGGATCGTCGTCTGCGTCCCGCAGCGCTGGCACTCCCACGTCGCCTTGGTGAGTCGGGGCTTCACGTCTGAGACCTTCTGTACCTGCCCGCGGATGTCCAGTAGCTGGCCGATGTTTTCGTGTCGAGAGACTTCGGACACGTCGAAGACATCCGTCTCGGGGAGGTTGTACAGCCGGACGTGCGCGTCGTCGAGATCGACAGCGACCGGCAGGTCGTAGAGTGCGAGTGCTTCTTCCAGGTACTCCTGCAGTTGCTGGGGATGGTTCCGAACGTCGTCGGCGATGTCGGGATCGAAGCGGTACAGGTCGTCGTAGTCGACGTAGAGGGACTTCTGTTCCCGCGGGTAGTGTTGAGCGAGCTGGCCGATCTCTTCCGAGTAGTAGTCCCGGAAGAATGCTATCAGGTCGTCGACGAGTTCGTGGTTTTCGGGCATCGTGTGTTTCTGTGAAGTCTTCACAACAGCCGCGCAGGCTGTTGATCGGTGTGATGAGCGAGCGGTGCGAGCGGATTGCGAGCGTACTAACAGCTATCCGATAGTTGTTTACAGACCCGTCCTACCCTGCAAATCCTAAGGGTTCAGACGGTTTCGCTGAAACTGGGTCGACTCGGTGGGGGCTTCCCCCATCGCGGCTGTTGTGAGGACTTCACAGATTCTCGCCCTCCTCGTCAGCCGTGTACTTGCGGGGGAGTGTCCCGGCGTCGAGATCGAGGCGAAGCTCTCCGTTCCTGTACTGGAGCGCCTTCCCGTCGATCAGCCGGGCGGCACGCTCCATGTCGCGGTAGATCGTCGTTCGGTCGATGTCCGGGAAGTGGAGCGCTTCCTCGGCTTCGTCGCGGTCGACGGTCGCTGCAGACGGCTCGTCACGCCGCTCACGCGCTTTCGCCGCGCGGTGAAGGTGCTGGACCAGCGTGACCGCGCGTTGCTTGCCGGACATCTTGTCGGCGTTCTCGACGACTTCGAGGATGTCGGTGCGCGCGTCGAGCCGTGCGACTTCCGCTTCGAGTTCCTCGACCCGTTCGTCGCGCGCTTCCAGCTCGTCCTCTAACTCCGCGCGCTGCTCTCGCTCGTCGTGTAGTTCCTCCCGAAGTCCCGAGACCTGCTTCGAGAGCGCGTCCATCCGTGCAGACACCTCCTGCACGGTGGTTTCGAGGCTCTCGTCCCCGGGGTTCGCGTCGGCAGAATCGGCTCCATCGCCGCGGTCTGCGGGGTCGGGATCGCTCACGCCGACCACCCCGCGAGAGACCCCCGGCTACGGGGGGTAGTCATTCCGGCATGTAAACCGAGAAGGGTATGCCGCCTCCCGGATTTGAACCGGGGACAGCCCGATCTTCAGTCGAGTGCTCTCCCAGTCTGAGCTAAGGCGGCGCGCATTCGTGACGAGGCCGAGGGTATCAAAAAGGATTTCGAAAGCGGGCGGCGACTCACAGCGGTCGTTCGTAGGTCACTTCGTCGACGGGAACGTCGGCGAGCGTGATCTGCTGGCGGTCGACGAGGGTCGCGCCGTGGCGCTCGTAGAACGTTCGTGCTCGGTCGTTGGCCGCGAGCACGCGGATCTGGAGCCGTTCGCGGCCGCGCTCTCGGAGCCGGTCGGTGAGGGCGACGAACAGTCGGTGTCCGATGCCCGCGCCCCAGCGGTCGGGCTGGACGTAGATTGCCGACAGGCTGGCGAGGTCGGCTTCGATCTGGCCACCGAAGGCGTATCCGACGACGCCGTCGTCGACCGCGACGAGGTAGGTGGTCGCGTCGTTCGCGACGCCGTCGGCGACGACCGAATCGGCGTACCACTCCTCGACCGTCGCCTCGACGGCTTCGGGGCCGAGGACGGGGTCGTAGGCGGCGTGCCAGGTTTCTCGGGCGACGCGCTGTATCGCCGGGACGTCGCCGTGTTCGGCGGGGCGAACCGTGACCATTGCTCACCGCTTGGTCGGGCGTCGGCAAAACTGTCGGGGATCAGGGCAGAAAGAGGTCGGCGGTGTCGAACTCGCTCCCGCAGTCGTCACACTCGTAGTCGGTGCCGTTGGTCGTGGAGACGTGGCCGTCGCAGTTCGGGCACGTGGAGCCGTCGATCATCACCCGTGGTACCGGGTACCACGACAAAGCTCTTTCGGCCGCCGTCGTTCGTCACTCGGTCGCCCGACGGCGATTGCTCGCCAGGAGCACACAGAGCAGGGCGAAGTAGGTGACCAGTCCCCAGGACAGCGCCGCCACGACGAGTGGTCCGGCGAGCGCGTAGCCAGCCAGTCCCACGGCGAGGAGTCCGGCCGTCGAGCCCAGCTGGACCACGGGGCGCGTCCACAGGCGCGCGACAGCCGACGATCGCAGGAACGCAACTTCGACCAGGAGCGCCACCGCGACGCCGCTGGCGATCGCTGTCGGGGTGGTGAGCGTGTCGACTGCTCGCTCGGCGACCAACAGCGCGAGCAGTCCGGCCGACGCGAGGGCGGCCAGCAGTGCGTCTCGGCGTACCGTCGCGGTCACGTCTCGTCGGAGGTCGCCGGGGCCGAAATCGCTGTCGGCGGCTCCGGGCGCGGTTCGGTCCCCACCGACAGGTCCAATGTTCGCCCGTCCCAACGGGCTGGTATGAGTGACGACGCCTCGCTGACGGACTTCGTCGGCGACGCCACGGACGACGAGCCCCGAGACGAGTCGTCGACGAGTGGGGACGAGCAGGCCGACGCGGAGGGCGGTCGGGTATCGCCGGACAGCGTCGAACCGGCGGCGACGACGGCAGCCTGGTCGCCCGACGGCGAGCCCTGCCGCCGGTGTGGGACCTCGGTTTCGTACCGCTGGCAGGGAGAGGACGGACTGGTCTGTCCCGACTGCAAGGAGTGGTAGACCGACGGTCCCGCGGACCGTATCGTCTGTCTGCGGTCGTGTATGTGTCGAGCTAACAGGCAGCAGTATTACAAGCGCTGATCCCTAAGGAGGGGTCACGACTGGCATCGCGCCCGGCGGCGGCAGTGCCAGGCCGTCCGCCGACGGGGCCACTGCCGGGGGCGTGGTCCCGTGACAGCGTGCCTGCGGTGGACACTGACAACAATGACAGATACCGACACACCACGAGGGTCCCACTCCGAGTCTGCCCTCGGCGAGGCGAACCGAGTCGCGACTCAGGTCATCGAGAACGTCGAGCGGGTCATCGTCGGCCACCACGAGGAGATCGAACACATCCTGACCGCGATGCTGGGGCGGGGCCACATCCTCCTGGAGGACGTTCCCGGCGTCGGCAAGACGATGCTGGCGAAGGCCGTCGCAGCCTCCTTCGACGGCACGTTCAAGCGCGTCCAGTTCACGCCGGATCTGTTGCCGTCGGACGTAACCGGTGTGAACGTGTACAACCAGCAGACCGAGACGTTCACGTTCCAGGAGGGGCCGATCTTCGCGAACGTCGTCCTGGGTGACGAGATCAACCGCGCGCCGCCCAAGACCCAGTCGGCGCTGCTGGAAGCGATGGAAGAAGAGCAGGTCACGGTCGACGGGGACACGCGGGACGTGCCCGATCCGTTCACCGTCATCGCGACCCAGAACACCGTCGAGCAGAACCGGACCTACGCGCTCCCGATGGCGGAGCTGGACCGCTTCATGAAGAAGCTCCACCTCGGCTACCCCAGCGCCGACGACGAGGCGGCCATGCTCGCTCGCGTCGTCAGCGACCACCCCATCGAGCGCCTCTCGCCGGTCGCCAGCGTCGCGGAGTTTCGCCGGGCCCAGCGGACGGTCTCGGACGTGACGATCGAGGCACCGCTGCGCGAGTACGCGACGCGACTGGCACGCTACACCCGCGAACACGGCCAGCTTGGCGTGAGCCCCCGCGGGAGCATCGCGCTCTTGCGGGCGGCACAGGCCCGCGCGGTGCTGGACGGCCGAGACTACGTCGTCCCCGACGACGTGCGCGCGGAAGCACGCGTCGTGTTGCCCCACCGCATCCGAACCGACACCGCCGAACAGACCGGCGCGGGGCTGGTCCGGACGGCCCTCGACACTGTCCCGATCGAAGAATGAGACCGACACGCCGCGGCGTCGCGACGCTCGCCGTCGTGGGGCTGGCAGTGACGATGGCGTGGCTGTCCGGCCCGCGGTCGCTGAACGCCGTCGCCGCGCCGCTGTCGATTGCCCTCGCGGTCGGCGCGCTCCAGGTGAAGCGTGCGGGGGCACCGACGGTCGAGCGCAGCCAGCCCCGCCGTGGCTTTCCCGGCGAGTCCCGGACCGTCTCGCTGACGGTCGAGGGACGCGGCGTCGCGACGATCTCCGAGGAACTCGCCGACGGCCTGTCGGCGGCGGCCGAGTTCGAGCGGACGCTGCCGGCGACGGTCAGCTACGACCTCGCGTACGACGCGCGCGGCGTCTACGAACTCACCCGGACGACCGTCGCCGTCCGGGACGTGCTCGGACTGGTCGAACAGCGCTACGAGGTCACCGAGCGCACGGAGGTCGTCGTCTATCCGCCGGTCTACTCACTGGGTGGCGCGACCTTCGAGCGGACGCTGGGACTGGACAGCGGCCAGCGCAGCGAGTTCGACCGACTCCGCGAGTACGTGCCCGGCGACTCGCTGCGAGACGTCCACTGGAAGTCCAGTGCCAAGCACGACGACCTGCTGGTGACGGAGTTCTCCGATCCCGTCGGCGACGAGGGGCTCTCGATCGCCGCCCAGTCGACCGAGGGCCACGCCGACGAGATGGCCGCTGGCGCGGCGACGGTCCTCGTCGGCGCGCTCCGGGCGGGGCTGACCACCGCGATGACGGTCCCGGCCGGCTCGATCGAGGCGGGCCACGGCCAGCGCCACCGCCAGCGGGCGCTCGAACTCCTCGCGCGGACGAGCAGCGGCGACGTCGACGAGACTGCCTGGAACCGAGCCGACGTACGCATCCGTGCCGACGCCACGGGCGTGAGCGTCTCGCTCGGCGACGCCGTCCACGAACTGGCGGAACTGACGACCACGCGCGACAATCCGCTGGTCGCGGAGGGTGTCTCGTGAGTACGGCAGACCGGCTGGGACTCGACTGGCCCACAGTCGAGAGTGTCGGCGTCCCCGGACGGACACGCACCGCGGCGCTGGTCGCGGTCGCGGCGCTGCTCGGCTCGACGCTGCAAGTGCTGTACTTCTTCATCGACGTGGTCGGGCTCCCTTCGCGGTTTCTGGCGGTCGTCGCCGCCTCGCTGGTCGCCGCGACGGTGCTGGCCCGTCTCCTGACCCCGCGCAGCGCCGTCGCGCTCGGCGGCGTCCTCCTGCTGGTCGGGCTCTGGTGGTACGTCCAGCAACTGAGCGGCTCGCCGCGGATCGGGGAGTTGCTGACCGATACGCTCTCCTTGCTGACTGGCAACACGCTCCTGCGGATCACCAACATCCGGGCGTGGGTGCTCGGTGTCACGCCCGCACCCACCTTCCTGACGTGGTACTTCGCGATGCGACGCCGGTATGCCCTGGCCGTCGCCGCGGCGGGCGGGACGCTGGGGTTCCTCGTCCTGACCGGCGACGCCGACCTGCTGACGACGCTGTCGGGCGTCGTCGCCGCGGTGGCGACGCTTGGCTTTGGCGACTTCGACCGCCGCGGCGAACCGATCGTCGACGCCGAGACGATCCTCGTGACGGCCGCGCTGATGGTCGTCGTCCCGTCGCTGGTGTCGGTCGTCCCCGCCACTGCGGGACTGTCACTGAACGTCGACGGCACCGGCTCGGAGACGGTCGAGGCGAGTCTCCTCCAGAGCGGCGACCAGCTCTCGGTCCAGGGCTCGATCAGCCTCTCGCCCGAGGTCCGCTTTACCGTCACCAGTAGCGAGCCTCGCTACTGGCGGATCGGGAGCTTCGACCGGTACACCGGCGACGGGTGGGTCAGTCAGACCAACAGCCGCGCGTACGGCGGCGGCCGACTCGACGAGCCGCCCGGCCCGACCCGGATCGTCGAGCAGCGCTTTCGGGCCGAAACGGACGCTGGAGTGATGCCGGCGGCCTGGAAACCGATCCAGAGCCGTGGCAACCCCGCCACACGCGTCGATGGCGACGGGGGCCTCGCGACCGGCGCACCCATTCGAGAGGGCGACAGTTATCGCGTCACCAGCGCCGTCCCCGCGGCCACGCCGGCCCAGCTCAACGACACCACGCGTGCGTACCCCCAGCAGATCGAGGAGACGTACACGCAACTGCCGGCGAGCACGCCAGACCGCGTCGGCGAGCGGACCGACCGGCTCACACGCGAGGCCCGCACGCCCTACGAGACGGCCCTGACGATCGAGAACTGGCTGGAGAACAACCGCGAGTACTCGCTTGACGTGCGCCGTCCCGACGGCAACGTCGCAGACGCCTTCCTCTTCGAGATGTCGGCCGGCTACTGCACCTACTACGCGACGACGATGGCGACGATGTTGCGGACACAGGACATCCCGGCACGGATGGCCGTCGGCTACACGTCCGGTGAACGGGTCGCCGAGGACCGCTGGGTCGTGCGCGGACAGAACGCCCACGCCTGGGTCGAGGTCTACTTCGAAGAGTACGGCTGGGTCCGGTTCGACCCGACGCCCGCCAGCGACCGCGAGAGTGCCCGCGACCGGAACGTCGAGTCGGCCCGGCAACGAGATCGCCCGTCCGTCGACACCAACGAGAGCGGCGGCCCGGAGTGGTCGCCGACGCCGACGGCGACTCCCCAGCCGCTCACACCGGTCGACAACGCTACCGACGCCGGGGGAACGCCGCTCGGTCCACAGACCCGTCCCGGCGTCAACCCGGAAGACAGCATCTCGACCGCGACGCGGGTCGGCGAGTCCCGCACCGAGATTGCCGATGCGACGACGGATCGCCCTGGTCCGGCCAGTTCGCTGCCGTCCCGTCGGGAGGCGGCACTGGGACTGCTCGCGATCGTCGGGACCGTGATCGGCGTGCGCCGGAGCGATCTGGGCCGGCGCGTCTACCGGAGCGTGTGGCTCTACTACCAGCCCCGGTCGACCCCCGAGCGAGACACCGAGCGGGCCTTTCAGCGGCTCGTGTACTATCTGGGCCGCGAACACGACCGGCCGCGCCGTCCCGACGAGACCGTCCGAGCGTACCTCGATGCCGTCGACGCCGACGAGCGCGCACGCGAGGTGGCGTCGATCAGAGAACGGGCTCGCTACGCCGGCACGGTCGACGAGGCGGCGGCCGATCGGGCCGTCTCGCTCGTCGACGAGATCGTTCGCTCGCGTGGCACGGCGAAATAACCCCGACAGTATTTAATACGTTGATTTCGTAGCCCGCAGTGTAATGTCGGAAGTCTGCTCGACGTGCGGGCTCCCTGAGGAACTCTGCGTCTGCGAAGACGTGGCCAAGGAGTCTCAGGAGATCAACATCCGCATCGACGAGCGCCGTTACGGTAAGGAGGTAACGATCATCGAAGGGTTCGATCCATCGGACGTGGACATGGACAGCCTGTCGTCGGATCTCAAGTCCAAGTTCGCCTGCGGCGGGACCGTCGAGGACGGTCAGATCGAACTCCAGGGTAACCACACGGGCCGCGTCGAGGACTTCCTGCGCGATAAGGGATTCAACGTCGCCTGATACGGCCGGCAGTCGTTGCTGATGGGGGGTGTCGCCACGAGACAGACACTCGCCGGGACATCGCTACGACTGCCGTCCGACACCGGACTACTTGTCGCCGGGCCCGCACGGCGAGCGCAGCGGGTGCGTTCGTGGCGACCGTCTCGGTCGCCCTCGTCTTTCGCCCGTCTATAGTAACAGCTGCAACGGTTTACACACCGATCGCACGACCGCAGTGCGATCGGGTGTGCATCGATGTTCGATGGCTACGATAGTACTGTCAGTCTCAGTGGCGTCGCTGTCGCCGTCACGGACTCGGAGTCGGCGTTCCGGGCCGTCCTCGACGGACGCTGCGCCGCGTTTCTGGCCAATTTCAGTACGAGGACAATTCATACTACGTCCGATTATCGAAAGAAAAGCTGGGAATTAAGACGCGTCGGCTGGTGCTCTCACTCGGAACAGGTGACCGATGGACGACTTACTGAGTGACCCGACCACGGTTCTCGTGGTCGGCGGACGCGAGCGGGCGGTGGCCCCGACTCGGTCTGCCTCGGCGGCGGGCTCGATCGGCGAGGTCGTCGTCGACAGCGTCGAGGCCGCGCTCACGACGCTGTCGGACCGTCGGGACGTGGGCTGCGTGCTGGTGACGGCAGCCCCGACCGACGCGTCGGTCGTCGAGGCGTGTGAACAGATTCACGCGGTCGACGAGCACCGCCCCATCCTCCTGTCGCTCGGGGACTCGGCCGGTCGGACGGCGGCACGCGCCACGCAGGCCGGTGCGAGCGAGATCGTCCTCGACGAAGACGACCTGCCCGACCGCCTCGCTGCCGCCGTCGATCGGTACGAACGCCGCCGCGACCAGGCCGCCGAGAGTAGCATGTTCAGGACGCTCCTCGACGGCGTCGAGGGTGCGGTGTACGTCAAGGACCGCGAGGCTCGCCACCTCCGCAAGTCGACGAGTCCGGGCGATTTCAGCTCGGAGGCGTTCATCGGCCAGACCGACGTGGATATGTACGGGGAGTCGGACAACGCCGTCGAGTCCTACGAGGACGACCTTCGGGTCATCGAGGAGGGTGAGCCACTCTACGACAAGGAGGCGAGTTACACGACCCCCGACGGCACCCACTGGTCGTGGACGACGAAACTGCCCTGGGAACACGACGGCGAGGTCGTCGGACTCGTCGGCTGGACTCGCGATGTCACGGAGATCGTCGAGCGTCGGGAGCGCCTGAAGTGCCAGGACCAACGGATGGAGGAGTTCGTCCGGTCGATCCGACACGACATGAAGAGCCCCATCCAGATCGCTAGCGGCCGGATCGCCCTGGCCCGCGAGACCGGCGACGTGACGACGCTCGAACAGGCCAGCGAGGCGATCACGCGCATCGACGAGATCCTCGACGACCTCACGCAGACGGTCCTGGAGAACTCGTCGCTCTCGCCGGAGGGGGTCGGCGTCGGACAGTCGAGCCCGGTGTCCCTGCCCGCCCTCGTCGAGGACGTGTGGGAACTGGTCGGCTTCGACGCCGCGTCGCTGGAGGTCGAGTTCGGGCCGGACGCCGTCGTCAACGCGCCCCGATCGAGCATCCGGCCGGTCCTCGAAAACCTGCTCAAGAACGCGGTCGATCACGGCTGCTCGGGCGTGACCGTCCGCGTCGGACCGCTGCCGTCCGGTGGGCTGTACGTCGCCGACGACGGTCCGGGAATTCCCGAGACCGAGCGAGAGCGCGTCTTCGAAGACGGGTACACGACGACCAGAACCGGCACCGGGACGGGGCTGAGCATCGTCACGAACATCGCCGAACAGCGCAACTGGGAGCTCTCTCTCACGGAGAGTTGGGCCGGCGGAGCCCGCATCGAACTCCGGAACACGCTCGTGGTCCCCGATCCGTCGGTCGCGCCGACTGCCGACGAGACGATCGCGCTCACCGAGGGGGTCGACGTCGGCGACGTGCTCGTCGCGGGCGAGTCGACGGCAGAGGAGGGCCGCTGGCACGTCACTGGCTCCGGTAAGAACATCTACGGCGAGTGGAACGAGTTTCACTACCGCTGTGCCCGCGTCGAGGGACCGGTGCGGATCGAGGGGCGGTTCACCGACCTCGACGGTGCCAACGAGTGGAGCACCGCCGGGCTGATGGTCAGAGACGGACTCGACGACGAGGCGTCGTACGGACACGTCGGCCTCACCGAGGGCCACGGGACGAAAATCGACTGGCGGACGAGCCAGGGTGCCAGCGGCACGACCCGCCATCTCGAAGAGTCGTCGCTCGATGCCCCGTGGTACCGCGTGGACCGGATCGACGACACGCTGACGATCTACTGCTCGACGGACGGTCGGTCGTGGCGGCCACTCGACCAGCGCCGTATCGAGCTGACCGACCCCGTCTGGGTCGGCACCACGGTCTGTAGCGTCCAGCCCGAGGAACTGGCCCGGTCGACCGTCGAACACCTCACCGTCACGCGTCTCGACCCGGAGTGACCGCGCCAGTGGTGCGCGAAACCACCCGACGCGGAGCGCGGGCCTAGAAGAACTGGAACAGATCGTCTCGCCCGGCCTCGTGGAGGTGGTGGCGGACGGCCTCGTCGAGCGCGTCGACGGAGCCCCGCTTGGCGCTGATCGGGGCGATCGTCTCCTGCCACTGTTGCCACGGTGGATAGAGGCCGAGACGATCGCAGATGTCGTTCAGCCGCTCGTCCTCGTCGTCGACCTTGTCCATCTTGTTGACGGCGACGACGGGCTCGACGTCGACGTCTCGCAGGAAGTGAAACAGCTCTACGTCGTGGGGGATCTCGTCGGGACCGGAGTGGCGGTCGATGATGTCGACGGCCGCCTTCCCGTCGAGGACGAGGATGCCGACGAGGATCTTGTCGGCGTTGGCCTCGACGTACCGGACAACGTCGGTCTTGATCTGCTCGCGGACGTCCTCGGGGACGCCGTTCATGAACCCGAAGCCGGGGAGGTCGGTCACCATGAAGTCCGGCCCGGCCCAGTCGAAGTGGTTGGGCTTACGGGTGACGCCGGGCTTCTGGCCGGTGTCGACGCTGTGGCCCGTGATCTCGCGCATCAGCGTCGACTTGCCGACGTTGGACCGGCCCACCAGGACGATCTCGCTGTCCCGGTTCGGTCGCTGTTCGAACATACCCGCGGTAGACGGCGGAGCCTGAAATCCTCGCCGGTCGCGAACGACCGGGCGGCTCGCCTCGGTCGGGCACTCGGATTAACACCTGCTGTTGTTCTCATCGGTGGATTTAACAGTATCTTCGATGATACTCTCGATACCCGCAGTTGATCGCCGGGCCGCCGTCGCGGCGAGTGGCGGCCGAGTCCGGACACGAACACCATCATGGAGACAGTTACCATCGGCATCATCGGCGCGGGGAATCGAGGCGAGGAACACATCCGGAAGTATCGCGGCGTCGAGGGCGCGACGGTCAAGGCGATCGCGGACATCGACACGGCGGCCGCGGGAGAGCTGGCCGACGAGTTCGGGATTCCGGACGTCTACGAGGACTTCGAGGCGATGCTCGACGATCCGGAGATCGACGTGGTCAACGTCTGTGTCCACAACAACCTCCACGAGCCGATGGCGGTCGCCGCCTTCGAGGCCGACAAGCACGTCTTCTGTGAGAAGCCCCTGGCCGGCAGCTACACCGACGCCGAGAACATCGTCGACGCGGCCGAGGCGGCCGACAAGCTCCTGGCGGTCCAGAACGTCGAGTTGCTGACCCCGGAGACGCAGGCGGCACGGACCTTCGTCGAGTCGGGCGATCTCGGCGACGTGTCTTTCGCCCGGTCGGTGTACTCGCGGCGGCGCGGCCGCCCCTACGTCGACGGCTACGGCACGCCCGCGTTCGTCTCGAAGGAGTCGGCCGGCGGCGGGCCGGTCTTCGACATCGGCACCTACGAGATCGGTCGCAACCTCTACCTGCTGGGCAATCCCGCCGTCGAGCGCGTCAACGGCCAGACGTTCGATTACACTGAGGACAGCCTCAGCGAGGAGCTGACCGGCGACAACGCCGATCTCTATCGAGAGCGTCTCGAAGAGTCCGGCCACGACGTAGAGGACGCCGGCACCGGCGCGGCCCGACTGGCCGACGGCTCTCGCCTGGAAGTGCGGGCCGCCTGGCACTCCTACCAGCCCGACGAGCGCGGCGTCGTCGTCGGTAGCAAGGGCGGGATCGCCTTCGATCCGGTCGAACTCCTGACGACGATGAACGACTACGAGACTACTGTCGAGATCGACGTGGACGGCTTCGAGACCCGTCACGGGCTGATCCGGGGCGAGAGCGGCTACGAGGTCGACGAGCGACCGAACCAGTACGACCACTTCGTCGCGGCCGTCCGCGGCGAGGTCGACCAGATCCGAACCGACGAGATCGCGCTCAACTCCATGCTCGTGATGGAGGGGATCTACCTCTCGGCCGAACGGGGCCGGGAGGTCACCGCCGAAGAGATCGCCGAGGCGTCGGTGTCCCGATCCGTCGACCTGTAGGGTACGGCCACCGTTGTTTGGACTATCGAACGAATCTATTTACCGTGCTCCGTCGTACCGTGTGCCATGGCAACGAACAGACTCGGCGTCGGCTTCGTGGGTGCCGGTTTCATCACACGGGAGTTCCACGCGGCGACCTTCGAACGCATTCGCGACGCGGACGTGACGGGGGTCATGAATCCCACGGTCAGCAAGGCCGAGGCGGTCGCGGACGCCTGTCGCGAGGCCGGCAGTGGGGACCCGATCGCGACCGGCGACGTGCGCGAACTGGTGGCCCACGAGGACGTGGACGCGGTCTGGGTGACCTCGCCCAACCACACCCGCGTCGAGACGGTCGAAGCGATCGTCGAGGAGGTCCAGCAGGGCGGGGCCGACCTCGCGGGCATCGCCATGGAGAAACCGCTCGCCCGCACCGTCGGCGAGGCCCAGCGCATCGTCGACCTGGTCGAGGGGACCGACCTGAACCACGCCTACCTCGAAAACCAGGTGTACATGCCCGGCGTCGACCGGATGAAGGAGCTCCTGTGGGACTCCGCCGAGGGGGCCGGCAGACCGTACCTCGCACGTTCCGCGGAGGAACACGCCGGACCCCACTCCTCGTGGTTCTGGGACCCTGAACGACAGGGCGGCGGCGTCCTCTCGGACATGATGTGTCACTCCCACAAGGTCAACAGACACCTCCTCAGTCGGCCCGGCGAGGACGATCTGGAACCGATCGCGGTGACCTGCGACATCTCGACGCTGAAGTGGGGACGGGACGACTACGCCGCCGAGTTGGCCAAAGAGTACGACGTGGACTACCACGAGTCGCCCGGCGAGGACTACGCCTCCGCGAGCGTCTTCTACGAGACCCCCGAGGGCGACCTCGTCGTCGGCGAGGCGACCAACTCCTGGTGTTTCGTCGGCTCGGGACTGCGCATCACGATCGAACTGCTCGGCCCGGAGTACTCGGGGACGATCAACACGCTGGAATCGGGCACCGACGTGTTCTTCTCGGACCGGGCCGCGGAGGGAGCGGGCTACGTCGTCGAGAAGCAGGCCGCCGACCGCGGGCAGATGCCGGTCCTCCCCCAGGAGGGCGCGACCTACGGCTACTTGGACCAGAACGAGCACGTCGTCTCGGCGTTCCGGGCCGGCGAGAACGCACGGGAGGACCTTCGGGACGGACTGGACGTGGCGAAACTCGTCGCGGCCTCCTACCTCGCGGCCGAGCGGGGCGAACGCGTCGACTTCGACGACGCCGACCTCGCCGACTACGTCCCCGAACCGGCCCGCGGCGAGTTCGCGGCCGGCCCGGCCGGCGTCGAGCGGTGAGGTGACGGGCCGGCTGCCGAAGCCGACGCCACGTCTCAGCACGAATTAATTAAACTAGTACGTGCACTAGTGATAAATCTATATATGGAAATATCCCGTAGCTGACGATAGAATCAAGGCTCCTGTTCGAAGAATCTGATGGTTGGTTGGGGGCATCGCAACGGAATCAGCACGCAGTTTGGGGGATACTATGAGACACACACGACGCGATCTGTTACGGAAAGCATCGGCACTGTCGGCGCTCGCACTCGGTGCGAGCTCGACCGCAACAGCACACTCGGGCCACTGCGACGCGCCCGACTGGGATTCGAACGCAACCTACAGCGGCGGCGATCAGGTCGTCTACGACGGCGCGCTGTGGACCGCCGAGTGGTGGACCCAGCGCGAACCCGACGCCGACCTCGGGGCCTGGACCCGCGAGCACGACTGTGACAAGGACAACGAGGGGCCGACGGCGTCGTTCACGATCGACGGCCGCTCGCCCGCGCCGGGCGAGACGGTCAGTTTCGACGCGTCGGCGTCGTCGGACCCGGACGGCTCAATCGCGTCATACGAGTGGGACTTCGACGACGGAGGCTCCGCCACCGGCGAGACCGTCACGCACAGCTTCGACGCAGCGGGCGAGTACACGGTCACACTGGTCGTCCGAGACGACGAAGAGGCACCGGCCACGGCGACCAAGACCGTCACCGTCGGCGAGGGATCGAACGTGGCACCCGACGCCACCTTCACCGTGGATCCGGCCGAGCCCGCCACGGGCGAGACGGTCAGCTTCGACGCGGCCGACTCCTCGGACTCGGACGGCTCGCTCGCGAGTTTCGAGTGGGACTTCGGCGACGGAGCCACGGCGACCGGCGAGTCCGTCACCCACACCTACGAGACGGCGGACGACTACACCGTCTCGCTGACCATCACCGACGACGACGGTGCCAGCGACTCCAACGACACCACCGTCACGGTCTCTGCGTCCGGCTCGGACGGCGGCAGCTGTGACGGCGTCGACGCCTGGGACGCGGACGCGACCTACAGCGGCGGCGATCAGGTCACCCACGACGGCGATCTGTGGGAAGCCAGCTGGTGGACCTCGGGTGACGAACCCGGCGCAAGCGAGTACGGCCCCTGGGAGAACGAGGGTGCCTGTGGCGAGGGCAACGAGACGCCGACGGCGTCGTTCACGACGGACGCGAGCACGCCCGCACCCGGCGAGGACATCACCTTCGACGCGTCGGCGTCCTCGGACCCGGACGGCTCGATCGCGTCCTACGAGTGGGACTTCGGCGACGGCTCGACGGCCACCGGCGAGATGGCGACCCACGGCTACGCCGAGGCGGGCGAGTACACCGTCGAGCTGACGGTCACCGACGACGCGGGCGCGACCGACAGCACGGCGACGACGGTGTCGGTCAGCGACGCCGACAACCCGACCCAGATCACGATCGACAGCAGCATCGACGGCTGGCTCGGTGCCGAGCCGGCAGCCATCGAGGGCGAGCGGAACCCGACGATCTCGCTGACTTCCGGTGAGTCCTACGCGTTCACCTACAACAACGTCGACGGGATCCCCCACGACCTCGTGATCCGCAACGCCGCTGGCGAGGAACTGCTGGCGACCGAGCGGGTCGGCCAGGACGGCCAGAGCCGCACCCTGGAGTTTGAGGCCACCGAGGAGATGGTCGAGTACGTCTGTACGGTCCATCCGGAGTCGATGGTCGGCGACCTCGCGATCGACGGGAACGCCCCGCCGATGGCGGGACTGACGGTCGACACGGCCAATCCGGACCCCGGCCAGGAAGTCACCTTCGACGCCTCAGAGTCCTCGGACTCGGACGGCTCGATCGCGTCCTACGAGTGGGACTTCGGCGACGGCTCGACCGCCACTGGCGAGACGGCCAACCACACCTACGCCGAGGCGGGCGAGTACACCGTCGAGCTGACGGTCACCGACGACGGCGGCGCGTCGGCGGTGACCCGCACCGACATCACGGTCGGCTCCGTCAACGAGGGGCCGACGGCGTCGTTCTCGGTCGATCCCGCCTCGCTGTCACCCGGCGAGGAAGCGACCTTCGACGCCTCGGAATCGGCCGATCCGGACGGTTCGATCGCCTCCTACGAGTGGGACTTCGGCGACGGTTCGACGGCCACCGGCGAGACGGCCAGCCACACCTACGCCGAAGCGGGCTCTTACTCCGTCGAGCTGACGGTCACCGACGACGGCGGCGCGACCGCCACCACGACGACGACGGTCCAGGTCGGCGACGGCAGCGACGTCACTGCCGAGACCACGCTCGAAGAGTTCTACCCCGCGTACGACGAGGACTTCAATCCGGAGTACACCGAAGGCGGCGTCCAGGGACTGCTCAAAAACGAGCTGAACGGCGACGCCAGCGAGTACGGTGCCGACGTCGACGCGATCCAGAACAACGCCGGGGACGGCTCGATGCAACTCGGTTCGCTCGGCGACCGCGGGCTCGAACTGGTCAAGCAGTTCGACGCGGCGGGCGTGCCCCGAGAGAACAACGCGCGGATCATGCCCTGGGTGGTCGGACTGCCCGAGGAGACCGAACCGATTCCGTTCAACGACGGCAGCGGCCGGGACGGCGGCCTGACCGCCGACGCCGGGCCGGTGTCGCCGGACAACGATCCCTCGGTGCTGATCCAGGACGCCTGGCCCAGCGGCGAGCGGTTCGACGACGACTACCTCCAGCCCGATCGGGTCGAGTGGAGTAGCGGCGTCAGCGACAGCCAGTACAACAACAGCGACAACCCGATTATCGAGGCCACGACGGAGAAGGTCCACCCGGTCACGGGCGAGACCCTCGGCGACGGCTTCACCGCCAACGCCCCGGTCGAGGCGACTGCCGAACTCCACGGCGACGGCTGGCTGTTCGACACGTCGCTGATCTTCGAGAACCGCACCGAGGTGCCGCTGCTGATCGACGGTGCGATCATGTGGTACGTCGCGCCGTCGAAAGAGGCCACGGGGCTGGACCAGTTCTCGTACGACAACTCACAGCGCAAGAACTTCTCGGTGGGCCACCCACAGCGCGACGTGATCGAGGTGGCGCTGCCCGACGGGGCCAAGCCGGGTCCCTTCGAGGGGACCGACGCGCCGCTGTCGGCGTACGGCATCCGGGTCACCCACCACGACAACCCGTACATGTACCGGGTCCTCTACCCCAACCAGAAGTTCTCGATGACCTACGGGAACGTCACGGGCCCCAGCCAGTACGACTGGCCCGTCGACGATCTGGTCGACGTGATGCTCGACACGCTGCACCTCGAATTCCGCACGCAGATGGACAGCCTCGAACAGAACACCGAGCTGGTCGACGCACTCGACATGCGGAACCGCTACGGGAACTAGACGCCCACGGCACTCGCTCTCGACGCGCGGACCCCACCGTCTTTTGCTCCTCGGGCTCACAGCAGGTGACGTGCGACTCGTACAGGTCACGATACCGGCGGGCAAGCGCGACGCCATCCTCCAAGCTCTTGACGACGAGGGGATCGACTACGTCGTCAACGACGAGACGAGCGGTCGGGAGTACACCGGCGTCGCGTACTTCCCGCTGCCCAGTGCGGCCGTCGAGCCGGTGCTCGAACAGCTCCGAGCGGTCGGGATCGACGAGGACGGGTACACGGTGATCGTCGACGCCAACACCGTCATCTCCCGCCAGTTCGACGAACTCCAGGAGCGGTACGACGAGGAAGAAGACGAGGACCGGATCGCTCGCGAGGAACTGACCGCCAGAGCCAGCGACATGGCACCCGCCTTTTCGACGTACGTCGTCATGACGGTCGTCAGCGCGCTGATCGCGACGGCCGGGCTCTTGCTCGACTCGCCCGCCGTCGTCGTCGGCTCGATGGTGATCGCGCCGCTGATCGGCCCGGCGATGGCGACCAGCGTCGGTACCGTCATGGACGACCAGGAGATGTTCCGACGGGGCGTCAAACTCCAGTTGATCGGGCTCGTGCTGGCCGTCGTCAGCGCCGGCCTCTTTGCCTTCCTCGTGCGTTCGGTCCACCTCATCCCGCCGCTCGCGGACGTCACGTCGATCCCGGAGATCCGCGAGCGCGTCGCCCCGGACTTCCTCTCGCTGGTGGTCGCGCTGGGTGCGGGGGTCGCGGGCGTCGTCAGCCTCTCGTCGGGCGTCTCGACCGCGCTGGTCGGGGTGATGATCGCCGTCGCGCTGATCCCGCCGGCTGCGACGGTCGGCATCGGCATGGCGTGGGGCCAGCCACTGGTCTCGCTTGGCTCTGCGGTGTTGCTCGCCGTCAACGTCCTCTCGATCAACCTCGCGGCGCTCGTCGTGCTGTGGTACAAGGGGTACCAGCCGAGCCAGTGGTTCCGGACCGACGAGGCAAAGAGCGCAACGGCCTCCCGGATCGGCGTGCTCGTCGTCGCTATCCTGGTCCTCTCGGCGTTTCTCGGCGGTGTCACGCTCGATACGTTCGAGCGGGCAAACACGGAAGAGCAGATCCGGGCCGAGGCCGGCGGGATCGTCGCCGAGGCCGGCGCGACGTTGCTGGAGATCGAGGTCCAGCAGACCAACACCGCGGTGTTCCAGCAGCCGACCCGCGTCGTCGTCACGGTCGGCGTCCCGCCCGGCGAGGCGTTCCCGACGCTCGCAGACGACATCGACGCGGTGGCCGACCGGATCGCCGACCGCGACGTGACGACGGAGGTTCGTTTCGTCACCGTCGACCAGGCCGGCTGATCGTTCAAACGGCGTTTTGACCGTCCCCGAGGGCTTTGAAGGTGGGGGTCGTCGGTGACCGTGTATGCGACGTTCAATCCCCGCGATCGCCGTGCTGGCGACGCTCGTGCTCCTCAGTGGCTGTACGGGCGCGCTCGGTGCCGGCGACAGCGCACAGACAGCCGCCACCGACAACCGAACCGTCGACGTGGGCGCGACCGGCGCGGTCAGCGCCCAGCCCGACCAGGCCGTCGTGCGCGTCGGCGTCGAGACCCGCGCCGGCGACGCCGCGACCGCTCGACAGCAACTCGCCGACAACGTCACCCAGCTTCGAGATGCCCTCGCCGACGTCGAGGGCGCACAGGTGCGGACCAACGGCTACGACATCGGGCAGGACTACCGCCGCCCGCCCGCCGAAGAAGAGGATCCCGAGCCCCGATACGTCGCCCGCCAGTCCTTCGAGATCACTGTCAACGACACCAGCAAGGCAGGCTCCGTGATCGATACGGCCGTCGCCAACGGGGCGAACAATGTCGACAACGTCGAGTTCACGCTGTCGGCCGACCGCCGTGACGAGCTCGAAGAACAGGCCCTGGAGGGCGCGATGGACCGCGCCCGGACGAAGGCGACGACGATCGCCGAGCGGGCGGACCTGACGATCGAGGGCGTCGAGACCGTCACGACCGTCGACCGAGGCTACCGGCCCTACGCCGCCGAGGCGACGGCGACCGCGGCCACAGACGGTGCCAGCACCGACATCGACAGCGGACCGGTCACGGTGACGGCACAGGTCCAGGTCACCTACGAGGCCGCCGAGTCGGCCTGACGCCGTCGTCCGACCGGCTACCCGGCCTTCTTCGACCGATCACGACCCGCTGCCGTCCGTCTCTTCGTCGGGACTCTCGTCCTCGTCGTCCGTTGTCTCTGCTGCTCTCGCTAGCGCCTGCTCGTAGCTCTCTCTGGCCAGTTCGTACGTCTCGCGCAGGTCCTCGATCGGCGTCTCGGTCGCGTCGACTCGCAGATCGTCGTAGTAGGGATCTGCGGGCCGGTCCTCGGTCGTCGCGACCAGCAGGGCCGCGCTCTGGACCTGTAGCTCCGTGCGCTTGTCGCCCCCGGCCGCGTGGCCCGCTTCGAGCGCGTCGATCAGCCGTTCTGCCAGCGGCGCGTCGCCGTCGCGCCCCTCCTCGTAGGCCGCGGCGGTGTCTGTGAGCACGTCGGCTCCGGTCAGCAGGTTGCCCGCGACGGTGTAGTCGTCGCCGACCTCGTGGCCGAACCACTCGCCACACTCCGCGCCGGAGAAGGCGAACTCGCCGTCGGCGTCGACGCCGTGAAGCTGTCGTTCGGGCTCGCCGTCGTCTGCGTTGAGCAGCGACTGCAAGGCATCTTCGACGGCCAGCCCGTCGTCGACGTACTCGATCCCGCGTCGCCCGAGGTCGACGTTGACGCGGCTCTGTGTCGCGACCGCGCCGTTCTCGCTGACGAACGGACACAGCGTCCCGACCGCGGCCAGTCGGGTCGTCACCGCGACGCCGAAGCGGGTCTGTTCGTCGCCGTCCTCGTCGGTGTACTCCTCTCGGACGCAGATGCTGAAGGTCACAGGCCCCTGTTGGTCGCGACCGGCAAAAGCGGTCGGGCGACATCTGGGTGGCCGCGTCGTTCCGTCTGACGTAAAGCCTAAACCACCGGCGACCCCCACAGTGGGTATGGGACTGATGAGCAAGATACTGGGCGAGTCGGGCTCTTCGCGGGCCACCGAGGACTACGTCGAACTGTCTGCCGACGACCTCGACGACGCGGTCGAGGTCGACCGACAGGTCCGAATCGCACGCATCGGCGAGAAACAGGACGTCGTCGAGATCAAAGACGCCGTCTACGACGGCGACATCGTCGTGGCCGACATCACGCGCCACAGCACGCAGGACCGCACGATGGAACACATCACCGACGAACTCAAACGGGTCGTCAACGAGGTCGGGGGCGACATCGTCCAGAAAGACGACGACCAGCTCATCATCACGCCGGCCGGCGTCGGGATCAGCCGCGAACGCCTCGGCCAGTAACTCGCTCTTCCTTTCGCCGTCGTTCTGTCGCGTACGATCCACGCCACCGAGCGTTTCACGCCCCTTAACCGCCTCGAACGACTGGTGAGGGTAATGACTGCACCCGCAATTCGCACCCGCGAGTTGACGAAACGCTACGGTGACGTGCAGGCGCTGGACGGACTCTCGCTGACGGTCGAGTCCGGTGAGTTCTTCGGCCTGCTCGGACCGAACGGTGCCGGGAAGACGACGTTCATCAACACGCTCGTCGGACTGGTCGACGCCGACGGCGGCGAGGCGACGGTCTTCGGCCACGACGTCGAGGACGACTACCGCGAGGCACGCGACGCCATCGGGCTCGCCCCCCAGGAGTACAACGTCGACCGCTTCTTCCCGATTCACGAGGTCCTCGAACACAAGGCTGGCTACCACGGCGTCCCCGAGGCCGAGGCCGAGGAACGGGCCGAGGACGCCCTGAAGACCGTCGGCATCTGGGACAAACGCGACACTCGCTTCGACTGGCTCTCCGGCGGGATGAAACGGCGGTTCATGCTCGCCCGCGCGCTGGTGTCGGACCCAGACCTGCTGATCCTCGACGAGCCGACGGCGGGCGTCGACGTACAGCTGCGCCACGACCTCTGGGAGATCATCAACCGCATGAACGACGGCGGGACGACGATCCTGCTGACGACCCACTACATCGAGGAGGCCGAGCGCCTCTGTGACCGGGTGGCGATCGTCGACGACGGCCGGAAGGTCGAGGTCGCGACCCCCGACGAGCTGATGGAACGGGGCACCGACACGGTCGAGATCGGCCTCGAATCGCCGCCCGCGACCGCCCCCTCCCTCTCTGTCGAGGGCGCGCGAGACGCCCGCATGGAAGACGAGACGCTGCTCGTCTCCGCGGCCGGCGGGAGCTCTCTCGCCCCGGCGATCATGCGCGAACTGGAAGGGGCGGGCCACACCGTCACGTCCCTGGACGTGCGCCGGGCCTCCCTCGAAGAGGTGTTCGTCGACATGACGCGGGCGGACCACGGCGGCGACACCGAGGTCGAGATGGAGGTCGACGCGTGAATCGAACCGCCACGCAACTCCTGACGCTCGTCCGCCGGGAGGTGTTGCGGTTCGTCAGGCGGCCGTACAACACTTTCTTGCCGCCGATCATCACGAACGCGCTGTACTTCGCCGTCTTCGGGGTCATCCTCGGCAGTCGGATCGGCGAGATCGCGGGCGTCAGCTACATCCAGTTCGTCTTGCCGGGCCTGGTCGTCCTCGGCGCGATCTCGGACAGCTTCGAGAACGCGTCGTTCACGATCTTCCACGGCCGCTGGAACGAGTACATCCAGGCCGTCACGACTTCGCCGATGTCCCATCGCAGCGTCGTCGCCGCCTACGTCTCGGCCAGCGCACTGCGCGGGATCGTCACCTCGCTGTTGATCGTCGGCGTCGGGCTGGTCTTTACGTCGGTCTCGGTGGCTCACCCGCTGTACCTGATCGCGTTCGTCCTGGTCATCACGACGCTGTTTGGCGGACTCGGCGTGATCGGCGGGCTGTGGGCCAGCGACTTCGACTACCTGACGGTGATGAACCAGTTCATCCTCCGGCCGCTGGTGTTCTTTGGCGCAGTCTTCTACTCGCTGGAGGTGTTGCCGCCGCTGTGGCGGACCGTTTCGCTGTTCAACCCGATGGTGTACATGGTCAACGGCGTCCGGTACGGCATGATCGGCGTCACCGAGATCGAGCCCACGACCTCGCTGCTCGTGCTCACCGGGGCCGCCGTCGCCGTCCTCGCCGTCGACCTCGCGCTGTTCAAACGGGGCTACGGGCTCACCGAGTGATCTGCTCGCGGGCCAGGGCAGGGACTCGCGAGCGACGAGAAAGAGCGTCCCCCGATCGACGGGCGACGCCCCAAACTATGACAGGGCCGTGGCGGGCTGGCCCTACCCGCGCCAGCCGGCCACGCACGCGCTCCGTGCGCTGTGACCCGGATACTTCTCGATCGCCTCCGGGCGTGGCGTATGGTATACTTTGTCACGGGAGTACTTGAACCTGACGGGCAGCGTGGCTGTCCGCGACCGATCAATAGCGTGCGACGAGCTGAGAAGAGTCCTTAGACGCTGTCGGGCTTTTCGGCGTCGTCTTCGACGGAGCGCTTCATCGAGTCCCGGCGGGCCTTGGCGTCGCGGCCGGTCGCCTCTTCGAGGAAGTCGTTCTTGGCCGTGACGGCCTCCTGTGCCGCGTCGGCGTTGCCCTCGGCGATGACGTCCTCGGCGTCGCGCTCGTCGATGTGGAGCGCGAGCTTGTCTTTCTTGCCGCTGTACTCGACGGTGCCGGCGACGACGCGATCGAAGACCGGATTGTCGGGGTCGTCGACGACCAGCAGGTCGCTCCCCTTGCGTTCTTGCGTGTCGGTGATTTCGCCGAAGTAGTCCTCGACGAACGCCTCCATGTCGGGAACCCGATCTTCGAGGTGCTCGCCGCGTCGCATCTTGTACTCTCGCATAGAAGTCGATTTGTGCTGGCCCTGCCTTACTCTTTTCGCGTTTCGTCTTCTGGCTCGTGGACGAGTGTGCCGCGGTGACACTCCGGACAGAAGTCGCCACGCCGCAGCGACGAGGACTCGACCAGCGTCGTAAAGTCACACTCCGGACAGCGGAACTGGCCGTCGGGGACGGTCAGCGTCGTCGTCTCCGTGGCCTGCTCTTCGTCGTCCTCGTCGATCGTCCCGATCGTGTCGGGCTGCCACTCGTCGTCGCCCGTGTCGGGCTCTTCGGGCCACTCGCCGGGCTGGCGGCTGCCCTGCTCGACGGGATCGTCGTCGTCCTCGTCGATGATCATGGCGTCGTCGGCGTCGGGGTCGTCCGCGTCGATCTCCTCGGTATCGACGGCCGAGGACCCGCTGCCCAGTTGCTCGTCGCCGTCCTGCTCGTCGATCTCGGGGTCGACTGTGGGGTCGGCCAGTACCTCGTCGACGGCCTCCTCCTCGGACACCGGCTCGTCGGATTCGGCGTCGATGATCTCTGCACCGGTATCGGGGTCGGCATCGGGCGTCGACGGCGTCTCCTCGCCGCCGACGATCTCCGAGGCCGACAGCTCTTCGCCGGCCGCCGGAACGTCCTCGGTGTCGTCGTGCTCCTCGTCCGACGGCTCGCTCTCTTCGGCCCCGTCGGACTCGCTTTCGGTGTCCGGCGTCGTCGTTTCCGGTTCTGACGCCGCCGTCTCTTCCGTCGTCTCGACGTCGTCGGGCGTTTCGATCGCCGTGACCTCCTTGTTTTCGGAGACGACGCGCTCGGTGCCACACCGCTCGCAGGTTTCGACCTCTCGGATCGTGATGACGACTTCGCTACCCTGCTCTTCGCGGTCGCGCTCGACAGTCGTTTCTCCGTACGCATGTCCGATTACGGAGCATTTGAGACCCATTGTCACGACATGGCCCGCTCCGAGTGATAAGCCTACTGCTTGGGACGACCGCGAGCCGCCCGCCGGTCTCCTCGCTCGGGGACAAACACAAGGGGGTTCCACGACTATCTCCCGGTATGAGAGCGAAACCGGAGTACCGCGACCGTCCCGACACGCAGGTCGCAGTGCTGGATGCCCTCGCAGATCGCCCCGAGGACGGGATGACCGTCTTCGAACTCCGGTCGCGGGTCGACGCCGACATCGACCACCTGGAGGACGCCCTCGCCGAACTGAAGGCGGACACGCTCATCGAGGTGACACGGGACGGCGAGCGGACGGTCTTCTCGCCCCGGTCGGGCGTCGTCGGCGAGCACGAACCCACCGACGAGGAGTCTCTCGTCGACGCGATCCGGCGTCGCTTCTCGCTGTAGCTACTACGGCTATTGTCGGCGTTTCCCGGGGCCGCACATCGTCGTGGGATCGATCCGGTACGGACCGACGACCCCGTTCAATCCGCCGTCGCGGCGCAGTTGTTCGGCCCCAGTTCCCACTCGAAGGCGTCGTCGTCGCTCGGCGTCCGTCGGCCGAGGTTGGCTGCGACGATGGCCTCGGCGTTGGCCGGACGCGGCGGGACGTTCTCCGTGACGCGCTCGACGAACGTCGCCTCGTCGACCGCGAAGGCCCACAGCCGTTCTCGGAGCTGGCCCAGCGTCGCCGCGTAGCTGCCGTCGTCGTTCCGGACCGTTCGCTCGCCGACGTGACCCGGCGCGATCAGGGTCTCGTCGTCGAACGCGTCCAGCCGTTCGGTCAGCGTCGCGTACAGTTCTCGGGCGAACGCCGCCGCGTCGTCGCTCGCTTCGAGGTCGGGGCGGGCGACGCTCTCCAGAAAGAGGCTGTCGCCGGTCAGCAGTACGTCCCCGACCGCGATGCCGGTCATCCCCGTCGTGTGGCCTGGCAGCGCGACCGTCCGGAGCGTCGTCTCGCCCAGGCTGCGCGCCTCGCCGTCGGCAAGCGTTCCGATGTCGTCGACGACGCCGCGCTCGTGGGCTCTCGCGGGCAGCAGCGCCTCGCCGCCGGTCGCCGCCGCGACCGACCGCAGGCCGCTGACGTGGTCGGCGTGGACGTGGGTGTCGATCACGTACTCGATCGTCGCGTCCCGTCGTGTCGCGTCCGCGGCGTACCGATCGGCGAACGCGCGCAGTGGATCGACGACGGCCGCCACGCCGTCCGCGACGATCTGGTAGCCCAGACAGCCCGAGGCCGGTCGCTGGTACTGGACGATCGTCGTCTCGCCCGCGTCGAGTTCGTGTGCCTCGTACACGCGCGCCCAGCCGTCCATCCCGCCCGCGAGGTTGTGCGCGTCGACGCCGGCCTCCGTCAGCAGCCCGGCGACGTAGGCACTCGCCTCCCCGCGGGCACAGACGACCGTGATCGGCCCCTCGCCCGCGACCTGTGCGGCCAGCTCGTCGACCGAGCCGCGGACCTGTGCCTGCAGGGCCTTCGCGAACGAGTGCTGTGTCGCCGTCACCGACGGCCCGGCGATGTGCCATCGCTCGTACTCGTCGCGGTCGCGCACGTCGAGCAACCGAACCGCCTCGCCGTCGGCCAGCCGTCCGGCCAGCGTCTCGGGGCTAATCGTCGACGGCTCGACCGGTGGGTCGGGAAAGGACTCGGACATAGCCGTCCGTACGGCCCCGAGAGTGATAAGATGTGACACGGGCCCCGAGGTTAAGGTGTGTCGACCCGTCGTTCCGGTATGGACGCCGACACGTTTGTCGAGCGGGTCCGTGCGGACAGCGCGACCAAACTCGACCGGCTCGGCTCGGAGAAGGTACTGCTCGCGGCGACGGACGCGAATCTCGAACCCGCCACCGTCCGGGCGACGCTGTCCGGACGCGAGGCGGGCCGACGAGCGGTCTTCGACGCGTGGGCCGACGAGGCAGACGGCCCGGCGGCGGACGCCTTCGAACGGGCCAGCGAGCGCGCGGCAACGCGATACGGAACTCTCTCGGCCGACCTCGACGAGCCGCCGACGGAGACGGCGTGGCCGGTCGTCGAACACCTCCGGGGGCTCGCGGCCGACGCCGAGCGGGCGGGTGCGCTGGTCGCGACCGGCCTCGTCGGTGATCGGACGACCCTCCAGGCGATCAACTTCTTCGTCAACGAGGGCGACGACGCCACGGCCGACGCGTGTCGCACCGTCCGGTCGTCCCACGGCGAGGACGCTGACGACGGCGCGGCACTGGTGGTCGCACTCGGAGCCGAGCCCGACCGCGCTCAGCGGGCGGCCGGCGAGACGATCGCCGTCGCGTACGACGACTACGCCCAGCGTCTCGACGCCATGGGGTTGGACCCGCGACCGGTGTGTTGACGCGGGGCTCGGGTTCGCCCGGAGCGCCACTTTCGGGACGGCGATCATACTGCCGGCTGTCACTTCGTGACGAGCTTCGCCACCCCGGGGTGGCGAAATCGGTCACAGATGTACAGCCGGTCGTCTCAGTAGGGCTGTTGTTGCTCGCTGGGGTGCTCGACGTGAAGTCGCGCACTCGGTAGCTCGGCGACACACTGCCGACAGAAGCGGTACGCACGGTCGTTCTCGGTGCCACACTCCGGGCACCGACAGACGCTCCGGTCGGCTCGATCGGCCACCTCGACCGACGGGGTGTCGGACACGCCGTCGGCGGCCGACTCGGATCGGCTCGACCGGTAGGCATACAGCAGTGTCAGGAGGTGCGCGAAGAGCAGGCCCGCGATCGCGGCGTACACCCACTCGGTCCCCAACATACGTACGACTACGACGGGTACGTACTTGAGGATTGTGCCATTCAGTGTCACGATCGGCGGCGCGGGTTTATCAGCGAACACGCGCCCAGCGACGCCATGGCACACCGCGCACTGGTCGCCTACCGGGACGGCGACGGCTACCGTCTCCACTACGCACACTGGGGGACGGGGCTGGCCGCTGCGATCACGCCCGAGACGCCGTTCGGTGGCCGACGGGACCGCTCACGAGTCCCGCCCGTTCCCGACCGGATCGCCCACCAGTTCGACCTCGCTTCGAGCCGGGACGACGCCGTCGGGACGCGCGTCGATCCGCGACCGCTGGCCCGGCAGCTGGCCCCCGCCGACGTGCTGGCGGCCGTCGATCCGACGATCGAGGCTCTCGTCGTCGTCGGACCCGCCGACGAGACCAGCACCTACCTCGTCTGTCCGCTCGGTCTCGACGGCGGTGAGCCCCTCGCCGTCGCCGGCCCGACGGCCGACGAGGAACGGCTCCGTCAGACGCTGATCACCGCAAAGGACCGACTCGGCGAGCTTGTCGACGCCGGGGCACTGTCGCCGGAGCGTGCACGCCGTGCGCTCTGGGAGACGCTCACGCGACTGGCACCCCTGTACCCGATCGACGACGCGTCCTTTTTACGACCCGACTGACTACGGCCGAGCGTGACGACCCACGGGGACGCGACCGAGACGCTGTCTGACCCGGACTTCGACGCAGCCGCGGACCTCGTCGAACGGGGGATCGACGCGGGAGCGCTGGTGACGCTGTTTGGCCGCTGCCGGGTCGACTACGACGGACGCGCGACGAGTACGCTGGGTCCGGGCGATCGCCACGTCATGCTCAAACCCGACGGCGCGGCGCTGGTCCACACCGACGAGGGCCAGCAGCCGGTCAACTGGCAGCCGCCGGGCTGTGCGCACGCGGTCCGCGTGGTCGACGGCGAGTTCGTCGTCGAGAGCGAGCGGTCCTCGCCCGACGAACTGCTCGCGATCGCCTTCGAGTCGCTGGCCCACGTCGGCGTCTTCGACGTGACCGACCCCACCGACCTGTCGCTGACTGGCACGGAGGCGGATCTGCGCGAGCGGATCCTCGACGATCCCGACCTCCTCGAACCCGCGTTTACCCCGCTCGCGACGGAGCGGTCGACGCCCGCCGGTGCGATCGACATCTACGGCGAGGACGCGGACGGGCGGACCGTCGTCGTGGAGCTGAAACGACGGCGCGTCGGACCGGACGCGGTCGGACAGCTCGACCGGTACGTCCAGGCGCTCGGGCGCGATCTCCACGACGAGGCCGAGATCCGGGGGATCCTCGTCGCTCCGTCGGTCACCGACCGTGCCCGCGAGCTCCTGGCCCAGAAGGGACTGGAGTTCGTCTCGCTGGCACCGCCGGAGAACTGATACTGTCGGCTGTAACTGGTACAAGATCGTGGCCCGTCCAGCCAACGAACCCCTCGAAAGACGCGTGGCCGACAGTGTGGCCGCCTCGCCGGCTCTTGTGGGTGTCGAGACTCCACGACCGGGTACCGTCGCCGAGTCGATGCCGGCTCCCGAACACGCTGGCCTTTTTACCGGTGACCCGCTACCCATCGTCGGTGGCAATGACGAAACGTTACCCCCTCTGAGCCCTTTCTGACGAGAGCTTTCACCAGAGCCACCACTCTCGATCCGCGACGACCTGTCACTGCTCGTCGAGTACGACCGGGACGCCAGCGGCCGCCACGTCGGCCGCGAAGGCCCGCGAGTCCGTCGCCAGCGTCGAGAACGTGTTGTAGTGGACCGGCATGACGAGGTTCGGCTCGATGGTCGCGGCCAGCCCCGCGGCCTCGTGGCGGTCCATCGTGAACCGCTGGCCGATCGGCGGGCAGAACAGCGACACGTCGACCGAGCGATGGCCCGGCAACACGTCGGTGTCTCCCGGCCAGAACGCCCGCGTCCCCTCCACGTCGACGAGGAACCCACAGCCGAATCCCTCCGGGTGGTAGGGGGTCCCGTCCGGGCGCGTGTGGGGGCCGTCCGGCTCGTTGTGGGCCGGCGTCGACCAGACGGAGACGCCGTCGACCGAGAGGCTCGTCGTCGCGTCGACCGTCCGCAGTTCGTAGGGGAGTTCGGTGATCGGCGCGAGCCCGCGCTCGCGGTCCTGCCCGTCGATCCCCTCGAAGGCGACGACGGTCGCGTCCTCGCTCGCCACCCGCTCGATGCCGTCGGGGTCGTAGTGGTGGACGTGGCTCACACAGATCACGTCCCCGTCCTCCGGCCGGTAGTCGCGTCCCGGCGGGTGGTTCAGTCCCTCCTCGTCGGGCTCCCACTCGCCGGTGAGGACGCCGTACCGTCCCGGGTCGAAGTAGACGACCGTCTCCTCGCCCGCGAGCCGGATCGTGGCGTAGCCGAGCCACTCGACGGCGAGCCCGTCGTGTCGAACAGTCATTGCCTACGGTACGGCGGGCAGAACACATAAGTCGGCCGTTGACCGGCCGGCGCTAGAACGGGGCGTCTGGCCCCTCGTCGTCGGGCGCTCCCGCGTCTCCCTCCGCCGTCTCCGCCTCGCTGCGTCCGCTCTCGATCGGTCCGTCCCACGCCGACAGGCCGGGGCCGAAGCTCTCGGCTCGGCCGGAGAACTCCTCGTAGGAGGCGATCAGCCGCGCGGCCTGGACGCTCGATTTCCCGTGCGGACAGACCGTCACGACCCGCTCCGCGCCCGCGAACTGCTCGATGTCGTCGACCAGCTGCTGGAGCGGGACGTTCTCGCTGCCGGGGATGTGTCCCCGCTCGTACGCACCGGGCGAACGGATGTCCACGACGCGCGCGTCGGTGCCGTTTTCGAGTATCGCTTCCAGCTCCTCGTGGCCGATTTCCCCGTCCATTACCGAACGCTGGGTGCTGGGCTCCCTTACGCCTCACGGTCGATACCCGCACTGTGTGGCTGTTCTGGGAGGGCGCGCCGCCGACGACTACAGCAGCCCGTCCTCGCGAGCGAGCAGGATCGGCGTGAGCGCGAAGCCGTTGACCGGCCCCTCCCGTGACCGCAACACGTCGACGGCCTCGTCGACGGGGACCGTCAGGGTCTCGATGACTTCGCCCTCGTCCGGGTCGGGTTCACCCGCCACCAGGCCCGTCGCGAAAAAGACGTGCCGGACGTAGCGAGTCCACCCTGAGGGGACGTACGAGTCGACGTAGCTGAGTTCCTCGGCGCGGTAGCCGGTCTCTTCGCGGAGTTCGCGGCGGGCGGCCGCGATGGGTTCCTCGCCGTCGTCGATCCCGCCAGCGGGGAGTCCCAGCGACCGCAGCCGGAACCGCGGGCGGTACTGCTCGACGAAGACGAGTTCGTCGTCCTCGGTCGGCGCGACGACGATGACGGCGTCGGACGGCTCCAGCCAGTAGTAGTCCGCGAGCGCTCCGTCCGGCCGCTCGACCCGGTCGTAGCCGGCCTCGAAGAAGGGGGTCTCCCAGACGACGACGCTCTCTCGGACCGGCCACTCGGGATCCGGTCGGTCCCAGGGATCTCGTGGCTCCTCGCTCACAACAGCCCCTCCGCTCGCGCGAGCAAGATCCCCTCGATCGTGGCGTCGTTGGCCGGTTCGTTGCGGGCCACGTCCAGTGCGTCCGCGATGGGGACGGTCGTGACTGTGAGGAACTCGTTGTCGTCGAGGTCCGGCTCGACCGGTTCCAGTCCCTCGGCGAAGACGATCCCTCGCCGGTGTCTGAGGACGCCGGTCGAACACCAGAACTCCTCCAGCAGCGAGACGCCAGCGGCCTCGAAGCCGGTCTCCTCGCGGAGTTCGCGCCGGCCAGCCTCGGTGTAGGACTCGCCGTCCTCGACGATGCCCGCCGGCAGCTCCAGACACTGCTCGCGGATCGTCGGCCGGTACTGATCGACCAGGAGCAGTTCGTCGCCGCTGCGAGCGACCACGACGACGGCGTCGGGTAGCTCCGCCCAGTAGTACGCCTTCTCGCTCCCGTCCGGTTGTCGGACGCGATCGTAGCCGCCGGTGTACCAGCCGGTCTCGTACTCGGTCTCGGAGTCGACGATCGGCCACTCGTGGGTCGGCTCGCGTGTCATGGTCGGTCCTGTGTGACGCCGATACGATAAAGCGTCCCGTTGCGTGCCACGCGTACCGACTCGCCGTCGGCCGCCTGTGGGTTGCGCTGGCGCAGCGCCGCCAGTTCGTCGAACGGCGAGTGCGTGAACGCGCCCTTGATCCCGACGGGACCGCGCCAGTAGGGTTCGGAGTAGCCGGTCTGATTCGCGCCCGCGTCGGCGATGGCCGTCGTCGTGAACGGGTGGGTCCGTTCCGAGAGCGTGTCGCCACCGACGGCCGTCGCGTTCGGTCCGGCGGTGACGTTCGTCTCGTTGGCGTCGACCTCGCCGACCGGCGTCGCACTCACGTAGTAGGGATCGCCGCTGCGAAGCAGCGACGGCGCTGCCCCCAGCGCGAGCAGGAGGACCAGGACGACCCCGATGCCCAGCAGGAGGTTCCGGGTGACCGTCCGCATCAGACCACGTCCTGGTAGATCCGAGCGACGGCCTGTCGACGCAGCGTCGCGACGGCGGCCGCTTCCTCTTCCTGGAACGTCGCCGCGACGGCCTGCTCGGCGAACGGCGGGGCGTGCCAGGCGACGTTCTCGACGTTGTCGGCACCGACGACCTCGACCTCGTGGTCGGCCGACTCGCGCCACTCGTCGAACGCCTCACGGGTACCCACTCGCACCTGCAGGGCCTCGCCGAACATGGCTTCGCGGGCCGTCTCGACGACGTCGCTGGTCACCCGCTCGTCGTACTCCTCGCTGTCGAACGCCATCGACTTGGCGACGGCCTTGACGACGACCTGTGCCGTCGAGCCAAGCGCCTCGTAGCGCTCGCGTGCCTCTCGGGCGGTCTCCGGTAGAAACGTCCCCTCGGTGTGCATACCCCCGCTTGGTCTGGCGGGGACTACTCGGTTTCGTCTGCCGACTCGGACCGCTCCGCGTCCGCCTCTCGCATCGCCTCGGTCATCTCGCGCGCTTCTTCGAGAATCTCAGCTGCCTCGTCGTCGAGCTCCCCACTGGCGCGCTCGCGGGCCTGCTGGGGATCGATGCCGTGGCCCTGTCCGTGCTGGTGGTCGTGGCCACCGGCCTCGAAGGGGAACTCCGTCTCCGCGGCCAGTTCGACGACCTCGGCGGCCAGTTCGTCTTCGCCGTGGTCCCCCCAGTCGGGGACGTGTTCGTCGAGCCAGTCCTCGTGGTCGCCGCCGCCGGTCAGCGCCGTGAACGCGAGGTGGTTCGCCAGGTGGCCGGCGTCGGCCTGTGGCTCCTCGCAGACGGGGCAGGCATAGCCCATACGGGGACAGAGTGCCCGAGACGGGTATAAACTGTCGATTACCCGTCGTCCAGCGCCCGGATCATCACCAGCGCGTCCTCGCCGTTGCCGTAGTAGTTGGGGATCGTCCGACGGTGTTCGAAGCCGAACGACCGGTACAGCGAGCGTGCGGCCGTGTTACCGACTCGGACTTCGAGCTTGACCGAGCCCGTTCCGGCGTCTTCGAGCACGTCGATGGCACGCCGGAGCAGTCGTCGACCGATCCCCTGCCCGCGGTACGCTTCGTCGACGGCGAGGTCCTTGACGTGGCCCAGCGGCGTCCCGTGGTTGGGGACGGTGTCGGCGACGACGTAACCGAGCAGTTCGGGCTCGTCGTGGCGCTCGTCGACGGCGACCAGAAAGCCGGGTTCGCCGACGTAACTCTCGAACGCGGAGAACGGCCAGGGCTGTGGGAACGCGGCCGACTCGATCCGATGGACCGCCAGCAGGTCCGACCGCGTCGCGGGACGGACCGTCGGCGGCTCCGTATCGCTGTCGGGAACGGTCGTCACTGCCGCTCTCTACGTCGCGGGCTCACTAATGGATGGCGGCCTCGGGGTTCCCGGTGACTGATACTGCCGGCTGTCACTTCGTGACGAGCTTCGCCACCCGGGGTGGCGAAATCATTCACAGATGTACAGCCGGTAGTACGACAGACCCTCTATTCTTTGGTCCTGGGGCACGGGACATGTTCGCTCCTGCGACCGGCGTGTACGTCTCACATCGTGCCAAAAAGCTCTTAACTATCAAGGACGCAAGAGTAAACGCACCCAACTGGGTGCTACCCCCACATCCCCCCAACCATCCCACCCCACTTTCGTTTTCGCCGCTAGAAGAAATCGCTCACGTACACGTCTCGCGCCCCGAACGTCCCACTCAGCGCAGCCACGGCGTCGTCGGTCGCAGTGACGACCTCGCGGGCCGCCGCCGTCTCGATCGACAGCGTTCCGACGTACAACTGTGCCAGGACGGCCGAGTCGACCACGAGACCGGGCTCGTCGGTCGTCGCTCCGGGTTCGAGTCGCCGGCACGTCAGGTCCGGTTCGACTCGGAACTGCCCGTCGTTGCTGGGCGCGAGCGGATCGGTCACCTCCACCGTCACCGCTTCGGCCGGCCCTCGCTCGGCGGGGAGCGTCTCGATCGCCGTCGGTACGTCGACGACGTACCCGCTCGCTCCCGGCTCGACCGACGCCTCGACGGCGTCGGGGTCGGCGGCCTCTCTGAGCAGCCGCCGTTCCCGCGGACACGCCCACTCCACGCGGTCGGCCTGTGGAGCGTGGCGTTCGAGGAAGCCAAGCAGCTGTCGGCGCGCCCGCTCGCTCCGGGTGGCCAGCTCCTCGACGGTCAGCGTCTCGGCGTCGCGGTCGAGCCTGTAGACGACGTAGCCCGCGGGCCCGTCGTCCTCGTCCGGCGTCCAGGTGTAGGCCCACGCGTCGTCGAGCACCCGCTCGCGCCACCACCGCTCGGTTCGTCGGAGCGCCAGCTCGTAGTCGCTGGCGTCAGCCTCCCACACCGCTTCGAGGCGTCCGAAGTCGTCCGGTCCGACGCGCTCGAAGCGTCCCGCCGGGCCGGGATCTGCCATCGCCGCCGGTGGGAAGGCGTAGGCCGTCTCGGTGTGGACCAGTCCCCACCCACGCTCCCGGTAGTAGTCGATCGACGCGGGCCACAAGACTGCGTAGGACAGCCCGCGGTCGGCGAACTCTCCGACGGCCGCACGCAGGAGTCGCCGTCCGTATCCTTGCCCGCGGTGTTCCGGCGGTGTGACGAACCCCCTGATCCCGCCGATCGTCCGCCACGCGCCCGCGAGACGCACGTCGATCTCCAGCAGTGCACAGATCGAGCGGAACCGCCCGTCTTCGACGTAGGCCCACCGCTCGCCCAACGCCCGCGGCACCGTCTCGCCCGGGTCGGGGACGCCGCCGTCGCCCCAGACGTGGTCCTTGATTCGCTGGTGTGTCGCCCGTTCGTCCTCGGTGACGCTGCGGAACGTGCCCATGGTGTCGAGGCGGCGGCGAGGTCAACAAGCGTTGGGGTCTACCGATCCGTGGGCGTCTCGTCGCCGCATGGCCGTCGCTTCCCGTCGCCGGACTCCGACAAAAATGTGCGCGGTTCGTGTCGTCCCGATCGGACGCGGTTCCTGGCTGCTCCGATCACGAGGGCGAGGTTCTTCGCTACGCTCAGAACCTCGCTCGCCTCACGGCGCGTGCGAGGCGGTTTCACCGCCTCGGCATGCGCCGTTCGGCCGTCGGAGACCCCTCGCGATGCTCGGCGTCTCCCGTCAGTCGTCTGCGGGTGCCGCGCCGCTGTCGTCCTCGTACTGCTGTTTCGTGTGGGTGAGCTTGCCACCGGAGGCGAGGAACCGGCGCTCGCGCTCGGAGGCGTCCAGCGTGGCGCTCGCTTCCCAGTCGTCGTTGACACGGATGGTGAACTCCGTCTCGCCGGACTGGATGGCGTCGGCCACGTCGGTGACGATCTCGACGTCGTCGCCCTGCTCGATCTGCTCGTAGGTGTCCGCGTCGATCTCCAGGGGAACGATCCCGAAGTTGAAGAGGTTCGCCTTGTGGATGCGGGCGAAGCTCTGTGCGAGGACGGCGTCGATGCCGAGATACATCGGACAGAGGGCCGCGTGTTCGCGCGAGGAGCCCTGCCCGTAGTTCTCGCCTGCGACGAGGACGCCGCCGTCGTTGTCCTTGGCGCGCTGGGCGAAGGTGTCGTCGACACGCGAGAGCGTGAAGTCGCTCAGCTTGTCGATGTTCGAGCGGAACTTGAGGATGTCCGCCGTCGCCGGGATGATGTGGTCGGTGGTGATGTTGTCCTCCATCTTGAGGAGCGTCTCACCCTCGATGTCCGATCCCAGCGGGTCCTTCAGCGGCACGTCGCCGATGTTGGGGCCCTTGATGAGCTCGTCGTCGACGGCCTCGTCGGGCGCGATGAGGTCCGACTCGGAGTTACCGATGTACTCGTCGGGCAGCTCGATGCCCGGCGCGTCCAGATCGCCGAGTTCGTCGGCGAGGTTGCGCGGGTCGACGATTTCGCCTTTGAGTGCCGCCGCGGTGGCGACCTCGGGCGAACAGAGGTAGACGGAGTCGTCCTCGATACCGGAGCGACCCTCGAAGTTGCGGTTGAAGGTCCGCAGCGAGACCGAGTCCGAGGCCGGGACGTGGCCGATGCCGATACAGGCACCACACGTCGCTTCCGAGAAGTTGACGCCAGCGGCCATCATCTCCGCCGTCCAGCCCTCGCGAGCCAGCATCTCGGAGGCCTGCTTGGAGCCGGGCGCGACGATCATCTCGGTCTTCTTGTCGACGTTGCGATCCTCCAGCATCTTCGCGGCCGGGAGGATGTCCTCGTAGGCACCGTTCGTACAGGAGCCGATCATGACCTGCTCGACGTCGACGCCCTCGACTTCCTCGACGGGGACGACGTTGTCGGGCATGGACGGCTGTGCGATGAGCGGTTCGAGATCCGAGAGGTCGACGACGATCTCGTCGGCGTACTCGGCGTCGTCGTCGGGCTGGAGCTCGACGTACTCGTCTTCGCGACCGAGGCGCGAGAGGTAGTCCTCGGTCTGCTCGTCGGTCGGGAAGATCGAGGTGGTCGCACCGAGCTCGGTCCCCATGTTGGTGATGGTCGTCCGCTCGGGGACGGTCAGGCTCTCGGCGCCGGGGCCGGTGTATTCGAGCACCTTGCCGACGCCGCCCTTGACCGAGAGCCGGCGGAGCAGTTCGAGGATGACGTCCTTGGCGGTCGCCCACTCGGGCAGCTCGCCTTCGAGGCGGACGTTGACGACCTCGGGCATGTCGATGTAGTAGGCACCGCCACCCATGGCGACGGCCACGTCGAGGCCGCCCGAACCGATCGCCAGTTCGCCCAGGCCGCCGGGGGTCGGCGTGTGGGAGTCCGAGCCGAGCATCGTCTTGCCGGGCGCGGCGAAGTTCTCCTTGTGGACGTTGTGACAGATACCGTTGCCGGGCCGGGAGAAGTGGGCACCGAAGGTCCCAGCGGCCGAGCGCAGGAAGCGGTGGTCGTCCGTGTTCTTGAAGTCAAACTGGTAGGTCTGGTGGTCACAGTACTGGGCGGCCAGTTCCGTCTGGACCTCTTCGAGTCCCAGCGCTTCGAACTGGAGCCACACGAGCGTCCCAGTCGTGTCCTGTGTCAGCACCTGGTCGATTTCGATCCCGATCTCCTCGCCGGGCGTGAGTTCGCCTTCGACGAGGTGATCGTCGAGGATTTTCTCCGTGAGCGTCTGTCCCATAACGTCCGTGAGTCGACGGCGCGCGCGTATAAATCCCGCGTATTCCCGCGAGTTTTCGAGCGGTGTCTGCCGAATTGTGGCCTTTTGCGCCGGTAAGCCACCGGATCTGCTCAGTTTCTCGCGACTCTCGCCGAGGATCTTTGCCGATCGTTCGATACTGCTCGGGAAATCCGAACCATTGTTCATCCGGATCCGTCTCGCGTCCCTCGGTTCGACGTGGCGGTCTCGGAAGGCTCATCACGCTGGTTACCGACCGATCGGGCATGTACAAGAGCGGACGTTTCGTCGCCGAGGCACTGGGTGACCTGCGACCCGAACAGGTCCAGCCAAACGGCGTCGACCTGACGCTCGCGGCGGTGTCCGAACAGGTCGAGCCGGGTCGGATCGAACGCGGCGACAAGCACGTCGGTGACCGGACCGAGATCGAGCCCGACGACGGCGTCTACCGGCTCGAACCCGGCGCGTACGTCGTCGAGTACGGCGAACGGGTCGCCGTCCCGGAGGGCCACGTCGGCTTCGTCTACCCGCGCTCGTCGCTGATGCGCAACTCCTGTATGCTCCACACTGCCGTCTGGGACGCCGGCTACGAGGGCCGCGGCGAGGGACTCCTCGAAGTCCACCACGAGATCGAACTCGAGGCCGACGCCCGGATCGCACAGTTCGTCCTCGCCGAGGCCGCCCACGAGGAGACCTACGAGGGTTCTTACCAGCACGAGAAGCTCGACTGATACTGCCAGCTGTCTCTATGGTGTCCGGTCGTAACTCCAGCGGTTACGACTCGGATCACAGACGGACAGGTGGCAGTATGGGATTGCCAGCTGTCCCCGTAGTGGCCGGTCGGAACTCCAGCGGTTACGACTCGGATCACAGACGGACAGGTGGCAGTATGGGATTGCCAGCTGTCCCCGTAGTGGCCGGTCGTGACTCCGACGGCGGGCGGTCGGCGAAAGAACTATGACGTGGTGCCGTGTACCGCACAACTGCATCACTTCGGAGGTGATGCCAGGGCAGCGGCTCCCGTACACTGCGAGAACGGCTGCCCCAATTCGTCAGTCTGGTCACTGGGTCGGCACGCGCTGTTCGCGGCCGACCTATTTTCGTTCGCCCAGTCACGACGCTCGACGGCAGTCTCGTTGTTTCCGGTTGTTTCAGAGCCAGAAACTACTCGTACTGGATTATATGTGTCGCGGCCGTTCGACCGCGTATGGACTCGGACGACAGTACAGTGTACATGATTCGTGGGGACACCGGGGACGAGTGGGTCAGTCCGACGCCGGCCGAAGACGTGATCGTCGAGTCGCTGCTCTCGGCCAGCGAGCTGACGGCGGCGGAGATCGGCGATCTCGGGCGCTACGTCGAGGCCGACGAGCTGGCCGCGGTCGTCAACGGCAGCGACGAGGCGATCACCTTCGCGGTCGAGGGCTACGACGTGACCGTCACCAGCGACGGCGACGTGACCGTCGAGTAGCCCCCGGCGGCGTGCATCACACCTATAGACGAGGGGCACCACCCACTCGCTATGACGCGCGTCGCGCTCATCGCACACGACGAGAAGAAGCCCGACATCATCGATCTGGCACGGGAGTACGAGACGCTGCTGGAAACCTTCGACGTCGTCGGGACCGGCACCACCGGCAAGCGCATCACCGAGGCGACGAATCTGACCGTCGAGCGCAAGGAGTCGGGACCGGTCGGGGGCGACACCCAGATCGGTGCCGAGGTCGTCGACGGTCGGATCGACGGCATCGTCTTCCTCCGGGATCCACAGACCGCCCAGCCCCACGAGCCGGACATCTCGGCGCTCCTGCGGATCTGTGACGTTCACGACGTGCCCCTGGCGACGACCGAGACCGGCGCGGTGTACCTGCTCGACGGTTTAGCTGCAGCGGCTGGGTTCGAGCGCTGAGGCCGTCTTTTCGTCGCGCCTCCCGAACGACGCTTCGGCGTACGTCCGACAGAGCGGACCGTCAGCGCGAACGGCGACGGTGAATCACTCCGTGTAGTCGGGCCGTTCGGCGTACTCGACGGGGTCGCGTTCGCCGAGATTCTGGAACGCCTGGAGTCGGAAGGCACAGGCGTCACAGGTCCCACAGGCCGGGGGCGACTCGCGGTAGCAACTCCAGGTGTCCTCGTAGGGCACCCCGAGTTCGAGTCCGCGCTCGGCGATGTCGGTCTTGGACCACTCGACGAAGGGCGCGACCAGTTCGATCTCGGTGTCTGGCTTCGTGCCGACCTCGATCACCCGCTGGAACGCCTCGAAGAACTGTGGGCGGCAGTCGGGATACCCCGAGAAGTCCTCGGAGTGAGCCCCGATGAACACCGCCGAACAGTCGTTGGCCTCGGCGTAGGAGACGGCCATCGACAGGAGGTTCGCGTTCCGGAAGGGGACGTACGAGGTCGGGATCTCGTCGCTGTCCAGATCGGCGTCGGCCACGGCCATCTCCTCGTCGGTCAGCGAGGAGGCCCCGATCTGCGTGAGGTGGCCGGTCTCGACGTGGAGGAAGTCGGCCGCGTCGACGTGGTCGGCAAGCGCCTCAGCACACGCGCGTTCGGTCTCCTCGGTCGCCTGGCCGTAGCTCGTGTGCAGGAGGTACAGCTCCTCGTAACCCCGTTCGGCGGCCTCGTATGCCGCGGTCGCGCTGTCCATCCCGCCCGAGGCCAGCACCACGGCGCTGTCGGTGTCACTCATGTTTCTTGACGGCGTCGGTGAACCGCTCGCGTTCGGTCGTCGTCGGCGTCCCGACGACCGAGCGAGTCGTCGTCGTGGTGGCCGTCTCGACGCCGCGCATGGCCTCGCACATGTGGGTGGCCTCGATCTCGACCAGCACGGTCGCGGCGTCCAGTTCGGAAGCCAGTCCGTCGGCGATGTCGCGCGTCAGTCGCTCTTGCATCGAGGGCTTGCGGCCCTGCCAGCGGACGTACCGGACCAGCTTCGAGAGGCCGACGACCCGCTCGTCCGGTCGGTAGGCGACGTGCGCCGTCCCGTGGTAGGGCAGCAGGTGGTGCTCACAGAGGCTGTAGACCGGAATGCCGGTCTTGACGACCAGCCCCTCCTGATCGGCTTCGAAGGTCCGCATCGTCGGCTTCTCGGCCTCGCGGTTGGCCTCGCTGAACGTCTCGAACAGCGCGGGCACCCGGCGCTGCCAGGTGGCTTCGAGGCCGTCCGCGGTCGGGTCCTCGCCCATCGATTCAAGCAGGAGGCGGGTGCCTTCCTGTGCTTTCTCCCAGTCGATACCCTCGCCGTCGGGGACTGCGGCCGGGGCGTTCGCCGCCTCGGTCGCGTCCTCTATCGTTGTCTCGTCGGTCATGGTGTGTCTCAGGTGCCCGGGGCGTCGTTCCAGAGGTCGACGTGGAGTCGCGGCGTGTATCGGTAGCCGCGTTCCAGCGCGAGGTCGGCCACGACCCCGCGCGTCTCGTCGAGATCTGAACGCGTCTGCCCCTCGGGCATCAACAGCACGTCTGCGTCGTCGATCGTCGTCTCGGTTCGCTCTCGAAGCTCCTCGACCGTCCGGTCGATCTCCGCCACGTCGTCGGGACCGGTGACGACGAACTTCAGCTGGGTCGGGTAGCGCTCGACGAGCGTCGCCAGCGCCTCGTGGTCGAGGCGGCGCTGCTCGTGGCGCTGCTCCCAGTCGCCCTCGCCGGTCGGGTCCCGCTCGGGGGTCGGCGTCGAGGACGCCAGCTTCGGGCTGACACTCGCCAGGTCGATCGGCGCGTCGACGGCGACGGTCCCGTTGGTCTCGACGGTGGTGTGGTACCCTCGCTCGTCGAGTCGCTCCAGCAGGTCGAGGGTCTCCTCGTGGATCAGCGGCTCGCCGCCGGTCACCACGACGTGGTCGGCGTCGTAGCCCTCGATCTCGGCGACGATCTCGTCGATCGTCAGCCAGGCGTGGCTGGGCTCCCAGGAGGTGTGATAGGAGTCACAGAACCAACACCGGAGGTTACAGCCACTCGTCCGGACGAACACCGACGGGACCCCCGCCAGCTTCCCCTCGCCCTGGAGCGAGTGAAACAGCTCGTTGATCGGCAGGGCGTCGGCCTCTGACGGCGTCTCGGCCGCGCCCTCCGCGACCGGATCGGCGTCGACGGGCATCTACGGCCCCGCTGCGAGTTCGCCCGTCTCGCGGACGGTCACACCCACGTCGCTGACGGTGTCCGGAAGTGATTCTGCGAGTCGCTCTTCGAGGACGATCGCCATCACTTCCGCAGTCGGCGGGTGGTCGAGCACGACCAGCGCGTCGCCGTCGCCGCTGCGCTCGAAGGCGTCGACGAGGGGATCGCCCGCTTCGACGAGGAAGCGGTGGTCCCAGTCGTCGATGGCGTCGGTCACGTCGCCCTTGTCGACGACCCACCCGTCCGTCGTGAGCGCCCCGGTCACCCGGACCGTCACCTCGTAGTTGTGGCCGTGGGGCCGACTGCACTTCCCGTCGTGGTGCATGATCCGGTGGCCCGTGCTGATCCGGATGGGACGGTCGCCGCCGACGACGAGTTCTCGCTCGCCCGCGTCGGCGATCGCGTCCGACCGCTCGGTCGATAATCCTTCAGCCATACCTGGGTATTACTCTGGGGGTGCTTAAAACGTCCGAACCGCCGAAACCGATAGGGGGATCCGGCCCTCACGGGACAATGTGACACGCGCTGCCGTCAGGGACGGGTTCGAGCGGTACGTGAACGGACTGGCAAGCAAGACGAGCGACGCCTTCAGTATCTCCCGGGCGTTGCGCAGCGCCACCGGTCCGGAGGGGGCGGTGATTGATCGCCTCCTCTCGCACAGCGAAACGGTCGACCGGAAGATCGTCCAGCCAGAACTGCAGTCCTACCGGGACGCGATCCTCCACCAGTTCGACGCGGTCCTCTCCTATGCCGCCAGCGACGACGACTTCGAGGTCTTCGCCGACGAGATTCTGGCCCGCGACCTCTACTGGGACGCACTCCGATCCGACATCTCACCGGACCGCAAGCGCGAACTCCGCGAGACGCTGCTGGCTCGCCAGCGACGCATGGGCGACGCCGTTGCGCCGCTGGTCGCCGCCGACGCGGAGTCGCTGTGGGCCGCCGCGGCGACCGCCTACGACTGGGAGGCGACGACGGACCTGATCGACGCCCAGTTTGCCTTCACCGAACCGCTGCACGCCTCGCCCGAGGCCTACGCACTGACTATCGACATCGACCCCGGCGACCTGCTGGGCGGGCTGGCACGCGCGCTCCCGTCGATCACGGTCGACTACACCGACGAGGCGCTGCGGGCGATGACCCAGGCCGAGGCGTTCGTCGTCGATCGAGCGAAAGCCGACGCCGAATCGCACTTCGCGTAGTCCGCGCCTCAGCGGCCCGCATCGAGGTCCTGGTCGGCCCGAGCGTGGCGCGTCCAGCGCTTCTCGACGTCGCGGTTGGCGACGACCACGAGGTTCCCTTCGTCGGTCTCGATCCGGGTCTTCCGGAGGTCGATACTCACGAGCCGGCCCGTCACCGACGCGGTCTCGACGCGGTCTCCCTCCGAGAAGTCCTCGTCTTGCAGGAGGTACACCCCTGCGACAGTGTCGGCGATCATCTCCTTGAGTGCGAACGCGACACCCAGCCCGATGAAGCCGCTGGCGGTGCCGAGGCTGGCGGCAACATCGCCCAGCCCCACGACCTTCAGGAGCCCCAGGGTCGCCCCGAACCACAGGAAGATCCCGACGACGGTGACCACGAGGTCGACGATTAGCTGCTCCTCGTCCCGGTAGAGCCGATCGACGACCGACCGGACGACCGCCAGTACGAGCTTGATCGTGAGATAGGCGAGCACGAGAAAGAGCAGTCCCGACAGCAGCCGCGGCACTGCCACGACGATCCCGTCGACGAACTCCGAGAGGATGGCGCTCGTCGACGGCTCGACGGTCGGCGCTTGCGTCGCTTCTTGCAACATGGCCTCGACTACGCCTCACGCCCGAAAGAGCGTGGGGGTGTCGGCGGGACCGTTCCGGGTGCAATGCAGTTACGACCGAACTGCGAGCGACACGACATCTTCGAGGGACGTTTGTTCGAGAATTACCGTTCGGTATCCGTGGTCGACCAGATCTGTCGGATTCGTGGTGGCCAGTTCTGTCGTCTGACCTGTCTCTTCTGAAACATCGTGTGCATCGAGACAGATACGGCGGTCGTCCCATGGGATTTCCGAGAGCTTGCCGTCGATATCGGCATATTCGCTATCTCGTTCCCACACTTCCACTTTCTTCATGAGGGCTTCTCTGTTCTCAATCGCGATCTGTTCGATGTCCCGTGCGAGGTTACGGAGCCGCTCAGTCAGGTCGGCAATGTGGATGAAATTCGGCACTTCATCGCTGTAGAACGTATGTAGTGTTGTCCCAGCAGGGTTGTTACCTGAGACCAGATTCTGGCGAATCCGGGACGTGTCCATCGAATCAAGCTGTCCCTCGAACTCCGAATCGTGTAGTCGATCAATGTGATCGAAGATGCCGTTTGCAATCTCCTGCGCAAGACTCGGTTCTCTATTCAGATACTCCGATTCTACATGATCAGAAACGAACAACGCGAAGTCGTGATCATCGAGATACTCCCGACAGCGATGATGATGTGAGTCATCGCGAAAACAAAATCCTAGTACGACACCGGTATCCAGAAACGACGCGTCCGACATCTATTCTCGGGCAAGGAGTCGCTCAATCTGCTCGTCGATGGTCTGTGAATACGCGTCTGAGACCTGATCGAGCTCTGTGCTTCGTGATCGGTCGCGAAGGAGTTCCGACCGTATGGTCGTGAGATGAGTCGTGAACTTTTCTCGCTCTTTGGCCGCGTCTTCCTCCCAGTCTTCGAGTCGTTCGTCAGTTATGTTCTGGTTGTATGTGAACCGAAGTACAGCCTTACTGAGTGTCCGGATATAATCGTCGAGGAACTCCGCAATCCGGCTGTACTCGACGGAGTGGTCCACCATGAGACGAACTGTATCGTCCCACCGGAGATAGAGCGTCTTCAAATCGTCGTAACGGGCCTCTCCGTCCGGATATGTGGCCATCATCTCATCGAGTTGCCGCTTGAGGTACTCCTCGTTCGATTCTCCACCGCTACTGTAGTTCTCCAGTCGTTCCTGTCTCCCGAGATCGATTGTACTCAGGAGCCATCGAAGCTCGCTGTATTTCCGAATAAACTCGTTTTCTGCGTGCTTCTCATACTGATACTGTTTGATCTCTTCAACGTTCTTGCGTCCGAATTCTCGAACTGTCCATCTGACGGCATCCGGAATCGATTCGAGACCCTCTTCAGATACGTCGAATGCTTCGACCTGCAGTTCCTTCGGGAGATACTGCTGACCATCCCAGCCGATGGCAAGCGGCGCATTATAAAACCGCTTCGAGAACTCGTGTTCGTTTGCGAGCTCCCCGTACATATACCAGTAGCGAGGGAGACCGACTTCGTAACCACGTGACTCGATGAGGCGGCGATCAGCGATACAACAGAGTTTGAGAAACTTCGATCTCGAAATCTGGTCGTTGCTCTGTTCTTTCAGCCGCTTCAATAGTAACCACCCCAAGAACTCTGGCTCACCGAACTCCGGATCTTCTTGGGGCATTGTCTTCTCTGACTATCCGTATGAGAGGCTTTTAACGTTTCTCACTTTTGTGAGTGATCGAGTGAGCAGCAATACTGTCGTGCAGTCCCCAGCTACTCCATTGGAATCCGGACGGACACTACCGGCTGTACGTCTGTGAAGCATTTCGCGACCCCGTGGTCGCAAACATCTTGAAACAGTTACAGCCGGCAGTATGAACCCTCCTGCTTCGATATTTACGAAATTTTCACCGAGTCACAGCCGCTCGTGACCTATACGTCCCGCTCGGCGACTTTCACCAGCTGCTTGCCGATGTTCTCGCCCTCGAAGAGGCCGAGGAAGGCGTCGGGGGCGTTCTCCAGGCCCTCGGTGACGGTTTCGCGGTACTGGACGTCGCCGGTCTGGACCCACTCGCCCAGCTGCCGGGTCGCGGCCTCGAAGCGGGGCTGGTAGTCGCCGACGAGGAACCCCTCGACGGCGGCGCGCTTCTCGACCAGCGTCGCCAGCTTGCGCGGGCCGGTCGGGAGTTCGGTCGCGTTGTACTGGGAGATCTGCCCACAGACGGCGACGCGAGCGTCGACGTTGAGTCGGGTGAAGACGGCGTCGGTGATCGGGCCGCCGACGTTGTCGAAGTAGGCGTCGACGCCGCCGGGGGCCGCCTCGTCGAGTGCCGCTCCGTAGTCGTCGGTGGCCTTGTAGTTGATCCCGGCGTCGAAGCCGAGTTCGTCTTCGAGGAACTGGACCTTCTCGTCGGAGCCGGCGAAGCCGACCACGTGAGCGCCCTGGAGGCCCGCGATCTGGCCGGCGACCGAGCCGACCGCGCCCGCCGCGCCGCTGACGACGAACGTGTCGCCCGCGGTCGGCTGTGCGATCTCCTTGGTCCCGAAGTACGCCGTGCGACCGGGCATGCCCAGCACGCCCAGCGCCGTCGAGATCGGGGCCAGCTCGGGGTCGATGGGGTACAGCTCCGTCCCCGGCGCGGTTGCGTAGTCGGCCCATTCGAGTTCACCCGTGACGACGGTCCCCGCTTCGAGGCCCGCGCCGTTGGACTCGACGACTTCCCCGACGACGGCGGCCTCCATCGGATCGCCGACGCCCCACGGATCGGCGTAGGACTCGCGGGCGTCCATCCGACCGCGCATGTAGGGGTCGACCGAGAGGTACAGCGTCCGGACGAGTGCTTCGCCGGGGCCTGGCGTCGGCACGTCGCGCTCTGCCAGCTCGAAGGTGTCCTCGTCCGGTCGTCCGTCGGGTCGCTCCGCAAGCAAGAAGACGCGGTTGGTGTCTGACATCGGTCTCACTTCGGCGGGCACCCGGAAGTGGCTTCGGACACCGCACGTCCGTTTGTGTGCGTTGTTGGGCGCGAAGTGAATCACTACCCAGCGCCAGCCGGCAGGCTGATACTCCCGGCTGTACGTCTGTACCGAATTTTGCGACCCCGTCGTCGCGAATCTCTTGAAACAGTTACAGCCGGCAGTATGAAGCCACTCGCCGAACACCCCCAGACAGAGCGATGGCGAGCGAGCTGACCCTCCGACAGTACGACCCGCGAGACGCCCACGCCGTCTGGGAACTCCACGAGTGGGCGATGCGGGTCGCCGGCACCGATCCGGCGGACGTGCCCGGTACCGACGACCTCCGGGCAATCGAGACGCAGTACCTCGACGCGGGCGGGGAGTTTCTGGTCGGTATCGGAGACGGCGAAGACGACAGCGACGCCGCCGTCCCAGAGACGTTCGACGGACCGGTGGTCGCGATGGGCGGGCTCTTGCCCTCGGAGTCTGGCCACGACGACGAGCGGACGGTCCCCGGCGCTGCCGAACTCCACCGGATGCGCGTCGCCCCGCCGATGCAGGGCCGTGGCCACGGCCGAGACCTGCTGGCGACTCTCGAACGACGGGCGGCCCAGCTGGGTTTCGAGACGCTACTGGCGACGACGGCCGTCCGGCAGGAAGCGGCGGCACGGTTCTACCCCGCTGCGGGCTATCGCGAGGTCGACCGCTCGGTACAGGGCGAGTACGAGCTGATCCACTTCGAGAAGACGCTGTGAGCGCGCCGCCGTCGCGGCGGGCTGTCTCACGATAGAAGATTTAAGACCGCGGGCGGTAGAGGGTCCGCATATGTCTGACGGCGACTTCGCGGGGTACGGCGGCCGCCACGTCCCCGATCCGCTGGTAGCACCGCTCGAACAGCTCGCGACGACCTACGACGACATTCGAGAGACGACGGCGTTCCAGACGGAGCTCCGGGACCTGCTCGAATCGTTCGCCGGGCGACCGACGCCCCTGTTTCACGCGGAGACGCTCAGCGACCGCTGGGGTGCGGAGATCTTCCTCAAGCGCGAGGACCTGCTCCACGGCGGGGCCCACAAGATCAACAACACGCTCGGACAGGCGCTGCTGGCCAAACAGGCCGGCAAGGAGCGACTGATCGCCGAGACCGGCGCGGGCCAGCACGGCACGGCGACGGCGATGGCCGGCGCGCTGCTGGACCTCGACACGGAGATCTACATGGGCAAGAAAGACGTCGAGCGCCAACGGATGAACGTCTTCAGGATGCGCCTGATGGGTGCGCAAGTCAACGAAGTGACCCAGGGCGAGGAGGGACTGGCCGAGGCCGTCGACGTCGCTCTGGAGGACTTCGCTCACAACGTCGACGACACCCACTATCTCGTGGGCAGCGTCGTCGGCCCCGACCCGTTCCCGCGGATGGTCCGGGACTTCCAGAGCGTCATCGGCGAGGAGGCCCGCGAGCAGTTCCGCGAGCGCACGGGCGAGTTGCCCGACGCCGCGGTGGCCTGCGTCGGCGGGGGCTCGAACGCCATGGGGCTGTTCCACGCCTTCCGGGACGACGACGTGGCCTTCTACGGCGGCGAGGGCGGCGGCGAGGGCGCGGACTCGGAGCGCCACGCCGCGCCGCTCGCGGCGGGCTCCGAGGGCGTCCTCCACGGGATGAAGACGCGGGTCATCGACGACGACGTGTCTGTCCACTCCGTCTCGGCGGGCCTGGACTACCCCGGCGTCGGCCCGGAACACGCCATGTTCCGCGAACTCGGCCGCGCACAGTACCGCGGAATCACCGACGAGGAAGCGCTCGACGCGTTCCGCGAACTCTCCGAGTCCGAGGGGATCATCCCCGCACTGGAGACGAGCCACGGCCTCGCGCTCGCGAAGCAACTGGCCGAGGACGGCGACCACGAGACGATCCTCGTGAACCTCTCCGGACGGGGCGACAAGGACATGGCACAGGCCGCAGAGCAGTTCGATCTCGCCTGATACTACCGGCTGTCCGTCTGTGCAGCATTTCGCGACCCCCCGGTCGCGGTTCCGCTGTTCGATTCCGCCGGATTTATCAAAATATTATTTCAAGCGCTAGTATGGATCGACGGACGTTCCTGACGACGACCTGCGCTGGCACGGCGGCCCTCTCTGGATGCCTGTCGGCGCTTCCGTGGACGAGCGGAGGGAACACGCCACTGCCCGAGGTCCCCGGCGGTTCCTGGACACAGCACGGGGCGGACGCCGCCAACACGTTCGCCCCGGCCGTCTCCGCGCCCTCGCGGGCGGCCTTCGCGTGGACGTCTTCGGCGTTCACGCGCTGGGACCCAGTTATCGCCGACGGTACGATCTACACCACGAACTTCGATCCCAGCAACGACGGCAGTGCCATCGCGCTCGACGCACAGGACGGTACCGAACAGTGGCGAACGACGCTCGACAGGGAGGGCCGTCACGGACGCGCCCTCCTCGACGGCCGGTTCGTCGTCGCACACGACTCCGGCCTCGTCGCCCTCGACCGACAGGAGGGAGGCGTCGACTGGGAGCGCGCCGTCGAGGGGATCGACACGTCGCTTGCGCAACTGCTCGCCGTCGAGGCGTCGACGGGGACGATCGTCGTTCCGTACGCCGACGGCCTCAAGGCGTTCGGGGCGACGGACGGCGAACGGCGCTGGAAAACGCCCGAACTGCCGGGCCAGCGGGTCACACCCGCTATCGCCGACGGGACGATCTACGCCGTCGGCAGCGTCGACGGGACAGACACGCTCGCCGCGCTCGCGCTCGGCGACGGATCGGTCCGCTGGACGCGCTCGCTCGACGGACGGGCCCCGAGCGCGCCGGTCGTGACCGACCACGGCCTCCTCGTCGTCGACGACCGGACGCTCGTCGTCCACGACCGGGAGACGGGCGACCGCCGCAGCGAACGCCACTCGTTCGACTACGACGGGACGACCTTCGACGCGACGGTCGCTACCGACGGCACGACGGCGTTCGTGACCAGCGACGACGGACTCACCGCCGTCGACATCGCCGACGGAACGACCCGGTGGCACTACGACGAGTGGGTGTACACCGACGGCTTCTCGGTCGGGACCGAGACCGTGGTCGCGATGGCCGACGGCGGCGAGTCCACCGACCGGACGATCACCGCGTTCGACCGCGAGACGGGCGAGGCGCGCTGGGACTACGTGATGGACGGCTTCCACACGCCCTCGATCGGACCGATCCTCGCCGACGGTGCCGTGTTCTTCGCGACCAGCAGCACCGACGGCCTCGTCGCCATCGGAGACGTTCCGGAGTGACACCGCCGATACGTTGCGGGACGACTCGCCCTTCCGGGTGACGACGCGGGCCACAGACGAACGGCCGACGGTCCGACCCCTTCGAACTCTCGCGCCCGATCTCCGGCAAACTCGTGAACCGTCTAACACGTTCGGGAGATTTTTACTGCTTGGTACGGTATACCACGGCATGTCTGGTCCATCGCACGGCGTCGACGATCCAGTCGACGAACTGAGCGAAACCGAGGAGTTCGACAGCCTGATCGGTATCGTCGGCGACGGCGTCGTCGGCGCGGCGGGCGGGCTCGTCGGGACGGCGCTGTCGACGGTCGTCTTCCTCATCGCGGAGAGTCTCGGCGTCTTCGAACGGTCGGCGTTCGCGCTGCTGACCGAACTCGTCGGTATCGAGGAACTGGTCCCACCGATCCTCGCGGGCTATCTCATCTTCCTCGCCGGTGGAATGGCCCCCTGGCCGCTGCTGTACGCCTCGCTGAAGGGGTACCTGCCCGGTCGTCGAGACCCCGTCAGCGGCGCGTTCTTCGGGTTCGCGATCTGGACCGGCTTCGTACTGGGCTTTTACACCGGCCAGTCCGGCCTCGCGCTCGTCGGCTACGCCGTCCTGACGCTGCTGGCACACGTCGTCTACGGCGTCGGCCTCGGACTCGTCTTCGAGTACTTCCGGACCCGGCCCAACTCGATCGTCTGATCTCGCGGCGGCCGAGAGCGGTACGCTTGTCTCTCTCGCCGGCCACACACGCGTATGCACCTCTCCGAGGCCACCTGGACCGACGCCGCGGATCTCGACACGGACCTGGCCGTCCTCCCGGTCGGCAGCACCGAACAGCACGGCCCCCACGGCCCGCTGGGGACCGACGTTCTCACGGCCGAGGCCGTCGCCGAAGCCGGGGCCGAGGCCTACGACGGCGAGGTCGTCGTCGCGCCCGCGATCCCGGTCGGCGTCGCCGAGGAACACCGCCACTTCGCTGGGACGCTGTGGGTCGGCGAGGACACCTTCCGGGACTACGTCGGCGAGACGATCGCGAGCCTCGCCAGCCACGGCTGGGATCGGGTCGTCGTCGTCAACGGCCACGGCGGCAACGTCGACGCGCTCCGGGAGATCTGCGGGCGAGTCACCCGCGACGGGACGGGCTACGCGGTCCCGCTGACCTGGTTCGACGCCGTCGACGCGCCGGACATGGGCCACGGCGGCCCGGTCGAGACGAGCCTCCTCCTGGCGACCGACCCCGAACTCGTCCGGAGCGACCGCCTCGAAGCCAGCGCGGCCGACGCCGCCGACTCGTGGGGCGAGTTCGAACACGGCGTCAATCTGGCCTACGACACCGAGGCGTTCAGCGAGAACGGGACGGTCGGCGATCCGCGAGCGGCGAGTGCCGACCGCGGCGCGGCGTTGCTCGACGCGGCGAGCGAGGCGCTGGCGGACGTGCTGGGGAGCGTCAGAGACCGCGATAGTACCAATTGAAACGATCGACACACCGATCGCACTGCTGTCGTGCGATCGGGTGTGCATCGATTTTCACTGGCTACTATAGCCTAGGCCTCTGCCTCGGCGTCTGCGTCGGCGTCGGCCTCGGCGTCGTCGGTCTCCTCGTCTGCGTCTTCGGCGAACTCTTCGAGGGTCCCCCGGAGCTGTGGGATCGTGCTCGTCAGCTCGCCCACCTGCTCGCGGGCCGTCTCCACGTCTTCGAGCAGCGTTTCGAGCGCGGCGATGTCTTCTTCGAGGTCACCGGCGTCCTCGAAGGCGTCGGCACGCTCGCCCATCGTGTACCACTTCTTTGCGTCTCTGAGGTGTTCTTCGGCGTCTTCCACGTCGAGTGCGCCTTTCAGTGCGTTGAGCACGCCCAGCGTGTTGTCGGCGTCGACGTCCCAGATGTCGTCGGCCACCGGGAGGACCGCGCGTGCTTCGTCGAGTGAGGCCTCGACGTCGTCGCGCATCTCGGAGGCGGCCTCGCCGAACAGTTCGTCGTCGTCGAGCGTCGATTGGCTCATGGTCACGTGTTCACACGGCGGGGAATTAAAAGCCCGCCTGAAAGTGAAAGTGTAACCGCAAGCGGGTAGCGGTCCGGGTGCGACGAAACCGAAAGACGCTACCGGACCGTGGTTTCGTCGGCTCGCAACTCCTCGCGAACCTCGGGGATCGGGTCGAGATCGTCGTCGACGCCGCCGAGCACCAGCATCGCGTAGTAGCGCAGGAACGACTGGAGCGGTGCCTGTACGAGTCCGCCCACGAGCAGCGCCACCACGAAGAAGGCCAGTCCGAGCACGGCATAGACCGCGATCGCGGCCGTACTGAACGCCGCGAACGTGTAGACGCCGAAGGCGACGAGCCCGAACGGAATCGCCACGAGCGCGAGCGCGAACAGCATGACGATGCTGCCGAGGATCCCGACGCCGATCCCCAGTAACACGCTGACGACGAGGTAGACGAGGTACTCCGCGAGGTTACTGGTGATCGACGACCACAGCCGACTCCAGGCAGCGAGCAGGCCGCGGTCCTCCGCCAGCATGATGGGGACGACGAACACGGTCGTGAACCCGTTGACGATCCCGGTGCCGATCACCAGGAGCACGATCAACGGGATCGCCAACGCGAACAGGCCCAGCGACGCCGCGACGTTGTCGACGCCGCCAGCGACCAGCAGTCCCACCAGGAACAGTCCGACTACGAACACCCCAGCGGCGAGGACGATCGCGACCTGAAAGCCAAGCAGCCGGAGGCCGTTGCCGACGTTGCGCGAGAAGTACCGCCGGACGTGGACCTCGCGCTCGAACAGCGACTCGACGAAGACGAACTCCATGATCGGCGAGGCAAACAGCAGCAGGAGGGCAAACAGGACGGCAAACCCGGCGACGGCGATCGCGACTACACTGAACGTGATATCGGGCGTCACGCTCGCGGCTCCGGCACCCGGCGCGGTCCCGAGGTCACCGTTGCCGGCGAACTGCGGTACGTTGCTTGCGTTGTTCAGGACGCCACCGCCGCCGGTGACGAAGAACATGATCACTGCGAGACGAAGCCACGTTCCGCGATCGAAGGGGAGGAGGAATCCCTTCGTGGCCTCGATTGCGTCGTCGATAGCATCCAGGGCAGCGTATCCCATGTACGACGGTACAGCGACGACGGCACTAAAATTATCGCTTTTCGAACACACCTCGCGGACGCTACTCGGGGGCGGCCACGTCGTCGACCGCCATTAGCGGATAGTCGCCGTCCATCCGCATGCTCGTCTCGACGGCGACGCCCTCGTAGTCGATAGTCATCTCTACCTCGGCGAAGCGACCGGTGAACTCGGTGTAGTCGGCCGACTGCGCCTCGATCTCGGCACGGAGCGCCTCCTCGCGGATGTCGACACGCACGTCCTCGCAGTGGGGCTGGTTCTCGATGGCCTCGGCCATCGCCGCCGCCAGCGAGTCGGCGCTGTCTGGGCTGATCGGCGTCCCCGCGAACTGGTGGTACAGCGAGCCGAACTTCACGCCCGCCTCGAAACACGCGACCTGTGGATCTGTCGGGTCCATACCCGTCGGTGGGGGCGACCTGACGAAAGACTGTCGAGAGAGCGCCGAAACCGCAAGGTACGTATCGCCCCCGCCGTAGCATCTACCTGAATGAACGAGCCTGTTCTGCTCACGGGCGCTGGCGGTGCGGTCGGGGAGGCTATCCTCGGTGGGCTCGAAGACGACTACGAGTGGAAGCTCATGTATCACAGTCCGCCCGTCGAGGAGCCCGATCACGACTACGTCGTCGGTGACGTGGCGAACGACGAGGACGTTCGGGCCGCCGTCGAGGGCGTCGGGGCGATCATTCACCTCGCCGGGGATCCACGACCCGACGCGCCGTGGAAATCCGTGCTGGCGAACAACATCGACGGCACCCAGAAGATGTACGAGGCGGCCATCGACGAGGGCGTCGAGCGGTTCGTCTACGCCTCCTCGAACCACGCCGTCGGGGCCTACGAGGACGAGCGCAAGCCCGACCTGTACCGTACGCACGACGATTTCCGTCTCGACGGCTCCGAGTTCCCCCGACCGGGGAACCTCTACGGCGTCTCGAAGGCCACGGGCGAGGTCATCGGCCGGTACTACCACGACGAGTACGGGATCAACGTGTGCAACGTCCGCATCGGCAATCTCACGAAGGGGCACCCGCCGATCGACTACGAGCGCGGGCAGGCCATGTGGCTCTCCTACCGCGACTGTGCCCACATCCACGACCGGGCCCTCGTCGCCGACTACGACTTCGAGATCGTCTACGGCATCTCCGACAACGACCGCAAGTACTACTCGCTGGAGCGAGCCAAAGAGGTGCTTGGCTACGAACCGCGGGACAACTCCGCGCACTTCGACGGCGGCGAGCGGGTCGAGACCGACGGCTGAAGCCTTCTTTTCGCTCCCGGTGACCGACGCTGATGGTGACGACGCTGGAACGAGACGACCTCTGTCACACAGCTCGGCGCGGCAGGCTCACAGATCGATCGCGACGCGCAACTCCGTGTCGGTGACCGTCTCGACGGAGTCGGCGGGGACCTCGATGTCGTCTTCGTCGGCGTCGCCGAAGCCAAAGCCCTGGATCACGCTCTCGGCGATGCCCGGGTCCGGTTCGACGTAGGCCACCTGCTCGTCGGGGTCGACTTCGGTGACGACGCCGATCTGCTCGGCTTCGTTGTCCATCAGGAACTTCCCCTCGTCTGCTGTCGATAGAACTGACATAGCATCTGTACTGCATCGCCGTCCTACAAGAATCTTCTCGAAGGGGAGAGGGCGGCAGTATCACTCGAACAGTCCGTCGACGTCCGATTCTCGGTGTTCGCGGCGCTGGACGTGCTCGCCGAGTCTGGTCGCGACGATCGGCCGGCGATCGGGTTCGCGCACGAACGCGAAGATCAGTCCGGTGTAGGGACCACTCTCGTCGGCGGCGACCTCCTCGCGGGCGTACTCGATGCCGGCGTCGACGGCGTGCTCGTCCTCGCCTTCGGCCAGGACTCTCGCGGCGACGGCCGTCGCCGCGAAGTCAAGATCGTCGTAGGTCAACCGCTGGCCCTCGTAGACCAGCGGCGGTGCGTCGTCCGGTGTCACCTCCCGCGGGGCCGTCGCGACGCGACCGAGGAACGACCGGACGGCGTCCAGTTCGATCCCTCGATACGTCGCCGGCAAGTCGGCGAGGTACGCCCGACCGCTCTCGGCCAGTCCCGTGGCCCCGGAGTGGTTCTCGTCGTCGAGGTGGTGGACGACCGCGGTGAACTGGATCAGCCCGTGGAGTAGTCGCTCGTCGTCGGTCCCCTGGGACAGGTCGAGCCAGTGGTCCTCCCAGGCGTCGTGGGCCGCGTGGTACCGGCCCTCGTTGTAGATCGCGACGCCCGCCCGGAGGTGATCGCGCATGCACGGGCTTCGGTCCCGGCGGGCAAAACGCCTGGGTCTACTCCTCGATCAGCACCTCGACATCGCCGCCGAGTCCGACGATCACGTTCGACCCCTGGCGCACGTCGAAGGCGTCGATCGGGAGCGAGACGGTCCGGTCGGGGCCGTCCTCGACCGACACCGCGAGCTCGTACTCGCCCGCCGTGTCGATACCGGGGTCGAGTTCTCGCCGCTCGTCTGCGTCCAGCGACACCGTCTCCTCGGAGATCGTTTCCCCGCCGCGCGCGACGGTCACGGTGACCGTCGCCTCGCCGCTCCCGTTCGCGAGCACCAGCAGGATCGGATCGTCCGGTGGCGGGGTGGGACTCGTCGTCGGTTCGGTGGTCGGCGTCACGTCGGGATCGGGCGACTCGACACAGCCGGCGAGGGTCGCGACGCCGAGACCGGCCGCTCGGAGGAGGGCACGTCTGTTCACGCCGGTCGATCCGGCCGCCCGGACAAGTGCTTTCTGTCGGCCGGGACCGCAAGCATTAGTTGGTGGTACCACAGAGTCGACGGCATGTCACTCACCGACGCGCAGTTCGAACAGTACCAGCGAGACGGCTACGTCGTCGTCGAGGACGCCCTCGACGCCGAGACGGTCGACCGCGTGACGCGTCGCCTGCGAGCGTACACTCACGGCGACCGCGCTGTCGAGGGGTTCCAGTCACAGATCGAGCCGGCCGTCGAGCGCGGCGAGATCGAGGTCGAGCACACGGGCGACGCGGTACGGAAGTTCGAGGGGCTGGGCATGGTCGAGACCGACGACGTGTTCCGCTCGGTCGCCCACGACGCCACGATCACGGACACCGCCGCCGAACTGCTCGGGCCGAACCTGAAGCTCCTGCGCAGCGCCGCGATGTTCAAACCACCGGCGGTCGGCAGCGAGAAGGGATTCCACCAGGACGCGGCCTACTACCCGATCCAGCCGATGGACCACGTCACCGTCTGGATCGCGCTGGACGAAGCGACGACCGAGAACGGCTGTATGAACGTCGTGCCGGGCGCGCACACGGACGGCCTGCTGGGCCACGAGGCCGCCGACTACGACACGGACATCGTCATCGCCGAGGACGACGTGGACCGCTCTGACGCCGTCGCCGTGCCGATGGAACCGGGCGACGCACTCTTCGCTCACTGCCTGGTTCCACACTTCACCGCCCCCAACACGACCGACCAGTGGCGGCGCGCGCTCATCGTGTCCTACATGGACGCCCGCTCGCGGTTCACGACGCCGGCCGAGGACCGGCCCGACTGGGTGGACTCCGTCCACATCCGGGGCGAAGAGTTCCCCGGCTGTGTGTAGGTGGTTTCTCTGATCGGCAAACCGTCCTGACAGCGATATCGCCCGTCACTTCTCGTCGTCGCACGAACGGACAGTCGTCACTCGCAGTGTAGTGAAAGGAAAACGTCCGGACAGCGATTTGAACGCTGGTCCCTGGCTCCGCAAGCCAAGAGGATAGTCCACTACCCTACCCGGACTCACTCTAACCGAAGAGGGAGTGCTGTAAAGGGGTTACGGTTCGATCGGGCACTGCGGGACGGTACCACGAGTGTCGTCGCCGTGGCGTCGTCGACGCGACTCGGAGCGTCCCACGGCCACGCGGCGAGGGCGTCCACCGTACGAACGACCACAAGCTAATTACTTTCAGCCGTTCTCGTGGTGAACGTGAACCGTCGAACGACACTGATCCGGCTCGTCGGGCTCGGGGCGGCGGGGCTGGCGGGCTGTGTGTCCGGCAGCGACGGCGGTGACCGGCGACAGCGGACGACCCAGACAGCCATGACTCCGACACTGGACGACGCGACGATCGTGGTACAGCGCAACGACTGTGGCCAGACGACCAGCGACGCGACGGTGTCGTTCGGGGAGCACGTGGCCGTCTCGGGAACGATCTGGGCTCCGGACCCCGGCTGGACGGCAGTCCTGTCGGCGGCCAGTTACGATGCCGACGACGACGAACTGACCGTCGCCGTCGGTGTCGAACCACGGGACGACAGCGGTCCAGTCGTCCAGTGTATCGCCGAGATCGAGTACCGGGTCACGGCGACCTTTTCCGACGGGCTGCCCGGGAGCGTGACGGTCACACACGAGACCGACGAGGGCGTGGCGACGGTCGCGACGGCGACGGCGTGACCTCCCTGGCGGTCCGTGCGTTTATCCCGGAACGCGACCCATCGACGCTATGCTACCGAGCCGAGGGGCGGAAACCACCGGACGCGAGCGGTGCGTTCTCGTAACGACAACGCTTAAGCGGCGGCCAACCTTGCCTTGTGTACATCAATGGGTGCGATAGGAGACATCTACGCGGACCTCGAGACGGACGAGGTCTCCGAGGAGGAGTTCCGCGAGGCCGTCGAGGAGAAGGTCGAGCAGATGGGCGGGCTCGCAGACGAGGAGACCGCCGCGATGTTGCTCGCACACGAACTCAACGAGAACGAGGTCAACGCGGTCGCCGACATCGAGCCGGGGATGAACGAGGTGAAGTTCATCGCGAAGGTGATGTCGGTCGGCGATCTGCGCACCTTCGAACGGGACGGCGACGGCGAGGACGAACCCGACGAGGGTCGCGTGATCAACGTCGAGGCGGCCGACGAGACGGGCTCGGTCCGGCTGGCGTTCTGGGACCAGGAAGCCGAGTCGATCGACGAAGGACAACTCGACGTGGGCGACGTGTTGCGCGTCGCCGGCCGGCCCAAGGAGGGGTACAACGGGCTGGAGGTCTCCGTCGACAAGGCCGAACCCGACGAGGACGCGACCGTCGACGTCGAGCCCGGCGGGGGGTCGACCATCGACGCCCTGAGCATGGGCCAGTCCGACGTCGACGTGCGCGGCGTGGTCCTCGACACCGACTCGATCCGGACGTTCGACCGCGACGACGGCAGCGAGGGCCGGGTCGCGAACCTGACGATCGGCGACGAGACCGGTCGGGTTCGGGTGACCCTGTGGGACGACCGGGCCGACCGTGCCGAGGAGATCGATCCCGGGACGGCCGTCGAGATCGTCGACGGCTACGTCCGCGAGCGCGAGGGGAGTCTCGAACTCCACGTCGGCGACCACGGTGCCGTCGACGAGATCGACGAGGCGGTCGCCTTCGAGCCCGACGCCGCCGCGATCGAGCACGTCGAGATCGGCGAGACCGTCGACATCGCCGGCGTCGTTCGCTCGGCCGATCCGAAGCGGACGTTCGACCGCGACGACGGCAGCGAGGGCCAGGTTCGCAACGTCCGGATTCAGGACGCGACCGGCGACATCCGCGTCGCGCTCTGGGGCGAGAAGGCCGACAAGGAGATCGCACCGGGCGACGAGATCCTCGCGGCCGACGTGGAGATCGACGACGGCTGGCAAGACGACAAGGAAGCGTCGGCCGGCTGGCAGTCGACCGTGGTCGTCCTCGACGGTGCCGCCAGTGCTCCGGGCAACGGCGGCGCTGGTGGCGGGGGACAGGCGACCGGAGCCACGAGTGCCGACGGCGGCAGCGCCTCGGCGGGGCTCGACGACTTCGCCGACGGGGGCACCGCCTCGGCGGGGCTCGACGACTTCGCCGACGGGGGCACCGCCACGGCGACCGACGAGAGCGACGACGAGACCACTGCCGGCGAGACGATCGAGTTCACCGGGACGGTCGTCCAGACCGGCGACCCGGTCGTACTCGACGACGGCGAGGAGACGATGAGCGTCGAGACGGCCGAACGCGTCCAGCTCGGTCAGGAGGTCACGGCCCGCGGGACCCTCCGAGACGACCGACTCGACGCCGACGACGTGTTCTGACGCGCCGAGCGCAGTTACGGAAACTCTTAAGGCTGCGACAGTCCCGCCTTTGTGTATGAGCGTCGAGCTACCGTTCGCGCCGGTCGATTCGGTGATCCGGCGGAACGCGGGTGGGTTGCGTGTCAGTGCCGAAGCCGCCGAGGAACTGGCTCGCCGGATCCAGGAGTACGGGGCACGACTGGCCGCCGCCGCCGCCGAGACGGCGACGGCGGACGGACGAAAGACCTTGATGCCCGAGGACTTCGACGCCGAGGGCGTCCGAGACAAGGACGAACTGGAGCTGCCGGTCGCGCCGGTCGACCGGATCGCACGGCTCGACATCGACGACAGCTACCGGGTCGCGATGGACGCCCGGGTCGCACTCGCCGACATCCTCGAAGCGTACGCCGACGACGTGGCGGCCGCTGCCGCGACGCTCGCCCGCCACGCCGACCGGCGGACGATCAAGGCCGAGGACGTCGAGACGTACTTCGAACTGCGGCAGTACTACTGAATGAACTTCGGCTACCGCGAGGTCTGCCTCGACCACGACACGGGTCCGCGCCACCCAGAGAGTGCCGACCGCCTCCGGGCGATCAGGCGGGGTCTCGCGGAATACCACGGCGTCGAGTACGTCGCCGCGGGCGACGCCGACGAGGAACTGATCTGCAAGGTCCACGATCCCGACTACGTCGCGGAGATCAAGACGTTCTGTCAGGATGGTGGGGGCAACTGGGACGCAGACACCGTCGCCGTCGAGGACACCTGGAAGGCCGCACTCGCCAGTGCCGGCCTCGCCGAGTGGGCGGCGCTCTCGGCGCTGGAGGGCGACGACGGCCGCGAGACGCCGTTCGCGCTGGGCCGTCCGCCCGGCCACCACGCGGTCGCGGACGACGCCATGGGCTTTTGCTTCGTCGACAACGCCGTCGTCGCGGCCCAGTCGGCACTCGACGAGGGTGCCGAGGGGGTCGCGATCTTCGACTGGGACGTCCACCACGGCAACGGGACCCAGGACATCTGCTACGACCGCGACGACATCTTCTACGCGTCGATCCACGAAGACGGCCTGTACCCCGGCACCGGCGACGTCGACGAGACGGGAACCGGCGACGGCGCGATGACGACACTCAACGTCCCCTACGACCCCGGTGCCGACACCGTCGACTACCTGGCTGCCGTCGACGAGCTGATCGCCCCGGAGATCGAGTCGTTCGATCCCGACCTCCTGCTGGTCAGCGCCGGCTTCGACGCCCATCGCCACGATCCGATCTCCCGGATGCGGGTCTCCTCGGAGGGGTACGGACTTCTCACCCAGCGGATGCGCGAGCTCACCGACCGCTGTGACGCCGGCCTCGGTTTCGTTCTCGAAGGCGGCTACAGCCTCGACACCCTGACCGACAGCCTCACCACCGTCCACGAGGTCTTCGACGGCTACCAGCCCTCACAGCCCGACGGGTCGGTCAGCGAGGACGCCCGCGACGTGCTCGACGCCCTGGTCGATCAGGGCTTCGGGTCGACGTAGTCTGCGAGTTCGACGCCGAACTCGCCTGCCAGGGACGCGACCGCCTCGCCGACCAGTACCTCGTACTCCGCTTCGAGCGCCGACGCGACGTGTGTCCCCAGCGCCACGTTCGACAGCGCGTCGCTTCGCAGGAACGCCGACGCCGTCGCGAACTCGCGGTCGCGTTCGACGACGTAGCGATCCCCGTCGACGTACGGCCCCGTCGCGTCGGCGGCGGCGTACTTCTCGTAGAATCCCGCTGCGTGGTCCCGGACGTGGACCGGCGGCCCCTCGTGGCGCTCTATCGTGGGCCGCTCGGCCACTTCCAGTTCCGCCAGCAAGACGGCCGTCTCGTCTGCGAACGCCGCCGAGCGGAGGACGTCGAACCCGCGCCGATTCAAGGCGTCGGTCACTCCCGACAGCGACCGTTCGAGCTGGGGCCAGAGCTGATCGTCGACGAGATCCGGCGCGTCGAACCGCACCGCGACCGGCGTCGTCCCCCGCCGCTCGAACCACGCCCGGACTGTCTCGGCGTCGACGGGCTCGGGCTCGCTGGACTCGAACAGGTCCGCTCGTGGCTCGGCCACCAGCTCGCGTGCGTAGTGCTGGAAAGTCGCCAGCTGTGTGGCCGACAGCACCGCCGCGACGTTTCGCTCCGGGTCCGTGGGATCGATCACGACGAGCGGATCGTCGAAGCTCTCCCGCCCGTGGTCGGCCGGATCGAACTCCAGTGGCGGCGTCCACGCCGCCGCGGCCTCGACGAGCGGCCGGAACCCGTCGTGTTCGAGCACGAGCAGCTCCGTCAGGTACCCGGAGAACCCCTCCGTCCTGAGGTCGCTGCCGTAGACGCCGATCGCCTTCATGAACTGCTTGCAGACCCGCACGTCCGCGGCCAGCGTCTCGTCGAGTCGCTCGGCGAGATAGCGCGTGTGAAACGGCGTCCGGTCGACCGCCGACTGGATCGTCGCCGCGTCGGCGACGTCGTAACACGGGACCAGATCCACGTCGTACCCGTCGACGGTGCCCTTGACGTAGGGGTGTTCGGCGTACTCCTCGTGGCCCGCCGGCAACACGGCGTGGCCGACCGAGAGCCCGTACTCCTCTAACTCCTCGCGGTCGAGCTCGGGCGGGAAACAGACGAACAGGTCCAGGTCCCGATCGCCCGCCGTCCACGTCCCGCGCGCCGTCGAGCCCACCCGCACGACGTGGGCGTCGACGGGCAACGACGCGATCGCGTCTTCGGCCCGCTCGGTGAGTCTGTCCGCGATCGCCTGCAACGCCGCGCGCTCGTCGTCGCCAGGGGTCACCCGCTCGCGAACCCGCTCGACCACGGCGTCGACCTCGTCGCTCATGCCCCCGGCTTTGCGAGGAGTGCGTGAAAGCGTGTCGATGGACGACGGAAAGCGAAAGTCCTATTTAACAACTCGGGCTATGGTGGGACAGAGCCGCCGTAGCTCAGTTGGTAGAGCACCACGCTGTTAACGTGGTTGTCCCAGGTTCGAGCCCTGGCGGTGGCGCTTCTCCCGTCGTCGACTCCCCGAGCCAGTCGCTCAGCTCCGTCGAGCGGCCCGTGGCGAGTGTCTCGCCGCTGCCGCAACGAGACGGTAGAATTTTGTCGGCCGGTGGGATACGAACGTACCAGGGCCCTTAGCTTAGTCTGGTTCAAAGCGATCGGCTCATAACCGATTGAGCGGTGGTTCAAATCCGCCAGGGCCCATCCACAGTTTGCAGGGTTCGTGGCCGACGGAATGGCCTATTTCAGGCCTTGTAAGACCAAATTTGCCAAAGTCAGCCAATTTTTGTTGTTGTCTCGATCTGGGGTTCAACCATCGCATGTAGGTGTGTCGTCGCTAGATGGATATTTCACATATTCGAGACTGTCCGGCAACACCGCTTTGTTGAATAGCGGCTAACCAGATCCACGTCCTTTTTGAATATTAATGACGGTTTTCCACCGTGTTCGACGTTGCTCAAGCCGATGAGAAAGCAGTCTATCTACATATTCTAATTCCGTGCTGGGTTTCTACCGCATTCCGACCAACGGCAGCGGTGGCGTCCTCATGATGGGGAGACTGTTTCAATCCCGTGCTGGGTTTCTACCGCGTTTCGACCGTGAGAGTAACGTCTCACAGAGACGAGCCTGTTATGTTTCAATCCCGTGCTGGGTTTCTACCGCGTTTCGACGGCCGCAACGGCCACGCCTTCGCCATCGAGGCAAAGACGTTTCAATCCCGTGCTGGGTTTCTACCGCGTTTCGACCGACCGAGACGACGAACGCCGCGATGGTGTACGGCTCGTTTCAATCCCGTGCTGGGTTTCTACCGCGTTTCGACCCTGTTGGAGCGCTTCGATCGGGGCCTGTACTCGATGTTTCAATCCCGTGCTGGGTTTCTACCGCGTTTCGACAGCACAGAGGTGATGCCTGATGGCGGCCGCGACTGGTTTCAATCCCGTGCTGGGTTTCTACCGCGTTTCGACCCTCAACGAGCGCGCGAATGTCGTAGCCATCCGGGAGTTTCAATCCCGTGCTGGGTTTCTACCGCGTTTCGACGCCAAGCGCCGAGAGGCGTGCGGGGAGGGTCTGCATCGCCACACGAGCGGCCGAGTTTCAATCCCGTGCTGGGTTTCTACCGCGTTTCGACGTGGTCTTCGACCCACTCTACGCCGGCGTCGGTCAGCGTTTCAATCCCGTGCTGGGTTTCTACCGCGTTTCGACGGACTGGATCGACGGGTTACTGCTCGCCACGCCGATGTTTCAATCCCGTGCTGGGTTTCTACCGCGTTTCGACTCCGCGAGACCGTCGTCGAGGAGCGTCGAGTGCAGCTGGTTTCAATCCCGTGCTGGGTTTCTACCGCGTTTCGACGGGTCCTGTGCCGAGGCATAATGCGCGGCAAGGAGGTTTCAATCCCGTGCTGGGTTTCTACCGCGTTTCGACCTATGCGCAGCTCTAACGATTCAGCACCACACGGAGTTTCAATCCCGTGCTGGGTTTCTACCGCGTTTCGACAAAACGACGATGCGGCCGATCAGCGCCATCTACATGTTTCAATCCCGTGCTGGGTTTCTACCGCGTTTCGACGTTGCGGGAGTCGATCGACGACATGGAGGCCGGAGAGTTTCAATCCCGTGCTGGGTTTCTACCGCGTTTCGACATACCAGATCCGCCGATCAGGCCGGCGCCGACCGGTTTCAATCCCGTGCTGGGTTTCTACCGCGTTTCGACGTGAAGACCGAGGTCGAGCACGAGCTGGACGAGGAGTTTCAATCCCGTGCTGGGTTTCTACCGCGTTTCGACTCTTGTCCAGTGGAGAGGTTCGCTATGCCAGTTTTGAGTTTCAATCCCGTGCTGGGTTTCTACCGCGTTTCGACCTGTGCCGTCAGCACTCGGAGGAAGCGCGGGTCCTGGTTTCAATCCCGTGCTGGGTTTCTACCGCGTTTCGACCCGGGAGTCCTTCGGGCAGACACGGGAGACGACAACTGTTTCAATCCCGTGCTGGGTTTCTACCGCGTTTCGACCTACGAACGCGGTTGGGGGAGCAACGATCCTGACTAGTTTCAATCCCGTGCTGGGTTTCTACCGCGTTTCGACCGCACAAGACGCCGGAGCGGATCGGTCGCCGGGAACGGTTTCAATCCCGTGCTGGGTTTCTACCGCGTTTCGACATGACTGCCCTAACTGTCGAAAACGCAGAAAGTAGGTTTCAATCCCGTGCTGGGTTTCTACCGCGTTTCGACTGAACGCGAGTCGAGGCAAGAACTATGAGATCAAGTTTCAATCCCGTGCTGGGTTTCTACCGCGTTTCGACCTCTTCCGAGAGGTTGGTCGGAGCCTGTGCGTTCAGGTTTCAATCCCGTGCTGGGTTTCTACCGCGTTTCGACTTGCGTTTTCTCGGGCTACCGCAGACAGCGAGGTTTGTTTCAATCCCGTGCTGGGTTTCTACCGCGTTTCGACAAGACGAGTTCGAGGAGCTATATACCGCGCAGGGGATGTTTCAATCCCGTGCTGGGTTTCTACCGCGTTTCGACCCGGCCCGGTGGTCAGGTCCGCGGTCTCATACTGGTTTCAATCCCGTGCTGGGTTTCTACCGCGTTTCGACTCGTCCGCCCGAGCCCTACTGCTGCTCATTCGTCTAGTTTCAATCCCGTGCTGGGTTTCTACCGCGTTTCGACCGGAGAATGCCATCGCCTCGGCGAGTGTCATCGTGTTTCAATCCCGTGCTGGGTTTCTACCGCGTTTCGACAGGGGGGAATACACGCTGCAGAGAACCTATAGCTTACGCAAAAGTCGCGAAAAGGGGCGACTCGATCGTGGACCCCTGCTGTACACCTGATTTAAGTTAGTCCACGAATCATCGCAGTCGGAACAACTGGAGTCGACCACCAAGCGTTAGTTCAACATGCCTCGTTTTCATCCGCTTTTCCGTTTTGATTGTGCCAGCTGCCTCAAGTTCGTCAAGATGCCGACCAACCGTGCTTCGAGATTGGCCGCTCTTGTCGGCAATTGTCGGGAGTGTAGATTCCCCATCCAATTTTGCGACGGTTCGCAGTGTTTCGTGCGTCTTCACGGGAAGCGACTGTATCAGTTCTGGCAGTTGGAGCTCCCGTACCTCCTCATCAATATCTGTAAACTGAAGCACGGTGTCGATTTGCTCGTTGGCGACGAGTGCGGCAATTGAGAATGCGAGGAAGATCTCACGCGGGCCCCCACCAAAGTTTGCGATTGTCTCCCCACCGGCTGCTGCGAACACGTCGAGACACTCCATGACCGCGGTAGCAAAATCGTCATACGTAATCTGAGTGACGACGACGTTAACATCCGGACCCAATTCCGAGAAAATCTGCTTCACATCCGTAACAGCGCTATCACCGTCTTCGTCGTCGTTATAAGGCCGAAGCAATACGACTTCGTCCCCCGCATTCAGTCCGTGATCTAAGACTGGCCGCACGACCCGTGTATCATAATATCCGATTGTCGAAATATACGTCCGCATACCTCAAGGAGGGATGCCTGCATCTAAATGGTTCTGTCGCAGGATCGTGCAGACGTCAGCATCTGGTTGCACAGGCTGTGTTGAATCGCCATAAGGCGGTAGATTTCATTGTTTCACAGCACGTTTGATGTTGTAGACGACACACATCAGGGCGATTTCGCGGAACTCACGAAACCAGGATCGCGCTCGCACGGCGAAGCCGAGCGAGCGCTTCACAGCCGAATTGACGGTCTCAGTCATCGAGCGCTGGTTGTATCGCTGTTCGTCGATTCTGGCGTTGTGTGCGTGGTCGTAGGGAGCGAAGATGCGGTGCTTGATCAGGGGTCTGATGCCGAGTTCACGCAATGCTTCGCGGAGCGCTTGCTTGTCATAGCCTTTGTCGGCGGCCAGAGACCGCAGATCGCCCGCGTTCCGACGGGCGATCTGCTCGGCGAGGTCTGCGTCGCTTCCTTCCCTATTCGTCGAACAGTGTACGTCAAGGACGGCTTGAGTGTCTGTATCGACGAGTTTCGTGACTTTTAGCTTCTGCACGCGGTAGCTGATTCGCTGGCAGTAGTGGCGGCTGGCGGCCGAGCGTTCGTAGAATGTGGCGTCGATAGCAGCGTGTTTCGATGGGTCGTGTAGCTGCGCCGACTGGCGCAGCAACACTCGACAAACGCTCATCTCGATCCGGTCGAACGCTTTACACAACGTGGATGGAGAGGGAAGATCGGCCGCATTGAGGCCGATCTCCCCGGTTATTTGTGGCATCTCTTTGAGCAGGTCAATCGTCATTCGGTAGGACGCATCAAGGTAAATCCGCAGACAATGGAGAGAAACGAGGGCGTAATCGGCGAATCCGCCGCCACCTTCCGGGGCGGCGGATTCGTCTCCATCGCCAGTAACTCTTTGAGCAATCGGTACAATCTCTCCAGTGAAGCGGGAGATTTGTGTCATGGACAACCAAATCATCCCGCTTCAACTCCTTTGATTTAGCGACCTATCCCGACGCCGTCTAGTGATTCAACAGAGCCGTTTGATGCAGATATTATTGAAACAGGGCAGTCGAAGAGCCAGCGTAAACGGCGTGAAATAATTCTCTCTCTCGTAGAAGAGCAGGATGGAGTAACATTAGAAGAGATTGCTGATAATGTGGGATTTGACCAGGAGCTACTGAAACACGATATTGAAATGCTGAAGGAAACTGGGAGGATTTATTCTATGAGCGGTGAGCTCAGGAAAACATAGTAGACAATCCCACTCAAAGAAGCAATAATTGCTGACCGAGTGTTACTTTAAAAATAGTGGATGTAAACCAAACATATACAATCTAAGCAGCATCCCAAATGTATAACAGCCCACCAACTGATGGAGAGATTATCTACCCACTCATAGAATGTCAGACGAAACTCAGAGATATGATGATGAGACAGACACACTATTAGACCATAGAGCAGGGAGACTAGAAGATATTGCAAATAATGCAATAGAGCTGATTAAAATAAACTTGTTGGTCATGGGTCTTTTCACTCCCGTCCTATCAGCATTCCAAAATGGACTGAATAAACTAAGTGATGTTGTCACTTCTGAGTTTGGAGCTGTTGGAATTATAGCTTGGGCAATAAGCATGTATCTTTCAACGGCGGTTTTCCGACGAGCCCGCCGACATTCTGTACTCCAGTTCCTCCCGCTCGAAGAAGCAGTAGCTGAAGGGCAAAATAGAGAGACCTATCGGAAATCTATTATTGATGGGAAGCAAGAATATGAAGATCAATCAGACAGAATAATGGGATTACTCACTATTTCAGTCGCATTTTCTCTCTCATCAATACTTTTCCTAATTATATCTTTCGCCAATGTGTCTAACTCTCAATCAAATGTTGTTGACCCGATGTTGGGATTTGGGTTAGTTGGAATAACGGTTCTTATCGTTGGAGGCAAAGATCTATTGATCATACCTGGCGTCATAGGTTATACGGTCTCCTCTCTGACGCAGATATTAAATCCAAACCGGTTACAGAGAAAAATACCATCATTAGACCAGATATTTGGATATTCGCTTGATTCTGTGTTGATATCTAACTCTGAGATTGGTTTTGGAAAGTCGGGAGAAGGCAAAGAGGCATCATCAAAGTTGAGTCAAGATGATGAGGAAAGAGTAAAGGGAATTGCGAATATCCTATCCCAAATTGAAAAAGTTCCAGAAATAAGGGCAGAAACACTTGTTGCAATACATTCACTCTTTGGTAATGAGTCATTTACCTATTCAGATATCAAGGAAGCTGTTGATGGAACAGATGTTAGCGTTTCAAAGACAATAATTGACAGATTAGTAGATAATGGCCTTGTTGAAGAGATCACACCCTCACGGACGCTCCTGATAAATGAACGAACAAACGAGATCGTAACTTCACCAGAAGAAGAAATTGACCAAGAAGTAGCCAATGTTTTGGATTTTATTGATGAGAACAACATCAATACATCATTCTTGGAAAAGGCGTTAGGACTGTCTCTAGGGATAGATTTGGAGGAAGTCCTAAAATCAGGATCAGTCAGTGATCGAGTAAGTGCTTTAGATACGTGTGTATCAGCAATAGAAAATAGAGGATTTGAAACGGAAGATATAGGAAGGATATCCTTCGTTCAATCCCAAAAGCGTTACCGGCTCACTGAAGAGGCGATCAATAAAATATCAAATTCGAAAAGGAACTATGAGAAAGAAGAACGGCGTCGTAAAGCTGATAAAGCGGAAAGAACCCAGCGGTGGATGGTTGTTGAACCTCCAGAGCACATTCAAGGAACTATTCAAATTGCAGAGACCGGTCCAAGGCCTCATGAACAGCACGTGTGCCATTTGCCAGATGCAAAAATACCAGAAGACGATAAAGAGTATTTAACCAGCCTTGAGAATGGAGATACTGTCGTTCTACGCCTGACTGGTGGGATGAGTAGTGGGAAAATCATCGAAGAAGTCAATCCCTGAATAACAGTGAATCCATCTGCTCACCACAAGCTATTTTGAGACACTCTTTTTGCCACGAATAGCAAAGGTGGATGAAGTCTTGAGTTCCACAAACGATCAATTTGTATTCAGCAGTATGATCGAGGAGATCAGTTTAGACTTGCAGAATAATCCCATACAGTACGGTAACGAGGATCCACTCGTACCAGAAATAGTCCATCGGTTACGCCGCCGACTCGATCCAGAATATCTCCCGGTAGAATATCTTCAAGACTATGGCGATACAGATGGTGAATGGCGAGTTCGTGATTTCTGGGAACGCGTCGAGGAGATCGGAAAAGCCTGCAGGGTTAGGCCCGAGGTCTCATTCGTCGAAGATGGAGAACGTTGGACCTACGATCGGAAAGTGAACGGATCAAACAAATCGAGTAGGCCCAAGTTCGACATTGCAGTCTTTGATACAGAAGGACCAATGATCGGCCAGAGTAAGCAGGAAGGGCCTGGGAATTACTGGGACACGGAAAACGAACTCTCGATACTTTGTGAAATCAAGCATTCAAAGAACGAGACTTCGAACTTCTATTCGTCCTCGAAAGGGGCAGATGATATCGAAGCACTTGCTCAGTATCCCGGGATAGTAGAGCGCCGTGTTTTCTTGTTTATCGACTGGTGGCCGATCGATGGAAACGGCAACCACCGTTTCCAGCAACACAAGGAGCGCCTGTTGGACAACGTCGGGGAGACAGTAGTACCAGTGGATGTGATCTACCTTTCACGGGCCGGCGACCATCACGAGTTTACGATATGATTGTTGACGGAGTTCATCAAGAACCACGACACGAACCCCGTCACATCGCGATAGAGCTCCGCTCTCGGACCCAGACGGTAGCTGCTACTGTCGCAGTGCGTACTGCGAGCGATCTCTCCGGGCAAACGCAGCGGTTCCGCGCACGTCGGCGGTCCTCCGACCGCCGGCCACGAGCGAAGTTTGTATGACGGACGGCCGAAAAGGGACGCGTAATGGGATCGCCGAACGTCTTGCTCGTCGTGCTCGATGCGACCAGGAAGGACCACCTCTCCTGTTACGGTTACGACCGGCCGACGACGCCGGAGTTGGACGCGTTGGCGCAGGCGGGGACGCGCTACGAGCAGGCGATCGCGCCGGCACCGTGGACCCCGCCCTCCCACGCGTCGATGTTCACGGGGCGGTATCCGTCCGGGCACGGGAGTTTCGGCACGCAGCCGCTGGGAGAGTACGACGGGCCGACCGTCGCCGAGTTGCTCTCGGCGGCGGGGTACGCGACGTTCGGGTTCAGCAACTCCCACCACACCAGCATCGAGCAGGAGTTCGACCGCGGGTTCGACTACTACCACGACATCCTCGCGTTGCCGCGGTTCATGGACACGATGTACGAGCCCAGCCTGGATTTCCTCCGGTTTCTCCCGCGGTACTTCCGGGACGGCTACGACATCTCGGACTTCCAGCGGCGCAAGCTCGAAACGCAGGTTCGGCGGGCCGACGACCCCTTCTTCGGGTTCATCAACTTCAACGCCGCACACGCACCCTACAGGCCACCCGAGGAGTTCAGAGCGCCGTTCGAGGAGCGGTTCGACGACTGGGACGCGGTCGACGAGACGGCGGCCCGGAAGGTCGGCGACGACGAGGGGTACGAGTACATTCTGGGCGACGTGACGATGTCGGCGACGGAGTGGGAGCTCGTGGAGTGCTGGTACGACGCCGAGATCAGGTACGTGGACGCGCTGCTGGGCGAGCTGTTCGACTGTCTGCGACGGCAGGGGGTCTACGACGACACGCTCGTCGTTGTCACCGCGGACCACGGCGAGCACTTCGGCGAGCACGGGCTGGCCTACCACCAGTTCTCGCTGTTCGAGGAGCTGCTCAACGTCCCGCTGCTGGTCAAGTGGCCCGAGAGCGACCGGCCGTCGCCGGCTCCCGGGACGGTGTCGGACCGGCTCGTGTCGCTGGTCGATCTCGTCCCGACGATCTGTGAGTGGGCCGGCGTCGGGGTGCCAGACGAGGTCGACGGCCGGGCGCTGACCGGCGACGACGACCGCGACGCGGTCTTCGCGGAGTACGACCGACCGTATCCGCCGCTGCGCGAGCGGCTCCAGCAGTACGACAGCTTCGAAGCCTACGACAGGGGCTTGCAGGCGGTTCGGACCGAGACGCACAAGCTGATCCGGCCGACAGTCGGGGAGAGGACGCTGTATCGCCTGACCGACGAGGGCGAGGTCGAGGTCTCCGACGACGAGCGCGAGGCGGCACTGGCCAGCAGGCTGGACGAAACGCTCGACCCACTTCCCGATTCGAGTCGAACCACGGAGCTAGACGAGCACGTCAGCGACCACCTGGAGAAGATGGGCTACCTGTGAGGGCCGGCGGTGTCAGTAGTCCCGGACTGCGGCGACGATCCCCGCGGTCTGGCCGACGCCAGCGACTGCGAGGCCGGCGACCGGCACCAGAGGGTCGCCGCTCACGAGGGTCCCCGCGACGTAGACGATCGCGCCGAGAGCGCTCAGGACCGCACCGCCCGTGTACGCAAGCGGCGAGCGGTCGACGTGTCGACCCGTGTACGCCAGTCCGCCGGCCGGGACGAGCAGCCAGCCGACGACGGTGAGCCACAGCAGCGACGACGCGGGCGGCGTCTGCAAGAGGCCGGTCGTCCCGACCAGCGTGAGCGCGAGCCCGACGAGCAAGACGAGTCGCCACGCGCGCAAGACGCCGCGGCGCATCGCCGACCACGAGAGCACGGTGAAGGCGACGAGGACGGCGTCCATCACCAGGTGAGCGATCAGGACCGTCCGGAGCGCCAGCGCGTCCAGGTGTGCGGCGATCGCGAACGTCCAGGCCAGCGGTACGAGGACGACGGGACCGTTCTCGCGGAGGCGACGAAGCATACAGAGCGCATTGTGACCTGCCCACAAGAACGTGGTGTGACACCAGCGCGCACAATCCTTTTGCCGTCCCGCACTGATGATCGAGTATGACATACCGGGTCGTCGGCGCGAACTTCGACCAGATGCATATGAACACGAATCTCGGCTGGGCTCACGACCACCCCGAGATGGAGGTCGTCGCCGTCTGCGACGAGGAGCCGGAGACCTCGACCGGCTCCGTCGAGACGGCCGTCGAAGAGTGCGGGCTCACCGAGGACGACGTCTACGACGATCTGGAGCAGTGTCTCGAAGCGACGACGCCGGACGTGGTGTTTGGCTGCCCGCGAAACTCGGAACACGCCGCGTTCGTCGAGCGGGTCGCGGCCTACGACGTACACCTCGCCATCGAGAAGCCCATGGCCGTCACGCTCGCCGACGCCGATCGGATGCTCGACGCGATGGCCGACACGGACCGGCGCTTCGTCGTCAACTGGCCGGTGATGTGGGACCCCGTGAAACACACCGTCGAGGACCTCGTGGCCAGTGGCACCGTCGGCGACGTGATCGAGGTCCAGTACTACGGGGGCAACGCGGGCGCGCCGCCGGACGACAGCTGGTTCTACGATCCCGAGGACGGCGGCGGCTCGATGCTTGACTACCTCGGCTACGGTGCGACGTTCTCGACGTGGTTCCGCGGGGGAGAGCTGCCAGAGTCGGTGACCGCCGAGCGGTACGTCCCGGAGGGGATGGACGTCGACGTACAGAGCTCGACGATCTGTCGGTACGAGGAGGGGTTGTCGACGCTCCAGACCTCCTGGCGGCTGCTCACCAATCCCTGGGAGATCCAGCCCCAGCCGGTGAAGGGGTACGAGATCGTCGGGACCGAGGGGACCGTCAGCACGCGCACCCCCGACGCGGCGATCCGCGTGACGACCGCAGATCGGCCGAAGGGGTACACCGTCAAGCCGGATCCACTGCCCGACCGCTTCGAGAACCTGGCGACCTACCTCGTCGACCGGATCGAGACCGACCGGGAGCCGGAGGGGCCGACCGATCCAGCCTTCTGCCGGGAGGCCCACCGGATCATCGAGACAGCACGCCGGAGCGCACAGCGGGGCGAGCGACTGGACCTGGTGGAGTGACCGACGTTACTGGAGGTTCACGGTCAGCAGCCACGCCTGCCCGAAGGCGAGCGCGCCGAGCACGAGGTGGACGAGCGTCTCGTAGTACCGCAGACGGACGGCAGTCTCCAGATCGAGGAGGAGGCGGGCCGGTCGCAAGCAGAGGTAGGCCGTGACCGACAGCGCGGGGAGCACGGTCAAGCCGAGCAGCCGCGGACCGCGAGTGACCGAGACCTCGCCGTCGACGCCGAGGTGCCAGCCGACGATCATCGTCTCCGGCAGCGACGGGGCCAGCAGGAACCCCGAGGCGGCCGTCGCGAGGACCAGCCCGAGCGACGTGAGTTCGGGGAGGGCGCGCCGGGAGACAGTCACGGCTCGCTCACGACCGTTGGGTCGGCGGTAGCGCTGTCTCGACTCGATGGTCCCGTTCGGGGCTGTGTGGAGGTCGGGCGGGCGGCCGGCGAGGTGCGTCCGTACCGCCAGACGAAGCCGGCGGTCAGCGCCGAGACGACGGCCGCGAGCAGCGGCCCGAACGCGCCGGGGACGATAACGGTGTCTGACATCGGTAGGTCACACTGGGCCCCCCGGGAGCATAGGAACACGACCGGTACTTCACGCGCTGAAGCACCGGAGCGGTTTTTACGGTCGCCTCGCCCGTATCGACTACCGTGAGCGAGGACCCCGATATCGGGACTGTCGCGGGGCTGCTCGAAGACGAGACAGCACGACGCATCCTCACGCAAACCAGCCAGGAACCCATGTCAGCGAGTACACTCGAACAGCGGTGTGACGCGTCAGGACCGACGATCTACCGTCGGCTCGAACAGCTCGAAGCGTCCGACCTGATCGTCGGACAGACCCGGCCCGACCCCGAAGGGGGCCACCACCGGACGGTGTACGAGCCGAACGTCCGGAGCGTGACCGTGGAACTGGTCGAGGGGGAACTGGAACTGTCGATCGACCGCCGGGAGAACATGGCCGACCGGCTCACGCGGTTCGTGGAGGAGATCTAGATGACGATAGAGACACTCGGGACGGTTGGACTGCTGTTACAGGGCTACGAACTGGTCGGTACGGCGCTTGGCCTGTTCATCGCCTACCTGGCGTTCAGGGGCTACCGGCGCAACGACAGCCGACCGATGCTGTTCTTCGCGATCGGATTCGGCATCATTCTGGGGTTGCCACTCCCCGTCGTCGCGCTGTCGCTTGTGTTCCCGTGGCTGTCCGGTCCGGGGGGACAGGCGATCATTCAGACGTTCGAACTCGTCGGTCTCGTCTGTATCATCTACGCGCTCCGGATGGATCCCTGACGGTCACACCGTCGGCTATTACTCCCGTGCGGGCGGTGGGGTGTACCCCTCCAGATCGGCGTCCCGCAGGTCGACGTCGGCCCCGTCTTCGGCGGCCTTGTACGCGGCCATACAGAGCCGGAGGATCCGGACGCCGTCGGACAGGTCGAGCCTCGCGTTCTCGCCGGCTCGGAACGCCGCCACTGCGTCCCGGTTCTCGGCGACGAACCCGCCCGTCACCACGTCAGCGGCGGCGATGGGCATTCGCCCGCTGGTGGCGGTCTGTTTCTCCGTCCACCCCTCGCCCTCGCCCAATTCGTCCGAGAAGAAGACGCTGGAAGACTCGTCGTCGGACAGCACCTGCCCGGAGTACTCCGGCCCGAGCAACTCGATCGTCCGTCGGACGCCGGAACCGACGTAACACCACGAGCCCGTCGCTTCCGAGACGACGGTCCGTCCGTCGCCGTCCTCGTAGCGCACCGTCGTCCGGGCGTAGTCGTCGACCGGGTTCGATCGGAAGTCGACGCCGAAGTCGGCTTCGAGCTGGTCGGCGTAGTCGTCCTGTTGCCACTTGATCGTCTCCGTGTCGGCGGAGACGCTGACCGGTTCGAGGTCGTCCTCGCCGTCCGGGTCCGACAGCAGGAAGTCGTTGCCCGCGAGCGCGTGACACAGCATGTCCGTCAGCGCGCCCCCGCCCTGCTTGCGGCCGTCCCAGAACCACCCGGAGTGGGGACCGCCGTGTTCGGCCTGCGATCGGGCGATGTAGGGACGGCCGGCCCCGCGGCCCTGCTCCCACAGCAGCGCCCGGAGCTTGTCGATGTCGGGCTCGTGGGGCCAGTTCTCCAGATAGGCGTGAGGGAGGGCCGCTCCTTCGACGAGGTCGACGATCCGGTTGGCCTCCCGGAGGTTCCGCGCGACCGGTTTCTCCAGGGCGATGCCCCGTAGCTCGGCCCCGTCTTCGACCGCCTCGACGGCGGCCTCGACCACGTCGACGCGCGTGAAGTTCGGGCTGGTCACCCACAGCCCGTCGACGTCGGGGTCCGCGACGAGGTCGGCGACGGCGTCCTCGCCGTAGACGCTCGGATCGCCCCACCCCTCCTCGCGGCAGGTGTCGGCGAGCGATTCCGCGTTCTCCCGCGTGCGGTTCTGGATTCCCGCGACGTGAACGTCCGGGAGGTACCCCACGCTGGGTGCGTGCGATTCGCGCGTGATGAAGCCCGCGCTGACGAAGCCGATGCCAAAGGAGTCGGTCATACAGGAAGGCAGTGAGCCAACGACTAAAACGCTCAGGGTCGGCTGACCGTTACCAGTTCCAGGGCCCGTGGTCGGCGTCGATCACGCGCTCCCGGCGGTCGATCGAGTCGATCAGGTCGAGATCGTCGTCGTCCAGTTCCAGATCGAGCGCGGCGAGGTTCTGCTGCATATGCTCGCGACTGCTGGCCTTGGGGATGGCGGCGACGTTGTCGTGGCTGGTGATCCACGCGAGGCTGACCTGGGCGGGCGTGGCGTCGTGTTTCTGGGCGACCTCTCGAATCTCGGGGACGTCGAAGACCGCGCCCTTGGCCAGGGGCGAGTAGGCGACGAACGTGTAGTCGTGTGCCTGGGCGTGGGCGACGAGGTCTTCCTGTGGGAGCAGGGGATGCATCTCGGCCTGGTGGGCGAAAAGCGGCGCGTCGAGCACGTCCATCGCCTCGTCGAGCAGTTCGGGGGTGAAGTTCGACAGCCCGACGTGGCGGGTCTTGCCCGCCTCGTAGGCGTCGTCGTAGGCCGGCAGCACTGTCTCGTGGTCGTAGACGCCGGAGGGCCAGTGGACGTACAGCAGATCGACGGCGTCGACGCCCAGCCTGTCGAGACAGCCGTCGATGGCGTCTGGCACCCGGTCGGCCTCGGGGGGCACGTCGTGGTGGACAGTCTTTGTCGAGAGCCACACGTCGTCGCGATCGACGGCCGAGGAGCGCAGTCCCTCACCGACGTACCGCTCGTTCTCGTACACCTGTGCGGTATCGACGTGGCGAAAGCCAACGTCGAGCGCGGTGCCGACGTTGTCGGTCCACTGCTCGCGGTCGTCCTCAGAGTAGGTCCCCAGACCGAGCGGCGGCATGTCGTCTCGTGGCATCACTCGAACCAGTGGTTGTGGCGACTTGCCGCTGGCGGTCGCGGCCGACACGTGTTGTTCCCGGCGTAGCTCAAGCGCAGGTCACGCCGTCGGCTCGACCAGCGCCGCGTCGGCCCGGTAGACGATCTGCATCGGCAGGCCGTTGTCGTCGAGCGGTGGCCGAGGCGGGAGCGAGCGCAGTCGCCCCTCGTGGGGGAGTGCCGTGTAGGCAAGCGCCACCGCGTCGAGTACGTCGGCGACGGTGACCGGTGCGTCGTCCACCGCCTCGGCGGCGGACTGGACCGCGGGCGGAGCGTCCCGATCGATCGACGCTAGCGTGCGCAGGCGTTCGGCGTACCCGCCGGCAGTCCGGCGGTCGTGCTCCATGCGCTCGCCCGCGAACGCGAGGAAGGCGACTTCTGGGTGGGCGGCGGCGAGGAGATCACGGGCCTCGGAGAACTCCCGGAGCAACTGATCGACCGTCGCGATCGTCTCGCTGAGTTCGAAGGCCCGCTCGGAGAGGGACACCCCGGTCGCGCGCTCGTGCGTGCGGTTCGCGACGGGGTAGCGCCGCTTGCGCAGCGCCTCGCGTGCCGGCGGGGCGACGATCTCGTCGGCCCGTGGCCCTACGAGGGTGCGGGCCAACTCGTCACACTCGCGCTCGCCCTCGGCTTCCTCGACCAGTCCGATCGGCACGTCGACGAGGATCGCGGCCGCGTCCTCCTCGTAGCGAAACCAGAGGTCACCGATCCCGTCGAAGGTCGCCGCGTGGTCGAACCCCGCCCGGTCGAACGCCACCGCGATCCAGGTCCCGTCGGCGACGTGTGCCCCGACCCAGACGCCGTCGTCTGCCATACCGGCCTCTGGCGGTGAGAACACAAAAACGTACGCCGCGACGACCCGGCACAGATACACTCGTGTGGTGGATTGCTGCCGGACCGGGGTACAAACCAACGTCGGGCGCGGCGCTGGGAGGGAGAGACGAACCCCATCGGAGACCGTGGTCCGTGGTACACCGACCCTCGGAAGTATTATCCGTCCCCCTCTCATGCGTACAATCGCAATGGCAACCGGTACTGTTGATTTCTTCAACGACACGGGCGGTTACGGCTTTATCGAAACTGAGGACGCTGACGACGACGTGTTCTTCCACATGGAAGACGTGGGCGGCCCGGACCTCGAGGAAGGCCAAGAGATCGAATTCGACATCGAACAGGCCGACAAAGGCCCCCGCGCGACGAACGTCACCCGACTGTAAGTCGGTCGCTTTCGTCAGCGGTCTCGGAGTGCGCGCTCGGCCGTAATCGCCGTTCTGCGTCTCTCCGGCAATTTTCGTTTCTATGAACCGGCCAGCGACGCCGAAGCCGTTCGGTGTCTCACGCCCGGTTCGCCAGTGGACTTAACAGCGCGTCGTGAGATCGTTCGAACATGTCCGAACACGTCCGCGCGAGACTACTGGCGGGAAACCGGGCCCACGTCGAGAGCCGGCCGGCGGGCTACTTCGACGAAGTCCAGGAGGAACAACACCCGGCCGCCGTCTCGATTTGCTGTGCCGACTCGCGGGTCTCACAGGAGGGGATGTTCGACATCGACGGCCCCGGCTGGCTCTTTACGCCGAGCAACATCGGCAACCAGGCGTGGGACGTCGTCGACGGCCAGAAGGTCGTCAACGGCAATCTCCTGTATCCGATCGAGTACACCGGCACGAGGACGATCGCGGTCGTCGGCCACACCGGCTGTGGAGCGGTGACGGCGGCCTACCACGCCGGCACGGGATCGAGTCACAGCCATCCCAGCGGGATCGCGAAGTGGATCGACACGCTGGGTTCGGTCGTCGCGGACGGTCTAGAGGCCGTCGACACGGACGCCGACGAGGCGACTGTCGTCAACCGACTCGTCGAGTACAACGTCGACCGACAGGTCGCCTTCCTCCAAGAGGCCGAGGAGATCCCAGACGACGTGTCGGTGTACGGGTTCGTCTACGACCTCCACGGCGCGTACGACGGCCCGCGCGGGCGGACGTACCTCGTCAACGACGACGGCGAGACCGATCCGGCGGCAGTGCGGGCAGCGCTCGACGAGGGAGACGAGGAGTACGCACAGCGGCTCACTTCGTAGTCGGGCGCTCCGTCGGCTCGGCCGCGTCGGACCCGCGAGCGGCGTGTTCGTGGTGCCAGTACACGCAGCCGGCAAAGAGGAGGACGACGCCGACGAGGGGCGGCTGGGCGATCGAGAACAGCGCGCGTGCCGTGGCCTCTAGCGTCGCGGCAGTCTCGGCCGGGAGCGGTGCGACGACCAGCAACTGCTCGACTGACGGGTACGAGATGATCGCGGAGAGGCCGAGCGTCCCGGCGAGAAAGAGCCTGCGGACGCGCCCCGGCTGCAGGCGATAGAGGACGACCAGCAGCGGGTAGTACAGCAGCGAGTAGTAGAACGGCTCCAGTGGCAGGTACGCGAGCGCGGCCAGCAGCGTCGCGAGGAGCCCGACCAGCCGTCCGACCTCGGTCCGCAGGTCGCGAAGCGACGCCAGCACGACCGGGACCAACAGCACCAGCGCGACGGCAGCGAGCGCGTCGGGAGACAGATCCGGAGCGAGTGCAGCCAGCGGCCGCCGAATCGTCACGAACATCGCCGACGGATCGAGGCCACCGGAGAAGGCTTCTGCCTGCCGCTCGCCGGGGACGACTTCGGTGAAGAAGGTCCACGTCGGCCCGACGCCGAACACGACCAGCCCGGCCGCGATCGTCCCCAGTCCGGTCGCGACCGCAGCGCCAACGGCACGCCAGGACCGCTGGGCCAGGAGCCAGAGCCCGACCACGGCCGGGAACAGCTTCACCGCCCCGGCCAGCGCGAAGGTCCCGCCGGCACGCAGCTCACGGTCACCCGCCAGCAGTCGCGCGCCGACGGCGATCGCCAGGGCCAACTGGAGGTTCACCTGTCCCATCACCAGCACCGGCACCGAGTGGATCGAGCCGAGGACGACCCCACCCACGAGCAGGCGGTCCCGCCGAGCCAGCGCGACACCGGCGTCCTCGATGGCACGGACGATCACCGCCGCGAGGACGGCCGCAGTCACGAGGTTGCACGCGGTCTGGAGCAGGTACGCACCCAGCGGGCTCCCGGTCAGGACGTGCGGGACGAACGCCAGCAACACCAGCGGCGGATAGATGTAGTGAAAGGTCGGATGAGAGGGGGGCGTCACGGCGTAGGGGTCCCCGCCGGCCAGCAGCGTCGTGCCGGCGTGGTAGTACACGTCGGTGGCGACCGCCACCTGTGCGGGGCGAAGCAGCGGCACGGCGAGCAGGTAGACCAGTCCCGCGACGATCGTGGCCGCGAGCGTCGCCCGCACCGCTCTTCGCTCGTCGGTCACTGTGAGTCCTTCGTGAGTTCCGTCAGCGGAACGAGCCGGTGTTCGACCGTCGGCTTCGTGTATCCGGCCGACTCCTCGGTGACGCCGGCAGTGTACACCTCGACTTTCTGCTGGAGCACGTGGGGCTCACCCTGCTTGTTCTTGATGATGTCGACCGATTGCCACGCCTCTGATTCCATGCCCGTTCTGAGAGTGGCGACCTACCTCATACTTGCGGTGGTCACTACCCCCGACCGATCAACGAGTCGGCTCCCAGCGCCAGATGATCGCCGACTCCTCGCGGTCGGGCTCCTGTGGGTTCCAGACCAGGAGAATGCGTGCGTCGCCGAGATCGAGGTACCCGCCAGAAGCCGGCTGGGGCGTCACCTGGTTCGCACCGATCGAGATCGTCTCGCCGGCTTCGAGGACCGAGCCGGCCTGTGTCCCCAGCGGGTCGACGCTCTCGTCGACGGAGACCGGCGTTCCCGTCGCGTCGACCGCACCACGGAGCTGCAGAGACAGCTGGCGGGTCTCGATCCGGTCCCCACTCCGAACGGTGAGATGGAAGTACTGACCGTTCGGTGTCGTCTGTTCGTCGTACTGTGCCGTCATCGCGACCGACGGCGCGGGCTCCTGGCCTCGGTCACCGAACTGAAGTGCGAAGACGCTGATCGTCGCCGCGAGTACCACGACGATCGCGACCAGTACCACCACGCCGACGACGGGACTGACGCCTCTGTCACCCCGACCACCCACGGTCGTCATCGTTCCGTCCGTCGGCCTCGAACGGGTTAAACCATCGTTCGAGATCGAACGGTGAGACCGTCAGCCGCGGTTAGTCGGCCGTTTCCAGCAACGCCCCGGGTGGCTCGCCGGGAAGGTCGTCGCGGTCGTGGGGCGCGTCGAAGTCGGGCTCGGGGCCGGCCGGGACGATCCGCTTGGGACTCACGTCCGGGTGGGTCGTGTAGTAGTGCTCTTTGATGTGGTCCATGTTCACCGTCTCGCTCACGCCCGGCGTCTGGTACAGGTCGCGCAGATACGGCCAGAGGTTGTCGTACTGCTCGATGAGACGGCGATTGCACATGAAGTGGGTGTGGTACACTTCGTCGAACCGCACCAGCGTCGTGAACATGCAGATGTCGGCCTCCGTGAGTCGGTCGCCAGCGAGGTACCGCTGGTCGGCCAGCACCGCGTCCCAGTGGTCCAGCGCGTCGAACAGTTCGTCGACGGCGTCGTCGTAGGCCGCCTGACTGTCGGCGAAACCGGTACGGTAGACGCCGTTGTTGATCGGCTCGTAGATCTCGTCGATGATCCGGTCGACCGCCTCGCGGTAGCCCTCCGGGTAGAGGTCCACATCTCGGGTCGCGATCGCGTCGAACTCGGTGTCGAGCATCCGCAGGATCTCTTCGGACTCGTTGTTGACGATCGTCTCCTCGCGTTTGTCCCACAGCACGGGAACGGTCACTCGACCCGTCATCTCCGGGTCGGCGGCCTGGTACACCTCCCGCAGGTAGTCGCTGCCGTTGACGCTGTCCTCCGTACAGCCGGCCTTTTCTGGCGTGAACTGCCAGCCGTCGTCGCCACGGAACGGATCGACGTAGTCGACGGAGATCGCGTCTTCGAGCCCCTTCAACGACCGGATCAGCAGCGTTCGGTGAGCCCACGGACAGGCCAGACAGACGTAGAGGTGGTACCGGCCGGCCTCGGGCTGGAAGCGTGCGTCGGGATCGTCCTCGATGCGGTCTCGGAACGACGTGGTACCCCGCTCGAACTCCCCGTCCTCGTTCGTCGTCTGATAGGCGTCGGTGCGCCACTCCCCGTCTACGAGCATGTTCATCGTACTCTCTCTTGGGGCTACACGTTCAAAAACGGCCCAGTGACACGCGGGTTACCGTGCAACAGCGACACACGGAGACGCCGGGAGTTCGAAGGCTTAATACGCTCGCTCGGCCACGTATCCGCCAAGAGTATCTATGTCGGACAAGCCAGCCTCGATGTACCGGGAAATCAACAAGCCCTCGTACACGCGCCGCGAGTACATCACGGGCATTCCCGGTTCGAAGATCGCACAGCACCAGATGGGTAACAAGGACGCCGACCCCGAGGACTACCCGGTCCAGATCTCCCTGATCGTCGAAGAAGAGTGCCAGCTGCGCCACGGTTCCATGGAGGCCTCGCGCCTCTCGGCGAACCGCCACCTCATCAAGGAGTTCGGCGAAGGCAACTACAAGATGACGCTGCGGAAGTTCCCCCACCAGGTCATCAGAGAGAACAAACAGGCAACCGGTGCCGGGGCCGACCGTGTCTCCGACGGCATGCGCCAGGCCTTCGGGAAGATCGTCGGCACCGCCGCCCGCGTCCAGGCCAACGAGCGTCTGTTCACGGCCTACTGCGAGGTCGACCAGGCCGAGGAAGTCAAGGAAGCGTTCCGCCGTGCGTACAACAAGATCACGCCTCCGTGCCGCATCAAGGTCGAACGCGGCGAAGAGCAGCTGATCGCCTGAGCTAAAGCGGCGCTGGCAGATTTCTTCCACCTCGGGCTTCGGTAGTCGGTTTTGTCCACGCCGAGCGTCAGATTCAGGGGCACAGCACCGAAGAGCAACGTATGCTCAGGCTGGCCGTGCCGACGAGAGCCGAGACGTTCGATCGCATGCGCGAGCCACTGGCCCAGCGTGGGATCGAAGTCTCGCACGTCCGGACCGACGAGCGGACGGTCTCGCTCGCCGACTCGCCGTTCGACGAGTACGACGCCGGCTTCGTCTTCCCGCCGCGACTCGCCGAGGGCGGCGTCGCCGATGCACTCCTGGACGTGCCGTGGATCAACGACCGCGAGGCGATCTTGCGTTCCCGACACAAGGGCGAGGCACTCGCCCACCTCTCGCAGGCCGGCCTCCCGACGCCCGAGACCGTCGTCGTCTCCAACCCGGTCGACGAAGCCGACCTCAGAGCAGCCTTCGAGCAGTTCGATCCGCCGGTGGTCGTCAAGCCCAACGCGACGACCCGCGGGGTCGGCGTCGCGAAGGCCCACGACCTCGACTCGTTCCTGGGCGTCTGTGACTACCTCGATCTGGTCCACGACTATCGGGCGACCGGCGACCAGTCCTTTCTCGTCCAGGAGTATCTCCCCGACGCACGGGACTACCGGGCGATGATCGTCGACGGCGAGTACGTCGGCGCGGTCGAGCGCCGCCTCCCCGAGGACGCACTGGCCAGCGGCCAGTGGAAGCACAACGTCCACCGCGGGGCCGAGGCCACCGGCGTGACGCTCGCGCCCGAAAAACGGGAACTGGCACGGCGAGCAGCAGCGGCGCTGGAGATCGACTATCTCGGCGTCGACCTCCTCGTGACCGACGAGCGGACGGTCGTCAACGAGACGAACGCACGCCCGACGATCGACAGTGCCACCAAGTACGAAACGGGATTCTGGGACGACGTCGCGGCGCTGATCGAGACGACGGCAAAGAGCCAGTAGGCCAGCGATTCAGTTCAGACTGATGTCGCTGGGATCCTCTGCACGGTCGAACGTGACTTCGAGAATACCGTTGTTGTACGTCGCGTTCGCGGAGTGCTCGTCGACGCGGGCGGGCAGCGTGATCTGGTCGTCGTAGTCGCGGTGGGTCCCGGCCGCTTCGATCGTCAAGACCGTCCCGTCGCACTTCAGATCGATGTCGTCCTTGTCGACACCCGGCACGTCGGCGACGACCCGGAGCTGATCGTCCGTCTCGTGTACGTCGAGGTGCATATCTGTGCCTCTCGAACCGCCGCCACCCTGTTCGATGTGGACGTCGCCCTCCGGTCCCATCACGTCGTTCATCATCCGCTCTAGCTCGCGGAAGAACTCGTCGAAGGGGTCGTCGCGGTCGTCGCGTCTCATCCTACCTACCCTAGACGGACGTTGGGGAATAAACCTTCGGCCCACCCGTTGGAGAATCAGACGCAGGTCTACAACGAGGACGACCGAGGGCGACAGTGAGCGGCCCGTATACGTGGATACGCTGATGGCCCCACGTCGACGACCGCCTCTGCCGAGACGGTGTCTCTGACGGAGTATCCAGGCACCGACACCGAAACGAATATTAGGGACATCGACACGAGGAACGTGAACGAAACGATCCGATTGCGATTGTTTGAGATCGGTTTTGATCGGGATATATCACCCGGATTGCGTTCAGAGACGCAGCCACGAACCCACACCATGAATAGCAGTATAACGTCGACACGCTCCGCAGATGCAACCCCATTGCCGGCGGGGAACAGAATTATAATACCAAACGAACTATCTTGCACCCATATATTGACAATCGGAATAGAATACTGGTCATTTCAGTGTGGACAATGACCAGTTGCGGTGCCAGACGTTGACAACGAGAGAGAACAGTACCGAATCACGTCCACTTCGAAAACCATTTACTGACGGTGGACGGGCTATGTACCATGAGCGAAGAAACCGTTCGCGTCGGAGTCAACGGCTTCGGCCGCATCGGTCGCAACGTGTTCCGCGCATCGCTGGACAACGACGCCGTCGAGATCGTCGGCATCAACGACGTGATGGAAGACGAGGAGATGGAGTATCTCGCCAAGTACGACTCCGTCATGGGACGACTCGACGGTACCAGCCTCGACGACGGGACTCTGACCGTCGAGGGAACCGACTTCGAGGCGGGCGTCTTCCACGAGACCGACCCGACCCAGCTTCCCTGGGAAGAGCTGGACGTCGACATCGCCTTCGAGTCGACCGGCATCTTCCGTAGCCACGAAGACGCGAGCCAACACCTCGACGCCGGTGCCAACAAAGTCGTCATCTCCGCGCCGCCGAAGGGCGACACGCCGGTCAAGCAACTCGTCTACGGCGTCAACCACGACGAGTACGACGGCGAAGACGTCGTCTCGAACGCGTCCTGTACGACCAACTCCATCACCCCGGTCGCGAAGGTACTGCAAGAGGAATTCGGGATCGAGTCGGGACAGTTGACGACGGTCCACGCCTATACGGGCACCCAGAACCTCGTCGACGGCCCCAACAGCAAGCCCCGCCGTCGCCGCGCTGCAGCCGAGAACATCATCCCGACGACGACGGGCGCTGCTCAGGCCGCGACCGAAGTCCTCCCCGAACTCGAAGGGAAACTCGACGGGATGGCCATGCGCGTCCCGGTCCCCGACGGTTCGATCACCGAGTTCGTCTGTACACTCGAAACGGACGCCACGGAGAGCGACATCAACGCCGCGTTCGAGGCCGCTGCCGACGGAGAACTCGAAGGCGTACTGGGTGTCAGCGACGACCCGATCGTCTCTCGGGACGTGCTGGGCCAGCCGTACTCGACGATGGTCGACCTCGAGAACACGAACGTCGTCGGCGACCTCGTCAAAGTGCTGACCTGGTACGACAACGAATTCGGCTTCGCCAACCGCATGCTCGATCTCGCCGAGTACGTCGCCGAGTAACGCACCTTTCCAGCGGATTCTACCGTCTTCTCGATCGAATACACTGACCCGTCACTAAGAGTAACCGAGCCAACGGTCGAGGTTCGAACCACTCTCTCCATCTGTGCGTCGTAGAAAGCCAAGGGCCGGATTTGAACCGGCGATGGGCGGCTCTGCAGGCCGCTGCGTTAGGCCGAACTCTGCCACCTTGGCGCAGTTTCAGGTAACGGGGTGGTTCGCTTAAGCGTAGCGGTCTCGGCTCGACACCCCTCCATCGACGACTGCCGAAGGCGCTACGTCGACACTCGTTCGATAGACGAAATCGCGACCGCTGCTGTGGCGTCGACCACAGAGCCGCGCCGGAGCTGCCGATAGACACGGCGTCGCCACTTCTCGGCACGGAGAGATCGGGCACCACCGCTCCCCGATCGATATGAAAAAAGCCCGCAACCACCACGGCTGCGGGCTCTGTAGTATGAATAGCAGGCGGCGAACCGGCTTTCCCAGGGGTTCGCACACCCCAGTACTCACCGGAACGCTGGCAGGCTTAACCGCCGTGTTCGGGATGGGTACGGGTGTTTCCCTGCCGCTATGGCCGCCTTTACGCCGAGTCACGGAATCGAACCGTGAAACTACCACTCTCGGTCTCCGCGTAATACGTGCGATCCAGTAAACGCCTGGACTCGTACAAATCGAGTCACAGTGCAATGAGTGTGTGGCTTCGGTCGATTAGTGCTCGCGGGCTCAACGTCTCGTTGCCTCGACGCGTACACCCCGAGTCTATCTATCTCGTCTTCTACGAGTGACCTCTGCGGTATCTCTTTTCCAGGTGGGTTTCGAGCTTAGATGCATTCAGCTCTTACCCCGTGTGGCGTGGCTGCCCGGCACGTGCCCTCTCGGACAACCGGTACACCAGTGGCCACCAATCGGAGTTCCTCTCGTACTATACGATCGTTCCCGTCAGATACCTTTACACCCCCAATAGATAGCAGCCGACCTGTCTCACGACGGTCTAAACCCAGCTCACGACCTCCTTTAATAGGCGAACAACCTCACCCTTGCCCGCTGCTGCACGGGCAGGATGGAGGGAACCGACATCGAGGTAGCAAGCCACCGGGTCGATATGTGCTCTTGCCGGTGACGACTCTGTTATCCCTAGGGTAGCTTTTCTGTCGTAGATCGGCCCGCATCAAGCAGGCGCATCCGTTCGCTAGACCACGCTTTCGCGTCAGCGTCACCGTGTTGGTAGTGACACTGTCAAGCTATCTTTTGCTCTTGCGCTCTTCGCCGCGTCTCTGTCACGGCTGAGATAGCCTTAGGGCGCGCTCGATATTCTTTCGAGCGCGTACCGCCCCAGTCAAACTGCCCGGCTATTGGTGTCCTCCGCCAGGAGTGAGGGTCACAGTCACTACCGGGTAGTGTTTCATGTCTGCCTCGGTGGTCCGCTAGCGCGGATACCTGTGTAATGGCTCCTACCTACTCTGCACAGTAGCGACCATGTCCCAGCAACAGCCTGCAGTAAAGCTCCATAGGGTCTTCGCTTCCCCTTGGGGGTCTCCAGACTCCGCACTGGAACGTACAGTTCACCGGGCCCAACGTTGGGACAGTGACGCTCTCGTTAATCCATTCATGCAAGCCGCTACTGAAGCGGCAAGGTACTACGCTACCTTAAGAGGGTCATAGTTACCCCCGCCGTTGACGGGTCCTTCGTCCTATTGTACTAGGTGTTCAGATACCCGCACTGGGCAGGATTCAGTGACCGTACGAGTCCTTGCGGATTTGCGGTCACCTATGTTGTTACTAGACAGTCGGAGCGTCCGAGTCACTGCGACCTGCTCCTGTCAGGAGCAGGCATCCCTTATTCCGAAGGTACGGGACTAACTTGCCGAATTCCCTAACGTCGGTTGTTCCCGACAGGCCTTGGCTTTCGCCGCCACGAGCACCTGTGTCGGATCTCGGTACGGATCATATGCTCCCTTTTCACGGGCCCCAGGTTGAACCAATTTTCACTATCCCGCCGTTCGTCCGCTTCCTGCCATTACGGCTTCCACGGATTTGGACGGTTCGACCGGGCGAAGGCCCGGCTTGGTCGACCCCGAGGCGTCGGTTTCACTGCATATGAGCGCTGGAATATTAACCAGCTTCCCATGTCGTCCCCTTCGAATTACGGGGGGACTTAGGACCGGCTAACCCTCAGTTGACGAACAGTGCTGAGGAACCCTTGCTCGTTCGGCCGTCGGAATTCTCACCCGACTATCGCTGCTACTATGGCCAGAATTGTCGTCACCGATCGGTCCACAGGAGTTCTCACCCCTGCTTCCATCCAATCGGAGCGCCAACCTACTCGATCTCCCTTTCACGGGAGCGGCCAGGTCTCGGTGGTGGATTTGAGTCCCGATCATTTTCAGCGCCTCAAACCTCGGCCGGTAAGCTGTTACGCTATTCTTAGAGGGTAGCTGCTTCTAAGCTCACCTCCCGGCTGTCTAGGGCTTGAGACCACTTTCGATCACACTTAATCCACACTTTGGGACCTTAACCCGGCGCTGGGTTGTCTCCCTTACGGTACACAGGCTTACCCCGCATACCGGACTGCCCGCGTCGACGGCGTTCGTAGGTTCGGAGTTTGACAGAAGTGTTCACTTCTCTCGAAGTGAAGCACCTCAATCGGTCGCTCTACCCCACGAACTACCTCGGCGGACGTCATGCTTCGACATGTTTTGGTTGGAACCAGCTGTTTCCGGGTTCGATGGGCCTTTCACCCCTACACGTAGGTCACGGGAGGGTATTGTAGGACACCATCCCTAACGGGCCTCCACGTGCCTTTCGGCACGCTTCACCCTGCCCACGCGTAGATCACCCGGTTTCGGGTCGTGCCCGTTTGACTCCCCGCCCTTGAAGACGGCGGCCCTCGCAATGCTGCGGCCATGTCGGTTTCCCTATGCCTTCCCCGATTATCGGGTTAGACTCGCCAAACAGGCACACTCTCTGGCTCGTTTTTCAAAACGCACGACGGAACTTCGGCTTCCTGTAAGTCCTACACACGGCTCGCGCCGCTTTCGTTTGTTACAGGACCTTTCAAGCCCCGTCGCTCGATCGCCACCTGATTTCAAGCCCTATTGCAACCCCCGTCTGAGGGTGCTTTTCAGCGTTCGCTCACGCTACTTGTTCACTATCGGTCTCGGAGAGTATTTAGCCTTGGCAGTCGATGCCTGCCATCTTGACGAGGGATTTCCAACCCCCGCTACTCTGGAGCTACCGCACGACGTACTGACCTTCACTACGGGGTTGTCACCCTGTATCACGCTTCGTTCCAGAAGACTTCGTGAAGATGGTCGGCCGATGAAAGGTAGTCCGTACACCACATTGCCCGTGAGGGCTTCGGTTTGGGCTGTGTCGCGTTCACTCGCGGTTAGTAACGACATCGCATTGCGCTTTCTATTCCTCTCGATACTAAGATGTTTCAATTCTCGAGGTTCCCCATTGCGCGAAGCAATTGTTAGAGGGATTCCCATTCGGAGATCCATGGTTCTTTGCCTCCGTGCGGCTCCCCATGGCTTTTCGCAGCTTGGCACGTCCGTCATCGGCTTCCGAGCCGAGCTATCCACCAGGCGGCACAGTAGCCAACGTCAAATTTGGTTGTGACTCGATGAAATTGCACGAGTCCAGTGGACGCCTGGATCGCACGTACACGCGGTGTCATCAGTACAGCCGGTGCGACCCGGTCTGTACATCGACCCTTCCTACCCACGCTTGCACGGGGTAGTGCACTGGTCTGCCGTACGTCGTTCGAACGCCGTCCCACACTTAAGGGGCTCGGTTCGAACACGGTACGGAGTATGGACCCACTGGGATTTGAACCCAGGGCTTCCTCCTTGCAAAGGAGGTGCTCTGCCGCTGAGCTATGGGCCCGACGCCTCGTCCGCAACGTTAGCCCTAGTAGTTCATAGGTGCCCGGTCGACGGGTGTCGGTGGACGCTGCCAAAGGTGGGCCAGGCGCGTCGGCCTGGTCCCGATCGTTAGGAGGTGATCCAGCCGCAGATTCCCCTACGGCTACCTTGTTACGACTTAAGCCCCCTTGCGAAGCCCAGATTCGACCATCGCATGATGGCCTCATCCGGACCTCACTCGGGTGCTTTGACGGGCGGTGTGTGCAAGGAGCAGGGACGTATTCACCGCGCGCTTCTGACACGCGATTACTACCGAATCCAGCTTCATGTGGGCGAGTTTCAGCCCACAATCCGAACTACGACCGAGTTTAGGGGATTAGCTCTACCTCTCGGTACCGCATCCCACTGTCTCGACCATTGTAGCCCGCGTGTTGCCCAGTCCATTCGGGGCATACTGACCTACCGTTGCCCGTTCCTTCCTCCAACTTAGCGTTGGCAGTCCTCCTAGTGTACCCAACTACCACAAGGGTATTGCTGGCAACTAGGAGTGCGGGTCTCGCTCGTTGCCTGACTTAACAGGACGCCTCACGGTACGAGCTGACGGCGGCCATGCACCTCCTCTCAGCAGCGTCGGGTAAAGTCGTCAACCTGACCGTCATTACTGCTGTCGGGACTGGTGAGATGTCCGGCGTTGAGTCCAATTAAACCGCAGGCTCCTCCGGTTGTAGTGCTCCCCCGCCAATTCCTTTAAGTTTCATCCTTGCAGACGTACTTCCCAGGCGGCTCGCTTCTCGGCTTCCCTACGGCACAGCGCAGGCTCGTAGCCTGCGGCACACCTAGCGAGCATCGTTTACAGCTAGGACTACCCGGGTATCTAATCCGGTTCGAGACCCTAGCTTTCGTTCCTCACCGTCGGGTCCGTCTTTCTGAGGCGCTTTCGCTACCGGTGGTCCGTCCAGGATTACGGGATTTCACTCCTACCCCGGACGTACCCCTCAGATCTTCCGGCCCCAAGCCAGTCAGTTTCCGCTGGACGCCGACGCGTTGAGCGCGTCGATTTCCCAACAGACTTGACCGGCCGGCTACGAACGCTTTAGGCCCAATAATAGCGGCCATCACTCGTGCTGCCGGTATTACCGCGGCGGCTGGCACCGGTCTTGCCCAGCACTTGTTCCTGTACCACCTTACGGTACAGAAAAGCGAGGGCTATATGCCCTCGCACTCGGAGTCCCCCTATCGCACTGTCGTGCAGTGTAAAGGTTTCGCGCCTGCTGCGCCCCGTAGGGCCCGGTATCTTGTCTCAGATACCGTCTCCGGGTTCTTGCTCTCACAACCCGTACCGATTATAGGCACGGTGGGCCGTTACCCCACCGTCTACCTAATCGGCCGCAGCCACATCCTATGACGCCGGAGCGTTTCCAGCTCTCGACACTCCAGTCTGAGAGCTGTATCGGGGATTAGCCTCAGTTTCCCGAGGTTATTCCCGTCCATAGGGTAGTTTGGCCACGTGTTACTGAGCTATCTGCCGCGGGTCTAAACCCGCGCGACTAGCATGGCTAAATCGGACTCCGATAGCAATGGCCTCCGGCAGGATCAACCGGAATGTCCCCTGCAGAGCAGGGGGGTTAGGCGGGATCACACCCATAAGGGTGTGGTCGCTATCGAAGAGCGTCCGACGACACTCGTCGACCGAGTGTCACCGAACTACTAGGGCTAACATCAGATCCCATCTTGACGGCGGACCGCAGGGGTGGAATCCTCATTCTTCCGGACCTGAACGTTCTCCCGAAGGCATCATAAAGCCTTCGAGTCGTGTTCGGCGAGAGGGGCTCGCCGTGTGGTCCGAGTGGCCAGGGGTTCGTCCCCGGCCGGGCATCGGTTGCGTCCAACCCGAACACCCTGTTACACTTAAGGGCGTCGGATGGACGCAAAGCCCGGCAAGGGCGGTCTGCCCTGCGCCGCTTCGTATTACGTTCGAGGAGCAGGGACAACTTAAGGCCGTCGAACGACCCCCGCTACGGCATGCGATTACATGGGTACGTCGGGTGTCGTACAGTGGCAGACGAAAGGCGACCAGCAGGTCGGCGAACAGAGATACCGTCGACTGTCACGATGTCGGGATCGTCCCGCACCACAAATGATGGAACACATCAGAGACGGACGACAAACAGTGTATGAGTATCGCGCGGCTGGAGGTCAGCCGATCATCCCGCGCAGCGTGCGTCGGTCGGGCCGAGTGTGGCCGCGCACGTGTATGTGAGCGCCCGGGTTGTAAATGTCTCTCGGCACGGAACGACCGGCACAAAAATAGCGGGGCTCGAACGGTTAGATCTCGTCGAGGTGCTCTACGCCCTCTTTAGAGACGTTCCCCTTGGTGATGTCGCCCGGCATCCAGCCGGGCTTGTCGTCGGGAGCCTCCTCCTCCCAGGCCCATCCCTCGTAGATGTGGACCTTGTGGGTTCCCTTCTCGCGGAGCCGAATCTCTTCGGGATCTGCGTCGTCTTCGCTGTCGGCGGGATCGAGACGCCGGGCGGCCTTCAGTGCCGCCTGACGTGGTGTTCCACCCGAGAAGACGCTCGTTTCGTCACCGTCCTGTGTTCGGAGCGCAAAATTGCGCTTGTCCTTGTCGCGTGCCATGGTTCTCACCGCTCCATGTCAATGGAACACATGGCTCAACATAAATATACCCCCAAATCGACCGCTCCCGCCACGGTACATTTATATGTGATAACGAACCGAGCCCCGAAACCGGGTCGAAAAACGGCCGTGTCCCGTGCTCGCGCGCGGTGACGCGTGAACGGTACGCCTCGCACGGTAGACTTAAGTATATCCTACGGCGATGCACGGAGTAGGATAGCGCGATGGTGCGAAAGAAGAAGCTCAGCCCAAGTGGCGCCAAAGACGACGATGGCGAGTACCACAACGTTCACATCAACATCCACGAGGACGAACTCGCAGTCGCTGGGATGGAGATCGGTGACGAAGTGTTCGTCCGCGTCCGAGACAACAAGATCATCATTCAGAAGGCAGACCCAGAGGACGTCGAACACGAGTTCTAGCAGCACCATCACGGCGGATCGCGGTCCACCTGAACCGCGACTGCCGGACGGAGACACATGAATCCCTACGACATCGTACGACCGCTGTTGTTTCAGTTGCCGGCAGAGACCGCCCACCGGACGGTACACCGACTGCTCGAAGTGGCCGACGAGACGCCTGCGACGGCGTTGCTCGAACGACGGTACCGGATCGACGACGACAGACTGGCGGTCGACGCGTTCGGCCAGCAGTTCGACAGCCCGGTCGGCGTCGCGGCGGGGTTCGACAAGAACGCCGAGATACCCGGTGCGCTCGGTGCGCTGGGCTTTGGCTTCGTCGAGGTCGGTGGCGTCACGGCCGAGCCACAGACCGGAAACGCCCGCCCGCGGATGTTCCGTCTGCGCGAAGACGAGGCGATCATCAACAGGATGGGATTGAACAACCACGGCGCAGACGTCGTCGGCGAGCGGCTGGCGGCGACGGACGCCGCAGTGCCCGTCGGCGTCAACATCGCCAAGAGCGAGCACGTCGGCACCGACGACGCACCCGACGACTACCGTTACACCTACGAACAGGTCGCGGACGGCGGCGATTTCTTCGTCGTCAACATCTCCTGTCCGAACTCGCAGGGGTTCGAAGAACTCCAGAACAAGGAGTCGATGGCGGCGATTCTCGGCGAACTCAAAGACGCTGGCGCGGCTCCGATACTGGTCAAACTCGCGCCCGACCTTCCGGAGCCGGCGATCGAGGACGCGCTGGCGATCGTTCGCGAACTGGATCTCGACGGCGTCGTGGCGACCAACACTTCCACCGAGCGGCCCGCATCTCTGCAGAGCGAGCACCGCGTCGAGACCGGTGGCCTCTCGGGCAAACCCATCGAGGACCGGGCGACGCGAATGGTCAGGTTCGTCGCCGAGCGCGTCGACGTACCGGTCGTCGGCGTCGGCGGCGTCTCCAGCGCCGAAGGGGCCTATCGGAAGATACGGGCCGGCGCGACGCTGGTCGAGCTGTACACGGCACTGGTCTACGAGGGGCCGACGCTGGCCCGAGAGATCAACGAGGGGCTGGTGGCGCTGCTCGAAGCGGACGGGTTCGAGACGATCGAGGACGCCGTCGGCGCTGATCTGTAAAGCGGCGTCGAGATCGTGACACGGTGGCGATCTGGGAGCCAGTGAGGGCTACTCCAGAGCGTCCAGACGGAACTCGAAGGCAGCCACCGGTACTTCGAGGTCGTGTTCGACGAGCACTGCTGGGTCGATCTCACCGACGACGCCCACGGTCTCGCCGTCGAGTTCGACCGCCGCAGTCCGGCCGTCGATGAACGTCGGGTGGTCGATCGGTGGCGTCGCGAGTTCTTTGTCGAAGTTGGCGGCGATGGCCTGCAGGCGCGTCTTGGCGTCCTCGTAAGAGGCGTCGTGGCGCGCGACCGCGGCCGCGACCGTGCGGTGCTCGGCGACGTTGGTGTTGGTCGACTCGTCGACCTCGGCAGCCAGACCGATCTCCGCGAGGTCCTGTGGGTACGAGCGGTGCGTGTTGTTTTCGAGGACGAGCATGATGGAGGGCAGCGCCCACGACCGCAACATCGTGTAGTCCTCGCTGTAGGGCTCCTGGATCGTCACGGGATCGCCGCCGCCGACGGCGTCGCTCCCGGGTGTCACCTGCAGGCGCTCGTAGTTCTCTTCCTCGCTGATCATGTAGAAGTTCAGCAGGTCCTCGAAGCCCAGACCGACAAGCACGTCTCGGGTCGCCCGTTCGAGCTTCGAGCGGTCGTGACGGCCGCCGACCGTCGACACGTCGGGGTATCTCGGTTCCAGCGTGTTGAAGCCGTAGGCGCGACCGAGGTCGTCGATCACGTCGATCGGGTGGAGCACGTCGACGCGGTAGGGCGGAATCTCGAACTCGTAGACGCCGTCGGTGTCGGTCTCGCTGGCGTCGAGACCGGCCCGGTCGGCGAGATCGCCGATCTCGCGCTTGTCGAGGTCGACGCCCAGAATCGTCTCGATGCGGTCGTGGGCCACGGTCTTGGTCTTTGTCCCGAGGTCCGGGCGGACGAACGACTGGCCCGCGTACTCACCGGGCGCGCCGTCCGTGTACTCGACGGTGACCTCCTCGACGGTGCCGCCGCGAGCGTCGAGCGCGTAACAGACGATCGACAGCATGTGGTCGATCGTCCACTGATCGGTCCCGGTCATCTCGACGAAGAGGTCCCGCGAGCCGGTGTCGACTTCGGTCCGCTTGCCGTTGATGACCGGCGGGAACGAGAACAGCCCGATCGAGTCGTAGATCGCCGGGACGCGATCCATCTCCGCGACGAGGTCGGCGTACTCGACGCCGATGTGGTGTTCTTCGGTCACCTCGGCGGGGGTCATCGCACGGTCGCCTTCGAGGGGGACGAACTCCTCGCTGTCGGGGTCGATACCCGTGTAGGTGATCGTCTTCTCGACTGCCTCGCGCTCGTCGTCCTCGCCGGCCGGGCCAGCAGCCGGGCTGTCGAGCTCGCCGACCGCTTCGTCGGGCGGCGTCGACGCCGTCACGTTCGCCGCCCCGCCTTTCAGCATCGTCAGGTCGTGGACGCCGATCGCGCCCTTGGCGCGCTTGCGTCCCATCGTGGCGTGGAGCTTCTCCTGGAGCTGGATCAGCGAGTCTAGCGACGACTCGTCGAGGTCCAGCCCGCGGACGATCGCGCCGGTGACGTAGGGCCGTTCCGGCGGCGTGTCTTCGACCTCGATGGTCCACTCGGCGTCGTTGGTGCTTGGGACGTACACGCCGCGGTCGTCGCCGTAGTCGTAGCGCAGCGAGCGGGCGATCCCCTCGACGGAGAGTCTGTCCAGCCGGTCGGGGGCAAACTCCAGTTCGAAGTGGCCCTCGTCGGTCTCGCCTTCGTACTCCAGGCCCAGCGAGAACAGGTCGTCGCGGAGTTCGTCGTCGCTCTTGTCGCCGTGGCCGGTCAGTTCGCGCAGTTCGTCGGGGTCGATGTCGACAGTTGGCATCAGTAGAGCACCTCCTCGGATCGCAGGAAGTCGAGATCGACCAGCGTCCCGTGGACGTCTCGGATGTCCTCGGCACCGGTCACGAGCATCAACAGGCGTTCCAGGGCCAGCCCCCAGGCCATCACGTCACAGTCGACGCCGAGCGGTTCGAGCATCTCCGGGCGGAAGATGCCGGAGTTGCCGATCTCGATGAGTTCGCCAGTCTCGGGGTGGCGACCGAACAGCTCGAAGCTCGGTTCGGTGTAGGGGTTGTAGTGGGGCTTGAACTGGATGTCGGTGATCCCGAACTGCTCGTAGAACTCGGTGAACGTCCCCATCAGGTCCCGGACCGACAGCTCCTCGGCCATCACCCACCCTTCGATCTGGAAGAACTCCAGCAGGTGGGTCGCGTCCAGCGTGTCGTTGCGGTACGCCTTCTCGATCGAGAAGAACCGCTGGGGCGGTTCCAGCTCGCCGAGCGCTTCGCCGGAGAGGTGGCGGGCGGTCAGGGACGTGGTGTGACCCCGCAGAGCCAGGGCCTTGGCGAAGTCGAGGTCCCACGGTGAGTGGTACCCCTCGCCGTCGGGACCGACCCCCTCACGGTGGGCCGACTCGACGCGCTCGACCAGTTCCTCGGGCAACTCGTCGATCTGAGCCGGCCGCTCCAGCGCGAAGCGATCCCAGTGGTTGCGCGCAGGGTGGTCCTGTGGCATGAACAGGCAGTCGTTGATCCAGAAGTCCGCGTCGACCGTCGGCCCCTGCATCTCCTGGAACCCCATGCCGACCAGGGTGTCTTTGACGTTCTCGGCCTGCTGGCGCAGGACGTGGGTCTTGCCGGTCCTGACCTCGTCGGCGTCGGCTTCGACGTTGTACTCGGCGAACTCGACGTCCTGCCACTCGCCGGACGTGAGCAACTCGGGCGTGACCTGCCCGACGGTTTCCGCGACTTCGACGCCAGCCATCAGCGTCGTCACGCCGTCGTCGGTGAGCCGCGCGGAGCGGACAGTAGTCTCGGAGATCTCGACCAGTCCGCGGCGATCGAGTTGTCCGAGTACGTCCTCGTCGTCGACCGACTCGCCGTCGGCCAGCGCGGCCAGTGCCGCGGCTTCCGGATCGCTGTCGGGATCGGCCTCGGGGTCGGCCGACACGGCACCGCTGTCGATCTGGCCGTACCCCTTGCGTGCGAAGTTCGAGAGCGCGATGTCGACGGCCGCACCGTCGAGGCCGGCCGCGCCGATGACCGGGCCCATCTCCGCGGGTTCGTCGTCCGCACCGGCGTCGATCGCACCGCGGTAGAAACGGACTTCCGGGAGCCCTTCGTCGAGGTACGTTCGACCTTCGTCGGTCAGTGTGGCGGACTCGACGGTCTCCTCGGAGAGTGCGAGCAGTCCCTCGTCTTCGAGTGCGAAGGCGGCACCGGTCGCCGTCTCCGGTTTCAGGCCGGCCTCGTCGGCCAGCGTGTCGATACGTCTGGCGTCGTCTGCGTCGGCAGCCTCCAGCAGGGCCACCTGCGCGTGTGGTAATCGCATGTTCGTTGTCGGATACACGGCGGGTTCGTCAGTTAACGGTTCTCACTTGCCGCGGACGGTTTCGTCGGGGCCGGCCGGCTATAACGTGCCGGCTCCGCCGTCACGCAGCACTCGCCCTTTCGGTGAGTTGTTCGCCGCCAATTCGATCACCGTACCCGAAAACACCCCTCGATCAGAGAGTCAGCGCTTCCGGTCGCTGTCGAGGTCGATGTCGAGCTCGTCGAGCTTCGCTTCCCACTCGGCGCGTTTCTCCTGGTGATCTTCGAGGAACGATTCCATCAGTTCGGCGGCCTGTTCCTTGCAGCCCCCACAGAGCCGCTCGCCCCCGACACACTCGTCGTAGACCTCCTTGGCGAACTCGTCGTCGTCACCGGCGAGCAGGTAGGCGTACAGCTCGTAGACCGGGCACTCGTCGGCCTTGCCGCCCTTCTCGCGCTGTTCCTCGGCGGTCGAGCGGCCGCCGGTCGTCGCCGACTTCACCTTGTCGTAGCCGTCTTCGGGGTCGTCGAGCAGCGAGATGTGTGAGGCCGGAATCGAGGAGGACATCTTGCCGCCGGTCAGCCCCGTCATGAAGCGGTGGTAGATCGACGACGGTGCGCGAAAGCCGTAGCCGCCGTGGTCGAGCGCGACCTCGCGGGCCAGCTCCGTGGCTGCCTCGCGGTCCATGTCGAAGGCGTCGACGTGCTCGTCGTAGACGCGCTTCTCGCCCTCGACAGCCTCGATGAGCGCCTCGAAGGCTTCGTCGGTGGCGTTGCGATCGAGGAAACGAGTCCGGGGACGAAGCGGTTCCTTGCCCGCCGCGCGGAGCTTCTCGACGGTGCGCTGTCGCACGTCGTCGGGGGTGATCTCGGCCTCGATCCAGTCGGCGGCCGCTTCACAGCGAACGCGCTCGTCGGCCGAGCGGTCGGCCTGCAGGGCCTCGTAGGCGGCACCGAGCAGCTCCCGCTCGGCGTCGTCGGCCTCGAAGCTCGCGTACGCGCGGGTGACGCCGAAATACCCCATCCGAGCCGCCAGGTCGCGGGCGAGTCGCATGTGTGGGTCCTGGTCGGGGCCGACCGGGATCACCGTCGGCTTCGGCTCGTCGAGTTGCGGGTAGAGGATGTCGGCCATCTGGGTGACGACCGACTGCATGTGACTCACGTCGGTCTCTCCGTCGAAGTCGTAGATCGCCTGGAGCTCCGAGAAGTTCGCCTCGGCACCGAGTTCGAAGGCAAGATCCTGTACGTCGCGGTTCTCGGACTGACGGTACAGCTCCCCGTCCTCGGGATCGAAGCCGAGTGCCAGCAGCGAGAGAACGTAGTTCGTCGCGTGCTCGTCGATCTCCGCCCAGGTCAGGCCGCGGGCGCTGTGGGCCTCCAGGTCGGCGATCAGTCCGTACGCGTCGCCGCCCTGCTCCTGGTGCCAGATGATCTCGTCGAAGACGAGTTTGTGACCGATGTGCGGGTCGCCCGTCGGCATGAACCCCGAGAGCGCGGCGAAGGGCTCGCCCTCTCGCATCGCGCGAGCGACCGGTCGGTAGTCTCGATGGCCGAAGATGACGCCCCGGCGCATCAGGTAGTGGGGGTCGGGCACCTCCGGCAGCACCTCGTCGAAGGCCTCGATGCCGAACTGATCGAACAGTTTGCGGTAGTCCGAGACCGTCGAAGAGCCCCACGGATCCAGCGCCACGTCGTCGGCTCCTTCGACCTCGGTGCCACCGTCGGATCGAAGATCCGACGTGGCTCGGCTCACTTCGCTCGTCTCACCGCCATCAGAACGGATTTCTGATGTGCTTCGACTCGCTTCGCTCGTCTCACCGCCGTCAGAGCTTTGCTCTGACGAGGATCGCGAATCTCCGATTCGCTCACCGCCGTCGGATCGAAGATCCGACGTGGCTCGGCTCGCTTCGCTCGCCTCACCGCCGTCCGGTCGGACGGGGGTCCCCGAACGCTCGCGCCAGTCCGAACCCGACGCGGCGCTGTGGTCGTCGGGCGATCCCTCGTCGCGGGTACGATCTGGGTCACTCATGGTCGAACTGACTGGCGCGAGCCAATCTATTCATCCGTAGGTGGTCGTCGGCGCAAAAAGGGTTCGTTTCGGGCTGCAGTCAGGGCGTCAGGCGCTCGACGGCCAGCCAGTCGATCCCCTCGTCGCCGACGAACGCGTAGGCCATCGTCTTGCGCACGCCGTGGGCCAGGCGCACGTCCAGTGCGAGGTCTCGGGGCTCGAAGACGTGGCCGGCGTCGAACGCCCGCACGAGCAGTTCGGAGTGACCCAGGTCCGCGACGCTCTCGACATCTGCGTAGGTCCGGAAGTCCGCGCCGAACTTGAAGCCCGTCTTGGGTGCGATCCCCTGCTCGCGAAGCCGTTCGTACACCGCGAGCCGGCGGTCGAACCGGTCGCCCTCGACGGCGCGACCGCGTTCGATCACCGCGTCGGCATCGCCTTCGACCTGAAGCGTGCCCGCCCCGGCGAGGTACGCGGCCTCGACCAGCGAGAGCTGGATCGCCTGTGCGTCCTGCTCGTCGAGCGGTTGCCCGTAGAAGGCCGCTTCGTAGAGTTCGGCGGGCGGGTCCCAGCAGACGACCCGGTCTGCGAGCAGATCGCCGTCGGTTTCGGGGACGGCCGCCCGACTCGTCCCGGAGACGTCCGGACGGTGGGTCTCGAAGTAGCTGATCTCGCTCTCCTCGTCGACGACGGCCAGCGCACACCCCCCCAGATCGGCTGCCGGGACCGTCTCGCGCTCGCTGACGACCCGAATCCGGTGGGCGACGGCGTCGTCCCACGGCCCCTTGCCCCGCGGGTAGACGACGAAGTCACAGCCGTCAGGGTCCTCGACGCGGTCGGGCCGTGCCGGCGAGCAGTAGAACCCACGGTCGCGCAGATCTTTGTAGACGAAGAAGTCGACCTCCGACAGCAACGCGGAGTTCAGTAGCTCTCGAAGTCCCATCCCGTCGACACCGTCGAGGTCACCGCGATACAGCAGGTGTGCCGCCTCGACGGGTGCCAGTTCGAGCTTCCCGGCGTCGACCGGCCGACCGTACCCGCTGGAATCGTAGAACTGCTCGCGGGCCCGCTTGCCGGCCCGGACGACTCCATCGGAGAGCGTCGCGTCCATACTCCTGCCTGCGCGTGGGCGAGTAAAGCCCCTGCGGGTCGTATCGAGGACGGAGCGTCAGGGTCCGGAGTACGTCGCCGCCTCGCTCATCTGGGACTGCGAACACGTCGCGTCGAGACAGCGACGGCCCCCCGAAGTCTCGAACAGCGGGAGCCCGCAGGCACAGGTGTCGACGACCACGCCGGTGGGGATGGCGAAAGCGGTCTCGCAGTCGGGGTGGTGCTCGCAGCCGGCGAACAGCCCGCCCTTCCGGACGATGCGGAGGTCGCCGTCACACGCCGGACAGTCCCATTCGCGGTCGAAGGCGTCGGTGACGCGATCGTCCAGCGATTCACACTCCCGGTCCAGACACAGTTCGAACGCTCGGCCCCGTTCGGTGCGGATAGTGGGGAGGCGACAGTCCCGGCAGCGACCGCCGGTGATCGTCGCGTCCGCGGGGAGGCCGTAGCGCTCTTCACAGCCCGAGCACCGGACCGCGCCGTTCGACCGGACCAGCGTGCCCGCACACGCCAGGCAGTCGCCGACGGGGATGCCGGCCTCCGAGACCGGGTAGCTGGCGCTGCCGTGTTCCTCGTGGGTGACCACGCGCAGGAGGTCGTCGCCGTCGCGGGCGACCACGGTGCCGCCCTCGATAGTGACGCTGTCGGGCCGCGTGAGCCACGCGACCGGCTGGTAGCCGTCGGCGTCGTGGACGAGAACGGTGTTGTCGGGCTTGACCACTACGAGGACCTCGCCGCGTTGCTCGCGGGTCCGCTGGGTCTGTGCGCCGGTCGTCTCGAACAGCGTGGTACAGTCGCCGGCCAGCACGCGAGTGTCGTCGTGCATGGGCGGGGCTGGTCGCGTCTCGATACTTGAACGCTCGGACGGGGGCGGGGACCACTGGCGGGAGGAAAGCGGGGAGTCGGGCGGCCGGCGGTATCAGCCGTCCCGGCCGTGTCCCCGGCCGAGACGGAGAGCGGCGACGTGGAGCGCGAGCGCCGCCACGAGGAGGAACGGCTCCTGTCCGTCGAATCCACCGAACATGAGAGCGGGGTAGACCAGCGGGAGCGCCACAGCGGTCCAGAACGCCGTCGCTTCGACGGGGCGGAAGGCGAGCGTTCGGATGGACTGTGCGTCGAGGGCGACCGTGTCGGAGTCGAAGGGCGGTGCGATGGACATTGGAGCGTTCTCCTCGCTCGTCGCTATGCCCGACACCAGCATATAATGGGCCGACGGTTGGGTAGAATTTAGCTCGTTTCAGCGGAGGTAGTCGGTATTTTACACCGCCGCGGCGGTGTTTCACGCGTTTCGAAACCGATCGAGAAGGGTCGAGAAAATTTATAGGCGCTTCTAACACTGTATCAGCCGTTCGGGTCGTAGCCACTGCCGGCGAGGACCACGAGCACGTGAGCGACGAGCAGCGCCGACACGGCGAGCGTGGCCCAGTGACCGTCGACGAACAGGAGCGGAACGTAGACCACTGGCAGGACGACGGCCAGCCAGAACGCCAGTCGGCGAGCGATCAGGACGGAGGTACGGAGGACCGTCCGCGCCCGACAGACGAGCGCGGGTGCGCGGTCGACCCCACGCCGCTCGGTGGTTTCGGGTTCCGACATCGTGGACGATCACATATTGTCTGTCCAACCATTTAACAGTGAGGTGTGATAGCAAGGGGCATGCAAGAGCGATCGACGCCGTCGGGAGCAGGGACGTAAGTTGCAGTGACCGAGCCAGTGTCGGGCTACCAGACGACCGATACTGCCGGCGACGACTTCGTGATACTACCGGCTGTACATCTGTGACCGATTTCGCCACCCCGGGGTGGCGAAGATCTTCACGAAGGTACAGCCGGCAGTATGAGGACAGCCGCCGTCCCGAGGCGGCGAGATCGGTCACGGCGACAGCCGGTAGTGGGGCGGACACGCAGGCGCGAACGCTACACATTTGTCACTGCGAGAGAACCGGGCGAGTATGGACGCCGCGTGTTTCGACATGGACGGAGTGCTGGTGAACTCGGAGGACTACTGGATCGAGCTGGAGCGCGAGGAGATCCTGCCGACAGCGGTCCCCGACCAGGAGGTGCCGGTCGAGGAAGTGACCGGAATCTTCTACGAGGAGCAGTACGACGTACTCGACGAGACGTACGACCTGGCCGTCGACTACGAGGCGTTCGTCTCGCTGTACGAGGGGGCAGCCGACGAAATCTACGGCGAACAGGTCGAGCTCACGCCCGGCGTGCGAGCACTGCTGACAGAGCTGCGCGAGGCCGGCGTGCCCGTCGCCATGGTGACCGCTTCACCGCCCGAGTGGTACGAGATCGTCCTCGAACGGTTCGATCTCGGGGACCTGTTCGACACCGTCGTCAGCGCCGCGGACCTCGACGGCCCCGGGAAGCCCGAGCCGACGATCTACGAGCGCGCCGCCGCCGAGCTGGGCGTCGATCCAGCGACCGCGCTGGCCGTCGAGGACTCCCACCACGGGACGACCGCGGCCCACCGCGCGGGGATGACCGTCGTCAGCTTCGGCGTCGGGGCGGCCGAGGGTGCGACCGAGAACGCCGACCTCGTCGCCGAAACACCGACCGAGATGGCCGAGATCGTCCGATCGAACGTTCTCGCCAGCGAGTGAGCCACACACACGACGCCAACTGGGAACGCTCATACGGACAGTTGTAGCGCTGTCCCAGATCGACCGCACGACAGCGTGTGGTCGACTGGATAAACGTCTACAACCGTCCGTATCACCCCACGCTGACGGTGCGAGATTCCCGGATCGGCGGGATCGGCAACTCGGGGAAAGTGACCTCGATCGTGAAGGTGAGTTCGTCGGCGTCACCGCCGAACGCGGCGACCGGGACCGTCGCCTGTCCGAGGTACGACGGTTTGGCCGTCATTTCGTGGCCGTTGACAGTCACGCGGATGCCGGCGCGGGCGCTCCCGGCGACCGAGCGGACCGTCACCTCGTGGAGTTCGCGCTCGCCGGCCGCGATCTGGTCCGGGAACTCGCCCCACTCGACGACGACGGTTGGCAGGTCGGTCGCGTTGTCGTGGACCCGCTCGGCGACACTCTCGCTCAGGCCGGCTGCGACCAGCCCAGAGACGCCGGCGTCGACCACGTCCGCGGGCGTCCGGAAGCCCTCGGCGGCGAGCGTGCGCGCCCGTCCGGGGCCGACGCCGTCGATCGCCGTGAGGCCGGCCGCGTCCGCGCTGACCCCGTTCTCGACGCGCGCCTCGACGCGGCGGGCGAGGTTCGCGCCGCGAGCGCCGGCAAAGCGATCGAGGAAGGCCCGCAGCGCGGCGAGCATGCGGAGCGCGTTCTGCTTGATGACCCAGGCGTCGCTCTGGAGTTCTGACGGCGTCGTGCCGGACATCGAAGAGCGGAGGATCGCGAGGACCTTCCGCTGGCCGGCGGTCAGCGCCTCGCCGCGAGAGCCGATCACCGCCGCGACGGCGTCTTCCTCGTCGCTGCGGGCGCTGACGCTGTCGAACTCCGTCGCACCGGCGACCGTCGAGAGGATCGCGTCCTCGTCGAAGCCGTCCGGGTCGGCCGCCGCCCGGTCGGCACAGTCTTTGAACCGACGGGCCGTCGCCAGCCGGAGGTAGAACTTCGAGGCCAGTCGACCGAGCGGGGTCCCCTCGACCGAGAGGTCGTCCATCTCGACGAACCCGTCGGAGACGAGCTCCCCGAGCGTGTCCGACACTCGCTCCCGGAGGTCGGTGCCGGCGGTGTACCGTTCGGGAGCGCGCTGGGCGCGCTGGTAGTAGAACGTGGTTTCGAGCCACCCCATCACGTCCTCGACGTCGCCCAGCGTCCCCAGCGCGATCTCGGCGTTGAGGTGGGCATCGAGGTCGTCGGCGAGCCTGGACTCGATCTCCTTGCCCTCTCGCAGGAGGGTGCGGTACTTGTCGGCGTCGGCCCGGTCACAGACGATCCAGGCGTAGCCCATGTCGTCGTAGCCCGGCCGGCCCGCGCGGCCGAGCATCTGGAGCACGTCCAGCGGGCTCATGTCGACCTCGCCCTCCAGGGGGTCGTGGAGCTTCGTGTCTCGAATGACGACACAGCGGGCCGGGAGGTTCACGCCCCAGGCGAGCGTCGAGGTCGAGAACAGGAGCTGGATGAGCCCCTCCTTGAACCACTCCTCGACGCGGTCCTTGTCCGCCCGAGAGAGGCCGGCGTGGTGGAAGCCGACGCCGTCCAGGACGGACTGGCGGAGGGTGTCGTTGTCGAGTTCGGCGGCTTCGGTGTGGAAGTCGTACTCGCCGCGGGCACCCATCGGCACGTCCCGCTCGACGATCTCGTCGCGGGCTTTCTTGGCCGCCTGGACGGTGTCCTGTCGCGAGGAGACGAACACGAGAGCCTGGCCCTCCTCGCGGATGTGTGGCTCGGCCAGATCCAGCGCCCGGTAGAGCCGCCGGTACTTGTCGGCGAAGGCGTTCTCGCCGTGGCTGTAGGTCTTCACGTCGGCGTTGAGCGGCACCGGCCGGTAGTCGTCGTCGAACTGGAAGGTCGTCTCGCTGGGGGCGTCGAGCCACGCCGCAACGTCCTCGACGTTCTCCATCGTCGCCGACAGCGCGACCACGCGGGGGTCACACAGTCGACGGAGCCGCGAGACGGTCACCTCCAGTACCGACCCGCGACGGTCCGAGTCCAGCAGGTGGACCTCGTCGATGAGACAGCAGTCCACGTCCGTGATGAACTCGTAGCGCCGGGAGTCGTGCTTTCGAGTGGCCGAGTCGGCCTTCTCCGGGGTCATCACGAGGATGTCGGCCCGCTCCGCGCGGCGGGGGTTGAGGTCGCGCTCGCCAGTGACGACGTACACCGAATAGCCCAGGTCCTCGAAGCGCTCCCACTCACTCTCTTTCTCGTTGGTCAGGGCTCGCAGCGGCGCGAGAAAGAGGGCGGTCCCGCCGGCCTGCAGCGTCTTGCAGATGGCGATCTCGGCCAGCGCGGTCTTCCCGCTGGCGGTCGGCGCACTGACCACGACGTTGTCCTCGCGGTTCAACAGCGCCGGGAGCGTCTCCGACTGCATTCGGTTGAACTCCTCGAAAGGAAAGGCGTCGGCGAACTCGGGGAGCACGTCCGCGACCGCGACGGCTGGCTCCCCGTCGGCGCTCCGTGACACGTCAGAGACCGGGGGCCGCGGTGCAATATGCGTTTCTATACCGCAGTCGCCGCCGCCACGGATCGACGGAGACGACTCACCCGATCGGCCGCGGTGGAGACACCGAGCAGTGCCGGCGGAGCCAGTACTCGGTGGCACCGACGACGGCGACGAACGCCGCCGGGACGAAGCACCGGGCAGGAGTCGGTCCGTCCGAACCGTCAGCTCTAACCGGCACCACAGCCGTTTTCATCGCCCGTTCCTAACTGTGGGCAATGAGTCGCGCCCGCAAGCCCGACTGGCTCAAGATGCGGCCGCCGTCGGGCCAGCGCTTCACCGAGATCAAACAGTCGCTGCGCGAGCGGGACCTCCACACCGTCTGTGAGGAGGCCAACTGCCCCAACATGGGCGAGTGCTGGAGTGGCGAGGACGGGCCGGGGACGGCGACGTTCATGCTGCTGGGCGATCGCTGTTCGCGGGGCTGTAACTTCTGTGACGTCGAGACCGGCGGGATGGAGCCGCTCGATCCCGACGAGCCCGCGAACGTCGCCGACGCCGTCGCCGAGATCGGCCTGGACTACGTCGTGTTGACGTCGGTCGACCGCGACGACCTGCCCGACCAGGGCGCGGGCCACTTCGCCGAGACGATCCGGGCGATCAAAGAGCGTGACCCGTCGATTCTCGTCGAGTGTCTGATTCCAGACTTCCGGGGCGAGGAGCGGCTCGTCCGGGAGATAATCGACGCCGGCCCGGACGTGATCGCCCACAACGTCGAGACCGTCCAGCGCCTCCAGTGGCCCGTGCGCGACCGCCGGGCCGGCTACGAGCAGTCGCTGTCGGTGCTTGGCCAGGTCGACCGAGAGTCGGACATCTACACGAAGACGAGCCTGATGCTCGGCGTCGGCGAGTACGCCCACGAGGTCTACCAGACGCTCTCGGACCTGCGGGAAGTGGGGGTCGACGTGGTGACGCTTGGCCAGTACCTCCAGCCCTCCCGCTCGCACCTGGAGGTCTCGGAGTACGTCCACCCCGACGCCTTCGACACCTGGCGACGGGTCGCCGAGGAGGAGCTGGACTTCGCCTACTGCGCCTCGGGACCGATGGTCCGCTCGTCCTATCGCGCCGGTGAGCTGTTCGTCGAAGCGGTACTGGAGGGAAACGACCCCGCCATCGCACGGCGGCGGGCACGGGCCGGAGAGTGAGCCCGCCGGGCCGGCCGAGTGACAGCGCTACTATCCGTGTGGAGCCAGAGGGTCCCGTATGAGGTTGCCACCCGTTCGTCGTGACCGCCGCGTCGTCCGAACGGACGGCGGCGAGGACCGCACGGAGTCCGAACAGACCGACGACGCCGCCACAGTCGAGACGGTCCTGCGCGAGGCCAACGTCCTCGAACCGACGGCCGACGGCACCGACCTCCGGCTCACCGATGGATTCGCCGAGGCCTGGCACGAGCGGATGGCCCAGATGCGCGGTGGCGACCGGGCGCTGCGCTGGCTGGCAGCAAGCGAGGGGCTCGACGCCGACGCTCTCGACGTGACCGAGGCGGACGATCGGTACGTCGTCACGCACGGCGACGAAACGGTGGGCGCGTGGCACTCCAGAGCGGGGTTTCTGGCCGCGATCGTCGCCGAGCCGACGATCAGAGAGTGGGTCGACGAGGCCCGACTGGCACGGCTCCCGGACGTGCCCCGCGAAGAGCTGGCAGCGCGACTCGTCATGTGTCTCGAACGGTGTCCGACGTGTGACTCGGCGCTCGTCTTCGAAGACCGCCCCGACGGCGAGAGCGGCGTCGCCCTCCTGTGTCGCGGCTGCGGGGCGACAGTCGCGGTCAGTGCGATCGCGTGAGACGGAACAGTACCCACGTAGGCATTACTCTCGATAATTCCACCGAGAGAGATATTCGTCCGCACAAACCATAAGCCGACCCCGCGACAACGTATACCGTATGTCACACGGAAGGTGGTCCCACTGAGCGTCCTCCATCGCGACCCGACAGACCAGGTACAGGTACTCGACGAGAACGGCGAGGTACGAGACGGCGCGACGGTGCCCGACCTCACGGACGAAGAACTCGTCGCGATCTACCGCGAGATGAAGCTGGCTCGTCACTTCGACCAGCGGGCGGTGAGCCTCCAGCGACAGGGTCGGATGGGGACGTACCCGCCGATGGCCGGACAGGAGGGCGCACAGGTCGCGAGCGCCCACGCGCTGGCCGACGGTGACTGGGTGTTTCCGAGCTACCGGGAACACGCCGCACTGCACGCACACGGGTGGCCGCTCGACCAGATTCTGCTGTACTGGATGGGGTCGGAGGCCGGCAACGATCCGCCCGATGGCGTCGCCGCGTTCGCACTGGCCGTCCCGATCGCGACGCAGATTCCCCACGCGACGGGCGCGTCGTGGGCCGCGAAGCTCCGGGGAAAAGACGACGTCCACCTGGCGTACTTCGGCGACGGCGCGACCAGCGAGGGAGACTTCCACGAGGGACTGAACTTCGCTGGCGTGTTCGACACCCCGACGGTGTTTTTCTGTAACAACAACCAGTGGGCCATCTCGGTCCCCCGAGAGCGCCAGACCGCCAGCGCGACGCTGGCCCAGAAGGCAAGCGCCTACGGCTTCGAGGGGATCCAGGTCGACGGGATGGACCCACTGGCCGTCTATCAGGTCACCAGCGAAGCCGTCGAGAAGGCCCGCGATCCGACCGGCGAGGACCCGCGTCCGACCATGATCGAGGCGGTCCAGTACCGCTTTGGCGCACACACGACCGCCGACGATCCCTCCGTCTACCGGAGCGACGAGGAAGTCGAGCGCTGGCGGCGCAAAGACCCCATTCCGCGCATGGAGGCGTTCCTGCGGGATCGGGGACTCCTCAACGACGAGTCCGTCGAGGCCATCGAGTCGTCGATCACCGAAGAGGTGGCCGACGCCATCGAGACGGCCGAGCAGTACGAGCGGCCAGCGCCCGAGGAGATGTTCGCACACGTCTACGCCGAGATGCCACAGCGACTGCACGACCAACTGGACTATCTCGAAGCGCTGCGCGAGCGCCACGGCGACGAGGTGTTGCTGGAATGAGCACCGAGACGCAGGATCTGACCCTCGTCCAGTCGGTCCGGGACGGGCTCTACGGCGAGATGGACCGCGACGAGGACGTGCTCGTGCTGGGCGAGGACGTGGGCGAGAACGGCGGCGTCTTCCGGGCGACACAGGGCCTGATCGAGGAGTTCCCCGACCGCGTGATCGACACGCCGCTGGCCGAGTCGGGCATCGTCGGCACCGCCATCGGCATGGCCGCCCACGGCCTGCGCCCGGTCCCGGAGATGCAGTTCTCCGGGTTCATGTACCCGGCTTTCGACCAGCTGGTGTCTCACGCCGCCCGCCTGCGCAACCGCAGCCGCGGGCGCTTCACCTGTCCGATGGTCGTCCGCGCGCCCTACGGCGGCGGCATCCGCGCGCCCGAGCACCACTCCGAGTCGAAGGAGGCCTTCTACGTTCACGAGCCCGGCCTGAAGGTCGTCGTCCCCTCGACACCCGCCGACGCCAAGGGGCTGCTCGCGGCGTCGATCCGCGATCCCGACCCCGTCGTCTTCCTCGAACCGAAGCTGATCTACCGGGCCTTCCGCGAGCCCGTCGACGCCGAGTCCTACACCGTCCCGCTGGGCGAGGCCGCCGTCCGCCGCGAGGGGTCGGACGTGACCGTCGTGACCTGGGGCGCGATGACGCGCCCGACCGTCGAGGCGGCCGAGGAACTCGCGCCGGAGATAGACGCGGAGGTGATCGATCTGCGGACCCTGTCGCCGATGGACACGGACACCGTCGTCGAGAGCTTCAAGCGGACCGGTCGGGCCGTCGTCGTCCACGAGGCCCCCAAGACGGGCGGGCTGGCCGGCGAGGTGATCGCGACGATCCAGGAGGAGGCGCTGCTCTACCAGGAGGCCCCCATCCAGCGCGTGACCGGCTTCGACACGCCGTACCCGCTGTACGCCCTGGAGGACTACTACCTCCCCGAACCTGCCCGTATCAAAGACGGTATCACAGACGCCTGTGAGTTTTAGCCCATGTTCGAGTTCGAACTCCCCGACCTCGGGGAAGGCGTCGCCGAGGGGGAGATACTGGCGTGGCACGTCGCGACGGGCGACCGCGTCGAAGAAGACCAGGTGCTGGCCGAAGTAGAGACGGACAAGGCCGCCGTCGACGTGCCGTCGCCGGTCGCGGGCGTCGTCCGCGAGCTGCACTACGAGCCCGGCGACGTGGTCGAGACCGGTGCCGTCGTCGTGTCGATCGCGACCGACGACGGCGAGGACAGAGCGGCGGCGGCTCCGGCCACCGACGAGTCGAGCGACGACGAGTCCGCTGGGACGGACGAGCGCGTGTTCGCGCCCCCGAACGTCCGGCGGCTGGCCCGCGAGCTCGGCGTCGAGATCACCGCCGTCGACGGGAGCGGGCCGAGCGGCCGGATCACCGAGAGCGACGTGCGAGCCGCCCACGAGGACGGCGAGGCCGACAGCGAGATCGAATCCGCCGTCAGTCGGGTCGACGACGGCGACGGTGGCGACGACGGCGGCGTGAAGTCGGCCGTCAGACGCGTCGGAGACGACGAATCGACGGACGAACCTGCCGTGAAGTCGGCGGTCTCGGCGGTCGACAGCGACGCCGACCGTGACCACACGCTGGCGACGCCAGCGACCCGCAGGCTCGCCGACGATCTGGGGGTCGACATCGACGCCGTCCCGACCGACGAGCGCCGCGACGGCGAGCCCTACGTCGACGAGGCGGCGGTGCGAGCCTTCGCCGCGTCGGCCGACGAGACCGAGCGAGAGCGAGCCACTGGCTCCACAGGACGGGGCACGGAGACCGAACCCGCGGACGGCGAGGGTGGGACGGCGGCCACGGGCGGCCGGCGCGAACCGTACCAGGGAATTCGGCGGACGATCGGCCAGCGGATGGCCGAGTCCCGCCGAGAGATCCCGCACGCGACCCACCACGACCGGGCCGTCGTCGAGGGGCTGGTCGACGCCCGCGAGCGGCTCGAACCGCTGGCCGAGGACCGCGGTGTCGACCTGACGTACACGCCGCTGCTCCTGAAGTGCGTGGCCGCGGCACTCGGACGCCACCCCATCCTGAACAGCGAACTCGACACGGACGCCGAGGAGATCGTCTACCACGACCGGGTCGACCTCGGCGTCGCGGCGGCGACCGACCACGGTCTCGTCGTCCCCGTCGTCGAGCGCGTCGACGAGAAGGGACTGCTCGAACTGGCCCGCGAGGTGAACGATCTCGTCGCCCGCGCACGCGACCGCGACCTCGACCGGTCGGAGATGCAGGGCGGGACCTTCACCGTCACCAACTTCGGCGCGATCGGCGGCGAGTATGCCGACCCGATCATCAACGCACCCCAGACGGCGATCCTCGGCACGGGGGCGCTGAAGGAGCGACCCGTGGCACGGGACGGCGAGGTCGTCGCGAAGCCGACCCTCCCCCTCTCGCTGGCGATCGACCACCGCGTGATCGACGGGGCCGACGCCGCCCGCTTCGTCAACACGCTCAAAGAGTTCCTGGCCGAGCCCCGTCGCCTGTTGCTGGAGTAGCCGACGAGAGCGACACGGCGATCGACCCGAAGACATTCCTCGGAGACACCCGACGGACCGACAATGACAGTGTCCCCGGCCATCGCCACGGACGGACTGAGCAAGCGGTACGGCTCGACGACGGCCGTCGCCGAACTCGACCTGACGGTCCCGACCGGCGTCGTCTACGGCTTCCTCGGCCCGAACGGCGCGGGCAAGACCACGACGATGCGGATGCTCACCGGCCTGGTCGAGCCCAGCGATGGGACGGCCACGGTCGCAGGCGTGCCGAGTGACGACCGCCGCCAGCTCGTCGATCGGATCGGCCTGTTGCCAGAAGAGCCCCCGCTGTACGAGGAGTTGACCGGGCGGGAGCAACTGGCGTTTGCCGCCGATCTCCGGAGCGTTCCCTTCGAGCAGGTCGCCGACAGGGCGCTGGGACTGTGCGAGCGCCTGGGGCTGCGCGAGGACCTCGATCGGCGGGTCGACGGCTACTCGAAGGGGATGCGCCAGAAGACCGCCTTCGTCCAGGCCGTCCAGCACGATCCCAGCGTCGTCTTCCTCGACGAGCCGACCTCCGGGCTCGACCCGCGGGCGGCCAAGACGCTGCGCGAGCTAATCGTCGAGCTGGCGGCCGATGACACCACCGTCTTCCTCTCGACGCACATCCTCCCCGTCGTCGAGGAGATCGCCGACGAGGTTGGCGTGCTCCACGACGGCCGCCTCGTCGCGGAAGGGCCACCGGGAGAGCTGATCGGCTCGGTCGAGGCCGAGGGCGGTGCCGACCTCGAAGACGCCTTCCTCGCGCTGACCGGCGACGCCAGCGAGGCCTATGCGACGGAGTGACCTGCGGGACGGCGCGGTGCTTGCACGCACCGAGCTGCGGGCACAGATCCGCCGTATCGCGGGCAACCGCCGCCAGCTGATCGGCGTCGTCGTCGGACTGCTCTCGTTCGGGCTGTTCTTCCCGCTGACCTTCCTGTCGCAGGTCCTGGCGTTCGGCGCGGGGCTGGCCGGCGGCGATCCGCCGCTGGCGCGCTTCGGAACGGTCCTCGTGAGCGCGCTCACGATCGGGCTGTACTTCGGGGCCGCGACGGCGATCAACCAGACCCGCGTGGGGGCGATCGGGCCGCTCGTACGCACGTCGATCCCGCCGGAGGGGGTCGTGATCGGGCGGGTCACCAGCGAGACGCTCCAGGCGACCGCCTTCGCCGTCGTTCCGGGGGTCGTCCTGCTGGTCATGGTGGCGGCCGGCGCTGGGACGCCCCTGCCCGCGCTGCTCGTGCTCGCCGCCAGCCTCCCGCTGCTGGTGGCCGGACTCGTCGTCGGCCGGACGATCGGCGCGACGGTCCGCTATCTCGGCTTGCTCTCGCGACTCTCGGCGTGGGCGAAGGCGGTCGTGCTCGTCGTCCTCGCGGGCACCGTCTTCGTCGGTTTCCAGACGGCGATCCCGGCGGTGATGGGCGACGGCGACGGGCCGGCGCTGTCGGCGCTGCTGCCGGGACAGCCCCTACAGGCCTACGCCAGCGTCGTCAGCGCACCGCTGGGCGCGACGCCCCGGCCCCTGGGCGTCGTCGTGGCCGCGGTGACGCTGGCGGCGATCCCGGTGGGGCTGGCGACGACGCTGCGCATCGAGAGCGCGCTCCTGTTCGACGACCGCGGCGACCAGTCGGGCGACCAGCAGACGACGAGTCGGTCGGCCCCGCGCGTCCTGGCGGCGACGCCCTCGACGCGCATCGCCTGGCGGTACCTCCTGCGGACGCGCCGGAACCCGAAGCTCGTCTCGCACCTCTCGATGGTGTTGTTCGGCGGGCTGGCCTTCGCCGGGAGCCTCGTCACGCAGCCCGACCTCCTGACCGATCTCGGTCCCGGAGCCGCCGTCGTCGCCGGGAGCGTCCTCGCGGGCGCGACCTTCTGTCTGAATCCGATGGGTGACGACCGCGAGCAGCTCCCGCTGTTGCTGACGAGCACGGCCTCGACGAGACACCTCCTGCGGGGCCGGGTGGTGGGCGGACTCGTCGTCGGCGGGATCGTCGCAGTCGGCGTCGGGCTCCCGCTGGGGCTCGTGAGCGATCCGCCCCTCCGCGTGCTCGGACGGACGCTTCTCACCCCCGTGGTCCTGCTGGCGGCGGCCGGCACGGCGCTGGGCGTCGGGGCCGTCGTCCCGAAGTTCGAACGCAGCGAGTACATGAACGTCGAGCGCGCCCACCCCTCGACGCTGGGGACGCTCACCTACTTCTTCGGGACGCTGGTGGTGGTCGGCATCGGCCTCGCACTCGTCTGGCTCTCGGTCGACGGGGGTGGCCTGCTGCTGGTCGGAGCCTGGATCGTCTATCTGGCCGTCCTCGCGACGACCGGCGTCGGCGGCTACTACTACGCCGTCCGGAAGTTCGATCGGCTGACGCTTGACGACGTCTAGTCGCCGGACGGCCCCGACTCGTCGGTGGCGTCGCCGGGACGGTCGTAGGCACCCCGGTCGGCGAGTCGAGCGCGCTCGCGGACGACCGCTGGCGTCCGGCACCGACCCGGCTCGCCGGCCACCTGCGGGACGGTACAGTTGTTGCAACTGGCACACAGCGCGTCCGCACCGGCGAGCAGGCGCGCGCCGAGTCGCGGCTCGGCGTAGAACGGCCGCCCCATCCCGACCAGATCCGCGGCCGGCGGCCGATCGGCCGCACCGAGCAGTCGGTCACAGGTCGCGCGCTCGCGGATCCCGCCCTCGCACAGCACGGGCACGTCGACCCGCTCGCGCACCGCCCGACAGAGGTCGGCGTTCCAGCCGGGCTCGCGGTCGAACCGGCGGGCCTGCAAGCGGTTGAGGAGCGCGACGACGCGCGCCCGGAGCGGGCCGCCGAACGCCGCCGCGTACTCCCCTCGCAGGTCCGCAGCCGACCACGCCCGCTCGGGGTAGGCCCCACGGACGATGCTCATGTCCCAGAACGTCGACACCGCGACCGGGACCACGGCGTCGTAGCCCGCCGCGACGAGATCGCTCGCCAGCCCGACGGCGTCGTCGAACGAGAGGTGCCGGCGGACGAAGGCCGGCGCGGCGGTCTCGGCGGGCACCTTCGTCACCAGCGCCACGTCGTCGGCGTGCTCGCGGACGGCGTCGTGGATCGCTTCGAGGAACCGCCGCCCGCCCGCGGCCGGTTCGCCGGGGTCGGGGCCGAACTCGTCGTCTCGCCGGTTGAAGAAGGGCGAACAGAACTGCTGGAGCAGGCTCATGTTCGCCCCCGAGAGGTGGATACCGTCGTAGCCGGCGTCGGCGGCGGACCCCGCCACTCGGCCGAACTGGGCGGCCAGCTCGTACACCTCGCTGGTGTCGAGGACGTGAGGCGAGAGATCGATCAGCCCAGCGCGGTCGAGCACCCGGAGCGGCCACGGCGGCCGCGAGACGGCCAGCTGTTCGAGCTGCGGGTGCTCGCTGCGGTAGCCGGCGTGCCACATCGCCATGCTGCGGAGTCCGCCCTGTGCGAGCTGGAGGAAGATCCGACCCCCGTGGTCGTGGACGGCACCGGTGAGCCGTTCGAGTCGGGAAACGAACGCGGGGTCGTGGACGCGCGTCATGTTTGGCGCGGCACAGCCGCCGTCTGCCGTGACGATGCTCGCACCCTGAAACACGAGGCCGACGCCAGACGCCGCCGTCGGTTCGAGTTCGTCGATCAGCGTGTCGACGGCGTCGGGACCGTTGCCCGCACACTCCAGCAGCGGCGCGCGATACAGCCTGTTGGGCACTGTGACGCCGCCGATGTCGACCGGCTCGTCGAGTCGCGCCATCGTCCGACCGTCGGACCGAACGAGCGTAAGTGTGCGGGTCGTTGGCAGTCGTCCCGAAAGCGATCGGAGCCGGCGGGAGGCCCACGCGCGGGCGAACCAGCTACTCATTTAGTCCCCGGGACTCTTGGGGGCAACAAGAACGATGTCAGACAGTTCGAGCGGGTACGATCCGAGCGCGATCGAACCCAAGTGGCAGGCCGAGTGGGACGACGCCGAGGTGTTCCGGACCCCCGACAGCGCCGAGGACGTAGAGTACGTCCTGGCGATGTTCCCCTACACCTCCGGCAACCTCCACATGGGTCACGTCCGCAACTACACGATCACAGACGCCTACTCCCGGTACAGGCGCATGCAGGGCGAGGACGTGCTCCACCCGATGGGGTGGGACTCGTTCGGACTGCCCGCCGAGAACGCCGCCGAAGAGCGGGACACGAGCCCCGAGGAGTGGACCCGCAAGTGCATCGAGTCGATGAAGGCCCAGATGAGCGAGATGGGCTTTGGCTACGACTGGGACCGGGAGGTCACGACCTGCGATCCGGAGTACTACCGGTGGAACCAGTGGCTGTTCAAGCGCTTCCACGAGGAGGGCCTCGTCGAGCGCAAAGGGTCGGAAGTCAACTGGTGTCCCTCCTGTGAGACGGTGCTGGCAGACGAGCAGGTCGAGGGCGAGGCAGAGCTGTGCTGGCGCTGTGACACGCCCGTCACCCAGCGCGACCTCGACCAGTGGTTCCTGACGATCACCGACTACGCCGACGAGCTGGTCGACGACATCGACGAGCTGTCGGGGTGGCCCGAGAGCGTCCGCGCGATGCAGCGAGACTGGATCGGCCGCCAGCACGGCGCGCGGGTCCCCTTCGAGGTCTCCGGCTACGGCGAGGTCGAGATCTTCACGACGCGGCTGGACACGATCCACGGGGCGACCTTCTTCGCGGTGGCTCCGGACAGCGAAATCGCACAGGATCTGGCCGACTCCGACGAGGAGGTGGCTCACTTCGTCGAGGAGGAGGCAGATCCCGACGGCGACGAGCCAAACGGCGTCGCCACCGACCTGACCGCCACGAACCCCGCGACCGGCGAGGAGATCCCGGTGTTCGTCGCGGACTTCGTCCTCTCGGACGTGGGGACGGGCGCGCTGATGGCGGTGCCCGCCCACGACGAGCGCGACCACGCCTTCGCCAGCAAGAAAGACGTGCCGATCGAGCCGGTCGTCAAGCCCGCAGACGGTGACGTGCCAGACGTCGAGGACGCGGCGTACACCGAAGACGGAGTGCTCGTCAACTCCGGCGACTACGACGGCTACACCAGCGCCGACGCCCGGAGCGCGCTGGAGGAGGACCTGCCCGGTGCGCGCCACGACAAGCAGTACCGACTGCGCGACTGGGGGATCTCCCGGCAGCGCTACTGGGGGACGCCGATCCCGATGGTCCACTGCGATGACTGTGGCGCGGTGCCGGTGCCCGACGAAGACCTCCCCGTCGAACTCCCCGAGTTCGTCCAGACCACGGGGAACCCGCTGGACGAGGTCGACGAGTTCGTCCAGACGACCTGTCCCGACTGTGGCGGCCCCGCCCAACGCGAGACCGACACCATGGACACCTTCGTCGACTCCTCCTGGTACTTCCTGCGGTACACCGCGCCGGACCGCGACGACGGGCCGTTCGACACCGCTCGCGCGAACGACTGGATGCCCGTCGATCAGTACGTCGGCGGCATCGAACACGCCGTGATGCACCTGCTGTACGCTCGCTTCGTCACCAAGGCCATCTCGGATCTGGAGCTGCTCGACCACCGCGAGCCGTTCCAGAACCTCGTCACGCAGGGGATGGTCCAGCTCGACGGCGAGAAGATGTCCAAGTCGAAGGGCAACGTCGTCTCCCCGCAGAACATCGTCGAGGAGTACGGGGCCGACACCGCGCGGCTGTTCATGATGCAGGCCGCCCGCCCGGAGCGGGACTTCGACTGGAAAGACGAGGGTGTCGCCTCGAGTCACCGCTTCCTGACGCGGCTGTACGACGCCGTCGAGGCCTACGTCGAGTCACCGCCCGCTGGCGAGGCCGGCGACGTGACCGACTACGTCCGCCGCGAGATCGATCGGGTCACCGCCATCGCCGACGAGAGCTACGCGAACCTGACGTTCACCGAAGCGCTGCGCGAGACCAGAGAGCTGCTCTCCCTGCTGGACCGCTACGCCGAGGCCACCGAGCCCCACGCCGAGACCGTCGAAGCGGCGCTGTCGACGATCGTTCGCCTGCTCGCGCCGGTCGCACCCCACGTCACGGAAGAGCTGTGGGCGAAGCTCACCGACGCGGACGAGGGCTTCGTCGCCGAGGCCGACTGGCCGACCGCCGACGGCAATCTCGACCGCCACCAGCTGGAGCGCCAGCTGGTCGAGGACACCCGCGAGGACGTGCGCCAGATCGTCGACGTGGCCGACATCGAAGACCCGAACCACGTCGAGATCGCCGTCGCGCCCGAGTGGAAGTTCGAGGCCCACGCGATCGCTCGCGAGTTCGACGGCGACAACCTCGTCGGCGAGATCATGAGCGACGAGCGGTTCCGCGGCGAGGACGGCGCACCGGACTACGCGAAGGACCTGCAGGCGGAACTCCAGACCCTGACCGAGACCCTCGACGCCGCGACCGAGGCCGAGGTGCTCGCGCGCGCTCGCTGGCTGATCGCCGAGGAGTTCGACGCCGAGGTGACCGTGCGGGCCGGCGAGGACGCCGACCCCGAGCTGGTCCGGAAAGCCGAGCCGGGACGGCCGGCGATCAACATCGAGTGAGCGACTCCGACACGAGGGCATCGCTGGACGCGCGGACCGTCGATCGAACGAACGGCACGGTTCGACTGGAACCGAAGGGGTGGCTCGTGCTCTCTCGACGAACGAACTTGCGATCGTCGGGGATCCGCTTAAGTACTCGAACCCACTAACGGATTAGGTATGAGGCCGCACGAGGAAGCGGCGGACGACGACGCCGTCGCCGACGGCGAGGCCGTGGGGAAGAGTGACGCCGACGCCGGGGGGCGCGGCGAGCAAACGAGGACCGAACGCGCGAGAGAAACGCGGGCCGTGACCGACGGCGGCGTCGATGCCGCCATCGAGGGCGCGAGCGTCGATCAGTACGCCGGCATCGTCGGGGCGCTGGAGGACGGCGTCTACGTCCTCGACGCGGACGGACAGTTCACGTTCGTCAACGAGGCGATGGTCGAACTGACCGGCTACGACGAGACGGAACTCCAGGGCGAACCAGCCAGCCGCATCAAGGACCGAGAGACCGGCGAACGGACCGAGGCGGCGCTGGCGGCGCTGCGCAACGGGGAGACAGAGGACCTCGATCAAACCTTCGACCTCTCGGTACAGCCAAAGCGGGGCGAGCCAATCGCCTGCGAAGAGCACGTGACGGCGCTGTTCGACGACGGGCAGTTCCGTGGCGTCGTCGGGATCGTCCGGGACATCTCCGATCGGCGGCGGCACCGAGAGCTGATCTCACAGCTACAGGAGACCTCCCGATCGCTGATGCAGGCTCCGAGCCGGGAGTCGGTCGCCGACATCGTCGCGAACGCGGCCCGGCAGGTGCTGGGCTTCGAGCTGAGTGCCGTCCGGCTGTACGACGCCGACGAGCGCGTGTTGCGGCCGACGGCGACGACCGACGCCACCGACGAGCAGCTCCCCGAGCGGCCGGTGTACGCTCTCGACGAGGGCCAGCCCGGCACCGTCTTCGCCTCGGGCGAACCCGCCGTCTACGACGACGTGCGAACGATCGAGGACCCCGACGGGGAGTTCGGGCCGGTCCGCTCGGCGATGTACTTCCCCATCGGCGTCCACGGGACCCTGACCGTCGCCTCGACCACGGTGGGGGCCTTCGACGAGAACGACCGGCAGGTGGCCGCGCTGCTGGCGATCAACGCCGCCGCGGCGTGCAACCGCGCCAAGCGCGAGCAGGAGGTGCGAGAGGCCCGCGAGCGCATCGAGACGATCCTCGAACGGATCAACGGGCTGATCCAGAACACCGTCGAGGTGCTGGTCGAAGCCACCACGCGCGAGCAAGTCGAGGCCGGCGTCTGCGAGCAGCTCGTCGCCGTCGAACCGTACACCTTCGCGTGGCTGGGGCGGCCGGACGTGCGCGCCGAGACGATCAGCGCCCGCGAGTGGGCCGGCAGTCAGCCCAGCGGCCCAACCACCTCCTCGGACGGCGAGCCACCCATCGACGTCGCGGACGTGGCCGAACCGATCGGCGGCGACACGCCGGGCGCGCAGGCGCTCGAATGTGAGGGGCCGAAGGTACTGGAGGGAGCCGCGCTCGAAGACGCCGGTGGCTGGTTCCAGTCGGCCGCCGAGAACGGCGTCCGGTCGGTGATGGCGATCCCGCTGTCGTACACGGACTCGAACTACGGCGTGTTGTACGTCTGTGCCGACCAGACCGACGCCTTCGACCAGCGAGAGAAGGTCGTCCTGCAAGCGCTGGGCCGGGCCGTCGCGAACGCGATCAACGCCATCGAGAGCGGCCGAATCCTCAGTGCCAACAAGGTGATCGAACTGGAGTTCACCGTCGACGACCGGGACCTGCTACTGTCGCGTCTCTCCGGTCGAGCCGGCGGGACGATCGCCTCCGCCGGGACCGTGACACAGGAAGACGGCTCGCTGCGGCTGTATCTCACCACCCAGGACGCCGACACCGACGAGGTGATGGCCGTGCTTGACGCCGACGACGCCGTCGAGTCCGCGAGCCGAGTGGCCGAACACGACGACGAGGCGCTGTTCGACGTGACCGTCACGGAGTCGCTGATCGCGACGCTCGTCGACCACGGGGCCGTCCCGAAGTCGATCGTCAGCGAGAACGGGATCGCCCGCTACAACATCGAACTCCCCTACGAGGCGGAGGCCCGCGAGGTGTTCGGGCTCGTCGAGGACAACTACGACTCGACGGACCTGGTCGGCTACCACGAGCACGAGCGCCCCGTCCGGACCCAACAGGAGTTCCGCGCCGCGCTGGCCGAACGGTTCACCGACCGACAGGAGACGGCGCTCCGGACGGCGTACCTCGGCGGCTTCTTCGAGTGGCCCCGCGAGGTCGACGGCGACGAACTCGCCGAGGGGATGGACATCTCTCGGCCGACCTACCACCAGCACCTCCGGGCCGCCCAGCACAAGGTCTTCGAAGAGCTGTTCGAGGGCGGCTACTAGGAAGACTTGCTCTAGAATTCGTCGCTGTCACAGAGACGACCACCTCGAAAGCCCTCGCCCTTTCATCCGCCAGGGCACGGTCGGTTGCGCGGGCTACGGGAGCGATGGACGGGAGGGATGCGTGCCAGCGAGAACGCAATTACTCCATCGCGGCCCGGATCTGCGAGCGCAGCGACGCCTCGATGGGTGTCGGCTCTCGCAGGCGGATGTCGTCGGCCGAGAGCTCCATCGGCGATGGCGGAGTGCGGTCGACGATCGACAGCGCGGGCTCGGTGCCGGTCTCCTCGGCGACGATCGACTGGATCGACTCGCCGACGGCGGCGTTCGTGAAGGTGTACGACGAGACCGCAGCGGGACTCTGGACGGCGAAAGAGCCGGTCCCGAGTTCGCGGAGGAAGGCACAGAGATCACCCACGTCGACGTAGGGGCGAACGATCTCGCCGTCGCCCCAGACCTCGATCTCGCCGTCGAGGGCCTGTTCGATCATGTCCTGGGCCTGTCCGCGCGGGGCGGGGCCGCCGACGACGTTGGGAAACCGGACGGTCGTGACCCCGTCGTACTCGCTGACGGCTCCCTCGGCGAGGTGCTTCGAGTGGCCGTAGCGGTTGACCTGGTCGGCGGCGGCGATGCTGGAGGCAAACACCACCGGAACGTCGCGTTCGCGGGCGACGCCGACGACGGTCGCCGTTCCCATGACGTTGTTCTCGACGAGGTGTCGCCAGTCGTCGGTCCACACGTCGGCGTCGGCCGCGAGGTGGTAGACCACGTCGAACTCCTCGGTCTCGAAGAGCGCCTCGACGCGGTCGGCGTCCCGGATGTCGTCGGCCGGGTCGGCCGCGTTGTCGAAGCCGACGACCTCGTGGCCGGCCGCCGAGAGTTGCTCTGTCAGCACACCGCCGATGTACCCAGCGTGTCCCGTAACGAGCGCGTTCATTGCTCGTGGTTGCGCTGGCGGTTATTTGAATCCAGTGGAGGGCGTCGCCCGGCCGTGCCGACCGTCGCCACTCCCGAAGCAGAGATCGTGGGCGGCGTCAGCGCAGCTCGGCGAGGGTCTTCTCGGCCCACGTGACGGCGTACTCCGGGCCGTACTCGCCGTACGCGCTGGTGTCGAGGGCTGCGAACGGAGCCGGGACCTCGACGCCGTGTTTGATCGCCGAGCAGGCCAGTTCCGCGGCCGCGGGGAACTTCGTCTGGCCCATCGCGACCTCTCCGGAGAGGTCGCCGAGGCGCGGTTCGAGGCGCTCGCCCGCGTCGACCCACGCGTCGAACAGCGCCGGCAGGTCGCCCTCCCAGTCGGCGAACACCGGGCGCGTCTGCAGGCCGACGAAGGCGTCGAAGACCGCCGCCGCGAGCTGGTAGGTGCCGGCCGGCGAGAGGTGGTCGGCCGTCGCCGCCGCGAACGCCCGATACCGCTCCTCGAAGAAGCCGAGGAACTGTTCGGGAACCCCCAGCCCGGTGGCGACCAGCGCCTCGGCCAGCAGGAACTCGACGAAGTCGTCCGGCGAGCCCGCCAGGCGGGGCTTGACCAGCACGACCGCCGGGTCGGTCTGGCGCGTCCAGGCGACGCCGCCGTCGCCGGGCGTGCCGACGGTGAAGTCACTCGACGCGAAGGCGTGCAGTTCCGCGGGCGCGTCGTTGGGCACCCACTCGTCGGGATAGGAGAGCGGAGCCACGTCGTCGGTGACCAGCAGGAGCTCCTCGGCGACTGCCGGGTCCAGCGTCTCGAAGTCCCGCTCGCAGTCCAGTACGAGCGCGTCGGGCGCGTGGCGCTCGCGGACGGTCGCCAGCTCCCCGTCGAGGGAGCGCTCGCTGAACATCTACGCGAGCGCGAGGTTCGCGATCAGTGCCAGGGACAGCAGCGCCGAGACGGCGATGGTCCCGAGGACGATCTTCGTTGGGTTGCTCATGGACGTGAGTGGGATGTGTCGGCAATTAAAGCTTGAGTTTGCGCCTGGTCAATCGTCCGCACCTGCGCTCCCGATGACTCCTGCTCGGACACGCACAGCGGTCCGGCCGGTCAGTCATCGGCACCTGCGATCCGGCCGCTTGCTGGGCCGGGCACGCACAGCGGTCCGGCCGGTCAATCGTCCGCACCGACCCCCGACGCGCGGGCGACGGCACGCCACTTCCCCGTCCAGAAGCGCCCGGTGTTGACCGCGGCCTTGACGTAGTAGTCGCCGACGATGGCGGCGAAGATGGCGGGCAGCCCCCAGCCCATGCCGGGCGTGAGGGTGATCCCGAGGACGGGGATCGTCACGGCGAAGCCGACCGGCAGCGCGAGGACGGCGACGGGGATGCGATAGAGGTACGAACCGACGAAGGTGCCATAGAGGGGCCAGCGCGTGTCGCCGGCACCGCGGAGGCTGCCACGCATCGTCCGGGAGACGCTGAAGCCGGCGACCGCCAGCGCGAACACGCGGATGAACGTGACCGTCAGGTCCGGGTACTCCGTCCCGAAGAGCAGCGAGATGGGACGGGCAAAGACCACCAGCACGGCGGCGATCAGCAGCTGGGTGACCAGCGCGATCCGGACCGTCTGCCAGCCGTACTCTCCGGCGTCGGTGTCGTCGCCGGCCCCGACGTACTGGCCCACGAGCGTGCTCGCGGCCGTCGAGTACCCCCAGGCGGGCATCAGCGCGAGCAACATCACGCGGCGCCCGATCGCGAAGGCGGCGACCGTCGGCGTCCCGAGCACGCCCAGCACGAACAGGAACGGGAAGCGAGCGAACGTCTGGAGCAGGCGCATCCCCGAGAGCGGGAGCGCGACGCGGACGATCTCGGTCAGCAGGTCCAGATCCAGCTGGCGGCCACCGAGTCGGAGCGTGACGACGTAGCGTCCCGAGACCAGCAGCGCGAAGAAGACGGCCGCCGCGAGCGTGTTGGCGACGGCGGTCCCGACGGCGGCCCCGGCGATCCCCAGCCGCGGCGCGGGGCCGAGCCCGAAGATCAGGACCGCGTTGAGGACGATGTTGGTCGGCAGCGTCAACAGGCGGACGTACATCGGCGTCCGGGTGTCCGCGCTGCCCGCAAGCGCCCGCGCCGCGACCATGCTCCAGAACCGGGGGGCCAGCGACAGCATCACGATCGAGAGGTAGACCCCGCCGAAGCGGATCGCGTCGGGGTCGTTCGTGAGAAGCCCCACCAGCGGCTCGGCGTACACCCACGAAACGACGGTCAGCGGTGCCGAGATCAGGAGCGCGAGCCACAGCGACTGCTTGACCGCGAGGTCCGCCCGCGCTTCCTCGCCAGCGCCCTGGAGCCGAGAGACGACGCTGATCGTCCCCGAGGTGACAGCCAGCGACAGCCCGAAGCCGATGAAGTAGTACTGAAAGCCAAGCTCCAGCCCGGCGATGGCGGCGTCGCCAAGCGCCAGTCCGACCATCGCGAAGTCCGCGATCCGCAGGAAGATCCGCAGACCGCCGGTGACCATCACGGGCGCAGCCAGGTCGAGCGCCTCCGTCGACTTGTCGCGATCGACCAGCCCGTACCGGGACAGCAGTGCCGGAAAGCCGTCGATGAACCGGCCGGGGAGTGTGGAGAGCCAGGCGACCAGCTGCGCGAGGCGGCGACGGACCATCGAGACGAAATCTAGACCGAACGGTACTGATAGTTTCGCTGGCGATGTGCAAAGCGTCGGGGACGAATCAGCGAACGGCGACGGCGTTCAGTCGTCCTGTGCGGGCGCTTTCGCCTGCTCGTCGTCCTCGTCGGCGGTCTCGGCGTGCGGGAAGTGCTCGATGGTCGCCGAGCGGAACCCTTCCTTGTCGAACTCGTAGTCGTCGCCCAGCGCCTCGACCAGGTGCTCGGTGTCACGCATGGCGTTTTTCAGGCTCGTGGAGGCACCCGGCGAGGGGGTGATGTTGAAGATCACGTCGTCGTCGGTGATCTTGGCCTCGCCCATGTCCAGGGTCTTGTTCTCGGTGTCGACGATCTGTGGCCGGACGCCGCCGTACCCCTTCGCGCGGTCGATGTCGTCCAGTTCGGCGGTCGGGACGACCTTCTGGACGTGGGGCAGGAAGGCCCGCTTGCCGACCTCGGGCAGGTCGTAGACGAGGTTCTTCAGCACGTATGGCAGCAGGATGCGGTCGGCGAGGATGTTGGCGTAGCTGAGGAACGAGTGGACGTTCAGGCCGAACACGTCGAAGAAGTCACTGACGGTGGAGAGTTCGCCCCGTTCCAGCGCGGGGACGAGCTTGGCCGTCGGTCCGAAGCGCGTGACCGAGTCGTCGTGGACGTCGGCGTCGCCGTGGACCGCCGCGAAGGGCAGCTTCTTCATCTGGAGGGTGTACACCTTGCCGTTGAGGAAGTCGTCGGCCAGGAAGAAGCTCCCGGCGACCGGCAGCAGCGACATCCCCTCGCCGTAGCCCATCTCCTTGGCGATCTGGAGGCTGTGAGAGCCCGCGGCGACGACGGCCGCGTCGGACTCGAACCAGCCGGCGTCGGTCTGGAAGATGTAGCCGTCCTCGGTGTCGTCCATCTGGGTGACCTCGGTGCCGGTGAACACGTCGACGCCGTCGATCTCCTTGGCGTCCTCGACGAACGAGTGGGAGACGTCGCCGTAGTCGACGACGTAACCGTCCGGGGTCTGGAGCGCGAGCATCTCCTCGGTCGGGTCCCGGCCCTCGACGACTTTCGGCTCGATCTCGGCGATCTCGTCGCGGTCGATGGCGTCGAGTTTGGGGAACAGGTCGCCAAAGCCCTCCTCGTAGTAGCGGTCTTCGAGGCTCTGGACCTCCTCGTCCCCGACGGCCAGCACCATCTTCGAGCGCTTGCTGTGCAGCTCGCGGTCCGGGTCCACGTTTTCGAGATAGCCCGCGAGCATCTCCGCGCCCTCCTTGACCTGCTCGGCTTTTTCGAGCGTGTAGTTGGTCTCGATGTCACCGAAGTGCAAGGTCTGGGAGTTGTTCGTGTGGTGTGAGTTGATCGCCGCGATCTCCGATTCCTTCTCGACGAGCGCGATCTTCTCGATGTCGGTGAAGTTCGCGACCGTGTAGAGAAGCGATGCGCCACTGATCCCACCGCCGACGATAACGAGGTCGTATTGCTCTGTCATGATTAGTTCCTAGCCACCGCAGTGCGAACCGCTCACACCCCAAGTGTACGATCTGTGCTATTTAAGCCTCTCTACTCGCCAATCTGTGTGTAAGATAACACGTTCGCGCTGACAGTGTGTCCGCTCGGAAATTCGACACAAATAGGCAATTACGACGTGGTGCGTTTAATCCAGATGTGCAGTCGAATGCAACGCCATTCGATCGCGGTCCCCGAGGGCTCGCTCTCGTGATCGGACTGTTGTGGTATAGAGCAGTTACCACACTCAGTTGGATCGGTCAGTAGAGAGAGTGAACCTATCGTTTGACCTAGTAGTATTACTAATTGCGACGATTATCATAACATAACAGTGATAACACTACTTTTTCGATGCTCTGTATGGCTGTGCTGTTCTGGATGTCACAAAGAAATCTCCCTCCGAGAAGTGTACTGAAATATTATCTCTACAAGTCGACAAAGGCTGTCGAATTTTATCGGCCAGTCATGTATCTCTTCTTTCTGGCACAAGGTCTCGATTTCACCCAAATCGCTATTCTGGAAGCCATATACAACCTGACGACGCTGGCGGGGGAGATCCCGACTGGCTACATTGGTGACCGTGTTGGACGTCGAAACAGTCTCCTCATCGGCACAGTCATCATCTCAGCCACACTTGTCGGGATTGGGCTATCGAATTCGTTCTTGCCATTAGCTGTCTTGTATATCTGTTGGTCGATGGGCTACAACTTCCGGTCGGGAAGCGAAGACGCCTGGTTGTACGATACGCTCACAGACGACCTCTCGGAAGATCAGTTTGCACACGTCCGTGGTCGGGGTGAGTCAGTCTCACTGGCGATCGGTGCGGGTGCGGCGATCGTCGGTGGCTATCTCGGGAGTATCGATCTTTCGTATCCGTGGTTCGTCGCTGCGGCGATGACGACACTCGGCGTTTTGATCCTCCTCACGATAGACGAACCGGAGACCTACGAGCAAGCAGACACGTCCGACTTGAGCCTTCGCCAGACAGTTTCGATCGTCAAACAGGTCCTCTCACGACGTGACATCCGGGCGTTCGTCCTCTATTACTACGTGCTCTACGCGTCGGTAACGTACCTGGTGTTCGTGTTCCTCCAGCCGATATTCGAGTCGGTCGTCCTCGACCTCGGTGTGTCCGAGACACAGGTGGAATCACTACTCGGGTGGTTCTACGCAGCCTACAGCCTCTTCGGGGCGGGACTGAGCTACTACACTGGTGCGATTCGAGCTCGTCTCGGACTTCAGACGTGGTTTCTCGTATTGCCCTTCGGTGTCGGCGGAGCACTGGTCGGACTGTATTTCTTCCCAGTTCTCGCTCTGCCGGCGTTCCTGCTGATTCGAGGATTGTCTGATGTGACGCGATCACTCGCCGGTCAGTACATCAACGACCGTATCGAGACAATGGGACGAGCGACTGTTCTCAGCGCGATGGCCATGGTCAGTGGCCTGGCAGTCGTCCCGTTCCAACTCGGCAGCGGTGTCATCTCCGACGTTGTCACCCCATCGTTCGCACTCGCCGTGGGTGGTGTCGTACTTATTGTTATCTCCATTGGAATTCTGTTGTGGGAGCCTCCGGTCAAGCAAGAACGATGATGGGGACGCCGACTTACCAGCGGGTTCGACAAGCACTGTGGTGGCAACAACTACGGTGTGAATACTTCTACGGCATCCTGCGAACGGTCCGGTCGTCGCTGATCGCTCAGGGAATCAGTTGCTCGCCGTCGTCGTCGTAGACGGCGATCGCGTCGACGGGACAGGAGCGGGCCGCGAACTTCGCGTCGAGTTCCGCGCCGTCGGGGACCTCGCGGACGAAGACGCCGTCGTCGGTCTCCTCGCTGTCGGCCAGCACCGCCTTGCCGGCGTCCTCGTCGCGTTCGAAGGCGTCCCATTCGGCGACGCACTGGAACATCCCGATACAGGTATCTCGATCGTACTCGATTCGCATACCCGCGCTTGCGGCCTCTCGGGCAAAGTGCTGTCGCCATCGGCCACGACCGCGACGCGAGGGCGACAGTTTAAACCACGGCAGGGGCCAATCGGGGCGTAATGGACGTTGCGGACCTGCCAGGTGTTCCCTCGTGGCTGCCAGAGCACCTGCAGTCGGCGGGGATCGAGGCACTGTACCCACCGCAGGCCGAGGCCGTCGAGGCCGGCGTCACGCGGGGCGAGAACCTCGTCGCCAGCATCCCGACCGCCAGCGGCAAGACCCTGATCGCACAGCTGGCGATGCTGTCGGCGATCACGGACGCCGCCGGAACGAGCGAAGTGCGTCCGCGGTACGATCCGGAGAACTCCGCCGCAGACGGCGACGGCACCGCTCTCGGCGGTACGGCGCTGTACATCGTTCCCCTGCGGGCGCTGGCCAGCGAGAAGCAGGCCGAGTTCGAGCAGTTCGAGCAGTACGGGCTCGACGTGGGCGTCTCGACGGGCAACTACGAGTCCGACGGCGGGTGGCTCGCCGACAAGGACATCGTCGTCGCCACCAGCGAGAAGGTCGACTCGTTGGTGCGCAACGACGCGCCGTGGCTCGACGACCTGGCCTGTGTCGTCAGCGACGAGGTCCACCTCGTCGACGACGCCGAACGCGGGCCGACGCTGGAGGTGACCCTCGCGAAGCTGCGACGGATCAACCCCGACATGCAGACGGTCGCGCTGTCGGCGACGATCGGCAACGCCGACGTGCTCGCCGAGTGGCTCGACGCCGAACTCGTCGACTCGGACTGGCGACCGATCTCCCTGAAGAAGGGGGTCCACTTCGGACAGGCGCTGCACCTCGAAGACGGCAGCCAGTCGGAGCTGCCGGTCCACAATAGCGAGAAGCAGACCGCAGCCATCGTCCGGGACACCCTCGACGACGACGGCTCGACGCTGGTGTTCGTCAACTCCCGGCGCAACGCGGAGGCCGCCGCGGGACGACTGGCCAGCGTCACCCGCGAGGCCCTGACTCCCGAAGAGCGAGAGCAACTCGCGGACGTGGCCGCGGAGATCAGAGACGTGAGCGATACCGAGACGAGCGACGACCTGGCCGACGCCGTCGCCGACGGGGCCGCATTTCACCACGCTGGATTGGCGTCGGGACACCGCGAACTCGTCGAGGAGGCGTTTCGCGACCGCCTGCTGAAGGTCGTCAGCGCCACGCCGACGCTGGCGGCGGGCGTCAACACGCCCAGCCGCAGGGTCGTCGTCCGGGACTGGCGACGCTACGACGGCACCGCTGGCGGAATGCAGCCCCTCTCGGTACTCGAAGTCCACCAGATGATGGGGCGGGCCGGCCGTCCGGGGCTGGATCCCTACGGGGAGGCGATCATCCCCGCCGCGAGCCACGACGAACTCGACGAGCTGTTCGACCGGTACGTCTGGGCCGATCCCGAGCCGGTCCAGTCGAAGCTGGCCGCCGAGCCGGCGCTGCGGACTCACCTGCTGGCGACGGTCGCGAGTGGGTTCGCCCGCTCTCGGGACGGGCTGCTCGAGTTCCTCGAACGAACGCTCTATGCCACCCAGACCGACGAGAGCGGCCGGCTGGCACGGGTCGTCGACGAGGTGCTGGGCTACCTGCAGCGCAACGACTTTCTGGAACGTGACGGCGAGGAGCTCTCGGCGACCTCGCTGGGCCACACCGTGTCCCGGCTCTACCTCGATCCGATGAGTGCCGCCGAGATCATCGACGGCCTGCGGTCGGGCGGTGGCTCTGGTGCCAGCGGCGACGACGCGAGCGAGGAACCGGCCGGTTTCACGACCGCGAGCGAGCTCGCCGACGAGGCGGGCGACGGCGAGGCAGTCAACGACCCGACTGCGATGGGACTGTACCACCTCGTCGCGCGCACCCCGGACATGTACGAGCTGTACCTCCGTTCTGGCGACGAGGAGGAGTACAGCCAGATCGCCTTCGAACGTGAGGCAGAGTTCCTCGGGCGGATGCCGTCGGAGTTCGAAGACGACCGGTTCGAGGACTGGCTCGCCGCGCTCAAGACCGCACGCTTGCTGGAAGACTGGGCCAGCGAGGTCGACGAGGACGAGATCACCGACCGCTACGGCGTCGGTCCCGGCGACATCCGCGGCAAGGTCGAGTCCGCCCAGTGGCTGCTTGGGGCCGCCGAGTCGCTGGCGAGCGAACTCGGGCTCGACGCCGCGCCGGCCATCCGGCGGGCCCGGACCCGAGTCGAGCACGGCGTCCGCGAGGAGCTAGTCGACCTGGCGGGCGTCCGCGGCGTCGGGCGCAAGCGCGCACGACGGCTGTTCGACGCCGGCATCGAGAGCCGTGCCGACCTCCGAGACGCCGAGAAGTCGGTCGTGCTGGCGGCGCTGCGCGGCAGGGCCAAGACCGCCGAGAACGTCCTGGAGAGCGCCGGCCACCGCGATCCGTCGATGGACGGCGTCGAGCCCTCCGAAGAAGTGTCGTACGAGCGAAGCGACGGCGACGGGCGAGGATCGGACGACGAGGAGACGACAGACGACCAGACCAGCCTGGGTGATTTCTGATGCGGCTGATCGAAGGCACTGCGACCGTCGACGACGTGGACCAGTTCGTCGAGCGACTCGGATCGCTGGGCGACGATCACGGCGTCGTCGTCCAGGCGTTCGACGCCCGCTACGTCGTCGACCGACGGCACCTCGAACGGGCGGTCGAGTTGGCCGATCGCGCGTTCGACCGCGGCGAGTCGATCGCCCGCGACCGGGCCGTCGAGATCCTGCTGTACGCCGCCGGTCGCCGCCAGATCAACCGCGCGCTGGCGATGGGCGTCGGAGAGGGCAGCCAGCCCGCCGTCGTCGTGGTCCACGACCCCACGGGCGAGGGCAGCGAGGCCGCGGCCGCCGACGCCGTCAGCGACCTGCTCGAACCGGGCGAGACGCTCGGTCGGTACGACGAGGGGCTCGTGCGGGAGTTCTTCGACGTGAACGAGACCGAGCTGGCGGCGACCAGTGGCACGCTCTCGGATCTCGTCGCCGAGCGGGTCGCGCTGTTGACCGTCGAACGCTGACGCCGACGGGAACGTCCGTGTCGCGGGTGCGAGACGTGTCCGTCCCCCGTCACGTATGACGATCACCCCAGAACGGTATTAAGAACCTATAACACCGCCTTTCGCGGGGCTTTGGGTACGATGGTGTACTTCGAGGGAGCCGGCCTCTTGATCGGTGCGATCGCACTCGGAGCGATCCACGGCATCGAACCGGGACACGGCTGGCCCGTGGCCGCATCCTACGCCTTAGACCAGACGAACAAGTGGGCGTACGGCTTCGCCGCGAGCCTGATCCTCGGCGTCGGCCACCTCGTCAGCAGCATCGCGATGGTCGGCGCGTTCTTCTACGCCAAGGAGTATTTCAGCCTCACACAGGTCAACGAGCCGATGACGGTGTTCGGGGGCCTCCAGATCGGCGGCCCCGTCAGTCTCGTGGCCGGCGTCCTGCTGATCGCGCTCGGGCTCCGTGAGTACCTGTCGGGCCACACACACGGCACCAGTGCCGGCCACGACCACGACGATGGCCACGACCACGGTCACACACACGACACGGACGACGGCCACGAGGGACACCACCACGCGGGCACCGACGATCACGGACACGAGATCGACGGCAGTCACGAGCACCACAGTGAAAGCGACGAGCACGCCCAGTCGCGCGAGCGAGCGGACCGGAGCCTCGTCGATCGACTGAAGACGGTGGCCCCGTTCGTCGGCGGCGGACACGCACACGGAGAGATGGACACCGACCGCGGGCTCCTGGGAATCGCGTGGTTCGCGTTCGTCCTGGGGTTCGCACACGAAGAAGAGTTCGAGATCATCGCGCTCTGTGCCGGTTCGGACGCGTGTCTCGAACTCATGAGTGCGTACGCGCTGACGGTCGTCGTCGGCATCGTCGGGCTGACGATGCTGTTGATCGCGGGCTACCAGCGCTGTGAGGAACGCGTCGAGCGGTACGCGCCGTATCTCCCCGTGTTCTCCGCGGTCGTCCTCGTCGTCATGGGGATCGGCTTCGTCACCGGCATCTTCTGATACGGCCGTCGTCGGTCGGTGAACGAGACCGGGCTACGTCGTCGGGTTCTCCAGTACGATGGTCTGGTCGCGGCCGGGGCCGACGCCGACGGCGTACAGCTGCGTGTCCAGCTCCGACTCGACGAATTCGAGGTAGGCGCGGGCGTTCTCCGGGAGCGCGTCGTAGCCCTCGCTGGCGACGGCGTCCCAGTCGACCTCGGGCCAGCCGTCGAACGTGCGGTAGTTCACCGAGCAGCGACCCCACTCCTCGGTCGTCGGCGGGACGGTGTCGATCTCGGTGCCGTCGAGATCGTAGCTGACGCCGACCTGGACCTCGTCGAGCCCGGCCAGTACGTCGATGTGGCCGACGACGACGCCCGTGAACCCGCTGGCCCGCGTCGCGTGGCGAAGCACCGGGAGGTCGAGCCAGCCGACACGGCGCGGTCGGCCGGTGACCGTGCCGTACTCGCCACCCTCGTCGCGGATGTAGGTCGCGAGTTCCTCCTCGCGCTCTCCGGCATCACTCAGCGGCTGCGCCGCTTCGTGGTCCGAGGCGCGCTGCGCCTCGCTGCCCTCGTAGCCCGGCGTGTCGCCCTCGACGCCGGCCAGCTCGGTCGGCAGCGGGCCGCTGCCGACGCGGGTGGCGTAGCCTTTGACGATGCCGACGATCTCGCCCTGCCCGATCTCGGTCGGCCCGAGGCCGGTCCCGGTACAGGCCCCACCGGCGGTCGGGTTCGACGAGGTGACGAAGGGGTAGTTCCCGTGGTCGATGTCGATGAGCGTCCCCTGTGCGCCTTCGAGCAGCACCTCGTCGCCGTCGTCGATGCGAGACTGGAGGTAGTCGCCACAGTTGACGGTCATCCCTTCCTCGGCGAGTCGCTCGCCGTAGCCGCTGTAGGTCTCGAAGAGCGTCGCCAGGTCGAGTTCCTCGCCGGCCTGCTTGTCGTAGACCTCTGCGACGACGGCACGCTTCTGGGGGACGACGTACTCCAGTCGCGTCCGCAACACCTCCTCGTCGAGGAGGTCGCCGACCCTGATTCCCCGCCGGCCGGCCTTGTCCTCGTAGGTCGGGCCGATCCCCCGACCCGTCGTCCCGACCTCCTCGTCTTTGTCCTCCTCTTCGATCCCGTCCAGTCGCCGGTGGTACGGAAAGATGACGTGGGCGCGCTCTGCGACGCGCACGTCCGGGTCGAGGCCGCGCTCGCGGAGGGCGTCGAGTTCGTCGAACAGCGTCTCGGGGTTGACGACACAGCCGTTGCCGATGACGCAGGTCTTCCCCCGAACGACGCCGGAGGGCAGCAAGGAGAGTTCGTAGGTCTCGTCGCCGACGACGACGGTGTGGCCGGCGTTGTCGCCGCCCTGATAGCGAACGACGACGTCGGCACCCTCACCGTAGAGATCGACGGTGCCGCCCTTCCCCTCGTCGCCCAGCTGCGAGCCGATGATCGTGACGGTCATACCGCCCCGGTATTTTTACCCTCGCTACAAATCGGTGCCGGTTTCGGGTCTGACAGCCCGCTGGCCGATCCGTCAGTACTCCCGCTCACCCGCTTCGATCGTGGTGTCGAGCCAGTTGGCCTCGGGCGGAAGCGGACAGGAGAACGTCTCGCTGAACGCACAGAAGGGGTTGTACGCGAGATTGAAATCGAGCACGACCTCGTCGCCGTCGGCGAGGGTCTCGTCGGGCTCCAGTTCCATGTAGCGCCCGCCGGAGTAGGTCTGCTGACCGGTCGTCTTGTCGCGGAAGGGGACGAAGATCGCGTCGTCGGCGTCCTGACGGTAGCCCGCGAGTTCGTACGCTTCGCCGTCGATCTCGAACTCGAACGTGACGACGCGCCGGTAGCGGACCGTCCGGCCGTCGCTGGTCTCCATCTCGACCGGCTCGGGCGAGTCGGCGACGGTGACCGTCGCAGTCACCCGGTAGGTCGGATCGGGTGCGAAGTAGTCCAGCCCATCGAAGTCCTCGCGGTCCTCTGGGGGGATCGGCGACTGGCGGTGTTCGTCGAAGAAGGCGTCTTTCTCCTCGCGACTCGCTCGCAGTTCGTCGGCCCATCCGTCGGGTACGTCGCTCATGGGGTGGGGTACGCCACGGGGAGGTTTATACTGCCGGCTGTCGGACGCGAGCGAGACACGACGGGCTCGGCGACGAGCGTCACGAGAGAATGCGCCGTCCGGGAATTGAACCCGGGCTATTAGCTTGGGAAGCTAATGTCCTACCACTGGACCAACGGCGCGCTCACTACGTTCGCGCCCCGTGGATCGCGAACTACTCGTTCGCTCACCAACGGCGCTCTTTTCGTTCGCCCCGCGGATCGCGAACTACTCGTTCGCTCACCAACGGCGCTCGTTCACACGTTGTACCTCGGTCGCACTTGAACGTAGCGTTTCGTCGGACGACAGCGACTTGTCGCTACAGGCCCCAGTCGTCGCCGTGACGCCACGGACGGACCCGCTTCCGCCGTCGCTCTTGCTGTACTTCGACGCGAGCGTCCGCTACGGCCAGGACAACGCGACGCCGACCTCCGCAGCGGTGGGGTTCGTCGTCGAAGACGGTACGGAGACGATGATAGAGGGATCGCTTCCGGTTCGGACGTTCGTCTCCAGCGCACACTTGGAGTACCGCGCGCTGTTAGAGAGCGTGCAGGCGGTCGCAGGCCTGGACGGGCGGATCGCCTCGTTACACGTCCACGGCGACGCCGACGCGGTGATCGACGCGGTCGACCCGGCGACCGACGCGACGCCGGGCGACCGAATCATGCGCCAGCGCGTCGCGGCCATCCGGGCGGCCGTCGACGAGATCCCGACGGTCACCTACCGCGCAGTCGGGCGGGGGCGCAACGAGCGCGCCCACGAACTCGCGCAGTCGGGCCACGCGACCGAGTAGCCGAGGTCAACGTCGGCGGCCCAGCAGGGCCGCGATCGCGAGTGCGAGCGCCGCGGCCAGACCGTCGAAGCCGGGACCGGAGCCCGTCGTCGTCACCGCACCGCCGCCCGACGCGTCCGTCTCGGGTGGCTCGCCGCCGGACGCTGCGTCGGTGGTCGGCTGCCGGTCCGTCTCCGTCGGGGTCGCCGTCGGCGCATCGACTGCGATGGTGCCCGCCGCCGTCCCCGGATCGACGCGACCGCCGTCGTCGTCGTCGATCTGGGCAGCCTCGACGGCGAGGGGCGCGGTGCCCGTGCCGTTGGCCTCGACGGTGACCGTCGCGAGGGTCACGTTCGTGGCACCCGGGCCGACTGCGGACTCTAGGTCTGCGGCCTCGATCGTGATTTCCCGGCCGTCGGGACCGACGTCGGGGTCGGTCGTCGGTCGGAACTGGTCGGGATACTCGGCACCGCCGACGGTCGCGACGCCAGAGCGGAGCGCGAGGCGGACCTCGAACCCGGCGAGTCCGTCCGGAGCCGAGTCGAGTGCCACGCGAACCGTCGTCGAGCCGTCCGGTTCCAGCGTCGCGTCGTCGATCGTGAGCGTCGGCTCGCTCTGGACGCCTCCGGCGGGCGCGACCGCCAGACAGGCCGCCAGGACGACGACGCAGGCGAGGACGAGCGGTCGAGTGGTCATCGGTCGACGATCAGATCTCCTCGTAGAGTTCGACGACGTCGTCGAAGTCGATCCGACCGTTGTCGTTGAAGTCGTAGGCCTCCGGATTCAGCTGGACGGCGTCGGAGTCGATCGCCTCGAACAGCAAGACCACGTCGTCGTAGTCGACGCGCCCGTTGCCGTTGACGTCCTCGTAGCGCCCGTCGCTGTCGGGGTCTTCCGGGACAGCGCCGCCGCCGGCAGCGGGGGGGCCGGTGATGACGAGCCCGCGACGGGTCTCGACGCCGATCTCGACGCCCGCCTCGTCGTCGATCCCTTCGACGGACACCGCGAGGTCCGTCGTGCCGGGAGCACTGCCGGTGACTTCGACGCCGGCAAGCGTCACGTCGAGTGAGCCGGGCTGGATCGAGCGCTCGATGTCGCCGACGCGGATCGTCGCGCTCGAACCGTCGTCGGCGATACTGACCTTCTGCAGGCCGATCGCGTCGGGGAACGTCACGTCGGAGATCGCCGCGACCTCGGGATCGGTGAGCGAGACGGTGAACTCCCCACCGGCGAATCCACCCGGCGCGGCGTTCATCGTGAGATCGACGGTGCCGGTCGCCTCCGGGGAGACGGCGACGGCCGAAGCGTCGAGGATCGCGTCGGGCTGGTAGACGTACAGCCCGTCGTTGGGGTACGAACGAGCGGGGCCGCCGAAGCCGTCCTCACAGCAGAGCACGCGCCCGTCGTCCATCACGTAGACGTTGTCGATGTTGCGCAAGGCGTCGTCGGCGTCGGCGGCCGGATCGGTGAAGTCGGGGCCGACGATCACCGGCTCCAGCGTCGAGACGTTGTAGTCGCGTTCGATCTGGCCACGGTAGACGACGCCGCCGTCGACGCGGTCCATCTGCACGTCGCCCTCGTCGTCCGCGAGGGCGTCGTTGAACTCCGAGATGCCGAAGTAGACGAAGTCGCCGGGGCCGGCGTCGTCCTGGCTGTCGACGCCTTCTGCCTTGTTGAACTCGATGGAGGCTCCGATCTCCTTGGCGGCGGCGCGCGTTTCGAGGAAGGGCACGCGTCGGAGCGCCTCGTCGACGTTCTCCGGGCCGTTCTGTTCGTACTGGGCGGCCCACTCGACGATCTCGTCGTTCGTGATGTAGTTCTGGTTGCCGTCCTCGACGACCGCCTTGTCGGCCTCTTCGAGCGCGGTCGCCAGGTCGTCGGTCCAGTCGGTCTCGGCGTGGGCTTCGAGGTAATCCTCCTGGGTCACGTCGTCGTACTCGGCGATCCAGGACTCGATTTCGGCGTTGCTGGCGTGGCCGAGTGCCAGCCACTCGATCTCCAGAGAGGCGGCTGCCGGAGAGTTGCGCTCGCCGCCGTCGGCGACCGAGGCCGCGTCGTTGGTGATCTTCGGCGCGTACAGAGTCCCCTCGACGTCCATCGGGTCCTCGTAGCTCGGGATCGGTTCGTCGGCGACGAACTTGTAGATGCCCTTGCTGTCGCCGTCCGAGCAGCCATAGACCGTCCGCTCGTCGGGCAACACGTCGGGCGACTCCCAGGCCGCTCGCCCCATCACGTAGTACTTGATCGGCTCTGGGGTCTCAGCGGCCGGCTCGCGGAAGTCGACGTGGTAGCCGTAGCGGTAGGGGTTGGGGTACACGTCGCCGATCGGGTTCGTCGTGTTGTTCTCGTTGTCGCCGGTCTGGTCGACCTGCTCTGCGCCGAGGTAGTACGCGAGGAACTCGACGCCGTCCAGCGCCCAGTACCCCTGGACGAACCACGAGTCGTCGCCGTAGTACTCGTCGATCGCGTCCTGAATACCCACCGGGTTCGGCCGGTTCCAGAACTGACAGCTGGCGACGAGCCCCTTGCCGGTGCCGGCCGACTCGATGTCGCCGACCGTGTTGGTCAGCGAAACACGGGGGTGAGCGTAGTTCTCCTCCGAGGAGAGCATCGTGTTCCACGGGCTGCGGTCGCCGTAGCAGTTGATCCGCGTCCCGCCGAGTTCGCGGAGCGGTTCCGTGTTCGCCAGGTTCGTGGCGTTCTCCAGGTCCGCTTCCCACTCGCCCTCGTCGGTCCGACTGACGGGCAGACGAGTGACGTTGCCCGGACTGTTCTCCCAGTTCGTGTAGAGATACCCCTCCGTCCCGTCGTCGTTCGTCGGGATGAACTGGTTGCAGTCGGGGTTGGTCGCGGCCGCGCCGTACTGGGTCCCCGCGAAGTTGTCCTGCGTAATCTCGGTGCCGTCGGGGGTCTGGACGACGCCGAATCGCTCGTCGCCGCCCTGGATCTCTTCCCGAGCGTGCGCCAGGAAGACGTACTCGCCCTCCGAAGAACGGATCCGTCCCTGTTCGTCGACCGTCGAGGGAACCGACAGCTCGGAGAAGTCGTCGTTGTCGCCGTCCAGTTCGAACGTGAAGCCACTGAAGTAGCCCACCCCGGCCCGGTCGAAGGGCGCTTCGTTTGCCTTCACGTCCGAGTTTTCGAAGTCGCCGCCACGGTCGCCCGTCGCGGGGTGTTGGTTGCTGTAGAGGAGACTGCCGTCCTGAAAGACGAACGGGCCAGTCACTTCCGCGCCGAAGGAGGTCGTCGAGAACCGCTTCAACGACCCGTTCACACCGGGCGCACCCGGCGTGTCCGATTCACCCACTTCGTCACCACTCGCGACACCCGCGACGCTCGCACCGAGCGCCGCTGCCACCGAACTCGCCATTAGATTTCGTCGATTGAGATCTACCATCTGCGGGTGGATCCGGGGAACCGCTGGTAAAGCTCGTTTATATGAGGGGTCCGTGCGTCGACGTACCGCTGTGACCGAAATTACTAGGCGACCCTAATCAAAACTATCTCGATATCTATTGAGAAATAATTTCACACAGCGCCGGGAAAATTCCGGGCTTTCGACAGAGTTCGAGGGCGGACTGCCCCGCCGTCGACTGTGAGACGAGAGGTGTACAGGTACCGGGCCGGTTCAGAGCGTCACTGACGGTCGACGATGCCCTCGCGAATCTCACTGGCGCGCTTGCGGACCCGCGAGACGTAGCGTTCGGCCCGTTCGGGCTTGTGGCCGTAGAAGGAAGCGACCCACTGGGCGTCGACGCCCGGCATCGTCACGAAGTACGCCGCCAGCGTGTCCCGGCCGGCCTGGACGATCTCCGGCGGGATACCCCGACCGCCGGTCCCGACCTCCGCGAAGCCGTTGACGTCGAAGTACACGTCGGCGTACAGCAGCGCGCTCTCCTCGTCCTCGAAGGTCTTCCCACAGTGGTCCGGCGCTTCGAACCGATACTGTGACCCCTCCTCCGCGGGGAGTTCGACGACCGAAATGTCCAGCGGATACGACGCACAGACCTGTTCGCCCTCCTGTCGTTCCCGTGACTGAGACATACACCGGTCGCTCGGAGGGAGACCACATCAACGTATGTAAGAGTCGTACGGAGCGGTCCCACAGCCTCCTGTGAGAACTATTTGCACGACCGAGCGGAGCCACCGCAAACGGATGCGTACCCGATCGACTGCTGTCGTGCGGTCGGTGTGTGGATCGTCCGCCGCCGGGTCAAGGCCTTTGACGCTGGCAGTCGACGTACCGAGTGATGTCCCACACGCTGGTCAACTACGAGGACGTGGAACCGCGCGCCGAGAGCATGCACTTTCTGCGAGACGCCCTCGGAACCGAGCAGTTGGGCGTGACGGTGCTGGACTGCGACCCCGGCTGGAGCGGGATGGAGCACGACCACGCCGACGAGGACCACGAGGAGGTGTACTACCTCGCGGAGGGCGCGGCGACGGTCACCGTCGACGGCGAGGCCGTCGAGATGGACGCCGGCGACGCGCTCCGAGTGTCGCCCGACGCGACCCGCAGTATCCAGAACGGCGACACCGAGAGCACGTTCGTGCTCGTCGGTGCGCCCTGAGAGCTGTTGCTGTCGGGTTGTAGCGAACGAAGATCGGTCAAAGTGTGGTGCAGGTGAAAACGGATGTGGTAGGTGGAGCGAACGAGTGATCGACGACCGCAGCCGCGAGCCTCGCGGGTCACCAGGTTTCCTGTTCGTTGGTCCAGCGGTCACTCTCCGGTTGCTCTCTCATATCGTGGCGCACATACTACCGTAAAGCTCCTTCCTACACGAAAAAGGAGAATCGGTTTGGGATCTACAGCGTGTCATAGAAGATGTTAATAATATTAGAGTGAGTGACATTCAATATAACGAGGGTAGTGTCACTCAGCCGAATGGTGTTGAAGGTCATGAAACAAACGAAATAAATAATAAATGAAGATGGATGTGAATTGGAAGACTATCGCGATAGATCCGAGAAAATCGCTCGTCCCAGCAATCATCGTCCTCCTTACCGGCGGTTTTCTATCGTTCGCCACACACACGAATACCATCTCTATTCCGAGCTCATTACGAATACTAAATATAACATCCACTATGGTATTCCCGGTCATCATCGGCACTCTCTCCTACACTTATTTCCGAACCGAGGTGTCGCTGTGGGAGATCCCAGTAGTATTCTTCTGGGGTTTGATTAGTAGCATGATTATTTTGTTTGTTTTGTTCTTGGCGACACTCGATTCAGCGGTGTCCTCGACCGCGTCGCCTGGCAGTGTCGGTGTCTCCCGGGGGCTCTGGTATCTCAAACTTTTCGCAGTTGATTCCGCTACGTACTCGCTATTATATGGATTCGCGGCAACGCGTCATCGTATCCTCCGCGCCCTATTGGTTCTTTTCACGCCAATTTTATACGGTACCATATATGTCGCTCTCTTAGTTGTGTAATACTCTTTCTACCGCGAGCAATCGTCTGACAGTACTTGCAGTAACACGCATCCCATAGCGCGGAAGGTGTCTGTGTTCTCGTCGGCGCTGTCTGCACTCTGTCGGCTGGACGGACGTTCGAGTCGAAACGATGGCGCAACCGCTATTCGATCGAAGACGGAGAAAAACCGCGTTTTGCGGACGATCCGGGCGTCAGATTACGGCGTTTGGGGTGGTGTGTTGTTCTAACCGAACTTCACATCATGCCGCCCATGCCGCCGCCCATACCGCCCATGCCGCCGGGCGCGCCGCCGGGGCCGCCTTCCTCGTCGCCGCCACTGGTCGAGAGGTCGCCAGCCGCGATGATGTCGTCGATTTTGAGCACGAGGTTCGCCGCCTCGGCAGCCGACGAGATCGCCTGTCGCTTCGCGTGGGCGGGCTCGACGACGCCCTCGTCGAGCGTGTTGACCACGTCACCGCTGTACACGTCGAGGCCGGCCTGGACGTCGCCACCCTCGTGGGCGGCGCGCAGGTCGACCAGCGAGTCGATGGAGTCCAGGCCCGCGTTCTCTGCGAGCGTGCGCGGGATGAGCTCCAGCGCGTCGGCGAAGGCCTCGACGGCCAGTTGTTCGCGGCCTTCGACGCCGTCCGCGTAGTTTCGCAGGCGGCTGGCGAGTTCGACTTCGGGTGCGCCGCCACCGGCGAGGATCTGGCCGTCGGCGACCGTCGAGGCGACGACGTCGAGTGCGTCCTGGACGCCGCGTTCGAGTTCGTCGACGACGTGGTCGGTGGAGGCACGCAGGAGGAGCGTGACGCCGTGTGCGGCGTCGCCCTCGCCCTCGACGTAGAAGAGCTCTTCCTCGGTGTCCCGGCGGACGGAGCCGTGGCCGAGGTCGTCGGCGGTGGCGTTGTGTACGTCGGAGACGATGTTCGCGCCGAGCACCTCTCGGAGGAACTCGATGTCGGACTTCTTGGCCCGGCGGACGGCGAGGATGCCCTCCTTGGCGAGGTAGTGCTGGGCCATGTCGTCGATGCCCTTCTGGCAGAAGACGACGTTCGCGCCGGTCGCGGCGATGGCGTCGACCATCTCTTCGAGTTGCTCCTCTTCCTTGTCGAGGAAGTTCTGGAGCTGGCTCGGGTCGTCGACGGAGAGCTGGGCGTCGACTTCGGTCTCGTCGAGCTCGATCGGCGTGTCGAGCAGGAGCACGTCGGCGTCGTCGACGGTGGTCGGCATCTCCTCGTGGACGGGGTCCTTGTCGACGACCGCGCCCTCGATGAGCTCCGAGTCAGAGACCGCACGGCCGGTCTGGGTCTCGATGTTGAGGAACTCGAGGTCGGCGATGACCGAGCCGTCCTCGGCCTCGACGGTGACGGCGTTGACCGCGTCGACGATGAGCTGGGCGAGCAGCTCCTTGTTGAGCTCCGCGCCCTTGCCCGTCATGGAGGTCTCGGCGAGCTTCTTGAGCAGTGCCTCGTCGTCGGGCTCGACGGACGTGGCGATCTCGCCGATCTGGTTCTTGGCTTCCGTCGACGCGAGGTCGAAGCCCTTGATGATCGCCGTCGGGTGAATGTCCTGTTCGAGGAGCTCCTCGGCGTTTTTCAGCAGTTCGCCCGCGATGGAGACGGCGGTCGTCGTGCCGTCGCCGGCCTCGTCTTCCTGGGCCTCGGCGACCTCGACGATCATCTCGGCCGTCGGGTTGTCGATGTCCATCTCCGTGAGGATGGTGACGCCGTCGTTCGTGACGGTCACGTCACCGAGCGAGGAGACGAGCATCTTGTCCATCCCCTTCGGACCGAGTGTCGATCGGACCGACTCCGCGACCGCGCGGGCCGCCGAGATGTTGTGGCTCTGTGCGTCCTTGTCCTTCATCCGCTGGGAGTCCTCTCCCAGAATGATCATCGGCTGACCCTGCATTTGCCGCTGGCTCATAATCGTTCGATTGATTGAATGTGCTTCTATATAAAAGTGTGGGTTTTACCCCGTCGACGGGATCGACGGATCGACGGTCAGGAGATCAGAAACCCGGGGACGACGCCCGAACGACGCGAATAGCGTGGGAAGTGTTGCCACGGGAAGGTCCCCGACTCCCCCATCTTTTATACGGCTCTAGTCGACCGGTTCCTTCCAGTTGACGGTGAGCGTCCCGACGACGAAGCTGTCGTCGGTGGTCGTATCGCGCTGGAACTGGAGGGTGTTCTCGCCCTCGCGCAGGCGCGCCGACGTGACGGTGTCCATCCAGTACTGCCAGCCGTGTTCCGTCGGGAGGTCGAAGCCAGACAGCGCCTGGCCGTTGATCAACAGCTCGTGGTCGTAGCTGCCCACGTCGTAGACCTGCATCTGGACGTACGGCTCGACGGGATCGGCCGTCGGCACCTCGAAGGTGTGGACGTCGCTCTCGTCGGCCGAGAACGTCGCCCACGGTACGTCGAGCGCGTTCGGGTCCGGCCCCAGCTGTTCCTGCAAGGACACCATCGCGTAGTTGGCGCGGTAGTCGGTCATAGTCGATCCCTCGTCCGGCGTGCCCTTATACTACCGGCTGTACATCTGTGAACGATTTCGCCACCCCGGGGTGGCGAAGATCTTCACGAAGCTACAGCCGGCAGTATTAGCTGTCGGGGGGCAGTGGCCTGCTCGCGAAACGCCCGAGGGGCGCGTCTGGACCGGTCACACACCGAGCGAGAGTCCGATCGACAGCGCCAGCGCCACGAACAGGAACAGGCTCGTACCGATCAAGAGGTACGCTGCAGGGCCGTACTCGGTGACGATCGGGTTCTCCTCGTACCGCACCAGTCCGTAGAGGCTCCCCAGCATGAGCATGGCGGCACCGAGCAACTGGACGACGGTGGGCAGGGTCAGCGCGAACGGAGAGACGACACCGAGCTGTGCGACCAGGAGGAGACTGACTCCCAGGAAGCACAGCGAGACCACACGAGAGGGATGCATCTATCGGAAGACACGCGATCAGGGACCGAAAGGGCTGTGAAGTGACCGCAATCAGGACGAGCCCTCCCTGCCTCCGTGGTACCGCCGTCAGATCGGCGAGAAACCGCTAACACGCCCGGTCAGTCGAAGATGGCACGGAACCGGTCGACGCTGTCGTCGGTGCCGGCGACGACGAGGTCGTCCCCGTCGGCCACGTGTACGTCCGGACCAACGTCGGTGATCACGTCGCCGTTGCGTTCGACCGCGACGACGGTACAGCCCGTCCGCGCCCGGACACGGGCCTGTCCGAGCGTCTGTCCGGCGAGTTTGTCGGCCGCGGTGCGGACGATCTCGACTTGCTCGTCCATCGAGATCACCTGTTCGTCGGCCAGGATCGTCGATGCGAGCATCCGGCCGCTGATCGTCGCCAGCGAGAGGACGTAGTCTGCACCCGCGCGGTACATCTTCTGGACGTTCTCGGTCTGTTCGGCACGGGCGATGATCTCCACGTCGGGGTTGAGGTCGCCGATCACGAGCGTGGCGAACTCGGTGTCGGTGTCGTCGGACAGCGCGAGCACGACGGTGCGAGCGTCCGCGATGCCGGCGGCCCGGAGTTCGTCCGGTTCGGTGGCGTCCCCGACCACGTCGACGCCGGGCTTGTCTTCGTGGTCGATGACGGTGTAGTCGATGCCCGCCCGGTCGAGGGCCCGTGCCGTGGTCCGTCCGACTTCGCCGTAGCCGACGACGACGGTCTCGCCGTGGCCGAACTGGCGGACGCTGGACAGCGTCATGTCCTTGAGTCGCTGGAGCTGGTCCTCGCGGCCGGCCACGAGCAACACGGTGCCGTTGTCGAGGGTCGCGTCCGGCGAGGGCGGACTCTCGAACTCGCCCTGGAACCACGCGCCGATGACGTTGACGCCGGACTCCTCGCGGATCTCGCTGTCGGCCAGCGTGCGACCGACGAGATCGCTGCCGCGGTGGATCGGCAGTTCCGCGATGTCGAAGTCCTGTCCGATCTCGATGGTGTCGCCGACGGCCGTCGAGACGCTCGTCGTCACCTTTCCGGCGAGGCTCTCGCCCAGCAGCCGACGCGGCGACACGACGTGGTCTGCTCCGGCGAGGTCGTGGTACCGCTCTCGGTCTGGCTCCTCGACGACGCTGACCGTCGAGACGCTGTCGTCGACCTCGCGAGCCGTGAGGATGATACTGGTGTTGACCTCGTCCGCGGCGTCGGCGACCAGCGCGCGAGCGTCTGCCAGCCCCGCGTTCCGTAGCCCCTCGACCGACTGTGGGTCCGCGTGGATGACGCGGTGGCCGTCCTCGTAGAGCTCGGTCGCCCGCTCGCGGTCGGGCTCGACGACGACGTGGTCGACCCCCCAGGTGTCCAGTTCGCCGACGAGCGTCTCCCCGCGAGGCGTGTAGGTGCAGATGACGACGTGGTCCTCGATGTCGTTCTCGACGGTGGTCGGGACGTTCGTCGAGACGGCCTCCTCGAACAGCGGAAAGAGCAGCACCGGCAGCGCCAGGAAGATCATGACGACGCCGGTGATGTCCATCACCGTCACGAGCAGGAGCATCTCGGGGCTCTCCCACTTGGCGTCTGACCCGTACCCCGTCGTGGTGAACGTCTCGACGACGACCTGGAGAGCCTCCAGAAACGTCCGTGGCCGGCCGTCGAACGCGCTCATGCCGTAGTCGTAGACGAGCGTAAAGCCCAGCATGACGCCGATCAGCCCGACGACGTACAGCGCAGTCCGTCGCTTCCAGGTGTCCATCTACACCAGTCTTATCGACCTCGGTAAAAACGGTTCTCCCTGCACCGAGCGGCCGGCAGCCACGTGTCAGACGCTCGTTCGCTCCGTCTCACGTCCTGCGGTTACACTTTCACTCCGCTTTCATCGCTTTTAACCCATCTCGTGTCCTTGGATCACCCGCACACCCTCCATCGGTGGTGGGCACCATCCATTTCGTTCCCCTTCCCCGAACGTCGCCCAGCGACGGCTGTCGCGCCAACAGTAACAAGCACCGGGGTGTAACTGCCAGTATGCTCGCTTTCGATGACGTGCTGGCCGCCCGCGATCGCGTCGCCGAAACGGCTCGACACACCCCGCTCGACTACTCGCACACCTTCTCGTCGATGACGGGCGCGGACGTACACCTCAAACTCGAACTGTTCCAGCGGACCGGCTCGTTCAAGATCCGTGGCGCGACCAACCGGATCGCGACACTGTCGGCGTCCGAACGCGAGGCGGGCGTCGTCACCGCCAGCGCGGGCAACCACGCACAGGGCGTGGCGCTGGCTGCGACCCGGATCGGCGTCGATTCGACGATCGTCATGCCCGAACGCGCCCCCGTCTCGAAGGTCCAGGCCACCGAGAACTACGGCGGTCGCGTGGTCCTCCACGGGCGAGACTACGACGCGGCCGCCCAGAAGGCCCACGAGATCGAGCGCGAGTCCGGCCGGACCTACGTCCACGCCTTCGACGACGAGATGGTGATGGCCGGCCAGGGGACGATCGGGCTAGAGATCTACGAGGACCTGCCCGGGGTCGACACCGTCATCGTCCCCATCGGCGGCGGCGGCCTCATCAGTGGGATCGCGACGGCGCTGAAGGGCCAGGACGACGACGTGCGCGTGATCGGCGTCCAGGCCGAGGGTGCATCCAGCGTCGCCGAGTCCCTAGAGAAGGGCCACCGGATCGAACGCGATTCGGTCCAGACCATCGCCGACGGGATCGCGACACGGACCGTCGGCGACCGGACCTTCGAGGTGATCGAAGAGCGCGTCGACGAGGTCGTCACCGTCTCCGATCCCGAAATCGCCGTCGCGCTGACGACGCTGCTGGAGCGGTCGAAGACGCTGGCCGAGGGAGCGGGCGCGGTCCCGCTTGCGGCCCTGCTCGAAGGGAAGTTCGACTACGAGGACGACGAGACGATCGTCCCGACGCTCTGTGGGGGCAACATCGACCTGAACACGCTGACGAACGTCATCATGCGAGGGCTGGTCGAGACCGGCCGGTACTGCAAGATCAGGACCGTCCTGGAGGACCGGCCGGGCTCGCTGGAGGAACTGGTCGAGGTGCTGTCGGCGGCCCAGGTCAACGTCTACGGCATCGAGCACGACCGGACCTCGCGGGACATCGCCATGAACGACGCCGAGGTCGAACTGGATCTCGAAACGCGGGGACCGGACCACGTCGCGGAGCTGCTCGACCGGCTCGAAGACGCGGGCTTCGAGGTCGAAGTGCTGGTGTAGCGCCCCACATTTATGCCCTCGCCGGTCGCGCGTTGACGTATGAAACGGATTGTCAGTACCGACGCCGCCCCCGCCGCGGTCGGAGCGTACAGTCAGGCCACGACGACCGACGACCTCGTCTTTACGGCCGGACAGATCCCGCTGACCCCCGAGGGCGACCTGCTCGACGAGGCCGCCATCGACGTACAGGCCCAGCAGGCCCTCGAAAACGTCGAGGCCATCCTGGAGTCGTCGGGCACGAGCCTCGACAACGTGCTGAAGGTGACGGTGTACCTCGACGACATCGACGACTTCGAGGCGATGGACGACGCCTACGAGAGCTTCTTCGAGAGCGAGCCGCCGGCCCGCAGCGCCGTCGGCGTCGACGAACTCCCGAAGGGCGTCGGCGTCGAGATCGAGGCGATTGCGACGAAGTAAAGGCTGCCCGACCCACAGCGTCGGTATGGACGATCGGACCAGAGAGAGCCTGCTGTGGGGCGTCGTCGGAGCGCTGTCCTTTCTCGTGCTCGTCCAGGGCTACGAGCTACTCGCCGCCGCTACGGTGACCATTGGCGTCAAGGCCGGCGTCGCCCTGCTGGTCGGCCTCGCCACCACGGCGCTGACGACCGTCGCCCGCGACCGCCTCCTCGACGCCCGGCGTCGGCCAGCCGAGAACGAAAGCCCTTAATCACACGCCCGCCGACGTATCGACGCGTGCCAGGATGGCCGAACGGTAAGGCGCACGCCTGGAAAGCGTGTTCCCTTTCGGGATTCTGGGTTCAAATCCCAGTCCTGGCGTCTTCTGGAGCGAACATCACGCCGAGAACCGTGGAGCGTGTTCTCGGCTTCCGTGAGCGGCGAAGACGGTGATAACTGGGATTTGAGCTCGCGAGTCGCAGCCCCGGAACGGTCGAACAGAGCGAGCGAACTCGCGAGCGGCGATCATGGCGACAGCTGGCGTCTTCTGACGCGAACGGATCGCTGAGAACGGCAGCTGTCTGTTCGGAAACGTGGCCGAAAAACCGGACGGCCGCCTATCGCTCGTCGAGGGGCACGAACGTCTGGTCTGTCGGGCCGACGTAGCGAGCGCGTGGGCGGATCAGCCGATTGTTCTCGTACTGTTCGAGGACGTGGGCCGTCCAGCCGCCGACGCGGGACATCGCGAAGATGGGTGTGTAGATGTCGATGGGGATGCCCATCTGGTAGTACGTCGAGGCCGAGTAGAAGTCGACGTTCGGGGCCAGACCCTTCTCTTCTTTGAGGTAGTCCTCGATGGCGGTGGACATCTCGTACCACTTGAGCGAGCCGGCGGCCTCCCCCAGTTCCTTCGAGCGCTGGCTGAGGATCTTCGCTCGCGGGTCCTTGACGTTGTAGACGCGGTGACCGAAGCCGGAGACGCGACGGCCCTCGTCGAGTGCGGTCTTCACCCAGTCGATCGGGTCCTGCTCGGCGTCGTCGACCTCCTTGAGCATCTCCATGACGTCCTGGTTCGCGCCGCCGTGGAGCGATCCCTTCAGCGTGCCGATCGCGGAGGTGATCGCGCTGTGGAGATCCGACAGCGTCGAGGTCGTGACCATGGCCGAGAACGTCGAGGCGTTGATGCCGTGGTCGGCGTGGAGCACGAGCGCCATGTCGAACGTCTCGGCGAGCACCTCGTCCGGTGCCTCGCCGTTGAGCATGTAGAGGAAGTTCGCGGCGTGAGAGAGGTCTTCCCGCGGTTCGACGGCGTCTTTCCCGTCACGGAACCGGGCGAAGGCAGCCAGCACGGTCGGGATCTTGGCGGTGATCCGGCGACCTTTCCGGAGGTTTGCGTCGAGGTCGGTCGGGTCGGCCTCGGCGTCGGGATCGTGCGAGGACAGCATCGAGACCGCTGTTCGGAGTGCGGCCATCGGGTTCTCGTCGGCGTCGGCGAGCTGCTCGACGGTCTGCATGACGTCGTCGTCGACGTGTCGCTCCTCGACCATCGCGTCGGTGAACTCGTCGAGTTCCGCTGCGTTCGGGAGGTGACCGTGCCAGAGGAGATACAGGACCTCCTCGAAGCTTGCGCCGGTCGCCAGGTCCTCGATCGTGTAGCCACGATAGACGAGCTTGCCCGCGTCACCGTCGATCTTGCTGAGCTCCGACTCGGTAACGAGGACACCCTCCAGACCTTGCTTGAGGTCGTCGGACATACGCAGAGAGTTTTTTACCTGCCGGGAAAAACATTGTCTTTCTGTGCGTCGCTTGCCCCGGTCTGTGTGGGAGATTTTTGAACGTTTAGCCATCGATCGGGCCGACAGTGGACGATCGTTCCGACCACCGCACAGAGTTCGACAGAACGGTGATTCGGAGCGGGCGACTCGGCGTCGGCGAGGCCGCCACGGCGAATAGCTTTTGCCCGCCCCCCGCGCAGGTGGAGACATGTCGACCGAGGTGGCCTACGAGCCGGTCAGCGTCAAGGCGGTGCTGGCCGAGATGAAAGACACCGCCGAGCTGTTGATCGATCTCTCGTACTCGGCGGTGTTGCTGGGCAGCGACGAGGTCGCCGCGGAAGTGCTCGAACTCGAAGAGCAGATGGACGTGTTGCAGTTGCGCGCCCGCATGAGTCTGCTCATGGCCGCCCGGAACACGGAAGACGCCGAGGCGCTGGCCCCCGTGCTGGGAATGGTCGGGGCCGCAGAGAAGATCTCCGACGCGGCCGGCGACATCGCCAAGGTCGTGCTCGAAGACATCGGTCTGCCGGAGGCGATGCGGGCCACGCTCCCGGAGGCCGTCGAGACGATCGTCCGTGCGACCGTCGCGCCGGGGTCGCGACTCGCCGACGAGACGCTTGGCGATCTCAACCTCGAAACCGAGACCGGCGTCCGCGCCATCGCGGTCCGGCGGGCCGGCGACTGGCTCCTCAACCCCGACGCCGAGACGACCGTCGCGGCCGGCGACGTGGTGCTCTTTCGGGGCCCGGACGACGGGATCGGCGAGGTGTATCGGGACGCGACCGGCGAGGGCTACGAGCCACCGGCACCGCCCGAGAGCGACATCGAGGACCTAGAGCGGGCCGTCGACTCGATCGTGCTGATGAAAGACATGGGCGAGCTGGCCGTCGATCTGGCCTACGGCGCGGTGCTGTTTGACGACACGGATCTGGCCGAGGAGGTCGTCGAACTCGAAGCCGAGGTCGACGCCCTCCAGTCCCGGTTCGAGGCCTGGACGCTCCAGGCGGCCGGTCGCCACGACGACCCGATCTCGCTGCGCGGGCTCGTCCACCTGGCCCGGGCGACGGAGGTGATCTCCGACGCCGCACTGGAGATCAGCGAGGGCGTCCTGCGGGGCCTCTCGACACACCCCGTCGTCGCCGAAGCGGTCCGGGAGTCCGACGAGGTGATCGTCAGCGTCCCGGTCGCGGCCGACAGTGCCCTCGACGGCACCACCATCGGCCGACGGCAGGTCAAGACGGAGACGGGCATGCGGATCATCGCCGTTCGTCACGCTGGCGCGAGCGATCGGACCGGACGCGAGGGGGGCGACTGGGAGGTGTCGCCGGGGCCGGAGACGACGCTGGCAGCCGGCGACGTACTGATCGCGAAGGGAACGCGCAGTGGTGCCCAGCGGTTCGAGGCGTTGGCCGGCGACTAGAGCGACCGGATCTGGCGGATCGCCGAGCCGGCGACGAACACCGCGGTGATGAGCCCACCCAGCGAGACGAACAGGACGAACGCCAGTCCGGTGTACAGCACCGCCGGCCGCTGGGCTCCGGGGATGACGACGAAGAAGGCAAAGACCGCTGCAGTGAGCAGCGCTGCCAGGAAGAAGCCGCGCTTGGCGTGAGTCGGGACGTTCAGCGCTGCCACGAGCGCGCCGGGGCCGGTGTCGGGCTGACTCTCTGACACGGCAGTCCCTTGGGACGGCCCGAATAAGGAGCCGTCGGTTCCGGCCAGCCCACGACCGCGAGCGGGCTCGCTACGGCGCGAATCCGAACCAGTAAAAGTCCCGGCCACCCAAAGTCGTTCAAATGGTTACCCTCGGGACGGCGACGGCCCAGCCGGGCGAGACGGACACGGGACGGCTGGCAGTCGGCGAAACACGGGACGGAAGCGAGGTCGGGCTGCCGGTCGCCGTCGTCAACGGGGCCGACGACGGCAAGACGCTGTACCTCCAGGCCGCGAGCGACGGCGACGAACTCAACGGCGTCGGCGTCGTCCAGCGGGTCGTCCCACGGCTCGATCCCGCCGAGATCTCCGGAACGATTCTCGTCGTCGGGATCGTCAACTACCACGCCTTCCAGGTGGCAGAGCACCGGAACCCGATCGACGACACGAAGATGAACCGGGCGTACCCGGGCAACGACGAGGGCACGTCCTCGGAGCGGATCGCCGCGGCGACGTTCGACGCCGCCACGCGGGCGGATCTCGTGGTCGATCTCCACCAGGGGTCGACCTCGCAAATGATCGACGAGTGTCGCGTCCGCTGTGGCACGCGCCACCGCCTCCACGACGAGTGTCTCGAACTGGCGAAGGTGTTTGGCTGTGGGTACATCCTCGACCAGAAGGGCCCGGACGGCCAGCTCGCGCGGGCCGCACCGGACGAGGGCGTGCCGACGATCGATCCCGAGCTGGGCGGCTGTGTCGGCTGGGACGAGCAGTCGATCCAGCGTGGCGTCGAGGGCGTGTACAACGTGTTGCGGTACTACGGGTTCCTCGCAGAGTCGCACAGCTTCGAGGCCCAGACTCGCGCTCGGGGGTTCGACCAGTACGGTTCCCCGGCGGGCGGTCTCGTCGACTTCCAGAAACAGCTCGGCGACCGTGTCACACGCGGCGACACGCTGTACACGATCACCGACGTGTTCGGCCAGCAGAAAGACGTGGTTACTGCCCGCTCCAGCGGGATCTTCTGGCGGGCTCGACGCCTCCCCCAGGTGGCGACCGGCGAGTACGTCTGTTCGGTCGGCACCGACATCGACTCGGTGTAGCCGGGCGACAGCTTTCCGTATCGGCGACCCGACACCACGACCATGTACCACTGCGAAGCCTGTGGTCGCGAGTACGGACCCGACGGCCCCTGGCGCTGTGCCTGTGGCCACGCCCTGGACTACGCCCAGCGACCGCTGCCCGACGCCGACGACCCGCCGGACCCGAGGACGCTGGACCGTGATCGTGGGCTCTGGAGCTTCGAACCGTTCCTCCCGGTCGAGCGTCGCGTCTCGCTTGGAGAGGGGTGGACGCCGCTGGTCGACGACGCGGCGTTCGACGCCCAGCTCAAGCTCGACTCCGTCTTTCCGACGGGGAGCTTCAAGGACCGCGGAGCGACCGTCACGCTCTCCCAGGCCGACGCGCTGGGCGTCGAGCGGGTGGTCGAAGACTCCTCTGGCAACGCCGGGCTGGCGATCGCGACCTACGCGGCGCGGGCGGGGATCGACGCCGAGATCTACGTCCCGGCCGACGCCAAGCCGACGAAGCTCCGGAAGATCGAGCGGACCGGCGCGGACGTGGTCCGGATCGAGGGCACTCGCGGGGACGTGACCGACGCCTGCCACGACGCCCTCGACGGGGCGGACGCCTGGTACGCCAGCCACGCCTGGCAGCCCGCCTTCTTCGCCGGGACGGCCACCTGGGCACTGGAAGTGGCAGCCCAGCGAAACTGGACGGTGCCCGACGCGGTCGTCGTCCCCGTCGGCCACGGGACGCTGCTGCTCGGGGCCTATCGAGGCTTCCGGGCGCTGCGAGCGGCCGGCTGGACCGAGGAAGTGCCACGCCTGCTTGGCGCACAGGCCAGTGGCTACGCGCCGATCGCCGCCGGCCAGCCGGCCAGTGACGGCGGGACCGACGACGCCAACGAGGTCGCCGACGGCATCCAGATCCACAGACCGGCACGGGGCGACCAGCTGCTCGACGCCCTCGCCGCGACCGGTGGCACCGCCGTCGCCGTCGACGCCGCGGCCACCGAGCGAGCCCACGACCGCCTCGCACGGGCCGGATATCAGGTCGAGCCGACCTGCGCGACCGCGGTGGCCGGGCTAGAGCGGTTTCGAGCGGCCGGGACGGTCACGGCGGACGAGGACGTGGTGGTCGTCCTATCAGGACAGAATTACTAGCGACAGTCGGCGACGTCGACGGCGAACGACGCGTCGACGGCGAGCCAGTGGGTCTCGGCGTCGACCGGATCGACGTCTTCGGGATAGAGGATACACCGCTCTGAGTCGTCCGCACGCTCCTCGACGACGGCAGACAGCTGTTCGCTGGGGAACTCCTCCTGGGGGAGCGGTTCCGGGGCGATCGACGGATTGGGGTCGCCCGACGATGGCTGGCTCATAGCACCCGGTTGGTCCCCGAGCGGTATTGTTACAGAGCGACTACCGGCGTGTCGGCGTCTGAAACGACCGGCAGTCGGCGGCTTCCGGGGGTCCCAGACGGCCGGGCGTCCATCAGGGACGTGTGTCGTGACTCGGGGCGGGGCCGTCTCGTGACGGTGATAGCCGACAGTGTAAGCCGACCCTAAAGCTAAGCGGACGGGGGCGAACATACGGACGATGGAGATTCTGGTCAACCAACTCGGTTACGAGACCGATGGTCCGAAACGAGCGGTCTGTCGCGCGACGGAGCGCCACGACCTCGACCGTTTCGTGTTGCACGACGGGGACAGTGTCGTCTTCGAGGGGACGCCGGAGTTCGTCGGCGGCGTCGCCGACTGGGGAGAGTGGGTCTTCTGGACGCTCGATTTCTCCTCGCTCTCCGAGCCCGGCGAGTACACGCTCCGGGCCGGCGAGGCCCACTCGCGGCGCTTCGAGATCGGCGAAGACCTCCACAAGGAGACGCTCCTCTCCGATCTGCTGTACTACTGCAAGACCCAGCGTGCCAGCGGCGAGTACGACCGGGCCGACCGGTCGGTGCCGTTCGTGGGCGACCGCGAGGGGACGGTCGACGTACACGGCGGCTGGTACGACGCCTCGGGCGACATGAGCAAGTATCTGAGCCACCTCAGCTACGCCAACTACTTCAACCCACAGCAGGTCCCGATCGTCGCCTGGGGACTCGCCGACGGGCGAGACAGACTACACGACGGCGACCACAGGCTGGGCGGGGAACTCGACGCGCGACTGCGCGAGGAGATCCACCACGGCGCGGACTTCCTCGTCCGGATGCAAGACGACGCGGGCTACTTCTACATGACCGTCTTCGACCAGTGGTCCAAGGACGTAGACCGGCGGGAGATCTGTGCCTACGAGACCGAGGAGGGACACAAGACGACCGACTACGAGGCCGGATACCGCCAGGGCGGGGGCGTCGCGATCGCCGCGCTGGCTCGCGCCAGCCAGGTCGAGGGACCGGGCGCGTTCGACCGTGAGACCTACCGCGAGGCCGCGATCGAGGGGTTCGACCACCTGCAGGCCCACAACACGGCGTACCTCGACGACGGGACCGAGAACGTCATCGACGACTACTGCGCGTTGCTCGCCGCCACGGAACTTGCCGCCGCCACGGACGACGAGCGGTTCCGGACGGCCGCCAGAGAGCGCGCCCAGTCGCTGCTCGACCGCCAGACGAGCGACGATCGCTACGACGGGTGGTGGCGTGCGGACGACGACGACCGTCCCTTCTATCACGCGTCCGACGAGGGGCTGCCGATCGTCGCACTGTTGCGCTACCGGGAGGTCGACGCCGACGGGCCGCTGGACGACGCCGTCGCGAACGCGATCGAGCGCTTCTGGACGTTCCAGACGACGATCGGCGACGAGGTCACCAACCCCTTCGACTACCCGCGCCAGTACGCCAGACCGGTCGACGAGGACGAGCCGCGCGCGTCGTTCTTCATGCCCCACGAGAACGAGACCGGCTACTGGTGGCAGGGCGAGAACGCCCGGATCGCCTCGCTGGCGACCGCGGCCGCGCGATCGCGGGCACAGCTCGACGCGGAGCTTGGCGAGCGCCTCGATCAGTTCGTCCAGGCGCAACTGGACTGGATCCTCGGATCGAACCCCTTCGGCGTCTGCATGGTCCACGGCGTCGGCGCGCCGGAACCGACCTACCACCGCCAGTTCCGCAACGTCCCCGGCGGCGTCCAGAACGGTATCACCGCCGGCTTCGAGAACGAGGCCGACATCGCCTACTGTCCCGAGCTCTGGGGCGACGACCACGCGCACCGCTGGCGCTGGGCCGAGCAGTGGATTCCACACTCGGCCTGGCTGTTCCTGGCGGTCAGTTCGCTGTAGCGTCGGGAGCGGTATATAGGACACATAGCAACCGCCTACATCCCCCGTTCCGTCGCCACCGCTACGAGCGGAGCAGCCACTCAAACTATGCCAGAGACACGCCAGTCCCGGATCGAGCACGCGCTCGAACTGCTCGACCGGGAAGTGACCTACGCGAGCGACGAACGGTCCGCGTTCGAGCGGTTTCGGTCCCGCGTTCGGACGCTCGATCCGACGAGTCCGAGAGACCCCGGCGTCCAGGCGGGCGGCGGTGGCGTCGTCGCCCTCGAAACGGCCGCGCCGACGGACGCTGCGGCACGCACGATTCGACAGGCCTACGACGAGACGGTCCTGTCGGTGCCACACTTCGAGGCCGAGTACGGCGAGACGCTGCGGCAGAACTTCGAGGCAGAACTGGGGACCGAGGTCACCGTCCAGGTGTTCGAGACCGGACGGGTGACGCCGCCGGTCCACGACGCCCTGCTGGCGGCCACCGAGCAGGCGATCGAAGAGCGGACGACGTACCTGGAGACGCTCCGGACCGAACGGGACTCGCTGTGTCGGGCTCGCGACCGGCTCGACGACTGCGAATCGCGGGCGGCCGAGCTCGGGGCACGGCTCACGGCGGCGGACAGCCCCGATCGCAGCGGGATCGACGACCAGTTGCAGTCACTCGAAGCGGTCTGTGAGGACGTGGCCCAGACCAGGCAGGAACTGCTCCACGGCCGTTCGACCGCACAGCTGGTCGGCATCTCCGGGGAGACCCTCGTCCAGTTCCTCTATGCGGAGTGTACGGCGACGTGTCCGGTGCTGGCCGACGCCGCCGACTGCATCGAGACGATCCGACACCAGCGTCGGCGGAGTCTCACGCTGCCGGCCGTCACGTCCTGACCCGCGTCGCGGCCTGTGGGCACCGTGGCCAGCGACTCACCGCTCGGGGTGGCACGGGCCGTCGAAGCCGCCGCGGACGAGGGGCTTGGCGACGTGACGCCGCGCCACCGGCGGGACCTCGTACCAGCCGGGCTCGATCGCTCGGGCCAGCGAGCGCTCGACCTTGCCGTCGCGGTGGGTGTCACAGTCTCGACAGCGGTAACCCTGATCGCGCCCGGCGCTGCTCATCGATCGGCCGCACGCCGGACACTCCGGTGTCACCAGTTCCGTCTGGACGGGATCACGCAGCGCGAACTTCTCCAGTTTGAGCGTGCCGTCGCCGACCTCGCCACAGACCGTCAGCACGTCGCCGGGACGGAGCGCCCGGACCCGGTCCCGGAAGCGCTTGGTCGGCTCGAAGGCCGCACACTCGACCGTCGCGTCCCCGTCGGCCAGTGTGAGGAAGACGTGGCCACCTTCCCGCGTTTCCGGTGGCTCGACCACGGTCCCGTCGGTCCGGTAGGCACTGCCGTCGGTCAGCGCGTCCAGCGGGGCCGACCGGAGGTGAGCGTCGGTCCCCTGATTCGTCACAAAGGTCCGCGTCCGGTCGACCGGTTCGCCGTCGATCGCCGCCGCGACGCTGCGACAGGCCTCTGGATCGTCGCCGCGGATGCCGTAGAGGATCGGACACGGCGTCCGGGGGACACAGACCGGATATCCCGACGCGTGATCGACGGTGTCCCAGACCGTCGGGTAGTGGCGGTCGGCGGCGGCGAAGACGGAGTCGGCGTCGACGGAGCGCTCGGTTCCCCAGCGGTCGCGCTCGCGGTAGGCGATGTGCTCGTACGTCCAGTCCTCGAAGGCCCGCCAGGCACCGACCGCGGCGAGCGCGCCGATCAGACCGCGGCCGTTGCCGACGGCCGTCGACTCGAAGCCGGCGTCGGCGATCCGTCGGCGGGCCGTCTCGACGTCGAGTAGCTCGTGGACGGCAGCCTCGGCGTGGTCGGCGGCGGCCTCGGGGACGGCCGCCGGATCACAGTCCGCGACGACCAGTCCGGGGTTCGTCCGGGGATCGTCGGCCGCCATGGCGAGTGCGTCGGCCCCGAGATCGAGTGCGCGATCGGCGGACACGTCACAGTGGACCGCCAGCGCGGCGTTGCCGCGGGTCTTGTGCTCGACGGCGGGGTCGAGTCGGACCAGCAGCGTCCGCTGGACCGACCCGCCCGCGGCCTCGATGCGCTCTGCCAGCCGCGTGGCTGCGAACGTCGTACACATCCCCTCGGTGCGGGAGTCGGTGTCGTCGAGGCCGATGACCGTCACGCCGTCGGCTACGCTACGGGACACTTTCGGCGTTTCGACTGTCGGTGAGCCCGCAAGCGCGTCGACCTGTCGTCGAGTAGACGAGAACTGGAGATACAGCCGTCCTATCCCGGCGCAACGCATATATGCAGCGAATATCTTGTGTTATAGAGAGGGACAGAGTACTATGTCACGGTCGGCACTGGTCGAGAACGTCACGGCGATGCTGGAAGACGCTGGCTTCCTCGTCAGCGACCGGTGTGCGATTCGGCCGAAGAGCTTCGACGTTGCAGCGCGGCGCGGGGAGGACGTGTTGCTGGTGAAGATCCTGGGCAACATCGACGCGTTCGACGCCATGACCGGCGCGGAGATGCGACGCCTGGGGACCTACCTGAACGCGACGCCGATGGTCGTCGGCCTCCGGACCCGCGACGAGGAACTCAAACCCGGCGTCGTCTACTTCAGGCACGGCGTCCCAGTGCTGTCGCCGGACACGGCGATGGACCTGTTCGTCGAGGAGGTCCCGCCGCTGATCTACGCCGCGCCGGGCGGGCTGTACGTCAACATCGACAGCGAGGTGCTCGCGGACGCCCGCGAGGAACGGGACTGGTCGCTGGGGCGACTCGCAAAGGAACTGGGCGTCTCCCGCCGGACCGTCTCGAAGTACGAGGACGGGATGGACGCCTCCGTCGACGTGGCCGCCGAGCTCGAAGAGCTGTTCGACGCGCCGCTCACGTCGCCGGTCAGCGTCCTCGAGGGAGCCGAAGCCGTCCGAGAGGAGGACGACACCCCCGACGACCCGGACATCGATCCGGCCGACGAGTCGCTCGTGACGGTCTTTACCCGGATCGGCTTCGAGGTCCACCCGACGGATCGAGCGCCGTTCAAGACCGTCTCCGAGAACGAGCACGAGCGCCAGCAGGTCCTGACCGGTCGCTCGGAGTTCACCAAGACCGCCGAGAAGCGCGCCCGGATCATGTCCTCGGTCGGCGAGGTCACCCAGACCCGCTCGATCTACGTGGTCGACGAACTCAAGCGGGAGTCCGTCGACGGCACCGCCATCATCGAGGAGTCGGAGATGGAGGCCATCGACGACGCCGACGACCTGCGGGACCTGATCATGGAACGGGGCGACGATCCGGAAGAAGTGGCCTGACGACGCCGTCCTCGTCGCCTGCCCTCCTGTCGAGAAATCGCCAGCTCACCAGCGGATAGACCGCGAGTGCTGGCCAGCGTCTGGACGCTACTGTCCGATAAATAGTAGCGAATAGCATTAATTTATCCCAATACGAAATATTATTATCCCTCAGCCACACTCGTCGATCGTGTCAATGAGGCGGAGGCAAGCACTCAAATCGGTCGGGGCTGGTCTGACAATCACCAGTGGACTGTTGGGACTGAGCGGATCGGCCGCGGCTTCACAGAACCGGATCCAGTGTACAGTCACGGAGCAAAACGGCGTCCGGACGAAGTTCCAGATGTCGCTCGACGACGGCTCGTTCCTCGACTATCCAGACGACTGGGAGGCAGAGGACGGCACCCTGATCGGGACACTCGACGGCGAGAGCGAGACGTTCGCGATGCAGGCCGGGTACGGTGGCGGTCTGATGCAGCGCATGGGCTTCGACGACACCGGCAGTCGGGGCAGCGCTTCGGTCATCTTTGATCCAGCGTATGCCGACTCGTGCGTGAGCGGTTTCACCGGCAGCGGCGAGGTGAGCGTACGAGAAGAAGCCGGGAACCGCGCGAAGTATCAACTCCGAACGAACGCGGGGATCGCAGAGAAGCCAGTGGTAGCGCCACACGACGGCAATTCCGGAGACAGCGCGGCGGGTGTGGTGAAAGGCGGCCGGGACGACTACCAGACGCGTGGCTACATCGACCACGTCGCCGTGGGGTTGAACAGTTCGACCGTGACGCTGCTGCGAGAGCAGTTCGACCCCACGGACTGCGACAGACTGATCGGCTGATCTCGTCCGTCGTCGATATTTCGCCGCTCGGGATGGCGACGATCGTGACGCGGTGACAGCCGGCAGTGGCGCGCCGCCGTACGTCTCTTCGAGGTACTCGACGATGTCAGACCCACCGTTTCCGCCTCGGGTCCGGTCACGCCGTTCCCGGACCGCTCGTCGCAAAACGTGGGCGAAAAGACCGTCCACTCGCTTCGCTCGTGGACGAAGACACTCCTTACGCTGCGCCGCCGTACGTCTCTTCTAAGTACTCGACGATATCAGACCCACCGTTTCCGCCTCGGGTCCGGTCACGCCGTTCCCGGACCGCTCGTCGCAAAACGTGGGCGAAAAGACCGTCCACTCGCTTCGCTCGTGGCCGAAGAGAATTCCTTACGCTGCGCCGCCGTACGTCTCTTCTAAGTACTCGACGATGTCGTCGGACTCGGACATTCCGTCGACGCCGTTGTCGGGATCGACCAGGACCGGGACGCCGGTCTGGCCCGAGACCTCCTCGACCTCAGTGCGCTCGTCGTGGGAGCGCGGGACCATGTGTGACTCGTAGTCGAGGTCGAGTTCGTCGAGTTTGTCGACCACTTTCGCGCAATAGGGGCAGCCTTCCAGTTCGTACAGTTCGAGGTTCGTCATCGAGAGAGGGTAGAAGCTCGCGGTATATCAGGACCACGGTGGTGTGTGGCGTCCGGACACAGCCACGCCGGCAGCGCCGAATCGCCAGCGAGAGCCACGCCGATCAGAGCTGGCCCGCGAGGAGCCCGCTCGTGCGGACGAAGAAGTAGAAGACGAACGCGGCCGCGAGGACCCACTGGCCGGCGTGGACGTCGCTGGCTTCGCCCTGTGCCGCTTTGACGATCGGGTAGGAGATGATGCCGGCGGCGATACCGTAGGAGATCGAGTAGGTGAAGGGCATGATGAACATCGTCAGGCCGGCCGGAACCGACTGGGAGAGGTCCGACCAGTCGATGTCGGTGATGTTGGCGAGCATCAGCACCGCCACGACCACGAGCGCGATGTGGGAGGCGTGCAGCGGCACCGCCGCGGCGAGTGGCACGAGCGCCAGCGAGGCGAGAAAGAGGAGGGCGACGACGAGGGCCGTCAGTCCCGTCCGACCACCCTCCTCGACGCCGGTCGAGGACTCGATGTAGGTCGTCACCGTCGAGGTGCCGATGATCCCGCCGACGGTCGTCCCGACCGCGTCGGCCATCAGCGGCCGGTCGATGTCGGGGAGGTTGCCGTCCTCGTCGAGGAAGCCCGCGATCTGGGAGACGCCGGTCAGCGTCCCGGCGGTGTCGAAGAAGTCCACGAAGAAGAACGTGAACACGATCAGCGAGAAGCCCAGCGCGTCGACGTTCGAGAACCCGCGGAGGAACGCGCCGATCAGCGGCGTGATGTCGTACCCCGCCACCGAGTAGACCACGTCGGTCGTCCCCGTCAGTGAAGTGGGAGTGTAGAGGAAGACGCCCTCCAGCGACGGGACGGTGGGGTCGGCGGGCACGTAGCCCAGTGCGTCGGCGGCGTAGGAGGCGAGCGTCGTGACGACAATCCCGATCACGATCGAGCCGGGCACGTCGGCGGCGTACAGCGCGAACGTCAGGAACAGGCCGACGACGGAGATGATCGCGATGGGGTCGGTGGCGAAGACGGGGTTGAACTGGAGGAAGGTCGCAGGGTCGGAAGCGACGACGTGCATCGCCTCCAGCCCGATGATCGCCAGGAACAGGCCGATCCCCGCTCCGACGGCGAACTTCACCGGTTTGGGGAACAGTCTGATGATGTACTCGCGGGCACCGGCCATCGTCAGGACGATGAACAGCACGCCCTCGACGACGACGGCGGCGAGCGCCGTCTCCCAGGGGACATTGAGCCCGCGGACCACGGTGAACGCGAAGAAGGCGTTCAGGCCGAGCCCCGGTGCCTGCGCGAAGGGACGGTTGGCGTAGAACGCCATCACGAGCGTCGCGACCGCCGCGGCGATGATCGTCACGACGGTGAGCATCTGTCTGGTCTGTGCGTCGGTCCGGCCAGCGACGTCGATCGCTTGTCCCAGAATCGAGGGGTTGACGACGACGATGTAACTCATCGTCAGGAACGTCGTCAGACCGGCGAGCACCTCCGTCCGAACGTCGGTGTCGTGTTCGTCAAGTCCGAAGAATCGTTCGAATACGCCCATCTACCTGTCACTCAGTCTTGTCGCTGTTAAACGTGACGAGAACGGTGGCGACCAGTTGGCGTTTTGAGGAGTGGGCGCTCACTCGGCAGCGTCGCCGGGCCGGTCGGCCAGCAGATCCGACGCCGTCACGAGCGAAGACAGTTCGAGGTCGTGCTCGGCGAGGTTCTCGGCGGCACCCTCCTCGCGGTCGACGACGACGAGGACCCGGGAGACCGTCGCACCCGCCTCACGCAGTGCCTCGGCGGCGTCGACGGCGCTCTGGCCGGTCGTCGCGATGTCTTCGAGGATCACGACTTCCTCGCCTTCGGCGAGGTCGCCCTCGATGAGGTTGGCGGTGCCGTACTCCTTCTGTTGCTTGCGGGCGATGACGTACGGCGTGCCCGTCTCGACGCTGGTGACGGCCACCAGCGGGACCGCACCGAGTGCGACGCCCGCGAGCGTGGTGTCGTCGGCGTACCAGTCGGCCCCCGCGAGCGTCTCGGCGAAGGCCTCGCCGATCAGTGCCAGACACTCCGGGTTCGTCTCGAAGACGTACTTGTCGACGTAGTAGTCGCTGGTCCCACCGTGTGAGAGCTCGAACTCGCCGTACTTGACGGCGTCAGCGTCCCGCAGCGCGGCGATGAGTTCGTCGTTGGCCATACCGCCAGTCTGCGGTGTGGGCGCTAAAAGGCGTTGAAACGGCGTCGCGTCCGGTCGGTAGGGTCGCCCCGTACAGATTGTGTCGCCCGTTCCGGTGAACGACTTTTCCGTCCCGAGGTGGGGGAGACGATCACCGGGAAACCGCGCCGACGATCCGTATCAGTCCGCGAGCCGCCAGCCGCCGTCGGCCCACTCGATCACGTCGCGTCGCTCCATCTCGGTCAGTACCTCGTCGAGACGGTTGGGCTGGGCGATCTCCATCTGGATGCGTTCGACGCCGTGGTACTCGCGAAACAGCTGTCGCAGGTCGTCCTCGTCGTGGACTCGCTGGTCGCTCTTTGCCATCAGTCCCGAGAGGAGTTCGATCATGTCCTCGACGAAGTTCCAGGGGTAGACGACCCAGGTCCACTCTTCGAGGCGCTCGCCGACGAAGTCTGGCTCGTGCTTGCTGGTGTCGAGCAACTGGAGCGTGGCCGTCCGGACGCTGGCGGGGTCTGCCTCGCGGACGTAGTCGGCGGCGGTCTGGATCGACTCGCCGGTGTCGGCGATGTCGTCGACGACCAGCACGTCCTTGCCGGCGACGGAGTCGTCGGGCATCGGGTACTTGATCTGGGCCTCCTGGCCGGACTGGGCCGTGCCGACGTAGTGTTCGACCTTCAGACTCGTCAGGTCGTCCAGTCCGAGGAAGTCACAGAGACAGCGCCCGCCGAACCAGCCCCCGCGGGCCAGCGCGACGACCACGTCCGGTTCGAAGTCCGCGGCCTTCACGTCGTTGGCGACGTGGCGACACAGGCCGTAGATGTACTCCCAGTTGGTGATGGTACACGAGAACTCCTCGGGGAGATCGCTCATACACGACCTGCGTGTGCGGGCGACCTTAAGCCGATTGCAACGGGTAGCGACCGCGAACGCTGTCGTCACTCCGGCGTCGGAGCGGGCGCGCGCGGCAGGACGACGGTGATCGTGTTGCCCGTCTCGTCGCTGGTGACGAACTCGACCCGACCGTCCGAGAGGTCGACGATCCAGTACACCAGCCACAGCCCCAGCCCGGTGCTGTGGTACACGTCGCTCATCGGTTTGTCGCCGGTCAGTACGCGGTACTCGAACTCGGGCAGGGGCGGGCAGTCGTCGTCGATCCGGATCTCGATCTCGTCGTCGCGAACGCGTCCGGAGATCCGGACGGTCGGGGCGTCGCTCTCGGCGTGTTTGACGGCGTTCTCGATCAGTTCCGAGAACGCGACCTCGACCTCCGAGAGCGCGCTCGCGACCAGTCCGTCGGCGAGTGTCGTCTCGATCGTGGCCGCCGGGTAGCGAACGCGGACGCTCGCGAGCGCGGCGTCGACGGCGTCTGCCACGTCGACGGTCGTCGGACAGGCGGGCGACCGAAAGAGGTGCAGCGTCTCGCGTTGCTTTTCGGTCGTCTGGAGGAGCGCCTCGCCGACCCGCCGGATGACGGCGGCCCGTTCCGGGGCGTCGACCTCGGGGTCGTCGGCGATCAGCTCCGCCTGCCCGAGGATGGTCGTCATGTCGTTGCGAATGTTGTGTCGCAGGAGGTTGTCGACGACGGCGAGCTGGCGCTCCCGGCGGTTGCGATCGGTCACGTCCCGGGTGAACCCGACGATGCGGACGACTTCCCCGTCCTCGACGATCGGCTCCGCCTGGACCCACACCCAGCGGTTGTAGTTCTCGCCCGGATTGACCCGATACTCCATGTCGACCGATTCGCCCCGAGAGAGCGCCGCCATCGACCGCTGAACCGCCGGCAGGTCCTCGGGATAGATGCAGTCGAGGAAGGCGTCCGTATCCGCCTCGATGGCGTCGATCGAGCCGCCGTAGACGGACTCGTAGGCCGGGTTGAGAAAGAGCAGCTCCGACCAGTCGCCGCTGAACATCCAGAGGACGTCGTCGGTGTTTGCCGCCAGCTCTCGCAGTCGGGTCTCGGTCTCGTCGCGCTCCCGTTCGGCCGCGATCCGGTCGGAGATGTCCCGCGTGCTGACGACGTACCCGCCCAGTTCCGAGTCCGTCAGGTTCGACATCCGACTCTCCAGCCACACCCAGCCCTCGTCGCGCTGACGGTGGCGGTACTCGACGGTCACGTCGACGAACTCGTCGTCGACGGCGATCGTCTCCTCGAAGCGGGTCCGAACGTAGTCCCGATCGGACGGGTGCATGTACTCGAAGGCGTTCTCGCCGACCAGATCGTCTGGATCGTACCCCAGGATCGACTTCGCCGCTCGATTGAGGTACTGGTAGGTCCCGTGCCGGTCGACGACGGCGATCTTGTCCTGCGCGTAGTCGAGGAGCACCCGATCGACCGGAGGGTTCATATCAGCGTGTATACACTGCGTGCGGGCAAAAGGGTGGTGGTCGTTCACATGCATCGAGATCCAGTCGTCGAAAGCGACGGAGGCGGTAGCCCTAAGCCGGTCGGCACACGAGTGCCCAGCGAGATGCACGTCTTCGGGTCCAGCGGCGTCAGAGGTGTGGCAAACGAGGAGGTGACACCAGCGTACGTCCTACAGATCGCACAGGCGACCGGCTCGGTGTGGGACGGCGACCGAATCGCGCTGGCACGAGACACGCGGACCAGCGGGGAGATGCTCGCAGACGCCGCGGCCAGCGGGCTGGCCAGCACCGGCCACGCCGTCGACCTGCTCGGCGAAGCGCCGACGCCCGCCCTCCAGGCCTACTGTGCCCGTCACGGCGTCCCCGGCATGATGATCACTGCCTCGCACAACCCGCCAGCGTACAACGGCGTCAAGCTGATCGGCGCGGACGGGGTCGAACTCGACAGGGCCGTCCTCGACGACATCGAGGATCGCCTCGAAGCCACGGAGTTCGACACCGTCCAGTGGGACGGGCTGGGCCGGACGAGGGCGGTCGACGGAGCCGGCGAAGACTACGTCACCGAAGTCCTCGACGCCGTCGATCGGACGGCGATCGGGGCGGCGGAGCTGACCGTGGTCGTGGACCCCGGCCACGGAGCCGGCTGCCACACCAGCCCGACGTTCCTGCGAGAGCTTGGCTGTACCGTCCACACCGTCAACGCCCAGCCCGACGGCCACTTCCCAGGCCGCGATCCGGAACCGATCGATCCACACCTCGCCGACCTGCGGGAGTACGTCCGCACGACCGACGCCGACCTCGGCATCGCCCACGACGGCGACGCCGACCGTGCGGTGTTCGTCGACGAGACCGGGACGACGATCAACGGCGACGCCGCACTCGCGGCACTCGTCGAGGCGACCGTCGAGCCCGGCGACCACGTCGTCTCGGCGGTCAACGCCTCACAGCGCCTCGTCGACGTTGTCGAGGCCGCCGACGCCGAGCTGACGCTGACCCGGATCGGCTCGACGTACCTCATCACGCAGATCCAGCAGCTCCGAGCGGCGGGCGAGACCGTCAGCGTCGCGGGCGAGGGCAACGGCGGCATCATCTTCCCGGGCTACCGGATCGCCCGCGACGGGGCCTACACCGCCGGGAAGTTCCTCGAACTCGTCGCAGAAGAACCCGCCAGCGAGATCGCCGCCCGCTTCGACGACTACGTCAACGTCCGCGCGGCCGTCGAGTACGAAGACGAGACAGAGCGCGCGGCGATGCTCGACGCCGTCGAAGCGGCCGCCACCGAGGCCGTCGCGGACCTCGATACGACCGACGGCTACCGGCTGAAGTACGGCGACGGGTGGGTGCTTGCCCGCCCGTCCGGGACCGAGCCCGTCGTCCGGATCTACGCCGAGGCCCACACCCAGGGGCGGGCAGACGAACTGCTGTCGACTTTCGCCGACCCGATCGATCGAGTCCGCGAAGACGGGTGAGCGATCACGCCAGCGGCGACAGCTCGTCGAGCGCGTCACGGAGCGCGTCGCGCTCGGCCCGCAGGTCGGCGAGTTCGTCCGCGACCGCGCCCGTCCGGAGCCGTTCTCGCTCCGCGTCGGTCAGACGCTCGCGAGCGACGGCACTGTCTCGCAGCCGATCGTAGTCCGACCGGCGAGTGAGCGCCCGGACGGCCCGCAGGTCGCTCACCACGTCCGGGGCGAACCGGGCGACGACCGAGATCCGTTCGTTGCACTGCCAGCGCAGCGTGTCGGCGGCGGGCGGGGGCCAGCCGACGGTCAGGGGGTCGGCGTCGAGCCGTTCGAGGTAGGTCTGGCGGGTCGCGACGGACCGCTTGAGGGCGTCGGCGTCCGCGACGTAGTGGTCCAGCTTCGACTGCGAGTACGCCGCGTACGCGAGCAGCTTCGGGATCGGCTCGGTGCCCGCCTCGTGGCCGTGGACGTACGCCAGCAGGTCCTCGGGCGGTTCGCGAAACGGGACCAGCGGGTACAGCGCCGTCGTCTCGACGAAGTCGAGTACCTCGCGGGCCGACGCGTTCGATCGGAAGGCGTCGAACGCGTCGGTGACGGCCTCGTCGTAGCGCTCGATGGGCTCGCGGAGCCGCTCGGTCGGCGCGTCGAGGTCGGCCTCGCCAAGTTCGACCAGGCGCTCGCGGTCGTCGATCTGGTCCCCGACGGTGTCGAGGCGACGCCGCGCGGCGCGTCTGGCCTCCCGGTAGCGCTCGCGGGCGTCCTCCCACTCGACGAGGGGGTCGACCGTCTCCGCGGCGGCGTCGATGCGCTCGCGGACGGCCGCGAAGTCGTCCTCGGTGAGCCGGCGCTGCTGGAGGCGCTCGTCGATCTCCTCGAAGACGGTCCGCTCTGGCAGTTCCTCGTCGAGGTCGTTCGTGAAGTGGGCGATCCGGTCCTGGAACTCGATGAAGGCCGCGAAGTCGCCGTCGCCGGTCGCCCGACCCTCGTACTCCGTCAGCAGCGCACGAAGCTCCTCGCAGGCCGTCCGGAGGGCCCGGAGCGCGTCCTCGCCGACCGCATCCACGCGCTCGCGGGCCGCCCGCCGGTCGGCGTCGGCCCGCCGGAGTCGCGTGACCGCGTCAGCGTCGGTCATCTACTCGTAGACGTCGTCGGGATCGAACACCTGCTCACCGACGACCTCGCCGTCGACCGTACGGTGGAAACAGGAGCGGTAGCCGGTGTGACAGGCACCGCCCTCCTGGTCGACCAGGTAGAGGATCGCGTCGCCGTCACAGTCCATCCGGATCTCCTCGATTCGCTGCGTGTGGCCGCTGGACCCGCCCTTCTTCCAGAGTTCGTCGCGGCTGCGCGAGTAGTAGTGAGCGTAGCCGGTCTCGCGAGAGCGTTCCAGGGCCGCCTCGGAGACGTACGCGAGCATCACGACCTCGCCGGTGTCGGCGTCCTGTGCGACCGCCGGCAGGAGGTCCTGTTCGTCGAAGGCGAGTTCGCCGTCGCTCATGAGCGGGCGAACGCGTGTCCGCCGCATAGGTCTTCTGCTAGCCCAGCCCCAGCGTCCTGAGCAACGACACCAGCACGTCGCCGTAGGTAACCGAGAGGAGGAGTCCGGCGAAAGTCGGCACGAGGAACGGGATACCCGGCGAGATCCACACCTCGTCCTCGGCGGCGATCACGTCGAGACCGTCACGCAGCCCCGCGGGCGTGGTACCGTACGCTCCGTCGACGTCGTCGAGGAACGCCTCGGCCCCCCAGGGATCGTCGTGGTCGGTGGGCGAGGGGTCGGGTGCCGTGCCGCCGTCGGTCCGAATGTTCCCGTCCCCGACCTCGCCGGGGACCGCCGGCAGGCTGTCGGGGTCCCGGTGGGCCGCCGGATCGGCGCGCAGATCGGCCAGCGTACAGTCTCGCCAGCGCAGATACATCCGGAGGGCGTCGAGGTCGAGCCCGCGGCGGGTGAAGCCGTCGGGCGTCTCCAGCAGGAGGCCGTACTCCTCGATCAACGCCGGCGTCGCGACGGGCTTGCCGATCACCATCGGGAGCCCGACGCGACCGCGAGCGAGGTTCGAGACGGCGACGCCGACCGGATACAGCGCCCCCGCGACGACCGTGTTCGAGAGGATCGTCAGCGAGAACACGCCGATCGCGGGCTGGAAGGTCGGCAGCGTCGTCGTCGGCAGGTAGTAGATCGGGTAGGCGGGAAAGAGCAGTGCCAGCACGTAGAACGCCTTCGTGTCGGCCCCGCCGAAGCTGCCCATGTACCAGAACGCCGTCACCAGCGGGACGATGAACCCGAGGCTGATCGCCGCCTGCAAGAAGAACAGTCGGTCGCCGCCGACGTACGCACCGTACCCGTCCCAGACGAGCAACACGACCGCGAGCGCCGCGAGCGGGAGCCATGCCCTGGTCGGGACCCGCCGTGTCTTGACGTCGCGATAGGCCGCCCACCCGAACACGGGGATCGCGACGAGTCGGAGGAGATCCGAGGCCGGTGCCGCCACCCCGATTCCGGGGACGGTAACGAGACTGTCGAACGTCGAGGATAACACGAGCGGTGGATATCGGCCCACAAAGATATCACTTGCGGGGAGAAAGCGGGGTCGTTACCCCCAGGCCATCCGTGGCCGAGAACAGCAGGTCCTCAGATGACGCGGTTCTGCAGGTAGTCGAGGTGCTTCGCGTTGTACACGATCTTGACCTCGTCGGCGTCGGGGCTGCCGATGCAGGTCAGACGGACGTTCTTCTCCTCGACTTCCTCGTCGGAGAGGATCTGCTGCATGTCCATGTCGATCTCGCCTTCGACGACGATGGCTGCGCAGTTGGCACAGGCACCGGCGCGACACGAGAAGGGCCAGTCGTAGCCCTGGGCTTCAGCGGCTTCGAGGATGTACTCGCCCTCGTTGACTTCGAGCGTGCCGTAGTCCTCGTCCGAGAGGTCGGCGTCGGCGGCGTCTTCGAAGACGCCGTCGTCGTACATGTCCCAGCCTTTGTCGTCCACTACTTCGTAGTTGAGGTACTCAACTGTGGGCATCACCTGTTCGGTTGGCCCCCCGCACTGTTAGACTTTGCTGTTCCGCCCGAGCGGCCGCCGGAATTCGGTCAAAAAATCGGGACGAACTTGAACACCAGATAGGCGGCGAGCGTCGCGACTGCGGGAACGAAGTTTTGTGTGAGGATCACTCTCGCGGTCGTCTCCGGTTCGAACAGGTCCGCCGCTTTCGGGATGTCTTCGGGCTCGCCGATCGGCTGTTTGTGCTTCTCGCTCGGCGTGCCGGCCTGGCCGCCGACGGTCGGCGCGTCGGGGGCGTCGGCGGTGAGTGCGCCGACCGACACCTCCGGGGTCTCGCCGTTGCCCGTGACGGTGTCCGAGATTTTCGTCGTGCGGGTCGCCCGTCCCCATCCCAGACCGACGATGCTCATCGTCGCGATGATGACGAAACTCGCCGGCACGCCCAGCGCCGAGAGGAAGGTGACGATCGTCGAACTGACGGTCGCGACCAGCAGCGCCGCCAGCAGCGGCAGGTCGGTGAGGTCGTTGCCGACGGTGTCCATCGTTCGACGGGCGATGGTGAACGCCCCGAGTCCGATGGCTCCGCCGCCCAGCAGGATGGCGGGCGTCATCTCCAGTGAGCCGTTGCCCACCAGCGGCGCGACGGCGTTGGCGACGTTCGACGCGCCCGCCGAGAAGGCCATGTAACAGCCGATGCCGACCACCAGGAGCGTTCCGACCAGCTCCCGCAGCGTCGTGTTCTCGCCCATCGTCGGCCGTGGGATCGCGCCGGACCGATCGAGCGCGAGCAGCGAGCCGTCTGTCTGTGGGATCGCGAAACGCTCGACCAGAGCCGGGTAGAAGTACCGGCCGATGACGCCGCTGATCCAGAACGCGATCACCGGCGAGACGAGCCACCAGGAGACGATCTCGCCCATCGCCTCCCAGTCGAGCGTCCCCTGGGCGATCCCCAGTCCCGCCATCGCACCGACGGCCGTCATCGAAGTCGAGGCAGGGACCCCGACCACGTTCGAGAGGAAGAGCGCGAAGCCGATGAAGAACAGGACGACGATGCTGACGGTCATCGTGAACTCAGACTCGACGAGGCCACTCCCCAAGGTCTTGACGACCTCGCGACCGACGAAGTGACCGCCAGCCAGCGCGAAGATCGTCATCAGAGCGGCGGCACCGAGCTTCGAGACTGTCCCCGCGCCGACGGCCGGACCGAACGCGACACCCGTCGAGGACCCACCGATGTTGAACCCGACGAAGATCGCGACGAGAATACCGATCAAAAACAGTACTTCGACCATATCCGTGGCACGTCCCAGGGCCGTTAAAGGATACCGACACCCGCTTTCGCGGGTGTCCAGTACTCACGTGTCACACGCTCACGTCTCGCTGTCGTTCGCGTCGTCGGCGTCCCGGCCGTCGTCATCGCCGGACTCGTTCTCCGGCAGGACCTCGCGTTCGCGCTCGACGGTCTCTTTGACCTCGTCTGCGACCTCCTTGGCCGTCCCGGTCTTCTCGCGGGCCTCGTCGGCCTTCTCGGTGGCTTCGTCGGCTTTCGCCGTGGCCTCGTCGACGCGTTCGGTCGCTTCACCGACCCGCTCGGCGGCGTCTTCGGCGGTATCGGGGTCGGTATCGGCGACCGTGTCGGTGACCTCGTCGACCTGTTCCGTGGCTTCGTCGACCTCCTTGGCCGCTGTCTCGACGTCGGTGGCGGCGTCCTCGACGGTCGCGGCCGTCTCGTCGAGTTCGTCGGCGACGGTCTCGACTTCCTCGGCGGCCTGTTCGAGTTGCTCGGCGGTCTCGGCGACCGTCTCGGTGCCGTACTCGTAGGCTCGCGCGATGACGACGAACTGGACGATCCCCATGAGGACGAACAGCGTGACCGCGATGCCGACGGCGATCTCGAACGTCGAGACGACGGCGGCACCGAGGTCGACGACCCCGAAGACGAGCAGGGCGTAGGCCCCGGCCAGTCCGGCGGTCGCGACGCCGGTCGCGCGGACGAACTGTCGGTACGCCGACGACTCGTCGAGGACGGCCGCCTGAAACCGAGCGAGCAGCCCGGGACCGGAAGATCGTGACATGTCTCCCTATCGAGTGGACGTGCGCATAAGGGTTCGGGACGCGGCGGCCGGGACACCGATACCCTTTCAGCGATCGGCGGCACACTGACGCGTATGTTTCCGGAGTTTGCGGTGATCCCGGCGGTGGACATGCAGGACGGGCAGGTCGTCCAGCTGGTCGGTGGGGAACGCGGGACCGGCAAGCGCTACGGCGAGCCCGTCGCGGCCGCCCGACGGTGGAGAGCGGCCGGCGCGACGACGCTGCACCTGGTCGACCTCGACGGTGCCTTCGAGGGCGAACGAGCCAACGCCGACGCGATCGACGCCGTCCTCGACGCGGTCGACGCGGACGTGCAACTGGGCGGAGGGATCCGGACCGCCGACGACGCGATCGACCTGCTCGACCGGGGCGTCGACCGGGTCATCCTCGGCACCGCGGCCGTCGAGAACCCCGAGATCGTCGCCGAGATCAGCGAGACACACCCCGGCAGCGTCCTCGTGAGCCTCGACGCCAAGGACGGCGAAGTGGTCGTCTCGGGGTGGACCGAGGGGACCGGGCTGGACCCGGCCGAGGCCGCGAGCCGCTACGCGGAGCTGGGTGCCGGCGGGATTCTCTTCACCGACGTGGACGTGGAGGGACAGCTGGCGGGGGTCCGCACGGAGCCGGTCCGGCGCGTCGTCGACGCCGTCGAGATCCCCGTGATCGCCAGCGGCGGCGTCGCGACCGTCGAGGACGTGCGAGCGCTCCGGGACGCGGGCGCGGCCGCCGTGGTCGTCGGCAGCGCGCTCTACGAGGGCGCGTTCACGCTCGAAGAAGCGATGGCAGCGGTCGAGTGACGGCCGCTCGCACCGCCGTCAGGCGTCTCTGATCGTCACTTCGCGGGCGGCGTACTCCTCGTAGTACGGTCCCAGGCCGCAGGCCTGGCCGCCGACGCTGACCAGTCCGTCGTCGGTCTCGACGACCAGCGAGTTCTCGATCGGGAACGCGTTGTTCACCGGTTCGACGAGGTTCTGGCGCACCTCGCGGATCGGGACGCCCTCGAACTGACGGACCGTCTCGTCGGTGGTCGCGACCACGTCGAGGTCGGCGACCACGTCGTGGCCCGCCGTCGTGTGGAGGGCCGCAGCCGTCACGCCCGAGCGAAACAGCTCGAAGGTCGCCGGTAGCGCCGGTGGTTCGGCGACGAAGCGCTGTTCGCCCATGGGCCAGACGTTGCTGACGTAGTTGCCGAAAAAGCCAGAGGCGACCTCGTTCTGGTTGAACGCGAGCGCGTAGCCCCGGCCGTGGCGGCTGGTGAGCATGCCGTGTGAAGCCAGCACGCCCCCCAGCGCGTCCCGGACGACGAACAGCGGCGGGCGGCCGTCCCAGCTCCGGACGACGTGTGCGTACCGGCCGGGGTCGTCCATCTCGGCGACGTGTGACTCCGCGGACTCGCCGGCCAGCAGACAGTAGACGGTCAGTCCCCGCTCCCGGGCGTCGGCGAGCGCGTCGGCGACGGCGGGAAAGGCGTTCGACGGGACGATCGCGAAGACCTCTCGCTCCGCACGCGCCAGTTGGCGTTCGAGGCGGCGCTCGACGGTCTGACTGGCGTGGACGACCTCGAACCCCGCCGCCGTCTCGGCCGGCTGATCGTACACGCTCTCGACGGCGGTCTCGAACTCCGAGAGGTGCATCGACAGCGCGTCGACGGCCTCTTGGGGTGGCCGAGCGCGGAGCTTCGTCGGCGTCGCGCTCTCGTCGACGATGACCAGTCCGCGTTCGGCCAGTGCGGTCGCGATCTCGTAGACGTAGCTCTGTGAGACGCCCGCGGCCTCCGAGACGGCCCGGGTCGTCGCTTCCCCCCGCTGTAGAATTGCCAGGTAGGCGTCGACCTCCTTCGTCGAGAGTCCGAAGGCCGACAGCGTCTCCCTGATCTGGCTTTCACCCATACGAGGACTTTTCTTATACTATTAGAAAAACTTTTCTCGTCGGATCACCACGCTTCGACTATGACTGCAGGTGTCGCACGTCCTGACGTTCTGGCCCCGGACCACCGGACGGCAGGTGAAGCGTGACCGGCTCGAACCGCCGGCTCTGGACGGCGGCCCTGTTCGCGACGATGGCGCTGACCGGCGCGATCATGATGATCCGTGGCCCGGTGATCCCGGAGCTGCGGACCACCTTCGACGCGCCCGCGTGGCAGGTCGGTCTGATCAGCACCGCCGGCACCGCCGGCTACCTGGTCGTCGTCTCGATCGTCGGTTTCGGGGCTGGCCACCTGAAACCCCACCGGTTGATCGTGGGCGGACTGTTGGGCAGCGCGCTCTCACTGCTGGCGATGGGCGCGGCCCCGCTCCTCGGGGTGTTTCTCGTCGGCACGCTCGTGCGCGGAACGATGAACGGCGTCCTCAGAGGGCTGAATCGGCCGATACTCAGCCACTTCTACCCGGACAGCCGCGGCCGGATGTACAGCTACTACGACATGACCTGGGCCGCCGGTGCGATGGTCGGACCGATCGGGGTCGTCGCCGTCCTCGCAGTGGCCGACTGGCGACTGGCCTACTACGGGCTGGCCGTCGGGATGGCGCTGCTGGCCGTCGTCGTCTGGCGGCTCGACGCCCCCGCGGTGACGGGAACCGAGGAGCCCTTCGACCGCCGGGAACTGCTGGCGCTGCTTCGCAGGCCCGAGATCGCCGCGATGATCGTGGTGATGTTTCTGGGGACCGGCGTCGAGGGCGGGCTCTTCCTCTGGTTGCCGACCTACGTGGACAGCGTCGTGCCGACCGGCGTCGCCGGCCTCGGCCTCTCGGCGGCGGCGCTGTCGTCGCTGTCGCTGTCGGTGATGATCGCCGGCTACGTCCCCGGTCGCCTCCTCTATGGCCGCCTCTCGGAGCGAGTGGGCTACCTCAAGATCCTCATCGGGATCCTCGCGCTCCTGATCCCGACCTTCTACGCGACGTTCGTCCTCGCGACGGGACTGTGGCTCCTCCCCGGCGTCGTCGTCATCGGCGCGCTCATCTCCGGCATCTTCCCGATGCTCGTCTCCTACGCCACCGACGCCGTCCCCCGCCACAGCGGCCCCGTCACCGCCGTCGCCGCCATCTCCTCGTCGCTGGGCGTCGGCATCGCGCCCGCCGTGATGGGGTGGATCATCAGCGGCTCGGACCCCAGCGCGGCCATGCAACTGCTGCTCGTGCCCCTCGTGGCCGCCCTCGCCGTGGTGCTCGTCGCGCGAGTGGCCGAACGAAAACGGGAGCAGGCGGGCCTCTCCGTAGCGGACTGAGCGTTACGCTGTGGTTGCCGGGCGCGGACGATACCGTCCTACCGCGAGGACCGCGCCGCCGGCCCCTCGGACTGGACGAACTTCGGGAGGATCAGCGCGTAGGCCCCGCCAGCGACAAGCAGTGCGCCGACGATGTCCGTCGCCATCGTGTAAAAGAGGAGCGCGCCCGCCAGCATGACCGCCGACGCGGCGACCTGTCCTTTCGCGTCGTCCATACGTATCACTCGTCGAATATCGGCATAAGCACCCGGCAGACAGTCGTCTGACGCCCGTTCCGTGCGTGTGGTCCGCTATCGGCGGGGCGCAACCGCCAAATAGCCGGCCCGACACTACTGGCGTATGACCGACCGCACCGCGGCCGTCACGCGGGAAACGGCCGAGACCGACATCGAGGTGACGCTGGACGTCGACGGCGACGGCGAGTCGACGATCGACACCGGCGTCGGCTTCTTCGATCACATGCTGGATTCGTTTTCGACCCACGGCCTGTTCGACCTGACCGTCCACTGTGACGGCGATCTGGAGATCGACGACCATCACACCGTCGAGGACGTGGCGATCACGCTGGGCGAGGCCCTCGCGGAAGCGCTGGGCGAGAAACGCGGCATCCGGCGCTTCGCCGACCGCCGGGTCCCGCTGGACGAGGCTGTCGCCAGCGTCGTCGTCGACGTGTCCGGCCGGCCCTACTTCGCGTTCGACGGCGAGTTCTCACAGGGACAGGTCGGCGGGCTGACCAGCCACATGGCCAAGCACTTCTGTCGGTCGCTCGCGACCAACGCCGGGCTGACGCTGCACGTCGACGTGAGCGGTGAGAACGCCCACCACGAGATCGAGGCGCTGTTCAAGGGACTGGCGCGGGCGCTGGACGACGCCACCCGGATCGACGAGCGCCGGTCGGACGTGGCGAGCACGAAAGGCGAACTGTAGCGACCGAGTTCGGGTACACGGCGGCGTTCGGTGCCGCCGGAGCCGTCATCTTCGCCGGGGCCGCCGTCGTGCTGTCGCTGCGTCACATCTCCGAGAAGACGAACACGGCCGGCGCTGCCGGGACGGCCCTGGAGGGGTGACGGCGTGTCCGGTAGTATGAGAGATCCTTTCCGGCCGCCCGTGCAGGGTGTGATATGGCTCCAGCCACGTTCACCGCAATCGGTCTGCTCGCGATCGTCGGGCTCGTCGCCCTGAGCGCCTTCTTCTCCAGCAGCGAGAGCGCGATCTTCACGCTCCCCGAGGACTGGGACGCGGAAAGCGACGACCGACGGGCAGCGACGCTGCATGCGCTGGAAGACGACCCCCACCGACTACTGGTGACGATCCTCGTCGGGAACAACGTCGTCAACATGGCGATCGCCAGTATCACGACTGCGCTGCTGTCTGGCGTCCTGCCGGCCGGCGGGGCCGTCACCGCCTCGACCATCGCGGCCAGTTTCGTCGTGCTGGTGTTCGGTGAGATCGTTCCCAAGTCCTACGGGCTCGCAAACGCCCGCGAGTGGGCGCTCACCATCGCCGGGCCACTCGCCGTGATCGGTCGGATCATCTCCCCGCTCGTGGTCGTCTTCGACGTGTTGACGGGATACATGAACCGCCTGATCGGCGGCGACGCCGGAATCGAGAAGCCGTATCTCGACGATCAGTAGCCTCTATGCCGACCAAGATGGACACGCTGGGGCCGAATTTTGTTCACGCGGCCCCCTCGTGGCGTGACGAGAGAGCGGCACCGGAACGAACTACACCAGCGGTTTGGGTGGATACACCTGCAACAGCGTACGAGCCCCGTATTCGAGGACTGCGGCGACGACGATCGGAACGAGGAACGTGAACCACCAGCCGAGATAGAGCACAGAGAACTCGGGACCGCTGATCACGTGGTCACTGAGAGCCAGGACCGTGAACAAGAGAACGAACGCACCGGGCGAAACGAGCCCACACCAGAGTGCGAATGCGATCGCGACGCCTGCGAGGAGAAAGAGTCCGACAGCGTGATACGCCACACCCATCGTCGTCGAAACGAGGTCGGTTCCAGGTGGCCCGATCGGCTGGAACAGATACGTGTTCGCGAGCAGTAGTGCTGCGTAGGTCGTCCCGACGAGTGCCGTAGTGACAGGGCGACTCGGAAGGTTCATGAGTTGGTCGTTGTATAAGTGCCGTTCACGAGAGGAGTGCGATCTTCCCGTCGTGAGTATCGAAATCCTGCTCACTGTAGTCCAATGAGTGGATCCAACTGCTGTGTTCCTGGCCGTCTGTCCAACAGTCCTTCGTGGCAGTTCGCGCGGCGTTGAATTGCCAATCCTGGCAACCAACACCAGTGAACTTGCAGTCCTGATTGTGATCCCAGGGATCGATGTGTGCCTGCCCGAGGACTGGATACGGTTCCTCGCCGTAGTTGTAGACCCGGATATCGATCTGTTCGTAGATGTCTGTCGGGATCGGAATCGGACCGAGCCAGATTATGTCATCGCCTCCGAGCGTCTTCTGGATCCGGGTGTCGTTGCTCTTGACGCCGTCATCAGTGACAATGTATCGTTTCACATCTGGCTGCGGTGCGGAGACCCAGTTGCACTCGTCGGCGTAGTGATCTTCCGCGTCGGAGGCCGTGGAAACATCCCAAGCGACGTTGATCGGAGCCTTACGCTCGCCGGATGTGTCAGCCGATTCGTAGTGGTACAACGGGATCTCGTCGTCGAGGTGGTGCTGTGCAGAGACAGTATCTGACGACGCGTCCCAGATTTCTTTCTCTGCGGTCCGGTGTTCCTCGAAGGTCCCGATCACCCGTGTGGCTGTGACACTGGTTTTACCGCCGTCTTGGAGAGAGTCAGGGACACGCTCTCTGGGAAGTCGCTCTGGTTCGAACTCAATGACGGGATCTCCGTACCGCTCTGCCAGGGCGTCGCTCTCGAACCGGTGTCGGTGGATTATCTGTTCCCCATCGGGTTCAAAAGTATGTGTACTCGTGCCACTGGCGACAATTGGCAATTGCTGTTCGTTGTCCACACTACCCGTCCCAGGGTGCCCACCGTCGTGTCCGCCAGTTTTGTGTCCTCCTGACCGATCGCCGGCAGCGGTCCCAGTGGCTCCGAGTGCACTCGTCGCAGCTATCGTCTCGAGCAGTGTTCGCCTGTTTAGTCCACCAGTCATGTACATCAGTTTATCATACTTCAGATTATAACAGTTTATATTAGATTTTGTTTTTAATATATAATTCTATCTATACCAACGACCGAAGCGATTCACACACCGATCGCACTTCCGTCGTGCGGTCGGGTGTGCATTGATTTTCAATGGCTACTATAACTCGTCACCGGATCCCAAGACCGAAGCAGCCTGCTTGCAATGGCTTCTCCATGTTCGACGAGATCATGGAGAAGTTCTCCGACTCCCCCGGCCAACAGCAGGTGATCCGCCTGCTGCTCGAACGGGGCTTCTCCGTCAACGACGACGGCCGGGTCGTCTCCGGCGGCATCGAGATTCCGAACACGGAGGTCGCCCGCGAGGTCGACGTGGACCGCCGGGTCGTCAACGCCACGACGAGCGCGATCCTCGAAGACGAACAGCTCACGCGCATCTTCCAGAACATCTCGGCGATCCCGAGCCTGATGGATCTGGCACCGGTGCTCGATCTGACCGTGCTGACCGTCGCTGTCAGCAACGCCGAGGAGAGCGGCATCGTCGCGGCCGTCACCGACGCCATCGCGGACCACGACATCACGATCCGGCAGGTGATCTCCGAAGATCCGGAGTTCACCGACGACCCCCGCCTGTACGTCATCACCGACGAGGCCTTCCCCGGAGACCTGATCACCGACATCAACGCGCTGCCCTTCGTCCACCGGATCGAGTTGCAGTAGATGGCCACGATCACCGTCGAGACGCCCGACGGCGTAGTCCGAGAGATCGACTGCGAGGCCGGGCGCGTGTTGCGGGACGTGCTGATAGAACACGGGCTGTCGCCCCACAGCCGCCTCGCCGTCGCCAACTGCGGCGGCCGGGGACTCTGTGCGACCTGTGGCGTTCGACTCGAAACGCCGCCCGACGCGGAGCACTGGCACGATCGGCTGGCCGATCGCTTCGGCTACCCGCGGCTGTCCTGCCAGATCGAGATCGTCGACGGCATGTGCGTGCGGATTCCCGAGAAGCGAGTGTGGGGCCGGCGAGAGTGAGCCTGTCCGGAAGGACAAACCGTATGCCCACACCGCCACAACGGCCGCTGTGACCGACGAGGCGTACGACACCGTCGCGGGCCGGGGAGAGGCGGCCTTCGAGGTGCAGGGCTCGGAGTTCGTCGGCCGGGTGCGCCCGGCCCACACCGTCGACGAGGCGGAGGCGTTCGTCGACGCCGTGAGCCGAGAGTACGCCGACGCGACCCACAACGTCCCGGCCTACCGGGTGCGGGCCGACCCCCTGCGCGAGTATTCGAGCGACGACGGCGAGCCATCCGGCAGCGCCGGCAAGCCCGCGCTCAACGTCCTCCAGCAACGCGAGATCGAGAACGTCGCCGTCGTCGTCACCCGCTACTACGGCGGGACCAACCTCGGCGTGGGCGGCCTCGCCAGAGCGTACTCGCGGGCGGTCAAGGACGCGATCGACGACGCCGGCATCGCGACCGAGCGACCCCACGAGCGGCTGACGATCACGGTCGACTACGACGACTCGGGCACGGTGCGTGGCATCGTCGAGAGCACCGGCGTCGAGTTCGACGCGCGCTACGAGGCGACGGTGACGTTCGACCTGCGGGTGCCGGTCGCGGAGGTCGACACCCTCCGTGAGCGCATCGCCAGCGCGACCAGCGGTCGGGCACGAATCGGTTCGTCAGACGACTAGATTTCTGGGGCCGAGAACGGGTGCGATCGTTCGCTCGAAGTTCCACTGGAACTCGCATTGGGCCACTGTCTTGCGAATTTCCACCCGAAGAGAAGGGGTTCGTGGATCGTCGAACGGACCTGCGGTGTCCACCCGTCGACCGTCCGGGACGTTAATCAGTTCGGAACGCTCTGTCACCGGCGTCGCCCAGGCCGGGGACGATGTAGCCGTCGTCGTCGAGTTCGTCGTCGATCGCGACCGTCAGCAGTTCCGCGCCGGGATCGGCCTCGTTCAGGCGGACCAGCCCCGGGGGCGCGGCCACCGCAGAGAGCACGAGGAGTTGCTCGGGATCGGGCCCCTGCGAGCGGATCTCATCGAGAACCGCGGCCATCGTCGAGCCCGTCGCGAGCATCGGGTCGGCGACGATGACGGTGTCGGTCGCGCGGATCTCCGGCAGCTTCACGTAGTCGATCGAGATGGGGAACGAGCCGTCGTCTGCCATCCCGGCGCTCTCGTCTCGGCTGGCCGAGATGACGCCCTGCCGGGCCCGCGGGAACGCCTTGAGCAGTCCTTCGACGAACGGCGTGGCCGCCCGCAGAACGTTGACGATCACCACGTCGTCGAGCCCCTTGACGCGCTCGCCCATCGTATCCGTCAGAGGGGTCTGGATGGAGACGTACTCGGTCTCCATGCGACCGTCGATGATCTCGTAGCCACAGATCCGACCGAGACGGACCAGTCCCTTCCGGAACTCGACCTGTTCGGTCTCGACGTCACGGAGCCGCGACAGTTCGTCTCGTGCCAGTGCGTGGGTGATCACTTTCGCCTCGCCACGGTCCTCGATAGCCATGCGCGGAGGCACGGGCGGACGGCGCTTAACTGTTGATCGATCGCTCCGGAGCGGCGACCGCTACGCGTCGCCGGCCCGCGGCGAGAACGACATGTCGGCCTCCGTCTCCTCCTGTCCGCCCTCGGGCGTCTCCGTCTCGGCTTCGCCGTCGTCCGCGCCGTCGTCGTCCGCGCCGTCGTCCTCGTCGGTCCCGACGGCACCGCCACCGCCGCCGTCGCTACAGCCGGCCAGCAGGCCGATGCTCGTGAGTGCTGTCGCCCTGACGAAGTGTCGTCGAGTGCTGTCGTCCATGCACCCGGTGCTGGGCGTGGGACCCATTTCGTTATGCGATTCGAATCCGGAACAGTTCACACTTATCCGACGGTAAGGACGGGTGGCGGGCCGAGAGACGGTTCTACGCTGGACTTATACTGCCGGCTGTCCCTTCGTGACGAGCTTCGCCACCCGGGGTGGCGAAATTGGTCACAGATGTGCAGCCGATAGTATTACCCCGGCTACGCGGCGTCGGCGGCCGCTCCGGAATCGCCGCGGGGGGCCGCCCGCCGGTTCTTCGCCAGCAGCGCGACCAGCATCGCGAGTCCGACGGCCCGGAGCAACAGGTCGGCGGTCAGCGAGACCGAACCGCCGCCGAGCCCCAGCAGCGCCGTCACGTCGTAGCCGGCCGACACCGGGAGTCCGGGGGCCATCAGCAGGAGAGAGCTGACCGCCAGTCCGGCCCGTTCCCAGCGGTCGAGGGGCGCGTAGACGAAGCCGATGACGGTGCCGGCCAGCGCGACGACGCCGAGGAAGACGCCGACGACGGGGACGAACACCTCCGGGAGCGACCAGCCAAGCTCTGCCAGGTCGGCCAGCGTGGCGACGCGAAACTGCTCGCCCAACGGCAGCTCCGCCGCGTCGTCTTTCTCGCGCAGCAGGACGATGCCGGGGACCAGCACGAACGCGAAGGGAACGATCGCCTTGTTGAGCGACAGCGAGAACGCCTCGATGCCCGTCTGGAAGGGGTCCGACTTCGCGATGCCCGAGGCCGCGTAGGCGGCGACGGCCACCGGCGGCGTGATGTCGGCGATGACGCCGAAATAGAGGATGAACAAGTGCGCGGCGAGTTCGGGGATGCCGAAGGTCACGAGCGCGGGCCCCAGCATCGACACGAGGATGATGTAGGTGACCGTCGTCGGCATCCCCATCCCGAGGATGATCGACGCGATGGCGGTGATGACCAGCAGGAGGACCAGCGAGCCGCCGGCCAGCGAACGGATGAGCGCGACCAGGTTCGGCCCCAGCCCGGAGACGCTGATCACGCCGGGGATGATGCCGGCGGCCGCGACCGCGACGACGACCGGGACCGCCGTTCTGGCACCGCTGTCCATCGACTTGAGCACGAAGGTGCCGAGGCGGACGAGCCCGTTGTCACCCGCCGCTGGGCGACCGACGGCCGTCGAGATCTCGTCGGCAGCCTCGTCGACCGCTGGGTCGAGCGCGAGCCACGACGCGGTCAGGCGCGGCTTCGAGAGCAGTGTCAGCGCGCCCGCCGCGATCGACAGCCAGCCGACGGTGCCAAGCGTCGCCGAGACGGCCCCGCCGATCGACTGTCCGCCCGGACCGCCGCCACTCAGTGCGGCGACGAGCGACGCGCCGGTCAGCCACTGTGCGAGGAACTGCCCCGTACCGAGCACGAGGAGGATGGCGACGAGACGACCGCGCGTCTCGTCGCTGTAGGCCGCGACGAGCGTGATCAGGGCGACGATGGCCACGAGCGTGAACCACGCCGAGCGCGCGACCGAGAGCCGAGCGCCGATGAGGTAGTACAGCAGGAGGAAGATGGGAACGAGGTAGAACCACCCGGTCCGCAGGTGAGCGCGGATGTCGACGACGGAGTCGGGATCGAGCCCGCCGATACCCAGCCGCGAGGCCTCGAAGTGGACCATCACCCAGACGCCGAAGAAGAAGACGACGGCCGGGATCGCGGCGGCGACGATCACGTCTGCGAAGGGCGTCGCAGTGTACTGGACGATCAGGAAGGCCGCGGCACCCATCACCGGCGGGAGGATCTGGCCGCCAGAGGAGGCCGAAGACTCCACGCCACCGGCGAACTCCGGGGAGTAGCCAGACCGTTTCATCAGCGGGATGGTGAACGCGCCGGTCGTGACCGTGTTGGCGATCGACGAGCCGGAGATCGTCCCCATGAAACCACTCGCGAGGATCGACGCCTTCGCGGGCCCGCCCTTGCGCGTGCCCGTCGCCGCGTACGCGAGATCGATGAACCACTGGCCTGCACCGGACATCTCCAGGAACGCGCCAAAGAGGATGAAGATGTAGATGAACTGCACCGACACCGTCACCGGGATACCGAAGACGCCGTTCTCCGTGTTGTACCAGAGGTTCTGGACGATCGAGGGCCACGTCAGCTCCGGGATCGAGAGGACGCCGACGTAGGCCGCGTCCTGTGGGATCAACACGCCAAAGCGGGCGTAGACGATGAACGCGCCCACGATGACGACGAGATAGAGGCTGATCGCTCGCCGGGTCGCCTCCAGGACGAGCAGCACGCCGACGACCCCCAGGACGAACGCGTAGGACACGTCCGTCAGCGGGCCGAGCAGGCCGGCCACCGGATCGAGGAACGAGAACACCTCCTGGATCGGGCGGCCGGCGGGCAGCCCCAGCGCGCGCATGCGCTGGATCTCCTGGAAGTCGGTGACGAAGTACGCACTCGACAGCACCGTGACGGCGATCAGGAGGAGATCCGACGGCGTCACGCGGTCGAGGTCGGGATCGACGAGCAGCCAGGCCAGTCCGTCGCCGACCGCGTCCATCGCCGAGACCAGCGGGCTGTCGGGACCGAGCCGGGAGGCCGTCCGCGCTCGGAGCTGGCGACAGGCCCGCGATACTCGCCCGTCGCCCGTGGTGCCGGGGTACAACAGGAACGTCAGGACGAGCGCGAACCCGACGTGGACGGCGTTGATCTGCAACAGCTGCAGGGAGGCGAGTTCGACCTCGCCGAGGACGGGCACCTCGACGGCGAAGACGAACCCGCGGGCGGCGAACCACATCTGGTAGGCCGAAAAGAGGACGCCGACGATCGAGACGACGACGCTCGCCACCCGCCGCAGCGATCGCTTGCGTTCGATCTCCTGGAGCAAGTCGTCGGCCGCGACGTCGGTATCGGTGATGCGAGGAGTCATGCTGTGACGTGCTCGACTGCCGCCCAAACCACCGACCGGCGTTCGACGGTGATGCGAACGGCGCGTGCGTTCGAACGGTTCACCAGGTCGTAGCGCCGGTCACCGACGTGGAGGCGGTGGCCGGCGATGCGCCCCGGCTTGACCGTGATCGTCTCGAACGTCCCCGGCGGGTCGTAGACGAACGAGCCGTTCACCCGCGAGACGTTGGCGTCGGCCGGCAGCCCCCAGCCGTACGATTCGAAGGCCATCCGGGTCATCTCTAAGTGGCCGTCGCGGACCCGGTACGTGTCGACGACGCGCGTGCGCTCGACGCTGTGGGTGTACGCCAGCGCGACGCGCGTGTCCTCCTCGACCGGCGTCTGGAGGAGTACGTCACCGGAGTCGACCGACGAGACGACCAGCGTCTGCTGGGCCGGCAGCGAGACGCCGACGGCCGCCGTCACGAGGACCGCGGCGACCAGTCCGGGACGGAGCCACCCCATCGGATCAGGCGTCGAAGTAGGCCGCCGCGCCGGGGTGGAGCTCGATCGACATCCCGTCCTGTGCCGAGTCGACGCCGATGAACTCCGTCTTGATCGTCAGCGCGTCGACGTTGTCGAAGATCGCCGCGGTCACCGTCTCGACCGTCGCTTCGGGCACGTCGGCGTTGGTCGCGATCATCGCCTGGACGGCGACGGTCTCTACATCTTCGGAGACGCCCGAGTACGTTCCGCCCGGAATGGTGTCGTCGGCGAACCACGACGCCGCGTCCTTGACCGCCGTACGGTTGTCGCCGTCGATGGGGACGATCGCGATGTCGTTGGTCGTCGCCAGATCCTCGATCGCGCCGACCGGCCAGCCCCCGACGACGAAGGCGGCGTCGATGTCGCCGTTCCGGAGCTGGTCGGCCGCCTGCGAGAACGAGGCGTTTTGCTCCTCGAAGTCGGTGATGCCGACGGCTTCGAGGATCTGGTTGGCGTTGACCTGCGTGCCGCTGCCCAGATCGCCCGTGTTGATCGTCGCCCCCGAGAGGTCAGACAGCTGCGAGATGCCGGTGTCGGCGAGGGTCACGATGGTGATCGTCTCCGGATACAGCGTCGCGACGCCGCGCAGATTCTCGATGGCGTTGTCCTGGAACGCGTCGATACCGGTGCCGTTCTTCGCGAAGTACGCGATGTCGTTCTGGATCAGTGCGAAGTCGGCGTTCCCGTTGGCGAGGCTGCCGACGTTCTCGACGCTGGCCCCCGTCGACTGGACGTTCAGCGTAAAGTCGGTGTTGTCCTCGACGACTGTCTTGAACTCGTTCGAGAGCGGGAAGTAGGTGCCGCCGGTCCCACCGGCGTGCCACGAGAGGCGGGTGTCGACCTGGCCGTCGCCGCCGTCAGACGATTCGGTGTCGGTGGCCGTCTCGTCCATGCCTCCCTCCGTCTCGTCGCCACCCTCGTCCATCCCCGTCTCGGTCGGTGAGTCCTCCGCACCGCCGTCGTCGTCGCCGGCACAGCCGGCGAGTGCGGTGACGCCCACGAGTCCAGTCGCGCGGATGAATCGTCGTCTGGTGTGATCGCCCATAGACCGGTCGTACCACCGGACGACATTTCGTTATGAGATCCGAAACAGCCAGTAAGCGGGTCCTATACTGGAGTGAACGGTCGCTGCGATCGTCGCGAGCGTGGCTGTCTGTGCCGATCGGTACCACGCGCCCGACGAAAGCTTATGGTGGTGTAGCGACAAAACTCGCCAGCACCAACGGATGGGCACCAGGTCCACCAGCTGTTCTAACCGACCATGGAAAACATAGAAGAGAGCGTCTCAGGCTTCAAGCGCCGCGGTGGCTGGGTCGACGTCGTCGAACACGGCGAGCGGATCGTCCAGGCGCTGCGAGAGCTGGCGACCGACGAGCGCGTCGACCGGCCAGTCGACGGCGACGCCCTCGAAGAGTTCGACGAGTGGCGACCGAAGAGCCACGAGCGGCTCGACGAGGACGTCAACGAGAAGACCGCCGAACAGGCTCGCGTCGACGAGGGCAAGGGCGAACAGGCCGGGAAAGACCCGGACGACGACCTCCGGACGGCCGGCGAGAAGCTCGCGGACTCCTACGAGAACCTCGACGAGCCCGACGAAGCCGTCGAGTCGTGGGGCGAGAGCTTGGACTACGTCGCCCGCGCCGCCGACTCGGCCAGCCGCAAGGCTCTGCGGACGGTCGAAGACACCGTCTACAAGAACGTGATGACCCAGATCGCACCGTACTACTTCGACAACGCGCTCGTGAGCGCGAACCTCCAGCGGGTCAACGGCGACGACCGCCCAGAGTACATCTTCGAGATCAACGTCAACGACGACGACCTCAAGGAACGGGTCTCGAACCGCCTGGCGGACTTCGACAGCGACGTCGACCGGTGGCACGTCAACACCGAGAAAGAAATCGAGGCCGCCGCCACGGCGGAGGGCGTAGAGGTGAGCGAGGAAGAGACGGGCGACGAGGAGACAGATGCGAAGACGAACTAAACGCTGCTCTGTCAGCGTTTAATTTCGGGTTCGTATCCGGGAGACGCTAAAACGAACTGAGCGAGGGAAGCCGAGCGAAATTTCGGTTTGGCGTCGGGAAGACAGACGGACGAACTGACGCCGTGAGAAACGGGACCAAGCGGCGGAGAATTTTCGGAGAGAGAGCGACTGCGGATCCAGATTACGGCCACTATTTCTGGAAGAATCACGGTACCGAATCGCACACGCCAGAATTACTCACGGAGTTGTTTCCCTATAATGAAAATCCGGGTGCCCTGAGTGTCTCCTGTAAGTCGTTTTGTATCAGTAGATAAAATTCGTTAATTCGAAGCCGGACTCTGCGGTAACAGTTCCGTACTTCCCGAATAACTGTGTAAAATTATGAAGGACTTATGTGGGATTCTCACAACGTCTTCGACGGAGGTTCGGCCCTTCCCGGTTCGCGGCGGCGACCGTCGGGCTGTCGAGCGCCCGAGGTCGTCCGACACACCACTGGCATGGGACGCGTGGGGTTGGGGCCAACGACTGCCTCCGAGAGTGACAACTATGGACAATTCACGCAGAGAGTTCATTCGTGCGGTATCGAGTACGTTCGTCCTCGCGGCTGGCGCTGGCACAACCGTGGCCGCGACGGACTGTAGCAACGTCGCCGAGTGGGACCCAGACGCGACCTACAACGGCGGCGATCAGGTGACCTACGAGGGGTCCCTCTGGACCGCCGAGTGGTGGACGCGGGGCACCGCCCCGGCCGAAAGCGAGGCCGTCTGGACGCTCGAAGGGTCCTGTGACGGCGACGGTGGAACGGGCAACGAGGGGCCGACGGCGTCGGTCAGCGCGTCCTCGACGACCGTCGAACCCGGAACGACCGTCGACCTCGACGGATCGGGATCGTCCGACGCCGACGGGTCGATCGCCAGCTACGAGTGGGAGCTGGGCGACGGGACGACGGCGACCGGAGCGACGACGAGTCACAGCTACGACGCGACCGGGGACTACACCGTCACACTCACCGTCACCGACGACGACGGGGCCACCGACAGTGCGACGACGGGAATCTCCGTCAGCTCCTCGTCGGGCAGCAGCGACGCGATCTTCACGCCGTACCTCGGAACGTGGGGCGACATTCTCGGAGACACACGGAACGCGAGCACCGACCGCGTCGTCCTCTCGTTCGTCGGCGACGGCACCGACGACGGGACGGTCACCCCCGCGTGGCTCACCGCGGACGGCGACCGGCCGCTCTCGGACCACGCCGACAAGATCAGCACGCTCCAGGACGAAGGCTACGACGTGTGGGTCGCGATGGGCGGCTGGGACGGCCGGATCGTCGCCCGCGACGCGAGCAGCGTCTCGGAGGTCAAAAGCGCCTACGAGACGGTCCTCGACACGCTCGGCGTGACGCACATCGACATCGACGACGAGAACTACGACGAGCCGGGCCGTGACGGCACCTACTACGAGATGCGAAACGAGGCGCTGGCACAGATCCAGTCCGAGCGGCCGGACGTGAAAGTCACGTACACGGTCGCCGCCAGACCGTCCGGGATCGTCAACGCCGATCACTGTCCCGGGAAAGACATGATCACCGACGCGCTGGACAAGGGCGTCGAACTGGAGTACATCAACATCATGACGATGGACTGGACGGACGTGGACACGACTCCCGAACGGGTCAAATCGGCCGTCGAAGGCACGGTCGACTGGATGAGCAACGTCTATCCAGACAAGAACGAGGCACAGCGGCGTGCGAAGCTCGGGTTCCTCCCCAACGTGAACGAGTCCGAGTGGTCGGTCAGCGACTCCCAGAACGTCGCCGACTTCGCGAAACAGCAGGGGATCGGGAACGTCAGCATGTGGGCACTGCACCGAGACACCAGCGACTACGGCCACTCCGACGCCTTCTACCCAGTCGAGAGCGGGAGCAACTGATACTGCCGGCTGTACATCTGTGACCGATTTCGCCACCCCCGGGGTGGCGAAGATTTTTGCGAAGTTACAGCCGGTAGTATGAGGCCGTTTCCCACCAGTCGACAGCCTAATACGCTGGCCGGCGAAAACCGGTGACAGATGGTTGCTGGGAGCACGCTCGGAACGCTCGTGATCGCCGCCGCAGCGAGTCTGTTCATGGCCTGGGCGATCGGTGCGGGATCGTCCGGCTCGACGCCGTTCGCACCGGCAGTCGGGGCCAACGCCATTTCGGTGATGCGGGCAGGCTTTTTCGTCGGTATTCTGGGTCTGCTCGGAGCGGTGTTACAGGGGGCCAACGTCACAGAGACGGTCGGGAGCGGCCTCATACTCTTCCCCGACGGTGGGGGCCTCTCGGCGATCGCGGCGACGATCGCGCTGCTGACTGCGGCGGTGCTGGTCGCAATCGGCGTCTTCGCCGGCTACCCGATCGCGACGGCCTTTACCGTCACCGGCGCGGTCGTCGGCGTCGGGCTGGCGATGGGCGGCCAGCCAGCCTGGCCAAAGTACCAGCAGATCGCCTTGCTGTGGGTATTGACGCCGTTCGCCGGGAGCTTCGTCGGCTTCCTGACGGCGAAACTGCTGCGCGCAGACCGGATCGCGGAGCGGTTCTCGATCGCCGGGCTCGCGGGCCTGGTCGGCGTGTTACTGGCGAACGTCGAGTTCACGGGGCTCGGACCCGACGGCGGCCCGGGTGCCCTCTCGGTCGCCCTCGCGCGCACCTTCGAGGGCGGAACCGGCGGCCGGGCGCTGGTCTCGCTCGTGCTCGGGCTCCTGATCGCGGCGGCGGTGTGGTACGACATCCACGAACACGGCGAGCGAGCACAGCGGCGGTTCCTGCTGGTGATGGGCGGGCTCGTCGCCTTCTCGGCCGGCGGCAGTCAGGTCGGGCTGGCGATCGGGCCACTACTCCCGCTGCTCGATACGTTCACGGTGCCGATCACGGCCGTGTTGCTCGGCGGCGGGATCGGCCTGCTCGCTGGCTCCTGGACCGGCGCACCACGGATGATCAAGGCGCTCTCGCAGGACTACTCGTCGCTGGGACCACGCCGCTCGATCGCGGCGCTGATCCCCTCGTTTATGATCGCACAGACGGCCGTCTACGTCGGGCTCCCAGTGTCGTTCAACGAGATCATCGTCTTCTCGATCATCGGAAGCGGCGCGGCCGCTGGCGGCGGGTCGGTCAGCGGCGAGAAGATGGGCAAGACGGTGCTGGCGTGGGTCGCCTCGCTGGCGCTGGCGCTCGGGCTCGGCTACGGCGTCTTCACGGCCGTGTCCATCCTGTAGTCGACGACGAAACGGCAGACTCGGCGCTGATCCGCCGACTATCTTGGCACCCGGGTGTGGGGAACGATCGGCGTCGCATCGCGCTCCGTCGCGCCAGCCGAGTCGTCCGAAGCACGGTCAGTGTCGCTCACACCGTCGTCTACCGCTCGCGTTCGCGTGCCGATCGGGACAGTATCGTCGTGCCGATCTGGGGAGTGAACCATCGTAACCGAACGTTCGTGAACCCAGTACATGATACTTCGGCCATACAGCAACATATTCCTTATTTCTACTAGAACAGACCCAAATACGAGCCGCAGGACCGAAGACGTGGCAACTTTTCTGTCGACAGAGTGTGTCGGTGTCGTGTGACCGATCTGGTGAATGGCGACACCGTCGCGTATCACTCGGTCGCCGTTTGTGTGGACGTGTCGCCGTCACTCTCGGCCTCGCCGTCCTCGCCGTCCTCGGGATCGATCCGTAACAGCCGCGCCTTCATGATGCGGGTGTTCTCGACTCGCTCGACGACGATCGCGACGCTGTCGAACTCGATGCGCTCGCCCTCTTCGACGAGGCGGCCCGCGCGGTTGAAGATGAAGCCGGCGATCGTCTCGAACTCCTCGCCCTCGGGCAGTTCGAGGTCCATCGCCTCGTTGACCTCCTCGATGTTGACCTCGCCTTTGACGACGACTTCGCCGTCGCCGACGAACTCGATGGGTTCCTCCTCCTCGCCTTCGAGGATCTCGCCGACGATCTCTTCGGTGAGGTCTTCCATCGTCACCAGTCCCTCGGTGGTCCCGAACTCGTCGATGACGATGACCATGTGGAGTCGTTCGCGGCGCATCTCCGTCAGGAGGTCGTCGACGTTCTTGGACTCGGGGACGTGCAGCGTCGGTTCGATGAGGTCCGCGAGCTCGGTCTCGGCGTCGCTGTAGTCGCGGTCCCGAACCAGATCTCGCAGGTGTGCGATGCCGATGACGTTGTCGAGACTCCCCTCGTACACCGGCACGCGGGCGTGGCCGCTCTGGACACACTGCTGGATCGCCTCCTCGACGGTGGCGTCCTTCGAGATGGCTTCCATGTCCAGTCGCGGCGTCATCACTTCCTTGGCGATCGTGTTGTTGAACCGTAGCGTCCGCTGGAGCATCTCGCGTTCCTCCTCGTCGAGGACACCCTCGCGCTCGCCGGTCTCGATGATGTCCTGGATCTCCTCGCGGGTGACGTAGGACGTCTCGATGGCCGAGCGGCCGCCAGTGACCTTGTTGACGATCCGGGTGAGGTAGTCGAACAGGACGATCAGGGGCAAGAGGACACGCTCGGAGAACTTCAGTGGCTTGGCGATCCGCAGCGCCCACGACTCCGTGTTCTCGACGGCGTAGCTCTTGGGCGCGCTCTCGCCGAACAGCAGGACGATCGCGGTGATCCCGAACGTCGAGAGCGCGACCGCGAGTCCCTGCTGGCCGCTCCCGAGGACGTAGGTCAACAGCCCCGTCGCGATCGAGGACATCGCGATGTTGACGAGGTTGTTCCCCACCAGAATCGTCACCAGCAGCCGGTGTGGATCCTCTTTGAGGCCTTTGAGCGTCTTCGAGCCGGGGACGGCGTCCTCGACGAGGGCCTCGACGCGGTGGCTCGGTAGCGAGAACATGGCGATCTCCGACGAGGAGAAGAACGCCGAGAGCCCGATCAAGAGGAGAATGATCCCCGCACCGATCCCGAGAAACACGTTCTCGGGCAGCTGGACGGGACCGTAGATGTCGACCTGTAGTGGCAAGGCTACCAGTGAATCGACTCCGACAGGGGGGTCAAGAGCCATCAACGTCTGAGTTTGCAGAGGGTGTGAATTAAACGTTGCCATGGGGCACCCGTCTAACGCGACACGGAACGGACACACCCGACAGAATTACCGGTCGCTCGCTCCTACGGGGAGGTGTATGAGCGACACCGCCATCACACTCTACCGGCTCCAGGCCTGCCCGTTCTGTGAGCGGGTCGTCCGTCGGCTCCAGGAGTACGGCCTCGACTACGAATCCCGGTTCGTCGAACCGCTCCACTCGGAGCGCGACGCGGTCAAGCGCCTGTGTGGGAAGCGAACCGTTCCGGCGATCGTCGACGAGCAGACGGGCGTGACGATGGCAGAGAGTGCGAACATCGTCGACTACCTCGACCGAACCTACGGCGAGGGAGGGGACGACTGATGGAGCTCGATTTCGACGTGGTCGATCTCGGTCCCGCAGACCACCCCGAGGTCGGCGAGCGAGCGCCGGATTTCACCCGCCCGCTGGTCACCGACGAGTACTGGGCCGATGTGGCGCTGTCAGAGCTGGTCGCCGAGGACGACGACCCGACGGTGCTGGTCTTTCACTCCATGGACGGGGCCTTCCCGGCGACGTACGCCTGGAACGAGATCCGCGACCGCGAGTGGCACACCGACGCCACCGTCGTCGGCCTGTCGATCTCGACGCCGTACGCCCACAAGCGCCTGCTCGACGAGCGGGATCTGGGCGAGGCGTATCGGCTCTACTCCGACCCTGCCAACGGCGTCGCCGAGGCGTACGGCATCGTCAACGATCTCGACGGGATGAGCGGCGTGGCCGAGCCCCGGCCGGCCGTGTTCGTCCTCGATAGCGACCGGACGATCGAGTACGCCTGGGTCGCCACGGAGTGGCCCGACTTCCCGGACTACGACGCCGTCGAGGCGGTCATCCGATAGCGGTTCCAGCACGCTTTTTCGCGGCCCGGCCCACGCTCGGGTAATGAGTGATCTCGACCGCGCGGCCGACGCGATCGGCGACGGCGAGCTGGTGATCTACCCCACCGAGACAGTGTACGGACTGGCCGGCGACGCGCTCGACCCCGACGCCGTCCAGCGCGTGTTCGACGTGAAGGGGCGAGACCGTTCGAAACCGGTCTCGCTCGCGGTGCCAAGCGTCGACGCGGCGACCGACTACACCGAACCCAGCGAGCGCGAGCTGGCGTTCATGCGAGCCTTCCTCCCCGGCCCGGTGACGGTACTGGCCCAACGGCGGTCGTCGGTGCCTGACGTGCTGACCGCCGGGCGTGACCGCGTGGGCATTCGCGTGCCCGACCACGAGCTGGCGCTGGCGCTGCTGGAGCGAGTCGCGCCGATCACGTCGACCAGCGCCAACGTCAGCGGGGAGCCGAGCGCCCGGACCGTCGAGGAGATCGGGGAGTCCGTCAGGGCGGACGCGGCAGTGGTCCTCGACGGCGGTCGGACGCCCGGCACGGAGTCGACGGTGGTCGACGTGGCCGCCGACGAGATCGTCCGGGAGGGGGCAGACTGCGAGGCGATCCGGGCGTGGCTGGCCGATCATTAAGTGCCACGCCGTCGTCGCTTTCCGCTCGACCGTCGTCGCGTCTGCCGACGCCCGACTCCTACGAGAGCATGCTCGCCAGCGAGCGGGTCGTCGTGCCACACGTCTCGCGGTACTCGCAGGGGGCACACTTCGCGTCGCTGTCGACACGTGAGGGCGGGCCGTCGATCGTCTCCGCCGTCCTGACGGCCTTCCGGTAGGCCGCTTTCCGCCTGACCGTCAGGTCGATCTCGCGGACGACGCCGTAGGCCGGATACTCGGCGACGGCCCGTTCGACCGTCGTCTCGTGCTCCCAGGCGAGGGCCTTGGCCGCGGCCACGAGCCGGACGGTCTGGGGCTCCCAGACCCCCTCGTCGGGCGGCTCACCGGCGAAGACCAGCGACGGGACGAGCGGCGCTTCGAGCACCTTGTGGGCGATCCCACGACAGTCTCGGCCGGTCAGGAGAGCGTCCCGTCGCGGCGGATCGACGAGTCCGTCCCAGTAGTCGAGCCGCCGCGCGAGCCGCCCGAGCCGCTCGCGGTAGGTGCCGGGCGAGACCTCGATGGGGGCGGCGAGCAGCGCCGCGTCGACCGACCGGAGTGTGTCGTAGTCGAAGGCCAGCTGTCGCACGTCCTCGACGCCGTCGGGGATCGTCGGCTCGCCGTCGCGCCGTCGGTAGTAGAGCTTTCGCGGACAGTACGCCGCCGTCGCCAGGTCACGGAAGGTGTGCACGGACGCCCCTGGCCCCGTCACGGGTCATAAACGTGTGGCGCTCTCGCTCGGTGGTGTTTAGTTTGGAGCATTGTGCCAGCTGGCGAAGGCTTGGAGCCAATTTTCGGCTGTCTCCGGTTCGACGTGACTGAAGCAGTTCGAAAACGACGAGGTTCGGCGCTTCAGTTCGCGGAAAATCCGTTCGACAGCATTCCGATTTCCGTGGCGAGATATTTGAAATCGCAGTCCTGCTCGTTGTAGCGCAGTTTGGAGGTGTTGAGCGCCATCAACGAGAAATTCGGCAGTTTCGACATCATGTTTCTGCCGAAGTTCGCGCAGGAAGATTTCGGTGAGGGAAGTCGTGGTAGTCGAAAAGAGACGAACGTGAAGCAGATCGTTTGTGGCGGGATCTGCGGCGGCGTACAGCCAAAATTGCTCGTCGTTGATCCGAATCACTGTTTCATCCACCGCAACTTGATTCGGAGATCGGCCAGAGTCTGGCTGTAGATCGGCTTTCTGAACCCAATCGTGGATCGCCTTCCGACTGCGTTGGACACCCAGTGCTTCGAGCAAATCGACGGTATTCGACAGCGAGAGTCCCGCAAGATGGGACTGAATACCCAGCGCCATCGCCGGTTCGGGTGTCCGCTCACGCTCCATAAAATCCAAATCAATCCACTCTCTACTCCCACTGAGGCGGGTGATTTCTGGCATAGAGCACCAAGAAGTTCTCCCGCCTCACTTTTCACGCTTAACTAAACACGACCTCTCGCTCGCGAGCAACACTTATCCCCGGCAGTTCGAAACGAAAGGGCATGCCCGACGGCCAGCTCGTTCTCGTCTTCGACGACGGCTACGCGACGGACTACGAACAGCTCTTGCCCGTGTTGCGCGCTCACGACGCGCCCGCGGCGGTGGCGGTCGTGCCCGAGTGGCTGGGCGACGACGACCACCTCACCACCGAACAGCTCGCCGCGCTGGCCGAGGCCGGCTGTGAGATCTGCTCGCACGGGAGCCGTCACCGCTACCTGCAGGCCCACCACCTCGCGGCCGACGTGACCAGCGGCGACGAACGGCTCACCGTCGCCGCCGGGCACGTGTTCCCCGGCGAGGAACACGGCGTTCTCGCGGGCGATCGCTACGAGCTGACCGACGGCGACCGGACGACGACGGTGACGCTGGGGGAGTCACTCGCCGTCGGCGAGGCGGCGGTCACCCTCGGCGTCGAGGGCGAGATCGACGCCGCGTTCGACGGGGACGAGGCGGTGGTGCGCCCGACCGAAGCGACGCTCAGAGACGAGATCGTCGGCGTTCGCTCGGCGTTCGACCAGCTGGGGTACGATCCCGACGGCTTCGTGTTCCCCTACGACGCGGCCGACCCGCGAGCGTGGGCGCTGGCCGCCGAGACCTACGACGTGGTCCCCAACGCCGCCGTGCGGTCACTGCCGAACCGGCCGGGCACCCCGCCGACGAGCTACCAGCGGTACTACCTCGAACGGAGTCACCTCCGGCGGGCCGAGATCGAGACGTACCTCGACAGCGTCGCGGCTCGGGGCGGGCTGGGCATCCTGGCGGGCCACACCGCCTGGGAGACGGTCCCGCCCGAGCGGGTCGCGTTCGTCATCGAGGCCGCACGCGAACGCGGGATCGAGTTGACGACGTTCTCCAGTTAAAGCATCTCCGCCGCGTCTTCGACGCTTAGATCGCCCCGGTCGAGTGCCGCCAGAACGTCCAGCGTCGCCTGATCCGGGCCGTCGTCGTCGCCGATCTCGGCCAGCGTGACCTTCTCGCTGTGGCCCACGAACTCGTCGAAGTCGGTGCCCTCGGCCAGCGCCGTCTCCTTCTTGACGCGGTAGTTCCCGCCGTCGGTGACGTAGAGGTCGCCGGGGTGGAAGAAAAACCAGTCCTCGCGGTCGAATCGCACGCCGATCCGTGGCTTCGCGCCGAAGTTCCGGGCGAAAAAGAGCAGCGCCTCGACCTCCTCGCCGTCGAGGTAGATCGGGTCACCCGCGCTCGACTTCGCCTCGACGGCGTAGAACTGCTCGCCGTCGCCGGCCAGCACGTCCGGCAGTTCCCGTTCGGTCGCCGAGCCACTGGCCGGCGCGCGCATCACCGCGAAACCAGCCTCGTCCAAGGCGTTGACGAGTTCGCGCTCGCGGCGGTCCCCTTTGGCGTTCGAGCCTACCATTACTCGGTCGGTCGGTCTCGACGTATTTAAGCGCACGCCGACGGAGCAGCGGTTAATTTCACGCGACTTCGGGAGCGACAGTTTCTTGCCCCCTGACTGGATAGTCAGTCAACAATGACCACCGACGACGACATCATGGAGGCCACGTTTGCGGCTCTCTGCAAGCACGGCTATGCGGATCTGACGATGCAGTCGATCGCCGACGAGTTCGAGAAGAGCAAGTCACTGCTGCACTACCACTACGACTCGAAGGAGGACCTGATCGTCTCGTTCATGGAGCACCTGCTGGAGAACTTCCTGCAGGAGTTCGACGAGGACAGCGAGGCCGACCCGATGGAACAGCTGTTGCGGATGACCGAGATCGTCGTCGAGGGAGACGACAGCGAGGGGCCCGACGACGTACACATGGCGCTGCTGGGGCTGCGCGCACAGGCCCCCTACGACGAGGCGCTGCGTGCCCAGCAGGTCCACAACGACCGACACATCCGCGATCTGATCGCCGACATCGTCCGGGAGGGCATCGAGCAGGGCCAGTTCCGCGACGACGTGAACCCCGAGCGGTTCGCCGCGGTGTTCCGGTCGGCCATCGAGGGAGCCCAGTCCCACGACGTGATCCTCGGCGAGGACGCGCCGACCGAGATCGCACTCGCGGGCATCGAAGAGTACCTCCTCGAACGGCTCCTGGTCGAGGGCGAGAGCCTCGTCGACGACGAGATGGCCGCGAGTGACGACTGAGGCTGCCGTCTGCGACTCTTTTCTCGCCGATAGGACTCTGTGTCACAGTCGGACGGCGGTGCGACGGGGCCACCACAGCGCTCACCGATCGTACGCGTGGGCTTCCAGCGTCTCCAGGTCGACAGTGTCCAGGACGGCCTCGTTAGTCGCGTCGAGGACCACCGGCGGCACCGTCGTCTCGGGCAGTTGCTCGCGGCGCGTCGCCTGGAGGGCTTCGACCCACCGGCCCAGACAGAGACACCAGCGGTCGCCCGGCTCCAGCCCGGGGAAGTTCAGTTGCGGGCGCGGCGTCACGAGGTCGTTGCCCTGCCGTTTGCTGAACTGGAGGAACTCGTCGGTCATCACCGCACACAGTTCGTGGCGGCCGCGGTCCTGTGAGTGCTCGCCACAGCAGCCGTCTCGCTCGAAGCCAGTCTCCGGGTCGGTGCTGCACGGTTCGAGTGGCTCGCCCAGCACGTTCGTCTCGGTCATACCGACAGATGGGCGAGCGACGGGTTAGGTCTGGCGAGAGGCGGACTCGTCTCGCACCGCGACGAACCGGAGCCGCCGGGAGCGAGCGCCGCGGCGACGCGTTCGGCGACGGCGTCCTGGTCGTCGACCCAGTGCAGCGCCGCGTTGGAGAACACTGCGTCGAACGCCTCGTCTGCCTGGAAGGCCGTCGCGTCGACGCAGTCGAACCGCAGATCGGGGTGGGCCGCGCGTGCCTCCGCGATCATCTCGCTCGACGCGTCGATCCCCAGTGTATCGCCCTCGCTGCCGACCGCGTCGGCGACGGTCGCCGTGAGGTGGCCGGTCCCACAGCCCAGATCGAGGATGCGCTCGCCGGGTCGCGGGTCGAGCAGGTCGACGACGCTGTCGCCGTAGTCGGTCACGAAGCCGGCCGCGTCGTCGTATCGCGGCCCATCCCACTCGTTGTCTGTCATGGATCCGATTCGATCGTCCCCGTACAAAAGGTGTCGGTGCGGGCCAGAAGCAGAACGCATACGGGGCCAGGCGGCCACCGTTCGGACATGAGCGAGTTTGCCGACGACGTGCAGGCAGTGTTCGAAGCGGCAGGGGCAGACGAAGCGACCGCGGCGACCGCCGCCGAGAAGCTCGCGGCCTTCCGCAAGGACTACGACGAGGAACTGACCGCCGACGCCGTCGAGCAGCAGTTCGCCGACGCGCCCGACGAGGCGTTCGTCCACGCCTACGACTGGCTGGTGGGCCACCTCGCGGCGGAGAACGACGACTGCACCGACTCCCGGGAGTACCGCCTCGAAGGGTTCGACAGCTTCGCGGCGGACCCAGCGATCGGCGCGTGACCGGCGGGCAAGAGACCGACGCGGGCGGCACCTACACCCTCCTGATCGACCGGACCGAGGGCGGCCCCCTCGAAGTGGGGGCGCTCGGGTCGCTGTCGTTCCCGTCGGGGTGGTACGCCTACACCGGGAGCGCACTGGGCAGCGGCGGCTTCAGCCGCGTCGACCGTCACGAACGCGTCGCGGCGGGCGAACACGACGTGCGTCACTGGCACGTCGACTACCTGCTGGGCGCGCCCGGGACCCAGCTCGATCACGTCGTCCGCTCGGCGGGCGTCGACATCGAGTGTGCGGTCGCCGACGCCGTCGCCGGCAGCCGCGTCCCCGAGTTCGGGAGTTCCGACTGCGACTGTGAGTCGCACCTCGCCTTCCACCCCGACCGGGCGGCGCTTCTGGACTCAGTCGATCGAGCACACCGGGCGAACCGGTAGCGCGGGGACCGGTCATGCTGCCGGCTGTCCGTCCGTAACGAACGTTGCGACCCCGTGGTCGCGAATGTCTCGAAACAGTGACAGCCGGCAGTATCAGGAACCGTTCCCGTCGGTCTCGGCGTCGGCGAGCGCCGCGTCCCGCAGTTCGCGTTCGGCGTCGGTCTCGGCCGTGAGTTCGGGGACACCGGTCGGCTCGCCGTCGTCGAGCGCGACGAAGACGAAGTGACCTTCGGTCGTGACCTCCGTCTCGCCGGTCGTCGGATTCTCGCGTTCGGCTCGCACGCGGACGCGGACGCTCGTCCGCCCGGAGTCGTAGACGTACGCCTCCGTGAGCGCGGTGTCGCCGACGGGGATCGGGCGACGGAAGTTCAGCCCGTCCATCCTGGCGGTCACGCAGGGGTGGCCGGCAAAGCGCATCGCCGACATCGCGCCGATCTCGTCGAGCCACTTCATCACGATCCCACCGTGGGCGGTGTCGTAGTTGTTGGCGTGGTTGGGCTGGACGCGGTAGCGGTTCGTCAGATGGGTCGAAGCCAGCGTCGGCATGCGAGGCGCTTCGAGAGAAGCGGGGAAAAAGGCGCGGCTGTCCTCGGGCTGTCGGCTGTGTATTGACCGACAGTTCCGCCGCCCGTAGCGGCGAAGCACTCCGAGAGGTGACGGCCGGCAGTGTCAGACCGCGACGCGCTCGACGCCGGGCTCGATCTCCTCGGTCTCGTAGTCGGCCTCGGCCTCGCTCCGGCGCTGGCGGAGCCAGCGGACCGCCAGCCCGACCGTCGCGACAGCGGCGACGAGCCCGAGGAGCCGCAGCCAGAGATTGCCGCCCGTGTCCGCCGTCGCCGAGTCGGCGGCCGGTTCGTCCGGCTCGCTCGCGGGTCCGGCGTCGGTCGGCTCGTCTCCCAGGGGGTCCGCGACGTTGATCTCGAACAGCGTGACGTTGTCGAAGGCCATACGAGAACCGTGGGGTGCCAGCGTCTTATAGCTACACCAACAGGACCGAGACCCACTGTGGACCGATCACGTGATGTGGATCGCGGGCTTGTTCGGCCGGGCTCTGTGGGCCTGCTCGCCGTCGGGGTCGGCCCGCCTGACGACCACGTCCGCGTCGAACTCCTCGGCGAACAGCCACGACGCCTGTTCCAGCACCGTCAGCTCCCGGTCTGGAGCCAGCACCGGCTCGAACCCGCCAGAACGGTCGGCCAGCTCGGCCGCGTAGTCGGCCGCCGCCTCGGTACCGGGCACGGCGTCGGCGTCCATGATACGACCGACGACTGCCCCGTCTGCCGGCTGTCCCGCGGGTGTACTGCCGTCCCGAGAGCTGGGACCACCCTCGCTCGCGGTCGACTCTGGCTCCTGGCTCACCGCGCGAGCGATCTCGTAGGCGCGATAGCTCCAGTCGGGCGCGACGACGAGTTCGATCTCGTCGGGATCGGTGATCTCGACCACGTCGGTGATCTCGCGCACGTCCGCGAGCGTCGTCCGGACGAGTTCGCGCTCGGTGCGATAGTCGGGACTGTCGTGCAGCGGCGTGGGCCAGTCGGCACCGGCGATCAGCCCCTCGCCGTCCAGCGCGGACCACAGCTCCTCTGCCAGATAGGGAGCGAGCGGCGCGAGCAGTTTCGCCAGCACGCGCAGCCCCCGGCTGTACGCGAAGCGGTACGGCGTCTCGTACTCGCGATAGCGTCGCAGCAACTGGGCGAACTGCTGGAGTTCGGTGACGACCCGGTGGAAGCGAAAGCGGTCGTACTCGTCGGTGACGGCGGCGATCGTTCGGTCGATCTCCCGTTCGAGGTAGGCGTCGTGCGGTCTGCTCTCGGTCCGACCGCCGGCACCGTCGGTGAACGACAGCACCATCCGGTACACGTCCTGCTGGAACTCGTAGGCGTTGCTCACGTCCGTCGCCGTCCACTCGAAGTCCTGGCCGGGGTGTGCCGCCGAGAGGACGAACAGCCGCGTCGTCTCTGCGCCGTACTCGTGGGGGGCTACGTCGTTGCCCTTCGACTTGGACATCTTCTCGCCGCCGTGCAACACCGTCCCCTGGTTGACCAGCCGGTCGACGGGTTCGCGCCGATCGAGCAGGCCCAGATCCGCCAGCGCGCGGGTGAAAAAGCGAATGTACAGCAGGTGGAGCACCGCGTGCTCGTCGCCGCCGACGTACACGTCGACCGGGAGCCAGTCGTCGGCAACCTCGTTCTCGAAGGGGGCCGTCGAGAGGTCGGGGTTCAGGTACCGCAGGAAGTACCAGGAGGAGTCGACGAAGGTGTCCATGGTGTCGGTCTCGCGTTGGGCGGGGCCGCCACAGTCGGGACAGGTCGTCTGGACGAACTCGTCGCTCGCGGCCAGTGGGTTCCCCGTGGTCTGGACGAACTCGGGGAGTTCGACGGGGAGGTCTTCGTCGGGCACCGGCACCGCGCCACAGTCCTCGCAGTGGACCATCGGGATCGGCGTCCCCCAGTAGCGCTGCCGAGAGATGAGCCAGTCCCGGAGCCGGTAGGTCGTCGCCGCCGTCACGGCGTCGTGATCGAGCAATCGCTCGCGGGCGGCCGCACTCGCCAGCCCCTCGTAGGCCCCGTCGGCGACGATCATCCCCTCGTCGGTGTACGGGAGGTCGTCGCCGTTGCGCGCTCCGCGTTCGGCGTCGTTGGGCGCGACGACTCGCTCGACCGGGAGGTCGTGTGCCGTGGCGAAGGCGTGGTCGCGCTCGTTGTGGGCCGGCACGCCCATCACCGCACCCGTCCCCACGTCAGAGAGGACGTAGCTGGCGACGTAGACGGGAATCTCCTCGCCGGTGACCGGGTTCGTCGCGGTGAGCCCGGTGTCGACGCCGGCCGTTCCCTCGGCCCGGCCGTCTGCGGCCCGGTCGTGGAAGTCGGCGACCGCATCGCTCGCTCCCGAGGACGCGTGCTGGGCGAGTTCGCGGGCGACCTCGTGGCCCGGCGCGAGCGCCAGATACGTCGCTCCGAAGACGGTGTCGGGCCGGGTCGTGAACACGTCGATCGGCTCGCCGTCGATCTCGAAGGTGATCTCGGCACCCTCGCGGCGGCCGATCCAGTTGCGCTGGATCTCGCGGACGCTGTCGGGCCACCCGTCGAGGTCGTCCAGGCCGTCCGCGAGTTCGTCCGCGTAGTCGGTGATCGTGAAGAACCACTGGTCGAGTTCGCGTGTCTCGACCGCGGTGCCACAGCGCCAGCAGACCCCCTCGCCGTCGGCGTGTCCCGGCGTGTCGTCGCGCACGTCGGCCGGACCGTCGCCCTCGTCGACCTGTGCGTCGGCCAGGACGGTCTCGCAGTCCGGGCACCAGTTGACCGCTGCGCCGGTGTACTCGACGAGGTCGTTCTCGTAGAAGCGGGTAAAGAGCCACTGGTTCCACCGGTAGTACTCCGGATCGCAGGTGGTGATCTCGCGAGACCAGTCGTAGCCAAACCCCATCCGTTCGAGTTCGTCGCGCATCTGCTCGATGCACGTTCGCGTCCACGACTCCGGGTCGGTGTCGCGCTCGTAGGCGGCGTTCTCCGCCGGGAGCCCGAAGGCGTCCCACCCCATCGGGTGGAGCACGTCCGCACCGTTCATCCGCCGGTAGCGGGCGACGGCGTCGGTGATCGCGTAGTTGCGGATGTGGCCCATGTGCAGCGAGCCCGACGTGTAGGGGAACATCCCCAGCACGTAGGTCCCCTCGCCGCGGTCGATCGCCGCGTCGTCGAGTTCGTACACGCCCTCGCGGTCCCAGACGTGTTGCCAGTACTCCTGGACGCGGGCGTGGTTGTAGCGGTTCGCCATCCTTGCCCGGAAGGTGGGAGGGTGGCACCATCACTGTTCTGCCAGCGAGGGCGTGACATCGAGGGGTGGGAATCGACGAGGGGTAATCCAGACCATCTTTCGTGATGAATAAGACAGCACAACGCCGTCGGTGACGGCGAACGCGAGGTTGGCTCCATCTGTTGGGCGGCCTTTTTTGTACACCGAGCCGGAGTATACTCACAATGACCGGAGTGCCGCAGCAGGCGACGCTGGCTGACGATCGGACCTGGGCGTTCGAGGCCGTCCAGTCGGTCTCCCGGACGTTCGCGCTGAGTGTCGAGTTGCTGGACGAGCCGATGACGGAGTGGGTCTGTACCGGCTATCTCCTCTGCCGGACCGCGGACACGATCGAGGACGAACCGACGATTCCGATGCAGCGCCGCGCCGAGCTCTTAGAGACCTTCGACGCGATGCTGGCCGAAGACGACGAGACGACCGTCGAGGACTTTCTGGCGGCCGTCGAGCCGGAGACGCCGGCCGACGGAGGCGACGACTGGGCCGTCCTCGGCCAGACCGACCGCATCGTCCGCCTCTGGCGGTCGTTTCCCGACCCGGTCCAGGACGGGATGCGCTCGATCACCCGCGAGATGGCAACCGGGATGGCGGACATCCTGCGCCGCCACGAAGACAGCAGCGGCCTCCGTCTGGAGACGCTGGACGAACTCGAAGAGTACTGCTGGTACGTCGCCGGCACCGTCGGCCAGCTGTTCATGAACCTCCAGGCCGCCCGAGCCGATCCCGACGACCCCACGCCAGACCCCGAAGACGCCCGCGCGTTCGCACTCCTGCTCCAGCTGGTCAACATCGCCAAGGACGTCCGCGCCGACTGGGACGAGGAGAACAACGTCTACCTCCCCGGCGAGTGGCTCGCCGAGGAAGAACTCGACCACGAGGCCGTCGCCGAGCCCGAGCACTCGACCGCGGTCGCCCGCGTCGTCGGCCGCGTCGTCGATCAGGCCGCCGACTACGCACACGGTGCCCAGCGGTACCTCTCGACGGTCCCGGAAGGAGACAACGGCGGCCTCCTGGAGGCGACGGCGCTGCCCTACCTGCTGGCACTCGGAACGATCCGCGAACTCCGCGAACGGACCGTCGACGCCGTCGAACAGCCCGACGCGGTCAAGCTCGAACGCGAGGAGGTCGAGGCGCTGTTCGCCGAGGCCGAGGACGGCTTCACCCGCGACCAGGTCCGCGATCTCGCAGCCACGGTGCGAGCCGGCCCGTACCACGAGCAGTAGCGAGCGACGATCCCGGCGCGAACGCTTTTGAGAGTGCCCGTCGAACGGCCGGCATGGACCGGAATCGATGACCGGGATCGCGTTCTGGTCGCTGGTCGGACTCGCCTCGCTGACGAGCCTCGTGACCGCGTGGGCTCTCGGTGCGAACAGCAACTCGCCGCCGTTCGCGCCCGCGATCGGTGCGAACGCCATCTCGACGATGCGAGCGGCCTTCCTCATCGGCATCCTCGCCGCCCTCGGAGCGTTGACACAGGGTGGCGCGATCTCAGAGACCGTCGGTTCGGGGCTCATCGACGGCGTCGAGATCTCCTCGCTTGCGGCGACGGCGGGGCTACTCACTGCGAGTGCGTTCATGGCCTTCGGCGTCTACTCGGGCTATCCCGTCCCCGCCGCCTTCGCGACGACCGGCGCGATGGTCGGCGTCGGCCTCTCGCTTGAGGGTGACCCCGCGATGGCCACCTACCGACGGATCGGGACGTTCTGGCTCCTCGTACCGCCCGTCTCGGGCGGCCTGGCGTATCTCACGGCGACGATCCTGCGCCGTGACGACATCCCCGAGACGGTCGGGGTCCCGCTGCTCGCGGCCATCGTCGGCGGGATCGTCGCGAACGTCCAGCTCAGTATCGTCCCGACACCGCCCGGCGTCCAGCAGGGTTCCGTCGCCGGATTTCTGGCGCGACAGGTGCCCACGCCGATCGTCGGCGGTCTCGATCTCGGCGTCGTCGCGTTCACGCTGGTGGTGGCGGCGGCGAGCTTCCAGTGGATCCGCCGCCGCACCCAGGCCTCGGTCGACCGCGGGATCAAGACCTTCCTCGTCGTGCTTGGCAGCGTCGTCGCCTTCTCCAGTGGCGGCAGTCAGGTCGGACTGGCGACCGGGCCACTGGAGAACCTCTACGGCGTCGAACTCGGACTGCCGGGGATCCTCCTGCTGGGACTCGGAGCCGCCGGTATCCTCGGCGGGGCGTGGATGGGCGCGCCGCGGCTGCTACAGGCGACTTCGCGCGAGTACGCCCAGCTCGGTGTCCGCCGGTCGATCGCCGCGCTCGTCCCCGGTTTCATCATCGCACAGGCCGCCATCGCACTCGGCATTCCGATTTCCTTCAACAACATCATCATCTCCGGCGTGATCGGCGGGGGGTTGGCCGGCGGCTCGGCGGGCGTTTCCAGGCGAAAGATCGGCGTCACGCTGGCGTTCTGGGTGATCACGCTCGTCACGAGCATCGCCATCGGTTTCGGCCTCTATCGACTGCTCTCGACGGTGCTCGGGATCAGGTGAGGGAGTCCGCAGAGATGCGACCGACGGTATCAAGCCGAAGACAGTGAAAGGCCGAGCGTCGTTCGATCCGTCCCGGGCGACGTAAGCACCAGGCCGAAGGCCAGGGCGCGAAGCGAGCCCCAGACGGTCGAACGATGCGAGGGCTTTCGATGATTCGCCTCTGTGTCTGAAGAAGCGTTACAGACTCACAAAGAGCCGACACCAGATCACCGAACGACAGTCACCGTCACCGGCGCTTCTCGAACGACCGCCGTGGCGACCGTCCCGAGTAGGCGCTGGGTCAGGTCGCTGGCGTCGCCGCCGTGACCGCCCATCACGACCTGGTCCACGTCGTGCTCGTCGGCGTAGTCGACGATGGTCTCGGCGGGGTCGCCCTCCTCAACGACGGTTTCGATGGGCTGGTCGTACTCGGTCGCGCGCTGCTGGGCTTCGTCAATTACCTCGTCGGCGTACTCGCGGGCCTCGGCCTCGCGGTCGTCTCGCTCGATGACGCCGCTCTCGCTCATCGACGCGTCGATCGGTGTCACCACGTTCAGGACCGTGATCGGACAGTCGAAGACGGAAAGCGCGTGGGCCAGCGCCGCCTCCGAGAGGGGCGACCCGTCGAGTGGCACGAGGACGTGCGAAGGATCCATACGCACAGCGTCGTCGGCCGGTGTCAAAGAGATGGGTGCTCGAAGCGACCAAGAGCCCGAAGCGGTGGCCGTGCTCACTGGCGCTGCGCGCGACTGACAGGGTTCGAATCCACTCCGTCGACGATTGCACGGCTCGCGAGTGTGCTCGCCGCAGGAATAGTCCATCCTGGATATCGAACCGGAATCAGACGTGCTCACCGGCGCTGCGCGCGACTGACAGGGTTCGAATCCACTCCATCGACGATTGCGCGGCTCGCGAATGTGCTCGCCGCAGGAATAGTCCATCCTGGATTCGAACCAGGGTCGAAGCCCCCAGAAGGCTTCAGGATTGGCCACTACCCCAATGGACTGTGTACCCCATCGTATCCGGCAGTCGCATATCAGTGTTACGGACGAGACGGCTCTGTGTGATCGTCTGCCATCCGATCGCGAGGGGTGCGACTACAGCGACACCGTTTCCAGTGACTCCGAGATTTCGCGGACGTGGTCGTTGAACGCCTCGACGAACCCCGGTACGTCGTCGGCGTGGGCTCGCAGGTCGCGAGCGTCAGGCGGCTGGTACTGCGAGAGGAGGTAGACGCCGCCCTCGCCGCCGACCCGGAGGTAGTCCGCCCGGCCTTCCTCCCAGTTGAGTTCCCAGCGCGAGCCGTCGATCCGGGTCGTGAAGGTGCCGTAGCTGTCGCCGCTGTAGCGGTAGAGCTGTTGAGCCATGGCGTCGGCGACCTCCCGGAGCTCCGAGAGGATCGCCTGGCGTGTGGCGACCACGTCGTCGACGGTGGCGACCTCGGGGAACTCGGTCGTCACGTCGTCGAGGACGCCGTCGAGCGATCGAACGTGCTCGTTGAACGCCGCGACGAACGCGTCGTAGTCCGACAGCGCCGTCGCCAGCGCGCCCGGAGCGGGCGGTTGCTGGGTCGAGACGACGTAGATCTCGCGACCACCTCGTTCGTAGCGGAGATACTGCACGTCGCCGGCCTCGTATTTCAGGGTCCAGGAGGCGGCGTCGGTCTCGAAGGTCGCCTGTCCGTAGTCGCCGCCCTGGAGGCGTGCGAGTTCGCGGGCGATCTCACTCGCGTGGTCGGTGACAGCGGCGACGATCTCGTCCCGTCGTGTCGCGGCCGCGTCGGTCCCGACCACGTCGGCGTCCAGCCCCTCGATCATCGTCCACAGCGAGGGGTTCGAACGGCATAACGGCGGTGACTCCCGGCGGGCACGAAAGACGAGCGTACCGCCGTGGCGGAGCGAATACGCCCGGGTTATCGCGTGAACGATCGAGCCGTATAGGGGTGGCCACGGTCTGGTGACAGCCATGGCATCGGAGAGACCCAACCCGAGCGCCGCCCGCACCCGGACGCCGACCGTCTCGCCGACCTGGCTTCGCGGGCTGGCAGCCGGGCTGATCGGCGGTCTCGGCGCGGGCGTGTTTCTGACACTCACCGCGCCGACCGTGCTCTCCGAGACGTTCTCCGCGCTGCTCTGGGCCAGCGGGACGGCCGTGGGCTGGCTCGTGCTCGGAGCTGCCAGCGCCGCGGCCGGCATCCTCTTTAGCACGGCGGCCGGGCGACAGGCCCTCTCGACGACGGTCGTCCTCGGGATCGGATACAGCGTCGCGCTGTGGCTCGTCGCCGCGGTGGCGCTCCCGGCCTGGCTCGGAGCGGTCGGAGCCATGGCCCCGCCGTTCCCGTGGCTCGATCCGACGCTGCTGGCCGGACTGGCCCTCTACGGTATCGTCCTCGGAGTCGGCCACTGGCTGTTCGGCCGGTGACGGGCAAAACCGACACCTCCTTACTTCGACCGCCGAACTGACGCGTATGTACGTTGGACGGTTCGTCGTCGTCGGCCCGCAGGTCGGCGCGTACCGCGTCTCGTCGCGATCGTTCCCGAACAGGAGAGCACTCGACCGTGACGGCACGATCACGGTCGGCCCCACGGAGGACGCCCCCGAGACCGACAACCCCTACATCTCGTACAACGCCGTACGAGAGACGGACCGGGGCGTCGTCGTCGGCAACGGCTCTCACGTCGATCCGATCGCGGAGAAGCTGGCACTTGGCTACCCCGCGCGGGACGCCGTCGCCGAGTCGCTGCTGGCGCTTGACTTCGAGAAAGACGACTACGACACCCCGCGCATCGCCGGCATCGTCGGCGTCGATCCCGACGACCCCACGACGCGGGCCGAGGGCCACGGCGGCGTCATCGGGACGGTCCGCCGGGACGCGCTGGTGGTCGAAGAGGTCACCGAGCCGACGCTGGTCGCGACCTACGAGAAGGACAGCCCGGAGGCGTTCGACCTGGCAGCGACCGACCCGGCGGGCATCGCCCGCGAGCTGTACGACCACGAGTTCGAACACGCCGTCTGTGCGGCCGGCGTCGCGGTCGACGACGGCGTCGAGACCGCGATCTACAACGGCTAGGGCGCTCCAGTCCGCTTTTGTACGGCTCTCGACCCGAGCCCGAACGGGTCAGTCCAAAGGTCTAAGCAGGCGGGGCACCCACGTGTAGACACTATGAGCACGGAGACCGAAAGCGGCGACGACCTCGAGGAGCGCATCACGAACTTCCTGCGCCGGAACTTCCCGCAGATCCAGATGCACGGCGGCTCGGCGGCGATCCAGAACATCGACCGCGAGGAAGGCACTGTCACGATCCAGCTCGGCGGTGCCTGTTCGGGCTGTGGGATCTCGCCGATGACGATCCAGGCGATCAAGACCCGCATGACCAAGGAGATCCCCGAGATCGACACGGTCCACGCCAACACGGGCGCGGAAGGCAGTGAGGGCATGGCCGGCGGAGCCAGCCCGTCGATGCCCGGCGACTCGCGGGGCGGCGAGATCGGCGGCGACGACGACGAAGGCCCCGAAGCGCCGTTCTAAGCTCCAACCTTCTCCGTTTTTTCTCGTCGGTGAGCGGCGGCTCCGCGTCGTGGAGTCGGGCCGTGGGATTATGCACCTCGCTGCCGAACAGTGGGTATGCGTCTGGGGCTGCTCGCGGTCGTCGCCGTCGCGCTCCTTGCCGGCTGTGGGGGGCTGGTCGGCACGTCGACGGAGACGACGGTGACGCCGGCACCGGTCCCCGAACCGCCCGCCACCGAGTCGACCGGCAGCGCGATCGCACCGGGAGTTGGGGGTGCGCGGATCGTCGACGCCGACCGGCTCGCCCGAGCCCACAGGGCGGCGATCCGGGAGCGCTCGTACGTCTGGCAGGAACACCAGCGCGCGAGTCCCGTCGGGACGAACGAATCCGAGCGCGTCGACACGCGGCTGTGGGTCGAGCACGAACGCCGCTATCGGTACGAGCTGGCGACCTCGTGGCGGCCCGTCAACACCTCGGGGTACACCGAGGGCGAGACGCGTTACCGTCGGGACGTGAGTCGCGCCGGCTTCACCTACTCGACGGCGTCGGCGACGAACGCCACGGCACGCTACGGCCACCAGCCCGAAGTGGCGATCAGCCGCTATCTCGCGATCGAGTCGGCCACCGTCGCGGCGACCACGGTCGACGGGAAGCGGTACTACCGGATCACGGGCTCGGCCGACACGTTGCCCGTGACCGGTGAGATCAGCAACTACAGCGTCGAGGCGCTGGTGGCTCCCTCGGGGTTCGTCCGCTCGCTGTCGGTCAGCTACGAGGACGTGATCGGTAGCAACCGCGAGCGGATCGACTATCGCTACCGATACAGCGCCGTCGGCGAGACGACGGTCCAGCCCCCGGAGTGGGTCCGGGCGCGCTGGCCGGAGAGCGTGACGACGGCGACAGCGACGCCGACGACCGGTTGAGACTGCCGGCTGTTCGAGTAGCGAAGAGATACGGGGGTAGTCACGACCGCGTGAGCGCCAGCAGTCGAAGCGGTGTGACGAGAGCTACAGGTACTCGGCGACGGCGCTCGCGGCGCTGACATCGCTGACGGCCCGTTCGATCGTGTCGGTGCCATAGACCCGTTCGACGCCGGCACTCGCCAGCTTCGTCTGAGCGTTGGCCGCCAGCATGGGGTGGACACAGGAGACGAAGACCCGGCCGGCACCCCGGTCGTTCAACACGCCGACGGCCTCGCTCATCGTCGAGCCGGTGGCGATGATGTCGTCGGCAACGACCACGTCCCGGTCGGCGACCGCGGCGTCGCTGGGCGAGACGTCGACCGCGCCGGTGTCGTAGTCCCGATCCTTCTGGAAGTAGTCGACGGTTCCGCGCCCGTAGGCGTCTCGGACGGTCGTCGCGATGTCGACGGCTCCCTCGTCGGGCGAGAGAAAGAGCGGCTCGTCGAGGTCAGCGGGCAGCGGGTCGGCCAGGACGCCGGCAGCGTCGACCGGTTCGGCGGGCACGTCGAAGAACTCACAGACGGTGTCCTCGTGCGGGTTGACCGTCAGCACGCGGTCGGTGCCCGACGAGATGGCGCGCGCCATCGCACGCGAGGAGACGGGTTCGCCGGTCCGGAACGCCTCGTCCTGGCGGGCGTATCCCATGTACGGCAGGACGGTGAGGACCTCGTCGGCACCGGCTTCGCGGGCGGCGTCTTGCAGCTGGAGCAGTTCGACGTGTGCGTGATCGGAGACCGTCGAGGCGACGACGACCGCCCGGTCGATCTCGTCGGGGACGCGCACGACAGACTCGCCGTCTGCGAAGTCCTCGTACTCGACGCGCCCGAGTGACTCGCCGCTCGCGTCGGCCAGCGCCGCCGCGAACGCCTGCGATTCCGAACCGGGGATGATCATGTTCGCCCATCTACCGGCCGCGCTAAACCCCTTTTCGGTTCCCAGAGAGGCCGGTCCGGCGAGCTACGGCACGGCGACGCCGGTGACGCCGGCCAGCCCGAGCGCACGCGAGCGCCACTCCGGTGCGCCGTCTTTCGCGGTCACCGGGTCGATCGCGACGGTGCCGTCGTCGGTGACGGTCACCGTCGCAGCGGCGTAGGCGACGTCGACGATCCCGGACACGGTCGGGTCGACGGCCGTCCACTCGCCGCTGGCGCGTGCGAAGAAGTCGCCGTCGACGACTGCGTGTGCGCGGTCGCCGTCGCGCTCGGCCGAGACGACGGTCGCGTCGCCGGCCAGCTCGGTCGTCCAGCCGTCGGCGAGGCGGTCGACGCCGTCGGCGGTCCCGGCGTAGGGGCCAGCGGCGGCCACGTCTCGGACGGCGTCCCCGCCCAGCGCGACGAGGTCGTCGCCGTCGATCCGGAAGCAGCCGTCCGTGGCCGCCACGAGGTCGCCGTCGACGGCGTGAACCTCCTCGACAGCGCCCAGTGTCACCCACTCGTCCCCGTCGAGTCGGGCGACCGTCCCGTCCTCGCTGGCGGCGACGACGCGCTCGCCGACGCCGACCGCCGTCGCCGGGCCGAACTCCGTGCTCTCGAACCCCTCGTCGCTGCCGACCAGCACGTCCTCCGCGGTCGCGACCGCGAGACGGCCCCGATCGGCGGCGATGTCGCGGGCCGTACACTGGTGTTCGAGCCCGAACCGGCCGATCTGGTCGTCCGAGAGCGCCACCGTCGCCACGCCCATCTCGCAGGCGACGTAGGCGTGGGTCTCCTCGCGGCGCTCCTCGTAGATCCGCTTCTCGTCGAGGGCGATGTCGTCGTCGCTCATGAGCGGGGGTTGGTCGGGTCGGCTGGAAAGGCTACCGCCTCACCGATTCGGGACCGGCGGTGTGACGGACGGGCCTCGGACTCTCGAAGCGCGCGGGCGTCGGTCGCGGGGAGACGCCGCGACGTGACTCAAAGCGGCCTTTCACCGTTCAGGGCCTTGATGCGATCGTCCGTCGTACGATCTGACGGACCATGCCAACGATACCCGTGACCAGACGACAGATCGCGCTGCTGGCCGTCGTCGTCCTCGTCGCCGTCGCCGGCTGTTCGGGTGCCCAAAACACCGCCGACGGCGGCGGCTCCGAGCTGGGGATGCAGTCGGCCGACGACGCCAGCGGCGGTGGCGGCGGTGGCGGCGTCGGCAGCTACTACGACGCCGACGGCGATCGCGTGATCGTCCGCGAGTCCCGGATGGACCTGCGGGTCGACAACTTCACGCGGGCGTTTCGCTCGACGCGCGAGATCGCCGCGGCCCACGGCGGCTACGTCGGCGACCGCTCGCAGAACTCCCGTGGCGACTGGGACGAGGGCCAGATCACGGTCCGGGTGCCCCCCGAGAACTTCTCCGAGGCCCGTGACGACCTCGCGGCGCTTGGCCACGTCGAGGACGAGTCGGTCTCGGTCCAGGACTTCACCGACCAGTACAACGACCGCGCGGCCCGCATCGATGATCTCCAGCAGGAAGAGCAGGCTCTCGAAAGCCTGCTGACCCGGGCCAACGACAGCGAGGAGGCCAGCGAGATCAGAACCGACCTCCGAGACGTGCACGACGAACTGCGAACCCTCCGCCAGCAACAGGCCTCGCTCGAGCGCCAGGAGGCCATGTCGACGATCCGGATCGACGCCCACGAGCCGGTGGGCGAGCAGCCACCCGAGAACTACCGGTCCTCGTTTGGCTTCGACGACGCGTTCATGGAGGCGTTCTACGGCGGCCTGACGGCGGTGAAGTACGTCGTCGTCTTCTTCGGCTACGCGATCCCGATCGGGCTCTCGCTGTTGCCCCTGGCGGCCTTCGGCCTCGTGCTCGTCGGCGGCGTCCGTCGGACTCGGCGGTTCGTCTCGGGAGCGATGAGCGCCGAGCCAGAGCGTCCAGACGACTCGCCAGCAGTCGTCGAGACGAGCGCTGACGAGAGCGGGACGACCGACGACGGCGAGCCCGGCAGCGGAGAGAGCGAGGAGTAGCTACAGAGCTTCCTTGTACGCTTCCAGCGCTTCGTCGATGTCCGCCTCCGTGTGGGCGTCACAGACGAACTGCGATTCGAACTGGTTGGCCGTGAGGAAGACGCCCCGCTCTTTCATCGCCGGCCAGAACAGGCGCTGCCAGCGCTCGGTCTCGGCGCGCTTGATGTCCGCCCCGGTCTTCGGGCAGGTGTCGAAGCGCTCACAGTCGGGATCCTGCCTACAGCCGGCGTCACAGGGGCCGCCGGCCTGCGTGCCGTCGGCATCGCGGGTGAACACTACCTTGAACATCGAGTCGGTGCCGACGACGGTGTACTCGGGTGCCTGATCGGCGAGGATGTCCGTCAAGCCGGCGCGCAGCCGTTCGCCCAGGCCGTTCACGTGGTCGTACACGTCGTTCTCGGCGGCGTAGCGTAGCGTCTCCAGGCCCGCGGCCATCGTCACGGGGTGACCCGAGAAGGTGCCCGACTGGAACACGTCGCCGGCAGGCGTGAACTGCTCGACGATCTCCGAGCGGCCGCCGATCGCGCCGACCGGGAACCCGCCCCCGACGATCTTGCCGAAGGTCGTCAGGTCGGGCGTGACGCCGAACTTCCCCTGGGCACACTGGAGGCCGCCGACCCGGAAGCCGGTGATGACCTCGTCGAAGATCAGCAGCGAGCCGTGGTCGTCACACAGCTCGCGCAGCGTCTCGTGGTAGCCCTCGACCGGGTGGACGATCCCGTAGTTGCCCAGGATCGGCTCGGTCAGGACCGCGGCGATGTCGTCGCCGTGCTCGGCGAACAGTTCCCGTGCGGCCTCGGCGTCGTTGAAGGGCAGCGTCAGGGTGTGCTCGGCGAACTCCGGGGGGATGCCGGGACTGGAGGGGGCCGTGTGGTCGCCCTCGCCCTCGACCAGCGTCGACTCCTGTGCGCCGTGGTAGCCGCCCTGCATGACGACGATCTTGTCCCGGCCGGTGTAGGCTCGCGCGAGCCGGACCGCCGACACCGTCGCCTCGGTGCCGCTGTTGACGAAGCGCGTCATCTCGACGCTGGGGACGTGTCGGCGGACGAACTCCGCCAGTTCGACCTCGACCTCCGTGGGCGCGCCGTACATCGGTCCCTCGGCGGCACGTTGCTGGACGGCCGACTGGACCGGCTCGGGCAGGTCGTGACCCAGCAAGAGCGGGCCGTAGCCCAGCACGAAGTCGAGATAGCGGTTCCCGTCGGCGTCGATCACGTGGCCGCCGTCCCCGCGCTCGACGAAGAACGGGTAGGGCTGGGTCGCCCGCACGGAGGAGTTGACGCCGCCCGGCATCACCGACAGCGCCCGATCGTACAGCGCTCGCGACTGCTCGTGGTTCATGGCCGGGGCTTTGGACCGGGCCAGAAAGATACTGTCGGTCAGATGCTGTCGAGTGTGAGTGGTCGAACAGTTTACGGCGGCGAGACGCCGCCGGAGCGGAACCGGATCTGCTGGTCGTCGGTAACGCTCAACACGACCGAGAGAACGATCGGTCGATCTTCGGTCTCCAGATAAATCTGGTCCTCGAACCGATACTGACCCGATGGCAGGCACGTCCCGGAGACGCCCCGAGTGTACACCTCGTACGTTTCAGTTACGGGCTCGTCCGAGCCGAGCGGGACCGCATCGAGAGATGACTGGACGACCGGCACAGCCGTGTCTGGCACGCGCCAGCACTCGCCTTCTCGGACCGGATCGGCGCTGAGTTCAGCGCCCCGCCCAGCCGGTTCGATCGCAATCGCGTCGGCCCATTCGAGCTGGGCAGAACTGTTGTCCGTAAACAGGAGTGTCGGACCCATGTGGACCGTGACAGCGCTGTCGCCTCGATTGGCAAGCGAGAGTGAGATTCGTGCAGGATGGTCGGTCGTCGATTGAGTCTCGACCGCCCCGGTCAACGACAGCGAGGAGAGCGACGGTGTCTCCGCTGCGGTCGTCGTCGGAGATTCCGACGTGTTCGACGCGTCGGGACGACCGAGACAACCAGAGACACCAATCAGGGCGCTCCCGGCGAGTGAGTGGAGCAGGCGACGGCGTTCGACGTTCACAGACTCGTTTCGACGCACAGCTGCTAAATATTTTTGCCGGTCAATTGCATCGAGCGTGGACGAAACTCATCGCCGTGCCAGCCCGACGACGTGGCCGACCTCGGGCAACAGGACCGACTCGACGCCCAGTGCGATCGCGTCGGGGCTCCCGGGGAAGGCGTAGACCGCGGTCTCGCCGACGATCCCGGCCGTCGCGCGGGTCAGCATGGCGGCGGTTCCGACCTGCTCGTGGCTCAGCCGCCGGAAGTACTCGCCGACGCCGGGGATCTCGGGGTCCAACAGCGGGCGGATCGCCTCGATGGTCACGTCGTCGGGCGTCAACCCCGTCCCGCCGGTGGTGACGATCACGTCGACGGTCTCTCCGTCGGCACGCTCGCCCGCCAGCGTCTCGACGCGCTCGCGGATGGCCGCCTCGTCGTCCGCGACCACGTCGGTGACGGCGACGCGGTGGCCGGCGTCCTCGATCGCCCTGCTCGCGACCGGGCCGCTCTCGTCCTCGTCGCTCGACCGAGAGGAAGAGATCGTCAGCACCGCGACGTCGAGGGTCTCGTCGGTACCGTGGTGATGGTGGTCGTGGTCGTCGGCGTCGTGGTCGTCGGCGTCGTGATCGTGGTGGCGGTGCTCGCCGTGGCCGCCCGCAGCGTGGTCGCGGTGATCGCTCACGACTCCGCCCCCTTGACTTTCGCTTCCACGCGCACGTCCGAGATGCGCGTGTCTGGATACTGCCCGTCGTCGTCCTTCTCGGCCGACTTCACCATGTCCCAGACCGTCAACAGTGCGCGGGTGACGCCGTTGAGCGCCTCCATCTCGACGCCGGTCTGGCCGGTCGATGACACCTCGACGCTGCTCTCGACGCCGTCCTCGCGGACCTCGAAGTCGACGGTGACGCCGTCGATCGACAGCGGGTGACACATCGGGATGTCGTCCCAGGTGCGCTTGACGGCCTGGATCGCGGCGACGCGGGCCGTCGCCAGCACGTTGCCCTTCACGACCGCGCCGGTCTCGATCGACGCGGCCGTCGACGGTTCGAGGTCGATCCGGCCGCTCGCGACCGCCCGGCGGTCGACGACGGCCTTGTCGCCGACGTCGACCATCTGTGCCGCGTCGTCTTCGACGTGACTGAACTCGTCCATACCGCCCGCAACGCCCGGCCCGTACAAACCGCTTTGTGCTTCTGGGGCCCTGGTATGCAGGTGAGCTTGGACGCTTGCAGTGCGGAGACCGAAAGCCCTCGGCCCGCTAGCCGGATCTGTGCCGGATATTCTCCCTGCGGTCGAATAGTGCCGTCGCAGATCCGGCTACCGTGCCTCGCCCTTTCATCCACCAGGACGTAGCTCGTGTCACTGTCCACGTGCCTGGCGGATGAAAGGGCGAGCGTCGTTCCGGGAACCCGGACCCAACAAGCACGCGAACACAGTGAGCGCGCGCAGTTCGGGTCCTGGGACTGGAACGGCGCGAGGGCTTTCAGTGGTCGTCCGATCCAGCAATCGCACTGGCTCCGCCTGCTAGCGAGCGGGCCGGAGGCTTTCCGTGGTCGGTGGTCGTTCACGGGGTCACGTCTGCTAGCGATCGATCCCGAGCGGTGAGAGACTGGGCAACGTATAGGTAGCTCGGGCAGTCAGTTCCGGTATGCACGTTCTGGGAGTCGCCGGCCCGTCGGACGTGGGGAAGACGACCCTCGTCGAGCGGGTCTGCGAGCGGTTGGCCGAGCGGGGCCGCGTCGCGACGATCAAGCACTGCACGCACGCCCCCGACGTGGACACCGAGGGCAAGGACACCGCCCGCCACCGGGCGGCCGGCGCGGCGGTGAGCTACGGTCTCGCCGACGACGCGTGGTTCGCGACGGGCGAGGACCGGGGGCTCGACGAGACGCTCGACGAACTCGCGCGGTCGTACGACTACGCCGTCGTCGAGGGGTACTCCGGGACGCGGATTCCGACGGTGGCGCTTGGCGGGCGCGACCACGCCGGGCGACGGCTCGCGGCGGGCGAGACCGCGAGCGACGTGGACGTGGCGGCGCTGGTCGAGGCGCTCCACGACTGCGAGCCCTACGAGACGCTTGGCTCGCTCGTGGCACGGGTCAAAGCGGCGAACGACAGCGACCGTGCCGGCGCGATCGCGACGTTTACCGGACGAGTCCGCGAGCGCGACGACCCCGACGACACGCCGACGGAGTACCTGGAGTTCGAGAAGTACGAGGGCGTCGCCGACGAGAAGTTAGCGACCATCCGCGACGACCTCTGTGCGCGCGATGGCGTCTTCGAGGTCGCGCTGTACCACCGCACGGGCGTCGTCGAAGCCGGCGAGGACATCGTCTTCGTCGTCGTTCTTGCGGGCCACCGCCGCGAGGCGTTCCGAGCGGTGGAGGACGGGATCGACCGGCTCAAAGACGAGGTCCCGCTGTTCAAGAAAGAGGTCACCGTCGAAGACGCCGTCTGGGCGCACGAGCGGTAATACTACAGCAGATCGCTGGCCGTGGTATCTTCTGCCACGTCGGTGTCGAGGTCGATGTCCTGGATCATCGCTACGAGGTCTTCGAGCTGGGGGAAAGTGTACACCGTCATGTCGATGTCCGCCCCCTCGGCGACGATGTGTGAGTCGACGACGAAGACGAGGTCGGAGTCGGGCCACCCACCCATCGAGTCGATGATCGTCGCCGTGTCGTCGACCAGCAGGGTCGGCGTCGTCATGTCGATGGTCGCGTCGAGGACGTTCGCCCACCCGTCGATGAAGCCGCTGGTCATGATGTTGCCGATCTCCTGGAGCGCCGACTCCTCCATCTGGGAGAACCCCTCGTCGGCCCCCTGGATACCACCCATCATCTGTCCCGCCAGGCGCTTGCCGTGGTCGGGATCGAGGACGAACAGCACGTAGCCGCCGGGAGCCTCGGTCAACTCGACGTAGATGCCGATCCGCTCGTCGTTTCCGAGGTGGGTCTTGACGTCGCCGATGTCGAGAAAGTTGATCTGAGACGTCCGCACCGAGGCGTCGACACCGGTCAGTTGCGAGAGGTGATCGGCGACGGTGCCCGATCCCTCCTTGGCCATCTTGTTGAAGAGGTCGAGTTTCCGCACGTCGACTTGCAGGCTCATACGCTCGAATCGGGAGCCACTCGCTTAATCGCACCGCCGGGATTTCAGCGTCTGATACTCGGAGGCGGCCGTCGTCGCGATGACGACTCGCCCGTCGACCGGCGCGAACTCGACTCGCCGACCGACGTTACTCGCTCTCGACGCGGAACTGCCCGTACTCCGTGACCGTGTTGAGCACGACCGACGTTTCGACGGCGGTGATGTCGTCGTCGGTCATCAGTTCCTTGATCTGTGCGTTCATCGCCGCGGTGTCCGTGAACTTCCCGATCGCGACCACGTCGTGGCTCCCAGTCACCTCGTAGACGCCGATCATCTGCTCGGCGTCGCCGAGTCGCTCCGGGACGCCGGGCAGTCCGTCGCCGTCGATCGTCAGCTGGAAGACGGCCGTCACGTCGTAGCCAAGCGACTCGTAGTCGATGCGGGGCTCGTACCCCTCGATGACGCCGCGGGTTTCGAGCTGGTCGATCCGTTGGGAGACGGTCGGTTCCGCGATCCCGGTCGCCCCGGAGATGTCGCGGGAGCTGGCACGGCCGTCCTCCAAGAGGGCGTTGACGATCCGACGCTCGGTGTCGTCGACGTTCATCGAGCGATCAGACGGCGTCCGGTCCGCGTTCACCCGTCCGGACCTGCACTGCATCCTCCACGTCGATCACGAAGATCTTCCCGTCGCCGGGCTCGCCGGTGTGTGCCCCCTCCTGGATCGCATCGACCACGTCGTCGGCCGGGATGTCGGCGACGACACACTCGATTTTGACTTTCTGGTGGAGGTCGACGACGTACTCCTCGCCGCGCCACTGGCCTTTCTTGGCGGGCTGTGAACCGCGGCCGGAGACGTTCGTCACCGTCAGCGACGGTGCGCCGACCTCCGCCAGCGACTCCTTGACGTCGCCGAGCTTGTCCGGCCGCACCATCGCGACGACCATCTTGATCTCGTCAGTCATCGTTGGTCACCTCCGTGAAGTTCGTCGTCCCACCGTCGGCGACGACGCCCTCGCCGCTGCCGAACTCGGGGTAGGTCTCGACGCCGTGCTCCGAGACGTCCAGGCCTTCCTGTTCGTGCTCGGGCGTAACGCGTGCCTGTCCGACCGCCTTGAGAGCGCCCCAGATGAGGCCGGTCGCGGCGACCGTCCAGACCGTGATGATCGCGACGCCGATCAGCTGCGTGACGAAGCCGTCGATCATGAAGCCGACGTTGGCACCGCCGGCCCAGGCGTCGACCGCGACGAAGGAGTACAGCAGGGTCCCGAGGACGCCTGCGCTCCCGTGGACCGGGAAGACTGCACACACGTCGTCGATCTGGAGGCGTTTCTCGACGAACTCGAAGACGATCGGCAGCTGTGCACCGGCGAGCCCGCCGACCAGGAAGGCACCCCACCAGGTCGTCGTGTTGGGGATCGCGGTGATGCCGACCAGACCGGCGAGGAGACCGTTGGCGACGTACAGCGTATCGACTTTGCTGGTCTTGACCCAGGAGATCAGACCGGCACCGATGGCCCCGCTGGCCATGGCGATCGTCGTCGTCATCGCGACACGCCCGACGTACGAGAAGTCACCGAGCGCGATTGCGCCCTCTTCGATGCTGAAGACGGTGGCGGCGGTGCCGACGTTGAAGCCGTACCAGCCGAAAGCGAGGATCAGCGTCCCCAGCACGGCGAAGGTCATCGAGTGGCCGGGGATGACGTTGGCGCTGCCGTCCTCGTTGTACCGTCCCATGCGCGGCCCCAGCACGTAGGCCGCCGTCAGACCGGCGATACCGCCCATGCCGTGGACGACCATGCCGCCAGCGAAGTCGGCGAAGCCAAGGCCCGCGAGGAGCCCGCCGTCGTACCACGACATCCCGCTGACCACCGGGTAGATCACTGCGGCGATGAGGACCGTGTACGTGATGTACGCGCGGAGCTTCGCGCGACCGGCGACGGCCCCGGAGACGATCGTCGCCGCCGTCATCGCAAAGACGGCCCCGAACAGCCACGTCACCCAGCCCGACGAGCTACCGTTCATCTGCCAGGAGAGTCCGGCACCGCCGACCAGTCCCTCGACGGTCGCCCCGACGAGGAAGAACAGTGCGACGCCGACACTCCAGGTCAGGAGGTTCTTCGTCAGCTGGTTCGCGACGTTCTTCGAGCGCACCTGGCCCGCCTCCAGCATGGCGAAGCCCGCGTGCATGAAGAAGATCAGGAACGTTACCACCAGTACCCACAGGAGGTTGACTCCCTCGACAATCGTTTCTGGGCTCGACTGTAGTAGTTCGTACGTCATTGTTTTGGATCGTGTTTGAATTGCGTCTGAATGTCCATCTTTACCTCCGTATCGCCCGTCATCGTCAACTTGCTCACGGAAGTGGTCTTGCCGTAGCCCTACATAAGGATTTGCTTTACAATAACAGAGATAGGAGGGTGTTGCGTAGACGACCGTCCAGATTAAGGTATGATATTATCGATATAAGGTTGTATTCCGTCCAGAAAACCGCCGCCTGTTCGCCCGGATTTCGAACGTTCGTCAACCGGGAGAACGGCCGATTCCGGTGCTTCGGGGGTATTTCGCTCGCGCGCACCCGCCGCCAGCAGTGTCGCCGCGCCGGTCCCGGACAGTCGTGACGTGGGCGCGTCGGCGCTGCTCGTCCGGGCTCACGACTGGGGTCGATCGGGCTCGCGGTCGAAGACCGACAGAATCGGCGTCGTCGCGGGGAGATGCGGGAGCAGGTACTCGTCGTCGGACAACTCGACGACGACCGTCTCGGTGCCGAGCAGCCGATCGAGAAGCGTCCGTTCGATCCGAACGGCCGTCTCGTCCCAGGGTTCGACGCGCCACAGCGAGACGCCGAACAGCCGGTCGTACGCGACGAGGGCACGCTCGTCCTGGGCGGCGCGGTACTCGACTGCGCCGTATCGCAGCAGGTGGTCGATAGAGACGAGTGTCAGTGGAACCGCAACGGCCAGCGCGACCAGGAGTCCCACGACGAGCCAGGCGCTGCCGAAGGCAAACAGCGCCGCGACGGCCAGCAGAAAGACACCGAGAAACGCGACCCCCGGGTGCTGTGGGAGACGTAGCGCGCCCCCGAGGACGCGACCCGCGAGCGTCGGTCGAACCCGGTCGGCCGCGTCGGCGGGCACACCCGCGACCGACTGGGGTTCCGACGGGGGCTGAGACCACCCGTACGTCTCGTCGTACGAGACGAAGTAGACGGCGAGTCGGTCGCTGTACACGCTCAGGAAATCAGAGGCGAACTTCAGACCGATAATCGCGAGCAGCAGCGCCGGACCGACGGCAGTGGGGTCGAGCGACCCCAGCGTCGTGTCGGGTCCAGCGGTGACGAGACCGACCATCGTGAGCGTGAATATACCGGCAAAGAACACGGTGAAGATGCGAAAGACGACACCGCTGATGGCGGTCTGGGAGTTGTGGTTCCGGTACTCGCCACGCAGGAAGTAGGTCCGTATCGTCGACACACCGGTCGTACAGAGGATCGCGAGCGTGGCCAGGGTCACGCTGGCGATCGTGTCGTCGTCGAGCGCCGACGTGCCCAGTGGGCCGACGAGGAAGGCACCGGCGAACAGCCAGACCCCGGCGACGACCAGCACCGCGATCGGGAGGGTCAGCAGCGTCACGACGTGGATCTGGAGGTCGGTCCACGGAACGTCGAGCGTCGGCCGGCGCTGTGCCACCGCTCCGATCAACAGCCCGTCGGTGTCGATCTCGGGCGGGCGGGCGGCAAACAGCGCACGCACGAACGCCCACACCGCGTCGACGGCGAGTTCGAACCAGTAGAGCACGAGGAGGGCGGCGACGTTCCACTCGAAGGCGACGACGCCGACGACCGGCACGGCGTTGGTGAGGGTAATCTCTGCGAGTTCGAGCCGACGGCTGTCCGTCGACGGGACGATCCGGCGGAGGGCGACCATCTACGCGTCGGTAGCGACGCTCGGTAAATGAATGGCCCGGTAGCCCGCCGTCCGATCTGGACCCACGGCCGTGTCACGGAAAGGGAGAGCTGGCGAGTGCGGCGACCACACCGCCCGGCGACCTCAGAGCTGCTGGGCGATGTCCTCGGCGAAGTAGGTGAGGATGAGGTCCGCGCCGGCCCGCTTGATCGAGAGCAGCGACTCGTGGGCGACCGCGTCGAGGTCGAGCCACCCCTTCTCGCTGGCGGCGTGCAACATCGCGTACTCGCCGCTGACGTTGTAGGCGGCGACGGGGTGGTCGTAGGACTCGCGGATCTCCCGGACCACGTCGAGGTAGGGCAGCGCGGGCTTGACCATCAGCACGTCCGCGCCCTGCTCGACGTCGAGGGCGACCTCCCGCATGGCCTCGCGGCCGTTCGCGGGGTCCATCTGGTAGTGTCGCCGGTCGCCGAAGGCGGGTGCGCCGTCGGCGGCGTCGCGGAAGGGACCGTAGAACGCCGACTCGTACTTGGCCGCGTAGCTCATGATCGGCACGTCCGAGAAGCCGTCGTCGTCGAGCGCCTCGCGGATCGCCCCGACCATCCCGTCGGTCATGCTGGAAGGCGCGACCATGTCTGCTCCCGCGCGAGCGTGCGAGACCGCCGTCTTCGAGAGCAGTTCCAGGGTCGGGTCGTTGCGGACCGTCAGCGTCGGGTCGTCGGCCGCGCCCGCCTCGACGATCCCGCAGTGGCCGTGACTGGTGTACTCACAGAGACACACGTCAGTGATGACGTAGGCGTCGGTCTCGTCGGTGATCGACCGGACCGCGCGCTGGACGACGCCGTCGGTCGCCCAGGCTCGCGAGCCGCGTTCGTCCTTTGTCTCGGGAACGCCGAAGACGATCACCGCCTCGACGCCGGTCGCCAGCACCTCCTCGACGCGGTCGACGGCCGCCTCGACGGGAACGCGTTCGTGACCCGGCATCGTCTCGATGGGCACCCGCTCGTCGGTGGTGGCGTCGACGAAGATCGGCGCGATCAGGTCCGCTGGCGAGAGAGCGGTCTCGCTGACCAGCCCGCGGACGCCGTCGGTCCGGAGCCGGCGAGGTCGGCGTGTCGGTTGCATACGAGGGTCTCGGTGGCTCGGCCCAATGAAGTCACCGCTCCGAGTGGCCCGGCGGCGCTGGTCTGTCGATCCCGGGGCGAACGTTTTCGGTCGCGTCGCCCGAACGGCGAACTATGACCGCTGGCACCGTGACCGTCGCGGGCAGCGCGCTCCTGGTGGTTGCCCTCGGCGTCCTGATCAGGTTCGGTCGCGTGACGACTCTCATCGCGGGCGTCGGCCCCGACGACAGCCCAGAGCCGTCGGTGGTCGACGCCGTCGGCACGTACACGATCCTCGTCGGTCTCGGGACGGGCGCGATGGCCGTCCTGACCCACACCGGCGGCGCGACCGATCGGCTCTGGGCCGCCTACACCGCCGTGATCGTCGCGAGTGTCGTCGCACTGATCGTCTGGGTGAACCGCACGGACGACGGGTAACAGAAAGCATTTGCACCGCAGGATCGTTGCCCCTGTCGAATGGCCTCTCTGGCGTTCCCCGCACGCTCGCGGCTCCGGACGTGGGCCGAGGAGTACGGCCTGCTCGCGATCGCGCTCTCGTTCGTCGTCCTGGCGGGAGCCGGTGTGGCGCTGTTCGTCGTCGGCGACGAGCAACTGGCCCGCGAGCTGATCCAGCGGTACGGGCTCGCGGCGCTGCTCGTGATCTTCGTCCTCGAAGGCGCGATGCTGCTGTACTTCGCCCCCAGCGAGGTGCTCGTCCCCGCCGCCATCGGCGCGCTGGCGACGACCGACGCGGGCTACGACTGGGGTGTGATCGTCGCCATCTTCGTGGTGGCCGTCGTCGGGGCGACGGCGGGCCAGACGGCCCTGTTCGTGCTCGCTCAGCGGGGCGGCCGCGAGTGGCTCCTGCAGAAGCCGTGGTTCCGCGTCAGCGAGTCGAAGCTCGACCGCTTCGACGGCTGGTTCGATCGCTGGGGGCACGCCGCCGTCCCCGTCAGCAACGCGCTCCTGTTCACCCGCGGTATGTTGACGGTGCCGGCGGGCGTCGCCGAGATGCGCGTTCGGCGGTTCGCCGCGCTGTCGGCCGCCGGGACGCTGGTCTTCGAGACGTGGCTCGCGGTCTCGTTTTACTACCTCAACGAGGCCGGCTTCCTGTGGTTCCTGTGATAGACCGGGCGACGACGAACTGGTCGGCTAACAAAGGTAAAGTGTCTCTGCGCTGGAGGTACGGGTATGAGCAACACGGACCTCGACGACGTGGACAGGGCGATCCTGTACGCGCTGCAGGAAGACGCCCGCGACATGTCGTCGGGGGACATCGCAGAACGAACCGGCACCTCGGACAGCACGGTCCGCAAGCGCATCCAGCGCCTCGAAGGCGACGAGATCATCAAAGGGTACAGCGCCGAGGTGGACTACCAGGAGTCGGGCTATCCGCTCCGCATGCTGCTTTTCTGTACCGCGTCGATCCCGGAGCGGGGCGAGATCGTCCCGGAGATCCTGTCGATCGACGGCGTCGTCTCCGTCCAGGAGCTGGTCACCGGCGAGGAGAACCTCCTCGTGACGGTCGTCGGCGAGTCCGACAGCGACATCACGCCGGTCGCACAGGAACTGCTCGACATGGGCGTGACGGTCGCCGACGAGGTGCTCGTTCGGAGCCACGAGACGACGCCCTTCGGCGAGTTCGACCCGGAAGACAGTTAACAGATCACGCGCTCGACGTCCAGCGCGGTCGCGCGCCGGACGACGCTCTCGACGGGGTGGCGTGAGCCGGCCAGATTGTCCGAGTCGCCGTCGAGGACGGTCAGGGCCGCCCGCTTGCCGGGCGCGACGACGCCACAGTCGAGGCCCGCGATCTCGGCCCCGGCCGTCGTCGCCATCCGCAGTACCTCGCGGGCGCTCACGTCGAACTGCCGGACCGTGTACGCCATCTCCCGGAACATCGACGGCGGATTCAGCATGACGTTGTCCGTCCCGAGCGCGACGGTCGTGTGATCGAGCAGGTCTCGAATCGGCGGCCGGCCGACGCCGAGGACCGTGTTGGCGCGCGGACACACCGCCACCGGAACGGACTGCTCGGCGACGCGTTCGAGGTGCTCCCCTGCGGCGTGGACCATGTGGACGAGCAGGTCCGGCTCCAGATCGAGCGCGGGGTGGATGTCCGTCTGATCCGGTTCTCCGGCGTGAATGGCGAAGGGGACGCCCCGGTCGGCCGCTGCATCGCGCTGTGGCCCGAAGTCGTCGTCGTTGGCACCGCTGGCTCCGAAGCCGTCGGCCACGTCGAGGACCGACGCGTCCCCGCTCCCGAAGACGAACGGATCGATCGACAGCGGCTCGGCGGCCTCACGGAGCGTCCGCGCGCCCTCGATGCCGAACTCCCGGAAGTCCAGCGTCGAGACGGTCCCGGTCCGCTGCATGAATCGAAGCGTCCGGCGCATCGCGGTGACGAGCTCGGTCCGGTCGGCTTCGGCCAGTCGACGGTGTTTCAGGCTGTCGGGCGGTGCGACCGCCGCTTCGAGCGAGAGTCCGACGGCGGCGTCTTTCGCGACCGCGTCCCCGAGGTGGGTGTGCGCGTTGACGAACGCCGGCAGGATGATGTCCGTCGACGCGGTGTCGGTCTCTTCGATCGCCTCGATCCGGCCGTCTTCGACGACGACACGGCCGGTAACGGGTTCGAACGACTCACCGACGAGAACGGTTCCCTCTAACGCAGGCATACCCGTGGTGATGGACAGAGAACGATATGGTTTTCTATACGCGATATTCGAACGATCCGGTAGCGTTATGGGCCGGCGTGGGCAAGCCGACGGCAACGCGGCGGAAAACGAGAGCGGTCTCCGCGACGGTGACAGTGTGTGAGCAAACCGTCGGTACCGTGCTCGAAGCGCTCGAAGAACGGCGATTTGGGGCCGGGTCGAGCGAGGGATCTGGCGGGCGGCTGGCCCTCGTCGTCTCGTGTTCGATGGCCCGCACGGTGGCGTTCGGGTGACTCTCAGAGGGGGAGACCATCACGTTCTATAATCCACTTCTTCCAGAACGATCTGGTAGTATAGATAGTTTTAATAGACAGTCTGTTCGTACATCTGGGTGAAGATGACCGATCGCTGTGATCGCGTGTGCCACGCGGGGGGTGATCGGTCGGAGACGGACCAAACGATGACCGGACAAACGCAGACGACGACCGTAGGACAGCTACCGACGCCAGACGGCGAGGACTCGCGCGTCGCGGCGACACTGACGCGACTCGTGTGGGTCCTCTGTGTCGCGAGTATCGGCGTGTTGGCGCTTCGGCTCCGGGGCGGCGGACCCTGGGAACTCGACGGTCTCGTCGCGGTCGACGGCCTGACCGCCGTGATGTGGGTGACGGTCACCTTCGTCAGCGGGATCGTCCACAGCTACTCGCGCCGCTACATGGCCGGCAACCGGACGATCGATCGCTTCTTCGGGCGCGTGTTCGCGTTCACGCTGATCGTGATGGTCCTGGTTGCCGCCGACGCCCTCGCGCTGTTCGTGGCCGCGTGGCTGGCGATGGGGCTGGTGATGGCCGACCTGATCGGCCACGTCGACGGGTGGCCACAGGCACGGGCCGCCGCCGCGCTCTCGCGCCGGTACTTCCTGGCCAGCACCGCCGCGCTCGCGGTCGCGCTCGGAACGCTGTGGTGGCACACCGGCGCGACGACGGTCTCCGGCGTCGCGTCGGCGCTGGGCGAGGCCTCCGGGACGGTCGTGCTGTTTGTGGCGACCGCGCTCGTGCTGGCGGCGATGATCCAGTCCGCGCTCGTCCCGTTCCACACCTGGCTCGTCTCGTCGATGACCGCACCGACGCCAGCCTCTGCACTGATGCACGCCGGCTTCGTCAACGCCGGTGGCGTCCTGCTGGTTCGCTTCGCGCCGGTGGTCACCGTCGACAGCGCGTTCATGCTGGCCGTCGCCGTCGTCGGTGCGACCAGCGCGCTGTCGGGAAAGCTCCTGAAGACCGTCCGCACGGACGTGAAAGGGAAGCTCGGCTGTTCGACGGTCGGCCAGATGGGGTTCATGATCATGCAGGCCGGCCTCGGGTTCTTCGGGGCCGCCGTCACGCACCTCATCCTGCACGGGTTCTACAAGGGCTACCAGTTCCTGAGCTCGGGGAGTCAGGTGGCCCACGAGAGCCCGAAGTCGACGACGGCGACCAGTTCGGCGGGACCCCTCGGCGCGGTCGTGGTCGCCGCCACCGCACTGGCCGGCGGCGTCCTGTTCGCCGCGCTCACCGGGAAAGGGACGAAGCTGGACAGCGGGCTGGTGCTCACGCTGCTGGTCGTGCTGACGGTGCTTCACGCCGCGCGCGATCTCGTCACGCGGTCGGCGCTGCCCACATCGGTCCGGTACGGGGCCGTCCCGCTGGTGGCGTTGCCGGCGATCGGGATCTACGCCGCCGTCTACGGGACGATCGAGGGACTGCTCGGCGGACTGCCGGGGGTCGGAGCGACCGCGGAGCTGACGGTGGCCCACGGACTCATCGCCGCCGCGTTCGTCGCCACGTACCTCGCGATCGAGCGCGGTGCCTACAAGCACAGCCAGCGCCTCTACGTGGTGCTTTTGAACGCCACACAGCCACCGTCCGAGACGCAACTGACCGCGACGGAGGAGTACAATGAGTACTGACGACGCGATCCACGAGAGTATCGAGACGGCAGCACAGACGGTCGGCTCCCGCTGGCCGTTGCACTCGTTCGTGACGGCCAACCCCCTCTCTGGCTTCGAGGACCAGCCCTTCCACGAGGCCGTCGCGGCCGCAGCAGACACGCTGGGGAGCGACGGCTACCCCGACGCCGACGTGTTCCGCCGCGCCTGGGAGGACGGACGGATCGACCCCGACGTTCTCCGTGATACGTTGCGCGAACACGGGTACGAGAGCGAGCCCGAGGCGACGCTCGACCGCATGGCAACGGCGGAGCGGGCCGAGGCGACCGAGACGGCGACCGCAACCGACCGGGTCGACGCGGTGCTGACCAAGTGGCTGTCGGCGTTCCTCGATCAGGGACAGGCCAAGTGGCCGATGCCGGAACGCGAGGACGGCTTCTACGACGCGTTCCGCGCCGTCGCTCGCCACGACGGGGAAATCCCAGACGCCGAAGCGATCGCCGAGCTTCCGGACCGTCCGCTGGACGCCATCCGAGAGCAGCTCGTGAACGATCCCGTCGGAGAGTGGCCGGAGATCTTCGAGTTCCACCTGGCCGCGCTGCCGGGCTGGACCGGCCTGCTCAAGCAGCGGGCCGACGACGGGGACGCCTGGCAGTCCGCGTACCCGATCACGCTGGCCGGCTACCTGGCGGTTCGCCTGACGCTGGTCGACCTATTCGACGCCCCGCGCACGCCCGAAGAGGCAGACGGAGACGACGCCACGGCCGACGGAGCCGTCCCGCTCCCCGAGGTCTGGCTGACCGCCTGGGAAGCGACCTACCGCTCGGCGCTCGTCGCGGAGCTCACCGACGCCAGCGAGTCGGTCGCAGCGACCGACGAGGGGGACAGACCGGACGCACAGCTCGTCTTCTGTATCGACACGCGCTCGGAGATCATCCGCCGCCACGTCGAGGCCGCTGGCGACTACGAGACCCACGGCTACGCCGGCTTCTTCGGCGTCCCGATGCGCTACGAGGGCCACGACGCAGCGGTGGCCGTCGACGCCTGCCCGCCGATCCTCGACCCACAGCACCGCATCGCGGATCACCCCACGGACGGCGAGGGGTCGCGCCACGCCGAACACGACCGCTGGACGGCGATGCGCGAAGCCGCCGAGAGCGTGATCGGGCGGCTCCGCTCCAACGCCGCGACGGCGTTCAGCTACGTCGAGAGCACCGGCGCGGGGTACGGGGCCGCACTCGCGGCCCGGACGCTGGTCCCTGGACGCGTCCACGACCTGGTCGACGCCGTCGACGATCGCACGCCCGACGACCACGCTGTCTGGGAGCCGGCCGTCGATCACGATCCGGACCACGCCCACGAACTCCCGGCGGGGCTGACAGTCGAGGAGAAGACCGAGTACGCCGCGACGGCCTTCGAGTTGATGGGGTGGGAGCAGTTCGCCCGTCTCGTCGTGTTCACCGGCCACGCGAGCCAGACGGCGAACAACCCCTTCGACGCCAGCCTCGACTGCGGTGCCTGCGCCGGCAATCCCGGCGGCCCCAGCGCCCGCGTCCTCGCCGCTCTCTGCAACGACGAGGCCGTCAGGGAACGCCTGCGTGACCGCGGCATCGACGTGCCCGAAGACACCTACTTCCTGGCGGGCGAGCACAACACGACCACCGACGAGATCGAGCTGTACGCGGACGCCGTCCCCGAGACACACGCCGAGGACGTACGACAGCTCCGTGCGGACCTCGAAACCGCGCGGGCCGGCGCGGCCGCCGAGCGCGCCGACGACATGGGCGCGGACGGCGACGCGGGCCGTGAGACGCACCGCCGCGCGGCCGACTGGGCAGAGACGCGCCCGGAGTGGGGTCTGGCGGGCAACGCTGGCTTCGTCGTCGGCCCGCGGGAACTCACCGACGGGCTCGATCTGGACGCCCGCGCGTTCCTCCACTCCTACGACTGGACGACCGACGACGAGGGCGACGCGCTCGAAGGCATTCTGACCGGGCCGATGGTCGTCACCCAGTGGATCAACGCCCAGTACTACTTCTCGACGGTCGACAACGCCGTCTTCGGCAGCGGCTCGAAGGTGACCCACAACCCCGTCGGCAACGTCGGCGTCTACCAGGGCAACGGCGGCGACCTGCTGACCGGCCTCCCGCTGCAATCGCTGATGGCTGCCGACGACGAACCGTACCACCAGCCGCTCCGCCTCTCGACGGTCGTCCACGCGCCCGTCGAACGCGTCACCGACGTGCTGGCCGACAACCCGTCGGTGACGGAGCTACTGGACAACGACTGGCTCCACCTCACCGTCGTCGACCCCGAGCAAGAGCACCGCGCGTTCCACTACACCGAGGACCTGGAGTGGACGCCAGTCGACGAGCAGGCACCGACGACCCCGGAACAGACAGCCACGGCGACGCCCTCGACGGCCGACGACTGATCTCCCGTCCGAGCAGCTACTCGGGGCTGTCGACTCGCTCGGCGACCCACTCGGCGGCGGCCTCGACCGCCTCCGGGTCGGTCCCCGACACCTTCACCCGCCCGTCCGCGTCCCCGTGTGCCGGATAGCTGCCGACCGCCACGTCGAACTGCTCGCGAACGCCCGCGAGCACGTCCTTCAGCGCGCCCTCGGGCGTGGCCGTCGGGACGGACTCGGCAACCGCGTCGCCGCCGAAGTCGTCGGCGACGCTGTCGAACATCGCTTGCAACTCCTCGGGGAAGCCGGGGAAGACGTAGACGTTCTCGACCACGCAGCCGGGGTTGAAGCTGGCCGCCGTCTGGAGCGGGCGGGCGTCTGCGGGAAGCGCGGCCGTCTCCGCGAAGTCCAGATCGAAGTCGTGTTCCTCGTAGCGTTCTGGGTTCTGCTCGCGGTACTGACGAGCCTTCTCCTCGACGCGCTCGCGCACGTCGGGCTGGACGGTCATCTCGCGGTCGAAGGCGTCGGCGACCGCTTCGAGAGTCACGTCGTCGGGCGTGTCGCCCAGGCCGCCCGTGACGATCACGGCGTCGAAGGTGTCGGCCCACTCTCTGACGTGGCGAGCGATCAGCGCCCGGTCGTCGGGGATCGTAAGCATCCGCGTGACCGTGACCCCGCGCTCGGTCAGCTGGCGGGCCAGCCACCCGGCGTTCGTGTTCTCCGTGTCCCCCGAGAGGATCTCGTCGCCGACGGTGATGAGCGCGACCTGCATCGGCCCGTCGTTAGACCCTCGGGGAGGTAAGTGTTGGCGACGGTTACGCCGCGCTCTCGACGGCGATGGCTTCGGCCAGCAACTCGGTGACGCCGACGATCTCGATGTCGTCCTCGTAGTCGCCGGTCTTGCGGCCGTCCTCGTACATCGTCATGCACATCGGGCAGGCGACGACGAAGCGGTCCACCGCCGCGCCGGCTTCGGTGTCCTCCAGGGCCTCGCGCAGGCGCTCCTCGCTGGGTTTCTCCTCCTCTTCGAGGTCCATCCAGAGGCCGCCACCGCCCCCGCCACAGCAGAAGGAGTCGTCGCGGTTGCGGGGCATCTCCGCGCGGTCGACGCCCGTCGCGTCGATCAGCTCCCGCGGGGCCTCGAACTCGCCGTTGTACCGCCCGAGGTGGCAGGGGTCGTGGTAGGTGACGGTGTCTGTGAGCGTCGCGGGCACGGCCAGTCGCCCGGTCTCGACGAGGTCGGCGACGACCTGCGTGTAGTGGGCCACGTCCGCGCCGTCCCACTCGCAGGCCTCGAACTCGGGGTACTCGTGTTTGAACGTGTTGAACGAGTGGGGGTCCGTACAGACGATCCGGTCGAACTCGCAGTCCTGGATGGCCGCGGCGTTGTCCTCGACGAGCATCTCGTAGAGCCCCTCCTCGCCGACGCGGCGCACGTCGTTGCCGTCGGTCTGCTCGTCCTCGTAGAGGATGCCGTAGGAGACATCGGCCGCCTCGAAGACCCGAGCGAGGGCCGTCGCGATCTCCTGGTTGCGGTCGTCGTAGCTGGGGTAGTCCCCGACGTACCAGAGGTAGTCGACGGGCTCGTCGCGGGCGTCGGGCACGTCGAACTCGAGGTCGTCGGTCCAGTCGGGCCGCTTGCGCTCGGGTTCGCCGAAGGTGTTGCCCTGCTGGAAGACGTTCATCATCGCGTCCTGGACGTGTTCGTCCATCTGACCCGACTCCGTCAGCCGGCGGTTCATCTCGGTGAAGTGGGTGAGGTGTTCGATCTCGACCGGGCAGGCGTCCATGCAGGCCATACAGGCCATACAGGACTCCATCGTCGCGCTGTCGATGACTGACGTGCCTCCATCAGCGATAATGTCGACGGCCTCGCCGCCGGCATCGCGGTCCTCGCGGTACTGTTTCAGGTCGAGGATCACGTCGCGGGGATCGAGCGGGCGGCCCGACTCCTTGGCCGGACACGCCGACGAGCAGCGGCCACACTTCGTGCAGGCGTCCTGGTCGAGCAGCTGTTTCCAGGAGAAGTCGTCGATCTCGCTGGGGCCGATCTCCTCGGGGCTGGCGTCGGCGGGGACGCCGGGGAGTCGCTTGCCGGCCTTCTCGTCGCGAGTGACGACGTTGGCGAACGACGACAGCATGTGGAAGGGCTTGGCGTAGGGGACCCAGGCGACGAACGCGAGCGCCAGCAGCGAGTGGCTCCACCAGATCACGGGGTAGGCAGCGGTCGCCATCTCGGGGGTGACACCGGCGGCGGCGAGCCACTCCTTGCCCGCCCAGCCGACGAAACTCCACGTCTCGAAGCTCACGTCACGGACCGCGCTCGTCCCGAGGATGCGGACGGCCTCGGTGACATACCCGCCGACGCCGAGCAAGAAGAGGACGCCGAGGAAGTAGTCGTCTTCCCGGGAGGTGTGGCGGCCGTGGAGTCGGTCCGTCCGGCGGCCGTACCGCCGCCACATCGCGACGCCGACGCCGACGACGAACAACAGCCCCATCGCGTCCATCACGAAGGAGTACGAGAGATAGAAGTCGCCGACGAAAAAGGACTCGCCGGTCAGGGGCCGGTAGAGGTCCATGTCGATGCCCAGGATGGTCGTCCCGATCAGCAGCGTCAGAAAGCCCCAGAAGACGAACGTGTGCATCACGCCCGCGACGAGGTCGCGGTCGAACTGCTTGGCGTTTGTCAGCGCGAGGCGCGCGCCCGAGAGGATCCGCGAGGGGAGCGCGTCCAGACGCGGGAACGGCTCGTCGCTCCCGCGCGTGTAGCGAGTGATACGCTCGTACACGCCGAAGGCGAACACGAGCAACGCCAGCGCCGCGAGGTAGTAGAACACCGCCTTTCCGACCGGTCCGATCTGCCAGAAGGTCGGTCTGGTGGTGGTCTGGAGTGGAACTGTCATGTGCTACCACGAACCGGGAGCCGCTTAAATTTTGCTCCGAACCCGCGCCGTCTTGCGGGAATGATACAACTGTTTTGAGTTGTCTGCCTCGTCGGCGATCGCAGTCTTGCCACGTCGTCGACAAGTATAAACGGTAGAAGGCACAGACGTACGGTCCGATGGACGAGAAAACCGAGGAACTCCGTGACATCTTCGTCGACGTAGCGGGCGAGGACACCGTCACCGAGCGCCAGGAGGACGGCCACGGCTCGCTACTCTCCGACGAGGGGGGCGTCGAAGAGCGCCTGCTGACAGTGATCGACCGCCTGCGCGAGCGCTTCGAGGTGGACACGCCGCTGTCGGACGAGGCACTCGTCACGGTCGTCCGTCGCTACTACGAGGGCGACGACGACGCGGCCATCGCCGACGCCGTCGACGCCGACACCGACGTGGTCACCCGTGCCCGGATCGACCTCCACCTGCTCCGCGACGAGGACACCGACGCACCGTTCGACCTGGCGCGACTGCGCGAGGCCGACACCGGCGAGACCGTCCGCGAGGCGTTCGATCTCACGGAAGCCGAACTGGCACGCTACCGGCGCGTCGTCGCCGCCCAGACCCGCGCCCGGCAAGTCAGCGGCCGCTTCCAGAGCGAGTACGAAGACGTGCTCCACGACGCCGGGATCGGGACGGTGTTGACCGACGGCGTCCGTGACGACGGGCTGAAAGAAGCGACCGAAGACATCGGCTCGCTGGAGGAAGACGCCGACGTGGACTTCTAATACTACCGGCTGTGACGATCTTCGCCGGTCGCGAGCGGCGTGTCGACAGCCGAATCAGCCGTGAGCGATCACGTCGACCGTCTGATCGGTACGAACCGTCACGTCGTGGCCGGCGTAGGCGAACGTGAGCACGCCGAGCGTCTGGCGACCGCTGAACAGCGCGTCCAGCGCGTCCGGGTCGACGGCTTCGTACAGCGGTGGGAGTTCCATCACCGGCTGTCCAGTGTGTGAACTGACCGCGCGGACGATCGCGGTGCTTGGCTCCCACTCGTCGTCGATTTCGACACCGTTCCTACGTTCGGTCGCTGCCATGTTTCGCAGATATTCACGCTAATTAATAAAAGTTCGTCAGACAGTTCAGCGGATTGTACGAACAGGACGGCGTCCGGACACCGCGACAGAAGTGTCAGTCTGAAAGCTGATCGGCAGTATCAGTCGCCCGCTGCGGACTGACCGCTGTCGGCGTCGGTCCCCGACGACAGCGGCGTCCGTTCGACGACGGTGCCGTCGTAGGTCGGGTGTTGCCGCGAGTACCTTTTTCCGCCTCGGATTTCCTCGTTCGCTTCGCTCACTGCGGCGAACCGCTCGGCGCAAAAATCTACGCTAAAAAGGCTGCAGCCTCGTTACACTCGGCTGCAAGGAACCGGCGACTCCGTCGCCGGACAGACTCAGTCTCCAGCCGCCGACTGCCCGCTTCCCGACTGCCCCGACGACAGCGGCGTCCGTTCGACGACGGTGCCGTCGTAGGTCGGGTGCTGTTCGACGATCTCGCCGTTGGGCACGTCGCCGTCCTCGACCATCTCCTCGAGGAGCCACCAGGCGAGTTCGACGTGCTCCGATTTCACGGCGTAGAACTCCTCGGGCACGCCCAGTTCCTGCAGGCGGTCCTCGCCGACCCAGGTCTTGCCGTAGACGAGCGTGCCGTCGTCGGTGATCTCGTCGAACTCGCGGCCGATGTTGCGGGCCATGCGCTTCATCCGAGAGCGGTGCTGGGCGGCGTCTTTGAACACGGAGGTACAGAAGTAGACCTTCTCGTGGTCGCCCATCGTCTCCAGGATCTCGTGGCTGCCTTCGACGGCGCTCATGTGGCCTTCCTTGCGCTCGAAGCCCTCCTCTTGCATCCGCCGGAAGTTCCCGTCGGACATCTCGAACTCGTTGATGTTGCAGAACTCCGCCGCACCCTCGTCGAGAAAGTCGAGGAACTCCGTTTCGGCGCGGATGCCTGGGATCTCGAAAGCCGGCGTGAGCCCCTCCTCGCGTGCGATGTAGAGGATCTCCTCCCACTCGGTGCCATGCAAGTCGCCCCACTGTTCGAGGGGCGGGTGAAAGCGGATCTCGTCGAGGCCGGCCTCGCTGAGGCGGCGCATGTTCTCGCGCCCGCCCGTGATCCCCGTATAGAGGTGCGTGTGGTGGTCCTCGCCGAACTCGTCTTTCAGAAGTTCGAGGTAGTGACACGTTCGGTCCAGCGCCTCCTGGGGCTCGCCACCCGTAATGGAGGTCCCCAGCGCGTCCATCAGTTTCGCCTCGGCGATCACGTCCTCGTCGGACTCGACGGGGCGCTCGTTTGCGTACACCTGGTCGACGTTCTTCCGGTTCTCGCCCAGCGGACAGTAGAAGCAATCGCGCTGGTCACAGTAGCCATAGACGAACATGACCATCTTCCCGCCCTCGGCACACTGTTCACAGCCCTTGGAGATCATTCAGTGCCCGGTCTTGTTCGTCCAGCGGCAAAAAGCGTCCGAAACGCGATCCCAGCGCCTCGGTCTCGTACCCACTCGTAAGTACCGGCCGTCCGTACGGAGCGTATGGCCACTCGCTCGCGGCGTGGGCTCGCGATCGTCTTCGCCGTCGTCTTTCTCGACCTGCTGGGGTTCGGGATCATCATCCCGATCCTGCCCTACTACACGCGAACGTTCCCCGGCGGCACGGAGTTCGTCATCGGACTGCTGGCGGCCTCGTACTCGCTCATGCAGTTCGTCTTCGCCCCACTGCTGGGCTCGCTCTCGGACCGGATCGGCCGCCGCCCCGTCATCGTGGTGTCGCTCGGCGGGTCGGTGATCGCCTGGACCGTCTTCGGACTGGCCGACGCGCTGTGGCTGTTGTTCGTCTCACGTATGCTCGCAGGTGCGATGGGCGGGAACCTCTCGACGGCACAGGCCTACGTCGCCGACGTGACCCCACGGGAGGACCGCGCGAAGTCACTGGGCCTGCTCGGAGCCGCGTTCGGACTGGGCTTTATCTTCGGGCCGGGGATCGGGGCCGTGTTGAGTTTCGACGCCGTCGTCGCTGCCGTCGACAGCCTCGTCCCGATCGTGGCCATCACCCGCTTCTCGCTGCCGAGTTTCGCCGCCGCCGCGGCGAGTCTCTGTGGCGTCGTCGTCACGGTGTTGTTCCTGCCGGAGTCGCTGCCGGCCCCCGCCCGCGGCGACGAGACCACACGGCGGCCGTCCCAGATCGCACAGTTGCTGACGGCCGTACAGACGACCGGGTTGCGAGAACTGCTCGCCGCGTTCTTCCTCGTCTCTTTTGCCTTCTCCGGGGTACAGATCATGTTCATCCCGTTCGTGGCCGACGTGTACGGCTACACCGCGAGTCAGAGCGCGCTCTTGCTCACGTACATCGGAGTGCTGTCGGTCGTCGTCCAGGGCGTGTTGATCGGGCGGTTGACGGCGCGATACGCCGCGGTGTCGCTGACAGTCGGTGGGACCGCGGTACTCGCAGTGGGCGTCGGGCTCTTGCCGTTCACGAACTGGCTGGGAGCCGGCGTCTTCGATCTGACCGGCGTCGCACCGTTTCTCACCGGGGAGCTGCTGGCACTGCTGGCGGTGCTGACGCTGCTGCCCCTTGGCAACGGCGTGTTGTCGGTGACGCTGACGACGATCGTCTCCCAGCGGGCCTCCGCCGCGACCCAGGGGAGCGCGTTCGGGCTGACACAGGGAGCCGGCAGCCTCGCGCGGACGGTCGGGCCGATCGTGATGGGCGGACTCTACACCGTGGTGGGCTACTGGTCGCCGTTCGTCGTCGGCGCAGTCTTGCTCGTCCCCGTCGGAGTGTTGGTCCTCCGTCTCGGGAACGCTCCAGAGCCGCCCGAGCCGCGGCCGGTCGATCCGGGACACGTCCGCTGAGACCGCCGGCTGTTACCGCTGTCTGACAGAGCCACGGTCGAAAACGCAGCACAGTACCGTTCGATAGATAGATATCTGGGCATATACCCCAGATATGTCCAGACATCGACTTATTTGTAGCCGTAATTTGGTAGTTTGATGACAGAATTATTGTTTACACGTAGAAGAGATTACTTCCAAATGCAGAAGGGCAGATACGACAACATCGAGAGAATGTTCAGGTTCCTCTACCGCGAGTGTCGCAGAGAACGGTCGAGTGTGGCGGCGTCGCGGGCCGCGTTACTCGCTACGAGCGACGAGTTCGATCTCGACGCCGATGTCGATTGGGAGGCGGGACACTTCCATGGCCGCGCGGGCCGGGTACGGCTCGGACATGTACTCGGCGTACACTTCGTTGACCGCGTCGTAGTTGTCCATGTTGGTGACGTAGACGTTCGTCTTCAGCACGTCGTCGAGCGACGCGTCGGCGGCCTCCAGGATCGTCTCCAGATTTTCGAGGGTCTGTGCGGTCTGCTCTTTGATGTCCTCGGAGACGACCTCGCCGCTCTCGGGATCGACCGGCCCCTGGCCGGAGACGTAGATGCGGTCGCCGTCCTGCATCGCCTGGGAGAACGGTCCGATCGCGCTCGGTGCGTCGTCCGTATGGATTTCTCGCATACCAGAAGCCAGTCACAACGCGACATTGAATCTATCGATCTCGTCCGGTCGGGGGCTCGTCGGCCTGGTATATCTCGTTCTCGAAGGACATCGGCAGGCCGCTCGTGAGCCCGCCGTCGACGACGATGTTCTCGCCGGTGATGAAGCCGGACCGCTCCGAGGCCAGGAAGAGCGCGGTGTCGGCGACCTCGTCGGGACGACCGAACCGACCCAGCGGGTACTGGTCGAGCCAGCGATCTCGGGCGCTCGTCTCCGCGGCCCGCTCGTCGGTGTTTTCCATCTCCTTCTCGCGGCTCTCGGTCTCGATCGTGCCCGCCGAGAGGACGTTCGAACGGACGCCGTACTGGCCGTAGTGGGTCGCGATGTTGCGCGAGAGCGCCAACAGTCCGCTCTTGGCCTCGGAGTAGCCCGAGAGCCCGATGCCGAACAGCCCGTTGACCGAGCCGACGTGGACCATCGAGCCGCCGCCGGCCGCAGTCATCGCCGGCAGCGCCTCCCGAGCCAGCAGATAGGGGCCCTTCAGGTTGAGTTCGAGCATCCACTCGAAGGTCTCCTCGTCACAGCGGTGGAGCAGATCAGCCGACTCGGCGGCACCCCCGGCGTTGTTGACGAGCACGCGCAGATCGCCGAACTCCTCGATCGCGACGTCAACGAGATCCCGCACCGCGTCAGGGTCGGTAACGTCACACTCGACGGGGACGACCCGACCGTCGTGGTCTGCCGTGAGCTGTTCGGCGACCGGAGCCACGTCTTCGTAGGATCGCGAGCAGATCGCGACGTCGCCGCCGGCCTCGGCGAAGGTCGCGGCGATCTGTCGCCCGATGCCTCGTGACGCGCCGGTCACTATCGCTGGTCGGTCCGCGAGGGACAACTCGATCATATCGATCCGATACACGGTCGCGGGTCCCAAGAAGGTTCCCCCCGGCGGCGGGCCCCGACGGGAGCAGAGCGAACGACGATCTGTCGACGACGACAGCTATCGGACGCGGTACTCCTCGACGGTGTCGAGATCGACGTCGATCCCGAGGCCGGGGTCGTCCGGCACGGTCATCCGGCCCTCCTCGACGGTGAAGGGGTCCGCGATGACGTCGTCTTCCCAGCCGTAGTAGGTCGTGTCCGGCGGGAGGGAGAATCCGGGGATCCCGTGGACCGCGTGCAAGATCGCGGCCGTCCGGATCCCGAGGTCGAACGCGCAGTGGTGCGTGTAGGGGACACCGGCGTCCTCGACGATGGCCGCCTGCTGGCGCAGTCCCGCGATGCCGCCCGCCGGAGTCAGATCGAGGACCGCCACGTCCATCGCGCCGGCCTCGACGAGCGAGCGGAGGTTGTTGGGGATGTACGTGTCCTCGTTGGGAGCGATCGGCTGGCGCAGGCGCTGGCGCAGCGCCGCCAGCGAGTCGTGGGCGTTGACGCGGATGGGCTGTTCCATGTACTGCAGGAAGATGCCGGACTCTTCGAGTGCGGCCCCGACGCGGACCGCCTGATCGAGCGACCAGCCCTGATTGGGGTCGAGACGGAACTCCAGTTGCCCGTCGACCTCGTCGTGCATCGCCTGGATGCGGGCCACGTCCTGTTGCCAGTCACGGCCGGCCTTGGTCTTGAGGACGGAGAAGCCGGCGTCGAGGGCCTCCTGAGCCTTCACGCGGGACTCTTCGGGCGAGAGGATACCCAGACAGAAGGCGAACTCGACGGCGCGGTCGTCGGCGGCGTCGGCACCACCAGCGGCGGCGTTCATCGCGGTCGTCTGGTACGGTGCGGTCGCCCCGCCGAGCAGTTCGAAGACCGGCTTGTCGAGTGCCTTGCCGGCGATGTCCCAGCAGGCCGTCTCGACGGCGGCGAAGAACAGTTCGATGTTGGTGTACTCGATGAACACCTGTCGGCGGAGCCGTTCGACCTCGAACGGCGACTGGCCTTCGATCAGCGGACCGATTCCGTCTTCGATGATCGACTCCGTGGCCGCCGGTGAGAGGAAGGTCCGCATCTCGCCCCAGCCGGCGATGCCCTCGTCGGTGTCCACGCGGACGAGGACACGTTCCATCGATTCGACGCGGCCGTGGTTGGTCACGTACGGACCGATCCCGAGACGTTCCTCGAGGTCCACCAGCGGTACGTCGACAGTCGTCGCTGTCACGTCGGTGATCTCCATGCTCACGTGTGCCAGCGGAGCCACAATGAACGTATCGGCTCTGGCCGAGGAGAGAAAGGGTGGGGACGTTACTCCTTGACCGCGCCCGCAGTCATGCCCGCGACGATGTACTCCTCGAGGAAGGCAAACAGGACCAACAGCGGCAGGATGCCGATCACGGAGACCGTCAGCATCATCCGCCAGTCGGTCTGGAGTGCCCCGACCATCGAGAACACCCCGCGTGGGATGTTGTACTTCCCCGCGTCGGTGAGGAAGGTGAGCACGAACAGCAGTCGGTTCCACGCGTAGAGGAACGTGTAGGTGATGCTCGCGACCAGCGCGGGCTTGGTCAGCGGGAGCACGATCTTGGTGAGGATCTGTCGCTGGCTGGCCCCGTCGATCCGGGCCGACTCCTCCAGTGACTCCGGTATCGTCTGGAAGTACCCGTACAGCATCCAGACGTTGAACGGCAGCGTGAACGCGGCCGCCGGGATGATCACCGCGAGGTACGTGTTGTAGATCCCGAACTGGGTGATGACGTCGAACAGGCCGACGATCAGCACCACCGGCGCGAACATCTGCACGACGAGGACCGCCAGCAGGAACGATCGCTTGCCGACGAAGTCGTTGCGCGCACAGGAGTACGCCGCCGGGATCGCCAGCAACAGCGTCAGCGCGACGGTCCCCAGCGAGATGAGGAAGCTGTTACCGACCCACAGCAACACGTCGGTCTGGCCCCAGACGGCCAGATACGACTGGAAAGACGGGTCCGCGGGGAACAGCGTCGCCGGACTGGAGAAGATCTCCGACTCCTGTTTGAGCGTACTGGAGAACATCGCGTAGAAGGGGAACATCATGATCCCCAGCAGCGCGATCAACACGCCGTAGAGGCGGACTTTGCGGAGCTGGCTGCGCTCCTGGCCGGCCATCATAGTTCGTCACCTCCGCTGGTGTAGATCCGCAGGTAGATCACGGCAAACACCAGCAGGAACAGGAACCCGACGACGCTGTAGGCCGCGCCACGGCCGAGGTTCCCGTTTTGCAGCCCGACCTGGTAGATCCAGATCACGAGCGTGGACGTGGTGTTGATCGGCCCGCCGCCGGTCATCGTCCAGATAGTGTCGAAGCTGACGAACGTCCAGATCGTCGACAGCAGCGTCGCGATCAGGATGACGCTCTTGAGCTGTGGGATCGTGATGTAGCGGAACTGCTCCCACTTCTCCGCGCCGTCGATGGCTGCGGCTTCGTACAGTTCCTCGGGGATCGACTGGAGCCCCGCGAGGAAGATGATCGCCATGAACGGCGTCCCGATCCAGATGTCGGCCACGACGACGCCGAGCCAGGCGATCTCCGGGTTCCCGAGGATACCGATCCCCTGATCGATCACGCCCAGCTTGATCAGGATCGCGTTGAGGTAGCCGTACTGGGGGTGCTCGATCCAGCGGAAGACGACCGCCGAGATCGCGTAGGGAATCCCCCACGGGATGAGAAACGCCGTCCGGAAGAACTTCCGGCCCTTGATGTCACCCTTGAGGTGAATCGCGATCAGCAGGCCCAGCAGCGCCTTGCCGGCGACGCCGACCAGCACCCAGCGGCCGGTCTGCCAGAGCAACTGATAGAAGATGTCGCTCTGGAAGATCTCCACGTAGTGCTGGAAGCCGACGTACGTCTCGATCGTCGAGTCGGCCGGTGACTCGTAAAAAGACAGCCGGAACGTCTCCAGGATCGGCCACCCGACGACGCTCAGCAGGAAGATCGCGGCCGGCGCGATCAGGAGATACGCCTGTCTGTGTTTCCACAGGTACTGCAGTCCCCGTTCGAAACGGGAGTCGGCCGGCGACTCCGTGTACTCTTCTGCGACGCCCATCTGTTATTGCATCATCTCTTCGAGGTCCGCCTGTGCGTCGTCCAGGGCCTGCTGGGGGGACTTCTGGTCGCCCAGCGCTTCCTGGATCGCCTGGACCATGCGGTTGTTGAACTCGTTGAAGTTCGAGAGCTTCGGCCGAGCACGAGCGTACTGACCGGCCTCGATGAACGGTGCCCAGTTCTCCGAGTCCTGGAAGTAGTCACGCTCGCCGACCGCCTCGACCGTCGGCATGAACCCCTTGCTGCTCGCGTACTCGAAGTGGCGGTCCTCGTCGAAGTAGAACCGCAGCAGATCTCGGGCGAGGTCCTCGACTTCCGTCTGGGCGAAGATCGAGATGCCGTCGATGGTGTTCAGGCTGTAGCGGCCAGCGGGCCCCTCGGGCACCTGTGCGATGCCGTAGTCGAAGTCGGCGTCGCTGTCGTCGATGTTGATTCCCGTATAGACGTGAGCAATGACCATGCCCAGCGAGCCCGACTCGAACAGCTGGCGGATGTCCTGGCGCGTCGAGGACAGCGGCGAGGACTGGGTGACGCCGTGTTCGAGGTGCAGGTCCGAGTAGAAGCTCAGCGCCTCGACGCCCTCGTCGGAGTTGACGACCGGCTGGCCCTCGTCGTCGATCAGGTCCGCGCCGTGAGACCAGTGGTAGTGGTAGTACTGCGAGCCGGTCTCGATGGCGTCGGCACCGGCCAGTCCCAGTGCGGGGGTGTCGGTCTCCTCGGTGATCGTCTGGGCCGCCGAGAGCATGTCGTCCCAGGTGTCGAGCTGGGGGTCCTCCGGGTCGAGGCCCGCCGCCTCGAACACGTCCTTGTTGTAGTAGAAGCACTTGTTCGAGGCAGCCCACGGAGCGGCGTAGTACTCGCCCTGGTACGTACAGCCGTCTGCCATGCCCTGGTAGAACTGGTCGCCGAACTCGCCTTCCATCATGTCGGTGATGGGGACGAGCGCTTCCTTGCCGACGAGCTGGGGGATCCAGCGGGCCGGCCAGCGAGCCACGTCGGGTGCCTCGCCGCCGTCGACGCGGTTGTTGACCGTCTGCTGAGCGTTGTCCCAGGTGACGCTCGTGAAGTCCATCGTGACGCCGTACTCCTCTTCGAAGGCCGCGTTGTTCTTCTCGAAGAACTCGGCGATGTTGTCGCCGACCCCCATCGTCAGGAACTGGATGGTCTGCTGGTCGCCGCCGTCTCCGCCGTCGCTTCCACCGTCGCCGCCGTCTCCGCCGTCGCTTCCACCGTCGCCGCCGTCACCGCCGCCGTCGCCCATACAGCCGGAGATGGCGATGAGGCCGCCGGCACCGATGGCTTCGAGCATTCGTCGTCGGTCGATACGTCCGTCGGAAAGTGAGTCTGGTTGTTCGCTCGGCATCTGACAGCATTGTTCACTCGATAGTATATAAATCCGCCGATTTATCAGGGTCGATTATTAAAAACAACGGCCAACAATCGGTCACGCGTTGTGTTCGTGGATCGCGACCAGCAAGGCGGCGAGTTCGCTCGTGACGGCGTCGTAGATTCGAGCCCCCTTCTCGGCGCTGGCGAGTTCCGGCGCGCCGATGGCACCCGACTCGGAGTACTCGTCGAAGGACCGATACACCGAGACTGGACCGCCATCCAGGAGGTCGCCGCCGCTCCACTCGTAGTGTTCGTCCCAGAGAGTGCCCTCGCGCTTCGCGGCGTCGGCGACGAGGTCGGGCCGCAAGTGGAGCATCAACGAAGTCTCGTACTCGCCGCCGTGGGCCATCCCGCCGTCCTCGCTGTCTCGCAGCGCTCCCACCTCGTCGGTGGCCAGCGTGAAGTACGTCGTCCCGAGGACCTCGGCGTCGGTCTCGGTGCCGACGGTGCTGACGACGGCGTCGACGAGCGCCGCGTTGCCGCCGTGGCCGTTGACGAAACAGACGGCGTCGAAGCCGTTCTGGATGCCAGTCAGCGCTACGTCTTCGAGCACCGCACGGAGGTGGTCGAGTTCAAGCGACAGCGTCCCACCGAACGAGAGGTGGTGGGGCGAAAAGCCCGTCCAGACCGTCGGGGTCACGAGGACGGGGACGTCGTCGCCCGTCTGTTCGGTGCCACCGTGGACGACCGCGTCGACGAGGATGGTGTCCGTCGCGACCGGGAGGTGGTGGCCGTGCTGTTCGATGCTCCCCACCGGGACGACGAGGACCGAGCCGTCGCTGTCGGCGACCTCGCGAATCTCGGCGTACGGCTTGCCGGCCCACTCGCTGTCGGTCGCGCCGATTGAATCGTAGAGCATGATCAGGCTGTCGGGATCGCTTCGGGTTCGTCGTCGATCGGGACGCGATCGCCCGTCTCGTCGAAGAAGTGGATGTCCTCGATGTCGAAGCCCAGCGCAACCGTCTCACCGGGATCGGGGTGGTACTCGCTGTCGACGCGAGCGATGATCTCGCCGTCGCCCTCGGGCGGGTGCAGATAGAGGAAGTTGTCCGAGCCCATCGGCTCGACGACGTCGACGACGGCTTCGAGGTGGCCCTCGTCGGTGCCGACAGTCAGATCCTCGGGGCGGACGCCGAGGGTGTAGGCACCGTCGTCGAGAGACACCCCGAGCGTCGTCTCGAACCCGTTGCCCGAGAGGTGGACGCCGTCGCCGCTTTCGGTCACGTCGACCTCGAAGAAGTTCATGCTCGGCGAGCCGATGAACCCCGCGACGAACTTGTTGTTCGGGCGGTCGTAACACACCTCCGGCTCGGCGATTTGCTGAAGTTCGCCGTCGTTGAGGATGGCGATGCGGTCGCCCATCGTCATCGCTTCGGTCTGGTCGTGGGTGACGTAGATCGTCGTCACGCCCAGTTCCTCCTGGATGCGCTGGAGTTCGGTGCGCATCTGGGTCCGCAGCTTGGCGTCGAGGTTCGAGAGCGGCTCGTCCATCAGGAACACGTCGGGGTCTCGGACGATGGAGCGTCCCAGCGCCACGCGCTGTTGCTGGCCGCCAGAGAGCTGCTTGGGGAGCTGATCGAGCAGCTCCGGAATTTCGAGGAGATCGGCGGCGTCGGTCACCCGCTCGTCGATCTCGGCGTCCTCGTACTCATCGGAGAGACGCAGCCCGAAGGACATGTTTTCCCGAACGCTCATGTGGGGATACAGCGCGTAGTTCTGGAACACCATCGCGATGTTGCGGTCCTGTGGCCGGACGTCGTTGACGACCTGGTTGCCGATCTCGATCTCGCCCGCGGTGATCGTTTCGAGCCCCGCGATCATCCGGAGCGTCGTGGACTTCCCACAGCCGGACGGACCGACCATCACGAGGAATTCCCCGTCCCGGACGGTGAAATCGATCTCCTTGACTGCCAGAAGATCGTCGTACACCTTTGTGACATCAGAGAGACGTACCTTGCTCATGGCGACGTACACCACCCTGCGTTACTATGGTTAAAAAATCTATCGGCGATCTAGAGAGCGGCCGCAAGCGTGCCACCACACGATGAAGCCACGGTAAAACAGCGGAGAGCGCCGTCTACCGTCGCGTGAGAACAACCCACAAAGTACATTTGACAATGACAAACTTTACAACCGGTGAAGTGGTACAGAGTAACATGACGAACGACCGGACGCCACGACGAATCCAGTCGGTGGAACTGGCGTTCGACATCCTCGAAGTGTTACGCGATTCGGGAGGCGCGACGGTGACGGAAGTCGCCGACCGGATCGGTCGCTCACCGGGCACGACCCACACCTACCTCGCGACGATGGCAGACCGGGGATACATCCAAAGCAGGGACGGAGAGTACCACGTCGGACTGTTCGCAGTGCCACTCGGTGAGTACGTCAGAAGCCAGTCCCGGCTCTACCGGGTCGGCAAGTCGGAGGTCGACGAATTGGCGCAGGAGACCGGTGAGGCCAGCCACCTCGTGGTCGAGAGCCACGGCCGCGAAATCCCGCTGTACGAGCGGTTCGGTTCAGATGCCGTCGGGGAGACGCTGTACGAAGAAAACAAGGGCCACCCCCGCAGGAACCTCCACTGCTCTGCCGCCGGCAAAGCGATCCTGGCCCACACACCGCCAGAGCGGCGCGACGAGATTCTCACGAACTACGAGTTCGCCGAGCGGACGCCACAGACGACGACCGACGAGGCGTCACTGCGCGAAGAGTTCGAAGCCGTCCGACAGCAGGGATTCGCACAGAACGACGAAGAGCAGATGTCGGGGTTGCGCGCCGTCGGTGCGCCGATCCGATACGAGGGTCAGATTCGCGGAGCGATCAGTCTCTCGGCACCGACGAGCAGGCTGCAGGGCCAACAGTTCGAGGCCGAGATTCCGGAGCGCGTCGTGCAGGCCGCAAACGTCGTCGAGATTAACCTCCAGTCCGCATGAGTGACCGCTATCCACCAATGGTAAACGGCCGTGTTGACAATGAAATATAATTAACAGTAGTACCGTCGTTAGATGAATTATTTATCGTCGTATTCATTTCGGAGAGCGATATCGACCTATATTTGGTGTGAAATAAACACGGCACTTTTTTGACGATGTCAAAGGAGAGGCCACGGAACGACGACACCATCTTGCGTTGGCGAGCAAACAGCCACATGCCGCCACAGTGCCCTGAGAGCGGTCCTGGTTCCGCCGAGGGGTCAGTTCAGCGTTACACTGTCGGCCCAGCCACGCCTGCCACTATACCGCCGGAATCGTGTTCATAATTTACGCATCTCTAATCGGATTGGCCCTATTTTGCATTTTGCTCCCATATCTTCAGTTATGGCCCCAGGTTCTGGTTTTTCATCAGCCGATAGTCGTTCTTTCGCTACAAGCCTGGTCGCTCTTTCGTGTGATAGCCACACCAGCCACTGTTTGGCGCTTGTACCGACGAAACCGACACCCATGCTTGCAGAATCAGCCTCGCAACAGAGTCCGGGACAGTGTATGCGTCCGTCACCGGAGACGATAACGGCGGGGTGACTGTCGACGGCCGACAAAAGTGATTATACGGATCCCCCTCGTACTCCCGCTCGATGCTGCTGATACTGTGTGTCGACCTCGACGACGACCTCGGCCGCAAGACGGATTGTGAGACGCCCGTCGTCGGCCGCGACGCCGTCGAGTCGGCCGCAGTCGAACTGGCGACTGCCGACCCCGAAGACTCCGACGTGAACGTGCTGTTCGAGGGCGTCCACCTCTACGACTCCATCGACGACGAGGCCGTCGAGGTGGCAGCCGTCACCGGCGTCGACGGGAGCGACGTGGCAGCCAACCGCGCCGTCGGCGAGGAGGTCGACACGGTACTCGCATCGCTGACCGCCAGCGAAGACGTGCGCGCACTGCTCGTGACCGACGGTGCCCAGGACGAGTCGGTAGTGCCCGTGATCCGCTCGCGAATCCACATCGACGGCGTCCACCGCGTGGTCGTCCGCCAGGCACAGGACCTCGAATCGATGTACTACACGATCAAGCAGGTGCTCGACGACCCGGAGACCCGCGGGACGATCCTCGTGCCGCTGGGCATCTTGCTCTTGATCTATCCGCTGGCGATCCTCGCGAACTTCCTCGAACTGCCGGGATCGGCCATCGGGATCATCTCCGGTCTGCTTGGCCTGTACGTCCTCGCGCGCGGTCTCGGTGCCGAGGAGACGCTGGATCGGACCGTCGACCGCATCCGCTCGGGACTGTACACCGGGCGCGTGACGGTGATCACCTACGTCGTCGCGGCGGCACTGATGATCATCGGCGGCGTCAGAGGCGTCCAGACCATCGAGTCGATGGCCATCGAATCGGTCGCCGAAGCCATCGCCGGCCTCGTCTTCGGCTCCGTCCGGTGGTTCGCCGCCGCCGGCATCACCAGTAGCTTCGGCCGCGTCACCGACAAGTACCTCTCGGACAGCTTCGAGTGGCGCTACCTCAACGCCCCCTTCTACGTGCTGTCGATCGCGGCCGTCCTCTACGGCGTCAGCGCCTACTTCCTCGGCAAGGCCACGATCGAGGAACTGGCCGTGGCACTGACCGCCGGCACGCTGCTCGGCCTGGGCAGCACGCTCGCGTTCGCCATCGCCGAGACCCGCTGGCAAGGAGCCGATCCGGTGTAGTCAAGCGCCTGGCGTGCCAGGCTGCCGGCATGTACGTCTCCAGAGCCGTCCGGTCGATCCGGGACGACCCCATCGACGGGGAATCCGTCGGGCTGGTCCTCGAACCCGACGACGAGACCGATCCCGACGCCGTCGCCGCGGCCGCCCGGGCCGCCGACGCGACCGTCGAGCGCCGCCTCCAGTTCGGCGAACTCGAAGTGCGCGTCCCACACCAGCAGGTCGACGACGTCTGTGCCATCGACGGACTGGCCGCCGTCGAGACCACCAACGCGATCGGGATCCACCCCGACGAAGCCGAAGAAGACATCGACCAAGAGGGGTGAGACGCCCGACCGCCCGTCGCTGGGCACCGCCCCGGACGACGCGACGACCGCCAGTCCGAGTCGTACCGCTTTTGACCGCCCGGGGAGTACGCGGCGACGAGGGCACGTAGCTCAGTCCGGATAGAGCGTCGGACTTCTAACGCCGTCACGCCCGTGACGGTGGAAGCGATCCGACGGTCGTGGGTTCGAATCCCACCGTGCCCGTCGACCTTTTTCTGCGTCGGGTGCGCTCCGCGCACCACTCCTTGAAAAACGTCGATGAAAAAGACTCTCCGAGTCGCGCCTGCGGCGCGCTCGGAGCGAACCGCCTCGCTTCGCTCGGCGGATACTCACACTACGTCGGGATTCGAGAACTGGAGACGACAGAATTGTGCCGACCATCGTGTGAAGGAATAGTGCCGTATTACTCGAAGCGTGGTCAACCGAAACAATTCTGATCAACAAGAGTTCGACACTCGGACGAGCCGGCGCGAAGTAGCCTTTCACCCATCCATATCCGATGTCCCTGAACGAATGGCTACGTTGCCCCGCTGGGTGTGATGCGACGATCGAGGTGGTCACCCTTCCCGGCAGTCGGATCGGACGCCGGGAGACGGACATCGCCGTCTCCCGAGCACGACCTCACTCCGTTCGGTCGAACTCCAGTGTGTGGCGTGTGGTCGCGAAATCGAAGAACCAGTCGAACAGGTCGAAGAGAACTATCGGACCCTACAGCGCTGAGCCATTCTGCTGTCCGCCGATCTATCGGTCGAGGTGCTGGTCGAGCGTCGTAAACTCCAGCTCGTCGGGAGCATACTGGTACTGCTTCAGGTCTTCGTCGTCACAGTGCTGGGAAAGGTTCGCCGGAGAAACGTCCTCTCCGATGGGTCCCTCGAAAACGACACTCACTTCATCGTCGTCGACGCTCACCACGACCGCGTAGTTTGGATCATCGTGGGAAGACTTGACGACGTAATCCCCGACGGTGAACGGACGCTCGGCGAAGGCCAGGTTCTCGTGCTTGTACGTGTAGAGGCTGATGTCCTGATCGTCGCAGTACGACGACAGCAGCGCCGGGTCGATATCCCGCCAGTCTCCCGGTCCCTCGTCGAGCGAGCTGGGGAAGGCGACTCGGACACCTTCGCCGTCGAGTTCCTGCCCGTACAGCTCGATTTGCGTCTCCGGCGGCAGTACCTCGACGACGACCCCGACCGACGAGTCTTCGTCCGCTCGCTTTTCGACGCGATCGCCCGGCTGGAATGGGTTCTCCTGCGTCTGGTTCATGTTCGCCGTGTTCGGCCCGAGGTCCTGGAGGTCGTTCATCGGGCGAGCAGCGAGGTGTTCGAGCTTCGCTGGCGAATCACCGGAGAACCGCCGTTCCGTCTCGACTTTCGATTTGAGGGTGTCGACGTGCTCCCACCCCAGCATGATCAAACTATCCTCGTTGTCCCGGTGCCAGACCATTACGATAATGTCGTCGTCTGCGTCGTTTTCGATCAGGTTCTCCGGGTGGAAGGCCGACACGTCGCGGGAGGTCTTCACGTCAATCTCGTATCCAAACACCTCGAAATCGTGGCCTGCGAAGCTCTCGGGATTACATCGCCTGAGCGCGTCTTCGTTCATCCACTCCCACATTTCCGCCGGGAGGAACTCTCGACAGAACTGCTCGAACGCGATCTCCCCCAGGTTCCCGATTCGCTTCGCGTCGATATCTTCGGCGTCCTGAATCACCGCTTGGTGATTGGCCCGACTGCTGTCGATTTCATCAGGGCTGAACTCGTACACGCTATTTCCAGTTCGTCGTAACAATATGAGTGTTTGTATTCCAGAAACAATATTCGAACCAGAACACATCTCGGAGTGCGATCTCTCCAACGAAAGCTGGTAATGGTTCAGGTGCCGTTGGCGTCTCGATCTCTAAAGTCCAAACGGATCGTATCTCCGGCTTCGCTGGACCAGCCGTGCAGGGTTTCGGTTAGTTACTGCGCGATCTCGCTGTCCTCGAAGACGAACGTCCCATCTTCCTGGACGCGCTCACCGTCCACCTCGATGTACGAGTCTTCCGACATATCCACGATCATGTCGACGTGGACGGCGCTCTGGTTCTGTTCGTTGTCTTCGCCGACGGTGTCGTCGTAGGCGCGGCCGACGGCCATGTGTACGGTATCGCCCATCTTCTCGTCGAACAGCATGTTGTAGGTGAACTGGTCGATGTCGCGGTTCATCCCGATACCGAGTTCGCCCAGTCGGCGTGCGCCCTCGTCGGTGTCGAGGACCTCGGTCAGCACGCTCTCGTTTTTCGACGCGCTGTGGTCGACGACGCGGCCGTCCTCGAATTCGAGGAAGGCGTCCGTCACTTCCCGGCCCTGGTGGTACAGGGGCTTGTCGAACAGGACTTCGCCCTCGACGCTGTCGGCGACGGGGGCGGTAAAGACCTCGCCGCCGGGGAGGTTTCGCTCGCCGTAGTCGTTGATCGTCGGGTTGCCGGCGACGCTCATCGTCACGTCGGTGGTGTCGCCCGAGACGATCCGGACCTCGTCGGCGGGGTCGAGGATCTCGACCATCTGGGACTGGTGTTCGCGGACGGCGTCCCAGTCTTTGTTGACTGCGTCCCAGACGAAGTTCTCGTAGCCCGCCGTGCTGAGCTGGGCCAGCTGGGCGTTGGTCTGGGCGGGGTACTGGGTGAGACACCAGCGCTTCGAGAGGCGTTCGTCGAGCAGCGGTTGCTGGGCCTGCTGGTAGGCGGCGGTCGTCTCGGGGTCGACGTCGCTGGTCTCGGTGGCGTTGCCGCCGCCGCGGATGGCGATGTACACGTCCATCTCGTCGTACAGCGCCTGGACGTGTGCCGGCGTCTCGAAGTCGCCGTCGTGGTTGCGGAGGTACGCGCGTCGGAAGCGGGCACCGAGGCGGTCCTGGACGGTGAGTGGGTTCGCGCCGCGGTCGGCGATCACCTCGTGGAGCGCCGTCACGAGGTCCGCCGCGTCGGGGTGGGCGTCGATGACGACGTCGTCACCGGCCTGCAGCTCGACGGAGTGGTCTGCGACGATCTCTGCGTGTTCGCGGACACGTGGGTCCATGTCGACAGCCACCGAGTGCGTGAACTAACAACTTTCGTCTACTTGCGCTGGCTCTCTTTGATCCCCTCTTTGAACCCCGTCACCGTTCGACGAACCATCAGGTAGAGGAAAAAGACCAACAGGAGCAGGACCGCCAGTATCGCGTACACTTCCCAACCGGGCATGGCCGGCCGTTGTAGCCGGCCGACCAAAGTCGTTTCGGCACGTCCGGAAATCGGGCCGCTCGACCGGTTTTCGCGTCTGTAAAATAGCTCTTTGATGTATGGTAAAGACTCATACGGTCGTAGTACGTACCCAGAATGCATGTCACTGCTCCCCTCGAAAGACCCCGCAGTCACCGACGCGGACCCTCGGGTGATCTCGGTCGACAGTGATGACGCCGACGACGTGCTCTCGGCGTTGTCGGCGGCGACCGCCCGGAAGTTGCTCGCGGAGCTACACCAGGAGCCGGCCCCGCCTGGCGAACTCGCCGACCGCGTCGACACCTCCCTCCAGAACGCCCAGTACCACCTGGAGAAGCTCGAAACGGCCGGTGCAGTGGAGGTCGCCGACACGGCCTACTCCGAGAAGGGACGAGAGATGGACGTGTACGCGCCCGCAGACCAGCCGCTGGTCATCTGTGCGGGCGACGAACAGGAGACCTCGGGACTGCGCAGCGCCGTGACGAGTCTGCTCGGCGGGGTCGCCGTCGTGGGGGTCCTCAGCCTGTTCGTCCAGGAGCTGCTGGGTCGATCGCTGCTGGGAAGCGGTGTCCAGGAGGGGAGTGCCGGCACGGGACAGCCGGGGAGCAGCTATCTGCCGTCTGGTTCTGCCGGGAGCGTGACAGAGAGCGCGGGACAGGTCGCAGCCGACGGCGGCACCGTCGCACAGAGTGGTGCGCAGGCGGCTGTAAACGCCGTTCCACCCGGGGCAGCGTTTTTCGCGGGCGGCTGTGTCGTCCTCGCCGCAGTGTTCGCAGTCTGGTACGTTGATCGGTAAAACGATCGCTTGACCCACCTGCGTGGATCTGTCAAACGGCTCTTTGTCTTACCGTCGTCTCTTTTTACCCCTGGTGTGTACTAACGTGTGCGTCGACCCATCGGACGGACCACGACCAGACTGGCACACGATTCCGTCGACGCTGGCCCCCGTCACTGGCACACCTCCGTTATCACTGTTCCGTCGGGCTCGTACAACGTCGCTCGCAACGCTCCACCAGTGTCCACGAGTTCGGCGTGTGCGGGCCGATACCGGCGGGGATCGGCGTAGCTTCCCGGATTGACGAGCAGCCATTCAGACGTATCCGACAGTTCTGGCCGGTGTGAGTGGCCGACCACTACCACGTCGGCAGCCTCCTGCCGAGCGAGCAGCGACAGCGCAGTCGCCGAGTGTTCGTGCCCGTGGACGACGACGAAGCGAAGCCCGTGCCACTCGACGGTCGCGGTACTGGGGAGTCGGTCCCGAAGCGCTGGCTCCTCGTTGTTGCCCGCGACGGCGACCAGTTCGGTCGCCTGGGCTGTGATGGCGTCGTACACCGCTTCGGTCGTGAAATCGCCCGCGTGGATTACGGTGTCGGCCTCGCGGACGGCCGTAAGCGTCCGGCCGCCGAGTCGGTGGTCGTCGGTGCCGTGCGTGTCCGAGATGATCGCGAGCATACCGCAGTTCCGTTCCAGAAACACTTAGTTGGGGCCAGATGAGTCCCAAGCAATGGCTGGAAGCAAGTCGGTCGTCCTTGCCGCGTTGATCGCGAACGGTGCGATCGCGATTCTGAAATTCTTCGGGTTCCTCCTGACTGGGAGCGCGGCGATGCTGTCGGAAACGTACCACAGTATCTCCGATACCGGGAACCAGGTGTTTCTACTGATCGGGATCCGCTTTAGCGAGCGCAGTCGGGATCGACAGCACCCGTTCGGCTACGGCAAGTCACAGTTCTTCTACAGCTTCCTCGTCTCGGTGTTGCTCTTCGGGATCGCCGGCTGGGAGAGTGCAAAGCACGGCTGGAAGCAGCTCACCGGCGGCAGCCACGGTGGTGGCGGCCACGCCAGTGAGGCAGTCGACCTGCTCTTTTTCACCTACACGCCGCCGGCGTGGCTCGAACCGGTCTGGGTCAACTACACGGTTCTGATCGGGGCATTCGTCTTCGAGACGTGGGCGCTGTACAAAGCCCGTGCGGAGATGCAGCGCCAGATGCAGGCCAACGACTGGACGAGTTACAGAGAAGCGTTCCGCAAGACCAGTGACGTGACGACGCTGACGGCCCTGACCGAAGACACCATCGCACTGGCTGGCATCGTCATCGCACTGGTCGGGATCACGCTCGAACAGGCGACCGGCAACGCCGTGTTCGATCAGATTTCCGCACTCCTGATCGGGATCATGCTGATGGGCTTCGCGCTGGCGCTGGCCTGGGAGAACAAGCGGCTCCTGCTGGGCGAGAGCCTCCAGCCCGACGAGGAAGCGGCGTTGCGCTCGGTCATCACCGACCACGCAAGCGTCGAAGAGATCAGGGACTTCCGGACCGTCTACTTCGGTCCCCGGAACGTGCTGCTGACCGCTGACGTGGCGTTCGAGGACGGCCTATCGACCGACGAGATCCACGAGCATATCACCACGCTACAGGAAGATCTCAGAGCGGTCGACGAGGGGATCCAGCGGATCTACATCGAACCGGAGAGTTGATACTACCGGCTGTAAATCTGTGAATGATTTCGCCACCCCGGGGTGGCGGAGATATTCACGAAGTGACAGCCGGCAGTATGAGATAAGAGTGTACTGTTTGGAGGCGCGGCTTCATGCCTCGGTGAGAAGGCCTCGAAAGTGGATTGCTCGGTCGCTTATCTGAACAGCGCTTTGTCTATTGCCGCAGGATTAATGTACGTGAGTTTTCATATAAACCATATGGATATTCGAAAAATAGAACCGCTAGACGTGATTGGAGCAGGAATAGCTGCAGTCGTCTTTGGATACCTTCTAATCATAGAGGGGAGCCTCATACCGGGCTTCGTACTTGCAGCCTGGATCCTCTCAATGTCGGTTTCGCTTCGGAGCAGTAACTACGAGCATACTGTTGTTTTGTTGGTACTCGGCTCACTCATTACCGGTGCAATGATCAGTGGACAGTTCACCTACCTGCTCCTTTCCGTTGTTGTTGCGGGATTTGGCTATACTCTGTGGACAATCAAACGATCATCCAGAGACACTGCTGCATTGTAGCGACTAGCGAAGATGGACGAGCGGTAAATACTTTCAATCACCAACTGCTGATCTGTCACGGCCTTCGCCAGCGAGCACACTGCGTCAAACGAAGCACGATCCGTTACTAGGGCCGAACCCTTTTGCCCAATAGCGGCCAAGAGTGTGTCGTGGCGACGACCGACGACGACTACCTGCGATTTTTCCCCTACGACGAGCCCTACGACCACCAGCACGAGGCGATGGGCGGCATCTACGACGCGCTGACCGACGGTCGTGACGTGCTCTTCGAGGGGGCCTGCGGGACCGGCAAGACGCTGGCCTCGCTCGTGCCGGCACTGGAGTACGCCCGGCAGGCAGACAAGACCGTCGTCATCACGACCAACGTCCACCAGCAGATGCGTCAGTTCGTCGCAGACGCCCGCGCGATCACCGCCCAGGAGTCGATCCGCGCGGTCGTCTTCCGGGGCAAGGGGTCGATGTGTCACATCGACGTCGACTACGAGGAGTGTCAGGCGCTGCGGGACACCACACGAGACCTGGTCGACAAAGAACAGGAGCGAGCCGAGCTGGAACGCCAGGAGAGCGAGCTACTCGACCAGGCTACTGCCGACGGCGACGCTCTGGGCGACGACAGTCAGGAGAACGCGCTGGAGGCCCGCAACGCCGTCATGGACGAGCTCCAGGCGGTCGAGGACGAACTCGAAGAGCTACAGACCGACGCGACGATCTGCGATCACTACTACCGGAACCTCACCGTCGACACGACCGAGTTCTACGCCTGGCTGTACGAGGACGTTCGCACGCCCGACGACGTGTACGAGTACGCCCACGACCGCGGGCTCTGTGGCTACGAACTGCTCAAGGAGGGCATCGAAGGCGTCGATCTGGTCGTCTGTAACTACCACCACCTGCTCGATCCGATGATCCGCGAGCAGTTCTTTCGGTGGCTCGGTCGGGACCCGGAAGACGTGGTCGCCGTCTTCGACGAGGCCCACAACGTCGAGAACGCCGCCCGCGACCACGCTCGTCGGACCCTCACCGAGACGACCGTCGAGAGCGCGATCGACGAACTGGCCGAGAGCGACGATAGCCGGAGCGAGAACGCCCACAACGTGCTCTCGACGTTCCTGCGGGCGCTGCGGACGACCTACGACGACGCCTTCGGCTTCGGCGAGCGCGAGCAGGTCGAGGACCACTGGTACGACCTCTCGATCGCCAACGACGACCGTCGGGACGACCTCACGCTGGCCTTCCTCCAGGAGTACAGCGGTCCGGGGTTCCACGAGGAACTGGATCAGGCGCTCGATCTTGGGCGCGAACTCGACCAGCAGTACGAGGAGGCGTTCAAGCAGGGCGACCTCGATACGCGCAAGGAGTGCCAGACCCTGCAGGCGGCCCAGTTCCTCTCGGCGTGGCTCGAAGAGAGCGACGACCTCGGACAGTACCCCGTGGTGAGTGTCCGACGCCGGGAAGAGAGCGGCGACATCTACGGCCGGGCAGAGCTGTACACCTGCATCCCCTCGAACGTGACCGGGGACCTCTTCTCGGATCTGCACGCGTCGGTGCTGATGAGCGCGACGTTGCGACCCTTCGACGTGACCCAGGACGTGCTCGGGCTGACCGACCCGGAGACGATGGCTTACGGCGAGCAGTTCCCCGAGGAGCGCCGACGGACCTACGCCGTCGACGGCCCCGCGCTGTTCGCCAGCGAGCGCGACGACCCCGCGACCCAGGACGCCGTCGCGGGCGTGCTGGAAGACGCCGCCCAGATGACGCCCGGGAACACGCTGGCCTTCTTCCCGAGCTACGCCGAGGCCGAACGGTACCACGAGCGAGTCGACGTCGACGGGCAGCAGTACCTCGACGAACCGGGGACACAGGCACGAGACCTCCGGGAGTCGTTCGTCGACCGCGACGACGCGCTGCTCTGTACCTCGCTGTGGGGAACGCTGGGCGAGGGCGTGAGCTACGACGGCGACGACGCCCGCACCGTCGTCGTGGTCGGCGTCCCCTACCCCCACCTCGACGACCGGATGGACGCCGTCCAGAACGCCTACGCGACGAGCTTCGGCGGCGACGAGGAGGCCGGGTGGCGCTACGCCGTCGAGATCCCGACGATCCGCAAGACCCGACAGGCGCTTGGCCGCGTCGTTCGCTCGCCCGACGACTTCGGCGTCCGAATCTTGCTCGATCGACGCTACACGGAGGCCGCCGAGATGGAGATGCACGACTACGCGGTGCGGGGGACCTTCCCGCCCGAGGAACGGGCCGAGATGATCGACATCGACCCCGAGAAGCTCAAGTTCGCGATGCTGAACTTCTACCAGGACGTGGACGGGTACGACGGCCCGCCGCCGACGCCGTAGGCACGGACGCGAGTGAGATGAGTGTCCGGCTTCTGTGCCCACGTTGTTCGAGGGGTCCCGCGAGCGGGTCACGCTACATTTCAGACGGAGTATGAATACAGTTCCAGACTGCGCCATGATAGCGATCGGTACCCAACCGGTCAGAATTGCCACCAGCTCAGTTCGACAGCCACGGGGCATGGTATTTCCCAGCAAGCTGCTCTGTTGAATCCGCAGACAGCGATAGGATAGCGTCGCTCTGAAGATGGAAGCGAAGCGGAAAGAGTGAATGTACCAATGCCACTCTTCCGCTTCGAGGGAGTCATAGAACGATTACCACACCAAAGAGCAGGGTGAATGCTGAGATGGTATGGCCTCAGCAACCCTGCAAGATGATCCTTCGGTAGAGACGTTCTTCAATGTCGCGGAGACCGAGACGCTAGCGCTGTTTGAGCATCTCTCCTTCGAGTTTCTCGAAGAGTTCGACGTGTTCGCCCCGGCGCAGACGGGGCGAACACGAGAGCACGAGCCACCAGAGATGATGCGTGACTTCCTCCACTGCTACTACAAGGACATCTACGGTATCCGCCCTGTTAGCACGAGAGCTCCACAATACGGTTGTCTGGCTTGGCTGTGGCTTCGATCGACCGCCGTCGAGAGACGCAGTCGATCGATTCCTCACTGACCTCGAACACGTCGTCGACAATATCTTTGATCACCTCGTCGAGCAGGCCGCTCGCCGCGGCCTGCTCGACTTGATCTACTGCATCGATTCGACCGATGTGAGAGCGATGCCCGCCGATCAAGATGCGTCGAAATGCTACGAACCAACCGACCAAGAGTACTACTACGGCTACGGCTGTACGATCGTCTCGACCGGGCAAAAGATCCCGATTGCGGCAGAGTTCACAGACAGTAAGCAAGCACCAGAAGAGACGGCGATGCGCCTCACACGTGACGCGCTTGCCGTCGCCAAGCCGATCTGGATGGTCGGTGATAGCGCCTACGACACGCTCGACTGGCACGACCACCTGCTGGCCGCAGGGGTCGTGCCAGTCGCCCCGTACAACGCGCGAAAGACATCGAGTACAGGGTCGAAGACCGTATTGAAGAACACAGCGAGGACTCAGCTGAAGCAATCGACGCTAGACAAGACGTATAATCGCCGGATAGGAGTCGAACGAACCAACGAATCAATCAAGGGCTGCGACCTCGGGCAAACGCACGCCCGAGGCCGCGTCCACGCACGAGCGCAAGTGTTTCTTGAGCTGTGCCTTCGCCTCGTCGTCGCAATCACCAACTACGAACGCGGAGACAATCCGGGAAGTACCGTGATCACCGTATGAGAACTCTTCTATGATACCTTCAATACACTCAAAATGACAGCAGTACATTCGTTGTGAAATATATAACTCCATTTAACCTTATTTTTCAATCACTGTTGGAAGAATAGACAGGAAATGCTTGCTAAGAGCGATTTCCGTGAACAACTTTAAGAAGAAATTATGATCTGAGATCAAATTCAAAAAGTATAAATACATCCATATTATTAAATAAATTGCAATGCGAGAAGACCCAGAGTCAAGTGAACTGACCAGACGAAAGACTCTCCGAATGCTTGCTGCCAGCGGAATCGGGCTAGGATTCGCTAGTAGTAATGCAGCAGCGAAAGGAGATCGAACAACAAAGGATGGTAGAAGAAGGAAAGGTGATAACCCGACGGTAGCCGAAGGTACCTCTGGCTTTGTGACGAGCAATAGGGAAACCCCCGATTGGTTCACAATCAAAGATGATGGCAAATACAATCTTCAGGAAGTAAAAAGAACATCCGACCAGGAGATCAGTACTCAGGGTCATGATGGCTGTCCAAATGATAGTATTGTAGTATCGTTTGATAAGGCAATAAAGGGATTTCCAGGGGGAGTTATCAATGTTAAAATACATCACTGTGCGGGTGACCAATGTGATTGGGGGGTTGAACTTACACTACTGGAGCAGTCCGCAGATTTCGGAACTACCGACGACTGTAATGGTAGGTTAGAAACAACTCACACTATTCAAGCAGTTACAATTGATGGTTACGTAGAGGCACATACCCCCTGGAACACACCGGTTGGAGTGATACATTCTTGGACCATCAATTTAGATGCTAGATGGTACAACCCTATAGATGGTTGGCAAGAGGGCTCGGTGGAAGCTAAAGTTGATAATCCTGTCGTGTAGCCCTGGACGGCTCTATCAAATCTGTAGAGGAAAGTGGAATAGGTCATCAGAATAACCGTGTTGAAACGGGAGAGTACTGTTGTGCCGAAACTACTCTTCCTCTTCGTGAAACAGGAGTCCTTGATTGCCCCTATGTGAGGGTGTCATAAAACGGTTACCACACCAAAGAGCGGTAGTGTTTAGTTAGCAGCATTGTGCCATCGAGCGAAGCTTTGCAACCAATTTTCGGCGGTTTCCGGTTCGACGTGCTGAAGCAGTTCGAAAACGACGAGGTTCGACGCTTCAGCTCTCGGAAGATCCGTTTGATAGCGTTCCGATTTCCGTGACGAGATATCTGAAATCGCAGTCCGGCTCGTTGGAGTGCAGCCTGAAGATGGGTTGCACCGTCGACGAGAAATTCGGCTGTTTCAACGTCGTGTTTTTGTTGCAATTCGCCGAGGAAGATTTCGGTGAGAGCGGTCGTGGTCGTTGAAAACAGCCGGACGTGAAGCAGATCGTTTGTTGCCGGATCGCCAGCGGCGTACAGCCAGAATTGCTGGTCGTTGATCCGAATCACCGTCTCATCCACCGCAACCAGATTCGGAGATCGTCCAAAATCTGGCTGTAGATCGGCTTTTTGTACCCAATCGTGGATTGCTTTCCGACTGCGTTGGACACCCAGGGTTTCGAGCAGATCGACGGAATTCGACAACGAGAGTCCCGCAAGGTGGGACTGAATACCCAGCGCCATCGCTGGCTCGGGTGTCCGTTCGCGCTCCACAAAATCCAAATTAATCCACTCTTTACTACCACTGAGCCGGCTGATTTCTGGCATAGGAACCAAGAAATCCGTCCGCCTCACTTTTCACGCTTAACTAAACACGACCGCAGTTCGGGGCGGAGCCGTGGCGGTGTCGGCGATAGACTGCCGAAGTGTACTCGAACCCGAGTGACTGCACCGGAAACGAAGATGGTGGACCCGCGATCCCGAATCGCACCCTTTGAAACCCCTCGCACAGAACAACGGAGCAATGCTAGTCGCCTTCGACTTCGACGGCACACTCTCCGATTCGGAGATGACGGTCCTGCTTGGCAACCAGAACGACACGGCCGAGGACATGGCCGAGATCACCGAGCGGGCGATGAACGACGAGATCGAGTACGCCGAGAGCCTCTACCAGCGGTGTGCGCTGCTGGAGGGACTCAGCGAGCGACAGGCCGACGACGCCTTCGGGCAGGTGCAACTCCGTCCGGGCGCGGCCGACGTGATCGAGGCCCTGCGGGAGGCCGGCGTCTACGTCTGCATCCTCACGGGCGGATTCGAGCGCGGCGTCGAAGCTGCACTCGAAGCCGAGGGGGTCGAGGTCGACGCCATCGTCGCCAACCGCCTGCCGATCGTCGACGGCGAACTCACCGGCGCGGTCGAGGGGCCACTCATCGAGGGGACCAAGGACGACGCCCTAGACATCGTGACGACCATCGTCGGCGAGGATCGGGCCGACACCGTCGCCGTCGGCGACGGAGCAAACGACCTCCCGATGCTGGAAGTCGCCGGCCTCGCCGTCGGCTTCGACCCGAAGCCGGCCGTCGCGCCGTCCTGCGATACGATCGTCGAGACGATGGACGAACTGGCCGATCTACTGGAAGGCGAGGACGTGCTGTAAGGCCTCGTTTGGTATCGGTTCAAAGGCGCTGGCGGCCCCGAGGAGAGATATGACGACCATTTCGTCGGTGTCGCTGGGTGTCCCGCTGTTGATCGCGTTCGGTGTCGTCGCCGGGATCGTCGCCACCCGCGTCATGGACGTGGTGATGGCGCGCCTGCCGGAGGGCGAGACGCCGCCCCTCGTCGCGTCCGGGGTCCTGACCGAGCGAGACCCCGACGCCGCGCCGAAACGGCTCGCCGCCGTGGTCCACCACGTCGCGGGCTGGCTCACCGGCCCGCTCTACGTGACGCTCCTGTTGCTCGCCGGGAGCGTTCTCGGGGACGGCGTGGTGACCTACCTCCTGACGGCGGCGGTCACGCTGGGCCTGATGGTCGGCTTCTTCGCGCTGGTCGTCCTGCCTCGTCCCGGACTGGCCCGCCAGCGCGTGCGGACGATCACCCGCGACTGGGCCGTCTCGGCGGCGGTGTACCTGCTCGTACTGGTCCCGCTGGTGGCGGGCGCGGCGAGCGTGCTGGGCGGGCTCTAGATGGTTGATTAGACGATTGATTCAGCTTCACGAAACGAACACTCCTGACTGATGACCATCCGGAAAATTGTTCTGGAAGCCGGCCAACGCATACTGCAGCGTGACTTATTCAACATCCATCGTAGCGTGATTCCGTTTCTAAATAATCCAAAGCCACCTCAACAGAGCTTGATTCGATGCGCACCACAATAAATAAACATCCCGTCTAGTATTTTATAATATGGCAGCAACAATAGGCATCCCACCGATAGCAATCTTCATGATGATAGTGATTATCGTAATAGTTTGGATTTTTATATATTTAATCAGTGAATGAGGATTTACGAGCTTGAATTCACAGAAGAATTTTGTAGAGATGGTGTGGAGATAACGGAGGGTTCTATAAGTAATGCCGAGCAAAATGCATATGCAAGAAACATCTCTGGAATGGTCTCATATAGCCCTAGTTCTGCTGACGGGGATCTGGATATCAGCGGAGGGAATCATGAATACTTAGAGGCCAGGTACCAAGATCAATTCGACACAGAACCGGTATTTGGTGTTCCGTTAGCTAACTCAAACCCATGGGTAGAGACTAGTTATTATGCTGGACAAGGGGGTCCTTGCATTCGGTCTAATTTAGGAGATCGGGGAATCTGTTAAGTATAGAAGGCTATCAGAAATTATCGTTATATAATATTATTTAAGTTCTTATAGAGGGTGTTTTTAGGTTCGGCCCACAAGCTTCTAATGTCTATGGAGTCGCCTGCTCGATGGCCTGATCGAGGTCCGCGATGATGTCCTCAGCGGATTCGAGGCCGACGGAGAGGCGAACGAGGTCGTTGGTGACGCCCGCAGCCTGCTTTTCCTCGTCGGTGAGTTGCTGGTGGGTCGTCGACGCGGGGTGGATGATCAGCGTCTTCGCGTCGCCGACGTTGGCCAGCAGCGAGGCGATCTCCGTCGACTCGACCGTGCCGCGTGCGGCGTCGTAGCCACCTTCCAGCCCGAAGGTGATCATGCCGCCGTAGCCGCCATCGAGGTACTCGCTGGCGTTGTCGTGGGTCTCGTGATCGTCGAGTCCGGGGTAGGTGACCCACGAGACTTCCGGGTGGTCCTGGAGGTGTTCGGCGACGGCCATCGCGTTCTCGCAGTGGCGTTCCATCCGAACCGGGAGGGTTTCGAGGCCCTGGATGGTGTTCCAGGCGTCGAAGGGGGACTGCTGGTTGCCCATGTCCCGGAGCCCGCGAGCGATGGCGGCGTAGGTGAGCCCCGCCGGGCCGAACGTCTCGTCGAAGTTGATCCCGTGGTAGGCGGGGTTGTCCTGGGCGATCTCGGGATACTTCTCGGCGTGCTCGCTCCACGGGAAGCTCCCGCCGTCGACGAGGACGCCGCCGACGGTGGTGCCGTGGCCGTGGATCCACTTCGTCGTGGAGTTCCAGACGATGTCGGCCCCGTGCTCGATCGGGTTCGAGAGGTACGGCGTCGCGAAGGTGTTGTCGACGAACAGCGGGACGCCGTTGTCGTGAGCGATCTCGGCCAGTCGCTCGAAGTCCGGGGTCACGAGCGCGGGGTTGCCGATGGTCTCGCAGTGGACGTAGGCCGTGTCCTCGTCGATGGCCTCCTCGTAGGCCTCGTAGTCAAGCGTGTCGACGAAGCGGGCCTCGACGCCGTTGCGCGGTGCGGTGTGAGTGAAGTAGGTGTACGTGCCGCCGTACAGCGAGGACGCCGTGACGATGTTGTCACCGGCGTCGGCAAGCAGGAACGTCGCGAGGTTCAGCGCTGCCATCCCCGAGGAGGTCGCGACCGCACCGACCCCGCCTTCGAGTGCAGCGATGCGTTCCTGCAACATGCCCGTGGTCGGGTTCATCAGCCGCGAGTAGATGTGGCCGGGCTTTTCGAGGGCGAACTGGGCCGCCGCGTCCTCGGCGTCGTCGAAGACGTAGCTGGTCGTCTGGTAGATCGGGGGTGCGCGAGCGTTCGCGTGAGATTCTGGCGTCTCCTGTCCCACGTGCAGTGCGTCGGTCTCGAATCCGCGGTCGTCGTCGCTCATACCTACTCGTCTTTGTTTCGGGGGGATTGTATAACCACTCCCAGCCGTGTGTATTCGCCGAGATGCGCGACGGTCGGCAACACTATCCGCATATCGTGCGGTCGACAACGAGCTTCACCGCTGAACGTCGACACCTCGACATCGTTCGAGAGAGGGACGAGTCGTCGCCCGACTGGAGTCTGATTCGGAGACAATGGAGGGGAAAACCGTCGAACGGGTACGACTCGACGGGCATCACGGGGAGAGTTTCCGACCCAGAAGCTCTGCTGACTATTTTATGCTGGTACCGTGGGACGGTGCTCACGTATGCCCGCAATCGAGGTCTCCGCATTGACGAAACGCTTCGGTGAGGTTCGAGCCGTCGAGGACCTCTCCTTCACTGTCGAAGAAGGAGAGGTCTTTGGCTTTCTCGGCCCGAACGGTGCCGGCAAGTCGACGGCGATCAACGTCCTCCTTGGCTACATGTCCCCGACGAGTGGAGGAGCGAAAGTCCTCGGCCACGACGTGGTCGAGGCGTCTCGCGCTATCCGAGAACGGACCGGCGTGCTTCCGGAGAACGTCTCCGTCTACGACCGTCTGACTGGTCGCGAGCACGTCGAGTCCGCTATACGCATGAAAGGCGTCGACGACGACCCACAAGCGCTGCTAGAGCGGGTCGGAATCGCCGACGCCGCCGACCGACGGGCTGGAGGGTACTCCACGGGGATGGCCCAGCGACTGGCGCTGGCGACCGCCCTCGTCGGGGAGCCTGACCTCCTGGTACTCGACGAGCCACAGAGCGGGCTCGACCCGACCGGAATGCAAGACGTGCGCGAGATCGTCCGCGAGGAAGTCCGGAACGACACGACGGTGTTTTTCTCCTCACACATCCTCCCGGAAGTCGAGGCCGTCTCAGACCGCGTCGGGATGATGCGGCGCGGAGAGATGGCCGCCGTCGACACCGTCGGCAGCCTTCGCGACCGACTGAGTGCCGGAACGGTGCTGACGGCGACGATGGCCGATCCACTTCCCGATACACGAACGATTGACGCCATCGACGGCGTCAGAGCCGTCTCGACCGACGGGGCCACCGTCACAGTCACCTGCCGGACGGACCGCTCGAAAGTCGATGTCATCAACGCCCTCGAACGCGTGGGACGGATTACCGACTTCACGATCGAGGAGACGTCACTCGAAGAGCTGTTCAATATCGTCACCGGTGAGCAGACGGAGGAAACTGCGGATGCGACCGACGAGACAGTCCAGCCCGCCACAGCTGACGGGGGTGTGGCTCGATGAACCTCTCGCGCGTGCGTGCAGTCGCCGCACAAGACTTTCTCGACGTTCGCCGAGCCCGGCTCGTACAGGGCGTCGCGTCGATGTACGTGCTGTTCGTGACCGCTGTGTTCGCGGGGCTCACACTCACGTCAGAGCCCAGTGTCCCCACCGGAATCGAGATAGCGCGGGCGATCGCAATCCTGTTTGTGCCACTGGTTGCCCTGATCGCGGGCTACCTCGCCGTCGCCGGTGAGCGAGAATCCGGCACGATCCGCTTCCTGCTTGGTTATCCCGTCACCCGGAGTGAGGTCGTCGTCGGGAAGATTCTCTCGCGGATGGGGATCGTCCTCCTCTCGATACTTGTCGGGTTCGTCCTCGCAACTGTCGCGGTGCTTGTCGAGTATCCGGAGCCGAACCTCGGGATGCTGTGGGGCTTTGCCGCACTGACTTGCCTGTTCGCGCTGTCCTACGTCGGTGTCGCCATCGGTATCTCGGCGGCCACCGCTACGCGGTCACGGGCGATGACCGCCGTCATCTCGGTGTATTTCGTCTTCACCGTTATGTGGAACGCAGTTCCGCCGCTCGTCCAGTTCGTCGCCAACTACCTCTTTGACGTGACGCTCGACGGGACACTGTGGATGCTGTTTTCCAGTCTCGCACCACCCCGGGCGTTCGGCCTCTCACTGTCGGCACTACCGGGTGACGCCGTCCAGGCCCCGCCAGTACTCGGCTGGGAGACGGGTGTCATTTTGCTGGTGCTGTGGGCCGTTGGCCCTATTCTGCTCGGCTACTGGTGGTTCTCCCGGAGCGACGTAGAATAGCTGTGGCCGTCGCGTACTCGCGACCGTCGTTACGAGCGATCTGCGCGGTGAGTCGTTAGACGAACTTCCGCACCGTCATATCGAGCGTGTCCAGGTCCAGAATCGGCGCGAACCCGGCGTCTGGGTCGATGTTGACGCTCTTCTGGAAGTCTGTCTGTGCCTGCCAGCACCCGGAGTTGATCGCCAGCACGTTGTGGTACTTCCCCCACCCGAGCTTGTGGACGTGGCCGGTGTGGAACACGTCGGGGACCTCCTCCATGACGAGGTAGTCCCGGTCTTCCGGTGCGAGGCGAGTGTGGCCGCCGTACTGGGGGGCGACGTGGCGCTTCTTCAGGAGCTGGTACATCGCCTTGTGGGGTTCGTCGTAGCTGGCCTTCTCGTCGGGCAACTCCGCGATCACTTCGTCCAGCGAGACGCCGTGGTACATCAGGACCGTGACGCCCTCGACCGTGACGAGCGAGGGGTTCGAGTGGACCTGCGCGTCGTGGGCGGTCATGATCGATCGCAGTTCCTCGTCGAAAGCCGGCTGGGGCTCGGCGAGGCGGACGGCGTCGTGGTTGCCGGGGATCATCCGGATCTCGATGTCGCCGGGGATCTCCTTGAGGTACTCGCTGAAGCGTTCGTACTGCTCGTAGATGTCGACCACGTCCAGTTCCTCGTCCTGGTCGGGGTAGACGCCGACGCCCTCGACCATGTCGCCGGCCAGCAGCAGGTACTCGACCTTGGCGGCTTCTTCGGTGTGGAGCCAGTCGGCAAAGCGGTGCCAGGCGTCGGCCATGAACTCCTGGCTGCCGACGTGGACGTCCGAGATCAGCGCCGCCTGAACCGGCCGGTCGGCCGTCGAGGGATCGTGAGTCCGTGGGATGTCGGGGAAGTGCAGCGAGTCGACGAAGAGGATTCCTCCGTCGTCGGCCAGCGTCCCGTCGACGGCGATCACCTCGTCGTACAGCAGTTCCTGCACGAGGTCGGCGATGGCGCGGTCTTTCATCACCAGACACGGGAACGTGCCGTTGGTGTCTTCGAGTTCGATCAGCCAGTGACCGCTGGCCGTCGAGCGGATGTCCGAGACCATCCCGACGATGGCCGCCTCCTCGCCGCCACTCATCCGTTCGAGCGCGTTCGTCGGACGGTGGTTCACGCGCCCGCGCAGTTGCTTCGAGAGCTTCTCGTAGCGGTCCCGGAAGACGGAGACGAAATCCGAGTACTCGCCGGTCCCGGTCGACTGACCGGTCATGTCGTTGTGGACCTCGATCGATCGCTGGTCGGGATCGGACGAGCGGACCGTCGAAGACCCCTCCGTTTCGACTGGAGTCGACCCGCCGGAATCAGACGACGAGGTGGGGTCTGTTCCAGTCGAAACGGAGGGGTCCGTATCTGGCGAGTTCGTCGTGTCGGCCCTGCCCGTCTCGTTCCCGGATCGGCCACCGTCAGCGTCGTGCTCGCTCTCCAGGGCCGTTCGAACGTGATCGGCCGAGAGAACGAGCGTGTCCTCGGGAATCGTTTCCAGTGCACGGTCGAGCGCCACGTCCGGATCGGCGGCGTCGGCAAGTAGCGTCACCGCCTCGCGTTCGGCGTTGTAGCCACGGCTGGCGAGTTCGCTCACGAGTCGGGCCGGCGTCTCCAGGGGCACACAGACAGCTAGGCACCAGTCGAGAAAAGGCTAGCGAACTCCGAGACAGAAGGTTGATACGTCGTTTCCACGCACTCTACGACGATGAGCGAGCCACGCGGTCCGAACCCGCCCGAAGACGACCAACCGAGCGGGCTCGTCTACCTGTTCGATCTCGTCAGCAGTGCCGGCGCAGTCGTCGCGGTCGGCCTGTTGCTGTTCGCGATCAGCGGCGTGTGGCCGCCGCTGGTCGCGATCGAGTCCGGTAGCATGGAACCACACATCGACACCGGCGACCTCGTCTTCGTCATGGACGAAGACCGCTTCGCCGGTGAGGGAGCCTACGCCGATACCGGCGTCGTGCCCGCGAACCGCGGCGCTGACACCGGCTACACCTCGTTCCAGAACGACGGCGACGTGATCGTCTTCCAGCCCGACGGCGACGGAGCGACCACACCAGTGATCCACCGAGCGATGTTCTGGGTCAACGAGAGCGAGAACTGGTACGACAAGGCAGATCCCGCCTACATCAACGCCGACAGCTGTGAGGAACTGCGCAACTGCCCGGCTGACTCGGCCGGCTTCGTGACGAAAGGCGACAACAACAGCGGCTACGACCAGGTCAACGGGCTGCCCAGCTGTGGCCCCGGTGCCTGCGATCCGGTCCGAAAGTCCTGGGTCGTCGGGACCGCCGAGACGAGAGTGCCACTCCTGGGTAACATCCGGCTCCAGCTCCAGCGAGCGCTGGCCTGATCGTCGGCGGACGGGCGAGTCGGCGGCGTTCTCGCGTCTGTGGCGAGAGGAGTGAACGAGCGTGTCGAGCGGGGCGATACCCCTTCGTTTCGGGTCGAGCGAGCCTGCCGATCGGTCAGTTGTCGAACCGGGCCTGGACGAACGGTTGCACGTCCTCGATGTCGCCCAGCCGGGAATCGGACAGCAACACGGCCTCGGTCTCGTCGATGGGGACCGAGAGGCTGATCTCTTTGGTCCGGCCGTAGCGCCCTTTCGAAACGACGACGGCGTTGACGATCCCGAGCATGTCGAGCTCGCTGATGAGATCGGTGACCCGTCGCTGGGTCAACACGTCGGCGTCGATCTCCTCGCAGAGACGCTTGTAGATGTTGTACACCTCGCCGGTGTTGATGTTGTGGACGCCGTTTTTCTCCAGGAGGATGATCGCGAAGAGGACGATCTTGCTCTGGGTCGGCAGCGTCCGCACCACCTCGACGACCCGGTCGAGTTCGATCTTCTCCTGGGCCTGTCGGACGTGGTCTTCCTCGACGCAGTCGGTCTGGTCCCGTTCCGCGAGTTCGCCGGCCGTCCGGAGCAAGTCCAGCGCCCGCCGAGCGTCGCCGTGTTCCTGGGCCGCGAAGGCGGCACAGAGCGGAATCACGTCGTCGGTCAGTGCGTCGGCTTTGAACGCCACGTCGGAGCGGTGATCGAGGATATCCCGGAGCTGCGTGGCGTCGTAGGGCGGGAAGACGATCTCTTCCTCGCCAAGGCTGGACTTGACGCGTGGATCGAGGAAGTCGGTGAACTTCAGGTCGTTCGAGATGCCCATGATCGACACCCGCGAGCGTTCGAGCTCGGAGTTCATCCGGGAGAGGTTGTACAGCGTGTCGTCGCCCGACTTCTCGACGAGCTTGTCGATCTCGTCGAGCATGATGACGACGACGCGTTCGTGGTAGTCGACGGCGTCGAAAAACGAGCTGTACACCCGATCGGTCGGCCACCCGGTCATCGGCACTTCCTCGAACTCCGCGCGATCGGATTCGAGTCGTTCGACTTCGGCGTCGATCTCGTCGACGGTCGCGAAGTCGGTCTCGGCGAGTGGGTCCCCGTCCGGGTTCGAGGTCACGCGTTCGCGGAGCGTCTCGAGTTCCTCGATGCGATCGCCGATGTACGTCCGGTTCTGCTCGATGAACTTGTTCGCGAGCTGTGCGAGGACGCGGTACTGCGTGTCGGTCACCTCGCAGTTGATGTACTCGACCATACAGGGGACCTCGTACTTCTGTGAGGTCGTCTCCAACTCCTCGCTGACGAACTTGGCGCTTGCAGTCTTTCCGGTCCCCGTCTTCCCGTAGATGAGGATGTTCGAGGGCGTGTCTCCACGGAGAGCGGAGACGAGGATCGTCGCGATGTTGTTGATCTGTTCCTCCCGGTGTGGGAGCTTGTGTGGCGTGTACGAGGGACGGAGCACTTCCTTGTTCTCGAAGATCGGCTCGCCGCTGAGGAGGTCGTCGAAGAGACCACGGGATGCCTCGTCGGTGGCCTCGTCCTCGCCCGTGTCGATGTCGTCAAGCACCACGTCGTCGAGATCCGTCCCGAAGTTGTCCCGGTCGGGCTGGTCGTCGTCAGTCTCCTCGGAGGACTCTCGATTCGGCGTGTTCGGGTCGGCGTCGTTTCCTGTCTCGTCCATAGTCGTGGTGACAACCCCCTCGTTTCAGGTGGAAAGACCGGTGCGCAGTGTGGAATCGCGACCGAGACCGCTCGGAAAGACGTTGTACGCGGATTTCGCCGAGCGGCGCGAGTCCAGTTGAACCACAAGAACCCGTGGGTGACTCGATATTAAACATTTCGGTCGGAACGGATACTCGCGTCAATCCAGCTCTCCGTCGTCTCTCCGATTCGTGTCTCTGCCGGTACTGACCGTGGCTTCACCGTACCTTCGTACCGTACCCTCCTGATGTTGATGGCTGTCCCGTTCCGAGGGATTTTCGTCCGAGGCGGCGACGTTCGTGACGAATTCACACTCGACAGTGAGCGGAGTGTCGTCAGTGAGAACAGTCGGTTGGTGAGGGGGGCCGGACCAGAAACGGGCGGGGGTCTGTGCTGTCAGGTGTGTTCGAGAGTCTGCGTGAGAGAGTCTCCCGCAAGGAACGAACGGCTTCAAGTGGAATTTCGGGAGTGAGTACGGGAACCCCCCCACCCCTTCGTTTCGGGTGGAACGCGTTGAAGAGGGTGGTGGGGGGTACGGCGGTCTGTCGAAGACTCACTAGATGAGGGAAGACTTATGTGCGATACGAGTAAACCAAAGCCGCACTAGAAACAGAGAGCAGTTATCAGTCGTATCTAGTATTCTAGACGGTGTTATACACGTTCTCGCGTCTCTCTAGTCGCGTTCCAGACGAAACCTCCCGCGCGAACCACTCGTGTCTTTCCCGCGCGAGTCCCGTCTCTCCCGCTCGTCCCCACGGGGGTCGTGGTGTTCCACTCGAAACGAAGGGGTGGGGGTGTTGTGTCGCTCTCTCGAATTGGTACCATTCGACACATCCACGCCAGCACTGACCCTACTCCTCACGTCTCAGCTGTTCCGTCCCCGTCGCGTTTTCTCGACAGGTTTCTTCGCTGTATCTTTCGACGTACTATCAATTCGGGTATGGTTGTCTGACGTAGCCTTAAGTGAATTCGACTTTCTACTACGCTCAAGCCCCCGAATACGGACGTTCGGGCGGGAGGAACGAGGATGGGACTGCTCACAGATCTCAAAGACAGTATTTCACGCGCGGCATCGACGCTGTTCTCGGAAGAGAACCCCAAGCGTATCGGTATCTACGGCCCGCCGAACGCTGGGAAGACGACCCTGGCCAACCGAATCGCCCGTGACTGGACCGGTGACGCCGTCGGCCCGGAGAGTCACATTCCACACGAAACGAGGCGCGCGCGCCGGAAAGAGGACATCGAGATCGAGCGCAACGGCGCGACGGTCAACATCGACATCGTCGACACGCCGGGCGTGACGACGAAAGTCGACTACGAGGAGTTCCTCGATCACGACATGGAGAAAGACGACGCCGTGCGCCGCTCACGCGAGGCGACCGAGGGGGTCGCGGAGGCGATGCACTGGCTCCGCGAGGACGTCGACGGCGTCATCTACGTGCTCGACTCCTCGACGGATCCGTTCACGCAGGTCAACACCATGCTGATCGGGATCATCGAGAGTCAGGACCTGCCGGTCCTGATTCTGGCGAACAAGACGGACCTCGAAGAGTCGTCGGTCCAGCGGATCCGCAACGCGTTCCCACAACACGAGACGATTCCGCTGTCGGCTCTGGAAGGAGACAACATGGACGAAGTGTACGACAAGATCGCGGAGTACTTCGGGTGATCGTGGATGGCTGAAGCAAAACCACAGGACGGCGTGCAGATCGACCTGATCAGCGGCGAACAGATGGACGGACTGACCTCCATGGAGAAGATCAGGAACATCCTCGACGGCGTCCGCGACGGCAAGATCGTCGTTCTCGAAGAGGGGCTGTCCCCCGACGAGGAATCGCGGCTGATCGAAGTGACGATGACCGAAATCAGCCCCGACGAGTTCAACGGCATCGAGATCGAGACCTACCCGCGCTCGGAGACGTCCGACACGAGCTTCCTCGACCGACTCATGGGCACCCAGTCGACGAAGAAACTCACCGTGATCGGGCCGGCCAACCAGATCGAGACGCTTCACAAGGACGAAAACGTCATCAGTGCCCTCGTCACTCGGAAATAATGCCACACCAGTGTACGAACTGCGACCGCACGTTCGACGACGGCTCCAAGGAGATGCTGTCGGGCTGTCCGAACTGTGGGGGCAACAAGTTCCAGTTCAAACCCGCCGGTGAGGAGTCAGTCGACACCGCGGCGGAACCGCCCGATCCACCGGAACCGTCCGGCGGATCGTCGGTGGCACAGACCGTCGGCAAGACTGCCGCGACGGTCAAAGACCTGATGGGCAGCGCCACCTCCGAGCCAGAAGCACAGTCGACTCCCAGCGGGAGGACCGACGCGGACCGGTTCGACGATCCCGACACCACTGCCCGGCCCGCTCCCGAGGACACCGCCCAGGCCAGCGCCAGAACCGATGTCGTCTCCGTCGACGAACTCCCATCCGAACCCTCCGGCGACGGTGACCACCACTTCCAGCCCGTCCAGACGGACGAAGGGTCGTCCGTTGCTCCGGAGACGGCGGACGGTACCGACTCGGCTTCGACCGATCGTGTCTCGGCCGACGACAGCGAGACCGAGCAGGCAGCCGACGCCCGTGCTGATCGTCCGGGACTCGAAGAACTGCGCGAGGAACTCAACGATCAGTTCGAGAGCATCAAAGTGCTCGAACCCGGCCAGTACGAACTCAACCTGATGGAGCTGTACGACCGCGAGGAGTACATCGTCGCGTTGCAGGAAGACGGCCGCTACAGCATCCAGGTCCCCGAGAACTTCCGGGACTAGCCTCCACGCGAGCGCGGCGACGACGGACTTTCGGATACACGTACTTTCAAATGTTTTAAAACCACTCAATTAGTTGAATGTTTTGTGAAAGGGTGGGTGAACAAATACACCCTCCCGAGCGCCGTACTGGGCATCGTCAACGTCGCCGTTCTCCTCTTGGCACACTGGAACATCGACTCGCAGATGTTCTCGGACGGCGGAATAGTACTCGTCCTCACGGCACCGATCGTTTTTCTCGGCCCGTTTCTTCTGGGGGCAGTCCCCGGATATCTGCTGGTCCGCTATCGAATCGTGTCACCGCTACCGATCAGCGGGTTCCTGACGTGGTTCGCGTTCGTCGACCGCGGAAGCATGGAGCCGTTCATCGCACTGTACTCGAACCCCATCGTCCACGCGTACATCCTCGGCGCGCTCGTCGTCGTCGGCTTCGGTGAATTCCTCGTCCGCGACGTGGCTCCGTACGTCTCTCACGACCCGCTCCTGTAGGACGAACCGGCCGTGCGACGGCGGTGTGTCGTCGTGCTCCAACCCGGCCAGTACGAACTCTCCCTGATAGAGCTGTACGGCCGCGAGGAATACAGAAACGCCTTTCGGATACTCGTTTCCGTATCTCTACACCTCGTTCCAGACGTTCTCTGAGCTGTGCTAGGACACCCTGTATTATTGATTAAATAACCTTACTAAAAATCAAATAGAAACAAAACTTTTTTTTTGAGATACTATTGAAGAACAACCTGCCTACAATGACGAAACGAAGAAAATTCCTCAAAGGAATTGCCTCCACATCGCTATTCGGTGCGGTACAGGGTGTAACTGCTGAAAGCTCGTCAGACAACACAGTGCAACCGCTTGGCACTGGCGGAGCAGGTAACGACGAAAAATTACCTGTCTATGCCGACGGGAGACTTGTCTCTCACTATCGGCCTGACACGAGTCACGAAGATCGATACATTCTGGAACGGAAATTCGAGAGCGCGGATCTCGCAGAGCGCTACGGAGATCCGATCTTCAGGTACAAGGATCAGATCCTCCCGAAGGAGCGTGTTCCCGAGGCAGTACAAGAGCGACGGAAAACGACCTACACATTCCAGACCAAGAAGATAATCGGAACTGAGGTGGAAAACCGGAACGCAGAGGAACACATCAGACAGCAACAGAGTGGAGAGTTTGAGCTGCAGGATCAGGCTGACATTGATGGAAACGTCCCGCTGTACCATTACGATCCCGACGCTGATAACGAGGCACAAAGCCGTAGCTCCCCGCTAAGTCTCGCGTGGGAAGCACAGGATTCGGAAAACATCAAACAGAACATGGAAAATGATGATATCGGCAGTGCCTGGCAGCCTCATGCACTTACAAGACTTGATGAGGCACGTGTTGACAAGGTAGTTAACCTCCCAAACGGTGGAACGAAAGAAACTGACGCACACGTAATGAAGTGGATTGCTGATCCCATCTGTGCTATTCACACGAAACAGTGGCACATCAGACTTTACGATGTGCCCACGGACGGTATTACCGCTGTCGGACAACCCCACCGAGATCCCTGTGACCATGGTAAACTAAGTGATAACGAAAACATCGACTGGAAGATAGCCGAAGCGAGAGATCAGGTAGCTGATTTCTGGTCGGATGTGTCTGGAATCTCGGTTGAAAGTGTCAGTGTCGGCAACACTGAAACATCCACAGAATTCGAATCTCATGATGGCGAGTGGACCTACTTTGACGATGATTAAATAAATATAATATTCATCATAATATCAATCATCAAAAACACTCATGATCTGAGCCATACACCCTGACAATTCATACCCGAAATTAATACACAAACAAAATCCACAGTTCCAGACGGATGGCAAAAATAAAACTGAAAGTAAATACACAACGTATTGTAGCTGCGGCGGTGGGCATCGCCAATGTCATTATTCTCCTCCTGGCTCGGTGGGCAATCGATCCACTCGAGTACGCTGATCTGAGCCTGTTTACGCCGATTGTGAGGCTTGGACACTTCACGTTAGGTGCCGTTCCTGCATATCTGCTGGTTCGCTATCGGATTGTGTCACCGCTGGTGATCAGTGGGTTTCTGACTTGGGCCGCGTACGTCGATCGTGGGAGTATGGAGCCATTTATCGGTCTGTACTCCATTCCGATCCTCCACGGCTACGTTCTCGCTGTACTCGGCGTCTTCGGTTTGGGTGAGTTCCTCGTCCGTGATAATCTCTCGTTCCTCTCCAACGACCCATTAGTGTAGAGTGAACAATTCGACCATGAGACAGAGAATACGTATCGATCGGTACGCCGTCCTGAGCGCCGTACTGGGCATCGCAAACGTCGCCGTTCTCCTCTTTGCCAGATGGGAGATCGATCCCCTGGAGTACTCAGACGGAGGAATGTTACTCATTCTCACGACTCCGCTGGTGTTGCTCGGACACTTCCTGTTGGGCGCTTTTCCCGCGTACCTGCTTGTCCGCTACCGAGTCCTCTCCCCGCTGGTGATCAGTGGTTTCCTGTCTTGGGCTGCGTTCGTCGACCGTGGGAGCATGGAACCGTTTATCGGCTTGTACTTCAGTCCGGTTCTACATCTATTCGTCCTCGCCACACTGGCAGTCGTCGGCTTCGGTGAGTTCCTCGTCCGCGACGTGGCTCCGTACGTCTCTCACGATCCGCTCCTGTAGGACGAACCGGCCGTGCGACGGGGGGTGTGTCGTCGCCCTTCGAAGAGGCCGCCGCCGACGCACGTCACAGGGGACCGTCGCGGGTCACCGCGCCGACGGTTTCCCAGTTCTCGACGACCGGCACAATCATTATGTATTCCGACAGAGTTGTACCCGCTGAGACCATGCTCCAGCCTGATCGCTCACACCTCGAGGAGTGGGCGTCACTCCTCGGCGAGGACGTTTCGGAAGAACTGCTCGATGACGAATCGGGCACGTGGCTCCCGTCGGAGTCGAAGTACCGCGGTGATCACGCGGAGTGATCTTCACTGCCGTTCAGGACGGCCCTCGTCTCGCTGGCGACGACCACGAACGACGACTGCTTCCGAGTGGTGTTTTCTTACCGGAGGCTGTTCGTAGGGACGAATATTTTCGACGCAACGTACAGCCATGGCTCCGATAGCGACTGACTCGTACCGATAGTGAGAGCGTCGGCGTCGTTGCACTGGCGTTTTCCGTGTGGTTCCGCTCCCTGCTGGTCGGTGCCAACATTCGAACGGACGACCAACACTGCCAGCCTCGATTCTTCACGTCTAGAGATATATTTTTGTCCTACGGGGTGAAATACACCAGCCGTGACCATCTCTCTCTCCAGGCTGGATTCCAGTCAGACGAGATCGGCGCTCCGTTTCGGTCTCCCGTACGGGATCGTCGGGGGCATCGTGATGACGGCCCAGGCGATACGAGACCCGGTTGCGGCGTTCGTTGCATCACCACTCGGAATGAGTGTACTGTCTCTGCTACATATCATCTTCCTCATCGAAATTGCGACTCTCGTCGGCTATCTGTGGACGAAGTATTCTCTCGTGGCACCTGTCGTCGTCATCGCGCTTCTCTCGTTCAGCATCGTCCAACCCGACCGGCTGTCTCTCGGCGTCTCGTACGTGCGGAATCTATTCAGTCTGTTGTACGCACTCGGATTGATGACCGCTCTCGGTGTCGCCGAATACGTCGTCCGGTCTGTGACGGGGTCACCGATGGCTGGCCAGTGACCTATCACCACCGCGTTCGATCACTCGGCCGACGGCGACGACTCGGCGACTGTTCACAGAACGGGATACCGACCGCCGAGACGACCGGGCGACGCCGCTATCCGATCTTGTCGTACTGCTCGGCCAGTTTCTCGCTCGCCTCGTCCATCAGTTCCCGCTCGTAGTCGTCCAGGTCCCACTCGACGACCTCCTCGACGCCGTCGGAGCCGAGCTTGACCGGGACGCCGAAAGCGGTGCCCTCGTGGCCGAACTCGCCGTCGAGGACCACCGAACCGGGGAGTACTTCGCCCGTGTCGCGCAGGACGGCCTCGACCATGTGGCCGACGCCCGTCGCCGGCCCCCACTCGGTCGCGCCTTTGCGCTCGATGACGTCCATGGCGCTCTCCTGGAGCTCGTTCAGGATCTCCTCTTTCTCGTCGTCGGAAAAGTCCGGGTCCTCGCCGTCGATGCGGACCTTCGAGAAGACCGGTACCTGTGCGTCGCCGTGTTCGCCCAGAATCGTCGCCTCGACGTTCTGGACCTCCGTGTCGAAGCGTTCGGCAAGCACGTAGCGAAAGCGTGCGGAGTCGAGCCGACCGCCGAAGCCGATCACCGTCTCGCGGGCGCGATCGCCCGTCTCGTAGAGGTGACGGTTGAGCAGGTCCACCGGGTTCGAGGTGGTGATCGTCACGAAGTCGTCGTTGTGCTCGGCCAGCGACGAGCCGATGTCGTCCATGATCGGCGCGTTGTCCCCGGCGAGATCGATCCGGGTCTGGCCGGGCTGGCGTGGAATCCCCGCCGTGATGACGACCACGTCGGAGCCGGCGGTGTCCTCGTAGGTGCCCTGTCGAATCGTCGTGTTCGAGTCGTAGGCGACCCCGTGGTTGGTGTCGGCGGCCTGTCCGATCGTCACGTCTTCCTGGTCCGGGATGTCGACGTAGACGAGTTCGTCTGCGATGTCGCGCAACGCGATGTTGTACCCTGCTGCAGCACCGACCGTTCCGGCTGCGCCGACCACGCTTACCTTTGTCATGACACCTAGTACCACCGGATGGCTGGACGAAAAGCGTGTCGGACACGCGTCGACCATTCATCGCCGTGGTCGACCGATCGCGTCGAGTGGCTCCCACAAGCCCTTTTCTCCTCGGTGGCCTCCCTACGGGTATGAGCGACTTCGACAAAGAGGCCGAACGGGAGAAACTCCGCGAGAAGTACGGCGACGCACAGTCCGATCGCGAGGCCACCGAGCAGATGAGCGACCTCCTGCTGAAAGGCGCGACGATGACCAACGCCCACTGCAACAACTGCGGCGACCCCATCTTCCGGTACGACGGACAGGAGTTCTGTCCCACCTGCCAGCAGCCGGTCGACCGCGGCGACGACGCGGGTGACGACACCGGCGACAACATCGAGGTGACGACGCCCAGCGACGACGCGACAGTCCAGTTCGGCGACGCCGACGACCAGCAGCCAGCGTCCGAAGCCGACAGCCAGCAGCCAGCCGCTGGCAGCGCCGGCCAACAGTCGGGAGCGTCGGAAGCGGGCAGCCAGCAGCCACCACGTACGTCCGAAGCCGACAGCCGGCAACCAACTGGCGGCCGACCGTCGAGCGCCGGGGCTGACGAGAACCAGCGCGACGCCCCGGTCGACGGTCGACACGACGCCACCGCGCCGGCATCTGAACAGTCCGCAGACCCGCGGCGCGCACCGTCGGTCGATCCGGCCGCGACGAGCACGCAGCCGGCTGGTCGCTCCGGCGGAGCCGCCGACGAGCCTCGTGGGGCGGCTCCCGACTCGGTCGACGAGCAACTGCAGAACGCACGTGGGCTCCTCGTCCAGACCGTCGAACAGTACGCCCAGCGCGCCCGCGACGCCGACAGCCCGCGACAGGCACGCGAGTACCTCGAAGCCGCTCGCGAGGCGGCCGAGACCCTCGACGCGACCCGGTACTGATTACCGGATTCACACGTCGACGACGCCGTCGGGGTATCGTACGGATCCTTAGTCCGTATCAGTGACGGCGTAGGTGTCTGCTCGCGGCCCGGCCCGCTGTCTGGTCTCTCCCCGGTCGTGGGACTCGATCTCGCTCAGTAGCGCCTCGACCTCCGGGAACGACTGTCGACCGTCGCTGCCGACGGTCTCGATCAGTCTGAGTTCGTCGCCGTCGGTACGGAACAGCGCACCGCCGGGGAGCGACTGGAGATAGCGAACGTAGGGCTCGAACGTTCCGAACGACGGCGAACTCGACGCTGTTTCGTCGTCGCTCGACTCGCCGGGATCGGCCAGCACCGAAAACGGCAACTCGTAGCGTCGCTGCCACACCGCCCCCCGCTCGACGGTGTCGGGCAACACCGCCACGACGGCCGTCGACCGGGACGCGAAGGCTCCGTACTCGTCCCGGAGTGACTGGACGATCTCGCGACTCAGTGGACAGTAGTGACTTCGCAACAGGACGACGAGGACCCGCTCGTGTTCGCGTGCCAACGTCTCGGAACGACACTCCTCTCCGCCGACGCTCGCATCGGGTAGTGTAAACGCGATCGATTCGTCTCGTCCGACGCGACGCTTGTTCACGCTCTCGTGACCCCCGCGTCCAACTCCAGACCAGACGACAATAAGCCTAACTTACGTATAGCTCAGCCGAAACGTCTCGGTGATCCGACCCCCCGTTCGTCGTACTACTCGCAAATGAACGCGCACGCCGGGCGAATCACTGCTCGCTCGCAGTGATCCGCTACTCGCAAATGAACGCACTCGCCGGGCGAATCACTGCTCGCTCACGATGATTCGCTATCCGCCGACGGAGCGGCAGATCGTGCGAATCATCCCTCGAACTCGCTCCCCACTACGTCCCGGAACCGCTGGGCCGTGACGTCGCCGACGCCGTCGACTTCTTTGAGAGTGTCTTCGTCGGCGGTCATGACGGCCTCGACGCTCCCGAAGTGTTCCAGCATCGCCCGCGCAGTCACTGGCCCCACTTCCGCCACCGAGGCGACGACGTACTCCTGTTGCTCGCCCAGCGTCTTGGCCTGTTTCTCGCCGTGGACGCTGACCTCGCGGTCGGACTCTTCTTGCTCGCGGCGAGCGACGGTCTCCAGCAGGTCTGCGGTCTCGTCCTCGTCGCTCGTCCGGAGGACACTCGCCCCGAAGTCGACGGCCAGCGAGGCCAGTGCCCCCTGGATCGCCTTGTGGTGGACGTTGCGCTCCCCGTAGAGGTCGCCGCCTTCGACGACGACGACTGGCCGGGCGTAGTGACGGGTGGCGTCGCCGACCTGTTCGAACATCGAGCGGTCGCCGCCGGTCAGCGTGTCGAGGAAGTCCTCGACGGTCTTGCGCTCGACGACGACCCGATCCGAGAGCACGTAGTCCCCGACCGCCAGCGTCTCCAGTTCCGTCTGGACGCCCTCGCGTGTCGAGAGGTCGCGTGCGATCGTCGAGTCGAGTTCACGCTGGTCGGCGACGATCGCGACGGTCTCGTCGCCGTCGGCGTGTGGCTCCGGCGTCGACCCCTTCGTTTCGTCTGGAACGTCGACTGTTTCATCTTCGTCCTCTCCGGTCGCGCCGTCGTCGGCGAAGGCGTCGAGACCGGCCTGTCCGTCACCGTCGGCGGTCTGGCCGTCGGCTTCGGATCGCTCGCCCGTGGCCGACGTTTCCGAGGGCTGGCGCTGAGCGTCGGACGGACCGGCGCTGTTTCCACTCGAAGCGGTGCCGTCGTCCCCGTCGACACCGTCCCTTCCGGGTTCTCCACCCCGCTGGTCGGCTGTCTGCCCGTCGTCGTACTCGTCGACACCGGTCTGCTCACCCCCCAGTTTCGACTCTAGCTGACCGGCGACGCTCTTCAGTGTGCGGAGTTCGTCCTCCATGCGCTGCTCGTCCTGCCGGGACTTCCAGAAGTACGCCTCGTCGCGGGTGTCCTCGGCCAGCAGGACGACGACGCGGCCCTCGGTCTGGCGGCCGGTCCGTCCTTTGCGCTGGATGGACCTGATCGCCGTCGGCACGGGCTCGTAGAACAGCACCAGATCGACCTCCGGCACGTCCAGGCCCTCCTCGGCGACGCTGGTCGAGACCAACACCTCGAACTCCCCGGCGCGGAACCGGTCGAGGGTCTCCTGTTGCTGGGTCTGGGTCATCCCTTCGCTGCCCTCGGTGTCGCTCTGGCCGACGAACTTCTCGGTCTCGAAGTGATCCGAGAGGAAGTCCGTCAGCGTTTCGGCGGTGTCTCGGGACTCGGTGAAGACGATGACGCGCTCGCCGTTCTCGATGCCCAGCGTCTCGGCCAGCAGCATTCGGGTTCGGCGGAACTTCGGGTGGAGGTCGGTGAAGTTCTCGGCTTTCCGCATGGCCTCCATCACCGTCGGGTCCGAGACGAGTCGCTGGTCGGCTTTCGAGGCTCCAGACGAGCGGGCGGCCTCCTTCTGGCGCTCGAAGTACCGACGCAGCGCCTCGACGCTCTGGGTTTCGGCGTAGGTGACGGCCGTGCGGAGCTTTCGGACCTCGGCCAGCAGGCTCATCCCGCTGTAGCCCTCGCTCTGGTCGTTGTCCATCAGCTCGGAGAGTTTCCCCTGGATCTTCTGGATCTCGCGCTCGGAGACGTCTGGCTGGGTGGTCGAGGTGACGCCCAGCTCTTTGAGCTGTGCGAGCCGGTCGCTGACGACCTCGTTGATCGCGTCCCGGATCTCCAGGACGGTCTCGGGCAGCTCGATGCGCTTCCACTCGAGTTCCGTGTCGTGGGTGTGTTCGGCCACGTCGGCGTCGTCCTCGGTCATCACTGCCACCTCCCGCAGGCCGAGGTTCTCACACACCGTCAGAATCTCCTCCTCGTCGCCGCCCGGCGAGGCCGACATCGCCGTCACCAGCGGATCCGATGCGTCCTCGTGGTAGCGCTCGGCGATGTAGTTGTAGGCGTAGTCCCCGGTCGCGCGGTGACACTCGTCGAAGGTGCAGTGGGTGACGTTCGCCAGCGAGATCCGGTTGCCGACGAGGTCGTTCTCGACGACCTGCGGGGTCGCGATGACGACGCGAGCGTCCGCCCAGAGGTCCGATCGCTTGGCTGGCCGGACCTCGCCGGTGAACACGACGATCTCGTCGTCGGGCACCTGGAGGGCCTCCCGGTAGAACTCGGCGTGTTGCTGGACCAGCGGCTTCGTCGGCGCGAGCAAGAGGGATTTCCACTGCGCGTCCTGTATCCGTTTGGCGGTCACGAGCAAGGAGACCGTCGTCTTGCCCAGGCCGGTCGGGAGACAGACCAGCGTGTGATCGTCGAGGGCCTGGTCGGCCAGTTCCCGCTGGTAGCGTCGCTGTTCGAGTAGTCCCGGCGTCACCAGCGGGTGGTCGACGTGGCCGTCGGTGCTCCCCGCGTCGGCGTCGGACTGGGCCATCTGTCCGGGTTTTGGCCGGGAATCTGTTTAAGCGTTCGCGTACCGCGGTGAAAGTGAATCGCCGCCGATCCCTACAGCGAGAGCGTCACCACGAGTTCGATCCCGGCGACCATCGCCACGGCGGCCGCGGGCGGGATGGTGAGGTTGTCGTCGAGGACGTACCCCGCGACGACTGGCTTGAGACCGTCGGCGGCCGTCGCGGCCAGGCCGCCAAGCACCGCGGGCACCCAGTGGACGAAAAACGAGGCGATCCCGGTACAGACGCCGAACATCGCCAGCAGGACGTAGGTCTCTTTGGTCAGGCTCCCCGAGCCCAGCAGTCCGCTGATGGGATCTCCGATCGTCAGCATCAAGATTGCGGGGATCGCGACGTGTTCGGGTGCGAGCAGGCCGACGGCGGCGGCGCTGACGAGATAGAGCGCGTAGCCGGCGAGGTTGTCCTGCTCGTACTCGCGAGTGAGTCGGTCGTAGATGGCCCAGTCGAGGCCGACCACCAGGCGGATCACCTCCAGTGCGAGCGCGACTGCCGCGCCCACCACCAGCAGGTACTGGACGGTCCGCCAGTCCGTCAGTCCCAGCAGGTGCAGTGCCGGCAGCCCGGTCCCGCTCGCGTGGACGAGCCGTCTGGCGATCTCGTCGGCCATCTACAGGTCGTCGAAGGTGCGCTCGCCGTCCCGGAGCGCCGTCAGCGTCTCGGGGAGATCGGCGACCGGAACGCGTTTCTGTGCCGTCGTGTCTCGCTCGCGGACCGTGACGGTGTCTGGCGCTGCCGACTCGCCCTCGTCGTCGCGGGACTCACCGAGCGTCGCGTAGTCGACGGTGACACAGAACGGCGTGCCGACCTCGTCCTGGCGGCGGTAGCGTCGGCCGATCGCGCCCGAATCGTCGTAGGTCACGGCCAGGCCCGCCCCGCGCAGTTCGTCGACGACCTCGCGGGCGTACTCGCCCATGCCGTCTCGGTCCATCAGCGGGAAGACGCCGACGGTCGTCGGCGCGACCGCCGCCGGCAAGGCCAGGTAAGAGCGGTGCTCGCCGTCGACCTCGTCCTCGCGGTAGGAGTGATCCAGCGCCGTGTACAGCGCCCGGTCGATGCCCAGCGAGGGCTCGACGACGTGGGGCGTGATGTGCTCGCCCGACTCGGTGACTTCCTCGACGCCGAAGTTTGTCTTCTCGACGGGGACCGCGTGTGACTCGCCGTCGACCTCGACGACGACCTCAGATCCGTCGAAGGCGTCGGGATCGCGCTCGGCGAGTGCTTCGAGGGCGTCGGCGACCGCGCCGGCCGAGCCGCCAAACTCCGGCCCGAGGTAGCTCATGTCCGGGTCGACCGTCGCTCGCTCGACGGTGATCGGCTCGTCGTACTGCTTGAAGACCGTGAACTCCTCGTCGGAGTAGCTGTCGTGTTTCGAGAGGTCGTAGTCCGAGCGGTAGGCGAACCCGCCCAGCTCGATCCAGTCGCCGTCGACCTCCGCTTCGGCGTCCCAGCAGTCCGCGGCGTAGTGGGCCCGCTCGCCCGAGAGGTGCTGGCGGAAGCGAAAGCGGTCCATGTCGACGCCGATCGACTCGTACCACTGCTTGGCGACGCCGAGGTAGTAGGCGATCCATGGCTTTCCGACGACGCCCTCGTCGACGACCTCGCGGATCGTGGCCTCGTAGGGCTGGCCCTCGTCGGCCTCCTGATCGGCGGCGGGGTAGAAGGGGGCGGTCACGTCCGCGACTGCTTCGAGTGCCGGCTCGTCTTCCTCTGGATCGACGAACAGTTCGAGTTCGGCCTGGGTGAACTCCCGGACGCGCAGCAGGGACTTGCGCGGGCTGATCTCGTTGCGGTAGGCGCGCCCGATCTGTGTGACGCCGAAGGGGAGCTGGTTGCGGGCGTACTCTGCCAGCTGTGGGAACTCGATGAAGATGCCCTGGGCGGTCTCGGGGCGCAGATAGCCCGGATCGGCGGAGCCGGGGCCGATGTTCGTCTCGAACATGAGGTTGAAGTCCTCGATGGCCTGGCCGGCCAGTCCGGTGCCACAGGTCGGACAGACGAGTTCGTACTCGGCGATCAGCTCCTCGACCTCGGCGACCGGGATCGACTCGGCCTCCTCGATGTCGGTGTTGTCCTCGACGATGTGGTCGGCCCGGTGACTCTCGCCACAGTCCGGACACTCCACGAGCATGTCGTCGAAACCGTCGAGGTGGCCCGAGGCCTCGAAGACGGGCTCTGGCATCACGGTCGGAGCGTCGACCTCCATGTTGCCTTCCTGGATCGTAAAGCGGTCGCGCCAGGTGTCCTCGATGTTCTGCTTGAGTGCGGCCCCGGAGGGACCGAAGGTGTAGAATCCCGAGACGCCGCCGTACGCGCCGGCCGACTGCAGGAAAAAGCCCCTGCGCTTGGCCAACTCGACGAGGTCGCCGCCGTCGCTCATAGGCCCTCCAGCAGATCCATGTCGCGGACGATGCCCACGAGGTCGTCGCCCGAGACCAGCGGGATCTGCTCGATCTCCGCGTCGATCATCAGCTGTGCGGCGTCTTTGGCCGTCTCGCGCTTGCTGACCGTCAGCACGTCTGCGGTCATGAACTCTCGAACGGGCTCGTGTGGGATCTCGACGTTGCGGGTGGGCATGTAGCGGCTCCCGACGGCCTTGACGCTCTCCCACTTCCAGTCGTCGTCGTCACTGGCCATGTTCTCGCCCGTCTCGGCCTCGCCTTCGACCACGCGGGCCACGTCGATGATGTCGACTTCGGTGAGCATGCCACACATCTCTCCCTCGTCGCCCAGCACGACGCCGTAGGGGACCTTCGCGTAGTCGAGTTCGCGTTCGGCGACCGTCAGCGGCGTCCCGGCGTAGACGCAGTTCACGTCTCGGCGGGCCAGCTCGTCGACGTTCCTCGCGCCGTCGACGTCGCCGGTGGCGATGGCGCGGATCACGTCCGTGACGGTGATGATCCCTTCGAGGCGACCGTCGACGACGGGGATGCGGCGGGCTCGCTCTTCGACCATCAGAGCCGCGACCGCCTGGATACTGGTGTCGGCGGTGACGGTGGGAACCTCTTCGGTCAGGAGCGCGAGCTGGTCCTCGTCGGGCTGGTTGATGAGGGCGTCACGGGAGACGATTCCACGGAACGTCTCGCCGTCGTCGGTCTGCTTGATGACCGGTACGGAGGAGAAAGAGCGTTCCTGGAGGTACTCGAGCACGTCGTCACGAGTGCCCGGAATCTCGACGGTGACGACGTCCGAGCGCGGCGTCATGGCGTCTGCGACGTTCATACTATCCCTTGTCCCGTCCCACGTACTAAGTCCTGCCCTTCGGCTTCTCCCGGACGCGGGTCCCACCGACCGCTGGCGCGCACACGCAGAGAGTCCATAATGCGACCACTCACTACGACCGTCGGCCCCTCCCAGGTCTAGAAGCGGACACTATCTCCGCTTTTGTTGTTCGCTTACTAACCATATTCCCGGCTTCGTCCGTCGGTTTCGGCACGTTTATATGTGGTTGTTACATATTATCATGCATGGAGCCGGACACGGTCGCCAAAGCGGAGGTGGCAGCGGACGCAGAAGTCATGGGTTCCGTCGAACACGGCCAGACGGACACGTACATCATCGCGGACGTAACGACCGACGACGCCTACCTCACGCTCGACCTCGAAGACGCCGCCTCGCTGCCTGCCTGGCGGTAGACGACGACGCAGTTCGCGGTGCCGACGGTTTTTCTCTCGCTTCGCTCACCAGTCCCTCTTTTCTTGTGAGTGGTCCGCGAGCGTAGCGAGCGAATTCGAGGGAGAGACGGTGGTGTGTCTATTGTGTCATCCGCGTCGCAGTGAGAAAACAAACGTTATCCCCGACGGCGCGAATCGAGAGGGTATGAAGGTACTCGTGACAGACCCCATCGCAGATGCGGGTCTCGAACGGCTCCGCGAGGCGGGTCACGAAGTCGAGACGGCCTACGACGTCGAGGGCGACGCGCTGCTCGACGCCGTCGCCGACGCCAACGCACTGATCGTCCGATCCGGCACCGAAGTGACCGACGAGGTGCTGTCGGCGGCACCGGATCTGGTCATCGTCGGCCGGGCCGGTATCGGCGTCGACAACATCGACATCGACGCCGCGACCGAACACGGCGTCATCGTCGCCAACGCCCCGGAAGGCAACGTCCGGGCGGCGGCCGAACACTCCGTGGCGATGGCCTTCGCGACGGCGCGTTCGATCCCACAGGCCCACGAACGGCTCACCGGCGGCGAGTGGGCGAAAGGCGACTACCTCGGCACCGAGGTCAACCACAAGACGCTGGGCGTCGTCGGCTTCGGCCGCGTCGGCCAGGAGGTCGCCAAGCGCCTGGGCAGTCTCGGGATGGACATCGTCACCTTCGATCCCTACATCAGCCAGGAGCGAGCCGACCAGTTCGGCGCGGAACTTGTCGACAACCTCGACGAGTGTCTCGCCGCCGCCGACTTCCTCACGGTCCACACGCCGCTGACCCCCGAGACCGAGAACATGATCGGCGAGGAAGAGCTCGCACAACTGGAAGACGGCTACGTCGTCAACTGCGCCCGCGGCGGGATCATCGACGAGCCGGCACTCGCCGAGGCCGTCGAGGACGGCATCCTCAAGGGGGCCGCCGTCGACGTGTTCGCCGAGGAGCCGCTGCCGGCCGACAGTCCGCTGCTGGACGTCGAAGACATCATCGTCACGCCTCACCTCGGGGCCTCCACCGAGGCCGCACAGGAGAACGTCGCCACCTCGACGGCCGATCAGATCGTCGCCGCGTTCAACGACGAGCCGGTGATCAACGCGCTGAACGCGCCGTCGATCGACGAGAGCATCTTCCCGCAGATCCGCCCCTACATCGAGCTGGCCGACACGGCCGGCAAGATCGCCGTCCAGCTGTTCGACGGACAGATGGGCAGCGTCGAAGTCACCTACGCCGGTGACATCGCGGACCAGGACGTCGAACTGGTCACCGCGAGCGCGCTGAAAGGCGTGTTCGCACCGTCGGAGCTCCAGGTCAACGCGGTCAACGCCCCCCAGATCGCGGAGAATCGCGGTATCGACGTGACCGAGTCCAAGACCCGCCAGTCCGAGGACTTCCAGAGCCTCGTGACGGTGACCGTCGGCGACGGCGAGGACAGCGTCAGCGTCTGTGGGACCCAGTTTGCCGGCGAAGACCCCCGCATCGTCCGGATCGACGACCACCGCGTCGACGCCGTCCCCCACGGTCACATGCTCGTCGCTCGCAACCGCGACGAACCGGGGACGATCGGCTTCATCGGGACCGTGCTGGGCGAGGCCGACATCAACATCGCCGGGATGTTCAACGGCCGCGAAGTCATCGGCGGCGAAGCCCTGTCGGTGTACAACCTCGACGAACCGCCGACGAGCGACGTGCTCGACCGACTCAACGGCGACGACCGGATCATCGAGACCAAGTACATCTCGCTGGACAACGGCGACTAGAACAGCCCGTCGAGCAGCCCCGCCTCCGATTCGATCGCCGCCTCTTTCTCGCGTAGCAGTCGCTCGTACTGTTCGACGATCTGTCGACGCTGTCTCCGTTCGTGTGCGAGTTCCCGCTCCAGCTGGTCGATGCGGTCACGGAGAGCCTGTCGTTCGATCGCGTAGCGAACCATCTTGCTCCGGGGTCGCTCGACCGTGACCGGAGAGCCACCGCCGGGAGTCGGATCCGATGCCATGGCTGTGTGTATCACACCCACACCGAAAAAGCCCCGTCGGACGAGCGTCAGCCACCGCGTGCTCCGGTGGTCAGTGTCTGATGCGCACCGCCTGCTGGCCGGTCACTCCTCCGATCGGAGCTTGCGGTAGAGATACGCGACGCCGAGCCCACCGGCGACCAGCGCCGGGACCAGCGGCGAGTCGGCGGCTTTCGACACCTGCTGTCGAACCGTCTGTGCGACCGAGGACCCCTCGTCGATGTGTTCGAGGATCGCGTCGGTGTCGTTGGGCACCGGCTCGGGGTCGGCCCCTGCCTCGGCGGCGGCGTCGGGGTCTTTCAGCAGGTGGCCGGTCGTCAGGCAGACGACCTGCTCGTCGCTGCCGATCTCGCCCTGGGCTCGGAGCTTCCGGAGGCCGGCGACGCTGGCCGCGGAGGCCGGCTCGACGCCGACGCCCTCGCCGGCCAGCGAGCGCTGGGCGTCGGTGATCTCCTCGTCGCTGACTGCGACGGCGGTCCCGCCGGTCTCGCGGATGCCCGGCAGCGCCTTGGGCGCGTTGACGGGATTGCCGATGCGGATGGCCGTCGCGATGGTCTCGACCTCGTCCCAGCGTCGCACTTCGTCGTTGCCTTCTTCGATGGCCTCGACCATCGGCGCGGACCCTTCGGCCTGGACGCCGGTGATCTTCGGCACGTCCGACTCCTCGATCGCGCCGGCCTCGACGAGTTCGCGGAAGCACTTGTACAGCGCCGCGGTGTTGCCCGCGTTACCGACTGGCAGCACGATCCGGTCGGGGTAGTCGTCGTAGTCGGCGGCAAACTGCTCCATGATCTCCAGCCCGATGGTCTTCTGGCCCTCCAGGCGGAAGGGGTTCAGCGAGTTCAGGAGGTACGCCTCGCCACGGCCCGCGAGCTCCTGGACGATGTCCAGACAGCTGTCGAAGTTGCCGTCGACTTCGAGGATCCGTGCGCCGTGGAGCGAGGCCTGTGCGACCTTCCCGGCGGCGACCTTCCCGGCCGGCAGGAGGACGAGCGTCTCCAGGTCCGCGCGAGCGCCGTAGGCCGCGAGCGCCGCGGAGGTGTTGCCCGTCGAGGCACAGGCGAGTCGGTCGACGCCGACCTCCTGTGCGACGCGGACGCCGACGGTCATCCCGCGGTCCTTGAACGACCCCGTGGGGTTCATCCCCTCGTGTTTGATCCGCAGGGCGTCGACACCGACCTCGTCTTCCAGGCGAGGCACTCGGTGCAGCGGCGTGTGACCCTCGGGGAGGGTGACGCCCACGTCGAAGGGGAGCGCCGCGCTGTAGCGCCAGACGCCCTCGCCGTCGAAGTCGTCGAACGTCGGCAGGTCCTCGTAGCGAACTTCCAGCAGTCCGTCACACTCGTCGCAGGTGTATCGGACCGCTGCGAACGGCGCGAACGTCTCCCCACACTCGATGCACGTCAGCCAGACGCCGTCGTCGGCGACCCCCGGCGTCTCGTCGGTCAACTGTAGATCGGCCATTGTCGGGGGCGAAGTCCCCTATCGGCAAAAGTGGGGCGGTTGTCGGTTCGCCGTTCGGAGAGCTCCGCCGCTCGCGTGTCGCTTGCGCTCCCGCTCGCGTTGCCGAGGGCCGTCGCTCGCTTCGCTCGCAGGATCGATACTCATGCCCCGCCGCTCGCGTGTCGCTTGCGCTCCCGCTCGCGTTGTCGAGGGCCGTCGCTCGCTTCGCTCGCGACGCCCCTCGCTACTCGCTAGAACTCCTCGATCCGATCGTGGACGTAGTCGGCCCACTCCTCCAGAGTCTCGTGCATCAGCTCGGCGGCCTCCTCGCGGGGTGTGGGCGTGTACTGGTAGACGTGGCCGCCGCTGTCCAGCAGTCGGCGGCGACGGGAGGCCAGCCCCTTCTCGCGCAGCGTCGACAGCGAGCGGTTCACGTTCGATCGGTCCCGGTCGAGCTGGTCGGCCAGCTCCTCGACGGTGCTCTCGGGGTAGTCGAGCAGCGTCTCGTAGGTGCGGACCTCGTGGGCCTGGATGCCGAAGACGCAGGCCATCACCTCGTCGAGGGACGGTTCGTCGTCGAGGAGCAGTTCTCTGAACCGGTTGGGCGAGGGGTCGGCGGCCATACCCGACGTTGCCGGCCATCGCGGATAAATTGCCGCGTTACCTACAACTCACTGGCTCGCGTAGCCCTGGTTCTCCAGACAGGTCCGCATCGCCTCGCGGCTCTCGTGGCGGTGGAGTCGCGTGGGCGTGTCACAGTAGAACGTCGAGCCGTCGTAGCGCAGCGTCACCTCGTGTTCCGAGCCCAGAAACTCCGTGCAGACGACGACGCGTTCACCGGCTTCCAGCCGGTCGAGCAGTTCCTCGACGGCCAGCTCGCCGGCCGAGACGGTCCGTGGCTCGCTCATCGTCGAGTCCTTCTCCCGGCACCGTCTTGATACTGCCGGCTGTCCGTCTGTAAAGAATGTCGAGGGCTCGTGGTCGTAAATATCCCGCAACAGTGACAGCCGGCAGTATCAGTAGCCGAGGCGGCCCAGCGTCTCTGCGAGTTCCGCGCGGTACTGGCCGCCGAACAGGTGGACGTGGACGAGCAACGGATACAGTCGGTAGACGAACCGGCGGCGGTCGAAGAAGCCGGCCAGCTCGACGCCGCGTTCGCACCGGTAGCGCTCGAAGAAGGCGTCGCGGAACGTCTCCGTCCAGTCGACGTAGGCTAGCTCGATCTCCGGGTGGCCGTAGTAACAGGCGGGATCGAGAAACGCCGTCACTCGCTGGCCGTCGGTCAGGAGGTTCGTCCGCCACGCGTCGCCGTGCAACAGCGCGGGGGCCTCGGGCTCGGTCAGCAGCGACTCGAAGTCGGCACACGCCCGCTCGACGCGGGTCGCGAGTTCGTCCGACAGCGTTCCCGCCCGACTGGCCCGGTCACAGATCGACCGCACTCGCTGGTCGCGATAGAAGGGCACCCAGCGCTCGGTCCACGGGTTCGGCTGCGGGACCGGCCCGGTGAGCGTGTCGAACGGGAAGCCAAAGGCCCGCCCCTCGACGCGGTGCAGATCGGCCAGTTGCCTCGCCGCGTCGCGTTCGACTGCCGGCGTGATCGTCGACTCGCCCTCGACGTACTCGATGCAGAGCAGGTCGGCGTCGCTGTGGTACACCTCGGGCACCGGCAGGTCGGACTCCGCGCCCAGAGACGACAGCATCCGCCCTTCCGTCGAGAGGTCGTGCTCGCCGGTCTTCGCGACCGTGACACGTCCGTCGGCGAGTTCGACGCGAAACACGTCCCCGACCATCCCGCCGTCCAGGCGCTCGATCGTCTCAACGGACCCGCCGAGTGCCGCTTCGACCGCCGCCGTGGGTGCCGAGGTCATCGTCGACCGTAGCCCTGGCGCGACGGAAAACGTTGCTGTTGCTCGCCGCCGGTGACGAAAGGGTACCGTTTCGGGTGGAGACCTCCGGACGGGACGCCACCTGCTTGCCGATCCGACGGGTCGGCCACGGCGACCCGATGCCAAACATACTCACGGGGACCACAAAGGGCACCGTTTCGACTGGAGACCGCTGGACTGCGATCGACTGTACACAACGCTGTTCGGCTCTCCGGTCCTCTGGTCGGCATGGACAACATCGTCGGCGCTGCACTGCTGATCGAGGTGTTCGGTGGGTTCCTGTTTCTGGCCAGTGACGGCGACATCGCGTCCGTCTGGTTCGCGATCCTGTTCTTCGGGCTCGTTGCCGGGCTCTACGGTGTCGTTTCCAGCCGTCTCCGACAGCTCGAAGCCGACCGACGCTGACGATCGACGTGTCGAGTGGGGGCGAGACTCGCCCCGTTCGTCGCCGTCAGTCCTGTTCGGCCAGCCACGCCAGCAGCCCGTTTTGAGCGTGCAGGCGGTTCTCGGCCTGGTCCCAGACGATGGCGTTGTCGCTCTCGATGGCGGCGTCGGTGACCTCCTCGCCGCGGTGGGCGGGCAGGCAGTGCATCAGGCTCCGGTCGCCAAGCACGTCGGGCGTGATCTGGAAGCCCTCGAAGGCCCGGAGCTTCTCGTCGCGTTCGTCCTCCTGGCCCATGCTGACCCACACGTCGGTGTAGACCACGTCGGCGTCGGCCATCGCGGCCTCGGGGTCGGTGGTCGTCGCGGGCACGCTCCCGAGCTCGGCGGCGCGGTCCAGCACGCTCTCGTCGACGCCGTACCCCTCGGGGGTCGCGACCGTCAGGTCGAGATCCGTCATCGCCGCACCCAGCACGAACGACTGACAGACGTTGTTGCCGTCGCCGACCCACGCCACGGCGGCGTCCTCGAAGCTGCCGAACCGCTCGCGGATCGTCAGCAGGTCCGCGAGCGTCTGGCAGGGGTGGGCGTCGTCGGTCAGCCCGTTGACGACGGGGACGCTGGCGTACTCGGCCAGCTCCTCTACGTCGCCGTGGTCGAACATCCGGGCCATCAGGAAGTCGACGTACCGCGAGACGGCGCGTGCGGTGTCTTTGATCGGCTCGCCGTGGCCCAGCTGGATGTCCTCGGGGCCGAGGAAGATCGCGTGGCCACCGAGGTCGGTCATCCCGGTCTCGAAGGAGATCCGGGTTCGCGTCGAGGGCTTCTCGAAGAGCATCCCGAGGGTGTGCCCGTCCAGGAGGTCGGGCGCGCCGTCGGCTTTGATCTCGGCCGCGCGGTCGAGCACGGTCGTCAGTTCGTCGGTCGTCAGGTCGTCGACGTCGAGCAGGTGCGTGGGCATTGTTACAGGAGACGTTCGGTCACGTCTTCGAGGACGGTGACGGAGCGGTCGTACTCCGCTAGCTGGATGTGTTCGTTCGGCGCGTGATCCAGGTCCGAGTCGCCGGGGCCGTAGGTGACCATCGGGCAGTCCCAGGACTGTGCGAAGACGTTCATGTCGCTGGTCCCGGTCTTGCGCAACAGGGTGGGCTCGCCGCCGGCCGACCGGATCGCGGTTCGGAACGCCCGAGCGACCGGGGTCCGGGGGCTCTGCATCACCGGTTCGACCTTGTCGTCCCAGTGGACGGTGCCGTTGACCAGGTGGCCGTCGGCGATCTCGCGGATCTCGTCGGTCGTGTACTCCGGGGGAACCCGAAGCTGTACGTCCATCGTCGTCTCGACGGAGAGCCCGTCCTCGGAGATCCCGCCGTCGATGTCGACGGGTTTGCAGGTGACCCGTTCGAAGACGGGCTCCCACTCGTCTTTCTCGAACTCGCCTTCGACGGCGGCCCACCAGTCCAGCGCGTCCTGGATCGCGTTGTTGTCCGGCCGCGAGGAGTGGCCCGACTCGCTGGTGGCGACGTACGTGCCGGCCAGCAGACCGCGATAGCCGAGCGTGATCCCCTCCCAGCCGGAGGGTTCGCCGTTGACGACGGCGTCGGGCGTCCCCTCGCGGTCCTCGATCACGTAGCGGCTGCCACGCGAATCCACTTCTTCGCCGACGACGCCGAGGAAGCTCGCGCCGGTGCGGACGGCGACGACCGCCATCGCACAGAGCGGTCCCTTGGCGTCGACGGAGCCACGGCCCCACAGCTCGAGCTCGCCGTCGTCGTTCTCCTCGATCCGGACCGGGATGTCGCCCGGCACCGTGTCGATGTGGGAGGTCAGCAACACGCCGTCGTCGGCCGGCGCGCGGACGTTGCCGATCTCGTCGATCCAGGCCTCGCGGCCGTGGGCCTCGAAGAACTCGACCAGTCGCTTCGCGGCCTGCTCTTCTTCGGGCGTGACCGAGGGGATGCGGACGATCGCTTCGAGCAGGTCGCGGGCCTCCTCGTCGGGGGTCTGGACGGTCTGGCTCATGCGCCCACCCCCAGTGAGCGCACTCCCCTGCCGCTCGCGGGCGGTCTCGCCCGCTCGCCGTTCCGAGGTGCGTGGCGTCTCGCGCTCATTCCAGGATCACCGATTCCAGCGCGTCGACGACGTGGTCGGCGTCCTCCTCGGAGAGAGTCAGCGGCGGGAGCAGCCGCACCACCGTTCGGCCGGCCGGCAGCGCCAGCACGCCCTCGCTCATCGCCAGTTGCTTGAGGTGTCCCATCGCGCCGCGGCCGACCTCGATGCCGATCATCAGGCCCTCGCCGCGGATGTCGCGGACCTCGTCGCCCAGCGTGGCCGCCAGTTCGGTCTGGAGGTAGTCCCCGACCGTGGCGGCGTTGCTCGGCACGTCCTCCTCGACGATCGTCGAGACGGTCGCGTCGGCCGCCGCCGAGATGACCGGCCCGCCCGAGAACGTCGAGGCGTGTGAGCCGTACTCGTCGGCGATCCACTCGCGACACAGCGTCGCACCGATTGGGTAGCCGTTGCCCAGCCCCTTCGCCGCGGTGATCATGTCCGGGACGACGCCGGACTCCTGGGCGGCCCACAGCGATCCGGTCCGTCCCATCCCGGTCTGGACCTCGTCGAAGATCAGTGCCGCGCCCGCGTCTTCGGTCGCCTCGCGGGTCGCTTCGAGGAACTCGGTCGAGGCGGGGTTGATGCCTCCCTCTCCCTGGATGGGTTCGACGATGACGCCCGCCGTCTCTTCGTCGACGGCTTCCCGCATGGCCTCGGGGTCGTCGTAGGGAACGAACTCCACGTCGCCGGCAAGGGGCTCGTAGGGCTTCTTGTACTTGCTCTTCCAGGTCGTCGCCAGCGACCCCATCGTCCGGCCGTGAAAGCCCTGCATCGTCGCGACGAGCTTCGACTCGCCCGTCGCGGCCCGAGCGAACTTCAGGGCCGCCTCGTTGGCCTCGGTGCCGGAGTTACAGAGCCACACCTTGTCGATCGGATCGGGTGCGGTGTCGGCCAGCGTCTCGTAGAGGCGAGTCCGCGCAGCGTTGGGGTAGGACGCCTGCACGTAGGTGAGCTTGTCTATCTGGCTCTTTGCGGCCTGGTCGACCGCCGGGTGGCGATGACCAAGCGGGACGCAGGCATACGAGGCCCCCATGTCGAGGTACTCGTTGCCCGCGTCATCTGAGAGCCACACGCCGTCTCCTTCTTCGATCTGTATCGGTTTCTCGTTGAAGACGAATCCGCTCATAGCTCTTCGATGGCCTCCTGAAACATGTGTGTGCCGCCTCCACTGACGGCGTCTGTGACCGGTGTGTCGGCGTTGGCGTCGGCGACGACCACCTCGGGTGCGCCACCGTCCAGGGCCTCCTCGGCGGCCATGATCTTGCGGCTCATGAACCCCTCCGCGGCCGCTTCGAGGGCCTGCCACTCCTCGCCGGTCTCGACGGTCTCGATCAGCGTCTCGGGGTCGTCGGGGTCCTCGTAGACGCCCGCCACGTCGGTCAGCAAGACGAGTCGCGCGTCCAGCGCGGCGGCGATCGCCGCGGCCGTGCGGTCGGCGTCCGTGTTGACGGGGACGATCCGCTCTCGTGGCTCCTCGTCGTCACCGCTCGAGTTTTCCGAGGCGCTTCGCGCCTCGCTACCGGCCATCGGCGGCGCAGCGACGGGCACGTAGCCGCCGTCCAGCAACGAATCGAGCAGGTCCGTGTTGACGTCCTTGATCGTCCCGCTGTGGTCGCCTCGCTTGATCTTCTTCTTCCCGTCTTCGACGACGCGGACGGCGGACTTGCGCGGCCCGTACAGGAGCTTCCCGTCGACGCCGTTCAGTCCGACCGCGTCGACGCCTTGACTCTGGAGGCCGGCGACCAGCTGGGTGTTGAGGTGACCGAAGACCATCTCGAACACCTCCATGGTCTCCGCGTCGGTAAAGCGGCCGACGACGCCACTGGGCGTCTCGACGTACTCGGGCTCGATGCCCAGTCGTTCGAGGGTGTCGTCGACGGCCGTCGAGCCGCCGTGGACCAGCACCACGTCTTCTCGCGGGCCGTGCCCGCTCGAATTGTCCGAGGCGCTCTCCGCCTCGCTATCGCCGTCCTCGTTGTCTCGAGGGTCGCTTTGCTCCCCGCTCGACTGTTCAGAGGGCTCGCTCTGCTCGCCCTCTACAAGCGTTGCAACGTCCGAGAGGGCACCCGCGGGATCGACCGCGCGAGCGCCACCGACTTTGATAACTGTTGTCATGAAAACCACTCCGAAATCAGGGTGCGCCGACGGGGTGGAACCCGGTCAGTTCGAGGCCGGCGGTCTCTTCGAGACCCAGCGCGACGTTGGCGGCGTGGACCGCCTGGCCGGCCGACCCTTTCATCATGTTGTCGATCGCCGAGAACACGACGAGTCGCTCGTTCGCGGGGTCTATCTCGAAGCCGACCTCGGCGAAGTTCGTCCCGGCGACGGCCTTGGGCTCGGGATAGCGGTAGACGCCCCCGCCGCCCGCGGCCATCCGGACGAACGGCTCGTCTTCGTAGGACTCGCGGTAGGCACTCCAGAGATCGCCCTTCGAGACCGGCCCGTCCGGGAAGACGTGGCAGGTCGCGCTCGCGCCGCGGGTCATCTCCACCGCGTGGACGGTAAAGGACACGTCGACGCCGAGGAACTGCTGGATCTCGGCCTCGTGGCGGTGGCCCGTGGGCGCGTACGGCCGGACGACCCCCGAGCGCTCGGGGTGACTGGAGGCCTCGCCGCCGCCAGCGCCCCCCTCCGAGGAGCCGACCTTCACGTCGACGACGATCTGCTCGTCGCCAGACAGGATGTCGGCCTCGAACAGCGGGAGCAGCCCCATGATCGTCGCCGTGGCGTTACAGCCACCGGAGGCGATCAGATCCGCGCCCGCGAGGTTCTCGCGGTTCAGCTCGGGCAGTGCGTACTCCGATTCGGCGAGCAGTTCCGGACGCGCGTGGCCGTCGTACCACTCGTCGTACTGGTCTGCCGAGTCGAGCCGGAAGTCCGCCGAGAGGTCGACGACGGTGTCGGCGGCGTCCTGGAAGGCGTCGATCTGCTCCATCGAGACGCCGTGGGGCGTCGCCGCGAACAGCACGTCGACGGATTCCAGCTCCGACGGGCTGGAAAACCGCAGGTCCTTGTGTCGGAGGTTCGGGTGGGCGTGGCCCACCGTCTTGTTCTCCTTCGATCGGCTCGTGGCCTGAACAGTTCGAAACTCGGGGTGGCCGTCCAGCAGGCGAAGCAGTTCCCCGCCGGTAAAGCCCGAGCCGCCGACGACGCTCGCGGAGTAGGTCATGCGCTCACCTCCTGTTGGGCCTTCGCTTCGAGCCAGTCGACGACCTGTGCGGGCACGTCCACGTCGCTCACTTCGTCGAGCGCCTTGAACTCGACGGTGTGGTTGACCTCGTGGACGGTGTAATCGTCGGGTTCCCCAGTGTCGTCGTCTACTCCCACTTCCATCAGGTCGATCCCGAGCAGACCGCCGCCGACTGCGTCGCTGGCCTGCTCGACGAGTGCCAGCGCGCGGTCGTCGAGTTCGAAGGTGTCGGTCTCCGCGCCTTTTGCGGCGTTCGTGAGCCAGTGGTCCGAGGAGCGGACCATCGCGGCGACGGGCTCGCCGTCGGTCGCCAGCACGCGGATGTCCCGTCCCGGCTTGTCGACGAACTCCTGGACGTAGAACACCTTGTGCTCGTAGTGGCCCAGCGTCTCCTTGTGTTCGAGGATGGCCTCGGCGGCCGAGCGCGAGTCGATCTTGGCCATCAGGCGACCCCACGAGCCCACGACGGGCTTGAGGACACAGGGGTAGCCAAACTCCTCGATAGACTCCATCGCGGCGTCTTTGGTGAAGGCCACGTCCGTGTTCGGCGTCGGCACGTCGGCGTCGACCAGGGCGAGGCTGTTCTTGACTTTGTCCGAACAGATCTCCGCGGTCCCCGGCGTGTTGACCACCGGCACGTCGTAGGCTTCGACGAACTTGGTGGCGTACACGGACCGGCTCGTCGCCAGACACCGATCGACGACGACGTCGACGCCGTCGAAGGCGGCCGGCGGCTCGCTCATGTTGAACCGCTGTTTCCGGACGTCGATCTTTGTGACCTCGTGGTCACGATCGCGAAGCTCCTCCAGCAGGAGCTTCTCGTCCCGACGAATCCGCGAGTAGAGTATTCCTACATTCATTGTTGTATCATCGCGCTCGGCCGCCCGCCGTCGTTACTCGCCCCAGTCTTCTTCGAGCTCGGGGGCCGAGTCGAGCTCGACGGGATCGACCGAGAGCACTTCGAGCTCGGCACCACAGGTCGCACAGTCGACGATCTCTCCAGCTTCGAGGTTGTCGTGCAGCGAGACTTCCGCCCCGCATTCGACGCATTCTGCCATTGTATCTCTCACTCGCGCCCCATTGCACTTAAACTCTTCGAACCTATCAGAATTAATTAGGTATCCATACTCGACTCTAAGGGCGCGATGGTCCGAAAAACCGGGACTGTACTGATATCTGTATCAGTTTTGTGGTAGTATTTCCCCTCGCGGGGATCGTCGGTCGATCGGCCGCCGATCACGCTCCGGGCTCCCCGTCTGTGACCCACGTCGCCACGCCGCGGTGACGACGCCACTCTGACGGCGACGGCCGGTCGTATCAGACATAGCGATCGACCTCCGCGGCCAGCTGTTCGGCGGCCGATTCGACACGTTCCCGACGTGTCGTGAGCGCGTTCCGGTCCGCCGCCAGTGTCTCCTCGGCCGCCGACAACTGGGCACTGACGGCTTCGGGTGCAGGGCCACCAGCGGAGTCACGCATCGCGACGCTCTCGGCCGGCTCCAGGGCCGCCTCTACGTCCTCGCGGTCGACGTAGGCCGACAGTGACTCGCCGAGTAGGTCCTGGGCGATCGCGTCGATGGTCTCGTAGTCGGGCGCGTCGCCGCCCTCGATATCGCCCGCCGCCTCGGCCACCAGCTCGTGGGCGGTCCGGAAGGGCAGGCCCGCCATCGCCAACAGGTCCGCGACGCCGGTCGCCGTCGAGAAGCCGTCGCCGGCCGCGGCCGCCAGCGTCTCGGCGGGCCAGTCGGCGGTCGCGACCGCGCCGGTCGCGACGGCGACGCTCTCGGTGACGCTGTCGACCGCGTCCCAGGCGTGGCGACCCGCGCGCTGGAGGTCGCGGTTGTACGCGCGGGGCTGGCCCTTCAGGTTCGTCAACAGGCCGTTCAGCCCGGCGGTCGCGTCGCCGGTGCGACCCCGCACGAGCTCCAGCGTGTCGGGATTTTTCTTCTGTGGCATGATCGAGGAGGTCGACGAGTAGTCGTCGGCCAGCTCGACGTGGCCCTTGCTCGCCATGACGATCACGTCCTCGGCCAGCCCCGACAGCGTCGTCGCGAGCGCCGCGACCGCGCTCGTCGTCTCCACGAGGAAATCGCGCGTCGCAGAGGCGTCCATCGAGTTTGCCAGCACCGAGTCGAAGCCCAGCAGCGTCGCGGTGCGCTCGCGGTCGACGTCGAAGGGCGTCCCGGCGAACGCGGCCGCCCCGAGCGGGTTCTGGTTGACCCGATCGTAGGCGTCCAGCAGGCGCGCGGTGTCGCGTTGCAGGGCCTGCTCGTAGGAGGCGATCCAGTGGGCGACCGTCGTCGGCTGTGCCGGCTGGAGGTGCGTGTAGCCGGGCATCACCGTCTCGGTGTGATCTCCCGCCACCGCCAGCAGTCGCTCGCGGGCCTCGACGACCGTCTCGATCAGCGTGAGCAGGTCTGCTCGCAGGCGATAGCGGATACAGGCCGCCACCTCGTCGTTGCGCGAGCGAGCGGTGTGCATCTTCCCGCCCTCGGCTCCCACGCGGTCGATGACCGCCGACTCGATGGCTTCGTGGACGTCTTCGCCCTCGGGGAGCGCCCCGTGGCCGGCCGCCTCCACGTCTGCGAGCGCCGACAGGATCTCGCCGACGGTGTCGTCGTCGACGACGTCCTGCTCTGCGAGCATCACGACGTGAGCGCGGTCGACCGCCAGGTCCGCCGCGAAGATGCGCTCGTCGTCGTCGAGCGAGGAGAGGAACGAGCGGGCGGGGCCACCCGAGAAGCGGTCCCGGCGGACGACGCTCTCGTCGGCGGCCTCGCCCGCGCCGTCGTCGTGCTCTCCGTCGCTCATCGTCTATTCCTCGCTCTCGCCGTTCGCGCTGTCTGTGGCTTCACTGCCACCGTCGGCGACGGCTTCGCCCTTCTTCGCGTCGGCGAGGATCTTGTTGGCCAGGCGCGACTGGAACCCGTGGTACTTCGCGACGCCGGTCGCGTCCGCCTGGGTGATGCCGCCGGTCACGTCCTCCTCGTCGAACGACGCCGCGGACTCGCTGTAGACGGCGTACTTCGACTCGCGCGAGACCGGGCGGCAGTGGCCGCCTTCCAGCTTGACGGTGACGGTGCCGGTGACGCGCTCGTTCGTGTCGTCGACGAACGCTTCGAGCGCGCTCACGAGCGGGGCGTCGACGAGCCCCTCGTAGGCCTTCTGGGACCACTCCTGGTCGACCTGGGCCTTGAACGCACGCTCTTCCTGCGTGAGGACCAGCCCTTCGAGGGCCTCGTGGGCGGTCAGCAGCACCGTCGCGGCGGGGTGCTCGTAGTTCTCGCGGACCTTCAGCCCGAGCATGCGGTCTTCCATCATGTCGGTGCGACCGATCCCGTGGGCTCCGGCCTGGGCATTGAGCTGTTCGATCAGTTCGACCTTGCCGAGGTCGTCGCCGTCGACGGCGACGGCCTCGCCCTCCTCGAACGTGATCTCGACCAGTTCTGCGTCCTTGCCCGAGGGATTCTCGGTCCACTTGTAGATGTCGTCCTCCGGGATCGTGCTGGGGTCTTCGAGCTCGGAGCCCTCGATCGAGCGGCTCCAGAGGTTCGTGTCGATGGAGTAGCGGCCGCCGTCGCCGCCCTCGACTGGCAGGCCCTTCTCCTGGGCGTACTCGTTCTCCCACTCGCGGGTCAGTCCGAGTTCGCGGACGGGTGCGATCACGTCCAGTTCGGAGTCGCGCCAGACGGACTCGAAGCGAAGCTGGTCGTTGCCCTTGCCCGTACAGCCGTGTGCGACGGCCGAACAGCCCTCCTCTTGGGCGACTTCGAGGATGGCCTTGGCGATGACCGGGCGCGCGAGCGCGGTCCCGAGCGGGTACCCCTGGTAGTCGGCGTTGGCCTTGACGGCTTTCAGACAGAGGTCCGCGAAGTCCTCTTTCGCGTCGACGACGTACTGTTCGACGCCAAGGGCCTCGGCGGTCTCTTCGGCCTCCTCGAACTCGTAGTCGGGCTGGCCCACGTCGACGGTGACGCCGACGACCTCGTCGTAGCCGTACTCCTCTTTCAGCAGCGATACGCAGACTGTCGTGTCGAGCCCGCCCGAGAAGGCGAGTGCGACGGTTCCGGATGCGTTTTCTGGTGTCATGGGTTTCGTGTCTGGGTGGTGTCTGTCGACGGTCGTCGTCTGCGTCGCCGCACCCATCACACGAGCGTGCGAACGGCGAGACGACGCGGCGACCAACAGACGGTGGTCGGTGGTCGATGGTCGAACGAATCGGAAATCAGAGATGTGAGTATTGTGGGCCTAGAAACGGCCCCGTCGTCGTCGCCGAAGCGCGCGCCGGTCTGGCTGCTCGTCGGAGCGGATCCGACGGCGACCAGCGGTGAAAAGAGTGCCAGACCCGTTGCTGGGAGAGCGGCGTCCGCCAGCACTCTCGGTCTGACTCATGTACTCGCCACTATCCGGGGTTCGGTACTAATAGTTTCCGAGTCACACGCGGTGTGTGATTATTTCACGTCCCCGAGCGTCGTCGTAAGGCGAGGAGGCTCGTGGCCGCCAGTGCCGCGACCGCGCCGCCGACGCCGAAGCCGGGGCCGTCGGCGTCCGTCGCCGCGTCGGTATCGGCGGAGGGTTCCGCCGTCGCGACGACCTCGAAGTCGTCGAGTGCCGTCCCGCCGGCCCACTCCAGTCGCCCGTCACCGCTCTCTGCAGGCGAGGGCGTGACCGTCGTCGCCTCGTAGCCGTCTGGGAGGACGACGACGAACGCACGGTCGGGCTCGAAGCCACTGGCGAACGGCTCGTCGAGGACCAGTCCGTCCTCGGTCGTCGCTGCCAGCCCGCTCCACTGGACCGACACCTCGACGACCCCGGTCCGGTCCTCTCGCGTGAGTTCGACCGCCGCCGATTCGATCGCCATCTGTCGGCTGGTCCGGTTCTCGCTCGCGTTCGCGACGCGCTCGAACCGATCGTGAACGCGGTCCTCGAACGCGGCGGTCGCCGTCTCGTTGCGCTGTAGCTCCGCGAAAGCCGCTTGCTCGGCGTCGTCGCCCAGGTCGTAGGTGTACGTGATCGTCACCGCCGCGTCGCCGCGGTCGTCGAGTTCGACGACGAACGTCGGCTGCTGGGCGGCCGCCGCGGGTCCGGCGCTCCCGACTAACAGGAGCGTGGCGACGACGCCGACCGCCGCGATTCGGTTCGCGTCCATCGGCTATCGGCCCTGACCGCCGTCCGAGCGATCGTCGTCTCCCGGCCGTTCGCCGTCGCTCTCGGTCGCGTCCTCTGACTGCTCGTCGGTGGCAGTTTGCTCTCCGTCGGCCGACTGCTCGCCGGTGTCCGCCGATCCCACGTCCGTCGGCTGCTCGCTACCGCGGTCCGCTCCGTCGGCGGTCGTCTCGTTTTCTCCTCCTCGGGGGCCGCGCTCTCCCGCGCGGTCGCCGTCGGGGCGGTCTCCGCGTTCGGTTGCGTTGCGTGCGTCGCCACCGCGCTCTCCTGCGCGCTCGGGACCGAAGCCGTCACTCGCGTTGGCACCGGCGATCGAGCGGGCGATCGCGGCCACTTCCGGCCCGCTCAGCTGGTCGGCACGGTCGCGCAGCGTCTGAATCGCGGTCGCGTTGACGCCGTTGGCTTCGAGGGTCTCGGCGGGGAGCGACTGTGCGGTCTCGTTGCTCTGGTTCGCGAGTCGTTCGGCCGTGCGAGTCTCGGCGGCCAGTCGCGCCATCCGGGCGCGGTACTGACCCTCACTCATCGAACCGTTCTCACGCGCCGCCTCCAGCGTCTCTCGGCGCTGTTCGAGTTCGTCGAGTCGCTGCTCGACGTCGGCCACTTGCTGCCCGACGACGGCGGCCTTCGAGTCGTTGCTCTCGGACTGGGCGACGCGGATGCCGTACGCACGCGTCTCGACTTCACCGTCGATCTCGGCTCCCTGTACGCCCACGACGCCAGCGAGTTGCTCGCCGGGAGCGGTCGCGTTGGCGTCGGTCGCGTTCGCATCGGTCGTGTTCGTGTCGGTCGTACTCGTTTCGGTCGGCGTCTCGGTCGTCTGGGCAGCCAGTCCGGCCATCGGGACGGCCGCGAGGCTCCCGACGACCAGCACGACTGCGACCAGTACGGTGGTGGTGTCTCGCATCTGTACGCCATCCTTGTGCCGGCAACCCCATATAAAGGAGCGGCCATAACCCCGAATTGCCGACGATCAAGCCGAATTAAGCGCGATCGAAACCGCACGACAGCGTCGGTATGATCTCGTCTCGTCTCCCTCATTCGATCGAAACGTCGATGGTTTTATATACTGGTCTACGACTCGTCGTCCTCACCCACGTCACTCGCCAGGTCGACGCCGGGGAGCGTGACGACGTTCTCTCGGCCGATTCGGAACGTCTCCAGTTCGTCTTCCTCGCGCAGGTCGCCGATCACCTGACTGGTCTTTGCGGCGGTCCAGTCGAGTCGCTCGGCGATGGCCTGCTGTTTCAGCCGGCCACCGCTGTCGTCGAGCAACTGGAGCACCCGCTCCTCGTTGCTCAGTAGTTCCGGCGGCGGCGACGGGTCATCGCCAGCGTCCTCGGCAGTCGCTTCGCCAGCGGCTCCGTCGGGCGTGTCCGATCCGTCGTCGGCCGCCGCTCCACCGGCGACACCGTACCGGCGATTGGCCCACAGCAGCGCGACGACGCCGCCGGCCGCGAGCACCGTCGCGACCACGAGCAGCCAGGCGTCGCCTCCCCCGTCGTCCGCGCCGGTCGTCGTCTCGTCGGCTGTTGCGGATTCGCTCACGACGAGCCGCGGCTCGTCACTCTCGAAGTCGAGGCGGCCGTCCCAGGCGACCGTCTGCTCGTCGCTGCGGGTCGGCGACGGATCGACGCTCGTGCGCTCGTAGCCGGCGGGCCAGTCGATCCGCAGCGTGCTCTCCTCGTCGAGATACAGCCCCGACAGCGCGTCGCCCGCCCGGAGCTGGTCGCCTTCGACGGCGGCGAAGTTCGTCCACTCGAACCGGTAGGTGACCACGCCGTACTCCTGGGGCAGCGTCTCGGTCTCGGTCGCCACCGTGAGGTTCCGGAGCGCCATCTCTCGGCCGGTCGCGTTCTCGGCGGTCGCGATCGTCCGGTTCATGCGGTCGCCGAAGTCGGCCGTGTACGCGGTCGGATCGGCGCTCACGTCCGCTTGCAGGCTCTCGAAGGCGGCCGTCGTGTTGTCGTCGTCCAGCCGCGTCCGGTAGTGGACGGCCCACGACGCGTCGCCGTCTGCCTGCAACTCGACCTGTAGCACGACGGTGTCTGGATCGACCTGTTCCTGTGCCAGTCCGCCGAGCTGTCCGCCCGCGACCGGGACGACCAGCAGGGCGACGACGAGAGCCAGCACGGTGGCGCGCCTCCGGCGAGCTGTCGACATCTCACTCGGTGTTGGCCGCCTCGCGGTATATGGCTTTAGGCCGAATATATAGACTTTTCAACGCGGCTGGGTGACCCCCGTTCGAGTCACGGCCAACGAAATCTGCCGGCGGTTCGCGGGGACTCGTGGTTGGGTTGGGTCCTTATTTATTATATATTTGTTTGTATATTATGAGCCTGTCATACAATAGTTCTCAACAAATACTATTCATGGTTTAGAAGTTGAATAAAATATCGAATGGCGAAATCACGGACTTAAGAGCGGATTTAGGGCTGTATAATCGTCAAGTAGAGGCCGTGAGACGTATTCTATGACACGCTGACAGGGTCAAACCCGCACCTTAGTCGACATACGCCGTGAAAACCTCTTCCAGAGACGGTCGGTCCGTTTCGAACTCAGTTACTTCAATCCCCGCCTCGGTCAATGCGACGACGATGTCCGACCGAACACTCGTGTTCGTACAGTCGACGACGATGGTCGATCCGTCTATGGACGTATTATTGACTCCGTCGAGTCGTCGAACCGACTCCGGAACACGCGTCGGTGGCGTCTCTGGAACGATAGTCAACGTCGGACCGCTATCGACGGACGCCCGAAATTCCTCGATTGACACCTCTGCAACCGTGCGTCCGTCAGTAACGATACCGACCCGATCACAAATTGCATTGACGTGTGCGAGCTGATGCGAGGAGAAGAACACGGTTGTTCCGTTCTCATTTTCCGCTTCGATGATCTCTTTCACTCGCGCTGCACCATCGGGGTCGAGTCCCGCTATCGGCTCGTCCAGAACTAGCAACTTGGGACTGCCGACGAGCGCCATCGCAAGTCCGAGTCGCTTCGTCATCCCACGCGAGTATTCGCCCGCTTTCTGATCAGCAGAGTCGGAGAGTCCGACCCGTTCGAGATAGGCCCCAGGATCGTGTTCGTCGCGAAGCCGACACGCGAGGGTGAGATGTTCGCGTCCAGTCAGTCCTGGATACGGTGTGAATCCTTCTGGCAGTATGCCGGTTCGCGCCTTGACGGCCACCTCGTCGTTTCTAGGATTGAGACCGAAAACCCGGACGCGTCCAGCCGATGGCCTCAAAAAGTTGATAAGAAGGCCGATAGTCGTCGTCTTCCCGGCACCGTTCGGCCCGAGGAATCCGTATACCTCCTCAGATTCGACACGCAAGTCGAGGCCGTCGAGAGCGGTGACGTCGCCGAAGGTTCTAGTCACGTTCGTCAATTCGATCGGTACGCGTTCTGTGGTCATAGTGGGTGTCATATCTCTCAGTGAAGTTCGAGGTTCGCAATTCGACTGTGGGTGTACAGTAATGGAGTGACGATCCAGATGAGCAATACCCCAACTGCCACCGGCCAGGTGAAGGCGACGGGTGGATTCGCCGTGACCTCGCTGGTGGAGAGAAACGCGGTCGAAAACCCGTCGATATCACCGGCTGCGATCTGGTGAAGCTTCGGTACCATGTCGTCGTACGGCGCGGCGACGAGCGTGAGATAAGCTTGTTGTGGATCGAGCACGAACCCCCCGGGAGAGAGACCGACGACGTCGAGAAGGCGGCCGTGCCAGTTGAAGACTGTGACCAGAACGAAGACGACGACAGCCGTCGCAACATGTCGATCGGTGCTGAACGAGGCCGACAGCGCGATGCCGATGCTCGTCCAGACGACACCGTACACGAGCGTGACCGTAGCGAAGATGAGGAACCGCCACACAGATGCGGTCTCGAAGTGTGTCACTATCCCGATCCAACCGACGCCCAATGCTACGACGAGGCCAAGCACGAACACTCCCGCCCGTCCCAAATACATTCCAGCGAGCATCTCGGCGCGAGGGCAGGGGAACGCCAGCAGTGTCTGGAGCTGTCCGTCCGTCCGTGGATTCACGATGGTCGGGTAGCCGATCAACAGTCCTACGACCGGGATCAGGAAGACGAGCGAATTGACGTGCCAGGCAGTACTAACGAAGCCGTAGACGGCGTAGGAGCCATCCAGGGTTTCCGGTTTATTCAGAATCATAAAATACGTTGCTCGTCCCCCGTCCGTCCCGTCTATCGGGTTGACGTTCCCGGCGACCCGCCAGGTCGAGAACACGACGAACGCGAGCGCGACGAGTATCGACTTCGATGTCAGGAGACGCCGCCCTTCCAGCCGGGTTATCGCACCGATTGTCCGCAGTGATCTCGTCGCTCCCGTAGTGGCGTCGCACTCACCGACAATTCCGGAAGTCATCAACCGATCACCTCGTTCCGGACGCACAGGTAACCGAGCGTGATCGGACAGCAGACCCATCCGGCGAGGACGGCGACGGCGACGAATGGAGAGAGAAGTTGTGGGGAATACAACTGTATCAGTGGCGAGTACGCGGCCTCAACCTGAGTGGTGAGTAACTGTGCATAGGACTGGAACGGATGGAGGATGATGAACACTGACCTACGTGCAAGCAGAAACGGAATACCGTACACCATGGCGAAACCTCCACCGATGATGCCGAGAATCCCTTGCTTCCTCGTTGAGGCAAGGGCGGAGAGGCCGATCCCCGGTGCGATGAGTGCCAGTCCTAGGCTGATCGTGAGAAATCCCGTACCGAACTGGCGAATTAGGGAACCACTCGCACCGAACGCCATCATAGTCAGTATGCCGATCGCCGTTCCGGTCGCCAGCACGATCGCGAAGGCAGCCAAGTGGGCGACGACTGTCGCGAGGTAGATTTCGCCTCTCGTCAGGGGAAGCGACCCGAGACACGTAAGGTTACCACGTCCGCTGCCACCATGGATCGACCCATAGCCACATAAAAATGCTAAAAATGGGAGGAACAGGGTGGACAAATCAAAGATGCGAAGCCAGAACCGACTGACTGCGCTGTGGTTTGCCTCAAGTGCGAGTAATGGTACCCGTACGACCGATGACGTGTCGGCGCCTACAGATACCATCGCGCCGGCAACGAACATTGCGATGACACCAGCGACGAGTAGCCAGTTCCGAACGGACCGACACAGTAACTGGGACTTCAGAATCAGAAGAGTCGGCTGTGTTGAATCGCCATAAGGCGGTAGATTTCATTGTTTCACAGCACGTTTGATGTTGTAGACGACACACATCAGGGCGATTTCGCGGAACTCACGAAACCAGGATCGCGCTCGCACGGCGAAGCCGAGCGAGCGCTTCACAGCCGAATTGACGGTCTCAGTCATCGAGCGCTGGTTGTATCGCTGTTCGTCGATTCTGGCGTTGTGTGCGTGGTCGTAGGGAGCGAAGATGCGGTGCTTGATCAGGGGTCTGATGCCGAGTTCACGCAATGCTTCGCGGAGCGCTTGCTTGTCATAGCCTTTGTCGGCGGCCAGAGACCGCAGATCGCCCGCGTTCCGACGGGCGATCTGCTCGGCGAGGTCTGCGTCGCTTCCTTCCCTATTCGTCGAACAGTGTACGTCAAGGACGGCTTGAGTGTCTGTATCGACGAGTTTCGTGACTTTTAGCTTCTGCACGCGGTAGCTGATTCGCTGGCAGTAGTGGCGGCTGGCGGCCGAGCGTTCGTAGAATGTGGCGTCGATAGCAGCGTGTTTCGATGGGTCGTGTAGCTGCGCCGACTGGCGCAGCAACACTCGACAAACGCTCATCTCGATCCGGTCGAACGCTTTACACAACGTGGATGGAGAGGGAAGATCGGCCGCATTGAGGCCGATCTCCCCGGTTATTTGTGGCATCTCTTTGAGCAGGTCAATCGTCATTCGGTAGGACGCATCAAGGTAAATCCGCAGACAATGGAGAGAAACGAGGGCGTAATCGGCGAATCCGCCGCCACCTTCCGGGGCGGCGGATTCGTCTCCATCGCCAGTAACTCTTTGAGCAATCGGTACAATCTCTCCAGTGAAGCGGGAGATTTGTGTCATGGACAACCAAATCATCCCGCTTCAACTCCTTTGATTTAGCGACCTATCCCGACGCCGTCTAGTGATTCAACAGAGCCGAAGAGTCCAAAACCGTCGTCGAAACGGAACAGCGGTGGAGGGAATCCCCTTCTTACTCTCGGAGGACATCATCATCGAATGAATTGCCAATACACATGTGTTTTTTGATATTATATGTGGTGAATAAGGAAGGAAGTTTCCCCTCTTCGAACCTGGGAAACAGAGGGGTCCTAAAGGTTCTTTCTGCTAGCTTAGAAGAACTTGACCCCTGTGTCTTTTTTCAGGAAGAATCGGATTGCCTCGTTGATGGTTCCGTAGTGGTCTATCGTCGCGTTTATGTTCAGTGAGTTTCCTTCCCACCAGACGTTTGCTTCGTGGTCCGCATTCGTTTTGGCGATAAGCGGGAAGTCCGTGTTATAGAACTCTGCCGAGTGGTTCAGTTCATTGCTGCTCTTTCTGCCGTGTTGAATAGATACTGAGTCACGGTTAGAGTGGTTCACAGAGCGGTTCTATGTTGGAGACAGCGAACATCAGGACAATCTCACGGAACTGTCGATACCACCCGAGCGCTCGCACGGCATCGCCGAGCGAGCGCTTTGTTGTCGAATACGAAGTCTCGGCCATCCAGCGCTGAGAGTAGCCTTTTGACCGGATGAGTGCGTTGTGTCCTTGCGTCAGTGGTCTGGATCCACGCTGTAAGATGAGTGGTTCGACACCGAGTGTGTAGAACTCGTATTTCGTGATCCAGTTGTGGAAGGCCTTGTCAGCTGCGACGGACAGCAGGTCGTCCGCGTTCCGGCGGACGACCTGCGGCCCGGTTTTCGTATCGTGTTTCCACCGGGCCGAAATATGTACGTCAAGGACGGCAAGCGACTCTCTATCGGTTAGTGTCGTCACTTTCAGCGTTTGCACGTTACTTCCCGACCGCTGGCGGTAGTACGATGAGGCAGCGCGGCGGTCGAAGAACGTACTGTCGAGTGCGGCGTGGCCAGACTGCGGGTGCTGCTGCGCAGAAATGCGCAGCAGCGCCCGCCAGACCCACATTTCCAGCCGGTCGAATGATTTGTAGATCGTCGTGTAATCTGGCAGATCGTCCCGATCAAGGTTGAGGGCATCACGGATCTCCGCCATGTACTCCAACCGGTTCGGCGTTTCACGGTAGCTGTGGCCGTCTTCGAGCCGATAACAGTGCAAGACGACGTGGATCCAGCGGGCGAACCCGCCGCTGGCGGGCTCGCCCGCGTGCTTCCCCAACGCTTGTTTAGCCAGGTGCCGACACTGCTCAATGAAGTCGAGGAGATCGATCTCCATACCAAGCTCGATTTCCTCGGCTTCGCCCTTCTAATCCGTGATGTCAGCGATTAAATCGCTATTCAACACAGCAGCTCTTTCCGTAACTGTAGTCTTCGGTGTACCAGTGCGTGTTGAATGACTCCGGAACGTCACAGTCTGTTACTGGTGGAAGTTCACGACAGGGGAATCGGTCCCCGAACTGATCACCATCGCAGGCTGCACCATCCACGTTCTGAGTGATGATTGAATGATCATCAAACTTGCAGTTACCACTTTCTGGAGTGTAATTGAGGACAGAGTTGGACCGTGCCAATGATCCACATTCACTAGAGTTCGTCTCGGCCCAGGCCGCAGCTTCCCAATTGTCTCCCCAGTCAGGCTCGGGTAAGTCTTGGGCACTGATGTCTCCACTAGTCGTTCTCTGGCCCATACTCGCATCGAAATTTTCGACGTCTTTTTCGGACACCGAGAAATCGCCTTCTCCAAGCCGAGACACGGACTCGTCCTCGCTGTCGGTGTTAGTCATGCTCCTGGCCTGTTTCGGATCGAGTGATATAGAGTACCATGTACCGTGGCCCCCGCCCTGGGATTGCGCTTCAACTGACGGTGCCTCTTGGCTTATGTGGATGTTCGTCCGCGACTTGATTACGCTCCCATCTTGTACGAATTTGATGGTGGCGGACTCGAGACCAGAACGATTACTAGTATCCAACTCGATTGTCTTCCGCGTCATCTCGCTACCGTTATGATCTCGCTGCCGACCTTGCTGTGCCGCACCGGCAGTCGTTCCGAAGACGGTCAATGCAGACGTCGCGCTCAGCTTTTGGAGAACTGATCTACGATCGATATTGGAAACGCCGTTGTTATCTTCTGACATCAACGTAAAGGGTGTCTGGTATCAATGTGAATCTAGACCACGTCGAACGACAGTCGCCGTCTGATGGACCAGTGCTGTCGTTACATAAGAATTGTATGCGAACACACAACGGGGACGATTGGGTAAATAAATCGCTTTCGAACAGCGTGTACGATCGGTCGAAATCGGGTCGCTTTTCGCCGTCGCCGCCGTCGGTCCGGACGTGTTCAGCCTGAACGTCCCCGTTCCGGGCGAGGTCGCGCGGCTGGCGAGCGACCTGGCTCGCGAGTGGCCCAGCGCGAGCCCGCGCCCCCGCGGCGAGCACTCGATGGTCGCCAAGCGGCTCGCGACCGACGACCACCCCGCCAGCGTCGTCGAGGCTCGCGCTCGGGAGGTCCTCGCCGACCAGCCCGCCGTCGCGGTCCGCATCACGGGCGTCGACTGGTTCGCCGAGCCGACCTCCGGGACGGCCCCGGTCGTCTACCTCGCCGTCGAGAGTCCGGGGTTGCACGACCTCCACCGCACTCTCTGTGACGCGTTCCACACCGTCCCGCGGGTCGAGGGCGAGGAGTACACGCCACACGTCACCGTCGCGCGTGGCGGCGACCGGGCCAGCGGGCGTCGGCTGCTCGACCGCGACATCGAACCTATCGAGTGGGTCGTCGACGAACTGGCCTTCTACGACGCGGCCCACGCGGTGGAGTCCGGCCGGGTTTCCCTCGGGTGACAACCCTTTTGCCCTGCCCTGCCCTCTCACTCCAGTATGGATTACCGCGAAGTCGAGACCACCCGAGAGTACGTCTGTCGGCTCGAAACCGGGCGTGACTGGCGCGCCCAGATCGAGGACTTCGCCGACGAGCAGGGGATCGACGCGGCCTTCTTCCAGGGGCTCGGTGCCGTCGAGGACGCCGAGATCTACTTCTACGACCAGGAACGCCAGGAGTACGACGCCGTGACCTTCCCGGAACCGCTGGAGGTGGCGGCCTGCGTCGGCAACGTCTCGCTGCTCGACGGGGAGCCGTTCGCCCACACCCACGCCGTCCTCTCGCGACCCGACGGGTCGGCGCTTGCGGGCCACCTCAACAGCGCGACCGTCTTCGCCGGAGAACTCCACGTTCGCGCCTTCGACGCCGAGCTCGTGCGCGAGCACGACGAGACGACGGAGCTGGACCTCTGGGGGCTGTAGATGCGCGAGGTCGACGAACGCTACTTCGACCGCCTGGAATCCCAGCTCGACGACGCCTTCGAGGTGGCCCAGGCGGCCAAGCGACGCGGCGGCGATCCCGTCCCCGAGGTCGAGATCCCGACGGCCCGCGACATGGCCGACCGCGTCGAGAACATCCTCGGGATCGACGGCGTCGCCGAGCGGGTGCGCGAACTCGAAGGCGAGATGAGCAGAGAGGAGGCCGCACTGGAGCTGGTCTCTGACTTCGTGGAGGGCGAGGTCGGGAACTACGACTCCAAGGCCGGCAAGGTCGAGGGAGCCGTTCGAACGGCCGTCGCCCTGCTGACCGAGGGGGTCGTCGCCGCACCGATCGAGGGGATCGACCGCGTCGAGATCCTCGAAAACGACGACGGCACCGAGTTCGTCAACGTCTACTACGCCGGCCCGATCCGCTCGGCCGGCGGGACCGCACAGGCACTCTCGGTCCTCGTGGCCGACTACGCCCGCGCGCTGCTGGGCATCGAGGAGTACAACGCACGCGACGAGGAGGTCAACCGCTACGCCGAGGAGATCGAACTCTACGACAAGGAGACGGGCCTCCAGTACTCGCCAAAGGAGAAAGAGTCGAAGTTCATCGCCGAGCACATGCCGATCATGCTGGACGGCGAGGCGACCGGCGACGAGGAGGTCTCGGGCTTTCGGGACCTCGAACGGGTCGACACCAACTCCGCCCGCGGTGGGATGTGTCTCGTCGCCGCGGAGGGCATCGCGCTGAAGGCCCCGAAGATCCAGCGCTACACCCGCAACCTGGACGAGGTCGACTGGCCGTGGCTACAGGACCTCATCGACGGAACGATCGGCAAAGACGGCGGGGACGACGGCGAGGACGAGGAGGTCGACGACGGGGACGAAGAGAGCGACGGCGAGGACGAGGAGAGCGACGGGGACGACGACGGCCCGCCGCGTGCCGATCCCAGTACGAAGTTCCTCCGTGACCTCATCGCCGGCCGACCCGTCTTCTCACACCCGAGCGAACCCGGCGGCTTTCGCCTCCGCTACGGCCGGGCGCGCAACCACGGCAACGCGACTGCCGGCGTCCACCCCGCGACGATGCACCTGGTCGACGACTTCCTCGCGACCGGCACCCAGATCAAGACCGAACGGCCCGGCAAGGCCGCTGGCGTGGTCCCGGTCGACACCATCGAGGGGCCGACGGTCAAGCTCGCCAACGGGGACGTGCGCCGGATCGACGACCCGGCCGACGCCATCGAGGTCCGCAACGGCGTCGAGAAGGTGCTGGATCTGGGCGAGTACCTCGTCAACTACGGCGAGTTCGTCGAGAACAACCACCCGCTCGTGCCGGCCTCCTACACCGTCGAGTGGTGGCGACAGGAGTTCGACGACGCCGGTGGCGACCTCCAGGCCCTGCAAGACGACGTTCACGTCGACCTGGCCGATCCGACCGCCGAGGAGGCGCTGCGGTGGGCCGAGGCGTACGACGCTCCCCTGCACCCGAAGTATACCTACTGCTGGCACGACGTGACCGTCGACGCCGTCGGCGCGCTGGCGGCCGCCGTCGAAGACGCCGAGAGGGCCGAGACGGACGGCGCAGCCGTAGCAACGCCGTCGCCGGACCGTGATACCGACGGCGACCTCGTTCTCCCGAACCGCGAGCCCGTCGCCCAGACGCTCGAACACCTGCTGGTCGAGCACACCCAGCGCGAGGACACCATCGTCGTCCCCGACTGGGAGCCACTGGTCCGGACGCTTGGCTTCGACGCCGCTCTCGAACGCGAGTGGTCGCTCGACGACCTCTCGGAGGACGCCCGCACGTACGCGGACGGCGACAACGCCATCGAGGCGATCAACGAGATCGCCCCCTTCCGGCTCCGCGAGCGCGCCCCGACCCGGATCGGCAACCGGATGGGCCGCCCCGAGAAATCAGAGGAGCGAGAGCTGTCACCGGCCGTCCACACGCTGTTCCCCATCGACGAAGCCGGCGGCGCTCAGCGCTCGGTCGCCGACGCCACCAAACACGCCGAGGAGATGAACGACCAGCAGGGCCTCGTCGAGGTCGAGGTCGGTCGCCGCCGCTGTCGGGACTGTGGCACCGAGAGCTTCCGGGGCCGCTGTCCGGACTGCAACGGCGTCACCGACGCCGTCTACGTCTGTCCCGACTGCGACTCCGAGGTCGAGCCCGACGAGTCGGGCCGAGCCGAGTGTGCCCACTGCGAGACGATGGCCTACCCCACCCAGTACGAGGCCATCGACCTCGGCGAGGAGTTCCGCGACGCGCTCGCTGCCGTCGGCGAACGCGAGACGGCCTTCGACATCGTCAAAGGCGTCGAGGGGCTGACCTCCAAGGAGAAGATCCCCGAACCGATGGAGAAGGGGATCCTCCGGGCGAAACACGACGTGTCGGCGTTCAAAGACGGCACCGTCCGCTACGACATGACGGACCTGCCGGTCACCGCGGTCCGGGCGTCGGAGCTCGACGTGAGCGTCGACCAGCTCCGCGGGCTGGGCTACGAGGAAGACATCCACGGCGATCCGCTGCGCCACGAGGACCAGCTCGTCGAGCTCAGAGTCCAGGACGTGGTGCTCTCGGATGGCGCGGCCGAGCACATGCTCAAGACCGCCGCGTTCGTCGACGACCTCCTCGAGCAGTACTACGGGCTCGACAGGTTCTACGAACTCGACGACCGCGAGGAGCTCGTCGGCGAACTCGTCTTCGGGATGGCACCCCACACAAGCGCCGCGACGGTCGGGCGCGTCGTCGGCTTCACCTCCGCGGCGGTCGGGTACGCGCATCCGTACTTCCACGCCGCCAAGCGGCGCAACTGCTTTCACCCCGACTCGCGACTCTGGTACGAGGACGAGACCGGCGACTGGCAGTACGGCCCCATCGCCGACCTCGTCGAGGAGCGACTCGACGACCCGCGCGAGGACGACTTCGGGACGCTGGTCGAGGAACTGGACGGCGACGTCACGGTGCCCTCGGTCGACGCCGACGGTCGCCCGTGTCGCAAGCCAGTCGAGGCGGTCTCGAAACACCACGCTCCCGATCACATGGTCCGCATCGAGGTCGGCGACCGCTCGCTGCGGGTGACCCCCGACCACACGATGCTGCGACGGAGCGGTGACGGGATCGAAGAAACACCGGCCAGCGAACTCTCGGCCGGCGACGAACTCCCGGCCTACGACGGCGGCGAGACGACCGTGATGACGGCGAGCGATACCCCACAGCCCTCGGCGGGAGCCGACGACGGCGTTCCGTTCGACGAAGTGGCGTCGGTCGAGTACGTCGAGAGCGACACGAACCACGTCTACTGTCTCACCGTCGCCGACACCCACACGGTCGCCCTCGACGGCATCTACTCTGGCCAGTGCGACGGCGACGAGGACTGCGTGATGCTGCTGATGGACGGCCTGTTGAACTTCTCGAAGACGTTCCTGCCGAACCAGCGCGGTGGCCGGATGGACGCACCGCTCGTGATGTCCTCGCGGATCGACCCCAGCGAGATCGACGACGAGGCCCACAACATCGACATCATGCGGGAGTACCCACGGGAGTTCTACGAGGCCACCCGCGAGATGGCCGACCCCGGCGAGGTCGAGGAGATCATGACCATCGCCGAGGAGACGCTGGGCACCGACCACGAGTACACCGGCTTCGACCACACCCACGACACCTCCGACATCGCGCTCGGCCCGGACCTGTCGGCGTACAAGACCCTGGGGTCGATGACCGACAAGATGGACGCCCAGCTGGACCTCTCGCGGACGCTGCGGGCCGTCGACGAGACGGACGTGGCAGAGCGGATCATCGAGTACCACTTCCTGCCGGACCTGATCGGCAACCTCCGGGCCTTCTCCCGCCAGGAAGTCCGCTGTCTCGACTGCGGCGAGAAGTACCGCCGGATGCCCCTCACCGGCGACTGCCGGGAGTGTGGCGGCCGCGTCAACCTCACGGTCCACGAGGGGTCGGTCAACAAGTACATCGACACGGCGACGATGGTCGCCGAGGAGTTCGACTGCCGGGAGTACACCAAACAACGCCTCGAAATCCTCGACAAGTCGATCAAGCGCGTGTTCGAGAACGACAAGAACAAACAGTCAGGTATTGCCGACTTCATGTGAGACCACCTTTTTACGCGGCGGGTGCGCTCGTTCTCCCAAACGTCTTGATCGTCCGTTTCTAACGTTTCTCTGAGCAGGTCTGCGAGTTCCATGATCAGTTCTCGCTACGGCCTGCTCGTTCCTCAATCCCTCAACTAGACAGTGCCGATTCTTTCGTTGCGTCACTCAGCCGACAGCAGGACGCTCTCACGTGGGCGACACCTGTTCAGACACGAGATCCCTGACCGACGGCTTGATTGAGGTGACTGGGTGGATTCCGAAGCGACCGCTGACAATTCATGTAGGTCCGACGACGATCCTTCTGGGGAGTATCAGAAAGACAGTTGGTTCAGCCAACTGAAAACTGAACAGTGATCAGATTGGCCAGAGCCAGTCGTACGCTGGTGCAACCTGCCTGAGTTACGCTATCGCCGTTACGCAATCCGATCTTGAGCAGCGGTACGGTGGCGAATGACACCAATCGGAAGCACTCGCCGGTTCGATAATAATGACAACTAATACATGTTTCGGGCGGTTTCGCAGAGTATGAGCGACAGTGACGGGAAAGCGATGTGGTTATTCACGCTTGCGCTCGGCGGCGCGCTCAGCGTGGCGGTTACCGATCAGTTCGTATTGGGTCGGTTCGGCGAGATGGCAGTCGCTGCAGCGACGATGTTAGTGGTCTATTACGTCGTGCTGTTCGTGTATCGCCAGGTGGAGGAGCTTAACAGCGAGGAGACAGCGTGATGCCCATCCAGGCTACCGCGTCTTTCAACAGCAGTCGACCTAAGCCACAAGTAGAGAGTATCATAGAAGAGTTCATAGGGATTGCTAAACCAGCTCAAACAAATCCAAACCGTCGTACACTTGTCGCACGCTGTTCTAAGATTGCTGTAGCTATGGCGGAAGAGAAGTTCGGCGTCGCTGTTGACGAGGAAATCGTACGAGGAGTGGACGAATGGGTGGCTGAGTGTGACAATCTCGGAGCTAGCCGCTCCGAGACCGTCGAAACCATCCTCACAGCGTTCGTTCAATCCGAGACGAACCACGTCGAACGGGTGAGAAAACTCATTATTCGAAAACAGAAAAGTTCTTTCGCGGTCAATTCGCACACCTACTGAACGGTTGTTTCTGGCCATAAAAAATCGAAAGAACAGCGATTCAACAGCACAGCTCTCGTCGGCCTCGTCACCCCCTTCTCGACTCTCACTCCGCTTTCGAGAACACCAGTACCTGTGGTCGGAGCCGAAGGCCGGCGAGGCCGTCGGTCGTGTGGCTGTGGTCCTCGCTGGGGTCGGTGGACCGGCACACGAGCCGGTCGGCCAGCGCCGGGGGCATCCGGCCGTCCGAGTCGATGGCTGCTGGAAGCTCACGGTCGTGCTCGTCGGTGAACCGCCAGACCGTCTCCGTGGGACGGGGCGCGGAGTGAACTTCCTGTCTCGACCCCACCGTTTAACCCCGAGACGCTGGAAGGACTGGCCACATGACCGACATCGCACTCTCGCTGGGGGGTATCGCGCTCGCGCTCTTTCTGGTCCTGCTGAACGGCTTCTTCGTCGCCTCGGAGTTCGCCTTCGTCCGGATCAGGGCGACCTCCGTCGAACAGCTCGTCGAAGAGGGGGCGGCCGGTGCCGGCGTGCTGGACGACGTGATGGACCACCTCGACGACTACCTCGCGACGACGCAACTGGGGATCACGGTCGCCTCGCTGGGGCTGGGGTGGGTCGGTGAGCCCGCCATCGCCGACCTGCTGGAGCCGGTGCTGGCTCCGATTCTGCCACCGAGCCTGCTCCACGCCGTCGCCTTCGCCGTCGGATTCACCGTCATCACCTTCCTCCACGTGGTCTTTGGCGAACTCGCACCGAAGACGCTGGCCATCGCTGACGCTGAGAAGATCTCGCTGCTGGTCGCCGCGCCGATGAAGTTCTTCTTCTATCTCTTCTATCCGGGCATCGTCGTGTTCAACGGGACGGCGAACTACTTCACGCAGCTGATCGGCGTCGAACCGGCCTCCGAGAGCGAGGAGACGCTCGAAGAGGAGGAGATCCTGCGGGTGTTGAACCGGTCGGGGCAGGCCGGCCACGTCGACGCGAGCGAAGTCGAGATGATCCAGCGCGTCTTCGAGTTCGACGACCGGTCCGTTCGCGAGGTGATGGTCCCGCGGCCGGACGTGATCAGCGTCCCCGCCGCCATGCCGGTCGCCGAACTCCGGTCGGTCGTCCTCGACGCGGGCCACACGCGCTACCCCGTCGTGGACGAGGACGACGATGTCGTCGGCTTCGTCGACGCCAAGGACGTGTTGCGGGTCATCGAGACCGGCGACGAGTCCTCGGCGACGGCGGGCGACATCGCACGGGACCTCCCGCTCGTCCCCGAGTCGACCCGGATCGACGAGCTCCTCGGGGAGTTCCAGGACCAGCAGCGCCAGATGGCCGTCGTCATCGACGAGTGGGGCGCGTTCGAGGGCATCGCGACGGTCGAAGACGTACTGGAAACGCTCGTCGGGGACATTCAGGACAACTTCGACACCGACGAGCGCGAACTCTCGATCGAGCACCGCGACGACGGCTCCTACCGCGTCGGCGGCTCGGTCCCCCTCTCGGCAGTCAACCAGGAGCTTGACAGCGACTTCCAGAGCGACGCCTTCGAGACGATCGGCGGGCTCGTCCTGGACCGCCTCGGTCGCGCACCGGAGGCCGACGACGAGATCGAGGCCGACGGCTACCGGATCTCCGTCCTGCGTGTCGACGGGGCACGGATCGCTGCCGTCGAGCTGTGGCCGTCTCAGTCGGCCGAGTAGCGCCCCACGTTCGGCCAGACGGACCCCTACTGGTGGGCGCGACCGGCGTCGAGTCGATACCGGGTCGTCTGCTGGCCCTCGAACTGGGGGCCGGCCCCCTCGTTCTCGAAGCCGGCGTCTTCGATGGCGGTGCGTGCCGCGTCCTCGTCGGCCGGGAGGAGGACCTCGACGCCCATCTCCTCGCGCCGGGCGAAGCTGACCGGCTCTTCGATCAGTCGCGCACACGCGCTCTCGCTCCCGCCGATCTGTGTCACGTGAACGGTGCTGTCCCGGGCGTCGAAGCTGACGAACCCGGCGACTGTCGTCTCCTCGTCCCCGTCGGCCGGTGTCTCCGCGATCCGCACCGTCCGGTCGTGGACGAGGTTCCGCATCACGTCCGGCGGGCTCCCCGATAGTTCGGCCATGCGCTCGGCGTCGGCCTCGACGGCGTCCCGGATCTCCATACCGGAGTGTCGGCGCGAACGCAAATAAACGGTGTGCCGCGCCAGATGAACACAGTTATCCCCGACCATGGGCTACGGGTCGGGTAATGAGTCACGTACGCACGATCAGGGTGGTAGCATGCGCGTAGTCGCCAAGTTCGGTGGGACGAGCCTTGGCAACGGCGAGCGGATCAACCGGGCCGCAGACTCGATCGCGTCGGCCATCGAGAACGGTCACGAGGTCGCCGTCGTCGCCAGCGCGATGGGGAACACGACCGACGAACTCCTCGAAGAGATCGAGTACGACGCCGAGCCCGAGGACCGCGCACAGATCGTCAGCATGGGCGAGCGCACCTCCGTCCGGATGCTCAAGGGCGCGCTCGCGGCCCGCGGCGTCGACGCGATGTTCCTCGAACCGGGGAGCGAGCACTGGCCGATCATCACCGACGAGTACGGCGAGGTCGACGTCGAGGAGACGACCAAGCGGGCTCACGCGCTGGCCGGCCAGCTGGAGGACGTGGTGCCGGTCGTCACGGGCTTTCTCGCACAGGATCTCGCGGGCAACGTCACCACCCTGGGGCGGGGCGGCTCGGACACCTCCGCGGTGATGCTGGGCAAGTACATGGACGCCGACGAGGTCGTCATCGTCACCGACGTGGAAGGCGTCATGACGGGCGACCCCCGCGTCGTCGAAGGGGCGCGCAACGTCGGCGAGATCTCCGTCGACGAACTCCGTTCGCTCTCCTTCCGCGGGGCCGAGGTCGTCGCGCCCTCGGCGCTGTCGTACAAGGACCGCGATCTGGGCGTCCGGGTCGTCCACTACCAGCACGGCGACCTGCTGACCGGCGGCACCTCGATCGAAGGCGAGTTCCAGAACCTCATCGACCTCCAGGAAGAGCGTCTCTGCTGTGTCACCGTCGCCGGTCGCGCGATCCGAAACAGTCCGGGCATCCTCGGCGAGCTCTCGACGGCGCTGGGCGACGAGGGGATCAACATCGACGGCGTCTCCTCCGGGATGGACTCGATCACCTTCTACGTCGACACCGACCACGCCGACGACGCGGAGGCACTCTTGCACGATCACGTCGTCGACGACGACACCCTCTCCAGTGTCACCGTCGAGGACGACATCGCCGTCGTCCGGGTCACGGGCGGTGAGTTGCCCAACCAGCCGGGCATCGTCAAGCGCGTCATCGACCCGCTCTCGGACGCCCACATCAACCTCTACGACGTGATCACCTCGGCCACCTCGGTGTCCGTGTTCGTCCCGTGGTCGGACCGGGAACAGGCCCTCTCGCTCGTTCAGGACGTGTTCTGACGCCGTCAGCTGTCTCTGGATCTTCGACTTATCGCCCCTGTGTCAGCCGGAACCCGATCTGTCGCGGGAGCCCGGCGTCCTCGACTGCCTGGATGACCGCGTCCGTGTCGTAGTCGACGCGTCGCTCCTCGACGGTCCCCTCGGCCACGTCGAGGACGGCGTAGGCCGCCGTCGGGTCGTCGTCCCGTGGCTGGCCGACGCTCCCGGGGTTCAGGACGATCCCCTCGTCGTACCGTTCGTGGTGTTGCACGTGAGTGTGGCCCATGATCAGCGCGTCCTCGTCTCCCAGCAGGTCCGGTCCGAACTCTCCTGGCCGGGTGTAGTGGTCGGGGTCGTCCGGGTGGCCGTGGACGATCTTCACTCGCCCGTCGAGCACGTGGCGCTCCGTCGGCAAGTCGTCGAGCCACGCCAGCTGGTCGTCGGTCAGCTGGTCGCGGGCGTGGTCGACGGCGGCCGCCGCCATGTGGTTGAAGTGTGGGGCGTGGTCCGTCGCGACGGCCCGGTCGTGGTTGCCCTGCACCGTCGGGACCGTTCCGTCGAGCAACGCGGCGTCGCTGTCCGCGATCGGCCCGCTCTCTGGCGCTGCGATCGCGTCGACACACGCCGCGTGCCACGGATTGTACCCCACCACGTCCCCGGCACACACCAGTCCGTCGACGCCGGGCATGTCCGCGAGGACGGCCCGTAACGCGACCTCGTTTCCGTGAACGTCTGACAGAACGCCGAGCTTCATTGCCACTCTCTACGACGGTCAGAACTTAGTTCCCACTGACTTGTTTCACGAGCTGGACGTGCGGAACCCTCGTTTGCCTGTCGCTCGCCGGGGTCATCCAGACTGTGCGCGAGACCGGCCTACGTCCCGTGCTGCCAGGAGTCCATGTACTCGGCCTGGCTCTCGGTCAGCGAGTCGAACTCGACGCCTTCCGCGTCGAGTTTGATCTCCGCGACCTCCTCGTCCAGTTCGTCGGGTACGTCGTGGACGCCGGCCGCGTACTCTTCGCCGCGCTCGACGAGTTCCCGGACACAGACGGCCTGGATGCCGAACGACTGGTCCATCACTTCGACGGGGTGGCCCAGCGCGATCGGGGTCGCGAGGTTGACGAGCCGCCCCTCTGCGAGGACGTTCAGTCGGCGACCGTCGGCCATCTCGTAGGCCCGGACGCCGTCGCGGGCCTCGTACGTGTCGACGGCAAGCTCCGAGAGCGCGTCGAGGTCGACTTCCACGTCGAAGTGGCCGGCGTTGGCCAGCAGGACGCCGTCCTGCATCGCTTCGAAGTGTTCCTCGACGATCACGTCTCGGTTGCCCGTCGTCGTGATGAACACGTCGCCCGCTTCGGCGGCGTCGGCCATCGGCATCACGTCGTAGCCTTCCATGTGGGCCTCTAGTGCGCGGCGAGGCTCGACTTCCGTGACGATCACGTCCGCGTTCTGGCCGCTTGCCTTCTTCGCGACGCCTTTCCCGCAGTTCCCGTAGCCGGCGACGACGACGGTCTTGCCGGCCCACGAGAGGTTCGTCGTCATGGCGATCGAGGCCAGCGAGGACTCGCCGGTGCCGTGGACGTTGTCGAACAGTCGCTTCATCGGCGTGTCGTTGACGGCGAAGACGGGGTACTCCAGCGCGCCGTCGTCGTCCATGGCTCGCAGGCGGTGGACGCCGGTCGTCGTCTCCTCTGCGCCGCCGACGATCGTGTCGATCAGCTCCGGATAGTCCTCGTGGATCGCCGCCACGAGGTCCATCCCGTCGTCGACGGTGATCGTCGGTTCGTGGTCGATGACGGCCTCGATGGCGGCGTAGTACTCCTCGTCGTCGACGCCGCGCTCGGCGTAGCAGGTGACACCGTCGACGGCGTCCAGCGCGGCGGAGACGTCGTCGTGGGTCGACAGCGGATTACAGCCGGTCATCGCGACCTCGGCCCCACCGGCGGCCAGCACTTCGGCCAGGACGGCGGTCTTGGCTTCGACGTGCATCGCCATGCCGATGCGCTCGCCCGCGAAGGGCTGGTCGGCCTCGAAGGACTCCCGGAGCGACGCCATGATCGGCATGTGCTGGATGGCCCAGTCCATCTTGCGGCGGCCCTCCTCGCGGGCCGTGGCCGGGTCGTCGAGTCGCGCGGTAATGGGATCAGTCATACCCCAGATAAAGAGCAGGCCGCTGAAAACGCTACCGAACCCGGATCAGTTGCCGCCCGCGTTGGCGTGGTCGGGCGGACCGCCGTCGTCGGTCTCCGTCTCGTCTTCTGGCGCTTCGTCGGTCTCTCGTTCCTCGTCTTCGCTCTCGGCTTCTCCTCCGTCGTCCTCGTCTTCTGGCGCTTCGGTTTCCGTTTCGTCGTCCGCTTCGTCGTCTTTGTCGGGACCAGCGTGTTCGGGCGGACCGCGCTCGTCGTCGGTCTCGTTCTCGCTGTCGGGACCGGCGTGTGCGGGCGGGCCACGCTCGTCTTCGTCGGTTCCGTTCTCGAATGCCGTCTCGTTCTCGTCTTCGGTCTCGTTCTCACGGTCGGGGCCGGCGTGTGCGGGCGGACCCGCGTGGGCTGGTGCGTTCCCAGGATTGTTCGCCTGGACGAAGGCGGCGACCTGCGGGCCGATGTGGCGTCGGTCACCGTCCAGCAGCGACTGGACGTAGGCAGACACCTGCTGGCCGAAGGCGCTCGTCCGGTTCTCGCCGAGGTACTCCTCGCCGAGCAGGTCGGCCGTCGTCGTGGCCGTCCGGTTGTCCGCGGTCGCGGTGACCGAGATGGTCTCGTTGACCTCGGGCGAGTCCAGCTCGACCTCGCCGTCGTCGTCGGTCGTGTACGACCCGATCCCTTCGTAGGAACTCCCGTCTTCGCCACCCACGTCGACGGTGGCGTTCTCGACGGCGCTGTCGTTTTCCGTGACGCTGATCGTCACGTCGTCGTCCTGTGCGACGCTGACCGACAGCGCCGCGTTCCCGGCCCCGTCGTCGGCCGCCGCGACGCCGGGACCGACTGCGGCCCCGACCAGCGTGACGGCCATCACCAGTGCGAATAGTTCGGTGCGCATCGTACCAGAGACGTGTCCCAACACCGGCATAAACCCCGAATCTGGTTCAGTCAGTTCGGCGACGTTCGAGACTAACCCAGATGGCGCGAGAACGTTTAGAAACGCCTCTCGTCGTTTAACTCTGCCCGGCGGCCGCCGCTACTCTGTCGCGCGCTCGACCAGTGCCGTCGCGTGCTCGCTCGCCCGCTGGACGACGGCCGCCTCGTCGAACGGTTGCACGTCCCGATCGCGCATGAGGACCGTCCCGTCACAGACGGTGTGGCGCACGTCGCTCGCGCTGGCGGCGTAGACGAGGTGGCTCACGAGGTCGTGGGCCGGCGTCAGGTGGGGTTGGTCGAGGTCGACCACGGCGAGGTCGGCGTTCGCGCCCGCTTCGATCCGCCCGCTGTCGAACCCGAGCAGTTCTGCCCCGCCGGCCGTGGCGATCTCGACGACGCTCGCCGCCGCCATCGCGCTCGCGTCCTCGGCGGCGAGCTTGCCGATCATCGCGGCGTCGCGCATCTCGTCGAACATCGAGAGGTCGTTGTTCGAGGCCGCCCCGTCCGTCCCCAGGCCGACGGTGACGCCGGCATCGAGCAGGTCCTGGACGGGTGCCATCCCGCTCGCGAGCTTCATGTTCGAGGCCGGGCAGTGGGCGACGCCGGTGTCGGTGTCGGCCAGCAACTCGATCTCTCGCTCGTCGACGTGGACGCCGTGGGCGATCCAGGTGTCCGGGCCCAGCACCCCGAGGTCGTCGGCGTACTCCAGTGGCCGCTTGCCGTGCTCGTCGACGATCGGGCCGACCTCGTCGCTCGTCTCGTTGGCGTGCAGGTGGATCGGCCGGTCGGCGTCGTTCGCCGCGGGGACGAACTCCCGGAGGAACTCCTCCCCGACGGTCGTCAGCGAGTGGGGCTGGAACGTCGTCCGGATGCGCCCGTCGGCCGCGCCGTCGAGGCGCTCGGCCACGTCGAGGCTCTGCTGTGTGTCTTCGCGTGCGGCCTCCTCGTCCTTGCCGACGGTGACTGCAGTGTGGCCCAGCACCGCCCGCAGGCCGGACTGCTCGACGGCCCCGGCGATCTCGTCGACGTGGAAGTACATGTCCGAGAGCGCCGTCGTTCCGGACTTGATCATCTCGACCAGGCCGAGCTCGGCACCGGCCCGCACGTCGTCGGCCGTCAGTTCGGCCTCGACGGGCCAGATGTCCTCCTGGAGCCACGCATCGAGGGGCTTGTCGTCGGCGTACCCCCGCAACAGCGTCATCGCCACGTGCGTGTGTGCGTTGACCAGCCCCGGCACGACGAGGCCGCCGCTGGCGTCCAGTTCGTCGTCGCCGGCGAGCGCGCCGGGCTCGTCGACGGCCGCGATGTCGCCACTCGACTGATCGATCAGTACGTCCGCGCGTTCGACGGTCAGGTCCGGTCGGAGGACCCGTCCGCCGGAGACGAGGAGTTCGCTCACGCCCGACGGTTCTGTCCGGGGGTGCCTGAATCCACCGCCTTCCTCGTACTGCTGTCTCTGCGGACGGTCCCCACGGCCGGGGTGCGAATTCCGGCGGACAGCGACGGCCGCTCACGACTCGGGAAGGGAAAAGCAATTGCGGCGGGCCGTCGAGGTGTCGGTATGCGCATCGCCGTCCCCAACAAGGGCCGCCTGCACGATCCGTCGGTCGACCTGCTGGAACGGGCGGGGCTCCACGTCGTCGACGGAGCCGACCGCCAGCTGTACGCCGAGACGGTCGATCCCGACGTGACGATCCTCTACGCCCGCGCCGCAGACATCCCGGAGTACGTCGCCGACGGCGCGGCCGACGTGGGGATCACCGGACTCGACCAGGTCCGGGAGGCCGATCCCGGCAACCTCACCGAACTGCTCGATCTGGACTTCGGCTCGTGTCGGCTGGTGCTGGCCGCGCCCGAAGACGACGCCGTCGAGACGGTCTACGACTTCGAGGGCGGCCGCGTCGCCACGGAGTTCCCCAACGTCACGCGCCGGTACTTCGAGGAGATGGACGTGGACGTTTCGATCACCGAGGTCTCGGGCGCGACCGAGCTCACGCCCCACGTCGACATCGCGGACGGCATCGTCGACATCACCTCGACGGGGACGACCCTGCGGATGAACCGCCTGGCGGTCGTCGACGAAGTGCTCGACTCCTCGGTCCGCCTGTTCGCCCGCGAGGAGGTCGTCGGCGACGAGAAGGTCGGGCAGGTCGCGACCGCGCTGGAGTCGGTCATCTCAGCGGAGGGCAAGCGCTACCTCATGATGAACGCGCCCGAGGACGCGCTGGACGACGTGAAGGACGTCCTGCCCGGCATGGGCGGCCCGACGGTGATGGACATCGCCGGCAGCGACGACGTGGCCGTCCACGCCGTCGTCGACGACGCCGACGTGTTCGAGACGATCACCGCGCTCAAGGACGTGGGTGCCAGCGACGTGCTGGTCACCGAGATCGAACGGCTCGTCGAGTAATCTCGTCTCGGTGGTCGCTGGCGAGGGGGCGTGATTGCGACCGACGCGAGGGCTTTCGGTGTCCTGACGAACGAAGTGAGGGCGTGAAAGACGAGTGCAACGAGTCTTTCAGTGTCTGTCCCTGGTCGGCTGTTGCTCCTCAGAACCCTACTCCCACCACTCGCTCCTGCGCTCGCCGTAGTCGGCGTCCTGGAACACCGCGGCGCGTTCGCCACTTTCCAGCCCGAACGCCGACCCCAGCCAGTAGCCGGTGTGCCAGCCGACGGCGTCCTCGCCGACGGGGCCGATACAGACGACCATCCGGGTGTACAGCTCCGCGCGCTCGTCGGTGTCGAGGTTCCGGACCGAGCGGAGAGCGCCCGATCCGTCGGTGACCGTACAGCCCCGCTCGCTGTCGTTGGTGACGACGACCTCGGCGAACTCCGGTTCGTCGCTCACGACGACGCTGACGTTCTCCGGCACGGTGCCGTCGGCCCCGGCGTCGTAGTACTCGACCGCGTGGCGGACCTGCTCGCGGACCACCGCCGGGTCCCCGTCGATCGTGTCTGGCTCGACCGCGACGTGGAGGGTGTCGCCGTACCACGGGAACGGCCGGTCGGTGGCGTCGCGGATGTCGCCCTCGTAGCGCTGTGCCATCAGGTCTAGGGGCTCGTCGCTGTGGTTCAGGCCGACGAGGTGGCCGAACTCGTGGCGCGTCGTCGCCAGGACCCCCGCGTTCGAGCCCTGGCTCTCGACGGCGGCGACTTCGAGGTCTCTGGCTCTCGTCTCCTCGTGGAGGTACGCCGCACAGCCCGCGACGTTGGTCTCCTGCTCGTCACAGCGATCGACCGACTCTCTGAACTGGACCTCGACGCGGGCGTCGTCGGGGTCCTCGGCCAGCACGAAGCGGTACTCGAAGTCGGTGTAGCGCTCGATGTTGGCGTTCCAGTAGTCGATCGTCCGGAGCGTGAGCGCGGTGGTGTTGCGCCCGTCGTCGGCGCTGTCGTTGATCCGGACCGGGACGATCTCCTGGCCCCAGGGGTTGTCCGACGAGAGCGTGTCGTCCGGCGTTTGCGTGGCCGTCTCTGTCGGTGATGGAGTGGCCGTCTCTGTCGGTGATGGAGTGGGCGTCGGCGTGGGTGTCTCGGTTGCGGTCGGCGTCGGCGTGGCCGTCTCTGTCGCGGTCGGTGTGGCCGTCGGCGTCGCGGTCTGGGACTCGACGGCCGTCGGCGTGGCCGTCTCGCTCACCGTCGGCGTGGCGTCCTCTGAGACCAGCAGCCCGCTACAGCCTGCGAGGGTGACGAGGACGACGAGACCGAGTAGCGTCCCGTTCCGGGGAGCTACCGACCAGCGTGAGCGAGACATCTACCCACTCTTCGGTGGTTCGACGTGTTAAGTCATGGGGCACTCGTACGGTCGTGGACTGGCGGCCATCAGTTTCCGGCGACGTTCGCGTCGGGGTGATGCCGCGTTCGAATGCCCCTAGCGCTCCGCTTCGGTTCGATAGTACTGGTAGGAGAGGTACACGAACAACGTTCCCAGGCCTGCGAGCGCCCCGGCGATGCCTGCAATCTGGCCGGTCGTTCCGGTCGTGTACCGGCCGAAGCCAACGGCCGAGAGACCGAACAGGACGACGGCCGCGCCGACGATAGCCGACAAGAGCAGCGAAACCGCCAACACCACGCGGTTCGCGAGCAGGAGGGTGCGTTCGGTTGTTTCGGACATGATCAATCGAGTGACTCGATCCGGATCGGTTCGTTGAGGACGACGCGTCGTTTGCTGAGGTCGATTACCGTGGTGAGGTAATCGGCGTAGAAGTACGCGGCGGCGATCGTATCGACGCTCGTCTTGATCTCGATTCCGATGTCGTGCTGGACTCCTGCGGGCAGCACGAACTGCTCTGAACGGATCGTATCTCCGGTGACGAATCCGGGATTCTCGACAGTTCGGAAGACGGCCGTCGAAGCCGGGCGTGCTGTCTCTCGGACGAAGAACCGAACCCTCGCGTTCCCTCCGACGGCACCGCCTTGACGGTAATACTTCGCTGTCATCCGGACCGCACCACCGATCGACGAACTCGGTGTGAGACGACCGTACAACCGCGCGTACCCTGTTGCACCGCCGATCCCGGCAACGCGCGCATTCGCCTGAACGCGGTTGCTGCTGACGTTGAATGCTCGATCTGCGGCTCCGACACCCCACGAGTTCCCTCCCTTCTGCCCTCGTGTCGCCGTGACTCTCGTGGTTGCCCCGACGGCGGCGGTGGTGCCCTCGGAACTGGAACTCGAATCCGGGGTCGTTGCGGTCTCGGGCCCGCTCTGTTTCTCGCCTGTCGTCAACGCACGGCGTTCTCGAATGTCGGTAGAGACCCGTGGCGTCTGTGGATGTGCGAGAATCTCGTCTGCTGCCGCCCTGAACGCGGCCTCTGTATCGAGAGAGCCGGTGTTCGACCGACGCCGATACTTCGTCGCGATCCCCTGAATGATGGCCGCCTCTTTGCGTCCGTACTCCGCCACCAGGAACGCCCGTCGATCTCGTCGGGAGGGTTCTGTCTCGGTGCCTCCCGGTATGTCCGGATCGTCCGCGAGCGGAGCGTCTCCGTCGGCCTGTCCACGCACGACTTCACTCGACGCGACTGTGCTTCCGAGGATGCCGACCGCGAGTTTCCCGAGGAGCGATCGACGGTCCAGCACACTGTCGGCTCTCTTCGACGGTCTGCTCTCTCGCGAAGCCATCTCTCTTCGACCGTCGGAACTCGCATCGGCGTCGGATCGCCGCCGGTTCTGGTCGGTATCTCTCTCCTTCATGCCGCCTCACTCTGATCCGGTCTTTCGCGACTCACACGACATCTATTGACAACGAGAAACAAAAAACTTATGACTGCTGAGACAAATTGAAAACCTCTCTTTCTGATACTATCACCGGTGCCGGCCCGAAACACGTTCCAGACTCACGTCGCGGTCCTCGTGATCCCGCGAACTGCCCGTCGGTGACGCATTTCGCCGTCCCGTGCGGTGCGTCCGGTCACGAAGCGACGGCCGTGGTCTCACTGCCGGCCATTTATTTCGCCCCGCGACCAAGGAGTGGTATGTACGAGCGGGTCGCCGACCTGAAGCTGACCGTCGACGAGTACGAGCTTGCCGATCGTCGCCGTGACACCTCCAGTGGGTTCACGCGCCGAACGACGACGGTCGCGCTCCACGGCGACGGCGAGATCGGGCGCGGGGAGGACGTGACCTACGAGCCCGAGGATCACGATTCGATGCACGCGCTCACGGCCGATCTGGCCGGCGAGTACACGCTGGATTCGTTCTCCGACCGACTCGACGACATCGACCTGTGGCCGGAGCCCCCGACGCAGGACCCGGCCCGTCACTACCGGCGCTGGGCCTTCGAGAGCGCGGCACTGGACCTGGCGCTGAAACAGGCCGGCCGGACGCTCGGGGACGCACTCGATCGGACGTACGATCCCGTCCGGTTCGTGGTCTCGACGCGGCTGAGCGAGGACGGCGACGGGCGGCCGACGACCGACCGCGTCGAGGCGTGGCTCGACATCGACCCCGGCATCGAGTTCAAGCTCGACCCCACGCCCGACTGGGACGCCGAGCTGATCGCGGCCCTCGCGGCGACCGACGCGGTCCGCGTCGTCGACCTGAAGGCCTACTACGAGGGGACCGACGTGGACACGCCGATCGACGCCGAGTTCTATCGGCACGTCGCCGAGGGGCTGCCCGACGCCGTCGTCGAGGACGCGGCGATCACCGACGAGACGCGATCGGTGTTCGAGGGGCGCGAGGAGCGGCTGAGCTGGGACTACCCGATCACGGGCATCGCCAGCATCGAGGCACTGCCCGTCGAACCGTCGTGGCTCAACTGCAAGCCCTCCCGGTTTGGCACCGTCGAGTCGCTGCTGGAGTCGATCGCCTACTGCGAGCAACGCGGCATCCAGCTGTACGGCGGCGGGCAGTTCGAACTCGGCGTCGGCCGCGGGCAGATCCAGGCGCTGGCGTCGCTGTGCTATCCCGACGCACCCAACGACGTGGCACCGGGCGAGTACAACGCGCCCGAGCCACAGGCGGGGCTCCCGTCGAGCCCGCTGGTGCCGGGCGATCACCGCGGCTTCGGCTGGTAATCCCGGCGACGAGCGGGACACGCCTGCTCGGACCGCCATCCACCGGCGGGCGATCACGAACGCCGCCACGTCGCCACTGGCCGCGACGTAGCCGTCGACGACCTCTTCCAGGATTGCCGTCCCCGTCCGATCCATCGCGGTCACGCTGCTGTCGTCCGCGACCGCGAGCCCGTCGATCTCGCGGGCCAGCCCGACCGCCTGCTCGTTGCCGAGTCGACGAGGTCGCCGACCGCGGGCACGATGTCGCCCGGTCCCTCGCCGTCGTCGTCGGCGAAGACGGTGTTCACGAGGCGGAGGTACGACTGCCAGTGCGGACCGCTCCGCGCTCCGCCCGTCATCGTCAGTGGCCTGTCCCTGCCCTCACAGATCCCATTAGCGTGCTGTTGCGGACTCCAGGACAAAGATACTGGTGCTGGTCTGGGGGGTCGTGTTCAGATACGGATGAAGAGTGAGGCGGTGTCTTTCTTGAGTGGTTCATATCCGAGGACACACCCCTCGGCGGAAACTCGGTGAGACCGACTTTGTGTTTGTTGAACGAGAGGCGACACGACGATTCTCGATGAAGCTTAGAACGGTACTATATACTGCTAAAATATACGCTTCAAATACTATTTTTGTTCTTGTCATATCCGGTGTCAGACGGGCTCGATTCACAGTGTATGATTCGGTTTACAAGGCGAACTACAGACAGCATCTTATCGATCTCCAGGTCAGATTACGGTCGACGAAACGGTGTTCTGAATCGACGACGGGTAGTATTGGCTGTACGCTACCGTCGATCTCAAATCGAACAGATTGCTCTGTAAAGCTTGAGATAGCAAGAATATGGGGATTTGAGGCGTGTTCTTTGTCGGGTCACGCAAGCAACACGAAGTCGGTGGCGCTCTGGTGCTCGTCGACAGTGTGACTCCATGGCAAGATATCTGTCCACGCCGTGGGATCGATCTCAGATATCAGGATCATTGGAGCTGGAATTGAGCATACCACATCATATAGGTGATAAAAAGACAAATATGTCGGATTTCAATTGTTTATGTGGGGCAGGCACAGACACAGCTGAAAACTAGTCCAGATCATTTATCATCGAGTGTTGTCAGCGTGACAACTTTTACCCCACGTACTCGGTGACAGTGAAGAGCTGATCGGGGCAGCGTCGGATATCTCTTCGATTGCACTCAAATTTGACAAGAGTTATGTATTGGGATATTTTCTTCCAAATGTGAACGAAAGCAGAGCACAGGTATTCGTCCTCGCAGGCGCCAGACTGGCGGACACGACGGGCAATGGCTTCCTCATAGTTCTTCTTCCTGCGTACCTGAGCAGTTCGCTATTCTCCCCGTCGCTCTCAGCTGGACCGATATTTCTGGCCAGTGGGACGATGATCGGAATCGCTGTCTCGGCTTATAGTTACGTGAGCGCAGGCCTGCAGCCGTATACGGGTCGACTGTCTGACTGGGTAGGAGTGCGTCGTCCGTTCGTCCTCCTCGGCCTCGGCATCGTCGGCGTCGGAAACCTCCTCTACCCGTTAGCTGAAACGTACGGCTACGTCGTTGCAGTTCATGCCATTCAGGGACTCGGTGCTGCTCTTGCACTCCCAGCATCGATGGCTATCATCAACGACATCACACGCCGGTCCAACCGAGGCGGAAACATGGGGATTTTCAACAGTATTCGCCTCCTTGGCTACGTGATCGGGCCGGTCCTCGCTGGATTCCTCATCACCAACGGACCGTATACGCTCTCATTTGGGGGCTTCTCGAGTCAGATTTCGGGATTCCAAATCGCGTTCTGGGGGGCCGGGTGCTTCGCTTTCATCGGAATGGCACTCGTGGTCGCGTTCGTCACCGAACCTGCGGTGCAACCCACGACGGAAGAGAATAAAACGTCGCTTACAATTCTCGGACACAATCAACTCTTCCATCCGGTCTTTGCGCTCGCAATTGCCACGTTCCTCATGTCGGTCACTGTCGACTTGATCGTCGCGCTACAATCCGATATAAACTCACATCTCGGTCAGACGGCCTCGGAGTTCGGGCTTCAGTACTCCGCATTGATCATGGCTGTCGTTCTGCTGATAATTCCGTTTGGTATCGCGAGCGACCGCTTCGGGCGGCGGCCGTTCTTATTGGGCGGTGTGGTACTGCTTATTCCCGTGATCGCCGTCCAGGGATTCATTCAGTCGGAACTGCTCATGGTCGCAGCGCGCTTCACGCAGGGTATCGCGATGGCGATGGCCTTCGCCCCGTCGCTCGCGTTCGCAGGCGACTTTGCAAGCTCAGGTCAGTCCGGCCAGTGGATGGCGGTGATCACCTCTGCCTACGGATTCGGCCGCGCAAGTGGCCCAGCTATCGGTGGGTTCCTCGGCAGCTTTGGATACGTGATTCCGTTTCTGGCGGGTGGGCTGATTTCGGTGATCGCCATGTTACTTATCGTCACGCAGGTGGGCTATAGCGATCGGTTTCAGCCAGTGCCCGGTGGTGTGACCTCGGATTCGTGACGATAATCAACTGGGGCTAGCCGTCTCCTGGTGTTGAAAGACGGATCGGTTGGTTACGGCGGGCGGCCTATCGACGCTACTACTCGGGGATCTCACCATAGGCTGTCTGGTGGGACCAAAGTCCTTTTCGGAGAGCCCGGTACTGGTAGTGACAGCCGACGATGTGATCGACTTCGGTCTGGCTCACTTCACCCCGTAACTGTCCAAGCTTCGCCTTCGCATACCGCGGGAAACTCCGCAGGAACGTCCCTCGGGAGAACGGCATGACGTTCTCGTCATTGCAGTGCATCTCGACGTTGCTGAAACCGTACTCGTGGAGCCCCTCCTCGAATTCGTCAACATGTGCGAGATTCGGAACCTTCCAGCCATCAAGCCACTTCCGCATTAGTGTCTTCTCTCGGACGGAGAGGTGATCCCTGACCATGTAGCCGTCTGCGACGACGAGCCGGCCACCGTCGCGAAGCACACGCCGTGCCTGTTCGATGAAGTCCCGTTTGTCTTCCGCGTAACAGACCGCTTCAAGTCCCCAGACGACGTCGATGGAGTCGTCCTCGATCGTCTCCATCTCGGTGTGGTCGTCGTATCGGAAGTCAGCCTGGTCCGTCACTCCTCGCTTTTCCGCGAGGTGTTCGGCCTTGCTCAGTTGCATCTCATTGATGTTGATCCCGACGACGTCGGCTCCCCGATTTTTTGCGAGCCACGTCGCGGGTCCGCCGATTCCACATCCACAGTGGAGGACTCGATCATCTTTGTCGATGTCCGCGATGTTTGCCAGCACACGGTTCATATTTTGAACGGCTGTCTCGCGGCTCGTGTGCTCCCTGTCGAAATATCCGTAGTGAATCGACGCGTGATCGTTTGTATCCATCGACTCCTGATAGAGATCGTGTGTATCTGTGTAATACTGTTCGACACTGTTGGTAATCACGTCCTGCACCATAATAGTCGGGACATAGGAACAGAAATTAAGTCTTACTGTATTGAATTCTGCTCTTGGGAAGGACATTGTCGATACTTCTGATCGGTAGCTGTGGAGTCGAAGTGGACGGGGGCACTGCGTCAGCGGTGGCCGTTGTTGGCCCGGCCGGGATCGACGAAGCGCAGGTCTTTGCTGGGAAGAACAGCCCCAAGCGCGATTGAGCGGTACGCTCGGCGCAGCGCATCGATATCCAGATTCGACCACTCGCCTGCTATTATAAATTATATTCTATTTACTACTATTGTATTTAGGCTAATACTTACTCTATATATACATATTGTATAATAAGTACACAATTGAAAGATAGGCGAATTTGGTGGCTTCTGAGCCTGCTATTCGCAATCTCTAATTTTTATGTTTGGAAATATAACACGACGTATAACAAGCGTACGATTGAAAGATTAGTCAATTTGGTAGCTTCCTGGGAAGACGCCGAGAGGCCCATTGTGAGGCTGTCGAGAGGCATCCGTTCGATGCGAGGTCAGTCGATGTTCACGAACAGGTCACCAAAACGCGTCCCGAACTGCAGTATGGTGGTTTCGACCGCGCTTCTCGAAGACAGTGTGTGATCCATTGTCGTTGATAGCTACCACCACGACTGGTCGTCGGATGGGTACACCGGGACCCAGAGACGCTCAAAGTATTCATGGTGTCGGAAAGAAGCATGAGGCTGGCAACGCGTACTTGCGACCGACACGTGCGAGCTCCTGAAGAACCGCGAGGAGTGGTGTGCTCGCTTGTGCCGTGGCGTTACAGTTCGAAGTCCAGTTGGGCTAGGACCTGGAGCTTCGTTCGCTCTGGCGATTCGGGAAGGTTCTGCAAGGACGCCTTCGCGTCGTCCTGAAGTTGTTCCATGTAGTTACGCGCATACGTGATGCTACCGTTTTCTTGGTAGCGGTCTATGACCTCCTGTACGTCTGCCTGCGTTGTTTCTTCTGGTGGCTTGTCTAGTATATCGTACACCTCGTCGCTGTTAGTGTGGATCGTCATCAATGTTCGCTTCCCCGAGCAAATGTCTCCGCCGGGTTTGGATTTACCTTTACCGTGCTTGCAGTCCTGAATGTCGTCGTAAATTTGGAAAGCCGGCCAGAGACTCGAGTACCCATCGACATCCAGATCCGTGTCGCTCACCGCCTGTGGAAGTTCCAGACACAGGTCAAACAGCGAACCAGTCTTTTTCTGAACCATCTCGAGATACTCCTCGGAGGTCACGTCACGGCGTCGATCGAAATCCAGGTCCATCTGTTGCCCGGCCGTCATCTCGTGGACCGTCTCTATCGCGAGGTGTTCTTGGTCGTCCGGAACTGTCTTGAGGCCACGTGTGAACATCATATCGCCGATATTGATAGCATCGTCGTGGCCGAATTCGACCCAGAAGGCGGGTTCGCCGCGCCGATATCGGTCGTCGTCCACGAGATCATCGTGCAACAGCGAGTAGGTGTGGATCATCTCGACGGCAGCGGCGATATCGAGGATATCGGCCGCTTCAAGCCCGCAAAGGGTTCCACTGAGCATGGCCAGTCCGGGGCGAAGTCGTTTTCCGCCACTCCGAATCTGGTAAGTCAGTCGGTCGGCGAACTGACTCTCACCAAGTATCGCCTCGAGGTGGTTGTCGACTGACGGTGTCACATCCCGTTGCAGCCATTCCAGAACGTCTCTCGTGGACGAAGCTTTATCACTCATTGTAATTCTCTCGAAAGAAACTCTCGGTTCAGAACATATATTACTTCTGGGTATCTCATAGGTAGTACTCAGACACGCTGATTCAATGCGAAACTGCCTGATTTGAGTCATTCGTCAGGTGCATCTAGTTCGACGTTGCTGAAATAGTTTGAGAACGAAGAAGTTCACCTTTTCACTTCTCGAAGGACACGTTCAACGCTCTTCCGATTTCCCTGTTGTTAGTATCTGAAATCGAGTCCGTGACGTGAACACGCGTCTTTCAATGGTGTCGCACCATCGATGAGAAACGTGGTGTCATCGACGTCGTGTTTTTCGCGCAACTCGCCAAAGAATGTGTGAGCGATAGCTCCGATCTCTCCGGCTCAAGCTTTGTATATGGTAATTCGCTCCAATCAGGAGCAACGGCAGCGTACAGCCAATACTGTTCGTCGTCGATTCAAACACCGTTTTCGTCAACTGCAACCTGATCCGGAGCTCGACCGGCTTCTGGCTGTAGTTTGCTCTTGTGGATCAAATTATGCACTGTAGATCAAGCACGCTCGACACCAAAACCCTCAAAAAGCAAAACAGTGTTCGAAAGCGACACTCTAGTAGGGTTCAGTTGGAGACTGAACTTCCTCAAGAATCGACGTGTCGATTCTCGCTCAACAAACTCAAAGTCGACCTCGTCCAAACTTCGACTGATACTACCGGCTGTAAGTCTGTGAATGATTTCGCCACCCCGGGGTGGCGAAGATCTTCACGAAGCTACAGCCGGCAGTATGAGGTGGGCGTTTTCGAGTATATCTCATTTCGAAAACGTACCGCCTTACTCTTCATCCGTATCTGAACACCGCCGACGAGATCGAGCTATAGTAGCAATTGAAAGTCAATGCACGCCCGATCGCACGACAGCAGTCCGATCGGTGTGTAAATCGTTTCAATTGTTACTATAGCGTTTATTGAACGAGGGACGAGAGCCTGTTTCTCGATGAACTCCAATATTCAGTTGTATTCGCAGAAATACCTCTTCCATATACAATCTTTCTTTTTATGACTTTGCCGCTGTAGCGGTTCAATTGACTGTCTTCAATTCGGTTCTCGAAGCCGACGTTTAGGCAGTGTCCGGTCGATCTTCGGAGCGGGTCGCAGCTTGGGAAACCTTGACTCGAATCGGCGACGCTGACGCTGCCGTCGATCCAGTGCCGAATAAATTTCTCCGTACAAAGTCTGAGGTGGAGAGATAGGCGCAGTCTCCGTGTTCTTTGCCGAGTTTACCGGGAAATACGCTGCCGGTGCCGCCGTGGTTTGGAAGCTGCGTATCTGAGCACTACTGTCCGCCGACCCGCGGTCCGGTCACTACAGTACCATTGAAAGTCAATGCATGCCCGAGCGCACGACAGCAGTGCGATCGGTGTGTAAATCGTTACTATAGCGCCGGAGCGGATCGTTCGTTTCGCCAAGAATTATACGGGACTCGTGTGCCACCCTTGTATCAGGACGAGTCGCCACCTGCAGCCCGAGGGTCGCGCGCCGTGGGAGTCGTCCGCGCCACTGAGACATGTTCACCGACGTCGAGTAATCACTCTTCGGCCAGATAGTCGTCCTGGACGGCGACGACCTCGCTCGAATCCGCACACGCCGCGTACCGCTCCAGTGGCTCCTCGTTGAGTTCGAGGAAGGTGTGGCCCCAGCTGAAGTGTTCGAGCAACCGCTCGGCGTGGTCGCGCTCGCCGAGGATACAGAGCGCCCCGGCGAAGGCCTCGACCGTGTTGAGCTGGAAGGCGGTGCCGTAGTTGACGGGGTTGCCGGCAACGAGGAAGGGCAGCGACCGGTGGAGCCCTTCGAGGTCGAACGCCTCCCGCTCGGCGGTCTCCCACGAGCAGTCCAGTGCCACCACTCGGTCGGTGCGGGACCCGGAGCCCGCCCGGTCCGCCGGTGAGAGGGCCTGGTCGGCGAAGGGGTTCAGCACGATCCCCGGCGGCGTCGACCGGGTCGCGCGGTGCAACTCGGCCTCGTCGAACTGCGCGAGCCGCCGGGCGCTGCACTTGTCGGGATCGTCGTCGCCCTCGTACCGGACGTGTAGTTCCACGGCCGCTCGTAGGTCGCCAGCCGGTATAAGGGCCACGAGCTTCGATTTTGGACATACAGTTAAGTGGCCGAACGAGAAACTCTCTCGCAGTGATTTCCGAGGGCGACGAAGCGCCGCGGTTCGAGCTGCCGGCCGTCGTCGACGGCGAGCACCGGCGGGTGGCGCTGGACGAGTACCTCGGCGAGGACGTGGTCATCCTCGCGTTCTATCCCGGCGACTTCAACCCGGCCTGTGACGAGGAGTCGGACCTGGACGAACTCGACCTGTTCACGATGCAAAAAGACGTGAGCGTGCTGGGGATCAGCGCGGACACCCTGTACAGCCACGCCGCCTTCGCCGAGGCGTACGACCTGCACGTCCCGCTGCTCTCGGACACGCGTCGCGAGGTCGCCCGAGAGTACGGCGTCACCTTCGAGGACGCCGTCGGGCAGGCCCTGATCGAACGGGCGGTGTTCGTCGTCGACCACGACGGGATCGTCCAGTACGCCTGGTCGACACAGAGCCCGCTGGCCCTGCCCGACGTGGACGCCATCAAGGACACGATCGGCGACACCGGCGGCGACGACACCGCCTTCGCCCGCTATCGGGTCGGCCACGCCCACTACACCGAAGGGCGGCGGGCGTTCACGAGCGCCATGGGATCCTACCAGGACTCGGAGTGGATGCTCGCTCAGTCTGACTTCGGGCGGGCACAGGCGGCCTTCGAAGAGGCCGCCGACCACTTCGACAGCGCCGTCCGGTTCGTCGACGACGCCGACCTGACGACGTACTACGAGCGCGCCGAGGAGAAGGCGACCGCGCTCTGGCAGGCCGCCGAGTGGCTCTCGGAGTCGGCCAGCGAGTATTCGAGCGGTGCCGGCGCGGCGGGACAGCGCCTCCGGGACGACGCCGAGCGTCCGCTGGAGACCGCCCGCGACATCGGCGAACCGATCGATCCAGACGCGTGGCCGCCGGACTTAGACGCCGACGACGCCCAGAGCATCCTCCCGCAGGACGACGACGCGGAGGTCGAACTGGCGATCGACATCGACGAGGCCGCGACCGGCGGTGCGGAGGCCGACGCGCCGTCGCTCGACGAGACGCCGGCAGGCGAGGGGTCGGGAGACGAGACCGGCGGCGAGGAGGAGATCGACGACGCGGAACTCCAGGAGATCGAGGCGGAACTGACCGCCAACCAGCCCGACGACCCGACCGGTGGGGACCTAGAGGAGACGCCGACGAGCATGGTCGACGCACCGCCGGACGCCGACGACGGTGGCACCGGGGGCGACGATCTGGCCGAACTCGAAGCGGACCTGGAAGCGAGCCAGTCGACGTCGGAGCCCTCACCGGCGGACGAGGAGCGTCCGGACTCCACGCCCGACACGCCCTCGCTCGAACCGGACGACGCGGACGTTCCCCCGCCGGGATCTGGCTCGCTGGAACCCGGCACGGGATCGGGTGACGGCGGAGCCGCGTTCGACGATGGCGACGGCGCAGCGTCGCCCGACGACGGTCCGGACGAACGGGACCACCTCGACGAGACGGACGAACTCGACGAACCGGACGGAGCCAGCGACGAGGACATGGCCGCGATCCCGACCGAGGAGGAACTCGCCGCGGACGACGAGGACGACGACCGCGAGCGGTACTGACACGGCCGATCGTCGTTCGCTCTCGGCTCGATCGACACCGGTGTGTGATCGACCGAGCCGTCGCCTCCAACCGTCCGTCTGGCTACCGGACCACCACTTTCTCGTCGCTGCCGGGCGAGGGACCAGTCATGGATCGGGTGGCGACGGCACGCGCGTACTACCGGGCACTGGACGAGCACGACTACGACCTGCTTTCGGACGTACTCGCCCCTGACTTCGTCCACGAGCGACCGGATCGGACCTTCGAGGGGCGCGACCGCTTCGTCCAGTTCATGCGCGAGGAGCGCCCACAGACGGAGACGAGCCACCCCATCGACGCTGTCTACACCGGGGCGTCGACCGTCGCGGTCGAGGGACGACTGCTGGCCAGTGACGACGCCGAGATCACGCGGTTCGTCGACGTGTTCGCGTTCGAAGACGGCGTGATCGACCGTCTCAGGACTCACACGCCGGAGTCCTGAGGGTCAGAACACGATGCGCTCGAACAGCCGCCGGAGCAGCCCCGGCTGTTCGGACTCGTGTGCGTGGACGGTGATCTCGGTGCTGTCGGCCGGGCCGTCGGGCCGCCGGTCGAGCAGCGAGCCCCGGAGTCGGTGATCGGCTCCCCGGCGGATCCGAATGTCCGGTCTGGTCTGTGCGGTCTCCGTGCCGGTGGCCGAGACTGGGACCGACAGCAGGTCCGCCAGCTGTTCTCGGTACGTCACTCCGGGGCCGTTCTCGTCTTTGTCCCCCGGGCTGAAGACGACGCGACCGCCGTTCTCGGCGGCCAGCGTGTCCGTGATCGCGACGGTGTTGGGGTGGAACGGGCCGCCGTCGTCCTCGACCGCGATGCGCTTCGGTCGGTCGTACCCCCTGTTGTCCACCAGCAACACGTCACACGGGGCGTGGTCGACGATCCAGTCGACCGGATCGCCGAACAGCCGCGACCGGAGCCGTCGGTGTTCGTGTTCAGCGACGATTGCGTCGACGCCGCGGTGGCGCGCGAAGTTGACGATCGCGTGTTTCGTGTCGTGGCTGACGATCTCGCCCGCGTCGACGGCGACGTTCAGGTCGTCTGCGAGGTCGTCGGTCTGTTCTTCGAACTGAACGTCTGCCGGCGACTGCGTCTCGGAGGCCGTTTCGAGGTCAATCTGGTCTGGCACCTCCTCGAACCAGACGGCGACGACGCGGCCGTCGTGTGGCCGCACGAGGTCGGCGGCGATCCGCAGCAGTGCGGCCTCGCGCTCGCGATCCATCTCTCGGGTGATCGCGACCAGCACCTCGTAGGGCTTGTTCTCCATCGCCGAGGCGGTCTCGTCGATGAGCGCGTCGCCGATCCCCTGTCCGACCGCGTCGGCCGCGGCACCCTGTCGCTCGACGTTGGGCCGGGCGTAGAGGACGTACCAGAGCACGCTCCCGACGGTGATGACGACGGCCCCGACGATCGCGACCGGTCCCATCTGGGTGAGCAACACGATGCCGCTGAGCACCCCGCCGACCTGCAGCCAGGGATACAGCGGGGCCTCGAAGCTTGGCTCGTAGTCTCCCTCGCCCTCGCGGAAGGCCACGATCGCGACGTTGATCAGGACGAACACGAGGATCTGGAACGCACTGGCGAGTTTCGCGATGTCGAGGATCGGGACGAACGCGATCAGGGCCAGCAGGACGATCCCGGTCAGCGAGATCGACAGCGACGGCGTGCCAAAGCGCTCGCTGACCTCTGCCAGCGACGTGGGCACGAGGCCGTCACGGGCCATCGCGAAGGGGTACCGAGACGACGAGAGGATGCCGGCGTTGGCCGTCGAGATCAGCGCGAGGATCGCCGCCAGCACCACGGCCCAGACCCCCCACTCGCCCAGCGTCGCTGCCGCGGCCTCGGCGACCGGCGTGGCGGAGCCGGCGACCACGCCCGCGTCGGTGACGCCGACGATGATCGCCACGATCAGGACGTACAGCAGCGTCGTGAACGCCAGCGAGCCAAGGATGCCCAGCGGGATGTTCCGGTCCGGGTTCTCGACTTCCTCGGCGACGCTGGCGACCTTCGTGACGCCAGCGTAGGAGACGAACACCAGCCCCGTCGCGGCCAGCAGGCCGGACAGTCCGTCGGCGTAGAACGGCTGGAAGTTGGCCTGCTGGACGCTCGCTCCGCTGCCGGCGACGAACCACGCCAGCGCCGCAAGCATCACCACGACGATCACGACCTGCAGGCGACCAGTCTGTTTCGCTCCGACGAGATTCACCAGAATCAGGACGCCCGCGAGTCCCAGCGCGACGGGCTTGACCGGGAGGTCGAACAGGATCAGGAGATATGGGACGCCACCGACCAGTGCGAGCCCGCCCTTGAACGCCAGGGAGAACCACGTGCCGACGCCCGCAACTGTCCCGAACAGCGGCCCCATTCCGCGCTCGATGTAGAGGTAGGTCCCGCCGGCCTCGGGCATCGCCGTCGCCATCTCGGACTTCGACAGCGCCGCCGGCACGACGAGGAGGCCGGCCAGCAGGTAGGCGAGCACGACCGAGGGACCGGCCGTCTTGAGCGCCAGTGCCGGGAGAATGAAGATCCCGCTGCCGATCATCGCGCCGACGCTGATCGCCATGACCGTCGGGAGCCCGAGGTCTCGCTCTAACTGTTTCATCTGTCTCGTCGTGTCCCGCTACTGTGCGCTCGCTCGGACTCCGCGATGTCGGCCCTCCGGACGCCCGGCGGGGGATCGGTCGCCTCCGCCCGCGCGACCAGTGATCGCCCATCGACGAGAGCCGTCCGTTCGTCTGGGAGTGCTGTGCGAGTGTGACCGGGTAGTGACTGTCGGATCATGTGTCGCTGTGTCGACACCGCTTCGGTTCGGTGTCTATGTTACCCGGCTGTTACAGACGGACGGCAATAAGCTAGCCGATGTAATTGACGATCCGGTAGATTATAGGGTACGATATTCTCTATTCGTCCGCACACTCGACGTCGAACCCGTCGAACGCGTCCACGTGCTCGCTTCGGATGAGGTCCTCGTCGGCGACTTCCAGCCCGAGTTCGTCGAGGTCCCGGCCGATGCGGCTGAGGTCGTCGCCGTCCGCCCCGACGACGCTGACGTGGACGTTCTCCTCGCCGGTCATGACCTCCGTCACGCGAACGACGCCCGGAACTTCCAGCGCCGCTTCGGCCAGCTCCTCTCGCCGGGGGACCGGCGCGGTACAGATGATCAGCGTGTACAGCTGGTAGCCGGCGCTCTCGTACTCCACGTCGGCGTGGTACCCGCTGATGAGCCCCTGTTGTTCCAGTCGCTGGATCCTGTTTCGGACCGTACTGGCCGAGACGTCGGCCGCGTCGGCGATCGTTCCAGAAGACGTGTGGCGCGCGTCGGTCTGCAGTTCGTGGATGATCTTCTTGTCCAGTTCGTCGAGTCCTTCGAGCGTCATGCGTTTCGGTCACGCACCGGATACAAATAGGCATTCCCCGTCACAGCGGCGTCAGCTTTCGATCCCGAGTGCCACTCGACGCCGCCCAGTGGGATCGCTCGTCGCTGGCGGTCCCCTCTCGGACGCTCGGACGACCGACCGCCTCAGGCGTCGCCGTCGCCCTCGCCGACGGCGCTCTCGCCGACCGGGTCGTGGCCCTCGATGCGTTCCTGGCCCCCCATGTACGGCCGGAGCGGTTCGGGGACGGTGATCGTGCCGTCGTCGTTCTGGTAGTACTCCATGATCGCGACCATCACGCGCGGGACGGCGACGCCGCTGCCGTTGAGCGTGTGGAGGTACTCCGCCGACTCGTGGCGTTCGGGCCGGTAGTGGATGCCCGCCCGACGGGCCTGGAAGTCCTCGAAGTTCGAGACCGAGGACACCTCCAGCCAGCGCCCGCCCTCTTCGGGGCCGTCGTCCATGTCGTCGCCGGGTGCCCACACCTCGATGTCGTACTTCTTGGCCTGGGTGAACCCCATGTCGCCGGTACACATGTCCAGCACGCGGTAGGGCAGGTCCAGGCGGTCGAGCACTTCCTCGGCCTCAGCGAGCAGCCCTTCGAGGCGCTCGTAGCTGTTCTCCGGCCGGACGAAGTTGACCAGCTCGACCTTGTTGAACTGGTGGACGCGGACGTACCCGCGGGTCTCGGTCCCGTGCTCGCCGGCCTCGCGGCGGAAGTTCGGCGAGAACGCCTGGTGTTTGATCGGGAGGTCGTCGTCCAGCAGGATCTCGTCGCGGTACATGTTGGTCACCGGCACCTCCGCGGTCGGGAGCAGCCAGAGGTCGTCGTCGTCGTGGTCGTCGTCCTGCCGGGCTCCGATACGGTAGGCGTCCTCGGCGAACTTCGGCAGCTGGCCGGTCCCACGCATCGACTCGCTGTTGACCGGCAGCGGCGGGAACACGTCGACGTAGTCCTGCTCGCGGTGTACGTCGAGCATGAACTGGATCAGCGCGTACTCCAGCCGTGCGCCCTCGCCCTTGACGAACTGGAACCCGCCGCCGGAGACCTTCGCGCCGCGCTCGAAGTCCAGAATGTCGAGTTCCTCGCCCAGCTCGTAGTGAGGGATCACGTCCTCGGGCAGGGTCCGCAGGTCGTCGAATCCCTCGCGGTAGCGCTCGACGTTGTCGGTCTCGTCGTCGCCGACCGGCACCGACTCGTGGGGGACGTTGGGGATCTCCAGCAGGCGAGCCTCCAGCTTCGCTTCGAGTTCGTCGGCCCGGTCCTCGACGCGCTGGAGCTCCGCTTTCAGCTCGCTGGAGCGCTCGATAGCTTCCTGGGCCTTCTCCTCCTCGCCCTCGCGCTTGTACTCGCCGATCTCGCTGGAGACCTCGTTGCGCTGGTGGCGCAGATTGTCGCCCTCCGCCTTCAGCTCGCGCCACTCCGCGTCGATCCGCAGGATCTCGTCGAGGTCGACGCCCGTGACGCCCTTCTGCTCGATGGCCTCCCGGACCATCTCGGCGTTCTCACGGACGAACTGTCTGCTCAACATGGACGGCGGTTGTCCACGCCCGGCCCTAATCATTCCGATCCACCTTTTTCCAGCGGGGGTGCGCCGTCGGCGCACCCCGCTTGCAAAAACGTCCTCAGAGATCGAAGATCTCTGATGGGCTCGCAAGAGCTGTGCTCTTGCGAACGTGGGCGAAAAAGGCTCGCCCTCACTACGCTCGATCGAGTGAATCGCGCGAACTGCCGGGTCCTTCGGACCGCTCGTTCGCGCGAATGCTCACAGTAACGATGTGGCGCGCGCTGTCGCTCGCTCCGTCGAGCGACAACACTGTGCGAGGGACGACAGAGCGACCACAGGGAGCGATGGAGTCGGCTGGGGAGGCCCGTGGTGCGGTGCTGCAATGCAGTCCTGGTGGATCGAAAGGGCGAGACGCGGTCGCGGGTTCTGCGCGGGCACTATCCGAACAAAGTGAGGATATCCCGCACAGAACCCGCGAGCGGGGCGAGGGCTTTCAGTGGTCAGTAGTTCCATTCGTTGGCGTAACTGCTAGCGAGCGGGGCGAGGGCGTTCGTCGTCGGGTACCACGAAGAACGGCGTCTTCGCACACGATTGCTGGACCGCCCGCCTATAAGACCGACCGGCAAGAACAGCCGCCAATGACCGAGCCGGAGACGGTCGTCGTCGGCGACGGGCGGCGACTGGCCTACGAGGAGTACGGCCGCACCGACGGGCGGCCGGTGGTGTGTCTCCACGGCAACCCCGGTTCCCGGCTGCTGTGGTCGCTGTTCGACGAGACGGCCCAGCACCACGACGCCCGCCTGATCGCGCCGGATCGGCCGGGGTTCGGCGCGTCCGACTTCCGGCCCGACCGGGACCTGCTGGACTGGGTCGACGACGTGCGGACGCTGGCCAAGATGCTCGACCTCGACACCTTCTCCGTCGTCGGTTTCTCGGCTGGTGGACCCCACGCGGCGGCCTGCGCTCACGAACTCGACCGCGTCGAGCGGGCCGTCCTCGTCAGCAGTCCCGGTCCGCCGGAGACCCGGCAGTACGCCACGGCGTCGAACCGTCGGCTGACGGCCGCGACACAGTCGATCCCGGGCTTTTCGCGTGGGGTATTCGGCCTGACGGGCTGGCTGGCCCGCCACTGGCTCGGGCGGTTTCGCGAGACCATCGAGAGTGGCGCGTCCGACGCCGACCGCGAGCTGTTTGCCGCCCCCGACGGCACCGTCGTCGTCGCCGACGCCGCCGAGGCGTTCGCTCAGGGCGGGCGCGGGCCGGCCCACGAGTTCCCGATGCTGGGCGAGCCCTGGGGGTTCGACCCCGCCGACTGTGCCCGCAAGCTGTCGCTGTGGCACGGCCGCCAGGACGAGCGAGTCCCGCTCCGGGTCGCGCAGGCCGTCGCCAGCCGACTGCCCGACACCGACGTGACCGTCGTCGACGCGGGCCACTACTCGACGCTGGTCGAGCAGTTCGAGTCGATCTTACTGGATGCGAGAAGATAGTGTTCTCGAACTGGCCGATTTCGGCCTACTCGTGTTCGAGCGCGTCGTAGATGTCCCGGTGTTCGTCCCGGTCTGCCGTGGCAACGCGCCGAACCAACTCGCGACGGATGTCCGCCATCACGTCGTCGAGCGGCGAATCCGCCTCGGACGATTCGTCTGTCGCCATAGTTGAACCTGTCTCCCGAGAGCCGTTAATCGTTCGGATTCGATCGGTCGGTCGTCAACTCGCCGACCCCGTACCGAACGAGTTCCTCGCGCCACTGACTGATTTCACCTGCCAGATCGATCGGTGCGGTGTTCGTTCGAAGATACTCGGTGACCGCGTCCTCGTCGACTGTCTCAGCGTCGGTCCCGAAATCTCGCAAGATCGTTCTGATCTCGTCGTCGTACGCGAACCGGTAACCGTTCAGGAAGTAGAACACGACGGTCGTGTTGAGGGCAGTCCGTTTGTTGCCGTCCACGAACGGGTGGTTGGCGACCAGGAGTCGAGTGAGATGATACGCTTTCGCGTGGAGTGTCTCCGGAACCGTCCCGAAGTTGCCGTGTTCGACGTAGTCGAGCGCGAACTCGATGTCTCCCTCGTTCTTGACGCCCGGGCTGGTGTCGTCGTACTCGTCGACGATGTCCTCGTGGATCGCGAGCACGTCTTCGACAGAGGGGTACCAGTACGAACCGGCCATTCACTGGCAGTCCACGCGCGAACGATTTGATCTTTGGCATCGGCAGGCACCGTTCGTTCCGCAGCTCCGCGCAGTGTGACCGTCGTCGACGCGGGCCACTACTCGACGCTGGTCGAGCAGTTCGAGGGGATCCTACTGGACGCGGTCGAGTGAGACCGCCGGCTGTCGTCTGTGACCGGTCTTGCCGCTCCAGGCTTGACGGGACGGCCGCAGTACGACGTTCGATTCGACGGCAAAACGGGACGCTCGGCTAGACGCGTTTCGACTGGGCGTCGACCGTCCAGCCGGGATCTTCGCCGGTCTCCGCGATGTGCTCGGACCGACACGCCGGACAGTAGTCCGGCACCGTGGACTCGCTTCTCGGAACGTAGACCGCGCCGCCACACTCCACGCACGCGTCCTCGACCACTGTCGTACAGTCGACACAGAGGTTGAAGTCGTCGACCGTCAGCTCGCGCAGGGGTTCGAGGTGTTTGTCCAAGAGGTACTCGTCGATAGCCGCCTGGCAGTTGTGGCACGGTTGCATAGCGATCCACTGCACTCCATGTGATACCGACACATAGTCCTACCGCCTGCAGTGATACTGCCGGTAGTATGAGTTCTGCCAGCGACCTGTCGTGAAACGAACTCCGTGTGTCGCTCCAGCGTTTCCGGCGACTGCAAAAAGCGGGCGTCGTCTGCCCGGTGGTGTTCCGGCCCGCGCCTTTCAGCGGCCAGGCACAGACGGGACGCTATTCGAGGTCGAAGCGGTCGGCCCGCATGACCTTCGTCCACGCGTCGACGAAGTCCTCGACGAGCTGTTCCTCGCCGTCGTCGGCCGCGTACACTTCCGCGATCGCCCGGAGCCGGGACTGGGACCCGAAGATCAGATCTGCGCGGGTGCCCGTCCACTTGTGCTTGCCCGTGTCGCGGTCGTACCCCTCGTAGATCTGGGTGCCCTCGCTGGCTGCTTCCCACTCGGTGTCCATGCTGAGCAGGTTCGCGAAGAAGTCGTTGTCCAGCGTCCCCGGTTCGTCGGTGAAGACGCCCAGATCGGAGCCGTCGTAGGTCGCGCCGAGCGTGCGCATGCCGCCGACGAGTGCGGTCATCTCGTCGGGACCCAGGTTCAGGAGATCCGCCTTGTCGACCAGCAGCGTCTCGGCCGGCTGTTCGAGGCCGTCCTGAATGTAGTTGCGGAAGCCGTCGACCTTCGGCTTCAGCGCCTCGAAGGAGTCGGCGTCCGTCTGTTCGGCGGTGGCGTCGGTCCGGCCGGGCTCGAACGGCACGTCGACCTCGTAGCCGGCCGCGGCCGCGGCTTCCTCGACGGCCGCGTTGCCACCGAGGACGATCAGGTCGGCCAGCGAGACGCGCACGTCGTCGGATCGACCCTCGTTGAACTCGGTCTGGATCTCTTCGTAGGTTTCGAGGATCGTTTCGAGTTCCTCGGGCTGGTTGACTGCCCAGCTACGCTGGGGTTCGAGACGGAGTCGGGCACCGTTCGCGCCGCCGCGCTTGTCGCTGTCGCGGTAGGTCGAGGCCGACGCCCAGGCGGTCTTGACCAGCTGAGGGGTCGAGAGGTCCGAGTCGAGGATCTCTCCTTTGAGGTCGGCGATCTCGGCGTCCCCGATCAGCTCGTGATCGACCTCCGGGATCGGGTCCTGCCAGATCATCGTCTCGTCGGGCACTTCCGGACCGAGGAGCCGCTCGGGCGGACCCATGTCGCGGTGGGTCAGCTTGTACCAGGCTTTCGCGAAGGCCATCCCGAACTCCATGGGGCTCTCCTGGAACTCCTCCATGATCTCCCGGTAGTCGGGGTCGCGTTTGAGCGCGATGTCGGTCGTCAGCATCATGGGGGTCTGGGTCTCGTCCGGGTCGTGTGCGTCGGGCACGGTGTCTTCGAGCTCCTCGTTCTTCGGTGCCCACTGCCACGCGCCGCCGGGACCGCGCTCCGGTTCCCACTCGTAGTCCAGCAGGTTGTCGACGTAGCCCATGTCCCACCAGGTCGGGTCCTGGGTCCAGGGGCCTTCGATACCGCTGGTGATCATTTCGCCGCCCTTGGTGCCGTTCTCGTTCTTCCAGCCGAGGCCCTGCTGTTCGATGGGGGCCGCCTCCGGCTCTGGACCGAGGTTCTCGTCGGGGTCGTCCGCGCCGTGGACCTTCCCGAACGTGTGTCCGCCAGCGATGAGTGCCGCGGTCTGCTTGTCGGTCATCGCCATCCGCGAGAACGTCTGGCGGATGTTCTTGGCCGACGCCTCGGGGTCGGGGTTGCCGTCTGGGCCTTCCGGATTCACGTAGATGAGCCCCATGACGGAGGCACCGAGTCCCTCCTGAATCTCGCCGGGCTCCTCGAAGCGTTCCTGGGTGTCCATCTCTTCTTCGGGACCCCAGTTGACCGCCTTGTCGGTGTCGAAGGCGTCCTCGCGGCCGCCGCCGAAGCCGAAGGTCTTGAAGCCCATCGACTCGATGGCGACGTTGCCCGCCAGGACGATCAGGTCGGACCACGAGAGGCGCTTGCCGTACTTCTGCTTGACGGGCCACAGCAGGCGTCGGGCCTTGTCGAGGTTGGCGTTGTCGGGCCAGCTGTTGATCGGGGCGAACCGCTGGCGGCCACCGGCAGCGCCGCCGCGGCCGTCGTAGGCGCGATAGGTCCCGGCGCTGTGCCAGGCCATCCGAATCATGAACGGTCCGTAGTGGCCGTAGTCGGCCGGCCACCAGTCTTTCGAGTCCGTGAGTACGTCCTCGATGTCCGCTTTCACTGCTTCGAGATCGAGCTTCTGGAACTCCTCGGCGTAGTCGAACTCTTCGCCAAGCGGGTCCGCGTCGCGGACGTTCTGGTCGAGGATCTCCAGGCTCAGCCGCTCGGGCCACCACTCGTCGTTCGACGTTCGCTCGGGCCAGGCGGTCGATCCGCTCGTACTCAGTTCTGTTCCGGATGTCGGACTGTTGTCTGCCATCTACTAGTCTCGTGCAGACCCTCCTCAAAAACAGTTGTTTTGGCATATGCCAAAGTGGCGGTGGCTTTAACGCGTCGCCGCTCCCCACTCGTAGTATGGCAATCGGCGACGTCGTTCGAGCACGAGCGGTCCACGACGACTGCTGGTACGTCGACACCGGCATGTACGATGTCGAGGAGTACGGCTCCGTCTACCTCGTCGACGGCGACCGGCCGGCGCTGGTGGACACGGGTCTGGGCACCAACGTCGAGCGGGTCCTCGATCTCCTCGACGCGGCCGACCTCGCACCGGAGGCACTCGACGTGATCGCGCTCACGCACGTCCACCTCGATCACGCTGGCGGCGCGGGTCCCCTCGTGGAGGCATGTCCGAACGCGACCGTGTTCGTCCACCGGTCGGGAGCGCGCCACCTCGTCGATCCCGCTCGCCTCTGGGCCGGCACGAAACAGGCCGTCGGCGACCAGATCGAGTACTACACCGAGCCGACGCCGATCCCCGAATCCCGTATCGAGACACTGACCAACGGCGACGTGATCGACCTCGGCGACTACCGCCTCCGCGCCCGTCACGCGCCCGGCCACGCACCCCACCAGGTCGTCTTCGACGCGCCCGAACTGGACGCCGTCTTCACCGCCGACGCGGCCGGGATCTACACGCCCTCGACCGACGAGGTCCACGTGACGAGTCCGCCGCCGAACTTCGATCTCGACGGTGCCCTCGACGACGTGGCGATGCTCGCCGACCTCGATCGGACGTGGCTCTGCTACGCACACTACGGCCCGGCCCGGATCGACGACCGTCTCGACGAGTACGCCACGACCCTCGAAACGTGGGTCGAGGCCGTCGAGACCGCACGCGCTGACGCCGACGACGAGGCGGTCGTCGACCACTTCGTCGAGACCGTCGAGACGCCCGCCGTCTGGAGCGACCACAAGGCACGGGCCGAAGTCGCGATGAACGTCCGTGGCGTCCTGACGTATCTGGACCGCCGCGAGGAGAGTGCGGAATCGACCGACAGTGGCCGAGGTGATACTGCCGACGAGTGAGTGCGTTTATACGCGCCGACTCCGTGCGTTCCTGTAGATGGCGGCTACTGAACTGATACTCCTCGTCGCGGGGATCACTGCGATCGGCGTCCTCGCTCAGTTGCTCGCCGACCGACTCCAGATCCCGACTATCATCTTCTACATCGGTGCCGGACTCTTGCTCGGACCGATCTCGGGGTATCTCTCCGGCCACCTCCCGTTCCTCGGTGGTCGGATCATCGATCCGGCGTCGTTCGGTGACGCGCTGCCGGCGATCGTCGGTCTCTCGGTCGCGATTATCGTCTTCGAGGGGGCGTTTCACCTCAGGGTCGGCCGCATCCGCGAAGCCCCGGCGGCGGCGCTGCGCGTCGTCACGATCGGTGCGCTCATCGCGCTGCTGGGTACTGCTATCGCGGTCCACTTCGCACTGGGTGCCTCCTGGGCACTGTCGCTGACCATCGGCGCACTGCTGACCGCCACTGGCCCGACCGTCGTCACGCCGATCCTCGACATCGTGCCGGTGCGCGACCGGGTCGCGGCCACGCTGGAGACCGAGGGGATCGTCAACGACGTGAGTGCCGCCATTCTGGCCGTCGTCTTCTTCGAGATCGTCAACCCCGCAGACAGCTTCGAGGGACTCCTGCAAGGGTTCGCGGGACGACTCGGGATCGGCCTCTTTTTCGGGGTCGTCGTCGCCGGTGTACTGTACTACCTCGTCCGGTACGTGGATCTCGCGCCCGGCGACGCACCGCGCAACGCCCGACTGCTCGTCCTCGCGGGGGCGCTGGTCGCCTACGCCTCGGCGAACTCACTCGCCAGCGAGGCCGGCGTCGCCGCCGTCGCGACGGCCGGCTTCCTGCTTGGCAACGCCGACATCCCCTACGAGGAAGACATCGAGGACTTCAAGGGCGACATCACGCTCATCGTCCTCTCGTTCGTCTTCATCACGCTCGCGGCCCTGCTCGAATTTTCCACGCTCCAGACGGTCGGTCTCGCGGGCGTCGCCGTCGTCGTGATCATCGCGCTCGTCTTGCGCCCGCTCCTGATCTTCATCTCGACCGTCGGCGACCGCTTCACGCTACAGGAGCGGACGTTCATGAGTCTCGTCGGTCCTCGCGGGATCATTCCCGCGTCGGTCGCGACGCTGTTTGCCGTGCAACTCCGATCCGAAGGGCTCCCAGAGGAGGCCAGTCTCCTGCTGGGGGTCGTCTTCCTCGCGATCCTGCTGACGGCCATCTTCGAAGGTGGCCTCGCGCGCTACATCGCAGAATACTTGGACGTGATACCAATGCGAGTCATCATCGTTGGAGGCGGTAAGGTGGGCCGGTCGCTCGCCGAACGCCTCGAAGACCGCGGCGAGAACATCGTCATCATCGAGAAGAATCAAGCAGTCGTCGAATCGGCGCGAAACGCCGGCTACACCGTCGAGTACGGCGACGGAGCCGACACGGACACGTTACGTGCCGCCGGGGCCGACAACGCCAAGATCGTCGCCGCCGCCACCGGTGACGACGACGTGAACCTGCTCGTGTCACAGCTGGCGTCCTCGAAGTTCGACGTGGAGAACGTCATCGCACGGGCCAACAACCCCGACAACGTCGAGGCGTTCGAGGATCTGGGCGTTCGGACCATCTCCTCGTCGATGGCGACGGCCTGGGCGATGGACAACCAGATCGAACGCCCGGCGATCGCCAACTGGATGACCGACATCGGCCACGAGGGCGACGTCCAGGAAGTCGAGGTCTGTGGCGGGGAGTTCGTCGGGACACCGATCAACGAGGTCGGCTCCATGCTGCCCGAGGCCTGCCTGATCGCGCTGGTCACCCGCGACGGCGAGACGAAGGTGCCCACGGCCGACTTCGTCATCGAGAAAGGCGACATGATCACGCTGCTCGGCCGTCGCGAATCCGTTCGTGAGGGGATGCAGATGGTCGATTCGAAGACCGCTTGACGACGCTTTCTGCCGTCGTCCTGTGTTCAATCGCCGTTGAACACAGAGACACCACTAAATGCTTGGTGGCTCTCTGCTTCAGACGACCAGTATGTCGCTGTTGCCCTCCTCGCGCTCGGAGACCGAGTCGTCACAGGACGGATCGCTGCAGTTGCTCGACGTCGACGACGAGGAAGCCGACGCGGTCTTCGACGCGCTCTCCTCGCAGACGACGCGGACGGTGCTCGCGGAGATCCACCGCACGCCGGGCACCCCTGGGGAACTCGCAGAGCGAGCGGACACGACGATCCAGAACGTCATGTATCACATCGAGAAGCTCGAAGCGGTGGATCTCGTCCGGGTCACCGAGACTCGGTACTCCGCCCGGGGCAAAGAGATGGCAGTGTACGGCCCGTGTGAGAACCCGGCCGTCGTGTTCCTCGGCACCGACGACCGCAAACAGAGTCTCATCGCGAAGCTCAAACGATTCCTCGGTGGCTTCCTCGTCTTCGGGCTCCTGTACGCACTGTTCGAGACAGCGACGGAACTGGTCAGCGGTATCGAGCAGCCGGCCGTGTCGGGGGCCTCGAACCCGAAGACGATACTCGTTCCGGCGACGGGGGCCGTCACGACCCTCATCGTGACGTACGTCTCCGCCGACGGCCAACGGACCGTCCCGTTCGACCCCCGCCGGCTCTCTGACCTCAACACGATGCAACGACGAACACTCCTCGCGTCGTGCATACTCCTCGTCGGCGTGTGCACGACACCGGTCGCCCTGGCGTACAGCCCTGCGGTTTCGGACGACTACTTCCACCACGCGCCGTCGGCGTCGATCTCCGCGACGCCGGCCGACGCCGGTGTCCCCGACCTCCCGAACCAGACCGTCCACCTCGTCGTCACCGGCGACAACGACGCGCTGGAAGCCCCACTCACCGAGCGACTCTCCGCGACGCTCCGCGATCGGGGTGCCACCGTCCGACACCGCGACGAGGTCGGAGACGTCTCCGGCAGCCTCCTGGTCGTGCGCTTCGAGACGACCACGTTCGATGCCGGCGGTCTCACGCGGGACGCCAACGTCACGACGCAGTTCGCCTACGTCGAATCGGGCGACGGGCCAGCGGCCGAACGGATCGTCGCCAGCAAGCAGCGCTCGTTCCGTGGTGGGGCCGACTTCCCGTCGAACACGACCGGGCAGGCCGCTGGCGGTGCGTTCGTCTTCGAACGGGCCGGCGGCACGGGGTCGCCGCTGACCACGATCAAGCGCACGAACAGTAGCGCCGAGGCGTTCACCAACGAGACCGCCGCGCTCGTCGGCGACCGAACCGTGTCATACGCGTTCGGACAGGACATCTGGAACTGACGCTGCTGGCTGTCACCGTCGCAAGCTTTTCTCTTCCGTCCCGGAGGATGACATGCGTCACTCCTCGGACTGCTGTCCTCCGTCGCCGTTGGCGGGTTCGACGTCGGTGCCGTCGGTCCAGGGGGTCGCCTCGCCCTGTCCGCCGGTCTTGTAGACGCCGCGGGCGCTGGCCACGTGGTGGTCGTCGGCGTCGTACACCTCGATGTCGACGGTCGCCACGCTCGCTCCCGACCGGACCACGTCGGCGACGGCCCGCAAATCTGCGGTCGCTGGCGCGAGGTAGTCGATTCGCATGTCGATCGTCGGCGAGACGGACTCGGACTTCGAGACGACGGCCGCGCCGCCGACGGTGTCGGCCAGCGAGAACGTGACGCCGCCGTGGGCGATCTGTCCGCCGGGGTTCGAGGAGTGTTCTTCGCGCAGCGGCAGGCGGCCCTCGGCGTGACCGTCCGCCACCTCGTCGAATTCGATACCCAACTCCGCGGCGAACGGGATCTGTTCGAACATCGCTCCGATTTCCATACCACTCCCAGCGTCGCCGAACGGATAAACCTGCGAGAACGCCCCGAAACTGGCGTTCTGTGGTCTGTCACGGACCGGCTCGCTTCGCTCGCGCACCACTCCTCGAAAAACGTGGGCGAAAAAACCGACCCTCGCTGCGCTCGGTTCGGCGAACCGGCTCGCTTCGCTCGCCGGACGCTGGTGTTACTGGGGCAGGCGGAACTCGATCGCTTGGCCTTGCACCACCATCTTTTTCCGCTGCGGGTTTCCTCGTTCGTTTCACTCACTGCGGAACCACTTGCGCAAAAACCTGGGCGAAAAAACCGACCCTCGCTGCGCTCGGTTCGGCGAACCGGCTCGCTGCGCTCGCCGGACGCTGGGGCTACTGGGGTAGGTGGAACTCGATAGCCTGGCCTTGCCCGAAGCCGACACACTCGGTCGCCAGCCCGAGTTCGGCGTCGCGTTTGTTCATCTCGTGGATCAGCGTCACGGGCAGGCGTGCGCCGCTGGCCCCCAGCGGGTGGCCGATCGCGATGGCCCCGCCGTTGACGTTGAAGATGTCGTCGTCGAAGCCCAGTTCGCGCTGGCAGTACAGCGTCTGGCTGGCGAAGGCCTCGTTGAGTTCGACCAGATCGTACTCTTCGGGGTCGCGACCGGTCCGCTCACACAGCGACTCGACGGCCGGAACGGGACCGATGCCCATGACCGTCGGGTCGACGCCGGCCACCGAGTGGTCGCCGACTTCCGCCAGCACGTCGAGCCCGTGTTCCTCGGCGAAGGCCTCCGAAGTGATCATGAGGCCAGCAGCGCCGTCCGAGACCTGCGAGGCGTTGCCGGGCGTGATGGAGCCGTCGGACTTGAAGACGGTCGGGAGTTCGCCCAGCTTCTCCAGCGTGGTGTCGGGGCGAATGCCCTCGTCGGCGTCGACGGGGCCGTCGTCGGTCTCGATCGGGACGATCTCGTCGTCGAACCGCCCGGACTCGGTTGCCTCGGCGGCGCGTTGCTGGCTCCGCAGGGCGTACTCGTCCTGTTCCTGGCGGGCGACGTCGTACTCGTCGGCGACCTTCTCGGCGGTCATCCCCATCTGTAGCTCGCCGATGTTGTACAGCTCGGCGAGCTTCGGGTGGACGTTGTGCGTGTTCTCGCCCATCTTGACCCGAGACATCGACTCGACGCCTCCGGCGATCACACACTCGCGCTGTCCGGCGGCGATGGCGTCTGCGGCGGTCGTGATCGCCTGTGCCGAGGAGGCACACCAGCGGTTGACCGTCGTCCCCGGCACCGACTCGCCGAGGTCCGAGAGCAGCGCGATCACGCGTGCGAGGTTGTTGCCCTGTTCGTCGCGCTGCTGGGCACAGCCCCACACGAGGTCGTCGACCTGCGCGGACTCGACGCCCGTGCTCGCGAGCATCTGGTTGATCAGCGGGACCGAGAGGTCCTCGCTTCGCGTGTCGGCGTACACGCCGTCTTCTTTGCCCTGGGGCGTCCGTACCGCGTCGACGACGACTGGTGTCCGTGTCATACACCCACCGTAGAGCGCAGCCGTGTTAAAATCTCACAAACTCGGAGGCCGGTGTCGTCCGTTTACCCCGCGACCTCCTCCCACGGACGCCCCGGTTCGATTCACTTATCCCCGTGCCCGGCGTACGTGGCTGGGAATGAGTGATCCGGAGCTAGATATCGTCGAGTTCTTGCTGACGACGAAGATCTACACCGAACAGCGTGATCTGGAACCCGACGATCTCCCGCCGGGGTACCGGGCCGCGTTCTGGACCGACGGGGAGATCGAGCGGCCGCTGACGCCGACGAGCAGCGCGGCCACGACCGCCACCGGCATCGAACGACCCTGGGAGGCCGTCTCGGGACTGATGTTTACCGACCGCGACGAGTTCTCCGGCGCGATCTCCTTTACCGACCGGGAGATGGCCGAGGAGTGGTACGAGAAGCGCACCGACGCCCAGCGCCTCCAGCGCAACCCCGTCATGGCCGCGGCCTTCGAGGACCGCGTCGACGGCGTCGACTACGAGAGCGCGCGCCAGCAGAACCGCCCCGCCCGCGCCGACCGGGCGCTGATCGACGCCTTGCTGGACGAGGCCTTCGACGAGGAGGAAGAAGAGGAGGGAATGCTCGACCTCGTCGAGGTCCGGGCACCCGAGGAAGTCGACATGACGATGGACCAGCTCGTCCTCACGCCCGATCAGGAGGCCGAGATCCACAAGATCGTCAAGGCCATCGAGCACCGCGACTACCTGGCCCAGATCGGGCTGCGCGAGATCGGGAAACTCCTCTTTGTCGGGCCGCCGGGTACGGGCAAGACCAGCGTCGCCCGCGCGCTCGCACAGGATCTGGACCTCCCCTTCGTCGAGGTGAAGCTGTCGATGATCACCTCCCAGTATCTCGGCGAGACGGCCAAGAACGTCGAGAAGACCTTCGAGGTGGCAAAGCGACTCTCGCCGTGTATCCTCTTTATGGACGAGTTCGACTTCGTCGCCAAGACCCGCTCCTCGGACGAGCACGCGGCGATCAAGCGCGCGGTCAACACGCTGCTGAAGTCCATCGACGAGGTCAGCCTCATCCAGGACGACGTGCTCCTGATCGGCGCGACCAACCACCCCGACCAGCTCGACGCCGCGGCCTGGCGGCGCTTCGACGAAATCGTCAACTTCCCCAAGCCCGACCGCGACATGCGCTCGGACATCCTCCGGGTGGTCACCCAGGAGATGGAGATCGTCGACTTCGAGCCCGACGAGCTGGCCGAGATCACCGAGGGCCTGACCGGCAGTGACCTCCGGCTCGTCCTCCGCGAGGCGGTACTGGAAGCACTGACCGAGGAACGGACGACGCTCACCCAGCAGGACCTCCGGGACGCCGTCACCGACTTCGAGGAACGGGACAACCTCAAGAACATGGACATGATCGAGGGCGACCACGACGCGCTGGTCGCTGGCGGCGACATCTCGGGGACCGACGAGGACTCCGAAGCGGCGTCTGACGGCGGCCACGACCACCACGATCACGACCACTGACCGCCACGCCTTTGTCCGCGAGGGACCCATCCGGAGACGATGCAGGTCACGCTGCTGGGAACGGGGGACACGACGGGGACGCCGACGGTCGGGTGTGACTGTGCCACCTGCGAGCGCGCTCGCGACCGCGGCGTCGAACGGACTCGCTTTTCCGTCCACGTCGAAGGTGCGAGCGGCGAATCGCTCCTGATCGACTTCAGTCCCGACTTCCGCCAGCAGTTCCTCCGCGAGTCGGTCCCGCTGCCGGACGCGGCGGTGGTCACGCACGTCCACTTCGATCACCTCGACGGGCTGGGCAACGTCTACCGGCTGGTCGACTCGCTGCCGGTGTACGCCGCCGACGAGACGGACCCCCAGACCGGCACGAGCGTCGCCGGGACGATCCGGGACCGCTATCACTACCTCGACCGGATCTCCGTCCACGGACGGACGCCCTTCCAGCGCTTCGAGGCGGCGGGCTTCGAGGTGACGCTGGTGCCGGTCGTCCACCCGCCGCTCGTCTCGTACGGCCTCCGCGTCGACGATCCCGACAGCGGCGCGAGCCTCGCGATCTCGGGGGACACGAGCTACGCGATCGACGAGGACGCCCGCGACGTGTTGCGTGGCGCGGATCTCGCGCTCGTCGAGGGGATCGTCCACGACGACCTCTGCTCGCACCACCCGGCCGGCGGCGATCACTACGACGACGCCGGCCGACCACGGACGTTCGGGACCAAACACATGACCCTGACCGGTGCCCGCGCGCTGGCGGAGGACCTCGCCGCCGACCGGTATCGGATCGTCCACACCGCCCACTTCGTTCCGCCCGAACAGGCCTTTCGCGACGACGTCGCGGTCGACGGCCAGCGGTTCGACCTCGCGGGGGCGAAGCGATGAGCGACGCCGCCACGCCCACGCCGCCATCGGACCGGATCGTGAGCCTCGACGCCATCCGCGGGCTGGCGGTGCTGGGCATCCTCCTCATCAACGTCTGGGTGTTCGCGATGCCCGAGTCGGTGTTGCTCAACCCCCAGACGTACGGCGACCTCACCGGCGCGAACTACTGGGCGTGGCTGGCCGCCCACGTCTTCGCGAAGTCGAAGTTCATCACGCTGTTCTCGGCGCTGTTCGGCGCGGGCATCCTGCTGTTTACCGACAGCAAGCGCCGGGACGGCGAGGCGGCGATGGGGCTGTACTACCGGCGGATCGGCTGGCTCCTCCTCGCCGGGCTCGGCCACGCCTACCTCCTGTGGTACGGCGACGTGCTCGTCGCCTACGCCCTCTGTGGGCTCTTGCTCGTCTCGTTTCGCAACCGCGAGCCGGCGGTGCTCGCCCGCCTCGGCGTGCTCTTCTTGCTGGCACCGTTCGCCACCGAGCTGTTCGCCGCTATCGCTCAGGGGCCGTCCGTGATCGCCCAGCAGTGGCAGCCCCCGGCGGCGACTCTCCAGCAGGAGGTCGCGACCTACCGCTCGGGGTGGCTCGCCCAGATGGACCACCGCGTCCCGACGGCGTTTCGGCGACAGACCTCCGGCTTCGTCGGGTCGACGCTGTGGCGTGCCGGCGGCTCGATGTTCCTGGGGATGGCCCTCTATCGCTGGGGCGTGCTGACCGGCGAGCGCTCGACGCAGTTTTACCGCCGGCTCGTCGCCGTCGGCGTCGTCGGCCTCCTGATCGTGCTGGCCGGCGTCTGGTACATCGAGGCCAACGACTGGTCGGCCGACGCCGCGATGTACTGGCGGCAGTTCAACCACTGGGGGAGCCTGCTCGTGGCCGGTGGCTACGTCGGTGCGGTGACGCTGTACACGCGTTGGCGGCCGACGGGGATCGTCACCCGGACGCTGGCGGCCGTCGGGCGCACCGCCTTCACGAACTACCTGTTCCAGACGGTCCTCGCCACGTCGATCTTCTACGGCCACGGGCTGGGGCTGTTCGGGCGGCTCGACCGCGTCGAACTGCTGGGCGTGGTCGTCGTGATCTGGGTCGTCCAGATCCTGCTGTCGGTCGTGTGGCTCCGATTCTTCCGCTTCGGTCCGGTCGAGTGGTGCTGGCGGACTCTGACCTACGGCGAGCGCCAGCCCGTGTGGCGCGGCGAGTGAGCGACCGCCGGAGTCTCACAGGAACCGGTCGAGTCCCGACTGTCGACGCGCTCGCCCCTCCGGCTCGGGGTCCCAGGGCGTCCGCTCGGCCCGCAGTCGGTCGGCGTCGGCCTCGGGGGGCTCGGCGGGCTCGAACCCGCCACAGTCGCTGTCGCACTCGCTGTTGGCGTGGACCGGTCGCTCTTTCCACTCGCAGTAGGGCAGGCCGTCGTCGTCGGGCGAACAGCGCGCACACGGCGGCAGGTCGTAGGACCGCCATCCCTTCCCGTAGGCCCGCTCGGCGATGCGACGGCGCAGTCGCGCCTTCTCGGCGGCGCTGACGATCCGGATCTCCGTCCGTCCGGGCTCCTGGGCGACGAGTTCGACGCCGGGCTCGTCGACCGGGAGCTGGGCGGGCTCGCGGCGCACCTCGCGGTCGCCGGTCTCGGGATCGAACCGCCAGACGCCGACTTCCGCTGGCAGTCGGTTGAGGTGGGCGCGGGTGACGTGGGAGGCCGTCGCGAGGACGACCGCGTCGACGGCCGCCAGCGACACGTCGGTTCGCAACTGGCGCTCAAGGTCGCCCGGCCGATCGAGGTCGGGCTTGTTCTCGACGGCGACGAGACGGTCGAACCAGTCGGGATAGCGCGTCGTCTGGCGGACGTACGTGCGACCGTTGCGTCGCTCGCGCTCGAAGAAGCCTCGCTCGCTCGCCAGTTCGAGGGCGCGCTCGGCCCGCTCGGGATGGCAGTCGAAGGCGTCTTTCCAGTAGCGGGCCCGGCCCGGCCCCACGTCGGCCTCGACGGCCGCGCTCGGGAGGCGTTCGGGCGTGATCGCCACGCGCTCTTCGAACGCCGGACCGGGCTCGACCTGGACGACATCGAGCACGCGGCGGCCGTGGACGCTCGCCCCGAGCTGGCGGGCCACGATCCCGTCGCGCTCGATCGCCCGACAGAGCCCGACCTCGAAAGCAAACTCGCGCACACCGTCGTCCAGGGCGGCGACGGTCAAAAACGGCGCGGCGACCGCTCCACGCAGCATGGTATTTTATACCGTGGCGGAGAATAGATGGGGGGAGATGGCACCCGTGGGTGACGGCGGTGGGAACGCGAGCGCGATCGACGTACTGGTGGTCGACGACGAGCCACAGATGGCAGAGCTGGTCGGGACCTATCTCGAACGGACCGGCGACGACCTCGACGTAGCGACGGCGACCAGCGTCGGCCAGGGGCTCGACGCGCTGGACGACCGCTTCGACTGCGTGGTCAGTGACTACCACATGCCACAGATGGACGGGCTGACCTTCCTCGAACGCGTCCGCGAGCGGCTCCCCGACGCCGTTCGCATCCTCTATACGAGCGACGGCGACGCCGAGTTGATGATCGAGGCACGCGACGCGGACGTCGACTACGTCCACAAGCAGTTCTCGACCAAACAGTACGCGGCGATGGCGACACACATCCGTCGGCGCACGGCCGCCGACTCCGTCTGACAGCCACGTCCGGTCGAATCGTGCGTCGTGCTCCCAAGCGACCGTTGTGTGGCCGAAACAGTAGGTTTATCACTCGCAGGGGGCGAACCACTACCAAGATTACTCCCGAGATGACATCGCACAACCAACCGGAGGTGAACATCGGACTCGTCGGCCACGTCGACCACGGAAAGACGACGCTGGTCCAGGCTCTCTCAGGCGAATGGACGGACCAGCACTCCGAGGAGATGAAACGTGGTATCTCTATCCGTCTGGGCTACGCAGACGCCACGTTCCGTCGCTGTCCCGATGCCGACGAACCCGACGCGTTCACCGCGGCCGAGCACTGTGAAGAACACGACGTCGACACCGAACCGTTGCGAACGGTCTCGTTCGTCGACGCGCCGGGTCACGAGACGCTGATGGCGACGATGCTGTCGGGTGCCGCCATCATGGACGGTGCCGTCCTCGTCGTCTCCGCGACCGAGGACGTGCCACAGGCACAGACCGAAGAGCACCTGATGGCACTGGACATCATCGGCATCGACAACATCGTCATCGCTCAGAACAAGGTCGACCTGGTCGACCGCGAGCGCGCCCAGGACAACTACGAGCAGATCAAGGAGTTCGTCTCCGGCACCGTCGCCGAAGACGCACCGATCGTCCCGATCAGCGCGGGCCAGGAAGTGAACCTCGACCTGCTCATCGACGCGATCGAACGCGAGATCCCGACGCCGGAGCGTGACCCCGACGCCGACGCACGGATGCTCGTCGCACGGAGCTTCGACATCAACCGTCCGGGAACGACCTGGGAGAACCTCAAGGGCGGCGTCCTCGGTGGTTCGCTGGTCGACGGCCAACTCGAAGCCGACGACGAGATCGAACTCCGTCCCGGCCGCGAGGTCGAGGAAGGCGGCCAGAGCGAGTGGCAGCCCGTGACGACCGACGTGCGATCGCTCCAGGCCGGCGGCGAGTCGGTCGACGCCGCCACCCCCGGCGGACTGCTGGGTGTCGGCACCGGACTCGATCCGTCGATCACGAAAGGTGACGCGCTGGCCGGTCGCGTGGCCGGACCGCCCGGCACGCTCCCGCCGACCCACGAGCGCTTCGAGATGGACGTCGATCTGCTCGAACGCATCGTCGGCGAGGACGGCGGCGAGGTCGAAGCGATCTCGACCGGCGAACCGCTCATGTTGACGATCGGGACCGCGACGACGGTCGGCTCGGTCACGAGCGCTCGCGGCGGCGAGTGCGAAGTCGCACTCAAGCGGCCGGTCTGTGCCGAGGCCGGCGCGAAGATCGCGATCAACCGACGTGTCGGTGCCCGATGGCGGCTCATCGGCGTCGGCACGCTCCGGGAATGATCCTCCTGGACACGAACGCACTCATGATGCCGGTCGAATGCAACGTCCGTCTGTTCGCGGAACTCGATCGCCTCGGATTCGACGAGACCGACTGTCTCGTCCCTCGGTCCGTCCTCGCCGAACTCGACAAACTCTCGGTGGGCGCGGGGGCGGAAGCGACCGCGGCCAGCGTGGGCCGGGATCTCGCGGACCGCTGTTCGGTCCGGGAGGCGGCGGCCGACTACGCGGACGACGCGATGGTCGAACTGGCCGGCGACGACGACGTGACACACGCCGTGACGAACGACGCACCCCTCAAACGACGGTTGCTGGACCGTGGCGTTCCAGTAATTAGTTTAAGGGGCCGGAACAAACTCGCCATTACTCAACCATAACATGTACAAACGGGTTCGACTCCGCGACACGGTCGAAGTGCCCCCGCGGCACCTCGCAGACGTGTCTCCGGATCTGGTCAAGAAGCTCCTGCAGGACAAGCTCGAAGGACGAATGGACGAAGACGTGGGTTCGGTCGTCTCCGTCATCGACGTCAAGGACATCGGCGAGGGGGCGGTCCTCCCGAACAAGCCCGGCGTCTACTACGAGGCCGAGTTCGACGCGCTCACCTTCGACCCACAGATGCAGGAAGTCGTCGACGGCGAGGTCGTCGAAGTGGTCAACTTCGGTGCCTTCGTCGGCATCGGGCCGGTCGACGGCCTGCTCCACGTCTCCCAGATCAGCGACGAGTATCTGGCCTACGACGAGGAGGGACAGGCACTCGCCTCCCGGGAGTCCAACCGGACCCTGGGGACCGGCGACGCCGTCCGCGCACGCATCGTGACCAAGAGCATCGACGAGCGCAACCCCCGCGACTCCAAGATCGGCCTCACGGCCAAGCAGGTCGGTCTGGGCAAGCACGGCTGGCTCCAGGAGGAACGGGAGAAACGCGCCGCCGAGGCGGAAGCCGGTGATAGCTGATGGCTGATCGCCTCGTCTGTCGTGACTGTCACCGCGTCCAGCCCTCGGAAGCCGAAGAGTCCTGCGAGATCTGTGGCTCGACGTCGCTGACCGAAGACTGGGCCGGCTACGTCGTCATCGCCCACCCCGAGACCTCTGAGATCGCCGCGGAGATGGAAGTGACCGAGCCCGGCCAGTACGCACTGAAAGTCCGCTAACGTGTCTTCGCTCCGCCTCGACCTCCCGTCGTCGCTGCGCCACGAACTCAAAGAGCCGCTGGGTCCGATCTACACCGACGCCGACGAACTGCTGACGGCCGCCGCCGAGCCGATCGTCGCCGTCGGCGACATCGTCACCTACCACCTGCTGGAGGCCGGCTACACGCCAGCGGTCGCGTTCGTCGACGATCGCACCAAGCGCGCCGCGGTCGATCCGGAAGTTCGAGACGCCGTCGGCGGATTCGACCACTGCCGGACCGTCGACAACCCGGCGGGGACGATCACCGGCTCCCTGATCGGCGCGCTCAGCAGGGGGCTCGGCGAGGACGGGACGACGCTGATCCGGGTCGACGGCGAGGAGGACCTGGCGGCGCTGCCGGCCGTGCTCGCGGTCCCGGAAGGCGCGAGCGTCGTCTACGGCCAGCCAGACGAGGGGATGGTGCTGGTGACCGCCGACGCGGCCGCTCGCGAGCGCTGCCGGGACCTCATCGGACGGATGGACGGGCCCGCCGACGAACTGCTCGCGGCGCTGTCCTGACCGCCGTCGCTACTCTGCGTTCGCCGCGTGGACGGCCCGCATCGCCCCGCCACACGCCTCGCACTCCTGGGGTGCGTGTTCCGTCTGGACGCGTCGATCACAGCGGCGACACTCGTAGACGTGGTCGCCGTCGTCGTGTGGTGTCGACCAGAGTGGCATGTGTGCTAGTCTGTAACACGCGAACGCAGAAGGATCTGACGGTCGCCTCACTATTTTCGGCCGCCGGACCGAATCAGACCAGCACGTGAATATGCCGAACCAGTGAGCGATGCACTCGACGCTCGAAGCGGTCCTCGACGGTCCAGCCGGCCGCCTCGGCGGCGTCTTCCCACGAGCGGTCCGCGACCAGCACGGCCCGCGGGGCGATCCGCTTGGCCTCCGTGAGCGCACCCGAAACGACGGCGTCCAGTTCGCCCTCGATCTTAGACTGGCGGCCGTAGGGGGCGTCGAAGACGACGGCGTCGGCGGCGTCGTCCCGGAGCGGGAGGGCGGTGGCGTCGGCACGGGCGACGGCGAAGTCGTCGAGGAAGGCGTCGAGGTTCTCGCGCGCTCCCCGAACCATCTTCTCCTGTGCGTCGGTCCCGACCACGTCGGCACCCGTCAGGCCGGCCTCGATGAGGATGCCGCCGGTGCCACACATCGGGTCGACGACGCGCCGGCCCGCCCGCGCACCGGCGATGTTGACGATCGCACGGGCCTCCATCGGGTCCATACTGCCGGGCTGGGTGAAGGGGCGATCCATCGGCGCGCGCTCGCCGTAGTCCCGGACGGAGGCGCTCTCCAGCCACGCGAGCGCACAGACGCCGTCGGCGTCGGCGGCGACTTCGCTGGCGTCGGTGGCCTGCTGGTGGCCCGCCGAGAAGAGCGCCCGGAGCTCGTGGTCCGGATCGTCGAGGTCGACGGTAAAGCCCCGTTCGACCAGTCGTTGGCCGAGCTCGCGCTCGGCGCGCTCGGTGTCGATCCCGGTCGTCGATCGCACGTCGACCGCGCGGACGGCGACGCTGCCGGTGCGGTCGACGTTCGCGGCGTCGAGGGTCACGCTGGCGCTGTCGACGGTCGGCTCGCAGGTGGCGAGCAGTTCGCTGGCTCGCCGGGTGAACGCCAGGGTGCGCACGCGGTCGGTGATCCCGCGCGCGGTCGCCAGTCCGGGCGCGCGGAGGCTCACGTCGGTCGCCGCGCTGGCCGCTTCCCTGGCTGCGAAGCGATCGTCCTGGCCGGCGAGTTCGAGGACGTACACGCCCGACGGTGGGTGCCAGTGGGGTTTCAGGGTGCCGATCCGTTCGCTCTCGAAGCGACGGCGAGACGGTCGTGTGCTCGCTCCAGTGTGGGATCTGTCAGTCCATGCCATCAACCTTTATAAGTCTTAAATACGTGTTTTAAGTCGAGACATGGTTGACCCCAAGGAAACCATCAATATCGAAAACGTCGTCGCCTCGACTGGCATTGGGCAAGAACTCGACCTCCAGAGCGTGGCGATGGACCTGGAAGGGGCGGACTACGATCCCGAGCAGTTCCCGGGGCTGGTCTATCGGACCCAGGACCCCAAGTCGGCAGCGCTGATCTTCCGATCGGGGAAGATCGTCTGTACCGGTGCGAAAAGCACCGACGACGTCCACCAGAGTCTGCGCATCGTCTTCGACAAGCTCCGCGATCTGAACATCCAGGTCGACGACGACCCGGAGATCGTCGTCCAGAACATCGTCACGTCGGCCGACCTCGGTCGGACGCTGAACCTCAACGCGATCGCGATCGGGCTGGGGCTGGAGAACATCGAGTACGAGCCCGAGCAGTTCCCCGGCCTCGTCTATCGGCTCGACGATCCCGACGTGGTCGCCCTGCTCTTCGGTTCGGGGAAACTCGTCATCACGGGTGGGAAAGAGCCCGACGACGCCAAGGAGGCCGTCGACAAGATCGTCTCCCGACTCGAAGACCTCGGCCTGCTGGAATAGCGCGACGACGCCTCTCGTCTTCTCTCTGGCCGGCACGCCTTCGATGCATCCTTTAGCGGGCCAGCCGTACCGTCGGCTATGTTCGGCCTCCTGCAGACGGGTATCGCTGGCGGCGGGCTGGTAGCGATCGCCGTGACGCTGCTCGTGACCTGGCTGTTCTACGGCGTGACCCTCCACCTGGCGGCCGTGTTCTTCATCGGCGACGTCCCGAGCCAGCGGGCCGCCTACGCGGCGATCGCACCGGCAGTCGTCTCCCTGCTCCTCCAGCAGTACACCGGCACGGGCCTGCTCGTCCTGGTGACCGTCGCCGCCACGCTCGCGACCGATCTGTTCTCGATCAGCTACGTCTACCGCCTCAAGTGGCGCTCTGCCATGCCCCTCGTTGCTCTCCACTTTGCCTTCGCCGGAGTGCTCGGGTTCGCGTTCAACAACATCTTCGGGCTGGTCTGATACGCGCGGCCGTCGTCGAGACCGAAAGCGAGCCGATTCGGAAACGCTTAACCGCGCCGACGGGAATGGACGCGTATGGCTAAGTTCGAAGAAGCGTCCGAGCGACTCCTCAACAAGCAGATCTGCATGCGGTGTAACGCTCGCAACCCGGCCCGAACAGAGAAGTGCCGCAAGTGTGGCTACAAGAAGCTCCGACCGAAGGCCAGCGAACCCCGCTCGGCCTGATCGGCTCTTCTCTCCGCGTTCACCGACCGGTAGTCATACGACCGTCCCGGTTGAGACGATCGTATGGTCTCGCTCCCGTTGCTGGCGGCCTTTACGACTGGCTTGGCCGTCGCTGGCTACGGACTGGCCCGATACTTTCGACGGGCGCGACGCGACCCCTACGACGCGACGACGACCGGCACGGTCGTCGAGTCGGACCTCGACGCCGAGACGAGCGCCCGGCGTGGGGACTACACGCCCGCGGTCAGCTACGAGTACGTGGTCGACGGCGTGACCTACCGACACGACCACGTGCGGGCCAACACCGACCCGCTCTCGCGCCGCGGCGCCACCGTGTTGCTCGGCGAGTTCCACGAGGACGCCGAGGTGACCGTCCACTACGACGCCGACGACCCCGAGCGGGCGGTCCTCGTCCCGCCCGAGGGCGGTCAGTCCTGGCTCGTACTCGTCGTGGCCGGCTTCCTCGTGGCCATCGCCGCCGCCGCGCTCGCTGTGGCTGGCGTCTGATACGACCGACTGTACATCTGTGACCGATTTCGCCACCCCGGGGCGGCGAAGATCTTCACGAAGGTACAGCCAGCAGTATGAACGACGAGCGCTTTTGTCCGTCCCGCCATAGGGCCGAGTATGGAGCAGATGGACGGGCTGCAGGTGATCGACTGTGAGCGCTGTGGCGACCTCGTCGACTCCCGGTCTCGGATCGTCGACGGGACCGGACCGCCGGAGGCAGACCTCCTGTTCGTCGGCGAGGCCCCCGGCGCGCAGGAAGACGCCGACGGGGAGCCGTTCGTCGGTCGCAGCGGCGACGTACTGGACGACGCCCTGCGCGAGGCGGGACTCGATCGGGGCGACGTACGCATCACCAACTGCGTGCGCTGTCGCCCGCCCGACAACCGCGACCCCCGGCAGGCGGAGCTGGCCAACTGCCGCCCCTATCTCGAACGCGAGATCGAACTGGTCGACCCGGAGCTGATCGTGACCCTGGGGAAGGTGCCGGCCGAGCACCTGCTGGAACGGGACGTGGCCGTCACGAGCGAGGCCGGCGACGTGTTCGACCCCGAGATCGGCGGCCAGCGCCGCGAACTGCTGGTCTCGGTCCATCCGGCGGCGACGCTGTACGACCGGAGTCAGGCAGACACCTTCACCGACGCCATCGCGACGGCCGCCGACTACACGGACGAGGACAGTGGGCAACGGCGGCTCGGTGATTTCTAGCGAGGGGCAGCCCGAACGAAGTGAGGGCTGGCCCTCGATATGCGAGCGGTGACGAGCGGAACCGCGAGCAGCGGTGTCGAACGAAGTGAGGGCTGGCCCTCGATATGCGAGCGGTGACGAGCGGAACCGCGAGCAGCGGCGTCGAACGAAGTGAGACGGACAGTTGTAGCCGTCTGCCAGTGATCGCCGACGCGGCTGGCGATCACTGGCGAGCACGTACGACTGTTCGTCTGTGACTGGCCCTCGATATGCGAGCGGTGACGAGCGGAACCGCGAGTAGTCGAGGCGCAAGGTTCGACGGAACAGGAAGCGACTTAGGAGCGTCTCGCGAAGGCTACGTATGGCCACGAAACAGACCGCCGCCGAGGTGGTCGTCGTCGACTACGGGCTGGGGAACCTCCGGAGTGTCACCCGCGGGCTCGAACGGGCCGGTGCGGACGTGACTCTCTCGGCGGACCCCGCCGAGTTCGCCGCGGCCGACGGTATCGTTCTGCCGGGCGTCGGCGCGTTCAGCGAAGGGATGGACAACGCCGGTCCGTTCCGCGAGGCACTGGTCGAGGAGGCCGAGGCCGGGACGCCGCTCTTTGGCATCTGTCTCGGGATGCAGATGCTCCTGACGACGAGCGAAGAGGCCGACCACGAGGGCCAGGGCGACGCCGAGGGGCTCGATCTGGTGCCGGGAAAGAACGTCCGCTTTCGGACCGACCAGACCGTCCCGCATATGGGCTGGAACGAGCTCAACGTCCAGCGCGATCACCCGCTCGTCGAGGGCGTCGACAGTGTGGAATCGGAGATGCCACAGGCAGACGGACCCGCGAGGGGCGGGTCCGTCGACGGCGAGTACGCATACTTCGTACACTCGTACTACGCCGAACCGGACGACGACGACGCCGTCGTCGCGACGACCGACTACGGGACCGACTTCGCCAGCATCGTCGCCAACGAGGCCGGTAACGTCTTTGGCACCCAGTTCCACCCCGAAAAGTCGGGAGAGACGGGACTCCGGATCTTGCGCAACTACGTGGACATCTGCGCAGAGTAGCGTCGCCGCGTCCGGCCGCGCCGTCGGCGTGGCCGTTCACCAAGTGGTCAGGCCGATTCCCCGTCGACCGTGACGAACCGGTCGTGGTCGACGGTGACCGTGTGGCCGTCGACTGTGATCGTGAGCTGCCACTCACCGTCGTGGCGACCAAGCTGGTCCAGCGCTTCGGTGTGTATCTCGTCGTACAGGACGAACTCCAGATCGAGGGCCGAGACGCCGCGATAGCGGGCGATCGCCTCCAGCACGACAGTCGAGAGCGGCTGCCCGCCGGTGCTGGGCGACCCAGCCAGTGCGTGGTCGGTCACCCGGGGGCCCCGTCGAGTTCGACGATCGTCGCTTCCCAGTCTGGCCCGCTGTCACTGGTTCGACAGAGCCACGGTCGCCCGACAGTGAGATCGTTGTCGTGGGCTCGCTGCAGCAGTGCTGTGAGTGCGGCCTGAAACTCCGCGTCGGTCGTAACGTCTCCTTGATATGGATTGTCTCGTGTCATAATAATCCTCGGACTGTCTGCAGATACGATCCAACTGATTCGGGACTCCCGAATCGTGGGATCTGCACACGGTTGTCCGTACAGGGTCAAGCCGTGCCAGCTTTAAAAACCCCCGAGAACACCATGGTATGCCATGCATGTAATTCCGACATGACATTCAATCCAGCCTACAACTCTTTGCGCGTCCCCGTGTCACTCCAATAATGAGCGTCATTGCTGATCTGCGGGTTCCCGCGACGAAGTTCGAGCTCGGGCGCATTCTCGCGATGGAACAGCCGGTCTCGGTCGTGCTCGAGACGATGGTGCCGATGGGCCAACAGACGGTCCCGTTCTTCTGGGTCCACGACCACGACCGCGATGTCTTCGAGGAGGCGGTCCGGGAACACCACGCCGTCGAGCGTCTGCGCGAGGTCGAGGTCCACGAGCACCGCGTCCTCTACGCGTTTCGCTGGCGAACTGACAGCGACGAGCTCTTCGCCGCTTTTGCCGAGGCCGACGCCCAACTGCTGGAGGCGACGGGCCACACCGACATCTGGGAGTTCGAACTGCGCTTTCCGGACCACGAGCACCTCTCGACGTTCAAAGAGTACTGTGACGACGCCGATATCGACCTCGACGTCCGTCGCATCTACAACCCGACCAAACCCGAGAGCGGCCCCTACTACGGGCTCTCTCACGCCCAGCGTGAGGCTCTGTCGACGGCAGTCTCGGAAGGGTACTACTCGATTCCACGGCGCATCTCGACGAAAGAGCTTGGCGGCCGGCTGGGCATCTCCGACCAGGCGACGACCGAGCGACTCCGCCGGGCGATCATCACGCTGACCGAACACACGCTACTGACCGAGGACGACGGCGAGTAGACGACCGGCGCTGTCAGTCGACGGTCACCGAATCGGTCGGTGCTGTCTCGCAATCGCTCCACGCCTCGACCTCGTCGCCGTGGAACTCGACCAGCGGTTGGATCGTCTCGAACTGCGGTCCCCGAGAGACGCGCTCCGCATCTTTGTTCCACTCTGCGTATCCCATCTGCTCTAGCAGGGGGAGATGCTGGTGGTGGAGACTGATCTGTCTCAGTGGCTCGGCTCGGTCGCCGATCAGTACGTCGATGTCGACCGTCGGTTCGTCGAGGAGTGCCAGGAGGACCCCTCGTCGCTGCTCGTCGGCCAACGCCAGGTACGCCTCATCGTCCATACCGTCATTCGCTCTCCCAGCCGGATCACCATTCGCCATGGTGAATCATGTCCCGCAAAAGTTGGGGGACAGATCGTCGCCGAGAACCTGCCAGTAGCTCAGGCCGCCGACTGCTCGCCGTCTGCTTCGACCGGGACCCACAGCCGTGCGGTCGTGCCGTCGTCGACCTCGAAGTCGAGGTCCCCGCCGAGCCGGCGGGTCGCCCACGAGGCCAGCCACAGCCCCAGTCCCGTCGAGTGTTCGAGATCCGTCTCCTCGCCCGCCGCCAGCACGTCGCGTTCGTGTTCCGGGAGTCCCGGACCGTCGTCCGCGATGGCGATCTCGACGCCGCCGTTCCGGACCGTCGCGGTGACCCGGACTGGCGCAGTCTCGTCGGGCTGGGCGGTGGCGGCGTCCCGACGAGTATGGGAGTCGGGGCTCGTGGAGCCATGCTCCGCGGCGTCCTGGCGACCGTAGGAGCCAGGGCTTGTGGAACCGTGTTCCACGGCGTCCCGAGGAGTGCGCGACTCGGGGCTCGTGGAGCCATGCTCCGCGGCGTCCTGGCGACCGTGGGAGCCAGGGCTTGTGGAACCGTGTTCCACAGCGTTTTCCACGAGTGCGACACACAGTACCCGGAGCGTGTCGGCGTCGACCGTCACGGTCACGTCGGGCACGTCCGTGGCGATGGGCACGTCGGCGTCCACGTCGTCGACGGCGTCGGAAAGGAGCGCGGGGAGTTCGACGGTGGTCGCTCGCCGATCGGCACCGAGAATCCCCTCGATGGCGCGGGCCTTCTCGCCCAGATCGACGAGGTCGTCGGCCTTGCCCTCGACGGTGTCGAGCAGCTCCGAGACTTCGGTGTCGTCGGTCGCCTCGTTCGCGGCCTCGGCGAACCCGCGGACGACCGTCATGTCGTTGCGGAGGTTGTGCCGGACGACGCGGTTGAGCACCTGGAGTCGCTGCTCGCGCTGGATCTCCTCGGTGATGTCCTGCAGGACGATCGTCGATCCGAGCCGGTCACCGCTGGCGGTCAGGGGCGTCGTCGCGAGGCTGTAGGTTCGTCGCCGACCGTCCGTGTCGACGGTCACGCGGTCCGTCTCGTCGGGGCCTGCGAACGTCTCGTCTGTCAGAAAGGCGGCCAGTGGCTCCGTCAGCGCCCGCGCCTTCCCGACGCCAAGCACCGACTCGGCCGCGGCGTTGAGCGTCACGATCCGGTCGTGTTCGTCGACGACGACGACGGGGTTCCCGAGGTCTTCGATGGCCGCGCGTTCGCCCTCTCGGCGGGTCGCGGGGTGGAACTCGAACATGTCGCTGCGGACGAACGCGTAGGCGTCGAGCGCGATGTGGGGCAAGAAAAGCACCGTCGCGAAGTTCAACTCGGGGACCGGGCCGATCTCGTAGAGCCAGACGATCACCGCCGACAGGGGCGGCACCGTGCTCACGCCGACGGCGATCGCCTCTCGGCGGTAGAGTCGCCCGTAGCTGGCGACGGTGTCGAACAACACCAGACTCCCGAGCAGCGCGATCAGGACGCCGCCGGTGGCGACCACCACCGCCCACAGCCGCAGTTCGTAGGCCGTCCCCGCCAGTCCGGCTACCGCGACGACGGAGAACTCGTCCCAGACGAGCCCGTGCCAGGGGTTGGTGCCGAGCAAGACGACGGCGACGGCCGGCAGCGTCAACAGGGCGCGGTACCACGGCGTCTCCACGAGGTGGCCCCGCCCGGTGTAGGCCAGCGCGAACGCGAGAAAGTACACCGCGATCCCGGCCAGCAGCGCCCAGCCAAGCACCTCCAGGGCCAGCCGCACGGTCTCGTCGAACACCAGCAGGGAGACGGCGTAGCTGACGCTCCACAGCGCCTGGCAGGCCAGCGACAGCAGGAACCACTTCGCGCCCGGCTTCTCGCGGTAGCGCCAGAGTCGGCCCAGCAGGGTCAGGGTCCCGACCCCCGAGGCCAGCGACGCGACGACGATCCAGCTGCCGGCGATCATCTACAGACAGGAGGACAGCGAGTCACTTACCGGTGCTGGTCGTTCGGCTCTCGGTTCGTACGGAAAGCTGTCGTCGCGTACCGGTGCGCGTCGCCACGGGGGAGACGCTCACCGGCAAATCGCGACAACCGTCCGTCTCATACGGAAAGTTGTAGTTACTTACCGGTGCGCGTCGCCACGGGGGAGACGCTCACCGGTAAATCGCGACAACCGTCCGTATCAGAGGAAATCGCGCACGTCGGAGTACCACATGTCGTGGTCGTCGGTGGCCTCGATGGCCTCGGCGATCCGGACCGCGATCGCGTGCCAGCACAGCTGCTCGGGGTCGGTGGCGTCGAGGTTGTACTCGCTGTCGGCGCAGGTACAGCCGCCGTCTTCGACGACGTACTCGTCGTCGTGGCCGACGACGATCGTGAAGTCCCGGTAGGCCTTGACCCGCTGCTCGCCGACAGCTTCGATGGCCTGCTGGCCGCGGTCACCGTGGACCGAGACGATGCGGTCGACGGCGTCGGGGGTCAGCTCTCCCGCGGCTTCGAGCATCGACACCCACTCTTCGACCGCGCTCATTGGCCCCACTTGCGTGAGACGGGTGAAAACACCGTCGGTGAGCGCCCGATGCGTGGCGCTTTTCGCTCCCCGCCTTCCAGTAGCGGTATGCGCGTCACAGAGGGGCAGGTCACCGTCGAGGTACCGGAGCAGGCCGACGCCGGCAAGGGCGAGAACGTCTTTTTCAACCCCGTTCAGGAGCTGAACCGCGACCTGACGATCGCCACGCTGCGGGCCTTCCGCGAGCGCGAGCCCCGCGCCGAGCACTATCTCGACGCGACGGCGGCCAGTGGCGTCCGCGGCGTCCGGGCCGCCGCCGACGGCTGGGAGGCGACGCTGTGTGACGTGGATCCCGACGCCGTTGCCCTCTGTGAACGGAACCTCGACCGCAACGACCTCTCGGGGACGGTCCGCCACGAGGACGCCAACGTCGCGATGCACAGCGATCCCTGGGACGTGGTCGACATCGACCCCTTCGGGACGCCCATCCCCTTCGCCGACGCCGCCTTTCAGGGGACCCGCGATCTCGTCTGCGTGACCGCGACCGACACCGCACCGCTCTGTGGCGCACACTTCGAGAGCGGCGTCAGGAGCTACAGCGCCGTTCCCCGAAACACGGAGTACCACGCCGAGATGGGGATGCGGATCCTGCTCGGTGCGATGGTCCGGACCGCCGCCCGCTACGACGTGGCCGCTCGCCCGATCCTCAGCCACGCGACCAAGCACTACGCCCGGACGTACCTCGAACTGGACCACGGCGCGACCGTGGCCAACCGCGCCCTCGACGAGATCGGCCACGTCTACCACTGCCAGCAGTGTCTCTACCGGACCCACGAGGCGGGGCTCCACGCCGACGCGCCCGACGCCTGCCCGAACTGCGGCCAGCACCTCCAGACCGCCGGCCCGCTCTGGCTGGGTGGGACCTGCGAGCCCGACTTCGCCGCGGCCGTGAGCGAGTACCTCACCGAGGACATGGGGACGGCCGAGCAGGCCGCCGAGCTGCTGGCGACGCTCGCTGCGGAACTCCCGACGCCGACTCACTACGACCAGCACCGTCTGTGCAAGCGCTGGGGCGTCGGCGCGCCCGCGATGGACGACTTTCTGGACGCGCTGCGGGCGGCCGGACACGACGCGTCACGCACTCACTACGGCGGCACGACGTTCAAGACCGCCGCCGACGTGACCGAAATCAGGGACGCCACGGTCGACTCTTTCTAGGCCAGCGTCTCGACGAATCGCGTCACGAGCGAGTAGCCGGCGTGGTACACCGGCCGGAGAAAGTAGTTGACCATGCCGACGAACCCGAGCAGGCCGCCGACCGTCTGGATCTCCGCGGGCGTCGCCCCGAAGACGAACGCGCTCGCGGCCGCTGCCAGTGCCGGCCCGATCCAGAGGTCTCGAACGTAGCGGTCGAGGTCCTGGCCGAGTCGCCGACCGGGCCGGGGGAGGCGCTCTCTGCCCGCGGCGAGCGTGACAGCGATCAGCGTCAGTACCGCCACCAGTGGGACGCCACCGCCGATGCCGGCGAGGCTGGCTCCGATCAGGAGCACGCTGGCGACGAGCAAGAGCGCGGTCGCCTCCATCGCTCGCTCGTCGAACACGCGTTGCATGTCCGGCCGAAGGAGGGCCCCCACAATATGGGTTCCGCCTCCCGGGCCGGCGGCCACGAGAATCTGGACCGGCAGCTACAACAGGCCGCCGCCCACATCGGTCCAACGATGACAGCCGACGACGGGGAGACGCCCCCACCGGACGCGGGTGACGGGGACGACGCCGACAGCACGCCGTCGAGCGAGCGCCACGCGGCTGGCAGCGGCGGCGAGACGCCCCCGCCCGACGATCCCGCGCGGCGGGACAATCCGACACAGGAAGAACTCGACGAACTGCGCGCCGAACTGGAGTCGTTCCGCGAGGACGTCGAGGACCGGACGCTCCATCGCGACGAGGTCAAAGACGACCTCCGCCGGTACGTTCGCCGCGAACTCCGGCGGGGCCACGCCCGTGGCTGGGGGCCGTATCTCGTCTTGCTGTACGGCACCGCCATGACCCTCGGTGCCTTCTACTACCTCCAAGACCAGGGTCTGTGGGCCGTGCTGGCGATGATCGTGATCTGGCTCTCGACGCTCGGGCTCTACGTCGTGATGCTCGTCACCGGTCTGGGGATCGGTGCCGCGGGCATCCCGCGACGCCTGCTCGATCGGCTGCGGGGCTGACCGTGCGCGCCATCGGCGTCACCGAGTGGCTCGGCGAGGCCCTCGGTCCCGCGGTCGTTCCCTTCGCCGTGGTGACCCAGCTCGGTGACCTCTGGTTTCTCACAGTCGTCGTGGGGCTGCTCTACTGGTTCGGTCGGTCCACGCCACAGGTCGGCGCGGGCGTCGACCGCGAGCGGGCGGCGACGGTCGTGGCGCTCCTGTTCGGGACCGTCGCGTTGCTCACGACGCTCAAGCCGCTGTTCGGCCTGGCCCGGCCGCCGGACGCGGGCGTGGCTCCCCAGGCCGCGCTCGTCCCGGCGGCCCTGGAGGGGGTGTACGCGTGGCTGGCGACCGGCGACGGCTTCGGCTTCCCCAGCGGCCACGCGCTGGGGACGACAGTCGTCTTCGGCGGGCTCGCGTGGGCCGTCCGCGTGGGTCCCCTCCGGCGACGCGCCGCGCTCGCCGCCGGCCTCGTCGCGCTCGTCTCCCTCTCTCGGCTCGCGCTCGGCGTCCACTACCTCGTCGACGTACTCGCCGGGGCGGGGCTGGGTCTCGCGTATCTCCTCGTCGTGGTGGGTGTCCTGGGGACGCCCCAACGGGCCTTCGGCCTCGCGACGGCAGTGGCGCTGCTCGGCCTCACGGTCGTGGGCCTCCATCCGGAACTGGTCGCCACCGTCGGGCTGTGTGTCGGCGGGACGGCGGCCTGGCTGATCGCTGGCGATCGCCTCCTGGCGCTTTCGGATACCCGTCGTGGCGGTGTCCTCGCTACGCTCCTCGGCCTCGCGGTCGCGGGGCCGGCGCTCGCGGTGACCGGCCTGCTGGCCCCGTCGGTCCCGCTCGCGCTGGCGGGTGGACTGGTCGGCGGCGTCGTCACCGTGGCGGCACCGCTGGTCGGTCACGGCGTCGATAAAAAAGGCGCGTAGTCGGCGGTCGTCGCGGGCCTGTGCTTGCTCTCGCCGGCCCGTCCGAAGCGACGGTCGACGAGACGACTGGGTGCCGTGGCCTCATACTGCCGGCTGTACCTTCGTGACGATCTTCGCCACCCCGAGGTGGCGAAATCGTTCACAGATGTACAGTCGGTCGTATCAGAACTTCTCGAGGTAGCGGTCGAGCTCCCAGTCGGAGACGTCGACGCGGAACTCGTCGTACTCCTGGGTCTTGGCGTCGACGAAGTTCTCGTAGACGTGCTGGCCCAGCGCGTCCTGGACGACCTCGTCGTCTTCGAGTGCGTCGACGGCCTCGCCGAGGTTCGACGGCAGCGTGGTGATGCCGTACTCCTCGCGCTTTGCCTCGTCGAACTCGTAGATGTTCTCGCGGACGGGGTCGTCACAGTCCAGTTCCTTCTCGATGCCGTCCAGCCCGGCGTGGATGAGCGCCGCGAAGGCGAGATACGGGTTACAGGACGGGTCGGGGAAGCGGGCCTCGATCCGGCTGGCCGCGGGCGTGCGGGCCGCGGGCTTGCGGATCAGCGCCGAGCGGTTGCGGTCGGACCAGGCGACGTAGACGGGTGCCTCGTAGCCCGGGACGAGTCGCTTGTAGGAGTTGACCGTCGGGTTCGACACCGCGGCGATGGCCTCGGCGTGTTCGAGGATGCCGGCGGTGAACTGCTTTGCCGTCTCCGAGAGGTCGAACTCGTCGTCTTCGTCGTGGAACGCGTTCTCGCCGTCTTCGAACAGCGAGAAGTGCGTGTGCATCCCCGAGCCGTTGATCTTCGGGATCGGCTTGGGCATGAACGTCGCGTGCAGGTCGTGTTCGGCCGCGATGGCGCGAACGACCGCACGGAACGTGGCGACGTTGTCGGCCGTGCTCAGCGCGTCGTCGTAGGTGAAGTTGATCTCGTGCTGGCCCTCGGCGACCTCGTGGTGGGAGGCTTCGATGTCGAAGCCCATCTCTTCGAGGCCGAAGATGATGTCACGGCGCACGTCGGACGCGAGGTCCTTGGGGGCGAGGTCGAAGTAGCCACCGGCGTCGTTGGTCTTGGTCGTCGCACGTCCCTCTTCGTCTTCCTCGAACAGGAAGAACTCCGGCTCGGGGGCCGCGTTGACCGTGTACCCCATCTCCTCGGCGCGCTGGATGGCGCGCTTGAGGACGCCACGCGGGTCGCCAGCGAAGGGCTCGCCAGTCGAGGTGTCGATGACGTCACAGATGAGGCGCGCCGCGGCACTCTCGTCGTCGTTGCGCCACGGGAGCACGGAGAACGTCTCCGGGTCCGGGTCCAGGCGCATGTCCGACTCCTGGATGCGGACGAAGCCGTTGATCGAGGAGCCGTCGAAGTAGATGCCCTCGGTGAAGGCCTTCTCTGCCTGATCGGCCGGCACGGAGACGTTCTTGATCGTCCCCAGAATGTCTGTAAACTGCAGGCGCAGGAAGTCGACGTTCTTCTCTTCGATCTCTTCCAGTACGTCTTGTGCTTCCGCCGAGAGTTCGCTTGTCATTTTTGGACACCCGAGAGGAACACTGCTATCACTAAAATCCTGCTGCTTTGCGCAAAGCTTCCGGGCCTACGGGAAGGAATTGTATATTCGTAAAATTCTAATCCCTGGGGATCGTTCCACGATGTAATGACGTACGAAAATTTGGACCGGAAGCTAGTGAATGAACTTCTGGGCGACGGGCGGGCCAGCCTGCGGAGCCTCGCCGAGGACCTCGACGTCTCGGTCACCACCGTCTCCAACCACCTCTCAGATCTGGAAGACCAGGGCATCATCCAGGGGTACACGCCGAAAGTCGACTACGACGAACTGGGCTACGACGTGACCGCCATCGTCCAGCTCAAGGTCGAGGGCTCCTCGCTGCCCGAGGTTACGGAGTCGCTCCGAGAACACAAACAGATGATCTCCGTCTACGAGGTCACCGGCGACTACGACATCATCGCGGTCGGGAAGTTCTCCGACACCGACGGCATGAACGCCCAGATCAAGGAGCTGCTGACCGACCCCGAGATCAAGGAGTCCAACACCAGCGTCGTGCTCAACGCCGCCAGCGAACACGAGCAGTTCGACCTCGAACTCGAGGAGTAAGCGGCCGTCGCCGTCGCGGTTCGGCCCTCGCGAAATCGATATCCAAACATTCTTGACTGAATGGTCAGTTAATAGCTGTAATGACAGTTACCGCCCAGCCCCCGGTCCCTCCCTCGCAGTCCCCATCGTCGCCCAGACGGGGAGTGATCGGGACGTGACGCTACTCGACGAACTGCGGCGTGCCTTCTCCGTGGTCTTTCGGGGCCCGGAAGAGCTGGAGCTGACCAGCGGCTCGATCGGGACGCCGCTCTTTTTCCTCTCCTTGCCGATCATCATCACGAACCTCCTGCAGGTCGCGTACAACCTCGCCGACACCTTCTGGCTCGGCCAGTACAGCACCGAGGCGCTGGCGGCGATCTCCTTTGCCTTCCCGATGGTCTTTTTCCTCATCTCGCTGGCCATGGGGATCTCCGTGGCCGGCAGCGTCCTCGTGGCCCAGTACACGGGCGCGGACGAACCCGAGAAGGCCCAGTACGCGGCCTCCCAGACGGTGACCTTCGCCGTGCTGGCGTCCGTCTTCTTCGGCGTCACCGGCTACTTCTTCATCGAGGACTTCCTGCGGTTCGTCGGCGCTTCGGAGTCGGTGCTGCCCGGCGCGACGGCGTACCTGCAGGTGATGGCACTGGGACTGGCCTTCCTCTTTGGCTTCCTCGTGTTCATCTCGCTGATGCGGGGCGCTGGCGACACCGTGACCCCGATGCTCGTGATGTTCGGGACAGTCGTGCTCAACGTCGTGTTGGACCCGTTCCTCATCTTCGGGTGGACGCTTGTCGAGTCCGCGCCGGTGGTCGGTACGATCGCCTTCCCGGAGCTTGGCGTACAGGGAGCGGCGATCGCGACGATCTTCTCCCGCGGGGTGGCGATGGCCGTCGGCCTCGCCATCATGCTCTCGGGGACCCGCGGCGTCAAGATCTCCCCCAGCGAGATGGTCCCAGACCCCGCCTACGTCCGCAAGCTGTTGCGCATCGGCGTGCCCGCCTCCGTCGAGGGGACCGGCCGCTCGATCTCGGTCAACCTGATGCTGATCGTCGTCGGCACGTTCTCGACGCCGGTCGTCGCCGCCTTCGGCGTCGGCACCCGGATCTTCTCGCTGATCTTCATGCCCGCCATCGCCGTCGACCGCGGCGTCGAGACGATGACCGGCCAGAACATCGGCGCAGACAAGCCCGAACGGGCAAACACCGCCAACCACTTCGCCGCGAAGGCCTCCTTCCTCATCCTCGCCGCGGTCGGCGTCGTCGTCTTCTTCACCGCCCCGACGATCGTCAACGTGTTCAGCCCCGACCAGGAGGTCGTCCGCATCGGGGCGGAGTTCCTCCGCTGGGTCGCCCCGACCTTCGGCTTCATCGGCGTCGTCAGGTCCTACTCCGGGGGCTTCCGTGGCTCGGGCAAGACGCTCACCGCCGCCGCGCTGGCGATCCTGATGCTCGGGTTCATCCGCCTGCCGGTGTCGTGGGTCGCGTCCCGCGTCGTCGACGTTTCGACTCTCTCGCTTTCGGTGCCCGGATTCGGCACCTTCACGACCGACATCCTCGCGGGGACGCTGGTGGCCGACGCCTTCGCGTACTCGCTTGGCTCTCGGGGGATCTGGCTCGGCTTCGCCGTTTCGAACCTCCTCGCGGCGGTCCTCGCGTGGGCGTGGTTCTCGCGGGGCACCTGGCGCGAGGCCGACCTCACCGACGAGCCCACCGCCGCCGTGGCCGACGACTGACGGCCACTGCCCGGTTCTGTGTTCGTGTGGGCAGCGACCGCCAGCGACCGATGATGCTCCCGGCGTGGGGATTATAGTCACAGATCACTAACCCACGGCCGTGAACACGCGTACCGGGGCGCTCGACGCGGTTGTCTTCGGTGTCGACATCCAGAGTGGCGACGTGCGCGGGGACGCACCCTCCTACGCGCTGGTCGTGTTCGACGGCGAGGCAATCGAGCGCGACGTGGTGAGTCTCCGCAAGCTCCGGCGGCTGATCGACGACGTGGAGCCGTCGATCGTCGCGACGGACAACATGTACGAACTGGCCGAGGACAAGGACGCGCTCGTCCACTTCCTCGGGACCCTCCCCGACGAGACCACGCTCGTTCAGGTGACCGGTGCCGAGCAGCCCGAACCCCTCTCTCGGGTGGCGTCTCGCCACGGGGTCCCCTACGGGAAGGAGCCGATGAAAGAGGCGGAAGCGGCCGCACGGCTCGCCGCGGCCAACGTCGGCCAAGAGGTGTCGGCTTTCACCGACACGACCGAGGTGAAGGTCGCCCGCGGTCGCTCGACGGGCGGCGGTGGCGGCTGGTCCGAGGACCGCTACACTCGCCGGATCCACGGCTCGGTCAAGCAGCGCGCTCGCGCGGTCGAGTCGGAACTGGACGACGCCGGCCTCGACTACGAGCGCGAGGTCACCGAGAAGTACGGCGGCTTCTCGCAGGCGCTCTTTACCGTCTCGGCCCGCCCCCAGGACATCCCCGTCTCGCGGATGCGCTCGGGCGACGTGCGCGTCGAGATCGAACGCGAGCGCCGCGACGGGATCGAGTTCCGGCCACTGGCCAAGCGACGCGACCACGTCGTCGTCGGCGTCGATCCCGGGACGACGACGGCCGTCGCGGTCGTGGGACTCGACGGCGAGGTCCTGGACGTGTACTCCTCGCGGACCGTCGACGCCGCGGGCGTCACCGAGTGGATCGTCGAGCGGGGCCGGCCCATCGTCGTCGCGGCGGACGTGACGCCGATGCCAGAGACCGTCGAGAAGCTGCGTCGCTCGTTCAGCGCCGCGGGGTGGACGCCCGACAGCGACCTCGCGATCGACGTGAAACAACACCGCACTCGCGAGGAGGGGTACGACAACGACCACGAGCGCGACGCGATGGCGGCGGCGCTGGGGGCCTACGACGACCACGCCGACCAGTTCGAGCGCATCGCCGAGAAGGTGCCGCCCCGCGAGGACGTGGGCGAGGTGACCGCGCGGGTCGTCGCCGGGGGCGAGTCCGTCGAGAGCGTCCTCGACGATCTGGCCGACGACGGCGGCGACGGCGACGAACAGACCGAACACACGCCCCGCGAACTCACCGAGGAGGAGAAAGAGATCAAACGGCTCCGGGCCCGCGTCGAGCGCCTGGAAGGCCACGTCGACGATCTGGAGGCGACGATCCAGCAGAAAGACGACCAGCTCGCGGAGAAAGAGCGGGAACTCTCACAGGCCCGCAGCGAGGAACGTCGCGAGGTGCGCAAGGACCGCGAGGTCACGCGCCTCCAGCGGGAAAACGAGCGCCTCGAACGCGAACTCGAAGCCGAACGCGAGGACCGCGAGGCCCTCGAATCGAAGCTCGAACGGCTCAAGGGGCTGTGGAAGCTCGACCACTCGAACTTCGCGGACGTGTCGGAGAAACAGGAGGGGCTGGTGTCGGTGAAAGTGATCGAGCAGTTCACCAGCGACGCGATCGCGACCGCCGACGAGGCCGTCGGCCTCGTCGAGGACGACGTGATCTTGCTGCGGGACGCCTCGGGCGCGGGCCGGTCGACCGCCCAGCGGCTGGCAGCGGTGAACCCGCGGATCGTCCTGCGCAACGGCGGGCTCTCGGACGTGGCCGACGAGATCCTCTTCGAGCACGACGTTCCCGTCGCGCCCGCGGAGATGGTGACCGTCCAGGAGGTCGACGAACTCGCGGTGGCTCGCGAACACGAGGTCGAGGCCGCCATCGAGGACTGGGAGGAGCGCGCCGAAGCACGGAAACGGGAGCAAAACGCCGAGCTGGTCGACCAGATCATCAGCGAACACCGCGCGGATCGACCGGAGAGCTAGGGGAGCCCGCCCGCACCGAGGCCGAAGGCAGTCATGAGATTCTTTACCATCCCGTAGACGATCAGTCCGAGACCGGCGACGACGAAGGCGATGCCGGCGGCGACGATGGGTGCCACCCACGCGACCAGCGCGATCCCGCCGAGCATCACGACCACGCCGAGGATCCCGGCGATGCCGAGTTTGTCGAGCATACTCCGACTGGTGCGAGGGAGGGAGGTAAGGGCTGTGGTCCGACTCGACGTTCACACTGCCGGCTGTAACTGTTTCAAGAGATTCGCGACCCCGTGGTCGCGAACATCTTCACAGACTTACAGCCGGCAGTATCAGTACGCGAAGGTCGTCTCCACGTCTCGGGCCGCCTGGACCAGCGCTGCGACGGCCGCCTGGCGCTGGAGCAACTCGATCGTGTTCCCCTCGACGGTGAAGGGGCCGTCCATGACGGCCTCGGCCGCGTCGAGTTCGCCCCGCAACATCGCTTTCCAGGCCTCGTAGGGGCCACGGAGCGCGAAGTCGTAGTCGAACTCCGTCGCGAGTTCCGCGACGGGACACGCCCCGTCGTCGACGACCAGTCGGACGACGATCGGATCGCCGTCGTACGCCTCGTCCGGCGTGATCTCGAAGCGGAAGGTCGCGGCGAAGTCGGCGGCCGCCTCGGCGAAGGCCGGTCGGTCGGCCAGCGCACCGTGCCACTCGGTGACCCACTCGTCGGCGTCCTCGGGCAGCGTCGTACTCATCGCCCGGTCGTAGGCCCAAGGGGAACTTGGGCGTTGCCACTCGCTGGACCGGTCGATTCGGTCAAAACCGTACAAGCCTTAAACCGTTCGCCATCAAAAGGTGGCGTATGAGCGACAACGAAGGCCGCAAGAACCTCCGGATGCCCGAAGACGACGAGGTGTTCGCCATCGTCACGAACATGCTCGGAGCCAACCGCGTGAAAGTACGCTGTATGGACGGCGTCGAACGCACCGCGCGCATCCCCGGGAAGATGCAAAAGCGCATCTGGATCCGGGAAGACGACGTTGTCCTCGTCGAACCGTGGGACTGGCAAGACGAGAAGGCCGACATCACCTGGCGCTACGACAAGCAGGAGGCCGACCAGCTCAAAGAAGAGGGGCACATCCAGGAGTAACGATGGCCACGCACACATGACGCCGCCACCGTTCGGGGGCGACCGATGAGCGACGACGGCGACTTCGGGCTCGTCGACACTGAGGAGGCCGACGGCGTCGGTGACGAGTGGGAGTCGATCGACGTTTCTGACACCGAGGCAGACGAGATCGCGCGGACGCGCGACCGCGAGTTCAGCGAGTTTCGCAAGCGGATCAAGAACACCGAGCAGTTCAAAGTGACGGCGTCGGTGTTCGACGACGCCACGTACGGCGCGCTGTACAAACTGGTCCAGGACGGACACATCGACGCCTTCGGCGGCCCCATCTCGACGGGCAAGGAGGCGAACGTCTACACCGCACTGGCCGGCGACAGCGAGGCACGCAGCGCCTCGGGACAGTCGGGCGGCGACGGGGCACCACGGGACGAGGAGGTCGCGGTCAAGATCTACCGGATCAACGCCTCGGACTTCCGCGACATGCGGGGGTATCTCGACGGCGACCCGCGCTTCGAGGGGATCGGCTCGGACAAGAAGAAGGTCGTCACCGCGTGGGTCCGCAAGGAGTTCGCGAACCTCCAGCGGGCACGTAAGGCCGGCGTCCGCGTGCCCGAACCGATCGCCGTCCAGCGCAACGTACTGGTGATGGAGTACATCGCGACCGAGGACGGCCGTGCCAAGCGGCTCAACGAAGTCCACATCGAGAACCCCGAGACGGCCTTCGAGGTCGTCAGGGAGTACATGCGCCGTCTCTACGACGCGGGGCTCGTCCACGGCGACCTCTCCGAGTACAACATCGTGTTCCACGAGGGTCAGCTCGTCGTCATCGATCTGGGTCAGGCGGTAACGGTCCACCACGGCAACGCGCGGGACTACCTCGAACGGGACTGTGAGAACGTCGCGAACTTCTTCGCACGACAGGGCGTGGACGTGACCGCCGAGGACCTGCTCGCCACGGTCACGCGGGCCGACGAGGCGGCCGACGAGTAGCTGACGGCCACAGACGAACGCTTAACTGTCCGGATACAGTAGCTCGCAACATATTATGCAACACGTGAAGATTCCGCAGGACCGCATCGGCGCACTCATCGGCGAAGGGGGTGAGACCATGCGCGAGATCGAGGACCGAGCCGAAGTTCGCCTCGATATCGACTCCGAATCCGGCTCGGTGGAAGTCGAGTCCGTCGGCGACCCGATCACGGGACTGAAAGGTCCCGACATCGTGAAGGCGATCGGTCGCGGCTTCAACCCCGAGGACGCGCTCGCCCTGCTCGACGACGAGATGATGATGTTCGACGTGGTCGACATCGACGCCGCCTCCCGCAACCAGAACGACTTCACCCGCCAGAAGGGACGCCTCATCGGCGAGGGTGGTCGGACCCGGGAGCTCATGGAGGAACTCACCGGCGCGTCCGTCGTGATCTACGGCTCGACGCTGGGGATCATCGGTGGCCCGGAACAGGTCGACGCCGTCCGTGAGGCCGCCGAGATGCTGCTCGAAGGCGCACCACACGGTTCGGTCTACTCGTTCCTCGAACGCAAGCACAACGAGATGAAACAGAAGGGACTGAACTACCACCAGTTCCACGGCTGACCCCCGCGCCGTTTCTCCCGGTCTCGACTGTGCCCAGCCACAGCGCCGCTACGAGGCTCGCTCGTGGCCGCTCGTAATATCGTATTTAAAACCACCGTGACAAACTTTGTCAAATGCGGGCTGGGCTGTCTCTCCGGCGGTCTGGCTTCCGGGTCCACAATCTTTATATAGAAGCACATTCAATCAATCGGACGTATGAGTCAGCGCCAGATGCAGGGTCAGCCCATGATCGTGCTGGGAGAGGACTCCCAGCGAACCTCCGGAAAGGACGCACAGTCGATGAACATCACGGCCGCACAGGCCGTCGCGGAGGCCGTACGGACGACACTCGGCCCGAAGGGCATGGACAAGATGCTCGTCGACGACTCCGGCGGCGTCGTCGTCACAAACGACGGTGTCACCATCCTCGACGAGATGGACATCGAGCACCCCGCGGCCAACATGATCGTCGAAGTCGCCCAGACCCAGGAAGACGAGGTCGGCGACGGCACGACGACCGCGGTCGTCATCTCCGGTGAACTTCTCTCGGAAGCCGAGGACCTCATCGACCAGGACATCCACGCCTCCATCCTGGCACAGGGGTACCGCCAGGCCGCCGAGAAGGCAAAGGAGATCCTCGAAGAGCAGGCCATCGAGGTCGGCCCCGAGGACACCGAGATGCTCGAGAAGGTCGCCGCGACGGCGATGACCGGCAAGGGCGCAGAGTCCTCCAAGGACGTCCTCGCCGATCTCGTCGTTCGCGCCGCACAGTCCGTCGCAGACGACGGCGAGGTCGACACCGACAACATCCAGCTCGAGGTCGTCGTCGGTGGCTCCACCGACGAGTCCGAGCTCGTCGAGGGCGTCATCATCGACAAGGAGCGCGTCCACGACAACATGCCCTACGCCGTCGAGGACGCCGACATCGCGCTGCTCGACACCGCGATCGAGGTCCCCGAGACCGAACTCGACACCGAAGTCAACGTCACCGACCCGGACCAGCTCCAGCAGTTCCTCGACCAGGAAGAGGAACAGCTCAAAGAGATGGTCGACGACCTCAAAGCGGCCGGTGCCGACGTCGTCGTCGCCCAGAAGGGCATCGACGACATGGCCCAGCACTACCTCGCACAGGAGGGCATCCTCGGCGTCCGCCGTGCGAAGAAGTCCACGATCAAGGCCCTCTCGCGCTCGACCGGCGCTCGCATCGTCTCGAACATCGCCGACGTGACCGAGGACGACCTCGGCTTCGCGGGCTCGGTCGCACAGAAGGACGTGGCCGGCGACGAGCGCATCTTCGTCGAGGACGTCGACGAGGCCAAGTCCGTCACGATGATCCTCCGCGGTGGCACCGAACACGTCGCCGACGAGGTCGAGCGCGCCATCGAGGACTCGCTCGGCGTCGTCGCCGCCACGCTGGAGGACGGCAAGGTCCTGCCCGGCGGCGGTGCCCCCGAGACACAGCTCGCACTCGGTCTGCGTGACCACGCCGACTCCGTCGGTGGCCGCGAGCAGCTGGCCGTCGAGGCCTTCGCCGACGCCATCGATGTCGTCCCGCGCACGCTCGCCGAGAACGCCGGTCTCGACCCGATCGACTCGCTGGTCGACCTGCGCAGCAAGCACGACGGCGGCGCGACCACGTCCGGTCTCGACGCCTACACTGGCGAAGTCGTCGACATGACCGAGGACGGCGTCGTCGAGCCCCTCCGCGTCAAGACCCAGGCCATCGAGTCCGCCACCGAGGCGGCCGTGATGATCCTGCGCATCGACGACGTGATCGCTGCCGGCGACCTCAAGGGTGGCGGCAGCGACGACGACGAGGACGACGCACCCGGCGGCCCCGGCGGCGCGCCCGGCGGAATGGGCGGCGGCATGGGCGGCATGGGCGGCGGCATGGGCGGCATGATGTAAAACGACCGTTTTCCGCTTCGCACGCGCCTTCGGCGCACCACTCGCGCAAAAACGTCCTCAGAAGTCGAAGACTTCTGATGGGCTGCGATAGAGCTCCGCTCTATCGAACGTCGATGAAAAAGGCCGAGCGCTTCGCGCTCGGTGAATCGCTCGAACGAGCAGTCCGAAGGACCCGCTCGTTCGCGCGAATGCTCGCGGTATGCTTGCTTTCACTTTCACCCCGGCAGGACGATGTATTTATACAGTCGTTCTGAAACAATCGGTGTATGCAGTCGCCACTCGAAATTACAGACGAGGAGCAGTACTGGCTCCGCAGCCGGGACGTGAGCGACTCGCCGACGGTCGCTGGCGACGTCTATTTTTCGGAGTACGATATCGCCCGCGCTGACGAGACGACCGTCGAAGCCCTCCCGCCAGCAGACAGCGACACTGTTCGGGGGATCGACCGCGAGGCACTCGATCAGGACTTGCTCACCGGTAAGTGGCAGATCACGGGGTCGCCAGAGCGGGTCGAAGACCTGTTTCCGAAGCTCGTCGCCGACGCCGAGGACGGGATCGTCTGGGCGGTCAAGGCCATGACGACGTTCGGCTTCGAGAACCTCTCTATGTACGACGAGTACCTCCTGACTGTCTACACGCCGAATTACTTCGACCGTGCGGACATTCACCGCGTCAGGGACTACCTCCGCAGGGAGTACGGTGAGAACGGGGAGCTGTACTACAAGCCCGACATCTACACGAAGAAGGGAATCGACGCGACCACGGTCGCGGAGTTCGGGCTCTCGGCTCCCGCACGATACGTCGAGTGAGAGCGATTCGATGACTACCGACTACGAGATCCGACCGGCCACACCGTCCGACGCCGAGGCGATGCTCGTCGTCCACGTCGCGGCCATCTTCGAACGTGGTTCCGACGCGTACGCCGACCGGCCGGTTTCGGTGTAGCTGCCCAAACGGAGTGGGTGGGTGTGTCGAGGCAATCGAGACGGCGAAGTGTCGATCGTCTGGATGGCACCTCTCTAATTACATTTAATTAGATTTTAGTGTCGGCGGTCCAAACGGTTTTCCCGTGATTCGTTTTCAGTGCCTACTGTCGGCGACGGACCGGTTGCGATCACGCTCCGTGATCTGGGAGGTGTGACACCGTGGAGACCCACCGTCGATCGATCGTGAAGGCTGCCTCTTATCGCCTGTTCGCCACGAGCGTGGTCTTCGCGGTCGCCTTCCTCTTTACCGGCGAGTTCGGAGCCTCGGCGAAGATCGGGCTCTCGGCGGCGGTCGCGAAGACGGTGCTGTACTACGTCTGGGAACGACTGTGGAGCAACATCGAGTGGGGGCTGGCCGAACCGGAGTGACCGGTGTCGAAAGGCGAACCGACCCTCGGCCCGTGGCGAGACATCCGGGAGCAAGACGGGGATGAAGCGACCAAACGCCGCCGACGGTCGGACCGTCGGACTCCTGCTCGACAGTGGCGCTCTTTTCTGTCAGGTGGGGAGTGCGAAGACGACGCCGAGCAACACGAGCGGAACGGCAAACACCAGCGCGTACCAGACGCCGCCAACCGCCAGCAACAGCCACGTCGACGCCCCGTAGCCGGTGGGGTCCCAGTCCAGGCCCGCTCGTGGGAGCCCGAGCGCGGCGACGACCGGGAGGCCAACGGCGTAGCCGACCGTTCCGACGATCGCGACGTCGATCAGACTGTTGCTCAACTGTGCACCCGTCTGGGGGTCGTTCGACGCACCGCTCGCGAACACGGCGAGGAGTCCGCCGACGAACGGCAGCGACCCACAGAGGCCGGCGAGGACGTACGACGGGAGCAGCGACTCCGTCGGCGGGAGCGTCCAGAACAGCGAGCGAACGCGCTTTGCGACGAGAAAGGGCGTCCAGAGAACGGTCGCGACGACGCCCCGGTCGGGCTCGGCTACGCGTCGACGGCTTCGACCTTCGAACCGCCACAACTGCGACACGTCGCAATCTCGGTCCCGGGGTCGTCGTAGTACTCTTCGCCACAGGACGGACACTGATGGGACGGTTGCGCTCGCTCGTCGAGCCCGCCGGTGATCGTCACCGGGATCGCGGCATCGAGCATGACTGCCTGACTGACGCTCCCGAAGATCAGCGAGCCCAGCGGCGATCGCTTCCGACCGCCGAGGACGATCTGGTCGGCCCCGATCCGACTGGCCGCATTGAGGATTTCGCTCGACGGGTCGCCGCTGGTGCTCGCCGTCTTGACGGTGATCCCACGGTCGCGGAACCACTCCTGGACGTTGCGACCGGCCGTGATCTGCGTCGGCGACGTGTTCTCGGCGACGTTCTCGTCGTCGAAGACGTGCAACAGCGTCACCGTGATCTGGTCGCGGGCGGCCGGCAACTCGCTGACAGCCCGGGCTTGCCCCATCGCACGCCCCTCGTCGCTGTCGATCGGCATGAGGACATTGTACATTGCTATCGAACCTCACGAAAACTCCCGGCGGGCGAGCGTATAGTAAGTCGTTCCGTACCGCCAGATTCGCCCAGTGACTAAGTGAGAGGGGGACACAGGCACACGTATGCAGACCTTACTACTCGGTCCGGATACCGTCGACGAACACACACCGCTCGCAGACGTGATCGCCGCCGTTTCCGACGCGTTCGGTGCGTACGCACGCGGCGACGTCGTCATGCCGTCCAAGTCCTACGTCGATCTCCCACAGTACGACGGTGACTTTCGGTCCATGCCGGCCTACGTCGCCGCCGACGAGTGGGACGCCGCGGCGCTCAAGTGGGTCAACGTCCACCCGAACAATCCCGACTCGTACGACCTCCCGACAGTACTGGGGACGCTGATCTACTCCGATCCCCGCAACGGCTTCCCGCTGGCCGTGATGGACGGGACACTCCTCACCCAGAAGCGGACCGGCGCGGCGTCGGCGGTCGCGACCGACCACCTCGCGGTCCCCGACGCCTCGTCGATGGGACTTGTCGGTGCGGGCGTGCAGGCCTACACCCAGCTCGAAGCCATCGCCGAGGTCCGTGACATCCAGACGGTCGTCGTCGCCGATCAGGACGAGGCGGCGGTGCAGGCGTTCGTCGATCACTTCGCGGACCGCTTCGACGTGCGCGGCGGGACGATCGAGGAGGCCGCCGCCTGCGACGTGCTCTCGACGGTGACGCCCGTCTCGGAGCCGATCATCCACGCCGTCGGCGACCGGACTCACGTCAACGCGATGGGGGCCGACGCCGCCGGGAAACACGAGATCGCCGACGAGGTGTTGCTCGACGCGACCATCGTGATCGACGACTACGAGCAGTGTACCCACTCGGGCGAGATCAACGTCCCCTGGAGCGAGGGGCGACTGGACGACGACGATATCCACGCCGAACTCGGAGATCTCGTCGTCGGCGACCGACCCGGTCGAGACGGGATCGACGGCGTGACCGTCTTCGACTCGACCGGGCTGGCGATTCAAGACGTGGCCTGTGCCCACGTCGCCTACGAGAACGCCAGCGACGGGGGGTCGGGGACCGACTTCGAACTCGTCGGGACCGACCTCAGTTCGTGAGCTTGTCGACCAGCCAGATCAGTGCGAGGATCGGCAACACCGGGAGCATGACCACGAGCATGCCGGCGAAGATGAGCCAGCCGATCGCGTTCATCTGACTGTCGTCGCTCTCGTCGGCCAGTGGCGTGACCGTCCGGAGTCCAGAGCCGCCGTCGGTTTCTGCTGCCATGTCTCGACGTTCGACGCCTGCGTTGATAATGCTCTCGGGTTCTATCGACGACACGCCGCCAGTCTGTGGTAGTCACTCACAAACAATTATGTAGTTTCGACCACATGTGTACGGTGTGAGTGATCGACATCCGAGCCACGGTCGCGGTCCCGCGCGCCCCCCCGAGTCCCAGTCGCCGGTCCCCGGCTCGCGGGTGGTCTGGCGGACGGTCGCACTCTTGCTCGCCGCGTTCGTCCTCGTGAGCGTGTTCGGACAGATCGCCCCGATCAGCTACGTCAACAGCGGGAGCATGGACCCGGCGCTGTCGACCGGTGACGGGTTCGTCGCGGTGCCGGCGGCCGTCGCCGACGATCCCGAGCCCGGCGACGTGATCGTCTATCGCTCCCAGGAGATCGAGGCCGGCGGACTGGTCACCCACCGGATCGTCGCCCGGACCGACGAGGGGTTCGTGACGAAAGGCGACGCGAACCCCGTCACCGACCAGCAGGCCGGCGAACCGCCGGTCTCGCGTGACCGCATCGTCGCGCAGGTGTTCGCGGTCGACGGGCGCGTGGTCTCACTGTCGGGGCTCGGGACCGTCTCGATGACGATTCGCGGCACCATCCGGACGAGTCCCGTCGGCCTCCCGCCAGCGTCGATGGAGTTGCTGGTCCTGGCCGCCGGTGCGGTGTTGTTCTGGCGCGGGCGGTGAGCGTCACTCGGCGGGATCGACGAGGCCGAGTTCGGCCAGATCCCGGAGCACGTCCCGAGCGTGGCCGTCCGGTCGGACGCCCTCGTAGAGGCCGACGACGCGCCCCGCGGCGATGACGAACGTCGTCCGGACCGCGCGCCCGTCGTCGAGGGGCACGTCGAAGGCGTCGGCGATCTCGCCGTCGGGATCGGCCAGCAGGTCGAACGCGAGGTCGTGGTCCTCGGCGAACGCGCGATGGCTGTCCACGTCGTCGGTCGAGACGCCGTAGACGGGAATGCCGGCGTCGCGATAGGTGTCGTAGTGGTCGTCGAACTGGCGAGCCTGAGTCGTACAGCCGTCGGTGTCGTCTCGCGGATAGAAGTAGAGCACCGTCGCACCGCCGAAGTCGGGTTCGACGCGCTCGCCCCGCTGGTTCCGGGCGCTGATCGCCGGGGCGTCCGAGCCCGTGTCGAGCACCATCGTCACTCCACCGTGATCGACGTGCCGCCGTCCGTGGACTGCTTGCCCAACTCGACGGTCAAGACGCCGTCGTCGTAGCTGGCGGTCGTCGCCTCGGGAGCGACGGCCTCCGGGAGGCGCACCGTCCGACGGGCGGCCTGCCGGGGTCGTTCCCGCTTCACGTAGCGACCGTCCCGGTCGGGCTCGTCGTCGGCCGCGCTGATCGTCAGCAGCGTGTCGTCTTCGAGAGTCACGTCGATGGCGTCGCTCGACCGGCCCGGGAGGTCGGCGCGGACGACGATCTCGTCGCCCGTATCGAGCACGTCGACGGGGACGCCCGTGCGCTTGGTGCCGAACTGCTCGCTCACGAGGTCGAAGGCCCGTTCCAGCTCTTCGAATGGGTCTGTCGGTTTCGAGTCGTCCATGTGTCACCGTAGGTCGGGAGCCGGGATAAAAGCGGTCGCCGGCCGTCCTCACAGAGTGTCGTAGACTTTCACCAGACCAACCCCACGCCACGGGGAGACTCGCTCCGTCGTCTCCCGGGCCGTCCACACAGCGTCGGCCGGACGCCGTGGTCGACCGGGCAAACGGCGACGGCGATCCGTCTCGTACTGCCGGCAGTATCAGTTCAGGACGGTCTCGGAGTCGTACGAACCCAGCCGCTTCACCCATCCCTTCTCGGCGATGGCTTCGATGTCTGCCAGTGCCTTCTGGGTCCGTTCCTCGTAGAGGCCGGCCTCCACGTCGACGTGGAAGACGTAGTCGCCCAGTCGCTCGCCGCTGGGGCGAGACTCCACCCGAGTGAGGTTGATGTTGCGGTCGGCGAACGGTTCCAGCATCTCCAGCAACAGTCCGGGGTAGTCGACGTTGGGGTAGACGATCAGCGACGACTTCGAGCCGGCGTCGGACCGCTCGGCAAGCGGCGCGACGACCACGAAGCGCGTAGCGTTCGAGGACTGGTCCTGGATGTCTTCGGCAAGCACCTGCAGGTCGGTGCCCTCGCCGCCGTTGTCCGGGTGGCCGATACCGGCGACCGACGGGTCGTCGCGGGCGCGCTCGACGCCGCGAGCGGTGGAGGCGACGGCCTCCAGTTCGGCGTCGGGGTAGTTGGCGTCCAGGTAGGACCGACACTGGGCCAGCGCCTGTGCGTGGCTGGCGACCAGTTCGAAGTCGTCGCGCTGGGCCAGCAGCGCGTGACGGATCGGCGTGATGATCTCCTTGACGACGGCGACCTCGTAGCCCGCGAAGGCGTCGAGGCTCTCCGTGACCGAGCCCTCGATGCTGTTCTCGACGGCGACGACGCCGCGATCCGCCTCGCCGTCTGCGACCGCTTGGACGATGGCTGTCGGCGACTCTCGGAACTCGATCTCGTCGTCGTCGGCGACCGAGCGGGCTGCCCGGTGGGAGTAGGTTCCGGCCGGCCCCAGCGTGAGCATCTTCATACCAGCCGGTACAGCGCTCGACGTGAAAAGAATCGTGGTCGCGTGGCTACAGTCGGCGGAAGCGACGGTCGACGTACCAGTGTGCCACGAGGACGACGGCGCTGGCAGACAGCGCCCCGATGCCGACGGAGCCAAGCGACAGCCCGTACACCGAGCCCGCGAGGGGATTCTGTCCCATGGTCGCCACGTACGACCCGACGGCGTCGCCGCCGAACAGCCCCATGGCGATCGAGCCGGTCGTGATCGCGATCGCGAACCCGCCCATCGCGAGGCTGACTCCACCGGCGAAGTCCTCGAGGGTGAGGACCTGGTAGGCCTGCTGTTCGGTCAGGGGCGCGTGCTCGACGCGGTACAGCGCCGCCCCGAAGAGCAAGGCGGCAGAGAAAAGCACCATCGTCCCGCCGAACGCGCCGAGCAGCGCGACCCTCGGCGTCGCGGTCATCGGGTCGGTCGTCGTCAGATAGCCGGCGACGCTGTCGGGATAGAGCCAGTAGAGCGGCACCGTCGCGGCAAGCACCGCGAGCAGGAGTCCCTGGACGCGCAGCTTCCAGGGGATCGGCTGTGTGAAAAGGGAGTCCCGCAGGACGCGCACCCGCTCGTAGGCCGAATCCGAGAGGACGGCGTCGGTGATTCCGTCGCTGCGCTGTTGTTCCGGTGACATCTGTCGTCTCGTTAGGCATGCCTTTCTTAATCTCAGCCTTAACGCTTTCCCTTCAATATTCGCCGGTTGTTGCCGAAAGAATACAGGTACAGGCCAGTTCAAGTGGCTTCGTCACCGCGTGTGGATGGCTTCGCCGCGGGCCGCCAGCGCGGCCTCGTGGACGGCCTCCGAGAGCGTCGGGTGGGTGTGGATCGTGCCGGCGATGTCTTCGAGCGTCGCGCCCATCTCGATTGCCAGGCCGACCTCGGCGATGGACTCGGAGGCCTCCGGGCCGACGATCTGTGCGCCCAGGACGAAGCCGGTCTCGTCGTCGGCGACGATCCGGGCGAACCCCTCTTTCTCGTCGATCGTCAGCGCGCGACCGTTAGCCCGCATCGGCATCTGGCCGACGACGGGGTCGAACCCGGCGTCGGCGGCTTCCGCTTCGGTCATGCCGACGGTCCCGATCTCCGGTTCGGTAAAGACCGCGGCCGGGACCGCCTGGTGGTCCAGTGCGGCTGGCTCGCCCGCGGCGACCTCCGCGGCGACCTCGCCCTCGGCCATCGCCTTGTGGGCCAGCATCGGCTCGCCGGCCACGTCGCCGACGGCGAAGACGTGCTCGGCGTCGGTCCGGGCCTGCTCGTCCGTCGCCAGAAACCCGTCCTCGTCGGGTTCGATGCCCAGCTCGTCCAGTCCCAGCCCGTCCGTGACCGACTGGCGACCGACCGCGACGAGTGCCTTCTCGGCGTCGAACCGCGTCAGATCGCCGTCTTCGTCTTCCGTGTGGACGACGATCTCCTCGCCCGCCTGCTCCCAGCTGTCGGCCGCCTCGCCGAAGTAGAAGTCGACGCCGATCTCCTCGGCCCGTTCCCGGACCAGCGTGGCGATGTCGTCCTCGAAGCCCGGCAGCGCCTCGTCCAGCATCTCGACGACGGTCACCTCGCTGCCGAGCTTCTGGAACACCGTCGACAGCTCCATACCGATGTAGCCTGCGCCGACGACCAGCAGCCGCTCGGGCAGCGACTCCAGTGCGAGTGCCTCCTTCGAGGAGAGGATCGGTTCGGCGTCGAACTCGAAGCCGGGGACCTGGATCGGGCGGCTCCCCGTGGCGACGACCGCGTACTCGAACTCGACGGACTCCGACCCCTGCCCGTCGCCGCCGTGGGCGATCCGGGCGGTGTGTTCGCCAGTGAAGGTCGCCTCGCCCTCGATCAGCTCGACGCCGGCCGACTTCGCCAGCGACTCGACGCCCCGCGTCAGCCGGGTGACGACGCCGTCTTTCCACTCGACCATCCCGGCCAGGTCGACAGCGGGGTCAGCGTAGACGCCCATCTCCTCGGCCTGGCCGGCCCGGTGGGCCACGTCTGCCCCCGAGATCAGCGCCTTCGAGGGGATACAGCCGTGGTTGAGGCAGGTCCCACCGTAGGCGTCTCGCTCGACGAGTGTGGTGTCGACGCCGAGCTGAGCGGCCCGGATGGCGGCCACGTACCCGCCCGGCCCGCCGCCGACGACCAGCAGTTCCGTTCCTGTCGTTACGTCTCCGACGACCATACCGACGCCTCGCACGGCCGCCTGAAAAAGACGACTGTCCCCGGCCAGCCCTCGCCCGACACCGCTGGCGTCGACGCCCGTCGCTGCCGCCCTGTCAGCAGTCCGAAGGCTCATGTCTCTCAGACCCCGACTTCGAGGCGATGAACGAGTCGATCGAGTCGAACGCTACGACGCTGTCGGTCGACGGCGGCGACGTCACCGTCCGATATCTCACTGCCGGTGACGGACCGCCACTGCTCTTCTTGCACGGGATCGGCCTCGACGCGGCGGCGGTGTCCGGCAAGTACGCACTCCCCGCACTGGCCGAGGAGTACACCGTCTACGCGCTCGATTTCCCGGGCCACGGCGAGAGCGAGAAACCCCGCCGAACGTATACGACGGACTACTACGTAGACACGCTGTCGGCGTTCGTCGACGAACTCGCCATCTCCGGCGCGAGCGTCGTCGGTGTGTCGATGGGCGGTGCGGTCGCGCTCGGCCACGCGCTCGACGGCGGTCGTCCGGTGCGGCTGGTGCTCGTCGACAGCTACGGCCTCGGTGCCGACGCCTACTGGCGGACCGGTGCCAGTCTCGCCCTCCGGGTCCCGTTCGCGGACAGCCTGCTCTGGGGGAGCATGGGCTCGCGCGCGGCGGTCCGGACCAGTCTCCAGACGATGTCCGGGGCGACGCTGCCGGACGAACTGGTCGACGACGTGTACGAGACAATCTCACCGGCGACCATGCGGACGCTCCGGAGCTGGCAGCGCCACGAGTTCCAGGCCGACGGCCTCCGTACCGACTACACGGCACGGCTCTCGGAGCTCGACGTTCCGACGCTGCTCGTCCACGGCTCGGAGGACCCGCTGCTCCCGGTGTCGTGGTCGGAACGAGCGAGTGAGCTGTTGCCAGACGGGCAGTTCCTGGCGGCGAAGGGGTGTGGGCACTGGCCCCACAGGGAACGACCCGAGCGGTTCAATCGGGCGGTAACGTCGTTTCTCAATAGTAACAATTGAAACGATTTACACACCGATCGCACTGCTGTCGTGCGATCGGGTGTGCATTGACTTTCAATTGCTACTCTAGCTTTCGTCGGGCATCTCGTCGATGAGGACGACGGCCTCGCCGTCGATGACCACGTCGCCGTCGTCGACGACGCGGGTCGTCAGGCGGTACTGGTCGTCGCCCAGATCCTCGACGATCTCGATTTCGGCCGTCAGGCGGTCGTCGATGCGGACCGGGTTGTGAAACTCCAGATCCTGCGAGAGATAGATCGTCAGCCCCGGCAGCCGCGCGAGGGCGGCGCTGATGAGTCCGCCGACGAGCGTGCCGTGCGCGATCCGGCCGCGGAACCGGGTCTGCTCGGCGAAGTCGTCGTCGAGGTGGAGGGGGTTCGTGTCGCCGCTGGCGGCGGCGAACTGCTTGACGTCGTTGTCGGAGATCCGTTTCGTGAACTCGACGCGATCACCGACTCCGAGCCGGTCGGGGTTGTCGGCGCTCAGTTCGACGTGCCACTCGGGGAGGTCCTCGTCGGCCTCGATGCGTTCTGCCGGGAGTGGCTTGCCGTCCCCGTCGTCGTCCGGTCGGACGCCAAACGCCGCGAACGCTGCCCGATTGGCCGCCACCACGCTGTTGAACATGTGTGAGGACGTTTCTGTCCACGTGTCCAGCAGCGGGTTGTCGTGAGATTCAGAACTCATTGCTGGAAAAGCATTGGTTCCACCGATATTAAAGGGTGGTGGTAGCCGCTGTTCGTCGTTCAGACGCCTCCTACTGCCCGACAACGGCGCATTTCCGCCCACGAATTCCCGTCTCGCTGCCAGATCGGCTGCCAACCGATGACATCTGATGGTAACAGATGGTGATGAGCGGAAGCTTTATGTCGTTGAAAGGAATAGAGTGTAGTACCCGATGACCGACGAGAACGATGTCACGATGTGGCCCCCGATGTTCAAGGGGATGCAGGAAGCGAGCGAGCAGGCGATCGAATCCCAGCAGGAGATGCTCCAGCAGATGCTGTCTGCCGGCAGCAGCATGCCCGGCTTCGACATGAACCAACTCGGCGCGATGAGCCAGATGGCGACGTTCAAGACCCGCGTCCAGAGCGGCGGACGCATCTCCATTCCCGACGCCGAGCGAGAGGCCCTCGACATCGAGGAAGGCGACATCGTCCAGACAGTCGTTCTCCCGGTCAAGCGGAACCGCACGGAGTAACCCATGAGCCAGTACACAACCCCAGTCACCACGGCGTTCGAGATGCAGCGCGCGACGATCGAGCAGAGCCAGAAGGCGCTCAAACAGAGCATCGAGTTCCAGAAGAACATGAACGAGGCCATGCTCGGCAGCCTCGACAGCCAGGAGTCGGCACAGCGACGCGGCGTCGAACTCGCACAGACGGCCGTCCACAACTACCTCGACACCATCGAGTCGACGGTCCCCGGCGTCGCACCCACCGTCGAGGAGATCCGAACGACCGTCGACGAGCAGTACGAGTTCCTGCTGGAGAACCACGCCGAACTCTTCGAGAACGTCGAGGCGGAGTTCCACGAAGGCGCGGAGACCTACGACGAGATGACCGGCGACGTCGTCGCCGCGCTGGACGAGCAGATCGACCTGCTCGTCGAGGCCCACGAGGACCTCGAAGACCAGTCCGTCGAGGCCGTCGAGCAGTGGGGCGACCAGCTCGAAGACCTCCAGGACCAGGTCGAAGAGGTCCAAGAGCAGGTCCGCGAAGTCCAGGAACAGGCCGCCGACGCCGTCGAGGCGTAAATCGCCGCACCTTTTCGTTCTGAATACTAACAACTTACCATGAGTGATACGAACCAGATGCAAGACGAGTGGACGGAGATGGTCGAACAGATGAACGAGGCCGTCTCCGAGTCGGTCGAACAGAACATGAAGGCACAGGCCGCCTTCGTCGAGTCGTGGGCCGACGCGGTCGAAGACTCGATCCCCGAGGAGGAAAACGTCACCGAGGGCATCCAGGGGTACAACCAGGCCTACGAGGAGTGGATGAACGCCGCCGAGAAGATGCTCGAACGCACCGGCGACGCCGCCCAGGGCGAAGACGTGGACCCGACGGAGTTTCGCGACATCTGGCTCCAGTCGGCAAACGAGGCGTTCAAGCACGTGATGGGTACCTCCGCCTTCGCCGCCGCCAACGGCCAGCTCGTCGAGACCATGATGGAGATGCGCCAGCAGGCCGACGACATCGGGCAGGACTCGATCGCCCAGATGGGCTTCTCGACGCGTGAGGACGTCGAAGAAGTCGGCGAACGGCTCGTCGAGCTGGAGCGTCGCCAGCACGAGGTCGAACAGAAACTCGATCAGATCCTCGACCACCTCGAGGAATAACACATGACGCCCGCAAATCCCTTCACGGCAGCACTCGACTGGCAGCGCCAGTCCCTGGAGGCGATGACGGAGGCCACCGACCAGGCCAGCGTCGCGCCCGAACGCATCGAGACGATGCAGTCCGTCGAGGTCGGCGAGACGCCAAGCGACGTGGTCTACGAGGAGAACAAACTCCAACTGCTCCACTACGACGCCGAGGCCGCCGGGATCGACGTTCCCGAGGAGGACAAAGAAGAGATTCCGATCCTCATCATCTACGCGCTGATCAACCGCCCGTACATCCTCGACCTCCAGAAGGAACGCTCCGTCGTGCGCCGCCTGCTGGAGGCGGGCCACGACGTGTACCTCATCGACTGGAACGAGCCCTCCCGGCTCGACCAGCACCTCACGCTCGACGACTACGTCAACCGTTACATCGAGAACTGCGTCGACGAGGTCTGTGAGCGCTCGGGCCAGGACGCCATCAACATCCTGGGGTACTGTATGGGCGGGACGATGTCGGTCATCTACACGGCGCTGAACCCCGAGAAGGTCAACGCGCTGGGGCTGATGGCCGCCGGGCTCTGTTTCGACCACACTGGCGGCGTCCTCGAAGAGTGGGGCTCCGACGAGTACTACGACCCCGAGGACGTGACCGAGACGTTCGGCAACGTCCCCTCCGAGATGCTCGACGTGGGCTTTGCCCTGATGGACCCGGTCGACAACTACGTCTCGAAGTACATCCGCCTGGCCGAGAACATCGAGAACGAGGGGTTCGTCCGGAACTTCGGTCGGATGGAGCAGTGGCTCTCCGACGGCGTCGACGTGGCCGGCGAGGCCTACGTCGAGTTCCTGGAGAAGATCTATCAGGACAACGACCTCTACAACAACCGACTGGAGATCGGCGGCGAACAGATCGACCTCGCGGACATCGACATGCCGATGCTCCAGTTGATGGGCGAGTACGACCACCTCATCCCGCCGGAGGCCTCCAAGCCGTTCAACGAGGTCGTCGGCTCTGAGGACGTGACCACGATGGAGTTCTCGACGGGCCACATCGGCCTCTCGGTCTCGTCGAGCACCCACGAGAACCTCTGGCCCGACGTGTGTGACTGGTACAAGGAACGCAACCGACAGGCCGAAGCGGCGGCCGACGAGAGCGAAGAGGCCGTCCCGATCGACGTGGAGTCGCCGGCAGACGACGCCACCGAGAGCGACGACGAGGCGGCGGCCGATGAGAGCGAGGACGCTCCCGACGTGGCGTCTGTCGACGGCATCGGTCCGACCTACGCCGACCGCCTGCGCGAGGCCGGCATCGAGACCGTCGACGACCTCGCAACGCACGACGCGGCCGAGCTGGCCGAGATCGCCGAAACGACGGAGTCTCGGGTCCAGGACTGGCTCGACCAGCTGTAGCCGGACGCGTCGCTCGAAACCATCTTTCCTTCGTCGGCACGGTCCGGCGGACCGCTTTTCACGACTGGGTGTGAACTGGCTGATATGCTCGACGGACAGACCTGTCTGGTGACCGGCTCCTCTCGCGGGATCGGACGCGGGATCGCCACGGACGTGGCGGCCCACGGAGCGACCGTGGTCGTCAACTACCGTTCCTCCGAACAGGCCGCCGAGGCGGTCGTCGACGAGATCGAGGCCGCTGGCGGCGAGGCGGTGGCCGTCCAGGGCGACGTGTCGGCGTACGACGCCGTCGAACGGATGCGCACGACGATCCACGACGCCGTCGGCCCGGTCGACGTGGTCGTCAACAACGCCGGGATCACGGTCGACCGGACCTTCGGGGAGATGACCCGCGAGGACTGGGAGGCCGTCATCGACGTGAACCTCGGCGGCGTGTTCAACGTCAGCCACTGCTTCTACGACGACATCCGCGAGGCCGAGGACGGCCGCCTGATCAACGTCTCCTCGGTCGTCGGCCAGCAGGGCAACTACGGGCAGGCCAACTACGCGGCCGCAAAGTCCGGCCTGTTCGGGTTCACCCGGACGCTGGCCCTGGAGATGGCAGCCACCGGGTCGACGGCCAACTGCGTCGCGCCGGGGTTCGTCGCGACGGACATGCTCGACGAGGTCCCCCAGCGCGTCCAGGAGCGGATCCTCCAGCGGATTCCCCTGGACCGGTTCGCCACGATCGAGGACATCGCCCCCGTCGTTCGCTTCCTCGCCAGCCCCGAGTCGCGCTACATGACCGGGCAGGTCATCGGCGTCAACGGCGGGATGGACTGGTAGCGGGCCGACGGTGTGACCACCGAATTTATTCGCCCCCGCGTGATAGGGACGGGCGATGCAACCGCTCCACGCGCGCTACCCGTTCTTGCAGTCGGCCCGCGACGCGGTCGAGGAAGCGGCGGTCGATCTGGGCGAGGTCGTCGCCACCGACGAGGTCGTCGTCGAGCGCGCCCGCGAGCGCGTCGAGTGGGCGATCACCGATGGGAGCGTCGGGGACCCCCACCGGCGCACGCGCGTGGAACTGCTGTCGTACCCGGTCGCGCGGGTGCTCGTCTCGCTCGTGGACACGCCGGTCTGTACGCGCAAGTACGCACAGGCCGAGGCCGAGGCCGCACGCGAGCGGTTCGTCGACGAGTTCACCGCCGGGGAGTCGTTCAGCTACGGCGACACCGAGTCGCTGTCTCTGCAGGCCCTGCTCGCGGAGTTCGACCTCACCGCCGCCGTCCACGAGACCGCGGACGGCTACCGGATCGACGTGGGGACGTACCTCGAACTGGCGGCCGATCAGTGGGGCGACGAGTGGCGACTGGTCAACCGCGCGCTGACCGACGGCGAGGTGCCGGTGACGACCGGGGAACTTCACACGCTGCTCAAGCAGGCGATTCGCCACCGGATCGACGACGGCCTGCCCTTCGACGTGCCGGACGCCATCGCGGACGAACTCGACGCGGAAGTCGAGTCTATCCAGACGACGCTGTCGGAGATGGATCTGACCCGCGAGATCGACACGGTCGTTCCGGACCTGTTCCCGCCCTGCATGCAGCATCTCCTCGACGCGGTTCAGAAGGGCGAGCACCTGGAGCACCACTCGCGGTTCGCGCTGGCGGCCTTCCTGACCTCGATCGGGATGACGACCGACGAGATCGTCGAACTGTTCCAGGTCAATCCGGGGTTCGGCGAGGAGGCCACCCGCTACCAGGTCGACCACATCCGGGGTGACACGAGTCCCACGGAGTACTCGACGCCCTCGTGTGCGACGATGCAGTCCTACGGCGACTGCAAGGGGAAAGACGACATCTGCGAGGACGAAATCAACGAGTCACATCCGCTGAACTACTACGAACACCGACTCGACGAGACCGACGACGAGGAGATCGAAGACTGGCGCGAGAACGGCGAGGAAAGCGAGGCCTGACGGCGCGGCCGACGGCGATCGGCGTTCAGAACTCCCGGCGCTCCAGGAAGAGACCGGCCGCAAGCATGACGACGACGAACGCCGCGATGGCTGCCACGAGTGCGATGCCACCCTCCTGCGTGAGGTCGCCGTTCGCTCCGTAGTTCGTACTCACGACGACCGTACCGGCGATGAACAGCAAGACGGCGACGGCCGACAGCGCGATCTGCGTGACCGTCTCCCGATCGAGGGACATGCTCGTCCGTATCCCCGGGGCCGGCAAAAGCGCTTCGAAGCCCGCGCCGCCCGGCTCACAGTTCTTTGACGACCGTCGCCGGATTGCCGGCCACGACCACGTCCGACGGCACGTCGTCGGTGACGACGGCTCCGGCGGCCACGACCGCACGGTCCCCGACAGTTACCCCCGGCGTCAGGACGGCCTGGCCGCCGATCCAGACGTGATCGCCGACGGTCACGGGCTCTCCCATCTCCAGTCCGTCGGCGCGCTCCGCGGCGTCGAGCGGGTGCGTCGCCGTGTACACGTGGACTGCGGGTCCGAGCAGACAGTGCTCGCCGAACGTGATCTCACACACGTCCAGCAAGACGCAGTCGAAGTTCGCGTAGAAGCCGTCGTCGACGTGGACGTTGAAGCCGTAGTCACACCGGATGGGGGGTTCGACCGTCGCCTCGCCGACCGTCCCGAACAGCTCATCGAGCAGTTCCTGGCGGCGCTTCCCGGCGTCGGGCGGCGTCTCGTTGTACGCCCGCGTCAGTTCGCTGGCCCGGTTTCGGCCGGCCACCAGCTCGGGATCGCTGGGGTCGTAGGCCTCTCCGGCGAGCATCTTCTCTAGCTCCGACGTCATCAGTACTCGTCGTCCAGTCGCCCCTCTCGCTCGTCGATCTCGTCTAGGATGTCCAGCGTCTTGCGAACGGACGCTCGGATCGCCTCGCTGCGGTTGACGAACTTCCCCTCGTCGCCGACGTGCTTGTCCAGATCGTCCAGTAGCTCCGCGGGCACTTCCACGCTGATCTTGGGCATAGCTAGGGTAGGGACGCCGCCGCACATAAAAACAGGTTTCCGGCCCGGCTCGCTGCGGCGTCGGGTGACGTGTTCGCCGACGCGTTTCCTGTCGTCGGTCTCATACTACCGACTGTACATCTGTGAACGATTTCGACACCCAGAGTGGCGAAGCTCTTCGCGAAGTGACAGCCGGCAGTATCAGTCCGCCGGCTCGGCACCCTCGGGTGCCCGTCTGCCACCGAGGGTGTAGAGCCACAGCACCCCGAGACCGACGAGGAAGGCGATCGTCACCGGGATCGAGACGAGGAACATCGTGAAGATGCCCTTCGGCGAGAACAGGGCTCCGGCGACGAACACCCCGAGCGTGACGGTCCGCCAGCGGTCCTGGACCGACTGGAAGGTGATGATGTTCCCGCGGTGGAACAGCAACATCGTCACCGGGATCTCGAACAGCAGTCCGATCCCGACCGTCAGCGCGAGCACGAGCCAGCCGAACTTGGCGACGCGATACGAGATGATCATCCCCGACTGGAGCACGTCGAAGGCCAGCCAGGAGATCACCGTCGGCGCGACGTAGGTGAACCCGACGAGGCTCCCGCCGATCATCGACGCGATGACGGTCCCGCTCCAGATCCCGAGCACGCCCCGCTGGCCGCCGACGAAGCCCCGTTCTTTCAGCGCCGGCCAGGCGAAGTAGACGATCAGTGGCAGTACCGCCACCGCGCCCAGGATCGCGGAGAACTTCACGATGAAGATCAGGTGCTCGACCGGGTGGAGGTTGACGAACGTCACGTCGGCCCGCATCGACGGCGGGAGGTTGCTGACGAACGTGTTCCGGATGTCTCCGATGCCACCGGAGTACAGGAAGACGAAGGCGGCCCCGGAGATCGCCATGAACGTGCCGACGAACCAGATCGCCTTCGAAGTCAGCGAGTCGAGGATGAAGGCGATGTCGTGGTAGTAGCCGCCGATGTCGTCCTCGGTGGTCTCCTCTTCGGTGAAGGCGTTCATCACACCGGCCGTCGTCGAGGTGACCACGTCGGCGTCCTCCTCGTCCTCGTCGTCGGCTGCCTCACCCGTGCCCGCCATCGTGTCCTGAGCGAAGTCCCAGCGGCCCAGAATCGCCTCGGCTTTGTCCGGATTCCCGTCGTCCATCGCCGACTGGGCCAGTTCGAGCGCTTCCTGCTCTTCCATCTCCTGGAACCGCTGGACCGGCGCGCTCCGGACGGCACCGGCGCTCAGCGGTTCGATGTCGATGGCCGTCGGATCGCCGTAGTTGCCCGCCTCGGCGGCCGCCACGTCGAGGGCCTGGATCATGTAGTAGTACAGGACGACGATCGCGGCCACGACGCCGAACACGGCGGCGATGGCGATCGCGGTCGTCTCCGTTCCCAGTCCGAGCAGGTCCGGGCGAGCGATGTCGCCGGTGAGCCGGTCGGAGGGGAACCACGCCGCGAACGCCTGGATGTACTGGAACGCGGGCGTCGCGAGCAGGTAGTACACCGCGCCGCCGGCCACGACCGCTCCGGCCGCGAGCTTGTTCCAGCGCGTGCGCGCGACGGTGGCAGCACCGACCTCCTCGCCGGCCCGCTTGGTCAACACCAGTATCTTCGAGATACCGAGGCTGACGACGTACAGCCCGACGAGTGGCAGCGCCCACATCACCTGCGTGAACGGGTCCGGCGGCGAAAACAGCGCACCGAACCCGAAGATCAGGACCACCGCGACTCGCCAGCGGTCACGGAACGTCTCGTAGGGGACGATGCCGGTGTAGCTCAGCGCGCTCATAAACAGCGGGAGCTGCGCCGCCAGCCCGAACGAGAAGCCGAGCAAGGCGACGAAGCCGACCCACTTGGTGATCGAGTAGTCCGGCCGGAAGCCGGCGGCGTCGGCGTTTTCCGCCAGGAAGTCGAACATCAGCGGGAAAAAGAGGTTGTACGAGTAGAGGATCCCGCCGGCGAACAGGCCGATAGCGATCAACAGCAGACTCCAGAGCTTCCACAGTGGCACCCTGTCGGCGGGCCACAGATCCCGCTCGCGCAACGCGTCGCGGCTGTAGTAGATCAGGAAGGGGAGCGCGAGGAGGATACCGATGACCGCCCCGATTTTCACCTGCAAGAGGATCACGTCGAAGGGCGTGACGGCGACGATGTCGGCCTCTTCGGCGGTCCGTTCGATCATGTCCGCCTTCAAGCGATCCCACAGGAACTCCTGGAGCGCGTAGATCGTTCCGACGAGGCCGACGACCCAGACGATGAACACCTTCTGGAGGTGTTTTTGCGCGGCTCTGAGCATCGAGCCCATCGTCTCGCGGCCGCTCTGGACAGACCGCATCGTGTCTTCGTCGAGCCCCGTAGACATCTGGTCGGAGACTTGCCGACTCTGCGTTATCAATTTGTTCATCGCGCGAACGCTCCGGTCGGGACTGCGAAAAGAAAGTTTACAACAACGAGCAGCCAAGGGGGCCACAGATGGGCGACCGCGACGGCGACGACGAGCGAGCCAGCGAGGAGCCGGCCGACTCCCACTCGGAGGAGTCGCCGGCCGACGAGCAGCAGGTACCCTCGTCGACCGCCGTCGACGCGAAAGCCGACGACGCGTCCGACGCGACGGAGGACTCGGCGGACGACCCGGCAGACGACGACCGCGAGAGAGCGGACTCGGACTCGTCAGCCGACACGGAAGACGAAGACGGAGCCCCCGACTCGGAGGAAGACGAAGACGGAGCCCCCGACTCGGAGGAAGACGAAGACGGAGCCCCCGACTCGGAGGAAGACGAAGACGGAGCCCCCGACTCGGAGGAAGACGAAGACGGAGCCCCCGACTCGGAGGAAGACGAAGACGGAGCCCCCGACTCGGAGGAAGACGAAGACGGAGCCCCCGACTCGGACGACGATCCACAGGAGTGGTGGAAAGACCACGACCCCGCGAACGACGTCGACGAGTCCGGCGACGACGAGTCCGACGACGACGAGGAGCTGCCGCCGGCCGCCCGCCGAGATCAGACGCAGGCACGCGGCGACGCTCGCCGGGCCGACGACACCGGCCACTCGTCGGACACCGACGATTCCGAGGACGGTGACGCCGACACGGCGTCGGACAGCGACGACGGTGACAGCGACGACTCGGAGGAGCCAAAGCAGGTCCACGCGCCAGGCCCGTCGCCGAAAGGCGGTGGCACCGCGGCCAGTGCGACGGCGCGGCCGACGCGCGATCGCGAACCGCCGTCCCCGCCGGACGATGTCGGGCCGTCGACGGCTCCCGACGACGAGGAGATGCCCCTGACCGAACACGTCGAGGAGATGGCGCTGCGGTTCCTGGCGGTCGGACTCGTCATGTTCGGCGTCGCCGGGATCGTCGTGTTCTACGCCAACGACCTGATCAACTTCCTGTGGTACTCGTTCCTGGGCGACCCGGCGCTCTGTCCCGGCCCGGACTGTGGCGTCAAGCCTCGCGTCTACCACCCGCTCTCGCTGGTGCTTGCGCGTCTGAAGGTGTCGACGCTGGTCGGGCTGATCATCGCACTGCCGGTCGGCGTCTACCAGACCTATCGGTTCATGCGCCCCGGCCTCTACCCTCGCGAGCGACGCTACTACCTCGCGGCCGTCCCTACGAGCCTCGTGCTGGCGGCCGTCGGGGTCAGCTTCGCGTACTTCGCCGTCCTCCCCTCGCTGTTCGCCTACTTCACGGAGTACAGCGAGCAGGCGGCGACGACGGCCTTCGGTCTGACCGAGACGTTCAACCTCATCGTCCTGATGCTCGGCTTCTTCGCGCTCGTCTTCCAGATTCCGCTGCTGGTGATGCTGGCGATCATGATGGGCGTGACGACCCGCCAGTGGCTCGAAGACCGGCGGCTGTACTTCTGGGGTGGCTTCGCTGCCGTCGCCTTCCTCTTTAGCCCGGACCCGACCGGGATGGCACCGCTGATCGTCGCGGTGACGATGATCTTCCTGTTCGAGGGGACGCTGGCGCTGCTTCGCTGGACCGGCACCGGTTCGCCGGTTCCGACGGCCGAGGAGGCGGCCGACCGCCGACCGGTCGCCTACCTCGCTGCGGCGCTCGGCGGCTACGTCGCCAGCAGCGGCCCGATCCCGCCGGGCTACTACGACGCGCTGCCCCAGATCGTGATCGACCAACTCGCGAGTGCGGGTGGACCGATCGCGACACCGGCGATCATCGCGGGTGCGCTGATCGCGCTGTTCGAGATCGGAGCCTTCCTGCTCCGGCGTTACGGCCGCTCGCGGCGGGCGCTCAAGGCACGGCTCGCGGTCGAAGACGCCCGGATTCCCGTCTGGCTCGGTGCGGTCGTCGTCGGCTACTTCGGGAGCCCGACGCCGACGCTCGTCACCGCTGCTCGCGATCTGGCTCTCTCGCCGATGCGGGCGGCGCTGGTCGGTGTCGGCCTGGTGGTCCTGTACGAACTGTTCGTCGCCGTGCTCCGCTGGCGTGAGGGCGACGACGCCGCCGAGACGCCGACGACAGAAGAGGCCTAGGCGTCTTCGAGCGACGAGATTCCGGACACTTCGAACCGTGTTCCTGACGGTTCTCCCGCCGACTGCTGGTCCGTGACCGCGATCGACCAGCCGTGTGCGTCGACGATCTCGGCGACGATCGCCAGCCCGAAGCCGGTCCCCTCGTCGCTCGTCGTGTACCCCCGCTCGAAGATCCGGTCGCGGTCGGCCGGGCCGATTCCGTCGCCGTCGTCGGCGACGTAGAAGCCGTCGCCGTCGGGGAGGAGCCCGACCGTGACGGTCACGTCGTCTGTGGCGTGGTCGACGGCGTTGACGAAGAGATTCGAGAGCAGCCGGTCGAGCCGTCCGGGCGTGGTAGTGAGCGTCGCATCGGCACGGACCCGAAGTCGCGCTCCGCCGGTGTCGATGCCGCGCCAGGCGTCTTCACACACCGACGCCAGCGACACCCGCTGGGGCTCGTCGACGGTGTCGCCCTGTCGCGCCAGGGTCAGGAGATCGTCGATCAGGCGTTGCATCCGCTCGTGAGCGTCTGCGAGCCGATCGAGGTGGGTCTCGTCGCCGGTCTCTCTGTACAGTTCGAGCTGCGTGATCGCGAGCTGGATCGGCGTCTGGAGGTCGTGTGAGATGCTGCTGGTGAGCGTGTCCAGTCGCTCGCTCTGGCGTCGCAGTTCTCCCTGCTCGTCGACCGTTTCGAGACTCCCGTCGGCGAGCGTATCGACGTGGTCGGCAAGCGCCGCCGTGGGATCTCCGTCGACGGCGACGCGCTCGTCGACGACGCCGTCCGGGAGGTCGCTGGTCTCGGCGGCCAGCACCGTCACGGGGGCATCTGCCAGGCGTGTCGCGTCCACCTCGCCGACGGCATCGACGACCACGAAGGACGTGCGGGGATCGTCGAGGACGCGCTCGTCGGGCGTCTCCACTGCGAGCACCGACCCGGTGACGGCACGCTCGAAGGCGAGGCCTCGCTCCTGTGGACCGACGTAGACGACCGGGGGCATATCCTGTCCGAGGTGACGCCGGTGCTAAATGATTGGCGGTTTAATCTCGCATTTCTCTTGTAGGAAATCTAAACCGCTCGGCGAGCCCGTCTCACTCCCCGGTCGGGTACTCCGTCGAGAACACGTCTTCGACGACGGCGTCGTCGTCCTCGGACTCGTCGTCGGGGCTCACGCTCCCGGTCTGGTAGCCGTGGAGATCCAGCGTCACGTGGTCGAAGCCCAGATCCGCGACGTGGTCGCGGGCGGCCCGGACGAAGTCGGGATCCAGTGCCACGTCGAGTTCGTCGTCGCCGACCTCGATGCGGGCGAGCCCGTCGTGGTCGCGCACGCGGAACTGCTCGAAGCCCCAGGTCCGCAGGAGCTGTTCGGCCTTCTCGACGCGAGAGAGTCGGTCCTCGGTCACTTCCATCCCCGTCGGGATCCGGGAGGAGAGACAGGCCATCGAGGGCTTGTCGGCCACGGACAGGTCGTACTCGCGAGCGATCTCGCGGACCTCCTCTTTGGTGATGTCGTGTTCCAGCAGCGGCGAGTAGGCGTTCAGCTCCTCGACGGCCCGGAGGCCGGGACGGTGTCCCTCGCCGGGGTCCGAGGCGTTGGTGCCGTCACAGACCACGTCGATGTCGAGCCGGCGGGCCTCGTCGTACATCGCCGAGAGGCGCATCGAACGGCAGTGATAGCACCGTTCGTCGTCGTTGGCGACGAACGCCTCGCTGTCGAGTTCGCTGAACTCGACGATCTCGTGGCGAATCCCGATCTCGTCGGCGACGCGGTTGGCGTCGACCAGTTCGGCTTCGGGAAGCGTCTCGCTCTTTGCGGTACAGGCGACGGCGTCGTCGCCCAGCGCGTCGTGGGCGAGTGCGGCGACGACGCTGGAGTCGACGCCACCCGAGAAGGCGATCAGGACGCCCTCTCGGTCGGCCAGATCGGCCCGTGCGGCGTCGAGCTTGGTCTCGACGGCAGTCATGCACCGTCGTTCGGTGCGGACGGGCAAAAGCCCGTTGCGTTAGCCGTTCACAGGGCCGATCGCTGACACGACCGAGGGTAGCACCGCTGACGCTTCGGTGGGAGTTTCACTGCGGCGGGTGAGTGCTCGCTTCGGTCATCGGGACGCCGACCGACCGGACCGACTCATTTATGAGCGACCACACCGCCTAGGGGAGCGTGCGCGTCGAGAACAGTTTCATCGGGGTTCGCGGTGTCGGCGAGCAGACCGAACGCACTCTGTGGGAGGCCGGAATCACCCACTGGGACGCCTTCGAACCGGACCCGGTCGGGCCGACGACGGCCGACCGGATCGAGACGTTCATCGACGAAGGCCGCCGTCGGCTCGCGGACGACGACGTGGCGTACTTCGACGAGCAGTTCCCCTCCGGCGAGCGGTGGCGCGTCTACGAGACCTTCGCCGATCGGGCCTGCTTCTTCGACATCGAGACCACCGGGCTGGACCAGCAGCGCAATCAGGTGACGACGGTGAGTTTCCACCGGGACGGCGACACCGAGACGCTCGTGGCGGGCGACGATCTGACCGCCGAGCGCTTGCGGGCGACGGTCGGCGACGCCGACCTGCTGGTGACGTTCAACGGCAAGCGCTTCGACGTGCCCTTCCTCGAAGCCAACTTCGACGTGGATTTGGACCGACCCCACCTCGACCTGATGTACACCTGCAAGCAACTGGGTCTCAGCGGCGGCCTGAAACAGATCGAGCAGGACATCGGCATCGAGCGAGACCGTCCGGACATCTCCGGCGAGGACGCCGTCCGTCTGTGGCGCGAACACGAGCGGGGCGAGGACGGTTCCCTGGAGACGCTCGTCTCCTACAATCGGGAAGACGCCGTCAACCTCCGGACGCTGGCCGACCGGGTGACGACCCGCCTCGACGAGCGAGTGTTCGTCGACTCGGCCAGCCAGTAGCGCCACCCCTCTCTTTCGAGTGCAGAACCCACCGACACACATCGAGTGCCGTCGGTAGCTGCGGGGATGGTCGACTGGTCCAGTCGACCCCCGCTCGTACCGCACTCGCAGCCGTCTCGTACTGCCGGCAGTATCACGCTGGCTCTGGCTGGGCTCCCTTCTGCCGTGGGCGCAACACGTGGACGCGGCCGGCCACCAGCCCCAGCAACAGACCGGTGAAGTGCGCGACGAGCGCGACCTGTGGCCGGGCCGTGGCCAGCGTGACGATGATCGCGATCGCCGCGAAGGCGGCCAGTTGTAGCCTGGGGCTGAGCTGAATCGTCCCGACGACGCGATCCGTGAGTCGGTTGCTGGTCAGCAGGTACCCCGCCAGTGCGAAGACCGCCCCGCTCCCGCCCAGTACGCTCACCTGGCCCGCGCCGCCCAGCACCGCGCCGATCAGCGGTGCGAGCCACACCTCGGCGAGCCCCGAGAGCGCCCCCGCGACCACGAAGAAGGCGTGAAAGCGGGCCGGCGTCGTCTGGCGTTCCAGCAAGATTCCGACGACCGCCAGCGCGACCGCGTTCGCGATCAGGTGCGAGACGCCGCTGTGGGCGTAGACGCTCGTCACGACCGTCCAGGGGTTGTGAGTCACCGGCGTCGTCAGCACGAACAGCGACTGCATCGCGACGCGGCCGGCGACCAGCGACACGAGTTCCTGACAGAGAAACACCGCGAGGAACGCAGCCAGCGTCATCACCGTCGGACTCCCCAGGAGTCGTCGTCGCATTACAGTTCGTACGGACTGTTGGCACAAAAAATGGCGGTCTGGACTGGGGGTCGACGTACAGCCGGGGGTATCAGAGCCGTTCGAGGACGGCCTCGGGGTCGTACTGCAGCGTGAGTTCTCGCGAGCGCCCGCGGCCGTCGACGTTCGTGTAACTGGCCTCGATGACGCCCAGCTGATCGAGCTTGTTGATGATCTCGGAGTAACGGGTGTAGCCAAGATCGGTCTGGTCGTTGAACACGTCGTAGATCTCGCCGGCTCGCTGGCCGTCGTGCTGGGCGATCACCTCCGCGAGTGCGGCCTCGGAGTCCGACAGTTCCCGCAGGCGTCGCGAGAGGTGGACGTACTTGGACTTGTCGTAGGCCGCTTCCACGTCTTCGCGCTCGACGGTGCGGGAGGCTCGCATCTCCGCGTTCATCCCCGCCCGACGCAGCAGGTCGATTCCCACGCGGAGGTCCCCACCCTGCTTGGCGGTGAGTTCGGCGACGCGGTCGAGCACCGTCGTGTCGACGACGCCGTCGTGGAACCCGCGGTCGGCCCGCTCTCGCAGGATGCCGACGATCTCGGGCTCGTCGTACCTGTTGAAGTAGATCTCCTCGGGCCGGAAGACGCTCTGGACGCGCGTATCGAGCGCGTCGATCACGTCCAGATCGAGGTCCGAGGAGATACAGATGACGCCGATCTTGGCTCCGGAGTGGGCCTCGTGGGCGCGCAACAGCGAGTACAGCGTGTCGCTGGCTTCGGACTCGTAGAAGAGGTAGTTCACGTCGTCGAGCGCCACCACCAGCACCTCCTCGCGCTCGACGAGGCGGTCGGTGATCTGGGAGAACAGCTTCTTGAAGGAGATGCCAGAGGAAGGGGGTTCGTAGTCGAAGATTTCGGCGAACAGCCGCGAGAAGACGGCGTAGCGCGTCGAGTCGACCTGACAGTTGACCCGCACCGCCTGCACGTCGGTCTGGGCGGTCAGTTCGTCGAAGAGGATCTGGGTCGCCGTGGTCTTGCCCGTCCCCGGCGGCCCGCGTGCGATGACGTTCAGCGGCCGGGAGCCACGGACGGCGGGCCTGAGCGCGTACTTCAGGTTCTCCATCTGGCTCTCCCGGTGTTCGAACGTCTGGGGGACGTAGTCGATCTCGAAGACGTGTTCGTCCCGGAACACGGACTCGTCCCAGGAGAGCATCCCCTCCTCCGGGTCGTCGCTCAT